>OZ246004.1:0-3460000 GCA_965230495.1 Saprospiraceae bacterium | reverse complement strand
CTTAACGTCATCTACATATCTTAAATGAGATACTATAATCTTTTTATCCTCTCGGTTAAAATCAATTACCTTAAATGTTAAAGTTTCATCTACGGATGCAAAACTATTATCTTCTTTTCTCAAATGCTTGATAGGTGCATATGCCTCCAACCCATAAGGCAAAGAAACTACTCCTCCTCTATCATCTTTCTTCACAATAGTAGCTTCATGGTATGATCCAATAGGAAATACTTTTTCAAAAGTATCCCAAGGATTCTCCTCCAATTGTTTATGTCCTAATGAAAGCTTTCTAGATTCTTTATCAACTTCCAATACACACACGTCAATCTCTTGGCCCACCTTGGTGAACTCTGAAGGGTGAGAATATCTTTTCGTCCATGAAAGATCAGAAATGTGGACCATACCACCAATTCCTTCTTCTAATTCGACAAAAACCCCATATGGCGTAAGATTTTTTACCAACCCTACATATTTATTATCTGGTGCAAATTTTTCTGAAATAGCATCCCAAGGATCTGGAGTCAACTGCTTTAAACTCAAGGACATTTTTCTGTCCTCTCTATCCAAAGTAACAACTTTTGCTTCGTATTCTTGGTTCAGCTCGAAGAACTCTCTAGCATTAATTGGTTGATTACTCCATGACACTTCTGAAACGTGTATTAAACCTTCTACTCCCGGAATAATTTCCAAGAAAGCTCCATAATCTTCAATATTAACAATCTTCCCTTTCACGGTGCTATTCTCTTCAATCTTGCTATCTAGCACCTCCCATGGGTGAGGTTGTAACTGTTTCAAACCTAAAGAAATCCTCTTCTTATCTTCGTCAAAGTCAAGAACTACTACATTAAGCTTTTGATTTAGCTCTAACAATTCATTAGGATGATTGATTCTACCCCAAGAAATATCTGTAATATACAATAGACCATCTACACCTCCCAAATCCATAAAAGCTCCAAAATCCGTAATATTCTTCACCAATCCTTCAAGCACTTGACCTTTCTCCAAACCGGAAATAATAGATTCCCTTTGTTCCGCAAGATCACTTTCTATCAAAGCTTTATGTGAAACAACAGCATTTTTTATGGTTTCGTTAATCTTAACCACTTTAAACTCCATTGTTTTATTCACATAGGCATCATAATCAATAATTGGTTTCACGTCAATCTGAGAACCTGGCAAAAACGTCTCTAGTCCTGAACAATCCGCTATCAAACCTCCCTTGGTCTTACTAACTATATGTCCTTTTATTATAGTACCGTTCTTATAGGAATCAACCAACATATCCCATGCCTTAAGTAGCTTTGCTTTTCTCCTTGAAAGAACAAGTTGTCCTTTAGCATCTTCCTTATTCTCGACATATACGTCTACCTCATCTCCTACCTTGAGGTCTTCGAAATCTCTAAATTCAGATAACGGCACTAAACCGTCAGATTTATAATTTATATCTAATACTACGTCTCCACCGTTGATAGCTGAAACTTTACCCGTCACAACCTCAAACTCAGCTAACGAATTAAGAGTATTAGTATATATATCCTCATACTTTTTTAACTCTTCCTCAGAGTATTTAACAGTATTTCTTTTACCCAAAGTCCAATCAAAATCATCGTGGGCTCCTCTATCTTCTTTCTCTATTTTAGAAACAACTGGGTTTTCTGTAGTTTCCTGAGTGGTTTCGACAACACTTTCTGTGTTTTCTTCCGTTGAAAGATTCTTTTCGTCTAACATATTAAGAATCAGTTTTGTATACCAATATTATATTTATTGATAGAAGTTAAAAAATTAAAAAGTGCCGCAAAGGTAATTTTATTATTTAAAACCAACCAATTTTTCTAAACGAAAAACTATTTTAGAATACATTAGAAAAAAAATAAGATAAAATTTGTACAATGTGAAAATCGTAATATATTTGCCCTCGCTTTTAAAAAAGGGAGATTAGCTCAGTTGGTTTAGAGCACCTGCCTTACAAGCAGGGGGTCACTGGTTCGAGTCCAGTATTTCCCACAGAAATTCCAAGGAGTTAGAAATATAAATTCTAGCTCCTTTTTTCGTTTTTACCTATAAGCTAAAATGATTACACTCTTGAATCTTTTCTATTATGAAAAAGATTGTTTCTACCACATCTATTGTTTCATTATACGTTTGTTTAGCAAAAAAGAGAAGATTATCTATTTGCTAACTATGCTCCGTAGGACGAATAGATTTGGGTTTAATCAACTACATTAACATTGGCTTCATGGCTGATCGTGTCTTCTTCATTTTCAAATAATCTATTGCAAATTGATTCTCAAACAAAACTCTTTGATTGTTTATGGGGATTAATCCCCTTTTTCAGTTTCACAAAAAGGAATTTCAACATTCTTGTCTATTTTAACTGATATATGGATACCAGAAAAGTTCCTGCCTTATTCTCTTTATCTACTAATGACAACTGTATTAAATGAATTCTAAAAATTGTAGTCAAACTAGAAAAGGAAAAGTTACTAATTTTTTATTAGGTGCCGTCGTCGGCTTTATTGCCTCTTTATTAACTATATTTCAATTCTTTAGAACGGAATTAAGAGAGTTAGAATATGCTAAGAAAAAAGAGCCTATATTGATTGAAGCAAACAATTTGCTCTTTGAATTAAAAAGTGTAAAAAATCCAGCTCTTCCTCAACTACATAACTCATGCATTTACGATTTGAGCCAAGAAATACTTCGCATCGAAAATAAAGAGTATATATCAAATTACTTACTGCCCTTAGAAAAGAAAATTATTTCAGTGAAAAAAAATTGCCTGCAATGAAACTCCTTATTCTAATCCTAGCATGTTTCTCTTTAAACATTAGTCTCTTTTCTCAAAACCTTGAGACTATAGCAAAACTTGAAAGTGAAAAATTGGTCCTAGAAAAACAAGTTTCTCATTTACAAATACATTTAAAAGAACTGACTGATAAATTAAGTTTTTCTCCCGAAATAAATTCACAAACGGAAGGAAAAAAAAAGAAATTACTTAAACAAATAACTGATATAGGAAGTGAATTAGATAAAATCAATCCTAGATTACGAGAAATGAAAATCATTCTCACAACTCTTAACCAAACGTCCAATCTACAAAATGATGCCACTACTTCTAGATTAAAAAAAATTAGCAATGACTTTGATTCCCTAAAGCATTCAACTGCCTTAATCGATCAAAAAATCATTGAAATTCAGAGTAAAGGGTTAAGTGAAATATATCGCATTAGCTCCAATATTGATGAGATTAAAAAAGAGATTTTTGTTAATCGGCGTTTTATTCTGAGATTTTCAATTTTTAGATTTAACTATCCAGTTAGATATGAAAATGGAGGAACGAGGAATTATACTTTTTTCTTATCTGACAACTCTGAAATTGAACCATTTCCATTTAACAACGATAACTTTGAAGTAATCCAAGAAAACAAAACAATAGCACAAGATGGTAATGAATATATTTTAAGGGAAACTGGTATGCTCGGTGGTAAAAATAACTCTAGCTATCACCTCTTTATGGGTGGAGATTACAAAATTTCTAAATGGCTCTATGGTGGAATTGAACTTGGATATGGTGTTTATGAACATACAGGCGTAGTTACGATTCAAAAATTCACTCAACCTAGTCATTACAATTTTCCTTATACTTTAAAAACGGACACAACAAGAGTTTTCCATATTGATGCACAACTAACAGCCGATTTAATAAGAATTTTTTCGAGAAAATTAAGTGAATCTTTGGATGAGAAGGTTTCTCTTGTAGGGGGAGTTGGGTTTGGGACTTCATCTAATTTCAAAGGAATCCTTGAGTTGGCTACAGATTTACTGAAACCCATGCGTCTTGGTGTTGGGCTTAAATATTATTATTTTACTGATAATGAGTTATATATACCAAGTACACAACCAGGAATATTAGAACCCATAGCTGTCCCTGTCCCTGAGACACATATTTCTTATCGATCAGGAACTTATACCCAAAAGCAAAATCGATGGTACTATGGTGTCACTTTGGGAATCTCAATTTAATGCCACGAGAGTAAGCTTTAAAGTCAAAACTCTTCCACATTTTCTATATCCAATGCCTTTTTAAATTCGTTAGACATCCAAGAGTCACGCGGCCAAGATTCGTATAATTTGATCGCCTTTTTGGAATCATTAAGTAATACTAAAGTCAAAGCATAGTACAATTGGTTTTCAGCATAGAATTTTACATCCACCGGAATTTTTTGATCTAGCTCCCTGAAAATCAACTCTGCCTTTTGAAAATTATGAATGTATAGATGGGACATAGCAACATAAAAACTATCTTGAAGGAGTATTTCTGAGTTATTCCATAGCTCAATGGCTTTTTTATAATTACCCCTCTGGTATTCATAATAGATTTCATTGTTCGCATTAACAGTGCTACGCGTCATATCGTAATTGTCCACTTTATTATGACTTATATATGAAGCAATTTTTTTGGAATAACCTTCTCTATCTCCTGAAAATTGACTTATAAACACTGTTAAAAAAAATAAAGCCAACAACATTATGGTTACGGCAAAGAATATTCTTTGCCTACCCTTCTTAAAATAGCTCTTAGATACACCATGCAAATTCTCCAATTTATCTTCATAACTACTTCTAAGTCCTGCCATGCGTATCTCTGCAAGCCTTTTCATGATAGCGTCCTCTTTCTCGGGAGACAACTTATTATTCAAAAATTCTTCTAAATTGTTCATATCGTATATCGCATGCTTCAAATTGTTTTTTCAAATCAGCCTTCAACTTACTTATACATCTTTCCTTTCTTTTTCTTATTGCTTGATAAGATATTTTTTCTTCTCTCGCCAAATCTTCATATGAAATGCCTAGGTAGTAGAATTTATCTAGCAAGTTTTTACATTTTAGCTCCAATTTTTTAAACGCATTTTCAAGCATATTAAATAAATCTCTTTCTTCATTCTCCAAAACAGGTGCCTCCCTATAATTTAGCTTTAACACCTTCTCCTTTTTTTCACTCTCTCTTACCGTTTTTACAAAATTATGATAAGCCATTTGTCTGAAAAGAGATTTCAAATTTCCATATACAATTTTACCGTCCAATAGTCTCAGACGATAATCTAATAAAGTATTCATAGTAATGTCATAAGCTTCATCATAGCTAATTTTGCATTTCTTCTTTATGAAAAAACATGTTTTTTGAAAATTACTAAGAAAAATCTCTTCAAAAAGAGTTTCATTACCTTCCTTAAGCTCTTGTAACAAAACAGCGAATTTTTCCTTTGTTAATCCAAAATTTTTGTCCAAATGCATGTCTTATCAACTATTACAAGATAAAGCAAAAAACATCCTGTTGTGACACTAGCATCCCCTTGAGATCTTAAATATTGTCACAGATTAGCTTTTTTTCTTTATATAAATACATTATCAGTTTATTCATAAATTAGGTGTTTGCTCATTTTATTATGAGCAAACACCTTTCTCTACCTTGTCACAAATTAAGATGTTTTTCTTTATTCTTTATGTTATGAAATTTAATTAAAACTGATAATTATGAAAAATTTAATTTTGATCCCTCTTTTAACATTCTATGTATTAATCCTCAGCGCACAAAGTAATTATGATTCATTAAGATATCTAGTAGTATTCGAAGAAGGTACTTCTTTAGCAGAAATAGAACAAATACGTGAGGAACATGAAGCCGAAGAAATATGGGTCAGTCCATTTAGTTTAACTCGTTATTGGCAATCCCATGGATATCCGCATTATGTGAATAATGATCTGATAACTGATGTCAAAGAAGAAGTCAAACGATTAAAGAGTAGACCAGTCGTAACAGGAGGTGGGTTAGATTATGATGTAGTGAGTTTTATAGAGCCATCAAACGGTTCAGGAGGAAATCAATATATTTCTTGCTTTGATAGTTTTGAACCACTCTCAGTGGCAGATACTAATACCACTATAGTAAGCATCTTAGATACGGGTTTAAGTCCTTTCGGAATCTACCCTCCCAAATTTACGTTTTCATATGGTACTTATACCGGATATAATTACCTTGAACAAAATACCAATGTAGAAGATGATCATGGACATGGAACTCATATTGCAGGAATTATATCTCATGTCAGCCAACACTATGATTTTATGGGACCAAATCAAAGTAATATAAACTTTGATATTAGAAAAACATTTGACTCGCAGGGTATGGGTAATATTTCCGATATTGTTTATGCCTTCGATGAAGCTGTATTACTGGGTGCTAAAGTCATCAATATGAGTTTTTCTTTCTTTGCCGAACGTCCAACAATCAAACCCGATCCCTTAGAATATTGCATTCTAAAAGCTTCGGAAGAACAAGTACTCGTTGTTTGTGCTGCCGGAAATGAGAATATCAATAATGACATTGCCAGTCATCCGGCTTTTCCCTCTAGTTATAGCTGCGATAATATATTAAGTGTAGCATCCGTTGATTGTTCCTCTAGCTTGTCCCCCTTTTCAAACTTTGGAGCAGAATCAGTAGATGTCACATTTCTTGGAGAGAATATTCCAGGCCCTTCACCAATGGGCAATTTGGTTCTTAAAAATGGTACTTCTCAGGCTACAGCAGTAGTTTCTGGAATAGCAACCGCTGCCACTTCTTATCTTGATACAGCTGACTACAAAAAAGTAAAGTGTGCCATACTAAATACTGCGACTTTTCATTCTGGTCTCTCAGGTCTAGTATTGAGTTCGGGAGTGGCAAATGCATATAGAGCGGCAACGATTCAAGCGTTGAATTCATGTAACACGTACCAAGACCATACCTTCCAACAAGCACCCAATGTATCAATAACTGAGGATGGATTTAAATGGAATATTGCTCCTAACCCTGTTAAGAGTGAAGTTTCTATTCAAATAAATTCACCAAGAAATGACCATTTTCATATACGAATATTTGACGTCACCGGGGAATATATTTATAATAAAATAATCACTTGTAAAAAGGGAATAAATCAAATCTTACTTGATGATTTGAATTCTCTTGCCAAAGGCATTTATTTTATCCAAATTGAAAACAAAATAATCAGCGAACATATAAAGTTTATTAAGCTATAGCTCAAAATAGGCCTAAGAAGAAGGACGGGCAAATTTTGTATCTTTAAGAACTAAATTTTATAAGAAATGAAATTTGTCCAGTACCTTCTTCTTAACCTCATTATTCTCAACAGTTCAAATTCTCAATCAAGTAGTCATCATTATCTACTTCAGGATATTAAATATTGTTTTGAAACGGGAGAGTATACTAATATAAAGTCGAATCTTCATGAGCTAAGAATATCTTATTGGGATCAACTGAATTGTGAAGAACAAGCCATTTTTTATAAGTACTTTGGAAATCTATACTATTATCAATATGAAGATGAAAAAGCCCTCATGTACTATAAAGATAGTTCCTATCAAAAAGTACAGGAATGTAGAATAAACTCTTTGGAAAACGATTTATTAAATAACATTGGCATCATTTACCAACTAAGCGATCAAAGATTGTTAGCTTATAAATACTACGAAAAGCTGCGAGAAAATTATCTTACCAAAGAAATAAAGCTCCATGAAAAAACTTTTCATCACCTCGTTAATCTCGCCTCCTTTTATGAAGATCATGCAGATCTTCATAGAGCTTTTTTATGTGCCTGGAAAGCCAAAAGTATAGGAGAAACCCTTAACCTTAAACTTCATAACGTATACAATCTGCTTGGAATATACTTTGAAAGAACTGGTCAATATGATGAAGCTCTAACTAATTATTCTAAAGCCATTAACTCATTGAAGTCCGACAATATGCCAATCCCCTCAAGTCTTTTATTTAATCAAGCTCTTACCTATCGATTTAAGAATGATTATTCCCAAGCCTTGGTCATTTTAGACTCTCTAAAACATCAAATAGATTCCAAAGAAACTTTCTATGCAATTCAAAATCTTAAAGCACTTATATATACGGACTTAGAAGAATATAACAAGGCTGAAAACATTTATCGAAAACTAGGTCTTAAAACAACTGATCAAGGGCCTAATTATCATCATGAGAATTGGGCGGATCTCAAATTAAAATTAGGTGATTATTCTGGAGCAATAGATATCTATAAAAATCTAATTCAAAGGTTAGAGCAGAAATGGAAAAATTTTGATCAAATTCCGTCTACCTCTCCTGATCTGCTTCAACACACAGATTTACTGTGCTTGCTTTCCAAAGCACAATATCTAGAATCAAAAAATGACAATAGAAAATCAAGAAAGAAAACCTTCGAAAGCTATAAAAGAATTCGTTCAAACATAGACGAACTCATTAGATCGCACTGGGAATCAAATTCTAGTAGTCATTTGTTAGACGAACTTTATCCCAATCTGTACTTTCTTATCATGAGTAACTTAGACGAATTTCGAGAAACTCATGATTCAACATTTCTAGAACTTTCGTATAATATTTTGTCGCAATCGAAAAATCAAATTCTTGAACGCGACATTCAATCAAGAATCACTCTGACTGAGGGTACCAATGACTCTATTTTATTACAATACTATCGTCTAAAATCAAATCTTAATGTATCGTATCTGCAAGAACCCAGTCAAACTAATCCCCTTCAGATTCAATTAATCGAAAAGTTCGAAAAATCTAAAGCCTCTATTGACTCTATACTCAGCAGAGGGAGCTCTATTTTATCTCTTCAGCCTAAATCAATTAAAGAACTTCAACATACCCTTAAAGCAGGCGATGCTTTCATCGACATTTACTATGCCGAGGGAAGGCTAATCACCTATTTTATTACAAATGATATAATTAAAGTGAACGCTATAAACTTATCTGAAGACGTGATTTATAGCATCATGGAAAACTTCAAGTTTGGTAAACCAATTCCTGATAATTTAAACGATTCTATATACTTGGCAATATTTAAAGGTGCTCCTCTAAAAGGCGTAAAAAGCCTAACCGTGCATCCAGATGGCCTCTTTAATAAACTACCGCTAGGAGCAATTAAAAACACTATATCCAACAGATATTTAATTGAAGATTTTACTATAAGATATGTATTGAGTACTGATTCTCTCTATATGGAAAACTACGATTGGTCAAATAACCTGTGTTTGGGTGTCGCATCTGATTACACAAGAGATTCCAATCTTCGAATTGATACGATTTTTGAAAGTTTCGGTAAGTTATCCGGAACAATTGATGAATTGTCAAATCTGTCAAAATATTATTCGACCACTTCGTTACTTAATCAAAGAGCAAACTTTATCAATTTTTCAAATCAAATTTTGAATAATAAATATAACGTTATACAACTCTCATTACATGGAACATTAGATGATCGATTTCCTTCTATGTCCGGGCTTATTTTTGAAAGCACTAGGGGACTCGAACTTGTAGATTTGAACAAACTTATGGGTCTAAGCTTCGATTCTGACCTCACAATTATTAATTCATGTCATTCTGGTAACGGAAAACATATTACCGGAGAGGCAATCAACAGCCTTAACACAAGTCTTTTTATAGGAGGAAGTAAATCGAATATTGTAAATCTTTGGAGCAGCTCAGATCAAGCTAGTTTACAAATACTTGAAAATTTTCATAAAGGGATATCTCTTGGACGTTCCAAATCAGAAGCTTTACAAATTGCAAAAAAACAATTCCTTCGTTCAGCAAGTCCTTCGTTCAAGCATCCAAAATATTGGAGTTCTTTGGTCATATTCGGGAACGATTCTCCTTTGAATAAGGAGGAACCAAACCATTTATTCTTTCAAATTCTCTTTGTTGCCTTGGTTTTGGCCTTTGCTTTTTTTGTTAAAATTCGAAAAAAATCGGTCACAAAGTAGAGCTTTTTACTTTACCTAATTACCAAGGTAATATTAGCTAATGTTCATTTGGGTTTTTTATAATCAAAAAATACTTAAAATGAAACACATTTTCAACACACACCTATTATATAGGTATCTAATTATTATTGGTGTATTATGTTGTCAAGATTTTTCTCAAACCTTGTATGGGCAATCTGATTGCGATTGTGATCAAAACCAATATTACAGTTTTTGCAATCAAGAAATTACTCTAGCCTATCAGAACGGATACAATATAACAAACCAGCTAACCAGTGCTATCGAAAATAATTGCAGAATAATATTGGCAAATAGTACTGGAGGAACAACCATCTATTACACCTATCCACAGGTCTTCAGAAATATTTCTCATAAAGAAATCATACTTGAACAAGGAGTTCAACTGTTGGGAATACAAGGAGGCTTTTCGGATTGTAGTCAATCTGTATTAACTTTTGATGGTAATGACGTTCATGACATATTAATAAGAGGAAACTACTGCGAGGGAGAAGAAAGGCCCATAATAGGAATGACAGCAGCCAATTATAACAGTTACAGTCCTAGTACGGGATACCTAGTTGGAGCGGATACTAGTGGTGATCCTTATCTTAACTCTTCAGGCCAGCCTAACTACATATTTTCAGATGGTGATGCTGACCCATATTTTGATAACAATGGAAATCCTAATTTTATCACTAATTCCTCTCAGCAAAAAGTACAAAAAGATTGTGGATATAACGATTTTCTTTGTAATCGAAAAATTATCGTTTGGTGTCCTTATGCCTGGGAGGCAAGGCACATTATCTCTCTACACGGAGTAGAAAGAGTCTGGATTGAAGATATTGGTATTCACAATGCATCTGGAGGTGACGGAATTCATGTGACGGATGACAGAGACTTCAACGTTGCCAGAGATATTGACCTTAACAATGTTTATTTTTATGAAAATGCCAGAAATGGCATGAAGGTTACGAATGCATATTGTATGGATCTAAAAGGATTAAATCTTCACTACAATGGAGAACTAGCACCTACCAATATTGTAACAGCAGAGGCCGGGTTTAATTTGGATCAAAACACATCGGAAGGGTCTATTGATGATTATATGGGGATAAATCCTGATTATGTTATGCACAATATCTTTCTCGAAACCAGTAGTTTTGACGATAACAAAAATAGAAGTTTAAGCATTGATATACCCAAAGAATTAACACTTTGCGATCAAAGTGCAAAAGTAGAATTGAATGATGTTTGCTTTCTAAATAATGACCATACCGTCTTTTTCGAAAATTCTACACTACAACAGTCTGGCACCTTCTACTTTGATGACATATATATAGATGAGTTTTCTTCTGCCGTTTATGTTTCGCCTGATTGGATTAGTAACTCCATTTTATCCAAGTGGCGTGATCTATTAGTGACTAAAAATGGTTCCGGGAGTATAAACGCATTTGATATCCAGTCAGCTACATTTTGTTCATCGATACTAGTAAGTGATATATGTAAATCTTCAAATATCTCCGACAACCTTTGTGTACCAACTCTTTGCACGACTCCTGGCAATAATAATTGTCCAATCATTTATGATCCCGAATGTGATGGTGGCGGTGGTGGAGATTGTTATTTTTATGTAGATTCTGAATGCAAAGAAGAGGTAGAATACAATTGCGACTGTGATTATCTGTTTATGGTTGACGAATCAGGAAGTGTAGATGATGAAGAGTGGGAAGAAATGAATTGTTCAATTACTAATATGATGAATGAGTTAGATTCAATTTGTGAAGAACCATGTGATACCAGATTTGCTCTAATTCAATGGGCCACGGGACAACATTTAGGTTCAAATTTTGATTGCCTTCCTTTCGAATTTGAACAAGCCACAGGTATTGGTGGAGGAACAAATCCACAAGGTGCCCTTCAATTCTTACTTAACCTGCTTCAGTCTGGTGAAGAATTTCAACCAAATGAAGAATGTTTTAAAATAATGATTTTCACCGACTATGGTTGTGGATCGAGATGGTCAGACACTGCTCCAATTGCAGACTTGATTAAACTCCTTTATCCAAACGCCGAATTTATTGTAGTAGATTATACAACCAATGGAGTGCTAGAGGATTGTGAAGGTGTGCATGATGTAGTTGATAATGCTGACGGAGAATACGACCCAGAAGATATCATTCAAAGTGAATTTAATTGTGAAACTGGTATTGGAATCGAAGATATTGCCGATACTACATTGGTTTGTACTGCCGTTGTTGAAATTGATCCTAATTGTGATAATCCAACCATTACCTGGGAGGCTTACGATGGTGGCGAAATAACTGATGTTTCACAGGATCAAACAACAATAACTACAAATGGAGAGGGTTATTATATAGTTACTGTCGAATGTGAAAGTGGATGTAATTCAATATTTGCTGAATATGTGCAATTTTCGAACAACTTTGATAGCTCATCAAAAGTGGCAGGAGGGCAAACAGCCATTGTCAAAAAAGACAGAACTAGATACTATCAAGGAGTAGCCTATACTCCACATGAATTTGAAGAATTAATGATTAGAGAAAAACAGACCATTTCTGTAGATATAAGAACTGTACCTAATCCAATCACGGATATCGTACAAGTATATTTGCCTGATAAACATGAGTTCGATCAAATCAAAATATTTAACTCTCATGGGGAAATAGTATATCATGCTTATCTACAGACAGATAATCTTTTACAAATAGATCTGAGTCAACTCATTGATGGCCTATATATGGTTAGATTGACTAATTCAGATAAGCTGGAAAGTGTTTCTCATAGCATACTGAAATTTTCAAATCAATAACAACTTAAAAATAATATTCATAAGGGCCAAGGGTAAAACCTTGGCTTTTTTGATACCTTTCTTTTGGCAGTAAGGTCAATGAGTTTGACCAAATTCTAATGTATTCTTCTCAACCAAGTTCCAATAGGTGAATACCCTGATTTTTTTTATTTGTTCTATAAAATTAGTATTCAATGTTTTTCATATGTATATTTGTTGTAATATGTAAATTGTTGTTTTTTAATTTTATACACCAAAAACATGATGATGACAAGGTCTTTACCAATGAAAATTTCGTTGCTATCTATTTTATTTTTCTACCAATCTATCGCTTTTGCTTCTAACGAAACGATGTTTGCTATTTATTGTCCTGAAGACGTAGTAGTTCATTGTAATGACGAGCTATGGGATTTATCAATTTATGGAGATGCTTATGTGGAAACCTATTCCGGCCAACAATCAGCAGGAACTCCTGAGGTAACATATAATCTAAGCAGCTGCAATACAGGATATATCTATCGTACATGGACCGTAGAAGATTATAACTGGAACATTCATACCTGTACACAAACTATCACAGTTCTTAGCAATCAAAGCTTTACTGAGGATAACATAAACTGGCCCAACGAGTTATATGAAGTTTCAGGTTGTAATCCTGATATATCGCCTGAGAATCTTCCTCACGGTTATGGAGCTCCTACATATGATTGGGTAGAATGCAGTATGGTTGGGGTTTCCTATAGTGACAAGGTTTTTACCATCTCACCTACCTGTAAAAAAGTTGTTCGAAAATGGCAGGTAATGGATTGGTGTCAATACGATGTCAACTACAGTAGCGGACTTTGGACATGGTATCAAACTATCAAAATATCCGATCAAGATAGTATTCCGGCTCCCGAATTTCCAGACGACATTGAGATTAATTCTTATAACTGCACTGACGCTCTTGTGGAAGTAGACCCATTGATTATATCATCGGGTATATGCGGAGACAATTATTCTATCACTAATAATAGTCCGTATGCTTTCGAAAAAGGAGCTGACATAAGTGGAATCTATCCGATTGGGATAACGAAGGTAAAAATCACCGTCCATTTTGGATGCGGCGGCAAATCTTCAAAGACAGTACAAGTGGTTGTTAGGGACGCTAAAGCTCCTTCTGTTTACTGTTATGCAGAACTAATTACTGTACTGATGCCTGTAGACACCGATGAAGATGGCGAGATAGACAATGGTATGGTAGAAGTGTGGGCAAAAGATCTTGATAAAGGTAGTGCCGCTTCCTGTGGAAACGGCCCTATTAAATATTCTTTTTCAGAAGATCCTGAAGATGATGTTCTTGTGTTTGACTGTGATCATGTTGGTATAAATGAAGTAAGAATGTACGTCACTGATCGTAAAGGAAGTCAAGCCTTTTGTAAAGTAAATCTAATGATTCAAAACAATGGAGGAAATATCCCTAATTGTGATGCTCCAATACAAATGCCAGAAGATTCTATTTCCTTATTTGGAAACGTAACTAACATCTTTAATAGAAAAATTAATAATGTTTCATTATCTATAGAAGAACTCAACTATACTCCGACTATAATTGAGCAAATAGATACAAGTTATGAATTGGTGGAACATTCATTTATCAATGCTTCAGGTGTAGAGATAACCTATTGGATTAATGATACTGTTTATACCAGTACCTACGATACCATTTCTAATCAACAGTTTATGAATAAGATCTCCGACGGAAATGGTTATTTCTCGTTTGACTCTTGTCTTATCAAAGGAAAAGACTATTTACTTGCTGCTGATATGAATGACTTTTCGAGAAATGGTATAGATCAAAAAGATGTCAAAATACTAGAACAATATTTGGATGGAAAAATAAGTTTTGCAAACCCATATTTGTACGATATCGCTGATATTGATCGAAATGGAAATCTTGATTACAGAGATCTAGAAATTCTTTCCTCCTTCGTAAGTAAAGAGACTAACATATTAAATGAAGATGTCTCCTGGTTGTTTTACGCGTACCAAGGAGAGGACATGTACGAGTCCAATCCAAATAATTTCATATTAGAAGAAATAAATAATGTGCTTCACAATGTCAATTTTATTGGTGCCAAGCTAGGAGATCTAAATAATGATGCCAATACTGATGCTCCGGAAGATGATATCGATTTCGACTTAAATGGCTATAACATATCGGCTAAAACAGTTGATGGCCTAAATGTTTCTCCTAACCCATTCCTTAGCAGATTGAATTTACAATTAAATTCTGCATATGAACAAAACATCTCATTAAGTCTTTATTCTGCAGACGGAAAAGAGATGTCCAGTATCAAAAAGAATATTACAAAGGGATTTAATGAATTTCTTATTGAAGTAAATTCTGAATACAAAGGACTCGTCTTTTATCAATTATTGAATTCAAATGGTGAATTAATTTACTCAGGAAAACTTCTTAAGTTATAATTAAAAAAAGGGGACTTTTAAAGTCCCCTTTTTTATGTTGTATTCTAATCAATTACCATTCCCAGGAATAACCATCTATGTTTTTTACACAATTCGTTAATAATTCTGTGCAATAACCAATATCATTTTTGTTGGCCATTTCTATAACCTGATGTAAATATCTGGTTGGTATACTTATTGCTCCAGCGATTGATCCCCCCTTCGTATACCTCTGCATACCCGCTGTATCTGTTCCTCCTGCAGGTAAGATCTCCAATTGGTACGGAATGTTATGATTATTGGCTTGCTGTTTCATATAGTTGACCATTCTCTGATCACAAATTGTCATTCCATCCAATATTTTAATAGCCGCCCCCTTATTTAATTTTGATACCATTTCATGTGCCGCTGCACCAGGTAAATCGTATGCCAACGTCACATCCAAACAAATGCTAAAAATAGCATCGATACCCGAAGCTACTGTCATAGCTCCTCTTAAACCAACTTCTTCTTGAACAGTAAAGACTGCGTATAAGTCGTACGGAATAGTCGTGTTTTTGAGATTTCTAAGTGTTTCAATCAGGATATAAACCGAAACTCTATTATCCAGAGATTTGCTATTTACGCAATCTCCCATCTCAATAAGTTCTCTCTCCCTTGTAATGGGAGAACCTATTTCTACGATCTTTTTAACCTCATCGGCATCTAATCCAGTATCAATAAAGTAGTCCTTTATTTGAGGTGCTTTACTCCTTTCTTCTGGCGTCATAAGATGAATAGGCTTGGTTCCCATAACACCTATGATATCCTCTTTACCATGTATAATAACCCTTTGTGCGGTTAATGTTTTAGGATCAAAACCTCCTAGTGTATGGAATTTGATAAATCCATCATCATCAATATGCGATACGATAAAACTTATCTCATCCATATGAGCTGCAACAGCAACCTTTTTACTCGAATCGCTTCCTTTTTTTATCGCTACCAAATTTCCCATTGGGTCAATGTAGAACTCATCTACTAACGGTTTTATATGTTTTATAACCGTTTTCCTAATAGCATTTTCAAAACCTGGTGCTCCTGGAACCTCACAAACTTCTTTCAACAATCCAATATCAATCATATTACTTTAAATTTAGCAATATGCTAATGTACATATCCATACAAAGTGGACCATGTATTTCTGCCAATTTTTAAAAACTTTTCATTCATTTATGTATTTCCCATTCTTTATTCATCTATCCAGTGTAAAACAAAAAAATGAAATTTAAATCACTGGTTTTAATATTGCTAGCTATACCCACTACCACTTGGTCTCAGACAACCATTGAAGATAAAGTAACAGATGTAAACAATGACGAGCCTATTATTTTTGGTACTGTAACTATTTACAAAGATGGACTCTTACTCACTGGCACGGAAACTGGCTTTGAAGGAGAATATTCTCTCGATGGTCTAAAACCAGGGGTTTATAAACTAGAAGCTTCTTATGTTGGCTATAGACCAAGCAAAAAAACCATAGAAATCATTCCTACTTCCGATCTTTTTTTGATTGTAAATCTTAAACTTCAAGAGTCTGATCTACTTCCTCGATGTTCAGTTCAGATGTGGTTTGACCCCCCACTAATAAATCATTTCAACACTTCCTCTGGACGTATTATCAATGCTTCAGAAATAAAAAATTTTTCTAATCGAAACTAATTAATTCATCATAAATATTTAAATCATGAAATATTTGAAAACTCTTTTATTAAGTCTCTTAGCTGTTCTTATGGTATCCTGGGTAGACATCTCAGAAACAACTCTAGCCGGAAAGGTTTACGAGTTAAAAACAAATGAGCCTATCATCTTCGGACGTGTCGTCTTATATCAGAATGGAAAATTGATTCAAGGAACAGAAACAGATTTTGACGGCAACTATGAATTCAAGAATCTGGATCCCGGTGTATATGACGTCGAAGCCTCTTATGTAGGTTATACTTCCAAAAAAGTAGGGGGATTTACAATCGAAAAGGGAAAAGCGAACACCTTAAATATAGCTCTTTTTGAAGGTGAAATATTAGAAGAAATAACAGTAATAGACTATAAAACTCCATCGATTGATATGGACAGGACAACCTCGGGATCGACAATAACTGCTGAATCCATTAAATCAATGCCGGTAAAAAACATAGATGAAATCTCTGCCACATCAGCAGGAGTTTCCAGTGAGGATATATCTATAGGACGAGGACGGTCAAAAGAAGCAGTTTATTATATTGATGGCGTTCGAGTTAAATCTGATAATGTCAACGCTAGAGACAATGGACCTATTATTTTTCATGAAAACAACGAATCTTATGGACAATTTGCAGAAAATGTTTTTATAAGACCACAAGAAGAAGCCCTATCCACTTTTTCTATTGATGTAGACAAAGCTGCGTACACCAATATAAGAAGGTATTTAAATAATGGTCAAATGCCCCCCACTGATGCCGTAAGGATAGAAGAAATGATCAATTACTTTGATTATAACTATGAAGACCCTAAAGACAATCACCCCTTTGCAATTCACAACACGTTAACCAAGTGCCCATGGAATACTGGCCATCAGTTATTGCATATAGGTCTACAAGGAAAAAGAATCGATTACAAAGAGCTCTCCCCCTCTAACCTAGTCTTTCTGATAGATGTCTCCGGTTCAATGAACCAATCTAACAAATTACCTCTAGTAATCTCTTCCTTTAAGATGCTACTAACAAAACTTAGAAGCGAGGATAAGGTAGCCATAGTGACTTATGCAGGTAGAGCCGGGGTAGCTCTTTCCTCTACTCCGGCAGCTGAAAAAGAAAAGATCATTAGAGCATTAGAATCCTTGAAATCTGGAGGTTCAACAGCGGGTGCTGAAGGAATACTAACAGCCTATAAAATAGCTAAAGAAAACTTTATACAAGATGGTAATAATAGAGTAATACTAGCCACAGACGGAGATTTTAATGTGGGAATAAGTGATAATGCATCATTAGAAGACTTAGTAGAAAAAGAAAGAAAGTCAGGGGTCTTTTTCTCTATATTAGGTTACGGTATGGGTAATTATAAAGATGATAAAATGCAGGTTCTCGCTCAAAAAGGAAATGGCAACCATGCATATATTGATAATGCTAGAGAGGCAAAAAAAGTTCTAGTTTCTGAATTTGGAGGGACATTGTTTACAATTGCCAAAGATGTAAAAATACAGATAGAGTTTAATCCAGCCTATGTTCAAGCCTATCGACTTATCGGTTACGAATCAAGACTACTTAACAAAGAGGACTTCAATAATGATAAAATAGATGCCGGAGAATTGGGCTCAGGTCATACCGTAACAGCTATATATGAAATAGTTCCTACTGATGTAAGAAGTAATTTCATTGGAAAAGTCGATCCTCTAAAGTATCAAACGAATACTGTTTCCGGCATAGATAATGGCGAATTAGCTAGTATTAAATTTCGTTACAAGAAACCGAATGAATCTAATTCCATTAAAATAGTGCAAAGTGTGAGCAATCAAGTCAAGTCTTTGGGAGAGATAAACGTCGAGGTCAAATTTTCGTTATCTGTGGCCTACTTTGGACAAATACTTAGAGATAGTAAGTTTATAGAGAATAAAGATTACGAAATGGCCGTAAACCTTGCTGAAAATCCTAAGATTACTGATAAAGAAGGTTATAAAGTTGAATTTATTAATTTAATTAAAACTACTGCTCTTCTGGATGATCAGAACATTGTTCAGCATAAATAAATTCATAAAAATGCCTCTTTATAACTAGGCAGGTACTCTTAGGTTAAAAGCACTGGTTATTCGCTAAAAAAGGAAGAGCCATGAAATTGATTCATGGCTCTTCCTTTTAGTAAAACGCTATCTATTTATTATCTATTATTTGAAAACAAACTCTCTTTCTCCTATTTCCTTTCTCATATTAATCAATGCATACCTCATCCGACCTAAAGCGGTGTTAATACTTACGTTAGTCATTTGAGATATTTCCTTAAAACTCATATCTGCATAATGTCTTAAGATAACCACTTCTCGTTGTTCGTGAGGCAAACTATCAATAAGCTCTCTTACCTTAAGATGAATTTGACTCTTAATAATATTCGTCTCCATATTATCATCTTTGCTTTCAAGCACATCAAAGATGTCAAAAGTTTCAGTAGAAGATACTTTTGTCTTTTTCTTATTTTTTCTAAAATGATCGATACACATATTATAGGATATCCTCATGGCCCACTGCAAAAACTTGCCCTCATGATTATATTTCCCCCTTCTTAAAGTGTCAATTATTTTAATAAATACGTCCTGAAACAAATCTTCCGCTAAATCTCTATCCTTAACAAATAAATAAATTTGCGTATAGATTCTTTCTTTATGCCGATTTAGTAAAACTTCAAACGCCTTGTCTTTTCCATTTAAATAAGCATTGATGAGCTGCTTATCGTTCATTGCCATTACATCCATAACTAAATTAATTTTAAGTCTTATTTTGAAAAAATACCTTCTAAATTTTCTTAATTCAGTGTAGATGTTTTTAAGCTATAGGCGTTTTCTTTTTAGATTTTAATTAAACAAATGTTATACAAATATATGACAAATAAGTGTTCGATGATCATCTCAAATTATAAAATATTATAATCTTCTTCCGCCTTTAAGATTTTCATTCACAGAATAGATTTTAATAATTTGACATTCAGGCAATTACAAACACTTTTATTATATATGTTAAAATGTGTTAAAATTTATAACTTACCGTACCTTTGCTTGTTTAGTCTGATACCTAAACACACTATTGTATAATAAGACATGACAGAAGAGGCAGAACTTAAAAACCAAATTTATATCAAAGGTGCTCGAACCAATAACCTAAAAAATGTCGATCTCAAAATTGACAAGAACAATTTAGTTGTGGTAACCGGGCTATCGGGATCAGGTAAGTCAACATTGATCATGGACACCCTCTATGCCGAAGGTCAGAGAAGATATGTGGAGTCTTTGTCCTCATATGCACGACAATTCCTAGATAAAATGAAAAAACCGGAAGTTGATTTTATCAAGGGAATTTGTCCTGCCATTGCCATAGAGCAAAGAGTTAGCTCCTCCAATTCCCGAAGTACAGTTGGCTCTCTTACGGAGATTTATGATTACCTGAGACTTCTATTTGCAAGAGTCGGGAAAACATACAGTCCGGTATCAGGGCAAGAGGTTAAAAAGCACGAAGTAAGAGATGTAGTGGACTTTATTTTCAATCACCCCTCAGAAGACAGAGCTCAGCTATTTATCTCACTAAGAACAAAAGGCGATAAGACACTACAAGAAGAACTCTCTCTTTTTCTCCAAAAAGGATATAGTCGCGTAAGTATTGATAACCAACTAATGTATATTGAGGAATTTCTGGAATCCAAATCTAAACTAATAAAGACAAAAGTTGAAAGTCTGAAAAATGAGGTTTTGATCTTAATTGATAGATTTGGTTTATCTCAGGAAGAAAACAACATCAATAGGGTTTCCGATTCTGTATTAACTGCATTTAATGAAGGTGAGGGGCAGTGTATCGTTGAGATATTGGGTAAAGAAAAAAGAAACTTCAACAATCGTTTCGAACTTGATGGAATTGAATTTCCTGAGTTGAGTCCACAACTATTTAATTATAATAACCCATATGGTGCTTGCCCTAAATGTGAAGGCTACGGAAAAGTGATCGGCATTGATGAGGCTAAAGTTATTCCGGATGAAAGTTTATCTATTTATGAGGATGCTGTAGTTCCCTGGAGAAGTGAAAAAGGAAAGCAATGGCTTCAGGAATTCATTCTATTCGCTTCAAAAATTGAATTTCCGATTCACAAACCTTATCATTCTCTTACTCAAAAACAGAAAGATACTCTATGGTACGAAGCCGACACATGGGCAACTATTGGTGGCTATTTTGGAGAATTGGAGAAACAAACATATAAAATTCAAAACCGTGTCTTATTAGCAAGATATCGCGGTAAAACAAACTGTCCTGAATGTAAAGGCGGCAGACTCCGAAAAGAAACCAAATATGTAAAAGTCGATGACAGAGATATCAGTACACTTATTAAAATTAGCATTACCGAACTTTCAGAATATATTGACAACATTTCTTTGTCTGAACAAGATACCGAAATAGCGAAGAGAATAATCCAAGAGGTTAAAACTCGCTTAGATACAATGAAAAATATCGGACTAGGATATCTTAATATTGACCGACCGGCCAACACCCTCTCTGGAGGAGAAACTCAAAGAATTAACCTCACTAGGACGCTCGGAAGTAATTTAACTAACTCATTATACATCTTAGATGAACCAAGCATAGGTCTGCATCCCAAAGACACAGAAAAGCTAGTGGCCGTTTTAAAGAATCTGAGAGATTTAGGTAATACGGTAATTGTAGTTGAACATGAAGAAGATGTTATAAGAAATGCGGACACCATTGTCGATGTAGGTCCATTAGCCGGAATAAATGGTGGTGAAATAGTTTTCGCAGGGTCCATGTCGGACTTTAAAAAAACAAAGAAAAACAGTCTTACTGCCGATTATATTAACGAAAAACGCAAGATTCCGTTACCAGTATTAAGAAGGACTTTTACCAATAAAATAGAGATATTTGGAGCCAAACAACACAATCTAAAAAACATTGATATTGTCATTCCTCTCAATGTTATCTCTGTCATAAGTGGTGTTTCAGGTTCTGGAAAAACCAGTCTTGTGAAGCACATTTTATATCCGGAGTTAAAACGTAGTTTGGGAGAACCTATTGGTTTGAATATTGGAAAACACGATAAAATTTCCGGAGATATTTCTCAAATAGATCATGTGGAGATGATCAGTCAATCTCCTATTGGTAAATCAAGCAGATCGAATCCCGTTACCTACGTAAAAGCATATGACTCTATTAGAAAGTTATTCGCTAATCAGCAATTGTCAAAAATACGAGGCTATCAAACCAAACACTTTTCTTTCAATATTGATGGTGGAAGATGTGAAAATTGCAATGGTGACGGAACCATTACCGTGGAAATGCAATTTCTCGCTGATGTAAATCTTCTATGTGAAGAATGCAATGGAAAAAGGTTCAAAAAGGAAATACTGGAAGTCAAATATGAAGGCAAAAATATTTCTGAAGTTCTTGATCTGAGTGTATCGGAGGCTATACAGTTTTTTGAAAAGAAAAAAGATATTGTAACAAGACTACAGCCTCTTGATGATGTGGGATTAGGTTATGTCAAACTTGGACAAGCATCCAGTACTCTATCGGGTGGTGAAGCTCAAAGAGTCAAATTGGCCTCCTATCTAGGTAAAGATAGTGGCAATAAGTCCATATTATTTATTTTTGATGAACCCACCACCGGTTTACATTTCCATGATGTTCTTAAACTGCTCGATGCTTTTAATGCCCTAGTTGAAAACGGACATACTGTTCTTATCATAGAACACAATCTTGATGTAATCAAGAGTGCGGATTGGTTAATTGACTTAGGCCCTGATGGAGGTGAGAATGGAGGTCATCTATTATTTCAAGGAGTGCCAGAGGACATTGTTAAGGTAAAGGAATCCTATACCGGACACTATATGAAGCAAAAGTTGAAATAAGTCAGGAGTAAATTTTCTGTTGCTTATATAACACTCAATGCAATCTACTCCAAATGGTCAATGGCAAACTGACATTGAAGATCCATAGTATCTATCCAATGATCCTCGAATAATATTTCAAATGCCAATGACAATTCTGTGCAAGCCACAACTACCACATCCACCTCTATCTTTTTTAATTCAGAAAAACATTCATTAGCCAATATTTCATCATGTGAGTTAAAATAAACTTTACGTAACATCTCTAATTTTCGTTGGAGAGGTTGGTCTGGAATTACTACATCGATAGTTGATCCCAAAGACTGACGAAAATAATCAGAATTCATCGTATGTTTTGTCCCTATCAACAAAACTCTATTTGCTCCTTTTTTTGTTACTTGTTCTCGGACTAAAAGTCCTATATGTCCAAAAGGTTTTTTCCCTATTAAATCCTCTTCTATTAGATCATATGCTTCATGTAAGGTATTATTGATCATTATTGTCGCGACAACATCTAAGTTGTGCACTTCCTGAATAAAAGGTTTAAGTAGCTCCGATGCCTCCTCAATCCCGTTTGGAAGAAAAGAGTTTATTTCTTTGAAATCAATGCTCAGAAGCCTTATCGGGCATGTATGTTCTAAACCGTATTTGAGTTGGTATAGTTTATTTAATTTTTCATAGGCAAGCATTGTTGCTCTATGCCCAAGTCCACCTAAAACACCCACATATTTTTTCATAATTGAAATACACTTATGGAGAAATATCCTCTCGAGTCTAAGTAATTATTGACGGTATTAAATCCCACCTCTGCTCTCATATTTTCAATCTGAACTAAGTCATATTTCTGAGAAACTTCGGTATGAATAACTTCTCCTTCTCTAAAATAAACCTCATGATTTCCAATTTTGACTATCTGTTCTTCAAGACTTACTAAAAAACTATAAGCAATGCCGTTCAATGGGTTATATGTCGCATAATGATCAAAACCCGAAATATTAAAATTTGCCTGCAATTCTCTATTTATCCTTTCCAATAAATTAAGGTTAAAGCGTTTTGTTACACCTTTTGAATCATTATAGGCGTTTAAGATGGTTTGGGGATTTTTTTGAAGATCAATTCCTACCATAAGAAGATCTTTCAGGCTCATATTTTCCTTAATCGTTCCTAAAAATTTAATGGCTTCTTCGTTTTCATAATTCCCTATATTTCCTCCCATGAACAGTATTATTTTCGCTCCTTCTTTCTCTATATTCGATAGGGTCTTGAAATAATCTCCCGGTATCGGTTTTATATTCAGTCCAGGAAGTGTTTTGCTCATCAACTGACTATTAACCTTTAAAACATCGGTAGATATGTCCAAAGGGAAATAGGTAATATCTTTTCCCACCTTCATAAGTTGGTCAAGAAAATGAACTGTTTTGGTTCCATCTCCTGCCCCAAGTTCAACAACATTAAACTTTTCATATGGATACTCTTCAATTATATCTTTTGTTCTGCTGCGGATTATTTCTAACTCAGCTTTCGGTAGATAATATTCATCGAGTTCCATTATTTCTTGAAAAATCTTATCTCCCTTGCTATCGTAAAAATACTTTGAGGATATACGTTTTATCTGTTTGGATAAACCAGCAATAACATCTTTTAAAAATTGCTCTTTAGAGGGCTGCATACAACTACTATTTTGCTAATCTAAGCCCAGAAAACAATTGTCTCTGAGAGGCATGAAAAAAATTCCTATAAGTACTTCTACTATGACCTTCAGGTGTAGCCACTGAAGACCCTCTCAAAACGTTTTGGTTAACCATAAATTTTCCATTGTATTCTCCTAGAGCTCCCGGAGCTTTCACAAATCCAGGATATGGTAGGTAAGCACTGGAAGTCCATTCCCATAGTTGTCCCCAATCAAATCTTTTAGATGCAATTTCCCATTCAAATTCAGTGGGTAGTCGTAATCCTTTCCATTCGGCAAAGGCAAAAGCTTCGTAATAGCTGATGTGCATTACCGGCATATCTGCATTGATGGATTGTAACCCGCGGTAATTGTATTCACTCCAACCATCCTCCGTCCTATGCCAATATAAAGGAGCTAGCACTTTGTTTTTACATACCCAATCCCAACCTTCCGCATGCCAGAGATTAAAATTCTGGTATCCTCCATCCTTGATAAAATCTAAAAACTCGCCATTGGTTGTTAAACGATTCGATATTTGAAATTCCCGTAAATAAACCTTATGAAAGCCAAGTTCATTATCAAAGTGAAATCCTTTTCCATTGTATCCAATGTCATAAACCCCTTCCTCAATGTGTAAAAAGGTGTTTGTCGACTTTTCTTTTTTAGTAATAAAATAATCTTGGTACTCCGGAAAATTTACCTGATGCCCAAGAATGTATTTGATATCATATGCCAGTAACTCCTGATGCTGTTGTTCGTGATTAATTCCTATTTCCAATAATTTGTAGATTTCATCACTTGCATTTTCTTTCAAAAGTTCATTAACTTCTTCTGTTACATATTTTCGATATCTATAAACTTCCTTCACTGTTGGTCTAGTCATTAACCCTCTTTCATTTCTCAAAATTCTATTACCTAAATTATTGTAGTAGCTATTGAAAAGATAGGAGAACAGCTTGCTATATTTTCTATAACCTTTAAGATAGGGTGCCAAGATAAACTCTTCAAAAAACCATGTAGTATGAGCTAAGTGCCATTTGGGTGGAGAAACCTCCGTTATAGGCTGCACAGAGTAGTCCTCTACTGCCAAGGGCTCACAGATAAACTCTGTTCTTCTTCTTACTTTAACAAACAAGGATTTCAGTTTTTCTTTACTAGAGTTTGATTTCATGATCTTCTAATTATCTCCTTAAAGTCTATTTACGAAGACAAAATCGTATCAATAAGAACCTCACTCTGCAGTGTTCTGTGTACAGGGCACCTACCTGATATTTCAATCAATCTATCCTTCTGTTCCACCGTTAGATCTCCTTTAAACTCGAGTCTTTTGCTTATATGATCCAGTCTCTGAGTACTGCCACTACCATCACTCATATCCTTCACATGAATCTTTTTATGACTCATGTACACATATACTTCCTTTACATCCCATTTTTTTCTTTGGGCATAAAGCTTAACTGTCATAACTGTGCAGGCAGCTAAACTTGAAATGAGTAATTCGTAAGGAGAAGGTCCAAAATCATCTCCACCTATTGACTCCGGTTCATCCGCAATTAAAAAGTGTTTATTTAACTGTATAGATGTGGTGAAATTGTCTTCCACTAAGTCCAAATGTGCTACCAATTGCTCTTTCTGAATATCAAGATTCTTTTTTTCTCTAATTGGCAGGTATCTTGGGGCCCAGCTCCCTATGATATTTCCTACATAAATACTGTCCGCTTCATTCGAAAGTAAATGATCGGCCTGATCAAGGGAAACAAAACTTTTAGGATGAAAGGCACTTTTAAATATTCTTTGAGCATGATCAACACTTACTATTTTATCAAAAGGAGCATGCATGACCAATAAGGCTTTCTTCCTCATTTTTTTTATTAAATCTAACAGTTCATCATTTCCGAAGTTATTAATGAAGTTTTGATTTATCTTAAAAGGTCTAGCTCCGATAAGCACCTCCGCTTCCCCTTTTTCTTGCACCTCTTTTATCCCATGAGCAAAATGCTTTTTGACATGAGTAGTTTCGGAAGGAGCTCCTATTGTAGCTATTGCTCTCACCTCATCTATTTGTGCCCCTGCTGCCAACGCTGCTGTACCACCCAAAGAATGCCCAATCATAAGAATAGGTGCCTTATAATTTTGTTTCATAAACGTATGAACATCGAAAAGATCACTAACGTTAGCTTCAAAATGACTATTGGCAAATTCTCCTTCGCTTCTCCCTAATCCAGTGAAATCAAAACGTACCACTCCAAAACCATGGTTTGTTAGCGATCTACTTATATTCCTAACTGCTTTGAAATTACTATTACATGTAAAGCAATGGGCAAAAATTGCAAACTGATCAGGTCTTTGGTTTGTTGGCAGTTCCAATATTGCATGTAACAGTACTCCTGAAGAATTAGGTATTTTTAAAGTTATCTTACTCATACTTCACGTTCCATTTTATTGTTTTGATTGAAATGTTTAGAAAATCTTTGCATTAGGATGCTAAACTTGGGATCAATATAATTCCTACAAAATTGATTTCCTGCATTTTTTAAATAATAATTCTGATAATTCTCAGAATTGCTTTTAAAGGACACAAATGGCAGCGTTTGGGTTACAATGGGCTTTTCAAATTCTACCCGTAAATTTGAAATTGCCATTTCCACCAGTTCAAACTGCTTCTCACAAAATACATACACAGCCGAACGATATTTTTTCCTCATTGAATGATTAGATGTACTACTGTGGGTATAGAGATGAATAGCAATAAGTGTTCTTAACTCTATAATAGATTCATCAAAATGCACGATTACTCCCTCGGAAAAGCTCTCATTATCACCTTTCGAGGATATCCAACCTTGCTCAACCTTAGATACTCCTATAAGTGATTGAAAAATGGCCTCAGTACACCAGTGACATCCTCCTCCGAAACCAATTTTGTTAGTGGAAAACGAACTTCCTCTTTCTACCATAACAATTTTTATCGTACGCTTAATTATACGCCTTTTAAATATTCAATGGCCTTTTCAGTATTAAGATGAAAATCATTAAAGATAACCTTGCCTTCTTTATCTATGAAAACAAACCATGGTGTCCCTCCCGTTCGATAGTTCTTCATAGTAGAAGATATATTTCCGCTGTTGTCATTTCCAATATCATGTCCAAAAGGGATTTTAAGGTCATACTCCTTTTGTATTTCTATTACCCTTGCAAAGGTGTTTGCATGCCTTCCCTCAAAAACAGTTTGAATTGCTAGAAAGACAATATCATCTTTACCATCTAGCTCTTTTACCATTTCTTGCAATGAGGGCAATCCATGATTATGACATCCAGGGCACCAAGCCTGAAAACAATAAAGGACTACAAATTTTCCTTTAAAATCGCTAATCTTTATAGGGTTTAACTCATTTCCATTTACATCTATCCACACAGGAATCTCCAGTTCCGGTGCCTTCTTTCCTTCTATTCCATATTTATTTGAAACATTATTCATTCGTATCTCCTTTATCTGACCATGGCTGACTAAAAACGTGCTAACTAAACACATGAAGATTAATGGCCTTAAGATTTTATGTTTTAGAATCAATATTTTTAATTAAACACACTTATAACAAGTGCTTAAGATAAGTTGTTTGAAAGTTGTGCTGCATAAAATGTCTACGGAACTACAGTATAGTCGATTTTATGGATCTCTCTTATCAACTTTAGATAACACCATAGTTGTTTGAAAATAATGTGCCCGGTTATATAATTGGATAAAGGAAACTACTTTCTTGTATGGACATAGGCATCTATTCCTTGTCTTTTCAATGCGTCTACCTGCTTTAATGCTGTATCATAGTCATCATATCGTCCTGCCGAAACCGAGTGATATTGAGAATAATCGAAAACAACAATCTCAGAATTAGAATAGCCAAGTCCTGATAGTTTACTTTTCATCTTTTCTGCATTTTCCTTGATCAAAAAACTGCCACAGATCAAAAGGTATTTTCCAGTTGAAGAACTTTCATACGAATTGTCATATGTATCTGATGTCGAAGAACTATAGCCTTCGCTTTCTTGCGTTTCATCTATTTGTTCTGCATTATTAGCATCTTCTATAGCCTCATCCAATTCGTCATAATCTATGGGGTCTTCAGACTCTTCAACAACTTCATCATCCGAAGCTCCTTCTTCTGTCAATTCATCGGCATTGAAGATATCATCTTCTGAAGGAGTATCTGCCTCAACTTCTTCGAAGATAGACGGCTCTTTATTTTGATTACAAGATTCAATAAAAATGGATCCCCAGAGGTATACAAAGAATAAAACAACGGCAACGGCCAATATTTTTAATAACCTGCTCATTTTGAAACCTATTTAAGTCACAAAATTAAAATTAATTATAATATATAACTAATTTATTAACAAGTTTTTGTCTAAAATCTTGTTTTTCTCGTTTTAACCTACTCGGCTGCTCTTACTTTAGTGTTTTCCTGTATCCAGCAACCTACTTTGAAAGTATCACCTTCATTTATTCCAGGTCGCTGAAATATATCTTCCTTGGAAGGCATATATTGGCTATACGTTCTGATCAGCTTATTGGCTTCAGAAGCAACAGAATTATCTATTTTCTTTGCGTATCTAAACTTGTCTATCGCCGGCCAGGTAACAATTTGGCTATCCCATCCTCTTCCTGGTCCGCAAAGAGGCCCACTAGAAGCATATAATTTTCCAATCAGCATATAGGGCTCACCCCATTTGTCTCTATTCTTAGCTGCTTTCAAAGCATAAGATCTTGACTTAGAGAAATTTTTCAAGTCCCTATAATATATTTTAGCAATCAATAATTGAAACTTCGCTTTCTTTTCTAAATCATCCGTTTTATTGATATAATCTTCATAATGTGTTACTGCATCTCTATATCTTCCTTCCTGGTACGCCTGATTTCCTAATTTGATATCGGAAGAAGCTGGAGGAGCTACATAACATTTCGTTTTCTTCAATGCGATCATCTCTTGTACTTCTGGGTTGGTATCAGGGCAATCACCTCTAAGCATTCTACTATATGCCATGTTTACCAATTCACAACTGTCCTTATTTTCTAAGTATAACTTATAATATTTATCCGTGTAGTATTCACAATCATAGAAACCCTTAAACCCTTCCAGAGCTTCTAATAACGGTGGGGCATAATCATTAATCACGTTCCAAGCATCAATATAATCTCCCTTTGCTGCTGCCATCCCATGTTTAATAGATTTTAGCATTTGAACTGCATACTTAGAACCTGTAGTATGATCCGTAGTTCCTGCTACCACTCTATCATATATTAATCTTGAAAAAGGGTTTACGATAAAGTAATCGGCCTTATTCTCCTTAGCATCTGCTGCACTTGCAAATAAATCAAACAGCTCTTGTTCATCAATATAATCCTTAAAATTATAGTAATAATCAAAAGCTTTTTTCGCATCTAAGTAACTGTCTTTTCCAAAACACTCTTCTCGTTTTGCGTAAATAAAATTAATAGTGTCAAGATATTTTAACCTCAAAGTCTCATCTTCTGATTCCTGAAATAAATGGGTATAAATGGCTACACCATCATCAAATTGAGATTTTACCCTGCCATTACTACCCGGTGCTAATGTATAAGCCGTCTTCCAAAGTTGATAAGCCTTCTTATAATTCTGCACCTTAATCTGATCTTTATAGAGCACATATGCTGTCTCAGCCTCATCTCTTTCAGCGATTGAAAGATCTCCAAAAGTAGTGCATGGCGTATGTCTTTCCTTAACTTCCTCCTCTTCCTTTTCTACAGATTTATCAACCAGAACCTCTGTTGTTTTAGGTCCACAACAAACGAAAATTAATAACAATAATACAGAGATAGCTCTAATCATAGTGTCGGATATTTTCAACAAAAATAACAATCAAGGAATCAAATAGTATAAACTTAGCATTACTAAAAACAGAATCTCCGTTTTGCTGAGATTCTGTTAACATGAGAAATTATATAAAACGAAAATTTTCTTAGCAGAGCATTTTACATGGCCAACGCCCAGTCTCTATCCCTAATAAGAATTTTACCGGGCTTTCTTGATCCAAAGTGAATGACATTGTTCTTTTTAAGATCACCAAGTATTCTGGCTACCGTTTGTCTGCTTGTGTCAGTAAGGAAAGCAATTTCCTTATGTGTCATACCATGATTGATGAGGCACTCGTTTATTCCAATTCTTAATCCTCTTTTTTGAGCTGTTGATTTAATAAAGTCAATAATTCTTTCTTTCGCACTTTTATAAGTAAAGGATTGCATTCTCTTCTGAAGGTGACTTAATCTTTCAATAATTATTTTGGTCATAAATTCGGCACAATCGATATTTTCCATAATTACCTCCCGCATAACACTGGCTTTTATTCTTATCACTTCAGCGTCCGCAAAACATTTTGCAAATTCCTTTCGTAATTGATTGGCAACGAATAAATTTTCTCCAAAAACATCATTGTCATATATAATTTCCTTAATTATAGTTCTCTCTTCATCAATACTCACCCCTAACTTAACACTACCTGCTAAAACAAAGTAGAAGTATTCTGATGGCTCACCTGGAACATAAATCATATTGTTTTTCTTATAACTTACAACTTCTCCTGACCTGACTAATCTGTCCAACTGTTGCTCGTTCATGTGATTGAACAATGGATAATTTAACTCTGATAAATTTGATAATGTAAGTTTCATACTAAATCGCTTTTAAGTATTTCAGAATACTAAGTCTTATTGACTTTTACTATTTATATGAAGCTATTCAGAAAAACCCCTACTCGGATTCTAAAAAATTTATAAAAAGATTTGTTTTACCTCACCCGGTCCAAAGTCTTTCAAATTACTATGACCAAGAAAAAAATGGAAAAACCCTACCCTTACCAACCTTAAAACTGGAAATCCCACTTTCGCCATCATTCTCCTTACTTGTCTATTCTTCCCTTCCAGAATCTTTATTTCAATCCAAGTGGTAGGTATCGTTGCTCTATATCTTACAGGAGGTATCCGAGCAGGGAAAGGTTCTTGGTTTTTTAACCTCTTAACCTTTGCAGGTAGTGTAAGGTATTTCTTTTTTTTTATCCTAATTTCTACTCCTTTTTCTAACGATTTTAAAGCTTCATCTGATGGGTTTCTCTCTACCTGTATCCAATACGTTTTCTCATGTTTTGATAGAGGGTCTAATATCTTCTTGTTTAATCTTTTGTCGTTGGTAAGCAATAATAAGCCCTCACTGTCAGAATCTAATCTGCCCACCGGATAAATATCTTTATCAAATTTATAATTAAGGTTGGCCAGAGTTATTTGCCCTTCCATTTCTTGAGAAAACTGGCTTAACATGCCATAAGGCTTAAAGACCATGTAATACTTAAATTCTACCTTGTCACCCGCCATAAGAGAAGAAAACTCAAAATAACTAAAACAGCACCTGAAATTTGACTCAACTTAACAATCATAGAAGGTTTTAGAATTGATTTAATGCGTTTTGCGAAATATACCTTTGTTGTATCTGTTATTATGATCACGGCTAAAATAGAATTAATCAATGTCAATGCCTCCGAATTAGTAGCATTTTGAGCTATGATATAACTTGTAGAAACAGTAATCCAAAAAGTGAAAGTGAAAGGATTAATTGTATTTACCAAAAATCCCTTGATAAATGAATTTAATCCTGCCTTAGCACTATATCCAATATCTAAATCGGACTCTCTGTACTTCCTAAACATTAGTCCGAAACCTATCAACATGAGCACAATAACTCCTGCTATACCCAGATATATCCTGAAATCAGGGTGGTTTACTAGTTCGCCCAATTCTTTAATAAACAAGAAACAAGTGTAACTTATCACAACATCACTGATCCAGATTCCCAAATTGAGCATCATACCCGCTCGAAAACCAATGGATAATGTTGCCTGTGATTGAGCCACAAAAAGTGGGCCTATCAATACACTCAAAGAAAGACCCAGTAGAATACCTTGATAAATAAATTCCATTTATTGATATATGGTAGCTATCAAATGCCTTGAAGAAGCTCGGTTTCTAAATTCACAAAGATAAATACCTTGCCATACTCCCAAAGCTAAACGAAAATCAATTATTGGAATTGTAAGCTGATGTCCTACCAAAGACGATTTTATATGGGCTGGCATATCATCAGCTCCTTCTAAAGTGTGTCTTAATTGAGGTAAACCTTCAGGTACTATTCTATTGAAAAAAAATTCAAAATCATGTAAAACATCCTGATCAGCGTTTTCATTTATACATAATCCTGCAGAAGTGTGTTTGATGAACAAATTAAGCAGTCCATCCTCTGGTAGTCTTCCTAATGACATCAAAACTGAATCTGTAATTATATGAAAGCCTCTTCGGTACTTAGGAAGAATGATTTCTTTATAAGATATCATATAATTGAATTTTTTTTATGTATAAAACTTTACTTTGAGTTTATTTATATAATGATTTATTTCAAATATAAAAATAATCTATATTTTTGTACAGGAATAAAACTAACGTAAGATCAAGAAATCTTTTTACTCCCACGGAAAGTTGTTGTTGTCTGGAGAATACGCTGTGCTTGATGGAGCTAAGGCTTTAGCATTACCAACCTTTAAAGGACAAAAGATTACCATAAGTAATACTAGAGGATCAGATTTAAGATGGCAAAGTAAAGATCAAAACGGAGACATTTGGTTCGACACCTCCATAAGTTTATTCGATTTTTCAGTTAATAAAACATCTAACGAAGAAATTTCTGCCAAGCTTCAACGTATACTCAAAAATGCCGTAAGGTTAAATTCCGAATTTCTTTCTCAATGGAATGGCTTTAAGATACAGACCGAGCTTGAATTTCCTTTAGATTGGGGATTAGGGAGTAGCAGCACTTTGATAGATTTAATTGCACAGTGGGCCGATATTGAACCGCTTGAGTTATTCTTTAAATGCGAAGCAGGATCAGGATATGATGTAGCTTGTGCCGCAGCAGATGCTCCTATGATTTATCAAAGTAATGATGAAAGTATCTCTTACTATGAAGTAGATTTTAAACCTGATTTTATGGACAAGTTGTTTTTTGTGCATTTAGATAAAAAACAAAGTAGCTCGGAGAGTATAAGTGATTATAGTAAGAATGCAAAAAATGTAAAAACACTTGTTAAAGAAATAAATGCTATCACCGAAGCTCTTCTAAAAAACAAATCCTTTCAGGGGTTCTGTAAACTTGTTGATCAACATGAAGAATTAATCTCTAAACATTGTGGATTTCAAAAGGTCAAGGAAAAATTATTTTCGGACTTTCAAGGATCCATTAAGTCTCTGGGAGCATGGGGTGGAGACTTCGTACTTGCTGCCAGTAAAAATGATCCTTCTGATTACTTCAAGCAAAAAGGCTACACTACAATAGTTCCATTTAAGGAAATGGTGAGAGGGGTAAACTAGTCTTTTTTCTCAACTATAAAATACTGATATTGGTGTGCTCCATCTATCAACGAATCCACCTTGATGACTTCATCTTTATATATGAGAAATGAAGAGCTGTCCATAACATAAAATTGATCTCTCAGAATTTTATCTTCCTTAGTTATCAATTCCTTATTGGTGTTTGAAATGTAAAACAAATTATTGAAGTATAATCTCGTACTTTGATACACTTTAAGGGGCTTATACTTCTTAGCGATTTCTATTGATTCTTTCTTTATCCGTACGTACTGTCCTCCCTGATTACGTAGAGGCATAATGAAAAGATCGAAGAATATTCTTAGGATCAATACGCTAATCACAATGTGCATTAGATGAAATTTCTTATCCTTCCAATAAAAATATGCATTAACACTGAGTAGAATAGTCAATACACCAACCTTCCATTCTGCATTAGGTATGCTCTGTATTTTATCCGATGTTAGCGAAAACATTAATCCTAACGGTAATATAATAAGAACTACTGAAAATAGATATCTCATTACACTTCTCACCTTTTTTGCAAAGGCATCTTCTAATCCATGGAAATACATAAATAATCCAAAAATCAGAGGTACTAACATTAGAATATATCTGGGATAAACAACGGGTGAAATCCAGTAAACAAAAATATTGAAGATAAAACACCAAAATACGTAGTTAAAGAATCGGTGCTCTCTTAAAACTTTAAAAAAGTCTTTTCTCAAGAAAAAAATGGTAAAAATTGACCATGGAAGAAAGTGATAAATATTTTCAAACGGATACGTAAAAAGATGAAGTAATACATCTTTTATCGGTTGGTGTAATACTGTCCTCCCAGTGGCTTGTTCTAACAGTGGTGCGACAGTTCTAGAAGCATCTTCATGTTGATTGTAAAAATAGTAAAATAAGCCTAGTAAGCTTCCAAATAAAAACAAACTAAGAACATGACTCTTACTAATTAAAAACCTCCATTTTCGTTCAGAAAAACAATATGCCAGCATAGTGAAGAAAAGAAATACAGGGGCGGGAAAGCCTTTAAGCATAAAACCCACAAGTGTAAGAGCATAAGCTGTAAAAAATAGATAGTTATTCTTCTCCTGTTTCCCAAATCTAAACACCTCCATGAACATTACGAACATTACCAAAGAGAAAAATATATCAATAAGCCCCAAGAAAGAATCCCAAAACAAGATTCTTCCACATGTAAGAAACATCAAGGCTATGATGATAGCATCATATTTCTTCTTGGTAAAATGATAATAATACTTATATATGATTAGGGAAAAACTAAGGGTAAAAAAAACCGTTGGAATCCTTGCCGTCCACTCGTTTACACTTCCAAATAATTTGAAAAAGAACAATAATATCCAATTATACAAAGGTGGTTTAGAAAAATAAAACTGTCCATTGGTTGTTGGTACCAGATAATTATTTCTGAATTCCATTTCTATAGCCACCAACGATCTCAAAGCCTCGTCACCAATGAATGGTAACATCCCTAAATTAATCGTCAGTGCCAATAGTGCCAGTATAGCCACTGTCACAAGTCGTATTTGTAATTCCATGTCATGAGAAAGTTTCATACCTAGGACCTGTGATAATACAAAATATTACTTTTGGCGGGATTGAAAGTATGTTTCGCTACCCTTATGATATCTTCCGAAGTAACTTTTCCAAACATCTTAATCTCGTCATTGATCAAATCGATATTTCCAATAGATTCGTAATAAGCTAAACTTATCGCTTTATTCATCACACTTAGCTCCGACAAGAGAATGTTACTTTCCGTTTTGTTCTTAACTTTCCATAGCTCCATTTCACTAATACCTAAATCTATCAGATTATTTAGTGATTCCCATATTGCTTTTTCAGCCTCCTCAAAACTCACTCCAGTCATCAATCTTCCTTCTACAATAAGAAGACCGGGATCATTGGTTCCCGTGATGTAAGCATCTATCATTGAGAATAATTGCAATTCTTCTTGTAACTTTTGATATAATCTTGAAGACCTTCCTTCGCTCAAAATATCGGTTAACAGATCGTATGCATAATAATCAGGGTGTGTTCTTTCTGGTATTTTAAAGGCCACATAAATCGCATCCGAAGGCACATTGCCTTTGACATGTTTTTTCCGTTGATTGGTTTGGCTTTCCTCCTTTGGTAAATTTCTTCTGTATTGTTCTCCTCTTTCAATATCTGAAAACCAATTATTTATTAACAACTTACTTTCTTCAATTTCTACGTTTCCGCAAATTGTAAGTATGGCGTTGTTAGGTCTATAAAACTTATAAAAAAACTCCTTAACATCCTCTAGATTAGCCTGTTCGATATGTTTTATGTCTTTTCCTATCGTCGGCCATTTATAACTATGTGCTTCAAAACAAAGTTCAGAGAGATGATGCCACATATCCCCATAGGGTTCATTCAGGCAGGTTTCCTTGAACTCCTCTATCACTACCTTTTTTTGCACATCAAGCTTATCCTGACTGAATATTAATTGTTTCATTCTATCCGATTCTAACCAAAGAGCAATTTCAAGATTTTGACTAGGAAGTATATCAAAAAAATTCGTGCTATCACTATTGGTAAAAGCGTTGTTTTCACCTCCGGCTTCTTGAATCGGTACATCAAAGTTGGGGACATTAAGAGAACCTCCAAACATTAAGTGTTCGAATAAATGAGCAAATCCTGTTCTTTCAGGATTTTCATCCTTGGAACCTACGTCATAAAGTACATTAACGGCTACAAACGGAGTACTATCGTCTTTATGAAGTATTACTCTCAACCCATTATCCAACGTAAACCTTTCGTATTTTACCATGTATCGGTGCTAAGGTCACAAAGGTATAAATATTTGAGTCGATAGTAATTCTTATGTTACTTTGAAAAAATGTCACCCACCCAAAACTAACTATTAAAAGAGCAGATGACATTATTAAATATAAAAGGGTTTTACTTTTAACCTTTTAGACATTCAACGCCCCTCTCTTCCAATTTTTTCACTTCCTTAAGTGGAAGTTCTTCATTTGGCAGTACGTAAAATCTCTTCAAGCTTTTACTATGTTTTTCTGTAATACCGTCCAAGTCAGTTAGTTTGTTGTTGAGAACATAGCTCACCTTTAAAGCCTGCAAATGACGTAAAGGAATCAAACTTGTTATTTTGTTGTTTTGAACATATAAGTCCTCTAACCCAATCATATTGGTAATTGGCTTCAGGCTGCTTATTTCATTGTTATGTAAAAACAATGATTTTAGTTTCTTCAGACTTCTTATAGGTTCAATATCTCTAACTCTATGAAAAGATATTACCAAAACCTTCAGATGATCCATTTGGCCAATACCATTGATATTAGTTAGCTCGAAACTCATGTTTGGGAACAATCCAGTTGGTCCTACAAATCTTAAGTTTTCATAACTCCATATTTTTTTTATTTCCTCATCATCAGGGTTATGGTCTTTTAACCTACCCAAAATGGCTTCATTAAATGCCCATTTCCATTGCTGTTCAAGAGAATTCCACCATTTTCTTCGTCTTCCCGGTCTATTCATGTTTCCAGATATCGTAGTTACACTTTTTGCAATTTTCATTATTCTACATTTTTATTATCCTAAAATTTGATATCTGTTTATCGGTCAGCACCTGTACGTTATAGAATCCCGTCAGATAAGATGAGCAATCAATATTTATCGCTTTCTCATTCTCGGCCTTAACAGAATCCTTTAAATCACCATTCCTTCCATATATTCTTATCTCTGAGGTTTTTTGATACTCTGTATCAAATTCTATTACCAGATTATCCTTAACATATGTAGGATACACATGTAATATACTTGGTACATCAACAAATACTATAGGGTGTATTTCTTTATCCCCATTGAGATCGTATTGTACCAATCGATAATAATTTACCCCCTGATCAGGAGTCTTATGGGTCCATTTATAATCTTTGGGCTTGTAGCTGTTCCCTTCTCCCTTTAATAGTACCAACTCTTCAAATTCTTTGGTACTATTAGATTTATGTTCGATGACTACATAGTCATTGTTGATCTCAATGGCCGTCTGCCAAATAATGTCTACGCTGTTAGATTTATTAAGATGTGCTTCAAATTTATTAAGTACGATGGGAAGTATGGGAGGATCAAATTCAAAGTCATCCGGATTGTCATCGGGGATATCCGGGAAATTACCATCCTCACTTTGATCTCCTGATGCGTCTTCAACAGAGTAATTAGCCGAAGTTGCGAGCATCGTGGAGCAAGCCACCAAATCTCCTCCGCTACAATCTAATGAACCCGTATAAAGAATAACATCATCGTCCGTAAATTGATTATTATCTATAGCGTCAATACCATTGGTAAGACCCGTTCCAGAAAGTGTATTCGTGCCATCAGGGCCCGATGAAAATGCTGTAATAAAGCTAGTAGGTACTGATTCCGGACCTGACCCCTGAAATATAAAAATATCATCACCACTTGTAGAGAGTGCAAAACTACCACTTCCCTCTGTTAGCGTCCCAAATCCTGCCTCAATAAAAGCCGGTGTAGAAGCATCTATTTCTATAATTGTTCCAGCCGCTATTTCGCTTCCTGTATTATTGGTCCATGTGAGTTCACCCTCTCCTGTACCGTTCCACCCTGTGCCATTCCACTCATTGTCTGTTATATAGATGATTTCTCCATTGGGTATGGATTCCAATACTGCTAATGTAATATGATCCGTTCCATCTGCATCAAATCCTATGATCATAATTCCACCCTTGGATATCTGTCCCTCGAGTAAATGAATCGAAAGTATAGTAAATAATATGGTTAGTATACGAGATGTTTTAAGATTTTGTGTAAGCTCTTTCATCATTAGTTAGTTTTAATTCTAAATAATTGAATCTCAATCTTATACTTGGTTGAAATTCCATGTCTTAAAGATGTAATGGTCGATTTATTCTTTATAGCGTAGAAATACCTGTTTTAAAGTCAAAACATAGATAAAACCTACTTTTTAGAATAAAATGTGGTCATTTCTAACTTGAAATGACCACTTCCTTTTTAGCTTCTAGACGGATAAACTCCTTCCATTGCTATACAGATATATACCGCCAGAAAAGGTGGCATATTACTGAATTGAGTACCAGCACCCGTATTATCAGTCACTGTTTTGTTAACACCCAATGTTTCTTCTGCATCATCTTCATTAAAACTTAGATCAGTCAACGTACTGCCCGAACCAGCTCCTTCTTCGTTGTAACCAATACCTAAACCACTTAACCCATGATGATGAGGAGGCAGATTTGATGCAGTTAAGGCAGTATAATTGTTACCTCCCTTCTCTCCCCAGGTCATGGAAGCCAATCCCGGTCCATTACCCACACCAACTGCCATCCTTCCTCTAAAATCTGGCAATCCCATTGTCGTCCTTCCGTCGCCTCCAAAAGTGGTTCCTAGTAATGAAAAAATAGCTGAATGACTAGCTATGTCAATTAATTGTCCTTGGCAAATAGCCCATCCACGAGGAGCAAAGTTAAACCCGAACATGTTGATTTGTCCAATAAAAGGTGTCATAATAAGTGTTTTTATCGTTAAAAAATATTGGATAAAATTCTATGACTTTCTACTCCTTTTATAGGGTATATCTATGCAATTTCATTTTAGGTATTTATACCTTACAGATAAATATTGAAAAAACAGTTTTAGCTCATTAATTGGTAAACTAGTAAACTTCCAAAATATGCAAGAAGCCCCATAACGACAAATTGAATAATGGGCCATTTCCAACTAAAAGTTTCCTTTTTGACGACTGCCAAAGTGCTCATGCATTGCATTGCAAAAACGTAAAAAATTAGAAGACTTAAAGAAGTCGCGGGGCCATATACTTTGATTTCTGTTCCATCAAACTTCTCGACTTCCATCTTTTCTCTTAAAGTTAACTCATCGGCCTCACTTCCAATACTGTAGATAGTGGCCATCGTTCCGACAAAAACCTCTCTTGCTGCAAAAGATGTTATAAGTGCAATTCCTATTTTCCAATCAAACCCCAATGGCTTGATTACAGGTTCTATAAACTTCCCTACGTATCCGGCATAAGAAACCTCCATTTTTTTGGATGCAATGTGATTTGCTATTTCTTCTTCTTCCCACTCGTATTTAGCTGCCTCTTTCTTAGCGTCAATCTCTGCCATCTGCATACTATCCCCAGGACCATAACTTGCCAAAAACCATAGTGCTATTGAAATAACCACAATCACCTTACCCGCCTCTTTAATAAAAGACCAAGTCTTCTCTCTCACATTTAAATAAACGTTTCTGAATAATGGTCTCTTGTAAATAGGAAGCTCCATCATTAGAGAAGATTGACCTTCAGATTTTATTATATATTTCAGAACAATAGCAAAAGATAATGCCGCTATTATACCTAAAAGATAGAGTCCCATAAACACAATTCCCCGTTTATTAAATATTCCAATACTGCCCTCAGAAACTACAAATCCCACCAAGACGGCATATACTGGAATTCTAGCCGAACAACTTATCAAAGGAGATACCATAATAGTAATAAGCCTTTCCTTCCAATTTGAGATTGTTCTTGTCGACATAATCGCAGGAATCGCACATGCTCCACTCGAAACCAATGCAACAATACTTCTCCCGTTTAGTCCAAACTTTTGTAAAATGTTGTCAAACATAAATACCGCTCTACTCATATATCCTATCTCCTCCAAAACTGAAATTAATAGAAACAATATTGCAATCTGAGGTACAAAGACCAATACTCCCCCTACCCCAGCTAAAATACCATCTACTATTAGATCCGTATACCAGGTAGCAGGTAGTATATTTCTAAATATGTTTCCTAGATACGCAAAACTATTTTCTATCCATTCCATAGGATACGCCGACCAGGCGTAAATTGATTGGAACATAAAAAACATAACTCCGAAAAAAATAATCGGTCCAACTATTTTATGAGTAATTACATTATCTATTTGTTCCGTCCAGTTATTTCTTTTCTTAAAAATAGAGTTCTCAATAGGTTTTGTAACCGTACCAATTCTATCAAACCTTTGAAAGGTTTCCGTTATTTGGTATTTAATATTTTCAAATGAGTGGTCTTGATTAATCTTTTTTATTCTTTTTCTTTCCTCCTCCGTCAGATGAGAAATCCAATCAACATGATGAGCGAGTATTTTATTTCTATATAGATTATCACCCCCAATTTCGTTAGATACTTCCTTCTCGTCCCTACTAAGCTCGTAAATAAAGTCTTTTCTTTGATTCCAAGTGTTTTTGATTTTAAATCCAAGCATCTTTTCTTTTAGCCTGTCGATATTATACCCCGTTTTCGATGAGCATGCCACAACTTCACAATTCAAAAAAGAAGCTAGCTCTCGGTTTTCAAATTTGTCAGGATTCTCCAGTTCGTCAATCATGTTTACAGCTACTAGCATCGGAATGCCTAAATCGGCTATTTGAGTTGCAAGAAGCAGATGTCTTTCTAAATGATTAACATCTAGTACATATAGAATAAAGTCCGGAAATGAACTATCTCTTTCATTCGTGAGCACATTTACCACAATTTTTTCATCCGAACTATTAGGAAACAGGCTATAGATTCCGGGGAAATCTATGATTTCGTGTTGGGTTCCATCTGATAGATTAAAAACTCCCGTTTTTTTCTCTACGGTTACTCCAGGAAAATTAGATACGGATTGTCTTTGACCTGTCAATAAATTAAAAAGGCTAGACTTTCCTGAGTTTGGATTTCCAATCAAAGCTATCTTCATCCTATATCTTTTAGTCAATCAAAATATTGGCTGCTTCGCTTTTCCTAACAGCAATATAGTGATCATTAATTTGAATGTACAAGCTTTTTCCCAATAGAGATTTCCTGATTAGCTTTACTTTGGCCTTTGGCAGTAAACCCAATGCCATCAATTGACATGAACATCGATTATTAATCAACGTCCGTACGTAAGCAGTCTCTCCCTTTTTCAAATTTAAAACGCTCCTATTCTTATTTTTCAATACTGGATTTATTTAGACTAAGTATAGATAGCAAATGTACAAATTGTATTTAACTGAATTGATTTTATAAAAAATAAATCTTTTCTTAAATTTATTAAAATTACACAACCTGCTATGAACCATTTTATAACAATAATTTTATTCTTTAGTACATCAATTAATCTTTTAGCCACAACTTATACTTTTCATACGGCAGGAAGTTGGACTAATGAAGATAATTGGGATGTCTATCCTGGTCAATATTTTACTGGGAATGATGACATTATTATAGTTGAACAGGATATTGAAATAGATTGGGATGTCTACATAGACGGTGATGTGAAATTTGAATTCGAATTTGGAATTACTATTGAAAATCATGGTGACCTTTTTTCGAATGGAGGAATTATAACCTTTGAAGGAAATTCTATTATTTTAAATAATTATGGTAACATGGAATACGTCGATTTATTCAATTCCACTTTTGATCATATTATCAATGAGTATAGTGGTTACTTTAATTGTGAACTTAATTTTATCACATTTTGGTTTACTAATTATGGATCAATGACAATATTATCTGAAACAGGTAATTTCCTTATAGATAATCATGGATATATAGAAATCTCTGGGTTTTCCTATCTTAATCAACCATTTGAGAATATTTATAATGATCATGCGGAAATAGTTTTTTGGAATAATGATGACGCTTTCTTCGAGAACTGTGCATTTCATAATACTGAGATCTATGTGAGTTTTATGCGCAACTCTCTTCTTAATGTATCATTTACAGATTGTCAACTCGGAAACAATACAATAATTATACAGGTGGAAACGATATCCTTTTATGGAGATTGTGAGATTGAAGATACAGTTGCTGTTCAAAATAATTGAGGTCAAGATCATTCGTTAATTTTTTACAATTATTTTCTCATTTTTGCCTTTATCAATTAAGCAATAATGCAATATCTGTTACTGGAAAACATTTCAAAATCCTACGGAGAAAAAGTTCTCTTTGATAGTATTTCTCTTAACATTTCTAAGGGGCAAAAAATAGCATTAATAGCTAAAAACGGCACAGGAAAGACAACCTTACTAAAAGTAATTGGAGGGCAAGAAGGTGTCGAAGGTGAAAATGCAAAAATACAGATAGCTAAAAACATAAGTATATCGTTTCTAACTCAGGATCCCGTCTTTGATCCTGATGACACTATTATAGAGGCTATTTTCAACTCTGACAACGAAGCTTTCAGAGCTGTTAAGGCTTATGAAGAAGCCTTGCTTATGAATGATGATCTTAAGATCCAAGAAAGCATGACTATTTTGGATGATCTAAAGGCTTGGGACATAGAAGCTCTATCAAAAGAAATCCTTTTCAAACTCAAAATTACCGATTTGGAACAAAAGGTCGGAACACTTTCCGGTGGACAAAGAAAACGTCTGGCCCTTGCTAAAATTTTACTGGAAAAACCAGATTTTTATATTCTTGATGAGCCCACCAACCATCTGGATTTAGACATGATAGAATGGCTCGAAGACTATCTCCAGAATGATAATGTAACGTTATTTATGGTTACTCACGATCGTTATTTTTTAGAAAAAATATGTAATGAAATTGTAGAGCTAGACCAAGGCTCATTATTCACATACCGAGGTACTTACTCCGACTATCTTGAAAAAAAAGCTCTACGAATAGCCAATAATCAGGCTAATCACGAAAAAACAAAAAAACTGTATTCCAAGGAATTGGAATGGATGAGAAGACAACCTCAGGCCCGTGGCACTAAAGCAAAATCCAGAATTTCTGATTTCTATGAAATAAAATCTGAAGTCCATTCTCACCAGTCCGAAAGGGAGATGAACATAAAACTCCTGACATCAAGACTAGGTTCCAAAATCGTCGAATTGCATAATATAAGCAAAGCCTATGGTGATAAAAAGATTCTAGATTCATTTTCGTATAAATTTAAAAAGAAAGAAAGAGTAGGAATCGTCGGCCCCAATGGAGCCGGTAAATCCACTCTAATAAATCTGATTACCGGAACTCAGCCTCCTGACACTGGTAAAGTAATTATTGGTGAGACCATAGTATTTGGCCATTATACACAGGATGGCATCTCGGTGACAAAAGATAAAATGGTAATAGATGTAGTGAGAGACATTGCTGAATATATTCCTCTCGAAAAAGGTTTTAAATTAACAGCTGAACAATTGTTAGAGCGTTTTCTTTTCCCAAGATCTCACCATAGAGTAAAAGTATCTCAACTTAGTGGGGGTGAAAAAAGAAGACTTTATTTACTAACCATTTTGATGCAGAATCCAAATTTTCTTATTCTTGATGAGCCGACAAACGATTTAGACATCCTTACTCTTAATATTCTGGAAGAATATCTTTTAGATTTTCCAGGTTGTTTGATCTTGGTTACTCATGATCGTTATTTTATGGACAAACTGGTTGACCATTTATTTATTTTGGACGGCAACGGTAATTTAAAAGATTACAATGGAAACTACTCTGATTACCGATTATTGCAAAAAGCTAGCAAAAAAGAATCGATCAAACCAGAAAGTATCTATGAGGAAAAAAAGGAGTCCAAAATGGCTTACGAGGAAATGAAAGAGATTAAACAGTTGGAAAAAGCCATTGAAAATCTAGAAAAACGAAAATCGGTCATCAATGAAAAGTTTAATGATACTTCATTGAGCATGGACCAAATAACAGAATTAGGAAATGAATTACAACAAATAAATGAGAAAATTGAAGAGAAGGAAATGGAATGGCTGGAAAGAATGTCATAAATTATAACTTTATACCCAATTTTATCGTTAGGCTTAAAAATTATTTTCAATGCGAAACTTATGGAACTTGGTCATTCTTCTTACTTTCACTTCAGCGTTGTCAGCTCAGACGGAATCTGAACACAACGAACTTGTCATATTGAGATACGAAGGTGTTCCTACCAATTTATTTATCAACAAGATTGTTGTCGATAGTAAGAATACTATTTGGCTATGTTCTTCTAATGGATTGCATGAAGTAAAAACAAACGGTGTCAATTCTTTATTTGCTGGAAAAAATGTCAAGGATATAATTGAAACGCCTAAAGGATTGGTAGCTGCCTCTGCCAATGAAATTCTTAACATAAAAACAGAATCCTCTGTTGTATTCTCTGAAAAAGAAGCCAGTATCTCTTCGCTAACATACTACGATAATAAAGTTTATTTGGGAACGAGTAAAGGAATATATACTTATAAAGAAGAGGATGAATCTTATTCTCCAACCAGAAACATTAATAAGTCTCTAGAATCAAAAAATATTAATTTTTTACACGCAGATAATCATGGAATTTTTTGGGCTGGCACTCAATCCGGTGAAGTAAGAATTAAAGAGGATAAAATTAAGACCTATCACAAAGAATATAATGTTACCAACTTCAGAGAAAATAATGAGGGCATGTGGTTTTATGGTGAGAAAGAAATGTGGTTAGTGGACCCTTGGAATAGAGGTTATGATGTCGGAATGGATGCAGACCTATACAGAGGGAAAGTAAATGACTTTGTAATCGATTCTCAGGGCAAATTATATGTGGCAAGTGATAAATTAGTGAGGTATGACCCTTACAGTGAAGTAATCGAGAGTTTTGCTTCCGATGCTTCACTCTTAAGTCGAAAATGTATGGCCATTGCATGTGATAAAAACGATAATATATGGATTGGTACGGATGGTTCCGGCCTCTATAGATTACAATTTGGAGAAATCGCTAATGAAGAAGAATTAATAGCCGGTATACTTGTGGAAAAATCTTTGAGTTGTTCAAATCAGAATGATGCTTCTCTTAAAGTGTCAGTATCCGGAGGAACTTCTCCTTATGAGTATAATTGGTCTCAAACAAATTTGGCGGGAGATCAAGTAAGTGATCTAGGTCCTGGGAACTATGAAGTTACCATTACTGATCAGAATGGCAACTCTGCATCAACTTCAGTAAGCATTGAACGACCTGAGAAAATACAAATCGAAGTAGTAGAAACTCAACGTGTATCTGCTCAGAAAAGAAACGATGGTAAGGCGACCATTTCCGTTTCAGGAGGCAAGCCCCCTTATAAGATTTCCTGGTCAAATGGGGCGAAAGGAACACAAGTAGCACGATTAAGAGCCGGAGAATATACCGTTAAAGTGATAGATGACAATGGCTGTCAAGAAAGTGCTACTGTTGATATTCCAAGGGAAAAAATTCTAGCTACCCTTACGTCTGAAAATATCAAAGTTGGACAAACATTACGTATTAACGAATTGTACTTTGCTGCTGACAGTAGTTTAGTGACGGTGGAAAGTTATGATGTTCTTGATGAAGTATTTGATTTTCTATCATCCAATCCAAATGTCCATGCTGAGATTGGGGGACATACCAATACTATTCCTCCTCATGAATATTGTGATAGATTGTCTCAAGAGAGAGCAGCCAATGTGGCCCAATATCTATATGACAAAGGTATAGATTCTAAAAGGTTGACATACAAGGGCTATGGAAAGAGAAATCCACTGACCAACGACACCTCAAAATCCGGCAGACAAAGGAATCAAAGGGTGGAGATTAAGATTTTGAAGATTTAATGTAGATTTATTAAATATCCTGTTTTCTACGGCTTATCCTAAGCTTAATTTGGAAGTAGTTAAAAATTGAGTATAAACCCAACTCCTCGACCAGTTGAGCCGAAAGATAGGTACTGGTTTTTACTGCTCTTCATCCCAAATGATGTATTACTTATATGATTAAAATCTCGTATTAAGTTGTCCTCTTTCTTATGCCGAATAAGGTACCTAACAAAGACGACTGATGAACTGATAACCAGGACTCCTAATCCTAACATGGCCAAACTCAACGGGACTGCTTGTTGCCTGGTAATTCCGCCATCTGTATTATCAGGTAATACATCTGCCCAGACATAGCATATACCCAATAATCCTATTGAAGAGTAAACAGCATATTTCCATCTTTTGGATATCCTTTTGAATTGTAAGTATTCGTCAAACTTTCTACTCAGTTCTGCATCATATTTGAACGCATATTCCAAATCCTCTAAATCAGAATAATACTTTCCTTTGTATTCATATTCATCAAAGGGAAGATCAATAATTTTGTCCGACACTTGACTTAACGTCCCGGTAACCATAAATAACAAAAGAGTTGCTGTCAGTAAGAGTTTAGAAATCATTTCATTGAACTTAAAAGTGAAAACATAATCCTATACCATTGGAATGGATGCCAAATGTTATATAGTTTTCCATATGATTATACTTATATGTTGTACCCAATCCGGTATTGAAATCTTGAATTAATTCGGTTCTCTTTCTGGATTGACTACCTTTTCGAACCAAATAAATCACTCCACTTAATGTCAAAACACATAGGCCAGTAAGTCCAAGCATAATTAATTGAACACCATCTGATATAGAATAATCAGAATTGATCAAAATAGAATAACTAACAACCGTAACTCCAAGCCCGGTAAGGGAAACATATCCCCAAGTAGTAGTTGTCCCTTTATAACTTAAATATTTTTGAAATTCGTCCTTAAATCTCAGATCGTCTTTAAAAACAAAATCCAACTTCTCAAAACTCGAATATCTTACTCCTTGATATGAATATTTGCCATATAGCAAATCGATTATCCTATTGGTGTTCTGAGTGAAGATAATGTTTAAGAAAAAAAATTGAAGAATAACAATTAAAATCGTCTTCATGTTATGCTCTTTACTATTAATAAAAGCTACAAGAATTCTTTTCGAAATCAAAGTTCGACGTAGATTCTTACAAAATCATCTTCATTATGGTTATATTCAACATTATCTGTGAGAATAGTACCATCATCGTATTCCAAATGGTACTCTATTTCTCCTGAAAGAGATGTTAATTTTTCTGTTAAATAGCGTTCAAATAATGTATCAATGTTTATATTGAAACTTGGAATTCTCAGGTTTTTAAGGGTCAGTAAGCTGTCTTTGTTTTTACCTACTACTCTTAGTAATAAGGCGGGATAAATTGAATAATGAAAATCATAAGATTTTCCGGGCCTCAACTCAAGTATATCGCTCCCTTCAACCAAATAATCATCTACCATTAAATCGTTATTACTAGTAATCTCTACAATATATCTGGAGTAACTTTTATCATTTACTCTCATTGAAAAACAACAATCATGTTCAAAATCAAATTTAAAGCTACCTTCATCATCAGATCTAGTGCTTTCCGCTAAACTGCTACAGCCTGCCAGATTGAAAGAGTATGGATCCCGATGATCACTAATAGAAATATACACACTATCAATGGGTAAATCAGTTATGCCATCCACAACTTTTCCTTTAATTTGGGTTTGTCGCTGAGGCGTTATATTACAAGAACAAAAAGCCAGAAGTAAAGTAATAATGAAGTATTTCATTTGCTTTATTTTGTTTAAACAAATAAAACACATAATTTCTTTCCCTAAGTGGAATTCAAAAGTAATCGTCCATGAATTTCGAATTATTTATCTGATAGAACTAAAAATTTTTGAAAAATTCCATAAATTATAGAAACACGAAAAACGGTTTCCATAATTTATTTATTAATCAGCTCGATTTTTTATCCATCAACCCTATTTCCTTAGCTCGCTTTTCCCATTGAGAGCGAGCATATTTTTGAAGATCTTCAATTTTATCCATTTCATCCGTAATCTCCATCCCCAATAAGGTTTCAAGCAGATCTTCCATTGTAACCAATCCAACAGTGCTACCATACTTATCCACTACGATAGTAATATGGGCTTTTTCCGAAGTCAACTTATCCAACAAGGCAGGTAAATTCATGTTGTCATACACATGAAGTATATCTCTTTTTATTTTCGACAATTTTTCATCCTGTTTATCCACTAATGAGGATAACAACTCGTCTTTTAATATCAATCCAGTAATATTATCTGGATTGTCAGCATACACAGGAATTCGCGAAAATCTCAGAGGTTTATTGTTCTCATAAAAATCCTTCATTAGTTGGTCTTCATCAGCGGTAACAAATACTGATCGAGGAGTCATAATATCATGCACCGTTATATCTCTGAGTTTGATTAAATTTTTAATAATCGTTCCCTCATTTTTTTCTAACACTCCGGTCTTTTCGCCTTCTTCCGCAATAGAACGAATATCACTTCTACTTAATACTGATCCAACATTTTCTTTTTTTAATCTCTTTGTTATCCATTTACTAATCCATACAAATGGATACAACGCAATCAATAAGAATCTCAGGGAAGCAATGGTAAAACCCGAAAGTTTTTCCCAATTATTGGCTCCTATCGTCTTAGGGATGATTTCAGACAAAATTAAAATTGCCAATGTCATTACTCCAGCGATGATGGACTCATAACTTATTCCAGCAAAATTGGCTCCGGAATCAAACAATTCTCCCGCCTGTGCCCCTACTCCAATGGCTCCAACAGTATGAGCAATGGTATTAAGTGTTAATATAGCAGATAATGGTCTATCTATATCATTTTTATAAGCTTCGAGCGTCTCTCCAAAAGAAGGATTAGTGGTTTTTTGTTTCTTAATGAATTGAGGGGTAATACTCAACAATACTGCCTCCCAAATCGAACATAAAAATGAAAACACAATGGAAAGGGCAAAGAATACTATAAGTAAAATCATATTGGATAAATTCGTAGTAACAAAAGTAGTAAATACCTATTATATTTTTGGTTTACAACTTCTGTTATACCTATATCTTCAATAATACACTTTGCCCTAACCCTAAATTCCCTGCTTTATTAGACAATGTAACATTAATCAATATTTAGTTTCCTGTTCTACTTCTCTCTTCTGAGTTACCCGTACTATGGCGTTTAGCACTTATATTATCATTGCCCCAGCTATAGGATATTGATAAGTAGATAGTTCTGGAGTCATAATAATATCTAGCGGTTTGGAATACTTCATTAACCGTTGTTTCCAGTCTTTCGGCATAATCTTTAGTCAAATCATTGCCGGATAAACTTATTCTTAATTTATTATTTAACATCACATATCGGATTGCCGCTGATAGATTTGATCTTGATCCTGTATTAAATATGTTATCCCTTCCTCTGAAATCATACGCATATCCAATATTGAATGTCAGTCCCTTAATAGAGGGAATGGAGAAGTCATTACTGGTTGATATACTTGAATTAAAACCAGTTAAATTTTCATGCGGTGTATCCAAGTCAAAAGATGAATTAGAATAGTTAATATCAAAACTATTCCCGCTGCTCCACCAGCTATACTTGTCAAAAATATAATAACTGGACCACCCGATTTGATACGTATTTACGTAATTCTCATTGGCAAAGGTGATAATATTGGTATTAGAATTTGGAATAGGAATCTGAGAATATCCATCTATGAGTTTACTATAATAAATCTTGTTCGATAAGTTTCCATGTAAGGAAGATAACTCAATATTATCCGTAAATGAAGGTTGTAAAAAAGCATTACCAACAATCGTTTGGAATGGGTTGATAAAGAACACATTTGGGTTTAACTCTCCAAATGAAGGACGGTTAATTCTACGTCCATAATTTAAGGAATAACTGGCATTTTCTGATGGTCTATAATTCAAAAATAGTGTCGGAAATAATTTGGTGTAATCATTGACTTCTTCCAGTTCCAAATTATCTGAAGTAGACTCAGTTTGCGTATGTTCCATTCGCAAACCCATTTGCATTTCCAAACTACTGTTTAAGGTTTTTGAAATAGAAAAATATACCGCAGATAGCTGTTCTACATATTCAAAATCGTTTTCTTCAAGCGGTTTGCTGGTTACTTTTGACTCTACAAGACCGCTATTAAATAATTCTATATCATTGGTCGAAACAGATCTCGTAGTTTTCACTCCCAAACCCAGCATCGCCCATTGCGTAGGCACATCAAAATCAATAGAACCTGATATGTTCTCTACTTCTTGTTGATTGGCATTTATTCCTCCATAAAATTGAATCGAACTAGGATTATAGATTACAGACTCTCCGTCATACTCTCTGATATCCTGATTTTTATATTTGAAATAATCAAGGTTAACTTTCATTTTTCTACCCGAAGTATCCAATACAATAGTAGAATTAATATTTGCAGAATTAAACTCAGGTTTCCATGTCATTTGACTAAATGTACTCAAAAGATATCTTGTTATTTTGCCTGTATTATAGTCTATAACAGGTGTATAAGGATTATCAGTAATCAGATAATCTGTAGTATTTCTCATATACTGTGCTCCAATGCTCCAATTAGAATTCAACTGGTAATCCATATCAATTCTTGCATTAAACCGCCTATAATCAGATAATAAAGGAGATAGCGTATACCATAATCCATCCGGAAAATAAGCATAATCATCCTGTTCCTGATAATACTTGCCATCTATAAAAAAAACGGAACTTGCTACACTGAGCTTGTTCTTATTATACAGTAAACTAGCACCTATATTGCCCGCTGTTTTTGTTTTTTTAGAAAATCCTGTTCTAACAGATGCATTCCAAGAATTTGCTTTGGTCGTTTTTAAGATAATATTTACCAATCCAGAGTTCCCCTCTGCCTCATACTTAGCAGGAGGATTGGAAATCACTTCAATCAGTTGTATATCTTCTGAGGAGATAGATCTCAAGTAGTTTAGCATTTCTTCTGGCCCCAGCTGTATTCTTTTATCATTCACCAAAATACCTAAAGAAGATTTACCTATCATTTTGATTTCATTGTTGTGAACCGATAAACCAGGCGTAGCTGCAAGCACTTCAAAGGCATCTCCTTTTATCGCTAACATTGAGTTTTCAATATCTACAACTAATCTATCCACCTTTTGCTTAATAAGTTTGCGTCTGGACGTAACAGAAACATCATTTAATAGACTCGAATGGTCCTTCATAGTGATTGTACCCAAATCAATACTACTACCAATAGTTATCATCGTATCTATTGATTCGTAGCCTATATAACTAAGAGATAATTCATATTTTCCTTTATCTATATTTTCAAAAATAAAATGACCTAACTCGTCAGTAACATAACCTTTATAGAATTGGTTGCCCTCTAATTTTTTAAGAATTGCATTCGCAAATTGTATGGGTTCATTTTCCTCATTTACAACTGCTCCCCTCAGAATAATTCCTTGTCTCACAATCGGATTAGTTTTTTTCCTTAGAACAATATTTCTATTATTAAATATCCTATACTCAATAGACAATGGATCTAATACCTTATCCAACAGGTGGCTAATATTTTTAATTCTATCTGGATGAGAAATGGGTTGATCAATATCAATTTTCTGAATACTGTAAGTAAATGTAACATTCAGGGAGTTTTCAATTTCTACAAGTACTTGCGCTAAGGATTGGGCGTCAGAACTAATTTTAATATCCTTATTAAGTACATTTTGTGAAAATACCGGTTCGGCCCGGATACAGTAGAGTACCATAAAAACTAATATCATTGGTAACCCTCCTTTTTGCATAATTTTTCGAAATTTCTTCGTTTCGATCCTACGAATTTTCATACCTTGTATTGGTTTGGTTAACGAATAATCTTATTACAACTACTGTTTTTGTTGCCGCAAAATCAGTGGCTTAAGATTGTTTAAACTAACTTATATCTTGTGGTCGGTGAAGTATTTCATCGACCCATTTGTTTATCCACAATTACTACCATCTATATGAATAACCGCATCCTTTTCCTTGAAATTAAGATCCAAAGCTGTACATATTATTTCCAACTTTGAGAATAAAGGAGTGTCGTCCAATTCTGTAGAGATAGTACACTTATCTATCAATTTTTTATCATAAACTATTTTTATACCGTAGGCCTTTGACAACACCTCAAAAACACTTACAACCGGTTCGTTTTCAAACTTGTATTTCGGTAATAATTCCATCTTTGTTACCATTCTTGGAATATCCACTAACTTTTTCTCCATTTGCTGAGCTTCATGGCGATATATTACCTTTTCATTGGGATGTATATTCATCTTGACATTCGGTTGGAAAAATTCCAAATCACCTTTCTTAAAGACTATTTGCTTTTCCTCGTTTTGATCAAGGTCCTTATTTGCGTAAACTGAAACCGCTCCTGTAATCACTTCTACTTCCACCAACTCATCCTCCTTTGCCTTGATGATGAATGAAGTTCCCAACACTTTAGTGATCGTATTATTCGAGTATATCAAAAATGGTCTTGTAGTATCTCTTTTCACATCAAAAAAACCTTCACCTCTAAAAAGCACTTCTCTTTTGTCAGAGGAAAAATTAGATGCATATTCAATAGAACTATTAGGTTCTAAAACAACTATACTATTATCTGGCAGGTGAATAGAATCTCTATCATTTGATACATTAGCATATTCCACCCAGTCATTCCTATTATTTGGTTTATTTGATAACCATTGATAGGTCATAAAAATGCCAAGAAAAATAACCACTATAGCCACAAGCTTCGCAATTGTAAACAAGGAATTATTATCCGATTTTTCTGTTCTTTCAATATTGGCCTCTAGGGTAGACCAAATATTCTTTTTGATGGACATATTGGCATCCATACTTTCCGCCTGATTCAAACAAATTACAAGTTCCCGAGCTTGTTCTAACAAGTGAGTTTTATCCGGGTTTTTATCTATCCATTGGTTCCATCGATTATCTAATCCGGCAGTTGGATGTAAGCACCATTCAATAAAGTCATCATCTGTTGCCAGACTTTCTATACTTGTATAATTAATATTTTCTGAAGACACTAATTCTCTGTTACATATGTATAGAGTAGTTGAGAAGCGTTTTATACTCAGTTCAAAGAAAAAAAATTATGATTTGGTGTTCTTTTTTTCTTCTAAACTAGCTTTTATGTTACTTATAGCACGATATAGCAGATTAGAAACAGATTGAATATTTACACCTAATATATCAGCTATATCTCTATTTTTAATACCCTGATAATATCTGAGATGAATAACTTCTCTTTGTCTTTCCGACAAGCAATTTATGGCTGATTTGATTTGAGATGTTAAAAATGTATTATCCGCACTGACTGTAACACCTTCCAAATCTCGTAAGTGTTCTTCTATATCAATATTACTGAAGACTTTTTCTTTTCTAATCTCACGAAGTAAATTGTTACGCAAGGATTTCATTAGATAAGCCTTGGTTCTTTCCGGAGGTTTTAAGGATCTTCTGTTATCCCAAATGTGTAAGAAAAGTTTTTGTAAAGTATCTTCAATAATTACATTGTTATTCGAAAGCTTCTGACCAAAAAGTAAAAGATCGTCAATATACGTATCGTACAAAGTCTTGAAGGACTTAGCGTCGCCTCTTGATATTCTTCTCCATATTTCCTTTTCAGAAATCGAACTCAATAGAAATGCATTTATAATCTGTTCTTTAAAATCTCAACAAACTTATATACGTCTTCAAAACTATTATATAGTGGAGCTGGTGCTATTCTTATCACATCCGGTTCTCTCCAATCAGAAATAACTCCGTCCTTAGTAATGGCATCATATAATGTCTTATCAGCACCCAGTACTTGTAGAGAAAGTTGACATCCTCGATCTTTTGACTCAGAGGGTGTGATAATCTTAATTCGATCTGAATCCACCTGATCCAGCAAATATTCTAGATACCCTGTAAGTAATATTGATTTCTCTCGTAATGCTCTCATTCCCACCTCGTCAAAAATATCTAAACTAGCTTTAATCGCAGCCATTGATAGAATAGGTGGGTTGCTGAGTTGCCATCCTTCAGCTCCCTTCAAAGGCTTAAATTCGTCTCGCATTAAAAACCGCTCTTCTTTATTATGTCCCCACCAACCTGCAAACCTAGGCAAGTCGAAATTACTCCCATGTCTCTCATGGACAAATATTCCTGACAAACTTCCCGGCCCGGAATTCAAGTATTTATAACTGCACCAAGCGGCAAAGTCAGGTCCATCATCATGCAATTGTAAGTGCAAATTTCCAGCAGCATGTGCCATATCAAACCCTACCACACATCCCTTTGCGTGACCAGCAGCAGTTATACTTTTAAAATCAAAAGCCTGTCCTGTGTAGTAGTTAACTCCACCCATTAATATTAATGCAATCTCATCTCCAAACTCTTCTACTTTATCAATAATAGAAGTTGTTGACAAAGTCTTGGTTCCTTCTTCCGGCATCAGCTCAATAATGGCATCCTTAGGATCATACCCATGAAATTTTACTTGAGATTCAAACGCATAGCGATCAGAAGGAAAAGGACTATATTCCATCAATATCTTGTACCTTGATGATGTAGGTCTGTAAAAACTGATCATCAATAAATGCAGATTGACAGTCAGGCTATTCATCACAACCACCTCAGAAGGTTTTGCTCCTACTACCCTTGCCATTCTTTCTGTCAATATCTCGTGATAAGATACCCAAGGATTTTTCGCTTCTAAGTGTCCATCTACACCATATTTTCCCCAATCATTTAGCTCTTGAGAAATAGTATCAGGGGTAGATTTCGGCATCAGACCCAAAGAATTTCCACAGAGGTATACATGCTCATTTCCATTTTCCATCATTGGAATATGAAAGCGATCTCTATAAGTTCTCAATGGATCTTTAACATCTAATTCTCTGGCAAATTTTAAATCATTCTGAAAGATCATCCACAGTTGTTATAAACCCAAATATAGCAATTGCCACCTTAAAAATTCAGGCAAACATTATGAAACTCCAACCATCCATTTCTTGACTACAGGTGAAAATAAAATCACCCCGACACCTAAAACCATTGCCATAGTGCCAAAGCCAGCATATACGGATACATAGCTATATAGCTGTTGAAAACTTAATTCAGAGTTAGCTATTTCTTCACTTGATAGCCCTGTTATCAAATCTGTTATATCTCCTAATATGCCTTGTGCGAAAAATCCCACTTCTCCTTCTACTACTGTAGTAAGTTTGGCAATTTTGCCTGCAAAAAAATGTCCATAAAAAGAAGAAGTAAAGAAGACACCCATGATAAACGCTAAATACTTCGCGGGTGATAATTCAGTCATCTTTGACAAGCCAATCGGAGAAATGAATAACTCTCCAATGGTCAATATTAAATATCCAATTAATAGATAAGCCATTGGTGTTTTTGCAAACTGGTCTACACTTTGGGCCGAAGAAGCAAAAACAACAAAGCCCAAACCTAAAAAAAACAAACCTAAACCCGCCTTAATCGAAGAATGGGGGTTTATTCTCTTTTTAGTCAGCACTGACCAAAGTTTCGAAAAAGGAATAGCCAACAAAATGATAAAGGCTGAGTTAATACTATTCGTTTGTGCTGCATTGATTCCAATTAGGTTCATATTTCTATCAGCGAAAAGAGTTAGAGAGCTTCCTGCTTGCTCAAAAATAGCCCAAAAGATGGACATCAAAATAGTAAAGTACGCTACCGCTATTATCCTGCTTCTTTCTTTTGACTTTATAGACAAATAGATTCGAATCAAAACAAAAGCAATAACTCCCGTCGCAATCCAAACAATAAAATGTTCATGTTCATTAAACCGAACAATCAAAGCAAATAAAGGCACCGTTATAAATGATATTATCACGATCCACATACCCTTGCTTAGCATGCCTATTTTTCTATTATACTCTTGAAAATTGGGTATCCCTCCTATATCTCCAAACACTCTATTTCTAATACCTCTTTGAAAATAAAAAAGTCCCAATAGCATTCCCAGGCCAGCTAGCATAAATCCGTAGTGCCAACCATATGCCTCTGCCAACCATGCACATAGCAAAGGTGCTACCGCTCCTCCAATGTTGATCCCCATATAAAAAATCGTAAATCCTGAATCCCTCCGTGGGTCTTCCTTTTCATATAGACAACCTACAAATGTGGAAATATTAGGTTTAAAAAAACCATTGCCCACTATGATCAGGGCTAAAGACAAGTAGAAAAACAATGGTGTTTCTATCGTCAATAAGAAATGACCCAAAGCCATCATTACACCTCCTAACATAATAGATTTTCGGTATCCTAAATAATTGTCCGCTATCACACCGCCTATAATTGGAGTAAAATACACGAGTGACATGTAGGCAGCAAATACACCAAAAGACATATTATCGGTAAACAAGAGTTGTTTGGTCATATAAAGGACCAGTAATGCTCGCATTCCGTAAAAAGAAAACCTTTCCCAAAGTTCAGCAAAAAATAGATAGTACAGTCCTTTAGGGTGCCCCCAGGCTGTCATCTCCTCCGTATTATTCATAACATTTTATTTATTAATACATCAAAGAAGTAATGACATGCTTAGCTCAAATAACCTTGTTTCGAAAAGAAATAATAAATAATCTATAGTAACTGATTGTGACTAGTTACAATTAATTACATATCCGTAAATAGTTCTTGTTTTCTTCCTGTTCCAGAAATTCCTTAAGTAATGACTGGTGGATGTCAATATTGTTAGGGAGTATTCTTAATCTATATCTTCCTTCTCCAATAAAAACGAATAAATCATTTCGCTGCAATTGATCTTTTTCATCAATTTCTAATATGGTGTTCAGGTTCTCAATAATTCTGGTTAAGTAGGTTTGATTCTTGATTTCTCTACCTGCTCCGATTTCCATACTTTGGTCATTTCCTGTTCCATACTTTCTTCTAATAGCTAATTTAAGAAGGTTCTTAAATTGAGTAGTTTTAGAGCCAAAATCAATCGTTTCGTTGTGAATATTTTTCGAAGGAATATTTAGTTTTATAAGAGACCAATCATCTATCCAAAGTCGCATCTCCTTAATGATAGGCGTATTCGCCAATTGAATTACCCATGAAGTAGCCAAAACAAGAAACAGGGATATTAATGAAGTCTTGGCTATTATCATCAGTAGATAATTGTTAAATCCATTATCAAGTATCTGAAAAGTTTGAGGAAGTTGGGAAACAAATATTAGAACTATAACCAAAATAGATATTAAGGCCACAACATATAAACCACGTGCCACAAACGTTCTATAAAACGTAATCATCAATAGTATTGAAAGAAATCCGGAAAGCAATAGATCAGGCAACGAAACAAAATCAAAATCTGAGTTGTCGGATCTCAAGAAAACAAATAATCCGAAAGTCAATGCTGTAATGGTAACTATCAGGATTGAAATGATTCGAACATTCTTTTCATTTTTATAAATGAAAGCAGGTGCGTGATCAAAGTAGAATAGAGCCATTAATAAAAACATATTGTTGGCTATAGAGAGGAGGCTTACCCCCAATTGAAAAATCGTCTTAGATTCAAATAAGTATAAGTTAGCTAGATAAGCCCATAAGCCAGAAATCACCCATATAAAAACAGATAGGCTCAAATATAATAATCCGTGATCTACTCTGGTCTGATCGTCCTCTGCAAGTCTAGTACTAAATCTCTTTCTTATGTTATAGTAGATGGCCATTAGAAGAACTGCTCCTACCAAAGAGATAAAAATATGTGAGAGATTGTGAAATTGTTGGACGGAAGTCATTCTACTCTTTTAAGCTAGGATAAATTTAATTTATTCCCACTCAAAACCATCAATTATACTAACTATATCCTCTTTTAAGAAAGTAAGAACTGGTGCTGTAGAATCCGGGTTAACGGACGACTCAAAATACAAAGAAGCCCTAAAAAAGTGTTCTGTACTATCTGTTAAATAAAACTGCACAGGAGATGCCACAGGGCCTAAAATTTCGAACATCAATCCGCTTACTCCATTATTCTTCTCTATTAAAGATTCCTTTCTATATTCCGCCTTCGTGTTATGCTCTCCTACTATTTTAAAGGCATCATTTACCAATTGATCAAAATTATTATTGCTGACTATGGGATAGTAACTACAATATATTTTCGCATTGAGCTCAGGTATTTCTATATTAAACCAACAATCAGAGCTAGTCTTTGATTCAAAAATAAAGCTGTCTTTTACTATGGTTGAATAGTTTTCTAAAGGAAATGTAAACGGGCAATCAAAGGCTTTCGTTTCAGTTTGTATGCCCTTTTCCGGAAAGTCAATCTTAGGATACATGTGAGGTTTGGGTACAAAAACCTTTTCGTCTTTACATGCATTAAAAAAAAGAAATATCACTATTAGAGCTATATGGTTTCTACTCATCATTTTCCAGTTTGAGATTAACTCTTTCTATTCTTTTATTCGTTGTGCTAATAACTTTAAGCGTGGCATTAGCAATCTTGATTTCTCGATCGGGTTTCGGTATTTGTCCAACTACTTCGATGATCAAACCCGCGATCGAATCAGCCTCATTTTTATATTCATCAAAAAAATCATCAGAAAGGGAGGTGATTTTTACCACATCGTTGAGGAGAGATTTTCCTTCGAATATGTAATTGTTTTCATCGAGTTTGACATATTCAACGTCATCGTCTTCATCAAATTCATCCTTAATATCACCTATCACTTCTTCCATAATATCTTCTAAAGTAATGATACCTGCAGATCCCCCATATTCATCTACTACAATAGCCAAATGCATTCTTTTGGCCTGAAACTCTCTAAGTAGTTCATCAATCTTTTTTGATTCCGGAACATACAAAACCGTATCTCTTACTAGAGGTGACCAGTCGTAATCTTTACCTTCATCGCTTAAGCCTAACAAATCCTTTACGTATAATATCCCTCTAACCTGATCAAAATCATCCTCATAAACTGGAATTCTGCTATATCCATGTTCCTTGATCATCTCTAAGAGATCTCTAAAGTTCATGCCCTGTTCTGCTGCAATCACATCTACTCTGGATTTCATTATTTGCTTTACTCTGACATCTCCAAACTTAACAATGCCTTTCAGAATTTCTGCTTCCTCTTCAGAATTAACACTATCGGAAACAGTAAGCTCTATCGCTTTATCCAGATCTTCTTTTATTGAATGGTTAGAATTATTGGTATTGCCACTAAATCTTTCCTCAATATTCATTGTCCATTTAACCAGAATACTACTCAAGGGGCCAAACACTGTATTAAGAAAACTTAAAGGTCTTGACATCAAACGAGCAACTTTAACATTGTCGATATTTGCGTAGATCTTAGGTGCTACTTCTCCAAATAGCACAAGAATAAAAGTTACGCCGATTACGGTCACGGAAAAATTAAAAGCTCTTGCCCAGCCATCTACTCCGATGAATGGCATCCATTCATTCAAAGTCATTCCAATCGTATTAAGAATATCTTGACCTAACCATGATCTTACTAAATAATCGGAGACAATAACAATCGCAATATTGATGAAATTATTAGCTATAAGTATTGTAGCTAGTAATCTCCTGGGTTTATCCAAAAGCGAAAGTACTCTTTTGGATACTTTACCTTCCTCATCATCTTGCATATCCTTTATCTCTATCGGACCAAGGGAAAAATATGCGACCTCAGAACCAGAAATAAGAGCCGAACATAGTATTAAAACTAACAATAAGGTAATAGAAAATAAACTACCGGATGTTACCAAAAAAAACAAAGGAATACAACTAGCCAATAGGGCGGGAGGTTCCGTATCCAACACTTAGATTTTTATTAGCAAATATGTGATCAGATCACTCATTAGAATGGAAGATCATCATTTGGAATGTCTTTCAGAATCTCTTCTGATGGTTCTTTTACAGATGAAGTTTCGCTACTTGAGGTATTAATAGCAGATGGAAAATTATCTCCATAACCCGAAGATGAACTCTCTCTTCTTTCCAATGGTCTCAACAATCGTCCTACCACTTCTGTCACATAACGGTCTATTCCATCTTTGTCCTGATACTTTCTATGCGTTAACTTGCCTTCAACATAAACTAAGCTTCCCTTTTTTAAATCTCTCTCTGCTCTTTCCGCAAGTCCTCTCCACACAACAATGTCATGCCACTCCGTTTGGGTTTGCCACTCTCCAGACTTATCGAGATAGCTTTCATTAGTCGCTATAGGGAATTTTGCAACGACACTATTATTCTCTAAATGCCTCACCTCTGGGTCTCTACCCAGATTTCCTATTAAAATTACTTTGTTAATCATTTCTCAAGTTAATTAGATGTTAAATATAAAAATTAATAATTTGTTATTCCTGAACATCCAAATATTTCTGCAAAAGAGTTGACACTGCAAAATTGCTTATTTTTTTCTGCTCCACAAAATCTAATTCATTAAGTAAATCAGGTGTTTTCTCAATTTCAATTCTATAGAAAAATGCTTCAATGATTCTATGGGTTAATACGTGCTTAATTTTCGTAACAAACTCCACTTCGCTCTTTTCAAAAACAGAAGAAAATTTATCTGACAGATAATCTTTGATTTCCGAAGATTTAAGCCGTTGACTCTTTTCACCATCCATGGTTAAAAAATCATAAAGCCCTGCCCAAATATCTTTATTTCCTCGTTTTCTTAGTACTAGTTTGCCGTCCATTCGGATGTCAAAATGATGAATGTATCTTGTCTTGGTTTTTGTCCTCTTACTTTTAAAAGGAAGTCGGTCCACTAATCCATTTTGATTAGCATAACAGTCATTTTTATATATACAACTTTCACAAAGAGGGTTTTGTGACTTGCAATGCAATGCTCCAAAATCCATAATCGCTTGATTATAATCCGATGGGTTATTAACATCCAAAAACTCTTGAGCCAGATGTTGAATTCCTTTAATGGTTTTTCCAGAACTGACATCTTCTTGAATACCTTTAAATCTTGTTAGCACACGAATTACATTGCCATCAACAACAGCATAAGGTTGATCATAAGCGAAACTCGAAATAGCAGCTGCAGTATAAGGCCCAACTCCTTTCAAAGACAGAATATCTTTATAGTTGCTCGGAAATATCCCATTAAACAAATCCTTTATTTGCTTTGCAGCAGCATGCATATTTCTTGCCCTAGAATAGTATCCTAGCCCTTGCCAAACTTGCAGTACCTCATCCTCATGAGCATTTGCTAAAGTCTTTATACTCGGAAATTTGGCTAAAAATCGATGATAGTATGGTGTTCCCTGAGCTACTCTGGTTTGCTGAAGTATTATTTCTGAAATCCATATTTGATAAGGATCTTTATTCTTTTTCCATGGCAACTCTCTTGGCCCTTGATAGTACCAGTCCAATAATTTTGAACTAAAAGATCCCATATTATGATATTAGTTCGAAGCAAGATATCTCCGGCCACATACCTACTCTACCCGGAAACCCCAAAAAACCAAAACCTCTATTGACATAAAGATATTGCCCCTTTTCTTCGTATAGGCCCATCCAATGCTTATATCTGTACTGTACAGGACTCCATTTAAAACCAGGCATGTTTATTCCAAATTGCATTCCATGTGTATGTCCACTTAATGTAAGGTGGACATGTTTATGATGATCTTTTACCTTCTTATCCCAATGTGTCGGATCATGGCTTATTAAAACCGTAAAATCTGCACCCTCTACTCCTTTCAATGCTGCATCCAAATCCCCCTTCTTAGGAAACCATCTTCCAGCTCCCCAATTTTCGACTCCAACGATCTTGATGGTTTCATCTCCTATCTTGATGGTTTCATTATCATTATTCAACAATTTGAATCCCATTTCATCATATCTCCTGAAGAAATCCGACATATATCCTGCATGTTCCGATTCTTCCAGCTCCCAAAGACCATAATAATCATGATTACCTAAAACCGCAAACTTACCGTGTTTAGCTTTCAGTTTTCCAAATATCTTCAGATAAGGATCTACTTCTTCTTTCTGACTATTAATAAGATCCCCTGTAAAAAGTATAAGATCAGGATTTTGCTCATTTATTAAATCAACCGCCTTCTCTACTTCTTCCTGACTATCCAGACTTCCTGCATGAATATCTGATATCTGTACAATTTTAAATCCATTAAAGTTTTTCGGAAGATCATTAAATGCCAAAGGAGTACTTGTCAAATCGAACTTATATTTGCCCCTTGTAATTCCATAAAGAAGCGTAAAAAATGGGACAGCAGATACGAAAGCCGTCATTGTTGTTATAAATTTTCTTCTTGATGGTAATATTTGGGGAAACTCATTATTTTCTGATAATCTACTGGATACAAAATTATAAATACCGGCTAACATTCTTCCTCCATCATGTAGAATCATTCCTGAGGAGAATACCAATTTTGTTATAAAAAAGGTAAAGAAAATACCAATTGCAAAATTTGTTTCATTATCTCTCACTACCGATCCGGATTGCATCCCGTCATATACTTTTGTCATTTGATAGTAGACAAAAAGACTTAAAAGTGTATAACAAATCGTAAACACTTTTATCACCTTCTTATTGGACAATAAGCTTTTCAGACCCACAAAAGTGTATATGTCTGCTATCAAGTATATCACTGTAATTACAAAAAAGAACATAAGTCTTCCATTCATAATTTAATATTTCACAAATTTCTGACTTTAAATGCATAATTGTAGGTTTTTGTTGTTAATTGTTCTTGAATATTAGATGAAATGCGGAGTTATCCTGACTAATTTTAGAATGGAACTCATGTCTTGGGTAGATTGTTTATTTTATTAATGGACATATTTATCTTAATTAACAATCACAATACTCAATATTGGCATCATGAAAAATTTTGTAACTATAGTTTCCGTTGAAGATTCTCTAAGGGCTAACCTTATTCAAGGAAAACTCGCAGAAAAAGGTTTTGAATCTAATCTTAAAAACGAGTTGTCGAACCAGACTTTTAGCTTTATTGGAAATCAAATGGGCGGAATAGATATTCAAGTACATGAATCTCAAGCAACAGAGTCGTATAACTTCCTCCTAGATATTGGTTTGATTTCTAATTCTGTAGGTTCAAAAGAAAATCGTTCTGAATGGTTTACAAGAATAACTTCACATATTCCATTAATTAAAAACCTAAGAAAAGAGGTGCAGCTAATTCTTCTTCTCTTTATTCCCTTAGCTATAGCATTTCTGTTTCTTTTATTTTTCACAAGTTGAGTAATGTAAAGGAAAAACGGATTAAATTAAAAAGACGGACAAATATTACTTAAATATGAACAATGAAACAACCTGCATATTTTGTGGGAGTTCGAATGTCGGTAATACTAAAAAACCTAAATCATCTTTTGGCCTTTTAATGATATTATTTGGCCTACCCTTTTTAAGATATAGGAATGAATTCTATTGTTATGATTGTGACAAAACGTTTGAAAAAAGTCAAAAATAGATTTTATTGCTGATCAATGATTAGAGATTTAAATGGTGCCTTTTTCAGTCTTGCAAAACTGAAAAAACTTATGGCAAGACAACAAAGTCGCCTCGCCACAAATTATCAAATCACTTTTTCTTTTTACCTCCACCTAGCTTAAATTTTATAGGCAGTTTAAATTCTACTTTGACTTTTTTTCCATCCTTAATTCCTGGTATCCATTTTATATTCTGTTGATTAATAGCATTTACTGCCTTCAGGGATTCTTCTCCCGTACCATAACCAATGTCCTTCATGATTTCAATTCCTGATAGACTACCATCTTGTTCAACTACAAACTTTACCACACATGTACCTTCAACACCTTTTTTCCTAGCTTCTTGAGGATAATCAAGGTTTGTACCAATAAATTTTATCAGTTCCATCTGTGAACATTGTGATCTCTCCTCCTTGTTCTTAATATGTTCACATCCTGGGAAACGTGGCATTTCATCAACTTCATCACCTTGGGCTTCATTTCTGAACTTGACATCTTCCATAATTATCGCTCCATATTTTCCTTTCTCACCGTACTTAGATATGGCCAGTTTTTCAGTCATGTGGGTACTACTAGAAGCACTTTTCACCTTTAAATACTCAGTTACTGACGCCCAACTTCCGTTAATAACAATTAAAGGATCATTGGATAAATCATCATCGTGAAGTCTCTTCATCATTCGGTCCGTTACTGTATTTCCATTGATCATCTGACTATATGCCTCTGTTTCTTCACCTTTCTTAAAAGATTCAAGTTTCTCAAAGGGAACTACAAATTGCAGATTACCAAATTCTTTATTATTGAGAAAAGTGATTCTCATACCGTTCTTTGCCCCCTGTTCAGTCATTGTAGTTTGAAAATCCTGTATTTCTTCTGTGTCTAAACCATCTGACCTATCCGTATAGTAATCATTAAACTTCTTAAGGGCTTCTCCAATGGGTAAATCTTTACATTCTTTCCTGAGGTTTAATATTTCTTTATAAATTTCCTTTGGATTGACATCCGGTGGAGCTACATTATTCTGAGACATATACATTCCCAGAACTAAAATAATGGGCAGTATTCCGAAATATCGAAATACTGATTTCTTCTTTTTGGATTCTAATGACATAATTCTTGATTTTATTTTTGAATTAAAAAATGAATTGGCAAAACTCAGTTTGTAGTTTTGCTCAAAACTAGATCTCAAAAGTGATTTATATTCTTGAAGTGACTCCTTCCTAGACAGGTCATCTGCAATAAATTCATGGTTGGCCTTTAGTCTTTTCTTATATAAACTAAGTATAGGATTAAACCAAAAGACACATGATAAAAGCTCTACGAACAAAACATCTAAGGAATGCCAGTGGTTACAATGTACCTGTTCATGTTTGAGAATAATTGATAGTTTAGGATGAGATAAAAAGCCAGAATTGATATAAATTCTGTTCATAAACGAAAACGGCATATGCCTTCCTGTTATAATATTTACCTTAAATCCATCTATTGTTTTTTCTGAACTATTTCGATGTATATCTTTTATTCGTATCAAACCCAAAATAAGCCTTCCAAAATGAAATGCTGCTCCTAAAAAAAAGATGATCGCTACTAGTAGCAACCAATTGTCGTAAGAGTTCTGTTCAGATATCGTTTCAACCACTTCATTCATCTCAGGAATTGTCATAACAGTATTTGTTTCGCTAAATGTATTTGACGAATTCCAATATATATATTTACTAACTACAGGAATAAGAATCCCTAACATTAGACTCATTAGCAAAAAGAACCTGTTAAGAAAAAACATCTTATTTCGAATTAGAAACAATTGGTAAAAAGCAATAAATATGAACCAGCACAGTGTTGATTGTAGAATAAAGTCACTCATTTTCTTCTTCTTTAGGAGTTTCGTAAAGAGAAGCGATATCCTTGATGCTCATATCCTCTTCACTCACAATGAAACTTACCAATTCATTCATTGAGCCCTGAAAATAATTGGATACCAAATTTTTTAGTGAAAACTTTGAGTAAGCCCTTTTAGTAATTACAGGAAAATACTCATAGGTCCGGCCATACGCTTTATGGTCTAAAAAACCCTTTCTTTCAAGTATTCTAACGATAGAAGAAATAGAAGAATGCGGGGGTTTATCTCCATCCATGTGTTCAATAATTCCCGAAACCGTATTAGGCCCCAATGTCCAAAAGTACTGCATTATTTCTTCTTCTGCCCTGGTGAGTTTTACCATTATTGTAGTTATTTATTGTCCGAAATGTAATTGTTCCTTTAAATAATTAATCCTCTCTTTGCTATATGAAGAGTATGTAATGTTTTTAGGTTTTTTGTCCAGATATTTAGTGTACCATCGCAAGGCTACTTGCTTATCCTTATAGTATTCATCCGCACATCGGGCATAATGGTAAAGCATGTTCGCTTTTTTGTTAAAATAATAAGCTTGCTCAAAATGTTTCATTGCCAATTTCAAATCTTTATTCTCTTGATAAATTAAGGCTAATTGATAATGGTATAAACCTATATTATCAGAGATACCTGCATCTATCGCTTTTTCAAAGTGATACTTCGCATCTTCTTCCTCTTCTAACTTATAATGTGCTAATCCCAAATAATAATGAGCATGTTCTGGGCTTGATTCATTAACAAGTGATTTAGTAAGGTGAAATATGGCCTCATCCAGACTATCTATTTGCAAGTATGAAAACCCTAGCATCTTATTATAATAATTATCCAAGTCGGTAATTCTGCTCGTCATCTTGAGAACATCACAAACTTCATCGTATTCTTTGTTAAGATAATGCAGTCTTGATTTCAATAAGGCAACCTTAATGTTTGTTGAGTCCATCTCAAAGGCTCTTTCTAAAAGACTATCTGCGATTTCCAGCTGTTTACCGTCCATATATATTACCGCCAAATCATTAATAATAGTAATGTCATTTGGATTTAAGTATAATGAATGGTTAAGATACTTAAGTGCATCACCTTTTATTCCAGATTTATAAAATAGATTACCTAACTTTTTCGAATATAATGCATTGGTGGTATCTATTTCAACAAGTTTGTTGTAGTATTTAATAGCTCTCGCAATATTATCCTCTCTCTCATAGATCTGGGCCAACCCTCTAAAACATGGTTTATGTGCGAAACTATCTTGCTCAAGTGAATGATACATTGATTTGGCTTTGGACAATATTCCTGCCATATGGTAACTCTTGGTCAACCATATCATATCATAAACATTACTGTCTCTTTTTACGGCATTCTCAAAAGTCTCAACCGCTGATAAGTACTCGTAATTGTTGTATAACTGCAAACCCTCGCTCGATTGAGCCTGTGCACATATAGAATATTTTAGGACTAGAACCCAAAAGACAATCTTTATTAAGGTATTCACTTTCATTACTACAAATATATAACGTAATTTCAAGTTATAAAACTATTTTATGCGTTGTATTAGAAAAATAGTTCAACTCGACAACTCAAAATCGCAATATATCCATGTGATCTAGAGCTACTCGATAAGCTCGCCATACTATTAATTTCTAAAATCTTGCACACTCTCCTAAATAATTAGTAATTTCGCCGTTGAGAATTTGAACTATTTATCGACTAACTTTACTATTGTAAGATGATTGATTTCATGGCAGACATTGACGTGATAACGGAAGAAAAAGTAGATACTTTGGTAACTTCCGGTAAACAATCACAATTGTTGATTTACAACGATGATGTAAACACATTTGATTGGGTAATAGAGTGTCTGATGGAGATATGTAATCACACATTTGAGCAATCAGAGCAATTATCTTTGCTCATTCACTTCAAGGGAAAGGCAACCGTAAAAACTGCGTCATTTGAAGTATTAAAACCAATGAAGGATGCTTTAGTTGATAGAGGTCTTTCAGCAGTCATTGAATCGTTTGTAGAATAGAATTTTAATACAACTAACTATATAGGCAGTGAAGATTTCACTGCCTTTTTATTTTGAGTTTGGAACCGCAGATTTACTTTCCACATCCATTATTAACCGATGAACAAGGATTACTTGCAATAGGTGGTGACTTATCCATAGAAAGATTACTATTGGCATATCAGTTTGGAATTTTCCCCTGGTATGCAGATGATCAACCCATTTTGTGGTGGTCTCCCAATCCTAGATTTGTACTTTTCCCGGAAAAGGTTAAAGTATCCAAAAGCATGAGGTCCCTCTTAAATAAAAAAAGATTTCGGGTAACAGTAAACAATTCTTTTTCTGATGTCATAAGAAACTGCAAAGAAATCAAGCGTTCGGATCAATCAGGAACTTGGATTACCGAAGAAGTTTTTATCTCCTATCAAAAATTACATCAACTAGGAAATGCACATTCTGTCGAGGTTTGGGAAGAAGAAAAACTAGTGGGCGGGCTGTACGGTGTATGTCTAGGAAACATTTTTTTTGGTGAGTCTATGTTCTCTTTCCAAAGCAATGCATCAAAATATGGCTTTATTTTATTTGTTAAATACCTGCAGACTCTAGGTTGTCAACTTATTGATTGTCAAATAGAATCAGAACATCTCACTAGTCTCGGAGCCGAAACCATGGCGAGAGAAGATTTTTTCTCTCTTCTAAAAAGAAACATCTTTAACGAAGATCTTAAAATCCTACAAAAAGAACTCTAATTATTTACTTCTCCCAGGTTCTAAAAATGGCTGAATGATAGAAAACATATTCTAGTATCTTCTTGTCCATTTCAGAAATATCCACTTTTCTTCTTTTCATCACGATTTCAGCAACCTCGAGGGATGTTTCGAACTCGTATGTTTTAAAGCCAGATGAGCCTCCCCAGCTATAAGAAGGAATAAAATTTCTAGGATAACCATCTCCAAAAATATTTGCGGCTATTCCTACCACGGTTCCAGTATTAAACATCGTGTTGATACCACATTTAGAATGATCTCCCATTATTAATCCACAGAATTGCAGTCCAGTCCTTTCAAACCTTTCCGTTTCATAAGACCACAATTTAACCTCCGCATAATTGTTCTTCAGGTTACTCGTGTTGGTATCAGCTCCTAAATTACACCATTCCCCTATTACACTATTTCCCAGATATCCATCATGTCCCTTATTAGAATACCCTTGGATTACAGAATTACTCACTTCTCCCCCAATCTTTGAATATGGACCGATGGTCGTTTCTCCATATATCTTAGCTCCCATTTTAACAGTGCTTCCCTCACAAACTGCTAAGGAGCCTCTCAAATTACATCCTTCCATAACAATAGCATTCTTGCCTATATAGATGGGTCCCTCCGTCACATTTAATGTTGAGCACAGTACCTTCGCACCTTCTTCGATAAATAAATTCTCCTTTTCTCCAATCAGAGAACAATGGCCAGGTAGAGTCTCCGAAACCCTTCCCTTCGTAAGTAACTCAAAGTCCTTTCTAATGTATTCATCATTCATTGAAAAAATATGAAAAGGCCTAGAAATATTCTTGATTACTTCCGCTTTTTCAACTTCTATCCCTTTTAAGCTTTGTGTCTCCCCTAGGTCATCAATATTTTCCAATTGCTCCTTTGACAACCTCGATACGAGTAGTTCATCTCCATAAACTAAAGCTTCATTTATATTTAGCTTCTCAATATAATTAAGGAGTCCCTCTGTTGGAAGTAAAGTGCTATTTATCAAATAATTATCATCTTCTATGACTACAGGGTACTTTGAAGAAAGATAATCCTGAGTTATATACGATCCTGTCCCTCCTAAAATTTTCTCCCATTTTTCCTTTATCGTGAGTATCCCTACTCTTAATTCGCATATTGGCTTGGTATAGGTCAAAGGAAGAAGAGACTTCCAATTATCATCATCAAAAAAAATAAGGTTTTTCATTTACGAGTTTCAACTGTATTTTAATACGATTATAAAGTATATAAGTAACTGTTGTCAATCAATTTTATACAAAAAAAGCCCTTCTAATTAAGAAGAGCTTCAAAGTTTCATTTTTTCAATGCCTTAATCTTTCTTGGCAAACTTGGCAAATTTCTTATTAAACTTATCAATTCTTCCTGCTGTATCCACAAACTTCATCTTACCAGTGAAGAACGGGTGAGAAAAAGAACTGATTTCCATTTTTATCAATGGATATTCTTTTCCATCTGTCCATGTGGTAGTTTCCTTAGAATTGGCGCAAGACCTTACCAAAACTTCTTTATCATTAGAGATGTCTTTAAAGACAACTAATCTATATTCCTTAGGATGTATTTCTTTTTGCATAACTATCTGTTTTTCAAAAACGGAGTGCAAAGATAATTTATTTTTCCTAATTTAATAATTAATCCAAAATTTTTTAATAGTCATAAAAGCCTAATCTCTTTCCGGAGAACTGAAGGTTACACTACTAAGTGCTATTAACCCTAAAATAAAAAACACTGTAAGACTCAATACACTATATCGCATATTATTGGTAACATTTTGAACCAAGCCAAATATAAAAGTTCCCGCTACAATGCTTATCTTATATAAGACATCATAAAAGCTAAAATAGGATGTCAAGTCATCCACTTTTTTCTCAATAAGCTTGGAATAACTGGACCTCGAAAGGGATTGTATGCCTCCCATGACCATTCCAACCATTCCGGCCAATACATAAAAAAGCATTTTCCCCTCAGTAAAATAAGCTGTAATACAGACTGCAATCCAAATTACCAATTGTACAGACAAAGAAAATTTATTGCCCTTTAACTTAGAAACATGTGCAAACAAATATGCTCCTCCTATTCCTACCAACTGAATAATCAACACGGTTAATATCAATTCTGCAGTCTCAAAGTTCAGCACCTCTTTTGCAAATATGGTAGCTAGATATATCACTGTTTGAACGCCAGCACTGTAAAGAAAGAAAGCTATTAAAAATCTACGTATATTAAAATTTTTCATCACCTTCTTAAATACATTAGAAACTTCAATATATCCTTGTTTCATGACGCCTGGTTGAAGCTTCTGTTTTTTATCTTTGGGCAAGTGCTTAAAAGTATACTGGGCAAAGCCTAACCACCAAACACCGACAAGTGCAAAGCCAATTCTATGTGGAAGATTCGGGCTAGTAATTCCGAACCATTGTGGTTGCAACACCATCACTAAAATAATAATAAGCAGTAAAACACTTCCAATATAGCCAAAAGCGAACCCTTTAGCCGACACCTTATCGTATCTATCCTCGGTAACGATCTGTGGAAGATACGCATTGTAGAAGACCAATCCCCCTGCAAATCCAATAGTGGCCAGAATAAATCCAGCTGTTCCCAACCATAACTGAGATTCATCCTTAAACCAAAAAAGTGCAATACAACTCAAAGAACCAATCAATGTAAACACCTTCATAAAGAACATCTTCTTGCCTGAATAGTCGGCAATACCAGACAATAGTGGAGATAAACATGCAATCACTATATATGAAAACGACACGGCAAAACTGTATAATGCGGAATTACTAATATCCCATCCCAAAAACTCAATGTTATCGGGTGTGTACTCTATAAAGAAGACTGGAAATACTGCCGTTGAAATAACCAAAGCGTATGCCGAATTGGCCCAATCAAAGATAGCCCATGCGTTTACCACCTTCTTATTATTCAAATCATTTTGATTCATCTCGATAGTCTTTAGCCTAAAATTAATTTTATATTTGGAAAGTTATCTCAATTTTCAAATGAATGATTTATTACATTTTAGTTCAAATACACGTAAATGTGTCCCAATTCAAGACATTTAGTCTAAATAGAGCAACCGAATAAGAAATGAATATTGTAATACTCTCTCGAAACGCTTCGCTATATAGTACACAATCTCTAGTATATGCTGCGAAAAGAAGAAATCACTTTGTTAGAGTACTGGATCACATGCAATGCGGTTTAATTATTGACAACTATAAGCCAAAAGTATTTTACAATAATATAGAACTAAAAGGGGTGCAGGCCATTATTCCTCGAATAGGTTCCACAGTTACAAGATATGGAGCAACAGTGATTAGACAATTCGAAGCAATGGGTGTTTTTAGTACAATAAGTTCAGATGCACTACTCAGGAGTCGTGACAAAGTATCTTGCATGCAAATTCTTATGGCTAATAATATCAAAGTTCCGAAGAGTGCTTTGTGTCACTATAGCGATTCCTATCCTACGTTGATTGATCAAATTGGTCCTTCGCCTCACATAGTAAAGCTTGTTGAAGGCACTCATGGAATGGGTGTTGTGCTATCTGAGAAAAAATCAACTACTGAATCCATCTTAGAAGCATTTCATGCTGGCAAGCAAAAAGTTTTAGTGCAAGAATATATTAAAGAAGCGGCAGGTGCAGACATCAGAGTATTTATTGTAAATGATGAAATAGTCGGAGTAATGAAAAGACAGGCCGCACCTGGAGAATTTAGGTCAAACCTTCACCGAGGAGGAAAAGCAAGTATCGTTTCACTATCTGAAGAAGAAAAACAAACTGCCCTTAAATCAGTTAAAATTCTTGGATTAAAAGTAGCAGGAGTGGATATGTTGCAATCGAAACACGGCCCTATGGTGCTGGAGGTAAATGCATCACCCGGATTAGAAGGCATTGAAACCACCACAAAAAATGATATTGCAGGAAAGATTATTCGCTTTGTGGAAATGAACAAAAAATGGTAGAACTGAATATAGACGAAAATAAGTATCAGGAACCTCTGGTAATAGACAGTCATAATATCTTACCTGGAGAGGATAAAGTAATAAAAATCAATGCCGGAAGGCTCCCCTCCGATACCAGAATATATGTATATGCACATATTTACAGACATCCTACTCCCGGACCATGTGTTCTGGTGTTAGGTGGCGTTCATGGGGATGAAATTAATGGAATTGAAATCGTAAGAAGGTCTATTGATAAAAGTGTTTTCAATACTTTAAAAAAGGGAACTGTCATTGCTATTCCATTATTAAACATTTATGGATTTATTAATTTCAGTAGAGATGTACCGGACGGCAAGGATGTAAATCGAAGTTTTCCTGGTAGTACTACCGGGTCCGTGGCTTCAAGGGTCGCTCGTGTATTATCAAAAAAAATACTTCCTTATGTGGATTTAGCTTTGGATTTTCATACTGGCGGCAGCAGTAGATACAATTATCCTCAAATACGATATGGAAAAGAAGATTTGGATGCCAGAAAACTAGCTAAACTTTTTGGGGCTCCTTACTTAGTCGAAAAACCGTACATACCCAAGTCTTTTAGAAAAGTGGCCAGAAAAATGGGCATTCCCGCTATTGTTTATGAAGCAGGAGAATCAATTAGATTTGACAAACTTTCAATTGAAACTGGCGAACAAGGTTTAAAAAATGTGCTTTATGGGTTGGACATGTTGGAAGGGAAACCCTCTATACCTGAGAGTATGATCACATTCCCTAGATCAAGTTGGGTAAGAGCTCCTCAATCAGGCATGTTCATATGGAGTAAAAGTTCCGGGGAAAAGATTAGAAAAGGTGATAAGTTAGGAGTTATTAACGATCCTTTCGGAACAAAAACAGTATCCGTTATTTCAAAAATATCAGGTTACATAATCGGTCATAACAATGCATCCGTAGTAAACCAAGGAGATGCGTTGTTCAACATTGGATTAGAAAAATAGTGGCGGTATCTATAGATACACTAACATTTGATACCTTTGTTCTCAATACCGAATTATGATAGAAGTATACCAGTCACTTACAGAGGCAAAAACAAATGGTCAAAAAAAGTTCGCTGTATTAATTGATCCTGATCAGTTAAGGCTGCAAAATGTAGATCATATATTAAAACTGGCGGTAGAAGCCCAAGTGGATTATTTTTTCATTGGGGGTAGTTTGATTGTGAATAACATGTTAGACGAAGTACTGTCCAATATCAAATCTAATTGTGAAATACCTGTAGTGTTATTTCCCGGTAATTCTTTTCAACTTAGTTATAAAGCAGACGCATTACTTTTTCTTTCTTTGATATCGGGAAGAAACGCAGAATTACTCATTGGAAAACACGTAATATCAGCCCCTTTTCTTAAAGTAAGTCCTTTAGAAATCATTTCAACAGGATACATGTTGATTGATGGAGGTAAACAAACCACCGTCCAGTATATGAGTAATACCACTCCTATACCTGCAAATAAAGAAGATATCGCATTATGTACTGCTATCGCAGGAGAGATGTTAGGTTTAAAATTAATCTACATGGATGCAGGAAGTGGAGCTCTAAATCCTATTCCGTCTAAAATGATCGAACTCGTTAGCGGCGGTATTAATGTACCCCTTATTGTAGGAGGTGGCATTAAAACACCTGAAAAAGCCTATCAAAATGTATCCTCGGGAGCTGACCTCATTGTAGTTGGTGATGCCATAGAAAAAGACCCCTCCCTTATTAAAGAAATGGCAGATGCAATCCATAGTGTCAATGCCCTTAAGCCCCTCTCTTAAAATGTCACTTATTAAAGGAATAGTAACAAAATCTACTGGCAGTTGGTATATTGTCAATTACGAGGATGGTAAAAAAATTGAATGTCGTATTCAAGGAAAATTTCGATTGCAAGGGCATAAATTGACCAATCCTGTTGCTGTAGGAGATATAGTAACATTTGAAAAAGAACAAGATGAAAAGGGCATTATCAAAGAAATATTGCCTCGAAAAAACTATGTAGTTCGTCAGTCCCCCAGAAAAAAACACTTTGTTCATTTGCTAGCAAGTAATATTGACCAAGCACTCCTAATAGTAACTATCAAGGAGCCCATGTTAAAACAAGGTTTTATTGATCGATTTTTATTGATGACAGAACCCTACAATATTCCTGTAAGCGTAGTGTTCAATAAATCTGATCTCTATGACAAAGAAGATCTGGCACTTTTTGACAATTTATCTCAAATGTATACCAACATAGGTTATCAGGTATTCCTTGTTTCTTCTACTGACACCAATGGATTAGCAGAAATCAAACCCTGTTTAAAAGATAAGATTACCCTTATTAGTGGTCAATCAGGTGTAGGTAAGTCTACTTTTATCAATAACCTAGATGACTCCCTCGATTTAAAAACACAGGATATCTCTAATTTTTCTGGAAAAGGACAACATACCACAACATTTGCTGAAATGTTTGAATTAAAAATGGGAGGAAAAATTATTGATACCCCTGGTATCAAGACTTTAGCTTTTAACCACCTCGAAGTAATGGATATAGCTCATAATTTTCGTGAAATATTTAAAGCCTCAGAGAATTGTAAGTTTGGAGATTGCACCCATAGAAACGAACCTAAGTGTGCAGTCAAAGAAGGGGTCTCAAGCGGAGATATTAACAAACTGAGATATGCCACTTATCTTCAATTACTTGATGAAGTAGAAGATCAAAATTATTGGGAAAGATTATCAAATATTTGATTATGTCGTATTCAGGAAGGCAAAATTATAGAAGCAAGAGTGACAGAAAGAAAAAAATTGATAGAAGTGTGAAAATCATTTTCTTAGGAGTCATTGGTGCTGTAATCATTCTATTGATAAAAAATCGAGAGCAGCTTTGGAATACTTTGAAGTTATACTTCTAAAAGGATTCAAAGAATAGCACTTTCTGAGGGCAAATGCTTAATTTTGATCTTCAAATAAACCTAACTAAAATTTAAAAGAATCAATGGAATTTAGTTTTACTGAAGAACAACTAGCTGTACAAGAAGCTGCAAGGGAATTTGCTCAAAAAGAACTTTTACCGGGAGTCATAGAAAGAGATCGGGATATGATCTTTGCAAAAGATCAGATAAAGATGATGGGTGAACTAGGGTTTCTGGCCATGATGGTGGACCCTAAATATGGAGGAGGGGGAATGGATACCATCTCCTACTGTCTGGCCATGGAGGAAATCTCTAAAATAGACAACTCAGCTTCAGTATGTATGTCAGTTAATAATTCTTTGGTATGCTGGGGTATTGAGGAGTATGGTTCAGAAGAACAAAAATCCAAGTACTTACCAAAACTTAGTTCCGGCGAATGGATTGGTTGTTTTTGTCTTTCAGAACCGGAAGCAGGCAGTGATGCCACATCGCAAAGGACAACTGCTATTGATATGGGAGATCACTATCTTCTTAATGGCACTAAGAATTGGATCACCAACGGTGGAAATGCAAGCCTGCATATTGTAATTGCTCAAACAGATGTTGAAAAAGGGCATCGTGGAATTAATGCATTTCTGGTAGAAATGACATGGAATGGAGTTGAAATAGGTGCTAAAGAGGATAAACTGGGTATCCGATCATCGGATACACATACTTTGATGTACAATGATGTGAAAGTACCTAAAGAGAATAGAATCGGAGAAGATGGGTTTGGATTTAAGTTTGCTATGAAAGTACTTTCCGGGGGAAGAATAGGAATTGCTTCTCAAGCACTAGGAATTGCTCAAGGCTCCTTCGAATTAGCTCTTAAATACTCCAAAGAGAGAGAAGCATTCGGCAAACCGATTCATAAACATCAGATCATCGCTTTCAAGCTGGCGGATATGGCTACCGATATTGAAAGTGCTCGATTACTTGTACACAGAGCGGCTTGGCTTAAAGATCAGGGAAGAGATTATACCTCTGCTGCTGCTATGGCCAAGGTTTTTGCTTCTGAAGCAGCTATGAAACATTCAGTAGAAGCAGTACAAATACATGGAGGGTATGGTTATGTGAAAGAGTATCATGTAGAGAGACTTATGAGAGATGCCAAAATAACACAGATTTATGAAGGAACATCAGAAATACAAAGGCTGGTGATAAGTCGAAACATCCTAAAGAATCAAATATATCAGCCCATTTTAGGTTAATCATGTAAAGGTTTACATGTCAATAAGAATTGCAAAAGTTTTTGATATACCTGTTAAGCTTCATACCAGCTTTGGACTGGTATTTCTTTTCATAGCTTACATTGCCTTTCAGCATCAGTTAAAGGCTTTTGAGATTTTTGTTTTGGGAATGTTTATGATCATCATGTTTCTATGCGTAGTATTACATGAGTACGGACATGCCCTGATGGCGAGAAAATTCAATATTAGAACTAAGGATATTGTACTATCTCCGATTGGTGGAGTCGCCAGATTAGTAAGAATGCCAGAGAAACCGTATCAAGAGTTATTGATCTCTATAGCCGGTCCTCTTGTCAATATTCTAATAGCATTTATTCTTTTCTTAGTGCTGATCTTTCTACAGGATACTACGCTTAGTTTAACACTGCTAAATGACCTAGACATTCAAAAAACAACAGATTTTATTAAGGTCGTTCTTTTCTTAAATTTAGGTCTGTTCTTTTTCAATCTTATACCTGCCTTTCCAATGGACGGAGGTAGAATACTAAGGGCTCTTTTATCTCTTAAGTGGGATCGTACTAAAGCTACTCGTATTGCCTCCATAGTTGGAAGAATTATTAGTGTAGGTTTTCTTGGATATGGGTTGTATTCAGGGCAATTTGTTCTAGCAGCAATTGGCGTATTCATTTTCTTTATGGCTGGAGTAGAGTATAGGCAGCTTCGTTTGCAACAGTATCTCAAAGAAAAGATGGCCAGTGACATAATGAAACCTTCTTTTACAAAAATTCGTACTGAAGATACGTATTCACAAGTAATTCAGGCATATAAGAATTCTAAAGAGAGTAATTTTCTCGTCTTTGACTATAACGATCATTTAGTGGGAAGTATTCCAGAACTTTATATTAAAGATGTACTCAAATCTGGTGATACAAATAGAAATATTGCTTCTCTGATGAGTGATCGAGTTGCTAGCATTAAAAAAGATATGCCACTACACAGAATTATTAATACCATGCAAAAGGAAGGATTAGCCATTGTAGGTGTTGTCGATGATGAAAAATTACTCGGTGTTATTGACAGATCCATGATCATGAAATACCTAAAAAAGATTTAATCCTTTCTAATAAATCTTATTTCCTTTCGATTCTGAATTACGGTTACTAAAGCACAATGAGAGGGAAATGTTAGTTTAAACTCTTTGTTTATATCGAAGGATTTACTAGCCTCAAACACACCCTGACATTCTATAATGCCGTCAGGAGAAAACCTTACTACCTTATAATGATCGCTATATTGCTCTTCCTTTTCTATCAAAAACCAAGACCCTGCTCCTTCTCCTGACAACCATCTCTCTCTTCCATCAAAATGATGGGGTCTTACAGGTTCTTTAAGATATTTAGATATATCTTTCATCCTATGATCTTTTGCATCTAATTCTTCCAATTGTCACATAAAACTACATCAAGAAATACCTATAAAACTCCACAATCAACCAGTAGTATTTGACTAAATATTATCCCAACCCCCAAATCCTCTTAAAGGGTTTTTTACTTCTCTAATTAGCAAGCGTCATCCACTAAACCATAACTTATTCTCTTGCCTTCTGCAGCAACTACAGCCCACATAGGGGTAGGACTTAAGGTTAGTGGAAAAAAGCACTTGAGTTTTGTAAAGATAGAATTACTTGAAGCTAAAAGCACCTTGTTAACAAATCGGGAACAATTGGTGCCATTATATATAAAGGGACCATAAGGAATGAAACCTTTTGACTGAAATTCATTGATTTTCAGTTTAGCCTTTGTCATACTAATCTTACTGATTGCAGCATATATTCTTCCTGTTCCATGTGTAGATCGGTTAGTATATAATTCTCGTATTATCATATCTAGATTTAGAATTTCCCTGTTGGGTCCATACAATACCTGTGTATTGACCTTCAGATCATGGTCCGTTCTTACAGTCCTTATTCTGCCGTGCTTGAATGGCGAATGGTATCTTCCAAAATCATAATACTCACATTCTTTAGATCTACTATCAATAAGGAGAAATGCAGAATGTCCTACCTTATAATAACCTCCTTTATTTACACCAAGAAATCTCATTAAACCATCGTACCATGCTCCGGCTTGCTTACACTTTGTTTCAGGCCACGCTAAAACTACCAAATATCCGTCATACATACGAATAGAACATTTTTATACTAATTTCCATAACAATATATATTTTTCAATGAATATCGAATAGAATACAATATCCAAAATGCTGGTATTTTTAATACTTTTGTCACCAACAATATTTTAGCATGAGTGTAAGAGTGAGATTTGCCCCCAGCCCTACCGGGCCACTTCATATAGGAGGTGTTAGAACAGCCTTGTATAATTATTTGTTTGCAAAAAAAAATGGAGGTGTCTTCATCTTAAGGATTGAAGATACTGACCAAAACCGTTATGTAGAAGGTGCAGAAGAATACATTAGAAAATCATTGGAGTGGTGTGGAATAGAGCCTGATGAAGGTCCTAAACAAGGAGGAGAATATGGCCCTTATCGTCAGTCTGAGAGAAAAGACAAATATGCCGAGTATGCTCATAAGCTTGTCGAGTTAGGACATGCCTATTATGCTTTTGACACACCAGAAGATTTAGAATTAGTCAGGCAGCAAGCTCAGGAGGCAGGAATGCATAGTTTTAAGTATGACAATAGTTCCCGATATCAAATGAAAAACAGTATTTCTCTTCCCAAAGAGGAATTTGATAAACTTATCAAGGAAGGTCATCCTTATACCATCAGATTGATGATGCCCAAAGGAGAAACAGTTACCTTTCAAGATGCCGTAAGAGAAGAAGTTAGTTTTTCTACGGACGAGCTCGATGACAAAGTAATTTTAAAAACTGATGGTATGCCAACCTATCATCTAGCCAACATAGTTGATGACCATCTTATGAAAATCACACATGTAATTAGGGGTGAAGAATGGCTTTCAAGTACAGCTCATCACGTGTTGATGTATCAATTTTTGGGTTGGGATGCACCTATATTTGCTCATCTTCCCCTGATCCTCAAACCTACCGGAAAGGGTAAATTAAGTAAAAGAGATGGAGCTAAATTTGGATTTCCCGTTTTTCCTATGGATTGGAAACAAAGTGAAGAAGAAGTCTACATAGGATTTAAGGAGGTTGGATTTTTACCTGACGCTCTGCTAAACTTTTTGGCCTTTCTGGGATGGAACCCAGGTGATGATCGCGAGTTACTGACTGTAAATGAACTAATAGAAGCTTTTAGTATCGATAAGATCGTTAAATCAGGAGCCAAGTTTGACTATGATAAAGCCAAGTGGTACAATCAACAATATCTTCTCCAAAAAACCGATGAGGAAATTGCTCATTTAATAGTAAGTGATAAAAATTACGATTTAAATCTAAAGGAAAAGGAAATAGAAAGTATAGTTTCTTTGATGAAAGAGAGAGTAATATTCCATTCAGAAATTCTTACTTCCGGACAGTACCTATACGAAAAGCCTAAGGAATACGACCTTAAAATGTTGGGAAAGAAGTGGGATTCCGAAAACAAAATTCATTTTGAAAAGATCATGGACTTAGTTTCCGATCATTCATCCGACGCATCAGAACTATCTAATAGTGTCAAACAGTATATCTTTGACAACGAATTAAAAATGGGGGCGATACTTCCTGTACTCAGAATAGCAACAACTGGAACGATGAAAGGTCCTGATCTATTTGAAACAATGATTCACTTGGGAGTCAAAGAAACCAGAGACAGAATCGAATATTGTATTAACACATTGGTAAATCAATAATGCCTAAAAAAGACAAAGACAAAAAAGCTTCCGTCCATCAGGAATTGGATGGTTTTGATATCAAAATCAATGAATTTGGCGAACTATCAACAAGTTATAGTATCAATAAAATCAATGAGTTTCTCAACGAAAATTTAAAAGATAAAAAGCTGCATGAAGAAGAATAGCTTAAGGCCAGATATAAATAGCATTCGAGTGTTCGCAGCTATATGTTTCGTAATTGCATCCTTCACCGCTCTGCATGCACAATGGGATCATTTTCCTATATTTCCTGAGCTGGAAGGAGAACAATTAAAAGAAGAAGTAATTAATTCTTATAAACTGGATAATATTCTACTTGATCAAAGAGATACTTTATTTGCCAGGATAGACGCTGAAAACAATAGATTGTCCTGCATATATACGGATTATACCATTGATTTAAATGTTAACATTGATCCTACACAAGATGCATTTGCTAAAGGTATAAACACGGAGCATGTATATCCTAAAAGTAAAGGTTCAGGAGACCATAGTGGAGAATTTGATATGCATCATCTGTTTCCATCACGAGAAGATGTCAACAATTACAGAGCAAGTAAACCTTTTGTCGAAATTCCGGATGCTCAAACGGCAAGGTGGTACTATCTTGATCAACTATTAAATAACATTCCTAGTATAAATATTGATGAATACAGTGAAGCCAATGGAGATTTCTTCGAACCAAGAGAAGAAATGAAAGGAAATGTAGCCAGAGCCATGATGTATTTTTATACCATGTATCAGAACAGAGCTGATGCTAAAGATCCTAACTATTTTGATGGACAAGTAAACACTTTGTGCGATTGGCATTTTCAAGATCCTGTCGATGAAGAAGAATGGAATCGGACATTCCTTATTGCAAATTATCAAGAAGACAAGCCTAATCCGTTTGTTTTAGACTGTAGCTTGGCGGCTAGGTTATATTGTGAAGAATTGAGTGAAGAGTGTAGGATCTTACCAACTGAAGATTTTTCTGGTAACACTATTGAAATTACTTATATTCCAACAGCACAGGTACTAAGAATTACTAATACTTCAAACGATAAATTTGACCTTCATGTATTTAACACTTTAGGCCAGATCGTATTTAGTACAACCATGGGCCGTTCGACGAGATATTTGGAAGAAGTCTCTTTGTCTCATCTTTCTGTCAATAAAATGTATCACGCAGTATTAACCTCCAGAGAAAATGTGAAACATATTTCTTTCTACAGTCATTAGGTCCCTCTCTATTGTTTATAGAACACAATTTGTATCATTGCGTTGAGATAGTACATTATCTTTAAAAACTATTTCATAAATTGATGTTTTGGACCAGTGCGGCAGAAGATATTAACAACGGTTCCAATAAAAACTAATAGCTCATTTACGTTGGCTTTGATCTGATCACGTCAATGAAGAGTGTATATTTACTTATTGCTTGTATGACAAATCCAAAAGTAACAAATTTTATTTACGAGCTTATTTTGAATATGTCTCCTTCAGAAAGAAGGTATTTTAAACTGTCCAACCTTCAACAATCTCCAAATAAAAAGAAAAACTATCTTGACTTATTTGACATTATCATTGCTCATCAGAAGCGAGGATGGCAGAACGAAAAAGCAGTTAAAAAAGAATTTATTCAGAAATATGGCAAAAATAGATTTGACCTTTATAAGCACAACTTATACAATAAGCTTTTACAATCCTTAGAAGCGTACCACAAAAAAGTCAGGTCTCTCTAGTCATCAGGTCCATGTTAAATCAAGCCAGCATTTTAAACAGGAAAGGATTACCACATCAGGCATTGGCTCTTATTAAAAAAGTAAAGCTTAAGTGTAAAAAGTATGAACAATGGTATCTGTTACTTCAAGCCCTAGAGCTTGAAAGAAACATTATGTATGCAATTCAGAATCCTTCCACTGATAACGTTGAGGAAAAAGAAACTCTGGAAAAAGCTTTAGAACTTAGTGATTTTCGCGATATCCAAAGTCAGCTTTGGAAAACATTTGTCTTACATGGACTACCCACCGATCCCTCTACCAAATCCCTTTACAGCAATCTCAAAACCGCCATAAATGATAAAGTTAATTCCACTCACATATCTACTTTCGAGGCTAAACTCATACATCTTTATTGTCAACAGTTTATTGCCGGGATGGAAGGAAATATTCAAGAAACCCATAGGTACGGAACTACTCTGCTACAAACAATGGACGAAAACCCATCCTTTATGACAGACAAACTTGAAATGTATATCAGAACTCTCATAAACCTACAATACGCTCAGATCAGACTATTTAGGTCACAGGAAGTAATTGACAGCCGAAAAAGATGCCTCGATATTTTAAGTGAATCCACTATTGCTCCAACCTTCAAATTTGCAATTCGCGTCTCTCTGTTTGTCAACCAATACGATATGGCCTTTAAAGAACAAAAATTCAATGCACTACATACCATTATTAAGTCTTTTGCTCTCTATATAAATGAAAATAAATACCTCATGAATCCATCCTCTGAATTGCTTTTTAATTGGCAGATGGCTATTCATCATTTCATTTTTGAACAATACGAACATACATTAGAATACAATAATAAAATCATACAGGAAAAACTGCCTTATCGCAATGATATACAAGCTCTGGCTAGGTTAATGAATTTGATCGCATATTTCGAGCTCGATCAACTCCAATTGCTACGTCCATTTACGCTCAACACGTATCGATATTTGAAAAATAAAAAAAGACTCCATCCCATCGAGAGTTTTCTAATCGATTTTATTCGCAAGGATCTGGCTAAGCATCATTTTTTTAGGTCTTTGGATAAGGCCTTTTTCATGAGTTATCAGAGACTTTTAGATCTAAAGGGTAGAGATGACAGTCATGAGACTTTGGTCCTTATGTATTTTGAACATTGGTTACAGAAAAAAATAAAAAAGCAGGAAATTACTAATTGAGAATTTCCTACTTTTTCACCCTTTGTTACTTGCATTTACATTTTTCAGCGATAATCTTCAGTGTAGCATTTTTAGGATCAACATGCTCGTTTTTCCATTCGACATCTTCGATTTTCCCATCTGAATTTGTTCCAAACCTTAAGTCACTACCCGTCTTGGATTTAATTTTTGTCGGCAAGCAATCTCCTGTTGTACAAGACCCCGTACACAAATTTTTACCTCCATTTGGCCAATTGACCAGATTTAAGAAACTGTCCACAGTTATTTCTCCATCAATATTAGCCGGCACCACTCCGCTTAAGTCCATCGAATCCATTTTGGTACCTCCATTTCTTTTTGCCTTGCATTTAGCCGCTGCAAGTTCACTTGCATCCTTTACTCTATTTTCTACTTCTGGTTCGGAATATGAATAATAACCATCCTCTGTACATTGGAAAAACAACATTCCAATCAATAAAACCACCGATACTTTAAAAACCACTTTTTTCATTTTATAAATTTTTTAATGATTAAAAAGGGTACCCTGTGTTAACAACACTACAAATATATAGTACTATATAGAGGCCATAACTACAACTTACTTATCCTAATCTCATCTCTGAATATAAATGCAAACGATTGTCAAAGTACGAAACGATCTTGTATGCTTTTGATTGTCAGTCAGTTAAAGTTTCAAGTATTTGAAGAAAATCTTACTTGAGAATTATTTCTGAGCTTTCATATACAGGTATATGGCTATTACAATGGCAAAAATATTAGGTATCCAGACCCCTAACCCCGGATGCAAAGAAAGATTACTCGAAAAAGTAGTGGAAAACTTACTAATGATAACAAATGCTGCTCCAATAACCACCCCTGCCGCTAAATGAAAGCCCATTCCTCCCCGTACCTTTCTAGAACCGATACTCACACCCATGATCGTCAATATAAAAATGGTAAACGGATCAGATGATCTCCTATATATTTCGATCAGAAAAGACTTTGGAGTCTCCATACCCTTGGCATGCTCAATATCAATAAATTCTTTTAAATCATCAGTGGTCATCATTTCCATCTGTCTGGCATACCTAACAAAGTCATCGGGCACAAAATTTAGACTGGTATCGATCTCTTTTTTCTTATCTATAAAAAGCTCTTCTTTCAATCCATCCATCTTTCTTTCTTCGATCCCCATCATCCTCCAGACATGCGGAGTATCTACAAACTTTAGTTGATCCGCTTTAAGCACATACTTGAGTTTCCCTCCCTCAAATCTTTCAAGTCTAAACCCTTTTGCCAAACTATCCCGACTCCGATAGTTTCGTATATATACCTTTTCGTCAGGATTGATGAAAAAATGAATATTGGAAGACAATGTTTGTTTAATACTTCTCTTTATATATCTACTTTCGAATTCAGTCTTTTTCTTATTACTATTCGGAATGACATAATTATTGCCAATCCATAATAAAGAAGCAATAATGCCCGCCGCAATAAGATATGGCACCATTAGCCTTCTGTAGCTAACACCCGAAGCTAAAATGGCTACTACCTCGGAGTTTTTAGCTAGTCTACTAGTAAAAAAAATAACGGCCAATAATGCAAATAAAGGCCATAATAGTCCATTGATCCACGGTATAAAATTTAAGTAGTAATCAAAAATGATCTCTTTCGTACTCAAATCATCGTTTAAGAATTTGTCCACCTTTTCAAAAAAATCAATGGTAATAGCAATCATCGTGATCAGCACCATTGTGAATAAAAAGGTACTCAGGTATTTCTTAATGATATATCTATCTAAAATCTTTAGCAAGGGCTAAACTTTACGGTGCAATTTAAAAATACTTCTGCTTCAATTGCAGATATGGTGAGAGATTTAAACCTTTTCTTTTTGCCAATTCAATGGCCTTTTCCAAATAAATCTTGCCCTTGTCAGAGTTTCCATTACGAAAACAAATTTCGGACAAGAGTCTATAATATTCCGGAAACAAAATCTTATTATGCTTGCTTCCTTCTAATAGATTGATGCACCATTGAGGGTTTATATTGTACTCTCCAAATTCCTGAAGATTACATAAATTATAATTTACATAAATATTCTTAGGGTCAAATTTCTCGATATACTCCTGAGCCAAAGTCACATACTCATCATGATGGCATTCACTGTCGAGTCGATTGAGATAATACTCAAATGCCATTTTTTGACCATTGATGGCATCAATATGCGAAAATAACTCCTTACTCCTTTCGAAATCAGGTCTTGGCACTCCGTTGTATAATTGATTATAAATTATGATCTGAAGGTTAGTTTGAACTCTCTCTTTTCCAAACCTATCCTCAAATACTTTCCTGTGGACAACCAAATATTCAAACATTTCTGAATCTGTTTTAAATAAAAAGTCCATGATAAATCTCATGTTTTTTTCAGAACTCCAATCCTTCTGTGTTTTTAAGTATTTCTCAGCTATCTCCTTATAGCTGCCATCCATCAATTGCAGTCGAAAGTAAGATTCCTTATAAAGATAGTCAGGATTTGCATCATCCTTTTCGTTATCTAAACGGTGCAATATCCTTTCCTCCGGTTTATTGCTTGTTCTTTTCTGTTTTGCTTGATTAGTTGAAATAGGGCTATCTACTATTTTAGTAGATTCTGATTCAAAAAAAATGTTTGGATTTAGACACAATCTGGCTGTATTTGCCAGATCTTTGGCCTTCACCTCCTTATCGATAATATACTTCACATTTCCTTCTTGATCAAGTATGATCATGGTGGGCAGAAAGACAATATCAAATCTATCTCTATATGCAGATGCATACATAGACAAATCCATGTTTATACGTACGTTGATATAATGCTGATTTAAAACATCCGACAACTCTTTATCCAAAAACTGCAGTTCCATCCTTTTACATGGAATACACCAGTCAGCATAAGTGTCAATAAAAATATTCTTATTGCTTCGTTTGGCTTCGGACAGGGCCTCATCCAGACTCTTCTCCACAAATCTTACACCGTTTTGAGAGCTGGCTCCCGAAATATAAAACAATGATAAAAATGTAACGATTGCCCTTACCATACGAAGTCTAACCTCTGCGAGACTTGTAGTACTTTAATAGTCCGTTTAAGGTTCGTTGTTCTTTAGCCCCTTCATCTAAACTTGCAATTCTAGCTTCTAGTAATTCTATAGCCTTATCGGTCTTTCCAATATCCGACAATACCCTAACATATAGCATGAAATTTTCATTTGATTCTTCCTTCTTGTAAAGGTATTCAGCACACTCTTCTGCCAAAGAAGCACATTCCTTGTGATTTTTATGGTTTTTAGTTAAATCCATTATCAAGCCTGTGGTAACTTCATCGTTCTTCTTACCTACCTTTTTAAATAACTTTTTGGCATTCTTTACATACTCATCGCTATTTCCCATTTGGGAGTAATACTTCATATTTGCCTGATACTTAAACCGCTCACTGCCATCATTTACTTCCTTGGACTTCTCAATAGCTTCTTCTAATAATGATGAAACTTCATATTCTAAAGCTTTATCTACCGTCACACTACATGCTGTCAATACTTTTTCATCAAATGCCTCTTGTCCAAAAAGTGATATTGCCATTTTTTTATTATCCATTAATCGATCGAAAAGCTTCGAGTCCGCTTCACTGCTAGCATAATATAGAATTTGTACCTCCTGCTCCTTTGTCAAATCGTCGTTTTCGCGTAAAAAATCATTTGCTATTTTTAGCGTGGGCTTTCCTACCTTGGCCAACTCCCTAATATAGGGCATTACATTTTCAAAGCTTCTATCTCCCTCTTCGTAGGCTTCTTTATAAGTTCCTGACTTGTCATGACTTTTAATAGCATCTTCTCCTACTGAGATAAGTCCATCCACCTGTCGAGCTCCTTTTATTTTCTTTATTACCTTTCCTTCACCATCTAGAAAAAACATAGTGGGATATGCAGATACAGGATAAATTTTATCAAATGTTCTTCCATCAGAAGTCTCCATGTCCAATTTTAGGTTAACAAAGTTTTTATTATAAAAGTCACCTACTTTCTTCTGTGTAAAAACTTTCTTTGCCATTCTTTTGCACGGCCCACACCATTGAGCATAAGAATCAACAAATAGTAATCTATCCGTTTCTTTAGCTTTCTCCAAGGCCTCCTTCCATGTTCCCTCAAAAAAATCTATCCCCTGAGAAAGGCCTATATTGCAGCCTAGTGTAACCAATAATATTTGCAATAAAATTTTCATTTCTATAATTTAAATCTCTTAACTAAAATCAGATTCGTTCTCAATATGTATTAAGAATATCCAGTGTCCTCGAAAACTAAAAACACCTCTTTCACAGGATTGGTTATAACAATTAACTACAAATTTAAAGATTGGATACCAAATAACTGCTATTTTAACATAATAGTAACTGCTATAGAGTCATTAGCATTTGCCTAATCAACTATTGTTACTTCTGTTCTTCGGTTATATTTATGTTCTGCCTCTGTACAGGTTATATTATTCTGACAATGATTACGTATTCTGGATTCTCCATAACCGATTGTTGAAATCCGGTGATTACCAATTCCTCTTTGAGTCAGATACTTCTTAGCAGATAGTGCCCTCTTTTCCGAAAGAGACAAATTATAAGCAGCTTTCCCTCTTGCATCCGTATGTGACGCCAACAAGATCTTCATCTCAGGATTTTGCTTCATGGCTAGTACTAATGCATCTAATTCTTTGGTTGCACCGCCTTTTATTTCTGCACTATTGTATTCATAGTAGATATTGTTAAAGACAACTGTCTCTCCTTTTGCAGTAGGAATAAATATCTCAGGTTCCTTAATAATTTTCCTGTCTTTAGGCTCTAAAGCTATCGTTAAGTCAAGGGAAACCTTATCATCAAAATAAATATCTTGACTCTCAAAACCTTCCTTTCTAAATGAAAAAATGTACGTCCCCCCCTTTTCCACTTTTAATTCAATATTTCCCTCAGCATCAGAAACATACGTTTCCACTTTTTCTGTCTTTGGTGATAATTTCATAATAAGATCACCTTGCTTTTCAGCTGGAACCAAATCAATATCGTAGTCTCCCAAGTTGAAATTATTCTTATCAGGTATGACCTTAAGCAAGGTTAACTCGGCATTCTCAATACTCTCAAAAGTGAGTTTTTCAATTACATTTATTGAAACGGCATGCAAGTTTATCACTTTTTCTTCCTTAAATATGGACTCAGAAAATATCACTTTGTAAATATCGTCCAGCCCCTTACCTCCCGCTCTATTGGAACTGAAATATCCTTCGCTACCTTCTTGATTAATGGTTAGGCTATAGTCGTCGGCAATACTATTAATCGGTTCGGGCAGTAATACAGGTTTTTGCCAAATCCCTTCTCTTCGAAACGCACAATAAATGTCCAGGCCTCCATAACCTCCAGATCGATCAGAAGCAAAAAAAACAACATCATCGCCAGAGAAGACAGGGTACAGCTCATTAAATTCAGTATTAATGGAATCTCCCAAATTAGAAAGCTGACTGAAATTACTTCCTATTTTAGAGCAACTAAAAAAATCATACTTACCTATGCTCTCGCTAGAAATATTAGTGCTTATGATCATTTCATCACCTCCTTCGTTCATCGCCGGGTGACAATAATTATGCTTAAAAGTATTAAATGATAAAGGGTATACCTCGTCTATTGTGGCCGCATAAATCTGCATTTTTGCAGTATCCTGATTTTTTCCCTTTGACTCTTTGACCACTATTCTGGTGAAATATAGAATATCTTCATTTTTATCAAACACCAATGCTCCTTCATGTAATTTTGAATTAATGTCATCAGTAAAGTAAGCCATATCCGCTATAAATCCTGTGGAATCTACAATCCCGTAAGCGATATCAAAATAATTCTGATTGATCAATTCGTCCTTTTCAGCTTCGGTATTAGAGGTAATAAAAGCTATCTCCTTTTGAATGTAAGCGGGAGACATTTCCATCTTATCCGTGTTGATCGTTTGTTCGTTGAATATCCTCGCATTTTCAATAACAGGAATGTTTAATACCTTTTGCGTTTGAGCAACCAAGAATGAATTCAAGAACATGCACACCAAAATCAAATACTTATTCATACTAAAAAAATCTTGGGTTAACCATTATTGTTTTTGGCTTTTTCTTTACAAAATCATACCTCACCAACGCCTCCAAACTTCCATTCTCATAACTACTTATATCAGATAAAGTAAAGTCCTGGGCCAATCCAAACATAAGGTTTTCGTTCAATTGAAAATTAAATATCAAATCTATACTCTCTCCTATTCCTCCCGCATTACCACCGTATCTATAGTTAAGTCCTAAGGTGTATTTTTCTTCCCATGTAGCACTCATCATAAAATCAATGTCAAAAGGACTATTTTTGGCCAATTTGATTAACGAATGAGGTGATATTGTTAAATCTTTATTGATATAAAAACTAGCCCCTCCCATAATATAAAAGTGTCTTACCTCTTCAGAAATAATGGTATTATTATCCGTATCGAGATTCGATTTTATTAATCTAGGCGATGAAGCTCCGAAGTAAAAGTTGTTTGCTTTAATATAAACACCTACCCCGGCATTTATTATGTTCTTATCAATTTTACCTTCTGGAATGGAGGGATCATTGGTCAAACCCTCTATTGCAATAAGGGATGATTTAGTATAATCCTCAGAATACCTTCGAAACGAGGCGTTGATTCCAGTACTAATTGTTAAATCATTAATAATTAACTTATAGGCATACATGCCACTAAAATTAAATGCAGATTGTATCCCAATAGTCTGTCTATCCAATACAAACCCCAACCCCAGTTTATCAAAACCTTTGAAGTTAGCCGAAAAAACTTGTGACTGCGGTGCCCCAGTTAGTCCATTCCACTGGTCTCTGTATATTAGAGAAAGTGATGTATAATCCTGATCACCTGCGAATCCGGGGTTCAGATACAATTTATTGTGGACATACTGTGTGTACTGTTGTTGCTGTTGCCCATAGATGGAAGCAATCGTCATAAAAAAGAACAGAAAGCCAATATGTCTTTTGAACCTAATCATCTTTTAATTACTACAAATCCAGTCATAATTTCTCTTTCATTTCCTACATCGACGATATAATAATAGGTGCCCACCGGTAATTCATCTCCGGCATAAGTACCTTCCCAATCATTTTCATAAGGAGAAGCACTGAATACCTCATCCCCCCATTGATTAAATATTTTTACCTCATTGTCAGGAAAAAATCCAGAATTCAAGCATGGAATTACAAAATAATCATTGATACCATCTCTGTTTGGTGTTATTATACTTGGTACAATACAGGCGTCTTCGTACGAAACATTAATAGTAATGTTGCCTTCATCACAAAGATCTGGACACTCCACAGCACATATTTCATACTCCAAAAATATATCTCCAGTAATCTTTAAATCAGGGACGAAAATAGTTTCACTTTCATTAATAAGCAGTTTCCCGTCCTCATCGTCAAAATCGAAATTGATACTGTAATCCAAAGGTAAGGCAGCATCATTATCTTCTACGTTTAGAGTAACACTTTGTCCATATGATAATGAGTAAGAATCATCATTTACATCCGGAGTCTCTTCAAGTAGTATTCTTAAAGTATCACTTGAAAAATCAATGCATCCATCCTTGCTATAGTTAAGAACAATAACATTTTCTCCAACATTAAAGTTAGTAACTGAAGTATTCTGAATATTAGGATTAGAAAACTGAAGTCCGGGAGTCAATGACTTCCACTCAATATCTGTATTAGGAGGGCCTTCATTTGCATTAAGCAGGACCAAATCATCATTTTGACAAACGATATCACTCTCAGATTCGGCCATTGCCAGTAAGGTCGGAGCACTTTGAATATTTACGATCACACTACTGGACAAGTCCGACTCACATCCATCTATTTTTGTCAATGCTCTAAAAATATTGATCCCCTCAGAAAGTATTGATCCATCAGAAATTTCAAAACAATTAGAAATGGTTAGATCGACAAAATCACCATTATCCGCAAACAGTACATATTGAGCTCCCGATGTCAAACTTTGGTTGTCAAGACATATAATGACATTATCTTCTTCTCCCAAACAAACAAATACCTCATCTTCCTCAAAAACAGGAGTAATTATTTCTTCTCTTACCAAAATAGAAAAAGGGACACTCTTTTCTGATCTACAACCATCCCTTGTTAAGGTTACTGTGTATTCTCCTTCCACCGTTTCATCTACTCCTTCCAACAGTAAGGAATCCGCAATTGTTTCCCCTTGAGGAGTATCCCAAAGCAATACATCACCATCCTGTAAGTCCGTAATCTTAAGGACTTCATCACTGCCGTAGCAAAGATCTGTTTCTCCTACTATAGTGGGTATATCTGGTAACGATTTTATATCTATTTCTATTGATGAGGTATCCTGTGATGGACAACTACCTTCTTCAATAATCAACTCATAAACTCCTGCATCTGACAGTTCAGATACTTCAATTATTAAACTATCTTCGGTCGTTTCCAAAAGTCCTTTTGGTGTATTCCAAAAATAAGTTACGTCATCTGCATTAATCGCTGTTGTTAAAATAAGCGAATCTCCTATACATATTGAAGTATTACCAATAATAGAAGGAGCCTCAGGGAATGTTTGAATATCAATAAAATTGGATATTGAATCCGAAGGACATCCATTGTTATAGACTATCAATGTGTATTTTCCATTATTATCCTCGGTTGCATCGACAATAGTTGCCATTGCCTGATCACTGCTAAAATTAGGGCCTATCCATTCATAGGTATAATTATTGGACATGGGAAAAATTGTTGGCTCAAACGTAATATCTGTCATTCCGTCCATGCAATCCAATGAATTATTGCTAAGAGCAGTCACTTGAGGAGGACTGTTAACTTCTACTGTCGTCGTTCCTATATTGTCGCAGCCAGACACAGTACTTACAGTAACCGTATAATCTCCTGCTTCCGCTAACACTTTGATCTCTTGTCCCACTACATCACTTATATTCGGGCCTTCCCATATATAACTGGCATTAGGAATAAAAGTAGCTTTGAGTTCAATACTATCGCCAATACAAACAGGACCTGTATTGCTCGCACCGACTTCAATTCTATCCTCTACAACAACCTGTTTTACCTCAGATACAAGTGACTCACAATCTCCAACCTTTGCTATTACTGTCCAATCTCCACTCAAACCCTGATTAGCTATTTGATTAAGGACGTTTGTATTGGTTACTTTAAAGCTAACACCATCTAGATACCATTCGTATGTGTCCGCATTAGGAACATTGGGAACAGATAGTGATAAATTATTTCCTTCACAATATATTTCTTCACCTGAAAGCACAGGTGTTTCAGGTCTTGGTTCAACATTTACGATAGATGTTGCAGTATCTGAAAGACAAAGCCCCACGTTGATAACAAGATTGTAATTACCTGCATTATTTTCATTAACATCCATTATAGGAGGAGGTAATTGCATATCAGAAGAAAAACCGGGGCCTATCCACTCGTATTGATAATTAGCTCCAGTTACTGAAGTAGAAAGAATTATTTCTCCACCTTCACAAACTGTAACAAAAGGATTATCCACAGATACCTGAGGTTTTTCAAAAGCGGTAAATGATCTTACATTAGAAGGCTCAGAATCACATATATCATTTTGAGCAACAACATAATAGAAAGTTGTTCCTTCGCTAGAAGGACTTATAGTTAAAGATGGAACCAAGGTAGAATCAATGAGTACCCCATTGGGAAACATTCCTTCAAACCATCTGTACATTATATCCCCTGTATATGCAGTAGATTGTAATAAAATATCCTCTCCTATACATCCACTTGCCTTTTCAATAGTCAATTCAGGTGCATCCAATGGTTGGTGAGTAACGATGACACTTCCCTCCGCCCTACACATATTAAATCCTGTAACGATTATACTGAAATTAATTCCTGAACCCCCAGAAAAGTCAGGAATAACCGGGTTTTCTTCATTACTAAAAAGCACTCCATTCATAAACCATTCAATATTATATGATGGATTTCCCTGAGATTCGGGAATGTTCGCAAACAATTGTAGACTATCTCCCGGACAAATACCCGCTATATAGGATGGTTCCAATTGATATTGGTCCACCCGAACTAAACTCTCACAGGTCGCTGTATTACTATTGGCATCTTCTACAGTTAGAAAAACTGTAATTTGCTCACCAACATTTTCACACTTAAAAGTATCAGGAGATATACTATAATTGATTATCTCACAATTGTCATAACTTCCATTATTAATAGAGTCCGGCAGTAAAATATAATCGTCCAAACCGGAAGGGTGTATTTGAATAGATGTGTTTTTGCACAGAGCCTCTGGTTCTTGTATATCTACTATTTCTACTTCAAAATTACATGAAGCTTCATTTTGAGCTAGATCTGTTACAAAATAACTTATCTGCATAGTTCCCACAGGTAATCTTACCTTTAAAGAATCAGTAACCTGATCAATAGGGGTCAGATCTATATCAATGGCTCCCGTTGTAGAAAAGAATATCTGGGCATCATTATAACTTAATTCTACATCAATGGCCGAAAACCCATCAACACCATCCATATTAAGGTCCAAACACGGATTAATACCCCCTCCTTCCACAGAATTGCTTCGGGGAGCTTGTAATACTAATTGTAAAACACCATCCGCCACCCATTCATTAAAACTCTCTATGGGAATATTGATTTCATTACTTGTCAAAGAGCAAGAATCGGCTGCCACAACACTTGTGCCCAAAACAAGGCCATCTTCATCTAGAATTGTAAATACTTCTCCAGAACTATTTAAGTCTCCAGTAAGTGTAATTTTAAGATTGGGTTCACCCAAAGATTTATGTATTGGAAATACTCCCGTAAATTCTATTATTTTGTTTTGAGCCACAAACGACCCCAACGAATCTACAAATTCAAAAGTTAATAGTTTATCAGATATTGACACTGGTTGTATTTCACTATATGTCTTACTAAGACCACAGTTGTCTGAAACCTCTGCTCCTGATAACATAGCCAAATTAAAGTAACAACTATCAATTGACAACGTATCTCTAAAGCTATCAGGACAGTTGATTATCGGTGGTTGAAGATCATTCACGGTTACTAAATATTCACATGTAGACAGGTTTAAAGCACAATCTGAAAATTGATACATAAAACTGTGCTCTCCAATACCTAAAGTAAAGGTTTGATTGATCGCATCTATATAGTCTAGTGTATCTCCGTCAAAAATCACATGACCCTCTACAATATTTGATATCTCAGCGTCAAATGAAATTGAACATCTTATTGATGATCCAGAACAAACGTCATTTATAGCTAATGAACCAAAATCCATTGGAATATTAGGTTGGAAAATAAAATCTATAAATCCATCTTGAATCCAATCATTTATCTGTGTATTGGAAATTGTGGTTATCACGAGGCTGGTGTCCCCGCACTGTATAGAAGTATTTGGAGTTACGCCTATTTGATTATTATCCTCATCCAATATAGTAAAAAACTCTGTGGCGTCATCGGCATCCAAATTGTTTAACTCAATAGTTAGTTCTACATCTCCATTTGCATTAATTCCGTCTGCAAAGAAAGGACCTATTTTGAAAATCATTGTATTCACCGGTAGTTCATTATCTCCCGGTATGTCAGACTCTACAATAAGTTGCTGTGTACGGACAATGGGGCTTGCCGATTCTGAGCAATTGTCATTGACAGAAATCTCAGGCAATGTCACCTCAAATTCACAATTATCCATAGCATCAAATGTTTGAGGGCTAGGGCAATTAATTTGAGGAGGTATAGTATCTATTATTCCAAAGTGAAGATTCCTTACCGTATGGTTTCCACAATCATCATAGGCTACCACATCTACTTCGTGATTCAATAGAAAACCAGAATCAATAGAACATTCGTAGTCTGGAAACAAAAATGGAAAAGTACCTGAGTATGTGCTAGTATCTCCTAACGTATAGCTACCGGATATTGCCACAAATTTCTTTGCTTCACTACAGGAATCTGATACAGTAATTGCATCTAATCCATTAACCCAATTTGAATAATTAGCCCTAAAGTCCAATCCTGAATCACATGTTATTTCTAAACTCTGAGGTTCAATATCAAAAGTAGGCCCTGATAAATCTTCAACGATAACTATTTGATTAACCACAAAATCATTTTCACACACATCAGATATACGATATCTCCTCTCTATCATAGAACCACATGTATTGGCATCTACATTATCTGTAAAAGAAATCATAGTTTCACTACAGTTATCCTGATAACTTGTGAAGAAAACATCCGGATCAAAAGGTTCCAACTGTTGACAATCAATCTCGATTGTATCAGGAAGAGAAAAAATAGGTGGTGTATTATCTCGCACAAAAATGGTTTGAACCACTGTATCTGTATTATCACAGGCATCAAAGGCGACCCATCTCCTTTCTATTTCATAATTATAATACTCACAAAGAGTAGAGTCTGCTCCTTGTGTATCTGTTTCCATAAACTCAACAAAAGCTCCACTATCACAATTATCAACGATCATCAACGTATCCGCCGGAAACAGCATATCACAACTTATTGTCGTATCCTTAGGCTCCGTCAAAAACTGAGGTGCTAATGTATCTATTATCGTGAATGAGGCATTCGTACTCCGTTGATTGCCGCAATCATCGAGCACCCTAAAAGTAAAGTTGAGTTCCCAGTTACAAGTACTATCCGGCACTTCGGGATAAGGGCCAACACCAAAAACACCTGTATTACCCCCGGGCACCCCGGTAATAGACCATAAAAATATATCCCCGGTTATACCAAAAGAACAATTATCTAATATCGTAGCGTATCCAAAATTCTCTATCCAACTAACCAATGAGTCTTGAATACCTGGAAAACAGTTTGCCTCTACGGGAGGAGCTGTAGAAAAAATCTGAGGAGGAGTATTATCGAATGTCATAAAAGTCGCTTCCTCCGAAACAGTTTCGTTACCACTAGGATCCGATGCTATAAAAACTAGCGTTATACTTTTTGTTAATCCACAAAGGGTGTCCTGACTATCTTGAAATACCTGAATAGCTTCCGATAACGAAACATCCGAACTAAAACTTACCATTCCCGAGTTATCCGTTGCCATCATGCCCCCAGCATTATTATACCAGTCAGATAACAAAAGAATCAAATCATCTGTTTCACATGTGAGAGATTCGTCCTGAGGCTGAACAGTAATCACCGGAGGTTCCATATCCTGAGCCCCAATTCTGAAAAACAGCAAGACACAAATCGAAACAATTAAGTACCTCATTCTAGATTGGTCGTAAATAATTTACTAACAAAAGTAACAATTTTAATGATTTAAAGCCTTTTACAATCCATGTGTATACAACAGAACAATAGCTTTTAAGGGTAAACCACTAGAAGCGAGTTTTATAAGGGCTAGATTAAGGTTTTACCCGTACAATTCAAATCTAATATTCTCCTTTGGGACCTGCATTTCTTGTACCAACCTTTCAACCGCTTCATCCACCATCTGAGACCATCCACAGATATAGAACAGATAGTCCTCTAATTTTTTGTCACTGTACTCCTGCAAGTATATATCATGTACATAGCCATTGTGATAAGCATTCTTTTTTTCTCTCGACAACGCATACGAGACTTCAAAGCCTATGTATTTTTCAACCATTTCATCCCATTCCTGTTTATATAGAATGCCATTTGCATATCTGGTGCCGAAAATTAGATGAACATTCTTTTGCCCTATACCATTCATTTCTAAGTACTTGATCATGCTTCTAAAAGGGGCTACTCCTGTACCTGTACAAATGAAAACCAAATTTTTCTCAATACTTTCGGGTAAAACAAAACTTCCTTCCGGGCCTTTAAATGTGACCTTCGTTCCTTTTTCAACAATATTAAAAAACCAATTTCCTGCCGCACCTCCTTCTAATTTCACTACACATAGTTCTATAATATTTTTTTTGTTTGGGATATTAGCAATAGAATAGCTTCTCCACCTTTCCAAACGTTTTTCTCCTATAGGTAGATCTAACGTAATAAACTGCCCTGGGAGAAAGCTAAACTCCTGATCATCATCTACTTCAATAAAGAATCTTTTAGTGTTATCACTTTCATTTAAGATTTTAGTTATTCTTCCCTCATACCATTTCCTTGGCATACTTACTTTTTTGTATTTAAATAGCTTTTAACCTCTAAAAAGTTCACACCTTCCCTTTTCCCTCTCTAACCAATATTAATTCATCCTCAGTACAATCAAAAACGGTAGATACCTCTTGGGTATCAACTTCACTTTGTATAATTAAATCAACTAAGTGCTCATAGTTTTTCCTGATAATATCAAAGTCAACTTCACCCTCATTCGACAGATTAAGGGAAGTACAAATAATCGGCTCTTCCAAAGTATTCAGAATGTCCTGTACAATTTCGTTATCAGGAATTCTAATCCCTACCTCATGTTTTTTGTTTGCCAAGTTTTTTACCTTTTTAGCATCAGCTTTAAGAATAAATGTATATGGTCCAGGTACATAGCCCTTTATTTCTCGAAATATATGATTAGGTAGAGGCAAAAGAAACTGAGCTGCATGTTTTATGTCCTGACACAATAAAGATAGTTTCGTTCTCTTAGCTTCCTTATTGGTAACTTTTAATATCCTTTCAATTCCTTTCTTGCTGGTCATTTTACAACCTATGGCTAAAACCGTATCTGTTGGAAAAATCATTATTCCGTCATCTGCCAGATATTCAACTATTTTAGCTATCTCTCTTTTGTTTGGGCTTTTAGAGTGTAATTCAAAAATTTTCATGTTTTTTAATTTTGGGCTGCAATGATACAACAAATGAAATTTCTGTAATGTTTTTTACACTTAAAAAAGAGCTTTTTCATTTCGTATGCTTATCAGGTTAGTTAGCAATTTTGGGATAAACGATATATCTTTGGGCTTTTTTAAAATGAGGTTTAATTTTGTAGATGGAAGATTGGCAACTCGATTTTGAATGGTTAAGAATTAAACACGAAGTTAAGGACGCATTTGGCAAGGATAATTTGCCGGATATGCAAGCTATATTATTTCTTATTGGTGTTCAAGAACTAGGGATCATTCATCAAAGAAGTTTTTCAAAAGAAGAAAAGCAAGATTTAATGCATATTGCCGTCTGCACACTTTTGGAAGATGAAGGTTACTATGAATTTAAAGGCAGAGATCAAGATGGGTGGCCTCATTGGTCTGTAATTAAACCTTTTAAAGAACAAGGGGTTGAAAATCAAGAAAAAGTTTTAAAAAAATCAATTATAAAATACTTTAAATCATTAAACAAAATCTCTCAAAATTAAAACAATGAATCTTTTCAGAATATCCATATTTATAATGGTAAGTTTTGCTCTATCGTGTTCCCAAGGTCCCACAAAAATAAAGGTATCAACTGACCATGGAGATATGGTATTTGAGCTATATGATTCTACTCCAAAACATAGGGATAATATTATCAAATTGGTTAAAGAAGGTTTCTACGATGATCTTTTATTCCATCGTGTTATAAACGGTTTTATGATTCAAGGGGGTGATCCAGATAGCAAAGATGCCAAGCCAAACGTCGCTCTCGGAATGGGTGGACCAGGATATTTGATAGACGCAGAGATAGGCTCGCCTCATTTTAAAGGATGTTTGGCTGCAGCCAGAGCTCCTGACGCAGGAAATCCTGAAAGAAAGTCTTCGGGCAGTCAATTTTACATCGTTCAGGGCAGAAAGCAATCTGATCAACAATTAGACGCTATGGAGATGCGTAAAGGAATAACATACAACGAAACACAAAGACAGAAATATAAGGACATAGGTGGCACTCCGATGCTTGATATGGATTACACCGTATTCGGAGAAATCGTCTCTGGAATGGAAGTAATTGACAAAATTGCGGCAGCAAAAACATCTCCCGGAGATAGGCCTATAGAAGATATTAAAATGACCATTACAATGTATTAAAATGAGTATTAGAATCCTCTATTTTCTTGCGATATTAAGCTTTACTTCCTGTGCAAAACCAGTAGCAGACTTTTTATATCCTCAGGAAAAAATTAAGGCTCCATCGAAGATCAAATTCGAAAATAAGTCCCAAAAAGCGGAAACCTATGTTTGGGATTTTGGAGATGGTAATACTTCCACTGAAGAATCCCCATCTCATAAATATTATCTTTCTGGAAAGTATATAGTAACATTAACTGCGAAAAAAGGAAATAAAACCAATAAAGTGGAAAAAGAAATAATTATTGACGCTCCTCAGGATTGCATTTTGGAGCTTGAAACCAGTATGGGGACAATGACGATCAAATTATCAGATGCGACCCCCGCTCATAGAGATAACTTTATCAAACTTGCCGAAACAGGTTATTTAGAAGGTACTCTTTTTCATAGGGTCATCGGTGGATTTATGATACAAGGTGGTGACCCGGACAGTAAAGAAGCACCACAAGGTAAGAGACTTGGCTCAGGAGGCCCCGGTTATACAATTCCAGCCGAGTTTGTTGACACCTTGGTCCATGTAAAAGGAGCACTAGCAGCTGCCAGACAAGGAGATCAAGTGAACCCTCAAAAGAGATCTTCAGGAAGTCAGTTTTATATTGTAGATGGTAAAAAAAGTTCTGATCAAGAGCTCTCTATCATGGAGTCTCGTAAAGGAATTAAATACAGCCATGAGGTTAAGGAAATATATAAAAACATTGGTGGCACCCCTTTCCTTGATATGGAATATACTGTCTTCGGTCAAGTAGTTAAGGGACTCGATATTATCGATAAAATATCCGCTTCTCAAACTGATCCAGCAGATAGACCAGTTGAGGATGTTAAAATTCTCAAACTACGCTTGATAAAATAACAAATGAACAAGGTTTTAGGAATAGATATTGGTGGCACCGGAATGAAAGGCGGTATTGTTGATGTTGATGCAGGAAAACTTTTAACGGAACGAAAAAAATTCTTAACGCCACATCCGGCTACTCCTGAAGCTGTTATAGAAGTGGTAAAAGACCTAATAGAATACTTCGATTGGAAGGAAGGTAAGATCGGTGTTGGTTTTCCAGCCATAATTAAAAATGGCAAATCGATGTCAGCTAGTAATGTGGACCAAAAGTGGTTGGACTATCCTATTTATGATCTATTTGAAAAAACACTCAATAGAAAGGTAGTAATTCACAATGATGCTGACGTCGCTGGTATTGCAGAGGTCTATCACGGTGCAGGTAAAGGAAAGACAGGGGTCATTCTCATGCTTACTATAGGAACAGGTATCGGCTCTGCCCTCTTTGTTGATGGAAAACTGGTTCCTAACACTGAGTTAGGGCACCTTAAATTTAAGGATAAGGTTGCCGAAAAATATGCTTCTAATAAATATCGAGAGGACAATAACCTTTCGTGGAAAGAATGGGGAAGGTCCTTAAAAAAGGTTTTGCAACATATAGAATTTGTTATCAATCCTGATCTTATAATTTTAGGAGGTGGTGTGAGCAAAAAATTTGAAAAATATAAGGAGTATTTAGACATCCCCACCCCCATTGTTCCGGCTTTGCTTAAAAATGAAGCTGGAGTTATTGGTGCTGCCATTTCGGCTAATATTTAGATTATGTTTTACGATACTTTCAAGTGGGGCTTTGAACATATTTTGGATCCTGATGCCTATGATCATCTTTTATTCATCGTAGCACTTTGTGCAGTATATAGACTCAAGGATTGGAAAAAGGTAATCCTTTTGGCTACTGCATTCACTATTGGTCATTGTCTAACTTTATTCCTATCTGGACTTGACTATATAAGAATTAACTCTGAACTAGTGGAATTTTTAATCCCCATTACCATTATAATTACCGCTATTGAAAATATGATAAGCTATAATAAAACTATCATATCTCAAAGACTCAAGTATGTTATTTGTCTTGGGTTTGGTTTGATTCATGGATTAGGCTTTTCTAATAATTTTAGAACTTTGTTAGGTGAAAATGATTCCATCATCGGAATGTTACTTCCTTTTAATCTAGGTATCGAAGCTGGGCAGATAGTTATAATCGCTGGGTGTTTGCTTTTTTCATGGATTTATGAAAAAACAAAATTAGAGCATAAATATTGGGTGTTTAGTCTGTCAATAATAGCTATTATGGTATCCATTTACCTATTAGTTTAAATTATAGGAGTGAGACTGTTTATGTCCCACTCCATATATAAGATTTAATAGATATCCTCTACATTTTCTTTGATCCAAATTAGACAAGATTCAAAATCATCAAAAATCTGGTTCTCGGGAATCAAATCAGGGATAACATCTATTCTCTCCAACATATATCGGGGTTGCTCCGACAAACCCACTAATAATACCCTCTTACCACTACCAAATAATTCGGCTAAATTATCTTCCATAGCATAAAGCCCTGATTGATCCATATAGCTCATTCTATCCATCCGAATTATAATGGTAGAAGCTGTATCAGGAATCTGACGTATTAACTGCTGAAATTCACTAGTTGATCCAAAAAACAAGGGTCCATTAACATGTTTTATAAACACTTCTTCCCTCAAATTTTTAGGAAAATCAAATTCATCAGACCAAGCTTCCTCATCTATCAGCGTATTAATTTTTGATTGTTTCGCCGTTAAATCTCCGATCTTTTTCATAAACATTAACGAGGCTATCACTAATCCGATTCCTACTGCATACACCAAGTTCCAAACCGATGACAAAACAAGTACTATGAGCATTACGGCTACTTCTGGTCTCGGCATGTAAGGAATAGCTTTTAGTCCCTTATAATCCATAACACCTATTCCAACCGTAATTAGTATACCAGATAATACCGCAGCCGGTATGAGTGAGGCGATAGGACCTAGAGCTAAAAGAATTACAAAAAGTAATATACCCGCTATCATACCTGAAAGTCTTGTTTTTCCTCCAGCCTGAATATTAACTACTGTTCGAATCGTAGCTCCCGCACCGGGAATCCCTCCAAAAATGGCTGCAATAGAATTTCCTATCCCTTGACCTACCAGTTCCTTATTAGGTTTGTGTTTTGTTTTGGTCATGTTGTCGGCAACCACCGATGTCAATAAAGAATCAATAGCTCCTAATAAAGCAAGTGTCAAGGCCGTAAAAATATATGGGGAAATGCTTCCCAGACTAAACCCCGTAAAAATTTCAATATTCGGAATGGGCAGACCACTAGGAATTTGTTCTATAGGCCTATAATCTAAATTAAAGAAAATAGCAATTCCAGACATAACAATCAGGGCAACCAAGGTGCTCGGAACCGCCCTCGTAATATACTTGAACCCATAAATAATAAGTATGGTACCCAAAGCGAGAAGTAGTTCTAACCAATCAATATTTCGAATTGCCTTTGGCATCACTTTAAGAGCTCCTAAGACACCAGATGCTTCTTTTCCTGCTAATGTTTGGGACTCTTTATTGATTTGATCTTGAGTAATATGTTGTGCCCTCTTAATAGTTTCCTTGAAATCTTCTAGAACCAGAATTCCTTCTCCTGCCTCATCCTTCAGAATGTTATCTAGAATAATTTCCTCCGCTTGTGGTTTAAATTGATTTACAAAAGCTACATCTTCTTTTGGATAATAACCCAAAGATGGCAATATCTGAGTTACAAGGATTATGACCCCTATGGCAGTCATAAAGCCAGAAACCACAGGATAAGGAATATACTTAATGTATTTTCCCAAGCCCATCACTCCCAGTCCAATCTGCATAATACCTGCTAACAAGAAAACCGTTAAAATGGATGGAAGTGCTTTACTAACATCACCATCAAAGCTTGCCACGATTCCTGCAATAATAATCATACTTACGGCAGTCATTGGTGCGGTAGGTCCTGAAATCTGAGTATTGGTTCCTCCAAAAAGAGCAGCAAAAAAACTAATAAAAATTGCCCCATAAAGCCCTGCACTTGGCCCAAGTCCCGAACTTACCCCAAAAGCCAATGCCAATGGAAGAGCAACTATCCCTGCGGTAATACCTCCGAAAAAATCTCCTCTAAAGTGTTTAAAGTCAAATAAATCCTTCATTTGAATATCTTATTTAATTATTATCAATTGGTGGTGATTAAAATACTATTACTTGTGCAATAGTTAACGATAAAAATTAAATATTTTCTGGAGGAGGAGTTTGTATTTCCAGACAAAGGATTTTTGAAAAACACTTTTGATAAACGATAGCTCCAATACTTTGGAAAATAATAGATTTCTCAAAATGACTTTCTGAACTTATTCTGTCCTGATTTTCTTTTTCTTTTTCTTCAATCTCCTTATCTTCTTCCAAAGATATCTCCTGAAGCTCTGGATATTCTTCGGCAAAAATGGTATAAACTTCCGAACAACAAATACTAAATTGACCAAGTAAAGATGCCCAAATAGCCAAACGAATACAAAAATTTTTAGCCTTCATAAAGTCAATAGCGAGTTACTACTCCAAATTCAATTTATTAGTTTATACAATTCTCAAATTTAAGATATTCCTGACAAGAATAAGCCGTCCTTTAATAGAGAATTCATTTCATAATTTAAATCTAACTAACACTTACTCATTTAAGATATTATCTTTAAGCATTTAATAATTAGTTAACACTGTAACGCTTAGTTTTGCCTTCTGTATCTGCTGGGTAGTAATGAAGAAAAAAACCTAAACTTTTTAAATTTAGCAATAGAATGGAATTCGGATTTTGGGATATAATTCAAATATTAGGTGCTTTAGCCTTCTTTATCTATGGTATGAAGGTAATGAGTGATGGAATTCAAAGAGCCGCTGGTTCTCAGCTAAGAAATATCCTGAGAAGTATGACCAAAAACAGGTTCTTAGGCGTCTTTACGGGATTTCTTATCACGGCCCTTGTTCAATCGTCCTCGGCCACCACTGTAATGACGGTAAGTTTTGTAAATGCTGGTCTACTTTCATTAGTAGAATCCGCTGGGGTTATGATGGGAGCCAATATTGGAACTACCGTAACAGGTTGGTTGGTATCTCTGCTAGGATTTAAAGTCAAACTAGCCGCTTATTCTGTTCCTCTTTTTGCTTTTGCCATACCAATGATTTTCTCCAACAAAGATAAATTTAAGTATTGGGGTGAGTTTATACTCGGATTTGGAATTCTTTTCCTAGGTCTCGGTTATCTTAAAGATGCTGTTCCCAACTTGAAAGGAAATCCTGAAGCATTAAGTTTTCTTACGAATTTTGCACAATGGGGTATATTTTCCAGGATTATATTTGTTCTCATCGGTGCTTTGGTCACCATAATTGTGCAATCATCAAGTGCCGCCATGGCCATTACTCTTACCATGTGTGCTCAGGGTTGGCTGCCCTTTGATATTGCAGCTGCCATGATTTTAGGTGAAAACATTGGAACAACCATAACTGCAGAGTTGGCTTCGCTAGTTGGTAATACCAATGCTAAAAGATCCGCAAGAATTCACTCTATGTTTAATATAATAGGTGTTACATGGATGGTAATCTTGCTTCCCTTCTTCCTACCTATTTTGTCTTCATTTCTCCAAAATGTTTTGGGAGTAGGGGATCCTTTTACCAATCCTGATGATATGCCCATAGGCCTTTCTGCGTTTCATACGGCCTTCAATTTGGTCAATGTTCTTCTCCTGCTTGGGTTCGTTCCCATACTGGTGAGAGCAGCTATAAAAAGTGTTCCTTATAGTGAAGACGAAGATGATGAAGAAGGCAATCTACGCTTTATTGGTACAAATACATTAACACCAGAATTAGCGACAATTGAACTTCAAAAAGAAGCCGCCCATTTTGGAGAAGTTACTGCCCGAATGAATAATATGGCCAATGAATTGATGAATTCTACAGAATCTAAGAGGCAGAAAAAACTACTAAAAAAGCTGAAGAAATACGAAAAAATAACAGATAAGATTGAAATTGAAATTACGGAATATATTACTAAGTTATCTAATCAAGAGATTACAGGTGATACAAGTTTAAGACTTAGGTCTATCCTGAATATTTGCAATGATTTGGAACGTATGGGTGATATTTATTTTCAAATATCTAAAACGTTAGAAAAGAAAATCGAAGAAAAAGGATTCTTTTTGGTGGATCAGAGAAACTATTTGAACGAAATGTTTAAAATAGTAGATAGGGCTTTACAAATAATGGTGAATAACTTAAACGAACCGGATTATGCCAACGTAACACTTGATAACGCAAGAAGTGTAGAAAAAGAAATAAATAAGTTTAGAAATAAATTGCGAACGCACAACTTAGAAAGAATAGGTGATGATGATTACAATCCCAAGACGGCTATGATTTATAATAATATTTTCTCTTCATTAGAAAAAGTAGGTGATCATATTATCAATGTAAATGAATCTATTGTTGGGGAAATTTAATTAGGTATATCTCTGTAAGAAGTCCGTTTACTTATTTCTAAATCCATCGTCGCACCTTTGATCTGTACTCACTATACGAGTTTCCAAACTCTTCTTGTAGATGTTCTTCCTCAAGTCTAATTTGCGTATTAATGCTAACAAAAGATAGGCCTAATATTAGTAATGTAAATGCGTTAGGCACTACCATAAAAACACCTACACTTGCCAGTATTATTCCTAAAAAAACGGGATTTCTTGATAGAGAAAATATTCCATTGGTAACTAATCTTGGTTTATTCTCATGGTCAATTCCTATTCTCCAGGAATCCGCCATATGAGATTGAGCTACCCAAATAATTATTAAAGAAAACATAAGTAATGCCCATCCAATATTTGATATTATAGAATTCTCAAAATACCAGCACGGAAGTAAATACTTATACCAAGCAGACTTAAATGCATAGATCGAAACGATAAGGAACTCCAATAATAAAACAAAAGCATATATCCGTCCAATGTATCCATGTGCATCATCCTTCCTATTGAATCTAAAAGGCATGATGCTAGTCCTTTTCCATACGATCCATGTTCTCAACACAAAAACAGAAAAGAAGAATACAAGAAAAAATAAAAATAATTCCATGATATTTTTTGAGTATATAAGAACAAAATTCTAAGGTTCTTGTTTAAGGTTCTCTTAGTTATTTAAATATTTAGGAAACTTTAACAGTTTTCATAGTTTCCAAAGTTTAAAATAAAAATATATTTGCGGCCATGATTTGCCTGTCTGACAAAATATTATTTCATAGTTTTCAATTATTTATGCGATTGGGTGTAAAAAGCGTTAGTATGGATGACATTGCTGCGACTTTAGGTATGTCGAAAAAAACGCTGTATCAGTACTTCTCTACAAAGAAGGAATTGGTTAAAAAAGCTGTCCAAGCATATATTGAAGAAGATGAAAAAATCGTAAATGATATCTGCAAAAATGCTGAGAATGCTGTTGACGCAAAAATCAAGGTAGGAAGGCACGTACTGAATTTCTTTAGACAGATGAGTCCATCCACAGTACATGACTTACAAAAATACCACAGGGAGACATGGAGTATTGTGGAAAAACAGCATTTTACTTTTATTTATTCTACTATTAAGAAGAATATCGAAAGAGGAAAAAATGAAAACCTATATCGGCAGGATGTAAATGCTGATATCATAGCTAAATTATATGTTCAGATGTGCATGAGTGTCACCAATGAAAAAATATTTTCACTCAGACACTACGAAAGAGTACAACTCTTAAAAGAACTCATTATATACCACATTCATGGTCTCCTAAATCCAGATAAAAAAGAACTGTTTCAATCATTAGCATTATAAATATGAAGAACATTATTAATCTGTCAATGCTTTTCCTAATAGGTCTTGGCCTTCAAGCTCAAACTCAAAGTTTTAGCCTCGAAGAAGCAGTGCAGTATGCTATTAAGAACAATACAAATATTAAAATTAGCTCTCTTGAAAGCAAAACAGCCGATGCCACGGTTAAAGAGTATAGAGCCATTGGAATACCACAAGTAACCGGCTCAATTAACTATCAATATTATTTTGCCGTACCTCAACAACCCATAGCTGATTTCATCACTCCTAGTGTATATAGGGTTCTTTTTGACGAATCTGTTATTCCGGAAAGAGACTTAGGTCCTCCAAATACAAACAACTTTTCATTTTTTCAGCCACATAACCTTACTGCTGGTGTCGAAATAAACAGCCTCATTTTTGACGGATCATACATTTATGGTCTGAAGGCTGCTAAATTGTATAGAGAATTGGCTCTCAAACAAATAAATCTTACGATAGAAGATGTTAAATCAAAGACGACAAAAGCATATCTATCCGTCTTGATAGCCGAAGAAAACTTAGAAGTAGTTGAAAACAATCTTTCAGTCATAAAAAAATCACTTTCCGATGCTCAAGCCATGTATGAAAATGGTTTTATCGAATCACTAGACGTAGATAGATTACAGTTATCACACGACAAACTAGAATTGGAAATTTCCAATCTTACAAATCTGATAGAGATTAGTAAAAATGTTTTGAAGTTCCAAATGGAATATCCTATTTCTGATGAAATACAGTTATCTGATGACATGGATTCGGTCATGGAGCTTAACAATTCATTACTTGTAAAAACTCCTGGTTTAGAATATTCCAACAGAGTAGAGTATGATCTTTTAAATACCTCGATACATCTGAATCAATTAAACTTAAAAAGTATTAACGCTAAAAAATATCCTAGCGTAAGGGCATTTGGAAATGTGCAGAGTGCTCTACAAAGAGAAGATTTATTCGATAGTAATGAAGCCGGTTGGTTGAATAGTGCATTTGCAGGAGTTGGAATTAACGTTCCTATTTATGATGGAGGAAGTCGATCTGCACAAAGTCAGAATAGTAAAATAGAAATAGAAAGACTCCAACTGCAAAAAAAACAACTTGAAACATCTATAAGAATGCAAGTCTCTAACGCAGAACTCGCTCTTGGTAATGCATACCAATCGTTACTCAACAGTCAAGACAACTTGAATACAACAGAAAGAATATATAGAAAAACCAATATAAAATTCCAGGAAGGGGTGGGTTCAAGTATTGAAATCACTCAAGCCGAAGCCGAATTATATAGTGCTCAGGGAGAATACATTAATTCATTATACGAGCTTGTTAATGCTCAAACAGAACTAAAAATAGCATTAGGTAAACTATAAAAATATTATAGCGAAATGAAACAATTCTTAATATTGATTTTAGGTATAACATTGTTCTCTTGCGGTGGTGAGAAAAAGCAAACCATTGACGAGATTATCATGTCTGATGATTTGACTCAAATTCGTCAGAAAAGAACAGAACTGGTTACTCAGCAGCAAGATGTTATTAACAGTTTAAAAAAACTGGATGAGGCCATCGCTAAACTTGACAGCGTAGAAAAACTACCATTAATTACTACTTATACGGTAAAAGAACAGGAGTTCGTACACTATTTTGACCTTCAAGGAAGTGTTCAAACCAAACAAAACATGGTTTTAATGCCAGAAATATCTGGTATACTAACCAATGTGCATGTCAGAAACGGACAACGAGTTTCCAAAGGTCAAGTTTTAGCAACCATCGATGATAGTGGTCTTTCGCAACAATTGGCACAATTAGAAATAAATGAAGAGTTGGCGAAAACAACCTTCGAGCGTCAGAAAAGGTTGTGGGATCAAAAAATTGGTTCCGAAATACAATTTCTTCAAGCACAATCGGCTTATGAAGCACAACAAAAAGCAGTAAGTCAACTCAAAAAACAATTGGAAAAGACCAAAGTAATTGCCCCTTATTCAGGGATAATTGATGATATAATTTCTGAAGAAGGTACTGTAGTTGGAGCTGGTATGACTCCATTACTTAGAATAATCAACCTAAATAATATGTATATCGAGGCCGTAGTACCAGAAAAGTATCTTGCGTACATCACTAAAGGAACGTCTGTCAGGGCCTATTTTCCCGTATTGCAAGACACAATCGACTCTAAAATTCGACAAATCAGTAATTTCATAGATCCTAACAACCGTACCTTTAAGGTGGAAATTGGTGTGCCCAACAGATCTGGTAAGATAAAGCCAAACCTAACTGCCAGACTCAATATCAACGACTATACTAATAAAAATGCAATTTTGGTACCACAAAATATTATTTCTGAAAACGCTGATGGCGAACAATATGTCTATGCCATTTCTAATGTAAGCAATTCAAACACAGCTACAGCTACCAAAACTTTCGTAAAAACTGGTAAAACCAAAGGAGATCTAATCGAAATTAAAGAAGGACTATCTAACAACATACAAATTGTACTGGAAGGGTCAAGAAGTGTTAGAGATGGTCAAAAGGTAGAAATTTTGAACCTATAAATTGAATTCGCGAATAAAGATTCTGGCATTTTCTAAAAATCAAATAAAATATAATGGCAAATAAAAAAGTGAATAAGGAATTTTGGTTTTCTTCTTGGGCCATTGATAATAAAACCATCATTTATGTAATGCTCAGTTTAATCCTATTCATGGGTATTTCATCATACTTTAGCCTGCCTAGAGAAAATTTTCCTGAAATAAAAGAAACCAAGATATACGTTAGTACGGTTTATCCTGGAAATACGGCAGAAGATATTGAAAAGCTTATCATCAACCCATTAGAGAAAAGACTAGGATTGGTGAGTAATGTAGTAAAGATCAACTCTACCGCTCAAGAGGACTATGGGATGATTATTGTGGAATTTGATGAGAAAATATCTGTTGAGTCTGCAAAATTAAAAGTAAAAGACCAAGTTGACGCTGAAACTGTAAACGAAGATTGGCCTACATTCAACAACGCAAAGGTGGAGCCCAATGTCTTTGATTTATCCATGTCTGAGGAAATGCCTATTCTAAACCTAAACATTTCTGGTGATTATCCTGTAGAGAAATTAAAACAGTACGGTGAATATCTTGAAGATTTAATTGAAGTCCTTCCAGAAATTAAACAAGTTGACATCAGGGGAGCACAGGAAAAAGAGGTGGAGGTTGCTGTCGATGTCTACAAGATGATGGCTGCCAAAGTAAGTTTTCAAGATGTGATTAATGCCATTCAGGGAGGAAATATGACGATGTCTGCTGGCTCGATAAAAGCCTCAGGACAAAGAAGAGCCATTAGAATATTAGGAGAAGTTTCTACTCCTAGCCTACTCAAAGATTTTGTTGTGAAAGATCTTGATGGTCCGGTATATCTGAGGGATATAGCCGAGATCAGCTTTGAGGAAGAGGAAAAAAACACCTATGCTCGTGAGTTTGGCCACAGTGTAATTATGCTTGATGTCAAAAAAAGAGCAGGTAAAAACATGGTTGAAGCCGCACAAAAGATTCAGGCCATCGTAAAAGAGACAAAAGAAAATGTATTTCCCCAAGACCTTCAGGTAAACATTACCAATGATCAGTCATTAAGGACTATAAATCAAGTTAATGATCTCGTTAACAATATTATTTTCGGAATTATTCTAGTGATTGGTGTTCTTATGTTTTTCCTCGGTTTCCGTAATGCTCTTTTCGTGGGGTTTGCTATTCCCATGTCTATGCTAATGTCATTTGTTATCATAGAAACCCTTGGCTATACAATGAACACCATGATCCTATTCGCTTTGATCATGGGTCTGGGAATGCTCGTTGATAATGGAATTGTGGTAGTAGAAAATGTATATCGTTTGATGGAAGAAGAAGGAATGTCGAGGATACAGGCAGCTAAAAAAGGAATTGGTGAGATTGCCTTTCCAATTATTATCTCAACGGCTACAACTATAGCCGCGTTTATTCCACTAGGACTATGGCCAGGGACAATGGGGCAGTTCATGATCTATTTTCCCATAACCCTGTCTATTGTTTTAGGTTCTTCTCTTTTTGTCGCCATATTTATAAACTCGATGATGGTATCTCAATTTATGCAAGTTGGTGAAAAAGAGATACCCAATAAGCGATTACTTTTTCTGAGTGTATCCTTAACGATCTTGGGGCTCTTATTTCATATGGTAGGAACAAAAGGTTTGGGTAATCTTCTTATCTTTTTTGCCATTATGTTATGGGTATATAAATATGTCTTGTTTCCTTTATCCATTCTATTTAGAAAATATGTCCTGTATACTTTAGAAAGACTATATGAAAAATTCTTAAAATTTGCTCTTACCAAATGGAGGCCTTATGCGTTTATTATAGGGGCTTTCACCCTCCTAATAATGTCTTTCATGATGTTTGGTCAATCTGTAGCTAGTCAGCGTACCAAAGTGGAATTCTTCCCTGACAATAAACCAAATCAGGTGATTGTATACATCGAATATGCACAGGGAACAGCAATAGAAAAAACCAATGAAATCACAAAGGCTATAGAAAAAAGAGTATACCAGGTTATGAATGACAATGAGTACATGGATGGAGACTACAATTTTCTTGTTGAATCCGGTGTCTCACAGGTAGGACAAGGAGCTGGAAATCCTCAAACCGACAGTGGATCAGCTGCTGAAATGCCTCATCGTGGTAAGATTACTTTATCAATGAGAGAATATAAGTATAGAAAAGGACGAGATAGTGAATTGTTAAGACAAAAAATACAAGAAAGTCTTAAGGGTATTTATCCTGGTGTTGCCATTTCTGTAGAAAAAGATGTAGCAGGACCACCAGTAGGGTATCCAATTAATATAGAATTAGAAGGCAAGAATTATGACCAACTTATAGCCACTGCTGGAGAAATGAGAGATTTTATTAATTCTAAGAATATTCCAGGCATAGACGAGCTCAAAATTGATGTTAATAAATCTAAGCCCGCACTTGATGTTGAAATTGATCGTGAAAAAGCGGGGGAACTAGGGCTTTCAGTTGCTCAAATAGGACAACAACTGAGAAATTCTTTATTCGGTGTTAAGGCCAATATTTACAAAGAAGATGGTGAAGATTATGATATCAATGTAAGATTTAATGAAGAAAACAGATATAATACCAATGCCTTATTTGATCAAAACATTGTGTTCAGGAATCAAATGGGTCAGTTAAAAGAAATTCCCATATCTTCTGTTTCGAGTTATAAAAACACGTCAGGTTTTAGTGCTATCAAGCACAAGAATAATAAAAGAATCGTAACAGTATATTCTGGCTTGGCTCCGGGATACACCGATGCAGGAGCCATTGTGACACAAATTCAAGCAGAAATGGAAAGTTATAATGTTCCCAACGGCGTACGAATAGATTATACTGGTCAGATAGAAGAACAGAACAAACAAATGGCATTCCTGATGAAAGCCTTCTTCTCTGGATTAGGGCTGATTATGTTGATTTTGGTTTTCCAATTCAACTCAGTATCTAAGCCAGCCATTATAATGACGGCCATTTTCCTTAGTTTGATAGGAGTATTTGGTGGATTGGTATTTACAGGAGCTCCTTTCGTGATTATGATGACTATGATGGGTATTATCTCTTTGGCCGGAATTGTGGTAAATAATGGAGTGGTGCTTCTCGATTATATACAATTGCTACTGGATCGTAAAAAAGAAGAACTCGGACTTGAAGAAGACAGACAATTGGCATTAAATGATGTTTTCGAAGCGGTTGTTAAAGGAGGTAAAGCAAGGCTCAGACCTGTATTATTGACGGCTATTACTACTGTACTGGGGCTAATACCTTTGGCCATTGGTTTCAATATCGATTTTTTCTCTTTGTTTAGCGAGTTCGATCCAAAGATTTACATGGGAGGCGATAATGTAATATTTTGGGGGCCTTTGGCTTGGACTGTAATATATGGTTTGATCATTGCCACTTTCCTAACACTGATTATCGTCCCTGTTATATTTTGGATGATATTTAGAACCAAAGGGTGGATGAGAAGGAGACTTTCGACCATCTAAAACTACCGTAACAAGTAAAAAAGGGAAGAAGATAATGTTTTATCTTCTTCCCTTTTTGTGTGGTTCTAAAATATTCTTTATAACTTACATGGAGTCTAATGTCACGAAACCATTTTTTGATGTTATAGCTGATTAACTATAGAAAATATCATGAAGTTATATTTTATTATTCTCTTTTCTTTATGTACGTTATGTTCTTTCTCCCAAGACATAGTAGACATCCCTGACCCTAATTTCAAACAGGCCTTGATTGATGAAGGGGTTGATACGAATGGTGATGGTGAGATACAGGTGAGTGAGGCGGAGGTTGTGAATTCTATTAATGTCCAAGATAGAGGAATCGCAAGCCTTGTTGGTATTGAAGCTTTGGTAAATCTTGTTGATCTCAATTGCTCAAGAAATTCAATATTAGAATTGGACATAAGTCAAAATTTCAATCTGGAAGTATTAGACTGCGAATGGAATTCCTTGTCAGATTTGTATGTTAATCAAAACACTAAGCTTGAAACATTGAATTGTAGGAAGAATTCATTAACTGAGTTAGATGTTAGCAAGAATACTAATTTGAAGGAATTAAATTGCGAACGGAATTCCTTGTCAGAATTGAATGTTCGTCAAAATGCTGAGCTTGAAGAGTTGGGTTTTTGGTTACAATTCACTGACAGAATTGGATATTAGTCAAAACTCAGTTTTGAAAGAACTAGATAGTGGTAGTAACTCATTGACAGAATTGGATGTTAGTCAAAATGCTGATTTGGAATATTTAGATTGTGGATGGAATTCGCTGACAGAATTAGATGTTAGTCAAAATATTAAACTGAAGTATTTAAATTTCTCTAGAAATTCATTAACCGATTTGGATGTTAGTCAAAATGCTGATTTGGAATATTTAGGTTGTGCGACCAATTCATTAACCGATTTGGATGTTAGTCAAAATACTAAGCTTGAAGAGTTGAGTTGTGCCAGTAATTCATTGACGGAATTAGATATTAGTCAAAATTTGAAACTGAGACTGTTGGATTGTAGAGTCAATTCATTGACGGAATTAGATGTTAGTCAAAATCCAAACCTTCAACAATTGGCTTGTTCTAGTAATTTTTTAACAGCACTTGATGTATCCCAAAACCCGAATCTTGCAATATTACTCTGCAACAGTAATTCATTGACCGAGTTGGATGTATCTCAAAATGCCAATCTCACAAAGTTGGATTGCAGAGACAACTCATTAACCGAGTTGGACGTGTCTCAAAACCTCTTACTTGGGACTCCATTTAATGGTTTCAGTTCTCACCCAATGTTGAATTGTAGCCATAATTTATTAACTAGTTTAGATGTATCAGAAAATCTCAGTTTGACCTCACTTCAATGTAATGACAATCCATTGGAATATATTGATATGCACAATGGCTCTGTCCTTGAATTATTAATCACTCACAACAATGCAGAATTATTGACGATATGCTTAGATGAACAAGAGCTTGAATATGTCAAAAGTGTCCTGTCACCTGATAGCGTAGTTCTAATTACCTATTGTGATTTATTATTTGATGGAGCTTTGTATGAGATTGCAGGAGCTGTCACCTTTGGTTCAGAACCAAATTGTAGTACAGTTCAAGACACAATTACTGGTTTTCATTTTGAATTAGATAATGGGAACTCCTTTCTTTATCGACCAAATTATACAGATGATAAATATTTAGTACGATTGCCAGAGGATACGTATTCTATCTCATTGGAAGTTGAAAATTCTGAGTTATTTCATTTCACACCCGATACTGCTCTTATAGAACTAAATAGCACTTCCAGCCCGTATTTGCAAGACTTTTGTATATGGCCCATAGATTCAGCATGTGTAGATATAGATATCACCATATTGCCTTTAGATCAGGCACGTCCAGGATTTGAGGTAGACTATAAACTCATTTATGAAAATCAGGGAAACACGAATTCTAGCGGAATTATACAAATAGATTATCCAGAAGATATTAGCACCTTTATAGGTGCTACGCCTAACTTGATAGATGATCAAGGGGTCCTATCCTTTGGCTACTCTGACTTAAAACCCTTCGAAGAGAGGGAAATCTATTTTACGATGAAGCTTAACTCACCTATGGATAATCCTCCATTGACAGGAGGTAGGATTAGCTATACCGCTCAAATCACGCCAGATGAAAAAGAGTATTATCTACCCAATAATGAATTCGTACTAATGCAAGATGTAGTCAATTCTTATGATCCCAACGATAAGACCTGCTTGCAAGGCACTACACTTTTAGACAATATGGTCGGGGATTATGTGGATTATCTAATTCGATTTGAGAATACGGGTACAGCAGATGCCGTGAATATTACTATCCTTGATGAGATTAACCCTGAAGTATTTGATATCAATAGTCTACATGTGACTGATTCATCGCATCCCGTATTTGCTAGGACTGATGGTGATGTGGTTCAATTCGTTTTTCAGGATATATACTTGCCTTACCAAGAAAGTGACAATAAAGGTTATGTCGCTTACAAGATTAAAACCTGAGATCACCTTCAAGTTGGTGACAGCCTTAAAAATACGGCCAATATTTATTTTGACTTTAATTACCCCATCACGACCAATACCACGGTAACCACTGTAATTACTGACATGGATAAAGATGGATATCATAACTTGGAAGACTGCAATGATAACAATCCATCTGTCCACCCCAATGCTGAAGAAGTTTGTGACGACATAGATAATAACTGCGATGGCAATATTGATGAAGGGTTAGAATTCATAACTTACTATACAGACAGTGATGGAGATGGCTATGGAGATGATAACACAGCCGAAGATTTTTGTTTGGAACAAGCGGAATTAGTAACACAATACGGCGATTGTGATGACACCGACCCCAATATTCATCCCGAGGCAGAAGATATACCCAATAATGGGATAGATGAAGATTGTGATGGTATGGATGCTATATCAAACATTACAGAATTATCTGAAATAGGAATTCAAGTGTATCCAAATCCTGCTAAAGACTATTTAATTATTCAAAATCCTCTGCAAAAAGAACTCAAGGTAGAATTGATAAGTATATTAGGAAAAATACTAAACAAAACTTCTTTTGATTCCCTCTCTTTTCCTTTAAGCTTAGATGATGTATCAAATGGTTCTTACATTTTAAGGCTAGCTATTGAGGATAAAATATATTTTGTTAAAATTCTTAAAATATAATTCTCTACTTACAACTTTTTAAAATACCATTTTCTCAGTCAGAACTGCCAATCAATAAATAGTCATTGACTCTACCCTTATATCATTGTTTATTTGAATTATTATTTAACACATAATATTCATAACAATGAATAGTTCTTCTTTAGTATCAATAATACTCTTTTGTTTGATTGCTCAAATTATTAATGCTCAGGCCCCTTATTGTATTGCCAAATCAATCAACCCTCATAACGTTTGGGTAGAAAAAATTTACTCTTCTGAAAAAGTAATAATAACGGGAGATGATGGCAGCTATGGTTATCATAACAGTAAAATCAACTTATTGGTAGATGGTTGTAATCATACCATATTCCACTTTAATGACAATACAAGAAAAGCATATGCTGTCTGGATAGATTGGAATCAGGATTCAGTATTTGACTCTGATGAACGGATATTAGGTGGTTTTGGAACTCATGACATTAGAAGTACGAATATTATTGTTCCAGAAGATGCTGTGGAGGGAATAACCAGAATGAGAATAGTTACGGTAAAATACCCCGACACTTATGAAGTATGTGGGTATTTAGACTCAGGCGAGGTAGAGGACCATACTGTTGTAATTCAATCTGATGATTACTATTGCAGTAATTTTGGACAGAGTACATACTATGAGTGGATAGAAAAACTATACCTCAATTCCCAAAATATCGTCACAGGAAATAATGAAGGATATCTTGATGCTACTTGTGGTTACTTTTGGCCATCCGTTTATAACAATCAATCATATAATTTGATTTGCTATCCGGGGTTTAGTGGAGCACAGTTTGATGAAAGATGGAAAGTATTTATTGATTGGAATCAGGATGAAGACTTTAATGATCTGGGAGAAATGATCATTGATACCATTACAGATTGGAAATTTTATGCTCCTTTTACAGTTCCATCTGATGTACAAGGAATGGTAAGAATGCGAGTTTCAATGGGTTATCCTTATACCACTTATAACGCACCATGTGGAGAAATTGCATACGGGGAGGTGGAAGATTATAGATTGTTTGTTCGGCCCTCATCATCTTCTATGACTTCTAATGAAGTCGTTAAAGCCGTTCAAGACCAATCCTTATTACATAACAAGAATCCTATAACATCTCCTCAATACAAAATCAGTTCTTGGGTCAAGGACCTAACTATAACCGCTACTTTTCTAGATGAAAACCCAACTAACGGAAGTATTCTGCTCTTTGATATATCGGGCAAATTGTTAGAAAAACAAAAAGTCGATTTCAACCTAGAGTTCAAATTTAACGTTGAACATTCTGGCATTTATATATTAGTTTTCCAAAATGAGTCTTATTCTGATACTCATAAATGTATAGTGCCATGATAGAAGGATCAAATGAAACATATTACAACGAAAATACTTTTTTAAACTTGCCAATTAAAATAAGTGAAAACTTTTAATAAGCCCTCACATCTTTCTTCTCCATATAGTTAATAAAAGCTCTATTAACTACTCTTACTCCTCCCTGAGTAGGATAATTTCCAGTAAAATACCAATCTCCTTTATTATTGGGACAGGCCTCATGTAGTTTTTCTACTGTCTGATAGATAACTTCCACTTCAGGCTTGATATGCTTAGGTGTAATGATCTCTGCTATCTTTTCAGATATCTGCTCATAACTAAACAAATCATAAAGAAACTGAATTGCATTTTCCATCTCTCCCAAGGGTTTTTTCTCCTCTTCCAAACATTTATAATATGCTTTTTCTAACAGAGCTTCTTGTCCTGACTCCTCAATCAAGGCAACTAAGGCTCGAAAGGCTACAAAGCTTTTCATTTTGCTCATATCTATTCCATAGCAGTCTGGATATCTTATCTGAGGTGCTGATGAAAGAATAACAATTTTTTTAGGGTGTAACCGACTTAAATTAGATAGAATACTATCTCTAAGGGTGGTTCCTCTTACAATAGAATCATCTATCAATACCAACGTATCCACTTCATTTTCAACAATCCCATAAGTAACATCATAGACATGCCTCATCATTTCACCCCTGGATGAATCATCGGCTATAAAAGTTCTCAATTTTTCATCTTTAACAGCCAACTTCTCCACTCTAGGCCGTAGACTTAAAATATTTTCTAGTTCTTCTTCTGTTAATTTTGCCCCTTCCTTAAGTATTCTTTCCTTTTGAATTTTATTAACGTGCTTTTCTATCCCTTGAATCAAGCCGTAGAAAGAAACTTCTGCCGTATTTGGAATAAAAGAGAAAACCGTATGCTTAAGATCGTAGTTTACTGTTTTTAAAACCTTTTCGGCCATCAATTCTCCAAGTTTCTTTCTCTCCAGATATATATCTCTGTCCGTTCCTCTTGAAAAATATATTCTCTCAAATGAGCAAGCATTTCTTTCTTGTTGATCCTTGCAAGGTAATTCCGAAACTCTTCCATCCTTCTTTATAATTAAAGCATGGCCTCTTTGTAATTCCCTTACTTTATTAATCCTAATACCAAAAGAAGTCTGAATGGCGGGACGTTCACTAGCTACTACTACCACTTCATCGTCCTGATAATAAAAAGCAGGTCTTATTCCGGAAGGATCTCTAAAGACAAACGCATCACCATGACCAATCATCCCCGCCATAATGTATCCGCCGTCAAACTTTCTAGACGACCTTTGTAGGATTCTTTGAATATCTAGGTGATATATGATCTTTTCATTGATCTCTTGATTCGTCAGGCCCTCCGCTTTAAACCAATTAAACAAACGCTGTACCTCATCATCCAAAAAATGGCCTATTTTCTCAAGAACAGTGACTGTATCAGACTTCTCCTTAGGATACTGTCCAAAGGATAATAACTCCTGAAAAAGTTCGTCTATATTGGTCAAATTGAAATTTCCTGCTAAAACCAAATTTCTAGTGATCCAGTTATTCGCTCTAAGAAATGGATGAACAGTCTCAATAGTGTTTACTCCATGTGTACCATATCTGAGATGGCCCAGTAGTAATTCACCTGTATAAGGCTTATTAACCTTGAGCCAATCAATATCATTCATTTGCTCCTCACTCACCTCATTAAAATGACCGTAGATGCCATTAAACACATCAGTAAGGTAATTAGATGCATTACTTCTCTTCCGACTTATATATCTAGATCCCGGTGGCATATCTAATTTGATCGTAGCTACACCAGCTCCGTCTTGTCCTCTGTTTCGCTGCTTTTGCATTAGTAATTGCAGCTTATTTAGACCATACAATGCAGTACCGTACTTATCTCGATAATAGTCCAGGGGTTTAAGCAGTCTGACCATGGCTAAGCCACATTCATGCTTGATATGTTCACTCATTTACCATTTTTTTAAAGCGAAGAAAACAAAGTTACGATTATTTAATATTAGAAAATCAAATCGCAGCGACAAAAGGGGTTTTTATCTAATAATATGAGTGGTATCAGCCTCTGAAGCTTGGAGTAACCAGTTGTTTCGTTTCCAGCCTATAGCCCATTGCCTCTATCATATTTTCATAGAGATCCAAAAGTTTATCCCTCTGTAAATCTGCTTTGCTAAGGATGTCGCTTTCTAATGCTTTCTTCTCTACAAGTAGTTTTACCTTTGCATTGATCTTGTTATAATCATTCTCGGAAAACTTATTAAATACACCCTCAGAAATATCATAATAATCCAAGTCATGATCTATCGCAATAATTTCCGAAGAAGGAATGTTGGAGATAATAATAGTTCGATTAATACTATCAACTGTAAAAACCATTTTATCTAAATCAAATCCTGCCATTACTTTTGCATTAACCCTTACTAAAGCACTTTTTCTAAGTGGACTAATATCCCATGAGTAATATTCCTTATGATTATACATCTCTGAAACATTGGCTTCAACAGAAACCATTTTCGCTACCTCTCTCATTTGTTCAATAATCACATCTGCTTTTACGGATTCATACTTTTTACTGAACGACATTTTAAGTCCATACCAAAAGGCTACTGCGACTAACAATATGACTAGACCGAAATAGACAAGCTTCTTGTTCATAGGCCAATTTATAGTTTAGCTTTTAAAGGGTATCGAAGTCCGTCGTAAGATTTTAAAACAGCTTTTACACTTCCTACACTAATAGGAGATTCTATCATTAGTGGAACTCTATTCTCATCATCAGATACCCAAATATTCATTTTATCACCTTCCTTAAATACTTCTCCTACAATCAATTCCGGCACCACTTTTATCGTTTTAAATTTACCTAATTTTTTTATCTTCTTCTTTTTCTGTCGACCTTCATAGTGCAACTTAATGGGAAACACTTCTTTGTCAAAGAAAATCTTAGTGGGTAAATAATCTCCTTTCCTAAGATCGTCAATTTCAGCATTTCTAAAAGAATAAAGTACAGATACCAAATCCTGCATACATTCTCCTAATTCGTGTTCCTGAGTCTTAGAAGTTTCTTTGGTCTTTCCATTAAAAGACTTCGCAACCATCGTCTTTTGGTCAAATGAAATACTATCATACTTTCTATAATTTCCTTCTGCTACATGTCTTACAAAACTGATGGGATATAAGGTCTCCTTATCTATTTTGGTATAATAAAAATCCCTAACCTTGAAAAAACTATCATAAGATGGATATGTCTTACCATCTACAGATATTTCATACGTGTCTTCATTTTCTTTGATGTAGAAAGTGGTTTCTCCCGCCGGAATCCATACAAATCCCCAATTATAATAGAGCTTGTATACCAGCTTTTCTCCTCCTTCAAAAGACTTGTTTTCAATTCTACATAATTCGGAATCTACATCAATGCCGTGTTCGTTTTTAAAACTTAATAGGATAAAACAAATGCTTATGATCAATAATGCTTTAATCTTCATGGCTATAAGTATTTGAACTATAACGGTTTAATAGAATAAGTGTTACGCCAACCAAGGCGGGAATTATTAAATTTATGAACCAAAGCACAAAAGTTGCCACTAAAACTAAGGGCATACTTACGTCATAACCCGACCAAGCTAAAATTGCTATTTGCCCTCTGGCTAATAATCCGCTAAGCGGAGGGAGAGGTATTCCTGACTGGACCAGATAAATCATCGCTATCCCAGCATACATTTTCATCACTCCTAAATCCAGGCCCACCCATTTCAAAACGATTAGATATTGAGTACTAAAAATAGTATACCTAATCAATGACAATAAAAGCAACCTCAACATTAAGTTATTAGGTACACCCTGAGTCAATAATATCTGATCTATCCATCCTTTAAGTTTTCCTGGCCAGGGAATCTTTCCAAGCATCTTAAAAATGGTTGGTATATTGAAATATACTACAACAATCAAAATAACTAACAGCAATGCAGACATCAAATATATATAGTAGGTGCCCGATTCTATCGTTCCTCTAATTTTCAGAAATATAAAGGTTCCCAATATTCCTACAACAACATTCACCGTATTCTGTGAAACACTATTTACAAAATTTAATGTAATGGCCCGAGGTCTATTTTTTCTATAAACACCTGCCAAACGACCTGCATACTCTCCTAGCCTTGCGGGAGTGACAATTCCCAATGCATTTCCTATAAGTATAGAAATCCACGATTGTCCCATAGTATAAGGCTGTATTTGTTTTACCAACATTTTCCACTTCAGGGACTCCATCCACCAATTACATGGCATTAATAAAACAACTATGCTGATCAACCATGTTGGCCTACTGGTAATTAAATCAATCAATTCTGATTTAACGGAATCAAAACTTGTATTGCCACTAATTTGAAAATAAATCAGTGCCAACAAAACTAACGTTACCAATAAATTAATGACTTGTTTTCGCTGCAACTTTTTTCACTTAGTTGCAGTGAAGATATTTGATTTTTTTAATTGGTACATTTATTTCGTTACTATAAATTTCATAACAATAACTGCTTCTAAAAGCTATATTCTTCCTTTATTTAATCCGTACCTTTGTACCAATTATATGAAAAGAATTAAAGCAAAAAAGTCTTTCGGCCAGCATTTTTTGATAGATGAAAGAATATCCAGATCAATTGGGTATGCACTCGAGAGAAAGGAAGAAATAAAAAATGTGCTAGAAATTGGTCCGGGTAAAGGTGTTCTCACCAAGTATCTTTTGGAGCAAGATATTATTTTGCGAGTTGTTGAAGCCGATAGAGATATGGTTTCATACTTACAGGAGAATTTTCACTTTGATGAAGATCAAATTATATTTCTTGATTTTTTAAAACTTAATCTAAGTAAGGTGTTCGATGGTCAACCCTTTTATCTTATAGGTAATTATCCTTATAATATTTCCTCGCAGATCTTAATCAAGATGGTAGATTACTATCAATTGGTACCGGAAATGGTGGGTATGTTTCAAAAAGAAGTAGCCGATCGCGTGATTGCTCCCAGTGGTAGTAAAACTTACGGTAGCATTAGTGCTATTGTCCAACTCTTTTATGAAGGAGAAGAAATCCTATTTGTACCGCCTGAGTCCTTCGCCCCACCTCCAAAGGTTGATTCTTCCGTGATCAGATTGAAAAGAAGAACAGATATCGTGTATGACTTTGACATCAAGTTATATAGAAAAGTAGTAAGGGCAGCTTTTAGTCAGCGGAGAAAAATGCTCAGAAACACGCTGAAACCTTTTTTACAAAATGATGTTGTTTTCGAGGAAGAATTGTTAACGAAAAGACCAGAACATCTTTCTGTTAAAGATTTTATTTTTATAACAAAAAAAATAGAGCGTATTTTATGAGTTTAGAAGCAAAGATCGGTAGCGATCTCAAAGAAGCAATGAAAGCAAAAGATCAAGCGTCTCTTAGAACTATTAGAGCGGTCAAAGCTGCAATTCTGTTGTTTAAAACTAGTGGAGAAGGAAAAGAATTCAATGATGAAGCAGGGATAAAAATCATTCAAAAGTTGGTTAAACAACGACAGGATTCATACGATATATATATCAAACAGAATCGAGAAGATTTAGCTCAAACGGAGAAAGAGGAAATAGAGGTTTTACAAAGATATCTGCCCAAACAAATGGATGAGGGAGAACTTAAAAGCTTTTTGGAAAACTTGGTCGAAAAAGCTGGAGCTTCAGGAATGAAAGATATGGGAAAGGTAATGGGCCTTGCTAATCAACAATTGGCAGGTAAAGCAGATGGAAAAACCATTGCCCAAATAGTTAAAAGCATATTGATGGGGTAAGAGTTTTTCCAAAAAAACTTTACAGACAAATCATTCTATATTTCCTTATTTCCCTCATCAGGTACTTAGTCTAGTCACACAGTTTTTAACATTATAAAAACAAATACTCAGTAACATTCGCTTTTCATCATTTGTCTATATATCAAAATAAAATTTTTTATTTCTAACCTATTAAAAATGAATGTTATGAAAAAATCTTTATTGCTAATTATTTCTATCGTCCTTTCTTATGCCCTTTCTGCTCAAGACAACAATAATTTTTCAAGAAAAGGAAAGATACTCATCGAATCAGGTTATGGAATTCTAGGTGGATATTCTAACGGTTCTGGAGTTAGTATTGTGGCTGGAAATTCAACTATTTCGGCAATCAGTACTAACCTGGGCACCTTTGTAAGTGAAAATATGGCATTAAAGCTTAACTTAAGTATTTTGACAGGAGATGCTCCATCTATTACTAACCTTATGGCAGGAGTTAAATACTATATCTCAGGCAAAGCACCTGTTGAATTGCGAACTGGCCTTTTGAGTCTGGATTCCAATGATTTTTTCGTCAGTTCCTTGACTTTTGGGTATGCTGCCAAATTAGCTCCCAATATCTATTTAGAACCATCAGCAGGTGTTTTACTAGATATTGGCAATTTTGGTGATAATGGTTCAGGCAATGTTACGTTCAACGTGTCTTTTGCCATGATAATCTAATAGTTTTCCATACTATATTGTCTTACACTTGACTATGTAATTTATCAAATATAATGGCAGCTGTCTTATCCCAAGAAAAACGTTTGATATTTTCATACCCAAGGCCTTGCAATTTAGTTCTAAGATCAGAATCTGTTGCAAGGTCCTTCATTTTATGAGCAATATCCTTAATGTCTATAGGATCAACTAGAAGAGCACTCTCACCTGCTACTTCGGGCATTGAACTAATTCCTGAACATATCACAGGTACACCACAAGACATCGCCTCAATAATAGGTATGCCAAATCCTTCAAAAAGCGATATATAAACCATTGCTTCTGCTCCCGCTAATATTTCTTTAATCTCCCTTCCCACATTATTTAAATGGATTATGTCTTGCTCAAAACATGATTGCTCCAAACCTTCTTTAATCTCCTTCGTATTCCATGCCATTCTGCCAACCAGAACTAACTTGTGAGAAAGACCTGATTCTGTCTTAAATCTTTCAAAAGACTTAATTAGATTTAGAATGTTTTTACGCGGATGTAAAGATCCTAAGTAAATAAAGTATGGCTGATCAGAAGCATACTTCTTTCTTATCTTACTCTTATCTTCTATGGGTTTAAATCCGTCTGATACTGCGTTATAGGCAACTGTAATTTCCTTTTCCGCTAACCCATAACTATTAACAATATCAACCTTTGTGGCTTCCGAAACTGCAATAATATGATTGGCTCTACTGTGAAATTTAGGAACCCATTTCTGATAATATCTTGTAATAGTTCTTCTGGTATGCTCGGGATAATGCAAATATGCAAGGTCATGAGAAACCATTACCGTAGGTACTTTCGAACGCACACTTAGAAAACCATCAGGGCTATAAAAAACGTCCACATTTTTATTCTTAAGAACGGCAGGTAAGGTCCATTCGAACCAAATATTCCAAAGCACCGGATGTCGTGCGGGAGGAGGGACAATTACTTTTTCTACATTGTTAAAACCTTCAAAAAGATCTTCAGGTCTTCTATCATAGAATAAAACGAAAGTGTGTTGCGGATACTTTTTAATCATTCTATATGTTGTCTCAAAAGAATATCTTCCAATACCTTCTAATTGACTACTGTATAAAAATCTAGCATTAACACCTATTCTCATGATACATACATCCTTAGCGTATTCAAAAGTAGTCTTTTATTATTCGCTACTCAACGATATCGAACCAAACCTTTTCTTCCTCTCCTGGCTCTCCATGATAATTAATAGTGATTTCTTCACCCGCTTTAATGTCATCGATTGCTACTATCTCTATAAAATCTTTAGTGAAGTCAAGAATAAAATCCGCATTACAATCTATGGCATGGTTATAAATAGACCCATAACCTAATGCTATAACCGCCTGATCCAACTCCTCTCCCCATAGAAAATAATAATCATGCAGTATAGTGCGATGTATGATAGGCAACTCCGCTTTAGGGATTTTTAATATTGGACACTGCTCGATAATGGTTCCTTTTTTTACTTCTATTCTAGTAAACACCCCTCTTCCTTTTTCGCTAGTGTCCTTTATATGTAAAGCCTCTTGACTTAACATCTCAATTATTTTTTAATTAAATAAACACCTCCCACTATCAAAACCATCGATAATATATGCATGATACTCATGATTTCTCCATCTATAAATCCCCAAATTAAAGCAACCGCTGGCATAATATAAGCTACTGAACTGGCAAAAACAGCATCCGTTTCTTTAACTAAGTCAAAAAAGTAAACCGTGGCCAAAAAGGTTCCGAAAAATGACAATGCGAATACTGCCGCCATGGACATATAAAAATCCGGGTGATGAAAAGTTTCAGAAAAATCAATGGCAAACAGTAAGTAGATAACTGCCGGTATTCCTATAAATCCAAACGACAGTGAAGCTACAATAATTGATTTGACATCCTTTAGATATCTATTAATAGTATTGACACTTAAACCATAGCAAACAGTTCCAATCACCACCAACAAGCTAAACCAATAATTGCCTGATCCTTGGGTCCCATCATTAGAAAATAACACTAATGAAGCAGCACCAATAAAACCTAATATCACTCCCGTCATTTTTGACCAACTAAAGTCAGCTCGAAAAAGTACTATTCCTATCACAAAAGTGAAAATTGGTGTAAGACTATTTAATATTCCTGTTACCGAAGAGCTTATCTCAGTCTGAGCAAAGGCATACATAAACGCAGGTATACCACTCCCAGTAAATCCGACTATGGCTATATATTTCCATTTAGACCAATCTACCTGCTTCCAATATTTAACAATGAATGGGGAGAAAGCAATAGAAGCTATACAAATCCTCACTGTTGCTAATTGAACCGCGTCAAAGGCTACCAATGTCTTTTTCATTAAGATAAAAGAACTACCCCAAATCAAACTTAGAATACCTAAAATAACCCAGGATCTGATACCTATCTCTCCAGTATTAATAGATGTGTCTTTTTTCGTCAATCCTTTTATTTGTAGTAACTAGAGTATTTAACATATGCGTCGGCTGTACGTTTAATATAGAATTCTTCCATATCAGTAGTGATTGCCTTCAATTTTTTCGCAGGAACTCCGGCATAAATGTATCCAGACTCCAATTTCTTGCCCATGGTTACCACACTTCCTGCGGCAATAATCACATTCGATTCTATTATAGCATCGTCCAAAACAATAGCTCCCATTCCCACCAGCACATTCTCTTTAATATGACAACCATGGATAACAGCTTTATGACCAATGGAAACATTATCTTCAAGAATAGTATCTCCCTTTCCTATTGTTCCATGAATAACAGCCCCATCCTGTATATTGACTTTTTTACCAATTCTAATCGTATTGACATCACCTCTAATTACCACCTGAAACCAAATGCTACTTTCATCTCCGATGGTGACATCTCCAGTCAATGTTGCATTGGGAGCTAAAAAAACATTGTTTCCTATTTGAGGAGTTTTCCCCTTTACAGGAATAATAAGAGTCCCCATTAATTATAATTATAATTTCTAGTTGTAAATATGAATTGAGATCCAAGATCGCTTAATACAAAAAGACAAAGGAACAACTCAGGATCTTTATAGGTTCTTCTAAATTCTTCTACCTTATCATTTGCAATTAACTGTTTCCCTGAGAATTCTTCCAGTGTAGAGGCATTAATCGACCATTTACCCCCTTGTTTTTCGCTATTGAATAATTCTATTCCTAGCTCAACCTCTTGCTGATGAACAATTAGTATCGGATATTCCGACACTTCTTTGTCTCTAATAATATCTGAAGCCTCTCCCATCATTTTTTTATAAGGTTGAAGCTCTTTTTCTAGGAGTAACATTCTTTCAGAAATATCCATTAATTTATATTATATCACAAAAGTATGGGAATAAAATGAGGATAGAAAGACTTCCGTTTATAGAATTACAGAGTTAAAATTTATTCAAAAAAAAGACCGCTCGAAGAGTCCTTGACTCTCGGCGGCCCTCGCTTGCTGATCTATTATTCTTAATTTTAAAACTCTATCTTCGCTTTTGTATCTATTAGACGCCTTCTAAAGGGCAAAAGTTATACAGAGAAATTTTATTAACACAATTTTAACATTTATGGCTATAGCTTCAGATTATGGAGATATTTACAGAAATGCTTATAACCTATTAAATGCTAGGCAAAAAGAAGCTGTAAATACTATAGAAGGGCCAGTTATAACCATTGCAGGACCAGGTACAGGTAAAACGCAACTATTGGCAATACGAATCGGTAAAATATTAATGGATACGGATTCGGGACCAAACAACATTCTATGCCTAACCTATACGGATGCTGGTGTAGTGGCCATGAGAAAAAGGTTACTAAAGTTTATTGGACCCGAAGCATATAAAGTTAGCATCCATACTTTTCATAGTTTTTGTAACCAAATTATCAAAGAAAACATTGATCGTTTTAGTGATTATGGTGAGTTGGAAGCCATTTCTGATTTAGAAAAGATTAAGGTACTTCATGAGCTTATAGATCAGTTTGGAATAGAACATCCACTTAAAAAATTAAAAGGAGATGCATATCGCGAAAAGAATAAGATAGCCAATTTGTTCTCATCAATGAAAAGAGAAGGATGGACTTCTCAAAAAATTAAAAAAGCTGTCGATTTGCATAGAGCAAATCTTAAAGAGGCTCCTGAATTTAGATATAAAAGAAAAACTACTGATAAAAAAACCGGAAAGGTCTATCAGATTGGTGATCTCAATGAAAAAAAACTTGAGAAGGAAATTAGAAAGTACGACAATATTCTAGCGGCATCCTCAGAATATGATAACTTCAATCGTATCATGTTAAAGTACAGATTATTTGATTTTGACGACATGATACTTTGGGTTCTCAAAAAATTCAAAAACCATCCAGATTTTCTTGCCGACTATCAAGAACAGTATCACTACATTTTAGTCGATGAATATCAAGATACTAATGGAAGTCAAAATGAATTGTTATTTCTTTTGGCAGATTTTTGGGATAGACCCAATTTGTTCGTAGTCGGAGATGATGATCAGGCCATATACAGATTTCAAGGTGCTAACGTCAATAACATTATTGAATTCAGTAGTAAATACTCTCCGAAGGAGGTTGTTTTGACCCAAAACTATCGTTCCTCCCAAAACATATTGGATGTTTCCAAAACATTAATTGATTATAATCAGGAGAGACTAGTCTCTAGATATACTCATATTGACAAAAATTTACAATCGGCCACTGAATGGAAAGATCTCAAAAATGAACTCAAAGCATCTGCTTTTCAAAACGATAAACTCGAAGAAGCTTACGTCGTAAATAAAATCAAATCACTGTCATCACAAGGTGTCCCATTAAATGAAATAGCCATTTTATATAGAAACCATGCACATGCCGATGCCATCATAAAATTTTTTTCAAAAAATAAAATTCCTTTCAATCTAAAGAAGAAAGAAAACGTACTGCAAAATGAGGGTGTATTAAAACTAGTGACCATTCTAAGATATATAGGAGAAGAAACCAAACAAATAGATCAACATAATAGACTTCTATTTGACATTATGCACTTTGATGAATTTCGATTAAGTCCCAAGGATATAGGAAGAATAAGTCTAGCATGTTTTCAATCTATCTATTCCGATAAAAAAATATTGTGGAGAGAAGCTATATGCAATACAGAATTGCTAAAAGAATGGGACGTGGAAAACATAGCTTCAATGCATACTTTTAGCAACCAGATTGAAAGTTGGATTGGAGACATCTATAATCACACACCTCAGATCTTAATAGAAAAAATACTTACAGAATCCGGCATTTTAGACAGGATGATGAGGGATTCCGACAGCACTATTAATCTTCAGGCTTTGACTATTTTTTATGATTTTGTCAAAAATGAGTCCGTAAAAAACTCTTCTATTTCGTTAGATCATCTCTTGGATACTCTAGATCAAATGGAGGAAAACAACATAAGGCTCGATTTTAATAGAATATACTCAAGTGAAAAGGGTGTAAATCTTATAACTTCACACGGTTCTAAAGGATTAGAGTTCGATTATGTTTTTCTTATCAAAATGACACAAAAAATATGGACATCTAATACAATCGATCGATGGAATTATTCCATTCCTCCAACACTTATTAAATCGGGCGGCAAAGAAAATGTTGAAGATGACAGAAGGTTAACTTATGTTTCGATGACTAGAGCCAGAAAAGGCTTACATATGAGCTACCATCTTACGGACATGGATGACAAACAACAAGATCCCAGTCAATTTCTTTCAGAAATCGGATTACTCCCTCAAACTAATCATGTTACTACCGTTACTGAAAAACAAATTAACGAATATCTGTATTCCACTATGCTTCGACAAGAAGGAAAAGTAGTTCTAATTGATCATGAGCTTATTGATCGAGAATTACCCAAGCTAAGAATTAATCCCACAGGTTTGGACAAATTTTTAAAATGTCCTATTGCCTTCTATTTCGAAAATATATTACGTGTTCCTTCCGCTAGAACACCAAATTTGGGTTATGGAAACGCCATTCACTTTGCTTTAGAAAACTTTTTTAGAGCCTTTGAAAAAACCGCTTCTAGAGAGACTCCTTCTCAAAAAGTCTTACTCGATTTCTTTGATCAGGGAATGGATAGGTATCGTTCACATTTTACACCTCAGCAATTTGAAGACCACAAAATAAATGGTCGTAATACATTAAACATGTATTACGAAAACAATGTACACTCTTGGAGTTCAGTACAAGAGTTTAAAGTCGAGCTGGCACTTGAAGGAGTATATAAAGATGTGCCTATCACTGGAAGAATAGACCTTATAAAATGTTATCCTGACAAAACATCTGTTATTGATTTCAAGACAGGAACTTATAGAAGTGATAAAATCAAGTTACCTGCAAATCCTGAAGATACCGGGGGTGATTACTGGAGACAAATGGTTTTCTACAAAATTCTCCTTGATCAAAACACTATGCATAACCTAAAAATGAATGAAGGGTTTATGGAATTTGTAGAACCTAACAAAGATGGTAATACCGTAGCCAGGAGATTTGTAGTAGATCAATGGGAAATTGATAATGTCGGTGGAAAGTTAGTCGACACCTATCAAAGGATTAAAAACCATGAGTTCGAACCCGGTTGTGGAAAAGATGACTGTAAATGGTGTAATTTTGTCAATAGACACGAATCCCTTACTTCTCCGATTAATGAAAATTTAGAAGATTAAGATATGCATGAGTTAGAAGTTAAGATATCGGAAATAAAAGAAAAACTGCACCTTAAAGAGATGCTAAGGCATCGAATTGAAGAAGTGAATGAAAATCTTGATAAGTTGGAAAAAAGGCTTACTCGCCAATATGCCATTGTTAACAGAGAATATCAGGACATTAACCTTTTGGAAGAAAAGTCCACAAGTAATATATTCTTCCGCCTGATGAATAACATTGAGGAGCAACTTGAGAAAGAACGACAGGAATACTTGATGGCTGTACTTCTTTACAATAACATCTCTGAAGAAATAACTGTGCTGAAATACGAAAAAACGCTATTAGAAAATAAGTTTAATAATATCCAGGTTTCTACTTCAGAATTAGAAAACCTGTTAAAAATAAAAGAACAAAAACTGCACTTCACTTCTCACGCCTCTCTAGATACTCTTAAAAACTTTAACCGTCAGATAGATAACCTTAAATCAAGATCTCTGGAAATCGACGAAGCCTTATCCTGTTGTGATGAGGTCCGTTTTCATATGGAATCCATCTACAATAACTTAAAAAAAGTAAGTCATTGGGGGGTAATGACAGCTGGAACAGCAGGTACTGGGTCCACGTACAAGAAAATAAAGTATATCGACGAAAATCGTAAACTTATAGCAAAGGTGAATACCTTAATCAATAAGTTGTACAATGAAATTGCCGATGTATACCCGGAACCCAAAATCCAACTTCATATCCAAGACTACCACACGTTTGTTGAATTGTTTTATGACCACATGATTACTGACTGGATTCTCAGAAGAAAAATGAATAATGCACTACAAAACATTCATCAAAACATGGATAAACTTTCGGCAACAAGTCTAATGCTCTCTGCTGAAAAATCGAAAGGCGAAGAAAAAATAGCCACATTGGTAGAAGAAAAGAGAATGTTTCTGTTAAGCTTATAATTCCCCTAGTAAATCTTCAAGCCCTTCATACTTCAACTTGTTTTGAGAACCATCGTTGAGATTCTTAACAGTAAATACATCTTCTTTCATCTCTTCCTCGCCAACAATCACCACATACTGAAAGCCTCTAGCATTGGCATACTTCATCTGCTTCTTAAACTTCACGGGATCAGGATAAATGTCAACCGCAATATTTTGCGATCTTAATCTCATTGCTGCTCTAAAAGCATAACTATGCGTTTCCTTATCAAAAGAAAGAAATATAGCCTTAGGTATTTCTAAAACATCAGATGGGAATTTGTTAAGCTCATCTAGAACATCATAAATCCGTTCCGCACCAAAAGAAATTCCCACTCCTGACATATCTTTCATTCCAAACACACCTGTAAGGTCATCGTACCTACCTCCTCCTCCTATGCTACCCATTACAGTTTTGGGATAGGCTGTTTTATCAATTTCTACCTCAAAAATGCATCCCGTATAATAACCTAAACCTCTAGCCAATTGTGGGTCAAATCGTACATTCCTCATATCAGATGATTGTAAATACGAAAACACCTCTCTAAGTTCCTCAACACCCTTTAAACCAACTTCTGAATCTTTTAATTTGGACCCCAATTGATCCAAGTCATTGTTTTTTATCAATAGGATAATATTAGATGCGGATGAAGCATCAATACCTCTTTTTTCCATTTCCTCAATAACCTTATCCTCTCCTATTTTGTCCAACTTATCTAAGGCCATCGTCATGTCAATAAACTTATCGGTTATGCCATGACTCTCGGCTATGCCATATAGAATTTTCCTATTATTTATTTTGATTACGACTTCAAGGTTCAATATTTTGAAAACCTCTTGATAAATGTTAACTAGTTCCGCTTCATACATTAAGCTGTCAGAGCCTACCACATCTACATCACATTGATAAAACTCCTGATATCTTCCTTTTTGTGGTCGATCAGCTCTCCAAACAGGTTGTATTTGATATCTTTTGAAAGGAAATTGTATTTCGTTTTGGTTGAGTACCACAAACCTTGCAAATGGAACTGTAAGATCATACCTTAGTCCCCTCTTAGATATGGAAGGTATCAGTTTTTGAGAATTTCTATCGGACAAAGCACTTTCGTCCACTTTTTTCAAAAAATCACCATTATTTAACAGCTTAAATAAAAGTCGATCTCCTTCTTCACCATATTTACCCGTAAGTGTGGATAGTGATTCCATTGCTGGGGTTTCAATGGGTAAAAAGCCATATTTCTTAAAAACTGATTTAATGATTGAAAAAATATATTCTCTTTTTGCCACTTGATCAGGCAAAAAATCTCTTGTCCCTTTAAGCAATGCTGGTTTCATTAATTGGCCGCACTAAATTGTTTTAAAAATCGAGTGTCGTTTTCGAAAAGTACTCTTATATCTCCAATATCATACTTCGTCAGAGCCTGTCTCTCTACTCCCATTCCAAAAGCATAGCCACTATATTTATCAGGATCTATATTGCAATTAATCAACACCTGAGGATCAACTATACCACAACCCATAATCTCAAGCCATCCCGTCCCCTTTGTTAATCTTTTAGCTTTATCTGTATCCGTACCAAGCCAAACATCCATTTCTGCACTTGGTTCGGTGAACGGAAAGTAGCTGGGCCTAAGCCTTATTTTTACGTCAGGTCCATACATCTCCCTGGCAAAATACAATAACGTTTGCTTCATATCAGCGAAAGAGACATTTTCGTCAATATATAACCCTTCCACCTGATGAAACTGGCAGTGAGATCTGGCAGAAATCGTTTCATTTCTATATACCCGACCAGGGGCTATTATTCTTATCGGTGGCTCCTGAGTGGTCATCACTCTTGCCTGCACAGAAGAAGTGTGCGTTCGCAATAGATATTGTTTACTATCTTTTAGATAAAAAGTATCCTGCATATCTCTCGCCGGATGATCCTCTGGAGTATTCATCGCAGTAAAATTATGCCAATCATCTTCTATTTCTCTCTCTTCCGCAACTGTGAATCCGATCTTTTCAAATATTGAAATAATCCGATTCATCATAATAGAAATAGGATGTCTGGATCCCATATTTAATGGCTCGCCCGGAGCTGTTAGATCAAGACTTTCGTTAGAGTTCTTTTTATGTTCGGCGTGTAGAGCGGTCTTAGTTTCATTGAATTTATCTTCAGCTTTTAACTTCAAAGCGTTAACCTGCTGCCCATAATCCTTTTTTTGCTCATTAGGAATGTTCCTTATTTCGGAAAACAATGGCTTAATAACATTTTTAGAGCCTAAAAACCTTATCCTAAACTTCTCTAATGTCTCCGAATCCGTAATATCATAACCCACAATCTCCTTATAAACAACCTCTAGATTTTCGAAATTAAATTCCATGTGTTTGTTTTCTATTTTATTAAAGTCACCTTAAACTTTCACTGAATCAAACTCTCATTCTTCCTTCTCAACAAAAGAATATCCGATCAAGCTCTTTTCGTTTCTCTTAATTCGTCAACATAAATCTTTTCGGTAGAAATTATGTCAACAGAGTATGAAAGCAAAGTTAGGTACTTTTTCCGATAATACTCGGTTAAGACATTTTGTAATTGTAAGGACTCCGGTATTTTAAGGTTTAACCTATAGTTTTAGCGACAAATTCATCGATTCATTTACTATTTTCTGAAGTTTACTGGGGAAAAACACCCTTTACTCTGGGGATATCCACCTATTGATACCACTACTTAATTCCTATATATTTGAAATTAATAAAATTTTAAGGATGCCAACCCATAATATTCCAAATTATTGTTCGATGCCCAAAGTAAACGAAAGACAATTTGACCGATCTATTCTGCCGGAAAGGCAAAGAATGATCTTATTGTTGGGGAAAAAATGGGTGAATGGAACAAAACTTACATATTATTTCTTCGATTCAGATAATGATGGCAGTCCTCAAATATGGAAACCTCGACCTAATAGCGTCCAAATAGCACGAGAAGGATTTAAACGTTGGTCAGATCTAGGAATAGGTATTCAATTCGAGGAAGTAGATTCCAGTGAAAATGCTATTATTCGAATAGGCTTTCACCCCCATGATGGTTCATGGTCCTATGTGGGAAGAGATATTGTCGATTTAAATCTTACTAAAAATCAAAGAACCTTGAATTTAGGTTGGGACTCCATTGACACTGCCATACATGAAATTGGGCATACGCTTGGATTTCCTCACGAACACCAAAACCCCAATGCCGGCATAGAATGGGATGAAGAGGCCGTTTACCGTGCATTAGGGGGTCCACCAAATAACTGGGATAGAGCAACAACATTCCACAATATAATCAGAAAAATAAACCCCGATGAGATACAGGCTTCTACCCATGATGCAAATAGCATCATGCACTACCCTTTTGGTCCAGGTTTAATAGCCTCTCCGGCAGAATATCGCAACGGCATACAACCTTCACCCGGGCTTTCTGACAGAGACAAAGAATGGGTAACAAAATTCTATCCCAAAGAGGACAAAAGGAAATATATAGAATTAGAAGAGGCTATATCCGAGTCTATGAATATTAAATCAGGAGAACAAAAAGATTTTATATTCAAGCCAACTCAATCTCGAAAATATACTTTCGGGACATTTGGGCAAATGGATACAGTTATGGTCTTGTTCGAAAGAGATGGAGAGAATAACATTTACCTTGCCGGAGACGATGACAGTGGATATGGTTTTAACTCAAAGATCGAACATCGATTGTCTTCCTCTAAGGAGTACCTTCTTCGTATCCGTCTTTATTATAAGTTTTCAGAGGGCAATTCCGCTGTTATGGTCTGGTAAATAATAGGAAATGAAGATAATAAAAAAAGGTAATAATCATTTTCAAGTGTCGGTATTGAAAAAGTTTCTCAATGCCATGGATCATGCATTGCAGGTTTCCAATATATTTGATCAGTCCACCAAAGATGCTGTTATTACGTATCAAGCACAAAATGGATTAGTAGCCGATGGTATTGTAGGTAAGAAGACCTGGAGATCACTTTTTAATCAGCATTTAGATATAGTTATTGATAATGATATTTCTCTTTTTATGGACAATAACGAGTATGTAAAAGAGTATAAAGAGAAAAAGTATATCTACCTGCACCATACAGTGGGATCTCACAAACCGGACATCACCATTTCCGCATGGAACGATGATAATTGGGGTAGAGTGGGTACATGCTATGTCATAGGTGGTAAAAAGTATAATGGGAATGATGATAGCTTTGATGGTCTTCTTTATAAAGCGTTTCATCCCTATCACTGGGCCTATCATTTAGGTGTCAATTCTCTTCATAATAATATTAATAATCCAAAGGCAAAAAAACTTAATTCAGAATCAGTAGGAATTGAAATTTGTAGTATAGGCCCCCTCAAAAAAATAGGTGGTGAATTTAGAAGCGTGGCCTATCCAAATATTAGAGTACAAGCAGAACAGGTGTGTGATCTCCGCAAAAAATGGAGAGGGTATCGCTATTTTCACAAATATTCTGAAAAGCAAATTAGAACATGCGAAAAACTTATTTTGGAATCTGCCTTTATTTATGATATTCCCATTCGAAACTTCCAATATTCAAGAGAGTGGTTTGATTTAAAATATGATGCGATTTTTGAAGAACCGGGAATTTGGACTCATTGTAATCTGAGATACGATAAAACAGATTGTTTTCCACAACCAGAATTGATTGACATGCTTAATGGGCTTTATAGTAAATATCAAGACTTTCATCCTTCTTTTGATATTAGACAGGCTTCTTTGACTGAAAACAGTATTTTGAGAGGGCCAACTTCTATCGGTTTTGAAGAAGAAATAATGGGAAGTAGAGATTTAACATGGGGAGAAATCCACTAACTAAACAGATTTTGATGCAAAAAATAGAAAACAAAATTTGGAAAAATCATATAGGTGAGCAAAAATGCAGGCCTAAGTTCACGTTTAATCCTTCCGAAATTGACCAAATAAGAGCAATAATTACTTCTGCAGAAGAAAGAAACAAAAGAGTAAGAGCGTGTGGCTCCGGGCATAGTTGGTCTAACGTATGTCATACTGAAGGATATCTTATACTACCTGATAATCTTAGCGGTGAACTTCCATTAGAAGGCAATTTATTAAAACCCGAAACCACATCTTCTAGATTATTAAGGGTAAAGTCCGGTACTTCTATAAAAACCATTAATCAACTATTGGATTTACGTGGATTAGCAATAGGGTGGTTAGGAGGATACGATGGTCAGAGAATAGCAGGAGTCAATGCTACCTCAACCCACGGCTCTGTTTTTAGTAAGGGGCCATTATATGAAATGATCCTAAGTTATGACATAATTGGTAGTGGCGGGTTAATATATAGAATTGAAAAATCAAATGGCATTACTGACAAATCAAAATATTCTGAGTCCTATCCTGACAGAATATTAATACAGAATGATCAGTATTATAATGCCGTTTCTGTAAATATAGGTTGCTTAGGAGTAATTTATTCTGTAATTATAGAGGCTACAGAAGCATTTTGGATGAAAGAAACCAGAGAACTGAGTTCCTGGAAAATAGAAAAAGAAAAGCTTAAAAACAGGTCTGAGCTAAATGATACATTTCATTTCGAATTACTGCTCAATCCATATTCGATAAAAGGTAAAACTCAAAGTTGCTTAGTGACTAAGCGAATACCATACAATCCAATTGGTAATGAAAAACAAAAAGATAGAAGAAGAAACTGGACAGTAGAATTTCTGTCACGGTTAAATGGTAAAGGTTGGTTTAATTGGGTAATCCACATGTTTAGAAGAGATGCAGCCGACATGATAGAAAGTATATTAAAGGGAATGGAGGATAATGCATTTATCCATAAAAGCTTTCATGTTTTTCATATCGGAGCTGCTAATAATATCCCCTCCTATTCCGCTGAAATAGCTCTTCCCATGACAGATAATAAGTATATTGACGCTATCGACGTAATGCTTAAAACAATTGAGGATAATCGAAAAAAACACAAATTATACAATACGGCCCCTATTGCTTTAAGATTCGTAAAATCAACGAAAGCTTTTTTATCCCCAATGGAAGGAGATGACACTTGTATGGTCGAAGTAATACTCGCAAAAGGAACGAAAAAGTACGAAGAAATATATAAATCTCTTGAAAAAGCATTGTTACCGTTCGGTGGGCGAATGCACTGGGGACAATATCACTATATCTCTAGTTCAACCGTTGAGAGTGGATATCCAAAGTTAGGCAAATGGAAAGAAGTAGCACAGGTGTTAAATAGTTCTGGAGTATTCAATAACAAATTTTCTGATAGCCTAGGCTTATCAGTATAAGTAAATTAGTCAAAATGGAATTAAAATATTTTAAGAAAAAACAATTCAAGACTCTTTGTAAATCCATTGAGGTAATTTTATGTACTGACAATAATAATGTAATCACTCCTGAACAAGCAGCACTGCGACTTGATCAAATGATCGCCGACGCGAATGCTCCTGCTCTCGATCAAGTTGGAAAAATTTTTTGGTTACTTGAATGGATTGTACCTCCGTTAGTTATGAAATTCCCTCCTTTTAGTAAGCTTTCGCTTTCAAGTAGGAGAAGTGTAATAGAAAAAGTAATAGGAAACAAAGGTATGTTTAAAGACCTCGCCAGAGGATTGAAGGTTATGGCATCAGTATCATATTATTCCAGCATCGAAGCTCAAAATCAAGTAGGATTTGTGCCTTTCGACAAAAGAAACAGATTTGTCGGACTAGATACCTCTCCATCTATTCACCTAAATCAAACCAATCATGCCTGAATTAAAATCCAAATACGATGCGATTGTTATAGGTTCCGGTGCCTCCGGAGCTGTAATGGCTTATGAGTTAGCAAACAAGGGATTAAGTGTTCTCATTCTTGAAAAAGGTAGATGGAACAAACACGATGATTTTTCTCACGATGAATTAGCCATGTATGCCAAATTATATAAAATGGCTGGTCTTCAAACCACAAAAGACAATGATACTACCATTGCTCAGGGGCAAACGGTTGGTGGTAGTACAGTTGTTAATAATGCTATTTGGTATCGAGCAAATCTTGACAACATTCTACCCTTTTGGGGTAGCTTTGGGGCACATATACCCAAAGAAGAAATAGAAACGGCATATAATTATTTGGAGGATAAACTCAAAGTAAAAAAAATAAAACCTGAAGAAGCTAATTCCTCATCGCAACTATTTTTAGATGCTTGTAAAAGGTTACATATTGATGCTCACTTGTTGGATCATAATAGACATCAATGTTTGGGTTGTGGTTGGTGCAATTTTGGTTGTCAATATAATCGTAAGACTTCTATGCTAGTCACTTTTATCCCCTGGGCACTTGAAAAAGGAGCTCATCTGTTGGACGATGTTCAAAATGCTACAATAATTAAAAAAAATGGAATTGCCACCGGCGTTTCCTTTATGCGAAACAATACTCCGCATCTCATTCCATCTGATAAGATTATAATTTGTGCCGGAGCGATTGGTTCTTCAGAAATATTATTGAAAAGTAAAATAAATCCTAATCGTAATGTCGGTAAAGGCCTTCATTTTTTAGGTGGTTTTTTTGTAAACGCCTTAATGAATCAAAAACTAGATGCCTTTGATGGAATTGGTTTATCATGTATTACTCATGCTAGTCAAGATTATATGATAGAAACTTTTCATTCTCCTCCTGGCATATTTTCTCTTACCTTAGGAGCATGGTTTGAAGAACATCATCAATTGATGCTAAAATACCCAAATATGGCTCAGGCAGGTGTTATGGTAGGTTCTCAACCAACAGGGAGTATAAAATTAGATAAGAAATCAAGGCCAGTGATTGATTTTAAATATTCAAAACAAGATCTTAAAAACTTTAAGGAGGGACTTAAAAGTCTTGCCACTATATTCTTTGAGGCTGGTGCCAAAAAAGTAATTCCAGCTTCTTTTAAAACAATGATATTCAACAACCCTAACGACTTACAAAGAATAGATAAAGAAATAAAAACCAATGATGACCTAATTATTGGTTCAGCACATCCACAAGGTGGAAATCGAATGAGTGATGACCCTAAAAAAGGAGTTGTAAATAGTCAATTCGAAGTACATAAAATGACAAATTTATATATTGCGGATACTAGTGTGTTTCCCAAAAATATTTGGGCCAATTGTCAGGCCACGACTATGGCTATGTCAAAATATGCAAGCAAATTAATCTCTTCATAAATATGGCTGTATCATATCCTGGCACGAAAAGTATATCTGTAGCATCAAAGTCAAATGTCGTTAACACAAACGCCCCAAAAATAAATGACATTCGTAGTGAATTTAGAAAATTAAATGACCAGGCAAACTATATCTCCCTTCATAGCAATGATCAAAAGTTTTCATCTATATATTCTGCCAATCTTGAGAAAACACATTTTCAAGGAATTGTAAGGCTAAAAAATTCCAATTATTTCCTAATTAGTGGTGGAGACAAAGTCTCTCAATTCGGCAACCTATTCCTATATCAGTTCAATTCTTATAAAGAAAACAGGACTTCTTTCTTTAACAAGACAAGTGCTGTCGGATCCAATTTAATTCTCTCCAAAGAAGCTCCTCTAATAGACGAATTGAAAGAGATATTTCTTATTTCAGAAGGGAGTCATTGGCATGCTGGTGGACTATGTTGTCTTGGTGATCTTGTAGTAGTTCCTCTCGAGGATGCAGAGGCAGATACTGCATTTATTAATTTTTATGATTTTTCAGATCCCTTACAACCGAAAGAACTTAAACACGTCAACTTTAAAAGAACTAGTCAACTTGGAAAAACAGGAGCTGTCGGAATAATAAGACTGCCTAACGATCATTTTCTTTGCATTACTTGGAAAGATGTTGTGGGAGGTGGTAGATTTGATTTGTACTATTCTAAATCAACCGATTTGAATGATGGTTTTTCAAATACATCAAATCCCATACAGGTGCACTTCAGTAGCTTTAATTTTCCAAAAAACAGATTGATTCCTCAGTATCAGTCTATTCAATTATGGGTACAAAACGATAATCGTGTTTTTGTAAGTGGAGTTGATGGATTAGGTATTGGCCCCATTACTGAAGGACTCGCTATGAACGTATTACAACTATACGAAGTACACTTAGATATTTCTTTGGAAGAAAGTACTAGTAAATTGAAAGGAGCCACTATCGAATATGTAGGTTCTAAAAACTTTACCCGAACCGCTAAACAATATAATTTTGATGCCGGAGCTTCTGCTTACATAGATTCAAAAAGCAATCTACTTCTCTACTCAGTGGCTCACTGGCTTAATAAAAGTAAATTAGGCTTAGCCGAATTTGTCCAGATCTCCGAATCCCATGCGATTACTCATATCGACAACTCAATTATTGAGCTTTACGAACATGAGGATTTCAAAGGAAGATGTTTAAGAATATATGGCAAAACCCATTCAAAAATAAAAAACTATCAAAAAGTAAGGGTCCAAGGAAAATCATTTGGTGATAAAGTGAGTAGCCTAAGGTATATTATCCCTACCGGTGAAAAATACTTATTCTTTAAAGACAAAAATTTTGATAAAAAAGTATTGACCCTAGAAGGGACAGGAAAATGGGAACAGATTAATGACTTGAGTACGCACTCAGCAAATGATTGTATCAGTTCTTCAAAATATAAGTAGGGCATGGAAGAAAGAAAAAAGATATTTATGGCCTACTCAGATCATGAAGAAGATTTAAAAATTTATCGGATGCTTGATAAGCATTTTCAAATTCTCGTAAGAGCTGGAATTATTGAGGTAATAGACAAAGCTGCTGTCTTCGAACAAACCAACGATGCCAGTTTTTTTCAAAATATTGCCATGCAATGTGATGTAATTGTTCCAATGTTGAGTATAGATTATTTCAATGATGATAGGTCCTTTAATTTGCTTACTAAATTGTTGGACACCGATAAAAAAATCATTCCTCTTCTGGCCAGAGATTGTGATTATCATAATATTCCTGCCTTAAAAAATATGGCCAATATGGTACTTCCTGACAAAGAAAAGTCAATAAAACATCTCACAGGACTTAGCCCTGATAAGGATACTGTCCTTAAAGAAATAGCAAGAAAAATTCAACAGGCTCTTTTGCCGGGAATAGCGGACCTTAAAGTACCAGAAAACAAAAATTTTCTATATATGTCCATTATTAGTTTGTCATTTGGTATAATGAGTTCGGTTTTCATTTGGCATGAAACTGGAAATATTGGCTTATCCACTATGATCGCTCTCCTCTTCTTAACCATTACTTCCATCGCTTTCTCTAAATATAGAGCAGTAAAAGCTATTTAAAAATAAAAAGATGAAAGAGATTAGAAATTTAAACATTCTAGAAAAATATATAAAAGAGAGAAATCGGGCAGATCGAATCGCTTTTGCCATGCTTGTTGGCTTTATGGTTCTTGCAATTGGCATTGTTTATTTCGCTTGGGAAAACAAAAATTTAAATCAAAATATCGAACAACTTCAGGAGCAAATAACCACTCAGAATGCACTCCTTTCAGATCAAAAAGAATTTGATCATTTTATATATCAGGAAAACATTCTGGAGTTAGAAGACCTACTAAAAGAGACAAAAGATAACTATGAAAAACTATCAATAAGTTATGAAAAATTAAAAAATGAAAACGCCAGACTTTTACAAAACGAAAACACCTCAGTTCCATCCAATGTAAAAATAATTTCTCCATCTGAGATAGAACACAACAAATCCAAAATAGATAGTGTCATAAGGGAAACAGGTAAAGAAGTGATATCTAAATCACATCTATGGACTGTATATATTCAATACTTTGCTTCTAAAGAGAGTTTAGCAAAAGGCATTGTTAAGGAGTTGAAAGACAAAAATTTTGATGTACATCTAAATTCACCTTTGAGTTTTTCATTTTCCTCAGAAGTAAAATACTTTCATCAAAAAGATTATTCTACGGCCAAAAGTATAGCTAAGAAATACAATTTGAAAATAAAAGAAAAACCAACCAGGACCAAGGTTGAAGTGCCTAATAAACAAATCGAGATTTGGCTTGGAAACAAATAAAAAAATGAAAAAAGTTAAAATATTCTTATCCTACGCTCACGAAGACGAATCCATGAAAGAACAACTGGATAGACATCTTATTATGTTAAAAAGATCCGGAAAAGTGGAAGTATGGCAAGATAGAAAAATTATGGCAGGAGATGAATGGGATACAGCTATCAAAACAGAGTTTGATACTTCTGACATCATTTTGTTACTCATCAGTGTAGATTTCAACAATTCCAAATATATATGGGAAAAGGAGCTTTCATCAGCTTTGAAAAGACATGAAAGCGGCGATGCCCGTGTTATCCCTATTATTCTTAGAACCTGCGAATGGTCTGATATGCCATACTCAAAACTACAGGCACTACCCACAGGAGCCAAACCTGTGAGCACCTTTATGGATAAAGACGAAGCTTACACTGATATTGCCAAACAAATCAGAAGTGTAGTAAACTACATGAGAGAAAAGAGTTGATATGAAGGCAGTCAACGAATATACTAAATTAGTCCAACCCCTTATTGAAATTCTAAAAAGGTATCAGTCTCAGGATATCTATGTTTCTAACGTAAGGGACAAATTTGACAACCAATATGTTAATCTCGTTCAGGAGGGAGGAGGTATTTATGGTATTGCTCTTACAGGATATACTTATATTCTCGAAAGGTTTAAGATAAAATTCTTAAACACTGCCGGTACGAGTGCTGGGTCCATCAACACTTTACTTTTAGGTTCCGTACTATCTAAAGAAGAAATCGATGAGTTTCAAACATTAGAAATTAAATCTCCTATTTACCGCTTACCCAAAGATCAAGAATACTATGACACTCGAACAGAAAAAATAATAGAACTTATAGAAGATAGCGAAGTGATTCAAAATTTCGTAGATGCTCACCCCATATGGAGAAAAATAATACTCTTTGTTTTTTCAAAAAAAATTTGCTGGAAATTCATATTTATAACCTTAGGTTTAGTAACGCTTGTAACCATCTTTATATCCCAATTTAGCACCTTATTATCTAGTTTTTCCATACCCCTTTTTAAAGTTCTAGTGTTTATTAATTTCCTAGGGTTAGGTTTATTTATTGCCTATACTTTGTTTGGATTTTTTGCTCGGATGCTTTGGCTATTTGCGGGTAAATTTGGTATTAATCCGGGTGATAAATTCTATCAATGGGTAGATAATACCTTGAAATACCATAATATTTACACAGTTGAAGATTTAAAAGCAAAACTTCAATTTGAAAGTGATAATCTGGGATTAAGATATTCCAACCCATATATAAGTCTAAACAAGTCTCTTATAATAGATGACTTACAAAATACAAGTTCTTTCCCCCAAGCACAAAATCCAATTAACTTCCAACAAAAGACCATCAATATTCTTAGTCAAAGTGTGGAAACAGAGGAAAAAATGGAGCAGCTTCGGCAATTTTCCCATCAATATCATAGCGAGAAAAAAATCAAAATATTTAAAGAAATGGCCATTATTTCTTCAGATATTATTAATAAAATGAAGGTAGAACTTCCTGCCGATCACAAATTTTACTGGGGAAACAATTATGAAATAAGTCCAGCCCATTATCTAAGAGCTTCCATGTCCATTCCTTTCTTTTTTCAAACCTATACGGTGGATATGCCCAAGGGACTAGCTCTGAAAGAATTAAAATGGGTATGGCAAGAAGAAAGAGGTTTAAAATTAGCAGAAATAGAAAAATTTCATTTTGTGGATGGAGGAATGCTGTCCAATTTCCCAATAGATATTTTTTTGAATTCGGAAATAAGTGAGATTGTACCTTCGCTTGGGATCAAGCTAGCCTACTATAAAGAAAAAGAACTCGAAAAGTTTACAGGATTTATAAGTAGATTAATAGCTACTATGCGATCATCTTATGATCGGAGCATTTTTGTTCAAAATAAAATTCTTAACAAGTCCGTACGAACCATTGATGTCGGTGATATCAGTTGGCTAAATTTTAATATTACAAAAATTGAAAAGCAAGAACTATTTGTGCGTGGAGCACTGACGGCATGTATCTTCTTAATTCCTTCGATTCTTCACTCTTCGGATCCGGTAAAAAGAAGAGAAATTGAAAACAAATTAATCGAAAAAGCCAATGAGTTACTTCTATCCATTGGTGTTAAAAAAGAGAGTATTAAATCTTTTAAATATGATGAAAAAGAAGACTCTTCTTTATTCTTTGAATGGAATGACTATCAAGATAGAGCGAGTTCTAGATTTATGGAAATCAAAAATGCTGAAGCCAAGAAATCAAGAAGAGCGAGTTATGATCCCTTGTTTAAAAAATCTAAATCATGAGAGACTTTTTAAGTGATCCCATTTACTTTAAGACTTGGACTATATCATCGGCATTTTTATTCATATTAATGTACGGCATAATGGCTACCATATATATCGTCATCCCTAAAGAAAAACGGTTACGCACCCGTTTGTTTCTTTCTTTGAGTCCTTACAAATCGGATAATATTTTAAAGCTCATGGGTGAAAAAGTCAGAAAGAGTCATCGCCTGATGCTTTACGCCGATTTTGGATTTATGTTGGGTGTTTTTGGCTTGTTGATTTCCCTAGCAACATACTTCTATGATACAGCAAAAGGAGTTTCTTTATCATACGTATATTGCATCCCTTTTATTTACTTGGTTTCCGATTTCTTAGAAGGAACATTCGGTATAAATCTTCTTAAAGGCAAGCTATATATCTCATATTTTATCTGGATATTTTTCCTGATAAAATGGGCAGCAGTTATATATTCAGTATATTATATTGTAGTTAAACTGGCCTATTGAATATCTAAAAAATGCTTGTGTTTTTCATCCTTTTTTAGTATTTTTAAAAATCGTACCGCAATACGGATTTAGCAAAATTTAGAGGAACCCGAATAACATTAGTCTTATTGACTCAAGGGTATATTGTATTGCAAAACCATAACAAAATGCAAAAGATAAAAGTACTAGGTAAACGAATCGATTCTTCCCAAATAAAAAAGGAATACCAACTAGATGATTCAGATTATCATATTCAAGAATTTGTTAATCTCACGGTTAACCGTTCAGAAGCTCAAGAATTAACCTTAGAAAACCTTAAGGGTGAAGAGCTCGTCAATCTATATATGGAGGATGGCACAGAATGGATCGGTAGTGCCTTAGACATTATGGAAGTACATGGCGACAACATTCTTAACCGAAATAGAGGTAGCGATGTTATGGAATTTCCTTCTTCTATATCTGCCAACTCACAAAATAGAGGAATTATTGATTTTGCCATTAAATGTTTGGGAAGAATAAGATCTAGGATTCCGGCCAAAGATATAATAATACAAAAGTCAGCTCAAAAAATTGACAACTATTTGGTAGAGAAAGAAGGTCTTTATCAAGTCTCCAAATCATGGAAATTCTCTGAATTTAAAGGCTCAAAAAATGGTAATAATAAGTTTCTCATATTTATACATGGCACCTTTTCCAGCACCAACGGCAGCTTTAAGGACATAGGACAAAACGGCTTGTTGCTGGACTCAATTTTTAAAAAATATGGTGACAACGTATTGGCTTTTGAACACCATACAATTTTAAAAAGTCCTGTACAAAATGCCATTGATCTAATGGAGCAGTTGCCTAATGGAGCAGAAATAGACATTGTTTCTCATTCCCGGGGTGGCATTATTGCGGATATTGTTTCCAGATGTGATATCAATAATGAGTTTCTGGGTTTTGTCAATGAAGAACTCGGTATTCTTGAGAAAGAGGAAAAAAGTACATACGATCTTATTTTAAAGCTAAACCAAAAAGCAACTCATAAAAAAATTAAGGTTGGTCGTATATCTCGTGTAGCAGCACCTGTCTATGGCACTACCCTAATGTCGGAAAGGTTAGATCACTATTTAAATGGAGTTCTTAATGCTATCGGACTCATTTTACCCGATAAAACGAATATTCTATACGGTTACATTAAGAAATTTCTAATGGATGTAATTCGTTCCAGAACGGATGTGCATAAAATGCCTGGCTTGAGTTGTATGGTTCCAGAATGTTCCTTGTTATGTATATTAAACAATCCTAATATAGAGGTTAACAGTGACTTAGTTGTAATTGAAGGTGATACTAACATAGGTGGAGGACTCGGCAATAGCCTAGCAGTAATCCTTTCCAACCTGTTTTATTGGGATGCCAACGATTTCGTTGTGGATACATCCAGTATGAGGCAGGGTGTCAGTAGAAAATCAAACATTCAATTCTATAATAGATCAAGCTCCGATATCTCACATTTTAAATATTTCTCCAATATTCAAACCGTTGAAGTATTAAAAAAATCAATCACTTCAGATCCTTATTCCAGAATAAATGCGTGTAAGCTTGCAAATCAAGATTCTGGCGATAGAGGTATTATTCTAGGAAAATTAAGTTGGAAAGAAGAAAAAACCATTAATGTCTCAGGTAACAAACCAATTGTTATCATTTTACCTGGTATTATGGGATCAAATCTTTATTCCTCAGAAGAACGAATTTGGCTTGACTTCGAACAGATTTACAAGGGAAAGATGAAGGAAAGTCTTGATATAAACTCTCCAGAAGTTCAGGCCAAATCCGCCGTGGGTAAATATTATTCGGCTTTGGTTAAAGATCTCATTGACAATGATAATGATGTTCATATATTTCCATATGATTGGCGTCTCTCGTTAACCAGTTCTGTCGTAAAATTAAAGGATACTATAAGCTCTTATCTTGAAAACTTTAATCAACCTATAAAGATCATAGCTCACTCAATGGGAGGTTTAGTGGTCAGGGAGTTGATACTAAATGATCAGGATTTTTGGAACAACTACATAAAACAAGTTGGTTCTCAATTTATTATGTTAGGAACACCTTGGAAAGGTTCATATCTCATAATGGAAATATTAACTGGAGATGGCGGTAGTTTGAAAAAGATAGCCACACTTGATTTTCAAAACAGTAAGAGAGAACTTCTGAGCGTAATTAATCAATATCCTGGTGTTTATCAATTATTACCAATCGATGATAAAAATATAGAGAAGGGTGACTTTTGGCAAAATATTTTAGATGAAGTCGGAAACGATTTTCCTCTTCCTCCCAGCCTCCAATTTTTTGAAGATTACAAAGATAAGATCCTCACAGCCTTTGGTAAATCTGATCACATATTGAATAACCTAACTAACACTTACTATATAGCAGGAAAAAGTGATGGAACCGTTTATGATTACTACATAAAAAATTCTTGGTTTAAAACTTGTGTTAAATATAGAAAAACACCCGAAGGTGATGGTAGTGTCACATGGGAATCTGGTATACCGAAAGGAATAGATAAGGATAGAGTTTACTTTGCAGATGTACAACATGGTGAGTTGGCAAATAACCCAATAATTTTTAAAGGAATAAGAGAGATTTTTGAGAGAGGGGCTTCTAATTCGCTTTTTAAAACCAAAGGTGCTTTTTCTTCTATTAGCAGAGGTGGTAGTGATACACAAACTATTACTTCTGTCCTAAGTAAATCCCATGGTATTGACGCCATCTTCGGAATTCAACAAAAAGGAGAAAGTAGTACCAGTTCACCTCTGAACATCGAAGTCAGTTTGGCCCATTTGAAAGTGGCAAAGTTCCCTGTCTTAGTTGGTCACTTTGAAGGAGATGGGATAGTAAGTGCTGAAAGAGCGATTGACCAAGAATTAAACTTCGTATTATCTGAAAGGTATGATGCCGGTATATATCCTGGAGATGTTGGTCAAAATACTATTGTTTTCAACCCTAATAATAGGTTTAAAGGTGCCGTCGTTGTTGGATTAGGAGATAACTCATTATTTAATGGTTACAAACTAATGAGAACCGTTGAAGCAGGAGTGTTAAATTATGTTATGCATATCAGAGATAATTCTTCCGACTCCAACAAAAATAGTGTGGGTTCAGGAATATCATCCTTACTGATTGGTTCCGGTTATGGTAGATTATCTCTTAAGAGTTCCCTAGAATACATTATAAAAGGTATTCAAAAGGCAAATGATTTTATACTAAACTATGCCAAAGATCTACATCCCATTCAAAGTTTGGAATTCATCGAGTATTATAAGGACAATGCTTATAACGCTTTTAAAGAACTTAAAAAACTAGAGAAAGCAAATGTTATTAAAAATATTAGCATTAGTAACAAAGTAAAAGAAAAGTATGGTTTTAAGGAGCGATTACCTGAGCATAGTGAGGATTTCTGGTGGCATCATTTTTCAACTTGTAAAGTAAAGTCAAAGCAGAAAAATGAAAATTCGAAATTTAAAGTAAAATTTACCTCTTCCGCAGGGCAGGCAAGAATAGAAAGTGAGACTTATCTTAATTCAGAAGCACTTATAAACGCTCTCCTCAAGAATATGGAGAAAAACCCTCAGTGGGATTATGAATCTTCCAAGACCCTCTTTGAAATATTAATCCCTAATAATTTTAAAGAAATTGTCAGAAATCAAAATAACATCTTGTGGAAATTAGATATTGATATGGCCGCCCTTCCTTGGGAAATGTTTCATGATCGTGATTATGACGAACACCCAACTTTTACTAGTGCCGGACTAATACGACAATTGTACACTGAAAACTATAGACCTGATCCTATTATTAATAAGGTCAATAATATTCTTATCATCTCTGACCCTATATACAATGATCCTAGACTTAGTCAACTTCCTGGTGCATTTAGAGAGGGTCATCATGTCGAAGCGTTGATAGATCATGAGATTTATAAGGTAGATCATCTGCCTCAAAAATCAGGATCACAAAACGTAAATCAAATATTTAATAATAGATACAAGATTATTCATATCGCCGGACATGGATTATACGATCCAGAATCAGACCAAGCAGGAGTCGCCTTGGGAGATAATATATTTTTCGATGCGTCATTGGCCAGTAAACTTTCCTATTTACCTGAATTTGTTTTCCTGAATTGCTGTTTAAGTGGAAAGGTTGACGCCGAAGATGATCGCTATACAGAAAACAAATATAAACTAGCCGCTAATATTGGTACTCAACTAATTAAATTGGGTGTACATGCAGTAGTAATTACGGGATGGGAAGTCAATGATCAAGCAGCTCTTAATTTTGCAGATGTTTTCTATAGTCTCATGTTTGACGGTGAGACCTTTGGAGAAGCCGTACGTAGGGCAAGGAATAAAATATATCAAGATTTTCCAAAAAATAAGACTTGGGCCGCTTATCAATGCTATGGAGACCCATGGTATAAATTTACCAATAAAAGAAAACTAAAAGATTCAAAACCAGAATACCTTTTCAAAGAACAAGTGCTCATCGATTTAAAAAATCTTAGAAGTAAAATAAGGGGTAAAGGTAAAGAGCACAATCAGTGGGTTGAAGAAGAACTCAAAGAAAAAATTGAAGCTGCTAAATTATATGATCTATACGAGGGAGATGTAATGGAACTTGAAGCTTTTATTTACGCCGAACTAAATATGAGAGATAAGGCTCTCGAGAAATTTGATATGTTAAGGAAAGTATCTGAGTCAAATTATTCTGTCAAATGTCTCCAAGAGTTATGTAATCTAAGATCAAAACTATATATAAACGAAAACTCAATTGAATACAAATCCAGAGCTTTAGCGGATCTGGAAATGATAAAGCATATTGGTGAAAACGCTGAAAGATTAAGTCTGCTGGCCAGTACGTATAAAAGACTTGTTAGATTTGACGTAGAAAATCGAGAAGACCATCTTTTCAATATGATTGAAAATTATAGGAAAGCCTTTAGGTCATTGGGTGAAGGTGATTTCAAACAACTTTGTTATCCATTCATCAATATTGTGGCTGGAAACTGGTCAAGAAAAAAACATAGAGCATATACTTTGTTTTACAACCGTAGAGAAACAAAACTACCCGAGGTTATTTCCGATTTAAAAAATAAATGTGAAAACACACCAAGTAGTTACGATGACTTTTGGGACGACACTAATTTATTAAGACTAATGATATGTGAAATTTTATATCTAACAAAAAATATAGATGTAGAAAACCACGTTTTGAAAATCAAACAAGGTTTTGAAAATATTTGGCCTTTGTCAGGCAGCGGGTATTATGCTGAAATGGATAAAGAACATATCAACTACTTATTGGAAACAACACCGTATAGACCTAACCATCCAGTCAACAAAGGGTTAAAAGAATTACAAAAATATTTCGAATCTAAGTTGAAGTCCTAATTAACCATTGTGAGCTACAACCTCCTTCACTTCAGGCACCATACGCTTGAGCATACCTTCTATCCCTGATTTTAGCGTAACAGTACTCGACGGACACCCTGAACATGACCCTTGTAATTCTACAGTAACAACTCCTTTGTCAAAGGACTTAAATTCTATATTACCTCCATCCATTTCAACGGCCGGCCGTACATATGTGTCTATCAGTTCTTTTATTTTCTTCACTATCTCACCCATATCTCCTGTATACATCTTCGCCTCTTTCTCAGCCATAATTTTCTCCATCTCCTCAGCAAAACCCTCATTTACCACAGGTTTTTCAGCTTCAACATATTTTTTAATCCAATCCTTCAGTGTGAGCATAATGTCATCCCAAGCATAATTGAATTCTTTAGTTACCGTAACAAAATTATTACACACATAGACTCCCTTTACGTAAGGAAACTCATACATTTCAGAAGCCATGGGACTCCATTTTTTAGCCAATTCCTCATCTACAAACTCTGCAGTACCCTTATACAACATTTTGTTAGTTACAAACTTTAGTGATTCCGGATTCGGTGTTTGTTCCGTATAAAGCATTACCGGACTCTTAGTAGGTGTATTCATATTCTTAAAACTTATTCTTCGATTATCAAACAAGTATTACTCCAAATAGTTTGCTATATAATAAAAATTAAAAGACCCTCGACAATTACTTATCAAGGGTCTCATACTTACTGTTTGTGGTGCCTCCAGGAATTGAACCAGGGACACATGGATTTTCAGTCCATTGCTCTACCAACTGAGCTAAGGCACCAGCTTGTAAGAAGCGGATGCAAAATTAAGAGGTTTTTACAAAAACAAAAATTTATTGAAAGTTTTTTCTCTTCCTATTTTGATGCTTACCCTATCTAAATTGCTTACCCTCTTTTGAGCTTCCTCTCCTCTTAAAATCTTACTTTTGCAGTTCTCTGTTAATAAAGTTATAAAATGGATATCAAAGATATAATAGGTCATAGTAAAGAATACGGATTTATATTTCAATCAAGTGAGATTTATGATGGTCTTAGTGCCGCTTACGATTACGGACCATACGGAGTTGAACTCAAAAACAATATAAAGTCCTATTGGTGGAAAAGCATGGTCCAAATGCATGAAAATATAGTAGGTATAGATGCTTCTATTTTTATGCACCCTAAAACCTGGAAAGCTTCAGGCCACGTAGATGCTTTTAATGATCCTTTAATAGATAATAAAGACTCCAAGAAAAGATACAGGGCTGATCAATTGATAGAAGGATATGTTGAAAAGATCGAGGCAAAAATTAATAAAGACATTCAAAAGGCGAAAAAAAGGTTTGGTGATAGTTTTGATGAACTAACCTTTCGTACAACCAATGATCATATTATCAATCGCCAAAAAGAAATTGATGCCATTCTCAAAAGAATGAATGACGATCTGAGAGATCAAAACATGGCTGATCTCAAAGCCTTAATTGAAGAACTTCAGATAGCTTGTCCAGAAAGTGGCAGTAAAAACTGGACGGATGTTAGACAGTTCAACCTAATGTTCTCCACCCAACTAGGAAATATAGCTGGAGAGGAAGGAAAACTCTATTTGAGACCGGAAACAGCTCAGGGAATTTTTGTTAACTATCTCAACGTACAAAAGTCTACCAGGCAAAAACTTCCTTTTGGTATCGCTCAAATAGGAAAAGCATTTAGAAATGAAATTGTCGCGAGACAATTCATCTTCAGAATGAGAGAATTCGAGCAAATGGAAATGCAATTTTTCGTAAAGCCCGGAGAAGAAATGAAATGGTATGAATATTGGAAAGAAACCAGATTAAAGTGGCATAAAAATCTAGGAGCAACAGATGAAATGTTGAGATTTCATGACCACGACAACCTAGCTCATTATGCCAATGCCGCTGTTGATATAGAATTTAAATTTCCTTTCGGATTTAGAGAGCTAGAGGGTATTCACTCCAGAACAGATTTTGATCTTTCACAACATCAAGAGTTTTCAGGAAAGAAACTACAGTACTTTGATCCTCACGAGAATAAAAACTATACACCTTATGTTGTAGAGACATCTATAGGTTGTGACAGAATGTTTCTTGCTCAGTTGAGTAGTGCTCTGCAACAAGAGACGGTTCCAGATGCTAAAGGCAATGAAAGTTCTAGAGTCGTATTAAAATTGAATCCTGCCCTTGCTCCCGTAAAGGTGGCTATACTACCATTATTAAAGAATAAGGAAGAGCTGACCAGTGCTGCCACCGATGTCTTCAACAAACTAAAGAAGCACCTTTCTTGCCAATATGATGAAAAGGATGCCATAGGTAAGAGATATAGAAGACAAGATGCCATAGGCACTCCTTATTGTGTTACCATTGATTTTGACTCTTTAGAAGATAATACAGTTACTATCAGAGATCGTGACTCTCTACAACAAGAAAGAATATCTATAGATGAAATTCTAAATCATGTCAGGAACAAAACAGACATTAACGAACTACTATGATAGCCAAATTATTCAAGATTATACTGTTTTTATTAATTGTTGTAGTTATAATAATGGCAATTGTATTCTACGCCATGAACGAAAAAGCTCCACAAGTACAGCCTAGTAATGAAGCTGATCTCGTAGCTGAAAAAATGTTAAAGGCCCTAAATAAAGAAGCTTTTGATAGCCTAAAATATTTACATTTTGAGTTTCGCGGCGAACATAAATATCTATGGCACAAGCCAACAAATCAAGCCATTATAGATTGGGCTGACAATCGTGTTATAATGGATTTAGACTCCAAGAGTGCCATTGCCTATAAAAACAAAGTCGAAGTAGTCGATAACAAACAAGAATTGATCGATAAAGCCTGGAACATCTGGTGTAACGACTCTTTTTGGATGGTAGCTCCTTTTAAAGTTTTTGACTCAGGCACTACCCGAAGTATAGTAATGGATTCAACAATATCAAAGACCGGGTTAATGGTGGAATATACTTCCGGTGGGGTGACTCCTGGTGACAAATACTTATGGTTACTTGATGAAAATTACATTCCTACATCGTACAAAATGTGGGTTGATATTATTCCAATTGGTGGCCTTGAAGCTACTTGGGAAGGCTGGAAAACATTGAAAGGAGGATCCAAATTGGCCACACGTCATAAGATTAAGGGCCTTGATCTAGAGCTTACAAACGTGAAGGAAGCGAATAGTTTTAGCGAGCTAGGATATGAAAAAGATCCTTTTGCAATCCTTGTTAAATGAGACGATTAACCAAGCTTTAACTTAAAAAACAACAAATGAAATTAGCAACATATAATGTAAATGGTATTAGAGCCGCAATGAAGAAAGGGCTCTTTGAATGGTTGTCGGAAAAAGATCATGATATTATCTGTATTCAAGAAACCAAAGCTCAGGAATCTCAAGTGGATATGAAATTCATGGAAGAGATGGGGTACCATCATTTCTGGCATAGTGCTGAAAAAAAGGGATACAGCGGTGTAGCTACATTTTCCAAAAAACAACCTACCCTAGTAAAAGAAGGCATAGGTCTTGAAAAGTATGACCGAGAGGGAAGAGTTCTCCGTACTGACTTTGAAGATATCACCTTACTGAACTGTTACTTCCCTTCTGGCAGTAGCGGAGAAGAAAGACATCAAGTAAAAATGGAGTTTTTAACCGACTTTAAACCTTGGGTTCAAGAATTAATGAAAGAAAGGAAAAAGATCGTTGTTGTGGGTGACTACAATATTGTCCATACCGAAAAAGACATTCATAATCCCAAAAGAAAGGATAACCCCTCGGGATACAGGCCGGAGGAAAGAGCTTGGATGGATCAATGGTTTGGTGAAGTAGGATTTCATGATGCCTATAGGGTATTACATCCTGAAACTACCGAGGTGTTTTCTTGGTGGAGTTATAGAGCAGGTTCCAGGGGAAAGAATAAAGGGTGGAGAATAGACTATATCTCCGTGTCAGACTCCTTGAAAGAAAGTGTGTCTCACGTGCAGCATTTTCCTGAAGCTTTGCACTCAGACCATTGCTGTATTGAAATGTTTATCAAGTAGCTTTACTACTCTCTATCCATAGCCAATACACCATCTTCGTTAACACCATACCATTTATTCTTGGTATAGTATATGTTTTTCATTCTCGTCCTTCTTAGTTGTGGAGGAAATCCTAAAGTACTGGGATTAGGCATCCTAATATTGTACATTTTAACGCTCTTTCCATCAAAAAAACTTAATAATCGTCCATCAAATTGGAAATCTACAATTTCTGAAACTTCATACTTTTTGTCATATTCTCCAAAATTGTCAAAAACATAAAATCCAAAATTGTCATCTGCGATAATCAATGAATTTCCCATCTCACGCATTTTTAATGGAGATAAGCCTTCAATACCAAAGTCTTCCATTTGGGTGCTTTCACTTAATGTTGTGCCGTTTTCATCAATTCTGAATAATTTTCTCTTCGATCGTTCATAAATCCAAATACTATTATCATTAGATCTACACGCAGAAAGAACATCATTAAATCCAGCATCTTGCAGTTCTATATTCCCAATTTCTGCTAACGTATTGTCAAGAATCAAGATCCTGTCGAAATCATCTACAAATAACATTATTCGCAAAGGGTCTCGCACATCAATACGACTGATATTTCCTACTTGTTTATTCGAATATTCGTATAGCTTTTCATAGTTTTCACTATACTTGATAACCTTATTGTCCTTATTAAGTATGTATATGTTGTTCAGTTTGTCAACTTCAAATGCTTCAACTGATTGCTGAATATCAAGATATGAAGAACTTTCCTTTTGTTCTGTCAACTTATTACCACTTCCGCACGAGCTGAAAATCAAGACTATTACTAAAAGATGCAATGCTTTACGTACCATAAATCCTATTATTTGGGCTTTCAAAAAACTCTAACTTCAAACTCTTTCCATCATACATTCCATAAGAGCAATAATAGAGCCAATCTCCTAAGTTATAGTATTTTCCATCATGTTTTTTCGCTTGATACACAATGGGTAGATGCCTATGTCCAAAAACAAAATAGTCTGCCTCTGTCGAATGATGTTCGACATAGTATACCAACCATTCCTTGTCGGCCTTAAATTCTGACTCGTTAGTCTTGCCAAAATCTCTACTACTTTTACTAAAAAAACGCATCAATTTAATGCCAATGTTAGGGTGAATAGTTGCAAATAACCATTGACATATCTTATTTGAAAATACACGTTTTATAAACTTATATCCATAGTCTGATGGACCCAAGCCGTCACCATGGCCAATGAAAAACTGATGATTACCAATTTTTTTAAGAATGGGTTTATTGTAAATAGGAATACCTAGTTCTTCTTTAAAATAATCGAACATCCACATGTCGTGATTTCCAGTAAATATAAATACATCTATTCCTAAGTTTCTGAATTCTACAAGCTTAGAAATAAATCTTAAATATCCTTTGGGAATCACTTCACTGTATTCAAACCAATAGTCAAATAAATCGCCGACCAAGTACAGTTCTTTACAGTCTTCCTTAATATAGTCCAACCATCTAACTATCTTTTCTTCCCTCTCTTTACTAGTTGTGAATCCATTTGTTCCTAAATGGAAGTCCGATGCAAAGTATATCTTATCCTTATCCAATATCTAGTTTTAGTATTATCTAACGTAAAGATAAATCTAGCTTTTTACTTAGCATCCTATTGATAATAAAGATTTTAGATATTACATGTTAATATATCGTCATAAATAATTGTCAATTTTGTTATCATTGCCCTAATATGTGTGGATTAATAGGAATAGTATCAAATAAAAGGGAAGATCTTCTTGAAATGGGATCTAAAGCCTTGCATTCCTTAGTTCATCGGGGACCCGATTATTCTGAAAAGTATTATTCTGAAAACATTTTTCTTGGATTAAACCGATTGTCCATTTTCGATACTACTGAAAAAGCTCATCAACCTTTCCTATTTAATGACTATGTCATTGTTTTTAATGGTGCTATTTTTAATTTCGAATTGCTCCGAAGTAATCTTACTCAACGAGGCCATCAATTTATTACCAATTCTGACACTGAGGTATTGTTGAAATCTTACATAGAATGGGGACCCGGTTTCGAAAATGAATTGAACGGAATGTGGTCATTCATTATCTACAATTCTAAAAGTAAAACTACCTATGTAAGTAGAGATCGTTATGGTATTAAGCCTTTATATTTTATTAGAAATTCAAATAAGATTGTTTTTTCCTCCGAAATAAAAGCCTTCTACCAATTTGAATGGTGGAGACCAGAAATAAACAATAATTTAATTGGTAAATCTCAACTTACGGATCTAATATTAAATATTAATGAGTTTAAAAAAGGTCATTATGCACTTATAGATCATAAACTAAACTTTCAAGAACACAAGTATTATAACTTCTTTCCTTATGATGATAATTTTTCCATTGAAGAGGCCACGACATCTTTTCGAATCCTTCTTAAAGATAGTATCCAACTAAGGACCAAAGCAGATGTCCCTGTCGGTTTATCTTTATCGGGTGGCTTGGATAGTACATCTATTGCGTCTCTGCTTGAGGTTAAAGTCCCAGCCATTTCTGCTGTTTTTAATGAAAAGGAAGCCGATGAAACCAAATATATCAAAGCCATTTTGAGGCAGACTCAACATGACTCTCACTTGGTCCGTCCTCAATGTGAACATTTAGTTACAAAAATTGAAGAAATTACTGAAATACAAGAAATTCCTTTTTTCACTTTGTCTCTAATTGCTCAAAATCAAGTTTTCGAAGAAGCCAATAAACTTGGATTAAAAGTGATGTTAACTGGCCAAGGAGCAGATGAGCTTCTATACGGTTATGACAGTTTTATAAAAAGATATCTCCAGCTTTCAACATCCAAACGTTCCTTTAATTACTTCAAGGATGTATTTCTAATTTTTCTATGTCATCATTCCTTGGTTTTAAAAAGTATTTTTTTCCAAAATAACTCATCTGTCTTTTCCAACAGAGATGCCAAGAATAGTTATAAACATCTGAAAGATTATGCTTGGTATACATTATGGAATGATCCTCTACCCATGTTATTGCACTACGAAGATCGAAACTCAATGAGCTATGGTATCGAATCACGTTTACCGTTCCTAGATCATAGGTTAGTAGAGCTTTGCTTCAGTCTTCCCTATAATTTTCATTTCGAAATTGGTGAAAGGAAAAAACTACTTAAAAATGCAATGATCAAGTCTCTTCCTATTTCTTTAATAAAAAGAAAAGATAAAATGGCTTATACAACACCAACAAAAAAGTGGGTAAATAAACACAAAAAAGACTTGTTAGATGTAGCTAGCAAGGTAACAACACTTCTAGGCAAACAAGAATTAAACGCTCGAATAAGTTCTCTTGATAACAAAAGTCTAATTTATCTAACCAGCTTGTATTATTGGTTAGAAAAGTATGGTTAGAAAGGTAATTTTCCTAAACCTAAGTATTTGGCTATTCGACTAAAGATGTTGAACTTATTTTTATAGTACCTTATCTTGGATCGCCGTATCAAAAAATCAACCAGTGGATAATTTTTATTAATTCTCCTTAATGTAGAAGCGAGCTCTACGCATTTCAAATGGTCTTCAATATTAAAATAAGCCGCTGCTTTAAGAAATAGCAGTTTCTCGTAAATATTATCTCCTTCATACTCAAATACATTTTCTATCACCACATCTTCAATCACCCGATTAACGTCTCTAACGAATTTATGGTATTTACCCACCTCAAATAGGCATATAACGTAATCAATATCAAGCTCTATCTTATCTCGAGGGTCAAGTTTTTTTATATCTGGATTGGTTTCGTAATATCTTATCTTGTCATAGTAAGCTCTCTTGCTATAACTAAAATACTCATGATATATTTCCCTATAATCCTTCATTTTAATCTCAATAAAAAATGTAACTTCCTCATTTATAAGACGCAAAGATAAATCAAAATGTTATTTTTATCTAAGTCATATTTTTGTAAAAAGACCTATTTTGTCTCTAATACTTCAAATTTAACTCTCTTTTTGTTGCCTCTGGTATCAATTATTTTCAAGATATTCTTACCCTTTTCCGGTTCAATATTTATTTCATGAGAATTGTTTCGCGTAATTCCTAAAAAAACCTCATTAAGAAACCAAAATAAATCCTCCGTTTTATCACTATGGTATGCTCTAGCTATCATTTCATTTTTTTCGTTCGGTTTATCTTTCGGTAAAAACAATCGAAAATTGTCAATAGGATAAATTACTTCCAGTTGTGGCTCATTTTTTTCAAGACATAGATTCGCAGTAACATAACTTTTTTCATTCGACAAGGTGTTGTTTTTCTCAAAATAGTAAGCCATTGAACCCGGTAATCTCTCGATAGTATCATATTTGGTTGGCTGCAGCTTGCACCCTTCAGGAATAAGTTCGTTATTATCATTCAATCCTATTTTTTCATGGTAGCTGCATTGTTCAAACCTATGAGATATTTTGGGTACATCTATTTTTACTAAGTTTTTGCATAGCTTTCCCGCCATCTTCCCTGAAAAGGCACATATATTGACTTCGTTTTCATTCTTTACTAACTGTTTAAACCATTTGTTCTCAAGTTGATTGAATATTTTGAACATAATGGGTGCCGCTCTACTAACTCCAGTCAAATTATATCTTCCCTCACCGTTTTCATTACCTACCCAAACTCCCACCATGTATTTTGAGTTAAAGCCCACAGTCCATGCATCCTTGTGTCCATAGCTTGTTCCAGTCTTCCATGCTATTTTCCCCTCCCTGTTGACCAAATTCCAATGTTTTTCTTCACGGGGTCTTTCTAAATCAGACATAGCCTCAATCACATATTCAAGACTCTTAGGGTCAAATTTTTTATGATTAGTTCGTATGTTTTGTTCTCTTAAGATCTTAATTTCTTGAAAGGGCATCTCTTTTCCAAGATAGTTTTGAGCCATTCCTTTATAAAGACGTGATATATCCCATAGCGTCGTTTCTCCTCCTCCCAGTATTAAACTTAATCCATAATATTCAGCTCCACGATCTAAGTATCTTAATTCCAATGAAGAAAGTTCATCGTAGAATTGTTCCAAACCTATCTTATTAAGAATTCTTACCGCTGGAACATTAAGGGATTCAATTACCATCTCATCCATTGTTACCGCACCTCTAAATTTTTTATCAAAATTCTCCGGTCGATAATCACCGATTACCGTTGGAACATCGGCTATCATTTCAAAAGGTAGAAAAATACCTTTTTCTATAGCATTCAGATATAGAAATGGTTTTAACAAGCTACCATAACTACGTGGTGATTGAGCAATGTCTACATATCTGAACTTACCCTCTTGAGAAAGAACGTTTCCCATATATGCTAACAATTCATTGTTCTCTACATCAATAATTACCGCAGCTGCCTGATTGATACCATCTGATTGTAAAAACCTTGCTTCCTTTTCTAATATTTCACCTAGCCTATTTTGATATTCTTGTCTTATTGTAGAGTGAATAATAATGCTATCCGTTTTTGTTGCACTAAATTTCATTAAGTGATACGCCTTCTGAGGAATCTGGTGCATCTTCTCTGGTAGTTCCTCTTCGCTCCATAAGTAAAATTCTTCCTTAGAAAACTTACCATTGAGATATAGCTTTTTAAGTAAAGCGTCTCTTTTCTCTTTAAGCTTAGCTCTATTTTTCTTTAAATTTACTTTACTTGGAGCATTAGGTATTACTGCTAATAGAGCATATTCACTCCAAGATAAATTATGTAGTTCTCGTCCAAAATAGTGAAGAGATGCAGCACGTGCTCCAATTATATTCCCACCATATGGAGCGATCTCTAACCATTCTTTTAATATCTTCTTCTTAGACTTAAAAAAGGTATATTTAATAGCTGCCAAAGATTCCCATGTTTTATTTTTAAAAGATCGCTTGACATTCTTGTTTTTCATTCTCATGACCTGCATAGTGATGGTGCTTCCTCCTCTTACTATCCTCTTATTTTTGTAGTTGGAAATCGCAGCTTTAACCATTGATACCGGATTGATACCGGGGTGATAATGGAAATACTCATCTTCGAAATAAATCAAACATTGCTTTAGTTTATCAGGAATATCATGGTCAATTGGAAGACACCATTGCTCTTCTTTAGAAACTGATCCAGACATTAATATTCCTTCCCTACTATAAAGAGTAACACTAAATGCGGGAGTGTAATCTGGTAATGGAACCATTAATATTCCAACCATAACCAGAATACTGATAAGCAATATTCTTCTTATCCCTCTATTTTTCAATTTGTACTCTTTGCGATTTAGTTCTAGCATAAAAGTCCCCGTCATACATATTCTCACATATTACAGCAGGCATGAAGAAGTCTCCAGAGTAACTTGCTTTTGCTTTAAAATGATACTTATGAACGCCTCCTGCTTTCAAATTGAAAAATGTATAAACTCTGTCATCTTTATAATCCTGAGATATATACGACGAAGATTTATGATCATCTTCTGTAGTATACATCCTTGGGTTTAGTAGTTCCCATCCGCTTGGCATCTTTAGATTCAAAGCTAAGTTTTCAGTTTTTACTGCCGTTAGATTTCTAACACGTACTGTTATTGAAATATCATCACCTAAACTCATGTTGTCCAATCCTGCTTCTCCTTTCGTTACATTGAAATAAGAAGTCTCTATTTCCAGATTAGCGTTTTTCGCTTCTTTGATTAATTCATTGTCAATAAATCTATCCATTCTGTAAATGAAAATCTTACCATCTGTTCGGTTTTTAATAACAACTTGTTTTCCAAAGTCTTTGCTGTCAATTCTATGAATTTTGGGTTCAACCGAAGAATGGGAAAATTGATTGGATTCGCTTAATATGGATAAGTCATATGAGATAGTCTTCGCCAAATCCAAGGCAGTGCCAAAATATCTGAAAGCTGCCAAAAAAGAGTACCCCATAGTGTGTGTATTAACCCAATTACTTTCATTCATTTTATCTACCATAGCATTGTAATACAATGTTGATAGATTTTCTTTATCATTGAAATATGAGAGTATTTCCACAATAATAGCTAGGTCTCTGCTTTTGTTTCCAAATGACCAATAGTAATGTGATCGATATGATGATTTTTGTAATTTTTCAGCCTTTTTAAGTAATTCATTCGCTTTCGTCTCATAACCACTTAAAATATAAGCTCCCGATAATAACCACCATGTCAATGGATTTTCTGATGTTATAGAGGAGCTGAAGCGATTCATGGCTGATTTTACAGGATTTCCCGATTTAGCCAAGACAAACAATCGATATGCTTGAATAAGTGATTCTTGCTCATATACACTTCTGTTGGAAGCTTCTCTAAAACTCCAATTGTTAGCAATTCTTTTTTGTGCATTTATCCATCTCTTAGTTATTTTACTTCCTTCTGCCATTAGAGAGTGATTGGATAGTTCTATTAAAAAATTTCCAGCATATAAATCAGACCATGAATGATAATAACCGGACTCCCAATACTTGAACTGTCCATCATTTCGTTGAAATCTTGTCAACTTATTAATGACCGCCTGCAAATGTTCCAATCTCTCTCGATTTTGCTGAGGTGTCAGGACCATTATTTTATCAAGGTATAGTTGTCCAAAACCTTTAGATGTTGTTTGTTCCAAGCAACCATATGGATAACTAATTAAGTTTTCAGCATACTCAACAAACTTTGGAACTTTAAGTCCACTTACTTGTATTCGAGATTCAAAAACATTTTCATAACCCTTAGGTACTACCTTAAATTTATATACTGAATCCTTTGGAACAATTTTAGTATGTAAAGAAGTCTCGTAAGCATTTGGATAATTAACGGCTATTTCCGTTTTCTCCGTCATCTTCTTATCACCACTTTTAACTATTATATCCGTTTTCAAGGCACCTGCTTTATCTAAAACTTCAATATCAAAAATCTCTGTTTTTTGATCCTCGTTACTGAAATTCATCTTTTTGATCCCATCAAATCCTTTTATAAAGCCTTCTGATGTTTTCATTTCCAGTTCGGCTGTCGTTATCGTTTTATCATCTCTGAGAATAGTTATCGGTAACGATAGTTTATCCGTCACATTAAGTGCTCTTGGAAATTGTGACTGAAGCATAAGTGGATTCTTAATAGAAATCATTTTTTCTTCGTTACCAAACTTATCATCATTACATGCTACAACCATCATTCTCAGTTTTCCTATATAATTGGGTATCTCTATGAGATGATGATCCTCTTCGTTAGCCTCCAGAACAAATGGCCCGTAATGCTTAACAACCGATTTAAACCTATTTACTTCGGGCATAGCATCCGCTTTATATGTGTCATCCCCCCCCACAGAAAAAACGCCCGCATAATCTCCTTTGAAAAACATCATTAAATACTTGTAAATATCCCAGGTCTTAACTAGCAATGGGAACTTGCCATTGAAATGATTCTCAGGATCAGGAGTAGAAAATCCAGTAAGATTCAAAAGTCCTTCGTCGACAAAAGCTATTGTGTATTCCATCATTTTGCCATTCTTTTCGGAAACACTGAAATCATATGTTGTATTTGATTCCATTTTATCGGCTATCCTCACTTCAGGGGAGAGACCTTTTTCTTTGGTATTTATCTTAATGGGTTTGACTCCATACATTCGCAGTGGTAAATCATTATCATCCTGGAGATAAGGTTGCAACATGGTTACATGAATATATATATTAGGTGACCAGTTGTCCTGAATTGTAAGGTTAATATCTCCCTCCTTACCCATATTATACCACAGTTGATCAATTACCTTATTGCTTCTTTCAATACTTATCAATGCTTTCGCTCCTTCTATTTTAGGCAGCTTAAGAGCTATATCTTCATTAAACTCATATTCTTCTTTATCTGTTTCAAATTCAATAATGTAAGGTTGGGCACCTGGTATTCGATCCACTCCATTATAGACTGAAAAATAAACCATGGTTCTATGTCCAGATTCTTCATCATTAATCAATACTCGATACGCCCCTTTCTCCAAATCATTATTCTTTAAATCCAAAATACCCTCCCCATTTATGGTGGTGGATCCCGTCGATACTTCTTCCCAGTAATTATCTCTTTTGAAATAACTTCTCGAACTCACTCTGTACTTATCTATCCACCAATGGCTCCTATGTTTTTGAACGGAATAATTAATTTTCTTTTCACCGTTGTGTATATTTCCCTTCTGATCTATGGAAATGAGAGATATTTTAGGGTTTTCGTTAAGTAAATAATTAGTTCGCCACCCACTACCTTTGTCTCGTTTTGCTCCTATGTATGTTTTGTAGGGAGATGCAATGGCTGATTTTCCTTCTTTGTTAATTCCACCACCACTTAAAACCGTTTCAGTTTCCAGGTAAACTCTTACTGGTCCATTATATCTCCTGAGGTCAAAATCACTTTCGAAACTCGCTTCACCTTCACCATCTGTAGTCACTGAAAAAAGTTGAAACTTATCGGCGTTTCTGGATTTATAATCATTAAATGAAAAATCTTTGTATTTGGAGAAAAAACTAGGTACTGGTCTGCAAAGAGCTTCAGTTTTTACCTTTGCTCCTTTCAGAGCAAATCCCGTTAAATATTGAGCATGAATGGTTCCTGATACTTTGTCTGACAGTATAATATTATCTTCTTCACTTTCGAAACTGTACATAACCTCTGCGGTATTGGGCTTGATGTTTTCGATTCTGATATTCTTATGAAATCTTTGGGTTCCAATTTCAAAAACTGCCCTGTACATTCCAGATTTAGCATCTTTAGAGGTCTTTAATACAAAATTATATATTAGGTTCCTGTCAAGATCAATATTCTGCCTTTGTTCATCAATAATTAGATTTTCTGTATTTAAAAACTCCATTTTAATGGGTAACCCTTTTGGGATTTCCTGAAAGTCTCTATTAATCATTACGTTGACATATATACTATCACCCGGCCTCCATACATCTCTCTCTGAATAAATAAAGAACTGCCCATCTTTAGCTGTTCTATCTCCCGAAATATTGAACTCGGTCAGTGGGTTGCTCATGGCATCATCTAAAGACATAAAAGTAATGTGGTTTCCCTTTTCTATTTGAATTACTGAGGCCTGTCTTTCTCCTGTATTGAGTTTGCAAAATCCTTGTCCGGACGTAGTCCCATTTATAATTTCTTCTCCTTGTAAATCATACAAACTAACTCTTCCCCCTTGTACCTCTGATAAATCGACAAGATCAGTCAATGCAACATGATAATTATTACCTCCCCTTTTAACAACCGCGGAATAATTAGAACAAATAAAATTTCTTTGCACTAAATTCATATTCATATAATATGATATGTGGCAAGGATTGTTTCTCTCACTCCAATCGTAATCGTAGTAATAATTATTATAATAGAAGTTATGGTTTTTATTACTAAAAAAATCATCAGTTGGCACTTTTGATTTATACCCATATTTAAGCAATTGGTCTTTGCAAGATAGACTTACAAATGATGGTTCTATTGATAACGAAATATTATATATGCTTCCAGGATTCTTTTGAATACTTTTTGACAAATCTATACCAAACACTTTCCATCCTTCATCGTCTGCTATACCATCGTTCAAATTCACAACCTCATCATACATCGGTTTTCCAAACATTCTTAGGTTATAGAAATCAGAATACTGAAGAGAATGCCATGCTAGGTAGTGATGTACATTCTTTTGTTTTATTTCTACAACCGTAACCCTAACTTTGTCAAGAGCTCTTACTTTTATAGGAATCCTAAACTCTTCACCTGATGGAAAATATAGTCCCTCGGTTACAAATTCAACAGAGGGTTTGTCAGGGGTATTTTCAATATGAAAAGTGTATTCATTTTCTATAGTTTCGTTTGTGATGGATTTTAAACCCTTCGAAAGCTTAATTTCTACCTTATCACTATTTCGATACCCTGAAGTATAAACTATAATTTGATTATGCTTGATAGTCATCTTGGCGTCCGTTCCATTCACCTGAACCAGCCCTTGCAAATCCTTCTTTCCGTCTAAGCGTTGTGAAAAATATATGCTAAACTCATTTCTTTCTCTACTATGTCTGGTAGTCAGTACTGTAAACTTATCAATATCGAAATCCTTAAACGTTAACTCTCCTTTGCTCTCCGCTCCAATAGATTTTGCATCATATTTTACATAGGATTTTTCATTTAGCCTATTGCTGTATATTAGCTCTATTTGATAGTTATTATCGTTGATGGTTGAGGATAAGATTTCATCCGCGTCCGTTTCAAAACAATTTTTAAGCTTTTCTTTATCAACCTTATCCGCCGTAGCAACATTTAACAATACACTAATAGTTTGGTCGTCATTTACTATAATTCCATCCCGTGACACCTTTATTTCTTGTTTAAAAGTTCGGACATTATACTCTAATTCTGAAGGCAATGAGGTCTTTAGTTTTGATAGATTAAGAGACACTTTATAGTTCTCATCAGGTGTCAATAAATTTTTAGGGACAAATTTCAAAACCGTTCCATTCGAAAATGTAGTGGTCCCCTCCACTTTTGGATATAGGGTTATTATTTCGTTTAATTCCTCTGTTGATATATGGGAATCTATCGGTGTCTTGAATACATATACCAACTCATCACCTGCTGAAATCACACCATGGGTAGCTGCTTCAAAATAACCCGATAATAATTTTTGATCTTGTTCAACGTTTTTTAAAACGGTTTTTTCAGATCTTCGATCATTGCATGAGCATAAAAAAATGGTAATTATGGGAAGTAATAACAAAAGTCTTTTCATCGTCCTAGTTTTATTTTTTGGATACTATTGTTCCTTGATATCTCAAATATCTGATTCAATATAATAAATAGCCTTAGATATTGACTAAACGTAGAAGGTTATATATTATTAGTAGTAACTATTAACGAAAGCGATGTTAGACTAATGGCTATTTTGACATTCTTCTTAAAGTGGCAATTTCCTTATAGCTTTGCCTTGCCTCTTGGGCAGGGTAACCAAAATAAGTTTTTCCTCCAGCGAGGTTTTTAGATACCCCTGATTTAGCCAAGATAACCACATCGTCCTCGATTATTATACTTTGAGCTACACCTACTTGACCATACATGACAACATTATCTCCTACAATAGTTTTACCTCCTATTCCTACTTGGGCTGCCAATAAGCAATTCTTTCCTAGCACAGCTCCATGCCCAAGATGAACTTGACTATCAAGTTTGCTTCCTTCTCCTACTACAGTATCGCCCGATACTCCTTTATTAATAGTACATCCGGCTCCAATTACAACATCATCTTCGATGACTACTCTACCACAAGAATGCCATTTTGTATATCGTCCTTCTTCTTTCTTAAAATAAAAAGCATCTGTTCCTATTAAAGCTCCAGCTTGAATAATGACATTGTCTCCTATAATAGTATTAGTCCCAATATATGCCCCTGCCTGAATATAGCAATTCCTTCCAATAACAACATCCGAACAAATTATAACGCCTTCCTCTATTATAGTACTTGGATCAAACGTTTTGTTATTTTGTTTGGGAAGATGTTTAAATGGTCTATGTTGCTTCGCCAAATCATTATATATTTCAAAAGGCCTTTCACAAACTAGTAGAGCTTTTCCATTTGGAACATCCACTTGCTTGTCAATAATTATAACTGTTGCTTGAGAATTTAAAGCTCTTTCGTAATATTTGGGATGATCTACAAAAGTAATATCTCCTTCTTTCACTTTATGAATCTCATTCAATCCTGTCGCGAATATCTGCTGATTTCCGACAAGTTGAACGCCATACGAACTTGCTATGTCCTTTATAGGAATGGGATAATTAAATTTCATTAGATTTATAATTGATTTTACCGCTTGTTGCCAAGTAAACAACCTCACTATTCTCTAACGGTATAGCTGCAAAAAGTGTTGAGTATCTAACTGTTTTTATTGAGAAAATAAAGTATTACAATGAAGAATATGATTACCAGAATTATATACCCATATCCGGAATTTTCATTTTTCTTGCTTTCAAACAACCTTCTTTCAAACTCAATATCTTTTTCATCAGCCTCTCGAAAGTCATGAATTTCAAGGTTTGTTAATTCTTCCTCTATAACTGCCATTAGTTTTTGTGCTTCTTCAACTTGATGACTTCTGACCTTTAAATCTATGTCAATATTAGGATATGGCAAAACCGTTCCTATCAAGTCGTTTTCCAATATACATTCTATTCCTTCATTTCTAAGTCTGTTCTGATATATATGTGCAATTGAAGAAATTCTAAATGATTTAATCCAAATCCATTCCGTAACCATAGTATAAAAATAACATATTTAAAAAACCTCTGAATGCAACATGGTTGCATTTATAGATTTTTTATTGTACTTTTGCGGCGTGTGTAGTCAGAATAAAGATAAATTAACCGTAGGTTCGGACATGTTAGGGGCATCTGCCGCTATTATTTGTGCCGTTCATTGTAGTTTGATACCCGTACTCTCTTCATTGGGTGTCTTTCAATTTTCTTCGCAACATAATCATATTTTTGATTGGGTCATGTTGGGTTTAGGTGTCGTGATTGCTTTCTATTCCATTGTCCTTGATTATTTTCAATCACACCGAAATGGAATTCCTTTCGTATTATGTGCGGTTGGATTTCTTTTATTGGCCTTCGGCATTGCGACCCACCATTCCGGGATTCCTGTTATTAATCTCCTTGGAGCTTTATTTATTGTCTATGCTCATTGGATTAATCATAGGTTTAAGCATGTGAAAGTTGGTGCATAACCGATTCTCTTAATTTTTTTTTCTTTTTTACACCACAATTTTATCTACAGGCATCCTTTGTATTAAAGTTTCCTATGAGAAGAAGACTTGATACAGAAATCAATGCTGGATCTATGGCTGATATAGCTTTTCTATTACTTATTTTCTTCTTGGTCGCTACTACTTTTATCAAACCCAAAGGTATAATTGCAAAGCTTCCACCATATTACCAAGGCCCTCCTGCCCCTATACCAGATCGTTGGGTTTTTGACATAAAAATTAATAGTGAAAATCAATTACTTGTGGAGGATAGTGAAATGATACTTTCTAAACTCAAAGACAATATTATCTCTTTCATTGAATCCAAAGGAAAAAATGCTGACAAAGTCATCATATCATTTCAAAATGATGAACAGACATCATATGAGTCTTATCTTCAGGTATACAGCGTTATTAAGGAAGCATATAAAGAGCTAAGAAATGATAAGTCCAATGAAATGTTCGGAAATCCCTATGATTTACTTTCTAAAAAAAATAAGTCAACTATTGTCAAATTACTACCCATAAAAATCTCTGAAACCGAACCTTATTTCGTATCACGATAAAAACCAAATCTTATGAAATTTAAAATGGAAAAAAGACAAAAGCCCAAAATATCAACTGCTTCATTACCGGACATCATCTTTATGCTCCTATTTTTTTTCATGGTTACCACTGTGATTAAAACCAATTCCTCCTATGATATCAAATTACCCAAAGTTCAAAATGCTGAAGAAGTAAAAGAAAAGACTGAAATAAATCTGGTCTTGAGTAACGAAGTCGAACCAAAACTCTATGTCAATAATAAGATTGTTAGCTTCGATAATAAAGAAGATATTTTAAGGCAAAAAATTCAAGGATTAACAGATTACGAGAAATCCAGAACCGTAGTTTCACTATTTATTGAAAAGTCCATTGAAATGAAATATGTATATGAATTAAAACTGGTTCTCCGAAAACTTGGTCTACAAAACATTAATTATATGTCCATATCATAGATTTTGCGTGAGCCTTTGTACCAACTTGAACTGGCTCAGAAAAACCTTAGCAATCACCCTTAAAACTGTATATGCCGGTATCGCTATAACCATTCCCAAAATACCAGCCATCTTGGCTCCTATCAAAACCACCAAAAAAATTTCTAATGGATGTGCTTTTACACTCCTAGAAAAAATATTTGGCTGCAAAATAAAATTGTCCAACATCTGCATACATGCGAAGACAGCCACAACTTTACCAATATTAGGAAGTAGCTCCGAATAAAATGAGAGTTCTAAACCTGAGGAAATAGTAATAAATATCCCTATAGCCGCTCCTAAAATCGGCCCTATATAAGGTATAACGTTTAAAATAGCTGCGAAAAAACCAATAAGAAGTGCATTTGGAATTCCTAACAAACTTAAACAGATAGAAACAAATATTGTTATAATTGTCATTTGTATCAAAACACCTACAAAATATCTTATCAAGAGCTCACTAGATTCTTCAACTGCCTCACTCGTTCTACTTTCATATTCGTTAGGAATAAAAGACTTAATGCCATCAAGAAACAAGCCTTGCTCCCTTAAAAAGAAAAATGCAATAAAAAAAATAGACATTATACCTATTGTAAAATTGCCAAACGCCCCTACAAGACTTGAAAAAAAATGCTGGATTGTAGCAGGATCCAAAAAACTAAAAATATTCTTTTTGATTCTAGTAAAAAAGTCGTCAGAGCTAAAATCATGAGTTAAAGTCTCTTTCTCACTTGTAGCATCGCCATTTATTTTGTTTCCATCAATTTCAAGATGTATAACAATATTATGGCTGACAAGACTGCTATCATTTTCAGATATTATCAACGAATCCAATGTGATTTCTCTAGTAAAAACATCCTTACTCTCCTCTTTCAATTCAACTCCTGCTGTATCCTTTTTTTCTTCAATCAATAAGCCTTTATCAAGTAACCAATTTTCCCAATCCTGAATAGGTTCATCCAATGAATTTTTGACACTACTGTAATCAATATTGGACAAATTTTTAGCCTGATTAACAAGGGGGGGGACAAAAGCCCATAAAAGAAAGAAAAAAGACAAAATAAAAAGCCCTAATGTCAAAATTGCAGCGAGGTTTTTATTCATGAATTTTTTCAAAAAAGTCACAACTGGAGCTCCTATCATACTAAGAACCCACGCCAATACAATATAGCTTACAATATCTCCCAGGTAATATAAAACCAGCCCAATAGAAAGAATCGAAAAGAAAGCTATAGTATATCGGCTATTTATTTTCATACGTTGTTATTTAAAAGCATTCAAACCCGTCACATCCATTCCTGTTATTAATAAGTGAATGTCATGTGTTCCCTCATAAGTAAGAACAGTCTCTAGATTCATCATATGCCTCATGATTGGGTATTCGTTTGTAATCCCCATTCCACCATGAATCTGCCTCGCTTCCCGGGCTATTTCCAATGCCATGTGTACATTATTTCGCTTAGCCATAGAAATCTGTGCTGGACTTGCCTTACCCTCATTTGCTAAACTTCCCAATCTCCATGCTAACAGTTGAGCTTTTGTAATCTCAGTGATCATTTCTGCCAATTTCTTTTGAGTGAGTTGAAAACCTCCTATTGGCTTTCCAAATTGTTCTCTCTCTAGAGAGTACCTCAATGCCGAATCATAGCAATCTAATGCAGCACCTATTGCTCCCCAAGCGATTCCATATCTGGCCTTGCTCAAACATGACAAGGGGCCTTTTAAACCTTTAATTTCAGGAAAAACATTTTCTTTTGGAACACGTACATCTTCAAATACCAACTCCCCTGTGATCGATGCCCTTAACGACCATTTTCCATGAATCTCAGGAGCTGAAAAACCCTTCATTCCTTTTTCAACAACCATTCCTCGGATTTTTCCTTCTTCATCACGAGCCCAAACGACCGCAATATCTGCAACCGGACTATTGGTAATCCACATCTTTGCACCATTAAGAATATAGGAATCTCCATCATCTTTAATATTCGTAACCATACCTCCCGGATTAGAACCATGGTCAGGTTCTGTCAAACCGAAACAACCAATAAACTCACCTGAACCCAATTTTGGCAAGTACTTTCTTTTTTGCTCCTCAGAAGCATATCGAAATATAGGGTACATAACTAATGAACCTTGTACTGATGCCATACTACGTATTCCAGAATCGCCTCTCTCCAGCTCTTGCATAATTACTCCATATGCAATCTCATCCATACCTCCACCACCATACTCTAATGGTAAACTAGGGCCAAATGCTCCTATTTCTGCCAAACCCTTAAAAAGATGCGTGGGACACTCTGCTCTATTGGAATAATCTTCAATAATAGGGCTAACTTCTTGTTTAACCCATTCCCGTACAGCTTCTCTCGCTAAAAGATGATCTTCACTTAATAAACCATCTACATTATAGTAATCATGATGTCGGTACTTATCCATTATTTTTGTTTTCGTTTTAGTCAGATATTACGTTACAAAAGTATCTAAAACTATTTAATCATATCAATCTTCAATTATTGTTTTTCAATACGCAAATCGTTATCATTCTTTTACTGTTACTTCACTCCATATTCTCCTTCTGATAAAATCTAAATAATCAATCAATAACATAATTATAAATCATATAACTACATATTCTAATTGAAAATATATAAAAAAACAAGATAAAATTTGGTCTTTATATTTTAACTTAGTGTTTATCTAACGTAAAGTAATAGTTTTATTTACGTTAGCCCACTCCAAAAAACTAGCTATTATATAATTTAATAAATTAACCAAATGAGAATTGTTTTCCTTGCATTGATATTTGTCATTTTGCCCAGTACTGATATCTATATGCAACCATCTATAGCTCCTGCAAGTGGATATCAATGGGTCAAAACAGGAACTGATACTTACGACTCAGGAGAAACTTCCACTTCACCTGGTGTTCCTAGTGACACTTCTTTTGGCGAACCCGATTCTGACCCTGCAGACTGTAGTTCATATTGCAGTGGTAATTGTGATGGTGACGCATATATACAGGATCGTGAATTTGGAACGACACCTGGTTTTTCTACTTCCTCTTGTGAACAAAGAGCTATTTCTCTCGATCAGTGGACCAACCCAAATCCAGAATCTGCTGTCACTGCAGGTGCCACATCAGGAACTGTCTACTTACCAACCGCAGCAGAACTGAATATTATCCAATCTCCAATGCCGGGTGACCCTGGAACAGGAGCAGGAGGAGACGAAAATAAGTTTTGGATGATCGGGGGCAACTCAGGAGGACAATCCAATTTTACAGTTGATGTGAATTATTCACTGGACTGGCATATTTCGGAGTTCTCCTTAGATGGAGGTTCTGGAAATCAAAACTATAATTTCTCTGTTACCTACAACGATGCAGGAAGTGGCAATGAATACGAAACGTCTGGTTGGAATAATTACACTACCAATGGCTTTGGTCAATCTTTTGGCAGCACCTTACCAATTTCAGTAAATGATATCTCTGAAACCGGAGGATCCTTTGAGGTTATTTTTGAAGCCAATAGCTCAATAGAAATTAACAGAAATTGGGGTAATTCGGACGCTACATGCCAGCATGGGCCAGGTATGGAAGGAAGGGCTAATTTCGAAGTAACCTACGACATTTGGACTATAGAAGAAATCCTTCCTGTGACACTAAAGGAGTTCAAAGCTTATGAAAAGCAAGACCACGTTATTTTACTGTGGTCAACATTATCAGAAGTCAATAATCAAAAATTCGTAATCGAGAAAAGTTTCAATGGTATTAGTTGGACCGATATAGGTTCTATTAAAGGCAATGGTTCCTCAAATTCTAGAATTGATTATTCGTTTATCGATGAAGACCCTTCTAATATTAATTACTATCGTCTGAGACAAATTGATTTTAATGGCTCTTTCGATTACAGTTCCATAATCAAGCTAAGGTTGGAAAATAAATATGAGTTTAACATCTATCCCAATCCTAGTAGGCAATACTTTAATATATCTTCTAATTCGAAAAAATTATCTGCTGTTGAGATTATTTCCTTGAATGGTAAAATTATGGAAAGATCTGAAAATCGTTCACAGATAGATGTTTCCGATCTAGAAAACGGAGTGTATTATTTACGTCTACTTGACGAAAACAACCAATTATTGACTCTTGAAAAGATGATAAAGATCTAATTCTTCTTTAAGATTAGTATTTTTATACTTAGTAAAAGTACATTAATGGTTAGGGTATTATCTTTTGTAACATTTCTAATATTATTCTCTTCTTTCTTTTCAATTAATGATTGGAAAGATAAGATTGATTCTGATGTCTTACTTCAGTTTCAATCTCAGGAATTCGTCGAGTATATTATTTTCTTTAGGGATAAAGCGGATCTATCATATGCTCAACGGATAAAAACCAAATCTGAAAAAGCTAATTTCGTATATGAGGAACTATCAAAGATTGCTCGTATCTCTCAAAAGGAAACCGTTGAACTTTTGTCTGACAACAACATTCCTTATAAGTCTTACTTTATTGTCAATGCTATCAAAGTAATCTCGGATATATCTATATTAGAAACTATTGTTCAAAATGATAAAATACTTGAGGTTAAGCCAAATCCTTGGTTTAAGTCCATGAATTATATCATTGATAAACCTAAACCAATAAGCATACGAGAGGTGGAACCAGAATGGGGAATTAAGATGATCAATGCGGACTCTCTTTGGAAAATGGGATTTACAGGGCAAGATATAGTCATCGCAGGACAAGACACTGGTTACGACTGGGACGTTTCACCGCTTGTAAACAAGTATAGAGGTGTCTCCGACACGGATACCATACATGATTATAATTGGTTTGACGCCATTTCTGAAATTAGCCCATTAAGTGGTGACTCAGTGATCATGGCTGAAAATAATCCATGTGGACTTAAGTCTCCTTTTCCCTGTGATGACAATAACCACGGTACCCACACCATGGGTACTATGGTCGGTCAAGACGAGAACAACAGCATTGGCGTTGCTCCTGGTGCTCAATGGATTGGTTGCAGAAATATGGAAAGGGGCAATGGAAAACCTTCCACTTATTTGGACTGTTTTCAATTTTTCTTGGCTCCAACAGATTTAAATGGTGAAAATCCAGATGTCAGTATGGCTCCTGATATTATAAATAATTCATGGTTTTGTTCTGAATCTGAAGGATGTAATATTATGAATTGGGGTGTGTTGGAAGAAATAGTTAATAATCTAAAAGCTTCTGGAATTTTCGTAGTTGTATCTGCTGGAAACAATGGACCCAATTGTAACACGGTAACTGGTCCTCCTGCAATCTTTGAAAGCTCCTTTAGTGTAGGAGCCACTGCATCTAATGATACTATTGCTTCATTTAGTAGTCGTGGATTGGTTAGTATAGATAGTAGTTTCCTTTTAAAACCAAATGTTTCAGCTCCCGGGCAAGGTGTTCGGTCCGTTATAAGAACAGGTGGTTTTGCTAATTTCAGCGGCACAAGTATGGCAGGTCCTCATGTAGCTGGAGCAGCTGCTTTATTAATGTCAGCTTTTCCCGAATTACGAGGTAATGTTGAAGAAATTGAAAATATTCTGGAAGCTACGGCGATACCAAAATTTTCAGATCAAATATGTGATGGGATAGACGGTCAAACAGTTCCAAATCCTGTATATGGATATGGACGAATTGATGTTCTTAAAGCTTTTGAAACATTACAACTATCCCAATCTGAAGATGAATTGATTGATTCTTCTTTTGAGATTTACCCAAATCCTTTTCAAAATTATTTGCATATAAGGAAGCGTATACCAAGTGATTTACCCATTAAAATTGAGCTATTTACCGATACGGGTCAATTAATCTATTCGGACAAATTTACTACCGAGCAACTGGAACCAATCGATGTCTCCTTTCTTCGCAGTGGAGTGTACTTAGTTACTATTCTTTCCGATGATATTCGTATTTCTAAGAAAATTGTAAAACTCTAATCAAATAATAGATTAATAAACCCGTTCAATAACTCGTTACAGACGATCAGTTGTTGTCCAGCTTAAAACAGCTTTATTCTCTTCATCTTTAGAGAATTGGATTAAGATAGAAATATTATATCTTAATAATTTATTATTTATAAATTTGTGATTTAAAGATAGTTAATATGAATTCGGTTAAAAATGATACTTCATTTGTTAAATCTACCGTTCAGATATTGTGGCTTGGTATACTATCTTGTCTACTAATTGCTTCTGCTCTTTTTGTTTTTATTTCCCTTAAACTAATGCCCGACACTAACGAACTAGAAAATCCCAAATATGAAATAGCCACGAGTATTCTTGACGATTCAGGTAAAGAAATATCCAGAATTTATAAACTAAACAGAGAGTGGATTTCTTACGAAAAAATAAATCCTAACCTTATCAAAGCCCTGATAGCTACAGAGGATATTCGTTTTTTAGAACATAGTGGCATAGATGCTAGGGGAACACTAAGAGCTATAGTTTTTATGGGTAAAAAAGGAGGTGCCAGCACCATCACTCAACAACTCGCTAAGCAATTCTTTACAAATCGCTCGAGAAACTTTGTAAAAAGAGTATGGCAAAAGATGAGAGAATGGGCTATCACGGTAGAATTTGAAAAAAGATACACTAAACAAGAAATTATAGCCATGTATCTCAACAAAGCTGAATTCTTATTTAATGCCATTGGTATAGGTTCTGCTGCCCAAACCTACTTTGGAAAAAATCAAGAAAATCTTAATATTGATGAATGTGCCATTCTTGTTGCGATGTTAAAAAACCCTGGACTTTATAATCCTGTTAAATTTCCCGAGAACTGTTTCAATAGAAGAAATGTCGTACTCAATCAAATGCGAAAAGCAGAATTTATTAACCAAACCCAGTATGAAGATTTAAAGACTGTAAGCATTGATATGAGTAATTTTAAAACAACTACTCACTATAATGGCAATGCTCCCTATTTCAGGGCTAAACTCATTGCCTGGACCAAGGACCTACTATCTCAAGATAAATACAGAAAATCCGACGGGTCCAAATATGATGTATTTACGGATGGTTTAAAGATTTATACAACCATCAATAGCAAGATGCAGAGTTATGCTCACTCCTCTATGAAAGAACATATGGCCTCTCTTCAAAACACCTATGAGAACAGCATAAAGTATGATCCGTGGGAAAAAGGTGGATCTAAAGAATCCATCAAAAAAAGGCAAGATGACCTATTGCGATCCATTCGATCTACTGATAGGTATGCTCATATCCGAAAGAAATATTTTAATCCTTTAGTACAAGAAATATCACCAGATATTTCTGATGTACGACTTTGGAATACGGATATATTCAGATTATACGCTGGAGAAAAAGACGGAAAATATTTAAGCAAACTTGAAAAGAAAGGGGATATCACCAAAAAGCAATTATCCACCTATAGAAAGATTTTGAAGTCTGAGCATTGGAAAAAAATTAAAGGTACCTGGCAACAGTTAAAGAAAGCTGTTAAGAAAAACTTCAATACTAAAGTAAAAATGAAGGTTTTCGACCATAAAAAAGGAGAGAAGATAGTTGTTATGACCCCTCTGGATAGTATTAAATATCACCAGAAACAATTACAAATAGGCTCTGTTGCTGTTGATTCCAAAACAGGTCATATTAAAAGTTGGGTGGGAGGAATTGACTTCAAGTATTTTCAGTATGACCATGTCGAATCTAACCGTCAAGTAGGGTCTACATTTAAACCTTTTATTTACAGCACAGCCATTATAGATTTAGGTATGTCTCCCTGTCAAAAGATTCAAGACATTAAATATACTATTCCTGCTAACGATGATCTTTTTGAACTTCAGGAAGCGTGGGCTCCCGATAACTCGGATAAAAAAAATACTGGAGAATGGATGACATTAAAACAATGTCTTAAAGAATCCAAAAACTCATGCTCAGTATATTTAATGAAAGAAATTGGTAGTACAGAAAGGGTAAGAGATTTTGTCGATAATCTAGGTATAGATAAGTCAAAAATACCTAATTATCCATCTATCTGCCTAGGTACTCCCGGGCTTTCTGTTATGGATATGGCCACCGCCTACACTGCGTTTGCCAATGACGGTGTTATGACCAAGCCGATTTTTGTCACAAAAATTGAAGACGAAAATGGAAAACTTGTATACAGTGATGTTCCTAAAAAGAAAAAGGTCATCAATCCCGAATATAATAGTGTTATTGTCAATATGATGCAACACGTAGTTAGCAATATTAGTTCTCAATTCAAAAATGACATAGCTGGTAAAACCGGTACTACCGATGATTATCGAGATGGTTGGTTTATGGGGTATACTCCCGATTTAGTAGTTGGTACATGGGTTGGTGGTGAAAAACAATGGATTAGGTTTGACAATATTGCTCAAGGACAAGGGGCTGTTATGGCAAGGCCCTTTTTTCAAAAATTCATGTCTAAGGTTGAAAAGGATAACAGCCTTCCTTATAGTAAATCCAGTTATTTCTTCCAACCAGAAAATCCAATTATAGAAACCAATTGTGATAAGTACATTACAAAAGATACGACTTCAACCAAGCAAGTTGAACTCCTTGAAGAAGAATTTTAACTTATTAAAGTTGTTCAGAAATTTTTTTTGCTAATGATTTCATCTCTTCATCTGTCAAATTAATTCTTTCTCTTTCGAAATTCATATCCGCAATGGTGTTAATAGGAATAAGATGAACATGAGCATGGGGTACTTCAAGTCCTATTATGGAAACTCCTATTCTCTCACAAGTAACCACCTTCTCTATTCCATGTGCCACCTTCTTAGCGAATAAGATCAAAGCAGATATTTCCTCAGGAGTCATATCAAAAACATAATCTGTTTCCTTCTTAGGTATCACCAAAGTATGTGCCCTTTGGACAGGATTTATATCCAAAAACGCTAAATGATGTTCATCTTCTGCTATTCTGTAACTTGGAATTTCTCCTGAAACAATTCTTGAAAAAATGCTTGCCATCTACAAACTAATGCTTAAAATTTCAAATTTAATTGTACCTGCAGGAGTTTCCACTTCGGCTATCTCGCCTTCTTCTTTTCCTAGAAGTCCTTTTCCTATAGGTGAATTTACCGATATTTTCTTCGCTTTTAAATCAGCCTCACTTTCACTTACCAATTGATACTGCATTTCTGCATTGTTTCTAAGATTTTTTAATCTAACCTTAGATAAAATGGTGACTTTAGAATCATCCAGCTGGCTTTGATCTATAACCCTTGCCGTGGCCATTGCTTTTTCCAACTTATTTATCTTCGCTTCCAGCATCCCTTGAGCATCTTTAGCAGCGTCATATTCTGCATTCTCAGACAAATCTCCCTTTTCTCTAGCTTCCGCTATTGCCTGTGCCGCTTCCTCTCGTCCCTTAGTCTTTAACAACTCTAGCTCTGCCTTAAGCTTATCGTATCCCTCTTGTGTCATGTAAGAAATTCCTGACATAATCTTAGATTTTATGTTTACGAAACTAAATAAAGACGTTTCTATCCATACCCGGATAGAAACGTCCTTTTTAATATTTCTTTCAAATTATTATAATTTTTAAATCATAATAACTTGTAAAAAGTTCCTTTTTTTAAAAAGAATATCGAACTCCTAAATTGTGTGATCCTTTAAATGGATTTGTATTTCTGTACGCGTAGTCTAAGCTAAATTTATTAGCACTTCCTTTTTTAAGTGCAAACTTAAATGATATTCCAGCCGCAACTCCTGTATAGACATTGTCACTACCATCCTCCACAGATCCTAAATCTGTTTTGTAAGCACCTCGTAACACAATTAAATCTCTAAAACTAAACTCTGCACCAACACCGAGTTCATCTCTTGAAAATGCATTAGAGGTAAAATTTCCTATCGCTCTAATAAAGTTTTCTTCATTTAAGTAAAAATCATAAGATAGGCCAATATTCAACACAGAAGGCATTTCAAAAGCCTGAGCTCTAGAGTTAAACGTTAAAGTATATTCAGTCCCCGGAGTTTGAGTATCCTGATTTTGAGAACTAAAAGAAAGTCCTTCTCCTCCGAAATTCATAGGAGAACCATTATTCCTAAGAGAAAGGCCTAGCTTAAATTCATCCTTTTCTCCACTTACATATTGTACTCCTGCATCAATTGCAAAACCAAATGCTGATACATCTGAAATAGATTCTGATACTCCTCTAACCAAAACTCCTACTGATATTTTATTAGCGTATAAATGAGAGTAACCTAAACCAAGATGGAAAAAGTTTGGGCTAAAATTACCTCCCGTTCCCTCTGGTTGTTGCGTTGTTGTAATAGGAATATCTCCAAAAGACAATGACGCCAAACTAACACCAAAAGCTCCATTTTCTCCAAGTTTAGATGCATAGCCCAAGGCATTCATGGACATCCCTGTTCCATCAAAAAGTCTTGCGTTCGAAAAAGCAAATTCTCCTTTTTCAATTCTACTAAGCCCTGCAATGTTCAACCTCATAGCCTCTACCCCTGAAATAGAAGAGGTATTAATAGTATGTAAACCACTTGAAAGAGCCCAAGGATTTATTAATAACTCCGAAGCTCCTGCCTCACCCTGTCGATCAGGATTACCTGCAAAAACAACACTTGACACCATCAATGCGGTGAAGATCAATTTAATTTTTAGTATAGTTCTTTTCATATCTCCTTTTATTAGATTGATATGTGTATGGCAGTAAGCCTACTGCCATACACATTCTTTTTTTATAATGTTGAAGGGTCAAACTGTCGATTCACTCCAAACCACTTCAGTACTATCTCCTCATTCAACTCCGGGGCCTCAATATGGAATAAGTATACCCCACTAGCCACAGGTATCCCCTTATCATTCTTTAAATCCCATTCCACAGATGGATTAATCTGTCCAAAATTGTTCGGTGGATTACTTCCTCCTATCATTCCAGGTCGCTCCTCCCTGTCAAATCGCCTGATAAACTTACCATCTATCGTGAAAATCGTTATGATCGCCCGCTCCGGTAAATTCGTCACCTTGATTCTTTGTACAAATGGATCCGACTCATACGCTGAATATGCATAATATGGATTCGGTACAATTCGTACATTATCCAACGCCGTAGCATACTCCGAAGACTCTAACTGTCTCGAGGCTACATCGCCAAACTCAAATTCATAACTCGGTAATTCATCATACGTCACACACTTTGTAATCGTATTCTTCTCGTTAGGATCTATAATGTTCTCTTTTCCAAATGGCGAACTCACTCTTACCTTTATCGTTATATCATTAGGTATCAAACCATCCTCGTAACTCAACATCTCAGCATCTGCCGTTAGCATAGGCATCGTACACCAGGTAATACTTCCTACCGCAGGACCTATCGTACTCAACTTCGTATTTGATATCGTTTCAAATCTCTCATGATAAACCTGACACGAATCATACTCCGTATTCGTAACATATACGAAATGCTGACCTCCTATTACCATTGCTGCTGGATTAAACGATGTCCTTGACATATTCGTAGCCAGTAATTGTGAAGATGGATTCCATATCATATCTGATCCAATATCTCCTTCTGTCTCCAACGAATCCGCTGTTATGCCCCTAAACACAGAATTCTCCCCAAAGAATATATTCAACCGCTGTCCTGTCTCTACATCCACTGCATATCCCGGAAACCAACCATAACCTGTAGTACCTGTATTATCTTCATTACCAAATTTATCAACCGATGCCGATTGTCTTACTTCAAATTGTTTCTCTCCATTAATTGTAGTAAGACCTGCTCCTGATGTACCATAATAATGTGGACTCGCCGTCTCTACCACTATACATCTACTCCACTTGTCTCTATCTGATGTCATCACTACATCAATATTGTTGAGACGTGTGATATTCGTATATTTTGTATTGCCATTAACTATAAAACCCAATACATTTGACTCCGTAATCCCTGGTGTTACTTTATAAAGCGGAAGTCCATTCGGGGCCACTCCAGGGGCTCCACTACTAAGTCCAAAATCTGCTCCCATAAACGGATATAATGGCCCTAGTTGGGATAGATCCTTGTTCGGATCATCAATGAAATCATCTTTTATTGGATCAAAATCCGCTATTACTGCATTATTCGCTCCAAATCCTATAAACAGTTGTCCAAACTGGTCATCTCCCAACGCTGTCAACCATTGATTACCCAGTGGATCGTCATAATCCGCAGTCATTGATATAGCTCCGCTCATTACTTCCAATGTATCTCCTGGATTCCTTACTTGCTGTATCGCAACTGAAAAACCCCTCTTCAATATCAGTTGCTCATTCAGACCTTCTATCGTCCTATCTGATGCAACAGTCTCTCCTGAATTTACATCCGTTAACAACCATGTCGTGTTACCTTCCAAAGCACATATATCTCTATCGTCATCCATCTCTCCTATCAACTCCAATCTATATTTACCATTCTCTACCTCTAATGGATTATACACCTTCACTGAAAATGGTCCCGCTCCAGGCATATATTCTACCAATATATTCCCTTCATCATCATACAAATCATCACTATCTTGTAATATCCTATCATGCATACCTTCCGCTAAATCTAAAAACATTCCTCCATTTCCTCTTCCCGTAATTCTTGTTATACTCGCCTGCTCGCCATACTCTGATTGCAATTCTTCATACACTATCGGTCGTGGTGTCAATGAATAAACCTTTACATTTCTTCTTCCCTCCAAATAAGGTGTTCGCTGTCCTCTTCCAGTTCTAAAATCAAAAGGTAAATATTCATTATGAGCATATGCGAGTACCATAAAGTGATAATCTCTATGATTCACCAATCGTTTGTCTGTCTCTGCAAATTGATCCTCTTTTACACTAAAAGAATTGAATAATCCTTGATTAGCTCCTACATCCTGATTCTCAAAACTCCACACTAACTCTCCTGTCTCTCCAGTAGGATCCTGAGTAGATACCCAATTGTATAAGGTAGCCACTTCATTTTCAAGATCTACTTGTCTTATTAATCTAGCCTTAGTAACATCATCCAACTCTTGTGGAGTCACATCAGCGTTTGCCAATTGGAATACTTTATAACCTTCGAATTTATAAAATAAAGCATCTCCTTCATCAAACTCCAACTCTCCATAAATATCTTTCTCCGAGTAGGACAAGTTTTTGTTATTTGAAGAAGCGATATCATTGGTAAGTACTAATACCAACTCTCTATCTAACTCTACTCCAGTTACATCTGGTGCATCTGGACCATCTAAAATATCAAAGCAGCTATCAAACAATGCTTGAGCTATATCATCCGCCGCCTGAAGCCTTGAAATATCCGGACATGGATAAGTTTGTTCACTTGGCACAAACGGCACACCAATAATCAATTCGTTGGTCGCCCCTGGCTGTAGAACCAGTGGTCCTGTTGCTTGTAATGTTCTTCTATCTCCTTCTATAGAAAGGTTAGCCGTACACATAGACCATGCGTCTGGGTCTGTACTATTAGGATCACTCGTTAAAACATAACTTACAGTATCTGTACTTGATGGATTATAACCAGTACCACCATAAGTAATAGGTGTTCCATCCAACCATAGTCCTCTTAGATATCTATAGAAGTTTCTGTCATTTCCCTCAGGATCACAAGTATTAGGCTCTGGGTTACCACTACTACAATTTTCCATATAAATAAAGGATGACATTCCAATTTCAACCAAAGTATCTGCCGGTGTTGGAGGATCCTGTGGAGGATCTACTAATATAGGAGCTCCAGAAGTATCATACACAATTTCTCCTGTTAAAGCATTTCTTAAAAATATCTTTGCTCCTCTAGGTCCTCTAAAGTAATCAATACCTAATAGTGGCACATTAGATCCATAAGTATTTTGTCCCGAGCTACAATTCTCACCATTGTCACCATCTATGGCATCTGAATTGTACACATAAGCCATACTTCTTACCGTATCTACTCCAATGTAATCATCAAACGCACATCCCAAATCCGGGTCTACCCACATCGCAAAGTAACAATTAAAGATATCTGAACTCGCCTTATTTAAAAGCTTATACCTATAAAAAGTCATATCATTGATCTCATCATTGGTGGCATAAGCAAAAGCTTGCACCTGCACTTCCATCTGTATGGGTTGTCCTCCTCTTGATAATTGTTGTGTATTTCCATTATCATTATAGATCCAAAACTTCATTTCATCTGCCACAAGCTCTTTTGCTTCCTCTCTATTCAGTGGCTCACACTTTCTAATATCAATGATTGGAAAATCTCCTTGAGTAGGATTATACTGTGTATCCCCATCTTCGTCCCAAAAAGAACCTAATGGTTGGTCCGGAAGTTTGAAATCATATCTATCTTCGAAAAAAGGATTTCCTTGTCCTGGCCATGTCAATACATTTTGAGGAATAGAATCTATTGACAGTTCTTGTCCTTCTTCTAATTGATCATATGCCTCTATATGTCTTAATACATCTGCTCCACCAACTGTAAAAAATTGATCCCAATCATTACATTGTTCCAATTCAGTTAGTCCTTCTTTATCCAATGGTCCTGGAAACCAGTCATAGTTAGATGTGGCATTTCTATAAGTAACACCAGCCAACTTAATGTTATTTCCTTTATCAACTCCACCGATCCAAACACCTCCTGCAAAAAGAGCAGACACTTCATCCGCCGGATTAGCAGTTCTAGGAACCACATATTGTCCCTCGTCCAAATTCCACCATACATCACCTCCTGTCAACAACCTCGCTCTAACATTATTGATTTGCATATCTTCTTGGGCTTCTCCCTGTCTACAAGGAAGCCTTTTACCAGAGTCTTTTACTGGTTTAGCATTAAATTTATTTGGATCTATGTGAGCATACGCTGACATAAACATCAAAATAAAGGTTAGCGAAAATATAATTTTTAAATATTTCATATTACTCTATTTTCTTTTAACAATTTGATGGGATAATTAAAAATCTATTATTGTTCCTAAATATATCCTTCTTGGGAAAAAGAAATTCCCCGGGCTGTTTAATCTCCACTGATAAGCATCCAAAAATGCTTGTACGTCCTGCTCAGCAGCAATCACACCATTAATTCTTGCTTGACCGAATTGAGATTGCAAGTATCCGTCATCTTCAGGGTCTCCTGAAAATGAATAAAATCTTCTTACATTCTTTGTATCCAGTAAGTTCTGAACTCTTAAATAAACATTAAAGTTTAAAGTTCTTGAAGATTCCTCAGATGTTTTAATACTAAAGCTTTTATCAATTCTTGCATCAATATTAAATGTCCAGGGAAGTCTATTTCCATTAATTGCTCCTTCAAATCCTGTTCCCCCAAATTCATCAACAACCGCTCTTTGAGTCCATGGTCGTCCTGAAACAGCCGCAAGATTTATATTCAATCCTGCATTCGCAAAAATATCTTTTCCTGCTATTCTTGGTCCAGTATATCTCTTTCCAGATGAATATCTATAATCGATAACTGCTGTTATTCTGTGCCTTTCATCAATATTCAATGGCGAAAGGTTTCTTATTGGACCTCTATTGTTCAATCCGTTAGAAGAATTAGCATCCGAACCACTACCATTAGCAAACTGAAGTGTATATGTTGCATTTAACTGAAGATTATTCGTTCTTCTTCTATCCAAGCTGAAAGAGAATCCTTTAATCGTGCTAAAGTCAAGGTTTCCGTATGAACTATAAGAGTTCAATGGAGCTGGCAAATTAGTATATACTCTCTGTTGAATCAAGTCTTTTATCTCTTTATAGAAAGCAGACATTTTAATTGCTGACGTCTGAGAAATCTTTTGTTGGAAGCCAAGTTCGTAATCCACTGTTCGCTGAGGTCTTAAATTAGGATTGTTTGCTGGGTTTCCGTTTGGATTAATTCTTGACAAATTGTTGAAATAGAAGTAATCAAGAGCTGTAGCAATTGTGTTTGAAGGAGGTCTTGAATATAACACATCATAATGCATAAAGAATCCTGCATCATCAGATATAGGAAATGAGAATGCAATTCTTGGCATCACATTAATCTGAGGCTTATAATCTTCAAAAGAAGTATTGATGTCAAAGTTAGCATCTTGAATATCCAAGAGTCTGCTACCATCCTGACGCCCGATATAAGAAGGATAGACTAACCCACCTCCAAATAATACATTTCCTCCTGAAACAGCAGTTCCTGATCTGTCGAACCAAGTATCCCCCTGTCTAAAGCCAACAATCGCGTCAGATTCTTCTCCATCTACATACACCTTATAGTCATCTCCTACAGACACTGGTTGATCTTGTCCCGTTCTACTGTAAAAATCAGATGCCGATTCAATTTCATAAAGAGAATAAGGATCTTTAAGAACTTTTGTGTTGGCATCGTAATAGTCCATTCTTACTCCTAAGCTAAAAATCACGTCTCTAAAAGAAAATTTATCCTGTACATATCCCGCAAAATAAATAGGTTGATTCGGAGCTACATTAAATGTTCTTTGATCAAAAGTCACACCTTCGCTATTAGTGAATTGTTCACTACTGCTAAAGAAGTCATCAAACTTTACATCCGTTCCTATTTTATTTCCTAAATAATCGTATCCAAAATAGTTTATAACTCCCAATTCATTCAGCTCCGATGCTGAGAACATATCTAAGCTTAACTGATCTGGTGTTAAATCCGAAATATTAACGTATTCATAAATTTCTTTCCCTAGTAGCTCTCTAACATGAGAGTAAAACTTGGAACTTCCGTCTATATTTACCTCTGGTGCAAAAATTGGGAATTCTTTTAGATTTCCATCCAAGTCCACTTCCATCTCCGTACCAATTTGATTATCATAGTCAATTCCTATAAGATGTCTATTTGCAGCATCCTGTCCAACTTGCCACAATCCAAATGGAGAAATACTCCATCCTCTATTCACTCGTTGCTCATACATAAATCCAAATTGAATATTATGTCTACCTTTTTCTGAACCTCCAGGTAAGAAATCAAAACCAGCAGTAAGATTTAAAGTATAGATGTCCTGCTCTGACTTTGAGTAAGAGTTATACACTTGTCCAACATTCCCAAACAATCCACTCCAAACCGTATTAGCAGCAGGAGTGCTGATCTGTGAGTTGAATTCTGAATAATTACCTAATATTGGATTATAATCAGGATGAACCAATAATCTTTCTTCGTCCTCTGGGAACAATTGTGTATACGCCTGATGATACGTCAAGTAATTTCTTGGGTTAGTAAAAGTAGTATCTGCCCAATTAGCCAATGTATCTACTCGACTTCCTGCCTCGATAGGAAGAATCTGTGGTGTCCAAGAATAGTTCTCGCGACCTATGTATCCATAATCAAAGAATCTATCTTCATGAATCAAATCCTCAGTTCTACTTTTAATTTTTTCATACCCAAACTGGATCATGTAAGAAATATTTCTAATGTTCGAAGCATTTCCGCTATCCTTCTCTTCTTGAGTAATAGACCCTTGTTTCCCTAGTTTGTGTCTAAATCTAAAATTACCTCTATATGTATCAGAGTACGAATAAGGATTTCTTGTCCAATTAAACATGTACCAAGGACCTGAGTCACTAAGTGTTGAGCCCGGAGTAAATCTATCCTCAACCTTTATAAATCCACCTGAAACACTTAGATCGATGGCATCACTTATCCTAGCGTCGATTTTACCCGTTAAATTAATATCCGTAAGGGTTTCATTAGGTCTAGCATCAAGAACGGAACCAATACTAGCTGCTCTTAACGTTTCTGCCGTTCTAATAGTTGAATTACCAAGTGGAGTAAGAGGGTTCTGCTCTAGTTCCGCTATCACACTTTCAGGGGCACGATAAACTCCTACCGCACTTGGGCTTGTCTCGTCAATATTTCTATATTGTCCAGAAAACCTATATCCTAGTATAGAAATCCCATCTTCATTTCTTAGTATCGGTCCACTCAAATTAGCAGTTACCAAATTATATCCATAAGGATCAAGATACTCAGATGTTTCTAGTTCTACACCGCCAGAAAATCTATTTGAAGGACCTTTCGATGTTGCAGAAATCACACCTCCGGTAACATCACCATATTTGGCTTCTATTCCTCCGGTAATAATTTGAAGCTGTTCAATCTCTGACTGAGGAATCATACTCGCAGATCTAACACGTATTCCATCCACAAAATAAACTGTTTCATTAGATCTAGACCCTCTTATAGAAACAGCTCCTCCATCCTGAGAAGCAACTCCCGCAGATGTTGCCGCTATTTGGTTAAGATCTTTGATAGGCAAAGATTTAATACTTTCAGCCGTAACTGTAGCCCCAGATGAGGTATTATCCTTATCAATTAATGGAACTTTGTATTCAATCACAGTAACTCCCTCCAAAGTTTCTCCTTCTGCAATCGACAAATTCAAGGTGTTGGTTTTTCCAGCTTTCACAACCACATCTGTAACCCTTGATGCTGTATAACCAACATATGAAGCCTCAACATCATATGTCCCGGGATCAAGATTTGAGAAAAAATAGTTTCCATCAAAATCTGTTTCGGTTCCTGTAATTAAAACATCGTTTTTATACAGTGCTACCGTACCGAAAATAATAGGCTCACCTGTTCCTTCTTCTGTAACCTTTCCTTCAAGAGAAGTTTGAGCAACCATTACTCCGCACCCAATTAGTAAAAACAGTAACGTAAGTAAATTTCTTTTCATCTGTAATCTTTTAATTATAATTTGGTCAAATGATGAGCTTTCTGAATAATCATATGCCAAAAATCAATAATTCGTAATTTTCAGGCCTTCGTATTTACCTAAAAATATTGGCTGCAATGTTACTAATTAAAATTTCCTTAACAAAATTTTTTAAGCTTCAGAAATGTCATTTGAGATAACAAATTGAGATTGGTCTTTTCCATTGTTCTGTTCGTCTAAAATAATTTGACGTATATCTCCTCAGGACATTTCGGTCATAATTCCTTAAAAAGTCAATAGGTCTATTAAATAATATTGAAAATAATCAAAATGGATATCTTCTTAAGTATGTATTATTTAATCCAGTTTTTTTCAAAAAACGCTTATGAATACTAATTTTTATGCTCAAGAAAATATGGCAGCAATATTAATGTGTATGGCAGTAAGGTACTGCCATACACATTCTTTTTTTTATAATGTTGAAGGGTCAAATTGTCGATTCACTCCAAACCACTTCAGTACTATCTCCTCATTCAACTCCGGGGCCTCAATATGGAATAAGTATACCCCACTAGCCACAGGTATCCCCTTATCATTCTTTAAATCCCATTCCACAGATGGATTAATCTGTCCAAAATTGTTCGGTGGATTACTTCCTCCTATCATTTCAGGTCGCTCCTCCCTGTCAAATCGCCTGATAAACTTACCATCTATCGTGAAAATCGTTATGATCGCCCGCTCCGGTAAATTCGTCACCTTGATTCTTTGTACAAATGGATCCGACTCATACGCTGAATATGCATAATATGGATTCGGTACAATTCGTACATTATCCAACGCCGTAGCATACTCCGAAGACTCTAACTGTCTCGAGGCTACATCGCCAAACTCAAATTCATAACTCGGTAATTCATCATACGTCACACACTTTGTAATCGTATTCTTCTCGTTAGGATCTATAATGTTCTCTTTTCCAAATGGCGAACTCACTCTTACCTTTATCGTTATATCATTAGGTATCAAACCATCCTCATAACTCAACATCTCAGCATCTGCCGTTAGCATAGGCATCGTACACCATGTAATACTTCCTACCGCAGGACCTATCGTACTCAACTTCGTATTTGATATCGTTTCAAATCTCTCATGATAAACCTGACATGAATCATACTCCGTATTAGTCACATATACGAAATGCTGACCTCCTATTACCATTGCTGCTGGATTAAACGATGTCCTTGACATATTCGTAGCCAGTAATTGTGAAGATGGATTCCATATCATATCTGATCCAATATCTCCTTCTGTCTCCAACGAATCCGCTGTTATACCCCTAAACACAGAATTCTCCCCAAAGAATATATTCAACCGCTGTCCTGTCTCTACATCCACTGCATATCCCGGAAACCAACCATAACCTGTAGTACCTGTATTATCTTCATTACCAAATTTATCAACCGATGCCGATTGTCTTACTTCAAATTGTTTCTCTCCATTAATTGTAGTAAGACCTGCTCCTGATGTACCATAATAATGTGGACTCGCCGTTTCTACCACTATACACCTACTCCACTTGTCTCTATCTGATGTCATCACTACATCAATATTGTTGAGACGCGTGATATTCGTATATTTTGTATTGCCATTAACTATAAAACCCAATACATTTGACTCCGTAATCCCTGGTGTTACTTTATAAAGTGGAAGTCCATTCGGGGCCACTCCAGGGGCTCCACTACTAAGTCCAAAATCTGCTCCCATAAACGGATACAATGGCCCTAGTTGGGATAGATCCTTGTTCGGATCATCAATGAAATCATCTTTTATTGGATCAAAATCCGCTATTACCGCATTATTCGCTCCAAATCCTATAAACAGTTGTCCAAACTGGTCATCTCCCAACGCTGTCAACCATTGATTACCCAGTGGATCGTCATAATCCGCAGTCATTGATATAGCTCCGCTCATTACCTCTAACGTATCTCCAGGATTTCTTACTTGCTGTATCGCAACTGAAAAACCCCTCTTCAATATCAGTTGCTCATTCAAACCTTCTATCGTCCTATCTGATGCAACAGTCTCTCCTGAATTTACATCCGTTAACAACCATGTCGTGTTACCTTCCAAAGCACATATATCTCTATCATCATTCATCTCTCCTATCAACTCCAATCTATATTTACCATTCTCCACCTCTAATGGATTATATACCTTCACTGAAAATGGTCCCGCTCCAGGCATATATTCTACCAATATATTCCCTTCATCATCATACAAATCATCACTATCTTGTAATATCCTATCATGCATACCTTCCGCTAAATCTAAAAACATTCCTCCATTTCCTCTTCCTGTAATTCTTGTTATACTCGCCTGCTCACCATACTCTGATTGCAATTCTTCATACACTATCGGTCGTGGTGTCAATGAATAAACCTTTACATTTCTTCTTCCCTCCAAATAAGGTGTTCGCTGTCCGGCTCCAGTTCTAAAATCAAAAGGTAAATATTCATTATGGGCATATGCGAGTACCATAAAATGATAATCTCTATGATTTACCAATCGCTTATCTGTCTCCGCAAATTGGTCTTCTTTGATACTGAAAGAGTTAAACAATCCTTCATTAGCTCCCACATGTTTATTAACAGGCATCCACACCTTTTCATTCGTGGTATTGGTAGGGTCAATTATGGAGGTCCAATTATAGAGATCTTCTACTCCATTTTTTAAATCTACCTGCCTAATCAATCTTGCTCTTTCAGGGTCATTTAATTCTTGCGGTGTCACATCAGCGTTTGCTAGTTGAAACACTTTATAGCCTTCAAATCTATAGTATAAATCGTGATCAGGGTTTAGCTCTCCAAAAATATCACTTTCTAGATAAGATAAATGCCTATTATTAGAAACCACCGTATCATTGGTTAGAACCAATATTAACTCCCTGTCCAACTCCACTCCAGTAACATCAGGTGCATCAGGACCATCTAGTATATTAAAGCAATTATCAAACAGTGCTTGGGCGATATCATCTGCGGCCAACAATCTGGAGATATCAGGACAAGGGTATGTTCTTTCATTCGGTACAAAAGGCACCCCTATGATTAATTCATTAACCGCTCCAGGTTGCAGAACAAGTGGACCCGTCGCTTGTAAGGTCCTTCTGTCTCTTTCAATAGGTAAGCTTTCTGTACACATGGACCAAGCATTTGGGTCTGTGCTATTCGGTGGACTGGGGAAAACATATTTCACTGCATCATCGCTTTCTGGATTAAAACCACTCCCTCCACGTGTTATTGGTGTACCATCTACCCACAAACCTCTTAAGTAACGGTAAAAGTTTCGATCATTTCCTTCTGGATCCCAAGTACTAGGGTGCGGATTGCCAACACTAGGGTTGTTCATATAAATAAAGGAAGTCATTCCTATCTCTACTAAAGAATCTGCGGGAGTTGGTGGATCCTTTGGAGGGTCTACCAAGATGGCATCCCCAAATTCATCCAACACTATTTCTCCAGTAAACTCATTCCTTAAAAATATCTTAGCTCCTCTAGGGCCTCTGAAGTAGTCAATACCAATTAGTGGTATGTTTTCTCTATAGGTGTTCTGACCTCCGCTACATACATTTCCGATATCACCATCAACTGCATCGGAGTTATATACATAAGCCAAACTTCTCATTGTATCCACTCCTATATAATCATCTGCGTGACAACCCAAATCACCATCTACCCACATGGCAAAATAACAGTTGAAAATATCTTCTTTGGCCTTGTTATAAAGTTTATATCGATAAAAGGTCATGTCGTTGATCTCATCATTGGTAGCATAAGCAAAAGCTTGAACCTGTACTTCCATCTGAATGGGTTGTCCTCCCTTAGATAATTGTTGTGTATTTCCATTGTCGTTATAAACCCAAAAATTCATCTCATCTGGGACAAGCTCCTTTGCTTCTTCTCTACTTTCAGGTTCACAATTTCTAATATCTATAATAGGAAAATCCCCTTGGGTAGGGTCATATATGCCATCACCATCTTCGTCCCAAAAAGCTCCAAGGGGCTGGTTAGGCAGTTCAAACTCATATCGATCTTCAAAAAATGGATTCCCTTGTCCTGGCCAGGTGAGTACATCTTGAGGAATAGAATCCAAGTTGAGCTCCCCGCCTTGCAGCAATCCATCGAAAGCATTAATATGTTTTAATACATCTTTACCTCTCACTGTAAAGAATTGATCCCACTTATTACATGTCTCTAATTCCGTTAATCCATCCTTGTCCAATGGCCCTGGAAACCAGTCATAATCGGAAGTGGCATTTCTATGGGTCACTCCAGCTAGTTTTATACTACCTCCTTTGTTTATTCCACCTATCCAAACACCTCCAGAAAATAATGCTGATACCTCATCCGTTGGATTGGCTGTCCTTGGAACAATATATTGACCTTCTCCAGCTACATTCCACCATACATCACCTCCAGTCAATAACCTTGCTCGTACGTTATTAATCATCATGTCTAATTGGGCCTCTCCCTGACGACATGGAAGCCCCCTAACAGATGTTTGTTCTTCCTTAACCTTCTTTTTATTGGGATTAATATGAGCATAAGTAGTAGAAATCTGGAAACATAGAATGAATAGAATTGCATATCTTAATTGTTTCATAACAATTGATTTTAGTCTGATGAAGAAATAGAAATCTGTTTTTCAGGTTATCGGTCACCCAAAGAACTAGAATACAATGCTACTACGTTAATTATTGAAAATCAAGGCTTCATGACCTCCTCTTTGTCTTGATGGACAACAAATCGGGGTTTAACTATCTAATTTCAGAATTTTATTTAAAATAATCGAACCTATCTTCTCGAGTGACTCATGTGTCCATCCCGCAACATGAGGAGATAGAATTATATTATCGTACTCGAATAATTTTGAATAAAGTAATTCTTCTTCACTATTATACTTATCAGGTTTCTCATTTTCAAATACATCTAAACAAGCTCCGGCTATTTTTCTTGTTTCCAAACCTCTCAATAAAGCTTTAGTATTCATTATTGGTCCTCTTGAAGTATTAATCAAATAAAAAGGCTTTTTGCAACCCTTGATGAAATCATCATCAATCAAGTGCCTAGTTTCTTGTGTAAGAGGTAGATGCACGCTTACTATATCAGCTTCCTGCTGTATTTCTTTAATTGTTGACTCTCGCATATTAGAAAACTCCTTCGTGTATTCAGACTTGTATTTATCATATCCCAAAAGCTCAACATTCCAGTTAGAAAGTTTTCTAGCCAATGCAGATCCTGTGTTTCCTACTCCAATTATACCTATTGTTTTACCATCTACTTCCCATCCTCTATTGGCTTCCCTTTTCCAGGTTTTATTTCTTACTTCCGAATCTGCCCTTCTTAAATTGTTGGAAAGACATAACAACATCCCCAAGGCATGTTCCGCTACTGCATTGGCATTACCTCCAGGACTATTAATAACCGCTATGTTTTTCTTTTTGGCATATTCCAAATCTATGATCTCCAATCCCGAGCCAAGCCTAGCAATAAATTTCAATTGAAGACCATTTTTAATAATCTCTTCAGTCATTTTAATTTTACTATTAATAACAATCCCATACAAGTCCTTAACACTGCTCATAAGATCTTTAGGATCAAAATTTGGAATGAATTCTACTTTATATCCTTGCGAATGTAGTCCTTCGATCAAAATAGGATGTGCATGATCAGTAATTAGTATTTTTCTGTTCAAAATGATTAAGTATTAATTAAACGTGATTATTCTCCTTTTACAAAGATGCAGCTACAAATATTACTATTTTTGTAGTATATGAGTTCTATTATAAAGTGCTTTTTTATACTTATTGTTTGCTTAGTCGTGAATGTCTCTCAAGCTCAACTAAATAATTTCTTAACCCCCTCTGATACTTTTAATAGACAGAGATTCAATCAAGCACTCATTATTTCTTCTACCACCTACGCAGGATTTTCTACCGGTCTATACTACGCTTGGTATCGAAAAAACAGGCAAACTAGCTTCCATACATTCAATGATAACAGAGAGTGGAATCAAATGGACAAAGTGGGACACGTTTATACCGCTTATTTGCAAGGCGTCTTGTGTTTCAAAGGAGCTAAATGGATAGGAATGGATAAAACATCGGCTATATGGACTGGAGCTATTTGCGGAAGCCTTTTTCAATCCACTATTGAAGTAATGGATGGTTTTACTGAAAAATGGGGTTTCTCTTGGACAGATATTGGAGCTAATTTTGTGGGAATTGGAATTTATGCTGTCCAACAATCATTCTGGGATGAACAAAGAATCCAATTAAAAGTATCAAGTTATTCAAAAAACTATAATGCTCAACCTATAGAGTCTTTTAATACTCCCGGAGTTTTCTCAAGTAGACTCAAACGAGCCAATGATCTTTACGGTTCAAGTTTTCCAGAGCGTTTTCTAAAAGACTACAATGCCCAAACATATTGGGCTTCCATCAATGTTCACTCATTTCTCAACAAAAGTTCGAAGTGGCCTAAATGGTTGAATCTTGCTATAGGATATGGCAGTGAAAACATGTATGGTGGATTTACCAATGAATGGGAAGAAGAAGATGCTCTTTTTCGAATTTCAGATAAAAGAATTCGCCAGTTCTATTTGTCATTTGATGTTGATCTCACAAAAATTGAAACGGATAGTTATTTTCTAAAAAGTATTTTTTCGATATTAAATATTTTTAAATATCCATCTCCTGCTTTAGAAATTAATTCTAACGGAGAAGTAATCTTTCACTTTTTAAGATTTTAATGTGCTTCCAACCAATTGGTTCCCGTACCCAATGAAACTAAAATCGGAACTTCAAGGTTTGGTATAGCTGTTTTCATAAGTTCACTTACGACAGATGATACTTCCTCAAGCTCAGGTTTAAAAACATCAAAAACCAATTCATCATGAACTTGTAAAATCATTTTTGATCTGAATTTCCTCTTTTCGAATTCTTTGTCGATATTAATCATGGCTACCTTGATCATATCAGCTGCTGTTCCTTGAATAGGAGTGTTTATTGCTATTCTTTCCGCATTGCTTCTCAAAAATCCATTCCTTGAATTAATATCTCTAAGAATTCTTTTTCTGCCTAATAGGGTTTGTACATATCCATTTTTTCTGGCGAAATCAACCGTTTCATCCATGTAATTCTTTAATCCCGAAAATTGAACAAAATAATTGTCTATCAATTCTTTTGCCTCTGATCTTGGAATGCCTAGTTGTTTCGAAAGATTGGTTGAGCCTGCTCCATATGTAATAGAAAAGTTAACTGTTTTAGCATTTCTTCGCTGAGTAGCACTGACATCTTCATAATCTACGCCGTATACCTTTGCCGCAGTAGCTCTGTGAAAATCCCTACCGGATTTAAAAGATTCTAGCATAAATTCGTCTTTGCTTATCTCTGCTATCAATCTTAATTCTATTTGACTATAATCTGCAGCAAGAAGAGTATGATCCTTATCTCTGGGTTCAAAAGCTTTTCTAATTTCTCTTCCTTCATCATTTTTAATGGGAATGTTTTGAAGATTAGGGTTTTCTGAACTCAATCTGCCCGTTGCAGCTCTAGCTTGATTAAAACTACTATGCACTCTCCCAGATAAGTCATTGACCATAAGTGGTAATGAATCTACATATGTTGATTTCAATTTCGCAAGCTTCCTATATTCTAAAATATCTCTTACAATTTCGTGTTCTTCAGCCAGTTCATTTAGCTTATCGACATTTGTGCTATATTGTTTACCCGGAGCTCTTCTCCATCTATATGGAATCTTTAGTTTATCAAATAATACTTCTCCCACTTGTTTCGGTGATGCTATATTAAAATTAACCCCAGCCTTATTGTAAATATCCTTTTCCGCCTTCTGAATAGCTTCTTGTAGAACTTTGGAATAGTTCGTCAAAAATTCAGGATTAATTCTAACTCCTTCATGCTCCACTCTAGTTAAAACTCCACTCAAAGGAATTTCTATTTCTTCATACAATTTGTGCATCTCTGCTTCCTTCAACTTTTGTTCCAAAGGTTCTTTCAGCTGAAAAGTAATGTCCGCATCTTCTCCTGCATATTCGCGTATTTTTTCGATGGGAACATCTCTCATACTAATTTGCTTAGCTCCTTTACCGATTAAATCTTCAATAGGGACCATTTGATAATCCAAAACAGTCTCTGCTATGTAATCCAATTTGTGTCTAAGATCTGGTTCACATAGATAATGAGCAATCATGGTATCAAATATATTATCATGTAATTCCACTTTGTATTTTCTCATAACCAAAGCGTCATACTTAATATTTTGTCCTATTAACTTTCTAGAAGGGTCTTCCAATATATTTTTAAATCTCTCACATATTTCCAGTGTCTTTTCAAAACTATCAGGTGTGGGCACATAATAGGCCTCATGTTTTTTAACAGAAAACACCAGCCCTACAAGCTCTGCTTTTAGTGGGTCCAAACCTGTAGTTTCCGTATCAAAGGAAATCTCATCAGCAGTTTCCAATGTCCTAACAAGTGCTTCAAGTTCTTTCTCCTCTTCGATCATATGGTATATATGAGGCACGTTATCTATATTCTTTTTGGCTATACTATAGTTTGCCGATTCCTTTTTAGGATTTGCCGCCTTCGTTGGACTGATAGTACTACCAAATAATTCGCCCTGTTTACCTACATTGCTTTCTTCTGTTCCTAAAATCTGCTTTGCCAATGTTCTAAATTCGAGCTCTTTAAAAACTTTTTCGAGAGCTTTTTTATTCATCTCCTCAAGCAAATAATCACTAGCACTAAACTTGATTGGCACTTCAATATTGATCGTTGCTAAATCCCTACTCATCCTTGCTTGGTCTGCAAAGTTTATCAAGTTTTCTTTCTGTTTTCCTTTTAATTGATCTACATTATTAATAATGCCTTCAACGGAATCAAATTCTTTCAAAAGTTTTACTGCTGTTTTCGGCCCTATTCCCGGGACTCCAGGAATATTGTCCACACTGTCCCCTTGAAGACCTAAAATATCAATAACCTGATCTATCCTGTCTATATCCCATTTCTCAAGGATTTCAGGAATTCCAAGAATTTCAATTCCGTTTCCGGACCTAGATGGTTTGAACATAAATATGTTTTCAGATACCAATTGAGCATAATCCTTATCAGGTGTAACCATATAGACTTGAAATCCTTCCTTTTCCGCCTGTTTAGAAACTGTTCCTATAACATCATCTGCCTCATAGTTTTCTAACATTATAACGGGTATTCTAAAGCCTTTCAAAATTTCCTTAATAAACGGAATTGCTATAGATATATCCTCAGGTTGAGCTTCTCTATTTGCCTTATACTCAGGATATATTTCATTTCTGAAAGTTCCTCCTTTAGGATCAAAGGCTACTGCAATATGGCTGGGCTTTTGGTTTTGAATTATATCCCAAAGTGATCTGACAAATCCCGTTATAGCACTGGTATTTACACCTTTAGAATTTATCAATGGTCTATTAATAAAAGCAAAATGAGCCCTATAGACTAAAGCATGTCCATCTAATAAAAAGAGTTTTTTTTCAGTCATAAATTAGTTATTCTTGCCCCGAAGATAAATAATATTCAGAAAGCTTACTCTCCAATATTCAGCTTCCAACTTAATACAGGAATAATACCAAGTTGATCGTAATCTTCGAATTCTTTACTAATGAAATTATACAGTTGATATCCTTCATTTCTTCTGGATGTAACATTCTGGATATCCAGTGAAAACTCTGATCTTCGTTTCTTATAAATTAACCTTAAGTCACCTCTAAAATAATCTGATATTCTATATAGTTCAACTCCATATTCAGGTACATAGTAGGGCAAAGTACTCGTTCGGTATTGGTTTCCACCATTTCTAAATACTGTTGAAACTAATACTTGAAATAATTTCTCTTTTTTTGAAAATAACGTCTTCTTTAGATTCAAATTTAAAATCCAACGATAATCTCCAATTGCATCTGAATATTCTTCAGAAAATTGGCTTTGATATTGTGCTCGCAAAAAGCTTATATTGCTGTAAATCCAAAAATCATTCGGTTTGACCTCGTAGTTGCAGCTTCCAAAAACGCCATAACTTCTTGCCTTTTTAGTTTTTGAATTGGAAACCGCAAATATTAAAAAATCCTGCACCCCATTAAAAGCCGACCAATTAGAATATGTTGGTACATTCTCAAATTGATGAAAAAACAACCCAATCCTTGGATTAGCACTACTATTCAGCTTAATGGATATTTCATGATTTCGGCTTTTAATCAACTCCACATCGGATTGTTGCCCAAAAAATAAAATCTCGACTTCCGGATATCTGGCTTGAATGGAATTATTAAGTTCGATTGAAAGTCCACCGAATTTTTTCTCAAAACTTATGGCAAATGGTATCGCTGCTTTCTTATTCTTGCTATGATAGTCAATGCCAAAGTTCACTTTAACGGTGAAACCGTTGAATTTGGAAATGTCTTTAATAAATCCGGACCAAACAGCATTAGAAAGGCTGACATTCGAGTCCAACGTAAATCCTAAATACTCATAATCCAATATATAATCTCTGTATGCGAAACCTGCACCAAAGGATAAATCGCCTTTTGACATCACCAATCTAGACGCAAATCTCCTTTCGTCAAGTCCAAATTTATCAAAAATATTAATTGGAGCTTGAGCAATTCTAGTGTCTGATCTACTTGAAAAATTCGAGGTCAGTTCACCCAACCAATTACTCCCTAATTGATAGTTCAACTTCAATGACGTAATAAAGGTCTCGTTTTCAGCTCTAATATCCTGAACATCCTTGTAGGTAAAATCTTCGGTGAGACTATCTAGTGGAATATGTGTGTTGGAGCTCCTGCCATATATACCATTAAATTCAATCAACGCTTTTTTTGTCACCTTTTTTATCCCTAAATAAGCATCTTGGTACTTGATACTTTCGTTGCCAAAATCTACTCCCAAATCTGACAATAACCCTGTAAATGAATATCTGTAGTTGGCACTAATACTCCAGCCATTATTAACCCAACCTGTTCCAGACTCAAGGCCAATCACACTTAATTTTATATACGTGGCTAGACTTTCGTCCAAATTATAATTAGGAAGGGTGGACAAATTATTAAATCCATTTTTCAAAAAAGGGCTTTGATCTATTTTAAATCTATCTATAATTGTTCCTGAAATCATACTTACTCCTCCTCCAAAACTGAGTTTGTCTCCGGGAGTTCCGGCACCCATAAGATGATTAGGATTTACGATTTCAACTCCATTTAATAACCAAGTAGACCAATGGGCAGGCATCCCTCTAAATGAGATCTGATTACTTTGGTCATTAACAGTCACATATCCTGGATATCTACTTAAAATACGAACTGGGTCATCAAAACTGGCAGCTATAGAGCTTATCATCCTCTCGCTGATAGATATATCTTCTAGTTGACTTTTCGTGCTCTCCGCAAACCATACGGTATTTAGTTCTGCCGTCCACAAAGAATCTTCTTGCGTGTTTCCTATGTTTGCAAAATATCCTAAAAACACTGCTAATATTAGAAGCCGAAAATTATTGTCAATTGCTACATGCATTAATTGTATCTTTGCGTTAAGTTATAAATTTATCGTTAATGAATTTGCTCAAATTTTCTCTTTTGTTGTCATTGTTGACTTTTACGTCATTTCTCTTTGCCCAAGAAATTATGGTTAATGAGCCGCCTGTTGTCCAAGAAATGATGCAAAAGTATGAGGAAAATAATCGAAATGAAGAAAAAGTAAAGGGTTGGAGAATACAAATTGTCACCACCGACGATAGAAGAAAAAGTGAAAAGGCCAAATCAAAATTTGGCTATCTGTACCCCTCAATGCCTGTCTATTGGGAGCATAAAAGCCCTTACTATGTTGTACGTGTAGGAGCTTATGAAAGAAAAGTCGACCTCATGCATTTCTTGTTAGAATTAAAAAAAGATTTTCCCGCTTCCACTCCTGTGATGGCTGATATTCCCAAGACCGATTTAATTCGGTAGTTATGACAATAGCTTCTCGAAATCCGATAGATTGGATAACCCTGGCTATATATCTCAGTTTATTGATTATCGGGTGGATGATGCTGTATGCGGTAGTTCACGATCCTCAAGATCCATATTCTTTTATCAATTTCAAAACAGAAATAGGTAAGCAATCCATTTGGATTCTCATTTCTTTGGTTGTTTTCTTACTTTCCTTCTCTTTAGGTTGGAAATTTTGGAACACAATAGCTTATCCCCTCTATGCTTTATCCATTGTTCTCTTGTTAGGAGTATTAATATTTGGTGCAGAAATAAAGGGTGCCAAATCATGGTTTCAATTTGGATTTGTTTCATTTCAGCCCTCCGAATTGGCAAAGCTAGGTACCTGTCTGGCTCTTTCTAGCTATCTTAGTTTTAATAAAAGTGAGCTAAAAAATCAAAAAATCCTACTCACCACATTACTCTTAATCGCTCTTCCTGTTCTTTTGATATTTTTGCAACCAGATCCAGGATCCGGAATCGTGTTCGCTAGTTTTTTTATTCTTTTGTTTAGAAGAGGTTTAGCAAGTGAATTGTATATTATTGGTTTTTCCCTTCTGGCTATTTTTATTTTTTCTCTCATTTTCAACCCTTATACAGTCGCGGTATTTGTCCTTCTTTTTTCAGCAATATTTATCCTTAAAGGTCAAAAATTTCCTTCACTGAATTTTCTGCTATTTTCCTTTCTTTTAATGGTAATAACAATTTACATAATGGCGGCTACCCCACTAAGAGGTTATGCATATGTTCTTCCTTTGACTCTAATAATTGTCTTTTCTATAAGATCCTTTTTAGCAAGGAGAGCAAAGTATCTTAGAGTCCTTCTCCCTAGCATTGCCTTGGCAATAGGTCTTAGTTATGGAGCTCGCTATTCTTTTGAAAACTTTCTTAAACCACACCAGCAGGAAAGGATTAACGTATGGTTACGTCCAGATAAATGCGACCCGAGAGGTTCATTATACAATATTTTGCAATCTAAGTTAGCCATAGGTTCTGGAGGCATAATGGGTAAAGGTTATCTCAAAGGAGACATGACAAAACTCAACTATGTTCCTGAACAGACGACAGATTTCATATTTAGCACAATAGGCGAAGAGCAAGGTTTTATTGGAAGTATTAGTATTATTATACTATTTCTAATCTTGATAACAAGAATGATCATTCTCGCCGAAAGAGCAAAGTTTGAATTCATAAGAAACTTTGGATACTGTGTGGCAGGTATTTTCTTTATTCATTTTTTTATAAACATTGGAATGACCGTTGGTTTAATGCCTGTAATAGGAATACCATTGCCATTTATAAGTAAAGGTGGATCTTCGCTTCTTATATTCAGTATGATGGTCGGAATACTATTGAGAATGGACTTGGTACGTGCGAAATTGAGGTAAGTCTAAAACAGTATAAATTCTGTTCTCCTATTCTTTTTTCTACCATTTAAATCGTCATTGGAAGCAATTGGTTCTGTTTCTCCTCTTCCTTCAGACATGATTCTCTCTGACAAAATTCCCTTTTCAACCAATGCCCTCTTTACTGAATTCGCTCTGTCCAAAGAAAGCCTTTGATTATCCTCTCCTTTTCCTACATTATCAGTATGACCTATGATTTTAATACGGCTTTTAGGATTATCAGTCAAAAGTGTAACCATGTTCTCCAATTCCAAATCTGATTCTTTTAATAACTCAGCACTTCCTGATTTAAAAAATATGTTTTTTAATACAACAGGCTTTGTTGTTTCCGCCACTTTGATCTTGTCCATCACAATTTCAAGCAAATAAGGTTCTTCAAATTTAGCTATGCTATCCAATTTAAAATATTCGGACATAAAAACATATCCTTTCTTACTCACCGTTAAATTGTAGTTTTTACCTGGTAAAACCTTAAAAATAGCCTCACCTCTTCTATCTGTAAATCCTGAATTTATAGACTTTCCATTGAAAGTCATGAGATCGTATTTACATCCTGACACAATATCTCCATCTGTGCTAGAAGTATTGATTTTAATATAGGTCACTGGATAGGGCATGAATCTTTCTGGTAAGGGAAAAGAAAGAATATCAAGATTCTTTTGCCCTATATCTGTATTCAATTGATCGGATGCAAAAAAAGCAGTCTTTCCATCTAAACTTATACTTAAAGCTCCTTCGTCATGTATCGTGTTGATAGGATAGCCTAGATTAGTAGGTATGGACCAACTATTTTTTTCAAGATCATATCTGCTCATAAAAATATCCTTCTTTCCCATTCCTAAGTGACCATCGGATGTGAAATAAAGAGTCATACCATCAGGATGAATAAAGGGGGCTTCTTCATTTCCCTTTGTATTAATTTCCGATCCAATATTAACCGGATCTCCCCATCTCATATTAGAATCCAGTTCAGTATAATAAAGGTCTCTCTTGCCATAGCCTCCTTCTCTTTCACTGCTAAAAAAAAGCTTTTTTCCGTCTGACGATAGGCTGGGTTGAGATTCCCAGTTTTCTGTATTTATACGTGAGCTTAGAGCTTTTGGTTTGCTCCATCCATTTTTTCCTTTAAAACTAAAAAAGAGATCGCATGACCCTCTCAGAGATTTTCTTCCACAACTTGTATAAATTATAATCTTTCCATCTGCAGAAATTGTATGCATTCCTTCATTGTCAGGAGTGTTAACTTCTTCAAAATCTATCAGCTGAGAATAAAGGCCCGAAGTATCTTTTCTCGCTAAAATAATATCTTCCTGCCCTTCTGATCTTCTAATAAAAGCTATAAGCTGCTCATCAAGTGTAAATACAGGTAAATATTCGTTTTCCTTGGTGTTGATCTTCCCCTTGAGTTTAGTTATTGGAATCGAAACAGCACTTTTAATTAAGGAATCTCTAAAAATACATAATTCCATTAGTCTCAAGGCTTCCTTTTTTCTCAACTCCTTTTTAGCCATCGAAGCCGCCTTTTCGTACATATTAGCTGCTACTCCATAATCCTGTTCATCTTCATAAATATTTGCTAAATAGAAATAACTTGAGGGATAATTTACAGAATCTTTAGCAATGGCATCCGTTAGATAATTTAAAGCCTTATCTGTGTCTCCATTGTCGTAGTAGTATCCTGCCAACTTTTGGTATGCAGGAACAAACAATGGATGATTCTTTATAATCTTTTGTAACCTCTTGACTCCTTTGGTGTTTCCATTTCTTAATTCCTTAAGGGCCTTTTTATATGTTTTCTTCTCTTTGGGCGAAAGATCAACTGTTTGACAATACACTCCTACTGTGATTAACATCAATACCATTGTCAATAAATGTCTCATTCTCTTTATTGTTTTAAACGAAACCCTTAAATCCATATGTTACAAAAGACTAATTTTTCACATCTAAAATATCTCTTAATCCTGATCCTATTAGGTTAAAAGATAATACTAGTATCATAATAATAAAGGCCGGAATAAAAGCCAATGCATATCTTCCTGCCATAGCATACCCATAGTGCTCATTTAAAATATTACCTAGGGAAGGAGCTGGCGGCTTAATACCAAATCCCAAAAAACTCAACCCCGCTTCTATCAAAATAGCAGTGGCAAAATTCGCCGCTGCTATTACTAAAACCGGACCAATTAAATTAGGTAAAACATGTTTTGTCAATATCCTGTACCACCTAAACCCTAAACTATTAGCAGACTTTATATATTGCTCTTCTTTAACTCTTAAGGTTTGACCTCTTACAATCCTTGCCACCTCCACCCACATAGTCAATCCTACTGCAACAAAAATAATTGTTAGCCCTCTGCCCCAAACCATAACGATTGCGAAAACCAAAAGCAACGTAGGCAACGACCAGGTTACATTTATCAGATAGATAATAAAGCTGTCAATAACTCCTCCAAAAAAACCACTTAAGAGACCCAATATTATCCCTACACTTAAAGAAACCAAAACGGCCAGCAAGCCCACAAATATTGACACACGAATGCCCAAAATAATTCTTGAAGCTATACTTCTACCAAACTTATCTGTTCCCAGTAAAAATAAATGGGTATCAATTAAATTTGCCATATCGATGGTATCATCAATTTCTATTGTTCTCTGTCTGCCATTATGCAATGTGAGTAAAAGTTGATTTCCTTCTTTACGCATAGATTTAAAGAAAATCTTTGAGTTCGGGTATCTATCACCATAAATCAATTTAGAGAAAAAAGGTTGTTTTTGACTTTCATTGAATACAGCAGGAAATTCTATATACTCTGATCTAAATCCTACAGGTCGTAAAGCGATGTCAGTATGGTGTGTGTTTGCATTAACACTTTTGTCAAATACAATAAAATAGGACAATATAGAAATCAAAGTCGCTAGAATTATAATAGAACCCGATAGAGTGAATATTTTATTTTTTCTAAAGAAATTGATACCTACAAATTATATATTATCAAAAATATATAATTATTGATGATCTGGATGCAACGTGCATAATTTTTGGTTGTTGTTACTGTATATAAAAAATGCGGGATGTCATCTTAAAAAAATGACACCCCGTATAACCCCAAAAAACCAATTGAAAACAAAACACTGAGCTGTTATGCTCAAGTATTTAATCAATGACGATGGAATATTGAAATGTCACATTTAATCTACTAAAGAAATAATTTTTTTTTCTTCTTCCTCTTATATTACAAACACTGACTAATTACAAAGATCACTAACATAGCTTTTGCACCTTATACACCTATCAATTTTTCTCTCTTCTCAAGTTATTAATAGTCAACATATTAGAACAACGCTCCATTTTTAATATCATCCACTATATCAGGATTTAAGAGTGTAGATACGTCTCCTAAATTAGATGAATCTTTAGAAGCTATTTTTCTTAAAATTCTTCTCATAATTTTACCTGATCTTGTTTTAGGAAGTCCACTTACAAATTGAATTTTATCAGGTTTTGCAATAGGGCCTATTTCTTTTACCACAACGTCAAGAATTTCCTTCCTAAATCCATCTTCTTGATCTTTGTCGTGACTAATAACATATGCATAGATTCCTTGTCCCTTAATATCATGGGGATAGCCAACAACTGCAGATTCTATAACATTTGGATGTTCATTAATAGCATTCTCTACTTCTGCTGTGCCCATTCTATGCCCCGAAACATTGATAACATCATCAACCCTACCAATTACTCTTATTCGTCCATCTTCATCCCGACGTGCTCCGTCACCGGTAAAATACATATCTTCGAAAACGGAAAAATATACATCTTTACATCTTTGGTGATCTCCATAAGTAGTACGAAGAATTGAAGGCCAAGGGAATTTGACACACAACAATCCCTCCACGTTATTCCCTTCTATTTCATTTCCTTCATTGTCAACCAATATAGCTTGTATTCCAGGCATGGGGTAAGAAGCGTAAGTAGGTTTTGTATCTGTAATACCAGGAAGAGGAGTTATCATGACTCCTCCCGTTTCTGTTTGCCACCAGGTGTCAACGATAGGAGCTCTTCCTTTTCCTATATGCTTGTCGTACCATTCCCAAGCCTCTTCGTTAATGGGCTCTCCAACAGAACCCAAGACTTTTATTGAACGTAAATCATAATTCTGCGGCCATTCATTTCCCTTAGCCATGAGTGCCCTTATTGCGGTAGGTGCAGTATAGAACTGATTAACTTTGTGCTTTTCACATATCTCCCAAAATCTGCCAGCATTCGGATATGTTGGCACTCCTTCGAACATCATAGTAGTGGCCCCAGCAAGCAGAGGTCCATATACTATATATGAATGACCCGTAATCCAACCAATATCTGCTGTACACCAGTATATATCTCCTTCTTTATATTGAAATACATTTTTAAAGCTAAAACAAGTGTATACCATATAACCACCGCATGTATGTACGACGCCTTTAGGTTTACCAGTAGACCCTGAAGTATAAAGTATGAATAAAACATCTTCACTATCCATGATCTCTGGTTCACATTCAGTTGATTGTCCATCAACCAAATCATGCCACCAAACGTCTGTATCATCGCTCCAATTTATCTCTCCACCAGTGTTTTTATGTACAATAACGGATTCTACGCTATTACACGAAATATCCATCGCTGTATCAACCACATCTTTGACAGGAATATTCTTAGCTCCTCGGTTATTATAATCAGAGCATATAATCATTTTTGCCTGAGCATCATCAACTCTATCTACTAAGGCTTGGGCAGAAAATCCTGCAAAAACAACGGAGTGAATAGCTCCAATTCTTGCACATGCCAAAACCGCAATGGCTAGTTCAGGTACCATTGGCATATAAAAAATAACCCTGTCTCCTTTCCTGACACCTTTTGATTTCAGGGCATTCGCAAATTGATTGACTGAAGATAAAAGTTCTCTGTAAGTATATTTTTTTACTTTTCCATTGGGATCATTGGGTTCCCATAATATAGCAGTCTGATCTCCTCGCTTTTCAATATGTCGATCTAAACAATTGACTGTAATGTTCAGTTTTCCATTCAAAAACCACTTGACATCAGGGTCCTTAAAATTCCACTCTAAAACCTTATCAAAAGGTGTGAACCAATTAAAAGTCTCAGCTTGCTTTCTCCAAAATCCCTCCGGGTCTGATACACTTTCCTCATAAACTTCTTTGTATTCTTCTAAACTAGATATTTGCGTCGTCATGCTATTTTTAATTATACATCTAAATATAAATAATGATAGCATTACTCCATAAATTTAAATACCTTTTGTAAACGACAATTATTCGGACAAACGACTTAAAAGAATTTCGGCCTCCTTAAGAGACTTGACGTTTTCTCGCTTCAAGATCAGATATCGGTTGGTTTGTTTTAATGTAAAGGATAAATTTTTTGATGGGTCAGAAATCGTCGCCAGTAACCCTTTAAATTGGTTTGTTTCGAAAAATGAAGATTGGGCATTACTAATAAAAAATCCTCTTAACACATTATTCTTTAAAGATAGTCTTTCAAACCCTAGTTTTTTACACACCCATCTCAATCGAATTCCATGAAATAGTTCTTCCGCCTCTTCGGGTATTGGACCGAATCTATCTTTCAACTTTTTCCTAAAATTAATAATTTCCTCCTCTGTCTTTAACCCGTCCAATTCCGTGTATAGTGATAACCTTTCCTGAATGTTACTAACATAATCATCCGGCAATAACATTTCTATATCAGCATCTATCTCTACGTCTCTTACATATTCCTTATCTTTTTCCAACTCTTCTTTGAAAAGGTCTTTATACTCATTTTCTTTTAATTCTATCACCGCCTCTTCTAGTATCTTCTGATAAGTATCATAACCAATATCTGAAATAAATCCACTTTGTTCCGCTCCTAACAAATTTCCAGCTCCTCTTATATCCAAATCTTTCATTGCAATATGAAAACCACTTCCCAAATCTGAAAACTCTTCCAAAGTTCGTAATCTCTTTCTGGCGTCATCAGTAAGGACCGAGGCAGGGGGAGCTAAAAGATAACAAAATGCCTTTTTGTTCGATCTGCCGACCCTCCCACGCAACTGATGTAAATCTGCCATTCCAAAATTATTGGCATTATTGATAATCATCGTATTCGCATTTGGAATATCCAATCCAGTTTCTATAATATTTGTACAAACAAGCACATCAAACTTTCCTGCTATAAAATCAACCAAGGTTTTTTCTAGTTTGTCGGATTCCATCTGTCCATGTGCCATCATCACGTCGATATCCGGGCACATTTTCTTGATCATAGCGGTAATATCTGCCAAATTTTTGACACGATTATGTACAAAAAAGACTTGCCCTCCTCTATTAATTTCATAATAAATAGAATCTCTTATTAACTTCTCGTTAAAGACCCTCCGTTCAGTATGAATAGGTTGACGATTTGGTGGAGGGGTACGAATTATAGATAAGTCCCTAGCCGCCATCAAAGAAAACTGTAGTGTTCGAGGTATTGGTGTAGCTGTCAACGTTAATGTATCCACATTGACTTTAATATTTCTCAGCTTTTCTTTAGCAGAAACTCCAAATTTTTGCTCCTCATCAATTACTAATAAACCCAAATCCTTGAACTTAACCTTCTTATTCAGTATAGCATGTGTACCAATCAAAACATCTACCTTTCCTTCTTCTAATTTCTTATAAATCTCCGTTTTCTGCTTAGATGAACGAAATCTATTAATGTAGTCCACATCAACACCAAACTCCGAAAGTCTATCCGAAAATGTCTTATAATGTTGAAGAGCTAGAATAGTAGTTGGAACCAATATAGCTACCTGTTTACCAGCTATGACTGCTTTGAAGGTAGCTCTTACCGCTATCTCCGTTTTTCCAAACCCGACATCCCCACATATCAACCGATCCATTGGATATTCCTTCATCATATCCTCTTTAACAGCAATAGTCGAACTCAATTGATCCGGGGTATCTTCATATAAAAAAGAAGCTTCCAACTCATTTTGCAAATAACCATCTGGAGGAAATGCAAAACCTTTAGAAGCTCTTCTCTTAGCGTAAAGCTTTATCAATTCATGGGCTATGTCTTTTACCTTTTTCTTAGTTTTTCTTTTCAGCGTCTTCCAGGCATCTCCTCCTATCTTACTAAGTCTGGGCGGGGTTCCCTCCTTTCCAACATACTTAGATATTTTATGCAAAGAGTTTATACTCACATATAAAATATCATTATTGAGATAAATCAGTCTTACCGATTCTTGAACACGGCCATTAATGTCAATTTTTTCTAACCCTGAGTATTTACCCACTCCATGATCTATATGTGTAACGAAATCACCCGGTGTAAGCTCTCTCAACATTTTTAAATTCAAGGCCTGATCTTTGGTAAAACCTTCTCTAATTCTATATCTATGAAATCTCTCAAAGATTTGATGATCAGTATAACAGATTATTTTATTATCATGATCAATAAAACCTTCATGAATCGCTCTATTAATCCCGACGAAATCAACTTTTGCTTCTAAGTCTTCGAAAATATTGTAGAATCTTTCTAACTGTCTTTTGTTTTCTGAAAAAATAAAGCTTTTGAAGCCCTTTGAACTATATTCGTTTAAATTGTCAATCAGAAAATTGAAGTTCTTATTAAAGGAAGGTTGAGGAGATATGTTAATCGTCAAATCATCATCTGAATTAAAAACAACTCCCGATCTCAGAAGTATTTTTTTAAACCCCGTTATCTCTCTTACTATCTCTCTTGGTTCTATAAACGAACGATCATCCAATTTTTTCTCCTCCAATTCCGCTCGTGATACGTTCTTTATAAACTCTATTGACTTATCAAATGCTAACTGAAGCTTTTCCAGTAGAAGATCTTGATCGTGAATCCAAATCAATGTATCCTCCTTACAAATATTAAAAAGACTTAATTTGTCGCTTCTTGAAAATTTAGTATTTACATCGGGAATAATATTTACCTTCTTAATATTTTTTATCGATAGCTGATCTGTAGGATTAAACGTTCTTATACTTTCAACTTCAACATCAAATAATTCTATTCTATATGGCCATTCATTACCGTACGAAAAAACATCTACGATTCCTCCTCTAATGGAAAACTGACCGGGTTCGTACACGAATTCCGTTCTTTCAAATCCAAACTCCACCAAAACTTCTATTATAGTATCAACATCTAACGATTCTCCTACAGTAAGTTCAATTTTGTTTTTTTCAAGAATCCGTGGGTCCACTACCTTTTCAAACAGGGCTTCTGGATAAGTAACTAAAACTATATTTTTTCTTTCTCGAAGATTGAATTTGTTAATAGTCTCTGTTCTTTGAAGAGCATTTGTATTATTTACTTCTTCAAATAGCAAGGGTCTTTTAAATGAATCAGGAAAAAAATGGGCTTTTTTGGACTCCAGTAGTGTGTCTATTGTATTCTGGATATACGCCGCATGTTCTTTATCATCTGCAATAATAATCTGTGCTTCTTCGCGGTTAGAGCAAAGTGCTGAAACTATGAAATTAAAAAAACTGCCTGAAGATCCTTTAAGAAGATAATTTTTATGTGCGGGATGTTTTAAAAAGTCTGTTATACTACTAACAGCCTCACAAGAGCTATAGTGCTGAATGAGAGCATTAACATTTTCCACTTTTAATCAATGAAATAATTCATTGAACTATATCCACCTGTTGGCTTTCACATAAGACGTAAATAAGAATGGTAACACTACCCAAAACCATTCTGGCTTAATGTATAAAAAACCTGCAGTGGCTATTAATGATATTAAGAAAATTAACCACTGTGTTCTTGTATTTTCAATTGCTGTCATATCATCTTTTCTAACGTCGCAAATGTAATAAGTTTTTCAAAGTCAATTGAAAAATTGCGTCTCTTATTTTAATTTGCTCTTTGCCGCCTGAATAATTTCTTTAGTGGTACCTGTTTCTTCTGAGATCGCAACTACTATTTCCACGTGATCCGGATTCCAAGGCCCCCCCATATCAGCTTGTGGCAATGTGAATTGATAAGGATTTCTAATCTCAACACCTTTTGTCAATTCGCTTGCTAAAATATCTCCATCAAAAGCAGTCAACATATCTCTTAATACATGATGATGAATATATTCCTCATCAATAAATGTTGGATACTCCTGAGCATCTTCTATATGGCTTTCTGTAATGAAAACACTTATTTTAAAAGTTCCAGATAAATCTCTCGTTGGCACAGCGAATGTTTCAATACTCACTTCTCTACTGTTTTCATCAAAACTTACATTTAAGTTTAAGTTAACTTCTACCGGTTTTTCCAGTTCTCGAACTATATAGGTTTCCCAGTTTTGATCCGAAATGGAAGCTACAAAGTCTTCTTCTTCAAAATGCACTCTATCAATAGCGACGCTAGGTTTGCCCCAATTAGGGCTATGGAAGAACTCCAACTCTTGAGCCTTAGGATTTCTAAAATCATACTTACTCTCTGGTAAAGGACTTGCCTGTTGAAGCCCATGAATAGCAATTGCTGCTAGATTTTCTCCAAACTTTTCTGCTAATCGCTCTATTTCCACAGCTGCCTTGGGGCAATTGGGACACTTCACTCCTGTTAAATCCTCTAATAAAACTACCCTGTCCGAAGCAGGCACTTCTATTTCAGGAATAGGGACCATTTCTTCCTCACAAGAGATAATTAACAACGCTATCGAAAATATAAAAAAGAATTTTTTCATCATATTGAATTTTCAATCTTAAAAGTTAGAACTCATATTAAAGCGAAAACCATTAAAAGCTGGTTCAAGTCTACATATACCTCCACTACAAACAATACCTTCCACCTGTTTAACGTATCTAAGTGAATATCTGTTCGGGCCACTAGAATAAACTACACCTAATGTCGGATATAATATCTTTTCAAACGTACCATTGCTAAGTTCTTTCTTTGGGTCCGTGTTGTACATTGCAGAGGCCTCAAATAACCAATGTGGTGCCATGCTATACTCCATCAAAGCCCAAAACCAACTACCAAAATCCTCATCCGTACTCATATACTGTATTTCCGTTCGCAAGGACTTCTTTCTACTAAATTTATACAGAAAGTCAACAAAAGGTGTCACTGTCTTCACATTCTTACCTATTGCTTCCGGTTTCACCTCATACACCGCTTGATTATACTCTTGTAATTGAAGTCCTCCAATCAATTGGTATTTACCTCTCTTTTTATATTGAATTTGGGTGTAAATCTCATTATACAGCGTACCACCATCTAGATCCGTGATATTTGAATAATTCGCCAGAGCACTCAAGCTTTTATTGAATTTATATCGCACATCTACTTGATATGCTTGTTCACTGATATCTTGGGTTGCCGGACTATATCTTGACGTCAAACGATAAGTGTTTTGTCTATTCATGGGAGGAATATAACTAATTAATCCCCTTAAAAGATTTAAATTTGGATCCACTCTGAAATTAAAATTCTCGGTTCGCTTAGCTTCCAATGTTACTCCAAGGTTTCCTGTTGCCACACTTACACTAGTATATAAGACAGAACCTGTTTCGAATTCAAATTTTCCTTCTATTGTTTCTCCTCCGAATAGTTGTCTTTCGGCCATAGGATTATAAAAAATATCTCTAGATCTAAATGCTGCTTCTGCATACCATGTTATGCCCTTATAACTCAATGTATTATAAAAGGTAGCGAGATATGAATTAAACTCTGGTTTAAATCGATCTTCATCGAGATAATTTCTCACGGCATTTACCACTCCAATCATGGCTTCATCGGACAAAGTACGGTTTACAAAACCAATACCAGGAGAAATCGTTAAAGCTTTTGACTCCCCAAAGGCAAAAAAGGTTTCACTATTCAATCCTTTTATAAAACCCTCATATACATCGAAAGCATTTTTTTGTCTTCCTGCAAAACCTTTTACCCACCAATCTTCACTAATATTGTATTTTCCACTCACACCATATAAAGCGTTGTCTATAAATAAGGGTCGTTGTTCGTAAGTCCTATAAATAATTCCAGAACCTATCTGATCATACAAATAACCCACTTCCAAATCCAGTTTGTTGATAGATTTCTTAACAAACCATCTTCCAATTCCTTGATCGGTATAGCTCGCATTTGGGTTTCTTAAGTTTGAGTTATTATACATATCAAATCTAACCCCTACTATTAAATCATCAAGGCTATAAGTAAGATTTAGCCAGGCTTCACCACCAATCAACTGATTGTCATATTGAGGAACATTAAAAGGTCCTATCAGGCTGTCTTTTAAAAACAAATTCATATTGGTCTCAAAATTTCCTGACCAACTGCCTCTATTTTGTCCTATCAACATCAACGGTAATGTCATTACTATCACCATAGATATTTTAATAAATCTGGTATTCATATTTTATTTTTCTTATCTCTCCTCATGCCTTTCTGTTGTATTAACAAACTAAAAAACATAAGTTAAAATCTAGTTAATATGTTAAGCTAAGAAGTCCAAATGTAACTCAATTGTTTTAATTTTCGTGAATATGATGTGATGGATTATAATAGATTGTCTCTTACATTTAAGAAATATATTATTTTTGAAAACAATTTTAAAAATTTAAAAATCACCAAATGAAAAAGTTTTTTGTTGCTTTTACTTCAATTCTAATTTTGTCCTCCTTTACTCTTGTTGATAGAAAGTTTCCTGTTGTTAATGTAAAGTCTTTGGACTCAAAGTCTGTTAGTACTTCTGACTACATAGGAAATGGAAAAATAACGGTAGTAAGTTTCTGGGCCACCTGGTGTTCTCCATGTAAGAGAGAATTGGATGCCGTTGCTGAAATATATCCTGACTGGCAAGAAGAATACGATGTGCAATTTTTAGCAATTACTGTTGATGATGCAAGAGGACTTGCTAAAGTACCTGCGATGGTTAAATCAAAAGGATGGGAATATGTTATTCTTTCTGATTCTAAGCAAGAACTACAAAGAGCACTTAATTTTCAGACAGTACCTCAAACTTTCCTTATTGATGGTGATGGAAATATTATAGATAGCCACTCAGGTTATAATCCTGGTGACGAGTACGAGCTTGAAGAAAAAATCAAAAAATTAGCTGGAAAATAAATAGATTATAATTACTTTTGAAGTAATAAATAATTAGCACCAAAGTCTACATCTTGTTATGTATGCTTTGGTGATTTTTTTTGTAGACTATTTCTTTGAGTATTAATCCTTTTGCAGGAACACTCCAATTAATATCAAGTTTTTCTTTTTCATAAAGAGCTCTCAGAAACTGATCTTCGGTCAATTTTCCTCTTTCCAAATTTAAAAAGGCTCCAACCACTAGTCTTATCATTCCTCTTAAAAAGCGATTAGCAGATATGTTGAATACATATTCTTCCTCCTCCTTTTTCCAATAGCTATGCGTTACCTCACAAAAAGTGTTATTGACATCACTGCCTATTTTACAAAAGGATTCAAAATCATACTTCCCTACGAATTTCTCAGACCATTCATTTAAATAATCAATATCCAAAGCTTTCTTATAGGGATAGTAATAACTAAAGTGTCTGTTAAAAGGGTTTTTAACAACGGAAATCCTATATTCATAAGATCTTGAAAGAGCATCAAATCGAGCATGAAAATTTGGGTCAACAGAAAATACAGTATGAATAACAATACCAGAACCCACCATCTTGTTTAAGGTATGAACAAGTTCTAAGGGTTTACTAATAGCATCGAAATACTCAAAATGGGCGATGTAGTTTTTCGCATGTACTCCGGTATCTGTACGACCACAACCTACAACTTCTATCTTATGATTTAATACTTTGGATAATGAATCTTCTATTACTTGTTGAATAGTACTGTCTGTATTAAGTTGTCGCTGCCAACCACTGTAATCCGTACCATCATACGACAAGTTGAGACCAAATCTCATCCTAAGCTACCTTGAGCTTTTCCATTTTTGACTGATCCATCATGCCTTTAGCATATGTTTCATCAACTTCGAAAAATTTGATATCCTTTTGAGATGGCAATTCATACATGGCATCTGATAATATAGCCTCACATAATGATCTCAATCCTCTAGCCCCTAATTTATAATCTATGGCCTTAGAAGCAATATAGTCAATAGCACCTTCAGTAAAATTGAGCGTAATTCCCTCCATTTCAAACAGCTTTTTATACTGCTTGATAATAGCATTTTTGGGTTCTGTAAGAATCTTAACCAATGTTTCTTTATCCAAGGGGTTTAGATAAGTTAGCACAGGAAGTCTACCAATTAACTCAGGAATTAATCCAAAAGCCTTTAGATCCTGATGAGTAATATATTGAAGAAGATTTTCAGTATCAATCTGATTCTTTTCTGCTTTATTAAAGCCAATAATCTGTGTATTTAAACGTTTTGCTATGTGCTTTTGAATTCCGCTAAAAGCTCCTCCACATATAAACAATATGTTTGAAGTGTCCACGGCGATAAGGCTTTGCTCCGGATGTTTTCTTCCTCCTTGTGGTGGCACATTTACTTGAGTCCCCTCAAGCATTTTAAGCATGGCTTGTTGAACCCCTTCTCCAGAAACATCTCTTGTAATACTTGGATTATCTGCTCTCCTGGCTATTTTATCTATTTCATCAATATAGACTATACCCTTTTCCGCCGCTTCTACATTATAATTACATGCCTGCAGAAGTCTTGACAACATGCTCTCTACATCTTCTCCGACGTATCCTGCTTCAGTAAAAACCGTAGCATCTACAATTGCAAAAGGAACATCTAAAAACTTAGCTATTGTCTTCGCCATTAAAGTCTTTCCAGTACCCGTCTCTCCCACAAAAAGTATGTTGGACTTTTCCAATTCAACATCATTATTGTCCCTCAGCTTTAGCCTCTTGTAATGATTATATACAGCTATAGAAAGATACTTTTTTGCTTCGTGTTGACCAATAACATACTGATCCAAATAGGTTTTTAATCCTGCTGGTGTGATGTCCTCCGGAAGACTTGATTCTTTGAATTCCGGAGTAGCTGCATTTATTTCCTCATTGATAATATCATAGGCCTGTTCCGTACATACCTCACATATGTGTCCGTCTACACCGGCTATCAAGATAAGTGCATCCTTTTTATCCTTACCACAAAAAGAACATGAAGGCATAAGTTAAATATTTATTATTTAGTTTTTCTAGGGTTGTCTCTATCTAACACTTCATCAACTAAACCATACTTTTTGGCGTCATGAGCAGTCATCCAATTGTCTCTATCAGAGTCTTTTTCAATTTGCTTAAAAGTCTTTCCAGTGTGATGAGCTAATATATCATACAGTTCTTTTCTAAGTGTTTTGATTAAGTTGTATGATATTTCCATGTCACTAAACTGCCCTTGCATTCCTCCAGAAGGTTGATGGATCATCACTCTACTGTGTTGTAGACATGTTCTCTTTCCTTTAGTACCAGCAGATAGAAGCACCGCTCCCATACTTGCCGCCAGTCCAGTACAAATAGTAGCCACATCAGGAGCAATATATTGCATCGTATCATAAATACCCATTCCAGCTATCACTGATCCCCCTGGGCTATTAATAAACATCTGCACATCTCTTTTCGGATCAGCAGACTCTAAAAAAAGCAATTGAGCCTGGATTACGTTTGCCACATAGTCATTTACAGGAACTCCCATGAAAATAATTCTATCCATCATCAATCTGGAGAATACATCCATTCCTACCACATTCATCTGTCTTTCCTCAATTACTTGGGGAGTAAAACCATTGATATTAGGAACTGTGGTTTGCATATACTTATCCAAATGCATAGAGTTCATTCCCAAATGCTTAGTCGCATACTTTCTAAACTCGTCTTTATGAAACATAGCTTATTTTTTTGTGTTATTTAATTTTTCAACCAATTCTTTAAATGCATCTACACTTAAAGGTTTTTCCTTGGTTTTTATTGTTTCTTTAATTTTCTCAAATGTCTTTGTCACCTGTGCTTCCTGATAAGCCTTATTAACTTGTTCTTTGTTACTCATCAAATTATCCACAATTTGCTCCATGTACTCATTAGCTCCATCTGGGGCGGACATTCCAAAATATGATTGCACCTGAGCTCTAAATCTATCCTTTACATCCTCCATTTCAACCTTTACTCCATACTCTTTTGATAATTTAGTATTTATCAAATTCCACTTCATGTCCTTAGCAAATCCATCAAAGAAAGAATTAACTTCATCTTCGGTTTTATTCTCTACCTGAACTAACCATTTTTTCAAGAACTCCTTTGGTAACTCTACTTCCGTTTCTTCCATCATACGCTCCATTAAGACATTATCAAGATAGTTAGAAGATTGTTGTTCATAGTATTTCTCAAGTTCCTTTCTTATAAAATCCTTTGCTTCATTTTCATCTTTAACAGCGTCCTTGCCAAACACATGATCATAGAATTCCTGATTCAATTCCACCGGAGCTAATCTTTGAACCTCCTTAATTTCTCCCTCGAACATGTTTCCTACCTCTCTGTCATCGTCATCTTCAAGCTTAAGGAGATATTTCCGAACAAATTTTTCGTCCTTATCCTCCAATTTTTCTACATCAAAAGCAAATTTTTCATCCTTCTTCGCCTTGCCAATAGCTTTCTTCACCTTTTTGTCTACTACATCTTTAACCAACACGTCAAAAACCGTTTCCCATCCATTTTCTTTTAACTTCTTTCCATCTAACTCTTTCGCTTCAATTGTTATTAAATCTTCATCATCTAAATCTCCCGGTTCTACGGACTCTCTCTTAGCGTTTCTCTTTTTAATATTTTCGAAGTCATTTTCTACCATTTCATTCGTCACTTCAATAGCCAACCATTCGTATTCGTCTTTTTCCGAAACTCCTTGTACGTCAAATTCTGGTGCCAGCCCTACTTCGAAATTGAACTTATAGTTAACCATTTCTTTAACGTTAGGTTCAAAATAGTCATTGTCATCAGTTCTAATTGGTGACCCTAGAATGTCTAGCTTTTCCTCTTCTATATAATCGAATATTGATTTTTGTAGCTTTTCACCTACAACATCAGATAAGATTTTGACACCATACATTTGCTTGATTACTCTATCCGGTGTTTTTCCTTTTCTAAAGCCTTTTAAGGCTACCTTATTTTTTAGTTTTTTAATCTCGCTTTTAAAATCAGCCTCATAATCAGACGGCTCAATTTCTACCGCTATTTTTAAGCTTAAATCGTCAATTTCTTTTTTTTCTATTTTCATAGCTTATAATGCACTAAGTTTTTCTATAACAACATTTATTTAAAAAAGATGTACTTTGAATTGAGTTTGTTTAACCTTTTCGAAGAATTTAAACACGTATATTTTGAATAAGGTCTTGGTTGTTGAGCAACAATAATTTTGCTTTACTTCCCAGATGATTAATATTCCAATCATCAAAAAAAAGTGCGGGTGGAGGGACTCGAACCCCCACGCCTCGCGGCACTAGATCCTAAGTCTAGCGTGTCTACCAATTTCACCACACCCGCAAAAAAGAATTGCTTTCTTTTAAAGCGGTGCAAATATAAATGTTTTCTGACAAGAAGGGTCTTTTGCCCACTAATATTTTTAAATACCTTAAATAAAATCTTCTTCTAACGGAACCTATCGCCTTCTTTGGTTTTCCAGAGCTAAATATGGTTCCAGAGGCTTGTTTGTTCAATATTCAGTGGTTATTGATTTTTTCTACTAACCTTCTCTTACCTTTGTAGCCAAGTATGAAAAAGAAATTTTTTAATAAAAAAAAACAAAAATCCGTTATGCGACTCAATAAATATGTCGCTCATTCCGGTATTTGTTCCAGAAGAAAAGCCGCAGAACTCGTCAAGGCTGGTGAGATAAAGGTAAATGGTAAAGTAGAATCTAATCCTGCTTATGAAGTTCAAGATCATGACACTATAAGTTATCAAAATAAAAAGTTGAAGATTGGAAAAAAGAAAATATACATTCTTCTTAATAAGCCTAAAAACACCTTAACCACTGTCACCGATGATAGAGGTCGACCTACAGTAATTGATCTTGTTAAGCGGCATACGGAAGAAAGAATATATCCCGTAGGCAGACTGGATAGAAATACACTTGGTTTGTTATTACTTACCAATGATGGTGACCTAGCGAAAAAGCTTTCTCACCCCAGTTCAGAAACAAAAAAAGTATATCATGTAGTATTAGATAAAGAAGTCTCCAAGAAAGACATTGAGACCATCCTAAAAGGATTAGAGCTCGAAGATGGTAAAACAGATGTGGACAAACTTTATCATCAGGTAGGAAAAGAACCTACTGAAGTAGCCATTGAATTGCATAGTGGAAAAAACCGAATTATCAGAAGAATTTTTGAACATATGGGCTATCACGTGGTGAAATTAGATCGTGTTTACTTTGCGGGCCTGACTAAAAAAGACCTCCCCAGAGGATGGAGTCGACATTTGTCGAAAAAAGAAGTCATAATGCTTAAACATTTTTCTTAGTATGAAAAAGGGCCAGATATTTCTTTTACCGGTACCCATTTATTCAGAAAACATTGACCATATTCCTGAGGAAACGCTTCGTAAAACTAGAGAAATTAAACATTTTATAGTGGAGAGGGCGAAAACTGCACGTGCATACTTTAAAAATATCCAGCACCCCACACCCATACCCGAAATCCATATCTGGGAATTACCCGGAGAAAATGATTTTGAAGAGATTGAACGACTTACCCTTTCGGCTATTGATACCGGTTATGATGTTGGCATCCTTTCTGAAGCAGGGTGCCCGGGAATTGCAGATCCCGGAGCTGCAATCATATCATTTGCCCATCTACAAAAAATTAAAGTAGTCCCTTTAGTAGGTCCTTCATCAATAATTTTAGCTCTTATGGCTTCAGGATTCAATGGACAGAATTTCGAATTTCATGGATACCTAAGTAATAAAAAAGATAAACTTGCTCAACAGCTAAAATCTATTCAAAAAGATGTAGAGCGAACAGGCACCTCCCATATATTTATTGAGGCTCCCTATAGAAATCAATTTGTTTTAGAAGTCATGATACAAGTATTAGCTCCTCGTACACAAGTATCAATGTCAATTGATATCAATGCCCCTTCTGAAGAAAATATAAGACTTGGTATTTCTGATTGGAAAAAACTTGACCTACGTCAATTTCACAAAAGACCAGCCGTTTTTGTAATTGGAAGATAGTGATGTTTTCTTCTTAACTTTCTTTTCTATGTTAATTACAAATAAGGCTCCTTCAGATTCTATTATTGTACTTCTTAGCCTCCAACTGCCATAATTGGAATCTTTGATAAGGATACCAAATCTGCTGTTACTCTAGGGGTAATTAGTTTTTCTAAGAATGACTTCTTCTTTCTATTCACCACAATAAGATCAATGTGATTCTCCTGAGCATATTCCACTATACCTCTGGCAATATTGTTGTGCTTTATCTCAACCACAGGAGGGTCTCCAAATTTGGTGTTTAATTGTGGATTTATATCATTGACTACATGGGCAAAATGGATTCGAGCTTTCAATGTTTTTGCCAGAACTTCTACTTCTTCATTCTTCAAAAAATCTTTAGATTCGCATGACATCAGAATATTCTTAATCCCTTTATACTTAGCTTCTAGTGGCACTGCCAATACTGGCTGTTTACTTTTATATAATAAATCAAGAGATACCGATCCAAATATTCTATTTAAGATGTCATGATTTTCTCCAGTAGTACCTAATACCACCATGGAAATATTCTTATCGTCGACAGTTTCGGAAATTACATCTAATGGGAATCCTGATTTATAAACTCCCTCTACAAATGGAACTTTTAACATATCGCTATTCCAGTCTTTGTCAAGTTCATTAACAATTACCTCAAATTTTTCTTTCTCTGCACCGTACTGTTCTTCATAAATATCCTGTGGTTCCAAAGTACTAATCTTAGGCAAGTAAGCATGAAGTATGATAGTTACTCTAGACAAATCTGTAGCCAAACGATGTCCATAAAACATGGCATTCATAGAGGCTTCAGAAAAATCAATAGGTAATAATATTTTAGGTAGCGAACCAAAATTTTTATTAGAGAGAATGTAATTAATCGTTGATCTTAAACTTTTATTAAAATCTCCATTCTTACCTATATAAAAAGTTTCTCCGTTATTGATTCTAACTGCCGGTACGGACTCTATATCGTCCTTAATGAGTTGATCCATTTCGGTTACTTCCACCAGTTCATAAGTAATATCGGCTTTATTTAGAACCTTTTCTATTAAGTCTTTGACTAGCTCGTATGTTGAGCTCTTCGTCCCAAATACTTCTATTTTCATATTACCTTTATTTAATAGTTAGAATACAATCTATGAATTCAAGTTATTGATATACAGATTCTGCCTTTTTATCTTCTGACAAGTGTTTAATAATATCATACGTAGTTACTATTCCCAGTAAAGTATCCCTTTCGTCCACTACAGGAATGGCATGAAATAAGTTTTCCTTAAAAATTTCAAGGGCTACATTAATTCTTTGATCCGGTTCCATTTTTGCTATTCCAGAGGTCATCAAGTGTGATATCTGGTAATTGTACATTCGTACCTCTTCAACATTCTTATCTGAACTAGTATCTAAAAAACCTCTTCTAAAGAATAAGTAGTCAGATTTACTTACTAACCCAACAAGTTTGTCGTTTTCAACAACAGGAATGTGATGAATTCTTGTGTTATCAAATATTTTTTTTGCCGTTGCCACACTATCATCGGGACCTAAAGTTTTCAAGTCTGTGGTCATTATTGTAGATATAGGATCTAATAAGTTCATACTTCTATTTTTTATGCAATATCCTTCATCGTGTAATAAAAGCGAATGACCTGCATCATGTATCTCAATGAGATAAATCAATAGACAAAACTAAACTATCTTTGTGCGTATATGATTCGATAGTAATAACATGGAGAAAGAAGAGTTCATACATATGTTGGAAGCCATTATTGAAACCGCAATAGATGGCATCATAAATATTAATGATAGAGGTATCATTGAAAAACTCAATTCCGCCGCTGCCAAGTTGTTCGAATATAAAAAGGAAGAACTATTGGGTCAAAATGTCAAAATATTAATGAACCCTCCGGACAAAGAAGCTCATGATGACCATTTGAAGAGATATTTAAGAACCAAAGAACCTCATATTATTGGGATTGGAAGGGAAGTAATAGGGCGAAAAAAGAGTGGAGAATCCTTTCCTTTTCGCCTTGCTGTGAGCGAAGTCGTTCTAAACGACAGAATCATGTTTACCGGTGTAATCCATGATTTAACCGATGTCCGTAAAGCCCAAAATGAATTAAAAAGGACAAACGAAAATCTGGAAGAAATTGTGACAGAAAGAACTTATCAACTTGAAAATGTCGCTAACAAGCTTCTGAAAAAAGAAAAAGATCTTAGAAAAGCCCTTGAAAAAGAAAAAGAGTTGGGAAGTCTCAAATCGCGTTTTGTTTCTATGGCTTCACACGAATTTCGTACACCTTTGGCCTCAATACTTTCTTCTGCATCATTGATCTCCAAATACGAAAAAGCCGAAGAGCAAGAAAAAAGAGCAAAACACATTGACCGAATTAAATCTTCAGTTAGCAGTTTAACAGGTATTTTGAATGATTTTTTGTCCTTAAATAAATTAGAAGAAAACAAGGTCGAAGCCATCTATGAATCTATACCCTTAGATAATCTTTTCATGGAAATTACAAGAGATTGTAAAATCATGCTAAAGAGTGACAAAGTCCTTAAGGTTACTCCAGTTGGCATGCCAAAAGAATTTGTGTCTGACAGAAGAATTGTAAAAAACATTTTGTTTAATTTGATCTCTAATGCCATCAAATATAGCTATGAAAACACAACGATAGAAATAACATATTCTTTTCTCAAAGAACACCTGTCTATTTCAGTAAAAAACTATGGGATTGGTATTCCAAATGACGATCAAAAACATCTCTTTACAAGATTCTTTAGAGCGAAAAACGTTGAAAATATTCAAGGTACTGGTCTAGGTTTAAGTATTGTGTTACAGTATTTAGACATCCTTAGTGGTCATATATCATTTGAGTCTATCCCTGAAAAAGAAACAGTATTTACAGTAAATATCCCTTATCAAAAATCAAGAAACTAGTTCAAAAATGAAAAAAATATTAGTTATAGAAGATAATCTGGAAATAAGAGAAAATCTAGTGGAAATTCTAGGACTTTCCGGTTATCAAACTAAAGAAGCGGTTGATGGAATAGATGGAGTTAGAATTGCAAAAGAGTTTCTTCCTGATCTAATAATTTGTGACATCATGATGCCTAGATTAGATGGGTATGGCGTATTGAAGATCTTAGATAAGACTCCCGTACTCAACCAAACCCCTTTTATATTTCTCACAGCTAAAGCTGATAAAGAGGATCTACGTAAAGGCATGGTGCTAGGGGCAGACGACTATATCACTAAACCTTTTGATGACGTACAGTTATTAGAAGTAATTGAAATCAGACTTAAAAAGGCAGAAAAATATGCCTCTCTGGTAAACAAGGAATCTGGAATTAAGCATATATATAACGAGGCCAAAGCTTTGGAATCATTTCAAGAGTTGTCACAAAATAAAGAAGTTAGAACATATAACATCAAGTCCAATATTTACAGGGAGGGAGAGTACCCTAAGTGGTTGTTTTATATCGCAGAAGGGAACGTACGTTGTTATCAAACTAATGAGCTGGGAAAGGAACTAACCACCCATATATTCTCAAAAGGAGATTATTTTGGATACCTTCCACTGATCCAAAACAAACAATATAGTGATTCTGCTATTGCTACTTCGGACTGCACGCTACAATTAATTCCAAATGATGACTTTCAAGTACTTTTATATAACGATCGTGACTTCTCTACCCGATTTCTAAATTTGCTTGCCAACGATACTATAGAAACGGAGTCAAAATTGATCCAATTGGCTTACGGCAGCGTACGAAAAAAGGTAGCAACCTCTTTAGTCGACTATTCGAAAAAAGTAAGTTCCGATAGTTTTCATATTACTAGAGATGAATTAGCCAGTTTAGCTGGTGTAGCTAAAGAAACTACCATCAGAACATTGTCAGATTTTAAATCTGAAAAATTGGTAGAAGTCAAAAGTGGTGAAATAATTCTGTTGAAAAAGGAAGAATTGGAAAAACTACCGTACTAAAGACGATACTCGGTAATATATCATTATTAAAAATGATGGGTGTCATTTTAATAGCTTAGATCACATTCGACATTTGTAACATAAATGTCAATATCATGTCAAAAGTTAATGATAATAAATACATCCTTTTACATTTTTCACTTATGTTGCTTTCCGTTTGTTTAGCACTGGCTTTGATTTATTTTTTGATACAGAGTGTTTAAAACATTAGACAAGAAAATAACTTATTCCTGTGATCATTGTGGTGATGATTGCAATGGTGAAATATATTTATCCGACAAAAAGTTCTGTTGTCAGGGTTGTAAAACCGTATATGGTCTTTTAGAAGAAAATGGCTTATCCTCTTTTTATTCCATTTCTGAAAATGCTGGACTAAGTCAAAAAAACAAAGCTTTAGATAGCTATGAATTTCTCGATGATGAACAATTAAAAAATCATTTACTAAGCTATCGTGAGAATGGAATTGGCAGAATTACTTTGTCATTGCCCGACATACATTGTTCTTCCTGTCTTTGGTTATTAGAAAATATCTATAAGTTTAATAAAGGTATTCACTCCTCTAAGGTTGATTTTCTATCCAAGAAGGCCACTATTCAATTTTCTGAAGATGAAATATCCCTCCGCTCTCTTGCCACTTTACTTTCTTCTCTAGGTTATCCTCCCGAACTCAACCACTCTTCAGCCACCGATACAAGGGAAGATGTAAATATTGATAAATCTCTATTATACAAATTAGGGTTGGCGGGATTTGTTTTTGGTAATATCATGTTACTAAGTTTTCCTGAATATCTTGGTTTTGAAAATGCCGTTAATAAATTTTACATCGGTTATATCAATATTATTTTAGCTACTCCTGTTCTACTTTATTCAGGTCAGGAATACTGGAAATCGGCATGGTTAAGTCTTAAAAGAGGGCATCTCAACCTTGATGTTCCTATAGTAATCGGAATGTTTACACTATACTTCAGAAGTGTATATGATATACTCAGTGGATTTGGTGAAGGTTATCTAGATAGTTTTTCAGGGTTTGTTTTTTTCTTACTAATCGGGAAGTGGTTTCAAAAATTTACCTACCACAGGCTAGACTTTGAAAGAAACTACAAATCCTATTTTCCTATTTCCGTTTTAAAAAGACAAAACAACAAATGGATTTCAAGTTCATTAGACCAATTGTGTATTGATGACCACATACAAATAAAACATGGTCAGATCATCCCCGCTGATTCTATCCTGCTTAGTTCCAACGCTATTATTGATTACAGTTTTGTAACCGGAGAGTCAGATGCCATTGCTAAAACAAAAGAAGATTTAATCTATGCAGGAGGTAGAAACATGGGAAAAAAGATAAAACTCTCTGTACAGAAAGAAGTGACTCAAGGACATCTGATCAAGCTTTGGGATAATGAAGTGTTCAAAAAAACTCAAAACAGTCGCTCTAATCAACTTATAGATGGCTTAAGTAAGTACTTCGTCTATTTTATCATATTGCTGGCTTCAGGAGCATTTGTTTATTATAAAATTTATAATCCTGAAATCGCTTTTACTGTAGTTACCTCGATTCTAATAGTCGCTTGTCCTTGTGCATTGGCTTTGGCCATACCTTTTACATACGGAAGTATTTTAAGAATTTTTTCCAAACAGAATGTATTTATTAAGAATGTTAATACTATTCAAAATATTCAAGATATAGATCATATTGTATTTGATAAAACAGGTACTCTTTCGGATCAGCACAAAGCTAAAATTAGTTATCATGGCACACTTCTGAATGCTGATTCATTGGCTATAATTAAGTCCGCTTGTGATCACTCTTCACATCCCATTAGCAATTCCATTGCCAACCATTTATCAAATCACAAAACTGTTGAAATTGAGGGTTTTGAAGAAGTTATTGGTAAAGGGCTTATCGTCACTTCCCAAAATACAAAACTTCGTTTAGGCTCTGAAGAGTTTATTTTTAATCAAATACAAAAGTCTGGTACTAACAGCAAAGAAGTATACGTCGAAATAGATGGGAAATATAAGGGAAAGTTCTGCATCGAGCATCATTACAGAACTGGTGCAAAAAATGTGTTGAACAAACTATCAAATACTCACCATTTATCATTAATCTCAGGTGATGATGACAAAGATTTGCCAAAAATGCAAGCATTCTTTCCTCAAAAAGAAGCTATTTTATTTAATCAATCTCCCAACGATAAACTTAACTATATTAAAGCATTACAAAAGAATAAACATCATGTTCTTATGATTGGAGACGGCTTAAATGACGCCGGAGCATTGCGTCAAAGTGATGTAGGAATCGTCATTTCAGATAATACCAACAATTTTTCTCCTTCATGTGATATTATCCTAAATGCTCAAAACTTCGATCGTCTCTATTCTATTATTGATTATCTCAAAAAATCCAAGTATATAATTTATGGTGCTTTTGTTCTCGCTTTTCTATATAATACCATTGGTTTGTATTTTGCAATTACCGGTGTATTATCCCCAATAATTGCAGCTATCCTAATGCCTTTAAGCTCTATTTCTGTTATACTTTATGGTGTGATTATGAGTCATATTACACTGCGTAGTTTTTCCACCAAATCCTGATTGTGATATCAATCATTTGATAAACTGACACACGTCATTAACTAAGGATATTTACGCTTTTATCTTTCCGGCGTAAATCGAATATATGAAACGAGCATGTAAAATATCTTTTACAAACAGAAAAATGATTTTTAGCGAGTTCTATATGTCCATTAAGGAAAACAGAAAATAAACATATGAATATCATAATTCTTCTCATTGCTTTGAGCTTGCTGATCGCTCTTGGATTTTTATTCTCTTTTTTTTGGGCGGTTAAAAACGGGCAATACGATGATGATTATACTCCTTCAATGAGAGTGCTTCTGGAAGAAGATATGATAGACGATTAATTGACTTTAAAATTTTAAATTCATGCCTAAGATAGAATCATTTAGCTACGATAATAAAATTGTCAAAAATTTTGCCGTAGCCACTGCGTTTTGGGGATTAATAGGTATGGTAGTCGGTCTGCTGGCTGCCTTACAATTGGTTTGGCCCTCGTTAAATTTTGAAACTTCATGGATTAGTTTCGGACGTATCCGACCATTACACACTAATGCAGCCATTTTTGCATTCGTAGGTAATGGAATCTTCATGGGAGTCTATTACTCACTTCAAAGGTTGTTAAAAGCAAGAATGTTTAGCGATGCTCTTTCCAAAATTCACTTTTGGGGATGGCAACTTATTATAGTTGCTGCAGCCTTAACACTTCCCTTAGGACTTACTACTTCTCATGAGTATGCCGAACTTGAATGGCCCATAGATATTGCGATTGCACTCGTTTGGGTCATCTTTGGTATTAACATGTTTGGAACTATCATTAAAAGAAGAGAAAATCACCTATATGTAGCCATTTGGTTCTACATCGCAACTTGGGTAACAGTTACAGTGCTTCATATTTTCAATAATATTGAGATTCCTATACACTTTTGGAAGAGTGTTCCGGTTTTAGGGGGTGTGCAGGCTGCTTTGGTTCAATGGTGGTATGGACACAATGCTGTGGCCTTTTTCTTAACTACTCCATATCTCGGTTTGATGTATTATTTCCTTCCCAAGGCTGCGAATCGACCCGTCTATTCTTATAAATTATCCATCGTCCATTTCTGGGCATTAATATTTATATACATTTGGGCAGGACCACACCACTTATTATACACTTCTCTTCCAGACTGGGCTCAGTCCTTGGGGTCCGTATTTAGTCTTATGCTCATAGCTCCATCTTGGGGGGGTATGCTAAACGGTCTATTAACACTTAGAGGTGCTTGGGATAGGGTAAGAAGAGATCCTATTTTGAAATTCATGGTCGTCGCTGTTACCGCGTATGGAATGGCTACTTTAGAAGGTCCTCTACTTAGTATTAAATCTATCAACGCTATAAGTCATTATACGGATTGGACAGTGGCTCATGTACACGTCGGAACACTTGGGTGGAACGGTATGTTAACCTTTGGAATTTTATATTGGTTATGGCCAAGACTATATGGTACTAAATTGGCTTCCGTAAAACTAGCTAATACACACTTTTGGCTAGGAACTTTAGGTATTTTATTCTACACTGTCCCTATGTATTGGGCGGGATGGACACAGAGTATGATGTGGAAAAGCTTTGGTCCTGATGGTTTATTGACCTACGGTAATTTCCTAGAAACAGTAACACAGATAATTCCTATGTATGGATTAAGAGCCTTAGGTGGTGCTATTTACATTGTAGGTGTAGTTATCATGATTTACAACTTATGGAAGACATCGAAAACAGGTTCTTTAATACAAGAGGTGAAAGCTGAAGCGGCTGCACGAGAAAAGTATACTCCTGTAAAAGGAGAACATTGGCATAGATGGATTGAAAGAAGACCTATCCAGTTGCTAGTGGCAAGTACTGTTGCTATCTTAATTGGAGGTTTAGTAGAAGTAACTCCAATGATGTTAATTGACAAAAATGTTCCTAAAATAAGCTCTGTTAAACCGTATACACCTCTGGAACTAGAAGGTAGAGATTTATATATCCGTGAAGGCTGTGTTAGTTGTCACTCTCAGATGGTAAGGCCTTTTAGATCAGAAACAGAAAGATATGGCGACTATAGTAAATCTGGAGAATTCATTTACGATAGACCTTTCTTGTGGGGTTCTAAACGAACCGGACCTGATTTACATAGACTAGGTAAAAAGTATCCTGATAGTTGGCACTATAATCACATGTTAGATCCCGAAAGTATGTCTCCTGGCTCTATCATGCCGCCTTATCCGTGGCTACTGGATAATGAAATAGACACTTCTTACACTATTTCAAAAATTAAAGTCCATAGAAGTCTTGGTGCCCCGTATCCAAAAAACTTTGAGGATAGAGCCCTTGATAATTTGTCCAATCAGGCAAATGAAATTGCCAAAAGGTTGAACGAAGAAGGCGTAAAACAGGAAAATCTGGAAAACAAGGAAATAGTAGCCTTAATAGCTTATTTGCAAAGGTTAGGTACAGATATTAAACCTAAGTAAAAACTAAATAAAGAATAGATTATGTATAAATATATTTTGGAATCGGCAGGTAATATTAACTGGATGGCAGTGTTCTCTTTGATTACTTTTTTCTTCATTTTTTCTCTGAGTATTTACCTAGCCTTTAAGAAGGACAAAGAGACCTTAAATCATGTGGCTTCTTTGCCTCTTTCAGATGATGATGACTTGTGTCCTGAATATTTGGATTAATAAGTGATTTTATAGAATTTATTCTAATCAGAAAAAAATTATAAAATGAAAAACGAAAAATATATTCCAACATTAATGTCACTGGCTTTATTGCTAATTCCTTTCATAGCGGAAGCAGGCTCTAAGAGTCAAAGTGATGAGATATTTACTTGGATGATGGACAATATCATCTTGGTTATGGTAGCTCTCGTAATCTGTGTGGTACTATTTAAGCTTTGGAGCACAATGGATGCTTATACTAGTTATTATCAAGAAGAGCTTCTAAGGGAACAAGGAATAGAATTGCCTAAAAAAACAGCTAAATCTAAATCTTTTTGGGATAAGTTAGTTGATAAATCTTGGAATCTCATTCCTTTGGAAAAGGAAGCGGAAATAGATTTGCATCATGATTATGATGGAATTCGTGAATTAGATAACAGTTTACCCCCTTGGTGGTTATATCTTTTTTATGGTACCATCGTTTGGGCTGCCTTGTACATATACAATAGTCATATGAAGGATGGAAGTATAAGTCAGCTTCAAGAGTATGAAATAGCCATGGCTGAGGCCGAGGAAGCCAAGTTTCTTTATCTCTCAAGACAAGTGAATAATGTCAACGAAACCAATGTAGAGGTTGTCACGGATGCCAATCTATTAAGTGATGCAAAATCTATTTTTGAATCTAACTGTGCCACTTGTCATGGCCTGGCAGGACAAGGTGGGGTAGGTCCCAACCTAACTGATGATTATTGGGTTCATGGTGGTGGAATAAAGAATGTATTTAAAACTATTAAGTATGGAGTTCCTGAAAAAGGAATGATTGCTTGGAGTTCTCAGTTATCTCCCACCTCCATGCAAAACATTTCTAGTTACATTCTAACATTAAGAGGGACTAATCCTCCCGATGCCAAAAAGCCGGAAGGAGATTTATACGTTGAAGAGTCTACAGAATAAATATGTCATCGTCTCAAAATATTGATCTAGATGAACTCTACAGCCACGATCAGGGTGATGAGTTTAGGAACAAAATTGCTACTGTCGATAAAGATGGGAGTCGTATATGGCTGTATCCTAAGAAACCAAAAGGGAAGTTTTACGATAGAAGAAAAATCTTATCGTACATCTTACTGATTGCACTGATAGGGTTTCCCTTTATCAAAATTGATGGAGATCCTTTAATGCTTTTCAATATTCTAGAGGGAAAATTCATAATTTTTGGTGTTCACTTCACTCCGCAGGATTTTCACATTTTTGTTATAGGAATGCTCATTCTTATAGTTTTTATCGTGCTTTTTACGGTGATCTTTGGAAGGGTGTTCTGTGGTTGGATTTGTCCGCAAACCATATTTATGGAAATGGTTTTCCGACGCATAGAGTATTGGATCGAGGGAGACTCTGCGGCCCAAAGAAGATTAGATAAATCTGAATGGACTAACGAAAAAATATTTAAAAAAACTATCAAACATGGTTTGTTCGTCCTTATATCAGTAATTATTGCTCATACCTTTCTTTCATATATTATTGGTGTAGACGAATTATACAAATTAGTCACAGAACCCATTTCTGAACATTGGCAGGGGTTTCTAGCTATGGTCATCTTCACTATTGTTTTCTATGGCGTTTTTGCTAAGATGAGAGAACAAGTGTGCACAACCATTTGTCCTTATGGACGTCTCCAGGGAGTAATGTTAGATGACAACTCTTTAGCTGTTTCTTACGATTTCGTAAGAGGTGAACCTCGTGGCAAGATCAAAAGAAAAAGTACAGATATTGTAGCAACAGAAGAAAAAGGTGATTGTATAGATTGTGGCCTCTGCGTAAGGGTATGTCCTACCGGAATCGATATTAGAGATGGCGTACAACTTGAGTGTGTTAACTGCACCGCTTGCATGGACGCCTGCGATGAAATAATGAATAAGGTCAACAAACCTGAAGGACTGATAAGAATAGATAGCTATAATGGAATATCAAAAGGTACCAACGCTATTTGGAATAAACGTGTTTTGGCCTATTCCCTTGTTTTATTTGCCTTAATCGCCTTAGAGTCTTTCATGCTTATTACACGAAATAATGTCGAAACCTTGTTTTTAAGAACACCGGGTATGCTGTTTCAAGAGACGGAAGATGGTTATATTAGTAATCTTTATAATTATCAAATTGTCAATAAAACGAAAGATATTATGGAAGTAGAGTTCGAAATTGAGAATATGGAAAACGAATCTCTTGAGTTCATAGGTCAAAAACCTGTTACCAAAGAAAATGGAACCACCGAAGGAGCTATCTTCGTTAAAATTCCAAAGGGAGATCTAACAGGTAGAAAAACAAAACTTAAAATCACAGTATATGGTAATGGAAAGATTATTGATCATTGTGAAACAAATTTTTTAGGTCCTAATTAAAAATCTAAGCTTATGTTGACTAAATTTCATTGGGGACATGGTATCACGTTGTTTTTTGTGTTTTTTGTTGGTACACTAGTTTTTATTCTCTTCAAAAGTATGACCATTGATCACAGTCTTGTGGTGGATGACTATTACGCAAAAGATATTGCTTATCAAGAAGAGTACGACAAAAGAAGCCGTTCTCTAAATACAAAAGCTCTTACCATTCAAAGATCTGATAATAGTAAAGAGTTAGTATTCGTTTTCCCTTCGGATAATGTCTCAGGAAATATTCATTTCTATCGCCCTTCTCAAAAAAGTTTAGATTTTATGGTTCCTATACATGCCAATAACACTAGTGTTGATCTTTCAAAGTTGAAAGAAGGAAAATGGATTGCGAAAGTAACATGGCAAATCGATGGAGTAGACTATATCTGGGACGAAGAAATATTCGTCTAGAAATGTGGTATGTTGCCTTTTCTCTTGGTCTGATGGGTAGCTTTCATTGTTTGGGTATGTGTGGACCATTGGCTCTCGCTATCAGCAAGCCTTTGGATTATAGTAAAAAAACTGTTCTGCTAAGAACTATTAATTATCATCTAGGAAAAACCTTGATGTACGCATTAATGGGCGTCCTGTTTGGCTTGATTAGTAGTCTTGTCTTGATGGCTGAACTGCAGCGTCTTAGCTCCATTATTCTAGGTGTGATCATGATATTCATCTTTCTATTGAATAAAATTCCTACCGTTAACAAAAGAATTCGTTTGTCAGGTTTCAAACCTCTTCAATATGTTCAACGGTTAACAAACCATATCCTCGGAAGAATAAATAACTACCATCCTTTTATTCTTGGGTTTTTTAACGGTATTCTGCCTTGTGGTCTGGTATATGTAGCCATTGCCGGTGCTCTAACAACCGGTTCTGTTGTACAGAGCATGTTTTTTATGGCTTTGTTCGGACTAGGTACTATTCCTTTGATGGCCTTCTTGGTCTTCTCCCAAAGCTTTTATAATTTTTCTTTTCGAAATAAAATAAGAAATATTCTTCCATATATCTCTTTAGTCGTAGGTGGGTTTTTGATATACAGAGGGTTAGTCGTTGAAATGCCTAGAGAACTTAATTTTTGGGAAGCCCTGAAAAACCCTATTATGTGTCATTAACAAATAAAAACCTCGGGAACAAACTTAATTGAGCCCGAGGATCACATACTATGTTTATGGAAAAAAGCTGCTATTACAGCTTTGGGTGTTAGTACAATTCTAGCAAATATCTAATAATATCTGTAGAGGTAACTATTCCTGCCAAACCCTCTTTATCCATTACAGGTAAAGCATGATATTCTCCTTGTGCCAGCATTTCTGCTGCATCCTTAATAAGATCGTCTTTTTGAACAGTTTTAATATCTTTTGTCATTACCTGATCTATTGATAACATGTCGTACCAAGAAGTATTCGCCTTATCTCCCTGAATGCTGTTTACAAAAGATATTCTTTCCACATCTGTTTTACTAATCAAACCCAATAGCTCATTACCTGAAACTACAGGAAGATGATGTATTTTGTTTTCTTTAAATAATGTTACCACATCATTCATATTGTTAGTTAAATTGACACTAATCGGGTTAGATGTCATAATTTTTGCAACTGGTGTTCTTTTCTTCATTTGTTGTTTTTAATGTTTTCTATAATTTTATTCTGGAATGATCATCAAAGGAACTTTGGTGTTTGCCAATTCTGCTCCCGTATGTCCTTTAAATAGTAATTTCTCTAAAAAAGTATGTTTTCTTCGTATCATGATAAGCATACCTATATGATTACTATCTACGTACTGTTTTAATGTGTCTACGGCGTCCTCTCCTTCTACAATATTTACTTCTCCGGGAATATCTTTTAGATATGATGACACAAAAGGATCAAATGGTAGTTCATCTTTTAATCCCGGTTTTACAACATGTACCATATCCACTGAAATATCTAACGTTCTCGCCATCCTGCTAACCAATTCAAAGCCTTTCGAATCTTTAACCTCTCTTTCATCAAGTGCAAGTACAAAAGTATTTTGCATTCCTTCTTTTGATATATCATTCGGTATGGCCAAAACAGGAATTTCACTATTAGCACTGATCTTTCTAGTCACACTACCGAATAATACATTGCTGATGCTTCCACTACCCTGAGTACCCATAACTATTAAATCGATATCTTTTTTCTCTGCATATTTATGGATCAAATGAGAGGCATTATCTTCTCCGATATATACTGTTGGTGTATTATCTTTTAATAATGATCCTAAACCTGCGATTAATTTTTCCATATCATCTTCAGCATCTTGCCTTACCACATCACGCATAGACACAAAACTGCCAGTCTTTCTTGGTACATGATATGCAGAAACTATATGAAGTTCTCCATTAAGTTTATTTGTTAAATCTACCGCATATTCTAAGGCAATCTTGGAATGCTCAGAAAAATCTGTAGGACATAATATTTTCATAAGATTAGTATTTGAGATTAATAACCAATTATTGTTGTGTTGAGTGTATTCCCTTTCTATTCTGGGTCTTTAATGTCCACTCATCGGTGGTTGTAGTCTGTAACCACAGATCATTCGATCTTCTAAAGATTTGAACATGTAATCCCATTTTATCCTCAAACATCTTCTCTACCTCAGCGACTGTTTGATCCTCATCTATCTTCAAATCTGTCGTTTTATCCAAGTTGGCAACCTCTGATATCTTCATATTGTTCTTATATAATTCATCAGACGTACTCCCTTCAAAGGATTCATGTTTCTTTTTGTAGAAATCAATTTTTAACCCAGGAAACATACCCTGAAATCTTTTCTTTACATCTGAAAATCTATCTTCTGTACTTATAATCATAACTTACTTTTTACATAAGCTAAGTTAGGTGAGTGTATTTTCCTTTGGAATGATCTATGTCATGATATCAAGTAATTTTTATCATTCATGGCATGAATGAAAACCTTTTCAAGTCTATCAGTTATCTCATAATCCATTATCTTTAATCCAATAACACTTATTTAGATGAATCCGATATTAAGAAATATTTTGGCTGTAATAGTAGGATTGATTGTTGGAAGCATGGTCAATTTTGGTTTGATTGGTCTTGGACATAGTGTCTTCCCAATTGAAGGCGTCGATTTAAATGATATGGAGGCATTAGCAGAAGTAATGCCGGACTTAGGGGCTAAACACTTCATATTTCCCTTTCTAGCACATGCCTTAGGAACACTTGTGGGGGCTGCGGTAGCCGCATATATTGCAATAAGTCATAAGATAAGATTTGCCTTAATTGTAGGTCTGATCTTTTTTATCAGTGGCATCATAGCTTGCTTTATGATTCCCGCTCCTATATGGTATGTCATTGTTGATGTTTTATTAGCATATATTCCTATGGCTTGGATTGGTGGAAAATGGGCCTCCAGATAAGATTTACTGAATTTCTTCTATGTAATTAAACGATGAAAAAGAGGATAATAGGTATTGATGTCGCCAGAGCTCTAGCCGTCATTGGGATGATCATTGTTAATTTTAAAATCGTAATTGGTCATAAAGGTGAAGGGTGGATGTCTTCATTTGCAAGTCTATTTGATGGGAAGGCCGCAGCAACCTTTGTCGTGCTTGCAGGGATTGGTTTGTCTTTGATGACACGTTCTGCTATAAAAAGTAAGAATAAGGAAAACCTCAAAAAAAGTAAGAATAGAATATTCAAAAGAGCCATATTCCTTTTTTTTATAGGGCTCTCGTACACCTGGATATGGCCCGCTGATATTTTACACTATTATGGTATTTATATGTTCGTGTCCCTGTATTTTATGGGTAGGCATGTCTCCCATATAATTCTTGGTATAATTGGTCTCATAGGCATTTATCCCCTTCTACTACTTATATTTCCTTATGAACAAGGGTGGAATTTCACCACCTTAGATTACTTCGACTTTTGGACATTAAAAGGTTTCTTTAGAAATCTACTATACAATGGTTTTCACCCTGTTATACCCTGGTCTTCTTTCATGCTTTTTGGGTTATGGTATGGAAATAAGGATCTGAATAACAATGATTTCTTGAAAAAATCTCTTAGAATTAGTATTATCATTTTCATTATTGTTCAGTTAATTTCTTGGGTGGCTATTGAAAATTTTTCAGGTGGAGACATGTCGGCCAAAGAAGAGATCTCTTATCTTTTCGGAACTGCTCCGATGCCTCCAATGCCACTTTATATGCTCAATGGTATGTCGATATCTGTGGTAATTATTTCTTCGTGTATTTTATTAGCTAAAAAGTTTGAAAATAATGTACTCATCACTTTATTTTATAACACAGGAAAACTTGCTTTAACATTCTACGTAGCCCATGTCATCATTGGAATGGGTGTTTTAGAGGTATTCTCTACAACACAATTAGGGGAATATTCTATCTGTTTTTCTCTTAGTTATGCTTTGTTATTTAGTGCATTGTGTGTTCTTTTCGCTCAGGTTTGGTTAAAATTTAATAAATCGGGACCTCTTGAATGGATTATGAGAAAAATCACTGGTTAGTCCTTCTAAACGATTTTCTATGCAACCCTTATCTATTTATCTTGTCTATCTTAGTATAAACGAACGAATTGGGGACCATATATGGAGATTGACTATAAGCGTGATCTAATCGAGTCTTGTAAAAGAGGTGATCGTAAGGCTCAGTACAGGTTGTATCAGTCCTATAGCAAGGCTATGTATAATGTTTGTTTGAGAATGATGAAAAATAAATACGAAGCGGAAGATTTGTTACAAAATTCTTTCATTGATGTATTTACAAAATTGGAAAGTTATAATTATCACAGTACTCCTGGAGCTTGGATAAAGAAAATTTGTATCAATAACTGCATCAATGAGCTTAAAAGGAGGAAACTACAATTTGACGAGATGAATGACAATGTGCAAAAAGTGGAAGAAAATGAAATAAGAGATAGAAAGGTAAATGTCAAAATTATAAAAGATGCGTTGGAAAGATTGCCAGATGGGTATCGTGTCATATTTAGTCTCTACGCAATAGAGGGTTATGACCACCAAGAGATTTCGGACATCCTTAATATTACCATTTCTACTTCTAAATCACAGTATCATCGTGCAAAAAGAAAGTTGAAACAAATAATACAAGATAATTACGATATGAATGCTTTATATCAATAGATCATGGACATAGAAAAATACATAAAAGAACATCGTACGGACTTTGATTCGGCTACTCCGGATAATCGAGTATGGTATCGTATTGAGTCTCAGTTAGGACCAACAAATAAAAAAGTCAGATCACTGCATATATTTAAATATGCTGCTGCCATTTTAGTTTTTGTTGCCGCAGGTTTTTTAATCGGAACAACAACTTCTTCAGTTCCAGATAAAATGGCTAGTGTCAATAGCTACTTGCAAACTAAACCCTTCCTAGAGAGTCAGGTAAACAGTCGATTAGTACAACTTACTGATCAAAATCTAATAGATGATGAAGTTAAAAAAGACTTAGAGTCTCTTGACGAAGTATACCTAGAGTTACAAAAAGAACTCACAGGTTCCAACTATGAGAACAGTGATGTCCTAATCCATGCGATGATTGAAAACTATAGAACAAAAATTAAAATATTAGAACGAATACTTGAAAAGAAATCTCTTCACGAAGATTTTGAAAAACTAAAAAAAGATAATTCAAATGAAAGCTTTTAAAATATTTCTTATTTCCTCATTGTTCTGGGCCTCTTTTGTTCAAGCTTCGGATGTTGGAATAACTGTTGAATTGGAGAAAAAAATCACTAAAGAATTCCCCATTTCATCTAATGGCAAACTGCATATACATAATAAATATGGCAAGATTCAACTGCATAATTGGGAAAACGATGATATCAAATTCGAAATTGTAATCATCACACGCTCCAATAGTGAAAAAAAGGCAAGAGAAAGACTAGAAACTATTGATGTCAATTTCGATGCTTCTTTAGATTTGGTAAGTGCTGTTACCCAGATAGAAGAAAAAGATAATAATTGGTTTACTTCTTGGTGGGGAAGCAGTAGCAATGTGGACTATGAAATTAACTACAATGTTTGGGCTCCGGCATCACTCCACTATGATATCTCTCACTCCTATGGAAATATAGATGCCGATCTTATTGAAGGATCTGCCGATATAGATATAAGATACGGAGATGTAAGAGCCAGAGAAGTAAGTGGTGAACTCTCACTATCGGCTAAGTATGGAGATGCCTCAATATCAACATTAGAGCATGGAAACATTGGAATCAAATACGGAGAATTTTACTGCGAACAGGGAGATGAAATAAAGATGAATAGTGGATATTCAAAAGTTGTTATTAAAGAAATAAACCATCTTAACATTAAGTCAAAATATGACAGTTATTCTATAGGGAAATGCGGATCTATTAGCAATGTGGGAAAATACGACGAATTTGATATTGAAATGGCAGGAGATGTTAATATAAAAGGAGGTTATACAAACATATATATAGATTATCTTGATGGTAATGCAGAAATTAGTAACAAATATGCTACCATCACTATTAACAAGCTAGGAGCTAAAGCACGAAAGATTAATGTTTCTGCCAAGTATTCTACTTTAAAATTAGACAAAGACAGTGCTTTTAATTTTGAAGCTCAAGGGAAATACATAGAGCATAGTATTCATTCCTCAAGCTCAAATGTTGACGTGGATGACGACTATATCTCAGGATATAACCTCGATAAGAACGCATACACGCAGGTAAGTTTTATCGGTAAATATGGAAAATTTGTGATCAAATAAATTGTCTATATAAGACAGATGGGACACTAAATTAAGTCAGCGTACAAAAATGGACATACCTTTGTACCATAAATTTATGGAATGTCACGATGGTTAAATATTGCTCTTGTCTTGGTAATACTAGGTGTTGCTATCAATTATATTTATCGTTTACCGAAGTTTGATTCCGGAGAAGTAGCTGAAGATTTCCAGGCGTTAAACATTGATGGTGAAGAATTTAGCTTATCAAAGCTAAAAGGAGATTATGTCTTGTTAGATTTTTGGGGAAGCTGGTGTGGTCCTTGCCGAGTGGATAACAGAAAGTTAGCTCCCTTATACCAAAAATATAAGGATACGAAATTTGATGAAAATGCAAATTTCCATATAGTTAGTGTCGCCATTGAAACAAGAGAAAATCAATGGAAAAGAGCCATTGAAAAAGATCAGCTCCTTTGGCCTTATCACATAGTGCAATTAGATAGGTTTGATTCCCCTGTAGCACAACTTTATGGCGTTAAAGAAATTCCCACTAAATATTTTATTGATCCAAATGGAAAGATTATTTCTGTCAATGATAATGTTGAAAATATAGACCTTTTTCTCTCCAAATTAGTAACAAATTAACTCTATTCTATTTCAATGTTCCCTCCATTCGAGTTGTTGAAGCCTCCAGTAGCAAGTATTTTTACTTCATGGCCTGAAGTCACATTTTTAATAAATATGTTGCCTTGATTATTGATCATTCCGTTAATTTCTAAGTTTCCTCCACTAAATATGTTCAATGTTTCTCCAGCAGAAATATTTAAAACAGCCTCATTACCAATATCTATTGATTTGGCATAAATCATATCGCCCATACCCGAAATCGAAATTATATTTGAAGACCCATCCGGAATAACGACATTCTCGCATCCCAGTGGAAAATGCCCTTGGCTCCACTTCCCGTCATCCCCCCAAGAACCTGTACCTCCGGTCCAAGTATTTGTCACAGAAGGCAATCCTTCATCATGAAGACCGTCACAATCATTGTCCAATCCATCACAAAGTTCAGGAGCAGTAGGATAGATGCTATTGTCATTGTCATTACAATCATCCTCCCCTGTACCAGCATTGCAATATCCATCTTCATCTTCATCAAATCCACTACAATTGTTTTTAAAATTGGCCCCACCAAATGGTAGATCACTGTTAATCTGAAAGTCTACGATCATAATGTTACACAAGTTTTCATAACTTGTAGGATAGCAACCGGATAGATCGTTGATCACACAATAGTATAATAACAGATTATCAAGATATCCAATGCTTTCAGGTAACTCTCCTGAGAAACTGTTATTCTGAAGTGCCAGATACCATAAATCAATGGCATCCCCAAAAGTACTCGGAATAGGACCTGAAAAGTTATTATTACCAAAATCTATATATTCCAGATCGGGAGTATTGTCCCAAGTGTTGGGCACTGTTCCTGAAATATTATTGATACCCAACTCTAACCGCTTTAGAGAAGTCATATCCGTCAGTGTAGACGGTAGCGTACCGTTCAGGTTGTTATTGTTAAGAGCTATTTCTGTTATTTCTCCTGAATTATTACAAGTAACTCCAAACCAATTGCAAAAGTCGCAATCGTTACCGTTATATCCACCTTCCCAGCCTGTATTATTTGTCCAATTATCACCACCCGTATCTTCATATAAATCTAGGAGGGGTTGAATTTCGGGTGGGCATGGGAAGTCAGGATCATGGATACAGATACCAAAAACTCCTTCATCATCACTTCCACTGTCAACAACTCTAGCATATATTGTCTCTCCACTGACGAGTCCTGTTAAATCCAATTTCGCATGATTTCCTGAACCACTATTATCATCACATCCTATGGCTGTTAGACTACCGCATGACCCCGAATACGCCTGAATAATTAAGTCCGTAAGTCCTCCTGATATTTGTATTGTTTCTATACTTATATTTCCTGTAGTCGGAACAATAAAAGAAAACCAAACATCTTTTGTGGTTCCTGTTGATCCACAACTAAATCCAGAGGTAGAACCAGAGGCAGTAGCATTGACATTGCTTACTGTGACAGGATTACAACTCGTATTGCCAGTCAAAACTATAACATCTTCACAAACATCATTGGGTGGGGGAATTCCATCACAATCATCTCCTGTGGAACAACTCGCATTGATATATTTGTCATAAATCAAGTCACCAGGTTCTGTAGCGAATCCTGTAGAAAAACTTATCCCACTTCCCGAAACCAAATGACAATAACTCATAATTGTTCCTAATGTGGGTATAATAAGGTTGTTAGGATCATAACAATCGTCCTGGGCATCTGGATATCCTATGGAAGTTCCACAGTCATCAATCTGCTCATCTTCATCAGGTCCCCATACACATGCATGCGTATGAGGTGAGCCAAAATTATGACCAAACTCGTGAGCGACGACTTCTACATTCCATGAATATGCGGGAAATGGAGTTATTCCACTGCCATCGAGATTCCCACTAACACCATAGGGACCAAAGGTTGTTCCTCCTATCGTACTATAAGTAGAGCACAACACATCCATCCACGCAATACCTCCTCCTATATCTCTTCCACATAAAAAATGAGCCAATCTTCCATCATAATTATCTTGTAAATCATCTTGCCAATCGAGCATCAGGCTCTGTGCATTAGAATGTGATGCATAGGGGTCTGTTGATTCATGAACAAATATTTCTTTAATAGCCAGAGGAACATCAATATCTTCATAAATCATTCCTACTTCGTTAATTAAGTCATTTACCCAATCTTCTGTATCCGCCAGTGTTCCTCCACACTCTACAAATAATTGATAGTCGCATTCTAAGTAAAGTTCTACACAACTTCCCGTTCTCTTTTCACCTTTGCTTTTGATTTTAGTACTATAATTACTGGGGGTCTCAGTCAGGCACTCAAACTTTTTAAAATCCCGTGATTTATCAATTTTTCTGGCAGAATATACACTTTCAAATAAAGGATGTACTTCATAGGTTCCCGTTTCGTCCCTGATTAACATAGTCAGCCTTCTCTCGGATACACTTAGAGATACTTTCCCGTTAAGAGAATTACGAACAATCCCTCTGTAGAATACCGTTTCTGCGGGATTCTTGCTCCCTGTCAATGAACCATGAACATGATATTCGTCACTTCGAATACTTACCTTATTAACCTCAATGTTGAAATTTCTATTCTCAATAAATATATTAAAAGATAAAAGGTGCGGTTTTTTCTTAAGTACAAACTCTAAGCTCTTTTCACTCACCTGTAATGCTGCATATGAAGTACTCGAACTAATCTTCAACACTCCTTTGTAAGGGCTGAATATGTCGATGGGGTGAGTTTTAAGATTTTTGTTTCTTTTTTCAAAAGCGATATGACTATCATCTCTTTTAATATGTAAAAACTCTGGTACCTCTTGTCCAGATACATATGAACTTAATACAAACATCAATACTAATATTCTTTTGCACATGTCAGAACATTTAAAAAGTGAAGTGGTAGTTTATTTTTTGCATTTGTGTCCTAGGGCAGAACACAATACAAATATAATATTTTTTAATCGATTTTTCAAAGTAGTTTGTCTATGATGGAACTACGTTAGTACAAGATAGCATTAGTTAAATAGTACTATGTATTGCAAGGTAATGGGTTTTATGCTATATTTGTATTATAATTCTTAAATCCCAATCATATAATATTGAATAAATAAAAAGATATGAATGAAACATTAGAAAATAAACTGGAAAGCAAAAGAGTGCAGATGAGACGTGGTGTATTAGAGCTTTGCGTGCTATCAATTATCTCCAAATCTGAAGTTTATCCTTCAGATATTATAGGAAAACTCAAGGAGTCTAAGTTGATCGTTGTCGAAGGAACACTATATCCTCTTCTTAATAGACTTAAGAATGATGGTCTATTGCACTACAATTGGAAAGAATCTAACGCTGGACCTCCCAGAAAGTATTATTATATGACTGACGAAGGCAAATCATTTTTTAAAGAGTTAAACGAAAGTTGGGAGCAATTACAATCAGCGGTTGCCCTTACTATTAATCAATCTGGAGATGAGGACAAGTAAAACCAGTGTTTAAATGTCTATTCAACTAATCAATAAAATTTAAAATCAATCAAATGAAAAAAACGATAAATATAAATTTAGGAGGATATCCTTTCATTATTGACGACGATGCATATCGTAAATTAGAAAACTACCTTGATACTATTCGTAGACACTTTTCATATAGCGAAGGCTGTGATGAAATAATGGAAGATATAGAAATTCGAATGTCTGAGTTATTGGAATCCAAACTTAAAACACATCAAATCATAACAACAAAGAACATTGACGCAGTCATCGAAACGTTAGGTAAGCCTCAAGACTTTGGTGCGGAAGCTATAGAAAACGATTTTCAAAAAGAAGAACCTAAGACAGAACACTACGAATATCGTACAGGTAAAAAACTCTACAGAGACATAGACAGAAAGGTATTGGGTGGGGTAGTAGCTGGTTTTGCTTCTTACTTCGGTATATCCAATTTATTCATATTTAGAATAATAATATTGTTATTCATGACAAGTGGACTACCCTTGTTTGTTTACTTGGTTTTATGGATGGTTCTCCCTGCGGCAGAAACGGTTTCCGAGAAACTGGAAATGCAGGGAAAGCCTGTTAACGTATCCAATATTGCTCGTAAAGTGGAACAAGAAATAAGTGACTTAGGAAAGATAATCTCTGATATTGGAAGAGATTTTAAAAACAGAAAAAACCAAGTTTAATTTCTACAAATGCAATCAATTCACTTTCTTAAATATTACAAATCTTTTTTCATCACCATTGGCGTTCTCCAACTTGTTGCATTGATATCTGTTGTCTTTATCTTTAAATGCAATCTTTTACTACTATCCATGTCCAAAGGGTTTTGTTTAAATAGTGTTTTACTGATATTCTTTGGATTGGCAAGTATCGTGTTTCCTTTTGTTATCGTTAGTCTTGCTCTATCAAAAGACACTTTAGGCAAAATTAAACGTCGCATGTCATCCATCTGGGCAGCTAGCTTTTGTGCTTTTTTATTAATCATGCTGATCATGGTAACCTTTTCTAAAGATCGTATCGAGAGAATCAAAATGACGAGCTACGAATTAGCTTCAGACACATTGTATATTGACATGGCCGATAATGCCAATTCTTTCTTAGAAAGCAGTATCAACTTAGGAAACATGAAAGCGTATAAAGATTCTCTGGGATTACATTACAACGGAGTTTCTCTTGTCAAAAAACCTTCTTCTGATAACCTATTACATATCGAAAGAAAGGTGGTTTCGAGAGGTTTAAACAAAATTGACGCCCAGGCATCAAGTAGAACGGCAATCAATCACTTCAATTTTTGGAAAAATAGAATTAAGATAAATCCATTCATCATGATTCCGAAAAAAGAAAACTTTCAGTATCAAAAAATTCAATATACTATTTATGTTCCTGATGGAAAAACAGTTATAGAGTCTTAATCTACAATTGTTCTAAACGGCACTTCCCAATAATCATATTGGGTTAATTTATATTTCTCAATTAGGTTAATTAGCTTTTTGGCATAGTTTGGGTCTGTAGCATAGCCGCACGCTTTTAATCCGTGTGCCCATGATTCATAATCAAACCTATCAAACTCAAAAAGTTTCTGATAATGGCTCGTTTGCATCAAAAAATTACTGTGATCTACATAAGATTCCAAACTCGTATTATATTTCCTGAAACATGACTCCAATAATCTTCCCGATTTGTCGTAGTCATCATCCTTATGGTAGTACGTTTGACCTCTCCAATAACTTTTGCATTTGATGCCAAAATGATTGTTGGCTTTTGTAGCCAAATCACTGGCTCCATAATTGCTTTCATGAAGACCTTGTGCCAAAATAATACTAGCGGGTATGTTGCTTCTATGCATTTCTATAACTGCTATTTCTTTATAGTTTTCTATATAGCTAAATATCCTATCCTTAGGAGTATCATTAGATATATTTATAAATGCACAATTAATCAATAAACAAAACGCTAATAAAATTTTCATCTGCTAATAATCTTCTTATAATTTTCCAGATGAAATTCACCGTATCATTTTGCTATATAGCAAAAAGGTTCATTTCATTGGGACTCTTCTATCATCACTTAGAATAATTCAAAGAGTGTGCCAATGTTTGAACCTTTTTGATTCTAATCCCAATAATCCTTTTCTAACGTGGCTTCTGCGGTACAACCTGTTGATTTTTCTATCAACGTTACGGTTAAGGGCAATCCTTCGTAATCAACTGATATCGCTGAACCCTTAAAATCTGCATTTGAACTCCAGCTGAATTCATATGTCTCTGTCCCAGCATCGGTGCCATTAGTCACTACTTTAACAGGAAATGGAACCGTGGTAAGTTGCCTAGGATTAAACGCACATATTGGCTCTATAGAAAATATTCCTTCAATAGTACATTGCCTTAAATCCTCAACATCTGAATCTTTTCCACAACTCAATAACACTGTACATAAAACCGCTACAAAAACTCTTGAAAAACTTCTTCTCATTCTATATCTTTTTAAAGTGAAAAATTATATAGTTAAGAGCAAAAAAATTTACTCCGTGTTGCCTATCTATCTAAAAAATCATTTAACCTACAATGTTGTTAACCATGAGATTGTATAAATCTTATGGAGGAAACCAATATTTCGATCAGTATTATTAATCACACTAATATACATTTACCACAAATCAATATACTTTCCAAATAGGACTGATAATCCAGATTATAAAGTCATAAAGAAAAAACACTACCATAAAGTTTTCATTTTTTTTATTCCCGTTATTAAAGCTTTTCTTTGTAACTCAATCTCTCAACATGAAAGCATTTATCATATTAACCATAGTGGCCGTACTAATATCGTGCGGTACTTCGAAGCAAATAGCTGACCCTGAAGAAACCATTGAAATAACATTTCTTGACACCTTAGATTTTACACCTGAAACCAAGATTTCTCCCTCTCAAAAATATCCATACAGATCTTCATCCTTGAGACTAATGGATCTTACTCATACTAATCTTGAAGTTTCCTTCGATTGGGAACAAGAGGCTGTTATAGGTAGAGCCAGACTTTGTCTTACCCCAGTGTATTATTCCCAAGAAGGGGTATTATTAGATGCTAAAAATTTTAAAATCAACAGTATTACAGATAGCCTTGGTCAAAATCTTGAATATAGTTATGATGAACAACAACTGGCCATTCTATTTCCTAATTCGATAGAAAAGAAAGATACCGTACAAATTTTTATAGATTATGTCGCCTACCCTAGCCAAAGTGGTGGAAGCACTGCTATAACTTCTGACAGAGGTTTGTTTTTCATCAATTCTTCTGGTCAGGATAAAGAGACTCCTTCTCAAATCTGGACACAGGGAGAAACTGAAAACAACAGTAAATGGTTTCCCACAATTGATAAACCTAATGAAAGGTGCACACAAGATATTAGTTTAACCGTAGATAATAAATATCAAACACTTTCTAATGGATTAATGGTATCCAGTGTTGATAATGGCGATGGTACTCGGACAGATAGATGGGTTCAGGACAAACCTCATGCTCCCTATTTGTTCATGTTAGCCATAGGAGATTTTGGGGTTCAAAAAGAAAGTTGGGAAAACATTGAATTAAGTTATTATGTAGACAAACCTTATCAAGTCTTTGCGAAGGATATATTTGGTCACACGCCGGAAATGTTAGATTTCTTTTCCAACATTCTATCTTATCATTATCCCTGGGATAAGTATGCACAGGTTGTAGTCAAAGACTTTGTTTCTGGAGCAATGGAAAATACAACAGCGGTTATTTTTGGTGATTTTGTACAAAAAGATAAAAGAGCTTTGGTTGATAATGGCAATGATGCCATCGTTGCCCATGAATTGTTTCATCATTGGTTTGGTGATCTTGTTACTTGTGAGAGTTGGGCTAATTTGACATTGAATGAAGGCTTTGCCAATTATAGTGAGTATTTATGGTTCGAACATAAATATGGAAAAGATAGAGCAGAACTACATCGATACAATGAAATGCAAACCTATTTGTACACTTCAGAAGGTGGAAATACTCACCCATTGATCCATTACCATTATGCTGATAAAGAAGATATGTTTGATGCTCATAGCTACAATAAAGGAGGGCTTGTTTTGCATATGTTAAGAAACTATCTCGGTGATGGAGCCTTTTTTTCATCATTGAATAAGTATTTAGTTGACAATGCCTATTCCGCAGTTGAGGTAGATGAGTTAAGAATGGCATTCGAGGATACAGTGGGAGAAGATTTAAACTGGTTTTTTGATCAATGGTATTTGGCTGAAGGTCATCCGATTCTGGAATATGACTATTTATTCGATACTAATACCAACGTTCTAAGTATTGACATGGAGCAAGTTCAAGATCCTGAGAATCACTTTTCGCCTTTCATTCTTCCTATGACGCTCCAAATTATTTATCCTGATGGTTCAAGTGAATATCTTGACTATGTGATGACGGAGTCCAAAGTAAATGTACCCATTGAACTAAATAAAGAGCCTCTCCTGGTTCTTCCTGATGCTCAAGGAGTTTTACTGATGGAAATACTACATTCTTATAACATTGAAGAGAGTTTAGCAATGTTTCAATATGCAGAAAACTATACTCTTAGATATAGAGGTCTAAACAATCTGTCGAGTGAGGAATTTAGTGATTCTTTCATTGTGAATGCATTAAAAGATCCGCACCACATCTTTCGAAGATATGTTCTTGAAAATCTTAGTGAAGATCAAATTAAAGCTCATTTTGACATAATTAGGTCTTTGGCTGTAGAAGATCCGCACTCACAAGTTCGAGAAGCGGCAATTGATTGCTTTCCTATTTCTTCTAACCCTATCAACGAACAAATATTACTAAATACAGCTAAAACGGATTCTTCGTATCTGCCTATTCTTTCAGCAATCAATATAATGAGACAAATAGATATGAATAAAGCCAAAACTATGGCTAACTCAGTGGAAAAAAGTTTAGATAGTAAGGTAATCTCGACAGTAGCTCAATTATATGCTAACGACGCAGAAGAAGATCATTCTTCATTTTTTATACATTCTGAATCAAATGTTAACTTTTATCATATAACCAGTTTTTACAGAAACCTAAACACATATTGTCAAAAAACTGATAAACTAACTTTGGTTAAAATATTGTCTTCCTTTGAAGAAAAGTATTTTGAAAAAAACCAAGTTATGACTAAACTTCAGATTATTAATCTGTTTAAAAGCATTAAGGAAGACGATGCCGATATTAACAGAATGCAACAAAGTTTTTATAGATTAGTGAGGCAAAAAGAATTGAATGACTTTTTACTTTCGAAAATTCCTAAAGTGTAGAAATAAAACTTTTCGCGTACTTCTTATATCATTTTTCTTGATCTCCCTCTCTTTAAATGCTCAAAAAGCCATTAATAAAACCATATCAGTTTTATCCGAAGGAAAACAACTATCTACCATTCTTTTTGATATCCATAAAAAATATAACATTGATTTTTATTTTGAACCTGAATCTCTTCCTGTCTACGCATTAAACGCAAGATTCCAAGATCAACAAGTCTTTAAAATCCTTTCAAAGCTCACGGACGCAACCAATCTTCTTACATTGCCTTATGGTCAAAAGGGAGTTTTAGTTATCCATCGAAATAAAGCTGACCAAACGCATATACAAGAACTAGTGAAGAAGTGGGAAAAGGGAACTTTGAAATACCCCGAAGAAGAGAATTTAGAAAAAGAGAATTATCTATTTGGCACCAGAAATGACCACTCCGATGTCGTAAATCTTTCCATTGAAATTGTTGAAAAAAACTCTCAATTTCCTCTGGTTGGTGCATCTATCTATGAAAAAACGACAGGCGTTTTTTTGCTGTCTGATGATACTGGAACAGCTTCTTTATCTCTTAAAAATGGTTCTTATAACATTACTATCGAACTCATTGGATATAAAACAAAAGAAATAGATCTCGAAATCTATAAAAATGCTAAACTTTCAATAGAAATGTCGCTGCAAAATGTTGTTCTCAACACCATAGAATTCACTGTAAATCAGTCTAGAGATAAGCTTCTCAATAATGCTGGTAATGAAGTGGTGTCAATTGAGAAAATATCCGCTATTCCTCAAGCATTAGGAGAAGTAGATATTATCAAATCTCTAGAGATACTTCCAGGTGTTACTACGGCTGGTGATATTTCTTCAGGAATCAATGTTCGAGGAGGTAATATTGATGAAAGCATGGTACTATTTAATGATGGAATTATATTTAATCCTACCCATATAGTTGGCTTTATCTCTGCATTTAATGCAGATGCGATAGATCAGGCTTCTCTGTATAAAGGATATCTGGATGCCCAGTACGGAGGTCGAAGTGCAGCTGTTCTTGATATAGAATCAACAGCCAGGGATGTATCCCACTTTAAAGGTAAAGGTGGTATAGGTACTTCTTTAGTAAAATTATTTGTAGAAGGTAGGGCTTCTTCTCGTCTGAGCTATCATTTTTCTGGAAGAGCATCATTTAATGACTATTTACTTGGTCTTATTGCAAATTCTGAATTGCAAAACAGCAATGCCCGGTTTGGTGATATTAATAGCAGTTTATATTATGATTTCTCTTCAGGTCATTCAATACAAGCAGAAAATTATTGGAGCAGTGATGTATTTGAATATAATAATGAATTTGGTTATTCTTGGAGCAATTTCCATACTCGACTAAAATGGAATAGTAAATGGACTGACAAACTCTTCTCTAACATATCTCTCAATCTGGGTTCTTATAAAAGTAATCAGTTTACCCTGACAAATCCATCATCTTTTAATTTTTACTCTGGAATCGACTATCATAAAATATTGAGTAAGATTTCCTACGAAATTTCGGAAAAAGGATATGTCCAATTAGGATCAGAATATATTAAATATATCCCGGAAAACGACGAGCTTATACCCCGTGCTAGTAGTACACTTACGCAAGAAAGTATTACTAGAAAAGGAAATCTTTCCATTGCTCAGTTTATCACAATGAATTATTTTTTAACCAATAATATCAAGTTCGAAGGCTCTTTAAGGTATGTAAATTATATGTCTTCCGGTCAAGGTCGCATCTACACATATACAGATAATAATCCTTCGGAAGATAATATCATTGATAGCCGTGAATCTACCGGTATCGATGAGGAAGGAACTCATTCCTTTTGGGAGCCTCGACTATCGTTAGGTGCTAAAATCAATGATAAATGGTCTATTAATATTGCTTATAACAAACTAAGCCAAAACGCTTTTCAAATGAGTACCGGAAATACTGCTCTTCCTTCCGATATGTGGTTGTTCTCTGGCAGATATATTTCTCCTCAGGTTGTTGATCAGTATTCTATTACCTCTCGTCAGGAGTTTAACAATTTAGATCTTTCTATTGGTGCATTTTATAAGAATTTTAAAAATGTAAATATTCTCAAAAATTTTGCGGACATAATTCTAAATGATCACATTGAAACAGAATTGGTAAATGGAAAAGGCTATAGTTATGGATTTGAGTTTCTATCGGAAGGAAATTTGGGAAAATGGGATGGAACTATGGCCTATACTTTCAGTAGAACTTTTAGAAAAACACAAAGTGATAAAAATGCAATTAACAATAACGAATGGTTTCCTGCCGATTTTGACATTCCGCATCAATTAAATCTACTTCTTGTCTATAAGATGCTGCCAGTTTCCACACTAAATATTTTGTATATCTATAAGTCGGGAAAACCTGTCAGTGCTCCAGAAGCAGCACTAATACAAAGTAATTATGTTGTACCATTGTATGCAGAGAGAAATCAACATAGAATTCCTGCATATTCACGATTAGACTTATCTATAACGCTAGATTTGAGAAAAACAAAATCTAGCGGATTTAGAAGCTCTTTTACATTTGGACTATATAATTTTTTAGGTAGAAACAATGCCTACAGTGTATACTTTAGAAGAAGTGAAAAAGGAAATATCCAACCATTTCGTTTTTCAGTAGTAGGATCGGTGGTCCCAAATATTTCATGGAACTTTGAATTTTAACAATAATGATTCGAATATATTTTTTTCTCTTTTTCCTTTCTCTTTTTTCATGTATCGATCAAATTGAATTTGATGTTGATTCGTCCTCTCCTTTGGTTGTTGTTGATGGTCATTTCTCTAATTTGTTAGAATTACAAAAAGTTTCTCTAACGTTCACAACCAATGTAAAAAGTCAAGTGGCTCCACCGGTAAAAGGAGCCCAATTATATTTTGAAAGTGATGATCAGCAAAAAATTCCTCTCGAAGAAAATGATGATGGAATATATAGTGTATACGCACAAGCCGATAAAAATAAATCATACCGTCTAATGGGTGTTCTTCCTGATGGAAGATCCATAGAAAGTACATATCAACGTGTTCATGAAGTAGCTGCACTCGATAGCATCTCCGTTACGGACAGTTTAACGATTTTTGTTAACGAAAGTGGAAAACAGAGCAATTTCAGATCTCTAGTCTTTGATGTCCATGGAAGTAAGGATTTAGTGAAAGATAATCTATTTATGAGAGTAAATACCGAAACTTCTTTTAGAGTTTCTGAGCTCATATGCTCTCCTTTTTTTCCACCTCGAACTTGCTATATCATCAATGATGTGAAACCGAATAAAATTAATCTCTTCGAGATAAATAGTACAAACAGTCCGGTCTTCTTTAGCACTACCGTTCACAGCAGAATAATAGACTATTACTTTGGGGAAATATACGGAGTAGATGTTACCCTTCTTTCCTATGAAAGAGATTCATATCTCTATTGGGAAAACCTGAAAAAGTTATTTGATCAAAACGGGGAGATTACAGATGTCACTCCTGCAAGGTTAACAGGTAATATTAAAAGTAATGATGGAACCGAAGTACTGGGTTTATTCTCTGTAGTTGGAAAAAAAAGGTTATCACAATTGATAACAAATGCCGACTTTAAAACTCATGTCAACCCACTATGCGGTGTGGCCGGAATACCTCCTTGGCCTCTACCAGATGCCTGTTGTAATTGTTCAATTCTACCAAACTCTACACTAGAAAAGCCTGATTATTGGTAATTATTTATTCTTTACCAATAACGGATTTACACATTTCATTATCAGATCATCTACCCATTCTCCCCTTAGCTTAAATGCCCTTTTGGAAAGTTTATATGTTTCGAAGCCCAGCTTTTGAAACAATTTAATAGACGCCATGTTTCTCGGATCAATAGATGCAATCAATTCTCTCTTGTTCAATTCATTAAAAAGATAGTCTTTAATCCAATGCAATGATTCGAAAGCAACACCCCTTCCTTGATATTTCCTGTCGATAGTTATTCCCAGCTCTACAGCATCGTTTTGTAAAAAGTGCATGCCAAAATCTCCGATGATCATATCCTCTTCTACAATCACATATTGAAGCCACGTGTCCAAAGTATTTATCAAATGGCTACTTTCTTTTATCATCTTCTTCATCTCCTTTATATCAGATGGTAAAGTTCCCTGATAACGATTCACTCTTTTATCAGACTTATAGGTAAGCATTACTTCTGCATCCTTTAGGTACGCTGGTCTCAAAACAAATCTATCCGTCCTAAAAATAGGGTTATTCATCGCTATATGATTTACGAGCCCGTATAGCATATACTAGGGGAGCTTTATCTCCAAAGTTTTGAATCCTATATCTTCCTGTTTCTGCTTCTACCATTCCATTAACAAAAGAATAAGGAGCATAGTCATATTCGTTAAATAGCTCAATTGACAGCTCTTTTTGGATCAAACTATTCATTACTTCCGATATTCCGTGATTCCAACATACATATTCTTGCTTAATATCTGCAGATCTATCAGCGTAGGTTCCTTGTTCCTCCTCTACTATCGCTTCTTTATTAAAATACGGGTAGTAAATCTTTTCCATATTGTCATCAAACATCCATACCACAGGATGAAACTCAACAAAAACGAACTGGCCGTTTGGTTTTAAGTAATGAGAAATAATATCTGCCCATTTATTGAGATCTGGTAACCATGAAATGGTTCCATATGTTGTATAAACGATATCAAATTTATCATCCAACTTGTTTTTCAAATCATAGACATCACAACAGATAAAATTCGAATCACTATCGCATTTCTTAGCCAGTTCTACTGCCTTTTCTATTGCTTTATCTGATAAATCGACTCCCGTCACCTGAGCTCCTAATCGACTCAGCGAAATAGTATCCTGTCCAAAATGACATTGTAAGTGAAGTATTTTCTTATTCGTAACATCGCCTAACAAATCTAATTCAATACTTTTTAATGAAGTCCTTCCTTCTAAAAACCCTTTTATATCATAGAACTCCGAATTTAAATGAGTTGCTAATCTATTATTCCAGGAATTCCTGTTTATCTCCAAATAGTTCTTCATAATTTTTCTTTATCAACTTAAACAATTACTCGTGTTGACGTTTTAATATAGCTGTAAAATCCTTAAACTAGAATTATATTCCTAAAGTTTCCTTAATATTTGATATTCATGGAATTAATTTGAAACTAGGATCGTTAAAACAAATTGTAAAAGGGATAAGATTGTATGAGTAATCAAGGTAGTTATGAACTATTGGTTGAAAAACTAGATAAGTTCATCAGAAAATTTTATGTCAATCAACTTTTCAGAGGCATTCTTTATTCCATAGGTCTTGTTCTTGCCTTATTTATCACATTTAATGTTCTCGAACATTTCTTTTACTTCAGTCAACAAATTCGGAAAGTATTATTTTTCGGGTTTATTGGTTTAAGCTTAATCTCTACGTTTCGATGGATTTTCGTTCCTATTATCAAATATTTTAGATTAGGCAACACCATTAGCTATGAGCAAGCCGCCAACATAATTGGAACTCATTTTTCTGACATCAAAGACAAGCTCCTTAATGTGTTACAATTGAAAAAGCAAAATGATATACATTCTAATTATCTAATAGAAGCAAGTATAGATCAAAAAACAAATGAAATAAGTCTTATTCCCTTTAAAAAAGCAATTGATTTAAAGAAGAACCGTAAGTATTTAAAGTACGCTCTTCCTCCGTTGCTTACCTTAGTTGTTTTGATTTTTGCCGCCCCTTCTATTATTACAGATAGTACTCATAGAATAATTAATAACAATAAGGACTTCGAAAGAGAAGCTCCATTTTCGTTTAAATTGAATAAGGAAAACCTGGAGGTCGTACAATATCAAGATTATACATTAGATATTGATATTGAAGGCGATGCCTTACCTAATGAGGTGTTTGTTGAAATTGACGGATTTTCGTACCAAATGAATAAAAAGAGTGCTTCTCAGTTTTCTTATACTTTCAAAAATGTCGAAAAAGATATAGATTTTCGTGTCACTTCAGGAATTGTAACTGGTATTTCCTATACTTTGGAAGTAATTGAAAAGCCAAGTTTAACGGACTTTTCCGTCGACTTGAATTATCCTAGATATATCAAGCGAAAAAACGAAAAACTGGATAACATTGGTGATTTTATTGTTCCTGAAGGAACCGTTCTTCGGTGGCAATTCCACACAAAGAATACGGATGAATTAAAATTTAGGGCGAATAATGCGATCGCATCTCTTGAAGAAAAAGAAGGTCTATTTACTACCTCCAAAAAGGTAAGAGATGATTTAGCATATCGGATATATATCCAAAATGAAAGAATACCTGAGCCGGATTCTATATCATATAGAATTAATGTTATTAAGGATCAATATCCAACTATTCAAGTAGAATCCTTTGCAGATAGCTCAGACGAAAACTATCTATACTTTATTGGAAATATTACGGATGACTATGGATTTAGTTCTTTACAGTTTCATTATCAAATCATAAGTGATGATGGTAAGATCACATCATCTTCCTCTGAACAAATAAATTATAGTGATCAACTGAATCAATCTTATGATTTTAACTTTGATGCAAATAAAATTGACCTTGCCCCAGGACAGCAATTGAAATATTATTTTGAGGTAAAAGATAATGATGGTGTTAATGGTGCCAAATCGGCCAAAACATCGGTTATGTCATTGAAAAAAATATCACTTGAGGCTCTTCAAGAGGAACAGGATAAAAAGGAAGAAGAAATCAAAGATAATCTTGATGATTCTTTGAAAGATTTGGAGAAGATGAAAGAGAAGTTTAAAAAAATGCGAGAAAAACTTCTTCAGAAAAAAGAGTTAGAATTTCAAGACAAAAAAGAACTTGAAAAACTCTTAGAACAACAACAAGAACTTCAAAACAAATTAGAACAAGCGAAACAAAATTTTGACCAAAACAAAGAGTCCCAAAAAAAGCTAAATCAACAGAATCAACAAGATTTAGAAAAGCAAAAGAAACTTGAAGAATTATTCGAAAAGGTTCTGGATCCTGAAAAGCAAGAATTGATGGAAAAAATTCAGGATTTGCTTCAAGAATTAGAAAAAGAAGATGCCATCCAAATGATGGAACAGATGGAAATGGATAATGAAATTCTTGAGCAAGATATGGAAAGATTGGAAGAGCTTTTCAAACAACTTGAAATGGAGAAGGAAATGAAAGAGCAGATTGAAAAGTTGGAAGAGTTGGCTGAAAAGCAGGAAGATTTAGCTAAGAAAACAGAAGAACAAAAGGAATCTCAGGAAGATTTACAAAAACAACAAGAGGACCTTAATGAAGAAATGAAGGACATAGAGGAGAAGCTCAATGAATTACAAGAAAAGAACAAAGAATTAAGTCCTCCAAAAGATCTAGGCGATGAAGACGAGAACCAGGAGCAGATGGACGATATTCAAGAGGATATGCAACAAAGTCAAGAGCAAATGGAACAGGATCAGAATAAAGATGCTGCCAAGTCCCAAAAGAGTGCTGCCCAAAAAATGAAAAATATGGCAGGAAATTTGCAATCTAATATGCAGAGTGGGGAGCAAGAGCAAAATGAAGAAGATCTCAAAGCCATAAGGCAATTACTGGAGAATATTGTCACCCTTTCTTTTGATCAAGAAGAGCTAGTTGGTGATTTTGATAAGACTCAAATCAACACTCCCCGTTATGTAGATTTGGTTCAAACTCAATTTAAATTTAAAGACGATTTTAGATTAATTGAGGACAGTTTAGTAGCTCTTAGTAATAGAGTTGCTGAAATAGAAAGTTTTGTTACTGAGAAAGTAGCAAATATTAAATACAACTTTAAAGAAAGTTTGGAATTTCTCGAGGAAAGGAATAAGAGTAATGCTAAGCAATCTCAACGAAGTGCTATGACGAATCTTAATGACTTAGCTCTTATGTTGTCAGAATCCATGGAAAACATGCAGAAACAAATGGGTGCTAGCATGCCAGGGTCTCAGCAATGTAATAAACCCGGTGGCAAAGGTCAGGGAAAAGCTGGTAAAGTTCCCTCTGACAAAATTACTGAAGGTCAAGAATCCTTAAACAAGGACATGGAAGGACTGAAAAAGAAAGCAAAAGAGGGTAAAGCAACAGCTAAGGACTTCGGTGAGGCAGCTGCCAGGCAAGCTGCCCTTAGAAAAGCATTGCAAGATGCAAAGAAAGAAAAGCAAGAGCAAGGAAAAGGAGGTCAAGAACTTCAAGACATTATAGATGACATGAATAAAGTCGAGACAGATCTTGTCAATAAAAGATTTGACAACGAAGTGCTCAATAGACAAAAAGATATACTTACCAGATTGTTAGAGGCTGATAAAGCCGATAGACAAAGAGAATGGGACGAAAAAAGAAAAAGTGAACAGGGGAAAAATTTCAAACGAGAAATGCCCGCAGCGATTAAAGAGTACTTGAAACAAAGAGAAGCAGAATTAGAACTTTATAAGTCTACATCACCTTCTTTAAAGCCTTATTATAAGTCTTTGGTTGACAAGTACTTTAAGTCTCTAAAATCAAAATAATAACAAAAACTCTTATAATTTATTTAATTGATAAATGATTAAGAAAATGATAAAAATTGCCTCAAATCCCAATAACATCCTAGAGGTGGAAAATTACCTTAAAGGACTAACCACTGAATTTTCTATTTGCAAGGATAGATATCCAGACATTCTAATTAGTTTGACCGAGGCTGTTAACAATGCCATTATACATGGCAATAATTCTGACGAAAAGAAATACGTAAAAATAAATCTAGAAAAATCTTCTAAGGGTTTGGCTTTTAAAGTTAGTGATGAGGGTTTCGGTTTTAATCCCGACTCTCTGCCTGATCCAACCAAACCGGAAAACGTTGAATGTTGTGGAGGAAGAGGTGTTTTTATAATGAAAAAACTGTGTGATAACGTATCATATCAAAACAATGGCCGCACAGTGAAAATGTTCTTTAAATTATCTTAAATGCCTATCTCTTTTTTTAAAGAGGACGTAGAGTTTCCAACATTTTTTAACAAAGAAAAGACTGAATTCTGGCTCGAGGAGCTAGCATCTTTACATAAGGCGAATATTCAAGAATTGAACTATATATTCTGTTCAGATGAATATCTACTTCAGATTAATAGAAAACATCTAAATCACGATTATTACACTGACATCATAACTTTTCCTTATGGTAGCAATGTCGAGTTGTCTGGAGACATTTTTGTTTCCTTGGATCGTGTCTTAGAAAATGCCGCTTCCTTTGGGGTACATGAAATATCCGAGTTTTTGAGAGTAATGGCTCATGGTGTTTTGCATCTGATTGGTTTTAATGATAAAAATGAAAAAGAAGAAAAACAGATGCGAATGGAAGAAGAAAAAGCCATTTCACTATGGAAAAACAACTCTTAGTTCTACTATGAAGAAAATTCTCCTGATTGACAACTATGATTCTTTTAGCTATAATTTGGTTCAGCTTGTAGAAGAAATCGTTGATCATAAAATTGATGTGTTAAAAAATGACCAGATATCTATTTCTGAAATTGTCGAGTATCAATATATAATTATATCTCCAGGGCCCGGTTTGCCAGATGAAGCTGGTCAAATAAAGACTATAATTGGCAAGTATGCCTCCTCTAAGAATATTTTCGGGGTTTGTCTTGGTCTACAAGCTATTGGAGAAGTTTTTGGGTGCAAACTGATAAATCTTCAAAACGTATATCACGGTATTCAAAGTGAAATATTTATTAGAACCAAAAACAATCCTATATTTCAACATGTAAAAACGCCATTTAAGGCAGGCAGATATCATTCATGGGTTATTGACAAATCTTGTTTATCTCCACAAATAGAAGTCACTTGCATAGACCAGTTTGGAGAGGTAATGGCTATAAAGCACAAAACTTATAGTACCCATGCCGTCCAATTTCATCCCGAATCAATTATGACACCAATGGGAAAATTATTAATGACCAATTTCCTTAGTCTCCCTATCTTAGAAAAGAAATATAATTAATCCATGGGCCTACTTCCTCTTTATAATTTTTTGCCATCACTCTGGTTATTTGGTTAATATGACTTAGATCATGTACCATCCATGTTGCCAAAAGTTGGCCTAAAGTTACCTTTCCAAAGTCCGGATGTATTCCCCAAGAGTTAAGCTTCTCCTTCGAGATATTCATTTCTTTAAGTTTTTCAATATTATCCCTTCGAAGTTTTCTGAATTCTATTAATAAGCTTGTAATATCCTTCCCTTTACTATTTTCGAATTGAGCAAATCTGTCAAATGGTTCAAAAATTTTGTTGGGCTCATCACTCATTATGATAATCGCTCTAGGAATCCAATCCGTCTTCTCTCCGTGTATTAGATGTCCAATGATATCATATGGACTCCATGTCTTCTCTCCTTCGTTGTTATTTATCAATTCTGGTGTTAAGCCAGACAACAAAGTACTTAGTACATCTGGTGTTCTTTCAAGAATGGATACACATCTGTCGAGTCTAAATTCCATAACCCCTTACATTGGATTGTTAAAGTAGAATCCTAATTTGGCAAGTACTTCGTCCGGTAAAATTGGTAATTCTGATCGTGGTATAAGTAATGTGCTAATATTATGTAAGTCGGCAAAGATAGTATGTTTTGCTGCTGTTTTAGCCAAATATTTATGGCCTGATGATCCTCCTGTTCCTATTTTTTTTCCTAACATTCTTAGCACCATCTGAGCATGTCTATATCTCCATGTCGTTAGATTTTCATCTATTTCTGCCAATTTACTCAAAAATTGAAAAGGCATCTGTAAAATAGGCTGATCCCGGTATAAGTTAATGAAGAGCATGGCAATCGTAGCTTTATAAGAAAATTTAACCTGTCCTTCCTTCCTCAAGTTTTCGTGTTGTTCACTATCCAAAACCGAAGCAAAAAAAGTATCCGTATCTCCTAACATTTTCAATCGCATCTCTTTATACTCTTCAGAAAGTATATCCGTTTCCCTAATGGCCTCTTTTTCTTTTTCTAGCATATTATTCACTGCCTTTTTATATTCCGCAACGAAATCAAAATTGCCCATTTCTAAGAAAGGAATTCTCTCTAACCATAGTTCGACCAATTCAAGCAAACTTTTTCCTTTTTCTAAGTCGCCTAATCTTTCTTTCTTTTGCTCGTTAAATACCGCCGTATAGTGAGCATTGTTGTAAGTATGTCGATCTTTGTTTTTAAGACCGAGCAAAACTTCTAATTCTCTAAACTGATAACTTTGGAATCCTGATGCAGGAAATAAAAAATTTCTGAAGTCCAAAAAATCAAGTGGTGTCATTGTTTCCATTACCTTGATCTGATCAAGAAGTAGTCCTTGGATACAAATCACTCGATCTAATCTGTTAACCAATATTCCCAAATTTCTCTCATCTACATCATCTGTCGCCAGCATACTATGAATAGAGTACAGCTCGTGATTAATTTGTTTGAACCATAATTCATACACCTGGTGGGTGATAATGAATAACATTTCTTCGTGAGCTGGTTCTCCGAGAGCGGCACTTCTTAAATGTTGGGCATCCAATATTTTATCTAGTGCCAAATAGTTATTATAGTGTACGGCTGAATACTTTGATTCTTTGGTCATGGATCATTATTTGTTGGTTAAATTTAAGCATATTCCTGAGCAAAACTCAATGCTGATATGATTTCTTCTTTAGAAACTATTTGATCTACTATACCTCTACCAATTTCTTCAAGCAAAACCATATTAATCCTGTTTCCCTTGTTCTTTTTATCGTGTATTATCCAACTAAATATTCCCTCTTTATTGGCTAAAACCTTCTTTTCAAAAGGATATATCGACCAAAGATTATTCAATATTTCATCCTTGTCTTCAATGCTTATCCTTCCTCTCTGAAAAGATATGTATGTCTCGCAGAACATCCCTATCAATACAGCTTCGCCATGAAGAATATTTAAATTTTCTTTTAACGCCTGACTCTCTATTCCATGACCGATAGTGTGACCAAAATTCAGAAGTTTTCTTAATCCAACTTCCTTAAAATCTTCTTCTACAATTTCTTTTTTGAAGTTTACAGACTCAATAATTAACTTTTCGGAAATGCTTTCAAAAGAATTTCTACACAAAGCATTCCAATAATTATTACTTCTGATTAAACCATGTTTAAGCATTTCTGCAAAACCATTTCTTCTTTGTCTTACCGATAATGTATCTAAAAACGCTGTATAAATGAGGATTTCTTTAGGATTTTGGAATAACCCAATATGATTTTTGGAACCTTGAAAATTGACCGCCAACTTTCCCCCTATAGAAGCATCTACCATGGACAGAAGGGTAGTAGGAATTTGTATAAAATCAATACCTCTCATATATGTTGCCGCACAAAATCCTCCCATATCACCGATAACTCCACCACCTAAATTTATTACTAAGCTTTCTCTATCTCCTTTTCTTTCTCTTATTTGCTTCCAAATATATTCACATGTATATATATCCTTTGCGGCTTCACCACTCGTTATCTGAATAAGCTCATGAGGCGGTAGAAAAATTCTAATTTTAGGATAACAATACTTGAGTGTATTTTCGTCAACTATTACGAATGTAATGGAATAGTTATCAAAGGAAAAATCTTCGAAATAACCTTTAGGAGAATTAAAATGGACCTTATAATTATCGCAATTGACTATCATAACTTATCCTTCACTTCAACAGACCAAGCCTGTGGTTTATCATCAAATAAAACTTTCGTTTTTGCCCAAGTCTTTTTAAACAATTCAGAATTTCGATAATTATTCAAGCTCTCTTCACTATCCCAGTAGCTATAAGTAAAAAAAACACCGGAATCCGAGGTTTGTCGCCATAATTCCAAATGATTACAACCTTCAAAAGCTCTGATCTTGTTCTTTGATAAATCAAAGATTCTTAAAAATGTTTCTACAAATTCATTTTTGAAAGTGAGTTTTACAATTCTTTTAATCATCAGAAGAAATTAATTTGAATAGTTTCATTTCTAAATAAGTTGAGAAAACTACTGGCCTTACCCATATTAATAGCAATTGTTAAATAATCATTTGTGTTAAAGTAACACAGTACCTCTCCTATTGGTACCTGACCAAAATGTTCACTTATATTGGTGATTGGGTCATTCTGTTTGTAATAAATAGAAAATGTTCGACCATCTCTCCATTTCTCGAACTCCTCTCTCTTTAAATTAACAATCACATTTTCATATCTGTCAACATGAATGATCGTTGCCCTAATTTGACTTGAAGTAATTACTGGCTTTAGCTCCAATTTCGCTACCAGATTTTCACATAAAGGTCCTATCTCATTAAAAGGAAGTCCATGAGATAAAAATGCAACAGCATGAGAAAATATTCCTTCCAACGATGGATTCTCTATTTTTTTAGTGTCTATAGTATAATAGGTAGATTCTCCATCTCCATTATTAACAATTAGAGATAACACCCCATTATTTGGAGCTACGAAATATTGGTTTTTCCATTTAGTACAAACAAATTCTACCTTTTTTCCATAAAAATTGTTAACCGCTATGATGTGAATACTATTTTCCGGGGTTTCCTTAAGGATGTTTTTAACAAAAAAAGCAGCCTGAGTAATGTCATGAGGTTCCACATCATGCGACACATCTAAAATAATAGCCTCGCTGTTATGTCTATATATGGAAGCTTTTAATTGTGCTTGATAAAACTCTTTTGAGCCAAAGTCCGTTGTTAAAGTAATCAGTGGTTTCATGGGGTAAGGTTAATAGTGCTCTTTAAGTATCTATTATTCCTTGAATTGGCTGATATAAATTTTAAACACAAGAAATTTCTTATCATATTTGCAAAAGTGGTAAATGCTGCGACAATTTAAAACGAATGTTTGTATTTTTTAAAAAAATAAAAGAAGCACAGTCTATTGAATGAAGTAATCTTAACCTTACAGGACATCTCCCTGTTGGATTTATATGGAGAAAACAACTCCAAAATCAAAATTGTTAAAGAAGCCTTTCCTAATACTCAAATTACAACAAGAGGCCAAAGTATAAAAATAAAAGGAACCGACAAAGAAGTAAATGATGTTCGGACCATTCTGGAAAATATGATGCAGATTCTAGAACAAAAGCATGATTTAAGTTCTCAGGCAGTGATTGACCTTACCTTGGGTAATGATCCTTTTAAAAATCATTTGCCATTCAAATCAAGCGGTAAAGTAATCGTCTATGGACGAAACGGAAAACCAATAAAAGCAAGAACAAGAAATCAAAAAAAACTGGTGGAGTTATCCAATGAAAATGATGTTGTTTTTGCGATAGGTCCTGCAGGAACAGGTAAAACATATACTGCCGTGGCCTTAGCAGTAAAAGCATTGAAGAATAAATTGGTTAAAAAAATAATATTGACTAGACCCGCGGTAGAAGCTGGTGAAAGCCTTGGTTTTTTGCCCGGAGACATGAAAGATAAGGTAGATCCTTACCTAAGACCTTTATATGACGCATTGGATGATTTACTTCCAGCAGAAAAGTTAAATTATTTTATTGCCAATAGAATTATAGAAGTTGCTCCACTTGCATTTATGAGAGGAAGAACTTTGGACCATGCCTTCGTTATTTTAGATGAAGCTCAGAACTGTACCACCACACAAATAAAAATGTTTCTAACCAGATTGGGCCCATCAGCTAAATACATTGTTACGGGTGATATGTCTCAAATTGACCTTCCTCGTAGTCAAAAATCTGGATTAAGACGTGCTATAGAACTTTGTAAAGATATTGTGGGTGTAGGTATTGTTAAACTTGGAGCTGAAGATGTTGTAAGACATCGTTTAGTAAAAGAAATTATTAAAAAATACGAGCTTTCTGATGAAAAAAGACGCCTCGTCAGATCTGCTAAAAAAGAAGAAGAATGACCTCTGAAATCATATACACAGGCGATTTAAGGACAAAGGCTACGCATATAAAGTCCGGTGAACAAATTATTACTGATGCCCCAACCGACAATCATGGATTAGGCCAGGCCTTTTCTCCCACAGATTTATGTGCTACCTCTTTGGTTAGTTGTATGTTTTCCATAATGGGAATTAAAAGTAACCAACTTGGTTTGGACATAAAGGGTTCTTCTGCAAAAATGAAAAAAATTATGGCCAGTAACCCAAGGAGGATTTCAGCAATTGAGATTGAGATAAGCATGAAAGGTTCTTTTGATGAAAGACAAAAAAAGATACTCACTGCTGCCGCCGAAACTTGTCCTGTATTGTATAGCTTGCATCCGGACATTAAAATAGACTTAGACATTAGGTGGCCTTAGCAAAGGATCGGCTTATTCTTAAAAAACTTCCATCTCAGGGAAGTTTTAATATTGATCTACCTGCCTCAAAAAGCATTTCGAATCGATTACTGCTTATTGGTAAGTTAGCAGATGAGCCCTTTGCTATTAACAATTTGTCAGAAGCTAATGATACAGTAATCATGCAAAAAGCATTGACATCTGAACATTATGAAATTGATGTGGGCCATGCCGGTACTGCTTTTCGGTTTTTGACGGCTTATTTGACATTAACTCAAAAAGAATATAAACTCACTGGATCTAACCGAATGCAAGAAAGGCCTATTGGCCCCTTAGTAGATGCTCTGATAAAACTGGGTGCCGACATAATTTATGAAAAAAAAGAAGGCTTTCCACCAATTCGTATCAAGGCTAAAAAACTTAAAAGTAGTCATACCTCTATTTCCGGCGAAATCAGTAGTCAGTATATATCCGCTTTACTTATGATTGGTCCCAAATTACCCTATGGTCTTGAGCTAAAAATAGAGAATAATATAGCATCAAGGCCTTATATTAATATTACGCTTGAGCTCATGAAGTCATTTGGTATTGATTATTCTTGGAATGAGGCCAATGTAATTTCAATTAAACCACAAAAATATATTTGTAAAGATGTTTACGTAGAGTCGGATTGGTCCGCAGCTTCCTATTGGTATGGTTTGGTTGCCATCAGTACCAACATCTCTATAAATTTAAAAGGCCTACAACTAGAAAGCCTGCAGGGCGATCAAGTTATTTCCGACATAATGAACAAATTTGGTGTTAAAACAACCTATACGGAAGGGGGAATTACAATCAATAAAACAGACAATTTCTCCACGCCAGAGTTTGTTGAGTTGAATTTTGAAGACTGTCCCGATTTGGCTCAAACTGTTTGTGTTGTTGGAGCCATTCTTGGAGTCAATTTATTAATATCCGGGATAGAAAGTCTAAAGATAAAAGAAACGGATAGAGTATCTGCTTTGCGAAAAGAGTTGAAAAAATTCAATGTTCATCTTACGCAGCTACCTTCTAAATTTTCAAAAAATTCCAGTAGTGTACATTATTTGCAAGAAGGTAAGGCAAAATGGACACCGGAAATAAGTGTATCTACTTACACTGATCATAGAATGGCTATGGCATTTTCTCTATTAAGTCATTTGGGAGAAATAAGTATAGAAAATCCTAACGTTGTAAAAAAGTCTTATCCTACCTATTGGGTAGAGTGGAGTAAATTGCATCCTTAATTATTCTATAGAATCTTGTCTTAGTTGATATATATTGTTCATATTTCTACCTTGCTGATTGTAATCAAGACCGTACCCCACCACGAACTTATCCGCAATTTCAAAACCCTGATAATCTATAGAAACATTGTGCTGATGTTTGTTTGGTTTAGAGAGCAACGAAGCAAGCAAAATTTGTTTTGGTTCCATTCTTTCCAACTCCTCTTTGAGTTTAACGACTGTATTAGCCGTATCAACAATGTCCTCAATAATTAGTACGTTTTCATTTTGAATTTCAATATCTTTTGGAATCCTCAAAAAAACCTCTTCCTGTTTTATTCCATTATAAGATTTAGCTTGAATAAAATGAATCGTACAATCTACCTTTATTTCCCTCAGTAAATCACAAGCAAACATATACGCTCCTTTGAGAACAACTAAACATGTGATAGAACTGCCGCTAAAATCCTGATTTATCTGTTCTGCAAGTTCTTTGACTTTTTCTCTTATTCTTTCACTATCAATGTACTTCACAAAATACAAACCCTCTATCTCTACAAGTTCTTTACTTATTCTTGTCCCCATTATTCTAAACCATATTTATCTATTAAATAAATGAGACTCGTCATGGATGCCGCTCCTAGTTCAAGTTCTCTTTTATTAACTGCTTCGATTCTATCATTTGCCGTATGGTGATAGTCAAAATATCTTTGAGAGTCCACTCTTAAACCAATCAAAAGTCCCTTCTGATCTTTCAATGGACCTATATCTGCACCTGATCCTCCTTTCTTAAAGTGCAAGTCATAACTTTCAAACACTGGTAACCATTCACTTACTTTCCTATAGTATTTATTGAATACTGAAGAATCTGCATCAAAACTAAATCCTCTGGGTACGAATCCTCCTGAATCCGATTCTAATGCAGCAAGATGAAACTCATCTCTTTCGTTAGCAAATTCTGCATACGCCCTACCACCTGCTAATCCATTCTCCTCATTGGCAAAAAGCACACACCTTATCGTATGTCTTGGTTTATATCCCAATTTTTTAAGGGTGTGCAAAACTTCCAAAGAATGTACACATCCTGAGCCATCGTCATGTGCACCTGCTCCAACATCCCATGCATCCAGATGTCCTCCTACAAGTATTATAGTGTCGGGAAACTCTGATCCTTTTATCTCTCCTACAATATTCCTGTTAATAGTCGTTCCGCCTATCTCAGCAAATGATACCACCTGGGCTGTTATTGTTTCTTTTTTTAGCATTTCACTCAACAATTCTGCATCTTTCGTGGAAATGGCGAGAGCGGGTATTTTTGGTAACGTATCGTTATAAATCAATGTTCCAGTATGAGGAACAGTATCAATAAGGGTGGTCATACTTCGCACCAAAACTGCTTTAGCTCCCCATTTGGCTGCTATAGATGCTCCATGTACTCTTTGGTCAACAGCTCCGCCATAGGCGTGGAAGGTTCGTATTTGTTTAGCATCCATTGGTCTATTAAAAAACACAACCTTATTCTTAGCTTTGTTTCCATACTTCTCCACATCGTCTAAAGAGAATACTTCTATAATTTCTCCCTCCACATGTTTTCCATTTGTACCAATCGAATTTCCAAGTGCTAAACACCTCAATTCAATCTTCGCTTTATCGCTACCCCACACTACTACTTGTTCGGTATTTCCTCGGTTCCAAACCGGAACTCTGCAGTCCTGATTCCAAACCTTGTCCAAGCCCATCTTTTGCATAACTGAGGTCATATATTTTTCGGCATCCCTATATTGATCAGATCCTGCCAATCTGCCTGGAGCTACCTGACAAAGCGTATCCAACCATTCATAACAACTACTATTACTTAAAGAAAAGTCATGAATCCTTTTTATAAAAAGAACGTCCTCGTTCTCCTGTGATTGCAAGGGTAAGGAAATAGAACATATCAATAATATGGAATAGAATAGTCTCATCTATTGTTTATAAATTATTCCATCCTTCATAACAAACTTTACATCCACAATGTTTCCTATATCCTCTAAAGGGTCTCCCTTACATGCTACAATATCAGCTTTTAATCCTTTCCTTATCGTTCCAAGCTCATCTTCAACCCTCAGTAGTTTTGCTGCTTCTGATGTAGCCGATTTTATGGCATCCATTGGTTTCATTCCTGCTTCAACCATATAGATAAATTCTTTTCCGTTTTCACCATGTGGGCTTACTCCAGCATCCGTACCAAAGGCTATTTTCACTCCCTTTTTATACGCTTTAGCAAAAGTTTTCTGAAGTTTAGGTCCTATTTCTAATGCTTTAGGAACGATTATCGAAGGGTAAAATCCCGGGATTTTGGCTTTTTCTGCGACAAACTTCCCTGCCGAAATAGTAGGAACCAAATAGGTATTGTGTTTAATCATGAGATTCATTACTTCTTCATCCATTAAAGTGCCGTGCTCTATACTATGTATTCCTCCAAGTATCGCCCTTTTCATCCCTTCCGCTCCATGAGCATGGGCAGCTGTAACCATATTGTAATCATTTGCTGCATTTACAATTGATTTCACCTCTTCTATCGTAAATTGTGGACCCTGACCATCTTTGGCCACACTCAACACCCCTCCCGTAGCTGTAATTTTTATTACATCCGCTCCATTTTTATAGCGTTGCCTAACTGCTTTATATCCGTCCTCTGGACCATTAATAACTCCATCTTTGGGGCCAGGATCATTCATTAATGATCTTTTAACTCCATTTGTCGGATCAGCGTGGCCTCCTGTAGTAGCTATTGATTTTTCACTTGTATAAATCCTCGGGCCAATAATATATCCTTTGTTGATAGCATTTCTTAAGGAAACATTAACTCCGGTACCTCCTAAATCTCTCACTGTAGTAAAACCTGCCATAAGTGTTTTCTTACAGTATTCTGTCGCTTTTAATGCAATGTCAGCTTCGTTGTTTCTAAAAGTTTCTTCATATCTCTTTGGACCAGATTCATGTTCTATATGTACATGCATATCCATAAAGCCGGGAAGAACCGTCATATTCCTTAAGTCTAAAACTACAGTACTATCATTTTCGGATTCAACATATCCATTAACAACTTCTGTTATTCTATCTCCTGAAATAAAAATGGTTTGCTCTTCTTTCGGGTTGGAATATCCATCTATGAGCATGCCACAGTGAATCATATAATCCTGTGCAAATGACTGGAAACTTATAAATAAACATATAATTGCTAACCTCATTACGTGAGTTTTAACACAAGATAAGGCTAAAACAAAAAAAGTATACAATTTTAAACGAGTAAGAAAAAAGCTATCTTTTCCTTTTCTTTGCTCCTCTCATATTCTTACCGTTCTGCACTCTATTACTCGAATTAGAAAAGTTTTTCTTTTTCTTTTTATTGTTACTACTTTTTTTACCTGAACTTTTAGGTTTTATCGACTCGGGCGGTACCAAGTCCGATATTTCTACTTCTGCTGGTAAAATTAACTCTCCCTTCGACATGTTTTTCAGATCCTGCTTAATGATCTCATCATTAATATGCTGATCTTTATTCCACATTCGATACGCCAACTTCATATATTGAGCTATTATCAGAGCATATGACATTTTTTTCACATTATCATCCATTCCCAAAGCATTCGAAATCATCTGCTGAATATAGTTTCCATAATGTCGGAATCTAAACTCCGACTGGGGGTAACTAAGCTGATCAGGAACTCGTCTGGCATCCTCTTTTGATGGTCTTTCTCCCACAGTAGGTTGAACATCTAACTCGTAATCTGCTATTCTAAACACATGTCTCCAAAGCTTTTCAGTATGTTCTTTAACATTCTTAACCTGAGGATTCATTTGATTCATCAAGTCTACCACCTTTTCTACAAAAGCCTGCCTATACTCAGCATCTTCTATAGTTTTGGCATGCTTGATTAGGCCTTGGACATGCCTTCCATATTCAGAAATAATTAGCTTTTCTCTTCTTGAATTATATTCCATAATTTTTTATTCTACTGTTACAGATTTTGCCAAATTTCGGGGTTGATCTACATCACACTCTCTTAGGACCGCAATATGGTATGATAACAATTGAAGCGGTATCGATGAAAGTAGTGGAGAAAGAGGTTCTGATGTCTCTGGAATTTCTATACAGAAATCCGATATCTCTTTGATCTTTTCGTCGCCTTTAGAAACCACTGAGATAATCATTCCCTTTCTAGCCTTTACCTCCTGTATATTACTGAATACCTTCTCATATGCACTTTTATTGGTTGCAATGACTACAACAGGCATATCTACATCAATTAGAGCTATTGGTCCATGCTTCATCTCGGCTGCAGGGTATCCTTCAGCATGAATATATGATATCTCTTTCAGTTTTAGTGCTCCTTCAAGGGCTACTGGAAAATTATATCCTCTCCCTAAATACAACGCATTCGAGCTATTCTTAATCTCTGAAGCAATGTATTTAATTTGATCATTAAGCTTTAATATTTCTCTTATCTTATTAGGTAAATCCTCCATTGCATAAAGTAATTCACGATAATAATTTTCAGAGATTTTATTTCTTTTATGACCCAGATATAAAGCTATTAACGTTAGAACAGTTAATTGTCCTGTAAAAGCCTTTGTAGATGCTACTCCAATCTCGGGACCAGCATGAATATACGAACCACAGTCAGTTAATCTGGCTATTGAAGAACCTACAACATTCACAATTCCGTATATTAAAGCTCCTCTATCTTTTGCTAGCTCTAAGGCAGCCAAGGTGTCTGCTGTTTCTCCCGATTGTGAAATAGCAATCACCACATCTGATTCTTTAATAATAGGATCTCTATATCTGAATTCAGAAGCATATTCTACTTCTACTGGGATACGTGCTAACTCCTCTATCAAGTATTCCCCAATTAGGGCAGAGTGCCAAGATGTTCCACAACCTAATATTATAATCCTTTCCGCATTTACGATCTTATTGAGATGGTTATCCATTCCTCCCACTTTTACCCAGCCCTCTACGGCATCAATACGGCCTCTCATACTTTCAAAAATGGTATCTGGCTGTTGGAATATTTCTTTGAGCATGAAATGTTCATACCCCTCCTTTTCTAATTGTTCTAACTTGAGGTCTATTTCTTGTATCTCAGGGCTTTTTACCTCATTCATTGTGTTTCTTACGGTAAAGCCTGTCTCTTTATTTACTGTTACTATTTCCTCATCATTTATGTACACTACCTTATTCGTATACTTAATTATGGGTGAAGCGTCCGAAGCTAGGAAATACTCATCTTCTCCAATACCTAATACTAACGGACTTGACTTTCTTGCTCCAACCATTTTGTTAGGATCATTTTTATCAAAAACAACGATGGCATAAGCTCCAACAACTTTATTAAGTGCTTTAAGGACCGCTTCTTCAAGAGGTAAGTCGTCTCTTTTTTGATACTCTTCGATAAGATGAGTAAGCACTTCAGTGTCCGTTTCGCTTTTGAATTCATGGCCTAATTCTATCAATGCCTTTTTTATCGTGGCATAATTTTCAATTATACCGTTATGTACTAAGGTAATTCTGCCATCTCCTGAATTGTGTGGGTGAGCATTAATATCATCTGGTTTACCATGCGTAGCCCATCTAGTATGGCCGATTCCTAAATTACCATTGAGGTCATAGTCTTTGGCTGCATTAACTAATTCCGAAACTTTTCCTTTTTTCTTAATTGTTTTTAGGCCCCCATTCAAAATAGAAATCCCAGCACTATCATAACCTCTATATTCTAATCTTTGAAGGCCTTCTATTAAAATTGGATATGCATCTTTATTACCAAGATACGCTACTATTCCACACATGTTAGATTAATATTTAGTTTAAGTTTGTATAAGTTACCTTAAGTTTTGGAGCAAACATTGAGTGTTTTGCCCCAAATATAACTGTTCTTCGTGGCGTTTGGTTTTTACCCGCTGCTTCTATAATTATTTCCACAGATTCGCCTTCTTTAATACGTTCTTTGATATATGAAGTAACATTACACTTATAGAAATCATTTTCCCCGACTTTTCTAATGTCTCCTCCAAATCCTCCAATTAAATTATTAAAATCGTTGTAGGAGTTTTGAACATCTTCTGTAAAGATTAGTGTTCCTTCATCATTATATCTTGTTGTAAATACAAAAGGAACAGCCGGATAAAGCAATGTATTGTCTTCTGCTAATTCTGCAATAAAAATCTGTAATTCTGCATAATTAACATATTTATCGCTTAAATCCTGAAATTGATCCGTTTCTATTCTCAAAATTGACTTTAAGCCTTCTAAGCTTTGAATAAACATAAGGCTGTCGAAAATTATTGGGTCGTCAAAAGCTGTTTGGACTAACGACTGATTATAATCATGTTCAAAATGATTACTAGTAATTGTACTATATAAAAAGTTAAAAACCTTTCCGGTTGTCTCTCCACTTGTATCCAACTCTGTGTAATAGAAGTTAAGAGCATTAAATCCAGATGTCAAATTAGCAGCGGTGCTTAAATTCAGTGCAAAAATACTGTTTTCTGTAGGCACTGTTGATCTAATATGAAATCCTTTTATTATATCATTGAGTAGAGAGTCTGTAAACTCCGCATCTCCCACATCCAATCTTGACACCAATTCATTTGCTTTCATATCATCCAACTTTAGACGCAAATGAGGCCTTGCCTTCATAACAGTATCGTTATTGAAGTCCCATATTTCCAGAGAATCCGTAAAGTTCGGAACCAAAGACTTAGATACTAATTTTTCTGCAGATACATTGAATGTCTCGTTGGAATAAATAGAGTCTCTATCCGATATATCATCCAGCAACTCAAATATTTCAACTTCATGAAAAACGTTTTTATTTCCATAAAAACCTATGGTATCATATATAAATGTAAAAACCACAGAATCTAATGTAATTGTATCCGTGTTGCTAAAATCAGGTTTTGATATATTGGTGTTAGCCAAAAACCTTCCATATATGTCTGCTTTACTACTTCCGAAAATATCTTCCTTAATATGGCCTACCATATATGTGGAATGATCTACGCTGGAATACGTTTGAATAGAATCTCCCAATATTACCTCTCCAGAAAATACAAAATCTTCTTTAGATTCTATCGTTTGTTTTTCTCCTTCAAGAACATCAGTACCCAAAGTACTAGAGTCATCACAGCTAAAACAAATAGTCAGTAACGCTAAAAAGAAAAGTTTTTTTGTCATTGAATTTTATTCGTCCTCCTCAATAAATTGATCATAAAATGATATACACGCCTTTGGCAATTCTTCGTTGTCAGTATAGTCCAAAACTGGTGTTTCTATCTCAGGATTAATAACGTTTATATCAATCGATTCGCTACCTGCGACAACACCATCAGCATGCAAAATTCCTCCTTTATTTAGGTCGACCTTTTCTTCGGTCTTATAACTTTCGATACTTTCGCTCTCTAAATCATTTATAGCAGCTATATCAAAAAATGCAGAGGTAAAGTTTGAGCTCAACTCGTCCTCATAGGCAGAATAAATTACCTTACTGTTCTGGAAAACAGGATCATTTTTATAAGCCGTTTTCGCATATAAAGGAATTAAACTTGTAAAAGGACCATGACAATGAATCACATCGGGAGCCCATCCAAACTTTTTTACAATTTCCATTGCTCCTTTACAGAAAAATACCATTCTTTCCTGATTATCGTCAAAATATTCTTCTTCCTCATCTTTGAAAACAAACTTCCTCTTAAAAAACTCTTCATTATCTAAAAAATAAACTTGAAGTCTCGCTCCAGGAAGAGAGGCTACCTTTATAATCAAAGGAAAATCCTCATCATCTACGATAATATTCATACCAGAAAGTCTTACCACTTCATGCAATCTATGTCTTCTTTCATTTATCACACCAAATCGTGGCATCAATATCCTTACCTCAAATCCATTTTCATTTGAATATTTTGGTAAGTTTTTTACTGTTTCTGAAATTGTTGAGATTGCTGTATAAGGGTTCATTTCCTGTGTTACCACTAGTAATTTTCTAGCACTCATATATAATAGTTACGCTTTAAACTTAGTCAAAAATGGCTGCAAAGATAACAAATCTTAGTCTATTTTAAGGTTTAAAACATTTAAAATTGACAAAAGTCGTTGAAAACCAATTAGCTAGATCAACCAAGTCAACCTGCTAATTGGTCTGGGTATTATAATAATAGGGCTAACATCCTTCTAAGAATTCCCTGACACTAACCTTTACTTTGTTGTCGCCCAACTTTTCAATTTTGATGTTCATTGGGCTGGATACTTTGATAAGATTGATTGATTGAGAACTACTTCTCACAAAAACACTGGACGATCCAAACGTCTCTTTATTATTATGTCCGACAATTAAACTTTTAACAATTAAATATGCTTCCATCACACTTGTCTCTTCTAAGACTATTTCTGTAAAATCATAGTCAAAACCTGATACATTATAAAGTGTATTGCCATTACTAAATACCTGCTTACGCTCAACGCTAGTGTCATTGAAAACTGTATCTTCTTTTTCTGTGACTGGAAAATTATATAAAGCCCAATTGCGTAAAGAATTTCCTAGAGAGTAGTTTTCTCCAAATTCAAAAGGATCTATTATAGTATGGTTTGTTAGATAACCATCAAAGACATAACCCAAGCGACCTTCATGTTCCACTTTTAGCCAAGTTCCTTCCACCCAACCTACATTAAATGTACTGTAACATACCGTATCTTCAACTACGTTTAAGCTCTCTCCTAACTTAATAACCTTTATTGTCGGTGATTCAAAATTGGGTTTAACCCTCATTTTCAAACCGGACTCTGCTATTACAAATTTCTTGCCTATGATAATATCCTCTATGGGATTTGTGCCAAATGCATTCAAGGTTGTTGCGATCAGTGCGAATAACAATATTAACTTTTTCATCTTCTTGTTTTTTATGTGTTAGACAATAATATTTTCGATTTCAGATTGTGTGTTGCTCTTTTCATCCTGACATATGCCATCTATTATAGCCAGTAATGAAAAAAACATCAGGGCCGTTAGAAATTTAGTCATTTCGTTTTTCCTAGATTTATAATACATTTCTTTCTGTTTACACTTCAAATTTGCGATGAAACGAAGAACTATATTCTGTCTAAATATTATCCGTAATACTCTATCTAGTATTCGTAATTAAATTTCTCTTAATGGAATCTGATGGGCTCAACTAATAGATTACTTTTGCTTTTCAATAATAGAACTTATGAATTTTACAATTTCTCATTCAGACGATAGAACAAAGGCAAGAGCTGGTGTTATATCTACTGATCACGGAAAGATAGAAACACCTATTTTCATGCCAGTTGGTACTCAAGGCACTGTTAAGGGTGTTCACCAACATGAATTAACAAATCCTATTCGGGCTCAAATAATACTTGGCAACACTTATCACTTATATATACGCCCAGGAATTGAAGTCATTCAAAAAGCCGGAGGTTTAAATAAATTTATCAGTTGGGACAAACCTATTTTAACCGATAGTGGAGGTTATCAGGTATACTCATTGGCGGGAAGAAGAAAGATCAAAGAAGAAGGCGTAAAATTCCAATCACATGTTGATGGCAGATACTTGTTTTTCTCTCCTGAATACGCTATTGATGTTCAAAGAGCAATCGGTGCTGATATTATCATGGCATTCGATGAATGTACCCCTTATCCATGTGATTATAACTATGCAAGGAAGTCAATGCATATGACCCATCGATGGTTGAAAAGATGTATTAATCATTTTGATAGCACTGAATGTGAATACGGTTATTCTCAAACATTTGCTCCGATTGTTCAGGGAAGTACTTTTAAGGATTTACGTATGGAATCCGCCAAGTTTATAACGGACCAAGACCAAAAAATAAATGCTATTGGGGGCTTGTCCGTAGGTGAACCTCACCCTGAGATGTATGAAATGACTGATATCGTCACTGATGTTCTTCCAATAAGTAAACCTAGATATCTTATGGGTGTGGGCCTTCCGGAAAACATTCTAGAATGCATTGCTCTGGGAATCGACATGTTCGATTGTGTCCTTCCTACGCGAAACGCAAGACATGGTATTTTATATACTCAAGAAGGTATTATCAATATCAAAAACAAAAAGTGGCAATACGACTTTTCCCCAATAGATGAAAATAGCTTAAATCCAACAAGTAGATTGCACTCAAAAGCTTATCTTAGACATTTATTTAAAGTGGGAGAATTACTTGCTTCACAAATAGCGTCTCTTCATAATCTAAGTTTCTTTTTAAGGTTGGTTCAAGAGGCCAGAAATCATATTATTGAAGGCGATTTTTTCACATGGAAAAAAGAAATGGTGGAAAGAACAAAAAGAAGACTGTAATAAATTCAATATACATGAAAAAGAAAGTGGCAATAGTAGGTGCTGGACTCTGTGGTTCTTTGCTAGCCTTGAGACTTGCTCAAAAAGGATATCAAATAGATGTTTTTGAAAAAAGGCCTGACTTAAGAAAGCAGGAATTAGATGCCGGAAGATCCATTAATCTTGCTTTATCCGATCGTGGGTTTAAAGCTCTGCGTTTAGTCGGCCTTGAAGAAAAGGCAAGAGAAATAGCTATACCGATGTACGGTCGAATGATCCATCCTATTAATAAGAAGTCACACTTCATGAAATATAGCGGTAGAGAGCAAGATTATATAAATTCTATTTCACGTCCAGGCTTAAATGCTCTATTGCTAGATGAAGCAGAAAAAACAGGTAATATTCGCATTCATTTTGAGACTCCATGTAAGAATGTGTTTTTTGAAAAAAGACAGGCCCAGTTTATTCTTCCTGATGGCTCTGAAGAATATTATGAATATGATTTGATTTTTGGAACAGATGGAGCTGGTTCTGCCGTCAGAACCTCTATGTCTAAAAGAAGCAATGCCCTTCGTTTTAATTTCTCTCAGCAATTTTTAGATACAGGATATAAAGAATTATCAATTCCTCCGGGACCTGACAATAGCTTTAGAATTGATAAAAATGCATTACACATATGGCCACGTGATGGATTTATGATGATTGCTTTGCCAAATTTGGATGGCAGCTTCACAGTCACCTTATTTGTGCCTTTTGAGGGAGAGAATTCTTTCGACTCACTGAATACTGATGACAAAATACTTGCCTTTTTCGAAAGAGCGTTTCCTAACGCTTTAGAGCATATGCCGAATCTAATAAATGATTATCATGATAATCCAAGTAGTTCCCTAGCTACCGTAAAGTGTTTTCCCTGGTCGGTTGACAATAAGAGCCTTATCATGGGCGATGCTGCTCATGCTGTTGTTCCATTTTATGGGCAAGGAATGAATGCCTCATTCGAAGATACCACGGTTTTAGATACTCTTATGAAAAAATATAATGACGATTGGGATAAAATCATCCCTGAATATGATGATGAAAGAAAAAAAGATGCTGATGGAATTGCAGATCTCGCTATTGACAACTTTTACGAGATGAGAGATGCTACTGCAGATCCTGTTTTCGGCAAGAAACGTGCTATTGAACTACAATTAGAACAAACCTACCCTGACTACTACTCCAAGTATAGTTTGGTAACTTTTAACGAAGATATTAGGTACCACCAAGCAATGCTCCAAGGACGATATCAGGACAAAATTCTAATGGAATTTGCTAAAAAGATAGATGACGTTTCATTGGTTGATATTTCTGAAGTTAAATCTATGATGGACAAAAGGCTTAAAGACTTCTATTCCTAGACTTTATATTCCTTTTATCCTGCTAATTAAATCGGATAACATATTGTCTGGATCATCATTTTCGGGTGGACCACTTTTCTCACTTTTTACCTCTAAATCACACGATTCGTTATAATCTAAAACAAACTTAAATATATAGTCGTTCTCTCCATTAGCCTCCCCTCTAAAGGTACCATATCTCATATCGTTAAGCTGCAATAGTCCGTCCTCTCTTTCTATTAAACTATAGTAATCTGCACTAAACCATTTCAAAATTTTAATCGTATAATCACTTTCATTGTCTTCTATGAGGTTATGATTTTTTGGTACTTCACTTAATTTAAACACCTTTTCTTTATCAAACCTACTGTACAATCCTTGATAATAGCTACTATCCGTCTCTATGGTTGTAGACCACAAAATATTGTTCAATATGGTAGGATTAGTCATATATCTCTTGGCGTCCAAACCCATCTCTTTAATTGTGTTTTCTGCGATTCTATTGTAGTGAAGCTTATTTACTGATGCCATGACTAAATACAAAAGACTATACCCAATCCCAAGCCAATTGTAAAGACTTCTCTTCTTATAATTATTTAATGTATAGGCTGCCATCAAAAGGAAAAACAAAAATGGCACCGTATAAGCTGGGTCAGCAACTGATACTATATTCCATGCCACACGCATATTTGAAAAAGGCCAAAACAATTGTGTCCCGTAGACCGTACAACTATCTAAAATAGGATGAGTAAAAATAGCAAGAAAGAAAAGGAGATACCATGTATTAAAATCCACATTATTTATTGATTTTTCAGTAGTCAGATAATTCCTATACTGCCACTTTATAGTCTTATAACTCAAATAAATAAGTGGTATCGCCAATATGATACCGACATATTTGTTTATTAAAATAGCTGTAAAAGCCACAATGATGGTTCCTATTAAAACGCTGAATATAGTCCCCAAAATAAAAGCTGTCCATTTAAAAGCTCTTCCTACAGTCCAGGGTTGGTCATATAACCATCTACAAAACAAAGCCATCAAAGCAGAGAAAAAAACAGCAAATACAATCGAATGAGACATCCCTCTATGAGCCGCTAAGGCATCAATATAAGGCATCCAAGTATTCGCAATAATATCCAGATCTGGAATAGTACCAGCAATGGCACCCCATACCATGGCTCGATTACCAAGTTTTTTCCCCGCAGCTACTTCTCCCATTGCTGCTCCTAAAACTATTTGGGATAGAGAGTCCATTATTATTTAGAAGTGATAATATTTAGTTTTTTAAGACCTAATCTAGCTGCCTGCTGTTCTGCTGCTTTTTTATTATAGTCTTCGCCATAACTGATTTCTTCTCCATTTATATCAACAGATACTTTAAATCTATCTCGTTTATTATATTTAAATTTTTCTATCAATTTGAAATTTAACTCTTTGCCATTCTTTTGGCACCATTCTAAAAGAATACTTTTGAAATTATCATCCAATGCTTCTAATTCATGCACATTGAGATACTTCATTAACACATTTTTGATAATATAGTTTTTCGTTTTTTCGTAGCCCAACTCAATATACAATGCTCCTACAAGAGCTTCTAATGCATTACCCAACATAGATTTACTCATCTTTCCCATAGAGTATGATGAAAGAATAATATCTAAGCCCATCTTATCAGCTATTAAATTGAGGGTTTTTCTTTTGACAATTTTAGCCCTCATCTTTGTAAGAAAGCCTTCGGCCTTATTAGGATATTTTTTAAATAAGTATTCAGCTACTATTGAAGATAGTATGGCATCTCCCAAATATTCTAACCTCTCGTTATTATATTTTCTATTTCCATCATAATTCATGGACTTATGATAGAAAGCCAGTTTAAATAAATGAATTCTTTTAGGAGTAAAACCCAGAATGGGCACTAGCTTTTGAACAAGTACTTTGTCCTTTGACAGATATCTATTATAAATTCTAACAACAGAAAACACTAGTTTTCATACCTTTTAATAATTACAGAAGCATTATGCCCTCCAAAACCAAATGTGTTTGAAAGAGCGGTATTTATTTTTCTTTTCTGAGCCTTATTAAAAGTAAAATTAATCTTTGGGTCTAAATCTTCGTCATCTGTATAATGATTGATCGTTGGAGGAATAAAGTCGTGATTAATGGCCGCCAAGCATGCAATCGTTTCAATAGCACCTGCAGCACCTAACAAATGTCCTGTCATAGATTTGGTGCTACTAATGTTCATGTTGTAAACATGGTCTCCAAACAATTGCTTTATCGCTTTTGTTTCAGCTACATCGCCCAATGGAGTAGAGGTACCATGCACATTGATATAATCTATATCACTGGTCGATAGTCCCGCGTCTTCTATGGCCAGTTTCATTACATTGCGTGCACCTAATCCTTCAGGATGTGGTGCTGTCATGTGGTGAGCGTCGGCAGTCATGCCTACCCCAACAATTTCTCCAAATATAGGTGCTCCTCTTTTTATAGCGTGACCCAACTCTTCAAGCACAAGAGCTCCTGCTCCTTCTCCTAAAACAAAACCATCTCTATCCCTATCAAAAGGTCTCGAGGCAGTTCCAGGATCATCATTTCTTTCAGAAAGTGCTTTCATAGAAGAAAACCCTCCCATACCTGCTTTCGTAACCGCGGCTTCACTACCTCCCGTTATCATAATATCCGCCCTATTGAATCTAATGTAATCAAAAGAGGCTCCAATGGAGTGCGTGGAAGAGGCACAGGCTGAAACGGTAGCATAATTTACTCCTCTAAATCCATATTTAATAGAAATAAGGCCAGGAGCAATATCAGATATAAGTTTGGGAATTAGGAATGGACTGTATTTTGGTGGCCCTTCTCTTAAAGTAGCTTCAGCAACATCATGTTCTATAGTTTCAAAACCACCAATTCCACTTCCCCAAACAACACCTACTCTGTCTAAGTTTATTTTTTCAAGATCTAATTTGCTGTGGTTAATCGCTTCGTCTGCTACAACCATGGCATATTGAGCAAAAGAATCCATCCTTCGTGCTTCTCTCCGATGCATAAATTGCTCAGGTTCAAAGCCTTTTAATTCACATGCAAATCTAGTTCTAAACTCAGAAGCGTCGTATTTAGTAATATTAGCCGCTCCACTGACACCATTTTTCAATCCTTCAATATATGCCGAATACGTGTTTCCTATAGGTGTCAAAGCTCCTATTCCTGTAACAACAACTCTTCTCATGTTTAAATACGCTTGGTTAGTGTTTCAAAACTATAAAAATCGAATCAATATCACATTATTTTAAATGCCCTATTTCCTCCGGCTCTATAAGTATGAAGTTAAGTGTTTCAAAAGAAAAGGCCGTTATTTTAGAATAACGGCCATATTTTAAATCGTAAATATTCTTTAAGATTTCTGTGACTCTAGGTATTCAATAGCTGCTCCTACAGTTTGAATATTCTCCGCTTCTTCATCAGGAATTGACAAATCGAATTCTCTTTCAAATTCCATTATCAACTCTACAGTATCCAAAGAATCTGCTCCTAAATCATTCGTGAAGCTTGCTTCATTGGTAACTTCCGCATCATCTACACCTAGTTTGTCTACGATGATCTTTTTAACTTTTTCTGCGATTTCTGACATTATATTATTTGTTTAATTCAATATTAGAATGCAAAATAAGTCATTGAAAAATTCATATCAAAGGATATTTAAGGTTTTTTTAACTTTAGACGTATAAATGACAGGCCTAGAAATATAGGTTTATTTACTTTAAATCCTCATTCCGGTCCTTTACTGTCTCCAAATTGTATACTTTTGATAGACAACTAAACATAATATAATTATGCAAAACAAAGCTTCTACTTTGTCGATATTGGGAATCGTGTTTGGAGGGTTGGGCCTCTTAGTATCATTTATTCCCTGCTTAGGCACGCTTGCCATATTTCCGGCTATTCTTGGTCTAATTCTTTCCATTCCAGGGTTTCGACAGGACAGAAGAAATGGAGCTTCAAAAACTGCTGGTATAGTTGGTATCGTTTGTTCATCAATAGGAATATTGGTCAGCGGAGGGCAGATGCTCTTTTTTAAAAAGGTTGGAAGTGAAGCCGCCAAAGAAATTAATATTGAATATGATTCCTGCGACAAGATTTTGGCTGCTTTCGAAACTACAATAAAAGAATTGAATGAAATTAAAAAAGATGAAAATCCTGAATTTTCAGATATGTCTAAATTGATAAAATTGACTACCAAAGTTGCCAAACTTGGTAAAAGGTCTGAAGAACTGCAGTGTAAAGAAGACGAAGATTTTAAAACGAAAATGCAAGAACTCGAGAAATTAATAGATGAATGATCATTTAAGGGTAAATAGAGTCTCCTTTATCGCTATTATTGTCCTTGGGTTGATATATGTATTATATGGTCATCTATTGGGATTTCCTGAATGTCAACTAAAGAAGGTCCATGGCCTTGAATGTAATTCCTGTGGTTTAACGAGGGACTTATTGTCCTTTTTTACTCTTGATTTCGACAAACCTATTAATCCAAACTCCATATATGTCTTCTTATTTATTATCTCTCAAATAGCCTTTAGATCTATAATTTCCATTTCCAGATTTAATAAACTAAGATCTTTAGTTATGTTTGATTTCTTCTTTACTCCTATCTGTTTCTTGGTCTGTATCATTACTCCATATTGGTTATGAAAGATTTCAGACAATTTAAAAAAACCTTGGCCAAACATCTCCCTCTCTCAGAAAATGAGTTTTCTCTTCTACTCGAAAATGCTGAGATTGAAACCATTCCCAAGAAAAAGACTCTGGTTTCTTACGGTCAAATCAGTTCCAAAATGTACTTTATTTTATCCGGATCAATGCGTCTTTACTACGTCAATGAAAAAGGTGTTCAAAGGAACTGCTTTTTCTTTTATGAAGGGTTATTCTGTACCGTATTTAGTAGTTTCATGGTTCAAAAGCCTTCAGAGCAGTATCTAGAAACTTTAGAAGAGTGTACTTGTTTTTCTTTGGCGTTTCACTATTTGGACAAAATATATGATAAAGTTCCCAAAATGAACCTAATTGTAAGAAAAATACTGGAAGAACGTTACATTAATGCACATAAGATAATCTCCTCATTTATTCTTTATAATCCAGAAAGAAGATATAAAGAGTTTATAGAAAAATATCCTAAGTTGGTAAACAGAATACCGGAGTATCATATCGCATCTTTTATAGGCATCTCCCCCAAATCATTTAGTCGATTAAAGAAAAGAATTCATTCTAATCAAAAAAGGTAACTTAAGTGGACCCTTTCTGTAAAGTATCCCTTATAACTTTGTTTTAGGCTGCAGCGAAAAATATTATTTAATCTAAAAATTTATTGAAATGAAAAATATAGCTATTATGCTAATCGCATGTTCTATCATCATATCATGTTCTAACGATAATCATAGTGATGGTGTTGAAATCAACCAAGTACAATTACGGCAACCTCCTGTTATATATGAATATTGTATGTACGTACCAGCAGGGCCTGATAAGATTATCTGCATGGGGGCAGGGCTAACTTGCAGGAACAGTGATTGTGATGATGGTTTCTTAAAAGCAAATGGTTGGTACCTTGAGAATCACGAAGCCTATACGGATATAAATATTACAGACATTGGGGATAATAAACTCGAAGTGGTTTTTTTGGAAGCTTCCATTACTCTCGAAGAAGTTGAAGCAGCCGTGGAAGGAACAGGCTTAGATCCTATAGAAATCTATAATCAACTCAACGAACATATGGACGTACCGGAAGAGGTTCTCATCAATCCAAATCTAGCTGAAACCATCTTTTCAGATTATTCTGGTGAAGAAATTGTAGTTCTTCCCAATAACTACGAAATAGACCATTCAGATACAGAATTTGGAAAAGTTATTCTAGATATTGAATTTAAATAAATTGAACCATAGGTTGGAGGATAAAACCTCCAGCCTATTAGAACTTAAAGCCAAAAGTCATTGCCACTTTAGTATTATTACTATCTATGTTCACTAATTGTTCGTTCTCCTCTTCCAATAATCTATAAGGAATAAACCCTTCACTTGCATCTCTAAACCTAACACCAAGATCAAAGAAGAATCCCTCTCCTCTATACCCAAATCCTAATGAAAAAGTATTATTTGTTACGTCATCAAAAAACGGAGTTGGATTAATTGTATAACCTCCCCTAACTCTATAATAATCTGCTATTACAAACTCTGATCCTATTCTTACAATTACCGCTTTATCGAGCTCATTATCTACTTCGGTATTTAATTCACTTGAAAATTCTCTATCCGCAATATTGTCACTATAAGCCGACAAATCAAATGTTGTATTTCGATAATCTATCCACTCCGCATCAACATTCACAAAGCCTTTAAGGCCCCCAATATTTAAAATAGTTCCTACACTACCTATCATTCTCCATGGTGTAGTAAGTTTATACTTAAAATTACCGTCCGGAGAATTGCTATCATTGCTTTGAATCCCTCCATCATCATATGTGTAATTCATTGTATTATTATAATCATCTGTTAAATATAGCCATGTGGGAGAATGAATGGAAGCACCTATTCTCAACCTTTTATGTGGTTTAAAAACTGTTCCTAATTTAAAATTAAATCCAGTTCCACTTGTTTCAACAAATTCGTTAAATCGTAAACTTTCGAAAAAGGGGACTGAGTCATCAGTATCTTCTTCTCTATAAAATCTTTCTTCTTCGAACGATACAAAGGGTATTGAAACCCCCACTCCAACGTTTAGAACATTTTTATAGTTGCCTGCCCATCCTAAGGATAGTTCATTTATACTACCACTTTGACTTACTTGGTGGCTTTTTGCTGATCCGGCTCCCGCATCATCAAAATCAGATTCATAAAACATGTTTTCATCAAAATCGTAAATGGCCCCTGTTTCATATGCCAGACCTGCTTCGAAAAAATCTAGGTCGTCGGGAGATTTTGTATTTCCTAATTCTTGAAATCTATGAACTATACTTCCTTCTGTGGTTCCTTGATATTCAAATGATCTTGAAAAAGAAGCTACGTTATGAAAACCTATTGAAAAGTTGCTTGTCAGCCAAGAAGAAGCTATTGGCTGCTTCGCTGAAACAAAAGCAATGTTATCAATCCTAAATTTTGAGTCTTGTGTAGATAAAGGACTTTTTTCTTTTACCAAATAGGCATCATTGGAGAAATTGTCTATACTTGGAGTGAAAATGAATTCTCCCTTGTTATAATCCGCTAGTCCCGCCGGATTGATAAACAATGATGAATAATCTCCTCCCATTGCACCAAAAGAACCTCCAGTGCCTAGAACTCTAGCTGTCCCAGTAAAATCTGTCTGACTATATCTAACAGCCTCTGTTATCCCTTGAGAGTGTAGGCCATAACTAACCCCAAAAATTAATAATATAAATATTGTCGATCTTTTCATTTTCAATAGTTTTACCTATAAAAAAAGGGGACATATCTTAAAATTATAATCCCCTTTTCTCTTTAAATTTTTTATTTTCTAGTTCCCACGTCTTGAAGATCTTCTACTGCTACTACTGCCTTTACTGCTTGAGTTATTTGATCTTCTACTTGAAGATCTTGAACTACTGCCTGAACTTCTCGAACTTGAAGATCGAGACGAATTGTAGCTTCTTGATGAATTAGAAGACCTTGAGCTATCGTAAGACTTTGACTTTGATCTAGTGTTGTTGTCATAACTCTTAGTTCTTTCTCTTTTCTTTCTCTTATAGATAGAATTTCCCTCTCTAGAATCTCTTCTTTTGCTTTTATTTATTTTCTCATTTTTCTTTCTTCTGTCAGTCTTATATCTATCATCTCTTCTTTCTGTTTTTCTATCCCTATCAGAATATACTCTTGACTGGTCACTTCTTTTTGAGGTCCTATCATATTTTCTAACAGGGGTACTCTTTTCTGTATCTTTTATAGACTGAGAATTATTTCCTCTTACTGATCTAGTATTTGTAACTCCTCCACTAACCACATTTCCTCCATTAGAAATCACATCTCCTTGTTTCGTAACATCTCTTCTCGGAGAGTTTCTTCTACCTTTAGTCGAACTACTCACCGAACCTCCTCTTCTTGATCCGTAATAGCTTCCCTTTGGATTAGATGTCACATTATTGTTGTAATAATAATTGTTCGAATTGTAGAAATTTCCATAACCCCAATTATTATATCCATAGAAATTATTGTTGTAAAAATTATTTCCATAGAAACCAGAAGGACATCCCCAACCGCCATACCATGGATCATAGTAATTCCAAGAATTCCAATTGCTCCAACGATTCCATCTATTCCAGGAATTCCATCTATTCCAACGATTCCATCTGTTCCAGCCATTACCAAAAGAAATAATTACTGTAGTTCCTCCCCCAAAAAAATTGTAAGGACTATAAAAATCATCGTACCAAGGATCATAAAAGTTTGAATAGTAACTAAATCCACTTCCAGGACGATGAAACCTTCTGATTCTTGAAGAGTATGAAAAATCTTCATAGTAGTCATAATCATCTCCATCATAATCACTATCATAGTCATCAGAATAGTATTCGTCATCATAATACTCATCATCGTAGACATCCGAATCATAATCTCCAACTGAAGCATACTCTTCACTATATTCAGCATCATCTATATATAAGTCGTCAAATTGAGCATTGGTCTGTTGATATGCCAAAAAACTCATTATTAGTAGCAATGCTCTGTAGTAGTTTTTAAATCTCATCGGTCAAATATTTACTTTTTAAAATTCTCTCCCTATCCCTTTCAGTTTGCAATTTATTACTTTTGCGAAACTTTTTAAGTTAAGAAGTATTTAATCTATCAAAATAAAATCTTAAATTTTACTTACTGATTTTGTTTTAACTTGCTTATATACAATACGTTTGGTGGAGTTCATAAGTTTCAGATTTTATTTTTTTAACAGACTTTAACTAAAATTATTTGTCATCATGGCAAAGGAAATAACAAGCAGATCAGAAAATTACTCTCAATGGTATCTAGACATTGTAAAGAAGGCTGGTTTAGCAGATAATTCTGCTGTAAGGGGATGTATGGTGATCAAACCTTATGGCTACGCCATCTGGGAAAACATGAAAGCACAGTTAGACCAAATGTTTAAAGAAACGGGACACGTAAATGCTTACTTCCCTCTTTTTGTTCCTAAAAGTCTGTTTGAAGCAGAAGAAAAAAATGCTGAAGGTTTTGCCAAAGAATGTGCTGTTGTAACTCACTATCGTCTAAAAAACGATGGGGAAAGTAAAGGTAAGCTCATTGTAGATCCTGATGCCAGATTAGAAGAAGAGTTGGTAGTAAGACCAACCTCCGAAGCCATAATATGGAATACTTATAGAGACTGGATTCAATCATACCGAGATCTTCCATTATTAATTAATCAATGGGCTAACGTAGTAAGATGGGAGATGAGAACACGTCCATTTTTACGTACTGCGGAATTTTTGTGGCAAGAAGGACATACTGCTCATGCAACCAAAGAAGAGGCTGTTAAGGAAGCGGAGCTAATGCATGATGTCTATGCACGATTTGCGGAAGAATATATGGCCATGCCTGTAATTAAAGGTATAAAAACAGAGAATGAACGATTTGCTGGAGCGGATGACACCTACACCATTGAAGCCTTAATGCAAGACGGAAAAGCTTTACAAGCAGGTACTTCTCACTTCTTGGGTCAAAATTTTGCAAAGGCTTTTGAAGTAAAATATGCCACACCAGACAATAAGGAAGAGTATGTATGGGCTACATCATGGGGGGTATCTACTCGATTGGTCGGTGGGCTAATCATGACACACAGTGATGATGAAGGTTTGGTTCTACCACCCAAGTTAGCACCTACTCAAGTAGTAATTATTCCTATCCCAAAACCAGTGCCTGAGATTATGGAGGTAGCAGAAAAAATTGAAAAAGAATTAAAAGTCAGAGGTGTTCGGGTAAGTATTGATAGGGATGAAAAGAAAAGACCTGGATTTAAATTTGCTGAATACGAAATGAAGGGTGTTCCTATTAGAATAGGAATAGGAAAAAGAGATTTGGCCAATAATATCGTAGAAGTAGCCAGAAGAGATACTAAAGAGAAAAATAGCATTTCTTTAGATGGTATATCTGAATATGTAGAAAATCTACTTGAAGAGATTCAAAATAATCTTTTTAATCGTGCCATTCAGTTCAGAGAGAATCATATGACGGATGTGGATAACTATGAGGATTTCAAAAAAGCATTAGAAGAAAAAGGTGGATTCATCAAAGCACATTGGGATGGAACCGAAGAAACGGAATTAAAAATAAAAGAAGAAACAAAAGCAACCATACGATGCATTCCCTTAAACAATAAAAAGGAAGAAGGAATATGTATCAGAAGTGGAAATAAATCAATCCAAAAAGTAATATTTGCCAAAGCTTATTAAAAAACAAAGAACATATGTCATTTGAGATAGAAGGATTATTGCATAAAAAATTTGATACTGAAAAGAAGACAGAAAGTTTTCAAGCCCGAGAGTTTGTCATCACTTTAGATGGTAACTATCCTCAACATATCAAATTCCAGTTAACGCAAGACCGATGTCAGATCGTTGATCAAGTTAATGAAGGTGAAAAGATTAAAGTGTTTTTCGACCTAAGGGGAAGAGAATGGCAGGGTAAATACTTTACAAATCTCAACGCTTGGAAAATTGAAAAAATGGCAGCAGAGGTAGATACTCCAACCTTCAATGATGAACCGCCAAGTATCAATTCCTTTCCAACTCAAGAGCCACAAGGAGAAAATCAAGAAGATTTTGATGATTTACCCTTCTAAGTAAACAAAGGGCCGGTAGTTCTCTTTTAGAACCCCAAGCCCTTTTTTCTATCGATAATGAATTTATAGAGTGCCTCTAATGGCCTGTTCTCGCTCTATGGCTTCAAACAGGGCTTTGAAATTACCTTTACCAAAGGATTGTGCTCCCTTACGTTGGATAATTTCATAAAAAACGGTGGGTCTATCTTGAACTGGTTTAGTAAAGATTTGAAGTAAGTATCCCTCATCGTCCCTATCAATTAGAATGTTTAGTTCTTTCAAATCTTCAAGATTCTCGTCAATACTTCCGACTCTATCTAACACGTCATCATAATAATTATCCGGAACATATAAAAACTCTACTCCGTTTTGTCGAAGTTTTGAAACTGTCTCTATAATATTATCAGTAGCAACAGCAATATGTTGCACTCCAGCTCCTTTATAAAAATCAATATACTCTTCAATTTGAGACTTCTTCAACCCTTTCGCCGGTTCGTTAATTGGAAATTTTATGTAACCATTTCCATTACTAACCACCTTGCTCATCAAGGCAGTATATTTTGTAGAAATATCCTTGTCATCGAAGGTGATCAAAAGTTTAAAGCCTAGAACATTCTGATAAAACTTCACCCATTTATTCATATCTCCAAGTTCTACATTTCCAACACAGTGATCTACGTATTTCAAACCTATAGGCTGAGCAGGAGCTTCAGATTTTTTGGCTTGAAATCCGGGCATAAAGGCTCCGTTATAGTTTTTTCTTTCCACAATAGTGTGAATCGTATCCCCATAAGTCTTAATGCCTGCTAAGACCACCTTTCCATAATCGTCTGATATTTCATAAGGTTCGAATGCCGATTCTGCCCCCTTTGAAACGGCTTTAGCATAAGCATCTCTACAATCATCTACCCAAAGAGCTAATACTTTTACTCCATCCCCATGCAAAGAAACATGCTCAGCTATTTCACTATTAGGATTAAGAGTAGACGTTATTACAAACCTGATTTTATCCTGTTGTAATACATAAGAAACCGTTTCTTTGCTTCCCGTTTCCGGGCCCCTATAAGCAACTAATTCAAAACCAAAACAATGTTGATAATATAAAGCCGCTTGCTTGGCATTCCCTACATAAAACTCTATAAAATCAGTTCCGTTAATGGGAAATGTATCTGTATTGCTTTTTGTCTTATTTACTGTTAATGTATCCATTCTATTTTTTTAACTCACTAATTTTACAAAAATAAGGAATCTAATGGAACCCAGACCATAAACAAAAACCAGTCACTATAAATTCAAGAATTAACTGCCTTTTATATCTTAATATTAATCTTTTCTTAAAAACAGGAAAATGTATACACTTATTAGCAAAAAGTATACATTCTCTGACTACTCATCACCATATCTTTGCTTCAAAAGTACAATCTAATAAAATCTTACGTTTGATCTTTTTTAGTCCTTTTAAAGATAAATATGAGAAAACAGTTTGGAGGAAAAATCACTAAACAATGGAAATTAAAATACCAATCTTGTAAAAATTGGAAAGAAGGTAAATTCCAAAATCTTATGGACACTCAAACAGCCATAGATTGGAAAAAAATACCCGGGATTCTTTGTAAACAAATTAAGGGACATCAAGAGAGTTATCCCAAAAGTCCATTACCAATAAAAAAGCTCAACGAACAATCGTTCTTTATGGATGATAATCCCGTTAAGTTTATTTGGTACGGACATTCTGTTGTTCTGATGAGGATCAACAATATAAATATCTTAATAGATCCTATGCTTGGTCCAGATGCCTCTCCCATTGCTCCAACAAAAACCAAACGCTTCTCCAAAAACACATTAGATATAATCCATGATCTTCCAGAGATAGATTTGATGCTTATAACCCATGACCATTATGATCATTTGGACTATGAAAGTATTCAGCGACTGAAGAATAAAACTAAGAATTACTTTGTATCATTTGGGGTCAAACGGCATTTGGTTAGTTGGGGCATTAAAGAAGATCTCATTAAAGAGTTTGATTGGTGGGACAAACGGTTATTTCAAGGAATAGAAATCACTTTTACCCCTACTCGTCATTTCTCAGGAAGAGGACTTTCTTCGTTAGCAAGGTGCTTGTGGGGGGGCTGGGCGTTCAAAACGAATTCTGAAAATATCTGGTTTAGTGGTGATGGAGGCTATGGTGAGCACTTTTTGGAGGTAGGGAATAGATTAGGTCCTTTTGATTTTGCATTTATGGAATGCGGACAATACTGTGAAGACTGGGCAGATATACACATGTTTCCTAAGCAAAGTGTCCAAGCCGCTATTGATGCTCAAGTAAAAAAAGCCATGCCTGTACATTGGGCAGGATTTAATTTATCTTATGCCCATAGTTGGTATGAGCCTGCTCAAGATTTCTTAAACTATGCCAAAAAAAAGGAATTAGAGGTAATATTTCCACATCTTGGGGAAATATTCAATTTCCATAATACTTCCTTAAAAACATGGTGGCAAGAATTTCAAAATGAATATTAAATAACAAAAGATGAAGGTAATAATTACAGGTTCTACAGGAATGGTTGGAAAAGGCGTTTTGCTCGAATGTCTGGATTCTCCCAAGGTAAAGGAAGTCTTAGTCATTAACAGAACATCTTTAGATCGTACACATTCCAAACTTAGAGAAATATTGTTGACGGATTTTTCTCAAATAGAAACTATAAAAGAACACTTACAAGATTATGATGCTTGTTTTCATTGCATGGGAACATCTGCTGTCGGTAAAAGTGAACAACTATATTCAAAGATAACTTACGGTTATACCAAAGGGCTGGTTGACCTACTTTTTGTTTTGAACCCTAATTTAGTCTTTAATTATGTTTCTGGTTCAGGAACAGATAGTACAGAAAAAGGTAGGTCAATGTGGGCAAGAGTAAAAGGAAAAACAGAAAATTATGTTTTAAACAGGGGGTTTAAAGATGCTTACATGTTTAGACCGGGAGCCATCATTCCAGAGCGAGGCATTAAGTCCAAAACTGGTTGGTATAACGCTATATACGTTGTTATAACACCATTATTTCCCATTTTAAAAAGATTAAACTCTATTACTACAACCTCCAAAATTGGTAAAGCAATGATAAACATCATTAATAGTCCACAAACTTTAAAAAAACTAGAAAATAGAGATATTAATAAACTAGCAAAGAAATAAAATGAAACGAGCATGCAAAACTGTTTATCACAAAATCATTATTGCGTGTTTTATAAGATAATTATATACTGATAAAATAATCATATGAAAAAAGTAATTATAGTCACCGGAGCTTCATCCGGTATTGGAAAAGCTACTGCCATGCATTTGATAAAAGAAGGACATAACGTCTATGGAGTGGCCCGAAGGTTAGAAAAAATGCAAGATATTGTAGAAGCAGGCGGTCATGCCATGCAAATGGATGTCACAGATCATTCTCAGGTAAAAGAGGTTGTTGCAAAAATAATCGAAGAATCAGGAAGAATAGATGTTCTTGTCAATAATGCTGGATACGCCGTTTATGGTCCTGTCGAAGAAATAAGTTATGAACAGGCCAAAAGACAATTTGATGTCAATATTTTTGGCTTAGCAGAAGTTACTAAAGCCGTTCTTCCAAATATGAGGCAGAACGGAGAGGGCTCCATTATCAACATATCTTCTGTTGGAGGAAAAATATATAGTCCTTTAGGTGCCTGGTATCATGCCACAAAACATGCTTTGGAAGGGTGGAGTGACTGTCTCCGTCTAGAGTTAAAGCAATTTGGTATTAATGTCGTTATTGTCGAACCTGGAGCTATTAAAACTGAATTTGATGAAGCCATGGATCATCAATTTGGTACTATTGAAAACAGCCCATATGGTGAATTGAAAAAAACGATGGAAAAGGTCCTTAAGAACGCATACAAACCCGGCAACTATAGTGAACCCCAAGTGATTGCAGAGGTAATTGAAAACGCTATTAAGACAAAGAAACCAAAAACTCGTTACGCAGCAGGAAAAATGGCCACTCAAACGCTGATGGGTAGAAGATGGCTAAGTGATAAACAATTTGATGGAATGATTATGAGAATGGTAAAAAGCCTGTCCAAAAACAATTAAATTTCTAATGAATGAGTAAAATAATTAGAATATCAACGATCTCTGAGATTCATAACTTTTTACACATCGAAAAACCCAAACACCCCTTGGTCTCTGTAATAAGAATAGGAGAAAAATGGAAAAGTATTGATTTTGGTGATTTCAGATACAGCATCGACCTTTATAATATAAGTTTTAAAGATGGTATATCTGGTTCAATGGGTTATGGTCGCAATTCTTATGACTTTCAAGAAGGGACCATAATATTTACTGCTCCCGGACAAACACTTCAATTTGACCATCACAAGAACTTTCCCGAAGAGTCAAATGGTTGGTCATTGCTTTTTCATCCTGATCTCATAAGAAAATCCGAATTGGGAAGAAAAATAGATTCTTACTCCTTCTTCTCCTATCATGCCAATGAAGCATTACATCTTTCAGAAGATGAAAAAGATTCACTGCAAGAGATTATTGTCAAGATAGAAAAAGAATATGTTCAAAACATAGATCGACATAGTCAAGAACTTATATTATCCAATATTAAATTACTTCTTGACTACTGTACCCGATATTTCGATAGGCAATTCTATACACGGACAAATCTTAATAAAGATGTGGTAAGCGACTTTGAACAATTTCTGAAAAACTACTTTCACAGCGATCAGCCTTCGTTACATGGTGTTCCTTCTGTTTCCTATTGTGGAGAAAAACTAAATATGTCTCCATACTATTTAAGTGATTTGTTGAAAAAAGAAACTGGTAGGAATGCTCAAGAGCATATTCATTATTATTTAATCGAAAGAGCTAAGACTGTATTGCTAAACTCTAACAACACAGTAAGTCAAATTGCCTATGGTTTAGGTTTTGAATATCCTCAACATTTTAGCAAAGTATTCAAAAATAAAACAGGAATGACTCCTAGTCAATATAGAAGTTTAAATTAAAAAGGCCCTCCATCAAGAGGGCCCGTATACATTACTTTGAACGATCTTCTGCTTCAGGTACTTTTAGCTTAGGTTTTTTATCCATTTCCTTTAGTTCTCCTAAAACATGTTCTATTGCCTTATCCAATTGTACATCCTTACCTTGAGCCTCTAATCCCGGGTTTTCAGGTACTTCAATATCAGGATCTACTCCATGCCCTTCTTCAAACCAAGTACCATCCAAATGATACATTCTGAAGGTAGGAACCGTCACGCCACCACCATCTATTAGTCGAGGTGAACCAGAAATTCCTATCAATCCTCCCCACGTTCTCGATCCTATTAATGGGCCCAATCCTCTCTTTCTGAAGTAATCAGGGAAGGCATCTCCTCCACTTCCACTCCATCCATTGATTAACATTGCTTTCGGTCCATAATGTCCCTTGGGTGGCCATGCCCAGTCTTTACCTACTCTCGTCTTGTAGTAAGATAGTAAAGGTCTGTTTAACAATTCTACAAATCTATCGGGTATCTGACCTCCGTTATTGAACCTTTCGTCAATAATAAGTCCATCTTTGTGATGTTGTGCATAAAACATTCTTACTAATTCGTCCTGACCACCGATGCCGGTACTTGGCACGTAGATATACCCAATTCTTCCTCCCGATTTCTCATCCACATATTTTCTATTCTCTTCGATCCAGGCTAGATTTCTCAATCTTGTCTCATCTGAAAGAGGTTTTACTAAATAAGTTTTTGCATCTGATTCCATTCCTGTTTTTGAAATAGTAAGTTCCACTGTCTTTCCAGCCATCCCTTGCAAAGCTGCATTTGGATCAAAAGATTCTGATATAGGCATTCCATTAACAGCTAAAACATAATCTCCTTCATTAATATCATTACCTATATCTTTTAGTGGAGATTTTACTTCTGTGTCCCAAGCAGCTCCTTCAATAATTTTAGCAATTTGATATTTTCCGTTAGTTAATTTATAGTCAACACCAAGGTAACCAACTCCCACATACTTAGCGTATTCAGAATCTCCTCCTCCTCTGTATGTATGCGAAGCATTCATCTCTCCGATCAACTCTCCAATCACAAAATTGACATCATATCTTGAAGCTGCGTGATCAATAAGTGGTTTATATTTCTCCTTCATCGCTTCCCAGTCTACTCCATGCATTTCTTTATCATAGAACATATCTCTCTCAAATCGCCATACATCGTCAAAAATTTGATGCCACTCTTCTCTAGGATTTATCAACATATTAAGATTCGATAGGTCAATAGGGTCTTCCATCTTTTGTCCCTCTCCTACGTCTATAATTCCCCAGTTTCCTCCCTGGTACACCAATATTTTTTCTTTGTTTGCTGAGACTTCAAATCCTCTGACACCTTCTATAATGGTCTTTTCTTCGTCACTTCCGAAGTCATAATACATTAATTTAGCCTTATCTCCCTTAGAACCACTTCTTGGAGATTTTACATAGATTAGTTTATCCTTAGCAGCTGCTATTCCTCCTGTATTCCCTAATTCAACAGGTAATACAACCATCCTAGATTCAATATTATCGAAATCTATTTTAACTCCTTCTTCTTGATCATCTTCTTCTTTATCATCTTCCTCTTTTTCTTTGTCTTCCTTCTCGTCCTTTTTATCTTCTTTTACTACAATAGCTACTGTATCGTTTTTAATTTCAATAGGATTTTCAATGTCTTTAGTCAAAGGAATCATTCCCAATTTAGTTGCATTAGGATATATCCACGAGTTGTCAAAATCAGAGTACACAGGCTCAAATACTCTATCAGTGGTACAGTAAATAAATTTGTCATCCGCTGAAAACACAGGATTTGCATCGTTGTAAAAAGCAGAAGTGATTACATGTTTTTTTGCTTCTTTAGTATCATAAACACATATAATACTATTCAGGTTATCGTGTGTATTAGTATAAGTAAAATATCTGCTATCACTTGACCAATCTATAGAAAAACCTCTTAGTCCTCCTTCGAAAAGTGATATTTCCTGATCAACTTTCGTAATCGTATTATTCTCTATATCCGCTATTCTAATATTCATTTCTTGATCAACGAAAACAATTTTTTCGTTATCAGGAGACCAGTGTAGATTATACCTAAATCCAGGTCCTTCCTTTCCTATTTGTTTAACAGTACCATCTGTTAAATCCTTTATGTTCAGTTCATACTCACCTGTTTTGTCCGACCAGTAGGCAATAAACTTACCGTTGGGAGACCAACTGGGATATCGCTCTGCCGTTCCTGAACTATTTGTTAGATTCCGTGTGATTCCTTCTTTTCCTGGAACAGAGAAAAGCTCTCCTCTTGCTTCTACAACTACTCTATTTCCGTCTGCTGAGACTTCAATATTTTGCATGTAGTTCTTGACATTTTTTCTAACTGGTTTTATTTCTGTAAAGTCTCCAAGTACGTGAACATCGATTTTTTCAGAAGTTTGAGATGTGAGATTCAATTTATAGAGTTCACCACCTGCTTCAAAAACCATCTCTCCATCCCCCATGGAGGGAAAGCGAATATCAAAATTTGTAAAGTTAGTAACCTGACTATGCTGTTTGGTATTTAAGTCATATTTCCAAATGTTGAATTTTTTGTGTTTGTCTTGATCGGATAGATAATAAAGAATATCCCCGGACCACATAGGTAATTCATCATTCGCAATATTATTAGTAATATTCTCTGATGTTAAGGTCTTGGTATTAAAAAGATAAATATCTGGTGCCGTACCGCCTCTATATCTTTTCCATGTTCGAAATAACCTGCTCTTATCTGTCATGGCTATTAACTCTCCATTTTCGTGAAAATCAAGTTCCGAAACCTTTTCCATGGGTAATTTGGTGGGCAAACCTCCTTCTTTAGAAATTGTATAGGCCTGACTCCAACGTTGCTTTCCGCTTTTCATAGAAGAAGTAAAAATCAGCTCTTTTCCATCTTTTGACCATCCTTTTACGAACTCCGCCATTCCATGAGTGGTCACTCTAAATGGTGTCCCTCCTGTCACCGGTATTGTATATATGTCATACCCTCCGTCATAATTAGCATTAAAAGCAATGGTTTTCCCATCAGGAGAAAAAATGCCCGTTGTTTCCCTGCCTGCAGTTGTTGTTAGTCTATGTGCAGTTCCTCCTTCTTTATTAACGATCCACAAGTCGTCCCCATAGGTAAAACATATTTTGTCTTTAGAGATACTTGGATATTGTATCATTTCTGCTGGAAGCTGAGCTCCCAAAACAAAAGGAAGAAAAAGAAATAAGTAAACTAGAGATGTCCTGAAATTCTCCATGTGCATTTTGATTTGGTTTGTTATTAAAATATTTTGATACGTTTGGCGAAAATAAATTCGACCCTTTAGAAGACATCAAATAATTAGATTAGTTGCCTAAAATTAACTATTAAAGTCTTCATTTATTACTACAAGATTTAGAATCCTAAGTGTTTTTTAATCATTTCTCCTACCTGTTCGCTTGTTTTAGCCTGAACTGTTTCACATCGTTCGTCAGGATAGTGTAAAATAAAAGGTACATTAAGGACCTCTTTTGAAAGACCGCCATGACCTCCCTTGTAATTTGATACTATTATCTCATAATCAGATGCTAAATCATATCCTTTTTGGCTTGTGAATAAAATATCTCCCATTCCTTTGGTCATCATTAGTTCATAAACTCTGGGTACACCAAATGGGTATGTTCCATTATAATTTTTATCCAACCACTCCTCCTGCGTTAATCGATAATCTTGTCCTAGTTCCAGTGGATCTCCTGTTTTTCTCACATAAATCATATGGTCCTTTTCCGAAAAAATGATTGCCTCTTCTTCACTTCGTTTTATATGAACCGTGTCGTTATCTCGAAAAACTACCAAGTCTATTCCTTCTATTTCTGCTAAACTATTAGGAACGTTAATCTTCTTATCTTTTATGGGATATTTCCTAAGAGTTTGACTATTCAAGTTTTCTCTCCATTGTTCATTTTCTGGTTTAGAAGGATCTCTTAAATACAAGTAGCCACACAAGTTACCATTGATCACAAATACACCTTCATATTTATCCAACTTGTTAATAGGCAAGTCTAAAGCTCCACTTTTAATATTTACTGATTTTCCCCTATAAATTGATAATGACGTTTTCTCGTTCATCTCTCTTATAATGTCTATATTTTTATAAACATCTGACACTCCGTGATCTGAAACAATAGCAAATAACCTTTGCTCCGCCTGTCCTAATTCAACCGATTTTTCAATAATATTGCCCACCAATGAATCCAAATGAATAATCAACTCTTCGTAAATAGTATCTGTTCCATGTATGTGATTATAAGCATCTGGAGATGGAAAAGTAATCCATTGAAGTTTAGGATTTTTTTCCAATTGTCTTAGGGCTATCTCCTGTACATATGTTTCGTGCTCAAAATGATCTTTCGTAAGTTTCTTCCCAAGAAAAGGCATTTTTTCAAGAATCTTAAAAACTGATTTACCCTGATATTTAGCTGTAGAATGATACCATCCCGTTATGACCTGGTTTTCTACTCCTTTATCCATAAAGGAATTAATACTACAACTATAATAGGGCTTGCTTAATTCAAAGAAGGTTTTTATTTCAGGGTTTACATCCTTGTTCATATGGACATTAGACTTTCCGACATAGTTTCTGAGGTTTCCTTTATTTCTTGATCTATCGAACCATCGTAAGCCCAATACACCACTATCCGTTGATTTCTCGCCGGTAACAAAGGGATAATACCCGTAGCCTGTCATCGAAGGAAATGAAGAAATTCCATTTTCAACATAAATTGACCGATCAATCAATTTTGAAAAATATGGCAGCTTATTCTCTGCTAATAAATTTTTAAATATATTATTCGAGAGTCCATCGATCAATATAATTGTAGCCGTATTGCCTATGGTCTTAGGGTAAATTTTTGTTGGAGAGTTTCTAACAAAAGCTGAAAAAATCAGAACAACAACAATCCATAAAGAAGTAGCAAACAAGTTTAGTTTCCCTTTGTTCATTAATGAACCATTTTAAACCCAACTCCATGTACATTCTCTATTTTTAATGTACTATCTTCATTTAAGTATTTCCTTAGCCTTGATATGAACACATCCATACTCCTACCCAAGAAATAGTCATCCTCTCCCCAAACATTGACCAAAATTTCACCTCTTTTCAAAACTTGATTTTTATTTTTCCAAAGAAGTTTAAGTAAATCTGCCTCTTTTTGAGTAAGTGTCTTTTTCGTCGTTGGACCTACTAATTCGAGGTTTTTATAATCAAAATTGTAAGAACCTAATGCATAGTTATCTGTGTCCGGAGCATTTGTTATATACTTTCTTTTCAAAAAGACTTTTATCTTAAGTACCAGTTCTTCTATACTGAATGGTTTTGTGATATAATCATCAGCCCCTATGGTTAAACCCTCTATTTTGTCCTCTTTTAAAGATTTTGCAGTTAAAAATATAATGGGTATTTCCTGATCATACTGTCTAATATTCTTTGCCAAAGTAAAGCCATCCATTTTGGGTAACATAACATCCAAAATGCACAAATCATATTTCGCCGGAGAAAAATTCTTAAGTGCCTCTTCTCCATCATCAAAATGGTTTACTTCATATCCTTCGGATTCTAAATTATCCTTTGTGAGAAAACTTAGCGTTTGATCATCTTCAACATAAAATATTCTCGTCTTACTTTTCATATCTATTAGGTATTTTTATGATAAAAGAGGTTCCTTTAGTTTCCTCAGATTTGACACTTATTTTCCAATTATGTGCATCAACAATTTGCTTAACGTAAAAAAGGCCTAAGCCAAATCCTTTAACGTCATGAATATTTCCTGTAGGCACACGATAAAATTTATCGAATAGACTTTTGATGGCATCGTTGTTAATTCCTATTCCGTTATCTCTTATTTCTACATCGAAATAAGCTGATTCTTTGCTTAATACAATATCTATTACTGGTTCCTCTTTGCAATACTTAATAGCATTGTCAATGATGTTATATAACACATTTGTGGTGTGGTGTTTGTCCGCCTCTAGCTTGAAAGAACCTTCGCCATTAACTCGTAACGTTACTTTGGCTTGGTCCTTAATATTTTCATTCTCTACTATTTCCTTGAGTAAGATTTGCAAATCAAAGACCTCCTTGTTAAGTTTTAGTTTGTTTTGTTCTAACTTGGCAACATGTAAAACTTTTTCCACCTGATCATTTAATCGGGTATTTTGATTTCCTATGATTTCCAAATACTTTTTTACCCTTTCGTTATTCTTAAGCTCTTCATTTTTTAAAAGTACTTCGGAAGCAACTTTAATAGAAGCTATAGGTGTCTTGAATTCATGGGTCATATTATTTATGAAGTCTGTTTGCAATTCGGACAACCGTTTTTGTTGTAATACGACCCAGATACTATATAAAAAAAAGATAATTGCTAATGTGGTGATAATTCCAAAAATCAGACTCGTTCTCATATTACTTAAAAGATAGTTTTCTCTTGAAGGAAAAGTAACTACGAAATAATAAACCAAATCTTCATCATCAAATTTTGGTAGATCGCTGGTTTTTCTATCCTTGAACTCTAAGTCTGGTCCCACGGTACAGTAATTACCATAAACCATTTCATCACTAGTACAATTATAAACAGCATATTCAAAGTCAGTATTCCAAGAATGATTTTCCATTTCTCGAATCAAATAATCCTCAAGGACACTCGGGTAAATAGAGGCATTGACATTGACTGCATAAAAGTTAGATGATCTTCTTTGGATTAAGTCTGTTTTAGGCAGCTCTGTTCCATTAAAATCGGAAATTTTAAGGGCTACCTTTCTTAAGATAATTCTTACTGTTTGATCAAACTCCTTATCCTTAAGTTCCCATGTTTTTTTCAGCCAATATGTTTGAATGGCTATCATTCCAACAATGGTTACTGCACCCAATAAAACAAATCTTCGAATAAGATAGCTTTGCATGAACTTTATTGATTCAAGTCTAAAGTTAATTAATCTAGAAATACCCTTTAACAGATTAACAGCTTGTTAACTTCGCTTTGCAAAATATTTGATTTTGGCTCTTAATTTTCTATTTAAAGATTTTGGTAAAATTATTGCAGTGTCTAAGTTTATTATGATGTTTTACCAACGAAACATAATCAGATTAGTATTTCCGATAACACTTTTGATCGGGGCATCAATTACTGCAGAATGCCAAAACGAAAAAAGTGAAAACCCTTTCGATATACCAACACGAAAGGTAGAAAAGCAAAAATCCAATCAGGTCAATACATTTGATGTTGAAAGTAGACTTTCTTCTGAGGGTAGTGCTACTAAAAAGAATGTTTCTGCTAAAAACCCATTTGAAGTTTCGCATATTCCTTTGAAAAAGAAAATCTCTACTAAAAAAAGTATAACTAAGTCAACTCCAAAATCGAAGAATAGTACTAACATTTTGTGGATTCTTTTTCTTGTACTTGTGGCTCTGGCTGTTATCATCAATACGAACAAAGGTTTGATTAACAGAACGTTCCATTCGGTATTCAACGAAAACACTCTTAAGGGCTTACAAAAAGACGAAAACGGAGGTCTTTCGGTCCATTTCATTCTTCTTTACTTAATTTTTTTCGTATCCCTGAGTATTTTTTTACTCTTAAGTGTAAAAACCTTTACTGGAGCAGATCACGATCTCTCCTTACCATTAGTTTTGGCGGGAGCTTTTATTATTTACTTAATAAAACATGTTTTACTTTTCCTAGTAGCCTTAATATATCCAATTAGAAAAGAAATTGCTTATTATAATTTTACCCTAGAGACATATTCTATAATTACTGGTATCATACTTATTCCCGTTAACTTTATATTGGCTTTTGGCCTTCCCTCACTTCAAAGCACCTTTGTATATTTAGGGCTATTCTTTACCCTTTCTCTGCTTCTAATGGTTTATTTGAGAGGCCTTTTAGTTTCTTTAAAACATGTGACTAACAACTTTTTCTATTTTTTTATTTACCTTTGCACCCTCGAAATAGCACCCTTAGTGCTTTTTACTAAAATAATAGTGCAGAGTTTTTAATAAATCATAAATATATTTTGAGATTTATGGCTAACAACAATTCTTCCGCTGCCTTAAAAGCCAACGACGCTGAATCTTATAAAAAAATAAAGACTATTCTTATCTCTCAACCAAAACCTGAGAGATCTCCTTATTACGATTTGGAAAAGAAATGGGGGCTAACTATTGACTGGAGACAGTTTATCCAAGTTGAGGGTGTAACCGAAAAAGAGTTCAGAAGATATAGAATAAGGCCCGATGAGTATTCCATTATAATATTTACAAGTAAAAATGCTATTGAGCATTTTTTCAGATTATGCGAGCAGATGAGAGTAAAAATGTCTGCCGATACCAAGTATTATTGTCTGACCGAAGCCATCGCTAATTATTTACAAAAGTTTATTCTCTATAGAAAAAGAAAAGTTTTTGTAGGTAAAAGAAAAATAGAGGACTTACATACTTATTTTATGCGACACAAAGAAGATGAGCGGTTCTTACTTCCTTGCTCTAATCTTGGATCTAAAAAAGTTGTAGAATATCTAGATAAAAACGATATCAATTACAAAGATGTAATGATGTATAAGACGGTAGCAAGTGACTTATCAGATCTTAGTGATGTTACTTATGATGTTTTAGTGTTTTTCTCTCCTCTTGGAATTTCTTCTTTATTTGATAATTTTCCAGACTTTAAACAGAATGATACTCGAATAGCGGTGTACGGAAATAGCACTATTTCTGCGGTGGAAAAAGCTGGCCTTAAGGTTAATATTGGAGCTCCAACACCTGAATCTCCTAGTATGTCGATGGCTTTAGAGAACTATCTACAGAAATCAAACAATAGATAAGCACGTTAAGTCATCGTTAATAATCTATTTAATTAGTTAGATATTGTATATCTAACACTATCTTTGTGCCCAGAATATTGAGTTATGAAATATAAAAAGTCCGTTTTTGATAAAAGACAAAAAACGAAAATACTTGCTACTGTTGGCCCAGCATCCAGTAGTTTGGAAATGCTTATCAAACTTGCCAAAAGTGGGGTTGATGTATTTCGTTTAAATTTCTCTCATGGGTCTCATGAAGATCATTTATCAACAATAAACAATATTCTAAAGATTCGTAAAGAATATGGTGCTCATGTCGGTATTTTAGCTGATCTGCAAGGTCCTAAAATAAGAATAGGTAAAATTAAAAATGGCTCTCTTAATATTAAAAAAGGAGATATTCTAACTTTTGTCAATGAAGAGTGTGAAGGAGATCTGAATAAAATATACATGAGCTATGCAAGTTTTCCTTCAGATGTCAAAAAAGGGGACAAAGTTCTTGTGGATGATGGGAAAATTGTTCTCAATGTGGTTGAGACAGATAAAAAGTCTAAAGTTAAACTTGAGGTTTTGCACGGTTCTGTTCTTTCTTCGAACAAAGGAGTCAATCTTCCCGATACCTCACTTAGTTTACCTTGTCTTACCGAAAAGGACTTAAAAGACTTAGACTTTATACTCACTCAACCTGTCAATTGGGTTGCTCTTTCTTTTGTGCGAAAAGCTGATGACATTATAGACTTGAAGCAAAGAATTGTTGAAAAGAAACACTTTGCTAAAGTTATCGCAAAAATTGAAAAGCCTGAAGCTATCATTAACCTCAAGGGAATTATCAAAGCTACCGATGCTGTCATGATTGCTAGGGGAGACCTAGGAGTAGAAGTTCCCATGGAAAAACTTCCTCCTTTGCAAAAACAAATAATAAAGCGTTGTATTCAAAAGGCTAAACCTGTTATTGTTGCTACACAGATGATGGAGAGTATGATTTCCAATCCTTCTCCCACAAGGGCTGAAATTACAGATGTTGCCAACGCTGTTTTAGACGGGGCTGATTGTGTAATGTTAAGTGGTGAGACGTCTGTCGGTCATCATCCTGACCAAGTAGTTATAGCAATGAATAAAATTATTGCCGAAGCAGAGCTCAATTATGAAATGCAAAGTAAAAGGCCTAAGCCTGATCCTAAATCAGATTCTTTTTTGAGTGACAACATCTGTTTAATGGCTCCAAAGGTGGCTGAAGATATCCATGCCAAAGCCATTACTGGACTAACTGTAACAGGTTATACTGGTTTTAAAATGTCCAGTTATCGGCCAAAGTGTAACATATTTATCTTTTCAGATAGAGAATTTATACCTTCCACTATGTCTCTTGTATGGGGTGTAAAAAGTTTTATCTACGATAAGTTTACTACAACGGATGAGACTATTCATGATCTTGCTGAAATGCTAAAAGAGAAAGGCTATATTAAGACAAACGATATAATCGTCAATACTGGAAGTATGCCTCTTCATAAGAGGTTTAAAACTAATATGTTGAAAATTACAATCGTAGAATAGGCTTATTCTTCTTTTCTATCGATGCTGTCGTCGGCTTTACCTTTAATAGCATCCATGGTTTCTATGGTTTTATTCCAAAAACCCATAAAGAATGGCTTCAATTTTGTCAGACCCTCTTTTGTGTAAGTAGGTAAAGTCTCCATAGTTGGGTAAGTCATTGATTCCTTCTTTGTTTTTTCTTCTATAACTCCAATATTACTGCATAAAAAGATTCCATAACTAAGCAAAATAGCAAAGAAAAGTCCCTGCAATACTCCTCCACCTATCTTATTGAGAAAATTTATGTTGGCAGCCTCCATTATATCTTCTAGTTTTTTCCCGATGAATCTTATTAACGCCATGACTCCTATAAATGTCAAAACAATTCCAAGGATATAAGTAATAGATACATTAATATTCAAGATGCTCTGCAAGATGCCAATTACAATAGATGAGAATTTAAGTGTAGCTAATATTCCAATAAGTAAGGACAAGGTGTCAAAAACTGTCTTTATTAATCCTCTCTGAAATCCCAAATAAAAACCTAAGGCAATAATACATGCAACTATAATATCCAGAATCATATTTATTTTTTAAAGCCTAAAACTACAAATATTGTGTCCAATGAGATATCTATTACTTTCCAAATGACATTTGATACTCTAGTTACCCTGAGCCACCTTTATTTTTCGCAATAAAAATACAACCCATATTCCTAATATTATTGACAAATATCCCACATAATTATAGTTTTCATAGACTCCAGTCTCTTTATTAAGATACATAATCTGTCCACTAATAAAGGCAGACAGTCCTACCGCCAACTGTTGTAGTGCAGACTTAACACTCATAAAGCTACCTCTATTATTTGGTCCTGCGGCGGCTGTGATTATGGTATTAGGAGAGATCATTCTTCCCGTCGCAAAAATAAAGAATGCCGTAGTAATAACAGTTGCAAGAACCAAACTTGATGCCCCAAGATTCGTAATTAATATAGTTGGAATAAAAGACAAAAATAAAACTATGACAAAGACCTTCATCACTCCTCTCTTATCTGTACTCTTTCCAATAATTTGTGACGATATTACTGTAGCGGCTCCACCAAAAAAGAATTGCACCGCTATATCATTCTGGCTTAAACCGACATTAGTGATCATATACGGTGAGATAAAAGGTATAATAACAAAATGTGCCATTACCAAAACAAAACCGGCAATCAATGCATTCACTTGATTCGTATCTTTAAAAATATTTCTAAAAATGGTCCCAACCTCTATCTTTTTCGACTTATTCTCCAGATGATCCTTCATCTCAGGAAATACAACATAGATTATTCCTGAAATTATTAGTCCAAAGATTCCTATTAGCTTAAAAGGAAGTTTCCATTCCGATTCACCGGCCAAATAAATTCCTATAGGTACTCCAAGGGCCGAAGCTGCAGAAAAAGACATAAATAATATTCCGATTGCAGCACCCCTCTCTTTAAACAAATACAAATCACTAATTACAGATAATATCAAGGCCCCTATAATTCCTCCAAAAAAACCGGTGAATATTCGAAGGAATAAAAGCTCATAATACCCATTTGTATATGCACAAAGCAGCGTTCCGATCGAAAATCCTAGATACATAGTAATCAAACTTCTTTTTCGACTAAAACGATCTATAAATACTATACCTAAAAGACTTGATACAAATGCGGCAAAAGAGTAGCCGCTGACCAAAATACTATACTCTGATGAATTGATTTTAAATTCATTAATAAAAATATCTCCAAGAGGCATTATTAACATCGAGTCAACGATATGTGTGAAGTTTATAAGAGCAAGTAAATAGAGAATGAACTTTCTATTGGTCAACTCCATCAGGGGTTAATTTAGGCATACCAAGGGTAATTCATGAGCTGATTCTACCATGCTAAGTTGGGTATACTGATAAATGCTGTTTCTAAGTATAGATAAGTCTTCCATCAAGAACAACAACTCGCTCTCAGATCCACACTTTATAATAATCCATGCTTTGTCATATTCTTTAGAGGTCGTTATAAAAGTTAGATTACCTGTATCATATAACTTTTCGATTTCACATTTAAAATCGTTCATGATATCCCTCCAACTATCCTTGATATTGTTGTCTAAAATGAATTCAATCATATAGTAATATGTCCTTGCTTCACTCATTTTATAGAATAATTAAACCTAATTCTATTATCAAATGTTTGAGGAACAAAACTTCTGAGGTTTATCCTAACTTCTATATCCACTATTTCTTCGGATAAAATATCGGTCACATCCAGTAAAGTTGGAAAGAGTTCAAGTGTCTCATCCTCATTTGGTAAAATCTCCTCCCGATAGAATATTTCTTTTCTTTTGGAAGGGTCATTTTGCGAAATAACGTAGATACTAATATCTCTGATAAAACCATATGATTCTTTCACAAATATTCCCTCCATAGTAGCACTATAAGGATTTATTGTAATGCCGTCTTTGGATCCAGTATAATTGCTAATGTTCGTCCTTACATTAAATGATCTATAATAATGAGTAACCAATGTGCTACTTTTTTCAACCAAAATCTCGAAATCTGCTTCTGCATTAATCAAAACCTCCGGAACATCGTCAGATCCACAACCGCCTATTAAAATGCTACCTACAAAAAGGGCGAAAAAATATGAAAAACAAGTAGATTTCATCAAATTTGGTATACTTTTAGTAATTGATAACGAAAGATAAGGGGTTTTGGTTTGTAACTTGCTAAATAAGTTAAAAAGATATTTAGAAGACCTAGATACTTAAACTCTTGAGCTTAAAAGTTAAAACATGGGTGAACAGAAAGTCTCTCTATTATATAGTAAAAAGCAAATGCAGAAATTTGTCAAGGCATTACTCGCAGATGTCAAGGCAATGGAATACATGCTGCAGAATGACTGGTTTGAGTCCGATATTTCTCGAATTGGTGCAGAACAAGAAATGGTCTTGGTTCATAAAAAAAACTTTAAACCGGCATCTATCGCCATGGAAGCGTTGGAAAAAATGAAGGAATATCCATGGGTAGAAACCGAGTTAGCTAAATTTAATTTAGAAACTAATTTAGATCCCAGACTTTTCGATGGTGCGTGCTTTTCAGAATTGGAAAAGGAAAATAGTCAAAAATTAAATACCATTCAGAAGGTCTTGGATGAGCTCGATACTCATTTAGTTTTGACAGGTATTCTTCCAACCCTGAGAAAACACCATATGGAAATGGACAACCTCACACCAAAAAAGAGGTATTTCGCTCTTATGGAAGCTCTTAAAAATCAAAGATTAGGGCCTTCTTTTGAATTAAATATTGAGGGAATAGACGAACTTAATATAAAATCAAACTCTCCTTTATTAGAAGCTGTAAACACGAGTTTTCAAGTTCACTTGCAGGTTTCTCCTGACAATTTTGTCAAGATGTACAACATTGCCCAAGTGCTAGCCGCTCCGACTATGGCTATAGCAGCTAACTCGCCTATTGTTTTTGGAAAACGTTTGTGGCACGAAAGTCGAATAGCAATGTTTCAGCAAAGTATTGATCATCGCTCTTCTCATGACCACATGAGAGAAAGAAGTGCCCGAGTTAGTTTTGGTAAGGATTGGATATACGACTCTATCCTAGAGATATATAGAGAAGATATTACACGGTTTAGAGTTCTTCTTAGCACAGATGTTGTTGAAGATTCTCTTGCTCTAATTAAAAATGGAGAAGTTCCTAAACTTAGGGCTCTTCAAGTGCACAATGGTACCGTTTATAGATGGAACAGACCATGTTATGGAATTAGTCCAAATGGAAAACCACACTTAAGGATAGAAAACAGAGTCCTTCCTTCTGGACCTACAGTAATGGACGAAATAGCCAACACTGTCTTTTGGCTTGGAGCAATGGAAGGGATGAATCTTGAAATTGATGATGTAAAAGAACTTATGTCCTTTGATGATGCTAAAGACAACTTTCTTAAGGCAGCAAAGTTTGGTATAGATTCTAAGTTTACATGGTTTGATGACGAAAAAATAACTGCCGTTCAACTGATAAAAGAAAAACTGATTCCAATAGCTCGAAAGGGTTTAGAGTCTAAGAATATCGATAAGAAAGATATTGACAAATATCTGGATATAATTGAAGGAAGAGCCGATTCACACATGAATGGTGCTCGTTGGATGCTTCAGTCATACACCAACCTTAGAAAACATACTTCTTCTGATGAGGTTCTCTCTATTATCACTTCCCATATTACAAAACATCAAAAAAGCGGATTGCCGATTCACAAATGGAAAATTCCTTCCTTAAATGACCTGCAATCTTATAGTCCTGATCATCTGTTGGTTTCTGAGTTCATGCAGACTGATTTGATCACCGTTCAGAAAGATGATATTATTGATTTAGTGGCTGAGATGATGGATTGGCATAGTATCCGGTATTGTCCGGTAGAGGACGAAAAGGGAAACCTTATAGGTTTAGTAACTGCACGCCTAATTCTCAGACATTACATGAAATATAAACAAAGCAAAAAAACCTTTCCCGTTTCAGATATTATGATCAATGAACCCATAACGATTTCTGAAAACACGAATATTATTGACGCTCTAGAACTAATGAGAGAAAAGAAAATCGGTTGCCTGCCTGTTGTTAATGGTTCTCAGTTAATAGGAATTATTACAGAGATGGATTTTGTAATGATTTCAGCTCGTTTAATTGAAAGAATGAAAGAGAACTAGGTGAATATTTCAACCCTTGATTGGACTATAATTATTGCTTTTTTTGGGATTACTCTTTTAATAGGAATTGGTGCTGCCAAAAAAGCTGGAAAGAATTCGAAAGAGTTTTTTCTGTCAGGAAGAAATATGCCTTGGTGGTTACTTGGTGTTTCGATGGTTGCCACTACTTTTTCAGCTGATACCCCTAACTTGGTAACGGATATCATCCGAAAGAATGGTGTCGCTGGCAATTGGGCATGGTGGGCTTTTCTAATAACCGGGATGGCTACCGTTTTTATCTATGCCAAACTGTGGCGAAGATCAGGAATAACAACAGACATCGAATTTTATGAACTCAGATATAGTGGAAAACCTGCTACCTTTTTAAGAGCATTTAGAGCTATTTATTTAGGTGTTTTTTTCAATGTCATGATTATGGCAACCGTATTACTTGCCGGCATTAAAATTGCTGGGATCATGCTGGGACTAAGTCCTTTTCAAACAGTTGTTCTTGTTTCGATTGTTACTGTTATTTATTCATCCCTTGGTGGATTAAGAGGTGTAATTTTAACCGATTTTTTCCAGTTCGGCCTTAGCATGATAGGAATGATTGCTGCGGCTATTTACATTGTAAATCTACCAGCAATAAATGGAATTCAGAATCTTATCAACCATCCCAATGTAAGTGACAAAACTAGCTTTTTCCCAGATCTTACCGATTGGGATGTGGCTGTTCCACTCTTTTTCATTCCTATTGCTGTTCAGTGGTGGAGTACTTGGTATCCGGGAGCAGAACCAGGAGGAGGAGGTTATATAGCACAAAGAATGCTCTCGGCTAAGGAAGAGAAAGATGCCGTAAAAGCTACACTTTTTTTTAATGCTGCACACTACGCATTGAGACCATGGCCTTGGATTCTAATAGCATTAGGTTCATTAATTGTCTTCCCTACATTAGAAAGTATTCACATTGCTTTTCCAAGTATCAATAAGGATATTCTTGCTCATGACTTAGCCTTTCCCGCAATGTTGAGCTTGCTCCCTAAAGGTCTCCTAGGTTTGGTTATTGCCGCCTTGGTTGCCGCCTTGATGTCTACCATAAGTACCCACTTAAATTGGGGATCCTCTTATTTGGTTAATGACTTTTACGTTCGTTTTATAGATTCTAGCGCTAGTCCGAAAAAACAGGTAGCTATTGGAAGAATATCTACTGTATTTCTTATGTTTTTGGCTGCTATCATGGCCTTATATTTAACTAGTGCAATGGAAGCTTTTAATATTCTGCTTCAAATTGGTGCCGGAACAGGTTTGTTGTTTCTTTTGAGATGGTTTTGGTGGCGTATCAATGCCTTTAGTGAAATATCCGCAATGGTTGTGTCCTTTGTAATAGCTCTTTTCTTCGAATGGAAAATAATCGGGTCTAGTGACGGAATAAAAATTGCACTTTATGATTATATGATAAATATTCCTCTAGAATCTTATCAAAAAATGTTGATTGGTGTTTCCATAACTACTTTGAGTTGGGTATTGGTTACCTTTTTCACCAGACCCACTAATGAAAACACTCTCATTACTTTTTATGAGTTGATTAGGCCTCATAAAATAGGATGGAAGAAAGTAATTGACCAATTAGATAATAAACAATTAGCCCCTCCACAAAACAGTATTACAACTGAAATATTAATGATGTTTATAGGCTGCATTATTATTTACAGCTGTCTTTTCGGACTAGGTTATTTTCTTTACGGCCAATATCTTGGATTCTTTATGTCTCTCATTTTAGCCTTGGCAGGTTTTTTGGCTTTAAGAAAATTATGGGCGAAAGTCTAAAAATTACCCGTTGATTTGTAAATATAATCCTTTAATAGAATCTACTTTTGTGATATGGCAAGAAGAAAGAAAATCTTATTTGATGTAACTATAACTGGTGTGGCCGACAAAGGAAAAGCTGTTGGTAGAAATAAAGAAGGTCAAGTTGTTTTCGTAGATAAAGCTGTCCCGGGAGATGTAGTGGATGTTTTAGTACTCAGAAAGAAAAAAGGCTTGCCTTTTGGAATCGTGAAAGACTTTAAAAAAATGTCTGATGATCGTATTCCAGCGAAATGTCAACATTTCGGTATTTGTGGAGGATGTAAATGGCAAAATCTTAGTTACGAAACACAGCTAAAACATAAAACCCAAACCGTGGTTGATGCCATGCAACGAATTGCCAAAATTGATACCTCTATAATTAAAAAAATTCTGCCCTCTCCTCGAATTTTTCAGTATCGTAACAAATTGGAATATAGTTTTTCCACAAAAAGATGGCTTACTAAAGAAGAAATAAATAATCCTAATATAACGGAAAGGGGTTCTGCGTTAGGTTTCCATCCTCCCGGGTCATATGATAAAATTGTCCCTATTTCAGAGTGTTTATTGCAGGACAATTATGGTAATGAAATACGAAATCATATTGCACAATTTTGTAAAAAAAATAGCTATTCATTTTATGATTATAATAAAAATGAAGGTCTCATGCGTAATCTCGTGCTAAGAAACAATGCTAATGGCCAATGGATGGTCACTTTGGTTTTTGGAGAAAAGAACGACAAAAAAATAAACACAATACTAGAAGACTTACAATCTCAATTTTCTAATATTTCCAGTCTATTCTATGTTATTAATCTAAAGAAAAACGATTCTCTTTTTGATCAAGAATTCTTATTATACTACGGCAAACCTGTTTTGTCTCAAAAACTTAATGACATCCGCTATGAGATAGGTCCTAAATCTTTTTTTCAAACCAATACTTTTCAAACGGAGACCATGTATAGTAAGGTAAAAGAGTTGTCTGATTTGACAGGAGAAGAAACCGTGTATGATCTATACACAGGCCTTGGTAGTATTGCATTATTTGTTGCTGACCAAGCCAAAAAAGTAATAGGAATTGAAGAAGTAGAAGCAGCCATTCTAGATGCCAATCGAAATGCTCAAATTAATAATATTGACAACTGTCTGTTTTATGCTGGTGATGTAAAAGATATTCTTAATGATCGATTCATCGAAAAGCATGGAAAACCAGATATTCTTATCACTGATCCTCCCAGAGCTGGAATGCATAAAGACGTTGTTCAAACTATTCTAAATGCTTCTCCAAAGAAAATCATTTACGTAAGCTGTAATCCTTCTACACAAGCAAGAGATTTGGCCTTAATGAAAGATAAGTATACGATTCAAAAAATGCAGCCTTTGGATATGTTTCCACACACTCATCATATAGAAAATATTGCTGTATTGGTAAGAAAATAATTATTGATTGAGGTATTTCAATACTTTTTTTGCTCGAGATTTATAAGCCGGAGTAGCATCGGGAGTATTATACATAGTAATAACCTGAATTAACTCTTCTCTAAGTTCCGGATATTTAATAGCTATCCTTGAGCTTGCCGACATCGAAAACACTCTTATGGCATTTGCTATCTTCAGGTGACCTAAGAAATACATACATCGATCATATAGTTCTCCCTCCAATTCTTCTGGTATTTCAACAAAACTAAAAACCCTAAGTGTATTACGAATTATTGCATCATGTACATCCTCTCTATAAAGTCCTTCAACCATTTTTTGTAAATAGGGTTGTAGTAGTTCTGGCTTTTTTTCGGCAACCATAGACACCGACCATGCCGCTCTTTGAGATAATCTATAGTGATCGTCGAAGAAACAATCCATCAAATCCTTCATCAAGTTATGATTCTTGAGAACTCCTTGAGTAATTATATTGGATTGTTTCTTTGAATGTTCTTCCAATAACAGATTTTTAATATCCACTACTCATCTTCCTTTTTCTCTTCCGCCTCCTTTTTCTTTCCTTCCTTCCCTAAATAAGCCGGCAATTCCATTCCCGCCATATTGAATAACTCCTGCATAGGAGGTACTGATTTGTAAAGGCCCGAGATAAAGTTAGATGTACTGTTACCTTCACCGGTGTTTTGTCCATTTTCCCAAACAGTTACTTTATCAATCTTGATTCCCTTAATGGCGTCCACTTGTGTTTTAACCAATTCCGGTAATTTATCAGCTATTAACATAAGGATGGCTTCTTTTGTCTGTCCATTTGTAGCCTTTACTATCTTATCGAATCCATCGGCTTGCTTTTGTAATATTTCCAATAAACCTTTGGCTTCGGCTTCCTTTTTTAAGAATATGGCATCTGCTTCTCCTTTGGCCTTTATTCTTGCCTGCTCTGCAATGGCATCTGCCTCTATTTCCAATTTCTTTCGAGCTATTTCCGCTTTTACAATAATATCTGCTTCTTGTGATGCTTTCTCTCTTTCAGCTCTAGCCATTTCGGCTTCTTTTTCTGCCTCATAGGCATCCTTTAGAGCATTCGCTTTTTGAATCTTCTCTGTTGCTACTGCCTCTTTCTCGGCTTCCGCCTCTCTTTGTCGTCTTAATGCATTTGACTGGGCCATTTTAATTGCAGCTTCGTTTTCTCCTTCGACTGCATTCGCTTCAGCATCCGCTTCTCCTATTTTGGCCTGAGCATCTGCTTCCGAAACTTTAATTCTTTGATCCATACTCGCATTAGCCTCTCCAATTGACCCATCTCTGTTCTTTTCCGCTACACTTTTCTTGGCATCATTAATTGCTTTGGCTGCTGCTTCTTTTCCAAGTGCTTCTATATAACCGGATTCATCCTGAATATCGGTTACGTTAACATTAATTAAACTCAAACCGATCTTTCTTAATTCTGATCCCACATTGCTTGCTACATTAGCTAAAAACTTATCTCTATCAGCATTGATCTCCTCAATATCCATGGTTGCAACAACCAATCTTAACTGGCCAAATATGATATCTTTCGCAATATCTCTGATCTCGTCTGTAGTTTTCCCCAATAATCTCTCCGCTGCATTTAACATAACCCCCGGTTCGTTAGAAATGGCCACTGTAAACCTAGATGGGACATTAACCCTGATATTCTGTTTACTTAATGCTCCTCTCAAGTCTACATCGATCGAAAGAGGGCTGAGGTCCAAGTATTCGTAGGATTGAATTATGGGCCAAACAAAAGCAGCCCCTCCCGCTAATGTTTTTGCAGAACCCTTGCCTGTTTTTCCATAGATAACTAATATTTTATCCGATGGACATCTCTTATATCTGACCACAAATGTGATCATAGTAGCAAAGAAAATCAAGACTCCTAAAATTGGTAAAATGACTGATAATAGCATATTGTAATAGTTTGTTTATTTAATCTTAGATACTTTAAGCATATTGTTTTTCAATATTTGATCGATTCGTACCTTTTCTCCAGTTCTAACACTATCCTCGGAAACTGCATCCATTTCCATATTCTTATCATCAACAACAATTGTGACTCTTCCTGGTGCCTTTGCTCCCTCTGGTATCGGAATATACACTTCTCCTGTACTTCCAATGATTTGTTCTAAATTTATATTTCCTGATTCTTCCATTTGAATCATCTTGTAAAGCAAATAGGCAACCATGAACATAGAAATTAATCCACAAAGAGCTCCTATGACTAACGCCAGTTTAAAATTCCATCCCTGATTCAATAATATCCCTGAAGTCCACGAAAAAAAGACCAAAAAGGAAATAATCGTCCTAAACGAAATAAGAGCAAATCCTCCTGAAGGGTCCATATCAAAATCGGCCTCAAGGTCTGCATCCAAACCGATTAAGGATAGAATTATTTGAAGAATAAAAATGCCTAATGAAACTATTGCTATTGCCCAAATAATCTGTTCACTTCCACTCAACGAAGAAAACCACTCTGTTAGATTATTGATCATGATTCACTTTAAACTTTATATGAAAATATAAGTTTTGCTTCCTTTGTTAAGAATCACTCCGACGAAAGGGTAAAAAAAATCGTCAAATAGCTATTATAGCTACTTTCGTCACTGATAAATAGTTTATTTTTATATTTTCGCACCAAGTTTAAACCAACCAAATTTAAAAGCATTGGAAGTTAAATTATTTAGCGGTAGTAAATCCACATACCTTGCCGAAAAAATTGCCGATTATTATGGTTATCACCTAGCTGATTTAACGATTAATCGATTTAGTGATGGTGAGATGCAAGTGGTGATTAACGAATCCGTGAGAGGGGCTCATGTTTTTCTTATCTGCTCCACATTTGCTCCTTCGGATAACTTGCTTGAACTGCTTTTAATGGCAGATTGTGCGAAAAGAGCCTCGGCAAGGTACATTACAGCCGTTATTCCTTATTTTGGTTATGCAAGACAAGATAGAAAAGACAAACCAAGAGTTCCTATTTCCTCAAAATTGATAGCACAAATATTAGAAGCTTCTGGTATTACTAGAGTAATGGTTATGGACTTCCATGCGGATCAAATACAAGGTTTTTTCGATATTCCGGTAGATCATCTGCAAAGTGATGCTATCTATATTGAATATTTAAAGAAACAAGATTTATCTAATGTCATTTTTGCTTCGCCAGATGTCGGGGGAGTAAAAAGAGCACGTAGTTATGCTAAGTACTTTGCTAAGGACCTGGTTATTTGCGATAAAGAAAGAAGAAAAGCAAACGAAGTAGCAGCTATTACTGTTATCGGTGAGGTTGAAAATGCTGATGTAATCCTTGTCGATGATATTGTAGATACTGCGGGTACTTTGTGTAAAGCTGCGGATGCCTTGATTGCCAAAGGTGCTAATTCCGTAAGTGCTATTTGCACGCATCCTGTTCTTTCGGGAAAGGCGTACGAAAATATAAATAATTCTAAGTTGTCTAAACTTATTGTTACTGATACGCTTCCTCTTAAGGAATTATCTGACAGGATAGAGGTTTTGTCATGTGCTAAATTGTTCTCAAGGGCTATTAGGAATACGCACGATTACAAATCTATTTCTTCTCTTTTCGTAAAAAGATCTTAAGTCCTCTAAAACAAAAAGTTGTGACTAAATAATTTCTTTTTTCATAATAAAAAAATATCTTTGCACTCCTTTTTAGAAATCGATAGATACATCTATCATGCTAAAAAAATTTTAAATAAAAAATTTTAGACATGCAAGTTGTTAGTATAAACGCTGAAAAAAGAGAGTCATTAGGTGGTTCTAATGGTAAGAAAATAAGAAAAAGTGGGGCTGTTCCTGCAGTAATGTATGGAGGTTCTGAGGTTTCTCATTGTACTGTGAGTCCAAAAGATCTTAAGCCTTTGATATATACTCCTGATTTCAAGTTGGCAGAAGTCACTTTAGATGGGAAGACAGAAAAGTGTATCATCAAAGATGTTCAATTTCATCCTGTGACTGATGATATCGTTCATGTTGATTTCCTTAGACTATTACCGAACACTTCTATTAAGGTTAATATTCCTTTGAAATTTAAAGGAGTTTCTCCTGGTGTTAAAAATGGTGGTAAGCTGGTTCAATCAATGAGAAAAATTAGTGTAAAAACTACTCCAGAAAAGCTAGTTGATGGCCTTTTTCTTGATATTTCTAATCTAGAATTAGGACAATCAATAAGAGTAAGAGATATCGAAGTTCCCGAGGGAATGGAACTAATGGCTAAAGATGCTATTCCTGTGGCAGGAGTTGAAATTCCAAGAGCTCTTAAAAGTGCCGCTGCTGCGGAAGAGGTTGCTGCAAAAGCAGAAACCACTGAAGAAGCTTAAGAAAATAAAAACAACATATAGTTTGAGAGTTTTCCTTTTCAGGAAAGCTCTTTTTTATTTAAAGTATATTCTTTAACACATTTAATATAATCTCATTTCTACTCATCGTGTAAAAATGAATAATAGGAACACCTTTTTCTGCTAATTCTCTTGATTGTGCTATACACCATTCCGTACCTATCTCAACATGCTTTTGTTTGTCTTCTGTCCTCATCATTTCATTGACAAGGTCATCCGGAATATCCACATGAAAAAACTTAGGAATATTAACTAATTGCTTTTGACTCGTAATAGCTTTTATTCCAGGTATTATAGGACACTGAATTCCAACATTTCTACATTTATCAACAAATTCAAAGTACTTGTCGTTGTCAAAAAACATTTGTGTAATAATATACTCCGCACCAAGGTCTACCTTCTGTTTAAGAAACTTTAGGTCGGTATTTAAATTAGGAGCTTCAAAATGTTTTTCAGGGTATCCTGCTACGCCTACACAAAAATCGGTCCGAGTAGAGTTCTCTAAGTCGGTATCCAAATAAATTCCTTTATTTAATTGTATTACCTGTTGAAGTAAATCACTTGCATAATTATGTCCTCCCTTCTCTGCACGAAAAGAAGTCTCACTCTTTACTGCGTCTCCTCTTAGGACCATAATATTGTCAATCCCTAAAAAGTTGAGTTCAATTAAAGCATTTTCCGTTTCCTCTTTTGTAAAACCACCGCAAATAATATGAGGCACAGTATCAATATCATAATGATTTTTAATAGCCGCACATATTGCTACCGTTCCCGGTCTCTTTCTTACTACTTGTCTTTCTAACAACCCATTTTCTCTTCTTTTATAAACGTACTCTTCTCGATGATAAGTCACATCTATAAAGGCTGGATTCATCTCCACCAAAGGATCTAACATCTCAAAAATTTGGCCTATAGATCCTCCTTTTTTCGGCGGTAAGATTTCTATAGAAAATAGCGTTTTGTTAGCTTCTTTTATTCTTTTAGTAATTTTCATATCTCTTTATTCATAAGACAAATTTGGCCTTAGCCATTTTTCTACTTCTTCAATTTTCATTTTTCTCCTTTCCGCATAATCCTTTACCTGATCTTTTTTAACTTTTCCTAAACCAAAGTATTTACTCTCTCGGTGAGAGAAATAGTATCCTGATACTGAAGATGCCGGATACATTGCAAGACTTTCTGTCAGCTCAATGCCTATTCTTTTCTTTACATCCAGTATTTCCCATATCGTTTTCTTTTCCAGATGATCAGGACAAGCAGGATAACCTGGAGCTGGTCGAATACCTATATATTTTTCTCTTATCAGGTCTTCGCTGACTAAGTTTTCATTTTTGGAATAACCCCAATATTTTTTTCGAACTCTTTCATGCAGATATTCCGCCATTGCTTCCGCTAACCTATCTGCCAGAGCCTTGGCTAAAATTGATGAATAATCATCTCTTTCTTCCTCATGTCTCGCTATCTCCTTTTCTAGTCCAAATCCCGTACTAACTGCAAAACAACCTACATAGTCTCTTTTGTTTAATGATTTAGGGGCAATATAATCTGCTAGTGAAAGATTTGGTAATCCTTCACGCTTCTTGTTTTGTTGACGTAACATTTCGAACCTATGTATAACACTTCCTCTTTTGTCATAAAGTTCTATTGTGTCCTCTTCTGAATTGGCGGCAAAAATACCGTAAACACCACGACATGATAAAACGTCTCTTTGAATCCAGTCATCCAGCATGGATCGTGCATCCTCTATTAGTTTATTTGCCTCTCCACCAACTATTGTATCCTCGAGAATAGCTGGGAACTTTCCAGCCAGTCCCCATGTCTTAAAAAATGGAGTCCAATCTATATAGTTTGACAATTTTTCAATGGAAACTTCTATTTCTTGCACCCCAAGTTGATTGGGTACATAAATGTCTTCAAAACTTATCTGTAATCTATTTTTTCTTGCTTCCTCAATATCAACCAACTGCTTGTTGATGTTTTTATTTTGATGCCTTAGCCGCATTTCCAGATGCCTGTTTTCTATTTCCTCTTCAAAACTTTTTCTATCTCTGGATAGTAATTTTGCTGCTACACCTACACATCTTGAAGCATCTAGTACATGAGTAGTAATACCCACATATTTTGGAGAAATTTTAACAGCCGTGTGTAATGCCGATGTGGTGGCACCGCCGATTAATAAAGGTATTTTCATTCCCTGATCATTCATTTCTTTGGCTACATAGACCATTTCATCCAAAGATGGTGTAATTAAACCACTCAAACCGATTATATCTACTTTCTCTTCCTTTGCCTTTTCAATAATCTTCTCTTTAGGAACCATTACACCAAGATCCACTATTTCAAAATTATTGCATGATAGGACGACCGATACTATTTTCTTCCCTATATCATGTACATCTCCTTTTACGGTCGCGAGCAAGATTTTTCCCGCTGAAGTATTATCTCCTTTGATATGATCCTTTATATATGGTTCTAGAAAGGCAACCGCTTTTTTCATTACCCTAGCACTCTTAACTACCTGCGGCAGAAACATTTTTCCATCACCGAACAAATCCCCCACAATGTTTATTCCGTCCATTAAGGGACCTTCTATTATTTCAACTGGGTTTTTGTACTGAGTCAATGCCTCTTCCATGTCTTCTAGGACATATTCAGTAACTCCCTTTACCAATGCGTGTTCTACCCTCTTGCTCAAATTCAATGAACGCCATTCCTTTACTTTATCAACTGTTTTTACATTTTTTTCAACTCCTTCGGCATAGTCAATAAGTCTCTGTGTGGCGTTCTCATGACGGTCAAAATATACATCCTCAATTAAGGCAAGTAATTTTTTAGGGATTTCATCATATACTGTTAACATTGTCGGGTTGACAATTCCCATTGTCATTCCAGATTTAATAGCATGATATAAAAAAATAGAATGCATAGCCTCACGAACCGTACTATTTCCTCGGAAAGAAAAAGAAACATTACTCACACCCCCACTACAATGAGCATGAGGTAGATTTTTTTTTATCCACTTACATGCTTCGAAAAAATCTATGGCATTTCTTCTATGCTCTTTCATTCCTGTAGCCACAGGAAAAATATTCATATCAAAAATTATATCCCGAGGATTGAATTTTACCAGATCTACTAGTATATCATATGATCTTCTTGCTATTTCTATTCTCCTTTCATATGAATCCGCTTGCCCCTTTTCATCAAAAGCCATAACCACTAATGCAGCTCCATATCTTTTAACTTTTTTGGCTTGTTCTATAAATTCTTCTTTTCCTTCCTTAAGAGAAAGAGAATTGACAACTCCTTTTCCTTGAATATTTTGTAATCCAACTTCCAAGATTTCCCATCTGGATGAATCTATCATTATAGGAACTCTGGCAATGTCCGGTTCTGCTGCAATCAGTCTTAAGAATTTTTTCATCGCTTCGACTCCGTCTATCATTCCTTCATCCATATTGACATCTAGAATCTGGGCTCCTCCATCCACTTGATCACTCGCTATCGCCAGTGCTTCTTCATAAGCTTCTTCTTTGATTAATTTTAGAAACTTTCGAGAGCCTGTTACATTCGTCCTTTCTCCAATGTTTACAAAATTGGAGTCCTCGGTAATATTTAATACTTCTAATCCACTAAGTTGCAGTAAGATCTCTTTCATAGTTTTTAAATCTCTCGAGGTAAATAATTGCCAACCAACTGCGTCATCTCCTTTGTATAATCGGGAGTAGTTCCGCAGCAACCTCCGATGATATTTACTAAACCCTCCTCTAGAAAGGTTTTAAGGTGCTCTCCCATCATTTCAGGTGTTTCGTCATATTCTCCAAATGCGTTGGGTAATCCTGCGTTGGGATATGCACTTACATAAATCGAACTGTTCTTTGACATAATTTCTAAATAAGGTTTTAGTTCCTCTGCACCTAAAGCACAGTTTAGCCCAATGCTAAAAAGAGGGACATGTGATAGTGAGGCCATAAAGGCTTCCGTTGTTTGACCGGAAAGGGTTCTCCCACTTCTATCCGTTATGGTTCCAGAAGCCATTAAAGGTAATTCCACATCTAGAGTGTCAAAAGTTTCCTGGATACCAAAGAATGCAGCCTTTGCATTCAAGGTGTCAAATATGGTCTCAACCAGTATTATGTCTGCTCCACCCAAAATCAACCCTTTTGCCTGCTCCTTGTATATATTTACCAAATATTCGAAATCCACTTCTCTGAATCCAGGATCATTTACATCTGGAGAAATAGTCGCTGTTTTGTTAGTAGGTCCAATAGCTCCAGCAATGAAAATTGGTCTTACCTTAATAGTTCCATAATATATTTCTCTTGCTTTTTTTGCATTCTCAACGGCAGCTATATTAATTCTTTGAACCATATCTGGAGTTCCCATCTTATAATCTGTCAGAGAAATTCTATTGGCGTTGAAGGTATTTGTCTCTAAAATGTCGGCTCCTGCCAATAAATACTTAAGATGAATATCCTGAATTATCTCAGGCTGGGTTAAATTCAATAAATCATTATTTCCTTTTAAAGACATCTCACTATCACACCATTCATCTCCTCTATAATCCATTTCGGTAAGATTATACCTTTGGATCATGGTTCCCATGGCTCCATCCAGAATTAATATTTTCTTTTTGATTAGCTCTTGTAATTTCATTATTCCCTATTTAATCCTTATTACAAAAGCTCTGAAGAGTGGTCCTCATCTTTCCACTATCGTGTGGTAGGATTTAGCACCCAGCCAAATTCCTGGGTTGCTAAGACATCATAGGGCCTATTCCCTCTGTCTTTCGTTATAAGGTATTACAAACATAATATATTCTTTCAAACAAATTTTTATTTTGTCCTTTATATTTCCTTCTCAGGAGCTCAAAAATATCCTAACCCTTCAATAAAAATTAATACTTTTGTTGCTATTTAATTTAGAAAACGTATGCGAATCGCAGATTTACTTTTAGGTCAGCTAATAGGTAATGAGGTAACCATTCATGGGTGGGTACGAACATTCAGAAATAATCAATTTATAGCTGTCAATGATGGTTCTTGTTTATCAAATCTACAGGTTGTGATAGATTACGAATCTTTTGATAGTACTACCCTAAAAAGAATAACTACAGGTTGTGCTATCTCTGCTACTGGTAAACTAGTAGAATCTCAAGGTAAAGGTCAAAAAGTAGAACTTGCCTGTTCCTCATTAGAAATAGTTGGAGATGCGGATCCTGAAGAAGTTAAATTGACCATTCTTCAGCAAAAGAGACATACGCTGGAAAAGCTTAGAGAACAAGCACATCTTAGATTTAGGACTAATACATTTGGTGCTGTATTCCGAATAAGGCATGGTATTTCGTATGCTATTCATCACTTTTTTAATAAAAAAGGATTTTATTATTTACATTCTCCAATAATAACGGGAAGCGATGCTGAAGGTGCAGGAGAAATGTTTCAAGTTACCACTCTTCCTTTAAATAATGTACCTTTAAATGAAGACGGAAATGTTGATTTCTCTGAAGACTTTTTTGACAAACCAACTAATCTTACAGTTTCAGGACAACTGGAAGCTGAGTTAGGAGCCTTGGCTTTAGGAAAGGTGTATACATTTGGTCCTACCTTTAGAGCAGAAAATAGTAATACCAGTAGACATTTGGCCGAATTTTGGATGATAGAACCCGAAATAGCATTTGCTGATCTTAACGATGATATGGATCTGGCTGAAGACATGCTTAAGTTTGTTATGCAATATATTCTTGATAATTATTCTGAAGATTTGACTTTTCTGGAAAATCGACTTGTCAACGAAGAAAAACAAAAACCACAAAACGAAAGATCCCCAATGCCCCTTGTAGAAAAATTAAAGTTCTGTATTGACAATGATTTTATTAGAATCACATATACTGAAGCTTTCGATATTCTTAAAAGCTCTAAACCAAATAAAAAGAAAAAGTTTAAGTATTTAATTGAAGAGTGGGGAGCAGACTTTCAATCTGAACACGAGAGATATTTAGTAGAAAAACACTTTAAGAAACCTGTTATTATTACTGACTACCCAAAAAAGATAAAGGCTTTTTATATGAGGGTCAATGATGATAACAGAACGGTTAGAGCCATGGATATTCTATTTCCAGGTATAGGAGAAATAGTTGGCGGCTCTCAACGTGAAGAAAGATATGACGTCCTTAAATCTCGAATGGAAGAAATGGATATACCTACGGACGAAATGTATTGGTATTTAGACACTCGTAAATTTGGTACTTGTCCTCATGCAGGTTTTGGATTAGGTTTTGAAAGACTTGTTCTATTTATAACCGGTATGAGTAATATTCGAGATGTTATTCCTTTTCCAAGATATCCGGGAAATGCTTCGTTTTAAGACTGTTGGTCGTTGTAAAGTTTTTGTGATAGTTTCTTTCGTAGCTATTTGAATCCTTTTGTTATCTGATTTTCAGTATATTTGATTCGAAACCAACAAAAATCGAAATGAGATTCCTGCATGGAATATATGTGCTGAGCTTGTTTTTCTCAATAGGCGATGTATTTGGACAAAGTTGCGAATCTCAACCCAATTCTCCATTTTCATTTCAAGATGTAAAGGATTTGCTTAACTCTTATGCTTGTCAATCTTGTCATAACGGTACTACCCATGAGTGGCAATACGATAAATATGAACTCCTTTTCAAAGAAACTTCTTGCGACGATCCCATTCTAACGATAAAAGATGCTTCTAAAAGTTTGTTATACAATAAAATACATGGAACTCATTCTGATTGCGGAGACATAATGCCACCTCAAGGAGATAGAATGTCAACGATCGATATCAATAATATTGAAAAGTGGATTAACTTCGGAGCTCCCCAATACTGTGTATTGTATTTCGATGACATCAAAAAAATATTGGACCAAAATAAATGTAATCAATGTCATTTCCAAGATAATACGGAGGGTCTCTGGTCATATGAATTGTACTCCTTAATTTTTGAAAATTCTCAAAATACATCTTGCAATTCTCCTATAATATCCATTCATGACGCGAAGAGTAGTTTGTTGTACCAAAAAATGAACGATAATTCCAGCTGTGGCCATGGAGGCGAAATAAGTAATAATCCCATTAGTAAAGAGCATATTGCAAGAGTAAGAGATTGGATTAATGTCGGTGCTCCCGTATCACAGAGTTTGCTACCCGTAAACATTTCTTATTTCAATGCCAGTTTAAAAGATAACATTGTAATAGAGTGGTCTACAGAAAGCGAAGTGAATACATCTCATTTTGATATTGAAATAAGCATGAATGGAACTTCATTTTCAACATTACTTAGTGTCGATGCCAATGGAAGTGCTGATGGAAGTTTTTTTTATAAACAGCATTTCGAGCCAAAGGAAGGTGGGGTACATTATTTCCGCATTAAGGCCGTAGATCACGATGGAAACATAGAATACTCAGTAATTAGACAAGTCATTGTTAGTCTAGATGGCGTTCAGCTGAGTGTTTTCCCTAATATACTTAATAACTCCGATCTATTAAAAGTGTTCTGGAAGAGTAACTCTAATCAACCTTTTATTAATTGCTCCATTGTCGATGCCTTCGGAAATATTCATTTTGAGACTATTCTGGAGCATGGCGAAAATCATGTAGACTTGCCCACTCTTGCAGCTGGTCTTTACTACGTACAAGTTGTAGAATACTCAGAGTCTTTACACTATAAAAGAATATTTATTTTGCAATAACAATTCTTTTCATTCTTTTGACAAAATCAACACTTGTTCCGATGGAATAGCCCTCCATATATTAAAAATCTTGTAAGAATTCACTGCACTAAATCTTCATTTGAGCTTTTCATGCAGTCATAATTTGGAAATTTTATTCTGTTGAGTCAATTACCACAAAAGATTGTAGAGAATCATGTGTCGGAAAGTACACTTGCATAAAATTACCTGCCTCCAAACTAAAGTCGTTCAAAAGATATTCTTCCTCTAAAAATACTTACAAGATGTTGAGGATTTTTTCATTGTTATAGAAACGATTTTAAACAAAAAAGGGAAGCCAAGTTCTTAGCTTCCCGTTCCCACAGAGATCTGTTAAATCTCTAAACTAACTATATTTCTTTTAGTCTATTTTCACCAATTTTTCAATTCTTGTTTCATTTCCTACATTAATCAACATCTGGTAAGTGCTGGAAGGTAATTCAGAAACATCAATATTATTGATCCCATTTGCTGATATACTTCTTTTAAGAACCAACTGCCCAGACGGATTAAAAACTAGAATTGAACTTTCCACCTCTTCGTTTAATAAAGAGCTAAGTGTATTTACCTGAACCGTATGTGTAGCAGGGTTAGGATATACCTTAATATCTACAAAAGCATCAGGCAGATTAAAGCTAAGCTTTCTTACCTCAGAATAGTTAAACTCTCCATTCGTATCTACCATCTTTAGCCGATAGTAAAAGACTGTTTGATCTCTATTAACAGGTAGATTATAGTCTATGTATTGATAATCTAGTTCTTTACTTGAGTTGCCCGCAGCTTTTACCTCTCCAAGTTTTTCCCATGCAGTATTGTCCGATGATCTTTCCACTTCAAAATGAGAACTGTTCACTTCACTAACCGAAGTCCATTTTAACTGTGCGTCATCCTTGCCATATTTAGTCACCGCAAATCTTTTCAAATCTACTGGTAAAGCCTGTTCTGCCGTTCCTGTTATAACTATCGGATGTTCTAAGTCGCCCGATAAAGATCCATAAGAAATTGCAGGTAAAATACCGGAATCAGCAATCAATCCGTCTCCTGCTGGAGTTGAAATATGAGTAAAAGTTACAGTTGCCAATAAAAGTGGAGCATCTCCATCAGAAATAGCGGTACCGGTAACATCCGAATCAATTCTCTGTAATTCCATATAGCCATTGTATCCTGCTTGAGTAGTATTTGAATTGAATGCAGAAAAGGTTCCATCAAAATTCCAGCCTAACCCAGCATCTGTAAATCCTGTAGCCGTTGTAAGCGTATTGTCATGAAATAAGGCAAATGTGTAAGCATACATTGTTTCAGTTCCTGATGTACATTCTGCGTAAACATTAACAGAAGAAGTGCCATCGTTATTGTCTGTAACATCAAAGGAGAAGACTATATTCTGTCCTCTCAACACTAAAGAACAAGTAGAGAATACTAGTAATAAAATATATTTTTTCATTTTCACCATTATTAAATTATAAATGAGCTGCTTTGGAAGGATTAGTAGCTGTTTTACAAAGAACTAAATCTATAACATTAGCTGAACCATTCAGATTAATATCCGATGTAGAATATACATTAGCTTGAGATGGGTTTGTTCCTGTTTTACATCCAACTAAGTCAATTATATTTAGAGAAGTATTTCCGTTTTCATTTCCATTAAACATTCCATAAACTCCACTCCCCAGATCAATCATCGCATCATTTGTAGTGATCCCTGCATCATCGTATGCTTGACCTAAACCTGTGGTAAAATCATGCAGAGTAGGATTTATTGTGTTTAAAGCAACGTCCGTTCTTATAGGCAAATGATTTCTATGATGGATAGCTGCAATAGCACTAGAGGCTCCCGCATCTTTCATTTTTACCATTGCCGTTCCATCTGTGCTAAGAATAGATCCGTCTTTCTTCAAAAATGCGGAATGAGAACTTAATACCGTAGATGGAGTACTTTCATCTCGTAATTCAATCAAGACCCAATCCGTAACATCTACAGGAATAGATCCTACAGTAACTGCATCCGCGGCATAAGGACTAGTTAATGGAATTAAGTTGTTCGTATTTAGCGTGGTAGACATTTCTCCTGATCCCGAACTATATGCTCCCTGTATGAATACTTTTAAGTCGAGCTTTCCAAAGAAATTTGTTCCACTAAAATCAATATCCATATCTGTTGTTGAGGCCGTCACTGTCATCCCTGCGTTTGCATTATCATCATAATTCCATTCTGATCCATCATATATCGCACCTTTAACATCTGCTGCTGTTCCCGTTACATCACCTGATACATATGTTCCTGTAAGGGTATTGTCGTAATCCGTAATTCCTGTTGACACTACATCCCAATATCTAGAGATATAATCATCTGACTCCGCTGGTTTGTTAGGATGAACAACATTATTAACCTTCGTCCGAATGTTTGCCGAAGTATATGCTGAACCAGTATAAGTCATACTCACAGGAGTATAGTTTGCAGCATCACCAATAGGAAAATCAAAAGTACCATCCGCAGTAACACTCTTCTCGACCATCCCTGCATCAGAAGTAACTATATATCGAAGAGTACTCTCTCCAGAAATGGTAGCATCACTTCCCAAATTAAGATCATTGGCTCCAAGAAGGATTTGATTATCATCTGCCAAAAAGGCTAATTCTCCATCTATTGACATTTCATCTTGAAGAACTATATCGGCACTTGTTTTATTAACATCCACATCATTCATAATCGCTCCTCCCGATGTTACATCACTGTCAGAAGAACCACTAAAAATAATTTTAGCATCTGTAGTAGATGTCATTGTTCCTTCATTAGTCAAATTTCCTTGAACTTCAATGGTCCCTTCATTAGTAATGGTACTCCCAGTCTCATTTTCAATGTTAGATTCCACATAAAGGGTTGCTCCCGGTTTAACTACTATTGTAGCACCATTGTTGACAAGTTGAGCTGAAACATATCCAGCGATCAACATGCAAAAAAGCATAATAAATGTTTTCTTCATTTCTATTCGAATTACGTTCTTCAAAGATATAATATTTCCATTTCAAAATAGACTTAACTACGTAATTGGTCTATTTTAATTAGTATTTAGCAAAAATTAACTTTTGAATGCACCAATAAATACTCGTACAATAGGATTCTACTACTTAGATATTCAAAATTATCAAAAAAATCAGACTCCTCCAACTATTATTTGTTTTTATCCATTGAAATACATGGATTTATATCGTTTTTTAGTAAATTTTTAATCCTTTAATTGGATGCCTGTTATTTATAGTCTTGATAATTATATTTCTATTCCATTATCTTTTATATTGGAAAAATATGCAACCTTCCTTTCTCCTCCCTTGTCCAAGCAATAAAACATAAAATGAAATATCTAAAGTTTACCATTATCTCTTTTTTAATGATTCAGCTTATTTCTCTGGGATGTAATAACCAACCCAAACAAAACGAAGAAAATATCATAGAAGAAAACCCCGAAGAGGTAGAGGTGAAAAATGAAATGGAAACCATAGAAATAGAAGAAGACCCGAAAGAGGTGGAACCAAAAGGAGAAGTAGAACCAAAAAATCAGTTATAAAAGTGCTTTTCCTGCAAGGCTTTTCTTCAATTAGTGACCATTGACGGGTTTTAAATTAGATCACTATAAAAAAAGAGGTAATGCCGTGCACTACCTCAACCCTAACCAAATGAAACCAAATAAAATGGTTTTACTTATTGTAAAAGTAACACAAAGCTTTTATATCTGCAAGTATATTTGAAAAGAAGTGAATGTTTTTATCCTTCTTGTCCCAATTGTTTAACCTCGTCATAGCGAAAACAGTCCGTGCAGTGATCATTTACCATTCCTGTTGCCTGCATATGTGCATAGATCACAGTAGACCCAACAAACTTAAACCCTCTCTTTTTCAAGTCTATACTAATTTTATCTGATAGAGGTGTGGTTGCCGGCACTTCCGAAACCGTTTTAAACACATTTTGAATTGGCTTGTTATCAACGAAACCCCAAATATACTCTCTAAAAGAACCAAACTCCTCCACTACTTTTAGAAACGCCTTTGCATTTGAAATGGCAGCCTTTATTTTTAATTTATTCCTTACTATACCTTTGTCTTGGATTAGTTCTGAATATTTCTCTTCTCCATACAATGCTACTTTTTTTACATCGAAAAAATCAAAGGCCTTTCGAAAATTATCCCTTTTGTTAAGAATCGTTATCCAGCTTAAACCTGCCTGAAAAGTTTCGAGAATGAGAAATTCAAATAGTTTTTTATCGTCATACACAGGAACTCCCCATTCCTCATCATGATATCTTATGTAATTCTCTTTACTTCCTGCCCAACTACATCTGTTTTTATTCATATTATTTCATTTCATAAAGTTAGAAAACGAAAATACTCATGTTGTCATTAATCATATTGGAAATCAAAAAAAAAGTCCTTTAATTTGCACTTAATTAAAACAACTAAAATGGCAGGAGGTAGTCATAATTACGGTAAAAAGGGTATCGCAGTAGGAAAAGTGTTTATTGCTTTTGCATTGGTAATAATAACTTTAATCTGGGTTTATTACATGAATCAAGATTTTTTGCCTGAATAAATAAATGTACAAAGACAAGAAGGTTGTTGTTGTACTGCCAGCATATAATGCTGCTAAAACCCTGAAAAAAACATATCAGGAAATTCCTTTAGACTTAGTTGACGAAGTAGTTCTTTGTGATGACGCCAGCTATGATCAAACCCATCAAATAGCAAATTCTCTCGGTATAAACCATGTATTGATCCATGAGTCAAATAAAGGCTATGGAGCCAATCAAAAAACACTTTATAACAAAGCTTTGTCACTCGGAGCAGACATTGTCATTATGCTGCATCCAGATTATCAATATACACCCAAATTGATTCCTTCAATGATCAATATTATAGGAGAAAATATTTATCCTGTTGTTCTAGGATCTAGAATATTAGGTAACGGTGCTTTGAAGGGAGGAATGCCTTTTTATAAGTATGTAGCCAATCGTCTATTGACTTTTGGACAAAATCTTATGATTTCTAGTAAACTATCAGAATTTCATACGGGATATCGGGCTTTCTCCAGAGGGGTTTTAACTTCTATCAATTACAACGAAAATTCAGATGATTTCATCTTTGACAATGAAATGCTATCACAGATCATATACAAAGACTATCAAATTGGAGAAATAACTTGTCCCACCAAGTATTTTGAAGAAGCGAGTTCAATTAACCTTAAAAGAAGTATTATCTACGGTCTTGGCGTCATTAGAGTTTCTTTTCTTCATAGATTATCTAAATTGGGGATAGTAAAATCAAAACTATATAGATAAAAATATAGATATAAAAACACCTGCTATATAACCAGTTTTAACAATATGCTCATTACTTTTGTGGCTTGAAAAACCAATCCAAAAATGCACAAAACAATAGCAACAAGATCCGCAGATAACATAAGAGTATTAGCTGCCGCCATGGTAGAAAAAGCAAGCTCCGGTCACCCAGGTGGTCCTATGGGAGGTGCTGATTTTATTAATATTCTTTATTCCGAATTTTTGACTTATGATCCCGATGATATGTCTTGGCACAATAGAGATCGTTTTTTTCTTGATGCTGGTCATATGTCTCCCATGTTGTATGCTCAACAAGTCTTATGTGGAAATATCTCCATGGAAGATGTTAAAAACTTCCGTCAATGGAAAAGTCCAACTCCCGGACATCCTGAACTCGATGTCGCCAGAGGAATAGAAAATACTTCTGGTCCATTAGGTCTAGGTCATGCCTTTGGTGTTGGTGCTGCCATTACTGAACGTTTTTTGGCAAACAGATTTGGAGAGTGGCTGAGTCACTATACTTATATATACATATCAGATGGTGGCATTCAAGAAGAAATTTCTCAAGGAGTAGGTCGAATAGCTGGATTTTTGGGTCTGAGTAAGGTTATAATGTTTTATGATGCCAATAATGTCCAGCTATCTACGAAAGTAGATGAGGTAATGAGCGAGAACACGGCTAAAAAATATGAAAGCTGGCATTGGCATGTCATAACTATTGATGGAAATGACGAAAACGAAATACGAGAAGCTATAAAAAAAGGACAAGAAGTTGATGATAAACCAACTCTAATTATCGGAAATACAACTATGGGTAAAGGAGCCAGAACTGAAGATGGCAGTTCTTATGAGGGAGAAGTAGAAACCCACGGTAAGCCGTTAGGTAAGTCAAAAGCTTCGTTTGCAAAAACCATTGAAAATCTTGGTGGAAATCTTGATAATCCATTTCAAGTATTTGATGATGTAAAGGCACATTACCAAAATAGTCTCGATGAAAAAAGAAAAAGGGTACAACAAAGAAAGAAAGAAGAAACTGAGTGGTCAGAAAAAAACCCTGAATTAGCCCTTAAGCTTAAAAACTTTTATGATAAACAACTGCCCGATCTAAATTGGGATGATATTCAAACCAAGGAGGTTGATGCCACCAGAAATGCATCTTCAAATGTACTTTCCTACCTTGCGGATCATGTTGAAAACATGATTGTCAGTTCTGCAGACTTATCTAACAGTGATAAAACGGATGGCTTTCTAAAAAAGACTACTCATTTTGTCAAAGGTGACTTTAGCGGTGCTTTCCTTCAAGCTGGTGTTTCAGAACTAACGATGGCTGCTCTCTGTACAGGAATGGCACTGCATGGAGGCGTAATTCCTGTGTGTGCAACATTTTTCGCTTTTTCCGATTATATGAAGCCCGCAATGCGAGTTGCCGCTTTAATGGAACAACAAGTAATCTTTCTTTGGACACACGATGCTTTCCGTGTAGGAGAGGATGGTCCAACTCACCAGCCTATAGAGCAAGAAGCTCAATTAAGGTTGCTCGAGAAACTTAAAAATCATTCTGGGCGTAACAGTTTATTAGCCTTGAGACCTGCAGATGGTCCTGAAACAGTTGTTTGTTGGAAAATGGCTTTAGAAAACATCCATACTCCTACAGGATTGGTTTTATCAAGACAGCCTATCTCACAACTTACTTCAGAGGATGAGCACTCCAGATTTCAACAAGCTCAAGGTGCTCAATCCGGTGCATATATAGTGAAAGACACTTCAGGAACTCCAGACATAATCTTAATAGCAAATGGTTCTGAGGTGAGTACCTTAGAGGGTGCAGCCAAAATTTTAGCTGAAGAGCACGGGGTAAAAGCAAGATTAGTATCTATTCCTTCTGAGGGCCTATTTAGAACTCAATCTTTAGAATACCAAAATAGTGTTTTACCAGAGGGAATTCCACGATTTGGAATGACCGCAGGACTTCCCGTCAATCTGGAAGGGCTCGTGGGCCATAATGGTAAAGTTTGGGGATTAGATCATTTTGGATACTCCGCTCCGTATACGATTTTGGATGAAAAGTTTGGGTTTACATCGGATAACGCTGTCAAGCAGATATTGAGTTTTGTGAAAAATTAAAAAAACTAATAGACAATATTATCCTTTGTTTGTTCGTATTTAACAAGTAATACTTACATCTATACGATAAACTAATACTTGAACTGACTTATTCACTTTCTAAATGATTAGTTATGCAAGTATTAAAATGTTTATTTCTAAGTACCCTTATTCTATTCTTTTTTTCTTGCGGCAAAGATTCAGAGACAAATTCTTCAGAACTAAAATCCTACGCTCAAGTTGATCAAAGATTATGGCAATACTTTCAATTATTCGAAGAAGAAGCAGCCAAAAGAGGTATTGACATAAATTTAAATGAAGAGGAAATTTCTGGAGAAATTAGAGACATCGATCCAGATAATGTTGCAGGAACTTGTCATTTTCAAAGCCATTCTCCAAACCATGTTACCGTTGATATAGACTATTGGAACAGGACAAACTCTCTAGGAAGAGAATTCGTTGTCTTTCACGAACTGGGGCATTGTTCTCTTCTAAGGGGACACTCAGAAGCTACTGATGCAAATGGTCAGTGTAAAAGTATTATGGCCAGTGGAACCGGTTCTTGTATGTTAAGATATAATGGTGCCACACGAGAAACAATGATCAATGAATTATTCAAGAACTTTTAAATAGGGCCCCACCATTATTCTATTATTTATACCCTCTGATTATCACCTTATAATATATTATCATCCATTAGGATTAAATAAATAACGACTCCCTAACTAAGATTTCTCAGATTCAATTTATACTTTTACTAGGTAAAGCCTGAATAAAATTTATTTTAATAAATATTTTTTACGCCGTATTTAAAAAGAGGTTAGATAGATGAGTCACTTTATAAAAACTGTTTTATTTGTATTTTTCAATACAATATTCTTTTCAGCTATGGGACAATCCTTAATAAAAGGAAAGATCATAGATGAAATTTCTGGAGACCCTTTAATTGGAGCAAATGTTGTCCTTAAGTCAGACCCTTCCATTGGGACAATAACAGATTTTGATGGGTACTTTGAACTCAAAGTCGATAATTTTCCAATAGTAATTAACATTTCTTACATAGGATATGCAGAAATAGATTATACGGTAGAATCTCCATCAGACGATATCAAAATAAAAATGTCAGAAGATGCTGTGATGATAGACATGGGTGTAGAAATTAAAGGTCAAAGAATTTCGGACAAGCAAAAGGCCGCTCCTTTGACTATAGAATCTCTTGATATACTGGCTATTAAAGAAACCCCATCTTCAAATTTTTATGAAGGATTAGGTTCTCTGAAGGATGTTGACCTTACTACGGCTAGTTTAGGTTTTACAGTAATCAACACACGAGGTTTTAATAGTACAAGTCCCGTAAGAAGTCTGCAAATAATCGATGGCGTTGATAATCAATCGCCGGGACTCAATTTTTCCTTAGGTAATTTTCTAGGAGCATCAGAGTTAGATGTAAAAAAAGTTGATCTAATAGTCGGAGCAAGTTCGGCTTTTTATGGACCAAATGCCTTCAATGGTGTTATAAGCATGGAAACGAAAAATCCCTTTATTTTAAAAGGTTTATCTGCCAAAGTCAAGCTCGCGGAAAGAAATTTGTATGAAGTAGGATTAAGATGGGCAGATAGCTATAAAAATAGCGATGGTTTTGATTGGTTCGCATACAAGATTAATCTTTTTAAACTACAAGCTGATGATTGGGAGGCTGAAAACTATAATCCTGTCGATGGTATCGAAGTGGGTACTGACAATCCAGGAGGTTATGATGCCGTAAATATCTACGGTGATGAGTTTAATCGTACAGCTATTTCTAAAATCGGCATAGGACGATATTATAGAAATGGTTACCGGGAAATTGATTTAGTCGATTACAACACTGAAAACACCAAGGCTTCTTTTGCCGCTCATTTTAGGTTGAAACCATCTATGACTTTTGAATCTCCCGAGCTAATTCTTAGTTCAAGCTATGGAGGTGGAACGACAGTTTATCAAGGGGATAATCGGTTTTCTTTGAGAAACATTAAATTTTATCAACATAAAATAGAGCTTAAAAAACTTGATAAATATTTTCTACGTCTATATGCTACACATGAAGATGCAGGGGATTCTTATGATCCCTTTTTTACAGCATTAAAACTGCAAGAAGCTGCAAAAGATGATACAGAATGGAATACCTCTTATCTAAACTACTGGTCTCTAAATGTAGAGCCAGTTATTAAAAACTTGGAAGGCTTTCCAAAAATAAGTGATTATCCAGGAGACCCTGCTGGTTATCAAATGGCTATTGATAATTTCTTATTAGATTATCCTGATTCTTTGCAAGTATGGCATGAAAGAGCTCGTGAAGCTTCAAATCAAGGCATTGCTGCTTTTGAAACAGAGGATTTTTTTGAGCCCGGAACTGAAAGATTTCAGCAAGCTTTTGATTCTATCACATCAAGGTTAGCAAATAGTGAGGGAGGAACTAAGTTTTATGATAAATCAGCTCTCATTCACCTCCATGGGGAATATCAGTTTCAAGACCTTATTAATACAGAAACTATTTCTGATTTAGATATTACTTTAGGGGCAAACGGTAGAATTTATCTTCCTGATTCCAAAGGCTCGATTCTTTTGGATACTTCAGGTGTCAATATAAATACGTATGAATATGGTATATACGGCGGAGGTACTTTAGGCTTATTGGAAAATGAGCTTCGAATAAGCAGTACTATGAGATTAGACAAGCATGAAAATTTTGATTTTCTAGTTTCTCCTGCCGCATCTATAGTGTATTCTCCGGGGGAGAATAATTACTTGCGTCTCTCTTTCTCTTCTGCGATAAGAAATCCAACATTATCTGACCAATATCTCAATTATAATGTAGGACCTGCAGTACTTATTGGAAATTTAAATGGTTTTACCAATTTGTACACAGCAGAATCATTTTTTGATTATCTGAATTCTTCAAATTTAGATCAAAGCCTTCTTCAAATTGATGAGATTGAAGCAATAAGACCTGAGAAGGTTAAAAGTGTTGAGCTCGGCTATAGAACAACTTTGTTTAATAGCCTTTATCTGGATATTGGTAGTTATTTCTCAAGATACACAGACTTCATCGGCTATCAGATTGGAGTCGATGCATTGGTTCCTAGCGGTGGTGGTCTGCCGTCATCCGTACAGGTCTATCGTGTGAGTGCTAACGCCAATGATGAGGTGACAACTCGTGGATTATCTTTAGGCATGAATTATTATTTCGGTGATTACTACCAAGTCAGAGGTAATTATTCCTTTAATGAGTTGACAACTGAAACCGATGATCCAATTATTCCAGCCTTTAATACTCCAAAGAATAAATATAACATCGGTTTATCCGGTAGAGATATTCCAAGCATTTTAGGTCTAAAAATTCCAAATTTTGGGTTTAGTGTCAATTACAAATGGATTGAAGGTTTCGTTTTTGAAGGTTCTCCTCAATTTACCGGATTTATACCTACTTATGATTTACTAGATGCTCAAATAAACTTTAAAATTCCTGCTTTTAATACTGTGTTCAAAATTGGAGCCAGTAATATATTGGATAATAAAGTTTTCCAAACATATGGTGGTCCTCGAATTGGAAGAATGGGCTATATTAGTGCAACTTATGAATTTGAAAAAAAATAGATCTTTACTTAATTAAATTAGACATTTATGAAAAAATTTTACTTTATCTTATTGACTGTTATTGCCTTTAGCGCAAATGGTCAAAGGCAGTATCTAGACGCTCAATATGACGTTTCGGTAGAAACTAATATTGTATATGCGAATAACATTTCTGTTATTACTGGAGCTCCCGCTGCAGAAGATTTACTAATGGATGTTTACACTCCTGACAATAGTGAAACCAATAGGCCTTTAATTCTATTAGCACATACTGGTAGTTTTCTACCTCCTATCATTAATGGGCAAGCAACTGGAGCCAAAACTGATGGTACCGTAGTTCATATGGCAAATGAATTAGCAGCTAGAGGTTATGTTGTTGCTGCTTTTACTTACAGACAAGGATGGAATCCTGTTTCAACTGATCAAAATGTAAGAACTGGAACTCTTCTTCAAGCGGCATATCGAGGCATACAAGATACGAGATCTTGTGTACGTTATTTTAGAAAGTCTGCTGACGTTGATGGAAACCCATATGGCATCGACCCAGCAAAAATTGGAGTTGGAGGTATTGGAACAGGTGGCTATCTTGCATTTGGTACTGGAACGGTATATGACTTTGAGGAAGTTACTTTAGATAAATTCTATGATACTACTACTGGTCTTCCTTATGTTGATTCTTTAGTATTAGGTAATCTTTATGGAGATACTCAAGCCGCAATATGCCTTCCAAATCATCCTGGTTATGATAGTGGAATAGATTTTGCCTTCAACGTTGGAGGGGCTTGTGGAGACGGTTCTTGGGTTGATGGAGAAGAAAGAGAGGCTGCTCTATGTGGAGTACATGCCACTAATGATATTTTTGCTCCTTATGCAGAAGGTCCAGTTATTGTACCAACGACTAATGAGTTTGTTGTAAATGTTGCAGGTACTAGAGCGGCTATTGAGTATGCTAACAATAATGGTAATAATGATGTTTTCAATGATTTAGATGCTGAAAACGATCCTCTTAGAGATCTTATTGATGCACAGAAAGAAACAGATGTTACTTTATACACAATGCAAACACTGAAATTGGGTACTGATAATTTCTATGGTTTTGTTACTCCATTTCCTCAAGGTTCTCCTTGGGACTGGTGGGATAAAAATGTTTTAGATGCTCAAGTTGCAGGTATTAATGCGGCTTTAGGAACTGATTATGACGCTGATGCCATCCATGCTTCTGGTTTACAAACCAATCCAGACATGTCTCCTGAAAAAGGAATGATTTACGTTGATACTATTATGCAATTGGTTTTGCCAAGAGCTTGTTATGCTTTAAATTTAGGTTGTAATTTCTCAAATACTGAAAATGTTATTTCTTCTTCGGATATCGGATTGTCAATAGCTCCTAATCCAGCTGTTAATAATGCTGTATTAAGTTCTTCTGTTGAATTCCCTATAGAAAGTATTTATCTGTATGATATGCAAGGAAAACTTGTAAAGGCAGTTAACAATGTAAATAGTTCCAACTATCTATTAGCAAGGAATAACTTAAACAGTGGTGTATATATTGTCAATATTGCAACTGAAAAAGGGTTAGTAATTGAAAAAATTGTGTTTGAATAAGATTTTTACCTTTGAAAATGTAATATAGGCCCAGAAAAGTGTTTTTCTGGGCTTTTTTAGTATATCAATTTAATAATCCGTTTTTATAGAATTATCAAATGGTAGTTTTAATTGATATTTTATATCGTCTGAATATTTGTCATCTAGTACATCCAATCCATACACTATGTTACTCGTATCGTCGTATGCCATTGTTCCAAAAATTCTATCCCAAAAAGAGAATATATTTCCAAAGTTGGTGTCTGTCCATGGTCTTTCAAAGTGATGATGGAATTTATGCATATTAGGAGAAATGAATACCCAAGATATTGATTTGTCCAACCACTTAGGAAGAGTAATATTGGCATGGATAAAATAAGTAAAGACAATAGTCAATATTCGATAGATCATATATATGCCAAAAGAAAGACCTCCCAGAAGAACGGCAATCAGAGCAAATGTTTCGCGAATTACAAAATCACCGGGGTGATGTCTTGTTCCTGTAGAAGCTTTAACTTTAGTATCACTATGATGGACCATATGAAACTTCCACATAAATTTAATCTTATGCAATAGATAATGAGCCACATACTGTGCTACAAAATCCAATAACATTATTCCTATCATTACTTCTATCCACATCGGCAATTCAACCCAATTTAATAGGCCAAAACCAGACTCCAATACCCAAATAAAAGCCCCCGCAGCCAACAATCCAAAAAGAAGGTTAATGACAATGGTTGTAAATAGAAAAAATAAATTTACGCCTAAATGTTTTCGATATGTCTCTCTACTAAATCTGAATAAAGGAATTTCCCCTTCTAAGATACTGAATATCAACAAACATGATATTATCCAGAGTAATTTTTGAGGAGAACTAAGATTGGCAAAAAAGTTAAGTGTCTGTTCCATGCAAAATATGATTATGTTGCAAGATAAAACAGATGTGGTTATAATTTAAAATGATGATTTCATTCTATCTACATTTAACCTTCCCTGCACTTTATTTTTGATCTCAAAACGAGTAAATTCTTGATTGGCTTCAAAGCCATATCCGTATGTGGTATCCCCCTTTTCAGGCTGAGTAATTCTTACAAATTTATCTGTTCTCACTATCTCATTTTTATCATCCCAAATAAGTTCTGGAGATTCTAGTTTTTCATTTTTGCTATTGTAAAACTTAACATTGCCTGAACTAACAATGATATCCTTATCATGATCTCGAACTGCTCTATCTGCCTCTAACCAGCTGTAAGGTTTCCCATTTTTACTTAAAAATTCTACCAAAACTCCGTTTGGAAAAACTTCTTTCGAATTTGCTTTTCCAATATGCCTTTCCATTATTGGTCCAGAAATTTTTATTTTCACTTGTGCTGAATCACTATAATATATAGTTACATCTTTAGCTACTTCCTTGTAAATTTCATACTCTGCCATTAAGTTGTCTACCTCCTTCATGTCATTTGAACAAGAGGATATTAAAAAAAACATAATAATAACTGCCTTCATTCTCATTAACGAACCAAAGTTATATCACCGACATATTCTATTACTTGTTGGTCAAGATATTTAACCTTTGCCTTCCATACATAAACTCCCTTTGCAGCTTTTGTGCCATTAAACTTTCCATCCCAGGCATAGGATGTTCCATTAATATCTGTAATATTTGTTGCTAGATGCACAAGTGATCCCCATCTGTCAAATACCATAAATTCTTCAATAGATTCCACTGGAGGAAGACAGTTGTCGTCCGCTATACCAAAAGATAAAAAGAACAATTCATTCGTAGCATCACCATTAGGTGAAAAAATATTTGGAGACTCTATCAATCTATCTATATCAACCGTTATACTTACTTGATCACTCCCTACACAACCTGAAGTATCCACGACCGTCAAAGTATAAGTAGTATTACCAGCTGGTAAAGCTGTGGTTTCCAATTCATTTGGAAAATCAACTCCTGCTCTGGGAGACCAAAATAAACTATCCACCGGCTTGGAAGATTCATAGGAGCCTGACAATTCAATAGGACACCCTAAGTCATCCGTTTGGTCTGCTCCTGCATCTACTGTTATAGGTGGAGGCTCTTCTATATCATAACTTCTTGTAAACTCACATCCCTTTATATCTTGAATAGTAATATCATATGAGCCAGGGGGTAATTCATCAAAATAGGGGATATTTGTAAAATCACCTCCGTTTATGCTAAACATATATTCCGGAGCCCCACTTATTCCATTTGCCAATAAGGCACCATCATCATATTGATAACAATTCACATCGAATATATCAGCTGATAAATCTAGCGTACTAGTATCCTGACAGCATGCCTCAATATAAAATTCTTTAACCAATGTAACTAAACACCCTTTAGATGACTCCACTGTAATCGCGGCAATTTTTTCTCCAAAAGAGGTGTACAGTACGTCAAAAGATCCATCTCCCGTCGCTGTAGATGGTGTAGATCCATTTCCAAAATTCCATGTAATATTTACTATTGGGTCGGTTGCTGAGCTTGATTGATTAGTAAATTTTATAGTCTTATCACATTCGAATAAGTCCAAAGCTTCAATGTCAAAATCGGCTTCAGGTCCCAAAAAAGTTCCCGTTCCTCCAAATTCGATATTAAACCCAAGTCCTGAACGGCTAAAATTGTTTACGATTAGCACATATGATCTTCCAGACACCATATCTAAAGGGGCGATGAAATTATTACTACTTCCTTGACATCCTGGATCTTCGGTGGTATCTGTCTCTCCAGCTCTCAACCCTGTAGGCCCATTACAACTTGCCCATTCACTGAGAGGTAAAACGGCACCGGTCGCACTGGTATTGGCCCCTGAAGCCATACAGCGTACCAGTTGTTTATTAGAGCAATCATCAATTCCATTAGGTAATTCATAAATAGCAAAATCCAGATCATCGGTAATGGTTTCTTCATTGTTGTTAGGTGTAAGTGTAAATGTCAAGGTTCCAGACATGTCACATGTCCACTTATACCATGAAGAAGCAAACTCTTCACCTATGCACACATTACTCCCAATTTCATTGACTACACTACCCACTCCAGTAAGTGCATTGACTACAAAAGGTGATTTATCACATAGGATCACCGCATCATCGCAATCACTTTCAGGTGACGGAACTGGAGCAAAATCCTCTACACATAATTTAAAGCTTCCTTCTCCTCCCACAGCAGATTCAACCATAATATAATAACTCTTTCCAATCTGAAGTTGATCTACCACTAGTTCGTCAACAGAAATTGATTTACCGGGAGAACATTGTAGAAAAGTATTGCAATCATCAAACAATAGAATTTTGGGGTTCTGCATTGTTCCTCCGGCCCCTGTTCCAAATACTCTTATCAATACAGCGGAATTTTTTGGCACAAATCGAAACCAAACTCCGTTGGCAAATTGTAAAGAAACACATCCATTAGGAAATGTAGGATCTGGAGTCGCATTCATATTAGAAAACTCACCGTTATCGGAACAATAGCCTCCATCAATATTAATACTTTCCGCGAACTGACACTGATCAAAGGTGAAATTTTGTCCCCGTATGCTTAACCAAGCACAAATACTTATTATTATGGTTAAATGTAGTTTCATCTTTCGTAAGGTTTTCGAGTAAGTTTCCTTCTCTAACTTTAAATAGAAGGTTTAAATTTCAACTATGTTCAATTTCTTGTCCTCAACGACAAAATTTTATTTTTAACATAATAACCTAAAACATACTACTTAATATTAATAACCCTTTATTTTTGCGTTTAGATTTTATAAAGTTAAACTTTAGTACAAAATTAACATTCCAAACATGAAATTTAAAGCACATATTGACATCATGCCTCACAAGGAGCTTTTAGACCCGCAGGGAAAAACTGTCAAAAAAAGTATGAAAAATGTGAATATTGATGGGATAGAAGATGTTAGAATAGGAAAGCACATTGATATGGTACTTGAAGCTGACGATATTAAAAAGGCTAACGAAAAGGTAGAATTGGCGTGTAAAAAAATACTTGCTAATGTCATTATGGAATCGTACACTTTTCATTTGGAAGAAATGATTTAATGCTTGTCGTTATACCTACTCCAATAGGAAATTTGGAGGATATTACATTAAGAGCTCTTGAAGAATTAAGAAAGGCTGACAAAATCTATTGTGAAGATACCCGGGTCACCTCTCGTCTTCTTAATCATTACAAAATATCTAAACCTCTTACCCCATTTCACGCCCATAACGAACACAAACAATTGGCTTCTTTGAAGTCAGATTTGGTTTCGGGATTAAGAGTTGTCCTTGTCTCTGATGCAGGAACTCCAGCTATCTCTGACCCTGGTTATATAGCGGTAAAAACCTGTATAGAGCAAAATATAACCATAACCTGTCTGCCTGGTCCAACAGCTTTCATTCCAGCTTTGGTTGCTTCTGGTATTCCATGCGACAAATTCCACTTCGAAGGTTTTTTACCTCATAAAAAAGGTCGACAAACAAGACTGGAATATTTGTCATCATTAAATGTCTCTTTTGTATTATATGAATCCCCACATCGGTTAGTCAAATGTCTTCAGCAGCTTGTACTTCATTGTGGGCAAGAAAGAAAAGCTTGTGTCGCTCGTGAAATTTCAAAAGTATATGAAGAGTTTCAAAGAGGTACACTAGAGGAATTACATGCAGAGTTTAATTCAAGAGTCGCTATCAAAGGAGAAATTGTTGTCGTTGTGTCTAAACCATAGAGGCTAGATACCTATCTAATGCCTTTGCAAAAACTTTGTATATTTCTATAATAGGTGTACTTTTGCGGTTTCAATTTTTTTAACAAAAATCAACTCAATGGGACAAACAATTATTTATTTAATTCCTGTATTTGGTGTGTTGGCTTTGCTATACACTTTTTGGAAATCTTCATGGGTTTCTAAGCAAGATGTAGGAAATGATAAAATGGCTAGAATAGCCAACAATATTTCTGAAGGAGCAATGGCTTTTTTGAAAGCAGAATACAAAGTTCTAGCAATATTTGTGATCATTGTTGCTGTTCTTATGGCTTGGAGTGGAATGAATGAGAACTCTTCCCCTCTTGTTGCTCTATCTTTTATTTTAGGAGCAATATGCTCTGCTTTAGCAGGGTTTATAGGAATGAAAGTCGCGACAAAAGCTAACGTTAGAACAACTAATGCGGCCAGAACCAGTTTAGGAAAAGCAATGGAAGTTGCCTTTGGTGGAGGTGCCGTAATGGGTCTTGGTGTTGTAGGGTTAGGTGTTTTAGGATTAGGTTCTTTGTTTTTATTATATAGTGGAATGGATTGGGAACCCAACAAGGTTATTACTGTCATAACTGGTTTTTCTTTTGGGGCATCTTCAATCGCCCTATTTGCTAGAGTTGGTGGAGGAATTTATACAAAAGCTGCCGATGTTGGTGCTGACTTAGTAGGTAAAGTAGAAGCTGGTATTCCTGAAGATCACCCTTTAAATCCTGCTACTATTGCCGATAATGTTGGTGATAATGTTGGTGATGTGGCCGGAATGGGAGCAGACCTATTCGAATCATATGTAGGTTCTATTATCGGTACAATGGTACTAGGAGCTGCCTTCATGACTTTACCAGAGTTTCAATCGATGGACTTTAGCGGAATGAATGCAATATTTCTTCCAATGGTTTTAGCTGGCGTTGGAATCGTAACCTCAATAGTAGGCACTTTCTTTGTAAAAGTAAAAGAAGGTGGAGATCCTCAAAAAGCACTGAATCTTGGAGAATTGATCTCTGCAATATTGATGCTAGCGGCTACATTTGCTATCGTTCAGTGGATGTTGCCAGAATCGTGGAGCTTAGGCGGTAAAGAATACTCAAGTCTGGGTGTATTTTATGCTATACTTTTCGGATTAGCGGCTGGCTTGTTAATAGGAAAAGTGACAGAATTTTATACTGGTACAGGCACAAAGCCAGTAAAATCAATAGTTGATCAATCAGTAACTGGATCTGCTACTAATATTATTGCCGGACTAGGTGTTGGAATGCAATCTACTGCTATTCCTATTATTATCTTAGGTGCTGCTATTATTGGAGCTCATCATTTTGCTGGATTATATGGTATTGCAATTGCTGCAGTTGGTATGCTTTCCAATACGGGTATTCAATTAGCTGTTGATGCATATGGACCGATAGCTGATAATGCTGGAGGTATTGCTGAGATGGCTGAACTACCTAAGGAAGTAAGACAGAAAACAGATAAATTAGATGCAGTAGGTAACACCACTGCCGCTATTGGTAAAGGTTTTGCGATAGGTTCTGCTGCATTAACTACTTTGGCTCTTTTCGCTGCTTTTATTACGGCTTATAATATGGCTCATCCTGGCGATCAATTATCAGGTATAAACATTATGAATCCTAAAGTAATGGCAGCATTACTTGTAGGTGGTATGCTTCCATTTTTGTTCTCTGCATTATCGATGAATGCGGTAGGAAGAGCTGCTATGGATATGATTCAGGAAGTTAGAAGACAATTTAAGTCCATTCCTGAATTAACTAACGCTCTTTCCGTAATGAAGAAGAATGATGGTAAAGAAATGAAAGATTGGTCTAAAGAAGATATAGCAACATTTGAAGCAGCGGATGGTAAAGCTGAATATGACAAATGTGTTGAAATTTCCACCAAGGCTTCTATCAGAGAAATGGTAGTTCCTGGCTTAATTGCCGTTATATCTCCTGTTCTTGTAGGTTTCCTAGGTGGAGCTGAGATGCTAGGTGGTCTTCTTGCCGGTGTTACTGTATGTGGTGTGCTAATGGCAATTTTCCAATCCAATGCTGGAGGTGCCTGGGATAATGCTAAAAAAATGTTTGAAGAAGGAGTTGATATTCAAGGTAAGATGTATTACAAGGGATCTGATGCTCATAAAGCTACTGTTGTAGGTGATACAGTAGGAGATCCATTTAAGGATACTTCAGGTCCTTCTCTAAATATTCTTCTTAAGTTAATGTCAGTAGTAGCTCTTGTTATTGCTCCTTTCTTATAGAAGATAGATCAAAATAAATTCATACGGTCGGAAACAAAAGTTTTCGGCCGTTTTTTATTGTGTGTGCCCCTTTATACCTTTGTTATTAATATGACTATCTTACTATGAAAACTATCAACTTCTTTCTTTTGTGCTTATTATTTTGTATTACTAATTCTAAAGGGCAAACTCACTTAGATTGTATAAACGCTCTTGATATTTGTAGTAATGAATCCCAAGCTCTTCAATTGAATGGAACGGGTGCCATTATAGAAGGAGTACAACCGTGTTTTACTGAGCCATTCTCATGGACAGATAGCCTTATCGAAAAAAATGTTCATTGGTTAAAATATACTTTTCATGGAGATGGATCTTTCCTGTTTACTATATTTCCTGAAAACGATAAAGATGATATAGATTTTGCCATATTTAAATCATCTGATAATAGCTGTAATAACCTTACTCCTGTTAGATGTATGTTTTCCGGACCAACAATTAATCCAGATGGAACCCCCAATGAAGAGTGTTTAGGTCCCACAGGTTTAAAAGAGGATTCAACGGACGAATTCGAAATGGCGGGTTGTCTACATGGTAGTGATAATTTTTTGGCTCCTCTTGACGTTCAGGATGGTGATAAATTTTTCTTAGTAGTAACTTCTTTTTCTGGGCCGACATCCGCTACTCTAGAGCACTTCGGAGATACAAATATATATTGTAAAGGGTCATCTACTAAACATCTAGATGAGTCAGAAATAATAGTATTTCCAAATCCTTGTTCAGACTATCTGTCTGTAAAATCCACTTATTCGCAAACCACAGAACTTAAGCTTGTTTCCAAATTTGGAAAAACTTTCATTGAAAAATCTTTTAGTGGTAAGGTTCTTCTTGATACAAGCTCTATTCCTTCGGGTTTATATTTTTTACAAACTTTAAATCCTGTCACTAAAACTTGCGAAATAGTCAAGATTATCATAAACGCTACTTATTAGCTACTGTTCTAAAGCTACACATCTTGTTCCTGAAAAATCCTCTCTGACCAACATCATCTCTAACACTATCCAAAATCATTTGATCCTTATCTATGAACAGCTAACTTAGATGCCAGAAAATCACTTGTAATATGAATTCTTCTCTTAAAGACATCATGACATCTGATGTTTTGACAATTAAAGAAAATGACACTGCCGAAATGGCAAAGGATTGGATGGAACAACATAACATACATCACCTTCCCGTTCAAAATGAGGAACAAAAGCTGGTAGGAATTATAAGTAAAACAGACTTGAATTCTATATCCCTAGGAATGAGTTTATTTAAAAACAACAACAAAGAAATATACAATAAAATATTGCTTCAATCCCTTCGGGTCAAGGAGGTAATGACAAAACATGTTGTTAGTTTGGACCAAGATGAAGATATAAATCTTGCCATCAAAATTCTTATTGAGAACAAAATTCGTGCTCTTCCTATCACTTCTTCTGGCAAAACTGTAGGAATTATTACCCCAATAGATTTCTTAAAACATTGTAAATTTTAAATATGGGAAGTGCCAATGTAGTGCCTATAAAAGATACTAAAAGTAAAAACCTATTCTATCAAAAAATAATAGATGATCTTAATGCATTCGAATGGATGATTGAGAATAATGTTATTGAGGACCGTAGTGATATGATTGGTGCTGAACAAGAAATCTGTTTGGTAGATAATAACATGCAACCCGCAACCACAGCATTAGAAATCCTAGAATCCGTAAATGATACCCGATTTACTACTGAACTTGCCCTCTATAACTTGGAATTAAATCTCGATCCCAAAAGACTTCAGGATAAATGTTTTTCAGAGATTGAAGAAGACTTAATTCGTTCGTTGCAAACACTATCTAAAAAAACGAAATCTCTACGATCAAATGTTTTATTAACTGGAATTCTGCCTTCATTAAAATACCGGAATCTCAGTTTCGAGAACATGACTCCACAACCAAGGTTTAAATCACTAAGTGATAAACTGCGTGATCTTAGAAAATCCAGTTTTGATATCTATCTTCAGGGAGTTGACGATCTTATTTTAAGCCTTGATTCCGTACTTTTCGAGGCTTGTAACACAAGTTTTCAAACTCATCTTCAAATAGCCCCTAAGGAATTTGTCAACCAATACAATTGGTCTCAGATGGTTTCTGGCCCTGTATTATCTGCTTGTACAAACTCTCCGATGTTGTTTGGGAGAGAATTATGGTCCGAAACAAGAATTGCACTCTTTAAGCAAAGTTTAGATACAAGAAGTAAAAATATACATACTCGAAAAATTGCTTCTCGTGTTTATTTCGGAGATTCATGGGTTAAAAAAAGTCCTGTAGAGTTATGGAAAAAAGACGTTATTCGTTTTCCTCTTTTGTTACAATCCAAAACTCCTATTAAGTCTGTAGATTATAAAAATGGAGATATATCAAAGCTAGAAGCCGTGAGACTTCATAATGGTACCACTTACACCTGGAACCGTTTATGTTATGGCGTTAATAATCACATACCTCATATAAGAATTGAATGTAGATATCTTCCTGCAGGACCTTCTGTAATTGATGAGGTAGCAAATTTTGCATTTTGGGTTGGGCTAATGAAGGGGCAACCAGAAGAGTTAGAGTATTTCTATCATAAAGTAGATTTTCGTGTAGCTAAAGAAAACTTTATTAAAGCCGCCAGAACTGGTATTAATACTTGTTTCAATTGGTTCGACAAAAGCATTACTTCCCAGAAATTGATACTTGATACTCTACTTCCTTATGCTGTCAATGGCTTAAAAAAAATGAATATTGATCAAAGAGATATTGATTTATATCTAGGGACAATTGAAAAAAGAGTGGTCAAAAATACAACTGGATCAGAGTGGATGATAAAGAATTTCAGGAATCTATCGCGAACAACCAATTTTAATAAAGCTATTCAAATTCTTATCCAAAAGACTCTTAAAAATCAACATGAAAATATTCCCGTCCATGAATGGGAAGACGTAAGTTTTAAGAAGAGTTTCATCATAGAAAGAGATACCGTTGAGCAATATATGAATACTAAAATTTTTACCGTTCGAGATAACACTAGTGTTGAAATGGCCCTTGAAGTTATGGAATGGAAAAACATACATCATCTCCCTCTAGAAGATGCAAATAGTGATATAATAGGAGTGCTTACATATCAGTCTCTCGAAAAACACAGACAGACTCCTTTGTTAGAGGTTAACTGTATTGAAAATTCAAATTTTCTAAAAATCCATCCGCAAGACAATATTTCAACAGCATATAATAAGATGATGATTGAAAAAGTAGATTTTGCTCTGGTTTTTGAAAAAAATGTACTTTGCGGTATAATGACATTAAAAGATCTTCCTTTTTCGTAAGTTTTAATTCAAGCCGCTTATTTCCGTTGATCCCTAATTGTAATTAATTCTCTATCTTTAAGATTTTAAATAAACCCTTACAATTATGGAAAATACCTATTTAGATTATGATTTCCCGAAAGTAGTAGCTCAAGAAAACGAGCTGACACGAGTAGAATTTATCAAAAAAACCTATACCCATTTAGGTATAGCATTACTTGCCTTTATCATCGTTGAAACCATTTTTTTAAACACTCCTTTTATTGTTAACATTGGTCTTGCCATGACTCAGGGAATTACTTGGTTATTGGTCTTAGGAGGATTTATGTTTATTACATCAATGGCCGATAGATGGGCTCTAAACTCTAAAGAACGAAACAAGCAATACTGGGCCCTAGCTTTATACGTAGTTGCAGAGGCATTTATTTTTGTTCCGTTGATTTATATTGCTATTGAAGTAAGTGGTGGTTTAGGTCTTCTTAATCAAGCGGTAATTATGACTAGTGCCTTATTTATTGGCCTTACTGTTGTTGCGTTTACGACTAAGAAAGACTTTTCTTTCCTTAAGGGAATTCTTTCTGTTGGTTTTATCCTAGCGATTGGTTTAATAGTAGCAGGAGCATTGTTTGGATTTGATCTGGGACTTTGGTTTTCTGTAGCAATGGTTGCCTTGGCAGCAGGGTCCATTTTATATCAAACATCGAATATTTTAAATCACTACAATAAAGATCAATATGTTGCTGCTTCTCTTGGTCTCTTTGCTTCTTTTATGCTCCTGTTATGGTATATTTTAAGCATCCTATTACGATTTGCGGGAGATGATTAAATAAAACGTATGAATAGAAGGACTCTTTCTGTCGAGAGAGTCCTTCAAAATCAACCTAGTGAAGCAACTTTCCTTCTTTTATGGCTTTCCCATAAAGTCTTTGAAAGTTTAATGCCTCTTCTTTAAGTTCAAGCATCAAATCTTTTAATTGATACGTTTCTTTTAAGCTTCTTCCGTTATGACTTGTATATGCTCTTCCATTAGGGGTGACAAATACATACGCATTAAGATTTGGTACTCTTAACATTTTATAATTTCTCAACCCATTGACAAAAACACTTGTTGGTAATTGATTTAATTCATTAACTAGGTGTTCGTCGTTAAAGGAAATTGCCTCTATCTCTCCATTTTTCTCTCCTACAGTTACTGTACTAATAACTGCTCTATCTGAAAGAGCAAAGTGATATTTTTCTTCCGACTTTGATATTTCCCTGAGATCTTCATCATTATATTTAAGTAAAGATTCAAAATTGACTATTCTTTCCTCAATAGGAAAAGATAGATTGGAATTTTGTAGTCTTTTGGTGTCTAATTCTTGCCTGTTAAAGACTTCCAATTCGCTCATTTCTATAAGTGTGTTTTTGGCCTTTTCTGCCGTTTCTAGAATTTGGTTTTCTTTTTGAGCATTTAATCCGTAGCTCATTATTAAAAGTGTGATTATTGTTATTTTTTTCATCTTTCTTCTTTTTGATTAATTATTTTTTGCTTGTTCCATACCATGTTGTCCAATGAGTTGCTGTCCCTGTTGGATTAACATACTCCGCATAAGTTATTGTCCTTTCCGAACCATTACATGGCGACCAAGGATCTCCCAACACCAAGTAGTCCGTATTATTAATATTAAAATAACCCTTGATAGTTACTACATGTCCTACTACTCCTGATGTTCCGTATGCAAAACCTAACAGGTTCTTATAACAATAGATTTGCTTTTTTATCTCCTTCATACTTAATGCTGTGTTGGAAGTTGAAAATTTTACTCCAGCAAAATCTAACTCCAACCACCCAGGAGTGTTGCAGTCGTTTGTTTTAGGACAGCTTGATCCAATATTTTGAAAATTGCAACAATTGTTTTTGCCAAATCTGTGATTTGCCAAATCGCATTGATTTGTTGGAAGGCCTTCGTTTTCTGCAATCATTTCAGTTACAGCTGCCCAACACCAATTGTTTGTTTCCTGTGGTCTTACTGACCTTTCAACGCTGCCTATTAATCCTGGTTTGCAACAACTGCTGAACAAAAAAGTAACCATGATAAATGCACCGTACAAATAATGTCTTGTTTTCATAATAATATTTTTTGGTTTATCAATGGCACAAATGTCATATGAAAACAAAGTGACAGTAAGGGGTTATTTCCTGAATTTACCTAGGGTTTTAACAATGTTTAACCGGGCCTTTTCCTACTTTATCCCTAAGGATATATCCACTCTCACAAAAAGTTTTCAATTCTTGTTCGATGAATTGATGGCACTCGAGTTTATATTCATTCGGATATAGTACATGGATGTTTGGTCCAGCATCAATACTAAAGCATATAGGAATATTTGTTTCTTTCCTGAAGGCTCTAATAGTCTTTATAATGGCTATAGACTGTGGTTCCAATAAAATATACGACGGATTAGAACTCATCATCAAAGCATGTAGTGTTAACGCTTCGTCCTCTGCTATCTTAATAAATTCTTGAAGGTCCCCTTTTTGCATAACAGAATAAAGTCTATTGCAATGGTCAAATGCCTGCTGGAATCTCGCTGACGCATAGACATTGTTTTCCATTAATTGATGTCCTGCAGAAGAAGAAACAGCCTTTTCATCTGAAGAAACGATTAGTATATCATCATGATAATTTTTAAAAACTTGATGTACTTTTTCAAAACCTATAGCATGTTCATCACTTGAGTCGGTTATGTTTTTATGTTTACCCCAAATTGCAGCGTTTTTGAAAACGCTTCTACTAGCACTACCACTTCCTAATCTTGCAAAATGGCTTGCCTCGTATAAAAAATTCTCTTCTGGTCGGCTCTCTGTAACCCTTCTTACATCAAGAAGACATAAACTTAACGCTGCCATAGCTGATGCAGAGGAAGCTATCCCAGAAGAATGCGGAAAAGAATTTTCACTTCGTATAACAAAATGATAGTCATTTATAAAAGGCAATTCTTTGCGAATGGAGTTAAAAAACTTGCTAAGTCGTTTTTCAAAGCCTTCATTTTTTTGTCCTTCAAAGAAAAATTCAAAAGAAAATTCTCCTTGTCCGTTCTTTTGATATTCAATTTCGGTTTTTGTCTTTGCTTCTGATAATGTCAAACTGATCGAAGGGTTTCGAGGTAACTGACGTCCGTATTTACCCCAATACTTAACAATGGCCAAATTACTAGGTGCTTCCCATATTACTTTCCCTTTTTCATTTGCTTCTATCAATTTTAATATATTTTAACGTGCTCTCATTTTCAATGCGGTAAGATATATTAAAATCCTGAAGTACAGCATCTAATATTTTATATTTTCCATAGTGGTATCCCTCTTTTAAGTCATAGCTATAAAGTTTACTGAAATTATGCCAATAAAATGCTGTAAATCTACCTTTCAGTTTTTTTATCAAATTGTACATAGTTTCATTCAGTTCTCGTTCGATCATTTTGATCAAAATTTTGCCTTGCAGTTTAGTAAGTTTAGTGAGTGGTTCCTCAAAGTCTCTCTCTAACCTTTTCTCTAATTCTTTCATTTTCTTTTTTCGGGCCTTTTTGCCAAGATTTTGCTCTGCATATTCTATTTCTCTAAAAATTTTGATTGCTTCCGCTGCATATGGGTAAACGATATGAGCATATCTCCTGAATTTCTGATACTTCCGGTACTCTTCATCACTTTCAAATGTTCTTAATGAAGTAAAACTGATATCATCAAGATCAGCAAGTATAAGTGTGTCTCCTTGTCCTGTTATAAGTGCCTCATAAACTTTTCCCTGAATCTTGATGGATGTAACTGCCAGAGAATCTTTGTCGCTGTCAATATCTTCTGTCTTCGTGGTATCAATTTCAAGACTTGGGTATAATTTTACATTTGAAGGTTTTTTTTGGGCGAAACTATGTTCTGGCAGCATTAAATAGATGCCTAAAATAAAAATCCATATATGTGTTTTCTTATACATTTTTTAAACTATCCTTCGATTTAATTTAACGTGATCTTTTTAAAAATGTTACTTAGAACCAGTTATCTCCTTTCCATATTACTGAAATAATAAATATTCTTGCATTTTTGCAACACATATATAAGGAAATATTGAAAACTATTCTTTGCATATTTTTCAGCATCTGTACACAACTTTTTTTTGCTCAACATAGTTTGACGAAATTGCCCTTTCCTATAAATACTGATGAATTTGATGAAATCTGTCCAATTATTAACTTTAATGAAACCAAATTTGCCTTTACAAGGGTAGGTTCTCCGGAGATTGATTATACTCTTATGGTTAATGGAACAAATGTTTTTGAAAATCACGAAGAAGAAAAATATTACGACATACTCAATGAAGTATACTCCGAAATAGCCGGTTTTGAAGTGAAAAATGCTATTTCCTCAAGTTTCAATCAAGAGATTTGGCTAGCTGATAAGGTTGGTGAGAAGTTTTACAACATTAAGCATCCAAGCTATCCCATTAACAATGCTCTTCCTAATAGCATATGTTCAAATTATGGTCCATATGATACCTATATATTGTTAAATGAATTCAGTAAATATGGCGGATTGAAAGAGGGGTTTTCTACAATCAAAAAATTTAATGGAGAATACCACTTTCCTGCTCCTATAACAATAGAGGGTTTTGATAAAACCCAAAGTAGTGTAAACCTTAGCATGACGATGGATTCTTTATTCATCATAATATCTATGAAAGATCATTACAACAATTCTGATCTTTACGTTTCTAAAAAATTAAGAGCACGTAAATATGGCAAACCTGTTCCTATAAGCTCTATAAATACGTCGTTCCAAGAATTAACCCCTTTTGTCAGTTTTGATCAGAAAAAGTTATTCTTTTCATCTGATCGACCTAACTCTTTAGGAGGAATGGACATTTATTATTCTGAAAGACTGGATGATACTTACACTCTTTGGAGCCCTCCTAAGCGTTTAAATCCTCCTGTCAACTCCGAATTTAACGATTCATACCCTTTTACTACTGATAATGGTCAAACTCTGTATTTTTCATCTAATCGGGCCTCTTCAAGTGATATATTCAGGGCAAAACTAAGCCCTCGATCATCTTTGGATAATATTACTATTACCATAAACGTAATAGATGGAGAATCCGGTAAGAAAATACCTGCTGAAATATATTGGAAAGAAATGTACGATGAGAAGGGTGTAGAAGAATTTTTTCGTTCCAGAGATGGTAGTTTAATCGTATCGGTTAAAAAGAATACAATCTTGAGATTCTTTGCGAAAAACCGTTCCAGAGTCTCTAAATATGAGTTTGTAGACCCTCAAGATCTAATCAATTCAAAAAATAAAACGAAAGAAATTTTCCTAATCCTTCCTCCGAAAAAAAATCTCAAAAAACTTAATTTAACAGAAGAGAAAGATGTATTCCCATTTGAGATAACCTCTAAAAAACTAATTGTTCTTCGAAAAATTTATTTCGAAAGAGGAAAGCCGGATGTAAGAGAAGAGTCTTTTGAAGAGCTTAGAAAACTTGCTTCGGTCTTGATTAGAAAACCAAATATTCGAATTAGAATAGAAGGACATACAGATAATGTCGGTGATAAAAAAGCTCTTCTCGAACTATCGCGAAATAGAGCCAAAGCAATCAAAGTTTTTCTTCTTAACGAGGGTGTAAACAACGATCAAGTCTTTACCGTTGGATTTGGAGATAGTAGGCCTATAGCAGGGAATACGACAGAAGAAGAAAAACGAAAAAATAGAAGAGTTGAAATCAGAATAATTGAAAAATAGCTTGTTTTCCTTTTTGTAAACTATCTTTATAATATGAAGCAATTAGCCTCAATAATTTCTTACATTTTTCACCCTTTATTTGTGTGCTTTTACGGTCTATTGTTATTGACCAAGGCTAATTCTTTCATTTTCAGTTTTGCTAACTCAAAGGGAGAGGTTATTTTCTTGCTCTCGGTAGCTTTATTAACGTTGTTCTTCCCTATTCTTTCCATTTTGATGATGAGGCAACTGGGTCTTATTTCAAATTTCAAAATGAAAGAAAGGTCTGACAGGATCGGACCCATAATAATAACTTCTCTCTTTTATCTTTGGTTGTTTATCAATATTAAGGGAAATACCAGTATACCTCCAGCTTTTTCATTTCTGCTGTTAGGAGCTACCATTGGTTTGTTTGCTTCTCTTTTCCTAAATAGCTTTACTAAAATTAGTTTACATGCTCTGGGAGCTGGAGGCTTTTTGGGGGGATTGGTTCTTATTAAATCCCGATTTACCTATCATTACATTTTCGTAAATCTCTTCAATAATACCTACAGTATTAGCATAGATCTCATTCTTATTCTGACCATTTTTCTTGTAGGTTTGATCTGTTCTTCCAGATTGTATTTAAAAGCCCATAATTTAAATCAAATATATGGCGGCCTCTTGGTAGGTGTTTTTAGTCAAATTATAGCATATAGAATTATAATATAGATGATAGAACTTAGACAAAAAATTGAACATTGTTGGGAAGATCGTTCTCAGTTAGAAAAAGAAACTTATAAAAGTGCCGTTCATAGTGTTATGCAGTTGTTAGATGAGGGTAAATTAAGGGTGGCAGAACCTTCAAGAGACGATTGGATAGTCAATGATTGGGTTAAAAAGGCTGTAATTCTTTATTTTCCTATAGCTAAAATGGAAACTATCGAAGTGGGGCCCTTTGAATTTCATGACAAAATTCCTCTCAAAACAGATTATAAAACCAAGGGTGTGAGAGTCGTTCCTCATGCTATAGCAAGATATGGAAGTTTCTTAGAAAAAGGAGTTATTATGATGCCTAGCTATGTAAATATTGGAGCTCGTGTAGGAAGTGGTTCTATGGTCGATACTTGGGCTACCGTCGGTTCCTGTGCTCAGATAGGAAAAAATGTCCATCTTTCAGGAGGTGTTGGAATAGGTGGTGTCTTAGAACCTTTGCAAGCTGCTCCTGTTATTATAGAAGATGATTGCTTCATTGGTTCCAGATCTATTGTGGTGGAAGGTGTAAGAATTAAAAAAGAAGCCGTCCTTGGTGCCAATGTGGTATTGACCAAAACTACTCGTATTATAGATGTTTCAGGGGATAAACCTATTACCTATAGAGGAGTTGTTCCTGAAAGAAGTGTAGTAATCCCCGGTAGTTACACTAAAGAGTTTAACGCGGGAAGTTATCAGGTCAGTTGTGCATTAATAATTGGCAAACGAACAGAAAGTACTGACAAAAAAACCTCCTTAAATCAAGTCCTTAGAGATTATGAGGTAGCAGTTTAGATAAAACTGTTGGTAGTAATTAATTTTTGTGGTTGTCAGTCAGAAAACATTTTGATTTGTAAATGTTAAAATTCTGTTCCCTACACAATAAATATTTCATTAATTCGCTATTTTGTTGTTCAAAACGTGAGATTAACGCATTATGATTTTATTTAATATGAGATTTTTAGTTTGCTTTTTTGGTTTGCTTTTTCCCTTTTTAAGTCTTCATTCTCAAATGGCAGTTAATGGAGATACTCTTGTAGGAAATGAGTGGATTAAATATGATCAACAATATATCAAAATTAAAGTAGCCGAAGATGGTGTTTTTCGTGTATACGGTCAAGAATTGGCTTCTTCCGGCCTCGACTTAAATAGCAACACCTCCGACCATCTACAATTGTGGCATAATGGTAAAGATGTTTATATCCATACTTCCACAAACCAAATAATGAGTCCTTCGGACTATATAGAGTTTTATGGTGAAAAAAACAGACTTGCTCTCGATACTTTTTTGTACAAAAACTGGCAGGAAGACTTACTTAATCCAGAATATAGTCTTCTATCCGATACAAGTGTATATTATTTGACGTGGGGAGATAATAATACTCAAAAAAGATATGAAACTATTTCTCCCGATTATGGTAATAATACCCTGATTCCAGAAAAGTATTTTATACATCAACAGGTCGAAGAATTTCACAACTCTTATTTTAAACCGACGTATAATGGATCTGACAATGTCAAACTAAGTAATTTTGTGCCAAGTGAAGGATTCTCTAAAGGGTTGGCAAGAAACTCTACTATCTCAGTACCCTCTGATCATGTTTATAGAGACGAAGAGCTTTTTTGTAGCTTAGAAATACGAACGGGTTCGAATGGAATTTTTCAAAATATTAGAAATTACCAATGGAATAATATTGATTTAGAAAGAGACACAACGGGAGAATATGAAGTCGTTCAAAAAAGCTTTGTTGTTTCAAATAGTACTTTAGAAAGCCTAAATCAATTCAAAATAACAAACAATGGTGACAGTGATAGACATAGCCTTTCTGTGGTCGCTTTGTCGTATCCTCATACTTTTGATGTTTCTGACCTATCCAATCAATTTTCCATAGATGTAGACTCGGGTGACCGTTATTTTCAAATTAGCAACTTAGATATTAATGATCAGGAAATAGTCTACGATATAAAAAATGGGAAAAGATATGTTCTAAACCCTCAATCTGATTTCCATGAGTTAATAGTAAAAGGAAATGTATCTAAGGAGCTTTTCTTTTTTTCAACACATAAAAATCAAGCATCACTTTCTTCTTTTACTTTTGAAGATATTAGGAATTGGAATCTTTCCTATTTGCTGCTTACCAGTAATAAATTATACCAAACTCAAGGAGCCGAAAGAGATGCTCTTAAAGATTATGAAGATTATAGAAATAGTGTAGATGGTGGTGGATTTACTGCTAAGGTAGTAGACGTAAATATGATATATGATCATTTCGGGTATGGCATACCAAATCATTTACACGCTTTCAAGAACTTTTCTTTTTGGGCAAAGAAAAACTGGCCTCTGGAGTATGTAAATATCCTAGGAAAAGGAAGAGAGTACCATTCCGTCAGAACTAACGAACAAATTGATAGTCCTATAAATTCTACTTTTTTTGTACCTAGTTATGGAGATTCCCCTAGCGATTATCTGTTGTTTTCTTTCGAAGACAGACCAAATCCTTATTTTGCTATTGGAAGGGTTGCCGCCAAAAGCATGGCAGAAGTAGGTAACTACTTAGATAAATTAAAAGTCCATGATTCTGCAATAAAAGCTCCCCAAGAAAAAGATAAACTTTGGTTAAAAAATGTCTTACATCTTGGTGGCGGTGGAAAAGAAAGTGAAAAAAGCACGATTCAAGACTTTTTAGTACAAATGGGTGATGACTTGAAATTCAATCAATTCGGAGCCAATATTATTGAAGTTTTTAAATCTTCAAGTGCAACGATTCAGGAAGCAGATATTCAGCTTATCGAAAACTCCATCAATAATGGTGTGGCAATGATAAACTTTTTCGGACATGCCTCCGTCGGTACATGGGACTTTAGTTTAAAAGAGGCCGCTAGCTATGACAACATTGGTAAGTTGCCATTTATATTCGCTCTTGGCTGTTATTCTGGCAATATTTGTTCCTCTAACTCTGGCGTAAGCGAAGATTGGGTGCTAATCGAAGATAAGGGTGCTATCGGTTATATAGCGTCCTCTGGGTCTGCTTACTTAAATACCCAAGGCAATTATGGTAAGAGTTTTTATGCTTCCCTTGGTGAAGAGTTCTATAATGAGTCTTTAGGAAATATGTTTAAAACCATCAACGAGCGTAATAAAGATGATAATAACTTGTCTCGACTTTCTCTTTATCAGCAGTTTGGGCTTCACGGTGATCCTGCTGTAAGAATTCATGGCTTTGATGCTCCTGACTATACTGTTGATTATAATTCAATTTCTCTGAATCCTAAAATTGTAGAATTAACAAGTCAACAGTTTGATTTCTCTTTTGATATCTTAAACATTGGAAGAGCCATTGAAGATAGTTTAGATATTAAACTTATTCATATCCTCCCAAGTGCAGATACAGCTTTAGTAGTCAAAAAAAGAATCCCTTCTCCCAAGTATTCTGATAACTTATCAATTACTATCCCTATAGAGGGGAAAAATGTACTCGGTACTAATAGAATAGAAGTCTATCTCGATGAAGAAAACAAGATTGAAGAACTTTCTGAAGCAAACAATAGATTAGCTAATTTTGGGAAAAACGGATTTGAATTTGACATTATTGACAATGGTGTTAGGCCTCTTTTTCCTCGAAATTTTTCCATAGTTAATCAACAGAATTTCGATTTTCTCGTAGGTACCGGCAATGCCTTTGGACAAGAAATAGCCTTTGATTTCGAAATCGATACTACAGAATTATTTAATAGTCCAATACTATTTAAATCTTCTTCCTCTGTTAAGAATGGTATAGCCAAAATTGCGAATCCTCTTCAAAGTCTCACTGATGAAACCGTATATTATTGGAGAATTAAGAATACCAATAGTTCTACTGACTCCTTATGGACTAATCGGTCTTTCGTTTATTTGTCTAATGGTGAAGAGGGCTGGAACCAAAGTCATTATTTCCAGCATTTAAAAAATGATCAAAGTAGTGCTTATGTAGATAATCAAAGATCTTTTCAATTCGAACCTCAAACAAGAAATATTAAAATAGTCAATGGAATTTGGCAGCTAGACGTCACAGGCTATCAAGTAGATCTGTCTACATTTAGCGTTTCTGTAAGACCTTGGAATTATATGAGCGAAGGAATTGCGATAGCCGTTTTAGATACTATTAATGGCTCCCATATAGTTAATTCCGGAGGTGATCATGGAAGTATCTTAAGTTCAAATATTGGTGCTAAAAGGTCTTTTGGTTTTTTAACAAATTCTCCTGAAGAACGACAAAAAGTAGTCAACTTTATTGAAAATGTAGTGCCTGATGGTTATTATGTCAGTGTATTTACCATTCTAAAAACTGAAGATGCAGAACTCAATACGGATGAATGGAGACAAGATGAAGACATCTATGAACACTCTATTTTCTCAATCTTAGAAAAGCATGGGGCCACTTTCACTGATGAACTAGAAGAAAGAGGAAATGTACCCTATACTTTTATGTTTAGGAAAAATAAGTACGTGATTGGCGAAGATGTGGGAGAAGATAAGTTTTCTTTGACTTCTACCAACATGGCATTTCCATACAGAGGAAGTACTGGTGTTTTTGTTACCGAACCTATTACTGGTGTTAGTTCTTGGGAAAAAGTAGACTATGATTTTAACGTTTTTGACGAAAATGATACAATTTCAGTAGACGTTCTGGCAATGTTAGACAATAATACTGACTCGCTTCTTATAAGCTCTGTTCTCCCTGGTCAGGATATCTCGTCTATAAATCCTCTCGAATTTGATAAGATCAGATTAAGGTTGAATATGTCTGATGTAACTGATAAAACAGCTCCTCAGCTTAACTTTTGGAGAACTAGTTTTTCCCCTCTCCCAGATGCATATATTCAAGTGGGTGAAATTAAAGATTCTATTCAGCAAGGTGAAAACTTATCTTTTGTGATTAAAGCTATTAATTATACTCAACAAGACATGGACAGTCTTTTAGTAAGCTATAGCTTAACAGACCAACAAAATCTCAAAACGGAAGTGACTACCCGCCTAGCTCCTCTGCTTCACAATGATAGCTTGATGTATTCCGCTGTCATTCCAACCAAAAACCTATTAGGAAATTACATAGTTGATTTAAAAATCAATCCTTTTGAAGATCAAAGGGAATTAACTTTTAATAATAATACAGCTTCAAGACAAATTACTGTCTACCCGGATAGAACCAATCCTGTTTTTGATGTTACCTTTGATGGCATACATATAATGAATGGAGATATAGTGGCTCCGAAACCTGAAATTACGATTACCGTCTCCGATGAAAATCCTTATTTACTGCTGGAGAACTTAGAAAGCTTTGAGTACGAACTTCGAGATTTAGATAATAATCTCTTTATTAATTTGACGGAAGAAATGATTGACTTTTCTCCTGCCATTAATTTAGAAAATAATACCTCTATTCTGAGACTTTATCCTAATTTAAAAACAGGAAATTATTCCTTGAAAGTAAATACAAGTGATGAGAGTAACAATGTTTCCGGTGATTATGATTATATAATTGAATTTGAAGTAGTAGAAAGGCAAACTATTTCCAATGTTCTAAACTATCCTAATCCGTTTAGTACATCTACACAGTTTGTATTTACTATTACTGGCAATGTTCCCAACGATATGGCTATACAAATATTCACCGTTTCAGGTAAGCTTGTAAAACAAATATCCATGGCTGAACTAGGTAGACTAAGGGTTGGTCATAATATTACTTCTTATTCCTGGGATGGAAGAGATGAATATGGAGCAAAATTGGCTAATGGCGTATATTTTTATAAAGTTATCGCGAAAAATGAAAATCAGGAGGACATAGAAAGGTTTTCATCAGGAGCAGATAGTTTCTTTAAAAAAGGATTTAGTAAAATGGTTATTCTTCGTTAATAATTTTCTTTATTGCCTCAGCTAGCCTTTTCGTATTGGATTGAACATTAAATTTTTGTTCAATCCTTGTCCTGTTGACATCACCAGTAACTTCTAATATTTTATGAAAACCTTTACTAAACCCTTCTACATCTCTTTCTTGGTAGAGTAGTCCATGGATTTGATCTTTCACTAATTCTGGGATGCCAGAATGATGTGTGGTAAGAATCGGCTTGTTCATTGCCATAGCCTCCATAATACTTATTGGTAAGCCCTCAGCATCTCCTTTACAATCAGTAACACTATGTTGTACAAATATGTCTGATTGGCTTATTTCTCTAATAACTTCTTTTCTATTCTTCTCTCCAAAAAGCATAACTTGATGTTCTAAACTCAATTCTTCTATTAGTTTTTCTAGTTTTTCTCTGAGGGGGCCCTCTCCAATTATTACAAACCTTGCTTTTATAAGTGGGTCTTGATCTAAAAACCTTTTAAATGATCTTATAGCGTATTCTGTGCCTTTTTTGGGGACCAACCTGGATACTTGAATATATCTGATTTCTTCCTTCTGATCTTTGTTTGTTTTTTCTTCAAATAAAGTAGTGTTTATGCCGAGGTACTGCACTTGTGATGATATTTTCTTACCCATATGTTTTTCTGCTATTTTTTTAAGTCCTTCCGAAACAAACATGAAATGAAAGTCCTGTTTTTTTAGCATTGCATTGAATGAACGTCTATAACTTGAGGAGTTCTTAAGTAGCCGCGAGCCATCATAACCATGTACAATAGTCAGTTTTGGTAGTTCTAGATATTTTAGAATGGTATTTCTTATACTGTTTTCAAGAAAATGAATCAAACAAATGTCTGGTCTTTCTTTTCTAATTATTTCTAATATTTTTCTTTGTGTCTTTCTCCCGAATCTAAAAGGAATAAAAACCCTTCTTCGTGCAAAGTAATCGTAAATCCTGTCTATTAAGTTGGTTTCCTGCAGCTTATAAAGCTTAAAGTCATCAAGCTTAAATACCGTGTTGTCTATCTTGTTGCATATTATTATTATTTCAAAATATTCTTTAAGTTGGAAAAGTTGATCGTATACAAAAGTCTGGCTAATAGGCAAAAACAGATCTGCTAGTACTGCAAGCTTATATTTCTTCATTCTTTAAGCTTTCAAAAATTATTGATAAACTCTTTTCCGCTTCTTTCATAGCCAAGGAGGTTTTTTGTGTAATACTATTCCTTATCGTATCCTTATCCTCAACGAATATTTTCGCTTTTTCCTTCCATACAGAGAGGGGTTCTGAGTAATTAAACTCATATGCTTCGTACCCCATGCTTTCAAATATTCCTTTAGATTTCTCCTCATAACCTATAATTAAAGAAGGTACTTCACAAAGCATTGAAAAAATTCCACCATGAAGTCTCATTCCTATGTAACAATCAAATGAAGAAAGTTTCAATAGTAATTCGTTTAACTCGTATTTTTTATTTTCAACCATCATGTTATTTTCCATATGGGCATTAATTCTTCTTCCTATGAGAGCATCATTAACGTAGTTGTTTGATCCCTGACAAGTAGATATAAATTCTAAACTGTAACTATACTTTTCCATTAGGAAATCGCATAACAGGGCTCCTTTTTTTATTATTTTATCTGTCTCCTCATCATTTTTCCAATACCTAAAATTAACTACTGCTTTCTTTTTCTTCTTTTGCTTAAGCTCTCTTACTTTCAATAAAAATCCCAAATCCTGCCCAAGGTTATAGCTTTTTACTCCCATTTCATCTAACTGATGTGCAGAGTACTTTTCTCTTAAAATCAGGCTTTTTAATTGGGGTAAAACATTCTGCATTTTTCGTATCGAGTCTTTTTTATAAAAGGGTCCTATGGATTGTCCAACTATGAACACTTTTTTTCCTTGCCCCATTATGTATTCTAACATATATCCTCTATCATTGACACCATAGTAATCGTTTAGATATCCCCCGGGGGCACAAATTACTAGATCACTTTGCTTAACGGCTCTCTTCCACCTTTGAATGGCATTATTCGAAATTCTATGGCTTCTTATTATCTGTTTCTCCTGCTTTAATAATTGTAAAGTCTTTATCCATACCCTAGGAAAAACCGATTTATGTTCAAATACAGCAGAGTCTAAATCCAATATGGTTGGATATGGGAAAGCATCTTGAGTTTTTCGCTTGCACGATACTATAAATTTGCTATTCGGAACTCTTTTTTTAATGGCTTCTATAAGTCCAATAACCAAACCCCGATCTCCTAAATTGTCAAGAACTGAGAAAATAATTAGAATCGTTTTTTCTGACCGCGTATTTAATTCCATCTATGCTTATGAGAGATAACTATTAATATCGTCTATTTTTGTTCAAGAAACTAATAGTTTGAAAAACTATAATCAGAATATAAAGAAAACATTTAATTGGTTAATTCTTGACAATATTGTCATTCAAGCCGTTAATTTAGGTTTTTCCATATGGTTAATGGCCATATTAGATCCTTCTGATTTCGGAAAGTTTGTATTCCCTTTAATTATTATCAATTTGGTTTTTGCCCTGGTTCATCTCGGCTTCCTTCCATTATTGATTAAAGAAACTCTTACTCATAAACAAATCCAATCCATTACATGGACGTCTTTTTTATTGGGTTTAGGTTTAATGGGGCTACTCAATGCTGTCTGTTTTGTTTTTAGTAATCTTTCTTTTTTCAAATACTTACAATTACTTTCCTTTTCAATTCCTTTCTATGTCTATTATAGTATATCTCTTTCCTTATATCGAAAAGAGTTTAAATTCAAACACCTTTTTTTTTACAATCTAACTTCCGTACTAATTGCTGGCTTGGTCTCCGTTTTTTTGGCCTACGAAATGAAAGATGCTGTGGCTTTGGTTGTAAAATTCAACCTTTATTATATTATTTTATGTGTTTTCACCTTTGGAAATATTAAATCTTTCATATTTCAGTCAATAGACTTTAGTCCTGCAAGGAAACTCTTTTCCTATTCATCTCCTATTTTAGGTAATCAATTGATTAGTTTTTTTTCTAGAAATATAGATGATTGGATCATAGGTTCTCTTCTTGGAGACAAGTCTCTTGGACTATATAATAGATCATATAAGTTGCTCATCTTTCCTCTAGCTCAAATAGGATCTACTTATAATAATTTCAGTTTGCCTTTTCTAAGTAAGCAAAAAGATGTTAACTCTAAGGGAGGTGCTTTTCTTAAATCAAGCAGAATAATTTCTTTATTCTTTTTTCCTCTGTTCGCCTTACTGTTTCTTATTTCCGAAACTTTGGTAGTTTCCCTACTTGGAGGTTCTTGGATAGAGGCTATTCCTTTAATTAAAATCTTTTCAGTTCTAGGTTTTTCCCAGTGTATTGGAGTAATTATGGAGAATTTTTTCATTAGTGTTGATGCTTCCAAACAAGCTTATAAATTCAATCTAATTTCTCAAACTATAATTATTGTTTCGCTGGTGGTTGTAACTATTATGTATAGGAACTTACTGCTTACTGCTTTAACCTATTGTATTTTCTCTATTTTAAAAATTTTTCCTTATTTCTATTTACTTGGTCGTAATTTGAATCTGTCTCTTCCTAAGATACTTCTCAATCTTACGCCTAATTTGGTTGCTTCGATCACTCCTTTATTGTTATTACACTTAATTACAAAATATCAAAGCTTCAACATTATTACTCTTGTCTTGCTCTATTCTGTTATTTATTTAATATGTATACTTCTTCAAAAAAAATCACTGTCTGAGGCTAAGAACTTAATAGAAGAATTATTCCGCACCTAAAAAGGACTAATTCTCTTCCGCAAATAGAGTATACTTAGTTTTAAATTTCTTAGTGATGTTAATTTCTTTGGTGCTTTTTTCCAAAAGTTATGAGCCAGCGTTATTTGTCCCACCCTTAAAGCATTTATAGCGTACTCCAAATATTTTTCTCCTAATATTCGTGGAAACACTTCATCATAAAACTCACTAGGCAATATGTTCTTGTGCTTATTAAAAAAATGATCTATAGCTTCAATATTAATGGCGGCTCTCCTTTGTATATTTTCTTTTTGAATGGCCTCTCTAGATCCCATTTTATCGTGTATCCGATAGTGATAAGTCCATACGGGAATCTGTTTTAATTCATGCTCCTGTAAAAGTTCTCCTAAAAAATATGTGTCCTGCCAATGAGGAAACTGTTCTTGAAACCTGTACTGCTTGCAAATAGCGGAGGGAATACAGACCGACCAAACACCGCACATGTGATTAAATATAAAATGAAGTTTAGACTTATGTTTTGCCGTAGAGTATAATTCGGAGTTTACTTTTTTTGTTTGATATTCTGAAATAAATCCGACCCTTAAAATATGGTTTTCCTGATATGACTCTTTTTTAATCTCATTAAAAAAACTCTTTAAATGATCTTTGTCTACCCAATCATCATCATCCATGAAGCAAATATATTTGCCCATTGCTCTTTCTATTCCTGTATTTCTTGCCGCTGATCTTTCTAAACCTACATTTTTTAATAGTTTTACTCTTGAATCCTCAATACCTTGGACCATAGTCTTTGTGCCATCTGTTGAGTCATCATCTACTACTAGTAACTCCCAGCTTTCAAAACTTTGCCTTAGGATGGAATCCATGCACTCCTTAAGAAGTTTTTTCCTATTCTTTGTTGGAACAATAATAGTAAAGAAAGGTCTGTTTATACTAGTGTGCATCAATTCTATCTATTTTGAAAATGCTTTCCTTTTATTACAACAAATATAATTTGCGTCCCGATTATTCGTTATGGTTTTCTAAAATATCCCCAGATTTAAATTTGTACTTTGTTTATTTTTGAACTTAATATTAATTTTCTTTAAACACTGTCCATGAAAAAACTGCTATACTTTTCTCTACTTCTTTATTTTATTTCCTGCGGTGACAAAAGCACTGTGGTCTCCAAATATGAAACCGGAGAAACTAAAGAAAAATATTCTATTACAAACGATTCATTAATAACCGGGGAATATCTTCGATTTTTTGTTTCAGGAGATATCGCGGAACAATCCTATTACTCTTCTGGTAATTTGGATAGTACCCGAACACTGTTTTATGAAAATGGTAAAATCGAAATTGTAGAAAATTACAAAAATGGAATAATTAATGGTCCTTATACTGCTTATTATGATTCAGGTGTAAAAAAAGTAAATTGCAATTATGAGAACGGAGTTTTGACTGGTCTTTTTTATAAGTATTATCCCTCCGGAGAATTGCAGGAAAAAGTTACAATGGTCAACAATGAAGAAAATGGCCCCTTTGAAGAATATCATAAAAATGGCAATCTTAAGTGGAAAGGAACGTTTAGAAATGGAGATAATGAGTTTGGTCTTCTTGAAGAATATGACTCGTCAGGGACATTAATTAAGAAAATGATGTGTGACAGTCTTCGGATATGCAAAACCATTTGGAGAAAAGAAGTAGATTCGTCTTTATAATTTTATACGTCTAGAAAGAATGTTTAATTACCGATTTTCGTGTTTCTGTTTCTTACTTATGTTTTCTTTGAGCCTTTCTGCCCAAATTGGCGGTCGTTACGTGTATGAGTTCGCCGCTATGCCTTCTTCCGCCCGAGTTACAGCATTGGGAGGAAGTCAAATAACGGTATTAGATGACGATCATACTTTAGCATGGAGTAACCCTGCCGTTCTTAATGATTCTATGCATAACCGACTATCAGTAAGTCAAAATTGGCACTTTGCCGGAATCAATAATGGATATTTTTCATATGCTCGCTCTATAGATCAATTAGGTATCAATGCTCATGCAGGGTTTCAATATATCAATTATGGTGATTTTGTCAATGCAGATGACATTGGTAATATCTTTGGTAATTTTGACGCTTCGGAATCTGTATTTATCATTGGTGCTTCGAAAAATTATCAAAAACGTATACAATATGGTGTCAATGCAAAATTGTTTTTCTCCTCATTGGAGTCATATAGTTCCTTTGGAATAGCTTTTGACATCGGCATTAATTACAGTAATGAAAATGGTGATCTTAATATTTCTGGTGTAATTAAAAATTTGGGAAGAGAACTATCAACATATACGGAAGAAAGGTTTTCTGCTCCTCTCGACATACAGATAGGAATTTCAAAACGGCTTCCTCACCTTCCTTTTCGAGCAACTATCATTGCCCATCAGCTTCAGCAATGGAGTATTCGTTATGATGATCCTTCTCTTGTTGAAAACACTAACCTCTTCGGTGAAACTGAAGAGCCGAGTGATTTTTCTAATAGTGTTGACAATTTTTTCAGACATTTTATTTTTTCCGGTGAATTTTTACTCGGTAAAAGAGAAAACCTGAAGCTGCGATTTGCATATAACCATCTTCGCCGAAAAGAGCTTTCTGTTTCCCAGTTTAGGTCTTTGGCAGGCTTTTCCCTTGGGTTTGGAATAACCGTTAAAGGAATCAAAATAGACTATGGTGTCGGCTATCATCATCTCGCAGGAGCGGCAAATCATTTGAGCTTGTCTACTGATTTAGATAACTTTTTTAACAAAGAAATCTAAAGGTAATCTACAATATCATGTACTTTTTCAATAGAAAAAGTTGGATCGATACCAGTATTATTCTCTCTGCCATGTGTTATCCAGCAAGTATCTAACCCAAAGTTTTTTCCTCCTATAATATCAGAATGTAAGTTGTCTCCGATCATCAGAATTTGATCTTTTGATGGAGGAGTAGGTATAGTTTTCATAACATGTTCGAAGTATCTCTCATCTGGTTTTGCCACACCTATTTCATCGGATACAATTATGCTATCAAAAAAATCTGTAATGGCCAGTCTTGATAATCTGGGTCGTTGTACTTCCTTAAGACCATTTGTAACAATGCTTATTTTGTGTTCGGTCTTCAATGATGTCAAGAGTTCCTTTACCCCATTATATAGTTCACTTACATGAACTAAGTTTTCAAGAAAAGACTTATTGAATAGGAAGGCGTTTATATGACCTATCCTTATCTCTTGGAAAAGCAAGCTAAACCTCAAAGATCTTAAGGTTACACTATCTATTTCTCCTTTTTCAAATCGCTTCCATACCTCTTTGTTTATTTCTTCATAAACTTCAAAAATCTCATCTGAACACTTAATCTTGAAGTCCTGAAAGGACTGCCAAAAGGCATCTCTACAAGCCTGGCTAAAATCCAACAACGTATTATCCGCATCAAATAACAACCAAGAATAATTTTTCTTCATAAGTTATTTCTTCCCTTTTAATAATTGATGTCCTATTGAACACTTTAAACACTCCTGTTTATCACAATAGTTTCGCTTCAGTTCAATGACACTCTGACTATCAAGAGCTGTTCTACTTTCTAGTCCCATGGTTTCCCATGTCTTGACAATATTATTGCTCTCTGGTCTTAGTGCCTCAAGAAAATCTATAGATCGATCAACAAAGATATGATCATTTGTTTCTTGGCCATACAAAAACAAAATAGGACAAATCACATTGATAATTATAAGGTCTATAAAATTTTTTGTCATTTTCTTTTCCTTAGTTACAGAAGACCTGAAGAAGCGGTAATGATTGTGCCAATAGGAAGAAGGCCTACTATCAAAAAAATTCCTAACCTTTTGTACATCTTCCGTTTCTAATATTTTTGACAACATTCTTGTTTCCTTAAATAGTAAAGACGATAGTTGTGCCAGACGTATAGTAGGAAAACTTCTAGGTCTAAGCCTTGCGAATTTCCATAGTACTGTCTCTATCGGTGTTAATTTGTATTTTTTCTTTAGAAATAGATATTCAAGCCTCAAACTTGTATAATAATTATCTTCTATGTTTTCTTGCCTCAACATTCCTGCTTGACCAAACAGTAATGCTTCTATTTTTAACAAGCTATTTCCATTTTTCATTATAATATTAAGATCTAAACTATCCGCTAATATTTCAAAGGGAACAATATTTACTTTAACCCCGAAATATCTGCTTAGGGACCAATAAAATGTTCTATCCCAATCTTTCTTATATTCTAACCATCTTTTCTTTATTTGCTTAGCTTTACGTGAAAGTCGTTCGCCAACCAATCTATACTTCCATAGTTCAAAACCTTCTAGTTCCTTAGTAGATATAATATTTTGACATGGTACACCACCTCTCATTTTTTTGAGTTGTCCGTATCTATTTAATACTTGCGGATTTATTCTTCCAAACATTTCCAAAGTTGGTATTTTGTCTCCATTCTTTTTAAATACTTCTTTGTCATTGATATAAACCACATGGAGTATTACATTTTGATAGGCCGGGTCTATATGGTGGCTATGCAAACTCCAATCAGATGCTTTAATATGCATTTCTACCTGTCCTATCCATAATGTATTTCCTATTTTTATTTTCGCTTGTAGAAAATCAGGTCCGGCATCTGCATTGAGTTGGCCTTCATACAAAATATCAATATCTTTGCCTGCTGTAGTCTTCAAATTATTGAAATCAAAACTTTTGGTTCTCCACACATAGTGAAGAACCTCTTCCTTGAGGGTTTGAATAGTCATGATGTGAGGTTTGTTTTATTTTCTTTCTAGAATTTTAAAGTTATAACGGTATTCATTCTTTTCATCTGGTTCATGCAGTTCTTCGCTGATAAGATTCCATTCTTGCATGTTAATCTCAGGAAAAAACACATCTCCCTCTACTTCCAAATCTACTTCTGTATAATATAACTTATCCCATAGCTTTTGTGTCTGTTCGTAGATCATTCCTCCTCCGATTATGAATGCTTCTTGTTCTCCATTTTCATGGGCCAATGATAATCCTTCTTCTATACTATGAGCCACCAAACAGTCCGTTGCTATAAAATATGGATCTCTCGTAATAATAATGTTTGTCCGTTTAGGTAATGCTCGGCCTATAGATTTAAAGCAGTTTCTACCCATAATTATATGGTGGTTTATAGTCACTTTCTTAAAATACTTGAGGTCCGCAGGTAGATACCAAGGAATGTCATTATCCTTGCCGATTACATTATTTTTTGCTGCCGCTACTATGCACGATATTATCATAAAATAGTTCTATTCTTCTTCTGTTAATTCTTTAGATACAATGTCCCATTTCAAATGATCAAAATGAAACAATCCAAAGTAAACAATAATATTTATAATCGTCGAACCCATTACTATAGTTTGTAATCCTTGATAACCAAAAATAGTAGGTAAAAGCAATCCTAAACAAGTCATGACAAGCAATACAGCAGTAGCCTTATGATCATATAAATACCAGAGAACAAAAAAGAAAGAAAAACACAGCATATATGCCAATAAATCCGCCCCCTCTCTACTCGGGCCATCTATTCTAAATCCGGCCCTATGAAGTTGGTACAAGGAGGATATAAAAAAGAATAGCATCAATATTATCTTCAATCCTCCATTCTTACCTTCTTGTATAAATCTGCTTTTCACGTATTCTGTCACCGAATCATCAGCCTTGTTTGGAGCTACATACGGTTTTCGATAGTTGAACAGAGAGTAAGCCCATACAAATAAATTGATGACTGGTAGGTTTAAAAGGAAATATGTTCCTCTAGGATATCTACCTCTCGAAACAGACCATGAAACCAAAAAATTGCGATAAATAAATGCCACGATAATGATGCTCAATGAATAAACCAAAACTCTCAGAGAACTAAAAACATTAAAACCTAAAGATGCCATACGAGACAAGTAGGTGGCTACACCTAAGCCCGCAACAAATAAAAATAATCTCATGCTCCAATAGATGATTGAATACGTCACTCGATTAATATTCGGATTGTTAGGAATTGTCATTAAGTTTTTAAGAATATCTTTTCCGTTAGAAATGGAATTATACACCCACCAAAAAATCAATACCTCCAGTACAACGATGGATTGGTAGTAAATTTGTTGAAAAGGATAAATCAATTTATAACTCTGTTCACCATTTGGAACTCTCCAAATCAAGGGGTCTCTAATTCCAACAATCCTGAAAACGCCATTTTTTATATTATTAAATGGTGCTGTGTGATGTCCAATACCTGCTCCCCAATCAATAAACCAAAACATGAGGGCCAAATAAACTCCTTTTATCCTCCTAAAATGAATCAAACCAAACACTAAAAACGGTAATATTCGACTAAACGAAATCAAAAATTTTCTCAAGTCCATTTTTTGATATGAGTAGTTCTCATGTAAGAAGAACTTTTGAATTACAATGTGCAAGAGTATCGCTGTCAACAAGGCAAATAATGCAGCTTTAAAGTCTTTGATCTAACCTATGGCTGTCCAGAAAACGATCATATTTGACAGGTATAAACCCTGATTAAGCCACATTCTCGGCGTTGTGTTTTTATCAAAATTGTCGAGACTTATTCCGAGCATTCCTGTTAAAGAAAGAGATGCCCTATATATAAACCCCAATAGGAGAAAAACCAGAAGTAGCTTAAGCGTCTTTGAAAGTCGAATGTTGATTTCCATAAAATATAAATTTTAGTAGATTGAATATACAGAAATCCATCAAATGTCCTTACCAAACTTTTAGCACCTTCTTAACCATTGTTCCGTGTTCTACCTTGATATGAAGAAAGTAGACTCCTTCTGACACATTAGAAAGATTAAGTGTTGTCTTTTTATCCGCTAGGGTTGGTGGTAAATAAATTTGTTCTCCTAGGGCATTCATAAGTTTTACACTTTCGATGACTTTTGTACTCGATATATTAATTTCTCCTTCAAATGGATTAGGATAGATTTCTATATTTTTGGGTATTCCTAGAGTCTCCTCTTCTGTGTTACTCAATACCTCAAAAAAATAGGTTTGACATTTTTCATTGTTAGATAAATCCTCATCTTTATACGTCCCCATTTCCATACAAATATCTATCTCCGTTTCATTGATCGGTGTAGTAAATGTTATCGAATCAAGCCAATTAAACAAAGGAGTAAACCCCCAATTTTCCTGATAAATCAAACTATCATATACTTCACCGTTAATCTTTAAAAAAGCTTTATTAAGATACGCTATTCCATCTCCAATATTAGAAAAGCGAAATTTTAGACTATACTCTTCTCCTCTTGTCAAAAGACTATCTACAGATTCTATAAAAAACGAATCAAGAACCATATCACACCAAAGAGTAGAGTCTGCCCATATCTTAGCACAAGCGTCATTATTATCCAGTCTTTCTTCCGCAAAAGCCGGGTTGATTTCTATACATACATCATAATTCCTCTGTCTACCGAAAGGAACCTCCACTATTTCTCTTCTCATTTCTCCTACTTCCAAATTATCAATAAAAAACTGTCCTTTAGGAATATCATCCACATAAATATTTCCTGATACGTTTTGTGCCTCTACACTCCCTAGGTTTTCCAATTGAAAACCAATTTCGTTGAACACATTTTGTTCTCCTTTCGGAGCTATCGTACCTAATTCGCTGATAGCAACATCTGCTATTCCCTCTTTCTGCCTTATCAGTATTTCTTGACAAAATCTATTGTTTAGTGGGTTGATTTCAAGGCTATCTCCCTCTGTCTCTATACAAATTTCGTATCGTCCCGGATCGGTTGGAAAGTTTCCTTTATCCTCATAACCTACCTTGTTTTCTATGTAATTGTATAATGTGTTAACTTTCTTTTTTCCTAGTTCCACTGAACCTAAATAAGCGTAAAACCAAATGTTCTTGCCTCTCACATTTCCTAGGTTCTTTGACTTTGCTGAAATATAATAAGGTTCTCCTTCCACTGCTGGATAAGGTATTGTTGTAATCTCTGTATAGGACACATCTGTATATTCGAAATCATCATCGCATCGAAACTTTGCCATATACGTTTGGTAAAAAAACAACATTCGATCTATTTGATCTTGTGTAAAAAATGTTCTACAATCTCTACGAGCGTATGACATATAATTACCCACATCTGGCATATAAAGGTTTTTTTCCGGATCAACCTCGTCCCCGGTATAGTTGCAATCTGAATCAACTAGAGATTTTAGATCAGGTTCTGCAGGTGTATCACAACATAAGTCTCCCTTTATCATACAGTTTGAACCATCCACCAATTCTCCACTTTGATGTGTATGATATAAACCCAATAAGTGTCCCATCTCATGGACATGAATCACGTTATTAAACTTTGAGTATGGTACTACATATGCATGATTATCTGTCCATGGAAGAAACGCAAAGCCCCCTACTGGAAAAACAGGTGAAGAAGAAATTCCTCTTGGTAAATAGATATTGATCGCATTTTTCGAATTATAAAAATTATAAAAAGCGTCGTTGTCTGCTCCGTATTCTATTACTTCAAATCTATCATCGTCAATATAGTTGATTTCACCACATTGATAAAAGCTGAAAGGCGTGGGACCAAAGTGTTCATTGAGTAAATTAAGTGTTGTATCAATAGTTAATGGATTAAAATCACTAATTCCAGAAGATGGCCGAAGGACATGAAATTGTATAGGAATAGAAATATCAGATCTTAAAAACCCTCCTTTTAAAAACAACGACCTTTGCCTTTGTTTAGACTGGTTATAGTTGGCTTCGATATTCCAATTGACTTCTTCCTCAGTTCCACAACTTTCTTGTGCTTTACACGGATCAATGATTAAACTATATAGAAGAATAAGTGTGCAAAAGAGAGGTTTCATGCTTATCTTATTTATGGATATAACCCTTATAAAATAAGATTCGCTGTATTAAACCTAAATAGATATTCTTTCCGCCTAACGGCTTTTCCAATTTTTAAGAACCTCTTTCTCTCTAACCAAAAGTCCTTTTGTGTCCTTTTCATATTTGTCTCTATACTCTTGACTTAAGGCATCCGAATACCACCAATCATATGTATCTCTTGTGGATTTTACCAATGAGCGACATGTAAGTCCATTATCAAATGCTTTGCTATTACTAATTTTTGCCGTATCTCTATTGTTGCCCTCGGTCATAATCCATGGCACAATATATCTGATATCATTTTCTTTCAAAAAATTGTAATCATCCACTTTTACAAAGTCCGTCTTAACATCAAATGCTCTACTTGCATCTATTGCAAAATCGTGTATACTTTGTTTTTCTTCAGGTCCCGCAGCATTGTAAGTTCCCGTTTTTCTTTCTTCTACGAGCCGGATCATCCACTCCGCTACATCTCTAACATCAATGTATTGAACCATGTCCATTTCTTTCCCCGGTAATAGTATCTCTCCTCCCTTGCTTAATCTAATTGGCCAGTGAATAAATCGATTGGACTTGTCTCCTGGACCAATCATATATGTGGGTCTGACAATAATTGTACGATTGTTTCCAAAGGCCTTCCTGCATACTAATTCCGAATTAGCTTTCATGATACCATAATCATAAATAAACTTTAGCTCTTCGTCTACTCCCTCGGGTAAACTCAATAGAACTGGGTCATCCGTCTCATATTTACCTGTGATATAAGGATAATACACTCCTGTTGATGAGGTGTAAACATATAAATCACAGCTATCTTTTAATAAGTCTGCTGTGTTTTGTGTCCATTCTACCTTCCTTCCCGAATTATCAATGACTACATCCCAAGATTTTCCCTCCAGTGCTTTTAAATTGTTTTCTCTATCTCCTACCAATTGTTCCACATACTTGAATAGATTAACGTGTATAGTCGGTTGTGTCTTTCCTCTAGTAAACGTTGTTAAGTGGTGTCCTCTTTCCAGGGCATAAGCAATTTGATGAGGTCCTAAGAAACTGGTGCCTCCTAGGATCAATATTTTCAACTTTCTGGCAGCTGGTTTTCTCCCTAGACATCCAAATAATGAGGAATTAAGAAAAGGAGCTGTCATTCCTATTTTTAATCCTGTTTCTAAGAATTGTCTTCTTGATTTCTTTAAACCCATAAGAAGCTCTTTATTTTTTTCCTTGAAGTATTTCTATGTGTTTAGGAAGTTCTTCTTTGTATTTTTCAAGATCCCATTCCATATCCCAATGTGATATATAATCTTCAATTGTTCCAAGTCCTACTGATGCCCTTCTTTCGTTTACACTATCTGGATTTATAAGGGGAAGTACATAATATTCTCCCGTTTCTTGATCCGTCCCTATTTGGCTTCCATAAATTTGTAGTTCTCCTTTTCCCAAACTCACACGATCTTCGAGTAGGGCTAAGCTTTTTGCTTTCGCTTGACCTTCTTTTACCGCTTTTCTCATCATCGGTAAGTATTTCTCTTGTGTTTCTTGATCAGAGTGCTGAATGACTAGAAAAAGTGTCGAATTGGCTGTTTTCCCTACTTGTTCTCTGCTTAACCAACCATGCTTGTTAAGAATTTCCTCCACAATTACCAAATTGCTCGAGTCTGCTTTATTTATTATGTTCCAATGGGCTTTCATTTCCTCTGATTCCCAGCCATGTTTTTCACTAATACCCTCTATTTCCTTTCTGTATTTTTGGTCCTCTTCGTGGATACTGTCCAATACTATTTTAATCTTCTCAAGATTTACTTCCTTTTGTGCTCTTGGTTGCACATTTGAAGTTTGTTGTTTACATCCTATTCCTAAAAAAAGCAGGCAAAAGGCTAATAAAAAATTTTTCATGTTTCAGTTAAATTAAATCCTAATTTACTGTTTCTCTCTTGATTTTCTTTCCTTTAGTGTTCTATAATGCTTTTTAATGGTCAAAAAAATTTCGAGAATACTTGAATTCCCGAAATTTTTGCCTTTTCTGTGATTACTTCTTTTCACTCATTTCTTTTACTTTTTGAGCCCAGTGATACAAAATTTCTTTTTGCCTTTCGTAATCTCCTTCATAAGGACCACAAGAAATTTTCATTGTAGTGCGTTTTGTGTCATTATCTTCTAAAAGAAGGAACTTCTCCGTGTATTTAAGAAAATTAAAATCATTTTGAACATAAAAGCACCCGTATAATTTACCTGCATACGCTGAGGTGGGAATAGCTGCTTTTGGATAAAAATAATTAATATTGGTTTTCTTTCTCCAGTCATTTTCTATTTTTTTGTTACCCTTAAAAATCTTTTGAAAAGTAGCAGCGTTTTCTATATTAGTCATCACTTCCCATACCTCATCTTGGGTGGCTTCAATTTCTATATCATGTGATACGAACTTTGTTTTATGTAGTTTGTCAATTTCTTCATCGGCAAGAAATTGCACTTCATGTAACCACGCACTTCCATTGCCTCCGTTTACATATCTAAAGCCAACGATAGAGTCGTTTTGTATATTAATAGCTTGTATGACTATGATCAGTTCTTCCCTTCCTGTATTTCTATTATAAAAATTCGCCAACTTGGGCATGATCATATCCAACGGCTTAGCATTCGGATATTTTTCTGAATCTACAAAAATCAAGGAAGTTCCGTTTTGTGTCTCCTCTCTTGTTGCCATTCGCCCATTAACCACAGGCACCTTTTTCCATTGAGCGATATCAACAGCAGGAAACCCATTCAAATTATCAGGGCAATACCATCCTCCATATTTATGTGGTTCTACTTTTATGGGTTCTTTCTTTTCTGATGCACAATCCTGTGCACAAGAAGATAGAGATATCAAACATAATACGATCAGCAAGAAAATGTTTTTGTCATTCATAATCTATTTTTTTATGATACCAAAAATATAATGAGCCGAAAATTATAAGTTTTAACCAGTGTAAATTAATGTAAATAGTATGTAATTTAGGGTGAAAAGCGACTTACTATCGTGCGTGTTGGGATTTAATGGATGTTTTTTCCTTTTGGTAAAAAGATATCTACAAATAAAATATTCGTTCTTTTTATAATGTGCAAAGATGCAAACCCGCTGTCCCAAAATCGGCTTTTTCCTGTTTTATCAATGAACAAGCTTATACAATATTTGTTTGGCTTGTTGTGTTCTCTGAACCATTCATATCTAAAAAAAACTTATATTTGTTTTCTTAATATAAAACACATTATGTCTAAAGAAAAAGATCAAAAACTAAAAGCTCTCAGCCTCGTAATGGACAAGCTGGATAAGCAGTATGGTAAAGGAACCATTATGAAAATGGGAGATAAACAAATAGCCGATGTGGAAGCCATATCTACGGGTTCTCTAGGCTTAGATATAGCATTGGGCATTGGTGGGTTTCCAAAAGGTAGAGTGGTAGAAATCTATGGGCCGGAATCTTCTGGTAAAACAACACTGGCTATTCATGCCATTGCTTCTTCCCAGAAAAAGGGAGGCATTGCAGCCTTCATTGATGCAGAACATGCTTTTGATAAGACCTATGCAGAAGCTCTTGGAGTTGATACGGATAATTTGCTCATATCTCAACCCGATAATGGAGAACAAGCTCTGGAAATAGCTGAAAATCTTATCCGTTCTGGTGCCATTGATATTTTAGTAATAGATTCTGTAGCTGCCTTGGTGCCAAGAAGTGAAATCGAAGGTGAAATGGGAGATAGTAAGATGGGTCTGCAAGCTCGACTAATGTCTCAGGCATTGAGAAAATTAACTGCTACCATAGGAAGAACAGGGTGCTGTTGTATCTTTATTAATCAGCTAAGAGAAAAGATCGGTGTTATGTTCGGTAATCCGGAAACAACTACTGGTGGTAATGCCTTGAAGTTCTATGCTTCTATACGCTTAGACATCCGAAGATCAGGTGCTGCTCTTAAGGACAAAGAAGGTAACGTAGTGGGTAACCTGGTAAAAGTAAAAGTAGTAAAGAACAAATTAGCTCCTCCATTCAGAATTGCCATGTTTGACATCATGTACGGAGAGGGTATTTCTAAAAATGGTGAAATTCTTGATCTGGCAGTCGAGAATGATATGATCCAAAAGAGTGGTAGTTGGTACAGCTATGACAATACCAAAATCGCTCAAGGTAGAGATGCTGCCAAACAGTTTTTAGCGGACAATCCTGAAGTAGCAGATGAACTGGAAAATAAATTGAAAGCCATTTATAATACAAGAACTAATGCAGCTGAAGAAGCTGTAACGAACTAAGAATTTTTCAATTTTTAGACCAAAACTTGAGGAAAGGCCGCGATGATAGAACCAACGTGGCCTTCTTTTATTTTCTAGGAATTTTGATAAAATACTTATTTTTTTTGACTGTCAACTTACTATCTATTAACCAAGGATTGTGGTACTTAAGCATTCTATATGTCGTTCCTTTCTGATGAGCAAATTCACCCATGTCAGGAATTGTTTCTTCAACCAAAACATTATAGGTATTGCCTAATGGTTCATATTCCTGATCGACATCTACATAAAACCCGAAAGACTCAGGGCTATTAAGTATCTCTTTCATCGCCACTAATCGAAAAACATATCGCGACGTTTCTTCTCCAAGATTTAAATCAAAATAACTTTTTTCTTTTTGTGCCTTTAACTGTTTACTAAAATTAGTGGGTCCCATATTATAAGCTGCCGCTGCATTGACCCAACTGCCAAATCTTTCTTTTAACTGTTTAATATACTTACACGCAGCTCTCGTGGATTTTTCTAAATGATATCTTTCATCTACTTCTCTGTTCACTTCCAGTCCAAAATCCTTTGCTGCCGCTTTCATAAACTGCCAATAACCTTTAGCTCCTGCACTACTTCTTAGATTTCTTAATCCGCTCTCTGCTACCGCCAGATATTTAAAATCATTGGGTACTTTCTCTTCTTGAAGAATTTTTTCTATTACCGGGAAAAATTTTTTCGCTCTTTTAATATTTAATAATGTCGATGACTGCCAATATGAATTAACCAACATTTCCCTATCTAGTCGCTCCCGTGTATCTTGATTTAAAGGAATTTCCTCTCCAGCAAAATTGAAAGTCTTATCAAGAGATACTGATTTTACTAATTGAGGAAGGTTGTAATCCTTTTTGTCAATATCCTTATCCACATACGACACAAAAATCAAAAGACTAAAGATCAAACCTGCAGCTACAGTCAGAAAAGAGAAAATAGTGTTCTTCATTTGAGTATTATTTGTTTTTAAACGTGATAAACCACAGATTATATACAATTGCCAGAAGACAAATATATAATTAAAGATTCAATAACATTTGTTAACTACCTTTATGTTATGAATCCTATTTTATATATTTTTTCTGTTTCCCTGTTCTTCCCATGGTTTAGTGATGTAATGGCTCAGGGAAATTCTTCTTTTCAACTAAGTGTAAATGACAAACCCATTAAGCACTCGATTTTTTGGACGGATAAAAATGTGGAAATAAATGATTGCCTTATCCAATCAAATACGATTTCCTGTGCTGGATCTATATGGTCCGAAAAATACAATCAGGATATTTGGATAGGCACTATTAACACAGAAAAACAGAAAATCGAAAATGTATTTGTTTCGCCACGAAAATATTTAGACAAAGCTCATTTCATTAACTATTCTGATAACCTTGGATATTTTATTGGTGGAGCTGTCAATAAAGATAGACTTGATGAGGATTCCTTTGTTGCTTTCTCCAAAAGTCTAAATGATAACTCTTGGAAAAAAACCTTGAAAACGACATATGGTAGTAATTCTCAAGAATTATTTAATGCTGTGGAACTAAGCAACGGAAATATTCTAGGTGTAGGGTTTACCAAAGAAAAACCCAATGGATTAGTTGTTTTAATGAACAGTAAAGGTCAAAAATTAAAAAAGAAATATTTTGGCGGTGATTCAAAGGATTTTCTTCTTGATGTAGTAAAATGCCCGAATAAAGATTTTCTCATCGTTGGTACCAAAGGGGGTTATCACAATATTTCTGGTAGTAGTTTTATAAAAAAAGACGCCGATATTTATCTTCTTCGAATCGACAAAGACCTTAATATCATCTTCGAAAAAGAATTCTCTTTTGGTGCTCATGAATTTGGACAAAAAATTCTTCCTTTTAAAAATGGATTTCTTTTACTAAGTACCATTCAAAATAATTTCTCTTCTGGTTTCGATCCTTCATTGTTGTATCTGGATCAAAACGGAGATATCTTTTGGAATTGTGAATATGGAAGTCCTGATTGGGATTATGCTGAAGACATGTGGATTTCAGAAAGTAATATTTATTTACTATCAACTTCTTCAGGTAATATCATTCTCTCTAAACTCGACTATGATGGTAACTTGTTAGAAAATCTACTCATCCAATCAGAACATAATTTAAAAGCTAATAAAGTACTAATAAATGGTTCTGATGTATATGTTTCTGGAAAGATTCTAGAGAAACAAAAAGTCCTACAATCGTTCATTGTTTCTTTTGATATCAACTCCCTTTAAGCTTAGTTTCCAGATCATTTAATATAACTTCTTCTATAGAAAATGTATTGTCTTTAATGGTATGGTTCAAAATATATACCCTATCCTTCTTTATCTTAGATAGCCTTTCTGGTTTGTTTTTCATGTAGTAAGTATTATTAATTCCAGAAGCTATAAATTCAATACTGTCTTTAGAATAGAAATGTCCTCCCTTGTTCCATCCGGTATCACCCATTATACATAATACCCGGGTTCCTTTTTCCTTTACTTTTATTAATTCCTTATAAATAGTATTATGAAAATAATTGGTTGAAGAATTACAATTAGTATTCCAGTGTGTTTGTGTTCCATTCGCATATTTTTTTGGGTGTGGTAGTCCCGGTATATTCTCCCATATCGCGTCATGCATTAGTAATATAAGATTTGACTTTGGGCTAACGGTATCACAAACTTCTTCTAACATTTTATATTGACGATTCAAATTATGACAATCCAGCGGTTCTAAGGTCGTATCTAAAACCAAAACTGTTAGTCCTTTGTGGTGATCTACATAGTAGGTGTTTTCTCTGTTTCGTTTTTTATTAAAATATTGAATATTTCCATTTCTTGCATCATGATTTCCCATGGCAATGTGTGTTTTGCGACTAGTTATATTAAAAGTCTCCGAAACATAATTTATATTCTTTTCATTCAATAGGGTTTCTGATAAAATATCACCTCCAAGAAAAAATCCTTCGAAGTATCCATGTTTAGCAGCCTTTTCTATTCTTTCATCCACCTTGAATCTCCTCATCCAAGAATATGTATGGCCAGTAATAAGATAATTATCTACTGTTCCTTCCTTTTCTTTTTCTAATGTCGATTCGCATGATGAAGTCATCAATGTCATTAGGAGTATTAGTGTCCCTCTTACGATCATGTATTTTTGTAATTTGCAACATAAAGTTACTCTTATTCCTTTTACTATATTTAAATCATAAATTAAGATAAGTTGAACAGTTTGAAGATACTAAGTGAAATTATACAGAAAAGACGAGCCATTTTTCCCAATTCTTATTCTGGCGAACCATTAGAGGACAGCACAATTTTACAAATCCTTGAAAACGCCAATTGGGCTCCTAATCACAAAAATACTGAGCCATGGAGATATAAAATTTTCAAAGGTTCCAGTCTCCACAATTTAGGACTTGCCCTAGCAGATAAACATAAAGAGTTCACAGATGAAGATTCTTTTTCAGAAGTTAAATACAACAAGTTGCTTAAAAATCCTTCAAAGGCCGGTTGTGTGATAGCTATATGTGTTCACCTAAGTAATAAAGTACCTGAATGGGAAGAAATAGCTGCTGTTGCTTGCAGTGTTCAGAATATGTGGTTGTCCTGTGCTTCTTTGGGCATTGGGGCTTATTGGAGTAGCCCTAAAGAAGCTTTATCTCTATCAAACTTTTTAGATCTAGAAGCTAATGAAAAATGTTTGGGGCTCTTTTATATGGGTTATCCCAAGATACCTTGGCCAAATAGTCAAAAAGGTGATTTTTCGGATAAGATACAATGGATGTAAATTTTGTATCTTGGCTCACTGAAAAAATTAAATAATGAGTCAGATCAATAAATCAAGACTTTTTACGGCAAGCTGCATCTCTCTTGTCGTTACTGCCATGACTTTTGCCATTCGTGCTGGGATACTTGGACAACTCGGTGATGATTTTAATCTATCGGACAAAGAGCTTGGTTGGATTAATTCTATGGCTTTTTGGGGCTTTCCTGTTGCAACTATTTTAGGTGGTATCTTTTATAACTCCGTTGGGCCTAGAAAATTAATGTATGTTGCTTTTTTGTCTCATTTATTAGGTTTGCTATTAACCATCTTTGCCGGTGGTTTTTGGGGTTTGTTGATTAGTACTTTTTTTATAGGATTTGCCAATGGATCTGTTGAAGCAGCCTGTAACCCAATGATTACGGATATGTACTCCGACAACAAAACAACTATGCTCAATAAATTTCATGTATGGTTTCCCGGAGGAATAGTTATTGGTGCATTAGTTTCAAAATTTATGACCGGTATGGATATGGGTTGGCAGCTTCAGATTGCTATTATGCTCATTCCTACATTACTTTATGGTTTCTTATTCTTTGGTCAAACCTTTCCTGAAAATGAAAATATGGAGTCTGACACCAAAGTAAATGCACAACATTTGCTAACTCCTTTGTTCCTTTTTATGGCTATCTGTATGACTTTAACCGCTGTTACAGAGCTAGGCACTCAACAGTGGGTAGAAAAAATATTAGGAAATACCGGTGCTAGTCCCATGCTTGTCCTGGCACTAATAACTGGTTTAATGGCTGTTGGTAGATATTTTGCCGGACCTGTTATTCACAAATTAAATCCTGTGGGAGTACTTTGGGCTTCCTCATTTATTGCAACCATTGGCATAGGGTTAATGAGTATTGCAACCGGAGGTGTAGTATATTTGGCTGCCATATTATTTGCCATTGGTGTAATGTATTTTTGGCCTACAATGTTGGGATTTGTTGGAGAATATTTGCCCAAAACAGGTGCTCTGGGTTTATCATTAATGGGAGCTGCTGGTATGTTTGCAACAGGTATATGGCAACCTATAATTGGTGGTTGGTTAGATACTGAAAAAGTAAAAGCTGCTACTAGTGGATTATCTGGTGATGCCGTTGAGCTTGCTGCCGGTCAGGCCACACTTGACAATATTGCTTTCTTTCCGGCTATATTGGTAATTCTCTTTGGAATTCTTTGGTTTAATAGGAAAAAATTTGAGGAACCGGCTATCCAAGAATAATACTTAATGTTTCTTTGATAGCCCGGTAATTTTGATTCGTTACTGAAGTAAGTGGTAACCTTACTTCCTTTTCGCATAATCCTAAAACATTACATGCTGCCTTAATTCCTGATGGGTTTCCTTCATTATACAAATAGTGATGCAGAGCAAATGTTTTATGATTAAGTTTTCTTGCTGCATCATAATTGCCTATAATTGCTTGTCTTATCATGCTGCTAAATATCTCTGGAAGAGCATTGGCTATCACTGAAATAACACCATCACCTCCGATGCCTGTCATGGCCAGGGCTGTTATATCATCTCCGGATGTTACATAAAATCCTTCTTGTTTGTTTGCTATTATCTTTTCACACTGGGACATATCCCCTGAAGCCTCTTTAATGCCAATAATATTTTCATGTTGTGAAAGAGTGGTCGTTGTCTCCCAATGCATATTTGAAGAAGTCCTTCCTGGAACATTGTACAATACAATGGGAATAGGAGATACATCCGCTATTGAATGATAATGATCTATTATTCCTTTCTGAGAAGGTTTTACATATGCAGGACTGCTTATCAGCAAAGCATTAATTCCACCAAAATCATAAGACTTTATTCTTTCAACAAGTTCTTTGGTATTGTTTCCGGTAAAATTTCCAGCTAGAATTGGTTTTCTTCCCCCATTTTCTTCAATAATAAAATCTAAAACTTCTTTTTGTTCCCTTGAATTCAATAGTGCTGCCTCTCCCGTTGACCCTAAACCCACCAAGTAGTCAACACCTCCATTAATAACATGATTAATAACTTTTTTCAAGTCCATGAAGTCTATGGCCAGATTTTTAAAAGGAGTAATCAAGGCCACTCCTGTTCCTGAAAGAGAGATTTTACTCATAATTCACCATTTGTTATTATTTCTAAAAGAGATTTTAGTTCTTTCATTGCATAGATAATTCCCTTTTTCTGATCCACCTCTATACATGCATCGAAAAGATTTATGTGTTCTTTTTTTACATTTATCCCCATGACTAAATTGGCCTCCGTATGGTTTACAATATAAATATAAAATGGATCTTGGCTATAGCTCATCAAAAAAAGTAAATCATACTTTTCACTTATAAATTGTGATACCTCTTGCGAGTTTGGTTTTCCATACCAATTTATATGTCTTTTATTGAATGTATTCTCTGCTGCTTCCTTGGATTTTTCATTTACAAAAGAAAGAGTATGAATGTTATTGATGTTCTTAAAAATCTGGCTAAATTGATAAATCACTTCAGTATGACTTAACGTTTTTCCATCTATAATTAGTCCTACTTTCTTAAGTTTGTGTGTTGGATTAGATGATGTGGCGGCTTTTTCTTTCAATGATTTTCGAAAAAACCATTCCCTTATTTTTGAAAACATGTTATACTACTATTTACCCTCTTTCACACTAAACTCTCCCATCTTTTCATACTTTTTTATTCTATCAGATATTCGTTCTTCTTTTGACATCTCAAGTAAAGAAGCTAACTCTTTCTTAATATGTGTTTTTAGCACTTTGGCCATTTTCTCGGGATCAGAATGTGCTCCACCTAAAGGTTCCTTTATAATTTCATCTACTAGACCGAAAGAATGCATGTTTTCAGCTGTCAACTTGAGTGCTTCTGCTGCCTGTTCCTTATAGTCCCAGCTTCTCCATAAAATTGAAGAACATGATTCCGGCGATATAACTGAATACCAAGTGTTTTCCAACATAAATATTTTGTCCCCTAACCCTATTCCTAAAGCCCCTCCTGATGCTCCTTCTCCTATTACATAACATATAATAGGTACTTCTAGTTGTGCCATTTCAAATAGATTCCTTGCTATCGCTTCAGCTTGGCCTCTTTCTTCCGCTTCCAAACCCGGAAATGCCCCTGGAGTGTCAATCAGACATATTACAGGAAATCCAAATCTCTCCGCTAGTTTCATTAATCGCAAAGCTTTGCGATAACCTTCTGGGTTTGCCATACCAAAATTTCGGTATTGTCTCATCTTTGTATTCACTCCCTTTTGATGCCCTATAATCATTACCGTTTGTCCATCAATAGAGCCCAGTCCTCCTATTATGGCCTTGTCGTCACCAATATTTCTATCTCCGTGTAACTCTATAAACTTCTTACATATGTTGTCAATGTAAAAATTGGTATACGGTCTTTCGGGATGTCTTGATAATTGGACTTTTTGCCACCCTGATAGGTTAGCATATATTTCTTTTTTTTGGGAATTTATTTTCTTTTCCAGTTCCTTTACACTTTCGCTAACATCTATTACTCCTCCCTCTCCTACTTCACGTATTTTCTCTAGTTGATCATAAAGATTCTCTAAGGGCTTCTCAAATTCTAAAAACACCATAATTGCATTTTTTTGAGTTGTGAAATTAGTGAAAAAAAAGATATCGCTTGTCAATCCATGTAATTCTCTGCACATACTTTTACACTACAAAATTTATTGTTGTTACTTTTAGGCTTTTTTACGTCCTAAGGACAATAAATCCAAAAAACTAATATTTAGGTGTTTATTAATTTGTTGAATCCAGTAATCTCGGGAGTTTTTTCGGAAAACACCTCGGATGAAGAGTTGGTTTCTATTTACTTGGATACTCAAAATAGTGCTTACTTCGATATTATTTATAAAAGGTATTCGAAGAAAGTTTATGCTAAATGTTTATCAATCTTAAGAGAACATAATCTAGCCGAGGATGCAATGCAAGATGTGTTTATAAAATTGTTGATGAATATCTCTAAATTCAGTAATAAGTCTAAGTTTTCGACTTGGTTATATTCAATAACATATAATTATTGCATAGATAAAATTAGAAAAGGAAAGCGAACACCAGAACAAACAACAGAAGATGTTTCTATTTACGGTGATCAAGTCGATGATGGAATAGAAGATAAGTTAATCTTAGAGACTGAAATTGAAAACCTGAAAGTTGTTCTGAACGAAATACCAACGAAAGACAAGATCATTTTGCTTATGAAATATCAAGATGAAATGTCTATAAAAGATATTTGTGGAGTTTATAAGAAGTCCGAAAGTGCCATTAAAATGCAAATCAAACGTGCGAAAGAAAAGTTTATTAAAAAACACTATGAATTGATAGCATCGTGACGCAAGAAAAAAACAATTTTAAGAAGCTGGAACAAGAGGAATTGGCCGAATTGGATAAAATTGAATTTACTAATATTTCTAATAAGGTTAAAAACAAAATCGACGGTAATACTCGATTAGTCAGACTTATAGGTGACATTTTTAGCCTTTATCTACCGAAATTAGTGGACACCCTCACTGATCTTCTCGGTAATGATGACAAGTCAAAAAACCAATAATTATGATTTTTCTTCTATCTAAAAACTTAGAAACAATTTCCAACAAATTTTTACACGCAGTACCTAATGCCATATTGGCTATTTTAGTTTTTTTTGTTGGCCTTATAACCGCTCGTATTATTTCAAAAGGAGTTGAAAAATTTCTACATAAGTCAAAAGTTGATAAGCTTGGTGATAAGCTAAACGATATAGACTTAATATCCAAGTCCTCTTTAGATATTAAAATAAGCAAAGTTTTATCTACACTTATTTATTACTTTCTTTTGATTATCGTTGCTATGATTTCTGCAGAAATCTTACAGATGCCTGTCGTATCTCAATTAATAGCTAATATCATTATATTTTTTCCCAACCTTATAGTTGCTCTGATTATTCTTATCATTGGTTTAATATTTTCTGATGCCATTAGAAAAGTAATCCTTACCACCTGCGACTCTTTGGGTATTCCAGCTAGTAAGCTCATTTCTTCTTTTGTGTTCTACTTTTTGTTTATCAGTATTTTTATCTCTGCCCTGACTCAAATAGGTATAGAAACATCTTTCCTAGCCAGAAATATATCCATAATTATAGGTGGTGCTGTCATTGCTTTTGCTGTTGGTTATGGTCTAGCATCCAAAGACATGGTTGCTAATTATTTGGCTTCTTCTTATTCAAATGATTTTTTAAAAGTAGGTGACCATATCAAAATTGAAGAGTCAGAAGGTAGAATTAAGGAAATCACAAAGTCTTCGATTACCATTGAAACTGACAAAAGTGTTATTGTGGTTCCCATGAATAAGATCTCAAAGAATAAAATTGAAATTTTTAACTAATCTTATATTTCGTACACATCTGTGTGCTTATATTTTACAAATTAAAAACTAATAGTAAATATGAAAAAATTATTACTTCTTGTGGTATGTGCATTGTTTGCAAGTATTAATGTTTCCTCTGCTCAAGAAACTTTGGAATCTCTTAAAGCTCAAAAAGCTGATAAAATGGCCATGCATGGAGAAGCCCAAGCTAAAGCTGATGCTTTAAAAGGAGAAATTGATGCTTTACAATTGGAAATAGATAAATTATCCGGATGGATCACTGGTCTCTCTGGTTTAGTAGGATTTGATTTTAACAAGTCGAATGGTTGGGTTGGTTCTCCAAATCCTGACGCTTCTTCAAGTAAGCTTGGGATTGGTATTACTGCTTTTGCCAATAAAACTAGAGAAAAGTCTTTTTGGAACAATAAAGTCTTAATTGATAAACAATGGCAAGATGTTGACCTGAGTGATGGTGATCAAGAAGGTGAAAATGATGGGCTGTTTGATAATGGTACTGTTGATATTGTCAATATGTCTTCTTTATATGGATACAAACTTAACAGCTGGATTGCTGCCTCTGGTTTAGGAGAAGTAAATACTTCTATTGAAAATTTTCTTGATCCGGGAACATTAGATATAGGGGTTGGTGCAACCTTGACACCTATGGAAAATTTAGTAGTTGTAATCCACCCTTTGAATTATCATATTGCATTTTCTGGTGTTGATGGTGTTGAATCCAGTGGAGCTTTAGGTGCTAAATTAAGAGCTGATTATGCTAAGGAGTTTTCAGTAAGAGGAAAAAAATTGCTTTGGTCTTCGACGTTTACAACTTTTATCCCTTATCAGGATGAAACTCCTAGTCTTACAGAATATACTTGGTTAAATAAACTTAACTTTGAAGTATGGAGAGGTATTGGTGTAGGTATTTCTGCTGGTCTAAGAAACTCAGAATACGAGTCTCCTGACACACAAAACTTCTACTCTATTGGTCTTTCTTACGGCTTCTAGATCGAAAATATATGAGAAAACACTCTTATGGTCCTCTTTCAAGAAAGAGGACCATTTTTTATTAGACCTTTCTTGCCATTGTCCGCCCATTTACATTACAAAGTGTAACTTAATTTTAAGATATTTGTCGTTCTTATATATATACATAGATTTAATACGTTTTGATGGGTTTTAAAAAAGTAGTTCTTACCTTATATGTTTTGTCAATCGGCACTTTACTCTGTGCTCAATTGAACTACACAGAAAACCAAAAAAAATGGGTAGACAGTGTTTTTCATACACTTACCCTTGACCAAAAAATAGGTCAGCTATTTATGGTAAGAGCTTATTCGAAAAAAAACAAAAAAGAGACTCAAGCCATTTTAGAATTAATAAAAAAACATCAAATTGGTGGGCTTTGTTTTTTTCAGGGAAACCCAGAAGAACAAGTACGGGTAACTAATTTATACCAACAAAAATCTAATATTCCTTTGCTTATTGCTATTGATGCTGAGTGGGGTTTAGGAATGAGATTTCCTAACGATGCTCTTAGCTTCCCTCGTCAATTAGCTCTCGGTGCCATTCAGGATCAAAACACTATTTATGAAATGGGAAGAGAGATCGCTAGACATTGTAAAAGGATGGGCATACATATGAATTTCGCTCCTGTTGTAGATGTAAATAACAATATTAATAATCCTGTTATTAATGATCGTTCGTTTGGAGAAAATAAATACAACGTCATTTCCCAAGCTTATGCGTATCAGAAAGGTCTTCACGACGAAGGAGTGATAGCATGTCTAAAACATTTTCCAGGACATGGAGATACTGACGTGGATTCTCACTATGACTTACCCGTAATCAATCATAACATCGATCGCCTATACAACATTGAGCTCTTTCCGTTTAAAAACTTAATTAATCGTGGTACAGAAAGTGTCATGGTCGCCCATCTCCATATTCCTGCTCTTGATCAAAGGCCAAATAGACCAACCACATTATCCAGAAATGCAGTAAATGACTTACTTAGAGATACACTAGATTTTAATGGGCTAATTGTTACTGACGCCCTAGATATGAAAGGAGTTGCCAAATACTTTAAAAATGGCGAAGCAGAAGCAGAAGCTCTTTTTGCAGGAAACGACATTTTATTATTATCCGAAAATGTAGAACTGGGTATCTCGAAAATTAAAGAATACATAAGTAACGGAACAATATCTAATGATCAAATTGATCAAAGTGTTTTAAGAATTCTAAAGGCAAAAGCTCAAACCATACTTAATCAGCCCAAAATATTGGATGAAACTGAGGTAAGCCGATACCTAAACAGAAATGAAGCCATTTCCATTAAAACTGATTTGATTCAGTCATCTCTTACCTTACTAAATAACCATCATAACAAAGTTCCTATTGTAGATGTTAATAGAAAGTATGCAACGTTGGCCTTTGGAACCAGCACTATCACACCCTTTCAAAGAAGATTAGATTCTTATATTTCACCTCATCACTATTTTCAAAAAGATAACTTTTCTCCTCACAAGAGAAAAACACTTCTTAGAAGGTTAAATAAATATGATAAAGTCATTGTATCATTTCATGATATGTCAAAATATGCTTCCAAGAAATTTGGTATCAACGATGAACATTTGTCATTTTTGGAGTCTATCCCTTCTGAAAAACTTATCATTGTCATTTTTGGCAGCCCTTATTCACTAAAAAGGTTTGGCAATCAAACCATTTTAGTAGCATATCATGATGATGAACTTACTCAGGATATTACCGCTCAATCACTTTTGGGAGTAAATAGTATAAAAGGAAAACTTCCCATCTCCGCTTCTGACCTATACAAAATAGGTGATGGCGTTTATGCCGCTTCAATAGGTAGACTTGGATACTGCCCTCCTGAAAAAGTGGGAATGAATACACAAAAACTTGATGAAATTGAAGGCATAGTTAATGAAATGATAGATTCTCGTGCTGCTCCCGGTTGTCAGGTTCTTGTGGCAAAAGACGGAAATATTGTTTATGAGAAAGCCTTTGGTAAGTTTGAATACAATAATTATGAGAAGGTAAGTACTAATTCATTGTACGATTTAGCTTCTTTGACTAAAATTTTGGCTACTACTATTTCCATAATGAAGCTCGATAGTGAAAAGAATATTAATATCGACCTTCCTATTTCCGTCTACCTACCTGAGGCAGATACCTCTAACAAAGCTAATTTGACCGTTCGTTCTATGTTGGCTCATCATGCCCGATTAAGACCTTGGATTCCTTTTTATTCCTCTACTATGAATGACAAAAAAAAGAATCCCAAACCTCTTAAAGAATATTACAGTGAATATCTGACTCAAAATTTTTCTATTCCTGTGGCTCAACGTTTATTTATGCGATCAGATTATAGAGATACTATATGGAAAGAAATTCTTGCCTCCGAACTTCTAGATAATAACAATGAATATAGGTATAGTGACCTTGGTTTTTATATGATGAAAAAAATTGTTGAAAACAAATCGGGTATTTCTTTCCAACGTTTTGTTGATTCTCGCTTTTATATTCCTATGGGCTTAAAATACCTTGGTTTCAATCCTTTATTTCGTTTTCCCATTACGGATATCGCTCCTTCTGAACACGATATGTACTTCCGAAATCAAATTATTCGTGGTACTGTTCACGATATGGGTGCTGCTATGCTAGGTGGCGTCAGTGGTCATGCCGGATTATTTGGTAATGCAAGGGATGTAGCCATCATTATGCAAATGTTACTCAATAATGGTTACTATGGTGGACAACAATATATTGATAAGGATATCGTAAAGAAATACACAAGCAAGTATTTCCTTTCTACAAGAAGAGGACTTGGCTTCGATATGAAAGAAACAGATACTCTTAAAACTATTAATATGTGCGAGTTGGCTTCTCCTCAGACTTTTGGTCACTTAGGTTTTACGGGTACGGTTACGTTTGCGGATCCCAAACACAACCTAATTTATGTTTTTCTTTCCAATCGTACTTTTCCTTCTATGGAAAATAAAAAATTCAATAAACTAGATATAAGGCCACGAATACAATGTAAAATTTATGAATCTCTGGGAATAGCAAAAGAAGGTGCATGAATATAAACAGTAAAATTGCCTTTCGTTATCTTTTTGGTAAAAAGTCAACCAATGCAATCAATTTAATTACCAGCATATCAATAATTGGTATTGCCATTGGTACTGCAGCTCTCATCCTAATACTTTCTGTTTTTAACGGTTTTGAAAAAGTACTCTCCGGGTTATTTAATTCTTTTAATCCTGATCTTAAGGTTTCTTTAAAAGAAGGTAAATTTTTTACCCTTTCGGATAAAGAATTAGGTGAGTTGGCAAAAATTGATGGTGTTTTATCAGTTAGTAGAACTATAGAAGAGGTTTGTTTTTTTGAATACAATGGTTCTCAGGAAGTGGGAAGAATTAAAGGAGTGGATGAAAATTATCAGTCTGTGACAGAAATAGATTCTATTATCAATAGAGGATCATTTATACTAAAAGAAAAATCTGCTTCCTGTGCTGTTCTCGGAAATATTATCTTCGGTAAACTCTCCATTAATCCGTCTGATCATCTTACTCCCCTTAATGTCTATATGCTCAAAAGAAAAAAAACAGGTCCTCTCAGTAAAGATTATAAATCTCTTCCTCTTTATCCGAAAGGAACATTTGTTATGGGCGGCGAAGAGGATAATCAATTCGTTATTGCTTCTTTTGCCTTTGTCAATGCACTATTAGAGTTAAAAAATCATGTCTCCGCTCTCGAGATTAAGATTTCGGACAATGCCAACGTAGAAAAGATAAAGAACAGCATAAAGGATAATATTTCTGTTGATGTCGATATAAAAAATCGTTATGAGCAGGATGAAGATTTTCTTAAGGTTATGAATATTGAAAAATGGATCAGTTACCTTATCGCAACTTTAACAATGTTAATAATTGCGTTTAATATGATTGCCGCCTTATGGATGATTATTCTTGATAAAAAACAAGACATTGCAATTCTTAAATCTTTAGGTTTTAATGATTCTAATATTAAGCTTCTTTTTAGTAAAGTAGGTGTTTTTATAGGTGTTTTTGGTCTTATTTTGGGAATTGTTTTGGCACTTATTTTTTACTTTCTTCAACTTAGATACGGCATTATTGGTGTACCATCAGGTTTTATGATTGATGCTTATCCTATTTCTCTTAAATTCCTTGACTTTGTCGTCGTGATTATTACTGTGGTTACAATTTGTTTTTTTGCCGCTCTCCTCCCCGCTAGTCGATCCGTAAAAACAATAGAATCATTGAAAATATCTTAGACTACTCCGTAGGTTATCTCTGCAGATAATATTTGTTCTTCTTCTGTTGTTTCGGGAAATATTATGTAGCGAGGTGCTAATATTTCTGATATCTGTTTAATGGTTATATATATAATTGAGTTAAAAGGAAATTTTCCTTCGGTTAATATTTCTAATTTACTCTTGTATAAGTTAAAATCGTCATGAGACTCATTTAAAATCTTTGCTACTCCTTTAATTTTATATCCTTTTTGTATAAAGATATCAATGAAACTTATACAGACATTCTCATTTTTTTCGATATTTTTTACACTATGCGGTGACGCAATATTGGCAATGAGAATTGTGTCATTTCCATGATAAGTAAATATTTCCTTAGGAGAATCATTAGGGCTGTTTTCAGGAGATGAAGTCGCTAGCCAACAAAGTACACTTTTTTCCATGTACTCTTTTATTTTATTTGTCAACATTTGTATAAGATTTGAGGTATAAAAAAAGCCCCAGAATTCTACAATTCTGAGGCCCCATCATTCTATATAACCCTCTACGAAAGCCACCGAGCGGTGGCTAGTAGCTCTTTATTCAATCTTACAAGCCATTGAACTGCAATTTATTATAAAAAATTTAATTAGAAAAATTTTTTATTAAAAATCAAATTTTATTCCTTGGGCCAACGGAAGATCAGTGCTATAATTAATTGTATTAGTTTGTCTTCTCATATACGCCTTCCAAGCATCAGATCCAGATTCTCTTCCTCCTCCTGTTTCTTTCTCTCCACCGAATGCTCCTCCTATCTCAGCTCCAGAAGTCCCTATATTAACATTTGCAATTCCACAATCAGATCCTGCAGCGGATAAAAATATCTCTGCTTCCCTAAGATTTGTTGTCATTATTGCAGAAGATAAACCCTGTGGTACATCATTTTGAATGGCAATAGCATCATCTAGTTCACCATCATATTTAAGTAAATATAATATAGGAGCAAAGGTCTCTGTTTGAACGACATTCATTTCATTTGATGCTTCAATTATACATGGTTTTACGTAACATCCACTTTCATATCCTTCACCCTCTAACACTTCACCTTCTACTAGGATATTTCCTCCTTCCTTTTTAGCGTTTTCAATAGTAGATAAAAACATGTTTACCGCATCTTTATCTATCAATGGACCTACATGGTTGTTTTGATCCAAGGGATTACCTATTTTTAATTGACCATATGCACTAACCAGTTGTTCTTTTACTTTATCATAAATATCCTTATGAACAATAAGTCTTCTTGTCGTTGTACACCTTTGACCACATGTTCCTACTGCACCAAAAACAGCCCCAGTTAATACAAGCTTTAAATCTGCACTTGGCGTAACTATTATTGCATTATTACCTCCTAATTCTAGCAGACACTTACCAAATCTTTTTGCAACCTCTGCACCTACAATTTTACCCATCCGGCTTGACCCCGTTGCTGAAACCAAAGATACTCTTTTGTCACTGGTCATCATTTCTCCTACTTTGTAATCACCTGTCACACAACAGACCACAGCTTCTGGTATATCATTTACTTTCAATACTTTGTTAAATAGAAGCTGACATGCTATTGTATTTAGCGGTGTTTTTTCACTACCCTTCCACACTGTAACATTTCCACAAACCAAAGCTATCATTGCATTCCATGACCATACTGCCACAGGAAAATTAAATGCAGAAATAATACCCACCACTCCTAAAGGATGCCATTGTTCATACATTCTATGTCCTGGTCTTTCAGAATGCATCGTCAGTCCATATAACTGTCTGCTTAAACCAACAGCAAAATCACATATATCAATCATTTCTTGTACTTCGCCATAACCTTCTTGTAATGATTTACCCATTTCATAAGATACCAATTTACCCAATGGTTCTTTATATTCTCTTAATACCTCACCAAATTGTCGTACTACCTCTCCTCTCTTTGGTGCAGGTATTTTTCTCCACACTTTAAAAGCTGCTTCTGCCTCTTCTATCACTTTGTTATATTGTGATGCATTCGTGGTATTCACTTTACCAATAAAAGCACCGTCAACAGGAGAATATGAAGAAATATTCTCTTCTGAAGAATAGGATTGACTTCCTATCCAGGTACCTTCGTTATTTTCCTCTAACCCTAACTCCTTTAAAAAATTAATATCCATAGTTAACCTAACAATTTTTTATTATTTAAATGTCTTTCTTTATCTCTACTATTCTTTTTAGAAAAATTATTTTCCATTGCCCTTTCAAGGTCTATTTCCATTTGGTTCGCCAAACAAGTTATAACCCATAATATATCGGCCAGCTCGTCTTCTATCTTTACTCTAATCTCCGCCTCAGTTATATGTTCTTTAAATGATTGTTCACCATATTTTCTTACCACTATTTTAGCCAACTCACCAACCTCCTCTGTAAGAATACATGTATTACTCAAAGGAGAAAAATACTTAACACCGTAAGTATTAATCCATTTATTTACTCTTTCTTGAAGTTCTGAAAGTTCCAACTATTCCTTGTTTTTGCTGTCAATAATAATTGTCACTGGTCCGTCATTATTTAACGTCACTTTCATATCGGCAGCAAATATACCAGTCTTTACTTCTAAACCGCTGACCAATTTAAAATGATTTATAAATTCCTCATAAAGTCTTTTTGCTTTCTCTGCTTTTGCTGCTCTTATAAACGAAGGACGGTTACCCTTTTTAGTACTTGCATATAAAGTAAACTGACTTATTATCATTACTTCTCCTATTATATCCTTTATCGAAAGGTTCATTTTGTTTTTCTCATCTGAGAAAATTCTCATGTTTGCTACTTTATTACATAACCAATCTATATCGTTATATTCATCTGCATCTTCTATACCTAACAATAACAATAATCCTTTATTTATTGAATTATGTACTTTATTGTCTATTACAACACTTGCTTCCGAAACTCTTTGAATCACCAATCTCATATTATAAACATTATAACTTTTCGTAGTTTATAAATATATAATTATCAGTCATCAAAAATGTTGTTTTTCCACACTAATAAATTTGATAAATAGAGGATAATAAATAGAAAAAGATATTACAGTGAATTATATATAACTATAATTAATATATACTAAATTATCATCACTTCTCTCTATCATATATCAATTAAAACTAACAGAAAATCAAATTGATTTTCTGCTAGTTATTATTACTGACTCTTATTTATTCATATTGTTAATTTATTGATATTCAATTTTATATAATATAAAGATCTGCGAATAATTACAATTTTTGTGTTAATAACTATTAATTATAATTTATTCCTATATATTTTTCCAATTACCAACATGTCTAATAATAAATAGTAATTAAACTTTAAGATTATATTATTTTTTATTAGTTGTTGTGGAAAGAAACAAAAGAAAAAAAATTGCAAAGAGTTTAACTAATTTTGTGAAACGAAATTACACAGAATGAAATATGATAAAGTAGTCAGGTATTGGTTAATTCTAGGCCTTGTTATGATATTTATTCAGGTGATTGTGGGTGGTATTACCAGATTAACTGAATCTGGTTTATCCATCACTAAGTGGGAAGTTATAGAAGGTTCTATTCCTCCTATGAATGAGGAGGATTGGTTGCATGAATTTGAATTATATAAGAACACCCCTCAATATCGTGAGGTTTTTGAAGGTATGTCACTTGGTGATTTTAAGTTTATTTATTTCTGGGAGTTCATCCATCGCTTTTGGGCACGTCTTATGGGTTTTGTTTTCTTGATTCCCTTTTTATTTTTCCTATGGAAGAAAAGAATTGATTTACCTCTGGTAAAAAAGCTGGGTGTTGTGGTTTTGTTTGCTGCACTAGCGGCAATATTTGGTTGGATTATGGTTGCTTCTGGTCTTAAGGATAGACCATGGGTAAATGCTTACAAACTTTCGGTTCATCTGATCATTGCCTTTGCAACATTTGCCTCTTTATTCTTCGCGTATAGATTCTCGGTTTATAAAACATTTGGATCGGTAAGAAGCAATATTTTTTCTGGTAAAACTTCTTGGTTACTAGGTATTTTACTTATTGTTCAGATTTTTTTTGGTGGTATTATGTCGGGAATGAAAGCAGGAATATATTTTCCTACATGGCCATTAATTGGGGATGAACTTTTTCCACAGGTTATTTTCCACTTAAATAATTGGAATGTTAATAATTTTTCTAACTATGATCAAAATATTTTTTTTCCTAGTTTAATACAGTTCGTTCATAGAATCACTGCATACTTAATTTTTATTATTTGTGTTTGGTTATTGGTAAATAATAAAGGCTTAAGAATGTACAAAAATGACAACCGTTATATAATATTTTTCATTGTGTTAATATCTCAAATATTATTGGGGATTATTACTGTTTTAATGTGTAAAGGAGAAGTTCCCATTCTATGGGGTGTATTACATCAGGGAGTGGCATTAGTATTATTGTTATCTTATCTGAATATTATTTTTGATGGTAATTGTTTTAAATAATTGTCTTTTATAACTACAAGCAAAAGTAATGGAAATTTCTATTGTCAAAATTTGTACTTTTGCCGTAATCGCAAATGAGTAATTGTAATTACAATATAATTAAGCAAAAGGGATTCGAATATGTAGAATTCGGATCCGGAGATAAAGAACCATTGGTTTTACTACATGGCCTTATGGGAGCATTGAGCAACTTTCAAGGTATTATTAGTCATTTTGGCAATGAGAGAAAAGTGATTATCCCAATACTACCTATATTTTCTTTACCTATCAAAACTTTGGGTTTAAGTTCTTTAGTAGATTTTATTTCTGATTTTATAGAATTCAAAAATTTGGAGAAGATTCATTTGGTTGGAAATAGTTTAGGGGGCCATTTAGCACAATTGTATGCGTTAAAGCATCCGGAAAAGTTAGCGTCAATGACATTAACAGGAAGTTCTGGTTTATTTGAGAGTGCTATGGGTAATAGTTTTCCAAGAAGAGGAAATTATGAATATATAAAGAAGAAAGCGGAAGATGTATTTTACGATCCTGCTGTAGCAACTAAAGAGTTAGTTGATGAAGTATATGGAGTGGTAAATGATATTAAGAAAGGTATCAGGGTGGTAATAACAGCTAAATCTGCAGTAAGGCATAATCTTGAGGATAAATTGCCGTCACTAGAGATTCCAACGTTAATTATTTGGGGGATTAATGATAGTGTAACTCCATTATGGGTAGGAGAAAAATTTCACGAATTAATCAAAGGTTCTCGTCTGGTCAAAATTGATAAATGCGGGCATGCACCAATGATGGAAAAACCGGAAGAGTTTAACCAACATTTAAAAATATTTATTGACGATTTAGAAAAGAAAACTTAATTAATCTACTCTCTAAGATCTACTATTTCTTTTCTTCATTTCTTTTTCTATTTGCATAGGGTTTAGTTCTTCTTCTTTCTTTTCTCTGAAGATGTCAAATCTACTAGGCTTTTCTATGGGAGGGAAATAATTATTTCCTGTTTCCACATCCGCGGTTTCTAAATAGGGATCTAGTGTAAATTGTTTTACTTCCTTTACTGTTGGCAATATTTTATAAACGGTTGTATCGTCAAATCTCCATATTTCTGCTGGAATTCTAATTACTTCTTGTGTACCGTCAATATAATCTAGTTTAAGTATTACGGGCATTGGTAATCCCCCTTTATTACTTAATTGTAATTCATAATAGTTTTTTTCTTTTTCTACTGTCTTTTTGTGACGCTCTTCTATATCTTCATTTAAACGATTATATTCTTCTTCATTTAGATATGTTGGTTTATCGGGATCGTAGGTAGTATAGAAGTCATTGATTGAGGGATCTTTTTCATTATATGTTTGTTTGATCTCTTCCTTGTTTCTGATTGTACTTATGTTAACGGGATCGTCTTTTCTCTTTTCTTTAGTTATTTCGTATTTAGTACTGGGGTCCATTGGATTCATCTTATAATGTTTGACATTGTCGAGGCTCATATCTACGTGATCTGTGGTATAGAACCAACCTCTCCAAAACCAATCTAAATCTATAGCTGATGCATCTTCCATGGTTCTAAAGAAGTCTGCGGGATATGGATGTTTAAACGCCCATCTTTTACAATATTCCTTAAAAGCAAAGTCGAAAAGTTCTCTTCCCATGATTGTTTCTCTGAGAATATTCAGTGCTGTGGCAGGTTTAAAGTATGCATTATTACCGAATTGAAATATCGATTCTGAGTTGGACATAATAGGTGATATTTTAGACTTGTCACCGCCCATATAATCGGTGATTAAATGGGCTGGTCCTCTTCTTGAAGGAAAGTTTCTCTCCCATTGTTGTTCTGTTAGATATTGTACAAAAGTCGTAAGACCTTCATCCATCCAAGTCCATTGTCTTTCATCACTATTGATTATCATAGGAAAGAAATTATGTCCAACTTCATGTATGATCACACCAATATGCCCATATTTCATTCTTTTGGTATAGGTATTATCATCTTCGCATCTACCATAATTGAAGCAAATCATTGGATACTCCATACCCATGTCACCGTCAATAGACCAAGCCACAGGATAGGGATAGTCAATAGTGTAATGAGAAAACCATTTTAATGTATGGGCTACAGCTTTTGTGGAAAATTTTCTCCATAAACAATCTCCTTCTTTGGTCCACATGGACATTGCCATCGCTGTTTTTCCGTTAGGTAATTTAGTATTCATAGCATCCCATATAAACCTTCTTGAAGAGGCAAAAGCGAAATCACGTACATTCTCTGCATGATAGGTCCAGGATTGGTACTTCTCAGATGTTGTTTTCATCCTTTCATCGGCCTCAGCACGTGTTGAAATGATAATTGGTTGTTCGAATTCTTTTTGTGCTTGTTTGTACCTTTTTCTATATTTTTTGGAAAGGACTTCATTTGCATTTTGTAATTCACCAGTAGATGCAACTAGGTGATCTGTGGGTACTTCTATTGAAACTTTAAAATCTCCAAATTCAACTGCAAATTCACCACGGCCAAGAAACTGTTTATTTTGCCAACCTTCAATATCATTATATACACACATGCGTGGATAGAATTGTGCTATGCAGTATACATTATTTCCGTCTTGTTCAAAATGTTCATAACCGGAACGACCACCAATTTCATTAGTATTATTTATGTTATAATTCCATTTTACTTTGAAAGTTATACTTTCTCTTGGATTGAGAGGCGTAGGTATATCAATACGCATCATTGTCTTAACAATGGTGAAGGGAATATCTTGATCATTTACGTCTTTAACATAGTCTATTTTGAAACCACCATCAAAATCCGTCTCAAGTTTAGTAAGTTGTTTGGGGTCTACTTTATCGTTGAGTTTTGAAGTAGCAATAGCATGTCTGTCGGCATCTTTTGCACGTACATTTTGATCTAATTGCATCCAAAGGTAGTTTAATACGTCAGGAGAGTTATTAGTATAGGTTATGGTTTCGGTACCATACAATTTCCTTTGATCGTCATCTAGTTTGATATGCATATTGTAATCTGCACGTTGTTGCCAATAATCTACACCTGGTGCACCAGTAGCTGTCCGATAGGTATTAGGATCGGGTAAAACTTGTTCTAATTGAGCAAATTTATTTTCTTGAGTCAGGACGCTAAGAGAGAATAGTGAAAATAATAGTAAAGAAAACAAACTTTTGATCGATGTCATTTTAATATTTATTTTTTTAGAATAGCGAAAATATAATAAATATGATATTCTTTAAATGTAGATATGAAATTAAATTGTTCCACGTGGAACATAGACATGAATAAATCAAAGAAGTTGCAAGATGTTCCACGTGGAACATAACTTAACTTTCATTTTTTAAAAGGTTAGTTTGTAAGAGATGAAATCTTTTTCTATTGATAAATTGAGAAAAAGAAATGATAGTTATAAATGGTTTGAAGTAAATGAATAATTGGATTAGGAAAGACTCTATTATGCATGGCCAAATTAGTTGGTACTTCATTAATTTAATTCTGTAACTTTTTGATTTCAAACATTTTTTTCGAACAAGGATTTATTAATAGACTGAAGAAAATAAGGAAAGAAAATTTATTCAATTTTTACTAAAAATGAAGTTTTCCCAAACGATGGAACAATCAATAATTAATAAATTATATAAATTAACGTTTGTTTTTTGCTTGTTTACTGTAGGCAACTGGCAAAGATTAGAAAGCAGATTCTTAACATATCAATCAAAGAATAAACAGAGATACATAGGTTATTTAAACCTTTTCAAATCCGACCATTCAAAATTCCATTCAGGAGTAATAAGGGAAGACATTTGTTTATCAACAGGATACCAAGGACTAAGAAAAGAATCCATGTTTTTTAAGATTTGGATTTCCTGAGCGGGCATATAGCTTTGTGCTAGCATGATCATCTTTTCTCCTGTTTTTTTGTGTTGTACCATTTCAACCACAATAATCGCATGACCAGGAAATCCTCCTTGAATAAAAACATCACCAATTTTTATATCATCAAGTGTAGCAGAATCTAGTTCTTTGGATAAAGAGTACGTTCCAGCATAAGTAAAAATAAATTCAAGATATTCCCAAAAGGAACTATAATCATTAGACGATTTACCGGACTTGACCCATGAGGTTTTGTTTCCTTCCACCTTGACACGATATCCTTTCATCCATTTTTTATAAGGAACAATCATTCCATTTGTTAAAGAAAATTGAATGCGATTGTAGTTCTTTTTATGCCAAAAATATTCAGCTCTCAATCTAATCACAGCATCGGCACATTGATGTAAATCTTTATCTCCAATATCAAGATCAACGATGGCATCATAAATATTGTTATTTTCTTTGATGCTCTGGTCAAAATAACTAACCGAGCTACTAGAATCTTTGAGAGGTAATCTACGAAGAAAATAACCGAAAGAGCCTGGCAAAACTGGAGAACGCTCAAATTCTAACGGTGGAGAGAATCGCGTGAGAATGGAATTATTCTCTTCTACAATACTATTGGTTATTATTTCCGTAGAAGTATCTACGGAAGATTTTCTTTTACAACAAAAAAGAAGTAGAGACAAGAATATGCACAACACTCGCATCGTTCTCTAACGAAAGTGAAGAACCACCTAGTATGAAAGGAAGAGAATAAGAACTAAGCGGTTTCCTCTTCTTCCTTTTTCTTTTTCGGTGTAGTAAATTGAGGTCCCTCAATTTCAGCAAAAGGCCGGGGACCTATTAATCTCTCGAGATCAGATTTCAAAATAACCTCCTTATCAATAAGCTGTTGAGCGAGCAAATCTAATTCTTTACGCTTCCCTTTTAACAACTCTTGTGATCTAATATACTGTTTATCAATAAGTTGTCTCACTTGTTCGTCTATTAAATTTGCAGTTTCGTCAGAGTAAGGTTTACTAAATTGATCTTGTTGCATCCCGTAAAAGGATACATTCCCAACTTTATCGTTCATCCCATAAACAGCTATCATACCGTATGCCATTTTTGTGACTTGATCCAAATCATTTTGTGCACCAGTCGATATTTTATCAAAGACAATTTTCTCTGCAGCCCGACCACCAAGAGTCATACACATTCTATCCAGCAATTGTTCTGTTCTGGTAATATACTCTTCTTTTGGTAAGTATTGAGCATAGCCTAATGTTCCGATTCCACGTGGAACAATCGTTACTTTAACCAAAGGGCTGGCATGTTCAAGAAACCAACCACAGATAGCATGACCGGCCTCATGATAAGCGATGATCTCCTTTTCTTTAGGAGAGATTAATTTATTTTTCTTTTCGAGACCTCCGATAACCCTATCTAAAGCATAATTGAAATCATCCATTTCTACTTCCTTCTTGTTTCTTCGAGCAGCAATAAGAGCAGCCTCGTTACACACGTTTGCTATTTCCGCACCAGCAAAACCCGGTGTCATCTCTGCTAACGTAGAAGGAACTATATCACTGGCTACTTTTATATTTTTCAAATGGACTTTAAATATGGCTTCTCTTCCTACTAGATCAGGTCTATCGATTCCAATTTGTCGATCGAATCTACCAGGTCTTAAAAGAGCATTATCCAAAACATCAGGTCTGTTGGTAGCAGCCATCAGAATAACTCCTTTATCTGTACTGAATCCATCCATTTCCACCAATAGTTGATTCAGTGTATTTTCTCTCTCATCATTTCCACCCTGGAAAGTACCTTTACCTCGAGCACGACCAATTGCGTCAATCTCATCAATAAATACGATACAAGGTGCTTTTTCTCTAGCTTGTTTAAATAAGTCTCTGACACGTGAAGCACCTACACCTACGAACATCTCGACGAAATCAGATCCGGAGATTGAGAAGAAAGGAACATCGGCTTCACCGGCAACAGCCTTAGCAAGCAGAGTTTTACCTGTTCCTGGAGGGCCAACCAATAGGACACCTTTAGGTATTTTTCCACCTAACGAAGTATATTTTTTGGGATTTTTAAGAAAATCTACGACTTCCATAACTTCCTCTTTTGCCTCGTCAAGACCAGCAACATCAGCAAAAGTGACGTTGACTTTTGTATCCTTATCAAATAGTGTAGCTTTTGATTTTCCGATATTGAATATTTGTCCTCCCGGACCACCAGCACCGGAACTAACACGACGCATAATAAAGAGATATAAAGCGATCAAAAGTAAAAAAGGAAATACCCAACTGAGCAAGGGAGCAAGCCAATTGGTACGGTTTTCATATCTTAAAGGAATATTATATCCTTTTTCTCTAAACTGACTCATTTTGGTATCGAAAGTTCCAAGATCACCCATTTCAAAAGTAAAATGAGCAGAAGGAATACGACTATTGGCGAGTTCAGGGTATTTATTTTTTAGTACATCTTCTTTTACATATACTTCGGCAACCGATTTGTTTATTACCGTTACTTTCTCAACCTCTTGATTTTTGATCATGTCCTCAAACTGACCAATGGTTATTTCCTTTGCTTTAGAATTTAAGTTGAAACCAACTTGTATAGCTAGAATAACCAAAATTATAATACCATAAATCCAATACGAATTGATACTGAATTTTTTTGGTGAATTGTTTTTATTTTCTTCCATGTTTATCTTCTGTCTTCCTGTATGACAATCTAGTCCAAATTATGTTCACTAACTATAGCATCGCCCCATAATGATTCCAAATCATAAAATTCTCTTGCTTCGGGATAAAAAACGTGAACCACAGTATTAAAATAGTCTAGCAAGACCCAAGTTGCATTTCTATATCCTTCAGTGTGGTTGGCACGAACACCCAATTCTAGCTTTAATCTTTTCTCGATATTAGAGGCTATTGCAGAAATCTGTGTATTAGAGTCACCATGACAAATAATAAAAAAATCAGTAGGAGCTTCAGAAAGATTTCTTAAATCTAACTTTAAAACTTCCTTTCCTTTTATATCGTGAATGGCATCAATGATGAGGTTATTAATTTCTTCTATTGAGACCTTATTTTTTAATTTAGCTGCTGAAATACTCAAATGTCGTTTTTAATTAATTATTAATAAGCAAAAATAATCAAACTTAAATGATTAAGGCTTTTTACCATATCATTACATAATACTTAACTCAAATACCTAAAGATACAGTATTGCAAATAGCTCAAAATATAATTCATTGTGAAGAAACAAGTTCTACCAATGATTATCTGGTTTCCTTAATATCAAATGTCGAGCCAATCAAAGGAATAGGAGTAATAGCTGACTATCAGACATCAGGAAAAGGACAAATTGGCAGAAAATGGGAGAGTGAGAAAGCAAAGAACTTATTATTTTCCTTTGTGATATATCCTAATATTCTAGCTGTACAAAACCAGTTTTACATATCTAAAATGGTATCATTAGCATTACATAAAACAGTAGAGGATTGTGGTATTAAATCCGTAAAAATAAAATGGCCAAACGATATTTACATTCAAGATTTGAAGGTAAGTGGAATACTTATTCAAAACAGCTTAAAAGGAGATAAAATAAACTATTCCATAATAGGAATAGGATTGAATATTAATCAAGATAATTTCACAGAAACAATTCCGAACCCCACTTCATTATCAATTGAATTAGGAAGGACTTTAGTAATACAAGACGTGTTAGAGATTTTGGTCAAAAACTTAAACATATATTATGAATCTTTAATCCAAAATAGATTTGATAACCTAACAAAGGAATATCATGCTAATTTGTACAGAATTAATGAGGAATGTTCTTTTCAAATAGAAGAAGAGAAAGTCAAAGGATATATACGTGGAGTTACAGAAGAGGGATATCTTATTTTAGAAAAAGAACATAAGCCATCATTCTTCAAACTAAATGAACTTAAAATGATTATTTAATAAGACAAAATTATACTAAAAAAACACATATGAAAGCGAGTATCATTTCGATAGGAGATGAAGTCTTGATAGGTCAGATAGTTAATACCAATGCAGCATGGTTAGGAAACCAACTTAGCCAAAGAGGAGTGGATATAGACTATACTGTTACAATAAGAGACGAAGAGGAAACGATTTATGAGGCTTTGAAAAGAGTTCCTAAAGATGTGAGTTGGGTTTTTATCACAGGAGGGTTAGGTCCTACTAAAGACGATGTAACAAAAATTGCTATTGCAAAATTTCTAGATTGTGGAATGAGCTTTTCACAGGACACATATGATAACATAAAAGTCATTTATAAAAAGCTTGGAAAAAAACCATCGAAATTACACAGAGAACAAAGTTATATGCCTGAAAAGGTAGAATTACTGAATAATAACCTTGGAACAGCACCGGGAATGTTATTCAGGAAAGGAGAAACCTCCTTTGTTTCGATGCCAGGAGTACCTTATGAAATGAAAGATATTATGAATAATTGCGTGCTACCTTCGATTCAACATGAGAAGAGCATATATTATCAGACGATTATGACAGCGGGAATGGGAGAAACAGACATTGCAAAAAGGATAGAAGATATAGAAAAAGATATTCCGGAGGGTATAAAATTGTCCTATCTACCAAGTTTAGGCTCAGTAAGATTAAGACTTACAGGTAATTCATCACATAAAAAAGATATAGAGAAAATAAAAAACAAAATTTCCGAAACATTAGGCAGTTTTGTATATGGTTATAATGATGAAACACTAAAGGAGGCAGTTTTTAAGATATGTAAAAGAAAAGGAATAAAACTTGGAACTGCAGAAAGCTGCACAGGAGGCATGATCGCCAAAGAAATAACGGATCTATCTGGATCTTCTTCTTTTTTTGAAGGATCCGTTGTATCATATAGTAATGATATTAAAATGGAGTTGTTAAATGTAAAAGAAGAAACGTTAATACAGCATGGAGCAGTAAGCGAGCAAACGGTAAGAGAAATGGTGAACGGAGCTTGTCATCATTTATCTGTTGATGTGGCAGTTGCGGTCTCAGGTATTGCAGGACCTGGAGGAGGAACGAAGGAAAAGCCTGTCGGAACCATATATATTGCTGTTGGAAATGGAGAAAGATCTAAAGTAAAGAAATTGCTTGGACTCAAGGATAGAAGGAGCAATAGAAACTTAGCAACAAATATTGCATTTAATGAGTTAAGAAAATTTTTGGTGGAGTTATAATTGCGTAATTTTGCGGCAACCTTAACTAAAAAAAATAAACACTATGGCTAAAGTAGATTTGATAATGCCTAAAATGGGAGAAAGTATCATGGAAGCTACGATCCTAAAATGGGTGAAGCAGGTCGGAGATAAAGTAGAACAGGATGAAACCATTTTGGAAATTGCAACGGATAAAGTAGATTCTGAGATTCCTTCACCAGTAGATGGTGTTATATCAGAAATTCTTTTTAATGAGGATGACGTAGTGGAAATAGGAAAGGTAATAGCGAAGATAGCTACAGAAGGGGAAGAAACGGAAGTAAAGCCAAGTCCGGCAACAGAAGAGAGAAAAACAGAACAAGTTGTTGAACAGGTAAAAGAAGAAGTTCCTTTTGTTCCTGCTGCCGTTGAACAAAAAAGTGAAAAAATTAGCTCTTCTGGCGATAGGTTTTATTCACCATTAGTAAAAAACATTGCTAAAGAAGAAAATATCTCTCAGGCAGAATTGGATACCATTTCTGGTTCAGGAGCCGCAGGAAGAGTAACTAAGAAAGATATTCTTTCTTACGTTAAATCAAGAGGAAATGGACAAGGCCAATCTCAGAAAATATCAAATAGAACGATAACGGTTGAACAAGCTAACATTACAGCTAGTCCAGCAGCACCCGTACATTCTTCAGGAGATAATGTTGAGATCATCGAAATGGATAGAATGCGAAAGCTAATTGCAGACCATATGGTAATGAGTAAAAGAACGTCACCTCATGTGACGTCTTTTGTAGAAGCAGATGTGACCAATATTGTGAACTGGAGAAATGCCAATAAAGTAGCCTTCCAACAGAAGTATGGTGAGAAAATCACTTTTACACCAATATTTATAGAGGCTGTCGTTAAAGCCTTGAAAGATTATCCAATGATTAACACTTCTCTAGAAGGCAACAGTATTATTCGAAAGAAGGATATTAATGTGGGAATGGCGGCTGCACTGCCAAGTGGAAACTTAATTGTTCCTGTAATAAAAAATGCAGACATGCTCAATCTAGCGGGATTGACAAAAAAAGTGAATGATTTAGCTTCTAGAGCAAGATCAAATAAATTAAAACCGGAAGAAATTCAGGGAGGCACGTTTACATTAACCAATGTTGGTACTTTTGGAAATCTAATGGGTACTCCTATAATCAACCAACCTCAAGTAGCCATACTAGCCACAGGATCAATAAAGAAAAAGCCGGCAGTTTTAGAAACGGAATATGGAGATGTAATAGCAATAAGACATATGATGTATCTTTCACTTTCCTATGATCATAGAATTGTGGACGGTGCATTGGGAGGCTCATATTTAAGAAAAGTGGCTGATTATCTCGAAGCTTTTGACCACAAACAAAACATTTAAGCGTTAAGGATATTGTATTCTATCTTAAAAATAGATTGATGAAAAAAATTCTTCTTTTAGTTTGCTTGCCTTTGTTGGGTTTCGGACAAAAGAAATTTTTAAACCATGCAAACCATCTTTTTGAACAAGGGCAATATGAAGAGGCTCTTAAATGGTATAATCAGTATGATAAGATACTGGAGAATAAAAAAGCATTGGTTAAAAGGGGTATCACAAATTACTATACCAATAATTTGGAGGCCAGCATAAATGATATGAAAGGTGCTTTTTTGTTAAAGTCAAAAGACAACAAAGTATTTTTGTATACTGGAAAAAGCTATCATGCTTTGGGTAAATATGAAGATGCAGCCACTTTTTATAAAAACTATCTTAACACACTAGAAAATAAGGCTGATCATTATCCAATTATCAATTTGATAAAACAATGTGAATCAGCTCAAAACATTCAGTACAAGGATAAAAAAGCATTTGTAGAAAATTTAGGACCGGGACTTAATACAAGTTATAATGAGACCAGACCAAAACAAAGTCCAAGTGACATAAACAAATATTACTTTTCTTCAGATAGGAACGTAAGTACTGGTGGTCTTCAGATTATAGGAGATAAGCAAAAATACTTTTCTGATATCTATTCAGTTTTGAATAATGAGGGAAATTGGAATTTGGTGGATAAGTTATACGAGCGAATAAATTCAGTGGAAAGCGAAGAATTACAAGGATTTAGCCCTGATGGGCAGATTATTTACTTTTCACGAGGAAGGGAAGGTAAATCAAGAATGTTATTAAGTGATACCTTGGGTAATGAAAACCCAATTATATCGGAAATTTTTTCTCCTGTTATTTTCGAACTAGGAGATAGGGATTTTTCCCAACTGAATGATAGTACATATATCTTTTCAAGCAAAAGAAAGGGGGGATTTGGAGGCTATGACTTATACTATGTAGTAAAAACACAAAACCAGTGGTTAAAGCCGGTAAATTTGGGAAAAGAGATAAACTCACCATACAATGAAATAGCGAGCTGCATCACCAAAAATGGGAACAGATTGTTTTTTTCTTCCGATAGATTATTGTCTATAGGGGGGTATGATATTTTCCAAAGCAATTATACGGATAACGCTTGGTCCATCCCTGAGAATATGGGATTACCTATTAATTCTGTAAATGATGACTTACATATAAATATTTCTTCGGATGGCAACACGGCTATTTTTAGTTCCAACAGACCAGAAGGCGAGGGAGGGCACGATCTATACATCGCATATTTTAAAGAACAAATAATAGATCAATTACAATATTTAAATAACCCATTGTTTATAGGACAACAGACCAATATTGCGGACGCACGATCTATACCAGAAAATATAGGGACTGAGGAAAGACCAATTATTGAAAGAGAGTTTTTTAATAAAGCTCTTTATTACCAAAATGATTCCGATATATTGGGTCCTCAAAACCTGACAAGACTCAATTTGATAACGGATTTATTAAGAGTTTATCCTGAATATGATATAATTATAACAGGACATACGAGCAAAGAAGGCTTACCGGAGTTTGATCTATATTTTTCAATTAAAAGAGTAGAACAAATAGCAAAGTATCTCGTAGATAATGGGGTAAAAGCTTCTTCCATTTTTCTTAGAGGCTGTGGATCCATGTATCCTGTATCACAACCTATAATTAATGGTCAGGAAAGCAGAATTTCTGAGAAGCTGAACAATAGAATAGATCTAAGTTTGAAAGTAGCAGAGGAATATGGACTAAAGGTAATTGATGAAGAAATACCGGTAGCATTACAAAATGCGGATGAAAGGTATATGTACTATGAAAACTATATAGAAGGCTTGAGTTATAAAATACTTGTAACCAAGTCTCCACAAATGTATAAAAACGAAATACTAAAAAGCGAAAAAGGTTCTTCTTTGGAAAAAAGCTATGGTGATACACAATATAGCTATTATGTTGGAATTTATAATAGCTACAAAGAAGCTAAGAGAGGGATAAATAAAATATCTCAGATAGATTATCCAGGTATTAGAATCGTGGCTTTTATAGATGGAAAACCAGTAGAAGACGAAGAATTATCTAAGCATATAAACGACTATCCTGATATAGAAGACTTTATGTTGTATGAGTTAGGAAAATAATATTATGAATATGGGAATCCAATATTTTAGCAAGGTTCGACAAAGATACCTCTATGGATTTCTATTGATTTTAGCGTTTTCATTATACGCAAATACCCTTGGACATGATTATGCTCAGGATGATGCCATTCTCATAACAAATAATGATTTTACAAAAGAAGGAATTTCTGGTATTCCTAAGATTTTGTCCAACGATACATTTTTAGGTTTTTTTAAAACAGAGAGCAAATTACATAATGTATCAGGGGGAAGGTATCGACCAACATCTCAAGTCATGTTTGCGATTGAATACGAGATTTTTGGAGAAAAACCGTTGATAGGCCACTTTGTAAATGTTCTATTGTACGCCCTACTAGGGATATTAATATTTAGGGGCCTTCATTATATCTTTCTGCACAGCAGACCAAAGCTAAAGGAATATGCAAAAACATTGGCTTTTGTATCTGCAGTGATATATATAGCTCATCCAGTTCATACAGAAGTTGTGGCTAATATTAAAGGAAGGGACGAATTATTGGCCATGATTTGTTCTATGGCGAGTATGTTATGGGTTTGGAAGCATCATTTTGAGAAGCAAAAGAAGTACATTTTATACGCTGTGATCACTTTTTTTGTGGGTTTAATGTCAAAAGAGCATACCATTTCTTTTTTAGCCATTATACCATTAAGCTTATTGTTGTTAGGGGGTCAAAAATTAAAGTCGGCAATGAAATCTACGGTACTGTTAAGTATACCAGCAATTCTTTTTGTTGTGCTAAGGGCGTCGATTGTAAAGGCAGGAATAATGGAGATTCCAATGGAACTGATGAATAATCCGTTTCTAAAATTAGAAGAAGGAGCATATGTTTCTTTTTCGGTTCTTGAAAAATTGGCTACTATAATCTTTATTATGGGGAAGTATATCGGATTGCTCATATTCCCTCATCCTTTGACTCACGACTATTATCCTATGGAGATAGGGATAAAGCAAATTAGTGATCCGGTGGTATTGATAATACTAGGTTTTATAATTACGATATTTTACCTGACATGGAAAAACTTTAAAAAGGAGAATATATTCTCTTATACGGTGTTGTTTTATGCAGCTAGCTTGTTTTTAATGTCAAATATTATATTTCCCATTGGAACAAATATGAATGAACGCTTTTTATTCATGCCCTCACTAGCCTTTGCAATGTTAGCAGCATATGGACTCATTTTTACCTTAAAAAAACAAAAAGTAAGTCTGGGTGTTTTAACCGTTGTTATAGGATTATATGCTGTAAAAACGATTTCTCGTAACAGAGTGTGGAAAGATGACTTTACACTTTTTACTACAGATGTACGAACATCAAAGAAAAGTGCGAAAGTATTAAACGCGGCAGGAGGCACATTGCTTAACAGAAGTGAGAGTATAACTAACAAGAAAAAGAGATTGGAACTGGTAAAGCAAGCAGAAGAATACTTGCAACAGGCTATAGAAATACATCCTACCTATGGAAATGCCCACTTACTTATGGGAAACGCAAACTTTTATCAAGAAGAATACGAGAAAGCCATAAAGTATTATGAGAGGGTACAAGAGCTTCAACCAAACAATACATCAGTGATTAAAAATCTGGCCATTGCCCTTAGAGATGCAGGAAGAAAGGCGGGAGAGAAGCAGAATGATCTAAAAAAGGCAGAAAACTATCTACTTAGGTCATATGGATTGGTAAATACGGATAGTGAAACTATTCGTTTGCTTGGGATAGCGGCGGGAATGCAAGGAAAGCATCAAGAGGCTATTCGATACTTTTCCAAAGTGGTAGAAATGAAACCGAATGAAAAATCTTCTTACGAAAACCTGCTAAAGGCATACGTGAATAGTGGAGATGAACAGAAAGTTAAGGAGCTGGAAGAAAAAATAAAAACCATGAACTAATATTCATATAAACCAGTATATCCAGATATATTTCTTATAGAAATGTTAAAAAATTAGTGACAATTAAACCTTCGACTTTGGTTTAGGTCAAAGGAACGTAAAAAGAAACAAGCTATGAAAGATTCAATTAAAAGAGTTATTAAAAAAGGAATAGTTGCTTTATTTCTCGTGACAATGACGGGATTAAATGCCCAGGAGATTGAAAAAATGGGAGATAACTTTAGCCTAGAAGGAGCACTTGAATTGTTCAGGGAATCAGAATCTTTGGAAGATTTTGAAAAAAAGTTAAATAATGAAAGTAATGATGTTAACAATCTGGATTTAAACGAAGATGGAGATATTGATTTTATTAGTGTAACAGATTATATGGAGGGAGAGCTACATGCTATTGTACTTCAAGTAGCGGTAAGCGAAAAAGAAGAGCAAGATATTGCCGTAATAGAAATAGAAAAAACAGGAAAGAAAGACGCCGTATTACAAATTGTAGGAGACGAATCCCTATATGGAGACGAATATTATGTAGAGCCCTTTGAAACACAAGGAAGCGAACATAGTAAGGGAGGCCCTTCTCTGATGGAAGAAGAAGTAAGATTGGTTGTAAATGTGTGGTATTGGCCTTCAGTGCAGTTTATTTATAGACCTGCTTACAGACCCTATGTATCACCATATAGGTGGAGAAACTATCCGAGATGGTGGAAACCAAGAAGAGTAGTTGCTTTTAATATTTTCAGACCACGAACAATAAGATTTAAAAGAAACTATAGAGTCACACCGACGTTAAGAGTTGTAAAAACTCATCGCGTTTATACGCCAAAAAGAAGAAGTTCGAAAGTAGTGGTAAGTAGAAGTGTCACAGTTAGAAACAGTAAGGGAAAAACAACAGTAACAAAAACGACTAAGGTGAAAAAGAATGGTAACAAAAAAGTAGTTACCAGAAAGAAAACAGTTAAAAAGAAAAGAAATTAATTTCATGTGTTAAAAGAGCTGCCAATCGAAGAAGTAGCTCTTTTTTAGTTGACCCTAAACGGAAACCTCAGCCGATAATCTTCCAAAACGTTTAAATCTACAGGAGCATGTAATAAACACTCATGGTGTTGAGCATCAAGGATTATTTCACCGGAGTAATCGACAAGGCAAGACTGACCATTATATTCTAATCGGTTACCATCTTTGCCTATCCGATTGACACCGACAACATAGCATTGATTTTCAATAGCACGAGCTATTAACAATTTTGTCCAATGATGAATTCTTGAAATAGGCCAATTGGCCACATAAATTAAAAGGTTGATTTTTTTGTCATTATTAGAAACCATTGGAAATCGGAGATCAAAACAAATCAAAGGTCTAATATTCCAATCACCAAAAGAATAAGTCACCAAAGTCTTCCCCTGACCATATCTTTTGTCTTCTCCAGTCATATTGAAAAGATGGTATTTAACATAGGTTGATAGTATTCGATGCTGGTCAAGGTGAAAAAATCGATTATACCACACCCCCTCTTCATTCCAAGGTAAAGAACCACAAATAGATGTACTGTATTTAGCACATATAGATGCTAGCTTACTCAAAGTATCATGATTTATATTACCGTTAAGCCTCTCTGGTCGCATAGTAAATCCAGTCAAGAACATTTCAGGAAGCACTAAGATATCAATGGGTGATGTTTGTCGATCTAAAAAATGATGCAGTTTATGAAGGTTTTCATCTGGTTTCTCCCAAACAACATCATATTGTAATATTCCAATATTCATATACTAGATGACTGATCCATAAAACTAAAAGTAAGATATAACCTATATTTATTGTTTCAAAAAAGAAAGATAAAAATGAAGCGGCTCATTATATTTCTGATTTTAATTTGTACAACGAAGGCATTCTCCCAAGAAAATATTAGAATAGAGCCACCGCACTGGTGGACAGAAATGAAAAACCCTCTGCTTCAGCTAATGATCAAAGGAGAAAATATAGCAAGCTATATTCCCTTAATAGAAGACAGAAGAATAAAGGTTATCGATATTCATAAATGTGATAGCCCTAATTATATTTTTATTGATTTGGACATATCTAATTCGACAGAAGGACGGTATCTGATTTCCTTTCACAAGGGCCAAGAGAAGAAAGAGATGTACTACGAGCTCAAAAGAAGAGAAAGCAAAGCGGCCTCCTTAGAAGGGTTTAACTCTTCTGATGTGATATATCTAATAACACCAGATAGATTTGCTAATGGAGACCCAAGTAATGACAGTTTTCAAAACCTTCAAGAAACGGTTGTAGATCGCTCACAAGACTACACCCGTCATGGTGGCGATATACAAGGAATTATTGATCACCTGGATTATATTGAGGAAATGGGTTTTACGGCTATTTGGTCTTCCCCATTGTTAATTAATGATATGCCGCAATGGTCTTATCATGGTTATGCAATAACTGACTTGTATCGCGTAGATCCCCGTTTTGGCACTATAGAAGATTATAGAAAACTGTCTAAAGAGGCAGCAAAAAGAAGTATTAAACTTATCATGGACATGGTGGCTAATCATAGTGGAAGTAACCATTGGTGGATGGATGATTTGCCGTTTAGAGATTGGGTTAATGATGTGGATAGTTTTCAAGTATGTAATCATCGACGAACCGTAAATCAAGACCCATACGCTTCACAAATAGACAAAAGAGGAATGGAAAAAGGGTGGTTTGTTCCTGAAATGCCCGACCTAAATCAGGAAAACCCCTTCATGGCGAGATATATCATTCAAAATAATATTTGGTGGATAGAGACTCTTCAGCTCAGGGGTATCCGACAAGATACCTATCCTTATCCCAATAAAGAGTTTATGTCACAATGGGCCAAAGAGATCATGTATGAATACCCTAATTTTTCCATAGTAGGAGAAGAATGGAGCTATAATCCATTACTTATTGCTTACTGGCAACAAGGGGCGGACAATAAAGATGGATACCAGTCAAATATTGATGCAACCATGGACTTTGCTATGCAGCAAAACATAATAGCAGGCATAAGTGAGAAGGAAAGCTGGGATAAGGGTCTGGTAAAAATCTACGAAGGCTTGGCCAATGATTTTCATTATCCAAATCCGTTAAATATCCTACTTTTTGGAGATAATCACGATATGGACAGGATGTATACTCAGCTCAATAGAAGTATCGAAAATACGAAGATGGCTCTAGCACTGATCATTACAATGCCACGAATACCTCAAATTTACTATGGGACGGAAGCATTGATTGATAATTCTGAAAAACCTGGCGACCATGGTCTTATACGAACAGATATGCCTGGAGGATGGAAGGGAGATACCGTTAATGTATTTTCCGGAGTAGGACTCACTAAGGATCAGCAGGAGATGCGAGCCTTTTTAAAAACATTACTAAACTATAGAAAAGGAAGCGATGTTATTCACACTGGAAAAACATTGCATTATGCTCCTGAAAAAGGAGTTTATGTACTGTGCCGTCACAATGATGAGCAAAAGGTGGTGACAATAATTAATAAAAACGAAGAAGATATCATCCTTTCTATTGATAGATACGAAGAGATTTTTGGGGGATATAAGCGGGCACATGATATCCTTCAAAATGTAGATCTACAGATCAACGAGGGAATCAAACTTATGAAAAAAGGGGTGACTATATTAGAATTAGACCAATGAATGAAGAGTCAATAAGCATTAATAAGTTTATAAGTTCTACGGGTATATGCTCGAGGAGAGAGGCAGATAAAATGCTGGAAGAAGGAAGAGTAAAACTCAATAATAAGATTGCAAAAAAGGGAAACCGAGTCGAAAAAGGAGATATTGTTAAACTGGATGGAAAAGTTATTAATGGACCGAAAAATCAACGAAAAATATATATAGCCCTACATAAGCCTCCCGGGATAACTTGCACTACTGATAGGAGAGATAGGGATAATATTATTGACTTTGTGGGTCATAAAGAGAGAATTTTTCCAATCGGTAGACTGGACAAAGCGTCATCGGGACTAATACTACTGACCAATGATGGAGATATTGTTAATCAAATACTGAGAAAAGAAGGAAAGCACGAAAAAGAATATATTGTAACCACAGACAAACCCATCAATCAAGATTTTATAAATAAAATGAAAAACGGTATACCCATTTTGGGGACGAAGACTTTAAAATGCAAAGTCGAAAAACTGGGAATATCACGATTTAAAATTATCCTGACCCAAGGACTCAATCAGCAAATAAGAAGAATGTGCGAATATTGTGGATATAAGGTCAGAACATTAAAACGTATAAGAGTCATTAACATAAGACTGGATGATATCCCAAAAGGGAAATGGCGGGACCTCAACAAAAAAGAAAAAGTAGATCTATTTAATAAGATAGGCTACAGAAATAATTAAACAATACCTATAAAAATGCAATTATGAGATATACATGTAACGTTACGATAGACCAACCGATAGAAGAACTCATTAAGATATTTGATAATCCCGATACATTAAAAGAATGGATGCCTGGACTAGAAAAGATAGAACATCTAAGTGGAACACCGGGAAAACCCGGAGCGGAATCAAATTTGCATTTTTTGCACAAAGGCAAGAAAATGGTCTTAAAGGAGATTATCAAAAAGAATGACTTACCTGCTGACTTTACAGCCGAGTATATAAGTCATATGGGATATAATCAGGTAACGATTTCTTTCGAAGCGTTATCAGAAGGTCAAACCAAATATCAATCGGATAATTATTTTGAATTTAAAGGAGTGATGAAGTATTTAAGTTGGGCCATGAAAGGAATGTTCAAAAAACAATCAATGATATATCTAAATGCTTTTAAGGCATATGCAGAAAGCAGGAAGTAAAACGGGATTTTATCGCGAGCAGGATATAATTTTATTCTTATAGTACTTGAGGAGCTTTACCACCTCATCATAGTTTTCATCCTTTACATTAATATCAGTTAGTCGTGGCAGGTGTTCCGCAAAGTAGATTTGATTATTAGCCATCTCAAATAAACTACTGGCAAAAGAATGGGGGTAAGGAAAAGATTTGTCGATTTCTATTATGACATCCGCTACCTTTTGGATAAGGTTTTTATATCCTAAAAAGAAACCCTCTTTATTCTCTTTATCTACAGCTTTGGTGTGGTATGCTTTGGCAGATTCAGAGATAATAATACGATGAAGAATTTTTTCATTGACAAAATCGACACTGGGATTTTCCTTGGTGGCATCTACGAAATTTTCTATAATGATATCAAGACGTCGCTCCGGATCATCAACATTTTTGGTGTTATAATCTATTAGATAACTCACCCAGTTCCAGTACCATACTACCAAATAAAGAAGAAGGAGATGTTTGTTTTCGAAATAACGATATAGAGAAGTTTCATTAGAACCCATTCGCTGAGCGAGCTTTCGGAAGGTGAAGGACTCAAAGCCTATCTCATCAATGAGAATAATACTCTCACTAATGATTTTTCGACCTAAAGAGGTCAACAAAGGATCTCGCAAAGAAAGTCCTTGAGGTATGGAAACATCCGAAAAAACAATCATAACAGTACAAATTTATATAATTCCTACTGTCTAAAAAAGACAAAAAGCTAATAAATGTTAATTATTTGCTACTTTAAAAGTAAGTAATGCTAATATTTAACACAGTATTTATATATTTGCACTCGAAAAGAAATAAAAATGAGTAATTATTTGAAGAATTTGAAAAGTGATATTCCAGCCAGTATAGTGGTATTTTTTGTTGCTATACCGTTGTGTCTAGGCATTGCTTTGGCAAGCGGAGCACCTTTGTTTTCAGGCCTTATAGCAGGTATAATAGGAGGAATAGTAGTTGGATCGATAAGTGGTTCGGCGGTTGGAGTGAGTGGCCCCGCAGCAGGATTGGCGGCTATCGTATTAGCAGCAATTGGTAGTTTAGGTGGTTTCGAAAATTTCCTTTTGGCGGTAGTTTTAGGGGGTGCGATACAGATATTATTTGGAATTCTAAGAGCAGGTGTTATTGGATATTACTTTCCTTCATCCGTTATCAAAGGAATGTTGACGGGGATTGGTATTATTATAATTCTTAAGCAAATACCTCATTTCTTTGGTTATGATGCAGACCCGGAAGGGGATTTCGCATTTATACAAATAGATGGAGAAAATACATTCTCAGAAATCATTAATGCCATCAACTATATCAGTATTGGTCCTACGATCATTGCTTTGGTTTCCCTTGGTATTTTGGTGTTGTGGAATAATGTTTTATCTAAGAAAGCCAAGATATTCCAATTGGTGCAAGGACCTTTGGTTGCGGTCGTGATAGGTATTATATTTTATGCATTTACAAAAGACAACGCTAGTTTGGCAATGAACGCTGATCAATTGGTAAGTGTGCCTGTTCCGGAGGATATGACTTCCTTTCTAGCACAGTTTAGCTTTCCGAACTTTGGTGCCATTACTAATCCTGAGATATGGGTGGTGGCTTTTACCATTGCATTAGTCGCTAGTTTGGAAACACTGCTTTGTGTGGAGGCAACAGACAAATTGGATCCGGAAAAAAGAGTAACACCTACTAATCGTGAATTATTAGCTCAGGGTACTGGAAATATCCTTTCGGGATTGATAGGTGGACTGCCAATTACTCAGGTAATTGTACGTAGTTCTGCCAATATACAGTCCGGTGTAAAATCAAAAATGTCGGCGATTATCCATGGTTTTTTACTCTTGATATCGGTGATGCTGATACCTCGATTATTGAACATGATTCCTCTTTCTGTTCTGGCAGCTATCCTGTTTATGGTAGGATACAAGTTGGCAAAACCGGCACTTTTTAAGACCATGTATAATTTGGGATGGAAACAATTTGTTCCATTTGTAGTAACAGTGTTGGGTATTGTATTTATTGATTTACTCATAGGTCTGGGTCTGGGTCTGGCAGTAGGAGTTGTGGTTGTATTGATCAAGAGTTTCCAAAATTCACATTTTCTTCATATTGAAGGAGAAGATGTAGATGATGGTAAGATAAAAATGACATTGGCAGAAGAGGTTACCTTTTTCAATAAAGGATCTATATTAAAAGAATTGGATAGCTTACCGGAAAATTCTTACTTAGAATTAGACGTTAGAAAAACACGTTATCTTGATAATGATATAATAGAAATCTTGGATGACTTTTCATACAAAGCCAAATTAAGAAATATCACTATTAAACTGATTTCGGAAAGAGGAATAATAGAAAATCCACCGAGCTATCTCGAGTTTTTTACGCTTACTCCGAAAAAGGAGCTGTATAAAACGGTTAGTACAAGCTAGAGAAATCGAAAAAAGATCAACAAATCTCCTTCCTGCGTGTTGGAGAATAATGTAATAATTAATCAACCAGCCGAAAGGCGAAACTAAAAATTTAACAATATGAGCGAAGCATTGAACAGCTACACACAAACGAAGGTATCGCAATCAGGTATTTCACCAAAAGACGCGGTAAACCTATTGAAAGAAGGAAATGAGAGATTTCTTAGTAAGTCTCCGATGAACAGAGCTTATAACGAGCAGATTCAAATGACGAGTACTGGTCAGTACCCATTTGCATCGGTAGTAAGTTGTATAGACTCTAGAATACCTACAGAGATCGTTTTTGATCAGGGGATAGGAGATATTTTTAACGCAAGAGTAGCAGGAAACTTTGTAAATCAGGATATCCTAGGAAGTTTAGAGTTTGCTTGTAAGCTAGCGGGATCAAAAGTGATAGTTATCATGGGGCATACTTCTTGTGGAGCGGTAAAAGGGGCTTGTGATCATGCCAAACTGGGTAACTTAACAGCGATGCTGGACAACATCATGCCAGCGGTAAATAATATAAAAACAGAGCCGGGAGTAGACAGAAGTTCTGGAAATATCGAGTTTGTAAACAAGGTGGCCGTTGAAAATGTAAACCTGACCATAGATCGATTAAAGAAAGATAGTCCGGTATTGAACGAGATGATAGAAAACGGAGAGATAGAAGTAGTAGGTGCTATGTATGATGTGAAAAGCGGAAAAGTAGACTTCTTATGATCAGAAGATTGATAATCGCCACGATGGCGATATTGGTCCCTTTTCTTGCTTTTTCTCAGAGCAGTAATCTGGGGAATTGGTTGATTTTATTTGGAAACAAACAAATCAACACTAAATACAACTGGCATCACGAAGTTCAATATCGTAATTATGATGCGATAGGAGATTTGGAGCAGCTGCTTCTGAGAACAGGGATAGGAATGAATGTAGGTGATCGTTCGAACGCCCTATTAGGGTATGGCTATATCAAAAGCCAGAATTATATCGGCAGCTCAGAAGACAAGTTGGAGATAAATGAACATAGGATTTACCAACAGTTCATTACCAAACAAAGTATCGGCAAGTTCAAACTGCAGCATAGATATCGATTCGAACAGCGGTTTGTAGAGGAAGACTTTAGATTGAGGTTTAGGTACTTTTTGGGAATTAACTACCCCATCCTAAGAGCAGAAAACAGTGGGCAGGAATGGTATCTGTCTATGTATAATGAGATTTTTTTAAACACCGTTCAGAATGCTTTTGATAGAAACAGGCTTTACGGCGGTCTAGGATATAAAGTGAGTGAGAAGTTGAAATTTGAAATAGGGTATATGAATCAGTTTCTTAATGCACTATCTCGAGATCAGCTTAATCTTATTTGTTTTATCAATTGGTGATTAATTATACAAAAAGAGCCCTGCATTATCACAGGGCTCTCTTTTTTTGTATTTATTTCGTTTCTAATCGCCAATGATTCCCACTTTCTACATTCCCTTTCTAAAAGCGACATTCGGTATTTTAACCAACATATTCCAGAACAATAAGTAGAGACATCAAAGTATACTGTTGTACTATCTCTCTATAAGTTATAGTTTTTTTGAAGTCAGTAAATAATAATATATTTGACTTACCCGAATTTGTGTAATTAAATATTAATACAAACCAAAAGACCTTGTAACTAGGAATCTAAATAAGTTTTCCATTTAGATGAACAAATTATTAATTCATTAAATTTGACGAGTTAGAAATAGATATAAGTACTACTGTATTTTAGAATAATACTGTTATCTAATATAAAAATTTACGCATGAATGAAATAGAGAGGTTAATAAGTGAACTGATAAAATTTAGAGACGAAAGAGACTGGGAACAATTCCATAATGCTAAAGATTTAGCTTTGGCGATAAGTATCGAAGCAAATGAGCTTCTTGAGCTCTTTCTTTGGAAAAGCCCCGAGGAAGCGAATACGGATAAGATAAAGGAAGAATTAGCAGATGTTTTATCGTTTGTACTATTACTTGCAAAAAAATATGATCTAGATATTACAGAAATCGTATTAGAAAAGATTACAAAAAATAGAGCAAAATATCCAATCGAAAAATCGAAAGGAAATGCAAAAAAATATAATGAACTATAATAGATGGCTACTAATTTTTCAATAGATCGTTTTGAGTTTGATAAAGAAGTGTTTGCTTTAATTGAAGCAAACTATTATGCAAGAGAACTATGGCCAATCGTATATATTTTATCTGATTCAATTACTAAAACGGCTTATATCGGTGAAACAACAGATACCATTAAAAGATTGAACTCTCATTTAAAATCAGAGCAAAAACAAAGACTAACAACCGTACATTTAATTGATAGTGAAAAATTCAATAAATCTGCAACACTTGACATTGAATCGAATCTTATTAAATACATGCATGCTGATGGAAGATACGATATATTAAATGCAAATCTTGGATTAGCAAATCACAGTTATTATCAGAAAGAGCACATTTATTGGCAATTTTTTAGGGACATCTGGGATAATTTAAGAGGGGAGGGAATCACAAAGCATTCAATTGATTATTTAAATAACTCAGATTTATTCAAATACTCACCTTACAAAAGTCTTAATCAAGAACAGATAAGCGTTTTAAGGTTTATGCTAAATTCACTTCTAGAGATAGAAACGAAGACATTGATAATGGAAGGAGGAGCAGGTACAGGTAAAACAATTCTCGCAATCTTTTTATTTAAGTTATTGATAACAGATAATCAAGATTTCAACTTTAAAGAATTTGGAGAACAGGATCAAGAGTTCATTTCTCTTGTAAAAAGAATAAAGGACAAATATGAAAAAATAAAAATAGGGTTGGTTATACCAATGTCTTCGTTTAGGGAAACGATAAAAAAAGTTTTTAAAAACATAAAGGGGTTAAAAGCTAATATGGTCATAGGACCCGCAGAAGTAACGAAATCAAAATTTGATATTCTGATAGTAGATGAATCACATAGATTAAGAAAAAAGAAAAGTATAGGAGCCTACATTGGAGCATTTAAAAATGCTGCATTAAGACTTGGTCTCAACCCTGACAAGACAAGTGAATTAGAATGGGTATTGCTCCAATCAAAAAAAACAATCTTATTTTATGATGAAAAACAATCAATTAAGCCATCAGATGTAAGCAAAAAAGACTTCGACGATTTGAAGAAAAAACAAGGTTCTAAATTAAAGAAACTAAAGTCACAATTCAGAGTATTAGCTGGGAACAATTACGTTGATTATATAGACAAATTATTTGATGTAAAACTAAATGACAATAAATCAAAATTTTCATCCAAAAAATATAAATTCTTGCTATATGATTCAGTTAAAAAATTGATAACAGATATTAAAAAGAGGGACAAAGAAATTGGATTAAGTAGAGTTGTCGCCGGATTTTCCTGGGAATGGGTATCTCATAAGGATGGACAAGGTCATATTAAAGATATACAAATTGGAGATGTTGAATTAAGATGGAACTCAGTAACAAAAGATTGGATAAATACTCCAAATGCAGTAAATGAAGTTGGGTGTATTCATACTACACAAGGTTATGATTTAAATTATACCGGTATAATTTTTGGAAAAGAGATAGGATTTGATAAAGACCTAAATGAAATTGTAATATATAAGAATGAGTATAAGGACACAACAGGTAGACAAACTGATTCCGAAGCGGAGCTTAAATCTTATATTGTAAATATTTATAAAACAATGATGTTAAGAGGAATTTATGGAACTTTCATTTATGCATGCAATCAAGATCTTCATGAATATCTGGCAAAGCACATTGAAGTAATAAACGCTCTTCCTACTCAACAAGCAATCCCTATTTTTAGTACAGATGAAGTAAATCCATACTTAAACGCAATTCCAATCTATGATATTCAAGTGGCAGCGGGTCAATTCAGTACTCAGCAGATAAATGAAAATATTCAATGGGTTAAGCCGGAAGATCAAAGTTTAATAGATGAAAATTACTTTGTCTGCCAAATTCATGGAGAATCAATGAATAAAATAATAAGGGATCAAGAATACGCAATCTTTAAAAAATATAACGGAGGCTCTAGGAATGGAAAGATTGTCTTGGTAGAATTAACAAATTTTTATGATTCAGAATATGGATCCTCATATACAATTAAAGAATACAGCAGCAAAAAATATGTAGATGAAAATGGGTGGTATCACAAGAGCATATTGTTGACACCAAAATCTACTTTATCCAATTATGAAACTATTGAAATCTCCAATAAAGAATTGATTGAATTTAGGACAATTGGAATTTTCCATTCAATACTAAAGGCCAAAAACGAACCATAGAAACGCAAAGCTCATTGCCATTGTTTATATATGTGAAAAAACTTTTAATAATGGTAAATACAAATAGAATGCAGACCAGATCAATCTCTCCCCCAATATTTACTATTTTGCATTGACTTAATTCTTAATCACAACACTTGACATGAGATTACTTTTACTATTTATATTATTAACGAGTAGCCACCTGTTAGCTCAAGAGACTAGATTGGTTACTGATTTTTCACCGGGACAGAGTAGTGGATTTAGAGACGATGCCGTCGTACTGGGAACTGTGGCTAATTCTATCGCTATTCAGAACAATGACGACATTATCATATCAGACGGTACGGCTGAGGGAACAAAAATCTTGGGTAATGTGGGTACGAACGGAAGAATACTATATAGCAGAACAATACTGGATGACAAAATATATGTGATTATCGATAATGATGACAATGACTATTCGCTAGTAGAAATAGACTTGATAGCAGAAGAAATGCGTAATGTCATAAGTGGCTATGATTATATCAGCAATCTAATCTCATATAAGGGTAAACTATACTGCGAGATCGAGCAAAATGGTTTTGACAATCAATTTGCCTCTGTAGATGTGATGGATGGTACCACAGAAAAGATATTTGATCTCGATTGGTTTGGTGGAATGCGGGATGTCGTAGTCCATGACGATATGATATACTCTATACACTGGAAGAATGATGATGCATACCTATCAAAATCTGATGGCACGCCTGGAAATGTAGATGAATTTGCTAATCTATACTCAGGAAGTGATTTTAGTCAGGGAGCAAGTGTCAATATGACTTCAGCGGGAGAAAACTTGTTTTTCTTCTACTATTCGGGGAGTTCTAACTATGCCATGTATGTATCTGACGGTACAGAAGATGGTACGATAGTATTGAAAGAAGGATTAGAAAGGATTCCCTTTTTTGATTATGATGGACGGAGAGCAGTAGGAGTTATTGGAAATTCTATTTTTTTTCGAGGGATGTTGGAAGATGATTTCAACACACAGGATTTATGGATCTCTGACGGAACGGTAGAGGGTACATGTACCTATCGATTGGCAGGAGAAGATGAAGAGGTTGAGCCTGAATTTTTTACTCCCTACATGGATAAATTATACTTCTACGGGTATAATAGAGAGGGTGCATGGTCCCCTCGCAAAGGTATTATAGAGACAGACGGCAGCAAAGAAGGGACAAAAACTCCGTATGATCCTAGTGAGCATGAAGATGGTCTCTACTATACGGGGTGGCAGATGACGAGTCATCAGGATAAGCTATTTTTCTCGGCAGAAAGTAGCGATTATGGTAGCGAATTATATTCTTCAGTCGGAACGTTAGAGAGCATAACGAGGGTTTCGGAGTTGGCAGAAGGAAGTGAAAGTAGTAGAATTCGAAAACTGACATCGGCAGGAGAAAACCTTTTTTTCATAGGAACCAATCCTACCTACGGAAGAGAATTATATGTATACGGACCCAAGATATCCAGTACGGAAAACACCAATATTCAGCGATTTGATATCCATCCAAATCCGGCGATAAGCTATTTTGAAATACCGGAAATCGAAGAAAAAGTCGAACAATTAATGATTTATGGACAGTCAGGACAGGAGGTGAAAAAAATAACGAATCCAATAGATAGAAAGGTAAATGTAGCCGGATTTTTACCGGGTTGGTATATGGTACGGCTGGTTACTAAAACACGACAGTATACCACCAGATTTTATAAAGGCTAGATGTAGTTATATCTTCAGGATAGTGCTTTTAACTAAATTGTATTTGTCCCAAATCAATAAGTGGCCTTCTTTTTCCAGTTTAACCGTGGTAAGAACAGAAGGAGGAATCATGTCCTTGCTGTAGCTGATATTGCTTTCACAATCTGCTAACTCATCGTCCGTACCATGTATGTGGGTGATAGGGCATGTTATCTTCTGCCAGATATCACTTATATCCTTCAGAGCTTTAGGGTGGTGAAACTTTTCATCCGTAGCGACATTTATCATGCCGGGTAGTATCCACCGTAATCCAGCAGCTAAAGATGCGTACCATTTGATCTGCTCTGTGTCAGGATTGTTGACGGGAGCTACCATGATGACACCACTGCATGTTTCAGTATTGATAGTGGACAGGTATGCCGAGATAGGTCCGCCATAGGAGTGCCCGACGAGAATCAAACGATCTGGTAAGAGATGATTTATCACTTCTTGAATAGCATAGGTCTGATCAGTTATACTTACCAAGCTTTTTCCTTGATTTGATCTACCGTACCCCATTCGATCTACTGCCACAACATTAAACTGTGATATCAGATCCGCATCCTGAAGATACTGCTTATAATTGCTCCAATCACCGGGAGCACCATGTATCAATAACAGCATGTGTGATTTAGAAGAATCTGTCATTATATAACGCAATGGACCATAGGAAGTGGAGTGATAATTAATCTCTGCATTCGGTGCACCCACTCTTAACTCCTTGAGAATCTCATTATCGGATTTGGATAACACTGACGGCAAAACGTTGATGGTGATTAATAGGATTAACACCAAGATCAATAAGACAATCCCCGTCCATTTTAAATATTTCATAAGCTTATTAACATGGAAATGAAATATTGGTTTTTAAAGTGATGGTTAACAGAATCTTTAGAATAACTCAAGAAGAGCGTAGGTCTAGTTCCATCTTAATATCGCTTCGTTTATAGGGGGAATTTTTTTCGAGCTCCAACTCTACGAAACCATATTTTCTGTAAATATAAATTGCGTTTTCTAGTTTTGTATTGGAGTACAGGACCAGTTTGTTGAACAGATTATTATGGGAAAAATCAATACAGTGCTGCATTAGTTTTTGACCAATTTTACGACCACGAAATTTTGGCGAAACAGCCATTTTCGTCAATTCATATACCCCGGATTCGTCCATGGGCATTAGAGCGACAGTACCAACAACGTCATCATTTATCAAAGCGAAAAAGATATGGCCACCCTTATTAAGAATGTATTTTTTTGGATTGGAGAGGACCTCTTCATCATAAGGTTCTACATAAAAATACGACTTCAACCATTCGATATTCAAATCGTAGAAGGAAGGAGCATAAACTTCTTGAAAGGGAACAAATTTACACATAACAGAGCATTAAAATTTTACATCAAAATCTAAACGGATGCGGCTTCCCGTTTCAAGGAAGAGATCTTCTTTTCTAAGCTGTCGCACGAAATAACTTCTAAGAATCAAGTGAAGCTTTTGATCTACGGCATAACCTATTCTTATTTCCATACCTTCAAAATTTGATAACCTTGACCCAAAGGCGTTGTATGAGGAATAATCCCAACGAGCCCAATCATTCTGAGCAAAATAATCTACTATGGCATATTTTTCCAATGAGGTTAAGTATATATGACACATATAATCACCCGCTTGTTTTAGTTGCCCATATTTCAAAGACAGAGAAATGCCTGTCTTTTCGTTTTTAAGTGTAGTGGGGATATGTTCATTTGAGTCATAGTCATTAAAATTTTGATAATAATCAAATCCAAGAGTTAGGAGAGGACTCTTTAAGAGCCTAACAGAAGAACCAATATTGAAAATTAGATAACTGACCTGTTGGGTATCCTGATCCGGGATAAGAGACAGATTTTGAAAGCTGTACAAGGAAAAGTATGTTTTCGTATGATATCTGGAGTTTAAGTTCAGCTGAACTCCCTGAAAGTAACTATCCTTTGAAAAAGAACTGTTTTGTGAATTGATAATAAAATGACCTAAAGACAATTGGACTTCAGGAAAAAGAGGCCCTAAATGCATAAAATGCTTAAAGGAAATTCCTTCAGGAAATACATTGTCATTCCAAAACAACTCATCTTGTTTTTGAAATGGGAAATCAAATTTTCCTAGCTCAAGGAGAGAGTTTTTGAAAGTCAAATTGAGATAAGCTTTTTCAAAACCAAGAGAATATAAGCCAAACTTACTATTGTTCCCAATTGTAAGGTGAGGACCTTGCTGGTCATTGAGATTTCCGGTACGTATGCGAATACCTGTTTCGGCATACTCATTGATTTGGTATTTGACACCAACTCTTGCTCTTAGACGCAGACGAGATCTATCATCTCGTAGTTGCCCGTTGCCTTTTTTAGAATTCCAATCTTGTTCTATTCTAAACCTAAAGTCACTGTGAACAGTAGGCTTTCTTTTCAATGAGTCTGTTTGGCCAACAACCTGTGAGGAGAGGGAAATAAAAAGTAGCAGACACACATTTTTAACAAAAAAAATTAAACCCTTTTTCATTTTCGAGCATATCATAGATCAGAGATAAATTATTGAAAGTAAATTAAAATTATTGAAATAGAATTAATTTACGGAAAGGAATACAAGATATAAGTGACAATTTGCGATACGGAAAGGAGAATTAAGTGCCAAAATGTCTTGATTTTGCGATTGGCAACCTCTTTGCTACTTAAATAAATGCACACGAAGACATGATTAAAAAGTATTTTACAAAGCGTATGAAAAAGGAAGAAGTTAAAGACACAGAAGTAAAGGAAGAAGAATTAAAGAATAAAGAAGAGCAAGCCAGAGAGCAGGAATCTACTCAGGAGACAGTAGATGAAAGCGGCAAATCTGAACTGGATGAGTTGAAAGATAAATATATCAGACTGGTAGCGGAGTTTGAAAACTTTAAAAAAAGGACAATCAAAGAAAGATTTGAACTGATGAAATCGGCAGCTCAAGAAACGATGGTGGCTCTATTACCTGTTTTGGATGATTTTGATCGAGCAAAAAAGGTATCTGACGACGCAGGATCTGACGAAAACTTTAGTGAGGGTGTGACATTGGTATATAATAAATTGCACAGCACACTAAAAAATAAAGGATTAGAAGCAATGGATACGGAAAACGTTACGTTCGATCCTGATTATCATGAAGCATTAACAGAAATTCCGGCACCTTCGGAAGAAATGAAGGGTAAGATCGTGGATACGATTGAAAAAGGCTATAAGCTGAATGATAAAATAATAAGACATGCCAAGGTAGTAGTTGGCAAATAAGAAACATTATGGCAAAAAGAGATTATTATGAAGTATTGGGAGTTGAGAAAGGAGCGGATGCCAATACACTAAAAAAAGCTTACCGAAAGGTGGCTATGAAATATCATCCTGATAGAAACCCAGACAATAAAGAAGCAGAAGAGAAGTTTAAAGAAGCAGCGGAAGCATATGAGGTTTTGAGTGATCCTCAAAAGAAAGCCAGGTATGATCAGTTTGGACATGCAGGAATGGGCCAGGGAGGATTTTCTGGAGGAGGAGCTACGGTAGAGGATATATTTGAACAGTTCGGACATATGTTCGGAGGAGGAGGAAGTCCTTTTGATTCATTTTTTGGAGGTAGTAGCAGATCAGGCAGAAGAAACGGAGGACAGAAGGGTACCAATGTTAGAATAAAGGTTTCTCTTACTCTGGAGGAGATAGCAGAAGGGATAACGAAGAAAATAAAAATAAAAAAGCAATCCACTTGTGAGACATGTGGCGGTTCCGGAGCTAAAGATTCGGGCTCTGTAAGTACTTGTAGCACCTGTCAGGGATCAGGATATGTCAGACAAGTAAAACAAACGTTTTTGGGACACATGCAGACGACAACCGTCTGTCCGAAATGTAATGGAGCAGGAAAAATAGTTACGGCCAAGTGTAATACTTGTAGAGGTGATGGGACCACCTTAGGACCTGAAACTATAGAGATAGAAATTCCGGCAGGAGTGGAGCATGGCATGCAGTTATCAATGAGAGGAAAGGGGAATGCTGGCAAAAATGGTGGACCATCGGGAGATTTGCTGATAACAATTGAGGAAAAAACTCATGACAACTTTACCCGAGATGGCATGAATATTATATACGATCTATATGTAAATTTTGTAGATGCTGCGTTAGGTACAAGTGTGGAAGTCCCTACACTGGGAGGAAAAGTGAAAATAAAGATACCAGAAGGCACGCAGTCAGGTAAAATATTTAGACTCAAAGGAAAAGGACTACCTAGTGTACAGTCCTATGGAAAGGGAGATCAGTTGATCAATGTCAATATCTGGACACCGAAAACAACCAATGCAGAGGAAAAGGAGTTACTTGAAAAACTCAGAAGTCAACCGAATATGCAACCTAATCCGGGTAAGAACGAGAAAGGATTTTTTGAAAGGATGAAAGACCTGTTTAACTAATGACAAGACTATTAAGCCTTTTTTTGGTCATTTCAGTGGTATTGACATCTTGTGGTCCTAAGGTAGTTTATGACAAGACGGTTGACGTAAATGAAAAGGGGTGGAACTATGAGGAAGTCAAAGGTTTCACCTTTAACATAACGGATACATTACAGAAGTACCATATGTACCTTACCCCTAAGCATTCAGCAGATTTTGGGTTTGAAAATATGTATATCAAGGTACAGACGATTTTTCCTACAAAGGATACCACGGAAAATATAGTGTCGCTAAATCTGACAGATAGAATGGGGTCATGGGTGGGTACGTGTCGTTCAGGTGAATGCAGCCCTAAAATATTGTTAAAAGGAGGAACTAGATTTCTGGAAGGAGAGTATACCCTGTCCATTTCTCAACACAGCCGTGAGACGAATCTCGAAGGTATACATTCGCTTCAATTAAGAGTTGAGGAGGCCGAGTAGTTATTTAGAAAGGAATATCGTCAAAGCTTCCTGATATATCATCGTCATTCATTTTTGAAGGACGAGTCATTATCTGTGGATTATAATTATCACTTTTAAGAAAATCATTGGTAAATCCAGTGTCCCCGGGGTTTTCGAATTTAACATACTCACCTCTAAATTTGAGTTCTACAGTCCCCAGACTACCGTTTCTGTGCTTGGCGATGATAATCTCAGAAAGATCACTTGGCGTATCAAAGTCTTCATCTCCTAAGCCATAGTAATCGGGACGGTAAATAAAGGTAACGATATCCGCATCTTGCTCGATGGCTCCTGATTCTCTCAGATCACTAAGCTGAGGTCTTTTTTCACCACCTCTTGATTCCACTGCCCGGGATAACTGAGAAAGAGCAATAACCGGAACATTAAGCTCTTTGGCCAATCCTTTGAGAGCCCGTGAAATACTTGATATTTCTTGTTCCCTGTTTCCCCTTTTGTCATTAGGAGCTCCTGCCATTAATTGTAGATAATCGATGACGATCATATCGATATCATGGTTCTGTTTTAAACGTCGACATTTGGCCCGTAATTCAAAAATATTAATACCCGGTGTATCATCGATATAGATGGGGAGATCGGATAGTTTATTGACGGCATTGTCTAGTTTTTGCCATTCGCTGTCTTCCATTTGGCCATTTCTAAGTTTGGTACCAGTGATTTCAGCATCCATGGATATAAGCCTTTGTACAAGTTGTACGCTGGCCATCTCCAGAGAAAAGACAGCCACTGCATGTCCATGTTCTGAAGCGTTTTTAGCCAGAGAAAGGGTGAATGCCGTTTTTCCCATACCGGGACGGGCGGCAATAATGATAAGATCTGACCTTTGCCAACCATTGGTCATTTTATCTAACTCTGTAAAACCGGTGGTAACACCCGTTAACTCGGAACCTTTTTGACTAATAGCCTCTATTTCCTTTTTAGCTTTGGCAGCGAGAGAACTTAAGGCTTCATATCCTGTATTAAGGTTCTGGTCAGTGATATCATATAATCCTCTTTCTGCTTCGTCTAACAGCTCTAAAACGTCTTTGGTGTCCTCAAAAGAATCTTGAATGATACCTGCAGAAACCCTAATCAATTCTCGTTGGATGTATTTTTGAGCTATGATACGGGCATGGTATTCAATATTGGCGGCAGATGCCACTTTGTTAGTAAGTTCCATTAGATAGGAAACACCACCTATTTCTTCAAGCTTCAGTCTTTTCTTCAGGGATTCATGAACTGTGAGTAAATCAATAGGTCGTGACTTGCTAAACAAATCCATCATTGTATCAAAGATCTCCTGATGAGCAGGAAGATAAAAGCTTTCTTTTCTCAGAATTTCAATAACGGAAGGCAGGCCATCTTTATCGAGCATAATGGCCCCAAGAACAGCTTCTTCAATAGGAATAGCTTGAGGTTGCAAACGACCGTACATCAAATTATTGATGTCGTTTTCAGCTTTTCTTGAAGCTATTTTTCCACCTACCGGAGAAAGATTTTTACCTGGTTCTGCCATTAAACAAGAGTATCATTAACGTATTATCTACAAAAACAATACAAAGCTAATAGTTCCAATTATATTAATAAAATCAACAATGTTTTAGAGATGTGTATTAAACTGTGGAAAACTGACTATTTATGTTCATAAAATTATTTCAGATACTTATGGAAACAATACAAAAGAGAGAAATAATAAAACTTATGAAATAAAAAGACACACATGAAAAAAAAATATATATAAAAAAGTTTGAATGTAAGAGGAGGCGATAGAAAAAGACGATAGCATATAAAAATATCTTAATATGTAGACAGAGATAAGAAAGGAAGAGGTTAGAAAAAACACAGCTTTCGAAAATCATTCAAAAGCTGTGTAAATGTTTTTTAAATCTTTTAAAAAGGACTAATCGTTCCTTCCTACATTGTTCAGACGCTCTATTATCTCTTCAACAGATTTAGTCTGCTCTTCTATTTCCACTCTTTTATCGTCTTGTTGTCTCAAGTTTTCCTCTATGTCCATTTCAGCCTTTCTAATCTTCTCATTGTATTTTTCGATGTCATTGTGAAGGTTTTTATTCTTCTTTTCAAGCTTTGACATTTCTTTGTTTCGCTTCTCTAATAACTTCTCAGCATCCTTTAGCTCTTCGGAGATTACCTTTTTTCTGGCGATTACCCAAAAGTCGTACATAAAATTGGTGATGTTATCACTTTCTTTTGGATACTCATCACTTACGGCAAATCCTCCCTTTAAGTCAACCCAAACGTAAAGAGTGGTTTGGTCTTTTCTTTCTTCAATTTTACTATATAAATTAATAGGATTAGTGCCATTGATATAGGGAACGACAGCGTCAAGCATATAGAACTCTTTGGCTTTTTTGTTTTTCTTGTACTTGCCATATTCTTTTACATATCTTTTCCATTCGTCTTCTATCAAACCTTTGTCAGCCCCCTCTACGGTTACACGAAAAGAATTTTGTCTACCTAAACTCATAGAATTTTCTTCTTCTACCACATCCTGAGCATTAATACTTACCATTAGGAACAGGCACAAAAAGGAAAAAAGTAATTTTAATTTCATGATTTAAAATTTTAATTTTTAGTTGCTTAATATCTTTTTGGTTTTTTGAGCGACCAATCTTTAGACTCAAAGAGGTACTATAAAGTTACAATTTATTGGTGATTAAAAGACCGAAAAGCCTTTTGTCTAGCATAAATATGTTTTTATAGAAATCTCAAAACACGATCAGTTAAAAATATTAATTTTGGATCATAAAATATATTTCTTGGTAAGTTGTCGTATAGCAGCTAAAAAATTCGAAATAAACAGATGAATATACTTTCATTACAAAATGTTGTCAAGAGGTACCACAATCACACCGCAGTCAATGACGTAAGTTTTGATTTAGAAAAGGGTAGAATATTTGGACTTCTAGGCCCTAACGGAGCAGGAAAAACTTCGCTGATAAGAATTATTAATGCAATAACTGGAGCAGATGAAGGAAAGGTGTACTTTAATGGCGAAGCTTTAAGTGAGGACCATATTGGAAAGATTGGCTATATGCCGGAAGAAAGAGGCCTGTATAAGAAAATGAAAGTTGGAGAACAACTCTTATATCTTTCACAACTGAAAGGCCTGAGTAAATCTCAATCAAAAGCCAATTTGAAAAAATGGATGGAAAAATTCGAAATTACGGATTGGTGGAACAAAAAGATTGAAGAGTTATCGAAAGGGATGCAACAGAAGATTCAGTTTATTGCCACTGTGGTTCACGAGCCTGAACTTTTGATCCTCGACGAACCCTTCTCAGGATTAGATCCTATTAACTCTAATCTTATCAAAGATGAAATATATGAACTCAATCGCAATGGAACGACAATAATTTTTTCTACCCATAGGATGGAGCAGGTGGAGGAAATATGTGAAGAGATAGCCTTGATTAATAATGGAAAGAAAATACTTCAAGGGAAAGTAACTCAAATAAAAGAGGATAATAAGGAAAACCTATTTAGTATTAGAACGGACCAGGATATCACGGCCCAGTTGGAGGCTGAAAACATTAGCCTCAAGGATAAAGCAGACAATGAGTATATTTTGAATTTTGATGATATCGATAGAGCCAATGAATTTTTGAAGAAGACCATCAATAATGGAACACATGTGATATCCTATCATGAGATCCTGCCGAGCATTAATGACATTTTTATCAAAAAAGTAAACGAAAACTAGAAGCCATATGAGTAAACTAGGGCTAATCATAAAAAGAGAATACCTAACAAGAGTAAAGAAAAAGTCTTTTATCTTATTAACCATTTTAACACCATTGGGTATTGGTTTATTAATGTTTGTATCCGGGTATTTGGCTTCTGGAGCAATGAACAAAGCAAAGCAAGCAGTCATCAAAGATGAAAGTGGGGTACTGGCACAACATCCGGTAAAAAGTTCAAAATTTGATTTTACCTTAAGCCAGGAACCTTTGGACTCGCTAAAGGAAAACTACATTAGAAACGGATACGATCTTTTTGTACATGTACCAGCTCTCGATAGTCTTGGGCAACGGGATGTAGATGTAAAATTCTATGCAAAAGAAAAGCTCAGCTTCACTTCTATAGAATCGATAGAAAGAAAACTAGGAAAAAGTATCAAAGACTATAAGATTAGGAACTCTACGATCGATAAGGAGGTACTGGCCAGTCTGGAGACAGATGTGACATTGGAGAATGGATTGATTTCAGAAAAGGACGATAAAGTAAAAGGAGACAGCTCGTCAAAACTATCCGCAGGTATAAGTGGAGCGTTGGCTTATGGAATGGGCTTCTTAATGTACATGGTCATTTTTATTTTTGGAGGGATGGTGATGAGAAGTGTTATGGAGGAGAAAATAAATCGAATCGTAGAGGTGATGATTTCATCCGTAAAACCTTTTCAACTGATGCTTGGAAAGGTTCTTGGCGTGGGAATGGTTGGACTTACTCAAATGTTGATTTGGATTATCCTGATACCGATAATTATGTTTGCTGTTTCTGCATTCATAGGTATTGATACATCCTCAGCCCTAACTCCGGAGTCAGCGGAAATGGCGGCAGAAGTTCAAAAACAATTGGAAGGAGGTGATAAACTATCAAATGTGTTAAAGGAAATAATGGCCATGAACTGGTGGTTGATCATCCCAGGGTTTATTATCTACTTTTTGGGAGGATACTTTATTTATTCTTCATTATTTGCAGCAGTAGGATCTGCGATTGGTGATGACTTAGGAGAAGGGCAGCAAATGATGATGCCGATCGTACTACCCGTAATTATGGCATTGATGATGATGATCACCGTACTAGATAGTCCTAATGGAACCATGGCAGTATTTGGGTCAATGTTTCCTCTTTTTAGTCCTATAATAATGCCAGCCAGACTGCCCTTCGATCCACCTATGTGGCAGGTAATAGTGTCCGTAGTTATTCTTATCGCTAGTGTGGTATTTTTTATCTGGTTAGCTGCAAGAATTTATAGGGTAGGAATATTTATGTATGGGAAAAAAGTAAGTTTTAAAGAACTGGGGAAATGGTTGTTTTATAAGGGATAACTCAACTAGCAAAATGTGATTAAATATATATTTCTTCTTTTTGGCTTTCTTCTATTGTTGTCATCTTGCGGTGATGGTTTGAAGGAGGTGAAAAACAACGATGACAATTACCTTATAATACCTAAGCCACAATCCTTAGAGATACTAAATGGTAGATTCAGCGTTGATGAGAATACGGTGGTTTCCGGAAGTGTAAATCTTGATTTTGAAGGAAACTATCTGGCGGAGTTACTTAGTTCTATGATTGGGCAAAAGATCAGTTTTGACACCAAAGAAAAAGGAAATATTCGCTTAGAACGGGATACTACATTGCTACATGATGAGCAATACCAACTGGTAGTTCATCATGACGAAGTTATTATTACCGGAAAAACAGCCAAAGGGGTGTTCTATGGCATCCAAAGCCTTCAGCAATTAATAATAGAGGAAGACACAATCGGGACAACGATTCCTTGTGTAGTTATTAATGATACACCACGATTTGCTTATAGGGGAATGCATTTAGATGCATGTCGCCATTTTTTCTCTATTAATTTTATCAAAAAATATATTGACTTACTGGCTTTACATAAAATAAACACCTTTCATTGGCACCTCACTGAGGATCAGGGGTGGCGGATAGAAATCAAACAATATCCAAAACTAACAGAGGTTGGGGCATGGAGAAATGGTACCATCGTTGGGCATTTCCCGGGAACCCAAAATGATAACATAAAATATGGAGGATTTTATACTCAGGAAGAAATCAAAGATATTGTTACATACGCGGCATTGAGACATATAACTATCATTCCGGAAATAGAACTTCCGGGACACAGCAGTGCTGCGATTGCTTCGTATCCTTTTTTAAGCTGTTTTCCTTCAGAGCCAACCGAGGTTCCTAATGATATGATGTCAGAAGTCTCTAAAGAACAAATAGCAGAGGGACAAGTCAAAGTAGTTCAGGAGTCATGGGGAGTGTATAATGATGTATACTGTGCCGGAAAAGAGGAGACTTTTACGTTTATCGAAAACGTATTGGAAGAAGTCATGGCGTTGTTTCCAACGGAATATATACATATCGGTGGGGATGAGTGTCCTAAAGGAAACTGGAAACGATGTGCTGATTGTCAAACGAGAAAAAGAAAGGAAGGATTAATAGATGAACATGAGCTACAAAGCTATTTTATAGAGAGGGTAGAAGAGTTTGTAAATAGCAAAGGGAAAAAAATCATTGGTTGGGACGAAATTTTAGAAGGAGGATTGGCTCCGAATGCCACGGTGATGTCATGGCGGGGCAATGCTGGAGGATTGGCAGCTTCCAGAGAGGAACATAATGTAATTATGAGTCCAAATTCACATTGTTATTTTGACCATTACCAATCGGAAAACAAAGAACAAGAACCCTTGGCCATAGGAGGGTTTTTACCTCTAGAAAAAGTATACTCTTTTGATCCGATTCCTGAGGAATTGGAAAAGGATAAACGCCAATATATTCTAGGTGGTCAGGCAAATTTATGGACAGAGTATATTGCTTCTGAAGAACAGGCAGAATACATGCTTCTTCCCAGACTGACAGCATTGTCGGAAGCCTTATGGTCTCAAAAAGAGCAGAAAAACTGGGCAGATTTTAAAACGAGATTAACGCATTTCAAAATGAAATACGATGCCATGGAAGTAAAATATGCTCAGCACGTATTTAAATAAGATTAGATAGCTCATGACCTACGTCATTAGGATAAAGTTATAGAATGATGCTACTCCCGTGTTTGTAGAAATGTGGGAGTTTTTTGTTTTTAGGAACGAATGGATATATTATTTTCGTTACATAAATCAATATTAAAAATGGAATTCATTAGATAGTATGAAATATCAAAAGACTCAGAAAGAGAAAATTACATCAAATTTTATAGGCTTAAAAATATTGGCTTCTAGTTTACTGGCATTAAGTGTATTTTTTATGGTCATACTATGGCATGTACAAACCACAGAAATTGCAATTAGCGTTTTATTATTTGGTGTGTTAGGTATATTCATTTAGGTATATGTTAAGACAAGAAATATAGTATATTACAACGGTAAGAGTTTCATTATTTTCAATTATAAAGGTTTAAAAATTGATGATGTTTCTAATGATATGATCACTTCAATGTTATTTTCTGGTTTTGGTGGAAATTCATTTGGAAGTTCCTTTAGAGTATTTTATCTAAAAGAAGATGGCACTAAGAATGACTTTTGGATTCACCCCAATTTGAGAACGAATACATGGTTGATAAAGGAAAAATTGAAAAAAATGAACCCGAATTTATTAACAACGAACTTTTCTTTTGGCGGAATTGAGCATCTTTTTGTTAAAGATGAAGATTGGTTTAGGTAATATCTAAAGAAGTTAGTAGCTAACAAGTGATATGAGATCAGACACGCTAACGCTGCGTCCGCTCCATATCACACACCGTTCTATGGCATTAAAAAACTGAAAAAATAAATGAAACATATCCTTGTAGAATTAATGTCCGAGTTAACTCAACTTTCAGAAAATGAAAAGATGGATATTGAAAATAGTTTCCCAATTAAAACTTACAAAAAAGGAGCATTTTTGATAAAGGAAGGTCAAATAGCAAGAAATGCCTATTATGTTATTCAGGGTGTTGTCCGTGAGTACGAACTTGTTGATGGGGAAGAAAAAACTACTGCGTTTTATTCAGAAGGTCAATCTGCAATCAACTTTAATAGTATTGCCAATCAAACTCCCTCAGAGGTAAACTTCGTTTGCGGGGAGCGAACGACCGTAGCTGTTCTAAATTCGGAAAAAGAAAAGGAACTTTACCAGAAACACCCTCGATTTGAAACTTTTTGTCGAAAAGGAATGGAAGAAATGATGGGTGCTAAACAAAGTCAATTAACCGAAATTATAACACTAAAACCTGAAAAGCGTTACGAAAAACTACAACGTGAACGACCCGAACTGTTGAACAGAGTGCCGCAATATCAAATAGCAAGTTACTTGGGAATAACCCCAGAAGCATTAAGTAGAATTCGCAATCGTTTAACAAATAAATTACCGAAATAATTCAGCGTCCATTTTTTTCCATTTCCAGCTGACATTATTTTAAAAGTGCAGAATACTCGTCAAGTTTGTTCCAAACATCGAGAAACTGTTGCCATCCTTCTTCTTCTAAATCAGTATTCACTATTACTATTCGTCCCAATTTAGTTTTCGGGTTGAAAAACATAAATGTCGATACACCTGGGTCACCACCTGTATGACCAATATGCCCATTTGGTGTAAACCCCATAAATATTCCTGTATTGTATTCATCAGAGTAGTCCCTTGTACCTCTATCATTATAATTATCTTCTCCCAATTGTTCCTTAAACAATGTGTTATAACTTTTCTTACTGAGTAAACTTCCATTTCCAGAATAACCTCTTATCAATTCTGAGAGAAATAAACTCAGGTCATTTGCAGAAGTAATAAACCCTCCGTCTGGATAAGTAATTAATTTGTAACGAGGGTATTCTGTTTGGTCTGTTTGATAAAGCATAGAATAATTTGATAAGTCAATTGCATCAAAAGACCAACCTGAATTTGACATTTTATAAGGCTTCAAAATGTATTTAGTTGTAAAGTCATCATATTTTTCGCCAGTTGCCAATTCTAATACCATTGCGGCTAAAGTGGCTCCAATATTAGTGTATTCAAAAAGTTCTCCGGGCTTATTTTTGAGAAAACCTTCTTTCTTATAAAATTTCCCATCTGTGGTCAGAATTTCCTTCAAAAAGTCTTTCATCGGAATATCAATATTCAACTTGCCAATATCATCTTTTAGAACGTAACTTTCATCGTAAAATTCAGTATCCAATATTGTAGACGTATGTGTAGCTAAATGATTGATTGTTATAGGAAATTCGGTATGATAGGGATTTCTAACCTTAAATGGAAGATATTTATCTATGGGGTCATCAAGGTTTAACTTTCCTAACTCCTGAGCCTTGAGTAGTGCAACACCTAATAAAGTTTTTGATATTGAAGCAATATTTTGAATAGTGTTTTCAGTATATGGTTTTTTGACTTTAATATCTGAAAAACCGAATCCGTTTTGATATATGGTTTTATGCTCATTAACAATAGCTACTGACAATCCATTAATGTGACCTTGCTCGTAGATTTCGTTTAACTCTGTTGTTAATGAGTCCAAAATAGCTTGACTTTCTTGCAGCGTAGTTTTTTCTTTTTGATTATTTGGGTTTTTACAAGTGATGGCTGCAATGGCAATCAAAATAATTAAGATTTGCTTTATCATATTGTTATTTTATATGTTTGATAGTTTTGTTTTCAATGTTTCCGATTTCCACTTAAATGAAATAATGATTATTGCGATGATTAATAGCACTTCAATACTTGCTATTACTAAGTAGTGAAACATTTTACTTCCACCACCCACCACAAAGAGTATAGTGAATACTCCAGCAAAAATATTAGACATACGACTGATTTTATAATTTAGCACCCAAGATGCGATAATCATTAGAATTGGAACCGCAACCATAAAAGAAGTTATAAACATTGCAGATTTTACTTCCAACGGAATTTGAATTGTATTACCCAATTCCAAATCAACCATTATCGAAAAAATATCGGCAAAAACCATAAAGAACATTACAGTTGTCCATAGTAGAGATAAGGTTATTCTTGTGGATTTATTTTTCATAAAAATAGTCTAATAACTTTGGTTAAAAATTAATCCCAAAATGCAGACCTGGTTCTCCAAAAAAGTATTTCGGGTATTTATTTTCTTGAACTTGAAACGATTCGGGCAAATTCGTATTGACAGGCCAAAATGTACAAGCAATGGACGGCTCAAGAAATATTTGATTGTTAAAAAAGTGAAACTGATACCCAAGACGAACAGTATTGAACAACTGGAAGCCACTTTGAATTTTGTTATTTTCTTCGTTCAAGTAATTTTGCTTAAAAGCGGTAGAATGAATTTGGATATAAGCCCTTTTCCACAGAAACCTTTTATAAGCTAACCCTGCACCAAATGCTTGAACTTTTCCTGGAAAGTTGGTTGCAGTCTTTTTCTTTCCATAGGGAACTCCTAATGGTTCGTAATAATTCCATGTAATAATTTCAAGTGAAATAACTTCTTTTGGAGTAATTCGATAACCAAAATTAAGCTGATAGTAGTTAGGCGGTTCTGGGTCGTCAACCAAGTTGGCCAACATAAACAATGTGCTACCAACAAAACACTTCTTCTCCGTAGAGTCAACACTTTGTGCTTGAACACATAAGTTGACAGACAGCATAAGTAAAGAGATAAGGAAATACATTCGATTCATAATTCGTAAATTTGAAGCAAAGGTCAAAATGAAAAAACCAAATTTCATTGACTATAATCAAGAAGTGAAAAACGCCATAGAACAATGTATATGAAATCATAACTCCCATGTGGTCGCTAAGCTTGATAGACTAACCGTCCGTTACGTAAAGCAACCAAAACATGTACTCCTTAACTCCTCCAACATTTTGACAATACGATTGGCCTGTACATCTGAGTCTTTATTTTGATAGATCCAGTCTATATATTGTTTTGTCAGGAGGCAGAGAGAAAAATAAATAGCAGGTACAGCTCCTGAGGTTGATCCTTGGGGCACCCCCATATGTTTTGTTAAATTTTGGTTCCGCAAACACAATATAGACCGGTTCATCCTTCTTAAAAACGAGAACAATTGGTTACTTTTGTAAAAAGATTAGACGTATTTGAAAAGAGCATTTTCTATATTATTTATAGTAGGATTAATGCTTCCTAGTTTAACAAAGATGAGGATCCTTATTGACTTTAAGATCAATCAAGATTTTATTGCTAAAGTATTATGTATCAATAGGGAAAAACCAATGACCATGTGTAGTGGAAAATGCTATCTATCAAAAGAACTTATAAACGCCGAAGAACCGGATAAAGAACAAATCCCTGGAAATGGTGAAAAGGAAAGGTATGAAGTCATTCATTATTACTCAATAGGGAAATACCCTTCTTTGATTCTAATTGATAGCCATTCGCGAAAGACCAAAAGCATTTACAGAGATAACTTTTACCATTATGACTATCTTCCTGATGTTTTCCATCCACCAAAATCATATTTAGTATAAAATAGTAGGAGGTATTAACTCCAAAATCAGATAACACTCTAGTACTCAATCGGTACTACTATTTATGCTTTGCACTTAAATCAAAGTATTAACATAATTAAAATAACTAAATATGAATGCTAAATATATTTTAGTAATAGCATGGTGTATGCTATTCACAGATCTTTTTGCACAAACCAAGCAAAAAGAAATCAGGTTGTTAGATCTAGAAACAGCCACACCTATAGTACAAGCCACTTTTGAATATGGAGAACAACATGGGATTTCAGACAAAAACGGCATTATCGAATTCAGGTTTGTTGAAAATGCAACGATGACAATCTCCCATATGAGTTATGGCTCTTGGTCCCTATCTGGCTCTGAACTAAAAACAGCTATCAAAAATGAAGTACTTTACAGAACAAAGGAGTCTGTAAGTCTTTATCCTGTGACCGTTATAGCAGTAAAACGACAGAGCTCGCAACCTGAAAGCAGGCTCAATATAGAGTATCAAGATCGTATGGAGCATGATGGAGCACAGATACTCAATCAACTGCCTTCGTTCAGCAGTATACGCAAGGGAGGCAATTATGGCTTTGATCCCGTTTTTAGAGGGTTTAAATATGATCAGTTAAATGTGGTGCTTAATGGGGCACAATGTGCCACAGCGGCATGTCCTAACAGAATGGACCCACCCACAAGCCAAATGGCACCTAATATGATAGACAGAATCGAAATCTTGAAAGGCCCTTATGCACTTCGTTACGGAACAGGCTTTGGTGCTACCATTAATTTTGTTCCAACAGAACTTAATTTTACGAGTGAGGAGAGTTTTTATGGAAGATTATCAACAGGGTACGAAAGTAATGGAGACAATGTAAGAGGAGAAAGCCAAATTGGCTTCAGTGGAAAGAAGCATGACGTTAACTTGTTTAGTTCATGGTCTCAGGGCAATGATTATACGTCAGGTAATGGCGAAATAGTACAAGCGGACTTTGAACGTGGTAGCTTTGGAACAAATATGGGATTCAAAATTGCTTCAAATCAAGAATTGCGAGCATCAGCAATTTATAACCGTGCGAGAGACGCTGATTTTCCGGCATTAGCGATGGACCTAAGAGAAGACGATACCTGGTTATTCAATGTGAGACATGATATAGAGTTTAATGGAGAAAGGCTTAAAAGTTGGAACACTACTATTTTCAGCTCTTTGGTAAACCATAGAATGGACAACTTGCTCAAGCACTTAGATCCACGTATACTTAATGCTGAAACCCATGCAACAACGTATAATTATGGGGGAAGGACAGAAGGTGTTTGGCGACGTAATAACGGTAAATTGTATGCTGGGGCCGATTTACGTATTGAAGGTGCAGAAGGAATTAGAGAAAGAGCGTTTCTTAAGGGACCAAATGCAGGTAATACTTTTGAAGATAACGCTTGGCAAGAAGGTAGAATAAGTAGGACGGGTGTTTTTACCGAATATCAGCTAAACGGGTCAGTTTTTGACTACATATTTTCCGGACGATTGGAACTTAATAATGCGGATATTAGCGATATCAGTGATGAGTTTACCCAAATTTATTCGGATACTAAAACGACCCATATAAATCCAAGTTTAAGTATTGGCATTTTGAAAGAGTTTGGTACAAAACTTGAAACGAGCTTATGGCTTGGACGAGTACAAAGAAGTGGTGGTCTTACTGAGCGGTTCATCAATTTTTTCCCCATTGGCCAAGATCCATTTGAGATGTTAGGGAATCCAAAGCTAGATCCTGAGATCAATAATCAAATTGATTTAACCTTCAAATGGAGACCCTCACACCATACAATCATTAATGTAAATTTATTTGGATCTTACTTACAAGATTATATATCCTCTGTTATTGATCCAACTCTTGAGCCTCGCTTGCCGATGAGTCCGGGAGTAAGACAGTTCATTAATATCCAAGAGGTATTCAAAGCTGGTTTTGAAATCAACTGGTCACAGAAATTATTTATGGGTCTTCAGCAACAATGGGGTATTGCGTATACCTATGGTCAAGATTTAGAACGCGATGAGCCTTTACCGGAAATTGCACCATTGGATGTAAGATATACCTTAACAGGTAGTTATTTTAAAAGTAGATTATCCCCGGAGCTTGTTTTCCGTTTCGTAGCAGAACAATCAAGGACATCCAGTGAATTTGGAGAAACAGTAACACCGTCATTTGCCCTTTTAGATATTAACATTGGCTATCAAATCTCAGATAAACTGTCTTTAAATGCAGGGGTTAATAACCTATTTGATAAAAACTACTATGAGCATCTTAATCGTTCAGTTAGGGGAGGAAATAATCCAATATTTGCATTAGGAAGAAATGTACTTACCAACCTTAATTTTACTTTTTAGAGGATAAAATGTTAATAGGTTAAATAATTGTATAAGTAATAATAGCCTTCAATAATGGGGGCTATTACACTTATACATAACAAATCGTGAAAAACAGCCAATTATAATATTTATCAATTTATAATAGAATCATTTCCTAACTCCTCCAGCATTTTGACAATGCGATTGGCCTGTACATCTTGGTCTTTGGTTTGATAAATCCAGTCTATATATTGTTTTTGTCGGGAGGCAGAGAGTGAAATAAATTGGTGATATAGCTCCTGAGATTCATCCTTGAGGCAGGCAACAATCTCTTGAGGTGCCTCATATGTTCTGTCTTCAGAATAAAGAATGACATGTACAGTATCTCCAGCTTGCTTCTTTATCTTTTTTCGGATTTCACTTTTGACAGGAAGGAATAACTTTCCATTTCCCATAGGCATCAACTTATAGTGATCTAACGGATAATCATCAATACTTCCTCTTACCACAACCCATCCGAAAGGGTTGTTTTTGTTTTGAAGAATTTCAGGGATAGCCGCATAGGTCCAACCACCTTTACCGGGAAACTTTTCTAAAAGATACATTTTGTCAACCAGAGGCTTTTCCATAAAATCAAAGATACGATTCAAGAGCTATTTGGTATATTTATCCTTAGAGCAAAGGACAAAGAAAATATGGCGAATACCGAACAGGGCTTCAAAGAATATATAGGACCAAATTTTTCAACAAAAGAAACCAAGACAAGGGCAGCAGAATTACGATCTTATTTAGATCAAAGACGATCATTGCGATTTTATTCGGATAAGAAAGTGGAGAAGTCAGTGATTACAGATCTGATTATGACGGCATCTTCGGCTCCATCAGGAGCTCATAAACAACCCTGGACCTTTTGTGCAGTGGAGGATCCCTTGATTAAAAAAGAAATCCGAAAAGCAGCAGAGAAAGAAGAATACGAAAACTATCACGGTAGGATGAGTGACAAATGGCTTGAAGATTTAGCACCCTTTGGGACGGACTGGTATAAGGAGTTTTTGGAAGTCGCACCGTGGTTGATTATCATGTTTAAAAAGGCGTACGATATGGGTGAGGATGGAAAAAAACATAAGAATTACTATGTCAACGAGTCGGTAGGTATCGCTGCAGGATTTTTGATCAATGCCATTCATCATGCAGGATTAGTTACACTGACGCATACTCCCAGTCCGATGAATTTTCTTCAAAAAATATTAGATCGTCCAGATAACGAAAGGGCTTTTCTACTATTGCCGGTGGGATACCCTCAGGAAGGGGCAGAAGTACCGATTCTTGAGAGAAAGAGGGAGAACGAAGTAATTAGATTTTACTGATACTGCCAAAATTTCTTATTATAATATCATTTTGGCCCAATCCCTTTAAAAAGGAGACTTAGCTCTTTCATATTCTAAGGGAGGATAGGGATAGATTTACATCTCATTGGTAATAAGAGATTTATTTTTTCATGTTAATTCTGTACATTTGGATTATGGGATCAGGACTCTTGACTACCTGTTTCTTGCTGATCAATCTTAACTTTTCATGCTTTGAAATAAGTCAATACGTGTATGGAGAATTTCCATCTCAGATAGAGCATCTGGAGGAGGCAACTTTTTTTATTACAGCCAAGCACCTAGTACATGAAAACCAAGCATTTCTGCATACAGGTAAAATGGAGGTCGGACCTTTGAATAAGGAAGAGTTATTGAATTTTTATAGTTGTTTGTATAAGTTCCCTGAAGTAGATGATCTCGATCGGATATTGATCACAAGGTATTGTGTCGAGACAGAAAATAATATTGGACAAAAAATAGACCTGATTTATATAGAGGATACATCAACTTCCGAAGGATTCTATATGGCCTACATTGAAGGTTACTTTTTCTACTTAGACCAGTGTGATGACATATACAATTGTTCGGAAGAGCTATTCGTATCACCTACATTGGATACAACACTTAAGCAACACTGGATCGTCCCTCCTTCTTATGATATTGAGGTTACGCCTCCTGTTTTTGAAGCGGTTACGGAAGAAGTATTGACAAAAGAAGCATTTACGATGTTAGAGAAAACAGAAATAGTTTTTGATACTTTACAGCATCAGATTATAACTAAGGAAGAAAATGTATGCCAGGATATTGAGGTAGAATATGACACGGTCGTGAGCCAATACATACATAGGGAAGAATACGTAGATTATGACTTGATTCCTGCTGAATTCGAAACTGTTACGGAACAGATGTTGGTGAAATCATCGTATGAATTGTATAAAGTTGACACGGCAGCTTATCTGTTTGATACGATTTGGATAGAAGAATGTCCGGAGATCAATCGCTTTGTGATAGACACGATTTATTCAGATTGTGTTTCATATAGAAGTCTGGATTGTATGGATTGGGAGATTGAAAATATTGATAAGGTGGAAAATCCATATCTACAAAAAGATTTTATGGATTGCCCGGATAACTATGTCTTATCAGGAAACCACTGTGTAAAAAGGACGGAGATACCAGCGATTTACGAAACACGGACCTACGAAAAATTAGCAATACCCTCGCACAGTGTAGAAAAAATTATAGAAGCAGAGTACCAAGAAGTAAGTATTATAAAGATCAAAATTGTGTTACCGGACTCATGTGTACAAACGGAAATTTCAGATCTGGATTATTATAGTATAGAGGCTCCTGTTACGATAAACTCTGAGGTTATCCCGGCAACTTACAGCACAAGAGTATATGAAAGATTAGGAGAACCGAGTGGGCTTATAGAAATACCATTGACAGGGATAGATACAAGTTATCACGAAAAAGAACTGGTAGAAGGTGGTTTAAGTGAACATACTGTCATCTTATGTGAGGAATTATGGACACCAACACTCATACATCTAATCAAAGAAAAATTGAAAGAGAAGGGTTATGAATCAATAGAAGTGGTAGATAGCATTCCTGATAGTGGATTCCACGAAGCGATGGTGATATTCCAAGAAGATAATGGACTTCCTATTGGCAATATCTCCATAAAACTGTTAGAACTATTAGATATAGAATACTGATGAAAATAGCATTTATAATAAGGTGTTTTTCAATTATTACTCTAATTCAGAGTGGGGTTACATTATGTGGACAGAATATATGGATGCATCAGGTTACTAACTATCAATACGAGGAGCAGGAGTTGGAAAACGTTTTACAGCCGGATAAAAATTATATACTGACTATTTATACACAGGAATCGTCCATTGCCCTTCAACAAATGACCACGTTTTGGAATCGGAAAGCAGAGCTAAGTTCTCTGTACAATGCCGAGCCTATTTTTATTGAGAACCGAGCAAAGGAAGAATTATCGCAATCCTTTGAATGGGCATCACAGCATTTTGATCTAAAGTCAGTATTTGTAGGAGATAATATTTGCCAGGAGCTAGAGAGCTGTTTTTTCCCTACGACTCTCTTCATTAGTCAAAACAGAATTATAAAAGCTCAGAAAACAGGTAATACCAGCTGGGAGGACGCGGTAGATATCATGGAAGCTTTTTTTCACGCTACTCCACAGAAACTTTTGTCAAATGAAATGAAAGAGTTGATCGAAGACCGGGAGGAATGCTCAGATATCTATGTGGACAATAGAATTATATATGGACAATATTTTCATAATGGATATAGCTATAAATGGTTGAAGTCTAAAAAAGATGAGGCAGAGGCACAAATAGGGTTTTTAAGGGAAGATGGAGAGAAATTGTTTTTTATGGATCAAGCGGAGATAGAATATCTTATGATTGATTTTTCTATTCACGTATGCGATAGTTTTTACTTCAAAGATCCGAAAAGTAAAGAGGCATATACCTTTCCTGTTCGAGATTATTATTTAGATCACGGAAAGAAGGTAATAGAACTGGAAGCTCGTATCAAATCATGTAGTGGAGAAGAAATCTACCTTACTTTTATTGAGGGAGTGGGGACAAACGTAGGCCTTTATTATACCTATAAGGACGGATACATCCAACAAGAGCTAAATTGTCAATATAGAAATGAAGAATTGTTCTTTACTACCGATGAAGAACATAATTGTGAAAATAGATCATTATCTACGGACGATTTAGATTCGAACAAAATTAAGATTAGCAATCCTAACAACAACGTTCTATTAGTGTCAACAGATGAAAGAGAAAGGGTGCTGGAATTTCAAATTTTAGATTTGAAAGGAATTCCAAAAACAAAAATTTCGAAAATCACCCCATCTATTGACATTTCTAATTTTGAAAAGGGAGCTTATATTATTAAGTTTTTCGAAAGAGAGAAAATGCTAGAATCTCAGAAGTTCATAAAGTTATAAAAGAAGCAGATGTATATAGGGGGAATAACCGTTGGATACTAGGGTTTTTTCCTCTAGTGCGGAAGTAAGCAGAGACCCAACTTTGTTGAAAAAAGAAATGGGACTTATTAATAAAAGAACGAGAGTTAGGATAGGAGGACTTAGAGTGGTTATTCGACCAATTGAGGTTAATCTAGGTTTTTATAAAAGATATGGATGCCTAGTGATAGTAAGGGCTCTTAAGAGAAAAAGGAGAAGGGCTGGGGTAGATATACTTATTCAGAATCATTATTTTTATAAGCCAACTCCTGGTCTGGTGGACGTTGCTTTTTTAAAGAGTACTCGGTGTCAGACGAGAAATGCACGTAGGACTAAACTAGCAGAATTCAAGCTTAGCTTGGATGGAGATCCCACCATATTTCCAATTATCGGAGTAGTTAGTAAAGTACGGATTCGAATAGCGGGAGAAGAAAGACTATTTACATTTGTTAAAGGAACGATAGATCCCGGACATACAGTTCTGGATCCCTTCTTTGATTAGTTTATTGAGTAAAAGTATTTTAATTGACCACTAGAATTTTTGTTACGAAGCTTTTTGGATCTTCAAAGGTATCTGTACTACTCGCAAATACGAGATATACACCAGTAGCAACTTCTCTTCCTGTATAGTCGGTTTTATACCAAATGGCTTGTCCTCCCAGTGCGGTTGTTTCAAAAACTAATTTTCCTGTTAAGTCTGTAATCTTTACGTTGGCATCTCGAACTAAACCTTTAATGGCTATGGGTCCCGTGTATTCTGGTCGCACAGGATTAGGAAAAGCGTACACTTTTGATTCGTTAAATATTTTTTTACCTTCAGACGACTCGGTACGTAGGCTTTGAATACCTCCATCAGATCCAATAAACATTTCCCCGGACTCAGGCACAAATCGAAGGGAAACAATTTTATTGTCAAAAAGAGGGGAGTTTTCCTCAGTATAATGAGCTATTTGGGTTTCCCCATCCGGAGATTGTACGAAGATACCGTTGCGAGTTCCAAACCATTTTCTATTAGCTCCATCAATTTCTATGGCTAGAATATCTTCCGTTTCTAATAAGAAAGCGGCAATACTGTCTTGAAGTACTTTTCTTCGACTTCCAACACAAACGCTTGGGTCAAAAACAGAAGCTCCACATTCAAAAATAACAGGACCTTCATCGGTACCGACCCAAACTTCTCCATTTAGATCTACCGTAATACAGTTTACCCGATTACTTGTTAACTCTGTACTTGATGTTGTAATATTTCTACGGCTGTCATCAGAAGGGTCAGACAACGTACCATTCTCATTAAATACACTGATACCACTTTGTCGAGAAGCAATCCATTTATTACCAAAATCATCAATAGTCATAGAGGTAGGGACATTGGTTCCGGAAAGAGTAAATGTATACCATAAACCATCGGGAGTCAATACTTTAAGAGGTTTATCCACAATATACTGAGTGATCCAGAGATTTTCTTGAGCATCATATCTTACCGAAGTTACTCTTTCTCGGGCTTCATCCCCTTGAGTTCCTTCAAGGGGAGAGCTATCTTGATCATAGAAGGTAAAAGTTTCATTATCCATATCAAAAAGCAAAACACCTGCATAATATGAACCCACCGCCAATATGTTTTGTCTAGGATGTTTTGCCAGGGTTTGTATTCTTTGAAAACCATTGTCCTTAAAAGCTTGGGTAATAGCATTCCTATAGGTGGTCCAAATACCATTTTCAAGCATGTAAAATCCATCTTTACTGTGATCAGAATAAAGAAATTGCTCAGTCGCACCACCAGAGGCAATGTATATAATATCTTGGGATTCAATAATTTCGGAAACTTTGGTACTATTGGGTCCATTCAATTGATATTTAGGGCACCCATCTTTAGTAAATCGAAGACCTTGCCATTCATCCGCAAACCAAATCTCACCGGATTGATCCTCTATGGCGTGTAGAATACGGTTGGTACAATTTTGACCTACTTCTGATTGTGTACCACTAGCATCAACGAGTATTACTTTACTTGAACTGGAGCTCTTCTTCATGGAAATAATTAAATGTTCCGTGGAAGAGGAAAGACTCTCTACACGATAATCCTGAGATACTTGATTAATATATTCTTGATACAAGGTTCCATTTTGACGATACAAAACACCATCAATATTTATATAGACTATATTATTAAATGAAATAATATCTTGAGCATCGTATATCTGAAACAAACCACTGTTCTCTCCAAGGAAAGACCATTGTAGGAAATTTCCAAATCTTTCATCATTGAGAGGAATAGTAAAGACACCATCTTCCGTTGCAGCAAAGAGAAATTGATTGTTCGAACCTATGGCATTGACAATTTGATTGGTGAAGCAAGTAGTACCGAACTCAAGAGATTTCAGATTTAGTTGTATAATTCCAAAGGAATAAGACAAATAGGCATGATTTTCATCGGCCACATAGATGTGGTTTACTCTTTTATCGTTTAATTGAGTGTTTAATCTAAGAAATGGGATATTTAAGATGCTACCATCTTTTAGAATATCTATGTTTCCATTTTCATAACCTACGATGAGTTGATCATTATAAGAATCATACTCTATGCGTCGAATTTTATGTTCACTTAGACCTTCATTTTTCGTTATTACATCAGAGGAGAGAGAAAGTTTATCAAAAATAATGATGGCATTTTCGGAGGAATAGTAAACATAATTATCACTTTGTGTAACCCAATCTGCTGAGTGTAAGGGCAGATAGGATTTCCATTCTCCTATCTTCAAATCACTTTGAGATAATAGGCTGGTTGAAACAAAAAGAAAAATAGCTATTAGAAAGTGCTTCATTTGTTCTATCGTAATTTGAATAAGTTATTGCAAGATAATTGTTCAATTAATAAGAAACCTAAAAAGAGTCAAAAGCATCCAAAATTTAAGTTTTTTGACCTCATAAAATGGAAAGAAGTAACAGAATAAATCAATGTTTTATTGTGTGTAATTCCTATTTATAAAGGGTAGAGTTGTCCAGATATTCAAATACTTTATCAGGAACCAGATATTGTACCGATTTTTTGTTTTTAATAGACTGTCGGATAAAGCTGGCCGAAATATGCATTAGCGGTGCTTCCACCAAGAGAACCTTAGGGTGACTTTGTAAATCACCAAGCTCATAATTAGGGCGGCGATACACATATATTTCGTGATTATTCAAGATAGTCTCGTAATTCTTCCATTTATGAAAAGTGGCCAGATTATCACCACCCATTAAAAGAACATATTCATGAGAAGGATTCCTTTCTTTTAAATATGTCAAAGTATCAATAGTGTAGGAGGGCTTGGGAAGAGAAAACTCAATATTTGAAGCTTTAAGACTATGATTATCTCCGATAGCAAGATTTACAAGATGTAGTCTATCATGATCATTGGCAAGAGAAATCTTTTTCTTAAAAGGATTGTGAGGTGTTACTACCAACCATACTTCTTTAAGATCAGTATGTTGCACCATATGGTTGGCTATAATCATGTGACCTACATGCACAGGATTAAAAGACCCAAAAAAAAGACCTATTTTCATATGGTGAGAAAAGGTTAGGATGTATCCTAGTTGTTCATCATAATAGGCATGACGAGCATCATCAGATTTTCATCATCCGGCTCATCTCCCGGAATCATAATTCCAGCCCTGTTAGGAGCTGACATGTTAATAATGACCTCATCCGTTTCCATAACATTGAGCATTTCAATAACAAATTTGGCATTAAAACCTATCATCAAAGGATCTCCTTCGTATTTACAATGCATTTGTTCGGTAGCCTCGTTGGAAAAATCTAAATCTTTCGCCGACATGGTGAGGCTATTTTCACTTATGTTTAATATCACCTGATACGTACTTTGATTGGAATATATGGACAATCTCTTCAATGCGTTTTGGAAATCTCTTCTACTTATAGATAAAACCAAAGGATTATCAACAGGTATTACAGCATTGTAATCGGGGAATTTGGCATCTATTAACCTACAAGTGATCTGAGTTCCATCAATATCAAAGAATGCATTTTTCTTGTTGAAATGTACCGTAACATCGTTATCTCCGGACAATGCCTTTTGTGTTATCTGAATACATTTTCTAGGCATTATAAAGGAATTGTTAACCTCTGTATTAATATTACCGAAAGTATATTTAACTAGTTTATGGCCATCTGAAGCTACGAAAATCACTTTATTATAATCTATCTGAAGAAAAACACCATTCATGTTTATTTTCATGTCGTCGGTACTTGCTGCAAAGACTGTTTTCGAAAAAGCTTTGGCAAGTTTATCGGCCGGAATAGTAAAACTTTCAGCGTCGATTTTGTCCGCTTCTTCAGGGAATTCATTTGGATTATCTCCAGACAATCTATAAACACCATAAGAAGAATTGAGCTTTATACCGAAATTTTCACTGTTTACTTCGATGCTTACTGGTTGATCTGGAAGAGCTCGAAGTGTTTCATAAAACATTTTTGCAGGAATGGCTACAGAGCCGCTTTCGGATCCATTTACTTCCATGTGAGTGGTAATGGTGACATCAAGATTGGTCGCTTTAATGGTTAGGTCATTTTCATCAAGTATTAAGAGGAAATCTTCTGTAATAGGAAGCAAAGGATTTGGGCTAATGGTCGAATAAGCCAAGTTTAGACTCTTTAACAAATCGGATGATGACACCTCAAATTTCATATCTAGATTTTTTCTTTATTGATCAAAGAACAAAAATAGAAATTATTGGTCGTAATTTTCACACGAATTAAAATAAGCTGGCAAAGGAAGGAACTATAAGAAATGTCTACTTTAGCTTTTGAATTCTTCTTAGGAAATGTTTTAGAGAAGAAAATACTCGTTAAGAGGAAAGCAATAAACGATTATCAGGAACAATTTTGGAGAATAAGTTAGCAGTAAATAGAAAGAAAGGTCCTAAGATTGGACAATTGGAGATGATGCCTCTTCCACGGGTTAGAAACTATCATTTAGATAATGGGATAAAGATTACAGAGTGTGATATAGGGACCCAAGAAGTAATGAAACTAGATATCGTTTTTGAAGCGGGTAGAAGATTTGAAAAAAAATGGTTTGCAGCACGATCCACTGCAAAAATGATTCGGAGCCACACACAATTTCACAAAAGCTATGAAATTGAGGAAAAGTTAGATTTTTACGGAGTTTCGATCAAAGTAGCTTCCAACTTAGATACCGTTTATATTAGCTTTATTGTTCTCAATAAGTTTATGAAACCGGTGCTGGATTTAGTCGAAGAGATGGTTTATAACCCAATATTTGATGAGGATGAATTGGAAAAATTTAAAAGAAAGGCTAAGGAAAAACTCAATCAAGATATTTCGAATAATGATGTGGTAGCTTACAGAGAACATACTGCTCTTATTTTCGGAGAACATCATCCCTATGGCCATAATACATCTTTACTAGATATTGATTCCATATTTATAGAGGATGTAAGAGATCATTACCTAAACAATATTACTCCCCAAAAGTGCAAGATTATTGTTACCGGAAAAATAAATAAAGACCTTAGATCAACATTAAACAATAAGTTTGGAAAAAGAGAAGGAGTATCTTCTTCATATTCAAATATTTTAGAACCTGAGAACAAATCAGGAACATATAAATATGATGGCAAGAATAAACATCAAGCTTCGTTGAGAATTGGGAGAAAACTGTTTACACGAAATCATAATGATAATAGCTCTTTTTATGTGTTGAATATGTTGTTTGGAGGTTATTTTGGATCTAGACTGATGAATAATATTCGAGAAAAAAAGGGATATACCTATAATATTTATTCGTTTACTGATCAGTTGGTAAAAGACGGTTATTTTTATGTGAGTACGGATTTAAATCCCGAAAACTTAATACAGGTAACGGAAGCTATTTATATGGAAATGGAGACTCTGAGAAAGGTTCCTGTTTCGGATCAGGAATTGGGAATGGTAAAAAATTATATAATGGGACGGGTCTTAAATTTAATGGATGGACCGTTTAATATAGGATCATTTCTAAAGATGATTGAGAATAATGAAATGACCATTGATTATTATAATGAGATGATCAATAAAATTAGAAATACAACTAAAAAAGATATAATGTCGCTTGCGGAAAAGTACTTTGACAGGAACTTAATGACGGAAGTGATAGTTGCCTAAGATGAAGACAATATTCAGGCACGATTATTGCCATATATTTTAAGAATTATAAATGTTTATATACAAAAAGAATCAATGAGATTTTTAAGTTTCTTTACCCAAGAACTAGCTATTGATCTCGGAACGGCGAATACTGTTATTATTGAAAATGGTAAAGTAGTAGTTGACGAACCGTCAATTGTAGCAATGAAAAGACCTTCGGAGGTAATTGCTGTAGGTAGCAAGGCAATGCAGATGCATGAGAAGACACATGATGACATAAGAACAGTTAGACCCTTAAAAGATGGGGTTATTGCTGATTTTCAAGCTGCTGAATACCTTATTCAGGGCTTAATTAATATGATAGGAGAAAAGAGAAAATTCTTTACTCACCTCAAGATGGTGATTTGTATTCCGAGTGGTATTACTGAAGTAGAAAAGAGAGCTGTTTTCGATTCGGCGGATCATGTGGATTCGAAAGAAACGTACTTGATTCATGAACCAATGGCTGCTGCTTTGGGAATTGGACTTGATGTACAAGAACCTGTTGGTAATATGATCATAGATATCGGAGGAGGAACGACAGAAATAGCGGTGATTGCTTTATCCGGTATTGTAGCGGACCAGTCTATTCGAACGGCAGGAGATGAGTTTACGATGGATATTATTGACTACATGAAACGAAAACATAATATCCTTATTGGAGAAAGGACAGCAGAGCAAATAAAGATTAATGTTGGAGCGGCAATTCCTGACTTGGAAAACCCTCCCGAAAAATATGCTGTAAATGGTAGAGACTTGCTAACAGGGATTCCAAAGCAGGTATATACTAATCACGTGGAAATTGCAGAAGCCCTTGATAATTCCGTAAGTAAAATAGAAGAAGCGGTATTAAAAGCACTAGAAGATACTCCTCCGGAATTGGCTTCAGATATTTATAGAACAGGAATTTACCTGACGGGAGGAGGAGCCCTATTAAGAGGTCTGGACATTAGATTATCTAAGAAAAGTAAGCTGCAAGTGCATGTGGCAGAAGACCCTTTGCGAGCAGTGGTTAGAGGAACAGGTATAGCTCTAGCTAATACAGATAAGTATTCTTTTCTAATAAGCCGAGGAAATCTGTAGACAAGACAAATATGTAAATGCAAAATTTCATAGCATTAATAGTTAAATATGGAATTCATATTCTATTTATTTCGCTGGAAATTATTTGCTTTTATTTAATTATAAGTAATAATGCTAGCCAAAAATCCATCTGGCAAAACAGCACTTCTCTTTTTGCCGATTACCTTGAAAGAAGGGTGGATAAGGTAAATAATTATATTCATCTAGAAGAAGCAAATGATAGCCTAATAGCTGAAAATGCGTCTTTACTTCAAAGACTTATCAAAGCAGACCTAATAGAAGAACTTGCTGAAGATAGTTTATCGAACCAATATGAGTTAATACCTAGCTATGTTTGTAATAATACCATTCATTTGAGAAATAACTATTTAACTCTATGTAAAGGAGAAAATGATGGGATTGAAATGGATATGGGAGTGATTTCATCGACAGGAATTATAGGAATTGTAAAAGAAGTGAATCCACATTATGCAAGGGTGATAAGCATTTTACATTCTCAAAGTAAAATCAGCTGTGCTTTGAAGAAATCAGGAGCTTTCGGTAGTTTAATTTGGTCTGGCTATCTATCTCAGCAGATGAATCTGACATCGATTCCGAAGCATATTGATTTGCGAAGAGGAGATACTGTGGTAACAAGTGGATATTCAACAATTTTCCCCAAAAATATTCCCGTAGGGACTGTTTCAGACTTTTCTGTTGATAGAGGGAGCAGTAATTACAATATTGAAGTAAAACTTTTAAATGACCCGATTAAGACAAAAACAGTATATGCAATAAAAAATAACCTCAAAGAGTTTCAACGAGCAATTGAGTTAGATGAATAAAATAGCAAGAACGATTCTGTTGGGAATATTTTTGTTCCTTATTCAGGTAGTAATACTGAAAAGGATACCGCTTGCTATAGGCGAAATTGGATTTATTCATTTGATTATATACCCATTGTTCATACTATTGTTTCCTGTTAATTTTTCGAGGTATACGCTACTTCTACTTGCTTTTTTGTATGGATTAGGAATCGATATATTTTATGATTCTCTCGGTATTCATGCAGGAGCATTGGTATTAATGGCATACTGTAGAAGTTTTATACTCAAAATACTATCACCTTATGAAGGGTACAAGATTGAAGATGTACCAACAATTAATTCTTTTGGCTTTTTATGGTTTGCATCTTATTCAATTATATTACTTTTTATACACCTTGCGTTTTATTTTGGATTGGAGAGTTTTTCGTTAGTATATTTATTTGAGATTACGATCAATACCATGTTGAGTCTTATCGCTTCGGCTCTGCTGGTGTTCGTTTTTATGTTTATTGTAAGACCAAAGTAAAGAAGTTTGCAAGAGACCAACAGAACAAGAAGAAATATTATAATCGTTTTTATTATAACAACGACTTTTTTGTTGATTGGTAAACTGGCACAACTTCAGGTTTTTGAAAAGAGGTATAAAGAACTAGCTCGCCAAACGACCTTACACAAGAAAATAATTTTCCCTTCTCGGGGGCTGATTTATGATCGAAACGGCTCATTATTGGTTTATAACAAACCGATATATGATATTCTGGTAACCTATAACCAATTAAACCCGAAGATGGATACCAGTCTACTGTGCAATATTCTGGAAATAAGTAAAGAGGAGTTTAGTAAAAAAATAGAAAAAGATTGGGAAGATATAAGGTTTCATAAAGCGATACCTTTTGTATTTATGAGTAAGATAAGTGTAGAAAAATACAATTTACTCCAAGAGCATTTACACAAATTCAGGGGCTTTGAAACCACAGAAAAAGGAACACGGTCATACTCCTATCATCATGCTCCTCATATTTTAGGATATTTAAGTGAAGTTGACAAAACACAGATACAGGAGGAGGGATATACCTATGGTGACTATTGTGGGACGAGCGGGATAGAAAAAACCTATGAAAAAGACTTAAAAGGAGAAAAAGGTGTTAAGTATCTAATCAAGGATAATTTGGGTAGAGAAATAGGTGTTTTTGACAATGGAAGCTTAGATTCAACGGCTATAAGTGGTAAAGATATAATTTGTGGTATTGATATAGAATTGCAAAAATATGCAGAACAGTTGATGAAAAATAAGTCAGGAGCTATAGTTGCAATAGAACCTTCTTCTGGTGAAATTCTGGCAATGGTTAGTTCTCCTACTTATGATCCAAATATGCTTAATCTCGACAAGGATAGAAGTAAGGCGATTGACTCTTTACTATCTGATACGAAAAGACCATTGATAGATAGAGCGTCAATGAGTAAATATCCCCCCGGGTCTATTTTTAAACCTGTCTTTTCTTTGATTGCTATGCAATTTGGGTTATTAGACAAGGACAGAACAATATATTGTAATGGAGCATATCAAGTAGATAGTAAGGGAAATTACATTCAAAAATGTCATATACACCCCACACCTTACAATGTAGGTATAGCTATCCAACATAGTTGCAACACGTATTATTACCAAACAATAAGAGAATTTATAGACCATTTTGGTTATAGAACTCCGGGCATAGGATTGGACACGTTGATTCAGGCACTGCAAAAATTTGGACTGGGCAAAAAATTAGGGGTAGATGTTTTTTATGAAAATAAGGGGAATCTTCCTACTTCAAAGTACTATGATTGGCTATATAGGAAAGAAAGAAATGGATGGAGATCTTCATATGTTTTATCTCTTGGTATAGGTCAAGGAGAAATAGAACTCACCACAATCCAAATGGCTAATCTGGCAACAGCAATTGCTAATCGAGGACATTATTTTACCCCACATTTGGTTAAAGGATTCATGGATGATACTAATATTTCAAATGTTTTTAAGGAGAAGAAAAGCACGGGAATTGATTATTTGCATTTTGACCCGGTAATTGACGGAATGGAAGCAGCAGTAAAATACGGTACGGGAGCAAAAGCTTATATCAAGGACCTTAGGGTATGTGGAAAAACAGGAACTTCTCAAAATCCACATGGCAAAGACCATTCAGTTTTTTTCGGGTTTGCCCCACGTGAAAATCCAAAAATAGCCATAGCCGTTTTTGTTGAAAATGCGGGCTGGGGAGCGGAGGTAGCCACCCCAATAGCAGGCTTGGTGATTGAAAAGTACATAAATGACAGTATTCCTATTTATAAGAAACCGCAGGAAAGATATATCACTAATTATAAAATAACTCCCTAATTAACATTTAATAAACCGTAACCTTTTTGAAAACTATTTTTGAAACAAGCACTTGTTTCTTCTATTGTTTGAAGTAAGGGCCTGTATTTCATATGTAACTTTTCGATAGATTTGTTATGGTCATAGCGAGACATTAAAGAAGAGCTAGTGTATGAAGTTCTGGTTAATAAAGGTTCTCCAGAAGAAAAAAGAGAGCGTATTTTTTCCAAATAAATTACAAGTTCTGCTTTCCAAGAAGATAGAGGTTTTATTTTTTCGTTGGAAATAAAAAGGTGATTTTGAAAAGAGGAAATTAGCTCTTTGTAAGACAAGTTTTGAGAAGATATAATAAATCGTTCTCCATCAAACTGTTCATCCATCGCTTTTAAAGTTGCGATAGCTACATCTCTTACGTCGACGAATCCATTTCCACCAATAGGATAGAAGTTTAATCCCTTTTTTATTTTGGTGAGTAATTGCATTGAAGAACGACTCCAAAATCCGCCACCAATCACAAACGAAGGATTTAAGATTGTAACATTGAGGCCTTCAGCATGACCTCTCCAAGCTTCCATTTCTCCGGCGTATTTGGTTTTTGCATAAGGTGTATTATAAGGACTTTGTTGCCAGATAGTACTTTCGTTAATTATTTCATCTTTTTTCACTCGACCTAATGCCGCAATACTACTAATGTGTACGAATTTTTTTATCCCATGAAGTACGGAAGCATTAATTATATTTTGTGTTCCGAGAACATTTACCCGATACATGTTTTTGTAAAACTTAGGATGATAAGAGACAACTGCGGCAGTATGAAGAATGATGTCATAATTTTCAACTATTTCATGAATGAAATAAGAGTCGTTTATATCTCCATCAATGAATATAATTCGGTCTTTTACCTTTTTTAAGAGACTAATATCACTTTTAGGTCTTTTGAGGACAGAAATATTTTGATACTTAGCTTTGAGCAAGTAGCGGACAATATATGAACCTATAAAGCCGGTGCCACCTGTTACCAGTATTTTTGGTGTTGAAATATTAAGCATGTGATGTCCCTTTATATAGTGCTCCTGAAATCCAATTTCTTGAAGCACCTGTTGCCGAGGCCAAAGTATTTTCTTTGTCTATTGAAAAAAGAAAACCCATGTAGGCCATCAGTAAAGCTTCTTTAAAATCTATAAGCTCGTCAGAGGGCTTAAGACATACGATTTCCAGCTTTTTCAACTCTTTCGCTATTAAAGAGAATAAGAAATCATTATGTGTTCCTCCGCCAGTTAAAAGTATTTTTTCATTATGTATACTTAATTTATGACAAGCTTGGTGCACTTTTTTAGCTACCAGATGACAATAAGTATGAAGAATATCTTCATTAGGAATTACATCGGGGATAGGATAAATAAATTCACTGTAGACGTATTGATTATCCAATGTTTTAGGATAATCTTTAATATAATATGGATGTTGATCTAAAAAATGATAAAGGGAATCATCAAACTTTCCAGATGCGGCAAGAGAGCCTTTATCATCGAACTCTTTGTCAAGTTTAAGAGAAAAATGATTTAATACTTGATTACACGCACATACATCAAAAGCAAAAATTTCTTTACTAGATTTATGATAGGAAAGATTGGCGATGCCACCCAAATTTAAAAAGAGCTTATATTCATTAAAAAGCTCCTTTTCCAGAATAGGAACTATAGGGGCTCCTTGTCCTCCAAGTGTAACGTCTTGTGTGCGAAAATCACATATAGTATCTATTCCTGTTATTGCCGAAATAATGGCTCCATCCCCTATTTGAACAGAATACCCGAAGGGAGGATTGTGTACTAAGGTATGTCCATGAGATGCTATTTTATCTATCTTTAAATTATGAGTATCGATATATTGTAAGATTGTATTAGCTATAAACTTACTGTAAAGGGCTTGCTTTTGAAAATACTGATCTAATTCGCCGTAGAGTATATCGGCTAGTAAAGAAGAAATATGATCAGGATAAGGAATTAGACTTTTGTTAAGTATCGAGTACTCATAAGCATTTTTGAAGTCTACACAAATTAAATCTATTCCATCTAAGGAACTTCCGGACATTACCCCTAATATGATCACCCTATTTTTTTAGTTTATGAACATAGGAAGCGACAGCGTCTATTTCTTCTTTAGTCAAAATGCTTTTATAAGCGAGCATGGTATTTTTTCCATGAGTAATAATTTTGACTTTTTCCTCAAGGTTTAATGTGCTAGCCGTCAAATCTTTGGAATTATTAAGACCCAATTTTCCATCTTCGCCGTGACATAATACACAATGTGTTTTGTAAATAGAAGCTCCTTTACTCTGTGTTTTAGAACTATTACAGGAGATAAGAACTAAAGAAAGTATAAAAAGAGGAAGAATATATTTCATATCATTTAAGGCAATTTAACTCAAGCACTAAGCAAAGAAACTAATTTATGCAGATTATTGCATTTCAATTTGAAAATTTCTATGTTTTAATATATAATTCTGTTCAAATAATATTGATTAGCTTCGTTCTTTCTTAAAAAGATTATTATGGTGGATATCATGGTCCTTGGAGATGTAATACTTGACCAGTATATAATTGGTGATTGTGACAGGATATCGCCCGAAGCTCCAGTACCCGTAGTTAGCATTAGTAAAGAGTATATGACTTTGGGAGGTGCTGCAAATGTAGCTTTGAACCTTGTTAAACTCGGACTTTCTGTAGGACTAATTGGAATAATAGGAGATGATGAAAGTGGAGAAGAATTAAATAAAAAACTTAATGAACATGGTATTAAAAGTTATTTATCTAAACAGGAAAGAGCTGTTACGACGAAGAAAACCAGAGTTGTTTCATCAGGGCAACAGATTGTCAGGGTGGATAGAGAAAGAAAACTGGAAAGAGGAGAAGTGCCGGTTGAAGACATAATTGGCAAAATAAAAGATTATAAAGGGAAAGTATTGGTGATTTCGGATTATGGAAAGGGAGTAATTACAGAGCGTTTACTTGAGGAAACAAAAAAGGTAACCCAATCCAGAAATATTAAATTAATTATAGACCCAAAAGGAAAAAATTGGAATAAGTACAAAGGTGTCTATATGGTAAAACCCAATTTTAAGGAGCTTCAAGAAGTTGCTAATATTTCTATTACTAATAAAAATTCTGAAGTTGGTAAATTAGCGGAAGAGGTCAGAGAAAAGTATGAGATTGAAAATCTATTGGTTACCCGATCCGAAAAGGGAATGTCTTTAGTTTGTGAATCTTGGAGTGAGCACTTTAAAACGGCCCGGGTAGAAGTTTTTGATGTGTCTGGAGCAGGAGATACTTCATTAGCGGTAATAGCATTTATGTTACACCAGAATAAGACATTGAAAGAAGCAATTGAGAAATCTATTTTGGCAAGCTCATATGTTATCAGTAAAAAAGGAACATATGCAATTAGTAAAAAAGAGTTTGACAGCCTATAAAGCTGAATAAATTACTGTGACTCTCGTTATAATGATCGTATAATAACAGCTAGAAGGCAGTTATTAAAGATCAAATAAATATCTTTGTTTTTAAGAATCAATTTATAAAAAATGTTTCGATTAGCAGTTCTGTTTTGTTTTGTAACCTTTTTGTCCATAAATGTATGTGCTCAGAATTTGGGAGAACTTCAAATTCAAAAAGAAATTGAAGATAGGGGCTTGAATGAGGAAGAAGTTTATCAGGCACTAAAAGCAAAAGGCATTGATGTGGATCAATTAGACGTAAATGACCCCGAAACAATACTTAAACATGAAAAGACTATTAGGGAGGTTATTTTTGAACTTGAACAGAGCAAAAAAATAGAGAAAGAAGTTGAGAACGATGGAACAACGACTTCTGAGCTGTTACCAAATGAAGACAGCAAGATAGATGAATTAATTCCAGATAACACAGAACAAGAGGCAACACTAGAAGAAGCGATATCGGAAAAATTATCTGAAATTGAAAATGCAGATATTCCCAACGTAAATATTTATGGACATCACTTATTCAAAGATAAAGCAATAAGTTTTTATAGAGCTACCAATGAGGCCAGTGTGCCGGATAGTTATAAATTAGGCCCTGGAGATATAGTTTCTGTAAGTATTTGGGGTGACACAGAGGAAAATTTTGTTCTAGAAGTTTCTAAGGAAGGATTTATAAAACCTGATAGGATTTCGAGAATTTATGTTTCTGGATTGACAATTTCTGCAGCTAAAGAACTAATAAGAAAAAGATTGAGGAATTATTATTATTTCCAACCCTCTCAAATGGACCTCAACCTTATTACTGCAAGAACGATCACAGTACATATAGTGGGAGAAGTATTTAATCAGGGTTCATTTACGATATCAGCAGTTAATACAGCAATTAATGCCTTAGTTGTTGCAGGTGGTCCGACGGAGATAGGATCAGTTAGGAATATAAAGTTACTTCGATCAGGAGAAGAAAAGACTATTGACCTTTATGAATATTTGAAGAACCCACAAGTAAATGAAAATTTTTATCTCCAAGAGAATGATTACATTTCTGTTCCAATTAGTAAAAAAGTTGTAAATATTTCAGGAGCGGTAAAAAGACCAAGGAGGTATGAACTTAAACCAAATGAAAACCTCAATGAACTCATTGAGTTCGCTGGAGGACTAAGAGTAGATGCATTTATTAAAAATCTTCAAATAGAACGATTTGTTGAGGGAGAAAGGATTATTCAGGATGTTAATTATTCTAAATTGAAAAAGATAGGCGAAGATTTTGAATTACTTGAGGGAGACGCAATTAACATAGGGACAATATCCGAAGAAATAGAAAATTATGTGGTGATAGAGGGGGCCGTTGAGAATGAGGGAAGGTTTGAGTTAAAAGAGGGCATGGAACTATTGGACTTAATAAGTTTAGCAGAATTAAAAGAAAATGCACTTACAGATACGGTTTTTATTATAAGATTTAATGAAGACCTTAAGACAAAAGATTATTTAAAGGTTAATCTTTCAGCGGTTTTACAAAATTCGGAAGATCAATCAAACATTGAACTAGTTAAGGGAGATGTTATAAAAGTTTATACTAAGGCACGCTACAAAGATGTTTTTTCAGTAATAATTGAAGGAGGTGTTAGGTTTCCAGGGTCTTTTACTTTGGATTCAGGAGAGGATTTAAAAATTAACGACCTTATTTTTTTGGCAGGAGGTCTTCAGAGAGAAGCTTCCAATATTGCATATATATTTAGAGAAAACATAGAAGAGTCAGGGGTACAGTACAATTATATCAATTTGGAAAGGGCTTTAAATTCTCCATTATCGGAAGAAAATGTATTGTTAAAACCAAATGATAGAATAAGAGTTTTTAATAAGAATTTCTTTTACGAGGAATCCTATATTCTGGTGGACGGTGCAGTTAAAAACCCAGGAGAACTATTGTATGACCCTTCACTTACTATTAGAAGTGCTATTTTACTTTCAGGAGGTTTAAAAAGGGAGGCCGCACCGTATAAAATAGATGTTTTCCGTATAAATTTTGATAGCCAGAAAAGAACACACACACAGGTCGCGAATATTAGAATTAATGAGAACATGGAGGTCGAAGGAGCCAAAGATTTTAAAATAGAGCCTTTTGATCAAATTATTGTAAGAAAAGTACCTGAGTTTGAACTGCAACAAAATATTACAGTTTCAGGAGAAGTCAAGTTTCCAGGATTGTATACACTGGTCAAAGAGAATACTAGGATATCGGATATCATTGATATGTCTGGAGGCTTAACCAGAGAAGCATATATTGAAGGGGCTACTTTAATAAGGAGTGAGGAAGGAACAGGAGCTGTGGTCATTGACTTAGAAAAGGCTTTGAAAAGAAGGAATAAGTATGAAGATATTATTTTAAAAAAGGGAGATGTTATTAATATACCGAAAAGAAACACTATTGTGTCCATTGCTGGAGCAACAAAGGCATTTGAGCTTTATGATCAAAAATATGTAGAAAAAGGGCAAATCAATGTGGTTTTTGAAGGAGAAAAGAATGCGAAGTATTATGTAGATAAGTTTGCTGGAGGGTTTGCGGACGATGCGGATAAATCTGCTTTGACGGTAATTCATAGGAACGGAAAGATAGATCGCACAAAAAGATTTCTTTTTTGGAGAATGTATCCAGATGTAAAGGAGGGATCAAGCATAACGGTGCCCAGAAAAAAGAAAAAGTTAGACAGGGAAGGGAAAGAAAAGGAAAACAAAGATATTGACTGGGGAGAGGTGATGGCAGATTCTATAGCTCAGGCGACAGCAATTTTATCATTGGTACTATTACTTAGAAACCTAGATTAGAGAAGAAACATTAAAAAATAGGTAAAAAATGTTTAATTTTGAGTAATTATTTTACTCGTTAAATAAATGATAGAGACTTTAATATCTTCTAAAACCAGAGTAAAGCTGTTACTAAAGTTTTTTTTGAACAGCAACACCTCCTCTTATTTGAGAAGCTTGCAAACTGAGTTTGGAGACTCTTCCAACGGGATTCGATTAGAGCTAAACCGATTTGAAAAGGCAGGTATGCTTTCTTCATACCATAAGGGCAATAAAAAATACTTTCAAGCGAATAAACATCACCCGCTTTATACTGATGTGCATAATATTGTTCTTAAGTATATTGGTTTTGATAAAATAATTGAAAAAGTAATTGAACGACTGGGGGATGTTGTAGAAGTTTATGTAATAGGCGATTTTGCCAAGGGAAGAGATAGCAAAATAATAGACCTACTCTTTATAGGAGATATCAACAAAACATACCTTATAGAATTAATTGAACGGGTCGAAGAATTGATTAAGAGAAAAATACGATACGTTTGTTATAAAACCAATGAAAGCCTATTAGCTTCAGATGAGGTCAATTTGGAAGAAGCTTTAATGTTATGGTCCCATGAAACTAATTAAAAGAATGAGTGAGGGAGTAGAAAAAAGTGGTGAGCTAAAGCAGAAAAAATGGTACGCTATATATACTAAGTATAAAGCAGAGAAATACGTTGCGGAAAACCTCAAAAAAAAGGGAATAGAAACCTACATTCCTTTAAAAGTATCAGTTAAAAGATATTTAAGAAAAATAAAGAGAAATTATATTCCATTGATTAATTGCTATGTATTCGTAAGAATATTTGAGGACGAGAAGATTAAAATATTGGAAAGCGAATACGTATTTAAATTTATTAAAACAGGAGAAAAAATTGATTCAATACCTGACCAAGAAATTGAAATACTTAAAAAAGTGACTGGAGAGCACAAAGCGAGTATCAATGCAGAACCTTCGGAATGGAGAAGAGGAGATAAAGTAGAAATTATTGTGGGAAATCTGGTTGGAACTAAAGGACATATTATAGAGAAGAAAGGGCAGAAAGTGTTTATTATAGCTCTTGAAACACTAGGTATTGATTTAGAAATGGAGGTGGACAAAAGCTTTTTAGCTTTGGTGGGATAAGATAAAAAAATAGTGTGTTTTAAGAATAAGTTGTTGCGACTTATTGAGGGCGAAGCCATATCCACTTAAAAATAATATAAACTTAACTTAAAAGCATGTACAAACCATTTAAAAAGGACTTGCTTTATAATCAAAAGAATAGTTTAGATAGATGAAAATTACAGTTGTTGGAACCGGTTATGTTGGATTAGTATCTGGAACTTGTTTTGCCGAAACAGGAAACGAGGTTATATGCGTAGATATAGATAAAGATAAGGTGGATAGGATGAAAAATGGAGAGGTTCCTATTTACGAACCAGGTCTGGAAACATTGTTTCTTAGAAATACCAGGCAAAATAGATTAAGTTTTACTACGAACCTCAAGGAAGGAATCAAAGATGCACAAATTATTTTTTTGGCGTTACCAACACCGCCGGGAGAAGACGGTTCTGCTGACTTGAAATACATAATGAATGTGGCAAAAGAATTGTCTGAAATGATCACTGACTACAAAGTAATAGTGGATAAAAGCACGGTACCTGTAGGAACATCTGAAAGAGTTAGTGAAATACTTTCTAAAAAATTGGATAAAACTCTCTTTGATGTAGTTTCTAATCCGGAATTTTTAAGAGAAGGAGTGGCAGTCGATGATTTTCTTAAACCGGATAGAGTAGTTATTGGAACCTCTTCAAAAAAGGCGGAGGACATCATGAAAAAACTCTATGAACCCTATGTTAGGCAAGGAAACCCCATAATAGTCATGGATGAGAGGAGTGCGGAAATGACGAAATACGCAGCTAATTCGTATTTGGCGGCTAGAATAAGTTTTATGAACGAAATTGCCAACTTGTGTGACAAAGTAGGGGCAAATGTAGATATGGTGAGGAAAGGAATGGGGTCAGATACCAGAATAGGAAAACGATTTCTATTTCCGGGAGTAGGATATGGAGGTAGTTGTTTTCCAAAGGATGTTCAAGCACTTGCCAAAACATCGGAAGAAAGCGACTATGACTTTAAGATATTGAAAAGTGTAATGAATGTTAATAGATTACAAAAAGAGGTTTTATCCAATAAAATTATAAATTACTTTAATGGAGATATTAATGGTAAAACAATAGCCGTTTGGGGTCTTGCGTTTAAACCTGAAACTGATGATATAAGAGAAGCTCCCGCCATAACTATTGTAAGCAGACTTCTAAACAGAGGAGCAAAGATTAAAGCTTTTGACCCAGAAGCGATGCAAAATTTTAGTAAAGAAATATCTACAGGAATAGAATATTGTTCAAATCAATATGAAGCTCTTGAAGGGGCGGATTCGTTAGCTATAATTACGGAATGGAGTGTTTTCAGATCTCCGGATTTCGAAAGAATGAAAAACATACTCAATAGCCCTGTCGTTTTTGATGGGAGAAATTTATACGAAAAAAGAACAATGGAGAACTTAGGTTTCCATTATGAATCTATAGGCAGACCATGAAAAGTATTTTAGTAACAGGAGGAGCTGGATTTATAGGATCTCATGTGATAAGGAGGTTTGTAAACAACTACCCAGAATATAAGATTATCAATTTAGACAAGTTGACCTATGCAGGTAATTTGGAAAACTTGATTGATATAGAAAATAAACCCAACTACTACTTTGAAAAAGGAGATATCTGCAATTCAGAAAAAATATTAGAGTTATTCCTCAAGTACAATATAGATTCAGTAATTCATCTTGCAGCGGAATCACACGTAGACAGGTCAATTTCCGATCCGTTAATTTTTGTGAAGACCAATTTATTAGGTACTACTAATCTTTTAAATATTGCTAAAAAGGAGTGGGGAGAAGAGATAAGCGACAAGAAGTTTTATCATATTTCTACGGATGAAGTGTATGGTAGTCTACCAATGAGCAAGGAAATGTTTACCGAAGAAACACCTTATGATCCCAGAAGCCCTTATTCTGCATCTAAGGCTGGCAGTGATCATTTGGTTAGGTCATTCTATCATACGTATAGTTTGCCTATAGTTGTTTCTAATTGTTCCAATAATTATGGACCCAATCAATTTCCCGAGAAACTAATACCATTATTTATCAATAATATTAAAAACAACAAGTCTTTACCTGTCTACGGAAAAGGAGAAAATGTACGGGATTGGCTCCACGTAAAAGATCATGCCAGAGCAATTGACTTGATTTTTCATCAAGGAAAAGTTGGAGAAACCTACAATATTGGAGGACATAACGAATGGGCAAATATAGAGTTGATACGCGTATTATGTGATTTAATGGATCAGAAGCTAATGAGGAAAGTGGGTAGCAGCAGAGACTTAATTACTTTTGTCACTGATCGTGCAGGTCATGATCTCCGATATGCCATTGACGCAAGCAAGGTACTGGAAGAGTTGGGCTTTACGCCAGAATACACCTTTAAAAAGGGCTTGGAAGAGACCATTGATTGGTATTTAGAAAATGAAGAATGGTTAAACAATGTGACTTCCGGAGAATATCAGACTTATTATGAAAAACAATACAGTAGATAAATGAGTAAGGATTATTTTATTCATCCTACAGCAGTTATTGACGAAGGGGCTAAAATCGGAGCAGGAACAAAAATTTGGCACTTTAGTCATATTATGCCAAACTGTATTATTGGAGAAGGGTGCAATATCGGACAAAATGTGGTTATTTCTCCTGAAGTTGTCTTGGGGAACAATGTAAAAGTTCAAAACAATGTGTCAATCTATACGGGGGTGACTTGCGAGGATGATGTTTTTCTAGGACCAAGTATGGTTTTTACTAATGTAATAAATCCAAGAAGTGCTGTAAACAGGCGAAATCAATATGCTAAAACTACGGTAAAAAGAGGAGTATCAATAGGAGCAAATGCCACTATAGTTTGTGGGAATGATTTAGGTGAATATTCTTTTATAGGGGCAGGGGCAGTAGTTACCAAGTACGTAAAGCCTTATGCTTTAATTGTTGGAAACCCCGGTCGTCAAATGGGATGGATAAGTGAGTATGGACATAGATTACATTTCGATAAGAATGGCTTCGCCCAATGTGAAGAGTCAAGAGATCGATATCAGTTATTAAATGATGAAGTTAAAAAGTTATAATTTATAGTATGAAATTACAAATGGTGGACCTTCAAGGTCAGTATAAGGAAATAAAAGATGAAGTTTTAGAAAACATCAACGAAGTGTTAACAACAGGAGCTTTTATAAATGGACCTTTAGTCAAGAAGTTTCAAAAAAATATGGAAACATATTTGGGTGTCGAAAGAGTAATTCCCTGTGCAAATGGAACGGATGCACTTCAAATAGCGATGATGGCCTTAGGTCTTGAACCAGGAGATGAGGTTATCGTTCCTGCTTTTACTTATGTAGCTACAGCGGAAGTAATAGCTTTACTTGGACTAACTCCTGTAATGGTTGATGTAGATTCAGATACTTTTAATATAACACCTGAAATCTTTGAAGCTGCAATTACCCCTAAAACCAAAGCGGTAGTCCCTGTTCATTTATACGGACAATGTGCAGATATGGAGGGAATTATGAAAGTAGCCAATGAACATAATATTTATGTAATAGAAGACAATGCTCAGGCAATAGGAGCTGACTTTCTCTTTTCTTCTGGAGAAAAAAGAAAGTCAGGAGCTATTGGTCATATTGGATGTACGTCTTTTTATCCCTCGAAAAATCTAGGAGCTTATGGAGATGGAGGAGCTATTTATACCAATGATGCTGAGTTAGGAGAAAAAATTAAAATGGTAGCCAATCATGGACAATCTGTAAGATATTATCACGATTATATTGGATGTAACTCAAGATTAGATAGTATCCAAGCAGGAGTCTTAATACCAAAACTTGAGCGATTGGACCACTACGCCGAAGCGAGAAATAAGGTAGCATCTTATTACGATAAAGCTTTTGAAAATGTTGAATTTTTAGAAACCCCAAAGAGAGAATCAAAAAGCACACACGTCTTCCATCAATATACATTAAAGGTTAAAAACGGAAAGCGTGATGAATTAAAGACATATCTTCAAGAGAAAGGTATTCCTAGTATGATTTACTATCCAGTACCTCTATACAAGCAGAAAGCCTTTAAAAAATATTATTCAGGGTCAGAGCTTCCTGTAACTGAGAGCCTTTGTAAAGAAGTGATATCTTTACCTATTCACACAGAGATGGATAAATCTCAACTCGAATTTATTACAGAGAGTGTAAAGGATTTTTTTAAATAGTACTCTTGAGGCTACAAATTTATATTCCGAAAGTATGCATAAATGAAATAGTGTATTCTTTCGAAGTACTTTTGAAATGGTGTTTAGGGATAAATGAATATGATATTTTTTCAAAAGATCAAAACGATTATATCATAGTTCAGGAGAATAGAAAGGTCGTTATTAAAAATCATTTTTTTAAGCAAGAAAATATATCCAAATCTTATACAAAAAGAAATCTACCCAAGGTGATTGGAGGAGATGGTATACAATCACTTTATGGGGAACCACAAATTAAAGTGGAGGATACTACATTATATATGGAATCAGATATTGTAGCGTCTACTTTTTTTCTAACATCTCATTGGGAACAGTTGGTTGTTGAAGAAAGAGATAAGCATGGTAGGTTTTCAAGCGAAGATAGTCTTTTGGTCAAGAGCGATATACTTGGAAAACCTCTGGTAAATCAATATGCTAATTTTCTTCTGAAATGGATGAATGAAATAGGAATAAATGTCAGCAAGAAAAGTTGGTACAAACCAACAATGACTCATGATATAGATAGGCTTTATAAATGGCGAAATCCACGAAGTTTATTAGGGGCGATCAAAAAAAACTTACCAAATATCAATGAAGCTTTTAGACAAGGACAAAACTACTTTAGAACCCTGAACAACCGACAAAATGATGCTTTCTATAATTATGAGTACTTAATAAAGGAAGCAAAAAAGTACAATATTAATTCGTGCTTCTTTATAATGTCAGGAAAGAGTAATCCTATATATGATGAGAACGAATATATCATCGAGAATGAAAGGAAATTCTTGAAAAGGCTGAATGAAGAAGAAGTGGAAATAGGAATTCATTTCAGTTATGATTCGTACAAGGATATAAATATTCTTAAATACGAAAAAGAAAGACTTGAAAGAACAGTAAAGAAAAATATAGAGCTTTGCAGACAACATTATCTCAGATATGAAATAAGTAGTACATGGCATAAGTATGAACGTCTAGGTTTACAAAAAGACAGTACTTTGCAGTTTTCTGAAGGTTTAGGTTTTTTCTCCGGGATTTCTACTTGTTTTCCTCTCTTCAGCTTAAAGGAAAGAAGGAAAACGAAAATCATTGAGGTTCCTTTATTAATAATGAAAAAGCAAGACCAAGAGATTTCAGACGCCACTTTTTTAAATAAGACAGAGGATATACTTATTGAGACAAGGAAATATAATTCAAACTTTATGGTCTTATTTCATAATAGTGATGTAGATACGAACGTAGGAAAAAAATTATACTCCAATGTTTTGGAAAAAGTATCGAAAGAAAATTAATATGAAGAGAATAATTGCAGTGATTGGAGCAAGGCCTCAGTTTATCAAGCATTTCGCTTTTGAGAAAGCTTGCCAAGGAAAAGTTGAACTAAAAACAATACATACAGGTCAACATTATGATGAGAATATGAGCAAGGTTTTTTTTGATCAATTGGGAATGAATAAGCCTGATTACATGCTGGATGTAAGAAGTGGAAGCCATGGTATTCAGACTTCGAAAATGATGGTAGAGATCGAAAAAATATTATTAGAAGAAAGGCCTGACTATCTGGTCCTTTATGGAGATACAAACTCGACTCTGGCAGGAGCGATTGTTGCATCCAAGATTCATATACCAATTGCACATATTGAAGCTGGTTTGAGAAGTTTTAATAAAGAGATGCCCGAGGAAGTTAACCGTATTTTGACAGATCATGTATCTGATTTATTATTTACTCCCAGTCAACTAGCTAGCAATCACCTTAGAACAGAAGGAATTACAAAAGGAGTCCATCTGGTTGGAGATATAATGAAAGACTTGGTTGCTTATTGTAAGGATAATAATGTATTGCCAAGTAGAGATGAGAGTTTTGATTACTACTATACCACAATACACAGACCCCACAATACTGATGATAGGAAAAGGCTCGAAGCAATCTTAAAAGAACTTAATTCTTTGGATAAAAAAGTCATATTCTCCATTCATCCCAGAACAACCAACTTCATGAATAAGTATGACATGGATGTCAAAAATTACAGCAATATAACATTTATTGAACCACAACCATATTTTGAAAACTTGAGTTATTTATTGCATTCAAGCGGTTTAATAACTGATAGCGGTGGTATGCAAAAGGAAGCTTATTGGTTGAATAAAAAGTGTATTACCATTAGAAAGGAGACAGAATGGATGGAAACACTTTCAAAAGGAGCCAATACCCTTATATTTGCGGATCTTAATACTTTAGCAATAACAATTAATGAACCCGTCGAGGCATTTGATCAAAACTTATATGGGAATGGAAAAACAGCAGAAAGAATATTAGATTTACTTAGTTAAGATGAAAGGTATAATATTAGCAGGAGGATCAGGAACTCGGCTTTATCCGATAACTAAAGCAATTAGTAAGCAACTAATGCCTATTTACGATAAACCCATGATATATTACCCGCTATCTACTTTATTACTGTCAGGCATAAACGAGATTTTGATAATAACAACTCCAGAAGATAAATGGAGTTTCCAAAGGTTACTTGGAGATGGATCTTGCTTTGGATGTAAATTCAAGTATGCAGAACAGGAAATACCAAACGGACTGGCTCAGGCATTTGTTATAGGGGAAGAGTTTATTGGAAGTGATAGCGTTTGTCTTATTTTAGGAGATAATATATTTTATGGTTCTGGCATGTCCAAAATACTTCAGCGAAGTAGAAAATTGACGGACGGAGGCCAAGTCTTTGCTTACCCTGTACAAGACCCCAAGAGATATGGAGTTGTTAAATTTGATAAAAACTTCAAAGCTATTAGTATTGAAGAAAAACCTGAAAGACCTAAGTCAAAATATGCAGTTCCGGGATTATACTTTTATGATAATACGGTCGTTGAAATAGCTAAGAATATAGAGCCATCTTCTAGAGGAGAATATGAAATTACTACCGTAAATAAGGAATACCTTAGAAAAGGACAATTAAAAGTTCAAGTCATGGATAGAGGAACGGCTTGGTTAGATACTGGTACTTTTGAAAGTTTACATGATGCTTCAGAATTTGTAAGAGTGATAGAAAAAAGACAAAGCTATAAGGTGGGTTGTATAGAAGAGATCGCGTGGAGAATGAACTTTATTAATGACGAAGAGCTTAAAAAACTGGCAAGACCTTTGGTTAAAAGTGGTTATGGGGAATACTTGATGAATTTAATAGAAAGTGACTAAGAATTTTGCACTTATAGGAGCAGCTGGTTATGTGGCGCCACGTCATATGAAAGCGATTCAAGATTGTGGAGGTAACCTACATTCAGCACTTGATAAGAATGACTCTGTGGGCGTATTGGATTCATATTTTCCCAATACATCTTTTTTTACCGAATTTGAGAGGTTCGATAGACATATTGAAAAATTAAAAAGACAGGGAGTTTCAACCGATTATATTTCAATCTGCAGTCCTAATTATTTACATGACTCACATATTAGATTTGCATTAAGAAGCGGAGCTAATGCTATTTGTGAAAAGCCCTTGGTTTTAAATCCATGGAATCTGGATGCTTTAAATAGTTTTGAAAGAGAAACAGGTAAAAAGATTTACACTATTCTTCAGCTCAGGCTTCACCCAGAAATTAAACGCTTGAAGGAAAGAATTAACCGAGAAAAACGAGAAAAGAAATATGAAGTTGAACTTACTTATATTACTTCAAGAGGTAATTGGTACTATGCTTCATGGAAAGGAGATGAGAAAAAATCAGGAGGAATAACAACTAATATAGGGATTCATTTCTTTGATGTTTTAGGCTATTTATTTGGGGAACTGCGAGAAAACAAATTGCATGTTTACTCTCATGATAGAGCGGCTGGATTTTTGGAATATGAAAAGGCCAGAGTAAGATGGTTTTTAAGTATCAATTTTGAAATGCTACCAAAAGATGTTAAGGAGGAAGGAAAAGGTACTTTTAGATGTTTAACAGTAGACAAACAGGAAGTTGATTTTAGCAAAGGATTTGAACAATTGCATACTAAAAGTTATAGCAATATTATGTCTGGCAATGGGTTTGGAATTAGTGAGGCAAGAAAAGCAATTGAAACAGTATATGAAATAAGAAATAACGAAAAGAACAATTTATTAAAAGGGGAATATCATCCTTTAGCGAAAATAAAACTATCGAAACACCCATTTAAGAGAACAGGTTTGATTATATAACTAGTCTTGAATCAATTAAACATGAACGAGAACTATATAGGAACAGATGAAATAACTCTTAAAGATTTAATTCTAAAGCTGAAAGAATTTATATGTGAACTATGGAATTATAAAGGAGTCATCATTTTCATTACCATTTCTCTAACGTTTCTTTTTGGGTACAAAGCCATAACGAGGCCCAAAATGTATGAAGGAAAAATCAAATTTATCATAGATGGTCATTCAGGGGGGGGAGGGATCAGTGGATTATTAGGGCAGTTTGGGTTGGGTGGCCGAGGAGGAAAAACGAACCCTTTACAGGTAATAGAGGTTGCTAGATCAAACAAAATATTGGAAGAAGTTTTATTTTCGAATAAGGATGGAGAGTTTTTTATAAATCAAATTTTGAGGGAGTTAAATATCGTTGAGAGGGGGAAAGAAAGCAAATTCGAATTGCTTGACTTCAAGTTTAATCAAGATAGTATCGAATTATTTGATACTTTACAAATTGATGTTTATAACAAAGTGATTGGCAAAATTCGAGGGCCAGAAAATTCTTCTGAAAAATCTTTTCAAAACACAACATTCGATGAAGAAACAGGTGTGTTCACAATTTTGACCAGAACAGAGAGTGAAAAAATTAGTGCTAGTTTAGTCCGAATATCATACAACGTGTTAAAAGAGTTTTACGAAAACAAGACTCTTAGCAATCTTAAGCAAACGAGAGATTTGCTAAAAAGAAAAGTCGATTCTTTGGAAACAGAGGTGAAGGAAAAATATATTCAGATAGCCAAATTTGATGATAGAAATAGAAATTTGATTTCTTTCGAAAAATCTGCCAAACGAAATATTATATTAGGAGAAATACAAGCTCTTTCTGCAGCACTGGCAGAAGCTATGAAGTCTTATGAAATTGCGGACTATTCTCTAAAAGATAGACAGCCTCAATTTATGAAAATTGAAGAAAGTCTTCCAGTGTTAAAGCCAAAAAAAGAGTCCTTGATTAAAAATTTACTAATTGGCTTTTTAACAGGTATTTTTATTAGTTCAATATTCATTATTCTAAGAAAAATTGGAAGAGACGCTTTGAAAAATTAGGTTTTTGATTCCTCTCCAGAGAAATTACACCATTAAAAAATTTAAATATTTAAAATTATCAGAAAGTTAATGATTGAAGATTTAGTAAGTAAAAAGAAACAAATTAGTGTTACTGGTTTGGGTTATGTCGGCTTACCACTTGCTTTAGAGTTTGCGAAAAAATTTAAGGTTATTGGTTTTGACATCAATGCTGAACGAATTGATTTGATGAAAAGAGGAGTAGATCCTAGTAAAGAATTGAATCCAAGTGACTTTGAAGGATGCGATATTGAATTTACTAGCAATTTCGAGGATTTAAAAGAAGCACACTTTCACATAATAGGGGTTCCAACAGATATTGATGAACATAAAGTACCTAATTTAAAACCACTGTTTAAGGCATGTTCGAATATTGGTAAGGTTTTAAAAAAAGGCGATATAGTTATTTTTGAAAGTACCGTTTATCCAGGATGCACAGAAGATGATTGTTTACCTATTCTTGAAAGGGAAAGTAATCTTAAAAGAGGAATTGATTTCAAATTTGGGTACAGTCCGGAGAGAATCAATCCAGGAGACAAAGAAAGGACCTTAACTACAATTCTTAAAATTGTATCCGCAGGTGATTCAGAAACTCTTGATGTGATTTCAGAAGTATATGGATCAATTATTGAAGGAGGGTTGTTCAAAGCTACATCCATAAAAGTGGCTGAAGCCGCCAAAGTTATTGAAAATACGCAGAGAGATTTGAACATCTCTTTAATGAATGAATTAGCGATAATTTTTGATAAAATTGGTATTGATACTAATGAAGTAATTGAAGCGGCTGGGTCTAAATGGAATTTTCATAAATATAAACCAGGTCTGGTTGGAGGTCATTGTATAGGTGTTGACCCATATTATCTAATGCATAAGTCAAAACAATTGGGTGTTGATCCTCAAGTAATTGCGGCAGGAAGAAGAGTCAATGACTTTATGCCGGGCTTTATTGCAAAAAAATTAGTACAGACTTTAATGGAAAAAGGCAAAAATCCGCGAGAGTGTAAAGTTTTGATCAAAGGAATCACTTTTAAGGAAGATGTTGCCGATATAAGAAACTCTAAAGTTGTAGAGCTTATTAGAGAATTAATGGATTATACTTTAAATGTTCATGTGGTAGACACACATGCTTCACCAAATGAAGTTGCACATGAGTATAAGTTGACTTTAGTTGATGATATTTCTTCAGACTATGATGCGGTTATTGTAGCAGTGGCTCACAAAGAATATAGGAGTTTGGATTTGGATTATTTTAAATCAATTATGAATGAAGGACCTATATTATTTGATCTAAAAGGAGTTTACAAAAATGTTGATGAAGAGGTTGATATTTGGAGGTTGTAATAGTTAGTTTTATTTAAGTTAAATATAATAGAAGTATGAAAGTCAGAGCGATTATCCAAGCAAGAATGTTGAGTAGGAGATTACGAGGCAAATCTTTAATATCAGTAGCCAAGGTACCTCTTCTGTACAGGGTTGTTAATTCTATAAAATTATTTCCATTTATAGAAGAAATAATGATAGCAACAACTAGAGCTCAAGCAGATGATCCTATAGCTGCCGCAGCAAACAATTTGAATGTTGGAATATATCGAGGAGATTCTGTAAATGTGTTGAAAAGATTTAAAGATGCTTCAGCTGACTTGGAGGAAGAGGATCAAGTAGTAAGATTTACTGCTGATAATCCAATTTATAACATTGAAATTGCAAAACGACTCTGGAACATTCATGTGGAATCCAATAATGATTATACTCATATTGATGGCTTATCTCATATTGTACCAGAATTTATAAAAGTAAGAGCCTTAAGAGAAATGCATACGGTTGTGCAAAGTGATTTTGATAAAGAGCACGTTACTCCATATTTTAGAAAAAACCGCGATCAATTTACAGTTCAAACCCTACCAAATAACTTTGGAGGGTTACGATCTGATTTAGATAAATTTTTGACGGTAGACACTCCTGATGACCTTCGTCGATTTGAGGAAATGCTTTTGGATTTGAAAGAAATGAAAAATCCAAATGATTTTTCAGAAGTGTATGGATGGTTGGATTCAAAACTTAGTAAAACAACAACACCTTCTGGATTAACTGTAAAACTTGGCAACAAGCTAGTGGGTGATAATCAACCAGCATTTGTGATTGCTGAAATTGGTCAAAACCATAATGGAGATATGGAAACAGCCAAAAAATTAATTGATATGGCGGTAAGGTGTGGGGCTGACGCGGTCAAATTTCAAAAAAGAGATATTCCATCTGAACTTACTAAAGAGGCTTATGACAGAATTTATGATAGTCCAAATTCATTTGGTCGAACCTATGGTGAACATAGAATAGCATTAGAATTAGATGAGCAACAACACATGGAATTAAAAGAATATTCACAAGCTCGAGGAATCCCTTATTTTTGTACTCCTTGTGATATTCCTTCTGTAGAAATGATGGAAAGAATCGGAGTTCCTTTTTATAAAGTTGCTTCTAGAGATTTAACCAACTTACCAACTTTAGCAGCAATGGCTAAAACTAAAAAACCTGTAATTATTTCGACAGGGATGGCTAGCCTTCAAGATATAGAAGATGCTTTGGAGGTATTGGGTAAAGACCGAGATGATATTATTATTCTACAATGTATTTCTCAATATCCGGCTGAGTTAGAGAATGTTAACCTCAAAGTAATGGATACATTAAGAGAGAAATATGGTAAAGTTACTGGCTTTTCAGATCATACACCAGGGATTATTGCTTCTGTCGTAGCGGCAGTTAGAGGTGCTGCTGTGATTGAAAAACACATCACCCTTTCTAGAGCAATGAAAGGGAGTGATCAAGCAGGTTCTTTAGAGGAGAATGGGTTAAAATTAATGATGAAATACATTAGAGAATCTGAAAAATTAGAAGGTGATGGAATCAAGGTGGTCAACCCTGCAACTAAAGCTGCCAAAGATAAATTAGCAAGATCTCTTACCAGTAAAGTTAAAATTTCTAAAGGAACTATTCTTACCGAAGAAATGCTTTGCCTAAAAAGTCCGGGGACAGGCTTGAAATGGATACAGAAAGACTTAATTATTGGAAAAATGGCTGCTAAAGATATAGAGCCAGACTGTACTTTAGAGGCAGACGATTTTATCAATGTTTCTAATACGGTACTTAATTAACGGACTAAGATGATTAATGGAATAAAACTATTTATAACTGATATTGATGGAGTTTGGACTGACGGAGGAATGTTTTATGACAATACTGGAAATGAGTGGAAAAAGTTTAACACCGCAGATAGTGCAGGTGTCCTTTTTCTAAGGTTGATGGATATTCCAACAGCTATAATTACAGGAGAGGATACCGAAATAGTTCGTAGAAGAGCTGCAAAACTTAAAATCCCACATTTGTTTATGGGGATCAAAGACAAAGTAGCTATAGCTAATGATCTTTGTAAAAAGCTAAACATCAACTTAAATGAAGTAGCCTACATAGGAGATGATATCAATGATATCTTATTGCTACGAAAAGTGGGGCTAAGTGCAGCACCTTCCAATGCACCTGATTATGTGAAAAAAGAAGTTGATTGGGTACTCCCAGTTAAAGGCGGGGATGGAGCTTTCAGAGCATTTGTAGAGAAGTTTTTGATACAAAGAAATGAATTCGAAAGTGTTTTGAAAAAATCAATTAATAAACTACAAAACCAATAATTATGATAGCGCTACCAGATTTTGATAAGAGTTTTGAATATGAAAATAATTTTTATTTATCCTCTGATGTATCTAGGTTAAATAAACCTATTGTTCATTACGAGCTCTATAAAAAAACTATAAATATCCCTGGGACTTTTGCTGAACTTGGGTTGTTTAAAGGTAATTCATTCCTTAGATTTTTAGCATTTAGAAATATGCTAGAATCGGCTGGAGCTAGAAAGTTTATTGGTTTTGACACATTTGGAACTTTTCCTGAAGCCAAATTAGAAAATGATAAAGTAATGTTGGAAAACTATTTAAACAATGCAGGAGATCAAAGTATATCAAAAAGTCAATTAGAAAAGGTGTTGAACTATAAAGGTTTAAACCAGAATGTAGAATTAATATGTGGAGATATAAATAAAACCGTTCCTGAATTTATTAAACAAAATCAGGGTATCAAGTTTTCTATGATACATTTAGATGTAGATCTTTATGAACCAAGTATTACTTGTCTTAAATATATGTATCCATTACTTTCAGAAGGTGGTATATTAGTTTTAGATGATTATGCAGTTTGGGAGGGAGAAACTAAAGCAGTCGATGACTACTTTGCCGATAAACCTGTTGAAATATTACGTTTTCCTTTTTCTGCTGCCCCATCTTATATTGTAAAAAGAACATAATGAATATTCTAATTACAGGTGGAGGATCAATTGGAAGAAGACATCTCCAAAACTTGAAAAAAATTGGTTACGATCAAATTTGGGTCTTAAAGAGAAAAGATGACCAAAAATTTGAAGAAGAACATAAGGTTAAGGTAATTACTTCTTTCGAGGAAGCCAAAAAAATGAATTTTGATTGCCTTTTTGTGGCGACTCCAACTTCACTACACAATGAAAGTCTCAGGTTTGCTAAAGAACAAGGCTTGCACATTCTTATGGAAAAACCGCTTATCCATGATGAAGACGGTTTAAAAGAAGCAAAAGAAATTTTAGCCTCTTATAACAAAGTATTTTTTATTGGATTTATGTTACGCTTTCATCCTCTGGTGATGAAAGTTAAAGATATTTTGGAGAGCAAAAAATTAGGAGAAGTTTTTAGTGCACGTTTTGAATTTGGTAGTTTTTTACCTTACTGGCACCCATGGGAAGATTACAAAATTAGCTATGCCTCTAGAAAAGAACTAGGTGGTGGAGTAATCAATACCATTACCCACGAATTAGATTTGATTCAGTATTTTTTTGGACATCCAAAAAGTATTTATTGCCAAGCATCTAATTTTAGGAGGTTAGATATCGAAGTGGAAGAAAACTGTGAAGCCATCTTTGAATTCGAAAATAAAGTAGTGTCTTTACATCTTGATTATTTGCAAAAAGACTATGATCGCAACATCAAAATACTTTGTGAAAATGGTAAAATAATCTGGAACTGGCATGAAAATCAAATCAAAATATTTTTACACGAGTCTGATCCAGAAATTATAGAATTAAAAGATTTTGATGTTAATCAACTTTACATTAATGAGCTAAAATCATTCTTTCAACTCATCAATGATAATCATCTTAAGCATAGCTTAGATGCCGATCATGCAATTTTAAACACCAAATTAATGCTCGAAATGCATCAATCTTCTCAACTGAATAAAAAAATATTGATATAATGAATTCCATTGTAAATAAGTTATTTGACCTTAAAGATAGAGTAATCATTGTAGCTGGAGGAGCTGGACAAATTGGGTTTTCTTTCTGTAAAATCCTTGCCGATGCAGGGGCAAAAATTGCCATCGCTGATATTGATACAGAAATGGCGCATGACAAAATTGCTAAAATCACAGAAGAACATATTCAACAAAATATATCTGTTTTTCCACTTGATGTAAGTTCAAAAAGCGAAGTAATCGATACCATAAAAAAAATCGAGGAAGCCTTGGGAAATATTTACGGATTGATCAATGTTTTTCATTTCAAAGGGAATACTAGAAAATTAGATACCTCTTCTAATTTCTTCGCAGGATTTGAAGATTACCCTGAAGAAGCATGGGATTTAGTTCATGATGTTAATTTGAAAGGATCTTTTTTGATGGCTCAAGCGGCCTTACCTTCTATGAAAAGAAACGGAAAAGGGGTGATTGTAAATATTTCATCTACTTATGGAAACGTAAGTGCCAATAAAAGTATTTATGGTCAATCCGGTATCAATTCCCCAGTCGCATATGCTACTTCAAAAGCAGCCTTACTCAACCTTACTAGATATCAAGCTACTCACCTAGCCGACCATAATATTCGGGCTAATTGCCTTAGTCCAGGAGGAGTGTTCAACAATCAAGCAGAGGAGTTCTTAACCAATTATACTAATCTTACACCACTTAAAAGAATGGCCAACGAAGATGATTATCAAGGAGCGATCCTTTTTATGATGTCGGATGCATCGAGCTATATGACAGGTGCTAATATTTCTGTAGATGGTGGATGGACGGCTTGGTAATACCTGCCAATTTTAAATTTATTCTCGACTAAGCGTGCTACATTAAGTCTAAATTTTTTAAAATGAGTTTAAAAGATCAAATCAAGCTATATGTATTCCCCAGTTTAGCTTTGTTTTTAAATAAGTTAGGGTTTAGTTATCAGACCTTGGGTAATACTATTTTAAATAAAAGCGTAATCCTATCTCAATGTAAAGAGCTTGTTACAGGCCAACTTGAACCTGCATCCGCTAAGCAGAAAATTGTTGTATTATTAATGTTGCCAGGAAGTACTTTTCATCTTTTTATTGAAGGGTTGATTGGACTTGCATTAAAAAAGAGAGGGCATGATGTTGTATTTATTATAGATGAAAATACTCTGCCTATCCATGAATTGAAAAAAATCAACAATGAAAGTAATTGGGATTATATAGCAACAAAAGGTTTTCAATATGGAAAATTATTTCTAGAAAAGTTAAACCTTAAATATCATACCGTAGAGCAAATTGTGGGAGATACTAATCATTTGGAATATGATCACAAATATGATACTATTCTAGAGGCTATGTTATTGAAGCAGTACAAAGTTGGTGTTATTGATGAGAGTTTACCCCGCTTGAAAGAAAAGAGAACGCTCATAAAAAAAGCGATTACCATCACCGATAAGTTAGGAAAAGAGGTTATAAAAATGAAACCGGATAGTGTATTTATGAGTCATGGGATTTATAGTACATGGGGGCCACCTTTTAATATCCTGACCGAGCATAATATTCCAGTATTAGTTCATGGCCGAGGAAAAAAAAGACATTCACAAGTCTTTAATTGGAATAAAACGGGAGACTCTTGGGATGTTTCTGAAGAATGGGAAAAAGTTAAAAATAAAGATCTCACACCCTCGGAACTTAAACAAATTAATGGTTATCTGGAATCACGTATTTCACACAAAGATGATGTATTTGTTTACAATTTTGGGAAAGAGACAACCAAAGAAAAAACCATTGAATTTTTGGGTTTAGATCCTCAAAAACCCATTTATACTCTTTTCACCAATGTACTTTGGGATGCAGCAAGTGCCCAACGAGAGATTGCATTTAGTAATCCTGTAGAATGGGTGATAGAAACTATTGAATGGTTTAACCAACATCCCGACAAACAATTAATCGTAAAGATACATCCTGCTGAAGTGGTCATCGGAACCAATATGCCATTTTATGATATTATCATCGGAAGGGTGAAGCCTAATAAAAATATTCGAATTATTAAGCCTGATGAAAAAGTGAATAGTTGGAGTATTTATGAAATTTCTACTTTAGGAATAGTTCATACTACAACTGCAGGAATGGAAATGCCATTGGTGAATAAACCCTGTATGGTAGTTTCAAAAACACATTATCGAAATAAAGGATTTACCATAGATATCGAATCTAAAGACGAGTATTTTGAAATACTTGATGATTTTGAACCTAATTCAGTTAATTATCAATACAATAGAAAAGAAGCTCTAAAGTATTCTTACTTATTATTTGTGAGATATCAAGTTCCTTTTAATATGTTTTATGAGGATGTATCTACTGATATTAGAGGATTTAGAAAAAGAAATATTATAGAATACATGGATGATCCCAACTTCAACAATATTATTATTTGCATAGAAAACAAGAAAGATATTTTTTCTCAATAAAATATTTATGAAGGTATTATTATTTGGATACATAGGTAAGAAAAATTTTGGAGACGATTTACTTTTTCAGATTGCTATTAATAGATTCAAAAAAATTGGAAATGTTGAATTATCTATTGCAATTGTTGAGTCTAATATTGATCCATCATATCTAAAACAATATTATAAAGATTTAAAAATTTTAGTTTATCCTAAAAAGCTGCCGTTATTTTTGAATAAAAATTTTGATGTCGTTTTCTATATTGGAGGTGGAGTTTTTTTTGATTATAGGGAAAAAGTAAGTTTAGTCGATTATGTAAAAGGTTATATTTCCACAATTCTCAGGTTTAGATTAGCTAAAGTTACAGGTACAAAATATATGGGAATAGGTTTAGGAATTGGACCTTATACAAATCATAGGGCAAAAACAATTCATTCTCAAATCCTTTCTAGTTTTAATTTCCTTGGAGTTCGTGATTCTAAATCATTTGAATCAGCAATTTTACTGAATAAAGGTTCTGGAAAAGTTGTAAAAACTAATGATTTAAGTATCGGGATAAAACTAGCAGTAAATGCAAAAAAGGATTCCAAAGAAGTTATTATTTGTTCAAGGGCATATAAGCATAAAAAAGAGTATGAAAAACATATCGATGAATTATTAATATTCTCTGAGTTTTTATTTACTGAAGGTTATTTTCCTCATTGGGTATTTTTACAAGAAGAGAACGAATGCATATATGAAAAAGTTAGAAAAGGTAACAATAAATTGACGGTATGGAATCCCAATATACAATCGATAAATGATTTTATTTCAATTTTCAATGATGTTTATTGTGTTGTATCAAGTAGAATGCACAGTGTATATATAGCTGGTCTATTAAAAACACCTTTTATTGGAATTGAAATTCATCAAAAAGTTAGATTTGCTAGCGAACTTTTTACTAAAGAGCCAATTATGATAAGTCCCTTAGCGGATATTCAAGATTATAAAGAAGCATTCTTCCAAATTGGTAAATTCAATTTTAATAATGAAAAGTTTAATGATGAAACTCAAATTCTTCAAAATGTAGAAAGAGATTTACTAAATGCAATCTCATCTAAATGCAAACATTATTAAAACTATTTTCTTTAAAGTTTATTGCCGCTATTTTAGGGGTGCTTTATTCTATATTACAAGTTCATTTTTTTGGAACAAGCAGAGAGATTGAAATTTATTTTGGTGCTTTAAGTCTGGCATATTTAGTTACATCTCTTACACAGAGCGGTCAGTTGGCCGAAATTTTTTTACCAGAATATCATAGATTGAAAATAAAAGGAGTAGAGTTAGCCCATCAGGGATTAAATGTGGTTATCAATAGGATGTTGTTATATGGGTTTGTTCTTATTTTAGCGATTTTCATTAGTGCACCTTACTTTATCAATTTGTTGATACCAGGTTTTGAAGATCAGGATAAAATTTTAGCAATAAGTATGTTTAGAATGTTACTGCCATACTTAACCATTCAATTAGTGAGTTCGTTTTTTATTACAGTTTTAAATGCTGAAAGAAAATTTGGACGTGCGGAAACTTTAGGGCTTTTGAATAGCATAATTAATATTGTTGTATTGTTGATTCTTTTTCGTCTTCTGGGAGTCTGGGCTTTGATTCTTGCATTGTTGGTTGGAAAATTTATTGAACTGGCCTTTTATCTTCAACAGTTATACAAAGGAGGTTTTAGATATTCATTTATAATGAGTCTTGATGAATTTGACCATGTGAAGTTTTTCAAAACGATACAACGAACATTGTTATACGTAAGTGCAACACAAATTTATAGTTTTGTACTCACCGCCAGTATTTCGTATTTGCCAGAAGGTACTTTTGCCGTTTTCAAATATGTCCAAAATTTAGCGACAAAGATTAAGGGATTATTTATCCAACCGTTTATTACAATTTTTTTTACGACTTATTCTCAGTTAGCACAATTTAGTAAGTCTGTAACCAATGAGGTAAACAGAACCATAACGAATATTATAAATGTAAATATTATACTTTGTATTGGGACAATACTTATGGGAAAATATATAATTGAAATAATTTGGGGAGGAGATAAGTTTGATATAAATGACATTAATTTAGCCTATATATTTCTGCTTTTTAATGTAGTAGCGATAATATTTAGTTCTTTGGGAAGTTCATATAGGAAAATGGCAGTGTCTCATGGAAAATCGAAAGAATTGTATTCTTTTTGGGTTGTAGCCCAGCTTCTCTCCGCGTTATTTTCTTATTTTCTGATTAAGAATTTTGGAATTACTGGACTTTATTTTATCGTTCCTATTAATACATTCCTTATGGGGGCGGTAAGCTTTATTGTCTATCGATCATCAACGGAAGTAACAGATATTCAGATAAATAAAACTACTATTTATATTGGCTTAGGTTTAATAATAATAGCAAGTCTATTTAATTTCTCCATTTTGGCAAGTGAAGATATAGATAGTCTAAATATCATCATTAGAATAATACTACTTACATTGGCTTTGATATCTTATCCTATTTATACAATTTATTATACTTTCAAAACAAATGTTGAAAACACTTAGTCGTTCTTCAAAAGTAAGGCATTTATTTAGATGGATATCAAATTCTTTTTTTGGAAAGATTCCTATTAACAGAATTAGACATGGTTGGTTTAGAATGTTTATAAAGGTGGGAAAACAATCGAATATAATGACGGGTTTTCAGGTTAGAAAATTAGAAGGAATAGAGGTAGGATGTTTTACTAATATTAATCCCAATTGTCTATTTGATAGTAGAGGCGGAAAAATTGAAATAGGAGACAATGTTGATATTGCTCCACAAGTTAATATATGGACACTTGAACATGACCCACAAGATTCAGATTTTACGACAAGAGGAGGCAGTGTTATTATTAAAGATTTTGTTTGGATAGGAAACAGGGCCACTATTTTGCCTAATGTTATTATTGGAGAGGGAGCTGTTATCGCAACTGGAGCCGTCGTTACAAAGGATGTTTTACCTTGGACAATTGTAGGAGGAGTACCAGCGAAAAAAATAGGAGATAGAAATTCAAAACAAAATCAAAGAAAACCATATAAACCGTTTTTACTGTAGTGAGCATTAAAATATCTTGCCTACCTGTTGCGGGAATTGAAAATCCTTACCAATATTTAATGATGGAGGGTTTGAAGAAAAAACATAACCTTAAAGTTAAACATGGAATAAATGGGAAATTTTTTGCTTTGTTTAAAACAGCCTTTTTTCAACGACCAAATTATATACATATTGATTGGTTACACCAATATTATTTAAGAAGGGAGCAATGGATGACTTGGATTCAATTTCCAATATTTATTCTTGAAATTCTTACGGTAAAACTCTTTTTCGGGGTAACCTTTGTGTGGACACTTCATAATATCAAACCTCATGATCAGCCATATTATGGACCATATAAATGGGCACGTTTATTTTTTGCTAAACAAGCGGCTTGGATAAGAGTATTCAGTGATCATACAGTGTCAAAAGCAAGTGAAGAACTACAAGTTTCTTCCGACAAGTTTGTGGTAATTGCTGAAGGAGACTACGTTAATTATTATACGAATGAGGTAACTACTTCAAAAGCAAGAGAAAAATTAGGTTTAAAAGAAACAGACCTTGTTTTGCTTTTCTTTGGAGGGATAAGACCATATAAAGGGATAGAAGATTTAATTGATAACTTTAAAAAGTTTAAAGAGGCTAATTGGAGGTTGATCATAACAGGAATTTCAAGAGATAAAAACTATGAACAAATACTGAAGAATAGAATTGGAGAAGACCCAAAGATCTCTTTTGTTCCAAAATTGATTAAAGTTGATGAGGTACAAAATTATATGAATGCTGCTAATGTTGTGGTTTTACCATTTAAGAAAATAGAAAATTCAGGGTCAACAATTCTTGCAATGGGGTTTAAAAAAGCAGTAATAGCACCTAACAAAGGAGTATTGCCCAATCGACTTTGTGCCCAAAAGGAATTATTATTTGAGAAGAGTTTGGAGGAAGTTTTTGATAAAATGCCTTCCTTTACAGTGCAAACCTTAAATCAAATTGGACGGAAAAATTTTCAAAATTTGTCAAAATATAAATGGGAAGATTTTGCAGAATGTTTTAGTTAGAAATATCTTATTACACTTGGTTATAATTTTACTTTTTTCTTGTAAAAGTAACAGAGAGATTGAAATCCTAGATTGTTCTTTTTCCTCTCAGGATACCATCGTTTTTAAGTATAAACCGAAGGACCAATCGCAAGAATTTCAAACCATTTTAAATTCTAAAAAAGATGTATTTATCATTTTTGAGGAGCAGAAGACATACAAATTAAGTAATATTTATTCAACGAATGAGTCGGCAATAGTATTAATAGGAAGAAATAGCACAATAATTCCGGCAAAAACAGAAAGCAAAGAGCCCATATTTACTTTTATTAATCCTAGGAAAATAAAAATCGAAAATTTGACGATTTCAGGCAATTCTCCTTACAATAAGATAAAAAATTACCTTGTTAAAATTCATACTCCTGACAATAAAACTAATAAAATTGTATTTAGTAATGTTAACTTTATAGATGGAGATAAAGGAGGATTAATGATTCAAAATATATTACCCAAGGAAAGGAAGAGAAATTGGTTTGGTGGGGCTGACACTGTGTTAATATTAGATTGCAAATTTATGAATTTTGGCAATAATTCAGGCTTGCAAATACGGGGTTCACATAAAAATGTTTTGGTTGACAATTTCTATGGTTCGGATTCTCTTTCAAGACTTAAAACGGGTGCCATGATAGGGGTAAGTGCTGAAGTTGGAATACAAGAAGATAATGTTGGAAATGTTATTATAAGGAATAGTAAAATAAGTAAATGCAACAAAGGGTTGTTTGCTCAAAAAGTACAATCTATTACATATAAGAATATTTTAATTGACTCTATGGGACATAAACCTCTATATTATAATGATGGTAGAGTTATGGGAGTAGTGGGCATCAAAATTGATGATTTGGGATATGGAAATAGAGCTGTTTTGGATTCCATTTTTGTGACAAATACAGCTGACTTACCCTACCGTATTTTTTTAGCTTTGGAGGAATCGCAAAACATTGGACATACAGCCAATGTCGAGGTCAAATATTTCGAATCTGATGTAGGTATTCGATTAGGTGCTTCGGGAAATCATAGAGTTTTAGGTGGTAAATTGACAAATGCAGGCATTGATTTTTTATCGGAGGGTAATTCTGTGTCAAATGTTTCCTTTTCAAATTTTAAATCTGCCGTTAAATTTTTACATTCCAATAACAAAATTAGTAACTCTAAATTTTTTGATAGTAACATAGTTGTTTTTAAGAATATTCAAGATGTTAAAATCGATAACTGCCACGTGCTAAAAGCAAACAAAATAAAAGCATTTATTGTTTTTGATTTGAATGACCCAAATAATCCCAATGAGGTATCAATTACAAACAGTTCAGCTCCAGAAAACATATATGGTATTTGGTCAGGAGGCGTCGCAAAGCAATCCAAAAATTTGAAACTTCAAATTGATAAAAAATCTAATCTACTAATCCATAATTATGTTTTAGAAAAAGCCAATATCAGAAATTGAAATGATCATTTTTTTTTGTACTAATACATATGAGTCTTCTGGCAATGGGCCATCCAAATTTGCAAAATATGTATCATCTTTGAATGACAGAGAAAATGTTGAAGTTCATATGATCACTGAAGATCTAAATTTTGCAGACAAATATCATCATAAAGTTAAAATTACGAAATCATTTTTGTCATCTATTGTTGGGATGTTGACCAGAATTGATGACTATTACAGAGCTGTCTTAGAGTTAATTAGTAAAGGTATCCGTCCAGATGTAATAGTTTTTAATAATGCGATAATAGGTATAAAAACGTATAAAAAAACGGATATACCATGTATAGGAATGATTAATGACTATTCATCTTTGAAAGCCTCTATTACAACATATGGTATTTCGAAAGAATATATCAGATATAAAACTTTTCAATATTTTGAATCATTAGCATGCAAGTATGCGAAAAAAATAATTGTTAATTCACAAAACTTAAAAGAACTTATTCTTAGTAAATATAAGCATGCTGAATGCAAGACTCAGATATTATATAAAGCCACGGAGATCAAAGAAAACAAAACCTCAAATAGCTTTTTGACATATCGACCAGTGAAAATTTTATTCGTAAAGACAGACTGGTACAGAGGGGGGTTGGATGTTTTAATAAAAAGCCTAAATAGCTTGAGTATAGCTTGTGAATTATCTGTAATTGGTCCAGAAAAAAGTGAATTTGAAAAGATCAAATCGTTTTTAAAATCTCAAAAGATCAAACTTAATTTGTGTGGCAGAAAAACACAAGAGGAGGTTTTTCAAGAGTTAATGGATTCAGATATTTTTTGCACACCTTCAAGACAAGAGGCTTTAGGGGTAGCTAATATAGAAGCATTAGCACACAAAATACCTGTGGTATATTCTAATGTTGGTGGTATTCCAGAAGTAATGAATTATGGGGAAAATGGTTTTATATCTGAAGGGGGTAATGTTAACTCATTAGCCGCTGCTATACAAAAGTGTGTTAATAACAGTAATGAAAGGAAAGAGAAAATAGAGTCTGGATACAACTTTGTAAAGGAAAAATTCAACAAAGAATCAATGCTTGAAAGTTTTATTAAAATTGTTAGAGATGTGGCTTTCTCCTAAAGTGTCTATAAAGAGACAAAGCATAACAATCCCTAAAGCATCAATATTGGTTATTGTGGTGTACCTACTTTTCTTAGCGAACCTAATTAATATTGGCAATTATTCTTTCTTCTCGTATACATTTTCAGGAGCTAGTGCTTCAAATCCACTTTTTTCAGCCTTGATTTATTTACGACTACCATTAGCTGTTTTTGGTGGAATTTTGATCTTAGCTTTTCTTTTTCATGATAAATCTTTTAGATCGTCATTAATAAAAAACATAGATGTTTTACTTTTTGGGGGAATGATGTTTTTAGGTCTTTTTAATTCGAAAGACATGGTAAATGGAATATTGTACTCTATATGGCACATGTCATCATTTATTGTTGTATTAACATTTTTATTTTTGCTAAATAAAAACTTCAACCCAGAGATTAGAGTAAGATTTTTTTTTCAATTTTTGTTTTGGTCAAATTTTATAGTTATACCTCTTTTAGTAATAAACCTATCATCTCTTGGGCAGCAATGGTCATACTATATGGCCTTTAGTAGTAAAGCGTTTTACCCTTATTGCTTGCTTAGTATGATTATTTCTATTTATTCTTCTAGGTTACTCACAGGATATAGTATTTTTAATTATTCGAAACGAATAAATGGATATCTTGAACTAATTCTTATCCTATTAATCATTTTTTTTTGTTTTGTAAGTGCAAGAAGAACCCCTTTATTTCTTATTATATTACTTTCAGTACCATATACTTATTTTAGAATTGGAAGGAGAGTTTGGAAAAAGGCAACTCTTTTTATTCTTACAATTTGTTTAATTGTTTTTGCCACACCTAAAGTAATGAAGTTTATAGATGAGCATAAATATGAAATGTCAGTTTTAAAAAAAATAAATGATTTACAAGCATCTAATGGTGATTTATCAAAGGATTCTTCTTATAACGAAAGGAAGCAGATATGGAATTCGTATATTGAGGTTTTTGAAAAACATCCAGCTATTGGAGTTGGGTCATATAATGGACCATTATTCCAAACAATGATTGTAAAAAATTCAAATTTGGCTGGTTTTTCTACCCATAACCTGTATTTAGGAATATTAGTAGAACATGGAGTAATTGGGTTTTTCTTTTTCATATTAATGATAATATGCTCTCTTTTTAAGGCAATAAGAAAAATAGGAATTAAGAAATCTTTGATTTGGATTTCTTATGGATTAGTTCCTATTTTGTTAATAAACTGGAACGAATATAATCTGTTGCCAGGGCAGGTTTTTTATTGGACAACCATTTTGATATTACTATTTCCACGATTAAATTAGTCTTTTGAAAGTATACATTCAAATACCATATTACAATAAGCACATCACACCCATATTTGATGAACTCTCAAGACTTCCTGAGACTGAATTGAGTGTGGGGCTTTTAAAGGAAGGCAGGAGTTTTAGAAGGGGATATGATTGGGATTCAGGAATAGATGAAAATATATACATAAAATTGTGGGAGAAACGACTAAACAAAAATTTACTTAAGAACTCGGATGTCATTGGAGTTCATGGGTTTTTATCAGTTTGGAAGAATTATTTTTTGATTGTTTATGCAATATTACAGAGAAAAAAGGTTTTAATTTTTTCGGAGGGCATTAAAAAATCTTCATGGTTAAATAAATTAGCAAAACGAATCGTAATAAACGTAGTTAATTCGAAGAAGGTTACTTTCTTCGAGTTGGGAGACCAAGCTTATGAGGATTACTTTCAATTAGGTGCGAATAGATGGAAAAGCTATAAGTTTGCTTATAGTGTTGACCCAGTTGAAAGAGAAAACACTTCAAATGGAGAACCGCTTAAAGTAATATACGTTGGACAGATAATCGAAAGAAAACGTGTTTTTGATTTAATCAACGCCTTTGATCTAGTTTTGGAAAATGTTCAGTTGAGTATATTTGGTGAAGGGGACTTAAAAGAGGATTTAATAAAAGTGCTTGATAATATGGGGGATGATCGTATTAATTATGGAGGGGTGCTATCTAAAGAGGAAATTATAGGAAAAATGGTTTTGTCAGATTGTCTAGTTTTACCTAGTGAGTATGATGGATGGGGAGCAGTCGTAAATGAAGCTATGGAATGTGGTTTAGCGGTTATAGTATCAAGCGGTGTGAGGTCAAAATCGCTTGTTAAATCCGAATACATCTTTCCAAAGGGAGACGTTGAAAAGTTGGCAAAAATAATTAATGATTTGGCCTTAGACAAAAATCGTTTACAGGAACTGAAAGTATGGAATAGGAATAAGATCAAGTCATATCGACCCAAAATGTTGGCCAAATTTGTCATTGATAAAATAAAATAGTTTATGTCTCCACCAATAATACTGTATCGAATTGGGAATTTTTTTCTTAAGAAAAAAATTCCCATTATTCCAAAACTGATATCATGGTTAAATAGATTTCTCTTTTCCGTTTGGCTACCATCTAGTGCAAAAATAGGCAAGAACTTTACACTAGGATATTGGGGATTAGGCGTTATAATTCATTCTAATGCTGAAATAGGAGACAATTGTCAAATTAATCAGAATGTAACCATAGGCAGAAACTTTGGCGATCGAATGGTTCCAATAATCATGGATAATGTTTATGTTGGAGCGGGATCAGTGTTGTTTGGAGAAATAACAATAGGAAAAAATGTAATAATTGGGGCAAACTCATTAATCAACAAATCTATTAAGGAAAATTTAATTGTAGCTGGCAATCCTTTTAGAATAATAGGAAGTACTTCAGGGAAAAATTTTAGAGAAATGGATTGCGAAAATTAAACAGACTAATATTTGTTAAAACGACTAAAGAAAGGCTTATTAATAATTGAAATTATACCTAAACTAGGCATTAATAATGTAGCTTATATTATATGGTATAAGATTTCCTTACTGGTTGGTTTTAGAAAAGGACTTTTCCCTAAAGGAAGGCCAATAACAGGAACTTTTTTTCACAGAACAGCTAACGAAATACATAGTTTTAACGAATTGTGGAAGAAAAGATTGTTATTGAACGCAGAGGAATTAATAGACGGTAAATTTACATATTTTAGCCAACACAAATATAAATATGACGGGTTGCCAAATTGGTTTTATAATCCTTTCATCAATAAAGAACATACAAACAAAAATAAACACTGGACTACAATTAATGATTTTGCACAAGGCGATGTAAAGGTAATTTGGGAATTATCAAGATTTGATTGGTTAACAATTTTGGCTAGAGCATTTAGAGTAACGTCAAAAGAAAAATATTTAGATAAGATAAATGAATTATTGTTGGATTGGTCTTTTCAGAATCCCTTGAATATTGGTCCAAATTGGAAATGTGGTCAAGAAGCATCCATTCGTTTAATGAAGCTAATTACAACGAGTAACTTGTTGAATTCAACTCAAAGTCCATCAAAGTCCCTAATTAGACTAATTGAGGATCATTTACATAGAATATATCCTAATATCAATTATGCCATTGCACAAAATAATAATCATGGAACTAGTGAAGCTGCAGCACTCTATATAGGATCAGTATTCCTAAATAAATTAGGAATTAAAGATCATAAATATATAAAATGGGGCATTAAGGGAAGAAAAATACTTCAAGATAGGATAATAAGGCTTATTGACAAAGATGGAACATTTGCCCAAAAGTCTATGACTTATCACAGAGTAATGGTCGATACGATGAGTTTCGTATTGCAAAACATGAAATTACTGGATGAAAAAGCATTTGACAAAGAAATTTTAGCGAAACTTACATCACTTGGAAAATGGCAATACAAGTTAACTTTTGGAAACGAAGGTGATGCTCCTAATTTAGGTAGTAATGATGGAGCAATGCTCAATAATTTGCATAGCTGTGACTATAGGGATTTCAGACCTTCAACGCAATCATTTTTTGCACTACTATTAAATAAACGCGTTTATGAAGACCTGAAGTCGAACGAAGCAATGTTTTGGACGAGCGGAAGCGAATCACTAAACTACCCATTACTTAAGATAGAAATGCCTTCCAGTGAAATGTTGGATAACGATGTCGTTATTCTACGAAAAAAAGGAGCTTTTGTAATGATCAAAACACCAACGCCTAATTTTAGACCAGGTAATGATGCTTTTCACTTAGATTTTTGGCTAGATGGCAAAAATATACTCAGAGATAGTGGGACATATTCATACAATGAAGGGGAATTGACAGATTATTTCAAAGGAGTAATGGCACACAACACCGTACAGTTTGGAAATCATGATCAAATGCCTAAAATCTCACGATTCCTAAATGGAAAATGGATTTCAACAAGGAACCAAGAGCTAAAAGAAGAAGAGAATGAATTATCATGGAAAGGCAGTTATAAAGATTACAAGGGTAATAAACATTCAAGGGTAGTAAGACTTTCTGATGACGAACTTTTAATTATTGATAATATTAAAACATCAGAGGAGGCTGTGGTCAGATTCCACCTAAATGAATATCCAAATCAAAATATAGACTGTTTTTGGCCAGAAAATCATGAAATACTTAGTAGCATTGAATCAAGATACTATTATCAGAAAAAGAAGACTCCAATGGTTATATGTAAATTTATGGGGAATGAAGTCATTAACAAATTTAAGTTTAGAAGCTTAGGATGAAAATTTTATTAATACATCAATATTTTTTAGAACCTGATGATGGGGGAGGTTCTAGGTTTAATGAAATGGCAAGGCAATGGCTTGACTTAGGGCACGAAGTAACTGTAATTGCTGGAATGATGCATGCGAATGGAAAAGAGAAAAGAACAGAATATAAAGGCAAATATTTTGTGAAAAAGAATCATGAAAAGGTTATAGTTTGGCGGTGCCACGTGTCAGAATCATATAATAAAGGTTTTCTAGGCAGGCTATGGGGCTACTTTTCTTTTGTTTTTTCAAGTATTTGGACAGGTATTTTTAAAATTCGAGAGAAATATGATGTCATTTTAGTTACATCTCCACCGCTGTTTGTTGGGATAACAGGATTTATATTATCTAGATGGAAAAGGATACCATTCATTTTTGAGGTAAGAGATTTATGGCCGGAATCAGCTATTGATACAGGGGTAGTCTCTAACAAATGGGTTATTAAATTTGCCTACTGGTTTGAGTCTTTTATCTATAAGAAAGCGAAACTGATCAATGTTTTGACACCAGCATTTAGGGATATTTTAATAAACAAGAAAAAAGTACCTAAAGAAAAAGTGTTTTTTATTCCTAATGCCGCAGACTTTGCAATATCTGATCAAATATTGAATAGCGATTTTAATGCCGAGTCATTTAGAAAAGATAAAAATTGGTCCAATAAAAAAGTAATTACTTACGTAGGAGCCCATGGAGTAGCGAACCACTTAATTCAAGTATTAGATACTGCAGAAATCATCAAAGAATCCAACCCTGAAGTATTGTTTGTACTAATCGGAAGCGGTATGCAAAAAGAAATGCTTAAAGAAGAGGCAAGGAAACGAAATTTATCGAATGTAAGATTTATAGGCTCAGTATCGAAAACGGAGGTTTTCAAATATATTATAGCATCTGATTTTGGAATGTCTGTTTTGAAAAAGGTGGATACTTTTAAAACGATTTATAGTAACAAGACCTTTGATTACATGGCTTGCAAAACACCATTATTTTTGCTAATTGATGGGGTGTCTAGAGATTTGGTGGAACAAGCAAATTGCGGGTTTTTTGTTGAACCTGAAAACATAAATGACTTTGCCAATAAAATTAGAACTAATATTTCTAAACCTTCTGAGGAAATGAAAAAAATTGGAGAGAACGGCTATAGATATGCAAAAGAGCATTTTGATAGAGAAAAATTATCAAGACGATATATTAAAAAAATAAAGTCAATTGTACAAGACTAAAAAAGTTATTATTGGATACTCAGGACATGCCTATTCAGTATGTGATGCACTAATAAGTAATGCATGCAGTATTCATGGTTATTTTGACATAGAAGAAAAAAACAAGAATCCTTATAATTTAAAATATTTAGGAAAAGAATATGACAAAGAGTCTTTAGAAATTTTGAATAATAGCAATTGGTTTGTGGCCATTGGTAATAATCAGTTAAGAGAAAAAATAACAAATAGACTTCTAGATCTAGGAGTAAAACAACCTATTGTTTTAAAGCACAGTTCATCCATTTTATCAGGCAAAATTGAGATAGGTTTTGGAGTTCTTTTTTCTGCGGGATGTATAGTAAATCCTATGGCGAAAATAATGCATGGAGCAATCTGTAATACTGGATCTATTGTGGAACATGAATGTACGATTGGAGAATATTCGCATATAGCACCTGGAGCGGTTTTAGCAGGAAATGTGAAAATAGGATCGAGAAGTTTTATTGGAGCTAATGCTGTAATAAAAGAAGGTGTAACTATAGGTCATGATGTAAAAGTGGGTGCAGGAAGTGTTATCATTAGAGATATTCCAAATAATAAAATAGTGGTGGGAAATCCTGGTAGAACTATAAAATAATACAAAGAGTAAAATGAAATTGATTGATATAATCGCTGGTGCAAGACCCAATTTTATGAAAATAGGACCAATAATTCATGCCATTCACAGGTATAACGAAAAACATGATGATAAATTGAAGTATCGACTTATCCACACGGGACAGCACTACGATAAAAAAATGAGCGACGATTTTTTTGCTCAACTAAATATTCCAGAACCAGATATTAATCTTGGCGTGGGTTCAGGGACTGCAGCATACCAAACAGGCAGTATAATGATGAAATATGAAGAAGCAGTTCAAAATTGGAAACCGGAATTATGTGTAGTTGTAGGAGATGTAACTTCAACAATGGCTTGTTCTATAGTTGCAAAAAAAGAAGGTATAAAAGTTGCCCATGTGGAAGGCGGGATAAGATCGGGAGATGAATCTATGCCTGAAGAGATAAATAGAATGGTAACTGATAGTATTACCGATTACTTTTTTACTACTTCAGAAATCGCAAATGAAAACTTAAAAAATCTGGGGCACGGAGAGTATAAAATATTTTTCGTAGGAAATACTATGATTGACTCTTTACTATCAAATCTAAATCGATTAATACAACCGAAAATTTGGAAGGAGGCAAATCTAGAAATTGAATCTTTCTTGGTTATGACTTTACATAGACCGTCTAATGTCGATGGGATGAGAGATTTAGAAGGGCTGCTTCAAACGATCAATGACAACGTTTTTGGTAAAAAAGTAATATTTCCAATGCACCCAAGGACGAAAAAAATGTACGACCAACTAACTCTAAATTTTGAGAATCTGGTTATTACCGGTCCTATGTCATACTTGGAGTTCATTTACTTGATCAAAAACTCGTTGGGAGTTATAACGGATTCAGGAGGAATAACTGAAGAAACAACAGTTCTGGGGATTCCTTGTATTACATTAAGAAACTCTACAGAAAGACCAGAAACAATCTCGATTGGGACAAACGAAATTGTGGGAACTGATCCAGACAAAATAAAATCATCATTAAACAAGCTGATTTCGGGAAATTGGAAAAAAGGAGGTATACCTGACAAATGGGATGGTGAAACTGCAAATAGAATAGTCAATATAATTGCCAAGATTAAATAAATTTTGCATATAGACTCAAATTTATAGACGAATCATGGAAAGATTTTGATAAGACTCTAGTCTTCTTCTTGAAAAAATAGAGGGAGTAGTAGTATTAGAAATAGGAGCAGGTGCTAATCCCGTATTGCTGAGGAGATTGTTAAAAAGTTTAAAATTGATTATTTTATTAATGACATTAATGAAGAAGAATTGAATAAGGCAAAAGGAAATTATTTTAAAAAAATAAAAGGAAAGATTTACCAGATTGAGCAACCTTTTGATCTGGTGATTTCAAAAATGGTACTGGAACATATTGATGACCCAAAATCATTTCATAAGAAAGTTTTTTCGATAACCAAAAAAGATGGACATGTGATACATTTTTTCGCGACCTTAGTAAATATTGCGACCTTAATCAATTTAATTCTACCTGAATTTATAGCACCCAAAATACTTTCATTTATCTCCAAGAGAGACTTTAAACATCATGATAAGTTTCCTGCTAAATACAAATGGTGCTTCGGGCCAACAAAGTATAACTCAAATAGATTTTCAAGAATCGGATTTCAAGTTTTAGAATATACAGGATATATGGGCCATCATTATTTTTGGAACTTTAAGTTAATTTATAAGATAGAACGTTTGTGGAATAATATGTTAATTAAATGGAAAAATCCTTGGTTTTGTTCCAATTCTATTGTTTTGTTGAAAAAGTAAATTGTAATCAATGATACCACTCTCTATACCAAATATTTCTGGCAATGAATGGAAATATGTGAAAGATTGTCTTGATACAGGATGGATTTCTTCCGTCGGTAGCTATGTTACCGAATTTGAAAATAAAGTTGCTGAATTTGTAGGAGCTAAGCATGGAATAGCTGCAATGAATGGGACTGCGGCAATCCATGTAGCTCTACAATTATCTGGAGTAGAAAGAGGAGATTATGTCATCGTACCCAATATAACTTTTATAGCGAGTTGTAATGCTGTTTGTTATACGGGAGCAGATCCTTTATTGATGGATGTTGATAAAGAGACCTGGCAAATGGATTTGGACTTACTAGAACATTTTCTTGAAAATGAGACTGAGATGAAAGACGGAAAATCCTTTAATGTTAAAGATGGTCGTAGAGTATCCGCGATATTACCTGTTCATGTTCTGGGGAATATGTGCGACATGAATAGATTAGTGGAATTGTCTACTAAATTTGGATTAGAGGTGATAGAAGATAGTACCGAAGCTCTAGGATCAAAATTTCAAGGAAAGCCTGCTGGCACCTTTGGCAAATTTGGCACTTTTAGTTTCAATGGCAATAAAATTATAAGCACTGGAGGAGGAGGAGTCTTGGTCACTGATGATGCAGAATTAGCAAAAAAAGCCAAACATATTACTACTCAAGCAAAAACAGATCCTTTCGAGTATGACCACGATGAAATAGGATACAACTATCGATTAGTAAACATTTTGGCTGCAGTGGGAGTGGCTCAAATGGAACAACTTCCCTTCTTTCTAAAAAGAAAAAAGGAAATAGATGCCAGATATCGAGAGGAGTTAGAAGGAAAAAATCTGAAATTTCAAAAAATAACATCTGGTTGTTGCCCAAATAATTGGCTGTACACCATGTCAGTTACTAATCAAAAAGCAATGATCAAACATCTTTTAGATAATGACGTTCAGAGCAGACCATTTTGGGTTCCAATGAATCAGTTGAGGATGTTTAAAAATTTGCCATATTATACTATTGAAGATATTTCCAATCAAATTTACAGAAATTGTATTAGTATCCCTTCTTCAAGTGGATTAACAGATGATCAAGTAAATAAAGTCATAAAGGTCATCAAAGAATTTGAATCATAGATGTATAAGATTGTAAAAAGACTATTTGATATAATTGCGGCTGTGATGGCTTTGTTAGTGCTTGCACCATTGCTTGTACCAATAGTTATTGGCTTAAAAATGACAGGAGAAGGATATATTTTCTATTTTCAAGAAAGGGTCGGTTTAAAAAATAAACACTTTAATATTTATAAGTTTGCAACAATGTTAAAGGATAGTCCCAATATGGCTGGAGGATTGATAACGACAAAAAAAGATCCACGAATAACACCTATGGGTGGGTTTTTAAGAAAAACAAAGATTAATGAATTGCCACAATTGTTGAATATACTTTTTGGAGACATGAGCATAATTGGACCAAGGCCTGTTATGAAAAAGAGTTTTGATCAATATCCAAAAGATGTGCAAAAGGTGATTTATAATGTAAAACCAGGGCTGTCAGGAATTGGATCTATTATATTTCGTGATGAAGAAGAGTTGATCACAAAGGTTAAAGAAAATGGTGAAGATACATGGAAATTCTATACAGAAAAGATTTATCCATATAAAGGAGAATTGGAAAAATGGTATCAATCTAATTATGGTCCTGTGATAGATTTGAAGTTAATTATCTTAACAATATGGGTGGTTATATTTCCTTCTAGCGACTTAGTATATGACTGGTTTTCAGACCTACCAAAACGAAATTTCTAGTATGTTACATTTTGATACAAATCAGTTCATAAAAGATCACATTTCAAAAAGACAAAAAAGTCTTTTTGACGATGATATACGATCAAACTCGGAACAGATTAGTCGTGAAATAAGTGGTAAATCTGTGCTCGTTATCGGAGGAGCAGGCACTATAGGGTCCAATTATATCAAGGCAATTTTACCCTTTGGCCCGAAAGGCCTAACAGTAGTCGATTATAGCGAAAATGAATTGACGGAACTAACCAGAGACCTTAGAAGCAATAAAGACCTGGTTGTACCTGAGGAATATATTACGTACCCATTTGATTTCGGCAGCACCATTTTTACAAAATTACTGGATAGAAACCATTATGATATTATTGCTTGTTTTGCCGCTCATAAACACGTGAGAAGTGAGAAAGACCATCTTGCAATTGAAGCCATGGTCAACAATAATGTGTTCAACACTAAAAGATTGTTGGAAAAAGCATTGAAAAATAATCCCAATCATTTCTTTTCTGTATCAACAGACAAAGCTGCCAATCCTGTTAATGTAATGGGAGCCAGCAAGAAATTGATGGAAAAAGTATTGATGGGGTATTCCAGACATATGAAAATTACCACGGCTAGATTTGCCAATGTTGCCTTCAGTAATGGGTCATTGCTTTATGGATTTATCAATAGGATCATGAAAAGACAACCGCTATCCTCTCCATCGGATGTAAAGCGATATTTTGTATCTCCGATCGAAAGCGGACAACTTTGTATGCTCGCCAGCATATTGGGCGATTCGGGGGATATTTTTTTTCCAAAACTGAAAGAAGAGCAAATGATGACTTTTTCAAGCATCGCTGAGAAATTTTTAGCAGAAATGGGACTGGAACCTGATTATTGCAATTCTGAACAAGAAGCCAAGGAAAAATCAGCTGATTGGACTATGGATAATAAAAAGTATCCGGTATATTTCTTTCCGTCAGACACTTCTGGAGAGAAGTTATATGAAGAATTTTATGACAATAGAGACAAATTGGACTGGGACAGTTTTTCTGAGTTAGGAGTAATTAAAAACAGTGAAAGACCAAAACTAGAAACTATTAATGAGTTGGTATTGGAATTTGAAAAACTGTTCGAAAAGGAAATTACAAAAACAGATATAATTCAATTAATCAATTATTATCTACCGGACTTCAGCCATATTGAAACAGGGAAAAGCTTGGATACGAAAATGTAAACTTTTATAACCATGTGCAAGACAAAATCAATATTATTAGGATTACTTTTATTATTAGGTAATATACTGTGGGGACAAACAGAGAAAATCATTTTTAATCATTCCAATGGAAATTCTTTTGAATTTATTGATATTAATGGTGACGGACTTGATGATATACATTGTAGTAATTTTCAGTTTGAATCTGCAGATTTTATAAACGATGGAAATTATCAGTTTTATGGAAAAGGACGGTTAAACTTATTTGATGAGTATGGTCTGGAAGGGGCTTTAGGTTATGTTGATTTTGATGGCGATGGCGACAAGGATGTTTTATCAACAGAATGTACGACATGTCTAGAAAGTGGTGTTCTTTTATTTGAAAATATAGATGGAACTAATTTTATCTATCATAGCAAAATATCTGATGGTAACGATTATGCTACTTATCATGCTGCGGATTTTGATAATGACGGAAAAGAAGATTTTGTTTTATATATAGATAAAGTAATAAGTCTTTATCTTAATAACGGAGATGGTACTTTCTCGAGAAATACTAGCTTTAATCATGGATTTGGAGACTTTTTTTCTTTCCTGTATATTTTTATTCAGGATGCTAACCAAGATGGTTGGTTGGACATAACCGGTATGGGAGATGGACAATTAAGGGTTTATCTCAACAATGGAGATAACAGTTTTGAATCGGTTATTTCTTATACAGGTGGTGGAAATCAGCGACCAAGAGCGATTGAAAACCAGTTTGGGGGTTACGATATTTATGCACTGGATGCGAATAAAAGAATGAAATATTTCGCAAGCAATGGAGATGGTACTTTTCAGAATGCAGTCAATTTAATTTCACTGGAAAATGTGGTCCTAGCACCTTTTCTATATGATCTCGATAAGGATGGGGTACTGGATTTGATTCATGGAGAAGTAATAAGAAGCGGACTGTATTGGAAAAAAGGAACCAATGACTCTTTTGGAGCTTCAACAAAACTATCTAATGTAGGAGAAGAACCACTATTTGTCGATGCCCATGATATGAATAACAATGGCTCTGAGGAGTTGGTTTTTGTAGGAGATGCAAATTATATTGGTATATATGATCCTGTTGAAGATTTTACCCATACGATAGGAGACTTTATGAATGTAAGAAATATAAAAACGGAAGATGTTGATGGCGACGGAGATTTAGATCTGCCTTTGTTCTATTTTGATTGGATCGGTTATATGCGGCAAGAAAATGGATCAATGGGTTCTTTAAAGACGATATATAATAGTTCGTCTTCGATTAGAGATGTAGTATTTAGAGATATTGATAATGATAATGATATAGATGTTTTTGTAGCACTTGCCCCAGGTGCTTCACCCCAAATCGATACATCTCTTCTTTGGTTAGAAAATGAAAATGGGAAATATATTACCAGTCATTTAATTGAATCCGATGTGCATGATGCAGATAATTTGCAAGTTTATGATTATGATAAAGATGGAGATGAAGACGTAATTCTTTTTTCTGTAGGCCGTGGCCCAAGACATTTTAAAAATGACGGAAATGGAGGGTTTGAAAAAGGGGATGATATGTATGGAGTTGCTTGGGAAGCTATAACTAAAGATATAAACATGGATGGGTGGATGGATATCATATCATGGGACTATTACGGAAAAGTACACTATTACCAGAATGATCAAAATGGAGGATTTAACAATCGAATTTCGTTCTTGGGAGACGATCATCCGGATCACTGTGATACATATGATTTTGATGGCGACGGAGATCAGGATATTATCGTATATATAGCACGAGACACTGAAAAGTTAGTAATTATTGAAAATGAGAATAATGAAATCTTTGACAATGAAATAGTGGTAAAAGAAGGATATTTTTCAGGAGCCATAGAGGTGTTTGAAGAAGAAGGAAAGGTCAAGATATTAGCAGGAAACGAACTAGATATTTTTACTCAAATCAATAATTTCAATTTTAGCTATCAAAAAGGAGAGGTTGACTATGAAGATTTTTTCTCGAGACAGTTAATGATAGGAGACTATGACCAAAATGACATTACTGATTTGATAGCTGGTACTAGTTATTTGAATGGAGAAATTATGCTAATCAATGATTTTTTAATGATTGAAACAATAGATGCAGATGGTGACGGATTTGATGAAAATGAAGATTGTGATGATAATAATAGTGCAATTAATCCAGATGCAGAGGAAATACCCAATAACGATATAGATGAAAATTGTGATGGCATTATATTAATTATAGATGATGATAATGATGGATATAATTCTGACGAGGATTGTAATGATAATGATCCAAACATACATCCAAACGCTTTTGATATTCCAAATAATGGAATAGATGAGGATTGCGATGGAGAGGATGCAATAGTAGAGGATTATCCGGAATATGATATTGCAGAGTTATTGGATGTCGATGATGAAGGATTTCCGGAGAAGCTAAACACTAAAGTGACAGTATTGGGAGTGGTGAATAGTATTAATTTTAGAACCTTCGGTTATTTATTCACTATTATTGATCAATATGGAGATGGTCTTTGGCTTTTTCGATCGGATGATATCAATTACTCGGTTACGGAAGGAGATTTGATATCTGTGAAGGGAGAGCTTTCTTTTTTCAATGGACTTACAGAGTTATATATAGAAGAAATAAATGTTCTTTCTTCAAACAATGAGTTGACAGAACCTATAATAATATCACAGCATCAAGAAGGACAAGAGGGAAAAATCGTACAGATGAATAACCTTAGTTATATTGATAAATCTCAATGGCTTGGCAATGGAGAAAGCTTTAATGTGGAAATGACAAATGGAGTAGAGAATTTTACTATACGGATTGACAATAATACGGAGATGAGCTTCGATTTAGCTCCTATGGAACCATTAAATATAGTTGGGGTAGCTTCTCAATATGATACTGAAGCTCTCTATTTTGACGGTTATCAAGTACTCCCCAGATACTGGGTAGATTTTTCGGAGGTGTCTTCTATTGAGGAAAATTTAGAAAATATTTTAGTCTACCCCAATCCTGTAAGCAATGAAATATTTATTAGTGGTATGCCGTCTGGGAAATATACTTACGAAATCCTAAATATTAATGGAAGAATAGTAAAAAAAGGTGTTTTTGATACAGGTATAAATATCTCGGAACTTAAATCCGGAACTTTTCTCTTGGTCGTATTTAAAGAAGGTATTAGAATATATGAAGAGCAAATAGAAATAATTAAGTAGGTGTAAAATTATGGGTAATAGGAATCACTACATTGCAATCATGGCTGGAGGAATTGGGTCCAGATTTTGGCCGTCAAGTACAAAGGATAGACCTAAGCAATTTCTTGATATTTTAGGAGTAGGAAAGTCTCTTATTAGAATGACTTTTGAAAGGAGTGTTCAAATAGTTCCAGTGGAGAACATTTTGATTGTAACTAATAAGAAATATAAGACATTAGTAAAAGACCATATTCCTGAATTGCCTGACAAAAATATTTTGTGCGAACCCTCGATGAACAATACAGGCCCTTGTGTGGCATATACCTCACTTAGAATAAAATCTGAAAACAGGGATGCTGTTTTTGCTGTCTTGCCATCAGATCATGTGATCTTAAAAGAAGAAGAGTACATTAAATACCTAAAACAATGTTTTGACTTTGCGGCTTCACAAGAATCTATCATAACAATGGGAATCAAGCCAACGAGGCCAGATACTGGGTATGGTTATATAGAGATAGGTAATGAATGCATCGGCGAAGATGAAAATGATGAAAGTATAGGCTTTTGTAGAGTCAATGCCTTCAAGGAAAAACCTGATTCACTAACAGCTGAAAAATATTTAGCTTCTGGAAACTATCTATGGAATGCAGGAATGTTTGTTTGGTCCGTGAAAAGTATCTTAACTGCTTTTGAGAAGAACGCCCCAAACATATTAGAAGTTCTTGCAACAGACGCGAGCAAATACGGGACCTCAGAGGAACAAGAATATATAGACAAAGTATATCCATTAACAGAAAGCATTTCAGTTGATTATGCTATTTTGGAAAGATCGGATAATGTATTCACCCTTCCTGTAGATATTGGATGGAGCGACTTAGGTACTTGGAACAGCCTTCATTCTTACAAAGACAAAGATGATAACGAGTGTGTTCAGATAGGTGATAATACGGAGTTAATCGATACTCGAAATACTATTGTAAAGTCAGATGCTGAAAAGATGGTAGTTATCAAGGGGCTTGAAAATTATATAGTAGTGGATGAAAAAGAAGCCCTACTCATATATCCCAAATCTGACGAACAGGAGATTAAACAAGTAGTAAAGCAATTAAACCAAGGATAAGCTGAACAAGAGGATAGTCATAGTAGCTAATACAACCTGGAACATTTTTAATTTCAGACTTAATGTAATTGAAGAGTTGCTTAAAAGAGGGTTTGAAGTATCTATAATTGCTCCGGTAGATGAATATATAGAATATAAAAACAGATTCCCTACAGTCAAACATTATGCTCTTAGAAGCCTATCACGAAACAGTACGAATCCATTTCGTGATATACTGTTGATCGCTGAATTTTACAGAAAGTACAAAAGGATAAAGCCAGATGTTATTCTTCACTATACACATAAACCGAATATTTTTGGAACTATAGCTGCTAGAATATTGAAAATTCCGTCAATATCGGTAGTGACGGGCTTAGGTTATGCTTTTATTCATGATAACATTGTCAACACAATTACCAAGACCTTGTATCAATTAATAGGTAAGAGAGCGGATAGAATCATTTTCGAAAACCAAGATGATCGCCAGTTTTTTATAGATAACCGAATAGTTAATGAAGAAAAAGCGATAGCGGTAAAAGGATGTGGAGTCGATATTAATCATTTTCATCCATACCCAAATGGTCAGATAAAAAAGACCATCACGTTTACTTTTTTGGGAAGATTGCTTTATGATAAGGGAATTCTCGAATTCGTTTCTGCTGCCAAGATTTTGAATAAGGAATATGATAATTTAAGATTTTGGGTTATTGGGGAGTTAGATGATGATAACCCTGCAACAGTTAAGGAAGATGATGTTTTAGAATGGGTTAATAATGATATCATCCAGTATTTTGGTTTTGTTAGGGATGTTAGAAAACTAATAAGTCAATCAGACTGTATTGTTTTACCATCATATAGAGAAGGTCTTCCAAGAATTGTAATTGAAGCGATGGCCATGGCAAAACCCATTATTACTACAGACGTACCGGGATGCCGTGAAACAGTAGATCATGGGAGCAATGGATATCTTATCAAAGCTCAACAAGTGGAGCCTTTGGTATGGTCAATTAAAGATTTTCTAGAATTATCATATGAAGAAAGACATAAAATGGGAGAGATGGGGAGGCTTAAAGCAGAAAAAGAATTTGACGATAAAAAAGTTGCTAACCAGATTTGCGATATTATAGAAGATGTGATCTTCTAGTAGTAGTAGCTACCACACTTTTTCCATTTTTTCGTTCATCACCCACTTAGACCATGATTTATTATAGGTATGAATTTTAGACGTAACCCTATTTTGATTATCTACAACGTTTAAACCCTCATTGACCCAAGCAAAGATGCTTCCGTATAGGTTGTAAACTTTGGAATAACCGGCCTCGATTAATTTTTCCCCAATCTTTTCACTTCGATATCCAATACTACAGTAAAGGATTATTTTTTGATCTTTGCTTAAATCTTTAATACTTGAAAGGGAAAACTTTTCATAACCCACATGTATAGCATTTTCTATATGTGATACATTGTATTCTTCTATTTCCCGAGTGTCGAGAAGGACATATTCCTCTAAATTTCTTGAGAGATCATAAACAGATAGTACAGGAACGGTATGTTGGATGTATTCTTCCAGTTCATCATTAAAGGCGGAAGGTGTTTGACCAAAAGTGGAAAAACTAAAAAAAAGAAATAAAAATATGATCAACTTTCTCATCAATAATAGAACGATATATTTGATAAAAAGTTATTCTTCTCCTTTCATCTTTTCAGCATTTTCAGCTACAACAAGTGCTTCTATAATGCCATTTATATCTCCTTCCATTACCTTATCTAAACTATATAAAGTGAGATTGATCCTGTGATCTGTTAGACGATTTTGAGGAAAATTATAAGTTCTTATTTTATCTGATCGATCTCCAGTTCCAACTAGAGACTTTCTTTTGTTTTTTTGTTCGTTATACGCAGCCATTTTTTGAGCCTCTTGAATCCGGACATAAAGTTTTTGCATGGCTATCTCACGATTTTTATGTTGTGATCGGGAATCCGTACTTTCTGAAACAATTCCGGTAGGAATGTGGGTAAATCTAACCCCAGACTCTGTTTTGTTAACATGCTGTCCCCCAGCACCACTTGCTCGAAAAGTGTCCACGCGAAGGTCATCTTTTCTAATATCAATTTCTTCGATATCAAATTTTGGCATTACAACAACTGTGGCTGCAGAAGTATGGACTCTTCCTTTTGATTCTGTTTCGGGAACTCTCTGAACCCTATGGGCTCCGGATTCAAATTTTAGTTTTCCGTAAACGTTATTTCCATATACTTCCATGGATATCTTATTATATCCTCCTACAGTACCTTCATTTATATCTAATATTTCCGATTTCCAATTCTGTGATTCAAAATATTTTGAATACATACGAAAAAGATCTCCGGCAAAAATACTGGCTTCATCGCCTCCTGTACCTGAACGAATCTCCAGAATTACATCTTTTTCATCCTCAGGATCTTTTGGTATCAAAAGTATTTTGATCTTTTCTTCAAGTTCTGTTTTTTCCTTGGATAGATCAGAAATCTCAAGTTGGGCCATCTCCTTCATTTCAGGATCGGGATCTTTCAACATTTCCTCGGCCGATTCAAGATTGGCAACAATAGATTTATAGTTTCGATAGACCTGAACAATTTCAGTTATGTCTTTGTATTCTTTATTAGTTTTTGCAAAAATCTTCTGATCACTGATCACTTCAGGGTCTGACAACCTCTCTTCTAAATAATGAAACCTATCTACAATTGCTTCTAACTTATCTATCATGGCACAAAACTAATTGGATCACAAAAGTAAAAAATAATTAACAAGACCTGTGACATGTTTTTTATAGTACATTAAATACAATCATTTTTGTAGCGTTTCTATGAAAGGTCTGTATATACCATTATAGGCCTATGTTTTAATTAACATAAAAAAACAAAAGTGAAATGAAAAAGATAGTGTATATAATGCTTGCCGTTATGTTATTCGCTTGTGGAGAAGACAATATTACACACAGTTCAAAGGTTTTAGAAAAAGAAACTATTTCAGGTACGATAACTTTTTCGGTAGATACCATTTGTTGTTTAGACGTTTCTGTTGTTAAATACAGTTATGAAGGGGATAGTATAGAAAGCATTGAGATTTTATCAACGGTCAAAACGGATAGTGATGGAAATTACCTCTTTAACAATATTATTCCTGAACAAGAAAATCTTTTTATTCAAATAACATCTAATACCATTAATGTCAACAATATAACTGCAAGTGATTCAACACCTGATGGAGATGATTTTGAGGATGGCAGTATAAAAGGAGTGATTGGAGTATATCTTGAAATTGACGAAAAAGACGATGGCAATGATTTTAATATCTCGACACAACAGAGTTGTTCAACGAATATAGTAAAAGGTAAAGTAGTTTCTGATAACGGAACAGATATGACCCCTATTCCTCATCAACCAATGGCTATTTATGTGAGGGACGAGAATGGTTACCCTGCAGATTTGTTGTCTTCTACTATTACTGATATGAATGGAGAGTACGAGTTTTTTCTTACACCCATTGTCTATGATGCGGTTATAGTATTGGATGAGGAATTTAGCCCTATACCAGAAATAATTAGTATTTCGGCTGTGGACGAAAGCCCTGATGGCGATCCGTCAATGGGAAGTGAACAGAATTTTTTACCTGTTGATTTAGATAGTTGTGAAGTTGATGAGGATAATAATTTCTATATTTTGCCAGCGATAAGTAACAGCATGGTTTCCATAAGTGGATTCGTTTTGTTAGACGAGGATAAAAATGGTGTTGGAGAGGCACCTCTTTCAGGAAAAAGAATAGAACTATATCATAGAAATTCGGACAATGTTCCTCAAACTCCTCAAGTTGGGGTAACACACTCTGAGAGTGATGGCACATTTGCTTTCAAAAACATAGACCCCGGGGAGTATGTTCTTTACTTTATTGGAAATGGCAATCATCAATTAAATAATAGCTTTGATAAAGATCAGGAACCAGGAGAGCCTTCCGGGCCGGAACTCATCTTTATCCCTGTAGATATTCCAGAAGAAGGGTATGTAGATTCGTTAAACTATTATTTAATGAATTCCATATCAACCGGGTGTAATGCCAAGCCAAGTATAGTGGAATATTGGGCCTTATGTGATACCTCTATTATTTGTGAATATGATGAATGGCCAATAGTATGTGTTGATGAAAATGGGGATTTAATAACTTCAGCTGGAGGCCTTTATAGCTTAGAGTGGAAAGATTTATTGACTGGAGAGTCTGTAACCGGAGATTGGACATACACAAAATTACATCACCCTGTTGAGCTATTAGTTAGTTATCCAGATGGTTGCCAATATGGTGTATATTACCATAGAGAATGCCCTCAAGATTTGACGGGAGAATTCTCAATGACTTTACTAAGAAGTGGATGGCAACCAGACTATAATTATTCCAAAGGAGAAATACTATGGGATTTTGATCCTTTCGCAAAAAAGGTTACAATCACACATAACATAACTAGCCCTATTAGCACTAACTTAATTGATGAGGGAATTTATGACTATGAGATTCTATTGGAGGATGAGGAATATAATCTAATACTGACGGATAATATCAGTTCGATGGAGATGGATGTTGGAGTAATTAGCCATATGAATAATGAGATAATTATAGATGATAATCTCGCCGCTGATGGGGTTCAGCGAACTTTCGAAAAGTAGTAGTATGAAATAGAGTTATCACATTTTGGAGAAAATAGGTCATAAAGCATTAGAAGAAATTGTAGAGGGATGCAGATCTTTTGATCGTACTTCCCAAAGGAAGCTTTATGACCTATTATTTCAAAATGTATTGAATAGTATCTCTTTTCATAACTATTTGTCAACAGAAGAGGAAGAAGATCTGGTGCAAGAAAGCTTTATTAAAATCTTCAATAATATTGATAAATATGATTTTACTAAAAGCAGCATATTTACGTGGTCATCAATCATCGCTAAAAGGCTTACTATTAATTATCTGATTTCAAAAAGAATATTGTTAATAAGGAACTATCAGAAGTAAGTGAAAAATTTTTCGTCGAAATCAATTTTAAGGACGAGATGGAGATACAACTTATTTTAGATTCGATTAAGAGACTACCGGATAAATACAAGGATGTTTTTGAAATGGCTGTAATTCATGGAATGGAACATAAAAAGATTAGCAAAAATCTTGGTATAAGCACAAGCTCATCTAGAGTATATCTTACTCGTGCAAAGTCATTACTAAGAGAGGATATGACAAAATTTGGAATCAAGTTATAACAATTTGTATTATGAAAGACAAGCATATTGATAAAGAAAGAATTTGGAGCAAGTTGATCGAAGATGAAAGAATGCCAAAGGCAGAGAAAACAAATAGACGTAAATATGCCATAGCTTTTCTGGTCATAATACTTATTGGAGGCGGCAGCTTTTTTATGTCAAAGGATCTAAAAACATTTAGCAATAGAGAAAAGCCAGCATTGATTGCAATTGAAGGGAATGACGACTATAAAATAAATGATGACAGAATAGTAAATATCGAAGAGAAAAGAGAATCTATAGAATTTGACAATATAAGTGGTATCAGTAATAATTTAGAAGCACCATCAAGAAAAACCAAAACATTTAAAGATGTGGTACAAAATGAGATGGCTATAGTAAAAGGAAAAGAGAAATCATATTACACAAATCAAAACGAAGAAAAATTACCACTTTACGACGCTGTTTTAAGGGTATTACACAAACAAACACGAGAAAAAACATCTTTAAAAAAGGGAGAGAGAAGCTTGTTTAGCAGGAATGAAAGAGAGACTAGAAATTCAGTTGGAATAAATAGGCTAAATTTTTTGCCATTAGTTGAAAATGTATTGGTTGGTCCCCAGAGACAAGTTATTATTGAGAATGATTTGGTATACACGGAAATAAAGAAAGTAACAGATCAGAAAACATATATTTATGCGAAGCAAGGGTTAGGGTTTGTAAAAGAAGATCCAACTCTTTTAGACAGAGAATCTCAGATGTTCTTAGATTCTTTTAACAGACATCATTCTTCCTTTTTATCTCAGGTTGGAATTCAAAGAAGTTTCGGGAAATGGTCTTGTTACGTGGGACTTAACTATGAACTTCATGAATATTCAGGAATGTTTGTTGACGAAGAACTGGATTATCAACGTGATCAACAATCGATTCTTGAGAAAAGATTGATTATAACAAACTATAATCTATTTCAAAAATATGCTATGCTGGGATTGGATTTAAGTTTGGGATATGATTTTTATTTAAAAGGTTTAACCATAACGCCAAATGTAGGAGTAAATGTTGGTTTACTTAATCTATCGAGAGGCAAATTAATTGATCAAGAAACGTTAAATTTATTGCCACTGGGTAGAAATAATGTAAAAGTATCTAACCTTTTGTCGTTAAATTTAGGTTTAAACTTTAGCAAGAGTATTAGCGATCGTTTTGATTTGACAACAGGATTACAATGGAACACAAAGAGATCGTATGAATATAATAGCAATTATAAACTAGACATCTCATCTTCCTATATTTCCGTTGGACTACGATATAAGTTTTAGACCTAGACAACAATGAGATTAGAAAATACTAATCTATTTTTTGAAATTTTAGCACCTTATAGTGTTTATGATTTTGAATAAGAATAAAATAGTTATTACTTGATAAATGGGAAATAGAAATATGTGGGGCCTCAGAATTTTTATTAATTAGAACTTTGCCATTGACATCAAATATTTTATAGGAATACTTACCTTTAATACCATTAACATTTAAAACGTCTTGAGCCAACGTAGGATAAACTAAAATATCATCATCTTCAACTAATTCATCTAAAGAACTCAACGAATAAGAAATTCTAGTTTTTGGGTCTCCGAAAAGAACGGTTGCCGTATTTTTATCAGCAAAGTGGAAAGCTTCGGCTACATTGAATTTTTCGTTTTGAAGAAATAAACGCTTAAAGAAATTGTCAAAATCATAACTATTAACGTATACGCATGTGTTGGCTCCAACAGCCATTTTCCCACCTTTTTCAAGTATATCGAAAACAGATATATTAAATTGATCAGATTCAGTATCGGTAGAATTACATGTATAAACAATAGATAAACCTCCATTATCGATATCGGCTTGGTTATCGATATCTTCTGTAGGCATTCCATAATAGAGATACGTGGAATATCTACCTGAAGAAATGGCAATATCAGCACTATCAATTCTATTAGAAATATTATTTTCATTTAACAACTCTGATAAAGCAAGCAACTTATTCAATAGTGCTTGTTTAACATTAGAAGAAGTGACTTCGTTAGCTACATAATCAAGACCTATAGGATTTATATCTCCAATTATTAATTCCTCATCCCTATTGTCAATCATTCTCTTTATAGATTGAACATTTGGACCATCTAATCTTGACGACAAATAATGATTAAAAGCCTGAGAACTAAAATTTGATTCAGAATTATCTTCACTATAAGCTAGAAAACTATCAAAAAGATTGTCTTGGTTGAGTAGCATGATCGAGTGCTCAAAAGAAGGCTTTATATTTGCCACTCCATGAATTGAAGTATCGATATTGAAAGGGCAATCAATAGTGCTTACTACGTAGTTTATTTGTTCGGATATCTCGTTCTCCTGTAAATAATTTCTAATAGTGTTTTTGAAAGCATTAAAATCAGACACAGATATATCTTTTCCCGTTTCGAAAGGATATTCGAATTGATTTATTTGAGGCAGATTTCTCAGCGATGAGAAATAGGATCCTATTTCAATGGATTGACTGCTATTAGAATTAATAATTACTAAAACATCATCATAGTTTTGAGCAAAAAACTGAAAAGGTAAAATCAGGAAAAACAAGTATTTCATAAGAGGTTTTCGTTAAAAAGTAAAAAATTTTAAGTCAGAATTAATAAGTAAACCCGAACCTCTTAGTTAATATTGTAATTCACAGGAATTTTAACATTTAGAACCCATCTCCGTCTAATAAGTCCCCTAGACCACCTAGAATACTTCCCTCGCCTCTTTTGCTATACCCACCTGCATGCCCCATGATTCGATCTGAAAGTCTACTTATAGGAAGGGTTTGAATCCAGACCTTACCTGGACCTTGAAGGGTGGCAAAAAATAAACCCTCTCCTCCGAAAAGAGTGTTTTTGATTCCTCCTACAAACTCTATGTCATAATGTACGTCTCTGGTGAAGGCAACTAGACACCCTGTATCAACACGAAGAACTTCACCTGGTTCTAGATACTTTTCAACGATATAACCTCCTGCATGCATAAATGCCAGACCATCACCCTCTAATTTTTGCATAATAAAACCTTCACCACCAAAAAAACCTCGCCCTAGTTTTTTGCTAAACTCTATTCCAACACTTACCCCTTTAGCGGCACAGAGAAAGGCGTCTTTTTGACAAACTATTTTTCCTTCGAGCTTATCAAGTTCAAGAGGTATTATTTTTCCAGGATATGGAGAAGCAAAAGAAACCTGAGCTTTGTCATATCCCGTATGAGTAAATGCAGTCATAAATAGTTTTTCTCCGGTCAAGACTCTTTTTCCGGCACTTAGTATCTTACCAAAGATTCCTTTATCCTGATTACTGCCATCGCCGAAAATGGTTTCCATCGTAATACTATCATCCATCATTAACATACTTCCTGGCTCGGCAATCACAGTTTCATTGGGATCTAATTCAATTTCAACATATTGCATTTCTTCACCGAAGATTTTGTAATCAATAATGTGTGTTTCTTCCATTGTTTTTGTTTTAAAACTATTACATAATCTATTTTAGAACAATGAAAAATAGATCAATAATCCAATTAATAGGATAAACGATTTATCAATTGACATAAACTACTTTTCTAAGAAACTTCATTCCAATCTTTATTTCAAAACTCAAATTACGAATGGTACGGGTGGGCAAGTCCATTATTTGATTAGTGATAGGATTAATAACATCTTGAATAATCGGTTGATCGTATTGATAGGAAAAATCTGGATTGACCGATACTTCAATAAATAATTTCTGGAATTCACTTGCAAACCACTCATAACCACCACCAAAACTAACCCCGTAATTAATTTTTCTAACGTACTCATCAAATGGGAAAAAAGCAGAATTATAAGAAGCAAAATCGTCAAGATTAGTACCCAAGGTGTATTCTCCTCGTATCCCTAAAATCAGAAAAGGTCTAAATTTATCTTGAGTATTGCCGTAGAATTTTTTAGCTCCGAGCTCCAATACAAGGTTTTTGAACTTAAATCCTTCTGTGATATCAGAGAGTCCTTGAAATGTTCTGAACCGGACGGAACTACCTCGTATATGATAGCCTAGTTGAGCATATAATACATTTTGATCATTGAAGGATTCCAAAAAAACATCGCCAAAAGGAGAAAGGAGAAAGTCTCTATTACTAAAATCGTCCCACTTTTGAGTATTAAGCCCTAGTCCACTTTTGGCCCCAAACCAGTAAGATTGCGACACTACCAAATTGGGAAGAAAAAAAATGAAAACTATTATTTTTAAGTAATTAAGCATTTCTCACAGTATTTTGAATCAAAAATAGTATTTTAAGACTAGCTTAGGAAACAGCTATATTATCAAAATAGACAGTATTATGACAAGTTTTAGAGTAAGGCCAAGATTTGAATTCAAATCAGATAAATCTATTGATGAAATTAATGACGTTTTAAGATCTAAGTTGAAATCAGACACTGAATTAAAAGTATCGGGAAGAAAAAATCATTTGGTTATTTCTATCCTAGAAGATAAAAGACACTTTTGGTCTCCTCAGTGTAATTTAAATATTGAGGAATCAGAGGAAGGAACGGTAATCCATGGTCTTTATGGACCTAACCCAAATGTTTGGACTATTTTTGTTTTTGCGTACACTATAATAATTGTGGCTATTTTTTTTATTTCAATTTTTGGTTTTTCTAATGTTTCCTTGGGCAAGGAAGCCCCTATTCTTTGGGTACTTCCGGTATTAATTATACTATTACTTGCCTTATATGTAAGTGGACAGATTGGCCAAAAACTAGGTGCTGAAGAAACTTTTTCCATTCACCATTTTATTCAGGATAGTTTGGATGTAAAAATGAGCTTAGAATAATCTATACGATGAATACTATCAGAATACGAATAAATAAAAATTATATACAAAAAATACCGAGACTTATATTTTTTAAAGCAAATTAAAACGACTTACCTTTACATCGTTTTCCCACCCTTTTTAGTTAAGAAGAGTCCTTAATTTGACTGAACTCAAAAAACTCTTTTAATAACTAAAACTTTTTACCCATGGTAAGAACCGATTTTTACAATCATGGAAGGCGACGTGTATCTATTTGGTACATGTTCTTAGCCTTCGCTTTTTCAATTTATTTTAATAGTTCACTTACTGCTCAAAGTATGGCTTGTAATGACTCCGTTCAGGTTTCACTGGATGAGAATTGCGAGGCAGAAATTACTCCAGCTATGATTTTGGAAGGAGAAGATGAATCAAGTGATCTATCAGAATTTGTCGTTGACATCTCGGGGGTCACTGGCACAACTGTTACAACTCCGGGTACTTATTCAGTGACAGTAACTAATACTAACACGAATAATAGTTGTTGGGGCGATATTGTTGTAGAAGACAAATTAGCACCTCAAGTTATTACTTGTCCATGTCCTGTGGGCAATACGGATCCTGACTGTACATTTTTATGTACGGACGAAGAAGCCATAGTTGATAACCTTTTCGCAGTTCCTACTCCTGTAGTAGAGGAAAACTGCGGACCTATGTCTGTCAACATGGCGCACGAAGTAATTGATAATGGATGTGGTTCTAAGCTAATCAGAAGAACATATTTGTTTAATGATGCTTATGGTAATCAATCGACAGAATGTGTTTCTGAATTCATTTTAGAACCTGTTCAATTAACAGATGTGACACCTCCGGTTAATCCTGTAGAGTTGTCATGTGGAGCGAATACCTCTATGCCGGCTATTGTGGAGCACTTTACACCTATCGTAGGTTACGAAACAGCATTAACTTATGCTTATCCAACAGTAAATGGTACTCCATTGAACGGAAATCTTTGCAATCTTGTTTCTGGAAAAACTGATACGGAATTACCAGCATGCGGTTCGGAATGTACAAATAGTGTAAAGATTATTAGAAATTGGTTGATACTGGATTGGTGTACTGGAGAGTCTCAAAATTTGGTTCAGATAATTAAGGCATCTGATTCTGAGGCACCTACTATTAGTGTTGAAGGATTTACTAAAAGTGTAGACCCTTGGGGATGTATAGCAAATTTCCATATGCCTTATCCAGATATTTTACATGATAATTGTTCAGATGATGTGAGCTATACAGTAAATGGGCCTATAGGTGTATCGATTACTTTTGATGTTACCGAAGGATTATATTTGGTACAAGGAGCTCCAAAAGGAACTCATACTTTCCAGTACATTGCGGAAGATTGTTGTGGCAATACTACGGTAGAAGACGTTACAGTTGAGGTGTTAGATTTGACAGCTCCAATAGCAGTAGCTAAACAAAATATTGTAATATCTCTAACCAACTCTGGAGACGGAGAAGGAATAGCTAAGTTATATGCAGCAAGTGTAGATAACGGATCTCATGATGGATGTACAGATGTTCATATAGAAATAAGAAGAGAAGAAGATCCTACTAAGGATGAAGATGGATGTGGTTATACAGGTAATTTAACTTATAATGATGATGGACATTCATTTGATGGTAGTTCTAACCCAAATAGCTCTTCATACGATCCTGATGGAGGGGCTTTTGTTAAATTCTGCTGTTCTGATTTAACGGATGTTGAAGGAACGATAGCTTACGGAATCGTAAAAGTTTGGATGAGAGTATGGGATGATGCTGATTTAGATGGAAACTTTGGAAGTTCTGGAGACAACTATAATGAAACATGGGCATATGTAAGAGTAGAAGATAAGCTTCCACCTCAGATAGTTTGTCCTCCTGAAATAACAATAAGTTGTGAAGATGACTGTGATGACTTAGATCTAGTTGGGGAAGCGACGGCCTCTTCTAATTGTTTGACGCTTGAAACAACTTATTCTGACATTGAGTACTTAGATGGATGTGGAGCAGGATATGTATTGAGAAGATGGAGCATAGTTAACTCTCCGGAAATATTTTGTATTCAAAGAATCAATAAGACAGCAGAGGATCCATTTGATGGAGACGACATTGTTTGGCCTAATGATATGACAACAGACTGTACCAATCTTCCAAACTCTGGTAAACCAACATGGTCTGCAGGTCCTTGTGATTTAATTGGATATAGTATCGAATCTGACACTTTCCAATTTGAAGATGGAGCATGTTATAAGATTATCAATCATTGGACAGTTATTGATTGGTGCCAATACGAACCAAATGGATTTGGGAATGATGGAATTTGGGATCACTACCAAGTAATAAAAGTATTGGATGACGAAGCTCCAGTTATTGATGATTGCGATCCAAAAATGTATGAAGTGGATGATAATGGAGATGTAGATAATGATGGAGACAAATGTGAAACAAGAAACTTGATGTTGACGAATTCAGCTATGGACAACGGTGATTGTGCAAGTGATTGGTTGAAGTGGACTGTTTTAGTAGATTTATGGGGAGATGGAACATGGGAATATGAGTTTTCTAGTTTCTTACCAAGTTTTGACAGTAATTTCAACGATACAAACGGTAACGGTATTCCGGACAGATATGTAGCACCAACTTCTTCGGGAGAGGAAGTGAAAATTACGATTCCTGAAGATATTTGGGGAAGTATGGATAATCATAGAGTTTCATGGAAGGTGTCTGATGGTTGTGGAAATATAACCAGCTGCTTATCAACATTTATGGTGGTTGACAAGAAGGCTCCTACTCCATATTGCGTAAATATTTCTTCTGCGTTAATGAATAATGGTCAAGTTGAACTTTGGGCAAGGGATTTCGACTTAGGATCATTCGATAACTGTACAAGTCAGGAAGATTTATTGTTCACCTTTGATCAGGCTCACCCTGTTTTGGATAAGATTACTCAGGAGCACTATTTCAAAGGTCAGGGAGAAGATGCTTCGCAGTCAGAGTATAATTCTGGTAGTGCTCAGCTTTGGGTTCCTGGAACTTTCAGTTCTGCAAAAGTTTTCAATTGTAATGATTTACCAACAGTAGATATTGTTATGTCTGTATGGGATGAAAAGCTGAATACGGATTACTGTTCAGTGGTATTAAATCTTGTTGATAACCAAGGAGCTTGTGGAGAAGGTCAAAGAGTAAGTGTGGCGGGGAACGTTTTATCTCCAACAGGAGAACAAATTATGAATGCGGAAGTAAACCTAATTGGTTCAATAGATGACTTGAATCAACAGACTTTGAATAAGGAAAATGGGTATACTTTTGATTTTGTAGCAATGAACTATGATTATAATATTGAGGCAAGTAAAACGGATGATTACTTGAATGGAGTGAGCACTTTAGATATTGTGTTAATACAAAGACACATTTTGGGCTTGTCAAAATTCGAAGATGCTTATAGTAGAATAGCAGGTGATGTAACGAATGATGAAAAAGTTAGTGCGAGCGACTTAGTGCAGCTAAGAAAATTAATTCTTGGGTTAATTGATGTATTACCAAATAATGACAGCTGGAGATTTTTAGATCCTTCTACAGTTATGGATCAGGAACATCCTTGGCCGTTGGATGAGACAATTAATATCGTTGACTTGCATGAAAATATGCAGGATCAGAACCTTATGGCTATTAAGATAGGTGATGTTAATAACTCAGTAGAAATTTCTGCAAATAAGTCAGGTGAGCTTTCAAGAAATTCAAAAACGACTACTCTTGATTACGAAGATAAGTGGTTAGAAGCAGGGGAGGAGTATACTGTTGAACTTAGAATTTCAGACAATACAAATATTTATGGTTTCCAAGCTTCATTTAACACTTATGATGCTGAAATTGTAAATGTTACATCTGATGTGTTTGAGATTACAAATAACAATATTGTTATAGGCGAAGGAGTATCAGTATCTGTTACAAATCCTGAAGGTAGTGTGAATGGAAGCAATGTGATAAACATTTTGATAAAAGCCAATACCTCTGGATATGTTTCGGAAAAACTCATGATTAATGATAAAGATGCTCTTACTGATGAAGTATATTTAGGAGAATCTCTGACTACTTATAATGTAGAGCTTAATGCTTTAAGATCTATTGATAAAGTGGAGAACTTTATTGTTTATCAAAATGAGCCAAATCCATTTAATGACAAGACGAATATCAAATTTTTCTTGCCAGAAAGCGGAATGGTTTCTTTAGAAATATATGATATAACTGGAAAAATAATTTACAATGTTTCCTCTGAATTCTCCAAAGGAGAAAACTCAATTGTAATAAATAAACAAACCCTTGGAGGTCATGGTGTATTCTACTATCAAATACAAAGTGGAAATTACTCTGACACTAAGAAAATGATTAGTCTCGAGTAACACTAATTTTAATTTTCAATTTTACTTGCAAATTAGGCGGCAATCTCTTTTTGAGATTGCCGCTTTCTTTTATAATTAAATAATTTTAAAAAGGTCTATAAATGTGTAATTAAGGTTATTCCAAGGTCTAACATATATGATCCAATTTTATCTTTCCTTTTGTAAGAAAATTTACTTCTAGGTTTATTAATCAGGCCTTTTATTATTTTTACTTTTGGAAACCTTTATGCATTCAACAATTGATAATCTAATGATAACAAAATGAACCGAAAAATTTACACCTGTTTTATTTTTTTAGTAGGAATGCTAATTTTTAAAAACGCAAACACTCAGGATTGCAAACTTTTCTTAGAAGAAGTGATTCACCCCAGTTCATGCTATGTTGAAGATGGACACCTTAATATCTTTGCACAAGATGACGATAATTCATGTGAGAGAACGATTTGGGTGTATGATCAGAGTAATCAACTAATTGCCGAAGGAACATATAACCTTATTTTGGACAATTTGGGATCTGGATTGTATTCCATTATTGCTGACTCTGATTGCGGCTGTCCGGTGCAAACCAAAGGAATAATATTAAATGGAGGAGAGCCCACGAACCTTATTCCTATTGTAGACAAGGGGAATGGTTTTTATCAGGCAAATTCTGTTTTCGTTTGTTCTGGCTCTGATTTAAAAATGGGAGTAGAATCGGTTGGAATTAACAATGTAAATATTTCTGGAAGCAACGGCTTCTACAGTGATATACCTGATGCAGCCACGTATTGGGAGTTCAATAATATTACTGAAGATCAAGAAGCCCTTTATACAATAGAATATACAAATTCTGATAATTGTATATCTACAGTGACCATAGATTTAAGAGTAAGTAAGTTGGATGTTGATGCTGGACCTGAACAAAGTGCATGTGTTGGAGAGGAACATGATTTGACAGCTAATGTAAGTGGCGAATCAGTTTGTCCTTCTTCATGTGAAGAGAGTGAAACAGAACTTCTAGTTAATTGGACGTTGGACCAATGTAATGCTCAAGACCAAAATAATCAAAATGACTATTCTGAATTCGTTCCTGATATTGTGAGTTTTGGCTCATGTGTTAATGTAAGTGCTTCTAATGTTTATAGAGATCAAGGAGAACATTCTTGTACTTTTGTGGGAGCAGATAATATAGGAATGTGTTTACCTTCAGAAGCTAGTTGTGACCCTAACGATTACGATGAAACATTAGCACTAAAGTTTGAAATAACCGTTGATCCTTCCGAAGTGGGAAGTATATCAGAGTTGAGTTTTTATGAACAATCTCCTTTAATTTGGACAACAACAAATGGAAGTTCTGGAGTTAACAATTATAATACTAAATACCAAATAAGAGTTTATAAAAATAACCTTTTAATCTTTTCTCAAGATAATATTGATACGGAACTGAATTGGAATGAAGAATCTTTTGATTTTTCTGGAAATGAAGAGTTTACAATTACTGAATCCAGCACTTTTAGATTTGAGCTAAGAGGATATTGTGTGGTTGATAATGGGGGAAATATGTCAGGATGGGAAATCGATGATATCAAAATTTTCGGAGGGTGTTGTAGTATGAATGAAAATTCTGGAGATGTATCGTATGAGTGGAGTACAGGAGAAACAACACCTGTTATATCTGTTAATCCAGACGAAACTACAACATATTATGTGACGGTGACAGATTGTAGTGGTTGTGAAGCGGTAGATTCTACGGTTGTTACAAAGTTTGCTTTACCGACGGCGATGATAAGTGGAGATAATGAATTGTGTTTAGGAGAGAGTAGTGAATTAACCGAATGAATTGTGTTTAGGAGAGAGTAGTGAATTGGCTAGTGGGGGATTGAGTTATGAGTGGAGTACAGGAGAGACGACATCGGTAATAGAGGTGAGTCCTATGCAGACGACGACATATAGTGTGACGGTATTGGATGGGGATTGGATGTGAGGATGCTACGAGTTATGAGGTGGTAGTACACGGTTTACCGATGGCGATGATAAGTGGAGACAATGAATTGTGTTTAGGAGAGAGTAGTGTTACATAATTGACGGCTAGTGGGGGATTGAGTTATGAGTGGAGTACAGGAGAATTGACGGCTAGTGGGGGATTGAGTTATGACGACATCGGTAATAGAGGTGAGTCCTATGCAGACGACGACATATAGTGTGACGGTAGATGTGAACGGATGTGACGACATATAGTGTGACGGTAGTGGATGTAGAACAATGAATTGTGGATGTTGAGTTATGAGTGGAGTACAGGGAGACGACGTTATAGTGTGACGGTAGGTGGATGTGAGTACATGGTTTACCGACGGCGACGAGAAGTGGAGATAATGAATTGTGTTTAGGAGAGAGTAGTGAATTAACGGCTAGACGGCCGATGAATATAAACGGACGAAGGAGTACAGGAGAAGAGTTATGAGTGGAGTACAGGAGATGACGACATCGGTAATAGAGGTGAGTCCTATGCAGACGACGACATATAGTGTGACGGTAGTGGATTGACGTTATGAACGGATGTATAGGGGAGACGAGTTATGACGGATGTGAGGGGGAGACGAGTTATGAGTGGTAGTACACGGTTTACCGACGGCGATGATAAGTGGAGATAATGAATTGTGTTTAGGAGAGAGTAGTGAATTAACGGCTAGTGGGGGATTGAGTTATGAGTGGAGTACAGGAGAGACGACATCGGTGATAGAGGTGAGTCCTATGCAGACGACGACATATAGTGTGACGGTATTGGATGTGAACGGATGTGAGGGGGAGACGAGTTATGAGGTGGTGGTACATGGATTACCGACGGCGATGATAAGTGGAGACAATGAATTGTGTTTAGGAGAGAGTAGTGAATTAACGGCTAGTGGGGGATTGAGTTATGAGTGGAGTACAGGAGAGACGACATCGGTAATAGAGGTGAGTCCTATGCAGACGACGACATATAGTGTGACGGTATTGGATGCGAACGGATGTGAGGGGGAGACGAGTTATGAGGTGGTAGTACACGGATTACCGACGGCGATGATAAGTGGAGATAATGAATTGTGTTTAGGAGAGAGTAGTGAATTAACGGCTAGTGGGGGATTGAGTTATGAGTGGAGTACAGGAGAGACGACGTCGGTAATAGAGGTGAGTCCTATGCAGACGACGACATATAGTGTGACGGTATTGGATGTGAACGGATGTGAGGGAGAGACGAGTTATGAGGTGGTGGTACATGATAATCCGGATATTACAATAGAAGGAGATTTAGAAATATGCGAGGGAGAGTGTACGGAATTGATGGCTAGCGGGGGAGTGAGTTATGAGTGGGATGCAACAGGCGAGAGCAATTGTGATGGTACATATTATGTTGGAGGGTCACAATTTAGTGATAGACAAAGCTTATATGTATATGGAGAACAAGGGTTGGAAGAAAGAGGAGAGTTAACGGTAGAGAATATAAACGGAATAGGTTATTATTGTAGTGAAGGAGGAGAGGATTTATTATACGGGATGCATAGACCAGGAGACAGTCCTTTAGAAGCGATACGAGGGTATTTAACGGAGATAGATACAGATAGTGGAGAGAGTATGATATTAGGAGAGATACCACAGCCACCTAATTTATATGGAGCTACTGGGGTTACGGGGATATTCAACTATATAGGCGATATATCAGAGGGGATATATTATTTTCCAGCGATGACGGGATTAATAGATCCGATTACATTTGATGTAATAGATTACACGATATATATAGGGAAGATAGACTTAAGTGATCATGGAAACGGGTCGAATGTTGAATATGAGATATTGAATGTATTTAACAGTTGTAATACGTATTTGGATGCTTGTGTGGTAGGATTTCAGAGTTACGCATTGGATCCGAGTAATGAGGAGCCATCAGGAGGGATACAGGATTGGGTAATAGAAGGAGATAAGATATATGGATTTTTGGGGATAGAGAATGGGTTATTGGAGATAGATTTAAATACGAATACGGCAAGTTGTATAAGTGGTCCTGTGGAGAATGCTATATACACTGGAGAGACGGGAGCACAGACAGATGAGTTTGGAGGTATGTATATCGAGGGAGGTGATTTATATGGTTGGCAAGTAGATAGAGGTAGGTTGTTTAGGATAGATAGGAGTACGGGATTATTGACATTGGTAGATGGAGGTTTACCTTTGGATTATAGGGGAGATACTGCGGGATGTAAGCCATGTGGATCGGAGAATGTACTGATAGTTTGTCCAGAAGAGACGACGACATATACGGTAACAGTAACGGATTCAAACGGTTGTACGGCCAGTGAAAGTGTAACGGTGGTGGTATATGAATCGCCGACGGCGATGATAAGTGGAGATAATGAGTTGTGTTTAGGAGAGAGTAGTGAATTGACGGCTAGTGGGGGATTGAGTTATGAGTGGAGTACAGGAGAGACGACGTCGGTGATAGAGGTGAGTCCTATGCAGACGACGACATATAGTGTGACGGTATTGGATGTGAACGGATGTGAGGGGGAGACGAGTTATGAGGTGGTAGTACACGGTTTACCGACGGCGATGATAAGTGGAGACAATGAATTGTGTTTAGGCGAGAGTAGTGAATTAACGGCTAGTGGGGGATTGAGTTATGAGTGGAGTACAGGAGAGACGACATCGGTGATAGAGGTGAGTCCTATGCAGACGACGACATATAGTGTGACGGTATTGGATGCGAACGGATGTGAGGGGGAGACGAGTTATGAGGTGGTAGTACACGGTTTACCGACGGCGACGATAAGTGGAGACAATGAATTGTGTTTAGGCGAGAGTAGTGAATTAACGGCTAGTGGGGGATTGAGTTATGAGTGGAGTACAGGAGAGACGACATCGGTGATAGAGGTGAGTCCTATGCAGACGACGACATATAGTGTGACGGTATTGGATGCGAACGGATGTGAGGATGCTACGAGTTATGAGGTGGTAGTACACGGTTTACCGACGGCGATGATAAGTGGAGACAATGAATTGTGTTTAGGAGAGAGTAGTGAATTAACGGCTAGTGGGGGATTGAGTTATGAGTGGAGTACAGGAGAGACGACATCGGTAATAGAGGTGAGTCCTATGCAGACGACGACATATAGTGTGACGGTATTGGATGTGAACGGATGTGAGGGGGAGACGAGTTATGAGGTGGTGGTACATGGTTTACCGACGGCGATGATTCAAGGGCCGGACATAGTTTGTGAGGGCCATGAAATTGAATTGACAGCTAGTGGAGGAGCCAGTTATGAGTGGAGCACAGGGGAAATAACAGCAACAATTCTGGTAATACCAAATGAAAATACACAAATATTCACGGTAACGGTGACTGATGTAAATGGTTGTTCGGATACTGCAACACATGAAGTTGAGTCAAAGCCGAAACCGACTCTTTACGTTAATGGAGATGGGATGATATGTAAAGGCGATATTGCAACTATAGTTGCGACAGGTAGTACGATATCCGATTGTTCCAACACTTGTGATGTAGATAATGAAATTGTTTTCGCTTTTTGGGATCTTGAGGATTGTGCTTCAAATAAATTTGATGGGACTAATCTATCGTTTGATGAATTCATAGGTGAAACAGAAGTAGGTTCTTGTGTCAATGTAAGTATTACCAATGTGTACAGAGAAGAAGGTGCACACTCTTGCTCTCCTAGAGATAATGAAGTAAGCATGTGTATAGGAACTCAAGATGTTTGTCAAGCGAAAAACATTGATTATGATAAAGCTCTGAAATTTGAAGTAGAAGTAACACCAAACACCATTGGTAGAATCACCAAATTAGAGTTTTATGAAAGATCTCCAGAATATTATGATTGGATTGGAGGGGCTAATGGCACTAATAATTATGTACTTAAATATGCTTTACGAGTTTGGAAGGATGATCATATAATCTACTATGATGATAATATGACATCGTCAACCGAATGGAATAAAGTAATAGTTGATTTTTCAAACAACGCTAATTTCGAAACATTAGGTGTTGGAAATTATATGTTTGAAATAGCTCCATATTGTAGAGTTCAGAATGGAGCTAATATAAGTGTTTGGGACATTGATAATATTAAGGTATATGGAAATTGTTGTGAAGGAAGTCAAACAGAAATCACCCAATATATGTGGAGTAACGGAGAGACGGGATCTTCAATTATGGTATCACCTGATGAAACAACGAATTATACAGTAACAGTAACAGATTGTTGTGGATGTACTTCTACTGAAGAGTTTGAAGTAATGGTTAACTGCCTAATGGTTGATTTAGGAGATAATGAGGTCATAAACCAAGGAGAATCTGTGACATTGACACCAATGTTGACCAACGAGTCTCCATGTGAACAAGTGTGCATACCAGAGAATAGTTTAATTGGATGGTATAACCTTGAGGAGTGTCAAGCAGGTGATATTCCAAATCAATACAGTTATGCTGAATTTTTTGCTGACTATCCTAACGATAGCGAATGTACACAGTTCGCTTTATCAGAAATTCAAAGAGATGGTCTTCATTCTTGCACTAGTGGTGTGAATGATTTTGGAACGGCCATGTGCATTGAACCTTCAGACGCTTGCTCAAGTGAGCTGATCGATGAGAGTGAAGCGATCAGATTTAATGTTACCATAGACCCTAATGAAAAGGGACATATTAGTAAACTGACCTTTTATGAAAAGTCTCCATTATTTTGGGAAACGAATAGCGGAAATGGAGGGATCAATAACTACAATACTTTGTACGCTGTAAAAGTTTACCGTGGAAACGAGTTGGTATATGATTCAATAGATGTTCCCACTAGTCATGATTGGACATTGCAAGAGCATAATTTTGAAAACATAGAGGCTTTTAAAGTGAGTGAAGAGACAAGATTTTATTTCGAAATTTATGCTTATTGTATTGAAGATATAGGAGGTTCGGTATCAGTATGGGATATTGACAATATCAGTATTTTTGGAGGATGTTGCAGAGAGGAAAGTGTTATTAGAACTGAATATCAATGGTCAAACGGAGCAACTACTCCTACAATTACTGTATCACCAGATGACACTGAAGTTTACTCTGTAACGGTAACAGACTGTAAATTATGTACGGCGACTGATGAGATTACAGTAGAGGTAATAGATAATGGAGGAGCTCTTATATTATATCCTAACCCGGCTATAGAAAGGGTAGAGATTAAATACTTTAGTGAGTTTGCATCCACACCGATTGTTAGAATGTATAATGAAGACGGAAGATATATTGGCGATTTAGAATATACCATGGTTAGTACTAATAAGCTTTCGGCAGAATTACCTAAAGGTCTTCTCTCGGGAATATACTATTTAGAGGTCGAGACTGGAGGAATTAGATATAGAGATCAATTGATCAAAATTAACAGATAATATTCCAGGGTGAATCAGTTAAAAACAATATTTAGCTGATTCACCCTTTTATTTACAGATGTTTGAGTGGAATTATAGGAAGGATTGTACTTTACATTCTTTACATTTGCGGAATTAATGGACAATAAGGTTTAAAATGTCAAGTTTGCAAATAAAATCCGCTCTAATTTCAGTTTTTCATAAAAATGGGCTGGAAGATATTCTAAGAAAATTAAATACCCTCGGAGTAGAATTATATAGTACTGGTGGAACCCATTCTTTTATTGAATCACTCGATATTCAAGTTAACAAGGTTGAAGATTTAACAGGATATCCTTCCATTTTGGGAGGGAGGGTAAAAACCTTGCATCCAAAGGTATTCGGAGGGATATTGGCTAAAAGAGAAAAAGATCACTTGGTTGAACTTGACCAATACCAAATTCCTACCTTCGATTTAGTGATTGTAGATTTATACCCTTTCGCAGAGACTGTTAGAAATACTAACGACGAAACACAAATCATTGAGAAAATTGATATAGGAGGAATTTCATTAATTAGAGCAGCAGCTAAAAACTATAGAGACGTAGTCACGGTTTCTTCACAGGATGATTATGGGTACTTGTATGATTTGCTGAGTAGGAAACAAGGAGTTACTGATCTTGAAGATAGAAAATATCTGGCCACGAGATCTTTTCAGGTATCATCTAATTATGATACTGAGATATTCAATTACTTTGCTGATAATGGAGAGCTTAAAGATGGAGTTTTTAAACACAGTATTCATAGTGGAAATGAATTGAGATATGGAGAAAACCCACATCAAAAAGCCAAATTCTTTGGAAGATTAACAGATATTTTTGAAAAGTTAAATGGCAAGGAACTATCTTTTAATAATTTGGTGGATGTTGATGCGGCAGTAAACCTTATGGCAGAGTTCAAGGATAATGGACCTTCTTTTGCGATACTCAAGCATACCAATCCTTGTGGGATAGCAACAAAAAGCACAGTTTTAGAGGCTTGGCATGCAGCATTTGCTGCCGATACTATTTCTGCATTTGGAGGTATTTTAATTGCGAATACAGAGATAGACCTAAAAACTGCTGAGGAGATAGATAAAATATTTTATGAAGTGCTGATTGCTCCATCTTTTTCAAATGAAGCACTTGAACACTTAACTAAGAAGAAAAAAAGAATTCTACTTAGAATTAAGTCGTGGCAAAAAAATGAAAAATCGTTCAAGTCCCTATTAAATGGTGTTATCCAACAAGATACAGACATTAAAACGGAAGAAAAGGCAGACCTTAACGTGGTAACTAAAACAGAACCTTCAGAAAGTCAGATTAAGGATTTATTATTTGCCAACAAGGTGGTTAAACACCTGAAAAGTAATACGATCGTCTTTGTGAAAGATGAACAAATGCTAGGAATGGGTTGTGGTCAAACTTCAAGAATAGATGCTTGTAAGCAAGGGATTGCAAAAGCGAAATCGTTTGAACTTGATTTAAATGGATCAGTAATGGCATCCGATGCTTTTTTCCCTTTCCCAGACTGTGTACAAATAGCTGATGAAGCGGGCATCAGAGCGGTTATTCAACCGGGAGGTTCGATTAACGATTCTTTGAGTATAGAGTATTGTAATGATAACGGGATGTCTATGGTAGTAACTGGCATCAGACACTTTAAGCACTAGAATTTGAATCTCTGTATAGATATAGGGAATACTAAGGCCAAGTTTTCCATTTTTGACAATGACGAAATGTGGGATTACAAAGAGGTCTGTGAAGAAGATCAACAAACTCTATTGGAAATAATTCCTTATAGCAAAATTTCTAATTGTATTGTTTCAGGATCTGGAAATATTGGAGAGAACCTTGTTAGTGGACTTAAGACTTATATCAAAAGGGTATTATTGCTCTCCCATGAATCACATTTACCCATTACTATAAACTATCTAACTCCGGAAACATTGGGCCTAGATAGATTGGCAACCGCAATAGGGGCTTCACATTTATTTCCAGAACAAAATACTTTAATCATAGATACAGGCACTTGTATAACTATGGATGTATTATCAGAAAATGGAGTATTTGAAGGAGGGAATATTACCCTTGGAATACAAATGAGAGCAGATGCACTTCATGATTACACAGCAAAATTACCACGTGTTGAACCGGTATGGGATGGAGAATGGTTAGGAAAAAGCACTGAAAGGGCCTTACAAAATGGAATCGTTTTAGGTACAATTCTTGAAGTGGAATCGTTTATATCTCATATTTCTAAAAAATACAAAGATCTTAAAGTTTTAATAACAGGAGGAGATCATAGTTTTTTTGTAGATAAGATTAAAACTAAGATATTTGCAATCCCTTATCTACAAATGATTGGGTTAAATCAAATAATAAAATTTAATGAGAAAAATACTCAGTAATCATTCTCGTAGAAACTGGTTGATGGTAATAGTACTATCTGCTTTAATGAACTTTCTATATGCTCAACAACAAGATAATTCACCTTACTCGAGACTAGGTTTAGGAGATATAAAACCGTACGGCTTTTCTCATATAATTCAGATGGGGGGATTGAGTACAGCTTATCATGACGTTTATCATATTAATATTGCAAACCCTGCAAGTTATGCTAGTCTTACCGCTGCTACTTTTGATTTTGGAATTAATGCCAAATATAGCAACTTGAGTCAGGAGGGAGCTGAACTTAATAGATGGAGTGGTGCTTTCGATTATATATCATTGGCATTTCCTCTTTCTAATACTCTCAATGATGTTTTTGATAGGGTAGAAAGAAATATAACCTTTGGAATGAACTTTACAGTTCGTCAAAATACGTCAGTTAGTTATAATATCGCTACTTCTGAGTTTGACAATGAAATTGGTGTTTTTGAAAGGAATTATACAGGAAATGGGGGTACTTACGAACTACTTTGGGGAAATGCAGTTCGATATAAAGATTTTTCATTTGGGTTAAATTTATCTTATCTGTTTGGAAAGATAGAATATGATAATAATATTTTTTTTCCTGATAACCCCCTGGCATACAATAATATCTTTAGCAACGAATATACAGTCGGAGGGTTCAACTATAGGTTGGGAACCAGCTATGTACATACTCTAAACAAAAAGGAAGTAGAAGAGGACAATAAAAGGGCTCAGAGAATCAACTTTGGGGCAACTTTTGGTGGAGGAACAAAGGTAAATGGTGATCTGATGAGTTCGCAAATCGGTTTTAGAAATGCCGGAACCAACGGTATTGCTTATGATACGATAGGTATTGATACTATTGCGGGTAAAATAGCATTACCTACTAATTTATCAATTGGTGCATGTTACTATAGTGGCGATAAATGGGCATTAGGTGCAGAATATACAATGGACGACTGGTCAAAATACTTTAATGATGCATCTAAAGAAGTTAAGGGAAGCTTAAAAAGAGCAAACCGTGTATCCATAGGTGGATATTATCGTCCCAATTACAAATCGTATAAATTTAGAGATAGAGTATTTTATCGATTTGGATTTAAATACGGTACAGACCCGAGAGTTGTAGATGGAGAGCAATTGAAATATTACGCTGGAAGTTTTGGATTTGGTTTTCCATTAATTTTCCAAAGAAAAGTTTCTCATGCAAATTTGGGATTCGAGTTTGGAACACAAGGAACAAATGCTCCAATTAAAGAGAATTACTTCCAAGTTAACTTTGGTTTTACTTTTAACGATGATGAATGGTTTATAAAAAGAAAATATAATTAATAAACAATCCACGAACCAAAAATAAGATTATGAGATTATTAGTATGTTTAATGATGTTGGCTTTCACCACCCAATTAACAAGCCAATGTACAAACTGGAATGACATTCCTCAAAAGGACGATGCTGAAAATGCACATGTGATATACAGACAATCCATTAAGTCCAAAAACTATGAAGAGGCATATCCGCAATGGAAGATAGCCTATGAGTTGGCACCTGCGGCTGACGGAAAGAGATCTTCACATTATATTGATGGAGTAGAAATTCATAGAGAATTACTGAAAAGTGTAACGGACGAGGCTACAAAAAAAGAATATAAAGAATTAATAGCCCGACTGTACGATGAAGCTATAACATGCTATGAGGCAGGAAGTATTAGTGCGGGTACCAATTCGTCAGTTGATAAGGAAATAGGGTTTTTAGCGGGTAGAAAAGCTTATGACTTATTTTATACAGTAAATGCTCCTTATTCTGAGAATTTAAAAGCTATTAAAACGGCTATTGAAAAGAGTGGAAATGGAGCTGAATATATCATATTTGATCCTGCTGCCAGAATAGCAGTGTACCAGTTTAAAAAGGAACAAATGGATAAAACTGAAGTGCTTGATCTATATAATACTTTAAATGGTATAGCTGATTATAATATAGAGAACAATAAGCAGTTGTCGGATTTTTATAGTCAGGCAAAAGAAGCAATGAATGCAGTTTTCAACGAAATAGCTGATGACATTTTCGATTGTGAGTATTTTATCGAAAAACTTAAACCTGAATATGAGGCAGATCCTACTGATATGGAAAAGGTAAAATACGCTATTTCAAAATTAAAGAAAAAGGAATGTCCTGAATCAAATCCATTTTTGATGGAGTTGGAAAAGGTTTGGGGTAAGTATGCAGCTGAAGAAAATGCAAGATTATTGGCGGAGTATGAAGCTAATAATCCTGGGGCGGCAGCAAAGAAACTTTACGATCAGGGAGATTATCAAGGAGCGATTAGTAAATATGAAGAGGCAATAAGCCAAGAGACAGACCCTGACAAGAAGGCTCAATATCTATTAGGAAAGGCTTCTGTACAATTCAGAAAATTAAAACAATATAGCAAAGCTAGAGCTACCGCAAGGGAAGCGGCTAAGTTAAAAGCTAACTGGGGTGCTCCATATTTATTAATAGGAGATATGTATGGATCATCTGCAAGAAACTGTGGAGATTCTTGGAATCAAAGGTTGGCCATTATAGCTGCTATAGATAAATACTCGTATGCTAAAAGTATAGACCCTTCAGTTTCCGAAGATGCCAGTAACAGAATTGGTAGATATTCTGGTTCTCTTCCTGACATGAATGATGGATTTATGAGAGGAGTTAAAAAAGGAGACACACAGACAGTAGGTTGTTGGATAGGCGAGAAAGTGAAGGTGAGATTTAAGAGCTAGGTTCTTATAAAAATATATGGTATAAATGCCGTGTGGATGTCTGCACGGCATTTTATTTTTTGAAAATTACCTAACTTCGCATTATGCTAAGCCTAATATTAATTATAGTATTTTCATTATTACTATCTGCTTTTTTTTCCGGCTCGGAGATTGCTTTTGTCACAGCTAACAAATTAGGGATACAGGTATTGAAAAATAAAGGACACCGGCGAGGGAAGATAATCGCAAAATTTTACGATGAACCCAGGGATTTCTTGGGTGCAATGCTAGTAGGAAATAATATAGCTCTTGTTGTTTTTACAATTTTTATGGCGAAGCTCATACAGCCATCGATCGAAAGTATTGCGGGAGGTAACCCTATAATAGTATTATTACTTGTAACCATTGTGACAACTATGGTAGTATTGCTTTTCGGAGAATTATTACCAAAAACTTTTTTTCGATTATTTGCTAATGAGTTATTATATCGGTTAGCATATTTACTTAGATTTTTTAAATGGCTATTAGCGATACCTGCATTTTTTATGACGGGCTTGTCCAATATATTGTTAAAATATGTATTTAGATTACCTACGACAGATGTATCATCAGCTCTAACAAGAGTGGATCTGGAGCATTATATAGAGGACAGTATTTCAGAAGAAGAGGATATTGACAAAGAAATACTCACGAACGCCCTTAATTTAGGAACCCTTAGAGTAAGAGACTGTATGATTCCAAGAAATGAGATCATACATGTAGATAGAAATGCTAAATACGAGGAAGTATTAGGATTATTTAAGGAAAGTAAGAAATCAAGAATAATGGTAACCGACCACGATATCGAAAATGTTGTGGGATATATTCATCATCAACAACTCTTGGACAATAATAAAAATATTAAGAAGCTCATTTTGCCAATGCCTTATGTTCCAGAGGCGATGAATGTTCAGGATTTAATGCACAGATTTATCAAGAAGGGCACAAATATCGCTTGTGTAGTTGATGAATTTGGTGGTACTGCTGGCCTAATAACTTTAGAAGATATTCTTGAAGAAATATTTGGAGAGATTGAAGATGAACATGATAAAGAAGATTATGTGGAGGAAATGATTTCTAAGAGTGAGTATCTATTTTCAGGTAGGTTAGAAATAGACTATTTAAATGAAAAGTATGAACATCTTCGATTACCTGAAGGAGAATATCAGACGTTATCAGGTTATATTGTAATGACACATGGAAGCATCCCTGAATCCGGTGATATAGTGGAACTGGAAAACTACAAATTTGTTCTGGAGCATGTAGCGGATACACGTATTGAAATAGTACGAGTTATCATACTTCATGGAAACGAAGGAGAATAATTTTAACTATTAAGATAAGCAATCAAACTATCCTTCAAAAAATGAGTCCATGCATTTGAACAATGATTAAAACAAAGGAGGTCAGGGACGAGTCCGATATGAGAAAAATCAAGGAGGCACTTGTTGTTAGATACATCTTCTATTTTCCAATGAATTTCAGTATTTACCCATTCTTTTTCTACACCCGACAAACCCTTGATTTTTTGATTAGCATCAATACACTTCCAAATCAATTCTTTGTCTTTAATGAATCGAATGACTTCAAATTGATACCAAGGTTCGCCCCAAGAGACCTTAAATACATCTCCATCTTTGAGAATAGGTTTATCTTGATGCCCCCACCAGTCATCGAGATTTAGACAAATAGCCTCGAAAAGAAGATCTGCCGAAGTATTGATCTCCAATGTGTTTTTATAATTTTTAGGTTTGTTCATCAAATGGCAATCACTTTAACAATTAACCTTTCTTTGGTTTTCTTATCCTCTAGGTTAAGGATATAAACCCCCTTGGGAAGAGAAGAAAAATCTATGGAAGAGGGATTATCTAATTGTAAGACTGACCTTCCACTGTAATCTATCACCTTTGCGTGAAAATTTAAGTCTCCTTCTATAGAGATAAATAAACGATCAGAAACGGGATTAGGAAAAACCTTTACATTTCCATTAGTTAACTCAAGGGTGTTGCTAATCAAATCATTGCCGTCACAATCTTCATCTATTCCGTTATTAGGAATTTCTTCGGCATCCGGATTAATATTTGGATCAGTATCATCACAGTCCTCATCAGAGTTAAATCCATCGCCATCCTCATCAATGATCAGTGCTTCCCCATCGCAATTTTCATCCACATCATTATTAGGAATTTCTTCGGCTCCGGGATTGATATTTGGATCGGTATCATCACAGTCATTAAGTGATGTATATCCATCCATATCCGCATCCACATCAAAATTAAAGTTGGTACATAGTTCAGGAGCACCGCCGTTTATCCATTTCTGGAGCATTTCTAATTCTTCTGTATCAAATTCCCCAGAAGCTAAGGTATTCATAGAAGGTCCATTGAGGGCTATTCCACATCCATCATATCCCGGAGTGGTGATAATGCTAACCAATCGTGTACCTGTCAAAAGATCGGTTCCACATTTGTTACCTCCCATAGCCGTCGTTTCAAAGGTTTTCAAATTCAATCCACCTGATGCATTCTGTCCATGACAACTGATACATCCATTATCTTGAAAAAGAGGACCTATTTCATCCCACCCTAATGCCCCGTTATCACATAAATCTATGCTATTTGGTACATAACCATCGGGTTGCTCACAATTTTCGACTGAAACTTCTGGATCACCTTGTCCATCCATATCCGCATCGAGATACCAAGTGGGAGCCCCAGGACCATCACAAATACCGCACTCGTCGATTTCGCCATAACAAGCATTTTGATTTAAGAAAAACAAAATTTCAGCCAACGAAGCACAATTACCTCCATCATGAGTGGTAAGAACGGTTAGTAAAATTTTATCTACTAAGGTACTATCGAAATTTGGACCTTTAAAACCCTCATAACTATCACTTTCGGTTGCTTGTGGAAAGGTATATTCTCCCAGTTGTATCCAATCGCCGCCATCTACCGAGTAATCAAAGATGACATCTTTAGCTCCCCATCCACTCTCACCCGCACGATTAGCGTTATAGATATAGGTAGAGTCTACGTATTGCGGCTCATGCAATTCGTACAATATCCAATACGTATTTCCTCGATCCGGATTAGGACTGGCACTTTGGGTACAAGACACCCAACTTTCATTCCAGTAATTTCCGTTATCTACACATTGAGCTTGTAAATGTGCGTAGCTTAAAAGACTAATCAAGAAGAATATATATTTTTTCATCTTTGAATTTTTCATTTTTTTATCGCTATTTCAAAAGAATTGAGATTCATTTTTAAGAAAACATTCCTAATGGACCTTCAGGAGTTGGTGTCCAGAAATTGGTGATATTCGGAAATATTTGATTTAGGTCCGAATGAGACGCACCAAACCAGAGAGCCAACTCAGCGAAGTATTCATCACAAGAAGTAGTCGGAATCAAACGACTACCTCCTATATCCTGTGGATTATTCAAGTATAGTTCGGGATATTCTCCATAAATTTTTTGACCCACAACAGGATTTCCAAACACGAACGAATTTCCTCCCCATGCGTGATCAGAACCATCGCCATTAGAGGTTAGCTTTCTACCGAAATCGGACATGGTAAACCCAACCACATTGTCTTGGACACCTAATTCAGCCAAAGCTGCATGAAAGGAAGCTATGGCATTGTCCAACTGAGCAAGTAAATCTGAGTGATCTTCAAGCATATCGTCATGCGTATCAAAGCCACCAAACTCAATAAAGAAAGTTTGATTTTTGACATCCAAGATATCTCTGGCAGCTATGGTCTTTGCTACCATCAACAACTTCTGTGAAAGATTATCGTCTCCAAAAGGAGTGCTTATCTCAGGTCCGTTTAATATAGCGGAACTAAAGCTAAAAGAACTACTGTTAGAGTCAGTTACTGTATTAGAATAAGCAGTCTTAAGAACATTGTGATAAGTTTGGTCTAAGAGATTATCTAATGTTTGTCTTTTTAGATTGTTATAAAAATCATTACTATCGGCACCATTGATAAGTACACTTCCTGAACCCTGAAAACCTATAGCATATTCTTTTATGATATTTCCTCGCTGGAAAATGTTGACCCCATCTAGAGAAATATTCATGGACACATCCTGATTACTATTATTCGTGTATAGTATATCGGCCAATCTTCCTCCCCATCCCAAGGAGTTGGCGTTTTGAGGAACACTGGTTTGCCAATGAACTCGTTGATCTACATGAGAGAATAAACCCAATGGTAGATTGATATCATTTTTATAGCTTGTCACGGTGGTAGGCTCTACCAAGGCTCCTACATTGGCAACAAAAGCCGCATTTCCTGCTTCAAACATACTTTGTAGATTTACCAAACTTGGATGCAATCCATAAGGTGTACCATTGGTGTTGGTAGGATTAATAGGTAATAAGCTATCTCGATTTAGGGCCAACCCAGTTCTTACAGCAGCATATTGATCATATTGACTCTGTTGTCGCGGTACTAACATATTAAAACTATCATTACCTCCACTCAACATAATACACACCAAAGCCTTATAATCTCCGGGGGGAGTATTCAAAGATCTATTGGCAGCAGCGGCAGCATTCAGTAGTCCTAAATTGGTGACTCCGGAGTATAAAGATGTAACTCCTAAAGAAGCACAACCCATACTTAGTGTTCCTAAAAATTTTCTTCTGGAAAGGTGGTGATGCTTTGACATATCTTTCTTTTTAATAATTGTCTAATTGTTGTTTTGGTGTGATTATTCTAGGATCATAAAATCGGCCGAAGCCATCAGGAAGTATAATGCTTCATGAACCAATTGTTCCGAAGAAAAAGCACCAGTACTTTGTAGTTGAGTCAGGGTGTTTTGAATTATATCTCTTGTCCCATCTGATAATCGCCCTTGACATAACAAAAGATCTAACCGATCTAGCAATGCAGATATACCATCTGATTCTAAGGTGGCAATTTCGTCACTTAAATCAAGAGAGGGTCGATCATTGTTGTTGTCATTGACCAGCCGCGGATTATTATTATTTACCCTTGTTCTATTCGGAAAAGGATATTGTTTAATCGAAAACTCTATAATATTGAGGTATTGTATAGCAGTAACGGCATGTAGAATTTGAAATTCAGGTGACACCATATCATTAGGAGCCACGTAATCATCTTCTGCATAGAAAGGTGAGAAAAAGTTAAATACGGTTGGTGAGGCCATAAATGCCTGTTCGACAGCTCCTCCAAGAACACGTAGGTCCGAAAACCAAAACCTTCCTGAAGGACTACTGATATCAAATGCTTTGAACAGATTGGTAAATCTTTCAATAGGTTGTCTTAATTTACCGGTTTTGGCATCATCGAGCCATTTACAATCTCTAGCTTCGGGATCCAAAAGTACAGCACGAAAGACAGCTCCCATATCTCCTCTTACTCCTTTTCCATTGTTGTTAAAAACCATTGCTACTCGTTTGACATAGTCAGGGGTAGGATTAGATTTTACCATCTGTTGAATCAGCCTGGTAGCTATAAAAGGACCTACATTCTGGTGGTTAAAAAGGATATCAAGAGCATCTTGGATATCTTTTTCACCAGATTGATCTGCAGGTAATACTGTACCATCTATCATAGTTTTTGGACCTTGATCATGAAAATTGTCATACATAATCATCGGTACCGTCATGTCAAAAAGGTTGACATTTCTATTAAAAACCAAAGGAGTTCCTTCTAACTGTGGAAAGCCATCAATATTCCATGCTCCACCAGAAAGGCCTGTAAAAACTTTAGCCAATTCTTGAATGTCTTCTATATCATATGTGGGAATAGGCTCTCCTTCAGCATCCAATTTCTGAGTTCCATCAATGTTCAACTCATATAATCCAATAGTAAACAGTTGCATGATTTCTCTAGCATAGTTTTCATCAGGTAGGGTGCCAAGGTCTGGATTTCCCTTTTGATTTCTAAAATGGCTGAGATAATAACCCATCATCAAATGATAAGTAACATCATTGAGCATCTCCCTAAAGTTACCAAAGGCACCGGAATAGAGAATATCATAATAACTCGCATGACCATAACCTCTTCTATTTAGTCTATTGCTTGTATTGGATACCACAAATATTTGAAGCAATGAAAAAGCGGCTTTATTTCGAAGCACATCATCATCCAGAAGTACTTTTTCATAAAAGGAAAAAGAAGTGAGGTCTCTATGCCTATCTACTTCTGCATCAGGATGGGTAGCATGTATCAGATTGGCAACATCTTGATAAACTGCTTTATATTTATCCAAGAAGCTTTGATGGGGCATATTTATTTGCTCATCTATCCAAGATTTAATTCCTACTTGAGAGACATACTCAATATCCTCATAGCTCGCACCTAGAGTGGCTTGAGATAAAAATCGGGCGGCTCCTTCCATATCAGGAAAATATCCGGTACCCGTTAAGGTGTGATTATCTTCATCTGATCCCTGTTCAGGGCTTGATGTTATGGTAACTCCGACATCATTACCCCCACCTATATGATCGTCATATATCTGAGCGATAGTGTTATGTGGAGTGAGAAAAAATACCATAAAAAGGAAAGACAGCAGAGAAAATATTTTTTTCATCTCTTTAATTTCTTTTGTTGTTTACTTATGGAATCCAAGCTGTAGCACAGCATTCAAAATTCTACTTTGTGAAATTACACAATGGCTTAGACCCATCAAAATAACAAAGGTTTAATGGATGATTGAAGTTTTTTAAGGATTAGATGAAAAAGGGGTAAACAATATTCCACATACCAATCGTGGAATAAGTAATACAAGATCACCAATGACATATTGTCGAAGACTATTGATTTGTGTCTTGAGATTAGCTAGGTTGGTGAATAAGTTTTTTGACTATGAATTTTGGTATATAATGGGCTGGTGATATGGAGCGTCTGACTATAGGGAGTTGTACGTCGTTGGCTTAGTTCTTTATCGAATCAAATTGTTTTTTATTCTATACAATTGTCTATCGGTCAAAACAGGTTCAAAATATCTTATGTAATCATTCAATTCTTTTAATAGTTTTATACTTACAAATTTAAATTTAGATGTTGGTTTATTGTTAATCATGACTATTAGATTTCTTATCGGAATTCTTTGTTCTCCCCAATGATGTTCATTTAAAGTTATATTTTCCGAAATGTAAACATAAAGAGCAAAATTCGATCTTTCAATTTGCTCAATTGGTGATCTTAAGCTAATAGAATTGACAGATGATTTGCTCCAGTTTTTTGTCTCTATAATAAAAATTCCTGCTTTGGAAATTAAAAGGTGATCAATTTGTACAGAATAGATTGTCTGATTGTACTTTTTATGAAAAATTGGACTAGAAAAACTCAAACGGAAATCATTAATCAGAATATAATCATCTGAAAGTTTCTGAATTTCTTTAACAACTAAATTTTCTCCAATTGCTCCTAAAATTAAATTCTTTGAGTTTTCTATAACATTTCGAATAAACTGTAATTCTTCAATTTCAGATTTTGCTCTTTTTTCAATCAAGTTTTGCTTTTCAGTTTCGTATTGTCTTATGAAACATTCATCATTTTCAATATTTTTAGAAATATCCTTTACTAATGAACTTACCTTTTTGGTTTTACTCTCTACTAAGTACTTAAGTTTATTTTGTTGGAAATATACTCTTGCTCCTAAGATTAGTTTTGTTAGAAAATTAGTATCCTTATAATTAATAGAATTAATTCTTGTCTGTAAGTCAGAAATTCGTTCGTCTATTTTTTCAGTCCCTAAATTGATTATTTCGTCTTTATTCTGTATTCTTTTTTTTAGGTTAGTACACGTTTCTACATATTCTTTTTCTAATTTTTCCGATACATTATTAAGGATTGATAGTTTTTCAGAATTGTAATTAGATAAGAAATTATTAATTTCTTTAACAGAACTAAATCTGGAAATCCCATTACTCTCTAATTCTGATTTTAGAGATTTCAGTGATTCTATTGTTCCGTATACTATTGCCATTTACGAATTGCTCAAATTACAACCAACAGATGATGGTATGCAACGTCTCTTGACGATAGGAGAGATATACTGTCATTACCTATTGTTAGGCGTTCGTTATTCTTTTTCTGCATACTTTATCATTAATTCATCTTAAAATGTAGTCTATATAACCTTGTTTCGCTCCTTTGTCATATTCCTCTACTGAATCTGTCCATGTTCCCATTGAAGCACTTCCTTTATTATTCTATAATGATGTCAAATCTAGTTTGAGCTTCATTCATTGAGGATAATTTTTTATTATAAGAATATGTGCTTATTATGTCATAAGTATCAGATATTTCGCCCAATTTTATAGTATTTGTTTTCCATATTTCTATTAATTTATCTTGTCACTAACGGATGATTATATCGATCGTCTCTCTGAGGAACGAAGAGATATGATCTGATATATAGTGTTAGCAATAGTTCTTAATTAATCATTGGTCTTAATCCTTCTATCATAAAATCGTAAGTGGCTACATATCTAAAGAAAGGTTTAACTTTTGGTTCTCCATTGCTCTTTTGCATAGTTGCTAAATCTAATTGACTCAATTCATCTCTACGACCGACTAATTGTAAATAATAGAGATGAGGTTTTTCTATACCCATAGGCGTTGATCTTTCCAAAGAGTACTTGAACCCATTAATTCTTTCAATTCTTGATTTGACATTGTTCCATTTTAAGTTTGTATTAACCACTTCCCAGTCTTTTTCAAGAACGTCCCAATCAACTTGTATTGTTTCTATATCATAATATTTTATGAATATCATGGGTCTACCCATTTGATTCATTTCATCATTATGAAAGTACACTATAAGATCAAATTCAATATTTTCTAAACTTATTTGCTCAAGAATTATCATGTCCTCATAGGAATCACTTTCAAGATGTTGTTTTAATGCTTGATTATTATTGCTAATAAAATTCTTTAAATCTTCTTTAGTTGGCTTGCTAAGAAAAATGCTATCAATTTTACTTAATCCTGAATCGGAACTTGTTTTTTTTTACTGTAGACACTTAAGCCATCAATTAACTCAAGCATTTTCGATTCGGCGGCAGCTCTGGATGTTTTAGTTGTGTAAATCTTGCCTTCTTTTAGCTGAGAGTGTAGTCCGCACAGTGTTTTTGTTTTATCTTGAATCCATTGAATATAGTCGGGGTCATCCAACTTTACGGTTCTTTTTCTTGTACCTGTCGTGAGTTTACTTAATGCCAATTCTAAGTTGTTTCCAACCTTTCCTGTACCTTTTAATTCTTTTAAATCAGATTCAAGAGCAATTTTCAAGCTGTCATTAAAACTTGAGGTTCTTGAAAAGGAATCTGTTTCTGCGACATAAGTAAATTCGAGACCCGCAAACGGACAATCGCTTGTCCAAAGTGGGTTTGAAATCGGTTTTGTCGAAGAACATGACCAGTACATTGCTGCTGAGAGTACGATTAATGATATTAAATTTGTGTTTTTCATATTTATAAAATTTAGTTTTTAATTATTGCTAACTAATCTATATCATGACCTTTTACCTCATTTATTCCGCTTTACAACCTAGATTATAGGTATATCAGGAACTCCTTTCATAATGTGGTAAATAATATATCTCAGCTATTTATACTATTATGGTTCGTATTAATATTTAATTACACAAATTCGGGCGAGTCAAATATATCAAAATTTGTTTACAAATTTGTTTTGCGATGTTAGTCAAGTATTCATTGTATAAAAATCATTAAAACCCATTCAACTTGGCTTGGGAACTAGACTTGATGGGATTCCAAGGGTCATCATAACTCTTTTTAAAGAACCACTCATCGATATATGCTTTGGTTCGTACCCCACGGAGATACATGCCGGTATATATACTCATTAGTGGGAGATACCGCCAGAGATAAAGCTCTTCTTTTCTTCGTTCGGAGAAGATGTAGATACTTGCCATTTGTACAAACCCGACGCAGAAATATAAGGTGAGATTCATATAAATAATGAAGTCCAGATTAGAACTATAATTGATAATCATGTCTAGGATGTATATCCACCAAGTGAAGTCAAGGACAACGTTGTAGAAAACATTCTCAAATAAAGCGAAGAAATTGCTCCACGAAAATCCCTGATGAGGGAAGTAGACATCTTTATGCTTTCGGACCCGAAAACGGATGATAGACTTATCCCATCGGAGTCTTTGCTTAGTCAATACTTTAAATTTGGAAGGGGCATTGGTTAAGCAAATAGCGGTTGGAGAAAAGACTGTTTTAAAGCCTGATTTTCGAATTTTGACCGTGATATCGCCATCGAGACCGGGGCCAATATCCCAACCACCAACACGATCGAGTGCATCCATTCTAAAAGCTCCAAAAGCTCCACTTATGATCTTGTAAATACCAAGAGTCGAAGTTACTATCCTCCCTATGGATACAGTTTTTAGATATTCGATAGCTTGGAGTCGAGCACAAAGACTCTCTTTAGCATTGCGGACTTTTACATTACCGCCTACGGCCCCGATTTTATCATCCATGTAAAAAGGGATGATGATATTCTCAATGGCATCGCGATCAAATGAACAGTCGGCATCCAAATGGACGACGATTTTTCCTTTGCTATATCTCAATGCAAGGTTGGCAGCTGAAGCCTTGCCCCCCCGCATGTCATTTCTTAAAAAGGTATGTATGAGACCTAAGCGTTCGAAGTTTTTACCAATGGTAGGAGTCTCGTCATCACTTCCGTCATCTACAATAATGAGTTCAAAATGTTTATAGGTCTGTTCGGCAAGAGATTTAGTGAGTTTAAAGAGGTGTTTTCCCTCGTTTTTACCAGGGATGATAATGGATATCAAGGGGTTTTCAGCAAAAAGCTTATTTCGAGCAGTATCCCAATTCTTTTTTCTCCTTTTTTCAAACAACTTAAAATATATTGCAACGATGAAGTCGATGGAAATATATCGGGTCAGCTCAAAGATGACAAAATACCAAAATATCCTTACGAACTTTGGCCATCCTGCTTCTAACCAGTAGTTGATATATTCAGGAAGAAAATATTCCCATGCAGGCGACATTATTTGAGTTTTTGCCTTTGGATAAATACGGCTTGATCTTCAGTCCAATTATTGTCTTTAAGCATTTTGTTTAAATTATAGTTTAGGATGTTCCCAAGTTCGTTGGCTAATACTTTCTTATAGTTGAGCAATAGGCAGTATATAGTTCCATTTGGACACGCAGCTACCATGTCATTTTCTTGTAGATATGGTTTGATGATAGATATTAGTTCATATAACAGGCTGTTTTGAAGTGTAGGGTTTAGCTGATCAAGAATATGCTCTGATATTTTGATGGTAAGTTCATGGTTTTTTTTAGCAGCTGAAAGGTTTTTTTTCTTTTCGTGTTCTCTAATTAATAAGTAACTTGAATAGGGCGTCGACTCTGTAATGGATGATGAAATATCAGGAGATATATGAATTTGCTCGAAAGCTCTGGAAGCTATGTTTCTTCCTTTTTCTGTTGGGCTATAGTCGTTAATGTGATAGGTGGTGAGCTGATCCAGATTATTCTCTTTACTGCAGTCGACACACTTTGCTTTCATAGTGGTCTCTTGACTGCTATGATTACAGGATCGGCATGTGTGAATTTCCGAAGGTTTGTCATAATCGATACCGATGTGTTTAAGAAGATGATCACATTTAGGACATTTCATTTGATTGTCCTTGATAAAGTCACTTTCTGGTCCGATATACGCACAACGAAAGTGATGAATTAGATTTTCTGTTTTTAGATCTATGGAGTGGCATTTGGTGCAGCATTCACTAAAGTTTAGATAGTTGCTATTACATTCATAACACAGATTGACATTATCTATGATGTCTGCTTTGAAAAAATCTTTATCAGCATATTTATTGAGTAACTGAAGTATTTGTAAAGGATCGGATTCAATACTCATATCTTCTATGAGAGGATATTGATATCCTATATGTGATTGTCTTGAAGCTACAGCTTTGAGTGAAGCCGAACGACTGATTAAGTAACGAAGCACTTTGACCAATAATCGTTGATCACTATCTGGAGGAAGAGGAATGTTTTCGAAGAAAGATATGGACCTCCTGATATTTTGAGTTTTTTGCACGATGGCATATGGGTTTTTTTCATCAAATAGACCATCCACTTGCCTCTTTGAATTTCCCATAAAAAATAGAGGAGTAAGATATAATTCATCATTTTGAAGAATATGGGATATTAGAGATTCTTTTTCGACAATTATAACATGGAAATGTTCATTAGAAACTCTATTAAGTACAGAGGCATCCTTCAGCTTAAGAACCTGAATATCACCAAGTGAGACAATTTCAGGTTGAATATTTGATATGACTTTTCTTAAATGCATGACTTATTCATCGAATCATGTCTCAAAGATCACACACAGTATGAGTATACTTCTTTGTATTTCGATTTTTGGTAGTTTTCTTTAGTTTTTTGTCAATTATACGGGACAATCGTATTTAGCTAAATATTTGATATCGTTTCTTCTTAAGCATTACATCCATTTTGTAGAATTTTTTCCAATTATTCTCCTCTTTTTTTGTAAGTGGTATTATCTCTGCCACAATATTTCTTTCGGTGGGTTCATATTTCTTTTGAAATTCAGAAGGAAGGGCATAGGTACTCACAAAAAATTTAGATATTAATCCTTCTCTTTGACTACCGTCAGGAAATTGTATATCTACTTTATCACCTACTTTTAAATATTCCATTTCAGTTGGATCGAAGTACGCATTGATGCTTGCATTCTTTAATTGATGAATGGTCATCATTTCCTCTTTTTTGTAACATATCTCATTGTTTTCATAAAATATATCACTGATAATACCATCAATAGGGGATACGAAATATCTGATTTCCTGATAAGCAGCCAATTTCTCTAGCCGAATATTTTTAGAAGTCTTGGTTTTAGATCTTAATCTATAAATGTGATTTCTCAATAACTGACTCTCCTTGTGCAAATATTCTAGTTCTGTAAGTACTTTTTGTTTTTTATCTAGCAGTTGAGCAAGGTCATCGTACTCAGAGTGTATTCCATTCATCAATAACCTTTCTTTTACGACGATGTTTTCTTCTATGAGGTTTAAAGACAATTTTTTATTGTCAATCAGCACTGCGTTAAGAGATATTTTCTTTTTTAATGAAAGAACTTCTTTCATTATCCACTGATCACTGGAAGGATCAGAAATTGATAGATGAGCCTGGTCTATCTCATCACCTTCTATTTTATAACTGAGAAGTGTATCACCTTGACAGACTTCTGAACCCTCTTCTATGAAGAAGTCTATTATTTTGATATCATTGGAAAAATTGACCATTTGCTTGGGGAGCTCTATCTGACCGTTGGCAAATATGATCATATTGGCGTTGTATACTCGTTTTCCTACCCAGAAGAGACAAGCTAAGGCGATACCCAAATATACTCTTCGACTCCAGTTGACTTTTGGTTTTTGTAACGGAGGTTCTTTTAGCACCTTTATAAAAGTCTTTTGTTCTCTTAGTTTGAATGCCTTCATGGTCTTATTGATTTAGCGTAACGTGAGAAATTGAATTTTCTCTTATAGTTTTAAGTTCCAGTCCTTTGAGGTCATCCAAACTGCTAAAAATGATGATTTGATTTTTGTCTGAGGACATGATGCGGATGGCTTCTTCCATTTCTATGCGACTTTTGTATTTTGAGGGATTGATGTGTATGACGTTTTGTAATTCTATCAATTCATTAGCAGTGATAAGAGATATCTCATTTTGCTCAAGGAAATATTTGTCACCCTGTTGGAGGTGTTGATTCTCCTGCTTAAGAAGATATCTCGAAGCAAAATATTTTTTATTCCTCTTGCCCAGATGTAAAGGTTTTAAAAAATCACCTAAGTTTATGTGAGGAGCTACCTTTTTGATAGCTAGCATAAGCAAACAAAGCTGCTGTTGAAGCTCTAAGAATTCGTATTGAATCAATAACTTTTCTATTATGAATTTTTGTTCTTGAATACTTTGCTCCAATGACAGGGCATCTCTTTTTATTTGTAAAATGCGTAGTCTTTCGAGTAATAACTCTAGCTTATGTTTTAACTGATAGACTTGTTTGATTTTAAAGTCGTATTGATATTGATAATTGACCAATTCTTTGATCTTTTGGATTTTGTTCAATTTGTAATTATTGGATACTTTTTGCTTTTCTAAGTCCTTGCTTTTTGCGTCTTGATAAGAGATCTTTTTACTAAAATTTACTGCGACATGTGGTCTGGTCCTCGCTATGTCGTAACCCATAGAAATGGAGATCTGAGGCAATTCATATCTTTTGTGTTTTAAGTCAATATTGTCATGTTCGATAAGAACTAAATCCATATAAGTGGAGTCACTCTGAATGGCATCGATCAATCCTGAAAAATCCAACTTCCAAAAATCAAACTCTTCTTTTCGAGGCAACTGGATATTACTGTCTAATGCCATTTCGAATACAAGGTTATAACTGAGTTGAGATGCTTCCGCTAACTCGAATTCATCTCTGATAGATTTGATATCAAGGACTCTCTCGTAACCAATTAATTTATTGTAGTATAATTGTTCTAATACTTTTTCCTGACTAATACATTCGTTTAATATTTGGTATATGATATTTGCCTTTTCTTTGTTGTAGAGGTATATCACATAGTTGTAAAACACACCGTAGTTATGATTAATGTGATGATTATTAGCTATACTATCTATTTTTTTTTGATTTCGAAGTTTTTTAGATTGTATTCTGCTATCCCAAATTCCTCCTCCCCCTAGATTAGTTCTGATAATTAATCTGGCAGATATTGGAGTTTCTATTTCGTCCAAAAAAGAATTAGATACCGTAAAACCTACAGAAAGGCCCAGCTCTTTTTCCAATTGGGAGATTTTCTGTTCGTATAGTTTTTCTTCAAAAGCTTTTAGATTGGAGTGATCGAATTGGAAGAGAGAGTCAACAAAAAATGATTGTTGACCGCAGCTTAATAGCGGCCATACAATCATTCCTATTATAAACACCTGTTTCATAAACATCTTAATTATTACAGTGTTATATAGGTAACTGTATTCTCTTCTTTTTCAGGAAAACCCAGTAGTTTTTTGAAGTCAAAAATTACGGCAGTATTTGATCTTATTTCATGTATGAATTCCCAATCTAGAGCTTCAAATTCTTTATGATTTACAGCATAAATAATAGCGTCGTAGTCGTGTTCAATCTTTTCGGTAAGTCGGAGTTGATAGTGAACAATCATCTCGTCCACATCAGCATGAGGGTCCACAACGTGTAAGGTTTTTACATTTTCTTGGAATATTTGTGCCATCTCAGCGGCTTTAGAGTTTCGTATGTCGGTTACATTTTCTTTGAATGTTGAACCTAGAATCAATACCTTGGATTGATTAATAGAAGTACCTTTCCTATGAAGTGCTTTTGACACAGAATTAAATACATGACGTGGCATGTGATCATTAATAGTTCTGGATGATGAAATGACATTTAGATTTACTTGATTTTCTTTGGCTTTGTGTATTAAATAATAAGGATCTACTCCAATGCAATGTCCTCCAACGAGACCAGGATAAAAGTTCAAAAAATTCCATTTCGTTCCTGCTGCTGCAAGTACATCATGCGTATTGATGTTTAAAACATCAAATAGAGTAGAAAGCTCGTTCATCAATGCAATGTTGACATCACGTTGGGTGTTTTCTACAATTTTAGCGGCTTCTGCCACTTTTATAGAAGGGGCCATGTGTACCCCTGCTTTGATAATGTGGTTATATAAGTTATAAACTTCTTCTTTCGTCTGGTCATTTGAGCCTGATACGATTTTTTTGATGTTAGTAAGAGTATTTATTTTATCTCCAGGATTAATTCGTTCTGGAGAATACCCAATAAAGAAATCCCGATTGTATTTCAGTCCTGATACTTTTTCAAGAATGGGAATACATACTTCTTCTGTGCAACCGGGATAAACGGTGGATTCAAATATAATTATGTTTCCTTTTCCGAGAGAGATTCCGATGGTTTCACAAGCTTTTGTTAAAGGGTTTAAATTCGGTTTTTTGTCTTTACCCACCGGTGTTGGCACGGCTACTACAATTATCTCGGCTTTGTCTAAAGTTTCTGATGCAGAAGTAAAATGGATGTCTTTATTTTCGAAATCTTCTTTTGTTAATTCTGAGGAAGGGTCGATACCCTTTTTCATCATTTGAACTCTATTTTCATTGATGTCATAACCTATAACTTTGAAATGATTAGCAAATTCTAATGCTATTGGCAAGCCCACATAGCCTAATCCTACGAGAGCTAAACGGGCTTCTTTATTACATAATCTTTCATACAAGCTTTTGTTAGTATTGAGATGACGTGTGCCTCTTTTTGCAATTTTAATAATGGGTTCCTGAGTAACCGTAAGTGTTGTAATCGTGTTCATTTTTGAAATGTTTAAAGTGTTTAAAATATTGTTTGTATAGTGTATACTCGCCAAATACATTACAAAAGTGAATTTTTGAGAGCACAGAGGACACTGTGTTTCGATTTTCGGGAAAGTGTTTTCGATTTTTGGAAAGCAGTTCTCGAAAAATGGAAGTTTGCTTTATAAACTACGAATGATCAATTTTCTAAACTATGAGGACGATACTAAATAAGATTTAGGCTATTCATCAATATGGGTTTGTGAGCTCTGCTAATGGGGATTACTTTTTTTGCTATGACCAGAGTATTATCCTCAATGTCTTTGATTTTATTCATATTGACAATATATGAGCGATGTACTTTTAGGAATCTTGGGTTTTTAATTTTTTGGTCGATAGATTTCATAGTGCCATGAATAATATGGGTTTTATCTATGGTAATGACCTTGATATAATCACCAATATTTTCGAAATATAAAATATCATCAAACGGAAGTCTTACATACCTTCCATCGGTTTTGATGTATATTTCATGTTGTGAACTGGCATGAGCAATAGCATTTCTTCTTTCTTTTAATGACTTTACCTTATCTATAGACTTAACAAAACGATCATGGGTAATGGGTTTTTTTAAAAAGTCGGTTACATCGTATTCGAAGGCTTCGAAAGCATACCGCTTATTGCCTGTAGTAAATATGATCTGAGGCAGGTAAGGTAAGGTTTCAAGCAGTTCGATTCCTGACATTCCTGGCATCTCTATATCCAAAAGAACCAAATCGAGATCTTTATTTTCGAAAGCGGGTAATGCAATTTCGGCACTCTCATAGGAACCCACTAATTTTATATTTTGTACTTTTTCACACATTTTTTCTAACGACTTACGAGCCATTATTTCATCTTCTATAATAATAGTTTTAATCATTACTCTTGATTTTTGATGATTTTAAATGATTTAATTCTGATTGCACATAAGGTCTTAAGATCTTCAATCTTGTGATGAACTCGGTAAGTAAGACCCTTACTTGAGCTATAGGTTTTTCTAAGGCAAGATTTTCTAGTCTTTCCATCTGAGTTGTGAGTTGAGTAAGGCCAACCATGGAAAAGGTAGGTTTAATTTTATGGGCTTGTTTTTTAAAAGCGTGAAGATCTTCATTTTTTAAATATGCTGATAATAGGTTTATTTCATCATCAATCATTTCTTCAAAGGTCGAGAACATATCTAGGGCATGATCATAATCATCACCATATGTACGTTTGAGAGAATGATGATCTAGAGCTTCATGAAAATCAATTGAAAAGCCTGTTTCCTCATCCGTAGAGCTATTGTTTAAATATTTTTCCAATATCTGTATTAGTTGGTCCGGACTAAAAGGTTTGGTCAAGTAATCGGACATACCTGCCTGTAAGGCGAGTTGTTTTTTGGACAAAAAAGTGGAGGCAGTAAGTGCTACTATGGGTGTTTTGGATTTATTATTTTCTAAAAGTCTAATTTTCGAACTGGCTTCATATCCATCCATCACAGGCATGGACAAATCCATAAAAATGAGATCAAAATGCTTGGTTTGAAAAGCGTTAATGGCTTGTTGACCATCTTCAACGATCATATGTTTGAGATTCCATTTTTTTAAAAGTGTTGAAATATATCTTTGGTTCATATAGTTGTCTTCTACTATGAGTACTTGTTTGTCAGGCCATGAATAATTAAGTGGTTTGGCTTCTGTCAAATTGTGATCTTCATGATGAAGTTGAGATGATTTTTTAAAAGATAATTCAAAGTAAAACTTGGTTCCTACTCTAGGGACTGAGGTTACCTTCAAATCTCCACCGAGGAGAGCGACAAATTTTTGAGCAATGGTCAATCCAAGTCCTGTCCCTCCATATTTTTGGCGAATCTCAGCATTGCCCTGAGTAAACTGTTCGAAGACTCTATTGATCTCTTCCTTAGTCATTCCCATTCCAGTGTCCTCGATTTCAAAAAGCAATTGATAGCTGTCTTTATCTTCTTTTATTAGAGAAATATTGAATAAAATCTGTCCTTTATCGGTAAATTTTTGTGCGTTACTCAACAAGTTGAGCAATATTTGATTTAGTAGCTGTTTATCACTAATTATGTGATGTTTGATTTTAGGATCGATGAAAGTCTTTAAGTTAACTCTAGAGGATTGTATTTTAACAGAGATAGTATCTATAATGGTTTGACCTAGATCAAAAATATCGAAAGACTTCATATTGAGATCAATAGTTCCTGCATCAATTTTTGAAATATCAAGAATATCGGAAATGAGAGTCTTTAAAATACTTGAAGATCCTGATAATATTTTTACATATTCTTCCTGATCTGGTGAGAGATTAGTGTCTGCCAGTAGGTGAGTCATACCTATTATAGCATTGAGTGGAGTTCTAATTTCATGGCTCATATTAGCTAAAAATATTTTTTCGGCTTGCTGAGCTTTAATGGCTTGTTCTCTTGCTTCTTGGAGAGCTTCTTGAGCTTTTTTCATTTCTGTGATATCACGAGCCACTGCTGTAAAAAAGAAATCTCCACTTTTTGTCTCTATGCGATTAACATTTTGACCGATCCAGTGAATAGAACCAGATTTTGACTTAATAGGAAACTCAAAATAATCGCTGGTTTTTTTGCTTTCTTTTAACTCCGTATAGTATTGAAATATGTCTTTTTGATATTCTTCAGGGACAAAATCAATGTATCGATACCCTATAATTTCATCTTCCCCAAAGCCAAAAGAGTTGATGCCCACCAAGTTGATAAATGTAAAATATCCTTCTTTATCAATATTATAAATAATGTCACTGGCTTGTTCAATGACTGAACGATATTTCTCTTCGCTTTCCTGAAGGGCTTTGGTTCTTTCTTTGATTTTCTGCTCTAGACTATCATTGAGTTTTCGGAGGGACTGATTAGCATTATACAGTTCTAAGGCTTTGATTTCAAGAATTTCTTCAGCTTGTTTTCGAGCTGCTTGTTCTCTAAGCAGTCTTCGCTTAAGTATGTCGATTTCAGACAAGCTTATAGTTTTTTGAGAATAAATTCGACCACACTTCCATCCTCTTTTAGATTCGTGGAAGAGAATTCACAAGGTTCTTTAAAATGATCCATTGACTTTTCGATTAATCCTTCAGCGAGTACAGACATACTTCTTTCGCTGCGATATGTCATGTTCATGGTTTTTTTATCATCACTTATGTGGGTGTCAAATTTTGGAAGAGCAGCATCAGGGTATAGCTTTTTTACTTCTACATGGATATGATTGTCAATCGATGCTAGAAAGTCAAAAAGATTATCTACAGAATTAAAGAATTGTGGATATGCCCTAAGAAAAGTATCGAATAGATGCTTACCAAATTCCTTAAGTAGGGTGCCTGGATCTAGCTGCACTTTTTTAGATAGATTAGTAAGCAGAGCTACCACCTCACTATGTGGGTAGGTACCCACAGCTGTGTAGACTCCTTTGGACTCAAGATCAGATACCTCGATAATATGATCTACCACTTCATAACCAAACTGGTTCTCTACCATATCTAAAAATTCTGTAAAAACGATCCCTTTCATCTAATTTTCTTTTGGGAATTTGATATTTATTTGCGATACAATATAGGAATCTTTTGCAAAATGGAATTTTGCTTTGTTTTTCTTGAAGGTCAAATATTAGAAGGAATATTATTAATATACTGGAAATTTCAATAAGAAAGGTGAATGATTAGAAAGGGTTTTTAAATTATTAGGTGGATAGGCTCTATTAGATGGTATTTTTATTTTAAAAAACGAACGATTTGGGAATACTTTCGTTCATGAACAAGCTTTCCAAGAATTATGGCTTTCGCGTTCTCTTGTTTTCCACATTACACTATCGCTAGCTTCATGTACTTGTTCGATGCCTAGATACATTGTAGACGTTCGGCAACTTAGACCTGGCCTGCATAGCAGTCAATTACTGCGTTTTGCAGCTACAAGGGTTGGCTCCCTCACCATTAACAGGCGGCTCCTTTCGAGCGGCACTGATAGAATGTTTACCACATAATGAAGGTTTGCGGCCTCCACTATCCCATATTTTTCAATGGGTTTAGGCAACTACTAACTTCTACAACGTTCGAAGTCTTTTGCGAAATAATTGTTTTGTAATAACAAAAAGTTTTTTGCTTTAGAAGAAGGGCTTCGAAAATGGCTTCGTAGATTTTTGCCTACAAAATACCAACCTTCTTCTTGTAAATCTCCCGATCTACGGTATTTTAAAACACCGGACCATTTCTGGTGGGGTATTTCTTATACTGCAATCAGCACAATAAAAGTGGATAGTTTTTATTTCACCAATTACTACAACTTTTCTTATTGAAGTCTCCTCCTCAAGCCGTTTGTAGGCTATAATTCCTTCTCAACTTCAGCGGTCGTCCCTAGCTAAAAATGAACTATATATGTTGCTTGCTTACATGTACTGAATTATTCAGTCTCTTTATACAAGCCTGTATAAAGATTTATCCTTGTTACCAAGTTTATCTAAGGACGATAAGCCGCCCCAATGATTCTCAAGAATCGTTGATTTTATATAAAGTGAAATTCAATTTTGAACCTCACTGTATTTTCAAAGAACATTTATCGTAACACTTACTTTTTGTGTTTGATAAAACAAAGGTGAGACATCACTACGCAATCATTATGCGTAATATGTTTTTGTTGATTTTTTTTAGGAGAGTGACCTTTTTTAATGAAAAACCAAACCCCTGAGATAGATCGATATCTCAAGGGCAGGAAAATGACCTTAAAGAAACACTTATGTGTTATGTTAAATTTTAGATTAGGACTTACAATTGAAAACGAAGCCCGATATCTACCAAACTGTTGGTATAAGGCATAAAGCCTTGACTGTAGTTTTCTGGTAAATTTCTCCATCTATCAACCCATCTTAACTGTGTAGTAAGAAGCAGATGTTGATTAATACGGTAATTGGCATCGAAACTAATACGCATATATTTATGTCTCAACGGGTGTAGTTTATTATTATCTGCAGTCAGTGTATTGAATTTTCTGTAAGTTCTGGAGATTTTAATTCTTGCAGTGAATGTATTAGACTCCCAATCCAAATCAAGGGAGGGACCCCATAAAAAGTAACTGTAACGATTATCGAGAATATCTTGACGGTTTTCCAGATATACTGAAGTGTTAACCTTAATAGCTTTAAGATATTTTAAGGTATACCCTGCTTCAGCTTTTTGATACCTCCAAAGCCTCTTTTTGTCTTTAACCTCAACGTCATTTTCACTGATTGGAACGATTTGATCTACATAATCTCTTTGGTGATAAGATACTTCTAAAGATAGGTAGTGCTTAAATTTTTTGCTTTTAGCGATACGCTGTTTTGTTTGAAAACCAACCCCTTTTGAAATATAACTTAACAAACGATTTTGACCAATCATGAATGTCTTATGTTGACCAATCAATTCCAATTGAGTTGTATTTCTTTTTAATGGTTTGAAAGAAAAACTAATGGAGGCTTTCCATTTATCAAAATTACTTGGAAATAGAAATTCATCCTGTGCATTTTGACTTCTCTGTGTCTTTTGAGAAAGGAAGGTAATTCGACCTACCAGAGAAGCGTGGTCTCCCAAATATCTACGGTAGCTAAGTCCTGCACTTGTTTTTAGGATGTTTGCTGTTTTGATTTTTTTGAAAAAATCTTTACTTCCCTTTCCATTTAATGAAAAAGAGTAGGACTTCGTTTTTCTTTTCCATGACATTCGTACACCAAGATGTTGATAAGTTCCACTTTTGACGACAGGGGTCTGTAACTTTCCTCCTTCTGAGGATATGGGGACAGTAGTAGCGTTAAATACATTATGTTCATAACCGTTTCTGCTATCCACAGAGAGTTGAAATGATTGTTGGGCACTTAAAATAGAATGAGCAAATAGGAAAATAAATATTACTTTATTACGCATAATGTTCGATTTTATTTTGATACAATAGCTGGGTTTGCGATGGGTTTTGCCTTTACTTCTATGTACAATTTTTGTGATTTTTTGCAGTAATGATTCACAATGGGAATACCCACTATAATAAGAAAAACAAGAACTAAGAATGGCAAAGAAGATTTATTCGTTTTCATGTATATATTTTTAATGTTTTTAATGTTTCTAGGGCTTCTTTCAAGCCTTTTCTATTGGCCAGTTGGATACCAAGACCAGGGCGAACGTTTATTTCCATGATTAATGGACCCAGTTTTTGATCTAAGACAATATCTACTCCCAGATAATCCAAAGGAAAAGCCAGAGAGGTTTGAATAGATAATTGTAGTAATTCATCCCAATAGGGAATGATCTTTCCTTTAATGAGCTGAAGACTGTCCGGATGAGATTCATGATAATTCTCGCCGTCGTATGCATAGGTGAGGGTGCCGTGAGACATGTCTACGCCTATACCCAGACCACCTTGATGCAAATTGGCTTTGCCATCAGATTTTGCTGTGGGCAGACGCAACATGGCCATAATGGGCTGATCTTTTAATAGAATAACTCTAAAGTCTGGTACGCCGGCTGGAAAGATTTCATGGAAAAAGGAATGCGGTTCGATACACTGCTCTATTAATACGCTATCTTTTGATCCGAAGGAATACATACCCATAATGATGTGGGCAAAATGCATAAATATTTTTTCTTCTGACATCGGTTTATCACCGGAAAACCAATTACAGTCCTTTTTCTTTAGAATTAAAATACCACCACCTCCAGAACCATTGGCGGGTTTGATTGCCATTTTTTCATGGTGCTTGACCTGTTCCCAGGCGGCATGAATATCACCTATTTTGGTGATCGTACCATAAGTTTGGGCACAAGCAATATTCTTTTCGTGCAAGACTTCTTTACAAAGTATTTTGTCATCAGCGAGAGGAAAGTGTTTTCTACTATTGTTTGGATAGATACATCGAACGTTTCGTTCATTCATTCCCAAAACGGAAGATTCTATTTTAATTCTATTCTTAAATATGTTTAACATCATCAGTCATTTTTAATTAAATATTAAGGATACTACTGGGCGAAAATGGCAAACCGACGATACTCCGAAACCCTCAAGCCAATCCATCTTCCCAATACCATGGTGACACCTAGCGTAGAGATATATAATTCTGGATAGGTCAGAAATATTCCCATTAAAAGATTGGCTTTAAACAAGGGATAACAGATAAAAGCCACTAAAAAAGTGTTAAGTAATAATCTGGATGCATCCTTCAGGTTTTCTTCTACCAATGTTTTTGCAAATCGTTCTGCAGTAATTGATAAAATTATAATTGGAATAAGAATGGAAGATTCTAAGTTAGTCCACTCATTATAAACGCTTACTACACCGATAGCAAGTAAGGTAAATATGACGAGATTCATCATAACCATTACCTTGGGAATATGCATCAACCCCATTTTTTGTAGTGGAAAATGTAATAGAGCTACGGTAGCTATAACAATAGCGAAAACGATCAACCCCCAGAATAGGTGATTGTTTGCCAAGGCCAGACCGATTAGAGCTGGAAGAAATATTCCGAAGGTCTTAAAACCAATTACATTTCTAAAAATCGCCAAAATTAATCCGATGATAGGTAAGAGTAAAAGCCCTCGCAGTGCACTCAAAGGAAGATTTAAACCATTGATCAAATTCCATAGTGAAAATCCGGCGATAAGCTTATTATCTTCAGCACTGTAATTGCTTTCTATCACAAACTGATAGTCAAAATCAATGCCCTTAGAACGAGAAATCAAGAAATGATCTCCATGATATAGCTCCAAATAATTAGCAGGCAAATGTGCAAAGTGTCCATTAAGGATATCGAAAGGAATCCATTCATCTTGGTAGAATACACTTGCCCATAAGTGAGAAGTTCGCTTTTTGGTTTCCTCCATGATAAGACCACCTACCAGTTTAGCCGGAATACCCTGAGCTCTGCATAGAGCAACAAACAATCTGCTTTTTCCATTGCATGAAGCTCGATTTCGTTTCACTGTAGTAAGGGCATCCGTTAGCACCCCGGTATTTGAACTCGTAATTTGGCTGACATAATCAAAATTGGCTTCTAGTGTAAATCTTAATCCCGTTCTTTTTAAGCTTTGAGCAATAGAATCAATTACGGGATGTGAAGATTGAATATTCTTAGATGGAGACAAATATTTAGATACTTCCTCATGAAAACTTTTCTCAAAGGGCATGCGATCAGGAAGTTGAAAGTGCATGGCTTTACTTCGAACTTCCATTTGATATTGAAATACAGCTTCTTGTTCTCCGGAAGTAGACCATTTTCCCAACAAGCCTTCATCTTTTACATCTTTTCTAAAAGGAAGACTATCACCGATAATTTTCTCTCCAGAGACGATTTGGTGTTCGTTAGATAAGGGTAAATATGCCTTTACGAATGCCTTTGAAGGTAAGTTTGAAAGGTCAAATTCATAGTTTATAAGATATGCTTGTCGTGGATATATTTTTTGAAACGAACTTGGGTTTTTACTCCATTTGAATCCAAATACAAGCAAAGGTATAATGATCAAAATACCTGTGATTGAGCGAAAGCCAATTTTGTTCTTCATAATTGTTAATTTAAGGTCATTGTTTAATGATTAAACAGGAGTCTTTCAAATTACCCTACCTTAATGTGGATAAAATTTTAATTACTTTGTATGATGAAGTGTAATTGGTTAAGTTTGTGATACTTAAATTGGAATAAAGAAATGGCAGAAAGTCTTTGTGATGAAGCACATTTTAAAAAAGTTTTCATAGCTGAATCTGCTTCATTAAGAAACTTTTTTTATTATAAGACTAGAAGTTTACAACAGGCAGAAGATTTAGTACAGGAGGCCTTTGGTAAACTATGGGAAAACTGCTCAAAAGTAGTCTTTGAAAAAGCTAAGTCATTTTTATATAAAGTGGCGAATAACTCATTCCTGAATCAGGTAGCCCATCAAAAAGTGGTATTGAAATTTGAAGGACGTCCACATACACAAAAATCAGAGGAATCACCTCAATATTTGATGGAAGAGCAAGAGTTTAAGGATCGGTTAATGAAAGCCATCATGTCCCTTCCCGATGGACAAAGGGAAGTTTTTTTAATGAATAGAATAGATAAAAAAAAGTATAGAGAAATAGCGGAAATACTTGGCTTAAGTGTGAAAGCGGTGGAGAAACGAATGCATAAAGCTTTGGTCCAATTGAGAAAAACTTACAAAGACCTGTAGGGTTTTTAAAGAGATAACTGTCTTATAAATGAGTATAAAGAATTTATTTTTGCAATAGTCACCCTTTTTAATCTGTAAAAGGATCAAAAAGCGAGTCCCATGGAAGAAAGAAGTGAAATATTATATGCCAAATGGCTGTCAGGAGAACTGACTCCAGAAGAGTTGTCCAAACTCGAAAAGAGTGGAGCGTTGCCTGCTTTAGAAGCTGTAGTCGGGCTTGCAGATCAATTGGTAATGCCGGACTATGATGAAGAGGCAGCATATGCCCAATTAGAAAAGAAACTTTCTACTAAAGAAAGGAAGGTAAGAAGATTAGACAGAAGACTTTTTTTAGGTATCGCAGCAAGTTTGATTTTATTTTTTGTAGCGATTAACTTTTTTATTAATAGAGAAACATTAGTTGAGGCTTCATTTGCGGCTAATGTGAGTCACGAACTACCAGATAAGTCTTTAGTTTTCCTTAATGATGGCTCTAGCATACTATATAAGAAAAACGGTTGGTTGGAGCGTAGGAAAATTAAATTGACAGGACAGGCTTTTTTTGATGTAGAGAAGGGAAGTAAATTTGTAGTAGAAACAAAACACGGAAAAATAGAAGTCTTAGGAACCGAGTTTGATGTGAAAGCATGGGGAGATCAGTTGGCAGTATTTTGTTATGAAGGGAAGGTTAAAGTAATTAGTAAAGGTCAATCTACAATTCTGTCAGCCAAAGAGTCTGTTTTCGTTGTTAAAGGTAAAATGGAAGACAAACAAGTCATCCAAGTAGAGGGACCTCAATGGAGACAAGGAATATCATCTTTTTATAAAGAAAATATTAATGAAGTATTTGCTGAGTTAGAAAGACAATTTAATATTAAAGTAGAAGCAAAGTCAATGGATCGAGTTTTTACTGGTGTTTTCGAACATTATGATATGAAAGCAGCATTAAATGCCGTTTGTTTACCGATGGGTTTGGAATTTGAAATAGCCAAAAATGGCAAATCAGTACAAGTGTATAAATCAGAATAAGTTTTATTGAGTTATTGCCGATCTAAATACGGGATAAGTTTTGATCTCTTGAGACACTCGGATGTAGTAAAGATAACTTTGCTATTTGGACTCATTAGTTTTCACTTAAATCAAGTATTTGGACAGAACAATTCTATAGTTTTTGAAGAAGAAAAACTTGCTATTGTGTTGGATAGAATTCAAGAAGAGACAGACTATAACTTTAATTATGATCCCGTTTTGTTAGAACCATACATTTATTCAGGTAGTGTTTCGAAAGAGAATCTTGACAATTCGTTAACTCATATTTTATACAGCACTCCTTTTGCATTTGAAAAAAATAGAGGTACATATCTCATTTATCTGCCAGAGGCTCAAGAGATTTTTATATGTGGTACCGTAAGAGACGCTATGGATAGTAGTTCGTTGCCGGGTGCTAATATTTATATAGAAGATAAAGGTATTGGAGTCACTTCAGATACCAACGGAAACTTTGAATTGAACTTAATAGCACACAAAAATGAGATGGTGCATGTAAGCTTCATTGGATATGAGACAAAAAGTATCTCAGTACAGGAGTGGACAAGGGGATGCAAAAACATTCTATTAAGGTTTGCTACAAATACGTTCGGAGAGGCAGTGATAGTAGCTGATTATATTTTAGACGGGGTAACAGAAGGTGAGAGATATAGTTCGGTATCGTTAGATTATGATTTCTTAATAAAAAAACAGTCGATTATTGAACAAGATGTCCTAAAATCCACGCAGTTACTCCCAGGAATATCAAGTGTTGATGAAAGTGCTGCGAACCTTCAGATAAGAGGAAATACTCCTGACCAAAATTTGATTATGTGGGAGAATGTAACTTTATATGATCCGGGTCATGTATTCGGAATGATCTCAGCGATCAATCCTTTTGTAGTGGATAAGGTAGAAGTTTTTAAAGGAGTATTTAGTCCCAAATATGACAATAGAGTGGGTGGAGTGATTGATATTTCTTTACGAGACTCGCTGACCCGAAAATTCCATGGAGGATTGGGCTCTACGATGTCTGAAGCTCACGCTAATGTCGAAGTACCTATAGTTCCAGAAAAATTATCTTTATTGGCTGCTGGGAGAAAAACAGTGGATGGACTTATATCTTCACCAACATTGAATAGTTACTCTTCTAAAGTGTTTCAAAATTCTAAAATTGAAGAACAAAAAGAAGAAGTAGCAGAGGGAGAAAGATCAGTGGAACAAAACCTAGATTATTCTGATATTAACCTTAAAGTTTTATTCCGACCTTTGGAAAAGTTACGCTTTCAAACCAGTTATTTCTCTACGAGGAATGAATTCAATTATGATACCGAAATCGTAGATGGTGAGTTGGAATCTAGAGACAGGGTTTTGTTTCGTTCCTCAGCTTTGAGTAGTTCGCTATCTTTTGATTATGCCAATAATAAAAACCTGACATTAGGATATACCAAATCAACTTTTGACAATAATTATGAGGTGATGTTGGTTCAAACCGAGGACGATGAAACTTTTGAACACAACGAACTATTGAATCTTATAGAGGATCAATCTTTTTTTCTTGACCATGAATGGTTACTTACCTCTAATTTGAAGTCTTTATTTGGTTATGATCGAAACTACAAAGAGGTAAGATTTGATTATACCTCTTTTTTTGAATCTGAACCGGTTGGTGAAGATATCAATGCGGTAAAGGGCAATTTCAATAATTTTTATTCGTCTTTAAATTATTCTGGCAAGTCATTATTGATTGATGGTGGGTTGAGGGCAACGCATTTTGAGGAAACGAAAACCTTGGTTTTTTCGCCAAGATTAAACTTTCAATACAGGATTAATGATGATTTTAAACTAAAAGCATCAGGAGGGATATTTCAGCAATTCATCAGTCAACTCAGAGAGTTTGGAGAAAACGAGCTGGGGCTCAATAACCGCATTTGGGTATTTGAAGATTCTGATCAGGAGGACAATTATGTGGAATCTCAAAAGCTTTCGGCTGGCTTTGTAATTGATAAAAATGGTTGGTTGCTTGATGTAGAGGGATACAGAAGCCATACAACGGGACTTACTACTTTGAATCCTTTGTTTAATACGAGCATAGAACTTGAGGATGATTATTTTAGAGGAACAGCTACAAATCAAGGACTGGATATACTTGTGAAAAAGAGAATGGACCCTATCACATCATGGCTGAACTATTCCTTAAGCAAAGGCACGTATCTGTTTCAGGACATTGATGAAGACCCTTTTCCTACAAGTAGTGATCAAAGACATGTGCTTAATTTTATCAATAACTGGAAATACAAAAATTGGACTTTTTCGCTTAATTATCAATTTAGAACAGGATTACCCTTTAGCTTGCCATCATATATCGAGGAAGGAGAAGATGATGAAGGAGGTTCCTATTACTCCTTGGTTTATGAGCGATTAAACATGGACCGGCTGCCCGATTATAGTAGGTTAGATATTGGTTTTAATTATCGTCCGGAGCTAAAAAAGATGCCCTTTAAGTTGGAGATTAATGGTTCGATAACCAACGTACTCAATACCCTGAATATACTGTCTAGAGAATACTATCTGGCTGACTTAGAGGATACGGACGGTATACCTGAATACTACGACGTAGAGAGAAGGTTGTTGAAAAGAACGCCTTACTTATCACTCCGAATTTATTGGTAGTTTTTTACAAGTTAATCAGCAATTCCTAAATCACTAATTGAAAAGCTGATAATTGCTCTTTAAAATTAGAATTTAATTCGTTATCAGTTATACCACTATCAGAAAAATTTTGCTGAAAGGAAGGTAAGGCAAAGCTATTTACACTTTTACTTCCCATAAAAGGAAAAGAAATAGTGGCGGTATCAAGTACTGTTTTCCCCCCTCTTCCACCGGGAGATGTAGACAAAAGGAGCATGGGTTTATCTTCCCATACTTTACCTTCTATTCTTGAAATCCAGTCAAAAATGTTTTTAAATGCGGCAGAATATGATCCGTTATGTTCGGCAAAAGATACGATGATTCCATCTGCTGATTTAATATGATTTTTAAATTGATGAGCAAGTTCGGGAATGCCATTTTCTTGTTCTTTGTCAATACTGTAAATGGGCATTTCGAAATCATTAAGGTCAAGGATAGTAGGATTAACATTATCAAGTTGATGTACTGCATAGGTAGCAAATTGTTTGTTGATAGAGTTTTTGCTACTGCTCGCTCCAAAGGCAAGGATGTTTTTCATTTATTCTTTAAATTTTACAGTAAATAAAATGGTAAATGACGAGTTTTGTTTAAAAAAATAGGAACAGACAAAGCTTTATCTGTTCCTGACTAAATTATTTATGGATGCTGTAGTATAAACTTCGCTGTCTCAAATCCTTTTTGATCCGTAACTCTTAACATATAAACACCTTCTTCAAGATTCTCAAGGGGTATGTGCCGAACACTATTTAACTGACCTTGTTGAATCAATTTCCCATGCATATCATACATATCATAGGTGGCTGATTTAGCAAATCCTGAAGCCTGAATGCTAATGGAGCTCCCCCGAACCACCGGATTTGGATACAGTATTATTTCCCTGTTCTCGAGTACTAGCTCTCTTTTAAAGAGCGTAGAACCAATGTTATTAATATCTGTGGATTGAGCAATGGATAATTGAAAATTATCAAAACCTGCATAACTACCGTCTTCTCCTATGTTTCTGAAGAAAATACGTAAATTCTGACCAATCGCTGAAGGAAAATCATCTGCATTAAAAGATGTGAAGTGGTTGGTCCATTCATCGTTGAGTGTTTGGGTTTTGTTGACTATTGTTGTACTACCATGTCTGAGACGGATTTGTGCTTTGGCCCCTTCATTATCAATATCAATAGCATCATATTCCAAGGTGTAGGTTTTACCAGACTCTATTATTAAATCTAAAGTTTGGTATATAGAATTGTCGTAAGCTTCATGATAGCATATCCATTCTCCATGAGTGGCATCAATCCATCCTTTTTCGATACCAGAGTCACCATCACCACCTTTACTCCATCCCGGAATATTGCCGAAATCATCTTCGTGATCTCCTTCATCAGGTTCTTCGAAACTGAAATTTACAACATCAACCACTTCATCATCACCTTCCTCATCAGTATCATTTCCACAACCCGAAATCTCAACATCATCTATATATACCCAGTCCTTATTGGTAGAAGCATCACATCTAAATCTAAGCTTGGTTTCTGAGGTAAGTACTATGTTTGAAATGGTGACTTCATCCGTTTTAAATTGGTCATTCTCGAATTCGTCTCCTTCATTCCATTCTTCAACTGTTTCATAGCTATCTCCACCATCTGTTGAAATTTGAAGCCAAAAGTCTTCGTTGGAATTATCCATACTTCTTGGATAATAGGCAAAACTGACTTTAAGCTCTTCGTAAGTATTTAAATCCAAGACGTCTGTAGTCATAATGGATTTACTGGAGTTGTCTCTAAGCCTTACACAATATTCACCACTGGTAGCATATTCATCATCATATATACTTCTTCGACAGTCAGAACCACCATCATTCCATATACCCCACCCGTCTTCAAAATCATTCGAATCAATAATGGACCAAGTACATCCTTCCTCATCATCGACTAATGAGAAATGGGCGGTTATATTTTTATTACCATCAAGGGTAATGGTTGTGGGATTATTGGTACCAGAAAGATCACCATCCCAGTTGTCAAATTGGGATCCTGTATTTGGCAATGCTGTTAGTGTTATGATGGTTCCTTCATCATAAATATCTCCAGCGGGGTTTAACTCAACAATGCCTCCTCCTACTACATTGAGGGTTACGGTATATTGGGTGGGTGTGTCGCCAGAACAGTTAACAGTATTTGAGAGGGTGTAACCCGAATTTCCGACACTATTTTGTGCTCTTAGTCGATATTGATATACACCGTCCATAATATCGTCGTCTGTGTAAGAAGTGGTGGAGATATCATCAGATAATGTGACCCAGGAGCCTTCATCTATTTTTCTTTGAAGTCCATAGTTATCTGCACAGTCCACAGTATTCCACGTCAATAGAATACTACTACATTGATTGTTCTGTGCGGAAAGAAAGGAAGGGGACATAGCTACAACCCCTTCACATGGATCTGAAGAGACTTCCCCAACTTTACCTCCGATCACCATTGGGTGTGTTACAGCCGTACTTGGTGTTATACTGCCAACAAAAGAATTTTCGAATTGAGATAGCAGCTGTGTATTGGTTTTATTGACAAATTGTGTACTGACACATTCTGTATCCGGACCAAATGAACAGCGATTATCGGAGGTGATAGGTATATAACTGGCTTCTTGTTCGTCAAAGTAAGCTCTTGTATTATTGAATGGTCCAAAATCCAAAGTAATTTCCTGTGGGGCGAAGAAATGTTCATCATCACCACTGGCACCGCCCAGCAAAGGGAAACCCTTTCCATCTATTTCGTTGTAATACATTTGTGGGTCCATTACAATATTATTATTAGGGTTTTGGAATACAATATCCCCTTTGATCAGTATTTCGGATTTTGTGGGATCTGTAGATAACATACCTTGCCCAAAAAATTCTTCTAATCGTCTATCCGGGCAACCTATTAGAATGTCGGTACCTTCATTGTTAAAGGTGCCACCATCCAAAGTTACTAAAGCGTTGATAGGTAAGGCAATACCTACAGCATTTCCAGAAAACCCTTCTATGATATTGTTGTACAGATTCCAACGATGCGTATTGTGGAAAAAGTCCAAATCCAAACCAATAACTTCGGGTTCGTATGACACGTATTCTGGCTCAGGATTGACGCCATAGTCTTCATATCCCGTTCGACAATTATAACCTACTATGCGTGAATTCTGAATAGTCACATTTGCAGTATGATTATGCTCGAATCCAACTTTGCCGATATTCCATAGGGTAGTACCATCAATGACTAGGTCGAGCTGATCTTTATATATGTCAGGTAGATCATTAAACCAAATTTCTGGATCGTCTGTTTCTGTATCGTCAGATTGATGAAACTCCGTGTGTACATAATATGTCTGAACCCCGCGAGCAAATCCATATGCAGTATTGTTAATAAATGGCCTGGATTTTAGATACCATATGTCTAGGACGAATGTGGGATATTCAATTTTCCAGTCTTTTAAGGCTTGGTTAAGAACAGGGAACTCATTGGCTGGTACATGTGCGTCAATATCTCCTCGTGCCATGCCCATGCCCTTTTCTATGAGTCCGTCGGTCCAGTAAACATATGCATGACCTGTACATCCGGCTACGACATTTCCTTCGACTGTTACGCCCGTTCCATGTAGCCAGAATCCATCACCTTGCCAAGCAAAATCTTGTCTCCCTTCTCTGATATCAGAAAGTGCCAAAGTTGCTTCATCCGCATCTGTATAAGAGTCTCTGGGGCGAGGGGCTGTTAAGATTGGGTTTACCGGATTGATTGTTCGAAGGGCAATATTTTCCACAAATGAGCCCGTTTCATTTCCAGCTTCGGTATTAAATGCACCTCCCGTTACGTCATAGGCTACATTTTTCACGAAATCTACACGAGAAGAATGGTTGACAAACCCCCATCCCGGATCATTGTTGACAACACAGCCTTCTACTCTTGCCGGGGTGGGAAGAGGCGTCATGGGTTTTGCAGGACAAACAGATTCATCTAATCCACCCCTGTGAAAATGAAAAGAATATCGGCCTCTAGGGTTCCTTCCTCCATTTTCAATAGGAGAACCTGTATTTTTATCCCTAGCAAGATCTTCAAAATCCCAATCATCCAGGTCTATTGATTTATCTGTTCTGCCTAGATTATTTGCTTCGACATATTTGACATCTACATTAAGATTATGCATAAACATAATATGCCCTCTGGGTTTTTGCCATTCTCCACTTATAGAAGTAACGCTTGTATTTTCAGAAGAAATGACAATATTTCTACTCAAATTGGCAACGTGTACATCTAAATCCGACGCTTGAGCAGGAGGCTTATGATCTCTAACGAGAGCAGGCGTAAAAGTGATGATATTACCGGAAATATTGGTGATAGTTACCACCTCATCACTTCCTATTTCATCCGTGCTATTTATTGAGGCATTGGTAATTGGATCGGTGCCTGCGACTACCAATTTATCATCTACTTGCCAACCTACGGGTACAGCGTCCAAAACAAACTGTGTCGCTCCTGCCGAAGGATGTGTCTGCAAGGTTAGCCATGATGTCTTATCACTGCCATGCATAGTAGTAGGACCCATAAGTACAGCTCCCGGTGCAAATCTTTGTGGATCAAAAGAACTGGTCGTACCTCCTCTTTCTGCAAATACCAAACTAGCCTTCTTATTAGAAGATATTTTGTTGGTACTGGTGCCTATTTCTAAAGACCCCATCATACCACTAAAAAGGTATTCGGTTCGCAATTCTGTATCTACATCGGTTGCAAAAGTTAGTTTCCCTCCATCAGCAATTCTTACGGACTTAAACTCTTCTGAGATCATTTCGTCTACAATTACGGTTATTCCATTTGGAATAAGTACCCGATCATCATTGGAGGGCAAAGATCCTCCCCAGGTGGAGGTAGAAGACCAATCACCAGAAGCACTGGCGGTTATCGTGGCCGTTCCTGCTACTTCCATTGGTGTTTGAGATATAGCTTGTTGGTTGAAAAGAATCAGTAAAAAAATAAATGTTTGAGAAAAGGCACAAGACCTTCTTTTATAAAAACTAAAAACTGACATTGACGTAAATTTTTTGAAAAGGCTAGAATCATTGCCTTTTCTGGTGAATAATAATTGGATAGACTATCTGTATGATCCAATAAGATGACAGTTTAAAGAGAATTTACCCTACCGGTCTGTTTCTATTTTGAATTTAATAATCGTGTGAAGTGATAAGATTGGGTAACAAAAAATAGTTCGATATAAATATGATTCTTATAGTTAAGACGCAGATAAATAATTATCATTTAGGGTGTTTTATGAAACTATCGATCTCAAACTCTTTTAGAATTGTAGACAATGATTTACCGGAATTATACCCTTTGAATAATACGGTTTCATGTCTACTTTGTTGACCTCCTCCAATTCTAATTAATTTGTCAATATACTTTACAAATGCCTCAGATTCATCACCGAACTTTTCTCCAACAATGATTACTTTATCAACAGGATAAGTACCACTTTTAACCTGAAGAGCTTGTTGAGCTGAAAAACCTACAGTCAAAAATCCATATTCCTTGGATAATTCATATGCTATTTTTGGAATACCAGAGTTTGTATAGCCACTCACTATTTCTATTATAGTTTTTGGATTAGAATCTTTAATTTCTTGAAATACAGTATTTAAAATTCCATAAGCAATATTTTTATCAAAATGATCTTTGCTGTAGCCTACTATTCCGTATCGTATCGTTTCTTTCATGTGTTATTTACTTTTAATTGTCATTCCAGGTGTTAGTATGCAAAGGATTTTTTATGCTCTTTTCATTTGATGGAATTAAAAAGGTCCGATATGGAAATCGGACCTCATGAATATATTCAATGTGTAGAGGGTTAAATAAATAACAGGGTAAATTACTTTTCAATACTGGATAGAATTCTTGACCTTATTTGCTTTAGACTTTGGTCTACCAAAATTTTACCATCTCTAAACACTTCAACCAATTCACCTTCACTTTCTTCTTTCCAGGACACCTGATCGTATAATATATACTCCCCATTTTCACGAACCACTTTAAGAAGACCTTTTGAAGATTTTTTTGTACCATCATCTGTAATGGGGTCCTTATAGATTTCTCTACCCTGTCCTCTCACTTCACCATAGGTTGCTTTCATTGCAAAACCAAAAGTATCTCTCGTATTATATTGGTAGGTAAAAGAACCAATACCAAGTACGACATTAGTAGAGGCATAACCCTTTTCTTTTAGACGAGTACAGATTTGTTCAGCTCTTTCTATGGTAATACTATCCCCATATATGGCTCCAATATGACTATTTAATTCTCTATATCCCTTATTATTGATATTACCACCAAATATTTCCCAAAGTAATTCTATTACACCCTTTTTCTCTTCTAAAGTTTTTCCATTAGGATCCCCGCAAATAATATCTACGGGATCCCCGCTATCTGGCCGTATTACTACTTTGCCTTCACGACTTAAAACTTCGTCTTTTAGATTAGGTAGGTATTCAGTTATAACTTTCCAAAGATCCCAGGTATCTGATACTATAGAAACAATACCTTTTGGATATACTTCTGTAATCAATCTTTTAAAGGTTTCTTGTTCACCAGCATTAGTTCCCATTGACATAACAGAATGTTCTGTGGCAGCAACTGAACCACCTATTAGTTCCTTATCGGAATTCGCGTTATAATAAGATTCCAAAAAATCAATAGCAGGAATGGTGTCCGTTCCGGTAAAACTTAATAGATGTCCCGAAGCACTCAATAAAGCAGCCTCCAAGCCTGGCATTCCCCTCATTGAAAAATCATGACCTTGCCAGTCTACGAATTCTGGAATAGAGGAAGTCTCTTCAGCATACTTATCTAAGATCAATCGATATTGAAGAGCGATTGTAGCAGAATTACAGGGCATCCAAATAATTGAGGACAATAGTGTTTCAAAATAATTCGTCAACCAGAAAAACTCAGGTTTCGTGTTATAAATGGTAAACATTGGAATTCTAATCGGTACGGTGGCTCCTTCTGGCAATGCTTTAATTACCATAGGGATATAACCTAGATCATGTAGTTGTTCAATATGTTGGATTCCAACTGCGTTATCACCTAGATAGTTATTAATCCGTCTACTGTATTTAGTACAAATCAGGTCTTTTGGTTGGTTAAAAAAATTGTTTTGAAAATCTTCTATCATATATTTTTTTATAAAATATTGCAAGCCAAAAAAAACAACTTTTTCAACGCCAGATATCCTGCTTCTCCTAGGAGTCCAATTAGAATATACTAGGGTTGTGTCGATCGGATATTGCCTTCTATGGTCTACTTTATATCCATCTGTAAATAATAAAGGGTTCATAATTAGTATTTTTTATTGTTTTAAAATGTTTTAGTTTATTCGTTTACAATGTGTTTGTTTCTTCCTGATTCATTAGGATATAACATCATTAGTTTGTCGCTTTGCCAAAAGTCTTTGCTGTCAACATCCATTATAGACAACCTTCCTGTAAAGGCAGCACCAGTATCTATATTCCATACATTTCTTCCTTGCATTGGAGTTTCTTTACCAAAATGAATGGTAGGAGTATGTCCAATAAAAATTTCTTTGAATAGCAGAAGTCGTTTTGGAAATAAAGTAGATGTTTTTACCAATTTTGGATCGGTTGATAAGGCCATTTCCCATAATGTTCTATCCCAAGTGTAGTTAGAACTATAAAATTCCTGTTCAGGCCCTTTCATAGATGTAAAGCCTGCATGAATGAATAGGCGATTTTTATTGTCAATGTAATACGGGATCATTTTCTCAAAGAAGTCAATGTGATCCAGCTTTTCTTTACTCGACAGTTTACGATAACTTTTTATAGTCTGTTGACCTCCATGGATTAACCAGTTGTGATCAATTATAGAATTTTTCAACCAATTTTCACAAGAAATATCGTGATTGCCTTTTATAAAAATACAACTATAATTACTGGATAATTCAATAAGGTAATTTATGGTTTCAGCGGATTGACTCCAACCATCAACATAATCTCCAAGAAAAATTAGCACATCTTTTTTAGCTACGTTTGCCCTTTCAAGAATTTGTGGAATGGCTTTTAATCCACCATGGATATCTCCTATAACAAATGTTTTCTTCATCACAAGTTTTTGAAATTGATATATTCAGGAGGCACATTATCTGTTAACCATACTTTATTTTTGGATAAATAAAAAATATGGCCATTCTCCTCCAATTCTTTCGCTCGGATTTGTAGTATTATGGGTTTCCCTCTTCTGATACCTACTTTGGTCGCAGTTGCAATATCTTTACTTAAATGAACATGTTGTCTATTCATTTTAAGCAGTCCTTTTTCTCTAATAGCAGGGATAAATTTAAGTACTGTTCCATGGAACAGATATTCAGGAGGGGAAGTCTTTTCTAATTCTAAATCCAGTTCATTAATAGAATGTCCTTGATTTGCTCTTATCCTTGATTTGTCGTCATTGAATGAAAACCTTTGCTTATCATTTGTATTTACTACCTCGATAAGTTCTTCATATGTAAAGCTTAACTTTTTGTTCAGAAGGAGGTCATTAACATTACCCCATCCATTTTTATCCAGGTTTAAATTTATTATTTCCGGTTTGTGCCTCAATACAAGACTAAGAAATTTGCTTATATATTTTTTTCTTTTTTCGTTCATTTCTCGAGCTTTAGTTTTATCTGCTTTAGATATGGTTTATTTTCTATCGACTGGAAGGAATCGGTGCAGAAGATGATTTCAAAGTGTTGTTTTAATTGATCAAATCCTTTACTAAAGATTCCATGGCTTATTGCCAAATATAATTGTCCGGCATTTTTCTCTTTAAGTTTTTTTGCCAAACCTAAAAAGGTTCCTCCACCATCACATATGTCATCTACTATAAGACAGTCTTTATTGCAAAGATCTTCGGAGTATATATTAAATGCAGTTAATTCTCCAGTTTTTACATTTCTGGTTTTGGAACATTCAATAACTTGATAGTCTTCTAAATAGCTGGCCAGTTTATATATTTTTTTCAAAGCACCTCCATCAGGAGAAACCAAAAGAAGATCTTTGGGTAATTGTTCGGTTACCGTTTTAATGAATTTGTGGTTTTCTATTACATGGCAATTATTAAGTAATGCCGGAGTTACTTCAGAGTGGGGGTCAAGTATACCTACGGAAGAGAAGTTTTGACTGTTAATTAATTCGGAGTAGACTTTTACGGAAAGAGCTTCACCTTTCACCATTAGTCTATCTTGTCTTGCTGCGGGAAAATATGGTAGGAATAGGTTAATTTTTTTAACGCCTAGATTTTTTAATGCATTTGTAGCTAGAAGCAAAATGCCAAGGTCATTAAACGATTTAATTCGGTGAGAAATGTATACATGAGTTACTTTGTCAAGATTAGATTTTATCCTTATATGTGGTTCTCCACCTGAAAAAGTAAAATAGTCAAATTCGATTTCGTCTCCAGAGCCATACGGGGTAAATTCTTTGTCGAGGTTTAAAAACATTATGCGTATTTTTTACGCAAATATATGTGGCTAAATGTTTTTCACAAAAAATATTGCGTAATATTTACGCAAACTTTATTTCAAAATAAATGCCATTTTTCTCTAATTCTCTGTACTTCAATTTGTTAAATTGAAATAATTTAGCCGGACGCCCGCTATTTTTTTTCATAATTTTTTCGGTTTCAATCAAAAAACCAAAACTCAAGAGTTTTTTTCTAAAATTTCTGCGATCAATTTTTTTACCTAGAATTGTTTGATATAGGTTTTCAATATCTGAAAAGGGAAATTCTTTTTCCAAAAGCTCAAAGCCAATAGGTTGGTAATTTATTTTACCTCTAAGTCGTTTCAACCCTGTGTTTAGAATTTGTTCGTGATCAAATGCTAGACTAGGATAATCTGCTATGTCGAACCACATGGCATCTTGAGCATCAGTAGCAGCATTAAGAATAAAATTTCTTGGATTTAATAGTGCTAAATATGATACAGAAACTATTCTTCTACGGCTATCTCTGTTAACATCTCCAAAAGTATAAAGTTGTTCCAGATAATTAGCCTTAACTCCTGTTTCCTCAAAAAGTTCTCTAACTACAGCTTGATCTAGCGATTCTGTATTTTGAACGAAGCCTCCCGGTAGAGCCCATTGATTTTTTTGTTTACCAAATTTTCTTTGAATCAAAAGAATCTTTAGTTTGTTTGCTTCATAGCCGAAAACAACAGCATCGACGGCAATCTTTATATTCTGTTCTACATTCATTTGTATTAAATATACACAAAATATTCCTTACCATGGTATCCAGTTTTAGAATGACTTTGATAAAAAAATGACCCGACACAGACTATCGGGCCATCAACTTGATTTAACAATCAAATCACCAAATTTATAAACAAACCATATTAATTATCACTGCTTACCCTGCTACTTTCATCTTCTATTCCTGTCTTTCTGTTTCGGGATTTTACCTTTTTATTACCAAAGTCATAGGTAAGGCTTAACGCAGCACCTCTACTGTCCCAATTGCCGTTCCCTTCTCCTCGTAATCCGTTGAATTCAGAGTATCCACTCCATCCACTTTGATAAGTAACATCTTGGAAACTCAATTTAACATTCAACTTATTCATGAATTTCTTCTGGATACCGAAATTTAAGCTGTAACTGGGATCATATCTAAACACACCACCCCATACTCCTGGGCCAGAATACCATCCTGATATTTCTCCTCGATATCCCTTACCTAACGTGAATGTATTTTGCGTAAATATGTTGTAAGACCAAGCCTGTACATCTACTATTGCCCCGTTACCGTAATCTGCTTGATTGTCAATATATGATCCACTGACATTAAAATATGCACTCCACCATTCATTTACTTGAAATGGTAAACTGGCGTTAAAAGAATAGACATGTTGCTCGGCTAGATTATCCCAACTAATGAAACCAGCCTTAGGATTATCTTCATCGGGTCCTATTAACCTAGTAATCTGGTCAGTAGTTCGACTATAAGACAATTTAAAGTTGTATCTATATTTTAATGTATAACCCAATTCTGCATTATTAACAATCTCAGGTCGTAGAAAAGCATTTCCTTTAGCAAAGGACAATTCACTAAGTTGTGTCCTAAATGGATTCAATACATTGTAATCGGGCCTGTTGATTCTTCTTCCTACATTAATATTAAAAGAATGTTCGGGCCTGTAGTTATAACTTAATCCTACCGAAGGGAAATAACTCACATAATCAAAAATAACAGGGTCTTCATTAAGGTCAGGATTGAAAGCAGTAAGATCTCCCATGGCATCTGTTTGCTCAACTCTCAATCCAGCAGAGAAACTAGTCTTTTGATTTAGTTGTCTTGCAAAGTTTACATATCCTGCATATACGTTTTCGTCATAAACAAATCGATTTGATCGATCATTATTTCTTACCCTATCTTTATTTGGAATATCATAAAAGAAGAAGGTATTATCCGTCATTACTTTTGACAGTTTTATACCTGTACCGAAACTACCTCCTGCCAAAGGAGCCTCATAGTCTATTTTAAATGTTGCTATATCAATGTCAACGGGAGTATTTGTGGCCGTGTTGACTACTGACAGTATATTGGTTTCTGTTGCATCATAATAAGTATTTGGTTGATTGAAATCTTCTTCATTTCTAAAGAATGCGTAATCGGCATCGATATTGATCGTAGTTTCTTCACTACGGAATACGTAATTGATGTTAAAAGAATTGTTATGATAATTCTTGTCAGAAGTATTTGTAGCGACCAATATACTATCAACTAAGCTTGGAGTACTTTGCATAGATATTTCACTTCTATTTTCCGCATCCATTCCACCCGAACCGGTCCATCCTGAGACTAATATTCCAAGGGTGTTTTTATCATCGAGATAATAATCCATTCCCGCCCTGTAATTAAAGTTGTCATTGAGATGATTTTGATCGTTGGTCTCTACAAGGATGAAAGAATTTTGATAGTTGTCAAAATTCATGCGGTTCCAACCATTCCACCTATTATAACCTACATTGCCAAAGAGATTGACTTTTGCATTCTTATAATTACCTGAAGTATTGATATTGCCTCTAAGCTTTCTTCCTTGCCACATTGTAGCGGATACGGTACCATTGGATCCGTGATTTTCATTTTTTTTGAGACGGATATCTATTATACCTGCATTACCCTCTGCTTCATATTTAGCACCCGGATTACTGATAATATCTATCCTATCTATCTGATCAGCGGTAAGATTTTGTAAATAGTTAGTGAGCTCGTTACCAGATAAGGGAAGCCTTTTACCATCTACGTACACAATGACGCCACTTCTTCCTAATACAGATATATTATTGTTATTATCTACTAACACGCCAGGGGCTTTTCTTAATAGTTCTAATCCATTATCTCCTACACTGTTGGTAGTTCCCTGAACGTTGAATACCATTCTATCTGCTTTGACCTCAACCATTGACCGTTGAGCAGTAACTACGGCTTCGTCTAATTGTATACCATTAGATAAAAAAGTATGTGTACCGAGAGACAAATCTTTTCCCGCTACAATGACATCAGGAATAGATAAGTCTTCAAATCCTATAAAACTGCTTTGTATATAGTAATTACCATTTTCAATATTATAAAACTGAAATTTTCCTGTTTCATCGGTAGTCTCTACTTTCTGAATAGTCGAATCCGGAGCATATAATATGACATTAGAAAACTCTACTGGAGAAGAATTTTCATCAACTAACTCGCCAGAAATGTTATAACCCTGACCAAATAAACCACCTGTGAATAACAACAATATACAAATGATTGCCTTATTTCTCATGCTTATGATTTTAAATTAATAATTGTCTATAAATAGGTGAATTTGTACTTGATAAGCATCTAAAACTTATCTTTTTCAATTACATCAATATGACAACAAAGTTTAAAAGAGGTTGCTCAACGAAAGCATTTTATAGATAAACGTAATGTGATCCTATACGTAATGACTTTTTTTAACCTACTAAGACTTACTCCTCTTCCTGAGAAAGTTGTTTCTTTTTACTTTCTGCTTTAAAAAAGCTTCTGTAAAAAAGTAAAATTCCTGCTACACCCACGGAGATGGCGGAGTCCGCAATATTAAAAACGGGTCTAAAGAATAAAAATCGATCTCCTCCAATATATGGCACCCAATCAGGCCATTCTGTGTCTATAAGTGGGAAATACAACATATCCACAACTTTTCCTTGAAGAAAAGGGGCATATCCTCCATCGGCTGGAAGAAATGTGGCTACATTACCATGGAAAGAACCAGAGAATAGCATTCCATAAAACGCACTGTCTATTATATTACCAATGGCACCGGCAATAATTAGGGAGAAAAAGATTAAAAGACCAAAGGACTCTCCTGCTTGGTATAGTCGTTTGAGAATATATATGAGAACCGCTACCATAACAATTCTAAAACAGCTCAATAAATACTTTCCCCAGATACCGCCATATGAGATTCCAAAAGCCATGCCTTTGTTTTCAATAAAATGTATACGTGCCCATTCTAAACCCAAGATATTAAAACCACTGCCATAAGGAATATTGGTTTTAATATAAAACTTAAGGGCCTGATCTAAGACCAGCACTAATAGAATGGTTAATATGATACCTAGCTTTTTATCCAATGGAATAATTAATTATTCAGAACGCAAAAGTAAACTTTTTATTAATAACGCTGGAAGTATTGATCTGATTCCAAATTTGAAGGAATAATCTTACTTCTAAGATCATATCGAAAAAAGTAAATATGTAGTCCGCTAAATATTAGATAGTAAAATATTGAAAAAAAGTTGATAACACGAAAATTGGCACAGCTTTTGAAATGTTATTCGTAACAGAAACCGAATATTAATTAATCTTAAACATTTAATTATTATGGATACATTAATTATTATTCTGGCCATTATTGGTTGTATTGCAGCAGTTATGAACGCATCAATTTCATTAATAAGATTTATATGAGAGATTAGACATAAGGCAAAAGGTGAAAATGAAAATATTTAATAAGTACTTGATTGGGTTTGCTAAATCTATAATAAGCTTAACGATAATACCTATTTTGTGTCCAGAAACAAATTGCTGTTATCGAACCCATATTATTATATATAGAGACGAGCACTGACATTTGCTCAGTGGCTATTTCTCAAGGAAGAAAAGTGCTTTTTGAAAAGAGTGCCGAAAAGTCTTTTAGTCATTCAGAGAACATTACGTTACTTATATCGGAATGTCTTAAAGAATCCGGATTGATTATGAAGGATTTAAATGGGGTAGTAGTTAGTGCTGGCCCAGGATCATACACTGGACTAAGAGTGGGCACTGCTGTAGCTAAAGCAATTTGTTTTAGTAGAAGAATACCATTAATTAGTGTTTCGTCCCTTGAATCATTGGCACATGGTGTAAACAGAGAATTGATTGAGGAGCATGATATTATTTTATCTACTATTGATGCTCGACGCATGGAACTATATGCTTGCTATCTCAATGAGAGGATGGAAATAGTAAAAGATGTGCATACTTTGATACTTACTGATTATGGTTTAGATCTCTTTTCCGACTATAGTAAAGTGATTGTTGTTGGAGACGGAGCAGAAAAAACGGTAGATTATTTTAAGTCTTTAAAAATTGTGAATGGTTGCGTGTTACCTAATGCAGCCTATATGTGCAAACCAGCCTTAAAGAAATTCGAGAATGCTGATTTTGAAAACTTGTATGAATTTGAACCAAATTATTTTAAACCTCCTAATATAACCAAGTCTAAAAAAACTTTCTTTCCAAAATCATGAACTACAATCTGGTTTTGAGCGTTTTATAAATAAATAAAATAAGATATAACACATCATCCTAGAAAAAGAAGGGTGTTGTAAAGAGTGTTTTTAGAAAAAAAATGAAAAGAAATTCAAGAATAGGAAAGTTTGGCACAGCTTTTGAAATTAATCTTTATCGTAACTATTCCTTGAACAAACAAAATACTTCTATGAGAAATAAGAAGAACGAAATTGTAACTTTAAAGAAAGGTGGTAAAGATGTTCAGTTGGATTATGCTGACCTGAGAAAAGCTGTATTGGTTTTGAGAGCAGTAAATCACAAGCTGAGACAGAAGATCATCGATTTATTGGAGAATGGTGAAACGATGACTGTTACAGATATTTATATCAAACTACGATTAGAACAGTCTGTTGCGTCTCAACATTTGGCAATATTGAGAAGAGCAGGAGTCGTGGATACAGAAAGACAAGGTAAGTTTATATACTATTCTCTTAACACAAATAGATTGGAACAAATATCTAATCTGGTAGAGGATTTAGCAGGTTAATTAATCGCTTTAAGTATAAATTTACAATTTATTGATTACAAGACTTTTACACGTATTTAGAGGACATAGCAAAAAAAAATTGAGTAGAAACTAAAAAAAAGTTTCCCAACAGGACATATTATTAAAAAAAAAATATAATATTTGTCCTGTAATTGGTAAAAAAGGGCCAATTATTGTTTAAAGGTCATTACTCAAAATAAGAAATTACAACTTGCTATGGAAAAGACGAAAGTCGTATTCAACAATGAAAAACTACAGTATTCTTGCGAACTAATGCGGGCTTTGGCCCATCCTTTGAGATTAAGGATATTAGAATTTATCGACAAGAATGGCGGAATCAACGTCAACAAAATTTATAGAGCTCTGGATATTGAACAATCAGTTACATCCCAACACCTAAAGATTATGAGAATGGCGGGAGTTTTGAATTCAGAGAAGGTAGGAAAATTCGTTACATACGATATTGACTACAAAATAATCAACAAAGCAAACGCTGCTGTAAAGAAATTCTTAAAAAAATAAACGGATGATTTTTCACCCGTTTATTTTTTTATACCATAGATCGTAAATAAAACCCTCCTCCACCTGCACCACAAAGCTTTAATACTCCAGATTTATTTTTTAATGCTTTTTCCCAATCCAATATTAAACTGGGCAATATCATATGCCTAAAAACATCAAATTGTAGTTCACTGAGTTGAAGAATAAGGTTAGTATATGATTTCTTTTCTTTATTGAGTACAGCGTCGATTAACTTATCAGTAAGCTGCATTATTGTATGCAGTTCTTTCAATTTTTGAGGTTTGATATGAGCAAGAAAATATTGTACATAATCATTTGTATTTCTTCCGGTTTCCGTATTTACTAATGAAAACCAATCCATAGGTAAAGAATGATCAATAACCTGAATGTCACCATTGGATACTAATATTGGTTGATTGAGATAACTTACAAGGGCATCTAAACCTGAGCTTTTACCATGGAAAAAACTTTCGATGAGAGCAAGCTCTTGCTTCATTTCTATTATGCTATCGGGTTTCGATAAAAAGTATTGATCATATACTGCTGCAGTTAAAGCACCACTACTCCCCAAACCATAGCCTATGGGAATATTGCTTTCAAAGAAGAGGCCATTTTGCCAGTTATTATCTAAGGTTTCAATATCTAGTCTCGAAGAAAAAAATTGTTTGAGATGATTAAAAAAAAGTAACAGTTGATCATCCTTATCTTTCGAATGAGAAAAATTACCAAAGTACTGTGGTGCAGGAACTATTAATGCACTTCCACCGAGAAGTACAGTGTACTCACCGAACCACATAATTTTTCCTGAATACTTTCTCATAAGGAATATGACTTCTATTGATCAAGAAATTAAAAGAAAAGATATTATCCTAATATTAGAGACAAATTTTTGAATTCCTGGGAAAAAAGGGCAACACAGTAAAAGTCCTTTTTTCTACCTTTGCACCCTCATATTAAATAGCAGTCGATGTCATTATTACAAGAGATAGAAAAAAGGAAGACTTTTGGTATTGTATCTCACCCGGATGCGGGAAAGACTACATTAACTGAAAAACTGTTGCTTTTTGGAGGAGCTATACAAGAAGCGGGTGCGGTAAAGTCCAATAAGATTAAGAAGCATGCAACTTCGGATTTTATGGAAATCGAAAAACAGAGAGGTATCTCAGTAGCAACCTCTGTAATGGCATTTGAATATAGAGATAAGCAGATCAATATTCTTGATACACCTGGCCACAAGGATTTCGCAGAAGATACATATCGTACCTTGACAGCGGTTGACAGTGTAATAGTGGTGATAGATGTAGCAAAGGGGGTAGAGGAGCAAACGGAAAGGTTAGTAGAGGTTTGCAGAATGCGTAAGACCCCGATCATCGTATTTATTAACAAATTGGATAGAGAAGGAAAGGATGGTGTTGACTTACTGGATGAGATAGAAGAAAAGTTAAAACTTAACGTAACTCCATTAAGTTGGCCCGTGGGTATGGGTTCTCAGTTTCAAGGAGTTTATAATATTTATAAAGAGAATCTTATTTTATTTAGTCCTCATGGGAAACAAAACCATGATGATATCATTAAGATAACGGACCTTAATGATTCTTTACTAGATGAAAAAGTAGGAGAACGAGCGGCAAATGAACTTAGAGAAGAAATAGAAATCATAAGAGGAGTATATCCTGATATCAACAGAGAGGATTACCTTAATGGAGAGATTTCTCCTGTGTTTTTCGGAAGTGCTGTAAATAATTTTGGGGTTAAGGAGCTTTTAGATTGCTTTGTGGATATAGCACCAGGACCGATGGCCAGAGAAACAGAAGAGAGAGAAGTAATTCCCTCAGAAGATAGCTTCAGCGGATTTGTTTTTAAAATCCATGCCAATATGGATCCTAAACACCGAGATAGATTGGCATTCTTGAGAATTGTATCAGGAATTTTTAAAAGAAATACAAACTACCTTCATATTCGGCAGAATAAAAAGATGAAATTCTCGAATCCCACAGCTTTTATGGCCTCAAAAAAATCTGTGGTTGATGAGGCTTTTCCGGGTGATATAGTGGGATTGTACGACAGTGGAAATTTTAAAATAGGAGACTCCCTTTCTGAAGGGGAAATACTTCATTTCAAAGGAATCCCAAGCTTTTCTCCGGAACAGTTTAGGTATGTTAATAATACGGACCCTCTCAAAACCAAACAACTTAACAAAGGATTGGAGCAACTTATGGACGAAGGGGTAGCCCAGCTGTTTATAAAAGAAGACAACGGGAGAAAAATCATAGGTACCGTTGGGGTACTCCAGTTTGAAGTTATTCAGTATAGATTAAAACATGAATATGGGGCTTCCTGTGATTATGAGCCGGCCCAACTTCATAAAGCATGCTGGGTAAGCTATGAGGATCAAGCAGCGTTTAATGAGTTTTACAAACGTCGAAAAAGAGATTTGGCAAAAGATTTGGAAGGGAAAATGGTTTTTATGGCAGAATCTGCATGGACCTTAAAAATGGCTCAGGAAAACCATCCGGACATCAAGTTTCATTTTACCAGTGAATTTGAATAAGCTATTTTGCTTTTTTGAGAAACTCGGTTCTTAGAACAATTCGGGATCCGTCCACTTTACAATCTACTTCACTAGGGTTATCAGTAAGTCTAATGTTTTTAACTTTGGTTCCCCTCTTTATGATCATAGAGCTGCCTTTCACTTTTAAATCTTTGGTGACGGTAACTTTGTCCCCGTCTTTGAGTGAATTGCCATTACAGTCTTTTACTTCCATTTTTAAGGTTTTTAATATCTAAATGTAGTGATCTTAGGATTGGGTTTTCAATAATTCACCAAGATAATGTTCTTGGATACCAAAGGCTTGTTTCAAATGTTCGATGTGATCTATAGCTTTTGAATCTTTCTTACCTTTCGAGGCAGTTAACATTATGTTTTTACTGGTATGTTCATAAGAGATAAATTCGAAAATTTTGGTTTGATATCCTTCTGATTCTAGAAATAGGCCTCTAAGACTATCAGTCAACATTTCTGCCATCCTTTCCTGATAGATTCCATGTTTGAGAAAAGGGTGTAAATGGTCCGGGTGATTCATAGATTTTCTCACCTGTTTCTGACAGCAAGGGGCTACAATAATATGTTTGGCATCTACTTTAATGCCTTTATGAATAGCAATATCAGTAGCAATATCACAGGCATGAAGTGCAATGACAACATCTGTTTTATTCAATTCAATATTCTGAATATCCGCAACTTCGAATTTGAGACCATCAAATGCCAGAGATCTACTGATATCATTAATTTTTGAGACGATATCTTCTCTTATTTCATACCCGGTAAGTTCAACATTGATTCCTTTTGTTGTAAGGTAATCATATAGAGCAAAGCTTAGATAGCCCTTGCCGCACCCCATATCCGCGATGCGAATCTGTTGAGATTTATCTTGACCCATTAAATGCTCAACTAACTCAATGAACTTGTTAATTTGTCGGTATTTTTTCTGACTGTGGTTAAAAACATTTCCCGCTTTACTCGTAAGTCCTAACGCATGGAGGAATGGACGGTCTGCAGGAACCAAATAGTTTTTCTTTTTATTGTGCGTCTTGGAAACACCTATCGTCGTCTTTGTTTTTTGAGAAAGGAGTTTAGCTGATTTTTTGTTCTGTACCAATTGATAGTCTCCTTTTTGGCTGTGTAGTTGGGCATAGAACATTTCATTTTCCAATATTTCTAAAATTCTCTCTGGTAACTCGTCGAAAGAATAATTAGATACCGTCTCTTGTGTATGGGTGATACGCTTTATCTGGTATGTTATATTCTCATCATTTCCATAGAGGGATATTTTTATCTGTTTCAGCGAACCCTTTTTTCGTGGCTTTGATAAGGTAATACGGAAAGGAGATCTTTGCTCATGGAGTAACGAGATTATCTCGAGAAAATCTTTTATTGAAGACATTTAATCTTTTCTTTGATCACAATCTCTGTTGCATTTGCCATATAAATTCAGAGAATGATGTACTACGTCAAAATTTAATAATTCACCCATGGTTTGCTTGATTTGGTGAATACGAGGATCACAGAACTCCAGTACATCGCCACAGTCTACACATATCAAATGGTCATGCTGTTTATAACCATAGCTTTTTTCATATTGAGCCATATTTTTACCAAACATATGCTTGGTAACCAGATCACAGTTGACTAAAAGCTCCAAAGTGTTGTATACAGTGGCACGACTCACCCTATAGTTTTGATTTTTCATATGAATGAACAACTCCTCCGCATCGAAATGATCTTCTCTTTTGTATATTTCTTCCAGAATGGTATATCTCTCCGGAGTTTTACGCAAAGAGTGTTTTTCAATATATGAGGTAAATATTGCTTTCACCTCTTCCAGTAAGGATTGTTTTTTATCAGTGTCTTGCATAATAACTATTCGTTTGAAGATTTATCCATTCTTTCAACACGAGAAATACCATCTAGTTTTTCGATAGCCATCAAAGCTTGATTCAGTTGATTTTTATTTTTCACAATGATACTTACATTTCCAATAAAGAAACCCTCGTTTCCGGAGATACTAAATGATCTGATATTGATACCCAGATTATTGGAGATTTCGTTGGTCAGTTTTTGAATAACACCTACGCCGGTGTCCATACCAGTAATTCTAAGGTCTACGATAAAATCTCCTGTAATACTTGTGTCCCATTCGGCAGTGAGTACCCGATAACCATAATTGGCTAGAATATGCGTTGCGTTCGGGCAGTTGATCCTATGTATTTTCGTCTCATTATGGGCATTGGTATAGGCGAAAATGGCATCTCCTTGTAATGGGTTACAACAAGTAGCTAGAGAATATTTAAAGTTAGAAGCCGGCTCACCATTGATGTATAACTTAGATTTATTTTCGACAATAGCCTTTTTCTTTTTATTGTCACTCGGGGCTATTTCACCCGAAGTGGCTTTTACGGTTACAAAAAGGCCCATCTCCACCTTAAGTTTTCCAAAATCCACTACTTTAACTTCATTGGTAGCGACGGCATAATAAAGCTCTGGTCTGGACTGATAACCATAGTGCTTCACTAGAAAATCTATGTTGTTTTCAAAGTTGAGCTTCATATTATTCAATTTTCGTTGAATAGCTTCCTTACCAAACTCACCTTGTTTTCTCTTTTCTTCTTTCATGGCAGATCGGATCTTGGACTTTGCCTTACCCGTTACTACCCATTTGAGCCATGACTCACTAGGTTTTTGATTCTTCTGGGTGGTGACATGTATTTGATCACCATTTTCCAGAGGCGTACCCATAGGTACCAATTTATTATTCACTTTGATGGCCGTTGCTCTGTATCCTACATCGGAATGAATCTGAAAAGCAAAATCAAGAGCGGTAGCACCTTTTGGAAGTACCATCATATCTCCCTTAGGCGTAAAAACATAAACTTCTTCGCTAAATAGATTGGTTTTGAAATCATTCAAAAATTCCAAAGCATTGTTATGCTGAGAATCTAGCAGTTCTCGAATATTGTTTAACCAGACATCATAGACGTTGTTTTCGCTTTTTATACCCTTATACTTCCAGTGTGCAGCAAACCCTTTCTCGGCTATTTCGTCCATTCTTTCACTACGTATCTGTACCTCGACAAACCTACCTTTAGGTCCAATTACTGTGGTGTGCAATGATTCGTAACCATTACTTTTTGGATTGGTAACCCAGTCTTTTAATCTCTCGGGAATAGGTTTATATACGTCGGTAATGATAGAATACACCTGCCAGCAAAGGCTTTTCTCTTTTTTAACGGGCACATCAATAATAATACGTACAGCGAAGATGTCATAGATCTCCTCGAAAGCTACTTGCTTGGTCTTTAGTTTGTTATAAATGGAACTGATCGCTTTGGACCTACCCAATACTCGGTAAGATATCTCAAGAGATTTCAGTTCTTTTTCGAGAGGAGCAATAAGTGTCTCTATATACTTACTTCTGGAATCTTCACTCTCTGCCAGTTTGTTTACTATTTCGTGATAAACTTCCGGTTCTGTTATCTTAAGTATTATATCCTGAAACTCGGTCTTTATTTTATAAAGGCCCAACCTATGAGCCAGTGGAGAGTAAATATAATCAGTTTCTGCTGCGATCTTTACCTTCTTATGTAAAGGCATGGCATCTATGGTCCTAAGATTATGGAGCCTGTCCGCCATTTTAATAAGAACTACCCGAACATCATCTACTAGAGTACTTACTACTTTTTTAAAATTTTCTGCCTGAGGACTTTCTACATTATAAAGTCCATCGAGTTTAGTAAGTCCGTCGACGATGGTAGCTATTTTTTTACCAAACATTTCCAATATCTCTTCTATGGTCACCGGGGTATCTTCCACGACATCATGGAGAATAGCACTGATGACCGCAGTAGGACCTAAGCCGATCTCTTCAAAACAGATTCTAGCCACCTCTATGGGATGGTAGATGTAGGGTTCTCCTGATTTTCGTCGCTGCGTTTTATGGGCATCGAGGGCCAATTCATACGCCCTGTCCAATAAAACCTTGTCTTCTTCATTGTATTTGCCAGACATCTTTTGGATGAGCTCGTCATAAGCGGCTCTGATTCCAATTTTTTCATCACTTGATATGGCTGCACCTTTAGGCATATGTTGAGATTACTTTCAAATTTTAAACTAAAGTAATAATATTTGTCAATCAAAAGTAGCTTATGCTTGATATATGGCTTCTAATACTTGGCCTACTTACTTATAAGCATGTGTTTATAAATAATACTTTTTAGATGTCGTAAAATAAAAATGCTGAATATGGAGCAGCAAATTAATCTTATATTCAGTCTAATTTTTAAATCAGCTTTCGAAAGCAAAAAGTATTGAGTCTCCGTTGAATTTCAATGACTTAGGGTGTTGATAAATAGTTTTACTACTAAGACTTAACATGGCTAAGCTATACGATATTTTGTGTTATCGGATACCTCAATCTTATTATCAGAAGTAGCTTTTTTGATAATTATAATTAATCAATGAAGTGGTAGGAGGACCATAAAATAGTAATGTGTTTGAGCAATTATGAAGTATAAACTAACTCCTTAAAATTTATGGATGCGACTAAATTTTTTAAAAATTTGAAATGAAAAAGACAATTTTATTATCGATTTTTACACTAATCACATTGTTTACTTTTTCCTGTACTCAAGAATACGAAACATCACAAGGATTTACTTCAGAACTTGAAAACGTAGAAACAAGGAATGATAACTTTTCACAACTGGATGCGGCACTGGATGAACTGATTGAATATATGAATATTTTAGATGATGAATCTAATGGTGAACTTTATCAATCCATTGAAAATGGAGCAAATCTTGATGATCTCATAGATCAGGGATATCTTAACATTGAAGATATTCAACCATCGTTGGATAATATCGAAGCACTGAATAATGAAATTATAGAAACAGAGGGAATGGAGGCTTTGAATGCATGGTATTCAAATAAGTCTGGCAATGTAAATAAAAATAAAGGCTTCTGTATTATATGTAAGAAGGTGTACTGGGGACCATGTAATTTCAATGTAAAACTGGAATGGACCGAGTGGAGTCTTTTCGGAGTTATTAACGTAAGTACTAAAAATACTGGTTCGGCACCATGCTAGAAATAACTTCGTGATGATTTTTGAAGGATGTGTTGTCAATTTGATAGATATTGACAGCACATTTTTTGTTTATGGATTTTCTATCATTCTGCTAAGTACTTTTGCCAAAATCTATGGGATGAAGTATCATTCATTTATTTAAGCTTAAAACTATCATAGATGCCTTGGTTAGTTATAAGAGAACAGGTAAATATACGCTAAAACAACACCTGCCAAAGGCACATCTTTGTCATTATTATATAACGTGCAGGAAGTACCGTTTCACTTATTCAACTATAGTAGGGAAGTGTCTAATTCTTGTTAAGACCTTGTTATACATATACAATAATATTCGTGTAGTTCTTGTCAGTGCAAAAACAAATAATATGAAAAAATCAATTTACTTAGGGTGGTACATCACCACTATTATTTCGGTTCTATTTATCTCTTCCTTGAAGAGTCAATATGGCTCACAAGTGGATACCACCAGATATGAAAAAAAGAAAAAAGGCCTTGAGGATATTCTGCATTATGATGAAAAAGGAAATATCAGAGGAGACCTTTATCGAAGGTCGGTGGCCGAATTTCAACAAGTTCAGGTAGGGACCAATTCATTTTTAGGAGGAACTACGGATTGGGAACAGATAGGTCCTTCTCCAGCTACTGTTAACAGTTATTTGGCGGGTAATGGACAAATGCCAGGCCCCAATGGAGCTGCTATCATTGATATGGTCATCGATCCAAGTGGAAGTGGTGATGATACTTTGTATGCTATTTCTAATGATGGAGGTGTGTGGAAGACAAAGGACGGTGGTAACTTATGGATTCCAAAAACAGACAAACTGGCTACCCTTTCTTTTGGTGCATTGGTTCTTGATCCCGCTAACCCAAGAACTATCTATGCAGGAACGGGCAATATATTTAACAATGGTTATGTAAAAGCTCTCGGAATCTATGTTTCTAACAATGGAGGAGACTCTTGGTCCTTAACCGCAGGGAGTAGCGTGTTGAATGACATAATGATCAATAAGATGGTGATGCCAAGTTCAGGGACCATTTTGGTTGCTACGGCTAGTGGATTGTTTAGATCTACTAATTCAGGAGGCACTTACTCAAGGGTGACTATCGATGGGAGAACCAATGACTATATCACGGATTTGGATATAAAAGAAGATGGAAGTGTTATATGGGCTTGTGTAAATGGAAGGGGTATTTTCAAATCTACAGATGGAGGAGCTACCTTTGGAAGCAACCTATGGGGAAGTGGACATGGAGAGGTTCCTACTTCCAGCTATGGTTTTGTTTCTTTAGGAGTATCATTAGACGGGCAGAGCATGTACGCCAATGCTGGCTTAAATCCAAGTGTAGGAGTTTGGAAGAGTACAGATGGGGGAGCAAACTGGACAGATATTAGTGCCAATGCTACAGTCAATGTTCCCGGGTTATCCAGCTGGAGACAGGTCGCTAATTGTCAATGTGGCTATGATCAAACTATGGGTGTAGATCCAAGTAATGCCAATAGGGTATATATGGGATTTCAAGATCTTTGGCTATCCGAAGATGGAGGCAGCACATGGACAGATGTATCCTATAGTCATGATAGTCAATATCCTCCATACTCTAAAGAGTTGATGCATGTGGATCATCATGCATTGGTTTTTAGTCCTGCTTCGCATAGAGTGTCGGGACAGAACACAAAAATTTGGGTAGGAAACGATGGAGGAATATGGTCAAGCACTACCAATGGTACGAGTTGGGAAAATCACAATGCAGACCAAAGTGCAAACCCAAAAATGAGCTTTGCCAACAACCTTTTCAGAGGTATTGATACAGGCCGAGGGGCCACCAATAATAATTATACTTATGGAGGAATGCAAGATACGGGAACAGCGGTAGGTAAGGGAGAAAATGCGGATGATCCCACGAAACCACAACCATGGAATGAATGGGGAGGAGGAGATGGAGGAAAAGTAGCTGTCGACTGGCAGAATCCACAATATGCATATGGGATGTGGGGTAGTATTATGTATACACATGATGGTGGAGGCTCTTACAATTGGTCGAACGTTTCATGCCTTTCCGGATCAGCATCCAGTTTTGGTTGTTTAGAATCCGGACCTACAGATAGGTCGGTATATTTAGGAGGAAAATGCTCTGGTACACCTACGATATTCAGAAGCACGGACTATGGAGCTAACTTTTCTTCATACTATCAATTTACTAGTAGAAGTGGAAAAGTAAGCTCGATCGCAGTTTCTCCTGCTGATGCAAATACCATGTACGTAAGCCTCTCGGATAAATCAGTACACAAGGTTGTCAATAATAACGGAAGTATATCTTCTACTGACATTTCAATATCCGGAGCTATTTCAAATCAGGTGCCCACCATTGCCGTGAATCAAAGTAATATTGATTTATTGGTGGCAGTTTATGCAGGATATTCTCAAAGTAGTCTTCCGCAACGATCCAAGCATGTTTTTTTCTCTCAAGATGGAGGAACAAACTGGAGTGATATCAGTGGTACGATACCCAATGCAAGTATTCCGGATATGCCAATATATTCTGCTGTATTTGATCCAAATACGGTACCCAATTCTATATTGGTATCTTCTGATTTAGGTGTATTTAGAAGTTATGATTTTGGATTGACATGGCATGTGTTAGGAGATAATTTGCCTCATGTCCATACCGTTGATTTGGAAATAGACGGCACAGTCAACCCTTCGTTGGTAAAAGCAGGAACATATGGAAGAAGCACTTGGGGTGCCTCTCTACCTGTAGGGGATAAAGTTTTTGGACAGTTTTCGTCTAAGTTTTTGAATGTGGGTAATATGACATGGCAAAATAATACCAACGAAGCCCTTGATATTTTTTGGGTATCTCAAGATGGTACAGAACATAAGTATGGAACCATAAATGGAGGTACATCGGTAGCGTCAGGACCGATGTACTTCACTGGGGTTACCGTAGTTCGAGATCAATCGGGTAATATTGTGTTATCGTATATTATTAATGGAAATGCCAATCAAGTGGTAGCCATCTCTCAAGAATCTCTAAATATTGCAAAGCAGCAAGTACTTCAGGGATATCCGGGGTTGAGGTCATTTCCGAGCCAAGGGAAGACCGTTTCTAATTTTCCGGTGTACAATAATTCGAGCCAAACACTCAATCTCAATTGGATTACTACAAATGGTTTGATACATAAGATAGGGTCACTCGCTCCAAATGCGAATACTTCGGTAGTATCTGTCTATTATGGCGGCACGTTTACCCTTTCAGATCAAAATGGAAAAGTATTGGCATTTTATGTAGCTACGGATGCAGAAAACCAAAGTTTTGTTATCACTGATGACCTTATTAATTCGTGGAACTAACAAAAAATATAATACACTACGCAAATACCAGACCTTGAGAAAGTCTGGTATTTGCATTTAGGGGAGGATGGATGTTAACTTATTCAATTTTTTAGAAAATTAGCTATATTTGAAGCACCCCGAATTTGTGTAATTAAATATTAATACGAAACCAAAATAGTATAAAATAACAGAGATATATTATTTACCACATCCTCAGAAGTATTCCTGATATACCTATAATTTAGGTTGTAAAGCGGAATAAATGGAGAAAAAGGTCATGATATACTTTAGTTAGCGACAAGCGAGGACGAGAAATTGGAATTAAATTGATAACTGTAATGTCTTAATAAGAAGATTATCAAATTTGCCAACACTCAAAAAAGCAATGTGTCTGATAAGACACATTGCTTTTCTGCTTCCCGCTATCTTTTCCCACCCACCACCCAAAATTGTTGTAATTATTAGGAAAATCGAAAATGTGTCCGTAGATTTGTCCGTGTCCGTAAAAATGTCCGACAATGGCAACTGTAAACTTTTATTTAGATAAGGCGAACAAGAATGGTGAATGTCCAATTCACCTTAGAATTAACTGTAATGGAGAAAGAATCAAAGTTTCTACTAAAGAAAAGATTCAAAAGGAAAAATTTGACAAAGACAAACAACTAATAATTGGTAAGTCAAGAAAAGCTAAATCAATAAACCATTATTTAAACTACCTAAAAGAAAGAGCAAATTCCTTATTAAACGATTCAACCAGAAAATCATTCAAAACAACAGAAATAAAAGCCAAACTCAACTCCTTAGTTGAATGTTATCAATCAGAAAATAAAGTACAAATAGTATCCGAGCCTGAAACTCCATATGGAAAAAAAGGATATTCATTTATCGACTTTTTTGCAGGTGCAGGAGGCTTTAGTGAAGGTTTTCTGCAGGCTGAAACTGAACGTAACTATTTCAATTTCCTCTTAGGGAGTGATATTAATGAGAATTGTGAGCTTACGCATATTGTCAGGTACAATCACCAACTTGGTTTAGATGCAAAATTTCTATGTCAAGATATAACCGATCAGAATTTTAAAAAGAATTTAAAAAACGAACTTAAAGATAAAACAGTAGATGTAATATGTGGAGGACCTCCTTGTCAAAGTTTTAGCCTTGCAGGAGCAAGAAGAGAATTTGATAAAAAGGATGACCTGTTTTCACATTATCTCGAGATAGTCAAAACTTATCAACCAAAGTACTTTGTGATGGAAAATGTAAAAGGCATTCTCACAAAGGATAAAGGAAAAATAAAAGATAGAATCATTGAGGAGATAAAGTCTATCATTGATGTGAAAGAAATAGGTAAACTTGAAACATTCATTTGGGAAATCATAAGAGAGAATCCGAAAAGCAAGGAAGTTCTTGAAGATTTAATTCGAAGGGTAGATTTTGAAAAACAAGAACCCAATCAACTTGCCGTATCTCATAATAGTTACATAAAAAGACTTGATACTAAGTTTAAGAAAATTACTCCTAAGCTTGTAGACTACAAAACAAGCAAAACAGATTCAAGGATAAACACGATTAGGCATGGTTTTAATATGCTTCTTAGAAGATTAGAAATTGAACGACTACAATCTTTAATTATTAAAGAAAGAGACTTAAGCTTTATAGACAATGATGAGTTCGTAGAATCCTTTACCAAATTCATAGGTGAACTGTCTCTTGATAGTATCGTAGAGAAGATAAATTCAGCTTTTGATGATCTCAAAATACCAAAAGAATATATAGACCAAATAGATTCCATTAAGAGTTCTTTAAACATTTATACATCAACATTCGAGGGATGTATAAATATTGTTAAGCAGTATTGCGACAAATTAAGAAAAGAAAAACTGGAAGCACTACTGAAAGAAATTAGGCTTTATAATATTAACAAACCATTTGTAGCTAATGCCTCAAATTATGGTGTTCCACAAAACCGAGAAAGAGTCCTTTTCATAGGATGTAGAAAAGATCAAATACTGATTGAAGAAATTCCAGCCACAGTTAAAGAAGAAGAAAAGGTTACAGTATTTGAAGCATTATACGATTTAGATTTTATTGGAAACAATGAAGATGCAAAGTATTATGAAGAAGTTAATCTTAGGAAAACATACAATGGTAAATCTAAAGAGTATGCCAAACTAAAAAAGAAAAGAAGTATTGAAGGCAAGAACGGAAAATTAGGAGAAAAAGAATATTCTCAATGGAGCAAAGAAGGTCGATTGCCCAACAGATTCAAAGTTGCTCCTCCTTTCTATGTAAAAAATTCTGAAGACCTCAAAGAAGGTCGAAAAATATATGATGAACTTCATAACCATAAAACTTCGAATCAAAATGAAGAAGTTAGGAAAAGATTAGAAGTAATAATTACAGAAGGCGGATACAAAGAAGCTCAAAAATCTCTTGAACAAAAAGGATTAAGCTCTCAAAAGAGAAATTACAACTTACTTAAACCCGACTCTCAAAGTTCCACCATAATGACAATTCCTGATGATTATGTCCATTTCAATTCTCCAAGGGCATTAACTGTTCGGGAAATGGCAAGACTTCAGTCCTTTGATGATTCATTTGTTTTTCAAGGAAAACGATCTACAGGAGGTAGTAAAAGAAAAACCGAAATTCCTCAATTCACATTAGTAGGTAATGCTGTACCACCATTATTGGCAAGGGCTGTTGCAATGGAAATACTTAAAAAGATTAGATAGCCCAGAGTTGTTTAATATGTTGTAATTCAGCAAACCATTGAGCATATGAAATTACCGCATTCGATTTCCTAAGTCTATCATCAATTGCAGACCCAATGATTACAAACTTCACATTATTCCTTGATGCTTCAGCTAACTTTTCAGCTGTTAGGCTTGTTGGCCCCAAGTTTTTCCCAAAGTTTGAGCAACCAATAGCAGTGCAGGCCCTATTTCGTGTATTAGCTATCTGAGGCATTTGTGCAATTGATAATCTAAACCTATCATTTGAAGTTGTTTGACAAGCTACTGAATAACAATTTTCAGGAGAAGCTTGGTAGGTCTCAATATTCGGAAAGAAGAAGTCAACAATACAACCAACACCTAATTGATATTCTCTTTGAAAATCTTTTCTAAAAACAAAGTCCTTATTTATAAGCAAATATGCGATATGTTCCATTAGACTTGAACCAGCTCTAGAAACTCTTGATTGTCTATTACTATCCGCAAGAGCGGTAATTATTTTTACAATATCATCAAGTACGTGTGTAGGATCAGAACCTAGTTGTATATTTTGCTTATAATTATCGATTGCGATTCTAATATGTGGATAGTTGTCTGTCGTAGTAATTTCATCCGCCAACTTAATAAAACCAGTATTAATCTTATCTTGCTTGGCCAAATAAATACTATACTCTATTATCAATAATTGATTCAATGCCTCGTCTATGTCATCAAGACCAATCTCTTGTCTCTCAAATTCTGCTTGAGCAAGTTTCGCCATTTCTACAGTGGATGGGATATATCGTGCTCTGATTTGTTTAATCAAACCTCGATTTCCTTGCATTTGAGCTTTTATTTCTTCAAAAGTAGGCATCTAAATTCTAGTTATTTCTACAGTATTATTAATTACAGCACCTGCTAAGTCATTGCAAAAGTCATCTAAAACTCTAAGAAATCGATTTCCATTTATATTGTTGACATTTCGAACATTAATAGGAAGAGTATTGTATGTTAAAGCAGGCATATAAATACAGATAAAAGACCTATACAAATAGCTTTGAACTCTATTTAGTGACCATTCATCAATATCATCAAATAATCCCCAGCCAATTGTTGGGGATAGATTGTTACCACTTCCACTCACGATCAATCTTTCTTTAGCTTTGAAGCTTTTGACTGATACAAGTAAATTAAAAGGGTGACCCAATACGCTAAAATCTGCCATCCAATTCCAATCACTTCCAATTTTTTTGTAAATATTAGGAACTGAAGCTTTTAATCCCAGCTCGCAAAGTCTTTCTGATATAGTGCCTGTAGTTTTACCATTTATTGGATTTGCAGCATGAATAATCTGCAATTCGTTAACTATGTGGGTAACGTTTTGATACTTTACAGTATCAGTTGCACCATTTAAGCCTAACGTCTGGTACACTTGATCTAAATATATATCCGCCTGAGCCATATTTTACTTAACTTAGACAAAGTTAATAAAAGATTTTTGCCCTAAAGTTACAGCACACTGCCATCCTCGTTCCTGCGGGTGACAGAGAGCTGTAAGCCGACCCTCAAAAGACCATGAAAAAAAAATAGCTAACAAACAAAGAGCGCCAGTCGCTAACAAGTGATCATGATGGCATACCCTGTGGGATACGCCACATATCACAGATCCGTTAAGACAAATTAAAAAACAAACACCCTTATTTTATATCCAAAAAATATACAAATGAAATTCTTTTATTCCGTGTTCATTACATTACTTTCATTGGTGCATTTTCACAATTTCATATATTAGTGAAATTAAAGAAGAAGTCGTTAATATTCTAAATGATCAAAACACTCGTTTTATAGAAGCGTTATTGATGATTGCAAGAATATCTCTTTCCAAGGACTCACACTAAACGATATCAACCATCCTCCTTTTTCACCCTTTTCTTAGGTAACCTCTTCGCATCTTTGAGACTTTTAGTAATGATCCACTCCAGTTGTCCGTTGACACTACGAAATTCGTCATCGGCCCACTTTTCGATCTGTTTAAATACTTCAGGGTCGATTCTCAGCACAAAAGACTTTCTTTTGCTCACCTATTAGCCGTTTAGGGTTCCGGTATTGACCACAGGAATGGCTTCTTTGTCTCCGCAAAGCACCACCATAAGATTACTCACCATGGATGCTTTTTTGTCATCATCAAAGTCTATGATGTCATCTTCAGAAAGTTTACTTAGAGCATCTTCTACCATACCGACAGCCCCTTCTACTATTTTCTTCCGAGCGGCGACAATGGCTACAGCCTGTTGTCTTTTGAGCATGGCACTGGCTATCTCAGGAGCATAGGCCAGATAGCCTATTCTTGCTTCCATAACACGAATACCCGCGATGGCTAGTCGCTCTGTAATTTCATTCTCTAATGCTTCGTTTACTTCATCCATTCCTGATCTCAATGTTAGTTCGGCCTGCTCATCATCGAAATTATCGTAAGGATAGGAGCCGGCTAACTTTCTTACTGCGGCATCGGTCTGTACTCGTACAAATTCTTCGTAATGGTCTACATCAAAAGCTGCTTTGTAGGTATCATTGACCTGCCATACCAGAATGACATTGATCATGATGGGGTTACCGATTTTATCATTGACCTTTACTCTTTCGCTATCAAAGTTTCTCGCTCTCAGGGAAATTCGCTGACGAGAGTAGAATGGATTAGTCCAAAAGAAACCATTTTCACGGACCGTTCCTTTATAAGCTCCAAAGAGAACCATGACTTTAGAGCCATTAGGGTTGACAATAAAAAATCCTCTCACAACAAGAATAATTACAGGAAGTATGATTAGGAATAAGGGATTGTTCATAATAGCAATTCCCCATATGAGCACTGCTATTAGAGCAAATAGAACCACTAGCATTACGTACCCATTGAAAGGCTTTATTGTTTTTTCATTTTTCATAATAATATCAATTTGATATCACAATAATACTACAAATTTTTCAAAATTAGAAATAATAAGAATCAGCAGTATACAATAGAGCTTATTGGTATAAGATCTGCCATTTTTCAAAATAACCCTATATTGTATGTATATGATGTGAGGAAGGACATACTGGAAATATTAACACTATGAAAGCCAAATATGATAAAATAGGTTTGGGCTATGCCACAAACAGGAAGAGCGATCCGAGAATAGCAAAGCAGCTTTATTCAAAATTGAGAGGAGCCACTCGAATCCTTAATATAGGAGCAGGAACGGGATCATATGAGCCAAACGATGTGGAGTTGGTGGCGGTGGAACCTTCTGCTGAGATGATAACACAAAGAAAATGGGGTGCACATCCTGTTGTGCAAGCATCAGCAGAGAAATTACCGTTTGAGGACAATAGTTTTTCTCATGCCATGACCATTTTGTCCATGCATCATTGGATCGATCGGCAAAAGGCTTTCAAAGAAATAAATCGGGTTACAAGGGAAAAATTTGTTTCTATCACTTGGAATCCAGAAGCAGGACCTTTCTGGTTGACAAGAGACTATTTTCCTGAGATATATGAAAAAGACAAAGAGATATTTCCCAATCTATCCGAAATAAAGGAGTTTTTTGATGAGGTAAAAGTATCACCACTTTTGATTCCTGAGGATTGTCGGGATGGCTTTTTGGCAGCGTATTGGAAAAGGCCGGAGGCCTATTTAAACCCCAAAGTGAGGAAATCCATATCGACGTTTGCTAAAATGAAGGATTGCAATAGAGGTTTAATGGAGCTAAGAGAAGATATTGCCAATAGATCATGGATGGAGAGCAATAGAGATATGTTACCAAAAGACAGTTTGGATGTGGGGTATATTATAGTGGAAGGAAGGGTGCGAAGTACGGTCTAATTGAAATGGAAACTAACCAACTTTGTTCAATCCCTACTTTTCGGTTAATTATAAGAATAGTGACTATTTTTTTGTAACAATTAAATAGGAGAGGCCACAAATTCCTTTACCATATCTACGATCTTGTCACTTCTAAGTTTGTGACCTAAACCTTCAGTTAAGACAAGTTTAGATTGTGGCCATAAGTTGTGTAACTTTTTGGAGTAATTAACGGAGACACTTTCGTCATTTTTATCATGAATGATAAGACCTCTGGACTGAGGATTGTCAATGAGCTTTTCTAATCTGAAAAAGGAAAGATCTTTTTGAGCATAATGAATGAAATATTTCATCACATTTTGCTTCGTTTTCTGGGATAAATTGAGCATTGAAAAATAATATTCGATAAAATCGTGAATATTATCAGGTGTCGCAAGAGCAACCAATTTCTTAAGTTTAAATTGAGGATTTTGTTTAATGAAATAAAGAGAACTAAAACTACCAAGAGAGTGAGAAATGATACTTTCAAATTCTCCAACATGAGAAAATATTTTTCTAATGGATTTTTCAAATAGGGGAACATTGGCGATACGACTCCCAGAATTCCCATGGCCTGGAGCATCAAATGAATAAATTGTAAAATCGTTTTTAGGAATGGCTTCTATGTATTTTTTCCATCTATAGGTGTTGCTTTGCCACCCATGAACAAAGAGAATATTCTTTGGTCCATTTCCCCATTTATAACATTTTATTTTAAAATCTTCAATGGGCAAAGAGAACTGATAGGATGAATTCAAGAACGCTTGTTGTCTAGCTGATAATTTAGCTTTGAATGGATAGCAGAAAATAAAGAAAGCATGTTTCCCTCCAGTTTCAGGCAATATCATATTGATGCCATTTAAGTATAGTCCTAGAATTTTTAATAAAAGATCATTCATTTTTTGATATACTTGAGGATTCTGAAAACAGACGATGTCATATCTTTAGTTAGCATGAAGCAAAAGTACAGATAGGAATTGATATAGTTCAATAAAGGAATAGTGTAATTAACCGGATAAGAGATGTCAGACTTGACAAAATGAAGTGTCTAAACTTTATAATAAAAAGGGCTTTAGTTTAAGCTACCAAAAGTTAATTTCATCGCACTTTCTATCTCTCCAGCATCCAATTTTTCCATAATCAATTGATGCAGTTGGTCGGTACTTATACCTGTGGCAAGCTTTTTTACATAAGATGATGCTTCATCAGCATTAGGTATTTCTTCTGCAGCAGCGAGTCGAGTAATGTGATTGGCACTGAGTACTGTACTATTCTTCACATGCTCAGGAAGTGCCTGATAACCAATGGGCTTAGCACTAACTAGCTGTACGATCTCCATGATAGCATCTCCACTGGCACGTACATAGTTCATCCTACCCAACCTACCCATAAGGTCTATCTTATGAGGATTGATGCGATTACCATCGATTACATTTTCGTCTATATGTATGGCTTGTACCTCACAAATGATCAAGTGACCTGCACCACCTTGATCTCCCAGTGTAATAATCTCTTTGACCTTACACTCCATATTCATGGGACTCTCTTTTACTAATGGAGCTTTAACATATTTGGCAGGAAGAGGAGTTAGTCCTGTGTGCAAAAACTCGCTCTCTCCTCGCGGAAATTCTACTGAAGTCAATGCCATCTGCCTGACAATATCATAGTTGACCACATTAATTACGGCCTCCTTGGTTTTCTGGACATTATACAGGGTGTCCTTCGTCGTATTGTCTTTCACTTTCCTGTTTGAGGAGAAAACGAGTATCGGCGGATTACTGCTAAATGCATTAAAAAAACTATAGGGTGCCAAGTTTTCTCTTCCGGACTCATCAACGGTGCTTACAAAAGCAATAGGACGAGGAGCTACTCCTCCTATGATAAATTGATGTAAATCTTTGGTCGGTGTCTCCTTGGGATCGAGTATTCTTTTAGCCATTAATTATTTTTATACACTATTTCTATAAGCTCACTGGCGTTCATATCCGAATTGAGAACAACTTCTTTGACAGTATTGTTCAGTTTGTAGCTAATAGCCATGGTGTTAGGTGGCCTTTTACCTAAATTTTCGGCATGTAGTGTAATATAATTTTTACCTGTATGATTGAGCAACACTTTGATCACTTTAGGCTCCTGAGTCAATGGCATTTCCTTAGCTATCCACTCACCATTAAAATTGATAGAAACAACATCTCCATCTTCTATAAAGTGATCGTAAAAAGAAAGCTCTATAAATTTATCTTCCGCAATAATTTTTTCTTTGGTGATAGGCTTGATATTTCTATCCATCAATACCTTCGGAAGTGAACTGATCATTCCCTTTTTGGCAAAGACATAGTCAATATTTTCTACCTTATTAGGATAGATCACTTTGAACTGATGAGGAAGCTCTAAGTAGTTAAGCTTTTCCTGACCTAAGATATTCAGGATTCTATTCATCTCCTGTACGATACCTAGACCATATTTATTAAACCTACCAATGATTTCAGAATTGTAGTAGAAATAGTCTTTCCCATAGTATTTGAACTCAGGAATAACTTCGCCTGTAGTATTGTATTTAGTAGCGGCATCTACGGATTTGTCCAACTGATCAATGGTATTTTTCCAAGCTCTCTTTAGCTTCGAAGAAGAGTTTTGATAAGCATCTATATTGAAATTTTGCATAGCTTGCAGAGCATTTCTTTGACCTTCCAACAGAGTGCTGATATCGCTATCAGGAGCTGTTCTGATTTGTAACAAAATGTCTTTAGATGACTGGTAAACGTTATCCAGTATAGCAATAATGTCTTTGGTGTCACTACTTGGCACCCAGTGTTCCGTGACTTTATTTAAGGTTTTTTCCAGATCCATCTGGGTAGCAAAAAACGACTTGTACAGTGTCGTTCCCTCTTCCAATTTTTGATATACCAAACCGATGTTTTCTCTTTTTTCTAGATCTACGGCACCAATAAGATCTTCAATGTCAAATCTCAATTGATTTAAGTCACCATTGATTTTATTAAGTGTGCTGGCATAACTTTTTAGCTCACTGGCTTCGATATTTGAGAATACATCGGATTTTTCATTAAGACTGGTGTACCACTGATTGGGAGAAGTCTCGTAAAACCATTTTTCATCATCTTCGAAGATGTCTCTTGGCAGATGTTTGTTAGATATATTGTTTAATTGGTACTCGTCAAGATCGACATATTTGTTGATGTCTTCATTATATCCTTGTAATAATCTATTTACTATTAAAAGACCATGGATACTTTCATTGACAAACTCCACATAGCTGTCCACAGCTTCTTTTCTTTTGGATGCTAAATTCTCCTGTGCTGAAATCGGGTCAGACCCCATAATAATAGAAGAAGAAAATACAACCAGTGCAAGTAGTATAATTAATCGTTTCATTTGTTTATAATTATAAATTACCAATTTTATAATAGGTGTAAAATTACACTTATTATTAAAAAACAAATATATAATAAATTATTTTATAGGAATTAATATATTTAAATAAAAGTGATAGTTTAAACAAAATTGTCGGGAGTTATCATTCCAAACTTTCTTTTAATATATTCCAGATCTTTCGCTCTCTGTATCCATTCCTCAGTATAACCACAATGTGTGCAGATCATACGGTCTAATTTTATAGACTTGAACACAAGTGTGATCTTAGTGCTTTGATTGTATACTGATCCAGGAATTATGCTGATCTCAGCAGAATCACATTTGGGACAGCAACCAGAATATTTCATGATAAACTATTTATTTATCACAAAGATATTGAAGAATGCTAGAGGAACATAGCAAAGTTGAATGCAAATCTCATATAACTATCATCGTCCTGTAGGACTAAACCTATTGTAGGCTCTAAGTTGATATTTTCAGCCAATCTGAAACTCCCACCGATGCTGATATTTCCCATATATTGAGCATCGCCATAACCGCTAAGTCTGGAAGCACCAATTTCTATAGGAGCATTACCAAATAAATAATGTTTAAATCCTAGACCGATATTTTTAAGTGAGGAAAAGCCACCATCAAGGATAGCGAACTTGGCTTTTATAGCGAAATCTTCCGAAACGAAGTATCCGCCATCAAACCCTATACTTGTGAGAGAATTTCCATCATCGAATAAAATACTGAGTCCACTTCCGCCATTGACTATTCCCGAAAGGAAAGAATAACTATATCCAGTTTCAATTAAGACTCGTCCTTTTCGGACAAAAACGGAATCCTTCTCCTGAGCTAAACAAAGTGTTAAATTGCTAAAAACGAAAATAGAAAGAATGATAATTCTGGTAAACTTCTTTAAAGTCATGATATGGTTTTTAAGTTATTAGATAATTTACCCTAAAAGTACTAAAAACTATCTACCTACATGAACCAATAGAACTGAAATATCTGAAGGAGAGACACCACTTATTCTACTGGCTTGGCCAATAGTACGAGGTTTTTGTCTAGTTAACTTTTCCCGGGCTTCAGCAGATAAAGAAACCAATTGATCATAATTAAGATTTTGGTCGAGTCTCACATTTTCTAATCTTTCCATTTTATCGACCATTTCTTGTTCTTTCTTAATATATCCGGCATACTTAAGTTGGGTCTCTGCTACAGAGATAGTTTCGTTATCATAATCATTTAGAAAGGAGTCAAGGTTATTATCGTACTTTCTTAAGGCAGATAGATTAATGCCAGGCCTCGAAAGGACTGTAAGCATTTTAACCTTTTGCTTCAAAGGAGTTGAAGACAGAGTGTTTAACAATGGATTAATATCGTCCGGCTCTGCACTTTGTTTTTTAAGCCATTTCTCAATTTCCAAAATGGATTGTTCTTTGTTTTCCACCCTGTTTATCCTTTCCTCCATATTAGAAATGCCCAATTGTGCAGCTAATTTGGTAAGTCTAAGATCTGCATTGTCCTGTCTGAGGAGTATGCGATATTCGGCCCGAGAGGTAAACATTCTATAGGGTTCTTTGGTACCCTTATTCACAAGGTCATCAATAAGGACACCGATATATCCTTGTGATCTTTTCATCACGAAAGGTTCTTCTTCTTTGACCTTTCTGGCTGCATTTATTCCGGCGATCATTCCTTGACTGGCAGCCTCTTCATAACCTGTCGTCCCATTGATTTGTCCAGCGAAAAATAAGTTTTCAATTAGATTGGTTTCCAGAGAAATATTCAATTGGGTAGGAGGGAAGAAATCATATTCGATAGCATATCCCGGTCTAAACATCTTCATGTTTTCAAATCCCGGTACTTTTTTGAGTGCTTTATATTGGACTTCTTCAGGAAGTGAAGAAGAAAAACCGTTGACATAGATTTCGCAAGTGTTTCTACCTTCGGGCTCTACAAATAGCTGATGTCTATCTCTATCTGAAAATCTATCAATTTTATCTTCAATACTGGGACAATAGCGAGGACCCAGACCACGGATCCTTCCATTAAACATGGGAGATCTGTCAAATCCTTCCTTTAGCATGTTATGTACTTCCGTATTTGTAAAGGTTATATGACAAGGTATTTGTTTGTGTAATGAAGGAGTGTCTGTATATGAAAATTTTTGAGGAACCTCATCTCCATGCTGTAGTTCCATTTTTGAATAGTCAAGACTTCTTCCATCTATACGTGGAGGTGTACCTGTCTTCATACGACCCGACTCGAAGCCTAAACTTAGTAGTTGTTCTGTGATTCCCTTCGACGCTCTTTCACCTGCTCTGCCACCACCTAGTTGTTTTTCTCCTATATGGATTAATCCGTTGAGAAAGGTACCATTGGTAAGAACAACTGTCTGGCTCTCTATTTCTAGACCAATACTGGTCCTTATACCTAGGCACTTTTTATCCTTTACAATAAGTCCTACGACCATTTCTTGCCAAAAATCTACATTGGGATTTTGCTCGAGAAGGTATCTCCATTTGGCAGCAAACTCCATACGGTCACTCTGTGCTCTGGGACTCCACATGGCAGGCCCTTTACTTTTATTAAGCATACGGAATTGGATCATGGTATGATCTGTGACGATGCCACTATAGCCACCCATGGCATCAATTTCTCTTACTATTTGTCCTTTAGCAACACCGCCCATAGCAGGATTGCATGACATCTGAGCGATGGTATTCATATTCATGGTGGCTAACAAAACCTTAGCTCCGAGGTTAGCAGCGGCAGCGGCAGCCTCACAGCCTGCATGACCAGCACCTACTACTATGACATCATACTTTGGAAACATTAAACAGCTCTATGATTTAGGAGGACAAAGGTAATAAGAATTTGCCTTAAATAAGTGGGTTCATCATTGGCTTGGAGATATGGGGTTTATTTAATAATAATTTGATTAGTTGTAAAGAACGAGCTTTTCTTATACATATGCTTTAATTTAAAAACCCAATATTTAATGACCTGTCATCATCACTTCTCATATAGTATGAGAATAGCTTTTTCATTAACTGAGTTTAGAGAAAACTCAAGCTTTTTATCATTTTCATTTACTGAAAATAAAGTACCTTCATAAAATAGTGGACTTCCACCATTTTTAGTATTAGAGAAAAAATTCAGACGATTACAATCACTATAATTGATGAGAATAATGGAATTTATAGAAGAACTGTCACTTTGAGACTTTTTAAACTCCATTACATCTTTGTGTAATAGGATAGTATCATTTATATCTAGATACAACGTATCAAAATCATTACTTGAGTTTTGTCCATAAAACTCAAGAGAGGGGCAAATACTTCCATCAAAGTATAAAAGACTTTCTATCAGAAAAGTGTCCAGAGAATTACCGTTTTTACCAAAGGTGTCTTTATCCATTATTATTTCATTAAATTTATGAAATTCAAGTTCTTGAATAGTAGAACAATAATATTGGCCCAATCCCTGTCCAGTTCGACTTTCGTTACTACAGTTATTGAGAAATAGTGCGACCAAAACCAGGAAGTAAATATTTTTCATGATATTATTTTAATAATGAGTATAATGATTCAATGAACCCAAAAGGTTACTCCCTGCTACAGCGAAGTAAAATACATAATACTCATGTAAACAAATATTGTTTCATTTTATATGCTTTTGGGCCAGATACCAAGAAATCCTTTTCTTGAATGGAACTTATAAAAGTTTAATTTAGTATTTTTTCAAAAGACTATTTGTAGAATTTGTCTTAAATAACGAGAACTATTACTGGCTTTTAAAAATAAGGTTATACCTCGCAAGCTACTCTATGGTCGAGAAAATTGGGCTGGCATCACCATATACAGAGAAGGCCGCCCAGTAGCAAGGGGCCATGTAGGTTGGACTAAATAACTCATCATTGCTGAGACAAGTGAGTTTAGCATTTCTTAAGGCGGTTGCTTTGGATTCTCCTTTGATAAGATTTTGATAGAACTCTCGCATTAATAAAAAACTCATTTGATCGGGAACACTCCAGTGACTTGCTATCACCCCCTTACAACCGGCAAGTAGGAAATATCTAGTTAAGCTCAGAATTCCCTCGCCTAAAACATCACGGCCCAAAGCTGTTTCACACGCACTGAGTACCATTTGATCACATGAGAGATTAAGAGCTCCTATTTCCTGAGCACTTAATATAGAGGATTCGATACTTTTTTCTTGAGGATAAAGGGTAATGACAGATTTTTGCGGATAATCCACATCTGCTAAAGCATGGGATGTAATATGAATGAGATTGAACTGATTTATATGAGTATATAAGTTTTTTTTGGTTGCTCTATTATTAAAAAGGATCTTACCTCCCATTTTTTCATTGATGGTCTGCATTTCGGTTTTGCTAAAATGTAAGGGTTGTAATTTTTTATTCCTCATAATGGTTTTAGAGGGCTTCGACAAAATAGTATCACCCAAATATTTCTCAACGTCTTTAAATATTTCATCTTTAAAATCAATACCAATTCCAAGCCAATTATTCTCTTCATTTGAATTTTTTTCCCAGAATATGGAATTGAGATTTACCGGATAACTGATTGAATAATCCGACAGAATGTAATTGTCAATATCTGACCAACTCCTGCTCTTTTCGAAAGTGAGAATGTCAAAAGGGATTGAATTCAGACGACCTGAAGGCTGTATTAGCAAAGAAGTGATGTTATTATTGTCGTTGGCAAACGAAAGAGGTTTCTCTAACAAATTTTTATATAAAAAGTGGGATGAATTTAGAAAACTCCTCTCGGCCAGATGAGGTTCTTTTCGAACGAAATCAAAATTGACAAGACAATTTTGTAATGTATCAATGGCATTGTTGATCAGATCCAAATTGTCATTTATAAAAAGTCTTGAACTGCCTTTTTTAGTAACAAGGGTGTATATCTTTTTTTGACCATAAAAAAACTGAAGAATAGCAGTAGAATCAGATATAATATTTTGGTAAAAGGATAAAGGCCTATTTTTCAAGGAGGACAGATAACCATTGATCTTTGGATTGAATAGTTTTAAAGAATCGATAATCTTTTCTTCTTGTCTTTTGCAATATAACAGTTCAGATTCCAACAATGACTTTTGATTTTGATCAGAGAAGATGGCCAGCTTCTCATAGATGTCTCGAATTTTTCTTTCAAAAGTTGCTAGTTCGAGCTGTGTATGAGCATCGATATTTGATAATTCGAAGGCTTTCTTCAGATTTATCTCTTGTTTTAGAAAGAAAGAGTTACTGTTATTAACGAGATCGAATAATTGAGAGATGACGTCTTCACTTTCGTTTTCAAAACTTAAGGTTTTTAACTCTAATAATTTTTCATAGAGTGGGTAAACATATTTTGATGTCAACATGCCACTGGACTTTTCCTCTTTATAATTACTGTTAACGTGTGCATATAGAGCAATCGCCTTTTCAATAAATTGCTGAGCTTTTTTAAAGTAGATGCCTTTATGGGTGGATTTGAATAGATCAGAATATGCGGTTCCCTTGATGGCCAAAAGTTCCGGAATCCACAATTCAGAGGATGGAGTTATTGCTAACCAATCATGACCTGTTAAGTTTGTAAGGGAAGGATAAAAAACGGCAAGGGAACTGTCGCATGATTTAAAACAGGAGTCATAATCTTTGTATTTTAGGTGTCGTTGGGCTAGCAAGGCATATAATCTCCCCAGCTCTCTATCATGCGGGGGAAAAATTGACTTGGCCAAAGAAATTGCTTTTTGTAAACTAGCAATACTCAACGCTTTTTGCCCTTTGATATCAAAATAATTAGATAGAACCGAGCGATACTGTATTTTTAATTCATCTGATAGAGCCTGTTTTTGAAGCTGGTCGAGATACTTTTTTGCTGCTTGTATGCTATCCATGGAAAGTAAAGACTCGGCTTTCCTTATAAAAGTCTTTTCAAGGCGTGAAGAGTCATAACCTAATGATATGTCATAAGAATGTAAGGCCGCTTCATAATTTTCAAGATAATATTGCGTAAAACCTTCTCGATAGAAATGCTTTGATATCTGGCTGGTGTCCTCAGAGCCTTTAATTATGTCCAGTACTCTTGCATTAAATAGGGATGCCCTTTGATAATCACCATTTCTGGTATAAAGGTTGGAAAGAATGGAATAGGGATATCGAGCCGGGTTGAATGAAGGATGCTCCTCACAATATTCAACGTACTCAAGAAACAAAGACATACTTTCTTGATATTCTTTGTTTTTGTTTTTTAAAAGAGCTTGGAGAGATTTTACTTTCACTTTTGAGGAATCGGGTATACTCAAGTATAGAAAGGAATCTAGGCTTTTAAAAGCATTTTCGTTGGATTGATTGCAGGTTTTGTAAACACATTCCATTGTATTATCAAAAAGAAACCATAGGTTTTCTTTTCTGGCTATATGTGCCGCATTAAGGGAAAGCCTACACAATGAATCATGGGGTGATACTTTGTATGTCTTTTTAATGGAACGAATAAGAGAATCCAAGAAAAAAACGGTTTGCTCTTTTTCTTTTTTGAGATCATTATCAGTTTGACATCCTATACAGATGCCTGAGATTAAGACGCCAAGGAAAATATGAACAAACCATTTTTTTAGATTGTTGGGAAACAAATTTTATATCTTATAACTTAATAAATTTTTTGCTTTGATTGCCCCCTTTGTTGATGAGTCTTAAAATGTAGACACCTGATTTGATGTCATCAATTTTTATATTGACCTTTGACATGAAGGTAGTAGTTTGATACGACAAAATGGATGCTCCGGTTAAATCTTGTACGATAAATTGAGTTCCTTCTGGAAACTCACCCTGAATATTGATTTCAGAAGAAGTAGGATTTGGATAAATACTCCAGTCATCATTTTCTCCGTAGAATGTTTCGAAATCAAAATCATCATATGGTATAAAAAGGTCATTATCTTTAGGAACATAATGCACAGAGCAATCATCATATAAATGAGTACTGGCTAAATTAGTCCTAATGGGGTCCTGAGCATCAAAAAATATATCTGCAAATGCTTTAATAATATGACCATGATTTGATGAAGGTAATGTAGAAACTGAAAACTCAAAGAATCCGGTTGTTTCCGTATATGCGGGCTTTAATATGGGATCTTTGAAACCAGGTAAATTAATATTATCGAACCTAACCTCTAGTGTACTACCATTAACTGACCAAGTACATGGATCGGATGAATCTTCTTTGGCAATGGACCCCATGTCTACATCTCCCCAGATAGGAATTTGTAGAACAACATTGTTAGCAGTTCCTTTTCCGTCATTTTGAAAGTGTACAAAATACTTTAGTTGTTTAGGGACCTCCCAAATATCCAGACATTTTTCTGAGGAATGAATAAAGTTCGGATCATGAGGTGTTCTTGTAAGCCTGGAGTCATCTTGAGCGGTCTCTTCGGTTTCATCAAACTTTATAGTAGCACTTACGGTAACGGGAATAGGAGAATACGATGGTTGGTTAGTTTGAATGTCTACGTCGACAAAAATGTTTCGTTGTTCGTTGAATTGTAAATTTTGGAAATTAGTTGTGAAACTCGTTGCAGAATTGGGAGTGTTCACCACGCCGGCCTGTCTGATTCCTGTAATAGTGAATATATTAGGAAAATTAACAGTCAGGCTTCCATCCACACCATTTGGTCTTATAGATGAAGGAGCTGAAATATTTGTGATAGTAATCACATAGATATTTTTGGAATTATCAGAATTATCAAAAGCTCGTGTGATTTTAATATTTCTTCCATTTGTATTTACTTGCCGAATAGGAACGAGAGAGGTGGTGGTGGGGTTGGGATTGCAGGTATGCAAAAAGTCAATATCATCCTCTTCATATCGATCCACGATTCTGGCAATTACATTTTTAGAACCAGATGTATGATAAAAGTGATTGAAAGAGCTGCTTCCGGTAGAAAGAAAGTGTCCATCATCAAATTCGCAGAAGGCAAGGAAAGAAGAGGTAGGGTTGGCCAGTGTGGGGGGACTGAGACTTATTGAAAAATCGACTTCACCACTCAGACTTCCAAGCGAAGAAGAAATTCTGGATTGTGCATAAGTATCGTATTCAAAACAGGAGACAAATAGAAATACGATGAAAAGTGAAATTAGATTAATCTTTTTCATTTAAATATAAATTTTGCGAGTGAAACTAATATGTCAAATACATTAATGATCACGAGGTTGACTTGTGACAAAAAAATACACTTTTTTGGTCACATTTGTCAACTTACTGTATTTATTAATTGTAAATTTTGCGGAATCATTCGATAATCAAGGTTCTCATACTAATAAGTTTCTGAGGACCTTTTTCTATTAGAGAGAATTTAAAGTTTTCTTGTTGCCCAAAATTTAAAATAATTGAGTCACAAAACCAGAGGTTAATCATTAAATGGTATGAACAAGTTTTCTTTCTCTAAAGTCAAACATTCTGTTAGATCTATTGAGAATGAAAAACCATTTTATGAAGTAGGAACTAAACAATCGAGAAATGAATATTAAACTAGGCATTTTTATTTTGATAGGATTATTTATGGTATCGTGTAGTGATGATACTGATGTTGATCAATTTATAGGAAACTGGAATGGGAGTATAACCTGTCCAGAATCTGACCCTGAGAATTTTTCGTTAGTTATCTCAGCTGCTGTTAAAAAAGATGAAGTAAATGTAGCATTTGAAGATGGACCGACGATTCCAAGTTCTGTAAATTCTGATGAGATTTTATCTATTCCAAGGACAGTAGTGCCAGATGGAACAGATACAATATTTATACAAGGATCAGGAAGGATAAACGACGCTGGTAGTTTGTTAATAGATTTAGACTTAGAAAATAGAAGTGATGGAGAAATAACTACAGGTCGTTGTACTGCTACCTTAAACCAGTAATATGTAGTAAACTAACTAAATGCCGAGACTTGTAAAAAAGCTCTGTTGTTGCCTTTGGACGAATTTACCCAACTCCGACAGTACTTGTTTCTCCTTTTGAAAAGGCTTTGTATCCAACGTCTCACTCATATTTCATATTTGACCAAAATTAATAGCTTTTCGGGGAAAGACAATTATTTTACCCTTAGGGTTAAGGCATTTTTTTTATAAAATATCCAGTCACAAAGCAAGGGGTCAATCATTATTTAAATGAAATTATTAATAGGCAATTGTTTATGGGGAGATGCCGAAAACCCCAAATAAAGTAGGCTAACTTTCTTTAAAATATGAATTAATGAAAAACATAGTTTTTACCCTTTTATTAATAGGTAGTGGGGTAATATATTCCCAAAACTCTATCACCACTATCCCAGGATTTGATGAGTTATTTAACCTCAACATTGAAGAGATGGATACAGGAGGTATCATTTTTTCAGGAGCTTATTTTGATCAGGCAACAGGATGGCATAAGTCTTTGATTGGAAGAATGGACAATACTAATACAGTGCTATGGACACGTGAACTATATTGGTTTGTCAACAGTACATTTGTGGTAGCAGATCATGTTATTTTACCATCGGGCAATATAGCCGTGGCCGGAATTGCTGGTAATTCTCCAGTTTCCGGGCTACTTAATTCGTTTCCAATTATCCTAATGTTAGATGCCAATGGCAATTCAATTCCTCAAGCCGGAGCAGGCTACATAGGAAATAATATTCCTCCAAATGCAACGGTTCATAAAATAGAATATTCTGACTTTACTGAATCATTGATTGTAGTGGGTTCATTTAACAACAATCATCCTTTACAGGTGCCTCAAACCAATGACAGAACAGGTTTCGTGATGAGTGTTGACCTAGTATCTCTTAATGTAAACTGGTGTTCTAGCCTAGATATGGGGTCGGGAGGTAATGATATTGATTTTATAGATAGCATAGTAGATTTAGGCCCAGATGGAATTTTTGTTGCAGGATCTTTAACTGGAGGAAACCAAGGTCTCTTGTTAGTAGCTCGTCTTGATAATTTTGGTAATACTATCTATGCACATACTGTAGAAATGCAAAGACATACACCTTTTGCAGCAGATGCAGTGCGAACAGGAGATAATATTCTGGTATTGGCAAATGATATTGACGGAATGATGTTTTTATGTGTGGACATATGGTCCGGAAACATCAATAATGCAATGTACGATACTCCATTTTCTGGTGGAATGTTGTTCACGGGCCACAATTTGCAATATGAAGAAGAAGACGGATATTTGAGTTTAATGGGATACATTGTGGATAATAATTTTTCACCCGCATTATTATATCCTTTTAAGCATCAGTTTGACTATGTGGTTTCAAATTGTGGACTATATCCTTTTTCTAATGGACAATATTTTGATGCTACAAATATAAATGTGGTCAATAATTACTATCAGCAACTGGGCAATAGTTTTGACTTTATCAACACTCCGGACATGGGACTGGATCAAAATGGGAATTTTATTCTTATTGGATTGAGAAATAACGATGAGATTGATGTTGATAGATGGGGTTTAGCTTATAGCGGTGATTGTATCACGGACTTCAATCTTAATTTAGTCCATGGAAATCCATTTATTACGAATTCGATGCAATTTAACGAAGTAGAGATAGAAGTTTATAATGACGGAACCCTTGAGCAACCTGTTGGAGTAAGTACTTTTACACAATGTCAAACTGATCCCTGTCCTTTGGCTTGTCCGGTTTCTCTTAATCCTGTATGTGGATTCGAATATGAGCTATCTGTCAATTGTGTTCATAGCATTTATTCCCCCCAATACTCTTGGAATATACCAGGTATATCGATAACTGGGAGCTCTATTTCCGGTGATCGCCTAACGATAGAGAGTCTAGGAGGAACTTATACCTATACCATTACCGCTACCGTTATGGGACCAAATGGTCCACAAACTTGTCCTCTATACACTGGAACGATTACTATTCCAACTTTCAATTGTGGGGATTTAATGATTAATGAGACGATAACTCATGTATGTGACGAAGAATTTCTTCTGGAATTAGATGTTGATCCATCCTGTTTCCCTTATAATATAATCGATGTGGATTTATTCAAGCCCTTTTCATTTGGCAATCCTTTTTGTTCTGTAATAAGTAATCAAACAAGCAATTCAATTTTGTTTGATTTACAAAACTGCGGTTACGGTACCTTTCAACTAAATGCCACAATAGAAATTACCGATGGCTTTCAAACTTTGCAGTGTAACAAATATTTTGTTTCTAATACTGCACCTCCATTGGTTGGGCCATATACGGTTACCATTAATGATGAATGTACAGACAATGTAAGCCTTACACCTCCACAATTTGTCATAGGTACACCTCCCATTGATTGTTTACCTGGTGCGACAAGTTATCTGGATGTATCTGTTACCCAGCCACTAGGATCGTGTTATGAGTATTATTGGAATGGAAGTTCTAACCCTTCCGGCCCTACATATTACTGTTGTGATAATGATCCAGCTTGTTTTGGAGCAATTAGTCTTTTGGTTGTCGATACCTGTAATTGTTGTGAGTACTTTATTCCTAATATTTATAATCAACAAATGTATAGTTTAGGAATTGAAATAGAAATTTCTAATTCTGACCCCAAAGCATTTGTTGATGGATATAATGAAACTATTGAAGAGAAAGGTATAGATATAGAGAACAGAAATATTATCTATCCTAATCCAACTAGTGGAAAATTAAAAATTGATATTTATGACGGAGAAGGTTATGAGATTATTTTGCAGGACATAAATGGAAACATACTGGAGCAATTGAAGACTAAAGAAGATCTTAATCTCGACATTTCTAATTATTCCAGCGGAATATATTTAGTTATTATGATTAATGAAAAGACTTTAAACAGGAATACGGAAAGGATTATTAAAATAAATTAAGCGAAATATAATTTATCAGCATTGACAAAACATTTTTGTCAATGCTGATTTAGAAATAAGATATGCAACGAAAAAATTTTAACCTAAAAAAGGAAGATTTTGATCAAATGCTTGATAGTTTAAGAAACGGAGACGAATCTTTGTTTGAGCATATTTTTTTAGGACATTTTAATGATAATATTAAGTACTTAAGGTCAAATTTTAGACTGTCTTACGAAGACGCCTATGATGTTTGTTTAGATACTTTGGTGGAGTTTTACGAAAAATTAAAGATAGGAACTATTCAATATGGTAATCTTAACTTCTTATTTCATCAGATGAGTAAGAATAACTATTTGCAAAAACTGAGAAGGAAAAAGGTTCATAAAAGAGCATTATCAGAAGTATTAACTTTTAATCAATTGGACGTTAAAGAAAAACACAAATTATTGGATTTGATAGATAGGGCGTGGGAGTATCTCGGGGAAGAATGTAAAGGACTTTTGCGAAAATTCTATTTTGAAAATCATGACTATAATAAATTGGCAATAGAGTATCAGAAAACAAATGTAGCCATTAGAAAACAAAAACAGAGATGCATATTCCAATTGAAGAAACATGCTCAGTATTACTTTCAAAAGTTATCAGATAGAATTTAAGATGAAGAGATGAAAAAACTATTCGAAAAATATTTGACCAATCAGATGGAAAGAACTCATGATGAAAAATTTACTGAGGAGCTTCTGGCTTTTAAATTTAGAGAAGAGAAAAAACAACTTTGGGATATGAAGTTGAAGAATGACTACAATCTAAAGCCCAATTCAGGGCTTTCACTAGATAAAAAAATGAAATGGGTACTGATGGGCTTCTTTCTAATATTTGGTATAGCCATATATTTTGGTCTGCAAATGAAAAGTGATGAACGAAAGCAAGTCGATCTGGCTCAAACATATGTTGATCAATTGAATATTTTACAAGACCCGAATTTGGTAAGAAAAGACTTTTCTGAGAAGGATGAATTGAGAGTAAAAGCGATGGAGTATTATACAGACAAGCAATATGAAAAATGCGTTGAAACATATGATAAATTGAAGGAAAAGACGGATTTAGAAGCGTATGATTCGTTTTACCTTGGAGTATGTCACTTAAAGCTTAATTCCATCAGTGATGCCATTTTTTATTTAAACAAATCCCTTATGTCTGGGGGCCCAAGTCAGGAAATAGAGTGGAGTTTATGTTTAGCCTATACTTTGGATAATGAGAATGAAAATGCTCGTGGATTGCTCAATAAGATAGTTTCTAATGAACAATACATGTATAGGAAGGCAAGAAAAATTCTTGATATTTTAGACAAATAATTTATAGAGGCACATGAATTAAGACACTGGTACCTTTGTTTTTCTCTGAGTCGAATGATATACTTGCTTTTAGGTAGTTGATACGTGATTTTATATTTTCGAGACCTAAACCTCGATAACCCTTTTCTACATCAAAACCTACACCATCGTCCTCATATTGTACAAGTAGCTCTTCACCATCTTTGGACAGCTCAATTAAAATTTCATTGGCATTAGCGTGTTTTAGACTATTATTGAGAAGTTCTTGAATAACTCTGTAAATGGCGAGGGACTTCAAATTGTCCAAATCTTCAGGCATGTTATAGTATTGTAAAAAAATCTCTGGATAGGCATCATCGTCATATCTGTTGATAAGATCTTTAAGTGCAGCTATTAAACCTAGTCTGGCTAGAGCGGAAGGCTGTAAGTTTCGGGATATATTTCTTACTTCTTCGACGGCATTATCCAAAAGTCTGGATGTTTTGTTTAGTTCCGGGTGATTCTGGTCTAGTTTTACTTTCGTATTTTCAAATTGTAGCTTTATAGAACTGAGCATTCCGCCGAGACTGTCATGCAGGTCTTGAGCAATTCGTTCTCTTTCTTTTTCCTGCCCATCAATCATGGATTCCATACTCTTTATTTTTAGTTCGGATTCCAGTTTGTTGATCTTTTGATTGCTTATTTCCTCATTTTGGTCCGTTATTATTTTTTCATTTTTAATTTTTTGGGTGTAAAATCTTATCATATAGTAAAACAGAATTAGGACTAGTCCCAGAATAATGAGTAGAACATATAGGGTATATCTCTGCTGGACATTTTCTTTTTCTGCATATTTCTTTTCTAACTCAAGAATTTCATTCTTCTTTTTATTCTCATCACTTTGGTGCTTAACCGTAAGGTTGTTAAGAGATTCAATCATTGATTTATCAGAAATCGAATCATTGAGAAGGCTGTATCTGTTTAAATAAGTGTGGGCCTTTTCAAAGCTATCCAAATCGGCATAGCAGTTAGCAAGATTGTAATAAACGTTTTTTCGATGCTCATCAAAGTCTACAACATGGAGTATTTCTTCTGCGGCTAATCCATATTTAATCGCTTTTTGCAAATCGTTCTTTTTGTAGTTTAACTTGCTTATATGATAAAGTGATTTGGACTTGAGATTTTGATTTTTTACAATTTCTCCAATTTTAAACGACTCATAAGCGATAATCAGGGCACTGTCCAGTTCGTTTAATTGTTCATAATAATTGGCTTTGATATTGTTGTACTTAATATAAGAAAGGGTATCTTTTATTTTCGAAGAATAATTTAAAGCTGTATTGATTAATCGAACAGCTTTTTCATTGTCAGCTCTTAAATTACTTAGGTTGGCCATATGGGCATAGACCCTGCTTAGTCCAAGGCTGTCATTTTTGAGCCGATAGAAAGATCTTACCTTTTGGAATAATTGTAATGCTTCCTTATAAAGTCCGGCTTGAGCATATTGTTGGCCAATGTGAAACTCTACATTTCTAATTTTTGTCGTATCCTGAATACGCTCATAGTATTGTTTAGCACGTATATAGAATTCCAAAGTGTTTTCATTTCTTATATAGTTTTCTTCTTCGTATTTAGCGATCAGATAGTAGATGTCGGCTAGTTTTCCTTGATCCTTCTCTATCTGAGCTTGTTCTAAAAGGATGTAAAGGCTATCGTAGGAATAGGTTTTTTGGAATTCCTTTTGAGAAAAGACCTGAGTAAGATACAGAGTGGAGAAAAGAAAAAATATTATTCGAGCGTTCATTTTAACAAAGAACTTATCTAGTCATCGATTATCTAAATTACTTAAATAAAAAAAACTTCCATCTTTATGGAAGTTTTTTTTGTTGCAATAGTCAATCCCAATGAGTATTTATTTTGAACTGTGACAATACAGGCCAGGATCATTGCGGTTTTAAGGGAAATCAACACTATGGTATCTTAAGATCTCAATTTAGTAACTAACTCATATTTCTTAATGACCCTGACCTCAATATTGTACAACAGCATGAAAAATCGTTATCTCTTGCTTATTCTGTGATTTTCAGAATATTTATCTATGTTAATCATTATTAACAATAAGTATAATGCAAATATGGAGTGAAATCAAAACATACGCATCCTTGTAATCACCCAATTTGAAATATGGGGGTTTACCCTAAAAATGTAAATGGAAATACTAGTAACTTCGCATTATAATTCTGATAACATGATAGAAATATTGATAGCTGATGATCATACTATGTTTGTTGATGGTATAGAATCTATTCTGGAGGATCAAAATGAAATTGTGGTATCTGGCAAGTGTTATAACGGCCCCTCAGTCCTTGAGTTTCTGGAAAAGAAGAATGTAGATATTATCTTATTAGATGTGAATTTACCTGGAATGAATGGCATTGAGGTCTGCAAAGAGGTTAAAGCAAAATACCCCAAAACAGAAGTTATTGCCATAAGCATGTTTAATGAGGAGAGTTTTGTGACAGAAATACTTAATCATGGAGCAAAAGGATATATTCTTAAAAATACAGGTAGAGATGAACTGATCAACGCCATCAAAAAAGTACACTCAGGAGAATCTTTCTTTTCTAAAGATGTGACGGAAACTATCATGAAAGGGTTGATGAATCAAAGAAAATCAGGTAATGGAAGTACTTCCTTAATACCTAAAATATCAAGAAGGGAAAAAGAAGTGTTGAAGCTAATTATTGATGAAAACACCACTCAAGAAATAGCAGACAAACTTTTTATTAGTTTAAAAACCGTCGAAAGCCATAGAAGCAGTCTGTTGGCAAAACTTAGTGCCAGAAATACTGCCGGACTTGTTAGAATAGCACTGGAGAATAATTTGGTTTAAAATAAATCAATAACTAATCATTTTTAATCTCCCTTTTGATTTTATGAAAGGAGAATATTACCTTTCATCTTATAGATGAAAAGAGGTAAGTTTCAACAATATCTGGAAAAACAGTTGAGAGGTTTTGGAGTGTTAATAGTTGGGATGTTGATTAGTACTGTGTCATTATTTTCACAACCTGATTTTCGTTTTGACCACTTGACTATTCAAGAAGGGCTGTCTCATAATACTATACACTCTATCATTCAGGATAGACACGGTTATATATGGATTGGCACTCAAAATGGTCTGAATAAATATGATGGTTACAATTTTGATATTTACAGATCGGTAAATATTTCGAATAGTGAAACAAACTTTATAGGGAAAAATATATCTAAGCTATACGTAGACTCAAAAGGCCACCTATGGGTAGGCACGAGAAAACATGGTTTAAATGTCCTTTTAGAAGATGAGGATCGGTTTATAAATCTTCATGATAATCCTTTGTATTCAGAAATTCAAGATGCAGAGATTTCATCTATCTATGAGGATAGAAAAGGATTTATGTGGATAGGCACGGTTGGAAAAGGATTACTCAAGGTCGATCTTGACAAGAACAAATCATATCATTTTACTGCTGAGGAGAAAGGATTAATCAGCAATAGTGTATTTGATATTCTCGAAGATAATAATGGATCAATTTGGGTGGCTACAGCCGGTGACGGAGTCAATAGAATGGAAGGCGACAGTATTTTTATCTCAGTTAATAATGATTCCAAAACCATGTCAGGTTATCGGAAACAACTGCTTTTGGACGGTGAGGACATGTGGATAGGTACTGAAGGCTCAGGTTTACATAAGATCAACCTGAATGATTATTCTTTCAATGAGTATAGAGAAGGCAATACTAAAAACGATTTGGATTCAGATGCTTGCCGCGGACTGTTCAAATATGGTGAAGACTACCTTCTTATAACTACTGATGGCGGAGGGCTTAACGTGCTGGATTTGAAGAGTGGAGTTGTTTATAAATACAAAGCTGAAGCTGAAAATATTGCTTCGCTAAATAGTAATGCACTTAATAACGTTATAAGCGACTTTTCCGGAAATATTTGGATAGGAAGCTTTAATGGGGGTATTAATCTTATTAAAAACAACAAAACGTGGTTTGATTCATTTTTCCCTATTAGTAAAAGCGGATCGAAATTAGAACAAAAATCTATTTTGAGCATTTTCGAAGATTATGATCGTAATATCTGGATAGGTACTGATGGTGGAGGTATTAACAAAATTAAACCAACTGCTAACGGGTATGAGATAGAATCAATATCATCTTTAGGTGACGGCGAAGAAGGGTTAATAGGCAATGTTGTTAAGTCAATTTTCGAAGATCATAATGAGAACGTGTGGTTAGGTACCTTTTATAATGGTCTTAACATCTATGATCCAAAGAAAAAAAAATACCGTCATTTAACTACTGAAAATGGACTAAATGGTCTTCATGTGTGGGCAATAAATCAAAGCAAAGACAGCACGATTTGGATTGGAACAATAGATAGAGGTATCACTACATATCATTATAAAAGAGGTTTCGAATATTTTAATAATAACCCTAATGAAAGATGTTCCGTTTCGTCGGAGAACATCATGTGTATTCTGATAAGTTCTGAGGATGAAGTCTGGATTGGCAATGCAGATCACGGAATTGATATTTGGGAGGAAAGCGAAAACTGTTTTAGACATTACAGGCATGATCCAATGGATGTAATGTCCCTTAGTAATGACGAAGTTAGATGCATTTTTGAAGATAGCAGAAAGAGAATATGGATAGGCACGGAAGGAGGAGGACTGAATCTGTGGCTTGGAGATGGCAAGTTCAAAAGAATATTATTGGAGGAAGGACTTTTATCCAATAGTGTTATGGGTATTACAGAAGATGATAATGGATATTTATGGATTTCAACATTTGATGGAATATCCAGATATGATGTAGAAAATAACCTCTTTAGAAACTTTGATTTTCATGACAAAACAAACGTTAATCAGTTTAATCAAAACGCCATATTAAGGGGAAGTGACGGCAAATTGTACTTCGGAGGCATTAATGGAATGAATACAATATCTCCGAACGAAATAAAAGAAGAAAAAGGGGCTGGCAAGTTAAAATTTACGAAACTAAAAGTTCTGAATCAACAAGTTTTTAAATCATTACAGCGGGAAAAGTCAAAAAAATTAACAGAACCTATTGAGACAGCTAAAGAAATAAAACTGGATTATCTGGACAAATCTCTTACTATTCACTTCTCCTCTTTTGATTTCATAGACACTTACGATGACAGGTTCGAATATATGTTGGAGAACTTTGACCAAAAATGGCGACAAACTGACCCGGGTCAAAATAGCATAAGTTACACGAACTTAGATCCTGGAAAGTATAGATTGATAGTTAGAAATGAAAGCGATGAAGCTTCGATAATCATTATATCTAATCCACCATTTTGGAAGACACCGTGGTTTTATGCCATTTCAATTCTTCTTTTTCTGGTGATAGGAACTTCTACCCTGATGTTTATTATGAAAAGAAGAGAAAATGAACAAAATCGAAAACTACTAAGAGCAGAAAAAGAAATTTTGGAATTGAAGAACAAATCCCTTGAAACCGATGTGAACATTTCCAATTCTAAAATATTATCATCCACAGCACAGATGGCCCATAAAAATGAAGTTTTATCGGAAATAAAACAAGAGTTGGAAACGCAGAAAAAATCAGATAGTTTTAAGTTAGATCCGTTGATAAGAAAGATCAATATGGAGTTGAAAAACGAGGACTACTGGGATGAGTTCAACATTTATTTCAATAAGGTGGATAAAAATTTCATTCGAACATTACTCAGTATGTTTCCTGACCTAACTCAAAACGATCTGAGGATTTGTGCACTGCTGAGATTAAATCTTAATACCAAGGAAATTGCATCGCTTCTTAATGTCTCTGTTAGAGGTGTTGAAAAAGGAAAGTACAGACTCAAAAAAAGATTAAACCTTGGAAAAGATGATGACTTATTAAGGTTTATTAGAACGTTTAAAGTGTGATTTTTTCCCAATAAGGACACGCTTGGCATTAATTTTTTCTATCAAATTTGTTTTAATCATTGTTTATAAGTGACTGTAAACCAGCCTTCAACATGAATGTCGTATTATTGTCGTATATGAATTTATAAGGTTTTTAAAATTTCATTCTCAAATTTGGAACGATCTTAAAACATAATTTTGATTCACTAACTAAAATGATAATAAAATGATGAAAAATTTACTTTGTGTTTTTTCTTTATTAGTATTTGCATGGGGAGTTGATGCCCAGACAGTGATTTTGGACCATGAGAGTCCGGAGACAAGTACAACATTCCAATATTTTGGTAGTACATTAGAAAATGAATTAAACAATATTGTAGCTAATCCAGATGCGAGTGGTGAAAATACCAGTGCAATGGTTGGGGAGCATGTCAAGCCGGCAGGATCTGAGGTATGGGCTGGAGCGTTTGCTAATCCAGTAACAATACCTGTAGATGTTACATTGGGAAATCCAGTATGTATGAAAGTATGGTTTGCCAACGCAGGCAGTGTATCTCTAAAACTGGAAGGAGGAACAAGCTCAAATTGGATTACTACACAAGATGTGAACACGGCAGGTGCTTGGACAGAAGTGTGTTTCGATACATCCGACCCTTCAATTGAAGATCCTTTTATGCCAGCCGCTGGAGGGATATATAATCAGGTAGTTCTTTTCTTTGATTTTGGAACTTCTCATTCAGAAGATATGACTTATTACTATGACGATCTAATTGTGGGAGAAGGTATGGCAGATCCTGTGGATGTTACTTTTGCAGTTGATATGAATAACTACAGTGGCTCTTTCTCTACAGTTTATGTAAGTGGAACTTTTAATAACTGGTCTGCAGACAGTAATCCCCTTAGCGATGATGATGGAGATGGAGTCTATACTGGAACTTTGGTAGATTTAGCACCTGGTTCTCATGAATATAAATATCAGGTGGATGGTTGGACAGCTCAAGAAGAATTTGGTGGAACAAATTATGCATGTACAATTACAGATCCTTCTGGCCAATTTGTAAATAGGAACTTAGTGGTATCTACAGATACAAATTTGGACGTTGTATGCTGGAATAGCTGTTATGCCTGTGGAGAGGCTGTAACTATTACCATTAATTTAGGGGAAGGAGACATAGAAGTAAGTGAAGAAGGATTATATATAGCTGGTGGAGGAAATTTCGGAGTTCCTGGAGACAACTTACTTTCGGATGGAGGAAATGGTATTCATTCTATCTCTTTTGAGAGAGAAGTGGGTTTTGAGTCTCATTATACTTTTACGAACGGTGCTTGTGGAGATTGGGCGTGTAAGGAAAATATTGGTGGCCAATCGTGTGCTGATCCTAATAATTTTAATGATAGAAAAATGGGCCCTGTAATGGAGGACTTAGAAATCAATACATGTTTTGGGATATGTACTGAAGATACAAATTGTGAAGGGGGAGGAATGACAGTAGTTACATTTGAGGTGGACATGTCAGGATATTCTGGTGATTATACGACTGTATATGTATCTGGAAACTTCAACAATTGGGATGGTACAGCAAATCCAATGAATGATGACGATGGAGATGGGGTGTATACGGCAAGTGCGGAAATGTTTGCTGGTAGTATAGAGTACAAATTTCAATTGGATGGATGGACTGTTTCGGAAGAGTTTGCTGATGGAGATCCATGTACGGTAACGGATGCATCGGGAACATTTGTAAACAGAGCTTTGGAAGTAGGTTCTAACGATATTACAGTTTGTTTTGAATGGAATACTTGTACTGAATGTGGTATGGTAAATATAAATGATATAGAATTTGTAAACGATATGTTTACTATATTACCTACAGTAGCAACTGATTTTGCGAGAATAAATATTTCTAATGCATATTTACAAAGCAAAGAGTTGGTTATCATGAATAGCTTGGGTCAAGTAGTTTTGACTGATATTATTTTAGAAGGTACGCAAATATTTGATCTGAATACCTCTGATCTTCAAAATGGTTTATACGTAGTAAGTCTTGCTTCAGAAGGAGAGAAGCAAATTCAGAAAATCATAATTAATAAGTAATGTTAAGTTGGCAATAGACAGAATAGTCTATTGCCTTTTCTTTGAGTTTGGAAATGGTTTAAAGCCTTTAAGGCTTTGCCATGTGTAAATCAATAATCTTAATAAAAAACATGAGATGCATTTTATAATTAGTAATAATAAGTATTTATCAATCTTGACATTACTCTTATTTACGAGTGTATTACAAGCACAGATAAAAGTTAAGGGTACAGTGGTTGATGAAGATAGTTTGCCGCTTGTTGGTGTGACTGTCTATGAAGCAGAAACAAGTAATGGTACAATCTCCGATATCGATGGCAATTTTGAATTAACAGTAGCGGATGAAAACGCGGTTATTGAATTATCCTATGTAGGCTACTTAACACAACAGATTACTGTGGGAACACAAAGAGAATTTGAGATATTAATGGGAACAGATGTTTCCGAGCTTGAGGAACTAGTTGTTGTTGGTTATGGAGTACAAAAGAAAAAGGTAGTAACAGGTGCGATTACCAAAGTAGAGGCAGAAAAGCTTGAAGATATGCCTATTTTGAGAGTAGAAGATGCTCTTCAAGGAAGAACTGCAGGTGTACGAGTTACTTCTAATTCAGGTCAGCCGGGAGAAGGCTCATCCGTGCGAGTAAGAGGGACTACTGCAATAGGAAGCAGTGAACCTTTATATGTTGTGGATGGAGTGCCAATAGGTGGAGGTATAGATTTTTTGAATCAAGAAGATATTGAATCTATTGAGGTACTTAAGGATGCAGCTTCAGCGGGTATCTATGGAACCAGAGCCTCTGCAGGAGTTGTGTTAGTAACAACTAAAAAAGGAAAGACTGATAATATGCAGGTCAAGTACAATGCATACTACGGCATTCAGTCGACCGTCAAAAAACTTGCACTTCTAAATGCGACGGAATACGCTACTTTGATGAATGAATCTTCTGTAGCCTCCGGTGGGTCAATTCTTTTTGATGACCCCCAATCTTTGGGAGAAGGAACTAATTGGCAGGATGAAGTTTTTAGAGATAATGCCCCTATTGTAAATCACAACTTAAGTTTTGCAAAGGGTGGAGATAAGTCATCTTTCTTTGCGTCTTTTGGCTACTTTGATCAAGAAGGAATAGTTTCAGACAATAATTCCAACTATAGGAGGTTGACCGCTAAACTTAATACGAATCATAAGGTTAACGATTACATCACCTTTGGCAATAATTTTTCTTATGCCAGAATTAAAAGTCAAGGTGTGTCAACGAACTCTGAGTTCGGTTCTCCATTGAGTAGAGCGATTAATTTGGATCCCTTAACACCACTTATAGAGACTGATCCGGAAAGATTAAATCAACCTATTTATACTGATAATGCAGTGGTGAGAGATGAACAGGGAAGGCCATATGGAATTTCTCAATATGTTACTTCGGAAGTTCTAAATCCAATAGCTGCATTGGCTATCCAGCAAGGTCATGGATGGAGTGACAAGGTGGTAGCTAATGTTTTCGGAGAGGTGAAATTTTTAAACAATTTCACATTTAAATCCAGTTTTGGAGCTGATTTAGCTTTCTGGGGAGGAGAAGGTTTTACTCCCGTACATTATTTAAATGGGTCCAATAGAGTAGATATAAATAGTTACAACAGGAATCAAAATAGAGGATTAAAATGGATCATCCAAAATACTGTAACATATGATAAAAGATTTGGAGATCATAGCACTAATGTAGTGTTGGGCACATCTGCAGAGAAGAATAGTGGAGAAGGACAAAGTGGTACATATCGTGGTATCCCTGTTGATAATATCGATGATGCTTCTTTTCTTTTCAATATTCCACCGGAAGATAGAACATTCGGAGGATTTGAATATCAAGAATCACTGACTTCCTATTTTGGAAGATTAAATTATAACTACGCTGAGAAATACTTGTTGTCATTTACCATGAGAGTAGATGGGTCATCAAAGTTTGGTTCTAACAACAAATTTGGCTATTTCCCTGGAGCTTCCATAGGATGGGTAGTTTCGGAAGAGAATTTTATGTTAAATAATCCTGTGGTAAACTTTCTTAAATTAAGAGGTTCTTGGGGAATAAATGGTAATGATAGAATCGCTGACAATTTATTCGTGTCGACCGTAGGAGGGGGAAGAAGTTATGTATTCGGGATTGATGATCAGTTGGTAAACGGGATAAGTCCAAATGCGATAGCTAATCCCGATTTAAAATGGGAAGAAACAACGCAGATAAACTTTGGTTTCGACGCTAAAGTGTTCAGAAACTTTAGCGTCACATTTGATATTTATGACAAGAAGACATCAGGAATGTTACTAGGCATTGCCGTTCCTGGCTATGTAGGGAATGGAGGACCTATTGGTAATGTAGCTGATATGTCCAATAAAGGAATTGAACTCGAACTTGGATATAGTAATCAACTAGGAGAGTTTGATTTTGATATTTCTGCTAACGTAGCTCACCTTAAAAATGAGGTCACTTCTTTGGGATTAGATAAAGAGTTTCTGACGGGAGCTACATTTTCACCTCAAGGACTTGAAATCACGAGGACATCGGTGGGTTTACCGATAGGTTATATATATGGATATGAAACTGACGGAATTTTTCAGAATCAAGCAGAAGTTGATGCCTATACTAATGCGGATGGAGCATTGATTCAACCTGATGCTCAACCAGGAGATTTCAGGTTTGTAGATGCCAATGGCAATGGAGAGATTGATCCGGATGATAGAGGGATGATAGGAGATCCTACCCCTAGCTGGACTTTTGGTGTTAATCTGGATTTAAAATGGAAAGCCTTTGATTTAAGACTATTTGGACAAGGAACTGCAGGTAATGATATTTTTAAAGCTACCAGAAGATTTGATCTTCAAATGGCTAATATGACAGCGGACGCTTTAGGTAGATGGACGGGAGAAGGTACTACCAATGAATATCCACGTCTTGACAGGAATGATCCAAATAAGAACTTTAGTAGAAGTTCAGACTTTTATGTCGAAGATGGTTCTTTTTTCAGAATTAAAACATTGCAGTTAGGATATACTTTTCCTAGCAGCACAATATCTCCGGTAGGATTGAGAGATGTAAGAGTATATGTGTCAGGAAATAATTTAATGACATTTACCAAATACAGTGGTTATGATCCCGAGATCAATGGAGGAATTGATAGAGGATTATATCCTCATGTGAGGTTTTTCTTGGTAGGTGTAAATGCTTCTTTTTAATCCATAATTTAAATTAGGTATGATGAATAATAAAAATATAATATTTCTGATCGTTATTTTAGGTTTGGTTTCATGTGGCAAAGACTTTTTAGAATTAGAGCCCAGAGGTACTGAATTGGAAACAAACGTTTATAAAACGGAAGATCAAATTTTCGAGGGACTTGTATCTGTTTATGATGTTTTGGGGTGGCAAGGTACGGATGGATGGACCATGAAGCTGGGGTTGCTGAATGCAGCATCAGATGATACGTATGCAGGGGGTAGTGATGCTTCTGATCAACCAAGTTGGGTAGCTTATGATAATTTTCAATTAGACCCATTTTTAGGCCCTCAGTCGGGATTGTGGAAAAAAAATTATTCTGGTATTTATAGAGTGAATCTACTATTAGAAAAAATGGCGGAGGGTGATTTTTCTCCCGATTTTGTTGCAAGAATAACTGCTGAGGTTAAATTCTTAAGAGCTTATTTCTACTTTGATCAGGTTCGTTTTTTTGGCAACATTCCATTAATTACGAAAACACTTAGTGGTGATGAGCTATATACTCAAACTCAAAATCCGGCGAGTGAAGTTTATGCACAAATAGAGAAAGATCTCAATGACGCTATAAATACATTTGAATTACCCGAAACTTTGCCTATTGAAGAGTTTGGAAGAGTTACTAAAGGAGCGGCTCGGGCTCTACTTGGGAAAGTGATTTTGCACCAAAATGATGATTCTAGAATGGCAGAAGCCGCACAAATATTTGAGCAAGTAATTGCTTCAGGTATTTATGATCTTGAAGATGACTTCGGAAACATTTTCAAAAAGGAGAATGAATTTGGTATAGAATCTATTTTCGAGATTCAGCATTCGGAAGCTGCACGTGGTGGATGGGAGAGTTTTGCAAATGGAACAGAAGGGAATTATAACGTACAGTTTTTTGGAATGAGAGATTATTCGGCACCCGAATTCATTCAACCGGCCTATGCTGTTGGATGGAGTTTTTGTCCGGTGACAGAAAAACTATTTGATCTTATGCAGGGAGATCCCAGATTCGAACATACCATAATAAATGGAAAGGCACTAAAATCACAGGGAGCCACTTATACTGAAGGATATCAGAACACCGATTATTTTATCAGAAAATATGCAGGTTTGCAGGATGAAGTGTCTACGGATGGAGAACCTGCATTAAATTGGGGGACCAATGTTCGAGAGATTAGGTTCGCAGATGTTCTTCTTATGGCTGCCGAGGCCCATGCTCGTTCAGGAGATGCTGTATCTGCAAGGGCTCATTTGAATAGGGTAAGACAGAGGGTTTCTTTGCAACCTGTTACTTCAGCATCAGGAGATCTGTTGTTGAATGTTATATACCTGGAAAGGCAAAAAGAATTGGCAACCGAAGGACATAGATTTTTCGACTTAGTGAGGACTGGACGAGCAGAAATCGAGTTGGCTGATCAAGGTTTTACTTCAGGAAAAAATGAGATATTGCCTATTCCTCAAACTGAAATAGATATTACTGAAGGTAATTTGAATCAAAATCCTGGATATTAATTTAGATAAATTCAAAAAACAAACAAATGAAACGAGCATATAAAAAGGGTTTGAAGGACAAGGAAGTGATTAGTAGCGAGTTCCATATGACCATTAAAAACAAAGAAAACCAACACATGAAATATTTGCAATTTATATTTAGCTTCCTAGTTCTAGGTATTATAATGTCATGTGATCCAGCGGTGGATGATAAAATTGATATTGGAGATCCTCCTAATCCTTCTTTTAATATAATTCAAGGAGATACTCCAAATGATTTCACCCTTATGAACACGACTGATGGTGCTTTCATTACACAATGGACTATTGAAGGCATTGGTTCGGAGAGCGGTGAAACGGTAGATATTTATATACCAAAAAAAGGAACATATGAGGTAAGTATGACCACGTTCAATAGAGGAGGTTCTGGTACTTCATCTAAATCATTGGAAGTTACAGAAAGTGATCAAGCAGACTGTACAGGCAATTTAGAATTACTGACTAATTGTGATTCTAAGGTGTGGAAGTTAGCACCAGAGGCTAATGCCTTGAATGTAGGTCCTAGTGCTACAGAGACGTGGTGGGGTAATTCAGAAGACGATATTGAGGTGAGAGCCTGTCATTTTAATGATGAATATATTTTCACTGTTGATGGAGATTTTATTTTTGATAGCAAAGGTGATTTTTGGGCTGATAGCGATAGTGATGGAAATGTATTCCCAGCCGAGTTAGGAATTGATGTAGGCTGCCATGAAGAGAGTGCTTGGCCTGGTAGTTTTGCAGTTTGGGGTTCAGGAACACATAGCTTCAATATCACTGCAACATCCTTGACTGTAGCTGGAGAAGGAGCATGGTTAGGACTTTATAAAATTGGTACTTCGGGAGAGGTTGGAACCCCTCAATCATCTGTTACACTATCCATCTCTGAAATATCGGATTCAAGAATGGTATTGTTAGCAGATTATGGTGGAGTAGTTTGGAGAGTTACTTTTGTTTCAGAATAATATATAGAAAATGGTAGTTAGAAATTTTTTAACCCTGGTTTTATTTGTTTTTCTTTCTTGTGGAGATAGTGGGGGAAGTGTGCCTGACACTAACATGGAAACTCCGGAATTATCGGTTGCAAACGTAATTTTAGTAGAAGGCAATGATAATCGGTTTTTTAATTTTCAAGTCTCTATTAATATAGCTTCTGAGAATGATGTAGAATTTAATTATAGAACAGAAGAAGATACGGCAGTTGAGGGAGAAGACTATATTCCAGATAGTGGAAAATTGATAATTCCAGTAGGGCAAAGAAATACTGTCGTTGCTATTGAGGTCGTGGGTGATGATATCAAAGAGGGAGATGAGACATTTAAAGTAATATTGTCAGATGCTATTAATGCGGATTTAGCAAATCCTATCGCTACAGGTACCATAAGAAACGACGATACCAAGGTGGTAGTTCCAGAGGAAGGTTATATTACTCCGGAATCTTATCCGGGATATACCTTGAACTGGCAAGAAGAATTTGAGGGTAACCAATTAAATACGAGCGAATGGAATTATGAGATCGGAAATAATGGGTGGGGAAATAACGAACTTCAGTATTATACTGATAGCGATGATAATTCTTTTATGCAGGATGGAAATTTAGTTATAAAAGCTATAAAAGAGAACTTTAACGGAGCACCATACACTTCTGCAAGACTTACTACTCAGAATAAAAAGGTATTTACACACGGCAGGATAGACGTCCGAGCAATACTTCCCGAAGGACAGGGAATATGGCCTGCTATTTGGATGCTGGGAAATAATTTTTCAACGATTGGATGGCCGGCATGTGGAGAGATTGATATTATGGAGTTAATTGGTCATGAACCTTCTAAAGTGCATGGCACAGCACACTGGGGCCCGCAAGGACAGTCATGGAGTCATCATCAGGGAGCACATTATAGTCTCTCAGGAGGAGAAAAATTTTCAGAAAAATATCATGTTTTTTCAATTATATGGGAAACGGATGTAATCAAGTGGTACGTTGATGACAATTTGTATTATACTATTAATAGAAGTGATGTAAACGGAAGCTATCCTTTTAACATGGACTTTTTCTTCATTTTGAATATTGCGGTAGGAGGAAACTGGCCCGGTAACCCAGATGGAACGACGCAGTTTCCTCAAATAATGGTAGTGGATTATATCAGAGTCTTTGATAAAAATTAGACGCTTTAAAATGAGAATTAAGAGTCTGATCTTATGTGTCTTTTTGATAAACACTTCTAGTTTCTGTCAGGAAGATGGCAATGAAAAAAGAATGGAATCTCTTCTTAACGAAATGACTTTAGAAGAGAAGATAGGTCAAATGAATCAATACAGTAGTTTTTTTGACGTTACTGGCCCAGCTCCGAAAAGTGGTGATGCCAAGGATAGATACGATAAAATAAAAAAGGGCTTGGTAGGTTCTATGCTGAACGTGAGAGGGGCAAAACAGGTGAAGGAAATTCAAAAATTAGCAGTAGAAAACTCTCGTCTAGGGATTCCTTTGATATTTGGCTTTGATGTAATTCATGGATTCAAAACGATATTCCCAATCCCATTAGCGGAAGCGGCAAGTTGGGACATCGAAGCGATTGAAAAGTCTGCAAGATATTCAGCGGTCGAAGCTGCAGCATCTGGAATCAATTGGACTTTTGCTCCTATGGTAGATATATGCCGAGATGCTAGATGGGGAAGAATGATGGAGGGAGCAGGAGAAGACACCTATTTGGGCTCAAGAATAGCGGAGGCCAGAGTGAGAGGTTTTCAGGGTGATAATTTAGCGGACCCGAAGACGATTGCTGCATGCACAAAACATTTTGCCGCTTATGGCTTTGCGGAATCGGGAAAGGACTACAATACTGCAGATATAGGAACTTCAACATTATATAATGTGGTTTTTCCTCCTTTTAAAGCAACGGTAGAAACTGGGGTGGCAACATTTATGAACTCTTTTAATGAGCTCAATGGAATACCTGCAACTGCGGATAAGTATCTTCAAAGAGATGTTTTAAAGGATGATTGGGAATTTGATGGATTTGTAGTTTCTGATTGGGGGTCTATCATGGAATTAATGGATCATGGCTTCGCAAAAGATGGAAATCACGCAGCGATGATTGCTGCTAATGCGGGTTCAGACATGGATATGGAGTCTCATCTGTACATTAAACATCTGAAAGAATTGGTGGAAGAAGGAAAAGTGTCAATGCAATCCATAGACGATGCGGTGAGAAGGATATTAAGAATAAAGTTTAAGCTTGGACTTTTCGATGATCCTTATCGATATTGTAGTGAAGAGAGAGAACAGAAAGCGATTTATCATCAGGATCATATGGATGCGGCATTGGAAATTGCAAAGAAATCAATAGTTCTTCTTAAAAATGAGGGAGAACTACTCCCATTGCCAAAATCAGGGAAGAAAATAGCTGTAATAGGACACTTGGCAAATGAAAAAAACAGCCCTCTTGGTAACTGGAGATTGGCCTCAGATGACCATACTGCGGTTACAGTATTAGATGCTCTTAAAGTCAAAAGCGAAAATGAAATATCTTACGAACGAGGGGTGAAGCTATTTGATGGTTTGGAACATTTTGTCTTTGAGTTAAATATTAATAATGAAGATACGACAGGAATGGCTGCGGCGATAAATTTGGCTTCCGATGCAGATATTGTAATTACTGTCTTGGGAGAACATTGCTATCAATCAGGAGAAGCAAGGAGTAGAACAAATATTGGGTTACCAGGTTTGCAACAGGATTTACTGGAAAAAATACATGCTGTCAATGAAAATATAGTTTTGGTATTAATGAATGGCAGACCTTTGACAGTAGAATGGGCAGATAAGAATATTCCTTCAATAGTAGAAGCGTGGCAACTTGGAACGCAAAGTGGAAATGCCATCGCCGAGGTTTTATTTGGAGATTATAATCCAAGCGGAAAATTGCCAGTTACTTTTCCTAGAAATGTAGGACAAATTCCTATTTATTATAACTACAAAAGTACGGGCAGGCCCGGCCCAAAAAATGAAGTCTTTTGGGCTCATTATATAGATGATACCAATAAACCACTATATCCTTTTGGATATGGATTAAGCTACACTGAATTTGAATACTCGGAACTGTTAGTTGTTAATTCTGAAGAAAATAAAAACATAAGAGTTCAAGTAAAAATTACCAATAAGGGGAGTAGAGTAGGGGAAGAGGTAGTACAGTTATATGTTAGGGATAGAGTAGCTAGTGTTACAAGACCTGTTAAGGAATTAAAGGGATTTAAAAAGATAAAACTCTTACCAGGAGAGGACAAAACAGTAGAATTTATTTTGACTCAAAAGGAATTGGGTTTTTATAACAATCAAGGTGATTTTATAGTAGAACCAGGTGAGTTTGACATAATGATAGGTGGATCATCAGAAGATCTTCTGTCAATAAAAACTGAGGTTACTGAGGAACACAGATTAATTAAGGTGGCTTCTAATTGAAAGTAACATGAATAGGATTTTTCTTATTATTCTTTGTGTTTTTATCTGTCGTATTGCTGTTTACGGACAAGGCTTTCTAAGAACAAATGGCCAACGAATTATTAATGAACAAGGAGAAAATGTGCTGCTTCGAGGAATGGGACTGGGAGGATGGATGATTCAGGAAGGATATATGTTGCAGACAGCTTCATTTGCGAACCCTCAACATAAAATAAAAGAGAAAATTCAGGAACTTGTTGGGCAAGAAGCTACTGAAGAGTTCTATGAGAATTGGTTGAATAATCATGTGAGGAAAATTGACATAGACTCTTTAAAGTCATGGGGGTTTAATTCAGTTAGGTTGCCCATGCATTATAACTTATTTACTTTGCCAATTCAAGATGAGCCCATTTCAGGTCAACAAACTTGGCTGGATAGAGGGTTCGAGTTAACGGATAGCCTTATCTCATGGTGTAAGCAAAACGAAATGTATGTCATTTTAGATCTTCATGCGGCACCGGGAGGTCAAGGATATGATCAGGGAATATCTGACTATAATCCAAATTACTCTTCATTGTGGGAGAGCAAAGAAAATAGGGATAAAACAGTTGCCCTTTGGAAAAGACTAGCAAACAGATATAAAGATGAATCTTGGGTAGCAGGATACGACCTTATCAACGAGACTAATTGGGAAATACCCGGTGGAGTGCTATTAAAAAATCTGTATAAGGAAATAACAGATAGCATTAGAACTGTAGATACCAAACACATAATATTTATTGAGGGAAATTGGTTCGCGAATGACTTTACTGGGTTGACACCTCCGTGGGATGACAACATGGTTTATAGCCCTCATAAATATTGGTCTACAAATGACCAGAGTTCTATTCAATGGGTGCTTGATTTAAGAAATCAACATAATATACCATTATATTTGGGTGAAAGTGGAGAGAATTCGAACGTTTGGTTTAGAGATGCAATAGCCCTGCTGGAAGAACACAATATCGGATGGGCTTGGTGGCCACTTAAAAAAGTAGAATCTATTTCATGTCCGCTGTCAATTGATAAGAATATAAACTATCAGAGATTACTTGACTACTGGGAAGGAACGGGAGCAAAACCAACTAAAGAGAATGCGGTTTTAGCACTTGCAGAACTTACTGAGAACATAAAATTAGAAAACTGTAAGTTGCAAATGGATGTGATTGACGCCATGTTTAGACAGGTGAGGGAGAATCTTTCCGTCCCTTTTTTAGACCATCAGTTACCAGGAATTATTTATGCAACGGATTTTGATTTAGGAACAAATGGAGTGGCATATAGTGACGAAGATGACGCCAATTATCATGTGTCCACAGGTAATTTTACGGCTTGGAATACGGGTTGGTCTTATCGTAACGATGGTGTTGATATTGAAGGTATTCAAGATTCGGATACAAACAATGGTTTTAATGTGGGTTGGGCAGAAGAAGGAGAATGGATGCAATATTCAATTGGTGATACGGAAAGTGGCTTATACACTGTAAAAATCAGGTATGCTGGTGGGGACAATGGAGCTAGTGTTAGGTTTTCGTTAGATGATGGAGATATTACTCCAGAGATCATAATTCCGTACACCGGGGGGTATCAAAGTTGGTCTGATGCGGAGATAGAAAATGTGGTAATAGAAAATACTGGGAAACTCAAATTACATATTGAAGGAGGAGGAGCTAACTATAGTTATTTTGAATTTGAAAAAACAGGAGAAACGATAGATTATTCTACTCAACTTATATCAGCACGTACTCATGATGAGAATACAATACAATTGGATTTGAATAAGTCTATCTCATCTGATAGTGAATATGATATCGAAGACTTTAGAGTCTTAATTAATGGAAATTTAGCTGTGATTAATAATGTATCTCGTAATGAGGACAATCATCGCCTTTTATATGTTGACATAGATACAAAAATGAGGTTTAATCATAGTATCAAAGTGGGCTATGCAGGTGAGATGATTTTGGCTAATGATGGCAGTCCATTGGAAACATTTGGTCTAGTGGATGTGATTAATACATTGCCTAATTATCATATCATACCTGGCAAAATTGAGGCTGAAGACTTTTATTTTCAACAAGGCATTGAATTAGAAGATACCGATGATATAGGAGGAGGGCAAAATATTGGATATCTTGATATAGGAGATTATGCTGATTACAGAATTTATATTCAGGGAGGGGGAACATATAAATTAGATTTTAGAACGGCTGCAGAAAGTAATACAGGAGCTATTAAATTACAAATTATTAACGAATTTGGTGGAATTACGGATTTAATAACAATGGAATTCCCTCCTACAGGTGGTTGGCAGAATTGGGCTACCACAACAGAAGAAGTTATTTTACCATCTGGCTATTATATACTAAGAATGATAATAGAAGAACCACTTTTCAATATAAATTGGTTGAAATTCGATTTTTTGACTTCTGCAGAAGAGACAGAAGAAGATATTTCTACGGAAGTATTTCCTAACCCCGTTGAAGAAAGGCTATTTGTAAGATTAGAAGAAAGCTTAGATAAGTATAGCGAATTAAGGATTTACGACGTTTTAGGGAGTTTGATTAGAATAATAAATTTAGATTCTGAGAAAGAAGCACTTTTTTCATTAAATGTTGAAGACCTTGAATCGGGAGTATACTTGATAAGTCTGATCTCCAAAAGGGGAGTTCAGGAGACTTTAAGCTTCTTCAAAAATTAAAAAGGCCGGATTCACTAAGAACCCGACCCCTAAATAACTATTCATGGGATTAAAAGCTTAACCCGTTTTCAAAACTTTAACCACTATTCTACTATGAGTTTAGTTGTAAATACTTCATTGGGAGTGGTTAAGCTTAAAAGATATATTCCATTTTCGGTAAAAACATTTGGATTAAGTTGAATAGTTTTTCCAATACCTTTTAACGTCGAGATTACCTGGCCTTTCAAATTAATTACTTTTAGATCGTAAGACAAATGATTAGACAATTCTACAGTTGTATTTCCAACAGTAGGATTTGGATAGACTCTTACACTAGAAATGTTTATATCGTCATTTGACAATACTGAATTAGCGACTAATGTAACATCCTCTTCGTTGAGATCCTTGTCTACTACAGAAGGATTAACGTAATCCCCTAAAGAAATATAATCCGAGAGATAACCATCTTTTCGAGCAATAAAAGAAATAGTAATTTCAAAGTATTCCTTGGCTTCTTCCGTTAAAAAGGAAACATTAAATTTATTATCTAAATACGAGGTCATAAGATCCATTTCATCGTATGTGGAAGAATGATCTAGAATCTCAATTTCATCTAAATCTAGATTAAATTGAAGACCTAAAATATAATTGGGATTGCTTAATGTTAATAATGACTCGTATTTCTCCCCAGCAGTTAAATAAATGTCATCATATGATAATTCCTTGATGTTTCTTGTTTCTGAATCTGCTCCTTTCAATTGAGCTGATTGATTGACATCTCCGGACACATAGGCATTAAAAGTGAAGTTTTTCGTATCCGCATCAGCTCCATCGAAATGGTATTCATAAACTTCAGTACCAAAGTCAAATGGATCAAAAGAACTGTCAAACTGTATGTCTTCCTGCAAAAAGACAAATTCTGAAATACTCTCCTTAATTCCCAATATTGCTAATCGGGTTTCGATTAAATCATTAATACCTAGATACCCGGATCTATCAATATCTCCTAATATTGCTTCCAAAGGTTCTGGTTCTACGAAACCTAGAATATGCCTCATAGTAAGTACTTGATCTAATGTTGAAATACCATTAACACCGGTATTGAGACCATCAAATGAAATGATATTATTATCTGCAAGAATATCAACTTCTGGTATTTCGAAAAGATGGGTGTTTACTTGTGATAGAGAAGTTCCATTTAGAGATACATTTTCTACCCAAGGACCAGAGAAGGAAGTTCTTATACTTAAAGGCAAGTGGTCAGGGGAAACTATATTACAATAATTATTAGGATCCACTATAAAGATATCGGCAGTCTTAGGAAATTCAGGAGCAAAATTATCTATCACCACATATAGATTGCCTAAATGAGAACAATTGACAGGAATCGAATCACTATAATAAACCCAAACGCCATTTTCTTCTATACCTAATTGATAGTCATCTTTACATTCTTCCTTTAAGAAACCACCTGTAAGAAAGTCTAAACTCACATAACCCTCTCCATTTTCATCTAGCTCTAAGTCGGAATAATTAGGTGCATAATGGCAAATTTCATTTTGGCAATAGTTCTGTGGATCAAATATAGTGATCTCTTCCTCATCTAAAGTACCATCACTAAGTTCTACTGTATAAATATAAGAGCCAACAGCTGTACTACAATCAAGAATCAAAATGTCGTTAACATCACTTGTTGTAAACGAGCCAAACGTAAATACAAAATCTTCATCACATGAATTGAATACAAGTTCGTTAACAGGTATTTGAATTTGTCCTGTTTGGTCAAAAAAATAGTAATTTGAGAGAAGAGTTAAACAATTGGGAACATCATCACTAAAAACTAATTCAATATCATTGATTTGGCCTCCTTCGTTGATTTCTCCCTGTAAGGCACCTATAGAACACACATCACTGATAGTGCCCGAAGTGGTAGCAATCAAAGTAACTAACATCCAAGTTTGATCATTGTTGATGGTCACGGGGTTTTGCCCAGTGTTGTCGAACCAGAGATATCTGAATCCGTTTGCTTCATCAATAATTGAGGGTTGAGAGAGTAAGGAATAATCTATAGCAACAAATTCTTCACTTCCAAAATCCAAACTAAATTGAAAAGCTTCCATATTAGTTACGTTCTCCGCCCATATAGCTATGGTAAATTCGTCTCCAGTTTCAAAGCTCTTATTTTCAACATACATGGTTTTGGTTTGAGCTTCTAAATTAAATAGATACAGCATCGAAAAAACAAGTAATAAGTATTTTTTCATTTTATGTTTTTTAAAGTTTTTTAAAATTTATATCGGAATCCCATGTCTACCCCATATAGGTTTTGTTTGTGTTTGATTCCGTAACTTTCGTTATAAATATCGCTCATGGATATTATGGCTCTTGCCTTCAATAAGGTGCATAATCTATCAGTGACATCGTAGCTTAACCCTCCGGAAAAGTTAAAAAACAGGGCTGAGTCATTATTTAATATACGATCATTGTCTTGAGATAAATTATAGTAATTGTCATTGTAAAATATGTTACCACTGGTCGATTTTGAAAAAACGAAATCTGCCCCAACACCTAATTCAAATCCCATTCTCCTTTTTTTCCAATCCATACTGACCTGTATAGGGATTGCCCAAGATTGGAAGGAGTTGTAACGAAGATTTTGCGAAATAGTAGTTTGGGTAACAGGAATTTGTTTGGTAATATCCTCGATGCCATTTTCAGTATGTATTCTTTCAATCAATACGGTTTTTTGAACAATTTGATAACTTGTGTCTAAGTATTCATTGCTTTCCGATACGCTTTGATATGCAAGACCCAATGAAAAATGTACATTTTTATAAAGTCTTTTTGAATACATAATACTAAACCGATATCCATCTAGTGCCTTTTCAGTAGTATTACGTTGATTGAATTCATTCATCAACACATTATCAGTAAGATCGAATTTTCTATTTGCCAGAAAATACCCTCCAGAGATAGTCACTGAAGACAACTGTGATCTCACAGGAATAATTTCCGTAATACCTGCTGTTAAAGCAATGCTAGGTAACGGGCGAGTATAGTTTAAACCTTGGTAATGCTGTGTTATTGAGGTGCCAGTGTACTCCTCTCTGTGTTTCGATTTAGGAAGATGGCTAAAATCATCAAAAGTACTTTTTTCAAAGATTTCATAACTAACATCTTCATCATTATCGGAGGAGGAGATGCCAAATTCGCCTATCAAAGCATGCTTAGAAGCAGAGACGGATTCAACTTTTGTGTTTACTGTACTTCGAACGAGTAAATCCTTTTCAATATCATTTGATAGATTAGGAATATTAGCGTTAGTATTTAGCTCCTCATTTTTAACAGAGAGCGGTTCAATGTTATGAACAGTGTTGGCCAGTTGGGGTGCTTTTTTGGGTATAGTTAAAACTGCAAAAATTGATATCATTAATAATCCAAAAAACATCCAGAGGCCCTTTCTACTTTTTTTCTTTTTAGGTAGTGAAGGACTAATGCTATCCCATAGGCCATCTTTATCTAAAACGGGATCACTGTTTACTATTTTGCTAACTATTTTCTTTTCCAATTCACTTTTCATAAGCATAGAATTTATTCATTTCTATTACCATTTCTTTAATTTTTCTTCTCGCTATTGTCAGTTTCACTCTGGAAGTACTTTCGGCTATTCCCAATATTTTAGCAATATCTTTATGCTTATAGTCATCTATAATTGCCAACTTAAAGACTTCAGAATAACCTGAAGGCAATCTATTAACTAAGCCAAGTACTTCCTCCACTTCTAGTTTGTCTATTACACTCGAATCAACACTTTCTTCGGTGACATCTTCATAAGAATATCGCTCATTTTTGAAATACAATCTTTTGTAATTTCGGATTGCAGTATTGACAACAATTGTCTTCATCCATGATTCGAATTTCCCATCATGTCGATAATTCGCCAAACCATTAAAAATTTTAATCCAGGCCTCCTGAAGCACATCTTTAGCATCTTCCGCACTACGACAATATCTCAAACTGATTTTGTATAACACGGCAGTGTACCTGTCAAATAGTTCCCTTTGACTTGCAGAATCTCCTGCTATACAATTTTTTATCAGTTTGCTTTCGTTCATTTTTTTGTTTATTCCTCTCTAACAGCGACAAAGCTTCCACTAATAGCTTCTCCCGTTACTATGTCTGTTCCTGAAAAAGAACCGATGACATATTCTCCAATATCACCAAATTCAGATATTTCGATTGAAAAGTTTGACACATCGGATAGGATAGCATCGGGGCCAATTATATTGGCTGGATATGTACCTGTGTCGTTTCCTTCAAAGCCAATTATTGGTCCGGAAGAGTTTTCATTATTATTAGTTCCTTTTATAATAGTTTCGTTGGGCTTAACTCTTATCCAGCAATCAGAATATCCATAAAAGCCTGTAGATCCCACAGTAACCACAAGGTTTGTACTTAAGTCACAAAGGTTGAAATCGACATCATAATTATCTGCCTCTATTGAAGGAATTTCAGTACTGGCAGTCAAACCTGAACTATAGTCTATCGCTACTAGGTCAAGAGAGGTATTGCCACAGAAAACCCCTTCCAAAGTATAAAACCCATTTTGATCTGTCACTGCAAATACATTAAGATTTCCGGAATTTGCAAGCACATAAGCTCCTTCTACATTTTCGTTCATATCGCAATTCTGAACTGTTCCTGAAACGGAGAAAAATTCGATTTGCTGTAAGTCCACAACAATAGTTTCGTTGGTATCTTCTGTAAACGGACCTACAGTACCTACGATGGTGGCATTACCACAATAATCAATGATTTGAACCTCCATGACTTCCCCTACCGGTACAAAACCACAAATGGTTCCATTTGCATCTGTGATGCCTGTTCCTATTCCCCAATTTTGAGAGATGAGATTTACCAATGTGTTTTGAAGAGGAGTAGTTGATCTTTGTTGATATAGCGTCAGGCAAAGTGTAATATATTCATATGGTATATCACAATTCCACCAACTAAAGTGAGATACGTTTCCAACATATGTGTCACCTTGTAACGTAGCAGAACCCTCCTCAACCCATCTATTTAATGTTTCATCGAAGTGCCATAAAGGAATTTCGTTAGAAGCTTCTGAAATCAAATCATTGGGAACAGGAACATGTATTTCTGCCATATGGCCTTCTATAATATTTAGTTCTTCACCATTTTCTCCTATCAACTCCACGGAGATCATTCCAAATGATCTCAAATTCGTAATCTCATCATCATCATTTACAGCGGATAAATCACCGGGACTTCTCAGTAAAAAATCAGGAAGCGAAGGATCAAGATAGTATACATACACATTAACATCACCATGGTAAGGATTACCATCTAATTGAAAGGAATTTGGCTGAAAGATGATCTTACCCCCATTTTCAAAATTAATTTCTCCTCCTTGACCAGAAGATACTAAACCATCTAATTCTTTTTTGATCATTATGACCTTCACATTTTGATCTACTTTTGTATTAGCATAAATTCTCACACCGGAATCGTGGTAGTCTTCATGAGTTACTGCCAAGAAGGTTCCTCTTAATTGACCTACTTTCACGTCCTCTAATGTGAATAATCCATATTCATCAGTGAAGATTTCAATTCCATCATATGAGATTTTTGCATCGGTTAGATATTGATTGTCTTGATCAAAAACCTGACCGTGAACATTAACTACATATTTGTTTTCCACAAGTGGATCGTCTTCTATCGTTGTTGTCATAGAGACATCATCTTTTCGACAAGATTGAAAAACCAGCAATACTAAACTAAACAGCAATAAAGCTTTCTTCATTTTGTTATTTTAAATTATTTTTAATAATACGAAATGATATCATTTAATTAATGGATTCCACTTATAGAAGGCATCAAAATGTAAAACCGCTTAGTCTACTAGGGATTTATTAAAAGTTTTTGGACAAACATTGGATTCTCACGTTGATCAAGTAAGACAACTATGATAATAGTTTGATAGGTTTTTTGGTATCAAATCCAGAAAACTGGCCTTTGACACGAAGGCCAACTGAGTCAATGATCTCTCCATCAAAGTCAATCGTGACAGAAAAATAAGTCTTATCTTCTTCAAAGAGTTCTTCAAACCAAACATAAAAGGCTTGACTTATTAAATCTGATTGTGATGAAGTAATTCTAATTTAATGAAGAATATTAACGTTGAAAATTACGTTTCCGGCGGATAGCAGTGATATTTGAGGAGAGAATTGAGATGGCAGTTAAAAGGGAAAGCAAGCGTTTCATTGGTTTAAATTTTTGATTATAATTTCTTTTAGTAGAATACAATGAGAGATAGGTACGCTGCAGTTGGAATAAAGAATTTTATTTTTGTAAAAATTTAGTAGCAACTTGGCAAAAGTAAAATCAGTTTTTTTTTGTTCTAATTGTGGTGCAGAGTCTGCAAAATGGCAAGGTAAGTGTCCCTCATGTTTTGAATGGAATACATTTGTGGAAGAAAAAATTGTTAAATCTTCGGGCAATTCTCAAAAGCAAAAAATTAGAACCAGAACAAAAGCGAAAGCAAAGCTAATTAATGAAATTAGCAGTGGAACAACGGTACGACAAGCTACGGGGAGCAAGGAATTGGATCGTGTGCTTGGCGGTGGGTTAGTGGCTGGATCAATAATTTTAATTGGCGGACAACCGGGTATTGGAAAATCAACATTATTACTTCAATTGGCCTTACACCAGAGGAGTAAAGTAATGTATGTATCTGGGGAAGAAAGTGCCGAACAGATTAAGATGAGAGCCAATAGAATTAACAAATCAAATAATCAGTGTTACATTTATACGGAGACAGACGTGATTAACATAATCAATGAAGCTCAAGAATTGGAACCTTCTCTATTAATCATTGATTCAATACAAACCCTCGCTAGTCCCTATATCGAATCTGCTGCAGGTAGTGTGTCTCAGGTCAGAGAATGTACTGCAGAACTACAGAGGTTCGCAAAAGAAAGTAACATTCCTACTTTCGTTATTGGTCACATTACCAAGGAAGGAGGAATCGCAGGACCTAAAATATTGGAGCATATCGTTGATGTTGTTTTACAATTTGAAGGAGATCAAAATTATTCATATCGGATATTAAGAACTTTGAAAAATAGATTTGGGTCTACTGATGAGCTTGGAATTTATACAATGAATAGTAATGGAATGAGAGAAGTTAACAATCCATCAGAGTTACTTCTATCACAAAACCCTGAAGAGTTAAGTGGAAGCAGTATTGCAGCCTCCTTGGAGGGATTAAGACCTCTATTGATAGAAACACAGGCTTTAGTTGGTACGGCTATTTACGGCACACCCCAGAGATCTGCAACCGGATTTGATTTGCGAAGGTTATCTATGTTGTTAGCGGTTTTAGAAAAGAGGTGTGGACTCTTATTTGGCCAGAAAGATGTGTTCCTGAATATGGCGGGAGGAATAAAGGTTACTGATCCGGCGATAGATCTTGCAGTGGTATGTTCTTTGATTTCTTCTCTTGAAGAGGTGCCAATTTCGAAAAAATGGTGCTTTACAGGAGAAATTGGGTTGTCAGGAGAGGTTCGACCTGTCAGTAGGGCAGAACAACGTATACAAGAAGCAAATAGATTAGGATTTGAAAAAATCTTTATTTCAAAATATAATACTAAAACGATCAGTAAGGATAAGTATGACATCGAAATAATAACCTTACAAAAGGTGGATGATTTACTTAGGTTAGCTTTTCAATAAATATTTAGATTAAAATATGTGATTAGAAGAGCAGTAAAGATTGGATTTACCTCAGCGATGAAAACAACTATTATTGGGATGGGTAAATTTATCTCTCTGAAGTATCTTTCGAAGCATGTCTTGATATTAGAATCCATTGTTTATTTTTCCATTGATAATGTTCAACATAACAGAGCCACAAACTCATTTCTTTTTCTTTATAAGTAATATTAAAATTGGCTGTGCCATGAACGATTCCTATATTATCTATAATGCGAGTATCAACGGTTTCAATTTCAATAGCGTGATAATCAAGTATATGGCTTGGATTGGTAAATTCAGTGTACTGTTCCTCCCAACAATTGCTATGTTTATATAGTAATTGAGGATGTACGATTTTTTTTAAAGAATGGGCATTTCCATCGATGAGAAGTTGGTTTTTGGTTTTATGTGCTAGAATAAGTGAGTTAGCATCGCCTACTATCTTTTTTGAAGTACTACAAGAAACCATGGAAAGGCATAAAATGGCTATAAGTATTCTCATTAGATCTGATTTAAAAAGGGGTTAAATTTTTTTTCTTTTCCAATAGTAGTACTATTTCCATGACCTGGAAAAACCTTAGTTTCATCGGGTAGTGGATAGAACTTAGTTTTAATACTGTTTATAAGTGTATTAAAATCTCCCCCGGGGAGATCGGTACGACCGATACTGTCTTCAAACAATACATCACCTGCAATAAGTGTTTTCGTCTCTTTGTTAAAAAAAGAAATACTTGCAGGAGAATGTCCAGGAGTATACAGAACTTGCAATTCTGTACGTCCAAAAGTTACTATATCGCCATCTTCTAGAAATTCTTCGATTTTGGGACTGGGATGATGCTCTAGTCCATACTTCTGACAGACAGCTTCATAAGCTTCTAAAACAGGAATTTCACCTCTATGGCTTTGAAGTTTTAATCCATAAGTGTCAGTGATATAACCATTACCGAAAACATGATCGACATGACAGTGGGTATTAATTAGCTTAACAATTTTCAGATTGTTTTCTTTTATAAATGCATCAAACATAACTCGATCAGAACGATTATACATGCCGGGATCGATAACAATACATTCAGAGGTCTGGTCATAAAGCACGTAGGTGTTTTCCTGGAAGGGGTTGAAAGTAAATTTTTTGATTTGCATAGTCTTAAAATTTAAAATAATTCTCCTTGTTCTGGCAATGGGTATAGTCTAAAACTTTTTCTATGATAATTAGATGGGCCATAGGTGACAATAGCCCTTCTATGTTCGATGGTTGGATATCCCTTATTATTTTTCCAGTTATAATGGGGAAAGGAGTTATGTAAATCTGACATGTACTCATCACGAGCCGTTTTCGCTAATATAGATGCTGCTGCAATACTTGCATATTTGGCATCTCCCTTAATAATACACTCATGAGGTATTTTTTTATATGGAATGAATCGATTGCCATCAATTAATAGTGATTGAGGAGTAATGTTTAGCATGTCGATGGCTCGATGCATTGCCTTAAAGGAAGCATTAAGAATATTTACTTGATCGATTTCATAATGCATATACCTTCCTACAGCCCAAGAAAGAGCATTTTCCTTTATATAACTCTTTAGTTCTTCTCTGTTGGCTTCGGTTACTTTTTTCGAATCATTTAGCAAGGGATGATAAAAATCCTTAGGAAGTATTACGGCAGCGGCATACACAGGACCTGCCAAGCACCCTCTACCAGCTTCATCACATCCGGCTTCTATTAAATCTTTGTTTTTAAAGACTTTTAACAATTGTGATCAGAATTTTATCAATATGGAAAGGCAATATTACCTTTGTCGACACAATATTAAAATTGTTTTTACAATATAGAAAACATATTATAGCCGTATTCGTATTACTCAGTTTCTTGAGTATTTACTTTGCATCAAAATTAACGTTCAATTTTAGTTTTGAGCAGTTCTTTCCTCAAGGTGATGAGGACTTGGCTTATTTCGAGAGTTTTATTGAAGATTTTGAATCTGATGACAACTATTTACTTTTATCTGTTGAAAACCAACCTTCCGTTTTCGATAGTGTTTTTTTAAATAGATTTCATGGATTTAGTCTTGACCTGCGAAAATTACCCCATGTAAAAAAGGTGCAGAGTTTGACAACCATGAGGTATCCTCTCAAGACTCCATTCGGTGTATCTATGTTGCCCATTATTGAGATGAACAAGCCCCACAAGTATGAAGAAAACAAGAGGTTAGTTCTTTCTGATCCCAGATTTGTTCATAGTCTTATCAGTGAATCGACGGACATTCTTACAATAATTATCAAAACAAAAGAGCAACTTACGGTGGAAGAGTCTCATGAGCTTATAGAGGCTTTAGAGCGGTGTCAAGAATTAAACAACATTAAGGATCTTCACCTTGTTGGAAGGGCTTTTTTTCAACATGAGTTAGTTCAAATACAACAATGGGAGATTGTGAGAACATCTATTTTATCGGCAATTTTGGTAATTCTATTTTTAGTACTTCTCTTTAGAAGAAAATATGCAGTTTTAATAGCCCTTATTTCTATTGGCATAAGTCTGGTGATATTTATGGGAGTGCTAGGACTGATTGGAAAACCCTTAGACATGATGTCTGCTTTTTACCCTGTCCTGATGATTATAGTGGGAACGTCAGATATCATTCATATCATGACAAAACATATTAGAGAATTAAACAAAGGGAAGACAATAAAGGATGCTTTATCGGTAACTATAAAAGAGATCGGCTTGGCGACATTGCTAACTAGCTTGACAACGGCAGCTGGATTTGTTACTCTCTTGACTTCAAAGGTTGGACCCATTCAAACTTTTGGAGTTAATTCAGCTATAGGAGTTATCATTGCATATGTTACGATTATTCTATTTTCAACTTCACTTTTAAGTTTCTTTTCAGTTGATCAATTGAGCTATCAAAGTGAGGAAAATGATAAATGGAATAAGCTTCTAAATAAAATTCATTCTTTTACTGCTACTAACAACCGTAGGATTCTAGTTTTTGGATTACTTTTCATAGGATTTTGTTTATACGGCATAAGCAAGATCACTACTAATTATCAAATAATTAGTAATCTCCCGAAAGGAGAAAAGGTGACAGAAGATTTTTTATACTTTGAAAAAAACCTTGCCGGATTTAGACCTTTAGAAGTTGCTATTATAGTAAAAGAAGGATCAGCATTGGACTATGAAGTGCAAAAGGAAATTGCTAAAATTGAAACTTTCATGCATAATACTGGCGTGATTCAGTCGATTATGTCACACACAACGTTGTTTAAAAGCTTGAATCGTATGAATAATGCGAATCAAGCAGAAGCGTACAAGTTTCCGGAATCAAAAAGCGAATTTATTAAGTTGAGCAAAATGGTTGACAGAATGCTTAGCAGGGAGATTACAACTTTTGTAAGTAAGGACGAGAAGAAGGCCAGAATATCTTCGAGAATAGCCGATATAGGAGCTGAGAATATTAAAACCGTTAATAATGATATCAAAAAATATGTCGAGCAAAACATTAATACAGATTTATTAAGTATCAGGATTACAGGAACTGGTGTGATCATAGATAAAAATGCCGAGTATATAACAGACAGTTTATTTAAAGGATTAGGCTTGGCCATTTTTATTGTTAGCCTGATGATGATGTTTTTGTTTAGAAACATTAAAATGTTATTTGTTTCATTTTTAACCAATCTTATCCCAGTGTTATTTGCTGCTGCGATTCTTGGCTACTTTAGGATTCCACTAGAGGCTAGTGTATCGATAACTTTTGCTATTATTTTTGGAATTGCGGTTGATGACACTATTCACTTTCTAAGTAAATTCAAGTTAGCATACGATAAAATGGGGAATCTGGATAAAGCCATAAGAATGAGTTATATAGAAGCTGGCAAGGCCATTAGTTTTACCACTATTATTTTATTTTTTGGATTTTTGGTCATGCTGTTTTCATCCAATCCGCCAAGTATTATTATAGGAAGCCTTATTGCTATTACTTTAATCAGTGCTTGGGCATGTGATATGTATATACTTCCTGCTCTTTTAAGAAGCATATACGGAAAAAACAAAACACATTAGAATTATAAACTAATTATTGATCAATGTATAGGTAATAATATCGCATTTTAACACTAAATCAAGGTATAATTTTTTATATTTGGTGTTTTGTAAACAAATCAAAACAAAATGAATATCAAAAAATTGTCAATTGCTACGCTAGTAGGAGCAGTAGTCTTTTATTTAGCGGGATTTTTAATTTGGGGAATTGCTTTAGACGGTCTTCAGAATGACCATTTGACACATTATGAGGGATTGGGTAAAGAAATGCCTGATATGTTACCTATGATTCTTTCCATGGTTTGTACGGCTTTATTATATGCTATTATTTATGAAAAATGGGCAGGAATAAGAACATTTATGACAGGTGCCAAAGCAGGTGCTTTGATAGCTTTGTTGGTTGGATTGGGCCATAGTCTACTAATGATGTCAATGATGAATCTAATAGATTGGACAATTGTTTTCAGCGATGTCGTAGGAAATCTTGTTTGGGGAGCTCTAGGAGGTGGTGTTATCGGATGGATGTTGGGCAAAATAGAATAGTAGACCCTATATTATAAAACTACCGGACCCTAGTTATCATATCTAGGGTCTTTTTAATTTAAATACTTGTCTATTCTTTCAATCATTTTGTCGACAGTAGAATAACCATTTGCCACAAAATATGTCCTGTCATTTTTAACTAGCAATAGCGTAGGAAAACTATGTACTTTTAAACTATTAGCTCTTTCGAAGTCTTTTTTCACCAATGTTTTCATTTCATCGCTCATAAAAAGGGTGTAAAACTTATCTCTGTCAATGCCTAACTCATCTAGTGAACTATAATAGCTTTCTACCAAATGCATGTTCTTGTTTTTAAAATAGAAGTCTTTTTGAATAGCAGTGAAAAAAGCTAAGGTCTTATGAGGTGTTAATTGTCTGACCGTTACCACAGCACGGGAAGGGGGTTCGGTATCATAGGTAATTTTTTGATTCTCAAGAATGCCATAACTGAAAGGTTGACCACTTCTGTGGTTTACTTCTTGCCAATGGTCTGCGAGGAAATCCTTCAAATCAAACATTGTTTCCGTATTGTAAGGTCTGAGACCGCCCATGACAATTTCTATTTCTAATTTTCCTTTATAATGGCTTGCGACTTTGTCTAGTTCAGGGGAGATGCCGTAGCACCAGGAACACATAGGATCTCCTACATATATTAATTTCGGAGGATCAACATCATTGAAAAGTAAAGAGAAGAGTATTGCGTAAATCATTTATGAACTTATTTTAATTCCACCAAACGGCATATCGTTGACTCTTGAGTTGCGTAGCCAGTTCTTTTTCCATTTTCATTGCTTCTGACTTTGTCATGGGGTTATATTTGTCATAAAGGCTGGGCCTGAGGTACAATCCATACTTTTCAACAAAATAGGATGATATTTTGACCCCCTTTTTTGTACGATGACCTGTTTTATGTTTTTGAAATCTTAACTTGGGAGTCTGACTGGTCATTCCTACATATAAGCATTCCAAAACTGGATTGTATTGAGGATTGGCATTTCTAAATTTGGCACTATCGGTCCAAATCTTTTTTGACAGTTCTACCACATATATATTGTAGCTTTTCTTTGCAATCATAGCATTTAGTTGATTTTATATGCTATACCTAGTTCGTCTAGTTTTTTGGCAAACGAATGATCAGCATTGACTTTTTTTTCTTTAGAAACCATGCTTAGTTGATGGTCATTGACCTGATCCACAATTTTTAATTTTAACCAGTGTTTACCTTTATGTTCGGTTGTTATTTCATTCAAATTATTAATCAAACCTGCATTAATGTCGGATATAGGAAGCTTTATTGTAATAGATTTAGTGAATTGCTTACTAATAGTGTCAAGCAGCTTTATATCCTTTACTTTATAATATACGCGGTCATTATTATACCCTTTTCGATATCCGCCTTCAATATATAGAACTTTACCAACTTCTATCAAATGTTTAAACTTTTCATAGTTTTCGTTGTAAAGCCGTATGTCCATACTTCCTGAGTAATCTTGAATAGTAAATTTACAGTTTGCATCCCCTCTCTGAGATACACCATGAAAGACAGAAGTGACTATGGCACCAATGGTTCCTATATTATCTATCATTTGTTCCAACTGAGCTATGTTATTCTTAATAAAATACTTGAATTCCAAAGAATAATCATCAAGTGGGTGACCTGAAAGATAGATTCCCGTTACCTCTTTTTCTCTGCGAAGTTTTTCGATTTGATTCCATTCTTCTATTTCAGCGGGTTTTGGTTCAGGGATTAAATTATCCTCTTTACCACCAAAAAGAGAAAGTTGGGGCTGATTGGCACTTTGAGTAATAGCATTACTGTATTTGATAAGATGTTCTATAAAGCTGTTGAAACTGTCAGTAGGAGCAAAATATTGTGATCTATTGAAAGCTCCAAAGGAGTCAAGAGCTCCTCCTAATACAAGGCTTTCGAGACATTTTTTGTTTACAGAAGACAAGGGAAGTCTTCTCATCATATCATATATATTTGCAAAATGTCCTTCTTCTCTTGCTTCCAATATTTCAAATACCGGGCCTTCTCCTACACCCTTTAAAGCAGATAAACCGAAACGGATTTGACCTTTTTTATTCACGGTAAATTTAAGATCACTCTCGTTTACGTCTGGTCCCAACACTTCCAAATCCATCCTTTTACATTCGTCGAGATAGAATTTGATTTTGGAAATATCGCTTTTATTATGATTGAGAACAGAAGCCATAAATTCAGCAGGGTAGTGAGCCTTTAAATAACCTGTTTGAAATGCTAAATAAGCATAGCATGTGGAGTGTGATTTATTAAAAGCATAAGAAGCGAAGGCTTCCCAATCTTTCCATATTTTCTCACATATTTTTTCATCTAGATTGTTTGCTTTACATCCTTCTATAAATTTTGGGAACATTTTATCAATGATGGCTTTTTTCTTTTTTCCCATTGCTTTACGAAGGCTATCTGCTTCGCCTTTGGAAAAGCCAGCGAGTTTTTGAGAAAGAAGCATGACTTGCTCCTGATAGACTGTGATACCGTAAGTCTCCGCCAGATATTCTTCCATTTCTGGTAAATCATACGCTATTTCTTGTCTTCCATGTTTTCTGTCAATAAACAAATCAATGTATTGCATAGGTCCCGGTCGATACAAGGCATTCATAGCTATCAGGTCACCAAACTTATTAGGCTTCAGATTTTTTAAATGCTTCTGCATTCCGGGACTCTCATACTGAAAAATAGCGATAGTCTCACCCCTTTCAAATAGCTCGTACGTTATTTTATCTTCCAAATCTACAGCATCGATATCAATGTCAATCCCTTTGGTTTTTTTCACAATATCAACAGCATCCTTAATGATAGTTAACGTCTTTAAGCCCAGAAAATCCATCTTTAAGAGACCTACATCTTCAACAATACTGTTGTCAAACTGACTAACCAATAAGTCGGAGTCTTTAGCTACCGTAACAGGAATAAAATTGGTTATATCATCGGGAGTTATGATAACTCCACAAGCATGAATTCCAGTATTTCTTACCGATCCTTCAAGTTTCTTAGCATTTTTTAGGATATCTGATTCGGGACCTTCTCCTTCTGCCATCCGCCTTAATTCGTACGCTTTGCTTAGGTCATCACCATTTAGATTACTTTTTAATTTGCCCGGTAATTCATCTTCAGCTAACAAATCATTCAACTTAACACCTAATGCATCTGGAACAGTTTTGGCTATTCTGTCCACATCCGAGAGTGGAATATTCATCACCCTCCCCACATCTCTAATAGCACTTTTAGCTTTCATCGTACCATAAGTTATGATTTGGGCGACTTGATTTTTTCCATATTTATCTATTACATAGTTGATGACCTTATCCCTTCCTTCGTCATCAAAATCTATATCAATATCGGGCATTGAAATTCTTTCGGGATTTAGGAATCTCTCAAAAAGAAGATCATACTTAATAGGATCAATATTAGTAATTCCCAAACAATAAGCGACTACGGAACCTGCCGCAGAACCTCTACCCGGACCTACTGAAACACCCATATCTCTGGCCGTACTTGTAAAATCCTGAACAATCAAAAAATAACCAGGGTATCCTGATTGGTTGATGGTACTTAGTTCGAAATTAATTCTTTCTTCAATTTGAGATGTTATAGAGCCATATCTTTTCTTTGCTCCTTCATAGGTTATATGACGCAGATATAATTCTTGTGTGTCGAACCCTGTGGGTAATGGAAATGCAGGTAGAAGTACGTCTCTTGTCAATTGAAGTTCTTCAACTTTGCTTACAATTTCTAAAGTATTGTCAAGAGCAAAGGGAACATCATGAAATACACGTCCCATTTGTTCTTTGGTCTTGAAAAAGAAATCATCACTGGCAAACTTGAAGCGATTTTCATTTTCAATAATAGTTCCTGTATTGATACATAACAACATATCATGAGGGATGGCGTCTTCCTGTTCTACATAGTGAGCATCGTTAGTGGCTATCACTTTTACATTGTATTTCTTGGCATAGGAAAGAAGAATTTGATTAATGTCTTCTTGGCTATACTTAGAATAGATCATATTTCCACTTTGATCTTTACCAAGGTCTATCTTTTCCAAACCACGGTGTCGTTGCAACTCGATATAGTAGTCTTCTCCGAATAGATCAAGCCACCATTTGAGTAATTCTTCTGCTTTTTCAAGATTATCATGGGCTATAGCTTGTGGTATTTCCGCACCTAAACAACAAGAAGTTGCGATTATACCTTCGTGGTACTTTAGGATAAGCTCTTTATCAATACGCGGAAATTTGCTGTAAAGGCCTTCCGTATAGCCATAAGAACAAAGTTTACTTAAATTTTGGTAACCTTTGGCGTTTTTTGCGAGCATCAATTGATGAAACCGTTTATCTCGTTCACCTTTTGATTTTACAAAACTTTGCTTATGTCTATTTTCTACTAGATAAAATTCACAACCCACGATAGGTTTGATGTCTCTTTTTTGAGCCTCAGCTACAAACTTAAAGGCTCCAAACATATTACCATGATCTGTCAATGCAACTGCAACTTGTTGATCATTTTTAGCCTTATCCATCATTACAGATATATCAGAAGCTCCATCAAGTAGGCTATATTGTGTGTGACAATGTAAGTGACAAAAATCAGGCATCGAATTACTTTATACTAATTTGAAAATATATCGGTCGGAGAATAACAAAAATAGCAATAAATACGTTTTGACGAAACTGTATTACCACACATAAGGTAAGTAACAAACGTTTAAGCATATATATATATTTATGAATTCTTTAGCAAAGACTTTTTTCCTACCTATTCTTTTTCTTGTAGCTTGTTCAGAGGAAGAGATGGCTATTGATTACAATCAGGAAGTGAATATGAATATCGGCGATAAGATAATTTTTCCAGATCAGAATTACCTAATATTGAATGGTGCAAGTGACGGACGATGTTGTTGCAAATGCCAATGTATAATTCCAGGATTAATTTCTTTTGCTTTTGAAGCCAAAATAGGTGATGAGATCATCGAATTTGTCTGGAATGATGATTCTGATATAGTGCCAAATAAAACTCCCTTTGAAAACTATGAAATAGAACTCATTGATACAAGACCCTCAGACAATTGTGATGAAAGTATCAAGCTAGAAAAGTATGTTTTTGCTTTCAAATTTGTAAAATAGATCAGCAAGAGAACCTCACTAATAAAAGAACTGCTCTTTTACTATTTTGCCATCTTGAACTTCGTAAACAGCAATTTCATCCATCTTTACTCTTCCTTTTCCTTTCATTGTAACATCCATACCCATTACACAGGTAAAGTGGTTTCCGGCAACAATAGGTTCATTGGTATAACCACCGTGCATTTCTTCGACCATTTCATTCCATTGTTTACCTTTTTCCCGAATTGCATCAATTCCTTCGGCTTTCAGCCAACCAGAATTCGCAGGCTCGATACTGACGGCATTTTCAGCGAACATTTCGTCTTGAATCTCCTTAAATTTTCCTTCTTGAGCCCATTGATAGAATTGATTGGCTACTTCTTGTGTTGTCATATTTAATTTGTTTTTATGAATTGCTAAATTAAATAATCAAAATGAAGTGACGGATAATTTAGTTTTAAGGCATTTGAAACAAAACATAGGTTTCATACGTTATAATATTGTAAATCAAATATTTACATTTAATTTCTCACCAAAAAAATTTCATGAATAAAGAAAAGTATTTTGAAAAAGCTCATACTTGGGCTCAAAGAAAAGCAATCGATACCATTAAATCTGTTTCTGAAGGCTATGAAGACCCAAAAGTATTCGTAAATCAAACTTCCAAAGAAGAAATTCAGGCGGATATGTCTTTCATTACATCAGGAGGGGCAAAGCACTATACAGATATAGCCCTAAAAGAGGATAATGTAAGCAAGCTTGTAACAAGATGGAAGCTTTTAAGTATGATGGCTACGGCAAAACGTGGGAAGTTGCATCTTTTAACACCAAAGGGGCATAAGATGTTTGCTCAGAAAACAATTGATAAGTATAACATTAGTGCAGTTATTCATTCTATCTAGTGCGACGAGAAAACCTGTTGATGAAGTTTAAAAAACTCTTTTGATTACATTTGTGATATAATAAAATGATGTCTAATGGATATTTTGACAAATTCTCATATTGAACTTGATTCAGTTGAATCGGCAATTGACGATATTAGAAATGGGAAGGTAGTTATTGTTGTCGATGATGAGGATAGAGAAAACGAAGGTGATTTTGTTTGTGCAGCTGAGAAAATAACACCTGAGATAATCAACTTTATGGCTAAATATGGAAGAGGGCTTATTTGTACACCTATTGAGGAGGATAGGGCAAAGGAACTGAGCCTTCCTATGATGGTTAATCAAAATACGGATATGCATGGGACTGCATTTACTGTATCTATAGATTATAAAAAAGAAGGATGTACAACGGGTATTTCAGCATATGATAGAGCAACGGGTATTAAAGCTTTGATTAAGAATGATACAAAACCAGAAGATTATGCAAGGCCCGGACATATATTTCCACTTGTTGCAAAAAGTGGAGGAGTGTTAAAACGTACGGGACACACGGAAGCAAGTGTGGATTTGGCAAAGTTGGCAGGGTTGTACCCGGCGGGAGTGTTAGTCGAGATACTGAATGAGGATGGTTCAATGGCAAGATTACCTCAGCTAAGGGTGATTGCCGAGCATTTTGACTTAAAACTTATTAGTATCAAGGATTTGATAGCATATCGAATGAGAAGAGAACGGTTGATACAAGAAAAACATAGGGTGGATATACCTAATATGGAGGGTTTTGAATTGATAACTTTTGAAGAAGAGAATGAAAACCTTACCCATCTGGCCGTTAAATATGGAGAATGGGCTGAAGACGAACCCGTAATGGTGCGAGTACATTCTTCTACCAATGCTGATGATGTTCTTTATACTGTGACGCAGCAAACAAAGTTTAAAGTAAAAGATACATTAGAAGCAATTAAAAAAGACGGAAAGGGAGTTTTGTTATTAATGAGAAAAAAGGAAGACGAAAACACCTTCGTCGAATCACTTTCAAGAATCGTTAACGAAATATCAAATGCTGACGATATTTTAGAGGAAAAAGTCAATTCGTCTCCTGCTCAGAAGGAATTTGGTGTGGGTGCTCAGATACTATTTGATATTGGTGTTCGGAAAATTAAATTATTAACTTCTAATCCTCGAAGAAGAGTAGGAATAGTAGGTTACGGAATAGAGATCGTAGAAAATATTAATATAGGTTAAAATAATTTAGCCTTCTTTCGTTTAGTTTTTTTAAGGCTGCCGTCCTTATTTGTTTCCGGCCCATATTTTTCTTCAAGGCCGCAGCCTTCACCTGTTTTACAAGAAGAGATAGTAGAAGAAACTCCCAAAAAACAGAACAACAAGAAAATACAAGTAAGAAGACGTTTCATTTTTAAAGAATTTTAACAAAAATAAAGTATTTTTTTCTAATTATATGCTAGTCATTGGCTTAGACAGGAGTCCATAGTGCCTAAAAAAGAAAGAGGATGTGGTCAATTAGACAAAAAGAAGAAAAAAAATGGAAGGCAACTTAATGACATAATATATTAGTTTTCAAGTTTTAAGATCGAAAATCAAGCTCAAACGCCCTAAAAATGGGAGTTATAGCGATTTTTTTAATGTATAAAGCTTGGTAATAACTAAATGATAATATATTTTTGCCGCGAATAAATTCTTAGTTAAACTAAATAATTTAAAATGAACAAAGGAGATTTAATTAATACAGTTGCTGAGTCAGCTGGAATTACAAAAGGACAAGCTGGTGATGCTGTTAATGCTGTTTTTAATGCGATAGAAGGAACTTTGAAGAGTGGTGACAAAGCTGCTTTTGTAGGATTTGGAACATTCTCAACTTCTCATAGAGCTGCTAGAGAAGGTAGAAACCCTGCGACAGGAAAAACAATTCAAATTGCTGCTAAAACTACTGTTAAGTTTAAAGCAGGAAAAGCTCTTACAGAGTCTGTAAACTAATATTTCTTTTTGAATGAAGAAGAAGGCGATTTGGAAACAAGTCGCCTTTTTTATTTACAATTCCATTGCCAGTTAGATACTTCACTTTTCAATGTTCTATCTGAAAAATGCCACCATTCCGTTCTAATACCTTTAAATCCTATCATTTGCATCATCCGATTTAATGCTTTTCTGTTTTTAATTACTTTATCAGGTAATGCTCCGTTATCAGAATGAGCTTCTTTACCGAAATGATCGAAAGGACTTCCCATATCCCATATATTGCCAGAGCTATCAACAATGCCAATATCAACAGCAATACCTCGATTGTGCATACTGCCTTTATCTGGAGAAGTAACATAGCTGGGGTTAGGATATTTGTTCCACAGAATTTGCTGTGCCGACATGGGTCTATAACAATCATAAATGATAAAGGCTAAACCATATCTTGAAGACATTTTGTTTTGAAGATGAATGAGCTTTTCTGCGGCTTCTTTCTTAAGAAAGCACCTAGGACATTTATAGATAGATTCTCCAATGAAATTGTCTTTTGTGGCGTATTTTAAATCTAATAAAACACCATGATGTTCGGTGATCTCTTTCCAAACAGTGGTGTCATAATCTAATTTAGAGCTTTGTAGAGTTGGTAAAGAAACTGGGTCGGAACTAACAGTTTCTTCTGTTTTACTACCGCATGATAATAAAACAAGGAGCCCAAATAAATATTTGTACATCTCTATTAATATCAATATTATTTATAAATTAGTTCCTCATTATATATAACTTACATGAAAAATCGTCAGGATATTGTTTGCAAAATAGCACTTTCTAGAATTGGAAATATTGGTCCATCCAAGGCAAAAAGCCTTATTGCTTATTGTGGTGGAGCAGTTAATGTTTTTGATGCTTCGATCAGAGAACTGATAAGGATTCCAGGTATTGGAAAAGCTTCTGCGGTAAAAATCAAAAATGAAGATAATCTGGAAAGAGCGGAAAAAGAATTGGAATACTGTTTAAAGAATAATATATCAGTAATAGACCATCAAAATGAGGACTTTCCGATTAGATTAAAACAGATAGATAGCTGTCCACTTCTTTTGTTTAAAAAAGGAACCGCTGATTTAAACGCTAACAGAATTGTTGCAATAGTTGGAACTAGAAAGCCATCCGAGTATGGAAAAGTAAAATGTGAAAAATTAATTGAAGGAATGAATCCATATGGAATATCAACGATTAGCGGATTAGCATATGGAATAGATGTCTTATGTCATAATAAGTGTTTAGAAATAGGAATACCGACTATTGGAGTATTGGGGCATGGCTTAGATATAGTCTATCCTTCACACCACAAAAAGGTGGCGAATAAAATGATAGAAGATGGAGCTTTAATTACTTATTTTCAGACTGAGTCAAGATTCGACAGGGAGAATTTTCCTGCAAGAAACAGGATTGTGGCTGCTATGTGTGATGTATTGGTAGTGGTCCAGTCGGGAAAAAGCGGCGGATCTATGATTACCGCTCAATTTGCTAATGATTTTAATCGGGATGTGTTTGCGTATCCGGGAAGAGTAGGTGATAAGCTTTCTGAAGGCTGTAATAAATTGATCAAACAACACAAAGCCCATCTTATTGAGACGGCAGAAGATGTAGCGTATATTATGAGGTGGGATTGTGAACGAAACACTTCGATTCAAAATGAATTGTTTTTGAAATTAACAGATTACGAAAAGCTGCTTTTACAAGTGATAGGAGAATATGATACGATTGGTATCGATACTTTAGGTATGAAAGTTCAAAAATCTCCTTCACAACTTGCTTCACTCTTGCTTGGACTAGAATTCAAAGGAGTAATAAAAGTACTGCCGGGTAAAAAATATATGTTGAACTCATGAGTTAAGAAGAGACTGAAGTTCTTTTACATTTCTTAGTCCCTGTCCGTAATCCCATAATGTCCAAAAGGTGGGGCGACTAGTGATAATCCATTTGTTTTGAGAAGTAGAACTAATAGAAATGTGGTGATTGCCTCCAGCATAATTATATCTTGGTTTGATATTGATAGTTTTATTATCAAAATCAGTTACCTTGAATCTCAAACTGTTATCAACGACATCGACTATTTCCTGAATTGAAAATTCACCTGTAAAGCTTTCTTCTTGTTTGGATTTGAAATGCTTGTTTTTAACAGAAGTTATACCTGTCAGTCTTATTTGTTCTAAGGTTATGGTATAAATACTGAAGCTAAATAGAATAGCAAAAAACAAAACTTCTAATGATATGTGAAGAAGACTATCCTCTTTATTCATGATAATTTTTACAATCATGTAGACCAAAAAGCAGAAAAATAAAATTTTAAAGTAAAATCTGATTCTATTGCCTTTGTCTGTTGATAGCTTTTTCATTTAATAAAACACAAAAGTATTAGTATTGAATTACTCGTTGCGTCTTTTGCCAAATATCATCAAAGATTTCCTCTAAAGATCTATCTGCATCGATAATGATAACGTTGTCATTTTTTCCTTCTTTAGCAATGGCATTCATATAGTTTTGATGCACTAACTCAATCCTTTCCTTAGTTTCAAATAGATCATTAAAGTTCCTGTTCTTGGCTATTCTTTCCAGGCTTTTTTCAGGAGAAATGTCTAGATAAAAGACTACATCGGGTCTCAAAAGTTCAGCACAAATACTATTGGCTTGAATAACATAATCTAAAGACAGAAAGGGCACGTGATAAGCATAAGAAGAATAGTAGTATCTATCGCAGATCACATGAATGTTATTATTTAGCAGTTTCAACATACCATTTACATCATTCAATATATGATCAAGCCTGTCTGCGACAAAAAGTGCTCCAATGGTCTTTTCGTCGGATTGAATTCTCTTGGTAATTATATTTCGAATAATAGAACCAATGGGCCCATTCGTGGGCTCGTTAGTTAGGTGGCTTTGTATTGTTTCCCTTAGAAGTCTTTCATGAAGCATTTTACTAATGGTTGATTTGCCAGAACCATCAATACCTTCAAAAACAATAAATTTTCCTCTATTTTTCATTGTGCTTAATCCTGTCTCAAAGAAACATAAATTTTTATTAAATACGATTATTTGACTTTATCACAATAAAAGCATAGAAATATCCTTAAATTGCTTGATAATGTTTTCGCAAAAATGAAACTGGTATGGTAGTAGAAAATCAGTGATATTCTTAAGAATGATTTTTTAATGCAAAAGCTTACATCTGACGATAAGAAAAAGAGAATAAACAGATGAAAATTTACGAAAATCAGGACAAGTGGAAAGTACTATTAATTGTCTTTGGGGGACTTATGTTGATGATTACTCTAATATATAGTAATTACTTGGCAGGAAAGCTTAGAGAAAATGAACAAAAAAATGCAAGTCTTCTACTTAGTGCGATGATTGAAGTCAATAAGTCAGACCCTGATGGACTACAACAAAATCTTGGGATAATAGATTCTATTATTCAAAATTTCAATCTGCCAGTAATTTTCGAAGATGAAACAGGCTTTCTTCAGGGCCACAATTTCACTGAGACTGAAGAGCCGGATTCTATTTTTCTAGAAAATAAGAAAAGTCAATTTTTATCAAGTGGAAGAGAGCCTCTTGAAGGAATTGGATATAGTAGATATATCTATTATTTCAATTCTAGTCTATTAGGATATATAAAATATTATCCATTGGTACAGTTGTTACTAGTAGGTTTATTCATTGGGTTGGGGTATTTTATTTTCAATGTATCTCGTAGAGCTGAACAAAATAGAGTTTGGGCAGGAATGGCGAAAGAAACGGCACATCAATTAGGAACTCCTATTACTGCGATTATGGCATGGATAGAACACTTAAAGGAGTATAATAAAGGAGATGAGGCCTATTCTGAAATAATGGAAGAGCTTGACAAGGATGTAAATAGGTTAGATTTAGTAGCGGATAGATTTTCGAAAATTGGATCTAAACCAGAACTTGTAGAATCTAATTTATATGTAAGAATAGTTCAGGTGTCAAGATATATGAAGAGAAGGGCATCAAGCAAAATTAGCTTTCATTACCCGGAGGCAAAGGGCAATGACCTGCGTTCCATGATCAACGAACACCTTTTTGATTGGGTTATTGAAAATTTGATGAGAAATTCCTTGGACGCTATGGGAAACGAAGGAGAAATATCTACTCATCTTTTTGAACAAGACGGATATTGTTGTATCGACATAACAGATACGGGAAAGGGAATTCCAAGCTCCAAATTTAATAGCGTATTCAAACCAGGATATTCTACCAAGAAGAGAGGCTGGGGGCTAGGGTTGTCACTGGCAAAAAGAATAATCACGGAATATCATGATGGTAAAATTTATGTAAAGGAGTCCAAAATAGACAAAGGGACGACTTTTGCCATTAGGCTTCCAAAAATTTCCTAATTTTTTTTCAACATATTGTAATAATACCCATAAGTTTTCCAGGCCAATGTTTACGGTCTTAATGTGTTTTGTACACTATTAAAATTCAGTATATATAGGCTTTTGGTTGAAATGATGGTATTCCATTATTAATAAATATTTATATAGCTTTGTCGTTATAAAGTTGTATTAAGTACTTCAATCCTAACCAAAAAAATACTTATGTTAGACTTTTTAGAAAATCATAAATCATCATTTTATAATCTTCCATATGAAACACTGGTAGAACATTGTGTCCGAAATAAAGAAGGGAAACTTTCCGATCGTGGAGCTTTATGTATCAATACCGGAAAGTTCACTGGAAGATCACCTCAAGATAGGTATATAGTTCGTGATGCTATCACGGATACTACTGTTGATTGGGGAGAGATTAATAAGGGATTCAGTACATCCGCTTTCGAAAAGTTAGAACAGGAGCTAGTTACGTATTTAGAAGATAAGACTGTGTATATCCAGGATGGATACGCATGTGCTAACGAAAGTCATAGACTTAATGTGAGACTGTATGCCGAAAAGCCTTGGAGTGCTCATTTCTTTAGAAACATGTTTTTAAGACCCAAGGCAGGAGAAAAAAATATACCAAACTGGGAAATTATTTGTGCCCCTGGCTTTAAGGCCAACCCTACAGAACATGGTACGAGGCAAGAGAATTTCGCCATCATAAACTTCACGAAGCAAAGAATTATTATTGGGGGTACGGGATATACGGGCGAGATAAAAAAAGGAATTTTTTCTGTGCTTAACTTTCTTTTACCTGAGGAACAAGGAGTATTACCCATGCATTGTTCCGCTAATGAAGGAAAGGAAGGAGATATAGCCATTTATTTTGGATTAAGTGGAACAGGGAAAACAACCTTATCAGCTGATCCTGAAAGGATGTTAATAGGAGATGACGAACATGGTTGGTCCGATGAAGGCGTTTTTAATTTTGAAGGGGGTTGCTATGCCAAGTGTATTGACTTGAACAAAAATTCCGAGCCAGATATATTTAATGCAATAAAAGAAGGAGCCATTCTCGAAAATATTGGCTTTAAAGAAGATGAGATAACTCCTGATTATTCTGATGACTCTATCACGCAAAACACAAGGGTTTCTTATCCCATTTTTCATATAGACAATATTAAAACACCCTCTAACGGTGGTATTCCTAAAAACATATTTTTTCTTACATGTGATGCTTTCGGAGTTCTGCCTCCTATTTCCAGATTGACGGTTGAACAAGCGATGTTTCATTTTATTTCCGGATACACTGCGAAAGTCGCTGGTACAGAAACTGGAATTACAGAACCAAAAGCTACATTTTCAGCTTGTTTTGGGGCCCCATTTTTACCTCTACATCCTACAAAGTATGCCGAAATGCTTGGTGAAAAGATGAGAAAACATAATACCAAAGTATGGCTAGTAAATACTGGTTGGACAGGAGGTCCATTTGGTGTTGGCAACCGTATCAAGTTGAGTTATACCAGATCTCTCATAAAAGCTGTTTTAAAGGGAGACTTGGAGTACTCTGATTATTTTAAAACGGATATTTTTAATTTGTACATACCAGAGTCATGTCCTGGCGTACCAAAAGAGATTTTGAATCCTAAAAACACCTGGGAAAGTAAAGAGAAATATGATCTAAAAGCGGCTCATTTAGCGGGATTATTCAATAAAAATTTCAAAAAATATAGGAACAAGGTTTCCGAAGAGATTAATGCGAATACTCCAAGAGTTGTTCTGGTAGCTTGACATTCTTATGAGATTGGATTAAGGTCATTCGGTTTCAAAAATTTGATAAGGATATTGTAATATTTGATAGCAAGTGATTACATTTATGTAAGTAAGCTTTGGTTTACTTCATCTTTAAGCTTAGATCAAATATAGTATGGGAGGTCCTACTCATTTTTCTTTTTCAGAATTTTTTACGGAAGGGCAGTATCAAACGCAACCCGAAACATTGGAAGTTGGAAGAAAATCCAACAAACTTAACATAGGAGTTCCGAAAGAGAATTCTCTAAAGGAGAGCAGAGTGGCCTTAGTTCCTCATAGTGTAAGATCCTTGATGGGATATGGACATCATGTTAAGATAGCCTCAGGAGCAGGAGAAAATTCAAATTTTACTGACCATAACTATTCGGAAGCAGGAGCAGAAATATGTCAATCTAATGGAGAGGTTTTCAAATGTGATGTGATTATAAAAATATCTCCTCCAACAATTGAGGAAATAGATTTAATGAAGAATGAAGCCATTCTTATTTCGCCTATACAAATACCTATTCTTACAGAAGAATATATTGTAAAGTTGCAGAAAAAGAGGATAACGGCTCTAGCGATGGAATATTTGCAGTCCGATGATGGGAGTTTTCCTGTAGTACGGATTATGAGTGAGATAGCAGGAATGAGTTCTGTACTGATTGCATCAGAATATTTAAACATTAATAAAGGAGGGAGAGGAATATTATTTGGTGGAGTATCTGGTGTTCCACCTGCTAAGATGGTGGTTTTAGGAGCTGGAGTGGTAGGAGAGTTTGCTGTTAAGGCAGCCATTGGTTTAGGTGCCTCGATCAGAGTTTTTGATAATGACATTACAAAGCTCATGAGAATCCAATCATTGGTAGGACAACAATTACATACTTCCTCGCTTAATCCTGTATATTTAGCTTACCAACTTACTAGTGCAGATGTAGTGATAGGAGCCATTCACTCAAGGCATGGAAGAACACCTATTGTTGTTACTGAGGAAATGGTCAGTAAGATGAAACCAGGTAGTGTAATTATAGATGTGAGCATAGATCAGGGAGGATGCATAGAAACATCAGAAATGACTACATTGGATAAGCCCACGTTTATTAAACACGGAGTTATACATTATTGTGTACCCAATATAGCCTCAAACGTTAGCAGAACTGCATCCACTGCTGTTTCTAATATTTTGACTCCATTACTGGTTAAAACAGGAAGTGATATTGCTTTTGAAAACATTTTGTATCAAAGTCCGGGTATTCGAAATGGATGCTATACTTATAAGGGTTGTCTCACCAATGAATACATAGGAAAAAGATTTAAAATCAAATATACGAACCTTAACTTATTGTTGGCCAGCAGGATATAATTGTCCTTACAAGAATTATTCTAATATTTCTTAATTAAATAGTGCAGCATATAATAATAGAAAAGCTTCTATCTGTTAAGAGCATATGAATTCATAAAGTGTTTTTCAAATTTTTCTGATCTATATGAGCTACTGTCACAAAATGATAAGGGCAGGGTTATAGCAATACATTAAAAAACGAAATATATAGTTATGATTCATGTAAAGAAATTAACCATTTTAGTTATGATCTGCTTTATGTCCAATTGGTCAAATGCACAATTCAACATCGGAATATCTTCCTATTATGAAATTCCTACTACTAAAAGTCATCTAAAGAATTTTGGTGACGCAAAAAGAAGATTTACATACAATTTTGGACTTATTCAACAGAGTAGGAGCGTTTCCTACGGAATTAATATTCAACATAGTTTTTCGCGATTATTTGTAGAAGTCTCAACCCTTTATAGAAGAGAAGAAAACACATTTTCTATTACGGACTATAGAAGTGAATTTAGAAGGCCCGAATTATTTAGAGAAGAAAACAAGTTTATAATACTTCCTATCAACGCAGGAGTAAAGTTTGACGATTTTCAGATAGGTGTGGGCCCCATATTTAAGTTTTATTTAGAAGGTTCTCAAAAAATTAATGACAGAGAATTTTTTTACAAAAAAGAAAGAAATCTTCTTATGGGATTTCAGTACTCTATTAGTTACACCCTTTTAGAAAAGATCAAATTGTCATTAAGATACGAGACAGAATTTGAAGATATAGGCGACCTCATTTATTACAGAGACGAAAATTCAAAGATCAATTCTAAAATCAGAAGAATTAGTTTAGGAACTACCATTTTTATTTAATAGTCTCTAAAACCTGAGCTAAGTCTACTAATTTGAAGTTTTGACTTTGTTTTTTCGAATCATCATAATTAAACCCGTCTTGAACAATTAAGACACCTGCGGGAAAACTATCACCTAGTTTTCCTGCATATATTTCAATTCCATCGGTTTCTTCAACACCATCAATTGATTGATCGGCAATAACAAAGGAAGTAATATATTTTTCTGTTCGTGTATCAAAAATGGCATAGCTGAAATTTCCTTGGCTCGAAGCCATCAGATAATGAGGGGGTAACAATGCCAAACCCTCTATGTCAAAACGTAAATTAGTATTTAGGTTAGAAGATTCTTTGATTAGTTTCCCAACAGAGGTATTAACATTTAGATCGAAAATAAAAATACCTTTTTGCTCTTCGCCCACATAAAGGAATCCACTTTCATCATTTGCCACCATTCCTTCACATTGAGTAGTTAGCTTAAAGCTTTTTTCATGCGAGTTAACAAATCTTGCTTTTTCATCTAATCCTAAGGAATAACCATAAATATTTCCATGCTTATCGTTAATAAAAACCAAGGCATTTCCATTGGAATCCTTGTACATACATAGACCATAAGGTTTGATTTGTGGAACCTGAATTTTGAAATCAGCCTGATTATTTATTTGCCCATTTGTGCCAATAAGGAAGATATCAATACTTCGGTCGGTTCTGTTGCTACCAGCTAAAATATCAATTTCTTTTTTACCCCACTTCACATTTTGACGAATATCAATGTTGTTAATTTTTCCGCATAAAATTTGTTGATGTTCCTTGCCATCGAGAGTATACGAGAATATCCCTTTCCTTTTATTAGACCCAAATATTATACTTTTGGTTGGGTCGTATGGGTGAATCCAAATAGCGGGATCATCTGCCGTATCATCGTTAACATCATCACTTAAGATGGGCGGTGTCTCAATTTTTGCAAAAACTCGATTGTCTATTTTGGATTGTTCGTATTTAGCCATTCGATATTCATTGGCATCGTCTCGGGCTTCTTTATTCCTTACGAAATCAGAGGATGATTTACAAGAAATAAAAAGAAGTACAAATAAAAAGAACTTTGCAACTATTTTCGTTACCATGATTACTTTTTAATGGACATATGTTAATCTAAATCAACCTTTAATCCGACTCTGGAAGTAATACCATAATATTCCACTTGCATGGTCCTATTTTCCGTTCCTTGGAAGTATCGCAGAGGCTGATCCAATAAGTTGTTTAGGTTAAGATAAATAGCCCATGTTTTATTCACTTTGTAATCCCAATTGAAGTCTAGGTACTGTACTTTATCGTACCATCTATCGTAAAAAGCATCGTCACTATATTCTTCTATAAATGAGCCAGCGGCATTATAGGATAGTCTAAAATCCATCTTCTTAGTATCATAGGCAAGACTTAGATTTAGTAAATTTTCAGGTGTTCCAACGAGAGGTAGTTTTTCTCCTTCTCTGTCTTCAATGGTAATATTAGTAAGTTCCGATTTATTGTAGGTATAATTGGCGTAAAAACTTAGATACTTTAAAGCACCGGGAAGAAAATCTAGTCGTCTTTGAAGACCAAGTTCGAAGCCAAGCAAATCAGCATTGCCTATGTTGATAGGTTGGTTAAAACGATCATATATGACACCTTCATAGTTGAAATCATTTTCTATTCTTTCTGCGATTACATTTTCTATTTTTTTATAAAATACTCCGGCGGACAAGATTCCAATATTCTTGAAGAAGTGTTCCACCATAAAATCTACGTTCATTGAGGTGGTAGCTTCGAGAGCTGGGTTGCCTACTTGAATTCTGTTATCTTCCGTATCAATTTGTTGATATGGTACCAGATCAAAATAATTTGGTCTAGCAATAGTATTAGTCCATGCCAATTTTATGTTGGTCCATTCTTTCCATTTATAATTTAACAATACTCCTGGCATAACATTACTATAGTCTTCGGTTTGACTTGCACTTTGAGTAATGGATTCACCATCGAATATTGTTCCCGAATAGTCGACTTGTGTCATTTCATATCTTGCTCCTGCAATAATAGACAGTGTATTGTTAAATTCTTGAGTATACATCGCGTATAGGGCGGTTACATCTTCATTAGCTTCAAAATTTCCAGCCAATTCTTCCAGAACGGTTTCGGATTCAAACCCATTTGACAAATTGATATCTCCTAAAAATTCTTCTTTGACAAAAGAACCGATTTGGTAGTTCCCCACACTGAAATTATCATTGGTTTGATTATAAATATTTGATAAAGCCTGATTAGTAAATTCATCCTCGTTGATTGGGCTATATTCTATAAAATTATTATCTCTTAGTTTTGATTTTGTCTTATACTTTCCTCCAAATTTCACAAAACTGGGGTTAGTACCTGAGCCAAGCGGATACTCAATATTCAATCTTATATTGAGATCTTCTTCTTCCGTATATTGAAATTCTTCAGTTAATTCTCTAAGGCTGTAGTCTTGTGATAGATCTGCAAAGTTGTTATCCGTAACATTGAGTACAGGCGTTCTAAGATTTTCTAAATTTAAAGCGACAGGAACGTCTTTTGCTCTCATGGAAATATACCTTTCATTAGGTCTGTCTTCACTGGCTTTTGAGGTGTTTAGACCCCAATCAAATGAAAACTTAGACAGATTATGTTCACCTCCAACACTCATAGTATACATTCTTTGATCTTCCAATCTTCTATATTTATTATCCGATATCCCTCCTTTTGTTTGTCTTCTTATTTCTGCCTGATATTCTCCATCTACGAGTTCGATATCTTTGAAACGGAGTCTAAACCTATTTTCCCAATCATCTCTTTTGTTGTACAAAAATCGTGCGTATATATTATTCCTAGCATTTAAGTTATAATCAAGTGTAGCCGAGTAGCTTTGCCTCAATCGCTGCAAATAGTATTGCCTAGTTTGTAAATCTGACGTGAATGCAGTGTTGTCTTTTGAAGTCTCATCTGTGTAGTCCCATTCTGCTTCGACGTTATCAGACCTTACTTGTTTATCAAGAACTGAAGCGTTGACAAGAAGCCCAAATTTATTATCAAGAAATCTATTAGCGTACGACAGTTTTGCTTTATAGAGGGGTTCTTCGGACAAGAAACTATAACCAGACCCTATTTTTGCAGAAATGTCTTTTTTTCTCGCTTTTTTCAACTTAAGATTTATTGAGCCTCCAATCGCATCTCCATCCATATCAGGTGTTACCGCTTTGTTTACTTCTATGGTATTTATCATGTCTGCTGGAATAAGATCTAGCTGTACATATCTTTTTTCAGCTTCAGCGGAGGGAACCCTTTCTCCATCAATTGTTATCGAGTTAAGTTCTGGGGAAGTACCACGTATATTAGCAAATCTGGCCTCCCCTTGATCATACTGAACATTAATTCCTGTTACTCTTTTAAGAGCATCTCCTAAATTAGCATCGGGAAATCGCTCTATTTGCTCTTTGGCAATTATATTGGAAATGTTTACACGATTTTTTTGATCGCTTAAGGCTTTTGACTGGCCCTCTAGTCTACCATTAACAATTATTTCTTCGAGTAAATTTTCATTGGTAAGTATTATTTCAAGGTTAAATGCCTTTTGATTGTCTATTTCAACCGAGGTTTCAAAATTTTTGAAACCTATATAGGAGACAACTAAGTTGTATTTACCGATAGGGATTTCATTGATTTGAAAAGAACCGTCAGAATCAGAGTAAGTATAGAATTCGGTATCTGATAAATATATATGAGCTCCCGGCAATTCCTCATTATCATCATTAAGAATAATTCCGGAGATACTAGTTTGGGCATTAATGTTGACAATACCTATTAGAGCAAAAAGGATAACATTTAAAAAGTAACTTTTTTTCATAGTTATTTCATTTAAGGAAGTAATAATCAGACAAAACTAGATTGGTTTTGTCAAGCTATAGTTACCGGAGTATTATGAAATAAATATTTACATGTGATCAAAATATTAACACATTTTGATTGTCATATCTGATGATGGGGAACTAGATTAATAAAACATATATTGGTTTAAGCTGTTGATAGAGGGAGAATAATTACTAATTCGTAATCAACTTAAAGATAATGTTCGAAATATTTAAGAAAAAGTCTTCGATGTCTAGACTTCAAAAGAAATATGAAAATCTAATGAAGGAATCTCATCGATTATCAACTACCAACAGAAAAGCCAGTGATGAGAAGTTTGCAGAGGCCAATGAAGTTTTAAAGGAAATAGACGAGTTAAAAAAGAATAACTAAATGGCATTCTATCAGCTTCGTAAAGAACAAAAAATCAAAGGCTCATTAGACGAGATTTGGGATTTTGTTTCTTCTCCAAAGAATTTAAAAAAAATCACACCGGAATACATGGGTTTCGATATTACTTCGGAATTATTAAGTGATAAAATGTATGAAGGAATGATCATAAGTTATAAGGTAAGTCCAATATTAGGAATTAAAACAACCTGGGTAACTGAGATTACTCATATTGAGGAAGGTAAATTTTTTGTGGACGAACAGAGAGTAGGACCTTATAGTCTTTGGCATCATGAACACCATGTTAAAGAGATTAAAGATGGGGTTTTGATGAGTGATATTGTAAGTTATCAACCTCCATTCGGCATATTTGGTGCTATAGCTAATAGGTTCTTTATTCGAAATAAGTTAAACGAAATTTTTGAGTATCGCCAGCGAGCTTTAGAGGAAATATTTCCTAATCAGTAGTTTTATTGGAACTTGTGGACTTAAGAGATTACTTTCTAAAATTAATGTATATTGTACAAAATATGAGATGATACGGTTTTTAACCTTCCTGTTTTTGTATAATGTTTGTGTGGGCCAAAATACACATCATTGGGAGACAATGATATATAACACAGATACATGGAAGTATACTGCCGAAACCAATCACGTTTCTGATGACTGGATTTATAACGATTTTACAGATAATAATTGGGAGGAGTCCGTCGGAGGAATAGGATACGGAGATAATGATGATAATACCATTATTGACGAGACAATTTCTCTATACATGAGAAAAAACTTTGAAGTCGAGGATAGCTCTATGTTGGTGAATTTTGTTCTTCATGCCGATTATGATGACAGTTTCGTTGCATATATTAATGGAGAGGAAATAGCTCGAAGTAATATTGGAACCAAAGGGGTAAGACCTGATTATGATGATACAGCATCGCAACCTAAAGAGGCACAGATGTATCAAGGAGGAAACCCGGAAGTCTATATAATCGAGAAATCAAAACTGGAAAATGTTATAGTCGAAGGAGAAAATATTTTGGCAATAGAAGTTCATAATTATTCCAAAGAATCAAGTGATTTAAGCAGTAATTTTTTTCTTTCTGTAGGGATACGAGACAATTCCATATTTTATCGTCCTACACCGGTATGGTTTGGCGATACCTTTTTTAAATCCAGATTACCAATAATTAAGATATTGACCTTAGATGGGCTAGCCATAGTGAATGAACCTCGGGTTGAGGCCCAAATGGGTATAATATATAATGGAGAGGATAGAGAAAATGCAGAGATAGACTTTTATAATGAATATAAAGGCAGAATTTCTATAGAGTTGAGAGGAACATCGTCTTTGTTCTTTGAAAAAAAAGGATACGGATTTGAAACACAAAACAGTGATGGAAGTAACAAGAATATAACGCTTCTCGGAATGCCTAAGGAGAACGACTGGGTGTTTCATGGACCATATTCCGACAAGTCTTTAATTAGAAATGTATTGGCGTATCATTTGGGATCCTTGACCAATGGCTACTCTCCTCGAACCAGGTTCTGTGAATTGTTTATAAATGATGAATATTTAGGAGTATATGTTCTTACAGAAAAAATCAAGCAGGATAAGAATAGAGTGGATATTTCTAAGTTGAGGAAGGAAGAAAATAGTGGAGATGATCTTACGGGTGGCTATATTATTAAAATAGATAGGAATGACGAAAATATACCTGATATTGGTTGGTATTCTACTTTTCCCGATAACAAGTTTTATGCTTATGTAGAGCCACAATCAGACGAAATTACACCAGCTCAGAAAAACTATATCCAAGAATATATATACTCTTTCGAATCAGCAATGTGGGAATCTAATTTTGAAAATGTTTATGGTGAGTTTATTGATTTAGATTCGTGGGTTGATTATTTTTTGGTTACCGAGATAACGAAACACATTGATGCATATAAGTTAAGTTATTATATGTACAAGGATAAAGACTCTAAAGGAGGTAAATTACACATGGGACCTTTATGGGACTTTAATTTGGGTTTTGGAAATTTTGACTTCAGCTGTTCTCCCAGTGCTGATGGCTGGGCCTATGAGTTTTGGCAGTGTGGTAGCTGGCATCCGTTTTGGGTCCGTAAAATTATAGGAATAGAGAATGTTCAACATCTAACAAAATGTCGATGGGAAGAACTTAGAGAAGGTCCGTTTAGGACCGATAGTTTGTTGAATTATATTAATAATCAAGTAGTGTATTTAGGAGAAGCAGTCGAAAGAAATTTTGAAAGATGGCCAGTACTTGGTGTTTATTTATGGCCCAATAATTTTGTTGGTAATACCTATCAGGGAGAGGTTAACTTCCTTAAAAATTGGCTGATTTCCAGACTAAATTGGATAGATAATAATTTGCCCGGTGATTGTGATTTGTTTATATCCGATATCCTGGAAAATGACAATAATGGTTTTCTTATTAATCCAAATCCTATACATGATTTTTTTTCTATTAGGATGGATCAATTTGAACCTGGTTCAGTTGTAGTCTATAATATTCATGGAAGAGAAATAGTAAGAAAGGATATAAGTAAACCATCGGACTTGAACCATATTAATCTGCCTGAAATTAAATCTGGCGTATACTATCTTTATTATTTAAGTGATGATAAGATGCTACATAGGGATAAAATTGTAATCGGTCGATAAAAAAATGACCCCATCACTTTTCAGTGACGGGGTGCCATTATCATACTCGGTTTTTAGTTGTATTAACTATTCTTAAGTGCCGTTAAGAAATTATCTAATTCGTCAGCACTATGAAATAATACTTCTCTTGGTTTGCTGCCTTGTGAGGGACCGACAATTCCTAGTTGTTCCATTTGGTCCATAATACGGCCAGCTCTATTATATCCTAATTGTAATTTTCTTTGAAGACTTGAAGTGGAGCCATGTTGACTCGCAACTATCATATGAGCAGCTTCGGTAAATTTATCATCTAGGTCGGACCATGATAAAGTACCTGTGCCTCCATTTTCGTCATCCGAACTATATTCTGGTAAGTAGAAAGGTTCGGGATATCCTTGTTGATCTCCAATATGATCAATTACGGACTCAACTTCGGGAGTATCTACAAATGCACACTGTAGCCTGATTATATTACTACCAACACTTAATAACATATCTCCTCTTCCTATTAATTGGTCAGCTCCTCCTGCATCTAGAATAGTTCGTGAATCTATTTTAGAAGTTACCTTAAAAGCTAGTCTCGCGGGGAAGTTAGCTTTGATAATTCCTGTAATGATATTTACAGAAGGCCTTTGTGTTGCAATTATCAAGTGAATTCCAATGGCCCTTGCCAACTGAGCAAGCCTTGCGATAGGTAATTCAACTTCTTTTCCCGCAGTCATCATCAGATCTGCAAATTCATCAATGACCAAAACTATATAAGGTAAAAACTTATGCCCTTCAAGAGGGTTGAGTTTCCTCGCTTTAAATTTTTGATTGTACTCCGTGAGATTTCTAGCTCTAGCCGCCTTAAGCAAGTCATATCTCGCATCCATCTCAACACACAAGGAGTTCAAAGTATTGACCACTTTAGAAGTTTCTGTAATGATAGGTTCTTCCTGATCTGGAAGTACGGCTAAGAAGTGCTTCTCTAAATTGGAATAAGGAAACAATTCTACTTTTTTAGGATCAATCAAAACCAACTTCACTTCGGAAGGATGTTTTTTATAAAGCAATGACATCAATATGGTATTGATACCCACTGATTTTCCTTGACCTGTGGCTCCTGCCACTAATAGGTGAGGCATTTTTGCTAAGTCAGCAACAAAAACTTCATTACTAATAGTTTTACCAAGAGCAATAGGTAAGGCCATTTTAGTGTTTTGAAATTTATCAGATTTCAATACTTCCTTTAGCGAAACGATTTGTTTATTTTTATTCGGAACTTCAATTCCAATTGTTCCTTTACCTGGGATAGGGGCGATAATTCTAATTCCCAATGCTGCTAGTGAAAGAGCAATATCATCTTCAAGATTTTTAATCTTACTAATTTTTACGCCGGGAGCAGGTACGATTTCATATAAGGTTACCGTAGGACCAATGGTTGCTCTAATTTTGGTAATCTCAATTTTATAATTAAGCAGGGTTTCAATGATTTGATCCTTATTAGCTTCTAATTCGGCCCTATCTATCTCTGTATTCTGATCTTCATAATCAATTAGCAGAGGCAGTGTAGGAGCCTGATAACTACTTAGGTCAAGTGTTGGGTCATAAGGCCCCGAGCCCCTAACCTCTGTAACGGGCTTGTCTTCCTTTGCAATAGAGGAAAGCATGTCAAACTTTTCTTCTGCATCCTTCGCACTTTCTCCATCCAGTATTTCTATATCTAAATCACCTTGAGGTACTTCCTTAGAGGTTTCTCTTTTTAAGACAGGAGTAGGCTCTGTAGCAGGGCGAGTACTGATTTCAAAATCTTCTACCGCCCCGGACTCTTCATCACTTTTTGTTTCAACAGCAGTTCCTTTTGGTTTTAGTATTTCTTGGCGATGCTGAAATAGATTTTCAGTAGTATGAGAAGTTGCTTCTGTTTCTTCTTTAGTTAGTGTAATGTCTTCTTCTATAGATTGGAATTTAAATTTTTGAATTAATTTATCAAGAACTGGTATTTGAGCTTTATCGGACCATTGTGTAAAGCCTTCAGTAATAAAGCTCAAGTTAGGATTGAATTTCCATATGACGAATGTGGTCATACTAAAAAGTATAAATAGAGATAATCCTATCTGTCCTATAAAATTACTCATCCATATAGTCGTGCTTTCTCCAAATGCTCCTCCCCATGTGAAATCAGATGATCTAAATACAAAATCCAGAACCATTGAAAAGAAGGCCATAAAGACTAAAGCTTGAGCAGCCATTTTCGGAAAATATGCCAATGATTTTTTTCGTAATATGTCTATCCCTAACTTGGATAACAATAAAACAACTGTAATGGAAGGCAACCCAAATCCCCAATAAAAGAATATGTTGGAAATATATGCCCCTAATCGACCTAACCAGTTTTCGACGCTTACGCCACCCTCAAATAGTCCTCTTAGGCTAAATTCTAAAACTTTGTCCTGATCCTGTCTCCATGTATACAAGTAAGACAAAAATGCAATAGCTAAATACAAAGCTAGAAGTAAACATGTAAAAGCTATAATTTTAGACCACCTACCATCGTTTTTCAATAACGATGCCTTACGGGACTTGCCTTTTCTTTTGACTCCCATTAATTTAAATCGGTTTTTAGTTCAAAAAAATTTAAACAGTTTCTTTGGAATCGTAAAGGTAATAACTATTTACATATTACAAAATATTTTAATATGTTTTTTCGTTCACCAAATTATTTTGATTGGTTAAGTTCAAATTATACGGTCAGTTTGGTAGTCATTAAGTATTAAAAATATTGATCAGGTGATGGGATAAAAATTAGTTGGAGTATTTCGAGTATTTGAATACATTTGTCATCTTTAAAATTTATCCTAACAACAAATGGAACACCCTTTAATCAAATCAAAGTATAACCGATTAACGATTGAGGGTTTTGTTCCGATGTGATTACTAAAAAATAGAAACACGAACAAATGGAAGCAAAAATCTTTATAGCAGGTTGTGGAGGTATAGGAAGAGCAGCAGGACTTATTTTAGGGGATACACCTAATTTTGATGTAGAATTAGTTTTTGGCGATATACTGAAGGAATCATCAGATAGTGCAGTGAATTATGTAAATGATAATTTGGACAAAAAAATTAACATACAAACTATTTTGATGCCAACCACAGATAGCAATGACGAATTGGACAAGGCTTTAGAAGAGTGCGATATTATATTGGATTGTCTACCGGGTAGTCAGGCACCAAGAATGGCGAGGTTAGCTTTAGAGCATAAATGTCATTATGCTAACCTTACGGAATATGTGGCGGAGACTAATGAAATAATGAAAATAGCCGAAGGTGCAGATACTGCCTTTGTGCTTCAAACAGGGCTAGCTCCTGGTTTTATAAATGTTTTGGCATGCCAGCTATACAAAGAGTTTACTGAACAACATAAAGTAGAAGTGGTAGACCGAATTGGTATGAAAGTAGGAGCTCTCTCTAAAAATGCTCCTTCTCCTCATTTCTATGCTTTTACATGGAGTCCTATCGGTGTAGCTACTGAGTATTTGAAGGATGCGGAAATAGTTAGAAATTTCGAAAAGATAAATGTACCGGCTTTATCAGGTCGTGAAACCATTATAATAGATGGAGATGAGTACGAAGACAATTTTACTTCAGGAGGAGCGGCAGACCTTCCGAATGCCTTTAAAGGAAAAGCAAAGGATTTGGACTACAAAACTTTGAGATATCCTGGTCACTATGCATGGGTCGAGGGAGCATTATCCACGATTCCGGAAAGTGAAAATAGAATCAAAGTATTAGAGAAAATCATGTTAGAAAATATACCTAGTGTCGAGGATGATGTGGTCATAGTATATGCTTCTGTGCAAGGAAAAGATAGTAAGGGAAGGTTGAGAAGAAAAGAAAGATCTTACGAAATATACCCGGCTAAAATTGGTAATCAGAGCTTAAGAGCTATTCAAACGACCACAGCTGCACCACTTTGCGAAATAGCTTATATGATGATGACCAAGGGATGGAAAGGATTAAAATTACAGAGTGAAATACCTTCTGAAGAGTTTTTGAATGGAAAGATCGTAAGTAGATTTTACGGTAAATACAATTAAATCTCTTTAACGAGCACTCCATTTTTGATGCGAGGTTCGAACCAAGTGCTTTTTGGTGGCATTGTTTTTCCTGAATTCGCTATGGATTTTAATTCTTGATATTGAACCGGATATAGGAAGAAAGCCACCTTATGATCTTTATCAGAGATAGTATCCGCAACGGATTCAATGTCCGTGTTTCCTGCTATATACTTGATTCTTGTGTCCGTTTTGACATCCTTAATACCTATGACTTCTTTCATAATGGTTTGGTACAAAACGGTGGCATCAAGTAGTATTTCTTGTTGATTAAAGGATGCTAGCACCTTTTTCTTCCATTTTAAGGCAAACCATTCTCCTCTTAAGAAGAGAACAATTTCAAACTTCTTTTTTGGTCTTCTTGAATGCTCAAGTTTTTTCAACTTTCCATATTTGGAAATACCCGCAAAGAAAGAAAGGTAACTAATGTCCTTAGGCAAATTAACGATCCTGTTAAAGTCGAAAATTTGTAAATTTTCAAATGGAAAATAAATAACCAGTAAAGATCTGAGCGTATCCTTTTTATCACTCATCTCTTTGTTTTTATACATATTTAGTGTCGTATAACAACGGTGATGTCCGTCAGCAATATAGGCTTTGTCAACATGGTCAGAAAAAAGATTGGTCACCTTTTCAATTTCACTTTTATCTGTTATTTTCCAAACCTTATGGATTTCATCTGTTTCTTCAAAATGAACTGAGAAAACAGGTTCCTTCGTTTCAATTATTTTTTTGTTAAAAGTGTCTATTTCTTCTACGTGATCATATGCAAGTAAAACAGGCTTTACCATAGCTTGGCGTTGTAACATGAGCCTCATCATACTTTGCTCTTTTGAAGCTAGCGTGTTTTCGTGTTTGAGGATTTTGCTATTCTTGATATCCGAAATATCGTTACAAGCGATTATGCCTATATGGGTTTTGTCGCTAGAGATTATTTTATAGACAAAAAGAGCTTCTTCATCTTGCCGTAAAAAAAATCCAGCTTCTTTATATGTTACGTAATCCTTCTTTACTGTTCCAAAAAAAGAATCCGCAGAAGTGATCAACTTCATATTCGGGTATACGGCTTGAAAGGGTACTATTTTCACGTGCTATTATTTAAGTTTTCAATGATCAAATGGAACTTGCTTATAATTTGTCTCTAGTAAATAAAGGTTTCTTGTATGCTCGCTTTTTTATTATATACCTAGTATTTTATTGCATAAATCATCGTCTATATCTCCAGAAGCAAAATCATCAAATGCTTTGTCAGTGACTTCAATTATTTTGGATGCTATAAAAGAAGCACCTTCTCTTGCTCCCTGCTCAGGAGATTTTATACAACATTCCCATTCCATTACAGCCCAGCCATTATAACCATATTGTGATAAAAGGCTAAATATTGCAGAAAAGTCAATTTGCCCATCGCCTAGAGACCTAAATCTCCCAGGCCTGTCTACCCAAGCTTGATATCCACCATATACTCCTGATTTTCCTGAAGGATTAAATTCGGCGTCCTTGACATGAAACATCTTTATTTTTTCATGATATATGTTTATGAAATCTAAATAATTCATCTGTTGGAGAAGAAAATGTGAGGGATCATAAAGGATATTAACAATTGGATGGTTTCCTGTGGCTTCAAGAAATTTTTCAAAAGTAATACCATCGTGTAAATCCTCACCTGGATGGATTTCATAACACAAATTGACACCGCAATCCTGAAATACATCTAAAACAGGAGACCATAGTTTGGCCAATTCTTCAAATCCTTTTTCGACCAGACCAGAAGGACGTTGAGGCCAGGGATAGATTGTATGCCACATTAAGCTACCTGAAAAGGTGGCATGAACGTCAAGCCCAAGGTGAGAGCTTGCTTTCGCAGCTTTTTTAAGCTGTTCTACTGCCCATTGTTGTCTTGCTTTGGGTTTACCTTTTACTTCTTGCGGAGCAAAAGCATCAAACATTATATCATATGCAGGATTGACAGCAATCAGTTGTCCTTGTAAATGTGTACTTAATTCTGTTATTTGAAGACCAGTTGCTTTTATTCTACCATTTATTTCATCGGAATAAGTTTTACTTTCTGCAGCAAGATTAAGGTCAATCAAACTGGTTTCCCAGGTTGGAATTTGTATACCTTTATATCCCAAATCTGCTGCCCAGGTGCATATTGTCTCCAAGGAGTTAAACGGGGCTTTATCGCCCACAAATTGAGCTAAGAAAATTCCTGGTCCTTTTATCGTTTTCATTTAATTTATTTCTTTTTCTAAAAACCAAAGTATGGCCTCTTCATAGCCATCTAAGCCTCTTCCTTCAATGCTAAAAACACAATGAGGTTGGATGTATGAATGTCTTCTAAAACTTTCTCTTTCCGATACTTTGCTAATATGAACTTCAATAACCGGTGCTGTGATTGCAGATAGAGTATCTGCCAAAGCAATCGAAGTATGTGTATAGGCAGCAGGGTTAAAAACGATATACACAGTATCAAAACCAATTTTTTGAACATAATCTATCAGCTCTCCTTCATGGTTAGATTGAAAATAGATAATGTCTCTGCTAGGAAATTTTGATCTTAATTTATTTAAATAGTCATCAAATGAAACTCTACCATAAATTTCAGGTTGACGTTTACCCAATAGGTTCAAATTAGGACCATTTATGATGTGAACTCTATTCATGAAACGAAAATACTAATTTACTACGTCTGTAATAAATTTGATTCTTACCATCATGATTTCATCCCTTGATATATCATCTTCTTTTAACTCTTTGAATGCCTCTTCATAGGAGTCGGTGTCTGCTTCATTAAAATAGTCAAAAATTTCCTCTACTAAATCTTCGTCAAGTTCTTCGTCCAAAAAATAGTTGATATCAAGCTTGGTTCCAGTATCAACTATAATGTTCATTTCTTCAAGTAGAGATTCCATGCTCATACCCACTTGATCTGCTATTTCGTCAAGGGGCAGTTTTCTATCCACTGCTTGAATAATTGCTACTTTATTTTTTGACTTATTAGCCACTTGACGGATGACAATTTCCGTGGGCTTTTCAATATCATTGTCTTCAATATATTCCTGAATTAGCTCAAGGAAAGGTTTGCCATACTTTTTAGCTTTGCTTTCGTTAACACCAGATATTTTATCCATTTCGGAAATATTGGTAGGGTAGTAGGTAGCCATGTCGTTAAGAGCTGGTTCTTGAAATATAATCCAAGGCTGTATACCTAATCTCTTGGCTTCTCTTTTTCTTAAATCAAGTAACATTTCTACCAGAACTTGATCAAGTGCTGCTCCTTTCGATGCCCCTCCTACATAAATATCGTCATCTGAAGTATCCGTAAAATCTCGATTTAAAGGGATTTCTATTTTCTTTTTCTCAACGATAAAATCACGACCGGCATCTGTTAACTTAAGTAGACCATATTGTTCTATCTCCTTATAAAGAAGATTATTAAGAATGGCCTGACGGAATATGGAGTGCCAAAATAGTTCTTCTTTTTCCTTTCCTACACCAAACAAAGGCAGCTTATCAAACCGATAATCTTTCATTTCTTTACTGTTTTTACCGACAGCAAAGTCAACCAAAGTTTTAATCGTATAATTTTCATTGAGTTGCTCAACAACTTTTAGAGCTTTTTGCATTTCGTCGCTAACCTCTTTGGTTTCACGAGGGTGTTTGCAGTTGTCGCACATTTTCTTACACTTCTCAACAGGAAATTCTTCCCCAAAGTAATGGAGTAAAAACTTTCTTCTACAGCTACTGGTTTCAGTGTATGCTATAATTTCATCCATCAATTGGGCACTAAGCTCCCTCTCAGAAACGGGCTTGTCTCTCAGAAATTTCTCTAGCTTTAAAATATCCTTATATGAATAAAAAGCAAGGCATTTTCCCTGAAGACCATCTCTTCCCGCTCTACCGGTCTCCTGATAATAATTTTCTATACTTTTAGGAATATCATAATGAATTACAAACCGAACATCCGGTTTGTCAATTCCCATACCAAATGCAATAGTAGCCACAATTACATCTATTTCTTCCATAAGGAAATCGTCCTGTACCTTAGATCTGGTTTTAGCATCTAAACCCGCATGGTAAGGGGCTGCCTTAATACCATTAACTGTTAGTACTTTTGCAATTTCTTCAGTAGTTTTTCGAGCTTGTACATAAATAATGCCTGAGTTGCCGGCTGTGGTTTTGATGTACTGAATGATTTCTCTTTGAGTCTGTTCTTTTTTCTTTTTTGGTCTTACCTCGTAGTAAAGATTATCTCTATTAAACGAAGAGATAAATATTTTAACATCCTTCATGTCAAGGTTCTTGACAATGTCACTTTGGACCTTTGGAGTAGCAGTGGCCGTCAATGCAATAATGGGAATGGTGCTGTCTATGGCTGTGATCATATCTCTGATCCTGCGATATTCAGGTCTAAAGTCATGACCCCATTCTGAAATACAATGAGCCTCATCAACGGCTACAAAAGAGAGATTAGTATTTTTAAAAAACTCAATATTCTCGTCTTTGGTAAGTGTTTCTGGGGCTACAAACAACATTTTGGTAACCCCTGACCGAATGTCAGACTTTACCTCACGCATTTGAGTCTTATTGAGTGAAGAATTTAAGAAATGAGCGATTTTATCATTTTGACTGTAACCTCTTATCGAATCGACTTGATTTTTCATCAAAGCAATAAGGGGAGATATGATCAAGGCTGTGCCTGAAGATAATATGGCAGGTAACTGATAACAGAGAGATTTACCTCCACCGGTAGGCATGATCACAAAACTGTCATGCCCATCTAAAACACTTTGAATTATTTTTTCTTGATTACCCTTGAAATTTTCGAATCCAAAATATTTCTTTAAAGCACCTTTTAAATCAATATCCGTCTGTATCATTTTATTTAAAAATTATTCGCAACTGGTTTACTTTTTATATTTCGTGAAATCTAGTGACATTACCATCTACCAATAAAACCAGGCCTTTGAACTGGATTGGTTCTCACGATTATTCGCATTTAGTTAGCTTCAGATTGGTTTTGTGAATATAGGGAATATTTTATTATTTGGGATTATAATATTGAATAATTGAAACGAATTTTACATTTGTGTTACTAATATTTATTGCTTGGATAAAGAAAACATTAAAAGGAGTATTGTCAAGACCATTGGATTGGAGGCCAAAGCTTTGCAGTATCTATCTGAAAACATTGAAGATCAGTTTTGTGAAGCTATAGCTTGTATTTTTCGAAATGAAGGAAGGTTAGTGATAACAGGAATTGGCAAAAGTGCCATTATAGCTCAAAAAATAGTAGCTACGCTTAATTCTACAGGGACGCCATCAATTTTTCTTCATGCAGCGGATGCTATCCATGGAGATATTGGTATGATTGATAGCAAGGACATTGTAATCTGTTTTTCTAAAAGTGGAAATACTCCAGAGATCAAGGCTATAATTCCTATAATTAAATCTTTTGGAAATAAACTAATCGGTGTAACTGCCAATTCTTCTTCTTTTCTGGCAGAATCTTCTGACTACCATATTTTGACACCCGTTGAAAGAGAAGCGGATCCAAATAATTTGGCTCCAACAGTGAGTACCTCCTGCCAGATGGCAGTAGGAGATGCAATTGCGATGAGTTTGTTGGAATTAAAAGGTTTTTCTTCCTCAGAGTTCGCTAAGTTTCATCCGGGAGGAAGTTTAGGCAAGCAACTCTATCTAAAGGTGGAAGACGTGATTAGGAATAATAAGAGGCCAAGTGTGGAAGAAAGCGATAATATAAGGACAGTAATATTATCTATTACTTCAGGTATGTTAGGAGCTACTGCAGTATGTAGAAACGAAAATCAGATACTAGGTATAATTACAGATGGTGATATTAGAAGAATGCTTGAAAAATATGAGGACACCACGCATATAAGAGCAACCGATATTATGACAAGAAGCCCGAAATCAATCGAAGCTGAGGAATTAGCTGTCAACGCATTGCAGCTAATACGTGAAAATAAAATCACCCAGCTTGTTGTGACTAAAGAGGGTCGGTATCATGGTATAATACACCTCCATGATCTGGTAAGAGAAGGGATTATCTAAGCATACAAGCTTCATTTATTCCCAATATATATTTCTCCACCACTTTTATTTCTTTAGCTGTATTACTTCCCTTAAATCCTGTTATATCTTCATCTGTTATCTGTTCCTTAACGTCTACTGTATAAACAGAACTCAATGGCAGGTACGACCAATGCCACTTTTCTTCTTCATAGCCATATGGTCTATCATTACCTTTAGGCGTATAAGGCTGACAAAAGCCAAAAGTAGAGGCATTTTCTAACATCCACTCATATACTTTTAGCCCCTCTCCTGATTCGAAATATGAATTGTTAAAAGCATTAATGTCAAAATCGGTACCCCAGTGATGTCTTGAAGTGCCGGGCATAGAACTGTATAGCAGTATCATTTCCGCTTTCTCTTTATCTGACAGATCGGATGAACCCAAGTTAACTCCATTGGAAAGAGCGGTGGCTCCTGTCCACTTTCTTTCCCAAATATCTTTTTGATAATCAAAGTTTCGAGTAGCGGATCGAATGATTAAATTGATCCCTGCTTTTTTAGCAACGGTATACATATCTTTAAATGCATGATAAACCTCTTTTTGAAGATACATACCTGATCTATCGGCATACTTTTGGTCGATTACAATAAAACTAGGATGTTTCTCAGGAACAAATTTTCCCATTAAAAAACTCTTGGATGTTTTAGGCTTCATTTCCACGGCTATTTCTTTTTTTGGTAATTCTATGGTTTTTCGTTCGTTGCAACTCTCGTTGGAAAAAAGGAAGAACAGGGGAGTCAACACAAAAAAGTAGTATTTGTACATGTAATTTATTTTATTTGCCTACGTTAGGTTTAATATTTTCAAAAATACACAATAGTTCAGGAGAATATGAGAATGCTTGTTTTGTTTTTCATGTTGGGTGCGTTATGGTTTTCGTCTTGTCAAGGAGATATAAAGAATGCCCCTGATGTATCTCAAGTAGAGGCAAACCCTTTGTTTGTGAGATACGAAAAATTACTATTGGAAGAATATCCGTGGACTTCCCAAAAATATCAGCAAATTGAAGAGAGGTATCCGGTATTTACACAAATATTCTTCTCAAATGTGTTGCCGATTAAAGGAGAGATGGGAAAAGATACATTTGTAAGCAATCTAAATAGTTTTATTCAGGATAGCAGTGTGCAGGTATTGATTGAAAAGGTTGACAGTATTTATGGTAATTTTAGTAAACAAGAAGCGGAAATTGTAGAAGCATTAAAGTATTATAAATACTATTTCCCCAAAGCTTTAATTCCAAATGTATATACATACATTTCAGAGTTTTCTTTTCAAAAATTCATTTTTGAAGATACAGAAACGGACGGTATAGGTCTAGGGTTGGATATGTTTCTAGGAAATGATTATCCATATAAGCTACTTGATCCCAAAAACCCTGCTTTTTCTGAGTATATTACCAGAAGGTTTAATAAAGATCACATAGCTTTAAAGGTAATTCAAACAATGCTAGAGGAGAGGATAGGAACTCCTCCAGGACCTACCTTGCTAGATAGGATGATACACAATGGAAAAAGACTTTATATTCTTGATCATGTATTGCCCATGACTCACGATTCTGTTATTTTTGAATATACTGAAGACCAGTTAAATTGGTGCAGAGAGAATGAACTTGAAATGTGGGCATTTTTCTTTGATCAGGATTTATTTTATGAAACAAGCGGAGTTAAAACCAACAAATATGTCGATGAAGGTCCTGATTCTCCTGGTATGCCAAATGCAGCTCCGGGTAGAACGGCCAATTATCTAGGATTCAGAATCGTTAAAGCATTTATGGACAGGAAAGACGACTTTGAGATGGCAGATCTTATCGGTTTTAGAGATTCCCAAAAATTATTGGAAATGTCTAAATTTAAACCAAACAGGAAATAATAGGTCCATGTTATAATAAATGACATTGGTATAATTTTTGAATTATTTTTAAAAAAAGGATAGTATGAGCAATAGAGCAATACCTCTGGTTGATTTGTCAAAATTTGTAAATGGAAACGATGAGCAGCGAAAGGAGTTTGTAGAAGAATTGGGAAAGGCGTTTCATAAAGTAGGTTTTGTAGGTGTTGAAAATCATGGAGTACCAAAAGAATTGATAGATGGTTTCTTCAATGCATCTAAAGATTTCTTTTCACTTCCTGTATCGACCAAAAAAAACTATGAGATAGCGGGTTTGGCAGGACAGCGAGGATATACTTCATTTGGAAGAGAGCATGCCAAGCAATCAAAGGTTGCAGACCTTAAGGAGTTTTATCAGTTTGGACAGTACGTTGACAGAAGTGATTCTCTTGCTGATATTTATCCGGAAAATCCGTATGTTGATGAAATGCCAAGTTTTTCAGAGTATGCAGAGAAACTTTATAAAGCTTTTGAACACGCAGGGGGACATTTGCTACGAGCCATTGCAATACATTTAGGATTGGAGGAAGAGTATTTTTCTCAAAAGATAGATAGAGGAAATAGCATTTTGAGGTCTATTCATTACCCTCCTATCACTGAGGAACCGGAAACGGCTATCAGAGCGGAACAGCATGAAGATATCAATCTGATTACCTTACTTGTGGGAGCTTCGGCTGGAGGATTACAGCTATTGAATTCCGACAACGAATGGTTGGACATTATGCCGGAAAAAGACGAAATAGTCATTAATGTAGGTGATATGTTGCAAAGATTGACAAATAACTATTTGAAATCTACTACTCATCGAGTAGTCAATCCACCAAAGGAATTATGGCATGTACCAAGATTGAGTATTCCTTTTTTCTTGCATCCCAAGAGCGAAATGGATTTGACTTGTTTAGACAGTTGTATTACTGAAGATAGACCTAAAGCATATACAGATATGACAGCGGGCGAGTATTTGGATGAAAGATTACGAGAAATTGGACTTAAAAAGTAAAAAGAAGGGGAACGTTATTAATAAATAAGTGTTATACCTTTTATAACTTTGTATCTTAAAAATAAATAAAATGGTACTATTTGGAATTCCCAGCGGACCAGAATTAATTCTTATAGCATTTGTGATATTATTATTATTTGGAGGCAGAAAACTTCCAGAATTGATGAAAGGATTGGGTAAAGGGATTAGAGAGTTTAATAATGCAAAAGCAAACATAGAATCTGAAGTAAAAGATAGCATGAAAGAGATCGAGAAAAAATAATCTCATTTCTTTCCAATAATTTAACTAGAGCAAAGTAATACATTGTTACTTTGCTCTTTTATTATATTTATACGTAGAGTTCATGCGAAAAATTTCTGCTCCAAAAATTTATGATGGAAAAGGTAACATTCTGGAAAACACAGTATTAATCTGTGATCGGAATGGAAAACTTGTAGATATTAGTCCGGTTAGGGAACATGATTCCTCATCAATTGAAATGAAAGAAGGTGTAATAACACCAGGGTTTATTAATACGCACTGCCATTTAGAGTTGTCCCATATGTTAGGAAAAGCAGATACAGGGACAGGCCTATTACCTTTTTTGAAACAAGTAGTGGGTTTTAGGGACGTAGACCCGGACGTTATAAAATCTTGCATTGAGAAAGAAGATAAGAACATGTGGGAGGCCGGCATCATGGCGGTTGGTGACATCTCTAATAAAGCAGATACTTCAGAAACCAAGCTAAGTAGTAAAATAAGATATTACACTTTTGTGGAAATGTTTGATTTTTTGAATCCTAATTTCACAGAAGGCACCATAGCCCAATATCAACAGGTATACAATCAATTCAATATAAAAGAAGGAGATAAAAAGTCATTTGTTCCTCATGCACCGTACACTGTTTCCAGAAGCTTATTTAGGTTTATTAACGAACAGTCTATGAAAGGGGATACCATCTCTATTCATAATCAAGAGACACCCCACGAAAATCAGCTCTTTATTAACGGAGAAGGAGACTTTTCTTCTTTTTATGAAACATTGGGTTTGAATCTTGATGCTTTTACTCCTACAGGATCAAGGGCTATAAATTATGCCTTAGAAGGCATGAACCCTAATAGTCGTACATTGTTTGTGCATAATACGACGAGTCAAAATAGAGATATAGCTCTTGCAAAGGAATGGACCAATGCATCCATATATTGGGCTACTTGCCCAAATGCCAATTTGTATATAGAGAATAAACTACCTTTTTATAAGTACTTTATAGAGGAGGGTGCAACGATGACTATTGGAACGGACAGTTTAACCTCTAACTGGCAATTATCCATTGCAGAAGAAATCAAGACGATTTTAAAATATTGCTCTTATCTAAAATTTGATGAAGTAATTCAATGGGCTTGTATTAATGGAGCTAGGGCCTTGGGTTTTGAAGATGATTTAGGTAGTATAGAAGTGGGCAAAAACCCTGGATTGGTACTTTGGTCACATGAAGACCCGTTAGTTTCAGATATTCAAAGAATTTTATAATTTATTGAAATGGATGTTAAAGCAATCGTATCCGTTAGCTTGATACTTTTCTCAGTAATTGATATTATCGGCTCTATTCCGATAATTCTAGATATGAAGAAAAGAGGGATAAAGCTCGAATCTACAAAAGCATCATTGGTATCATTGGTGATCATGATGGCATTTTTGTTTCTTGGAGAACATATTTTGTCTTTGTTTGGGATAGACTCAAAGTCATTTGCTGTGGCAGGTGCTTTGGTATTATTTTTCCTGGGTATTGAAATGGTACTAGGGATAACTCTTTTTAGAGAAGACCCGTCCAGTAAATCCGGTGCTATAGTACCGTTAGCCTTTCCAATTATAGCTGGAGCAGGTGTTATGACTACCATTATCTCTTTGAAGTCTAAATTTGATACGGCTACAATCGCCATTGGTATCATTGTAAATATACTTTTTGTGTTCGCAGTTCTTATTTCTACTAATAAGATTAAAAACCTGCTAGGAGATACCGGTATTCAAATATTGAGAAAGTTATTTGGTATCATATTATTGGCGATAGCGATTAAGTTATTCAGGGATAATTTTCATCTGGTGATCGCTACGAGTCCTCCCAAATAATAAATTAATAAAACACATATGTGTCTTGGTCCATTTTTGTGATGTAGTGATTATATTTGCGAGCAATTTATAAATTGCTGCTCATGCCAAAAGACAATTCCTTAAAATCAATACTAATCATCGGAAGTGGGCCTATTATTATTGGACAAGCCTGTGAATTTGATTATTCAGGTACACAAGCAAGTCGGTCACTGAGAGAAGAAGGTATAAAAGTTACACTAATAAATTCGAATCCGGCCACTATTATGACGGATCCTGTTACAGCGGATAATGTGTATCTTTTGCCACTTACTGTAGAGAGTTTAAGAAAAATTCTACAAGAAGTTGAGATCGACGCTGTTCTACCTACGATGGGAGGGCAGACAGCTCTAAACTTGGCTATCGAAGCCGAAAACCAAGGACTTTGGGAAGAGTTTGGAGTGAAACTGATAGGTGTCGATATCGATGCTATCGAATTGGCAGAAAATAGAGAAGAATTTCGAAAGCACTGTATTAAGTTGGGTATGGGCGTAGCTCCTTCGTATATCGCTAACAGCTTTTTAGAAGGAAAAGAAGCAGCTCAAAAGATAGGATTTCCTTTAGTGATCAGACCTTCTTATACACTTGGTGGAACAGGTGGAGGATTTGTAATGAAAGAGGAAGACTTCGATGCAGCATTACGTAGAGGACTTAATGCTTCGCCGACACATGAAGTGTTAATCGATAAGGCAGTATTAGGATGGAAAGAGTATGAGTTGGAATTGCTAAGAGATGACAATGACAATGTAGTGATTATATGTACTGTAGAGAATCTGGACCCGATGGGTATTCATACAGGTGACAGTATTACGGTGGCCCCGGCCATGACATTGGCAGACACTACATTTCAACATATGAGGGATTGTGCCATTAAGATCATGAGATCGATGGGTAACTTTGCTGGAGGATGTAATGTGCAGTTTTCTATTAATCCTGAAACGGAAGAGCTGATAGTAATCGAGATCAATCCTCGGGTAAGTAGATCTTCCGCTTTAGCGAGCAAGGCAACGGGATATCCTATTGCCAAAATAGCAGCTAAACTGGCTATTGGCTATACCCTGGATGAACTTAAAAATCAGATCACCAAGACTACATCAGCGTATTTCGAACCTTCTTTGGATTATGTGATTGTCAAAATGCCACGATGGAATTTTGCTAAATTCAACGGTGCGGATACTAGCTTGGGACTTCAGATGAAGTCAGTAGGAGAAGTGATGGCTATAGGAAGAAGCTTTAACGAAGCACTTCAAAAGGCATGTCAAAGCCAGGAAAACAATAGAAGTGGATTGGGAGCTGACATGAAGGAATGGATCAGAACAGAAGATATTCTGACAAGATTGGAAACAGCTAGTGATGACAGAATCTATCGATTAAAAGATGCATTGAGACTTGGAGTTCCTTCTAAGACCATCCACAAGTTAACAAGAATAGATCCTTGGTATATTGAGCAGATCAAGTCTTTGGTCAAGATGGAAGACCGATTGATGAGATACAATGTAGCTGAGGACATTCCAAAAGAACTATTTGTCGAATTAAAGCAGAATGGATATAGCGACAACCAGATCGCTTGGCTACTGAGAATAGGCGAAGAGGAGGTCACTAAAGTCAGAAAGAAACACGGTATCAGAAGAGTGTATAAGATGGTGGATACTTGTGCAGCAGAATTTGAAGCTCAGACGCCATATTTTTATTCAACTTTTGATGGAGAGAACGAAAGTGTGGTTTCTGACAAAAAGAAAATATTGGTATTGGGTTCTGGGCCTAACAGGATAGGACAGGGTATTGAGTTTGATTACTGTTGTGTGCATGGCTTACTGGCTATTAAAGAAGAAGGATACGAAGCCATTATGGTTAATTGTAATCCGGAGACCGTATCAACAGATTTTGATATTGCTGATAAACTTTATTTCGAACCTGTGTTTTGGGAGCATATCGAAGAAATTCTTGAGTACGAAAAACCCGAAGGAGTAATCGTGCAGTTGGGTGGACAAACCGCTCTTAAACTAGCCGAAAAGATTACGCAAAAAGGATTCAAAATAATAGGTACTGACTTTCAAAGTATGGATTTAGCTGAGGATCGAGGTAGATTCTCAGACCTATTGAAGGAGCTGGATATCCCGTATCCTAGATATGGCACTGCAGTCGATGCTGATGAAGCTATCAAAATAGCCAATGAAGTCACTTATCCCGTACTGGTACGACCATCCTATGTATTGGGAGGTCAACGAATGAGAATTGTTATTAATGATGATGAATTAGAGAGTCAGGTGATCTCCATTTTCAAGCATTTACCGGATAATAAAGTATTGATAGATCAGTTTTTAGAGAGAGCTAAAGAAGCAGAAATCGATGCTATCTATGACGGAGATGAACTATTGATCATGGGCATCATGGAACACATAGAACCTGCAGGTATTCACTCCGGAGATAGTTCTGCTATGTTGCCACCATATAGTTTGTCGGATCAGGCCATTGAGATCATGAAAGAGTATGCCGCTCGATTGGCAAAAGCCCTTAATATCAGAGGATTGATCAATATCCAATTTGCGATCAAAGATGATAAGGTGTATGTAATAGAAGCCAATCCAAGAGCATCAAGGACAACACCTTTTATAGCGAAAGCCTATCAAGTACCTTTCTTAAATATTGCCACCAAGGTGATGCTAGGAACTAAAAAGATTAAGGACTTTACATATGAAAAGAATTTAGAAGGTTATGCGATTAAAGTTCCTGTCTTTTCTTTTGATAAGTTTCCTAATGTGGATAAACAGCTAGGACCGGAGATGAAATCCACAGGTGAGGCTATTCGATTTATCAAGGACTTAAAAGATCCTTTCTTCCGCGAGCTGGATCGAAATAGAAGTGTATACCTGACGAGATAGGTGTTAGTCCTATAGTTTTTAGTATTTAGTTATGAGTATAAGATCATAATCTTATTGATTATTTACTTTACAGTAACTGTTTTTATAATATAATAAGGAACAGCGAACAGCTGTATCGGTGAATGGATGGATCTAGCTCCCAAGCCGATGTTTTGATATAACTAAGCTTCTTTTGATTTCAAATGGTACATCAGGCTGTCAATTCTAGAATTAACAACGGATGGATAAGCTCCATTTTCTTAATAAGTGTTGTAAACTTCAACCAACTATTTATTGGTATGGAGCATCTTATTAATGACCTCAACAAGATTTTGCATTGAAATAATCTCCATCTTTATATAACGCCCTACAATGCTAATATCCTGTATGAGTATTCATATAGGATTTAGCTGTTAGCATACTCATATAAGATCATGTAAAAATAGGTGTTGCGATTAACCAAATGAGTCTAGCCCGTCAAAATACTCCCTCGCATTCATTATTTGTTATAAAACTTTAACAACTAAAAATTGAAAACAGCTACTTATTATCCTCTAGCATTTTCATAGTGATCTCCCAAAGATCTTCAAAAGGGATGAGCTCTACTTCTATGGCAAACTCCACAAGTTTGGATTCGGTAGCCATTAGTTGCTTATGTAATTTATCTGCATGCTTCTGCGTAAGGAATGGATGAAAATTACCTTTTGGTATTTTGAGTAGCATTTTGATAAAGCAGTTGTATCGAAAGGTCTCATCCTTTTTGAGGTATCGATAGGTGTACTGGGTGAGGCTCTCCAGTTTGTCGATCACCTGATTATATTTTTTGTCTTTGATAAGCCATAGCAACTGGATGATAAGGATAGATACGTTAGCTCCTTTCTTGTCGGCACTGTAGAGGGGCACTTCGTTCATGAATTTACCTAGACGAAATTTCTTATGAGGGGTAGCATCGATGATCTCTTGATCTACATATCCGAGCTCAGCAAGAAATTGCACATAAGCTTCTTTGATGATCCACGACTGTTTGAGTTGAGCATAACGGTCTATAATAGATTTAGATAAGGCTCCATAAGTGGTTTGGAAAAGTTTATTATATTCTTGTGTATGTGAGTAGACTGTGAATAGATTACCCAAAAGAAGAAGTTGTCTGAAAGAATTGTCTTTTGAATGAGAAAGTGATTGTTCAAAAAAGCTTAAAGCATTTTTAAAATCTTTTAGGGTTAAGTAATTCTCTGCTATTGCCTTATTAAAGATCTCTAAAGGAACAGAAGATTTATATTTTTTGGAGAAATATTCAAGAGCAGTTTTACTGTATTCTATTGCCTGAGTTTGATTTTTTCTAAGACTTGCATCAATCATTAGAAGTCTATAGCCATGAAGCTGTAGGAAGAAAGAATTATGCTTTTTCATAAGCCTTTCTAATTCAGGAATGAATGAAGAAGATTTTAATATAAGTTTTTCTCTATCTTTTTCGATAGTAAAATACTTTTGCAGTTCAATCATTTGATTATTCACCTTTATCTCTGATAAAAGAATATTTGTTTGTTCTTCATGTATTTTGCCGTAATGAAGACTTTTATCCAAGTTGGTCTTAACGAAGCTGTAATACTGCATTAACTCTGCACTAGAAATGAGATTCAATTCTGTTGCACCAAGGTTGAGACCTTTTTTAAGTGCTTTTTTAAGATATACTGCACTTAAGTCATAGAAAGCCTTTTGTCTTAACACTTTGGCTATCATAAATACTCTATAGGCAGAAAAATTCAATTTGTTATATAAACTTACATCTTCTTTTTCTGTGTTAATTGCAAAAATAGCATTACAAAGTTTACGTTCATATCTCTGAATTAACTTATCAAAAGAGCCTTTGTTTTTATCTGAAAATCCTAAAGTTTCCATAGCAGAGTCTATAGTTTTGAGTTTTTCTTCCAAAATCAAGCGGAATAAAGTGTCGTATTTAGAATTTTTTTTCCACGGTTGGATATCATGAATTTCTCTTTTCGAGAAGAATTTTGTTAGCTCTATGATGTGTTCCATTAGTATAATAATTTGATAATCATAAGTTTATATAGTTATTGCACCGATATATGACTATATTTGATGTCTCAAATGTAAATAAATAGTTGAAAGACTACTTATTATTACAGATTATATTTGTATTGTAATATTTGTTAAAATAGTAAAGCTTGCTTAGGGTCATAATGTTGATTATGAGCAACTTATGACACAGTAAATGTATTTTGTTTGCATATACAGTGTCGTAAATACTTGTCTGCTGTTAATATTGACAGTACATACGGTCTGTACATTTGTAGTATTAATTAACTTTTTTAATAAAACAATGTAATCATGATCGAGTGGATATTAGACTTTATAGAAGAAATTCTTGGAGACCTGTAGAATACATTGAGTGCAAAAAAGATAAATATCTTCCTTAACGAAGGAAGTCGAACATATACTAAGAAGATCAACTTTTAATTTTTGGGTGTTAGTAGATTAAAAGTCCGCATCCTCGATCACTCGAGGGTGCTTCTTGGAAAATTACTGGGTGAATAGCAGGGGTGCTTTTCACTGAAAGATAAAGTTCATTTTTTCATATGTGTTGCCTTTACAAAGGTATAAGGTGGTGCAAAAAAAAAGAGTAGGATTATACTACTGTTGCATTTTTTAGGGTGTTTATAAATGCAAAATTTTTACCCTGTCGACTAGATCGACAGGGTTTTTTTATGCCCATAACTCTGATAACCAAAAAACTACAAAAAATCTTCTTGGCACGATTGTTGATTATCAATTAATTACAAATTATGAAAAAAAATAATTTATAATTTAACAATTATTAACAATTTAAAGTATACCTTTGCACACCAAATTTCACACAATTACAGTTTAATACTGTCAGAACAATACACAAAGACTGATTTGATAATTTAAATAAAGCGTTCAAACCCATGAACAATTATTTGTATGCAACAAAGTTGCTGATGACTACTGTTATGCTGTCATTGGCGACATTGGTTAGTGCTGCCTCATATTTTAATATGGAGGATGATCGCATTGTAGAACAGAGAGTCTACAATCTGAATACGGTTGTCGATGTGGCATATACCAAACAAGTATCGAAAAACATATACTTCTATGTCGAAAAACACAAGCACATAAGTGAAGTGTTACTTGGCAGAGTAAATATATATTTCCCCTTATTCGAAAATGTATTGAGAGAGAAGGGACTACCCGAATCACTCAAATATCTTCCCATTATAGAGTCTGGTTTAAGACCTAGTATTACATCTCATGCGGGAGCGGCAGGATTGTGGCAGTTCATGAAACCTACAGCTAGGATGCTAGACCTTAAGATCAACAGAACGATCGATGAGAGAAGGGACCCTATGAAATCTACTTATGCAGCAGCAGAGTACTTGGAGTTTTTATACAATAAGTATGAGGACTGGACATTGGCTTTGGCAGCCTACAATTGTGGTCCGGGAAATGTAAATAAGGCGATTAGAAGAAGTGGGAGCAAGGATTTCTGGAAGCTTCAGAAATATCTTCCACGAGAAACACGTAATTATATTCCTAAATTTATCGCGGCTTCATACCTGATGAATTATTATCATGAACATAATATCGTCCCTCAGGAGCCGGAGAGTGAATTGATCTTTACAGGTACTGCTAAGGTTTATGAAAAAATAAATTTCAAAGAGTTAGCGAAACAATATGAGTTGGATTTAGATTTATTGAAAAAATTAAATCCTGCATACCTTAGGAATTATATTCCAAAGAATGAAGATGGAAAGTATACCATTACGTTACCTGAGAAGAATCTCTTCGAGTATTTGGATAACAACGGCTCATATGATGACATCGTATATGTTCCTTATTCCAAGAAATTAGAAAAGGAGAACAGAGAGGTTGAAGCATTGGAGAAGTTACCTTCCATATTTACATTAAAAAGATTTACACTCGATATAGATAGAAACTCAATACAAGAGGAAAAGAAGACGAGATTAAGAAGAGGACAGACTTATTCTTCTATCTCAGAGGCTGATTCGGCGATCACTTTAGACAAATTGATCGCGATTAATAGCAGAAAGAAACTGAAAAAGATAAGTAAGAAGAAATAGATTAGATTTAACGATTACTCAAAGAGCCCGAAGTTAAGAAATTGAATTTCGGGCTCTTTTTATTTACGGAAGTCCTATTGTATTAATTGTCAAATGAGTAGACATATACCATTTCTTTTTGATATGTTTGCCTACGAAACTAATTTAATAATCAATTTTAATACTATGTCAGCGTTCCCTTACAACTATATTTGTATAGAGGGAAATATCGGAGCCGGAAAGACTTCTTTTTGTAAGAAGATCGCTGACGAGTACAATTGTGATTTGATATTAGAGCAGTTTGCAGATAATCCTTTTCTACCTTATTTCTATAAAGAACCGGAAAGATATGCTTTTACTGTAGAGTTGTTTTTTATGACGGAACGATACAAGCAGTTGCAGCTAAGCTTTCAATCTCAAAATTTGTTTTCCGAGTTTATCATTTCTGATTATGCGTTTGTCAAAAACCTATTGTTTGCCAGACAAAACCTTCCCGAAAATGAATATCGCATGTTTACCAAGATGTTTAATGTATTGCTTCAGGGTTTTCCTCAACCGGAGTTGATGGTTTACTTTCACAGAAGTGTGGATTATCTGCTCAATAAGATAGCGGAGCGAGGCAGATCATACGAGACTCACATTAAAGCGGATTATTTGACCAAGATTCAGAATTCATATTTTGAATATTTTAGAAATATTCTTTCCTTTCCTGTATTGATTATTGATCTCAATGATCTGGATTTCGTTAATGAAAAGGCCCATTATGAAGGGATTAAGTCATTGCTTCAAAAAGAGTATCAGCCGGGGGTCCATCGTATTAGTTTGATGATGTAGTATTCGGAACAAATTTCCTATCAATGCTGAGGGCATTGTTCTTATATTTACGGACTTAAAAATTATATCTAATTCTTATGGTAGAGATAAGCTTAAACCCTATTACGGTATTTGATTGCGAGAAGTTTATTAATAGTGATGAGAAAATAAAGCTTTCAGCTTCTGCGATGCAAGCTATTAGGAAATGCCGGGAGTTTTTGGAAGAGAAGACGAAGGAAGAATCATCTATCTTTTATGGCATTAACACTGGATTTGGCTCGCTTTGTAATACGAAGATTTCACCTAAAGATCTTTCTCGATTACAAGAGAAATTAGTAATAAGTCATTCTTGTGGTATGGGTGATGAGATACCCAGGCATATATCCAAGCTTATCTTTTTACTTAAAATAAAAAACTTATCTCAGGGGTATTCCGGTGTTTCTCCCGTATTGGCTGAGAGAATGGTGAATCTCTATAATGCAGGGGTGATTCCTCAGATTTTTGAGCAGGGATCACTAGGAGCGTCAGGTGACTTAGCTCCATTAGCACATTTAGCGAGTGTACTAATAGGTCATGGTAGAGCATACTATAAGGGAGAACTATTGGAAAGTAAAGCTCTTCTTGAGAAATTGGAGATTGATGCTATTGAATTACAATCGAAAGAAGGTCTCGCCTTGCTCAATGGAACACAATTTTCGTTGGCATTTGCGGTGTATTGTATTACTCAGGCCAGCAGACTACTCAAAGTTGCTAATCTAGTTGCTGCATTGTCATGTGAAGCATATGCCTGTGATAATGCTCCTTACCATTCGGCCATTCACAGGGTGAGAAGACATGAAGGACAACAGAGAGTGGCGGAAGAAATATTGGAATGGAGAAAAGGGTCGGATGTAGAAAGCATGAGCCGTTATAGTGTCCAGGACCCGTATTCCTTCAGATGTATTCCGCAGGTTCATGGTGCTACGGCAGATGCCTTAACGTATATTAAGAAAGTAGTAGAAACGGAACTAAACGGTGTTACGGATAATCCAAATATTTTTCCTGATGAAGACCTTATTCTTTCCGGAGGGAATTTTCATGCACAACCGTTGGCATTAGTACTGGATCATATGTCGTTGGCCCTTGCAGAGTTAGCTAATATATCTGAAAGAAGGACATATCAGTTGATTAATGGAGATAGAGATTTACCAGCTTATTTAGCAGCTAACCCAGGCATAAACTCTGGGTATATGATACCTCAGTACACTGCCGCTTCTATTGTTAGCCAAAATAAGTATCTATGTACACCGGCATCTGTTGATAGTATAGTATCCAGTAAGGGTCAGGAAGATCACGTATCCATGGCGGCAAATGCAGCCACTAAATGTTATAAAGTTCTGTCAAATGTCAAATCCGTATTGGGAATAGAGTGGATGATTGCCAACCAAGCGATGGATTTTAGAAAAGGGGTGAAATCTTCATCTTCATTGGAGAAATACAGAAAAAGATTCAGAACTAAAGTTCCTTTTCGAACCGAGGATGTCTATCTAAAAAACGATATGGATAGTAGCAAAGATTTTCTCCAAACCATGATAGATGAGGTGGACATGTAATCTCGTACTGTTGTTTATATTTTGCTCTTCGATACAGGCACAGAAGAGCTATGATTTTTCTTTAGAATATAATAGAGCTTTTGTATTTAAACATAAGCCGGGATTAGCATTCGAAATACCCCACTACAGCCAATATGTAGGGTTGGAGTATAGAAAAATGTTTAGAGACTCGATAGGATGGGAAAATTATTGGGGTTATCCTCATTTCATAACCAGTATCGGGTGGACTTACTTTGGGGATAATGAGGTTTTGGGAAATGCTTACGCGATTATTCCGGGGATCCAATTCCATGTTCTGGATGATGATTTTTTCAATATTAAATTTAATCTGAGTAGTGGCATTGCCTACATTGATAAATTATATCATCCAATCAATAATACTACTAATAATGCCATAAGTAGCCATTTAAACAATAATACGAAGTTGTCCTTTGATTTTCGCCTTAAATCAGTTGATTGGGTCGCATTAACTCTGGGTTTATCACATTTCTCAAATGGTAAGAGGAAATTACCTAATAGCGGAATTAATTATTTTCATTTGGGTCTTAAGTATGTTTTTAGCAGGGTCAAGGAAGATAGAACTGAAAAAAGATCTGGGTATAATAGTTTGAAGAAGTATGGTTTCGATGTCTATTATGGATGTGGTGCGGCAACATCTGAAAACATTGGAGGACCAAGATATGAGATTAATATAATGGGCTTGATGGGATATTATCGTTTTTCGGATTTTTTTAATGTATTTCTTGGAGGAGAAAGAGAATTTCACGGTCCAAGTTATTACTATTATCTGAGAGATTTTGTCGAGGAAGAAGAGGCTAAAGATAGATCGGTTAAATGCATTGTCACCACAGGTTGGGAAATGATATTTGGCCATTTTTCCACCAAATATATTATTGGAACCTATATTCCAAAAGAAGGGGTAGTAAATAATGAGGCAGTATTTTTCAGATTGCAGACTTCCTACTATCCCCTAGGTTATGAAAAAAAGATTAGTCCGTATTTAGGTGTGGCTTTGAAATCTCATTTTGGGGTCGCAGATTATATTTCTTTGCAGCTTGGTTTTAAATGGTAATTAATCTACTCAGAGTCCCCATCTTGAGTAATTCCAGTGATGTTTTCTTCAATTTCTCTTAGCCTGGTCTTACAAAATGTGATTAACTCTTGAGCTTTTTTTATGTCTTTACTCAATTCTTCCAAGCCAATATTTTCATTTTCAATCCTGTTGAAAATCTTATTTAGCTGTTCGTATGCTTCATCATAATTCATTTTCTTTCGCATTTTCTACACGAAGGTAAGGACTTATTTTTTGGAATAAACTATCACTAATTATTTTAATGTCTCTTATGCCCTCTATGTTATTGTAGGGTCCATGTTGTTTTCTGTATTGAATGATTAATTTGGCGATCTTGGAACTGATATAGGGATGTTTTTTGAGTTTTTTGAAATCAGCAGTGTTAATGTTTATAGTAGTAGTATTGGCCTTCTTAATTTCTAACTGATGTCGAATGTTGAGATATGTAGAATCACTCAAACCATATACCTCACTGATTTGAGAAATATCATGAAATCCTCCCAGACGATTTCTAAACTTAATGATTCGTCTCGATAAAACAGGGCCAATTCCTCGTAAGGAAACCCATGCTGACGAATCAGCAGTATTAATGTCAATCAATGTAAGGGTACGAGTAGCGATGGGAGGAGGAGACGGGTGTCTAAACATCGTATCTTTCAATAGTATGTAAGGTTTGATCCGTTGGTAACTTTCTTCTTCTAGTCCATAGATCTTTTGAAGATCAGATTTTTGCTTAAACTTCCCTCCATGACTTCGGTATTTTATAATATTGTTAATCACCCATTTTTTTAGACCTAGTAGTTTAAGAGAGTCCTCGGAAATACTATTTGGATCAAAAGGAAAAAGAAAAACCTGATTATCCTTATCAACAGTTGATGATGAAGTTTTAATGGCCTGACTAGCACGAGTATAAGTAAACTTTTTTTCTTCTGGAGTGTCAATTTTTGGCTCAGTTGTTTTCGTAAGCACAGTGATTTTCGGTTCTTGATAGGAGGAATTAAGCCAAAAATAAAACATGGCATATATAATGATACATAAGACGATAAATGTAGCTATTCCTCGCAGTTCACGCGGGGTAAAGAAAAAATGATGACGCATAGTGGATTATATTTTTATGATTAAGGCTCCGTTTTGTTTTACATCGTAAATTGATTTATTAATTACATTCTTTTTTATATAACTGATTTCTCTTTTTTTCAAATTACTACAGACGATGATTTCTCGAATCGTGGAGGAGTTGAGTAGTTGTATAGCATCATTATCAAGCTTACATTGTATAATCACCATATCGAAAAAATCTAAATTTTGAGGTAGTGATTTGTCGCTTTCAAGAATTAAAATACTTTGATTATCAACACATATTTCATTATTGAATATGGAGAGATTGTTGGTAGAGTAGTTATGCCCATCTTCAATTTGATAAGAGCGATATGGAGATATTTTGGTCCTAAAATTTTGAGCAATCTGAAAGTTGTTATTGTTATTTCCTATTGTAAATAGATTTTTTCCATCGACTATATCCATCAAAGGACTTTTATAGTTATCATATATCACAAGAGATAATTGGTTATGTTGCCTTTTCAAATTGACAATTTTAAGGGTTAAGAATACGACTACAATACAGGCAACATACTTAATCAGCTTCTTTTGATAAGTGATTAACATAACTACTGTGATAGTTATTGCTAAGTAAATAATTGCTAATTCATACCAGTTTAGCCAGATACCATCAATTTTGGAAAAAGGTAATCTTTGAATACTTGTAATAGAAAGATTTAATAGGTCTAATAATCCATTAAGTCCCATTACAATCACATCCACGATGAAAGAAGGAGCCCAGGCATCCATGACAATGAGAAGTAATCCTGTAGGCAATATAGCCGTGGCTAATGGAATGGCTATTATTCCACTTAGAATAAAATAGCTTGGAAATTTATGAAAATAGAATAAGGTAATTGGAAATACAAAGCCTTGAGCAGAAATGGAAAGAAGAGCTAAATCTTTAATATAGTCTATGGACTTGAACGAACTATAATATAATTGAGTTAATCGTGGTTGGAAAAAGACAATACTGGATAGAGCAAGATAAGAAAATTGAAAACTGGCCTGATATAGAAGATTTGGTTCGACCATCAACATGATAATAGCACTGATAGCAATGGCATTATAAATGTTGTAGTGCGGAAACCAATATTTGGCAATGATGAATATGGAAAACATAAGTGCTGACCGAACCACCGCAGGAGCTGCTCCTGTCATCATGGCAAACAGACCTATAATACCTATAAGTATGAAAGTTTGTGTCAATTTAAACCAGACATTTGAAATATTCATTTTGCTAAACAGAAATATGAATATCATAGCAACAATACCTACATGTAATCCGGATACCGCTAGTACATGAACAGCTCCACTATCGGTGTAGGCGTTATAAAGGTCATCATCAAGATGATTTTTATAACCTAGGATCATGGCACTGGCGATAGCCAGATTTCTCCCCTCTAGGTGTTTTTCTAGTATACTTATAGACCTGGATCTAAGATTGGAAGCCCATCTTTTGATAATAGGTGCATTATTTCTGGAAATGAGCGTATGATTTTCTGGTTTTACAGAGGATTGAAAATCTATTCTTCTGTTTTTTAGATAAGTCTTGAAATCAAAAGCGTAAGGATTAGAATTTGGTTTTATTTCCTGTATATGAGCATTGAAGACAATCTTATCTCCTTGATGATACATATGAGCTAAAGAGTCTTCTTTTTTAAAGTAGGTAACGATAGTTCCAGAGGCAAGATATATTGAACCATCTATAACCACTTTTTCAATGGACACATTTAATCGTAGGCTATTTCTGATAACAGGTTCAGAAACTATTTTTCCATGACATTCAGATATTTCATTTCTATGTTGCCATAATAAATAATTGGCTTTTTTGGTATCAGAAATACTTTGAATAAAAGCTCCAGCACACATCATGAAAAGAAGAATGGATATAGAAGCTGTAGAGTGCTTTTTCCACGCTAATGATGTTATCAGCAGCAAGAAAGAAATTATGACTAAGAAGAAATAAAACGATGATGAAATTTGGTTACCTAGAAAGTCATAAAATAGAATGCCGGTGATAAAGGAAACTGCTACCCTAAAGTAGGGAGCAGCTCTCCAGTTTATTTTTTTACTCAAGCATTATCATTGCTTTTCTGTACTTCTTCGTCGGTTATAAAATGCATATCTCTGCTCGTAGTTCATAATGGCATCAATAGCTGGTTTGTACTCATTTTCTATTTTTTGAGCAGCGTCGAAAAACTCTCTTTTTTCTAATCCTTCTCTTTTAAGGGCATTGATTTTCATTCTTTTGTCAGCGTATAATCTTTCCAATCTTGTTATTTGATTGGAGTTCAAAGCTAATGATTCATCAATGCCGGTGATGACCATATTCATTTTTTCAACTTGCATTTGGGCTTGCCTTTTGGCTTTCTCACTTTGAGAGAAGAGAGATACAGAAATAAATGTTATTAAGAAAATTAAGGTAAATTTCTTCATCGTTTTTTGTTTAAATTCTTTTCAAATATACGATTTAACGTGGAGATATTAAAAATCTCTATAAAATCATAAGTTGTATAGAAAATAAGACCCTATTACTAACTGAAATGATGCCTAATAAAAAGAGAAGGGAACAATTATTATTGATAGCTCTGAGATCTAAACACCTAAATGAATTAGAATAATTAAGTTTTTTCAGAGACTTAAATGATCGATAAAACGGAAAATGGATTTCGAAAATGTTGGTCCGTTAGTAAAAAGCAGGGATAATTAAATAAAGTATGCAATTAGTGTAAATTTGATAATATAAGGAGTATTTCCCCTTAACATACGGTGGAAATACTTCTATATTTCTAAGGAAAATTCCAATCAAATCTTAGGATTTCTCCTCGTTCATCTCTTTGGTTTTCAGTCTAATTTTGGTGTCTCTAATCTAATCAAACAGGCCTGTTTTTTTTAACTATTTAAAACGATAAATTATGTCTAAAAAAAGCAAAAAATTAGAATCTATTCAGAGTGTTATTGATTCAGAAGGAGGAGATTGGCAAGCAGGATCCTCCGAAATATTTGAAATGTCTCAAGAAGAACAAGATTTACTTTTGGGTTATGTACCGGGTGAAAACGAACCTACTTTTGATGAAAAAGAAGCAGCGGCGGAAGCAAATTATCAGGAGTATATGGCTATGCTATCAGCCAGTAGTGAAGCTTTTTCAGCACCGTCCAGCTATGATCTGAGAAATGTTGGGGGCAAAAATTTTATAACTCCAGTGAAAAATCAAAGGAGTTGCGGGTCGTGTGTTGCTTTCGGAACAGTAGCGACGGTGGAAGGAACAATCCGAAGGCTAAGGAACAATCCAAACTATGCAGTTGACTTTTCTGAAGCTCATTTGTTTTACTGCCATGCTCGAAACGAAGGAAGAAGATGTGGCGGATCAAATGGAGGATGGTGGGTGCCACCGGCTATGAGAGCATTTAAGGATAAGGGAGTAACGGACGAAGCACATTATCCTTACACACCAGGAGATCAGAACTGTACAGGACTGCGTTCAGGGTGGCAAAATGCCGTGAAGAAAATAACAAATTTTAGGAAAATTACTTCGATCTCTCAGATGAAAGATTGGGTATCTACTAAAGGTCCGCTTACGGCATGCTACACGGTGTATTCCGATTTCTCAAGTTATAGAAGTGGAGTGTATAGAAAGACTTCCGGAGCGACTAGAAGAGGAGGACATTGTGTATCGATAGTCGGATACAATGACAACGGTAGATATTGGATATGCAAAAATAGTTGGGGATCTGGCTGGGGAGAAAGTGGATACTTTAGAATAGGCTACGGTCAGTGTGGTATAGACAACGAGGTATGGGCGGTAGAAGGAATAGAAGATTCCGGAACTTTAACAAAAAAGGTAACAGGATTGTGGGCCAATTCTTCTACTAGAAATGCTTACGTGTATTTAAGTGGTGAAGGATGGAAGAAAATTAGTGATAAAAATGATACTAATTTTTATATCATGCTGACTTATTTGGCAGCTGCCAAAGGGATGAATAGGAATGTGACTGTGAAATTAAATCAAGGCGAAATCTGTGAAGTATACGCTTAAAACATTAATTAACTATTTTAAAAAAAATATTATGAAAGATAAAAAGAATAAGGACTGTAACTGTCCTACTGAAAGTATAGAGGAATTGTATCAAGAATTTTCTGGAGAGGAGTCAAAGCCTCTTGAAAATATAGTAGAAATGAATTCTTTTTCTGATGAGGACAGCACGCCTAATTTGGTTCCTCCTTTTGAGGATGAATCCAATATGGAAGAAGGGTTTGGAGCAGGAACATGGCATAACAATAAAAAAGTTCATGGTTTGTGGACCAAAGATCAAACTAGAAATTCATGGGCGAGTTATACTGGTTTAGGTTGGAAAAAGCTAAACTCCTCCAATAATTCTTCATGCGTGGCATTATCAATATTAGCTGCTCATGCCAAACAATACAATAAAAACACCAAAATCAAAATAGATGGAGGACAAATCAAAGAAATGTATGTTTGGTAATAAATTGAAAAACTTAGGTGATTTTTCACCTAAGTTTTTTATTTTAATTTGAAATATTATCTGATATGAGCGAATTAATTCTTATCAAAGAAGATCATGAGAGTGTAGTGTCCGTTAAACTAGGAGATTCGATAAAAATTGTTCTTGCGGAAAATGCTACAACAGGTTATTCCTGGCACTTTGATAATGAAGTGTCAAATAATTTGAGGAAAATATCTGATGACTATCAATCAAATGATCTGAATGCATTAGGAGGGAGTGGAAAAAGAGTTTTTGTATTTATTGCAGAAAGACGAGGAGAGAGTCAACTTAAATTAAAATACTGGCAGGAGTGGAATGGTGATGATTCCATTGATGATCAATTTTTAGTAAACATTATTGTTGAATAAAATAGGTTGCCACCCTCAACTCAAATTAGAACGGAGAAATTTATCTCCAGTTTTTTGTAGTAATGCTAAGCGTTAATAATGATCATATTCAAATGATAAATTTTCAAAAGTATATACAAATAAAAAGGCACCTATGATTTATTCATAAGTGCCTTTTTTCTAGCGCTCCCACAAGGACTTGAACCTTGGACCCTCTGATTAACAGTCAGATGCTCTAACCAGCTGAGCTATGGAAGCATATAGCGACTTAAAAAGCGACTGCAAATTTATAATACATTTTAAAATAAGCAAATGTTTATATCAAATTTTTTCCTTTCTTAGGTAAAAAGGTAAATACAAGAGTAAAAAGAAAATTATTCCGACGGCCTCGGTTACAAATAAATAATATGGCCACTCCCCAAAATAATCTAGCAATGAGCCATTTGGTGGCTTATGGCGACTATAAAAATAATTTGAGTCCAGTATATAATTTATCGCAAGGGTAAATAACAAATATAAATTTGCAACGATTATAGCATTAACTAAATCTTTAAACAAAGGAGTTATTCTATAAACGAATATCGCATAGAGAGGAAGAAAAACCAATGTAACGTGCATTAAGAAATAAATAAGATAATCTGGATGGTAAGGACCGTATTCTAAATCTGGAGTAATAACTGCTTGTAATGTTCCTGCAAGAACCAGAAAATAGCAAATGTTAAGCCACTTTTTATTTTTGTTCCACATAAAAAAGGGCATTACTAACGCTAGGGTGCGACAAAGATGAAACGGCAATTCATCTTTTAAAGTAAAAGTATCATGATATGCACACATTGCCATCCGTAGAATAACACAACAGAGGACCACCATTGATAGAGCTAAGCCAATGATCCTTTGTTTATAAGAATTTTGTCTCCTTGCGTATAAGATAGTTGCTATTGTAATAATAGATATTACGAGAATAGGAGAAAAATGAGATAATGAGAAACTTACAAAAGAATCATCAGACATGATATGAAAAGCTAGTAATCTCTAAATGTACAATTTAAAAGGAACAAAAAGGACATAAAAAAAGTGAAACCATCACTACGATGATTTCACTTATAATATTTTAACACTCTCTTGTAAACTAGCTTATTACTTCTTTTACAAGTTGAGCTGCTTCTTCCAAAAGAATAGCACTATGTACTTTTAGACCACTTTCATCAATGATTTTCTTCGCTATATCCGCATTGGTACCTTGAAGCCTCACAATTAGTGGAACTGAGATTTCTCCCATATTTTTACAAGCATCTACTATACCATTAGCAACTCTATCACACCTTACTATACCTCCAAAGATATTTATCAAAATAGCTTTTACATTTTCGTCTTTAAGGATAATTCTAAAGGCTTTTTCAACTCTTGCAGCATCTGCTGTTCCCCCTACATCAAGAAAGTTAGCGGGAGATCCACCAGATAATTTAATAATGTCCATAGTGGCCATAGCCAGACCTGCACCATTAACCATACATCCTACATTCCCTTCTAAGTTAACATAGTTTAATCCATAACTTTTGGCTTCTACTTCCGTAGGATCTTCCTCATCAGTATCTCTAAGTTTGGCTAAATCAGGATGCCTAAACAAAGAATTATCATCTAAAGAGACTTTGCTATCTACTGCTACTATTCTATCGTCAGCAGTATGAAGACATGGATTTATTTCAAAAAGACTGGCATCCGAGCCGACAAAAGCTTTGTATAATTTACTAATAAAGGATACCATTTCTTTGAAAGCCTTGCCTGATAAACCTAAATTAAAGGCAATTTTTCTACTTTGAAAACCTAATAAGCCCAAATGTGGATCGATATACTCTTTATGCACAAGATGAGGCGTAGCCTCTGCCACTTCTTCAATATTCATTCCTCCTTCAGTACTATATATGATTACATTTTGTTTTTTCTCCCTATCCATTAGGATGGAGACATAATACTCTTTACAAGCATCAAAATCCGGGGCATAACTGTCTTCCGCGATAAGAACTTTCCTCACCAATTTTCCAGGACCTTCCATTCCACCTGGAGTCTGAGGTGTTTTAAGCATCATACCCAAAATGTTACCGGCATGTTCTTTAAGATCATTAAGGTTCTTGGCTAACTTTACTCCTCCGCCTTTGCCTCGTCCACCGGCATGAATTTGAGCTTTAACAACGGCAAAATCAGAATTACTTAATTCTTTAATTTTTTCGTAGGCAGTAATAGCCTCCTCTATAGTATGTGCAACATGTCCTCTTTGAATGGCCACGCCATACGAAGCTAATAACTCCTTGCCTTGATATTCATGTAAATTCACTAAGTATAATGTTTTAAGTGGTTAATCAATAATTATTCTTTTCGTAAGTATTTTGTTTTCTACAGAAACCTTAACAATGTACATGCCTGAACCTAAAAATTCGGTAGGTATTGTGATGTTATTATTTCCATTATAAAATGAATAGTTATTTTGGTAAACTTGTTTTCCGGATACGTCAAATAAATCAAGTGACAATTCTCCACTTTCAGAAGAATCCCAAATAAGATTCAAAACATTACCTCTTGATAACGGATTAGGAGTGAATCTGAAATTGGTAAAATAGTTGATTTCATCAACACTGCTGGTTTGATCACCTGTTCTAAATACAACGGAAGTCTGATTGAAGTCAGACAATCCATCATTATATGGGACCAGAAATCCTTGATAAGTTTGGTTAGGCTCTAAATCAGTAATAAAAAGCCCTGCATCGGAAGTAGTATAGGTTCTTCTATCACTGCCTACAATTAATTCTAAAAGAACATTTTTGGCTTCAGGATAGTCTTCCCATTCAATAGAAACGGCATTGTAATTATCATACTTTTGACCTGGTGAAGCTGGGTTAGTAAGCACTAATTTTTCCAACCTTGTCGTATCTGCTTCATAAGTAGATTTGAGAAAATCTCTTGCAGAGCTATTAAAATTAGATCTTATAGCAGCCTCTTGTTCTCCAGTAAATTGGTAGGATGAGCACCCTTCAAAATAACTCATAAAGTTATCAGCCATTGGAATAATCCTTTCACCATTTCTGTCATTCACAACGGTAGTGAAACTACATCCACCATTGGTAATTCCAAAGTTGTAATCCGGTGGAGTGTCGCAAAATCTATCCGCTGCCACATCACAATTAGATCTTTCAACTATTTCTACATCAATATTAGTTCCTGGAGCCTTTGTAAGAGTAACTGTAGAACCGTGCGTGTCTTGATTCCATGGTTGGCCTTCCCAACCAAAAAAGGTATGTCTTAAACTAAAAAAATGACCTAGCTCATGGCTTAGTGTAGAAGAAGCTGATTCTAACTCTTGTTTTCTAACAACAATATAATCTCCCCCAGGTTGATAATATCCTAGTGTAGTACCACCGCCCGAACTGCCTGTATCAGCGTTTTGGCAAATAAAGATATTGACAGCATTAGGATCCTTATGTGATACGATCAGATTAGGAAATTGAGTAGGTGTCAGAAATATACTTGTATTGTCTATCTCATTGACTCCTTCGTACATGTAAAAAGTAATGTTATGAACCTTATAATCCCTATTTATTCTAGCCAGATTTTTAACCACATTTGAGAAAAGAATTCTGCTCTCTCCATTTGAGTTTGCTACCATGTGAAACTTAACTGGAACATAAATTTGATCCTCTCTTTTGAAAGTTTTTATCTTGGAAGGTTCATTTGTGAACATAACATCCATCAATTCTTGATCTGCGATAGTTGTGCCACAAACGCCTTTATGATTATGTTGGGCATTTACATGATATGTCATGCAGCTAAGCACAAATAAAATGAATATTTTTTTCATTTTTTCTTTAGTTTTTGATTTAAGATATCTTGACAAAAAGACCTTATAAACTTGCGTAAGAGTACTTTTTGAAAAGGATTGTAAAAATATAATTATTATTCAATTAACTGAAAATAAAGCCAGAGATAAGAATATTGACGACAAAGAAAAAGGGGAATCGCCAGATGGAGAGTATTTGTAGAAAATAAAAAGATGTTGAGCTAAGTGAATTTGTTGGTTTACTGGGTCTTTTAAAAAAATGTTAGTTACTTTTGCCCTGAATTTCAAGAGAATTATAAGTAAAACTTTAACTAAATAAAACTTTAATAAAAAAATGAAAAAAGTTACTGTAGTTGGGGCAGGAAATGTTGGAGCAACGGTAGGGAATGTTTTGGCCCATAAGGATATCTGTAAGGAAGTAGTGTTATTGGATCTAAAGGGAGATATGGCCAAAGGAAAGGCATTGGATAGTTGGCAACAAGCTCCGATAGATTATTATTCGACAGCATTGAGAGGAACGGATGATTATAAGGATACAGCGAATTCGGATATAGTTGTTATTACTGCAGGTATACCAAGAAAACCTGGAATGAGTAGAGATGATCTTATTACAACAAATGCGAAGATCGTAGTATCTGTTGTTAAGTCTATCTTGCAATACTCTGAAAATCCTATAATTATCTTGGTCTCGAATCCTTTGGATGTAATGACACATGCGGCATTCAAAGCATCAGGACTATCTTCTAACAGAGTTTTTGGAATGGCAGGTATACTAGATACGGCTAGATACAGAGCTTTTTTGGCAACAGAATTGAATGTATCTCCTAAAGATATTCAAGCAGTATTAATGGGAGGACATGGGGACACAATGGTGCCACTACCAAGATACACCACAGTAGGCGGGATTCCTGTTACTGAGTTAATTGATTCTGAAGAGCTTGAGAAGATTGTAAACAGAACAAAAAAAGGAGGAGGAGAACTGGTTGGCTTGATGGGAACTTCGGCTTGGTATGCTCCGGGAGCAGCAGCAGCTCAAATGGTAGAGGCGATTATCAAAGATGAGAATAGGATATTTCCAGTATGTGCAAGGATAAACGATATGTATGGTTTGGACGAAATGTATTTGGGAGTACCGGTTAAATTAGGAAAAAATGGTATCAACGAAATCATTGAATTGAAGTTGAATAAAGAAGAAATGAGTCTTTTACATGATAGTGCGAATGCTGTAAAAGGAGTTTTAGACGTATTTGATGATATGAAATTGATCTAGTATATTGTCAACCAAAAGAATGGGAAATAAATCACTTCAATTAGGCAACCATGTGCTGTTAGAAATGAAAACAGACACTGGCATTTCTGTAGCCGAATTGTCAAGCAATAATCCTGTTCTTTTGGTTTTTTTAAGGCACTTTGGTTGCCTTTTTTGCAAAGAGGCGATGATAGATATTTCTAAGAAAAGAAATTTCTATGAGGAAAAAGGTGTTAAAGTAGTAATTGCTCATATGTCGGATAAAGAAACGGCGGAGAGCTACTTCAAGGAGTATAATCTCCAAGGTATCGACCATGTATCAGACCCCAACAAAAAATTCTATTCTCAGTTCGGACTAACAAAAGGGAAACTCAATCAACTATATGGTCTTAGGACTTTGTTGAGGGGAGTAAATCTGGTAACCACACAGAATATCCCGTTTACACTAAAGGTTGTAGGAGATGGGTATCAAATGCCTGGAGTATTTGTTATTGATGACAAAAAGGTCGTTTCCCAATATGTTCATAAAACAGTATCAGATAGACCTGATTATGATCAATTGCTTAGTTCTTATTTAGGGGTTTAATCCCAACAAAATATTTGTTAAAATCTACTTGTCAATAATAAAAGAGACGTGAGAATACGTTAAAAACGAAAATTAGAGCTATGAAAAAATTCTCAATTCTTTTAGTAATTGTGACCTTTGGTTTAGGTTTAAAAGCACAGAGTTTTGATTCCAAACTGGATGAATTAGCATTCTTAAACGATGTAATGGCAAATGCTTTTGAATATGAGCACAAGAAAAGAGCCGGAGACAACTTTGGAACATTACTTAGAGAGATTCTTAACGAAGAAGGATCATACACATATGATTTTGAGGCATTGAAGTGGATGTCGGTTAAATCTCCAGAATCAAGAGAATTTAAGGTTTTTACATGGTTTGTACAGCTTGAAGAACACAAATATGAATTATACGGACTTGTTCAAATGAAGGGTGGAGAACTCATAGAATTAAAAGATCAGTCCTTTATGATGTCAGATGTTGAATATATGGAAACAGGTCCGGAACAATGGTTTGGAGCATTGTATTATAAAATACAGGAGCAAAAGTTTGAAGGAGAGGATATCTTTTTACTTTATGGATACCATCCCGGAAATGAAAAGAAAAAAATGAAAGTACTAGAGGTTCTTAGTTTTAGAGATGGAAAGCCTGTTTTTGGAAAGGAGATTTTTAAGAAGGTAGAAGAAAATGGTAGAGAAAGATTTAAGAATAGAATTTTTCTTGAATACGCTTTAACATCAAACGTCAATTTAAATTATAATGATGGTTTGGAGTTGATTATGTTTGATAATTTGATTTCTACGATCACTCCTGAACTTGGACCTACAAAAATACCTGACGGAAGTTATAAAGCATATAAAAAGGATGGAGACACTTGGGTGTATGTTGATAAAGTGTATAATCATATAAGCAATATACCAATTTCGGACGGCAGAAAAAACAGACAGGAAGGGTTACGTAAGAATTAGTTAAAATCCATATTTGGCTTGATCGACAAAGGTGCTTGGGAATTTTTCATCTCCAGGAAAACCTAAGTTTATATCACGGCCTTCATATGGAATGTAATCAGTTCCGAAAATATAGTCCCAAATAGCTAATGTAAGCCCAAAATTAATACCGTACTTAATTTCAGAAGGTATGTCGTGTGCATGATGCCAAATATGCATTTCAGGACTATTGAATATCTTTTTCATAAATGGCCCCAAAGCGAACACACCAAAGAGAATCGACCCCAAAGAAACAGAAAGTTTGACCAAGAGACTTTTGTCTTGTAAAAACGAAACATCGGCAATTCCAAAATAGAAGATTATAGCCAATAGAACTCCTATGATTCCACCGGTTATTTTTCCATCTACTGAAATGTTGCTATGATTGTAATGACCAAAAGCTAAAGTAAAAATATGAATGATAAAAAATTGCTCTAGATTAATACCGATAATAAAAGCGAGGGGAAGGTATTCAATAGATCGATAGACTATGTTTTCCATCCAGTGGAACCTCAAGTGAGCTGCAAAGCCCATTTCCTTTACGGAGTGATGAACCTTGTGGAAATTCCATAGCCACGGAACTCTGTGAAGTAGACGATGAACCCACCATTGAATAAAATCTCTTAGAATAAAACCTGCGAGTAAAATTGCCCATAATGGCCATTGATATAAAGGATTGAATAGTTCTAGATTTATCCCTGTTAATTGTTCTATACCAGAATTTACAAAATCGACCACCACCTCAGACGCCGCATTGTAAATGATAAGAGAAAACAAGAAAAAGTTGAAAAACATATAGAAAAAGTCGAGCCAAAAATCTTTGCGAAAAACTTTTTGATTACTCCTCCAAGGTGTTACTATTTCAAGAATAAAGAAAAATAAGGAGACTAGAAGAAGCCAATAGAAATAACTATTCCAAGATGGGTGGATTATTTCATTCCATAAATATTCAGCATATCCTAGGTAGGCATTTTTAACCGTATCTAAAATGTTCATAAAAAAACATATTAATTGCCAAAGGTAGATCTAAAGCAGAGAAAGAGTTGTAACCAAGATCACCTAATCCTTGATTACTTTTAAACTCATATCTAAACTACCTGCAGAATGCGTAAGAGCTCCGACACTTATAAAATCGACACCTGTTTCACCAATTTTTCTTATGGTTTGAAGATTTACTCCTCCCGACGCCTCGGTTTCGTATTTATTGCCAACAGTAGCTACAGCCTCTGCTAAAATGGGAAGCTCGAAATTATCGAGCATTATTCTTGTGACCCCTCCAATATCAAGAACCTCATGTAGTTCTACGAGATTTCTCACCTCAACTGTAATATTTAATGCCAGTTTGTTTTCCTTTAAATACATATGAACTTTTTCTATGGCTTTTTTTATACCACCACAGGCATCAATATGATTGTCTTTGATCATTATCCAATCATACAGCCCATATCGATAATTATTACAACCACCAATTCGAACAGCCCATTTTTCCAAAAAACGCATGAGAGGAGTGGTCTTTCGGGTATCTAGCACGGTCACAGGCAAATCTTCCACCTCAACAGCAAATCTACTTGCCATTGTTGCTACACCACTCATTCTTTGCATGGTATTAAGGACTAACCTTTCCCCTTGAAGAAGAGCTTGAGCATTACATTCTACTTCAAAAGCTATATCACCTTCTTTTACATCGCTTCCATCTTGAATAAACACTTCAAATTTGGTATTGGGATCCAAATGTCTGAATACTTTTTCTGCAAATTCTACTCCGGCGATAACACCAACATCTTTAACAAGTAGTTTGGCATTTTCTCTTTTATCGGAAGGAATACAGGCTAAAGAGGTGTGATCACCTTCACCGATGTCTTCACTGAGAGCTTCGGTGATAAACCATTCCAGTTCTTGAGGATCAATTCCTTGCATTTTTTGTTTTTTACAAAGATATGTTTTTTGGAGTATACGAGGTTCTCAAATACAGATTAGTCACAAAGATTACGGATATGACCAAATGCAGGTTCGTAACCCAGTTTAGCAGCTTTTTTCATATCCTTACACGCTTTGGCATAGTCATTTTGGTTGGAGTAGGCATTAGCTCTGTTAAAATAGGCCTGAGGAATATCTTCGTGAATATCTAAGGCTTCGGAAAAATCTTGGATAGCTTGATCATACTGACCAGTTTTGAGGTAAGAAATACCTCTATTTACGTAATAGTCTGCATTTTGTTTGTCAATTCCGATTAATTTGGAATAGTCTGATATCGCATTATCGTAATTCTCCATGGTAAAACTCACTATTGCTTTGTTAATCATCGCGGCAGTGTGTGTGTTATTTAATTCTAAACATTGATTAAAATCTAGATAAGCACCAGCAAGATCTTTGATTTTCATCTTGGAGAAGCCCCTGAGGAAAAACATGTCTTCGGTTTGTTTTATTCCTAACCCTTTCGTTAAATCTACAATGGCTTCTTCATAGCTTTCTAACTGTACATAACTTTTGGCACGAGCATGATATAATCTCCAATTTTTAGGTTTGACATTTATGGCTTGTGAAAAATCATTTATGGCCTCTTCGTACATTTCCAACTTGTCTCTGCATATGCCTCTATTGTAATAGACGGCATATGACGATTCTCCATTTTCTATAGCGACATTAAGATCTTCAAGAGCTTGTTCATGATTATCATTACGGATAAGAATAGTAGCTCTATTTACGTATGCTTTGCTCAGGGTTTTATCTAGATTAAGACACCGCGAAAAACTTTCTATAGCCGGTTTGTCCTGTTCATTTTTCATATGAGCATACCCTTTATAGAGATAAGCTTTGGCAAATTTGGGGTCCAATTCAATAACTTTATTGAAGTCCAAAATGGCATAGTCATAGTTTTTCAAATTTAAATATGAATTGCCGCGATTATAATACGCTTTTGTATATGCAGGATTTATTTTTATAGCTTGGCTATACTCATTGATAGCCATATTAAAATCTTTATTTCTAAAGTGTTTAATAGCCTCATTGAAATGTTTAATAGCTTCTTGACTGTTTAAATTGGTGTATAGAAAAACCGATATGAATAGACATATTAATCTCATGCTTAGGTGTTAATATTCAAAAAAAATTGGAATTGTCTTCTAGAGCACTAAAGTTAAATAATAACTATTAAAGTGGAATTATTATTGTCAGATACTTTACAAAATCAAGAGAAAAATCTTTTTGTGCCAAAGTGAATCAAACCTAGAAGTACAATAAGTAGAATAATAAAATAATGAAAGGGCATAAAACTGATCACAAATATGTGTGTTTTTTCGCATACCCATAACAAGGCCATTAGTGCCATGAGAATCCATATTAAAGCGGATATCTTATGAAATCCGGGTATGTCGTCAAAGCTTACATTTTTTCTGATCAACAAAAGAGTAACGATCATTGATATAATAGGCAGTATTTGGGTGTATAGATTTAAATCTAATAAAGACTGTTTTTCAATCAATACTAGATATAGGTTAAGCACTATCGCTGCTATACCGGGTATGCAAACCAGATATACAAGAAAACTATAAAGATATTTCCATGGAGATATGGACCCCTCGCCCTTACCAAAAATATATGCCAGAAGAGCGGTTAAGGGCATTGCTATCGAAAAGAAGACTGGAATAGCAGGATTTAACGATATGACTTCAAAAAAATCTCTTAGAGTCATACTATAATTCCATTAACAGCTTTACCGGATCTTCAAGTAGTTCCTTAACCTTTACTAGAAACGTCACGGATGTACTACCGTCTATTATTCTGTGATCATAAGAAAGAGCAAGATACATCATAGTACGTATTTCTACTTGACCGTTTACAGCAACAGGTCTGTCTTGAATACTATGCATGCCGAGAATAGCTGATTGTGGTTCATTAATTATTGGAGTACTTACTAATGAACCAAATATTCCTCCATTGGTAATAGTGAAGGTTCCTCCTTTCATCTCATCCAAGGTTAACTTACCTTCACGTGCTTTTGAAGCAAGACTTTTTATTGCTAGTTCAATTTCGTGAAATTTCATGGATTCCACATTTTTAACAGGAGGAACAACTAAACCATTTGGAGTGGAGATTGCAATACTTATATCCACAAAGTCATGGTACACAATGTTATTTCCATCTATTTGAGCATTGACATCTGGCATTTCCATAAGAGCATAAGCACATGCTTTACAGAACAAAGACATATAGCCAAGTTTCACACCATATTTTTCTACGAATTTTTCCTGATACTTGCTTCTTAGTTTTTTAATGTTAGTAAGGTCTACCTCGTTAAAGGTAGTCAACATCGCAGTCTGATTCTTAGCCGAGACCAATCTTGAGGCGATGGTTCTTCTCATACGGGACATTTTTTCAGATCTCGTGTTTCTAGAGCCAGATCGAGAAGAAACAATATCGCTACTCTTTTCAACTCTTTCCGAGCTACTAGGAGCTGTAATTTTGTTTTGGGTCGCGGTTAAAACATCTTCCTTGGTTATTCTTCCATCTTTTCCGGTTCCAGCAATAGTTGATGCATCTATATTTTGTTCCCTAATTAATTTAGCAGCGGCTGGAGAAGGGTGTCCCGTTGCATAGGATTCACTCTCTTTAGGCTGAGTAGAAGTTTGAGTAACGATTTCCTTTTGTTCGGTCTCTGTAGCAGGAGCGGCTGGAGAACTTGAAGGAGCAGAAACACTAGTATCTATTTTGGCAACTAAGGCTCCTATTTCTAAATCATCGTCTTCGGCAGCTACATGAATTAGTTTGCCTGCGGCCTCGGCAGGAAACTCTAAGGTAGCTTTGTCAGATTCAAACTCACATATAGGTTCATCCAAAGAGACATAATCACCATTGCCTTTTAACCATTGGCTCAAGGTAACTTCGGTTATGGATTCACCAATAGTTGGTACTCGCATTTCTACAATTGCACTCATAATCGATATATTATTTAATTACAAATAAACTATTCAAAGATGAAAAAAAGGAAAGAATTATTGAAATATACAAAAATATATTAGACATACCTAAATGTAAATATAGACAACCCGAAACATTGGTTACGCAACTTTTGGATTATAAAAAGGTCTTTTCAATTTGGACACATTAAGTTTTGTTAAATTTGTTTTACAAATCACCAATTATTAAATGACAAACTCCAGTAAAACTGTTCTTTTCTTAATCAGTTTGTTCCTTATATTTAGTTGGGATCTTTTGGGGCAAGACTCCATTTCCTTAAAAAAGAAAGTACTAACTATTAACAAAGTAACAGAACCCATAAACCTTGATGGTTTACTTAACGAGACGTTTTGGTTGGAAACAGATATAGCGAATGACTTTATTCAATTAGAACCTAGTACGGGGGAGCTTTCCGTAAGTCAGACCGAAGTGCGAATGGGCTATGATGATAAGGCAATCTATGTCGGAGTTAAAATGTATGATGATAACCCGACAGAGATTAAGAAAGAACTTTCCATTAGGGATGAGATAAGAAACGCTGATAATTTCATTGTAATATTTGATCCTTATAAGAGTGGTCAAAATGGATTTGCTTTTGGTGTGACGGCCTCAAAGGTTCAGTTGGATTTTGTAGTTGTTCAGGGAGCAGAAGATAATAGTTGGAATGCTGTTTGGGAGAGTGCAGTAAACGTTTCTGACGAGGGATGGACTGTTGAAATGAAGATTCCTTATTCCGCATTGCGATTTCCTGATACCAATATTCAAGAATGGTATATAAATTTTACGAGAGAAATACGGAGATATAGAGAGAAGTCCTTTTGGAATCCGATCAACAGGGAAATAGAAGGTTTCTTAAATCAATCAGGTATATTAAAAGGGTTAGAAAATATAAAGTCTCCACCCAGACTTTCCATTACACCATTTGTAGCTTCTTATCTTAACACAAGTTATGATCCAAAAAACGGACAATGGGACACAGGAACCGCTTATAATGCTGGAATGGATGTGAAATACGGTTTGTCAGATGCATTTACACTGGACATGACCCTAATACCGGATTTTGGTCAAACGATTACGGACAAACAAGTTTTAAACTTGAGCCCTTTTGAGGTGTTTTTTGAAGAAAATAGACAGTTTTTTACTGAAGGTCTCGATCTTTTTGGCAATCGTAATTTATTCTACACCCGGAGAGTAGGAGGAAATCCTTTCTATTCAATATCGGATTGGGATTTAAAGCTGGGAGAATCAATTGTAGAAAACCCGGAAAGGGTTCAGCTTTACAACGCAACGAAAATATCAGGACGAAATACGGCAGGTACTGGTTTTGGTTTTTTTAATGCCATTGAAAAAGAAACACATGCAACAATAAGGGATAGTTTGAATTCGGAAAGAAGAATACAGACTAATCCTCTCACAAATTATAATGTCATCGTAGTAGATCAGAATCTGAAAAATAATTCTTCAATCAGATTTACAAACGCCAATGTGATTCGTAGAGGAGAGGCCAGAGATGCGAATAATAGTGGTTTGTTCTTTAATTTGTTTTCAAATGGTCAGAAATATAATCTAAGTGGAAATGTAAAGCTTAGCCAAAAATTTGAAAATGAAGGAACAGATTTGGGCTATGCCTACAACTTGAGATTTCAGAAGGATAGTGGAAAATGGAGATATGGAACAGGTCATTGGTTCGAAAGTTATGATTTTGACCCCAATGACACAGGATTACTATTTGCCCCGAACGAAAAGGGAGTTTATCTATGGGGAGGCATGGTTGACTTTAAACCTAAAAATGAAAAATTACAACTGCATAGGCATTTTGTAAATGTAGAGTACGGAAGACTCCATAAGCCTGATGTTTTTACTTTCATAACTTTTAATACAGAGAGTTTCTATCTTTATAAATCAAGATTTGCTTTTGGCTTAGATATAGGTGTAACTCCTATTGAATCAAGGGATTATTTTGAACCCAGAACAGAGGATTATTCCGTGTATCTCCCTGAACCAGCAAGAGTTAGATTCGGAGGCTTTATTTCGACTGATTACAGGAAACCTTTAGCAGCTGATCTCAATATGAGATACACAAAATTTGACTTTTCTGGTAGATATAATTTAAGTTTTTTTGCAGCTCCCCGTATTCGGTTCAATGATAGGTTTTCAATCAGTTGTTTTATGGAATGGGATAAAAGACTTCTTGATCAAGGATATATTACTGAAAGCGGTGGAGATATAGTAATAGGTACCCGGGACAGACAGGTAATTGAAAATTCTATTTCAGGCAATTATATTTTTACTAATAATATGGCCCTGAAACTATTTCTAAGACATTATTGGGATGAGGTGGAGTATTCACATTCTCATATTTTACAAAAGGAAGGAGTGATGGTGTCCAATACACTGGATAATTTAAAAGACTTTGATCGAAATTTCAATTTTTTTAGTATTGATTTGGAATATTCTTGGCGTTTTGCTCCTGGTAGCGATTTAATCATATTATGGAAAAACAACGTGTTGCATTCCAACCAAGAATTGGGTAATAATTATTTTCGAAATTTGAGTGATATATTCGATAATCGTCAGTACAATGACCTGTCTCTTAAAATAATCTATTTCCTTGATTATGCTGAATTGTTTTGATTAAGGGAGATAGGAATATATAAACATGTGATTTTGCTACTTTTGCAAAACAAGAAATAACGAAAGTATGCAGAGTTGGGAGGTAGCATTCTCTAATAAAAGAACTGGGTCAAGTAGTTCTACAGAAGAAAACAGAACGGATTATCAAAGAGATTTTGATAGGATAATTTTTTCAGCGGCTTTTAGAAGACTACAGAACAAAACCCAGATATTTCCATTGCCGGGAAATACTTTTGTTCATAATCGTTTGACACATTCTCTTGAAGTAGCTTCAGTAGGAAGATCATTGGGAAGCATGGCTGGTGAACAAATAGCAAGGAATTGGGTAAGCTCGAATAAGTCTAAAGAATTTTATAATTATGATCTGTCTAATGTGATAGCCGCAGCTTGCCTTGCTCATGATATAGGAAACCCATCTTTTGGACATAGTGGTGAAAGTGCTATATCGGAGTATTTCAAAATTCATAGTCAAGAATTGATAGACGGAAAGAAATTAAGGGACCACTTTAATGAAAAAGAGTGGCAGGACTTAATAAGTTTCGAAGGAAATGCCAATGCTTTTAGATTATTGACACAGCAATTTATTGGAAAGCCTGCTGGAGGATTTGGACTTACCTATACCACTTTGGCAAGTATACTTAAGTATCCCTGTGAATCAAAAGCTACCTCGAAAGGTGTATTGCACCGTAAAAAATATGGTTTTTTTCAAGGAGAAAAAAAATATTTCCAAAACTTGAAGGAGGAATTTAATATACAAGACGATTCTTCTACAGAATATGAATCTACACTGAGGCATCCTTTTGTTTATTTGGTTGAAGCGGCAGATGATATCTGTTATAGAATAATAGATTTAGAAGATGCTCATAGAATTAATATCATCTCTTACGAAAGGATTGAATACTATTACTTAAAAGTAATTGAACAAATTGCTGGAGGTGAAAAGTTGATGAGAGCTAAGGAGAGATTAGCAGCTATAAATGACAAGAATGAAAAGGTTTCATACTTGAGAGCTAAATGTATTGGATTTTTGGTCCCGGCTTGTGCGGATTTATTTGTGACTAAACAAAAAGAAATGGTAACAGGCTATTTCGATAGATCATTGATGGCTGATATAGACAGACAGTGTCCCATAATGGATGAAATCCAAAATGATTCTATTAAATATATTTATAATCATGCCTCTGTGATAGAGTTAGAAATTACAGGTTATAAGATCATGTCTGAATTACTGGAGATATTCGTTAAATCAGTATTGTCGACGAGAAGGTCTTCTTTACAAAAGAAAACCCTTTTATTAATCCCGGAACAGTTTTCTTATTTCAATATTGAGGAGGCAAGCCCGTATGAGAAGGTAATGGGTGTGTTAGATTTTATATCAGGTATGACGGATGGATATGCTACCTCCTTGTATCGTAAATTAATGGGTATTGACATTGCCCATCATAGTTAGATTAAAAACCTAAATGTTTAGTATTCACACTGACACCATAGTCTGATAAGTCATTTGCGGATTGAGAAAATTCTTTTGCGTGAATGGCTCCTCTAATCACATAATATAGAATCAACCCCTTGAGTAAAATACCCTTGAATATCGACAGTGGCTGTAAGATCGCTAACAGAAGAATTAAAACAGAATATAATATTGCTACAAAAAGCAAGGCATTTTTAGGATTTTTCTCTGAATAGAATAGTAGACCTACATAGATAAATAAAAGCCCAAGATTAATACCTAGAACTAAGAGGTCTCCTTGAGTTGTAATACCTTCATAAATAGTTGCAATGACCTGAAAAACAATAACTGCTATTAGAGCATATTTGCCATGTTTAACTATTTTACTCTTTTCGTCGAACTTTTTTCTAAGTTCTAATATTTTACTAGCGTTCTCAACAGTTGCTTCATGACTTTTTGAAAACTTCCAGTCATCTAATATTTCCATGATTAATTTCTAGAAAGTCTAATAATCCATTTTACTATGATAAAGACAAAAAACAATATTGTCCAAAAGCCCCAACTAGAACCTTCTTTTTTTTGTTCTTTTTTTCTATTAATATTTGCAGTTTTGCTCGCTTCGTAGACTGCATCTATAGCTTCGCTTTCAGGCACACCCCTTTGTACCAAAGAAGCTACCGAGGAATCAATAGACATGCCATCTTCTAGTAAACTTTTAGCTGATTGGAGAACAGAGCTAGTGCTGGCAGAATGAAGAGTCTCCGAGGATAGCAGATTTCTACTAAGAGCGATTTGTTTAGCAGCCTCAACTTTTTCCTTAGGAAAGTGAGCACTTTGTCTTATACAATTCAAAATTTTGGTGTCGCTCCAAAGACTAACTTCTTCGAAAATTTCAGCAGGGATCTGGTTATCATTCATGTTATACAGTATTTTACCTAAAGATATAAAATATCTACTTATTCATATATTATACTGAGACTCTTTGTATTTGAGCACCTAAGGCATTTAATCTGGAGTCTATATTTTGGTATCCCCTGTCAATTTGGTTGATATTCAAGATAGTGCTTTCGCCTTTGGCTGACATAGCGGCAATCAAAAGGGCAACTCCAGCTCGGATATCAGGTGACGACATGGTAATCCCCTTTAGGTGAGACTTTCTTTCCATACCGATGACAGTGGCTCGGTGAGGATCACAAAGTATAATTTTAGCCCCCATATCTATTAGTTTATCAACAAAAAACAATCGGCTTTCAAACATTTTTTGATGAATTAGTATACTTCCTCTAGCCTGTGTTGCTACAACTAAAATTATACTCATCAGGTCAGGAGTAAATCCCGGCCAGGGAGAGTCATATATTGTGAGGATAGAACCGTCTATAAAACTACTTATTTCATAAACCTCTTGTTCTCTAACAATAATATCATCGCCCTCATAATGAAGATCAATACCTAGTTTTTCAAAAGTAGTAGGTATTATTCCTAAGTTGGGAATGGAAACATTTTTGATAGTAAGTTCCGACTGTGTCATGGCTGCAAGACCTATAAAACTTCCTATTTCTATCATATCCGGAAGAACAGTGTGGTCTGTTCCGGACAATTTTTCAACACCGTGAATGGTTAGTAAGTTGGAGCCTATTCCATCTATTTTAGCCCCCATACTCACTAACATTTTGCATAACTGCTGTAAATATGGTTCACAGGCTGCATTATAAATTTGAGTTGTTCCTTCGGCCAAAACAGATGCCATAACTATGTTTGCAGTACCGGTTACCGATATTTCTTCCATTAGAATATGTGAACCCTTCAGTTGATCACTGTGAAGATAGTACTGACCTTTATCTTCGTTATAAACGAATTCAGCACCCAGTTTTTTGAATCCAAGGAAGTGTGTGTCAAGTCTTCTTCTTCCTATTTTGTCACCTCCCGGTTTTGGGAGAAATGCTTTTTTATAACGGGTTAGCAGAGGGCCTAATAACATTACCGAACCTCTTATCTTTTTGGCATCTTGTTGATATTTTTCTGAAGCGAAATAGTCTAGGTCAATATTATCAGCTTTAAAGGTGTATTTACCTTGTTCAAGCCTATTTACTTCCACACCTAAACCCTTTAATAGACTGATCAGTTTTTTGACATCGACAATCTCAGGAATATTTGATATAGTCATAAGATCGTCTGTCAGGAGTACTGCACTAAGTATTTGCAAGGCCTCGTTTTTTGCTCCTTGTGGAGTAATTTCACCAGACAATCGAATATTTCCAGTAACTCTAAAAGCTTCAGAAGACATAGTTTTTCTTTGTTTAGGACAAATATATTAAAATATTATTTAATATGATTTTAACCCTATATGAAGCTTCTATGATATTTTAAGACCATTGGAACAATTCTGGTCAGTACTTAGAAGTATTACTTCGTTTTTGTTATTAACGGCTCCCAGCACGAGGCATTCACTCATAAAATTTGCAATTTGTTTTGAAGGAAAGTTCAAGACAGCAACGATTTGCTTCCCAAGCAAGTCTTCTTTTTGATATAAATCTTTAATTTGAGCTGAACTTTTTCTTACTCCTAAAGGACCGAAATCAATGGTAAGTCGATAGGCTGGCTTACGAGCCTTTGGGAAATCATCCACCTTAATTATAGTGCCTGTTCGAATATCAATTTTTTCAAAATCTTGGAAGTTTATGAGCCGCATTGTGTTTTAGTTTACTACGGATAATAGAACCTTAGCAAGATAGACAATTTAGAATAAGTAGGGCAAAATTCTATGCTGTCCTTTAATATTTATGAAGAGATTTTCTCGTATTAAAGAGAGGACAGCATAGACCTGATTCCTCGGAGATTTTTATAATTTTGTGATTCTCAATCTGAATAATGATTTTAACTGATAAACAAATACTTGAATCGATAAGTAATGGAGACATTATTATTGACCCTTACAGACCTGAGTGTTTAGGAACTAACTCTTACGATGTACACTTAGGAAAATGGCTGGCTAGCTATGATGACGAGATTTTGGATGCTCGTAAGCATAATAAGATATCTTACTTCGAAATACCAGATGAAGGATACATTTTACTTCCGGGCAAATTGTATTTAGGAGCTACTGCTGAATACACGGAAACACATGATACAGTACCATTTCTAGAAGGCAAATCGAGCGTAGGTAGACTGGGGATTGATATCCATGCCACTGCCGGAAAAGGAGATGTTGGATTTTGCAATCACTGGACTTTAGAGATATCATGTTCTCAAAAGGTAAAAGTCTATGCTGGAATGCCAATAGGTCAGCTAATATATTTCAGAATAGATGGAGAGATAAATAACTACTATAACAAAAAAAAGAATGCCAAGTACACTGCAAAAACTGACAAGCCGGTTGAGAGCATGATGTGGAAAAATAAGTTTTGATATGGAAGGACATATACACGTTGAGAATAAGAATAAAATTACCAGCATCGAGTTTTTTCACCCTGCTCATAATTCATTGCCAGGGTATTTACTGCATGAATTGAAAGAAGAGATTTTAAGAGCAGGAAATGATGACGAAACCCTATTAATAGTTCTTAAGGCTGCAGGAGATAGAACTTTTTGTGCAGGAGCAAGTTTTACTGAATTGGTAGCCATAGAAAATGAAACACAAGGTTATCATTTTTTTATGGGCTTTGCAAATGTGATTAATGCGATTAGAACATGTGGTAAAATAGTGATAGGTAGAGTACACGGTAAGGCTGTTGGTGGAGGTGTTGGATTAGCAAGTGCGTGTGATTATTGCATGGCTACTAAATATGCTTCGATTAGATTGAGTGAGTTGGCAGTTGGTATTGGACCTTTCGTAATAGGACCTGCGGTGGAAAGAAAGGTTGGATTATCAGCGTTTAGTAATATGGCTCTTAGTCCTGACGAGTGGCAAACAGCGGCATGGGCAAAGCAAAAGGGCTTATTTACTGAAGCGTTCGAAAGTACTGAGCAGTTAGATGAATATTTGGCTCATTTTGCTGAAAAGTTGGCTTCAATGAATCCGGAAGCATTGAGATTGCTGAAAAAAGTATTTTGGGAAGGAACAGAAAAGTGGGATTCATTATTGTCAGAAAGAGCGAAAATGAGTGGAGAACTGATCCTTTCTGATTTTGCGAAGAATTCAATAAGTAGTTTTTTAAATAAATAAAATGGCCGTACCCAAAACCAAAATATCCAAAAAAAACTTACTATCAGCTTTTGAATTGATGTCAACGGCGAAAGCTATGACAGAGATTTATGAAAAGAACTTCAAATTAGTTTCGAAATATGTTCATGCTACTTCTAGAGGACATGAAGCCATTCAGATAGCTACGGGTCTTAATCTGAAACCCAATGATTTTGTTGCTCCGTATTATAGAGACGACGCCATGCTGCTATCTATTGGAATGACACCTTATGATCTTATGCTTCAAGTCTTAGCGAAAAGAGACGACCCCTTTTCGGGGGGTAGAACCTATTATAGTCACCCGAGTTTGAAGGAGGAAGATAAGCCTAAAATTCCTCATCAATCAAGTGCGACAGGAATGCAAGCAATACCTATCACAGGAGTGGCTCTTGGACTTAGGTACAAAAAAGAGATTGGTATTGCTACAAAGGAAGAAGAAAGTGGTGTCGTGGTTTGCTCTCTTGGTGATGCCTGTGTTACTGAAGGAGAGATTTCGGAGGCTTTTCAGATGGCTACGCTAAAGCAACTTCCGATTATTTATTTGGTCCAAGACAATGGTTGGGACATCTCCGCTACTGCCGAGGAGACCAGAGCGATGAATGCATATGAGTACTGCCAAGGTTTTCCGGGCATTGAAGCGTATTCCATAGATGGAAGCGATTTTGAAGAAAGCTTCAGAACTTTGAGCTACGTAATTAAGAAGTGCAGGAAAGAGAGACGTCCTTTCCTTATACATGCCACGGTGCCGTTGTTGAATCATCATACTTCAGGGGTTCGTAAAGAATGGTACAGGGATGATCTGGAAGAGCACAAACTTGATGATCCTTATCCAAAATTACGTAACCTTTTAATAGTCAATGGGATTGAAGAAAAGCAACTTAATAGTATAGAACATAATTGTTATAACAAGGTCGAAAAATCTTTAGAGAGGGCTATACAAGCAGAAGAACCTCAACCCGAGGACCTTTTTACTAATGACTTTGCTTTGAGCCCTATAAAAAAGGAGATAGGAGAGAGAATGCCAGCAGATGGAGAAGAGAAGGTGATGGTTGATGCTGCATTGATAGCTGTCAAGGAGTTGATGAAAGAACATAAGGAGTGTTTACTTTATGGTCAGGATGTTGGAGGTAGATTAGGAGGGGTGTTTCGGGAGGCTGCTACCTTAGCTCAGACATTTGGTGATGAAAGAGTATTTAATACTCCCATACAAGAAGCGTTTATCGTGGGAAGTACTGTAGGAATGAGTGCGGTAGGCTTAAAACCTATTGTAGAGGTGCAATTTGCAGATTATATATGGCCAGGACTGAATCAATTATTTACAGAAGTAAGTCGAAGCTGTTATCTGTCCAATGGAAAATGGCCGGTGAGTATGATTCTTAGGGTGCCAATAGGTGCTTACGGTAGTGGAGGGCCTTATCACAGCAGTAGTGTGGAAAGTGTAGTGAGCAATATAAGAGGATTGAAAATCGCTTATCCCAGCAATGCCGCTGACATGAAAGGATTGATGAAATCTGCATATTACGATCCTAATCCTGTAGTAATGTTCGAACATAAAGGATTATACTGGAGTAAAGTGCCAGGAACGGATGCCGCAAAAACGGTTTTACCTGATGAAGAATATGTGATACCATTTGGTAAGGCAAATATGGTATTGGAAAGTAGTGAAACGGAAGAAAATTTATTGTTGGTCGTTAGTTATGGCATGGGAATTCATTGGGCACTAAATGCCGCCAAACATTTCGAAGATAAGATAGGTATATTAGACCTTAGAACATTGTACCCCTTAGATGAAGAGATGATCATGGCAAAAGCCAAAGAATATGGAAGAGTATTGGTTATTACAGAAGAACCTGTTAATAACACTTTTGCCCAAAGCATAGCGGCAAGAGTTCAGGAAAACTGTTTTGAATATCTTGATGCACCAGTGGTGACAATCGGTGCGGAAAATATGCCTGCGATTCCTTTGAACGAAACATTAGAGAAAACGATGATTCTGTCGAGTGAAAAGGTAAAGAAAAAAATGAAGGAGTTGCTGGATTATTAATGGTATGATGCAACTTGCTACGAAATGTGGTGTCATATTGAGTAAATCAAACAAAACTTTAAATCATGAAAAACATTATTGCTTTACTGTTGGTTTTCGGAAGTACTGTATTAGTCGGACAATCTTTTGAGTCATTAGATGCATTTAACAGTGTTAAAATATCCGGGAATATTGAAGCTGTTCTTAAAAAATCCGATAATAATGGAGTAGAAGTGGAAATGTTAGAAGGAGAGAGAGAAAAGCTAAAACTAAGCGTTGAAGAGGGAAGACTTTTTATGAAAATAAAAAGTAATGGATGGAGTAGCAAAGGGAAGGCCAAAGTGACTATTTTTTATAATGGAGCTATAAGTTCTGTGAATATGTCAGCTGGTTCAAGAGTTAGTAGTACAGAAGAACTTACAGGAGACAAAATAAAAATCGATGTTAGTTCTGGAGCTAGTGCTGAAATAGGATTAAGTGTAACAAAAGCAGTTTTAAGTGTTTCTTCCGGAGGGTCATTAAATGCCTCAGGTGATGCAAATAAAGTAAATGTGGAATGTAGTTCTGGAGGTTCTGTTGTTGCTATGGATTTAAAGGCAAAAAAGGTTAATGCTGAAGTTTCTTCAGGAGGAAGCATCAAAGTTTACGCAATGGAAAGCATTAATGCGGAAGCTTCTTCAGGAGGATCAATTGTATATGGCGGTAATCCTAAAGATGTCAATGAGGATAAAGGATATTCTGGTAGCATAGAAAAGTATTAATAATAAAAAAGTATGCCATCAAAATATAAGAGGATATTTTGATGGCTAAAACCATTTTCTTTTAATAACTGTTAACTAGTTTTGTAGCGTTCTTTTTGAACGGATATATTTCAAATCATAAACTATGTTAGTAGATGTTGTTGCTTTTGGAGCAATTAGAGAGATTATCGGTAGCAAACATTTTCAACTCTCTTTAGTTGAAAATGCAAGGGCGGTAGATATCCGAAACGAACTTTCAACTTTGTATCCGGAGATTTCAGAGATGAATACTTACGCTATCGCAATGAATCAAGAATATATCGATGACGAAGAAAGTATAATTTCCGGCTGCGAAATAGCATTGATACCACCTGTAGCTGGAGGATAGTAATGAAAGAATTTGATGATATAGCAATTCTGGATGAGAACTTATCTGTGGATAAAGTTTTTAATGCAGTGAGAAGCGAAGAAGATGGTGCAATAGCTTTGTTTATAGGAACAATTAGGAACCACAATAAAGGAAAGAAAGTGGTGAAATTAGATTTTGAGGTTTATGATCAAATGGCAATCAAAGAATTGAGAAAAATAGCCAGTAAGGTAAGGTCCTCAAACGATATATCTGATATTGTTATTCATCATAGAAAAGGGAATTTGTCAATTGGAGATATCGCTGTAATTATAGGAGTAAGTGCCCACCATAGAAAGGAAGCGTTTGTAGCCTGTGAAAAGGTGATTAATATGTTGAAAGAAACCGTTCCTATATGGAAAAAGGAGTATTTACAGGATGGTAGCTACTGGATAGGTGCCAGACCTTGATTTCAGGAATTATTGTAGTAATTTTGTGATGTATGAATACTGAACAAATAATAAAAAGAGCAGGAATTAGAAACACATCTTTTCGAAACCAAGTTTTGGAATTGTTTGTCAATTCAAGAAGAGCTCTTTCTAGTCAGGATATTGAGAGTAATTTAAAAGAGGTAGATAGAAGTACTCTATTTAGGACTTTGAGAACCTTTGAAAATAAGGGTATTATTCATAAGGCAATAGATGGTACTTCCACTATGCGATATGCTATGTGCTCTCATGACTGTTCGGAACATGTACATCATGATCAACACATTCATTTTCGATGTATTAGTTGTAAAAGCACATTGTGCATGGATGAACTATCCTTTCCAAATGTTGATCTTCCGGCGGGCTTTGTTGCAGAAGAGTTAGAAATTATTATTAAAGGGATTTGTGATGAGTGTGGAGTTACAGAGTGAGCAGAAGAAGATCAATAGGGTCTTGTATGAAATATGTGATCCTGAGATTCCGGTTTTAAGTATTATGGATATGGGAATTGTAAGGGGAGTAGAATTGAATGGAGAGGAAGTGAAAGTGATAATTACTCCTACTTATACTGGCTGCCCAGCGATGGACATGATCTCGGTTAACATAAAGTCTGCACTCATGAATGCTGGATATAAAACAGTGATCGTAGAAAGTATTCTTAGTCCTGCTTGGACTACTGACTGGATTACTGAGACTGGTCGAAAGCGTTTACTTGAATACGGAATAGCACCTCCTGCTGGCAGTGTGAATAAAGGAGAGTTGAATTCGGAAAATTTAGTTATTGGATGTCCGCTTTGTAAAAGTACTAATACGGAAATGATTTCACTTTTTGGAAGTACTGCTTGCAAGGCGTTATATCGTTGTAAGGATTGTAAAGAACCGTTTGATTATTTTAAATGTCATTAGAGATGAGTAAAACAATAGTATTTGAGACTAAGGGTAATGTAGCAGTTTTAAGACTTAATCGTCCTGATAAGTATAATAGCTTTAATAAAGAAATGGCACTACACATGCAATCTATTTTAGATGAATGCCAGAATAATGAATTGATAAGATGTGTATATATAACTGGAGAGGGCAAAGCTTTTTGTGCTGGTCAAGATTTGGGAGAAGTGGTAGATCCAGACGGCCCGGAACTAGAAAAAATAGTTTTAAAACATTATAACCCTATAGTTACCAAAATTCGCAATTTAGATAAACCTGTAGTAGCGGCAGTTAATGGTGTGGCAGCTGGAGCTGGAGCAAATATAGCTTTGGCTTGTGATGTGGTAGTAGCTCACGAAAATGCTTCTTTTATTCAGGCTTTCAGTAAGATAGGGCTCATTCCTGATAGTGGAGGAACATATACTTTACCACGTATCATAGGTTTTCAGAGGGCATCAGCTCTGATAATGCTAGGAGATAAGGTAGGAGCCAAAGAGGCTTTTGAAATGGGAATGGTTTATAAATGTTTTGCTAGTGATGAATTTGAACAGGAAAGTTTTTCATTGGCCAATAAGCTGGCTAATATGCCTACCTATGGACTTGCCTTGACGAAAAGAGCTCTAAATAAGAGTATGGAAAATAATTTTTCCGATCAATTAAAGGTTGAACATCAATTACAGACCATGGCGGGAAATTCGCACGATTATAATGAGGGAGTAAGTGCTTTTCTAGAAAAAAGAAAACCCAAATTTATAGGGAAATAAATTTGGACTTTTTCTTTTGACCATTCTGTTTTATTAATTAGTCTTTATTTTTTTACAAGCTTTAGGACGTTATAATTTTCTCCGGATATAATCAGAAGATTGTAATAACCTGATGATAAGTTGTCCATGCCTGTGAAATCAATTATATTATCACCTTCGTAAGCATGATAAAACTCGTCAGTTATTTTCTTACCCTCAAAATCTAAAATTTGAATATTTAATTCTGTTTCTGAAGATGATTTAACTTTAAGTCTGAAAGAAGCCTCTATTGGATTGGGATATACTGCAGCTTCAAGATTCACAGGAAATAACTCAGGACCATCTGATATCATTTCTGTAGGCATGGCTCTAAATACTTCTTTCTGCATTAAGGAGATACTTGAGTTTCTCATGATAATATCTCTCATCGTAGTATTCTTAATAGCTTCTATCTCTTCATCGTTGAATAATCCGTCTCTCTCAAAATAAAAACGATCACCATCTCTTAGATTTCTAAATTGGAGCCTTATGATATGCATCATTAGCTCTCCCATTAGAGCATCATTCTCTTTTTTCTCCGCTAACATACCAACCCAAGGATCTAAAGAAGCTATATTATTCAGGCCGTATATTTCTTCTAATTGCTCAGCTCTTTCTTCATCACCTGTAAGTGCCAGATAAGTTTTAATAGACGGCTTACCTACAGCTTCTCTAATCTCATTAAAACTTGGCAAACCTCTTTCACGTCCACGGTTTATATTGATAGATACTAAGTCCAAGCCTCCATCTTCTGGGGCTCCAAAGAGGAAGTTCCTCACATCATTGATCACCTTAGTGTCCATATCCTGCTGCGTATGCGTAGCCATACCTTGAAGATAAGGCTCCATACCTCCAACATAAACAATACTCAAAGGATTGAAAAAGGCGTCTTTAAGAGAAATATGTCCTTGAGGTATATCGTTTCCTTTTGAATCCAGCCTTAATAGCTGGGTGTTAATCAGCGTATGACCTATCCTAAAAGCAGCAGCAGAAAACTCATTGAATACTCCAGGGTTTAGATCTTCATTATATCCAGTATATGTAGGCAAATTAATACCCATGGCTGGAAGCCATTCATTAAAGGTAATGTTTTGTATAAAACCAATTACCCAATTTCTTGCTTCTTGATAAATTCTTTCATCATTCCAAGATGGATGTTTGATTTTTACTTCATCACACATGCGATTGTGCTCTCTCACAAAAAGTGTATGAAAAACAATCAACAGAGGATTTTCATTAGCTCTTGTATCGCCGGCTACAAAGAACTTTTTCATTTGGCCGGTTGGGTCTTCCATATGTGGAGCATTGTGATCCACAGATTTATTAAAGCTTCCGTCTAAGGTGTTCCAAGGAAGCATATTGTTTTCACTTACCTTTAACTTTCCATCTTCATATGTCCTTAGGTAAGATGCTCTTTCTTCATCTGATCCATAGATAGTAGAACCATCGATAAAAGCTGTAATGGCATTTACATGCTCACGTGGATTGTCCAAGGATGTTCCAGTGCCGGGGAAGGATTGAGATCTTCTCATATATAGAATAGAATTCTCCTCAAAGTACTTGTCACCTTCAGGAACAATTATATTATCTAATAACTCATTCCCATCAGGAACCAAAGTTATGTCGTGGTCTATGAACTGACCAAATGCCCAAACAAAATCACTTAAATTAAGTGGATCAATAATATCTATTTGCTGATCAAACAGATCATTACTTATTTCTCTAGGATTTTTTCTTCCAAAATTAAAATCCAACTTAGGTTGAGATATGCCATCTGCGTAGTCTGGATTAGCCAGTCTTAGGAGTTGTGCATTAACTGCACCCCATTCAGGATAGTTAAGATTATTGCCATATCCATCTATAGGTCTTTTCTGTGCAAAATTTTGACCTGCTAAAACGAATATTGCAACAAATATGAATGCCAATTTTTTCATATAATTCATCACAATTAAATAGTCATCGGGATCGAAATACTATTCCTTCCAAAATCCTTGCAAATATAGTCATTTGATCCAATTTTTTTACATAAAAACTAAGTATGTAACTATTATTACTTTTGTCACTTAAGGTGTTCGGTTTTGGACCTTTTAAACAGGTATTATTAAAATTGAAATGTTTAAAAAATATATTTTCAATCAATTAGAAACTTCCCAATCAATAAATACATATATCGAAGAACAAATATATTAAATAAAAATATAATATATAAAATATTGTAAATTATTATTTTAATAATTTTTCAAAATTGTAGTGAAAGGCTAAAAAATCTGACTTTATTATGAAAATTGAAATTTTTTTTACCCCTAAATCGTTTCTTTCCTAATTGTGAAGCGACTAGTAAAATACTTTTTTATCATTCTTTTATTCTTTGTTTGCAAAAGTGCATTTTCGCAGGTTCATAAACTACAGATCAGAGTAGATTCATGCCTTCTTATTAACGATTCTCTTACCATTATTCCAGAGACCGTAGAAGTTATTCACAACAGAAAAACAATAAGGGAGATATTGGTAATGAATACTAAAATCCTTCTTGACGAGAAGGTATGTACAGCATTGAAAGGAGAAACCGTACAGGTAAGTTACAGGTCTTTTAACGAAAATTTCGAAAAGAGAGTCTACTCTTTGGATACCACATTACTAGAGGAAAAAGAAAGAATAATTTACATAGGGGCAGATCTTATTCCTGACTTCGAGACTGAGAAAATCATTGGGGAGAAGGATCTGAATTACTCTGGTAGCTTTACAAGAGGATTTAGCGTGGGAAATGCTCAGAGCTTAGTACTTAACTCTAATTTTGATCTACAGTTGAACGGAAAAATGGGTGGAGGATTAGATATAGTAGCAGCCATTTCTGATGATAATATACCTATTCAACCCGAGGGAAATACACAGCTTATTCAGGAGTTTGATCGAGTATTTATTAAAGTTGGGAAAGAAAAGACGTCCCTTATTGCAGGTGACTACGAGTTGCGAAGGCCAATAGGTTATTTTCAAAATTATTTTAAAAAATTAAAAGGCTTAAACGGTGAGACAACGATAGGAGATGACACAACTTTTTGGAAAACATCAGCTAATATTGCCATATCAAGAGGTAAGTTCGCAAGACAAAATCTTGAGACCAGAGAAGGGAATCAAGGACCATATAAACTAAGAGGCAATAATGGTGAAATTTTTTTTCAAGTTCTTTCAGGGACAGAAAAGGTTTACTTTAATGGAATTTTACTGAAGAGAGGATTTGATTACGATTATGTGATTGATTACAATCGAGGAGAACTATCCTTTACTCCCAATAGGTCGATAAGACAGGACTCCAGAGTAATCGTAGAATTTGAATATACTGACTTAAATTATCAAAGAGCCCAGTATACCTTAAACACTCAATATCAAAATAAGAATTCAACATTCTATATCAATTTCTATAATGAACAGGATAGTAAGACAACCACTAATCAAATTGAATTAGACTCCAGCGATATAGCAAATCTAATGGCTGCTGGGGATAATATTAATTCGGCTGCAAGATCAGGCATCCGTGTAATTGATGAAAATCAACCCGCAAATATTGTAAAATACAAAAGGATTGAAAACGAAGATTTTCCCCAAGACCCCAATGAGTACATTTTGATTTATTCTACTAATCCTGATAGTGCACTTTACACAGCTACATTTTCTATAGTTGGTGAAGGAGAAGGGTCTTACGAAATTGACGAGGAGTCATTAGTTAATGGGAGAGTGTATAAGTATGTAGGAATGGGCAATGGTAGTTTTCAACCCATAATAAGATTGGTGCCCCCGGAAAAGAGACAAATGACTTCTTTTGGTGCCAAACATAGGTTTAATAAAAGAGGTGAATTCTTTGGAGAATTATCTATGTCAAATTTCGATTTGAATCGCTTTTCAGACATAGGAAATGATGATAATAAAGCTTTGGGGTTTTATGGAGGACTGACGCAAGAGTTTAATTTCGATTCTCTTGCAAGATGGAGAGCAAAATTTACAGGTTTGGTGGAGTATAAGCAGGCAGACTTCAATTTTTTAAACCCATATCGAAATGCAGAATTTGTAAGAGACTGGAATATCAGTAATAACAGTGAGTCTAGAGATGAGCTTTTAACAATTGCATCAACAGAATTAATTTTCAATAATAAAAATACTTTAGGATATAATTATAGCTCTTTTGATAGAGAGAATATCTATGAGGGTACCAAGCATGTTTTAACATTGACAGCTAAGCATAAGGATTTTAAGCTAGAGGGGAATTACAATGTTTTAAATACGGAGGAGACCAATTCCTCGACACGATTTGTGAGACCGTATTTACTAGTAGAGCAAGGGATTGATTTTCTAGCAAAAAGCAAGGTAAGCTTCTATTTTGAGAGAGAAAAAAATGAGCTTTTTAATGAGATAGGTGTTTTAAGGGAAGGGAGCAGATCTTACGACTTATTTAAATTTGGATATAGTACTGATATCACCCGGCAAAACAATTTTAGATTTTCTATTAATCGAAGAAATGATCATTATTTTAATCCTCAGAATAATAGTCTTAGTCAAACTCTCCAATCTGATGAATACGAAGTATCGAATAGCTTAAATTCGAGTAAATATATCAAGATGGATTGGACACTGTTAAGCAGAAACTTCAAAGTATTAAATCAGGAGTTGGCAGCAAATGAAAAATCTAAAAAAACACTTCTAGGACAATTAAATATGTCAATGAACCTATGGAAAGGATCTGTTATTGGATCAACTAACTATAGCCTCGGGTCCGGACAAGAGCCAAAATTGGAGTATTACTTTGAGAAGGTGGAAAGTGGACAGGGAGATTACATTTATGTTAATGGAGATCCGGATACAATTGCTAATCTTAATGTAGCGGATTTTAGGTTTGATCCATCTAATCCACAATCTAACTTTATTCGACTCTCACTTTTTAATAACGAATACGTTATCACAGATCAGCTTACATTTAATCAATCCTTGAGATGGGAACCTCGACGACTAATGTCAAAAGTTAAGAGGCCTCCCAAATGGATGAAATTGCTGTCAAAGGTGGCAATATCATCATCCTTTAGACTTAATAAAAAGAAGGAAAATGAAGGAGAGGATACAGCTCTTCAACCATTTGATTTTTCTACGAGTGACCCCGATCTTACAGTATTTAGTTCTCAAATATTGAATACCTTTTTTATCAATAGGGGCGAAGTCGCCTATGATCTTGAATTTTCAGAAAGAAGAAACGAGGGGAGAACCAATTTAATAAATGGGTTAGAAACTAGAAACGTTTTGGAAAGAAGTGCAAAACTCAGAATCAATCTTATAAGAAAGGTAGATTTGAGAACAGAATTTATTTTCGGAGAGAAAACGTATGACTCACAGTTGCTCGAGGATAGAAATTTTATAATAGATTACTATAGCTTATCGCCAATGCTTAGTTTTAGGCCAAGTAGTCAATTGCGATTTATAACGTCTTATGATTACTCAGAAAGAAATCAGAAAATCGGGAATCAAGAATCGGCAATAAGTAACGAGTTTATGATTGAGATAAGTAGAAGATCTACCAATAAAATGAGCCTTGATTTTTCTATGAGTTACGTAAATGTCAAGTATGATGATAAAGGAGAGGCGAATTCAGCAATCGAATATGATATGCTAGAAGGACTGAGGAACGGAAATAATTTTCTTTGGAGGATCAATTTCACAAAGAGATTGTCGACATCTTTAGATTTGAACCTTAATTACGAAGGAAGAAAAACGGGAGTTTCTCCGGTTATTCATGTGGCTAGAGCACAGGTGAAAGCAAGTTTCTAAAAATACTATCATAGTATTCTTATTTTTGTCCTATGGCCAAGCAAACTTACAGTTTATACCAGTTAAATGAGTATATCAATCGGGTGATGGCACTCAATTTTCCCGAACCTATTTGGATTAATGCGGAGATTATGAATGTGTCGGAGTCCAGAGGAAATGTATACCTAGAGCTTATTGAACAGGATGAAGATACAAATGTGGTAAAAGCTCAAATTTCGGCCGCAATTTGGTATAAGTCATATTTGTTTATCAAAAACAAGGTAGGAGAATTACTGCCTTCTCTTTTGAAATCGGGTACACATGTCTTGCTCAAAGTAAGAGTAGACTTTAACGAACGCTATGGGATGAAGTTAATAGTCGAAGATATTGATCCGGCGTATACAATAGGTCAACTTGAAATGCATCGGCAAAAGATCATTGAGAGATTGAACAAAAGTGGAGAAATACATAAAAACGAACAGTTAGTACTGCCAATAGTTCTGCAAAAAGTAGCAATTATTAGTGCAGAAACAGCAGCGGGTTACAAAGATTTTATTAACCATATTGAAAACAATCTATATCAATATATTTTTGAAATGACTCTTTTCGAATCACCCATGCAAGGACGAAATACAGAATCAGGTATTGTGAGTGCTCTTCAGCAAATAGAGGAAAGGAAAGATGAGTTTGACGTAGTAATAATTATAAGAGGAGGAGGAAGTAAGTTGGACTTATCTTCTTTTGACAACTATAATATAGGGTATAAGATAGCTACTTTTCCAATACCTGTTTTAACGGGTATTGGTCATGAGATAGATAATACGGTTGCCGATTTGACTGCACATACCTCTATAAAAACTCCTACAGCGGTAGCTGATTTTTTGATAGAACATAATCTGGGATTCGAATCTAAATTATTAGACGTTTGGAATCAGTTAATCTATAAGACTAATAGCGTATTAGAACAACAGCATCGAGTTTTGGATAGTTTGATTTATCAACTTAGAGCAACCCCTTTAGAAAGAATAAGACTGGAAAAAATAGGAGTTGACAATAAAGCAGAGAGATTGAACATTAGGAGTAAATCCATTATTGAATGGGCGAAAAAAGAATTGAAAAACAAAGAAAAACTCATTGAGTTTCTTCATCCAAGAAATACTTTGAAAAGAGGATTTGTTATGGTCAGGCAAAGGGATAAATATGTGGAGACCAAAAAAAACCTAAAAAAAGGAAAACTTGAATTGGAATTCAATGATGGAATTATGGAAATAGAAATGACATCAAAATCCTAGGCAATTCTGCTAAATTACTAAGAATATAGAGAAACAAATGGGTGAAATGAATACACAGAATACAATAGATTGTCCAAGTTGTGGAACGACTATAAATATAGAAAAGGCGATATCCTCACGACTAGAAACACAGTATAAGTCGCAAATGGCAAGGGAAAAAGCCAAACTGGAAGAAGAAATGTTATCTCGCCAAAAAGCTTTTGATTCGAAACAAAAGGAATTTGAAGAAAAAGTAAAAAAACAGAATGAGATATTTCAAGATAGGCTTAATAGGGAAAAAGAACAGCTGCAAAAGTCTATTAAAGAACAACTGAATACTAAACTAAGAGAAGAATTTGAACTTCAGATAAAATCACAACAGGAAGAACTTAAGGAGAAATCGGAAATTTTAACAAGGTACAAATCGAAGGAAATAGAGTTAGAGAAACTTAAAAGAAAAATAACCGAAGAGAAGCAGAATATGGAGTTAGAGTTTGAGAGAAGAGTACTTAAGGAAAGAAAAGAATATGAAGAAGCGATCGTAAAACGAGAAGCCATGAGAATGGAAATGAGACTAAAGGAAAAAGATAAGCAACTGGAAGATCAGAAAAAATTGATCGAAGAAATGAAGCGTAAGTCAGAGCAAGGGTCAATGCAACTACAAGGAGAGGTGCAGGAATTAATCATTGAACAATTGCTAAAGATGGAGTTTCCTTTTGACACAATATCAGAAGTTGGCAAAGGTATAAGAGGTGCTGATGTTATTCAACATGTTAAAAATGAAATGTTTCAAGAATGTGGTTCTATAATAATTGAAAGCAAAAGAACAAAGGCCTTCTCTACTGATTGGATTCAAAAATTAAAGGATGATATGAGGCAGGCAGGGGCCGATATAGCTCTGTTAATTACTCAGACTATGCCAAAGGGAATGGAACAATTTGGCGAAGTTAACGGTGTTTGGGTATGTAAGTTTGAAGAAATTATTCCTTTAATCTATGTGTTACGACAGATGATAATAAAAACACATTTTTCAAAATCTTCAAGCGTCAACAAAGCGGATAAAATGGAATTGCTCTATCATTTTTTAACAGGTGATGAATTCAAAAATCAAGTAACAGGAATTGTTGAAGGATTTACAAGTATGAAAGAAGATTTAGATAAAGAGAAGAGAGCGATGCAAAGCATTTGGAAAAAGCGTGAAAAACAAATAGAGAAGGTCGTTAATAATACTATTGACATGTATAGCTCGATAAAGGGAATAGCAGGGAATTCCATTCAACCGATAAGACAATTGGAGTTACCGGGAGAAGAATAAAAAGTTTTCATATAACGCAGCGTTGAGTTCCTTTATGAGATATTAAAGGTACTTGTGCTTTTAGTCAAAGTGAATAAACAACTTTAAACTCTGTCATCATGAATAAAAAATATGCTTTTATCCTGTCAAGTATTTTTTTATTACTTCAATGTTCATTATTAGGACAATGTATTATCTCCGATAGGTGCGAATTGATATCTGATATACAAACGTTAGAAGTAAATACCTCTACGTCAAATGATATTGATAAAGTCTGTATAGCAGGTTGTTTTGAGAATGCATCATCTGAAAGCATTGTTTTATGCGACTTTAATAACTATCAGACTGTTTGGTACAAAATTGAAATTGATACGCAAGCAGAATACTTATATACAGAAGTTATAACAGAAGGGCAGTGGCTACCAATCTGGGCTGTATTCACTGGACAATGTAATAATCTGGAAGTTATTAATGCTCAAAATACGTCTCCTTGCAGTGATGAAGATTATTCCGTTTTTTCTCATCAAACGCCTATCATAAAAGACACTAAAGGAAATAAAATATTGGAGTATTATATAGCAGTTACCAGCACGGACTTGATAGACACTGATTCGTTTAATATATGTGCTTTCACAACTCGTCATCTGGATTTTTGCGTTGGTGATAATTTTAATGCTTCTTCTGACCCTACTTTCATTGCCCAAATAGTCGGGAGAGAAAATAATGAACCTTTAGAAGGTCCATTTTACCCTGGAGAAATGTTAGATGTTCAGGTAGAATTTCTGTATAATGGTAATGACGAAGGAGTGGACTGGCTAATCGGATTTATACCTCACTTTGGTAATGGTTGGGAAATATCTTCATTAGATTTTGAGGAAAGCTTACCTGTTGTAAGAGATAGCGTTCCTGCCACTTGGAATCCAATAAATGGTGATTGTGCACCTGTGATTCAAGAAGAGGTTTTTAATTTATGTACATATACAGACACAAATGGAAAGCTTGTTTTATGTAATATTATGAGCGAATCGTGTCCTTGCTCTTCAAATGGTTTGTCTGCAGGTGATGTATTGCCAAGCGGGTATTTTTGGATATCCAATGGAGGTAGTGCGGGTTGTGCAAATGATTGTTCTCCGGGAGAAGGTTGGGGAGTGGGGACGACGCAAGCTCCCATTACATGGAATTTCAGCATGAAGGTAAAATCGGAGATTGAACTTGAGCAAGTTTTAGGTAAACCTAATCTGCAGTTAGGAATGGAGGTGTTTAACGATGGGACACTAGGATGTTGGGAAGATCCAATAGGTGAGTGTTCTCTGCATAGGAAACAATTAGGACCGTTCTGGGAGATACAAAGAATGCCTAATTCTCTCAATAGTATCTCCGGAGTGTTGTGGTATGAATACAATAACAATGGAACTTTTGAAAAGGATGATGGTGAGGATAATATTGAGCAAGTTTTGATTCAGCTATTTGAAGATGAAAACTGTGATGGTAAGGAGGATACAATGATTTTAGAACAATATATAACCGACGGAGAATTGGGATATGAGTTTAAAGATTTGGAAGATGGGTGCTACATTGTACTGATTCCGACACATGATGTATCGGTTAATGATTTTCTTGATGATGCACAAATTGAAGAAAATTATGTTGATGCCAACATCAACAATGACAACGATAATAATGGGTTTGAAGATCAAGAAGGAAATATTAGATCTGCAATTCTCAATCTGGAAGAAGGAGTACATTTGTTAGTTGATTTTGGCTTTAGAAAAGTGGGAAACGAGCTAGGACCCTATATGGTTGATTCCTGTCACAATGCTTTTGCCATATGTGATCTAAACGAAATAAATGGGTTATGTGGCATGCTTAGCGACAGTTTAGTTGCAGATGGTCCTTCACCTCTTTGTGATGGTTTCGGAGTAGGCCATAATATCTCGTGGTTATCTTTTGTGGCAGGAAAAGGTAACTGGACTCTAGATATAATCCCTCAAAATTGTGAAGAGGATTCTGGATTGCAAGTAGGGGTTTTTGATGATTGTAGCTGGACCAATAATATTTATTGTAATTCTTTTTGCATGGAAAACGTATCCTTTTCTATGTCTTCAGAGCTTTTTAATCCAGGTCAACAGTATTGGATGTTCACTGATGGTTGTTCTGGTAGTAATTGCAAGTTTTTAATCGATCTTACGGGAGACTTTGAACCGGCCGAATTAATGGTGTCTGACTTGTGCCTACTTATTGGAGGAGAGGAAATGATATGCCAAGATTCTGTAGAAGTCTGTGATGGAAAGAAAGTTGATATTATAGCAGACAATCTTTTAGAAAACACTTCATGTACTTGGGAAGTAGCTAAAGACAATATCGATCAGGTCATCAAAACGGATAAGAATTATCTACAATTAGATTCTTTAGTTACAGGTACGTATAACATTTGTCTTACTGAAGCAAAAAATGCTTGTTATTCAATTGATACCGATCATTGTATTACGGTGGAAGTTAAAAATACTATAATTGCTAATGATGATGATGTTACATTGCATCCAGATCTATTACTCATAGATATTTTATCTAATGACACTATTAATCTTGACAATACAACCCTAAGCATTATTAATAACCCGATAAATGGAACAATAGCTGGAATTACTGATGGAATAGTAGAATATAGTCCGCAGAATGATTTCATAGATCAAGTTGACAGTTTTGAATATCAACTCTGTAATACTTCTTGCCTAGACATGTGTTCTAACGCTTGGACTTATATTAATTATACAGGAGAAACTTCTTCCATTGATGATATTCCAATCAAAGAAGACAATCTTTTAGATATACTTGAACGCGATAATTGTAAAGTTAATCTTTTTAACCTGCAGGGACAGAGTATATTTTATGACGAAAACTGTCTGGATCTTCTACATTCTATTAATACTAGACTTACACAAGGAGTGTATATTTATCAGGTCATAATTGATGAAGAAATCATATATGGCAACTTCGTAAAAATGTAGATTAATTATGAAAAAGGAGTATTGGTTTATAATGGTTTTGGGACTGATGGTTCATATATCTTGTAGAAAAGATATTGATACGGTTTCAGTATTTACCTATACAGTAGATTATCCAACTGAAACAGTATTGTCAAGTATATTTGGGAGAGTATTGGACGTTGATGGTGTTCCTATTGAAGGAGCACAAGTTGTTGTCGAAGGCTTTACGTACATAACGGATGAAAATGGGTTCTACCTTTTTAAGGATGTGAGCTTAAATAGATTCGGAACTTCGATTATTGCGTCAAAGGCGGGGTATTTTGAAGCTACTAAAATATTCGAACCAAAGTCAAACCAAAGGTCTTATTTGGAATTATTGCTTGTTGATAAGCCTGTACCAATAATATTTGATTCCAGAATAAGTAAGAATATAAAAATAGAAGACATATTTTCTTTGAATTTTGAAGCCAATAGTATAATTGATGAGAACGGAGATATTTATGAAGGAAGTGTTTCTCTATATTTTCATTATTACGATATTACGTCACCCATATATGCAAAGACAAGGCTGGGAGATGGTAGAGGAGTGAACCAGTCTAATGAAGTGGTTAATTTGAATTTCTTTTTTTCTGTTAATATCGAAATAGAAGGAGAGAATGGGGAAAAACTAACTGTAAGGGGCGAAGACTCATTGGAGTTTTTATACTATGCACCGCCTACCTTGCTAGAGCAAGAAATATTGCGAATGCCTTTATGGTTTTTCGACACTAAGTTAGGTATATGGATTGAAAGTGATGAATTGAATTTGGTTGATAATTTCTACGTCGGAAATCTCTCTCATTTTGCTTCGTGGGGAGCTAGTTTGCCTAAGGATAATTTTCGCTTAGATTTTGTGGCAAAAGATACGAGAGGCAATACATTATCAAATCTGTATATCGAAGTTAGCCATGAATCTGGTGAGTTAGTATCTGAAGGTAGAACCAACGAAACTGGACATTTTTCATGTTACATTAGTGAAAACGAGTCATTGATAATCACAGCTTTTTCTTCTGTTGGAACTCCAATATTGACTAAAAACATTGAAACAAATTCTTTTCAAGAACTAATAGTAAATGGAATAAGTGACCGACCGTTATTTGTATCTGGAACCATTGTCTCCTGTGATAACAATGGTGTGTCGACTGGTTATGTCAGAATAAGAAGTGGACAAAACGAATATGTAACGATGGTTGATAATGAGGGGAGATTCAGAATTAATATTATTGAAGATAATATGAATGAGATAGAAATAGTAGGTTATGATTTAAATGCTAATGAAACAAGTGAAATTTTCTCGACTATTTTGACAAAATACGATAATGATGTAGGCTTTACGCATATATGCAAAAAGGAAGAGCATCTTACATTTCAGAAGTCGAATGATGTAATGCCTGTATTTCATAAAATGGATTTAATTGAAGTAGAAAGGTATTGGTATGGCGATCAGTATTTATATGAAATTAAGGCTAGTAATACCCAAAAACCTAAGATGCAGATAAAAATGACGATTTTAACCACAGATGATTTTTCGTCTTATCTGTTTGAAGAAGTGCGAATTGACATTGATGAACAGGAGTTTTATAGTTGCATTGACTGTAGTGATTTTACAATAGATTTTGACAGATTTCCCAATGCGGAGAGCAATTGTTTTGAGGCTCGGTTCAAAGGGACCTTATATTGGCTTACGGAAAACTCCAGACCTGTTGAGATAGAAGGTGATTTCGTCACCTACGAGGAATAAACTTGAGTATGATGACGGAACACGAACTTATTTTAGGTTGTAAATTAGGCAATCAAGATTGTCAAAGACAATTGGTAGATTCCTATGCTCCCTATCTTATGTCCGTGTGCCGGAGATATGCACCTTGTGATCATCAGACACATGATATTCTTCAAGAAACTTTTATTAATGTGTTTAAGTATATTAAGTCGTTTGACATTAATAAGGGAGCATTCAAGTTTTGGATACGAAGGGTAGCCATTAATACTGCATTGAAGCACCTTGATAAGAATAAAATTGATCATGAGGAAATTTCTGACATGAGCGGTGAGTTTAGTTCTTTTCCGAAGATATATAGTCAATTAGCAGAGGAAGAGCTTTTAAAACAGATCGAAAAACTTCCTGATGGATATAAGCAAATATTCAACCTAAATATCATAGAAGGATATTCACATTCTGAGATTTCTGAATTATTATCTATTACAGAGTCTACCTCGCGATCTAATTTGGCCCGAGCACGGAAAATACTTAGATCGAATATATCGAAACATTACAATACGTATAGAAAAAAAAAGAAGTATGAAAAATATAGTGAGGGATAAACTAGAGTTTTACGAGTCTTCTGTGGACACCGATAAACTTTGGGAAGGTATTCAACAAGATAAAAAGAGAAAACGAAGAGCTTTTATATGGTGGACAGGTATACTCTTACTACTGTTATTGATATTCCTTTTAAGAGAACCATATCAAAAGCAAACAGACATAACGCTGATAAAAGAAAAGATAGATCATCCTGAAATTGCATTACACAATAATGTCGAGAAGGATGAAAACAATACATTAGAAAGACGAGAGAAAGAGTTGGTGACAGAGAGGATAAGTAATAATGATTTATCGATACAAGGTGAGGGAATTAAGAAAATGGAGAAAAACGATAAAACATTAAGAGCTAGACCCTCAACAAGCCTGAAAGAGGAAGAGTTTATTGATGAGGGAAAATCTAATATTGGTTGGAAGATAAACGTACAGAATGTTACACCAGAGGAAGTCAATAACTTGGAAGGAATTAGGTCTATCTATACACCTCTTATATTAGGTGTTGATGTACCTAACTTATTGTTTTCGAGAAAGAAGTTTAATATGGATATATCAGCTTTACTTGTGAACAATGAGATGGATAGTAAACAGGAAAAGGAAGGTATAAAGGGATGGGAAGCATTTATTTTTTCAGGAGTGTACCATGTGATGAGAGACATGACCTCTACAAATAATCTTGATTATGCGGAATTAAAAAACACCAGTGAGACACCTTTAGAAAGTATAGAGTATGGATTAGGAGCAAAGTTTCTTTTTCCAAATAAATTGTATTTACGTACAGGAGTGCAGTGGACAAGGATTAATGAAGTTTTCATCTACTACGGGACATCAGTAAAAACTAATTATACAAAGGAAAATGTAAGTTTTGCTGTCAGTACGATTTCTAAAAAGACACATAACTATCATTTACTTACCGAAATTCCGATTGGTATAGGTTATGAATTTGGTGGCAAGAGATGGCGATATAGTACGGAGCTGAGTTCTCTACTTAACATGACTTTACGTTCTGATGGTGAAATGCTAAATGAATATGGCCAACTTATGAAGACTGGAGATGAAGACTTTTATAAAAAATCAATAGATATTGGAATGGAGATTGGGGTGGGACTATCGTATGTAGTCAGCCCCAATTTTAATATCGGTGTATCTGGACATTATAAAAAGTACTCTGATTCTTTTACTATTGATAATGCAGCTATAAGACAAAACTATTCTTTACTTGGAGTAAGGCTTTCAGGTCTTTATAAATTATAAAATTCACAAGAAAGAGAAAGATGGTTTATGTAACAATTTTCCCTTTATGGTTAGATTAAGTGTGCAATGTGATGATTATCATTCTCTGGTTATATTATTAATTACGAATAAGGTGGTGAATACTTATTCGCTTACCAACTTACCTGCCTTTATCGGAGATAGATATTCATCGAAAATTTGATAAGTCAATATTCCCCTTGGTAGGGAAGAAATATCAATATTCATGTTTCCTATAGAAAGCTTTTGTTCTAATACTTTTTCACCCAACATATTGTATAAGACAATACTATGATTGGCCAAACTTTCAGTCGATTCGATAATAATTTGACCTCTGGTTGGATTGGGATAGAGTTTTACATTAGTAACAGGTATATTTTGTACAGGAACAATATTACATTCTCCACCCCAAAAATCATTTACTAATAACATATCATCATTACAATAATAACAAAGCAAATGGTCTCCACCACCATCAGTACCACAATACCAGGAATCATTGGATAATTCTCGCCAAATATTACCAATACCCTCTATCCACTCCGTAATACCATACCAACTACTGTCAGGATCATTCAAACATCTTAGTTTAATTCTTTTTCTCATTGATCCATCAAGTACTTCAATACTATCGATTTCAGTTACTATTAATGTATCAGGTTGTGAAAATCCCTCATAAACAAAAGTATCCATAACCGATAATCCAAAATCGTATATAAGTTGATCTTCTGATTGGAAAGGGGTTATTCTATAATATCTTCTATTCTCTTCTCTGTAATATGTTCCTTTAGCCTCCCAATCTATTTCATTTGTACTTTGCAGTATCTCGAAATATTCTTTGTCGTTAATAATTGTGGATTGTTCAGAGAACCTTTCCACATAAGTAAAATGGTTTTGGGATTGGGGTAAATAGTGTAACCTATTCCATTTACATTCAGGATTGAGCAGTGAAAAGGAGTCTTGACAAAAGGGAAATAGGGGTACTAACAGGATTGTAAAGAACATTGATTTTTTCATATGACAATTCGTTTTGCCAAAGAAAGTATTACTTTTTTATCAGACCGGAAATAATAATATCTGCTAATTTCATCAATTTGTCGCTGAAATCACCAACATTTCTATCTATATGTTCTTGATAATGAACACTGACAATATATTCGTTATCTTTTTGAATAACAAGTGCCTTGTCATTACCCAGATTATCCGAATAAATAGTATTAGCGAGACTATCTAAGTATTGGAACTTGAGTTTGACTTTTTCATCACTTATAATTGAAATGCCTTCTTCCACATAATAGTTTAGATCATTGGTATATCTTAATGGATATTCACTTTTTTTATTATTTGCTTTTATCTCGATGAAGATATCTGATGAAGAATCCTTATTGTCCCAACTGACGGTACATTTTTTTCTGTGCGGCCTCTCATTTCTACTGTTGTTAATAATGAAGAGGCTCTTGTCATCGGCACCAAAGATTTCAATGATATCTGATTTCTCAATCAGAGAACTGGCCTGAGGTAGTTTTAAATCTTGACACCAAACAGATAAAAAACAACAAGTTAAAATTGTACTGAATAAAAACTTCATAAATTACTTTCTGTTATTTTTAATTTTTTCCTGACCAGCTTTGGTAGCGGCTCGTGAGCGGGTCATTGATTTAATCTGAGAGACGTGCCTATATCTTATAGCCGACCAATCCTCATCAATAGCTACCTGTCTTACTGGTTCCATATCATAAGACCCGAAGACATCCCATAATGTATCACGTGTTAGGTCAGATTTATATTTTTGTGAAGATTTTTTAGGGTAAGCCACCCATAGTTTACACTTTTCATGAAGTTTTGTTCCTATTGGATCAATATGTTTATTCAAGATATCACTGTTTTCGCAAAAGATGAGAATAAAATCCATATTACTATCCATCTGATCTCTTACAAGGAGAATGTCCTCCTCAGTAAAAAGATCGGATAAGTCATTCGGTAAATTTAGGAGGTGGAGTTTACTCTCTTCTTTTCGATTTAATTTCTTTAACAGGGTGCTCATAGTTCTACCTTATAAATTTTCCTTTATAAAATCAGTCATTTTGGTATACAAATGTAACCTTGTATTTCCACCGTAAATACCATGATTTCTATTAGGATAAGCATAATAATCAAATTGTTTATTTGCCTTGATAAGGGCATTGGTAAGTTCGACTGAATTTTGAAAATGAACGTTATCATCGCCCATACCATGAATAAGGAGATACTTTCCCTTTAGGCTATCCGCAAAATGAATAGGAGAATTATCATCATAACCCTCAGGGTTTTCAACATATGTTCTCATATATCTTTCGGTATATACCGTGTCGTACCATTTCCAATTGGTGACGGGAGCTACTGCTATAGCCATCTTAAATACTTCGTGACCTTTAAAAAGGCATAACGAGGACATGTAACCACCATAACTCCACCCAAATATACCTATTCTATTTTCGTCAATATATGATAGACCACCCAGATATTTGGCCGCTTCAATTTGATCTATGGTTTCAAAATGTCCTAGTTTCATATAGGTCATTTTCTTGAATTCTTCTCCTCGGGCTCCAGTTCCTCGGTTATCAATGCTTACTACTATATAACCCTGCTGTGCTAGCATTTGGAACCACCAGTAATTACTTCCCTTCCAACTATCAGTTACTGTTTGACTTCCCGGTCCTCCATATAAATACATAAAAACCGGATATTCTTTGGAATCGTCAAAATTAGAGGGTTTGATCATCCAGCCATTTAATTTTACACCTTCAGAAGTAGTAAAATTGAAAAAGTTTAAAGGATTTAAATTGTAGTCTTTTTGAATATCGGCTATGTGAGAGTTTTCAACGATAGTTCTTATTCTGTTCCCATTGTTATCAAGAACTTCATACGAATTTGGACTATTAAGATCACTGTGAATATTGACAAAATGAGAATAATCACCGCTGAAGATGGCTCTATTGGTTCCTTTTTTTTGTGTTAGTACTTTTTTGTCGCTTCCATCAATATCAATTTCGTAAACCTGTCTTTGTAAAGGAGATATTTCTGCACTTTGGTAATATAATTTGCCCTCTTTTTCATCCAGACCATAAAAAGAGGTCACGTCATACTCTCCATTAGTAAGATTGATAATTTCTTCACCATCCATATTGTACAGAAAGATTTGGTTAAACCCATTTTTTTCTGATGTCCAAATGAAGTGTTTTTTATCACCTAGAAATGTAAGATCGTCTGTAATATCAATATAATATTTATTCTTTTCTTCCAATAGAAGCTTTGTATTGCCGCTATCTGCATTCGCGAGAAGAAGTTGTAGGTGATTTTGATGACGATTCATTTTGAAGACACAGAGTTGATCATTTTCTTCTGTCCATTTGATTCGAGGTATATACATCTCCGACATATCACCTAATTCAACATGTACTGTTCTTTTCTTCTTGGTGTCAAAGATATGAGCTGATACGATTGCATTGTCTTCTCCTACTTTCGGATACTTAAATACTTCGTGGTGTGGATATACATCATCTCTATACATCATCATAGTAAACTGAGGTACTCTTCCTTCATCAAATTTCATAAAGGCTACTCTTCTGCTATCTGGAGACCAGAAAAATGCTCTTGTGAAGGCAAATTCTTCTTCATAAACCCAATCAGCTACACCATTAATGATTTGATTTTTGATACCATCTTTAGTTACCTGAAATGTGCTGTTATCTGTTAAGTCAGAATAGTATAGGTTATTCTCGTATACGAAGGCAATTTTATTTCCATCAGGTGAAAAAGTAGCATTTCTGACTTTTTTTCCTTCAAAAACTAGATCAAGAGATGTTTTATCTATATCGTAGATGTAATATTTAGCTTTGGTAGAATGTCTGTAAATTCTTTCAACGTCCGTTTGAATCAACACCTTGTTTTCATCATTACTAAGTGAGTAATTCGAAATGGGAGACTCAATACCTTTGAGTTTTAAAGCTTTTCCCTCAATTAAACGTTTGGTTTTTTCGCCTGACTTCAAATCGTAGACGTTGATATCATTCATTTCCAGTCGGGCGTATGATGTACCATCATTTAAGAAATTAAAACCGGGGACTCCTTTGGTGCTGAAAGTACTGTTTTGCCATATGTCTTCCACAGTTATTTGTTTTTGCGAATAGCTGTTGTTGATTAGAAAGCAAAGTATGGTAGCAGTAAAAAGATATTTCATGTATTACTTTTAAATGTTTTCAATTATAGGATGAAAGTCGCAAATAACTATTCTTTAAACATAAAAGAACTTTTTGCCCTCGTTTCATTCCGTAACTTTATTTTTTAACAATTTTATATTTTGGTGCTCTATCGTCTATTGGATTTAGCATATCGTACGCAAAGTTAATATTGATAGAACGTTGATGACCAAAATTTGATTCTTAAAAATAACGTATTTAGGCTTGTCTTGATACAATACCTTTATATTTTTCTATCCACTACGTAGTTGATAAGTTTCAAAAAGGAAAACTTAGCTTCTGAATCTGGCAGTTCTTCAAGAATGGCAATGGCTTCATTTTTATATTCCTGCATTTTCTTAATAGTATATTGAATGCCACCACTTTTGTGAACAAAACGAATTACGTCTCTGACTTTTTCGGTATCATCACTATTGTTTTTTACGATATTAATGATTCTTCTTTTATCCTTCTTATCTGCATGATTCAAAGCATAGATAAGTGGTAAAGTCATTTTTTTTTCTTTAATATCAATGCCTCGAGGTTTACCAACATCGGCTTCTCCATAGTCAAACAGGTCATCTTTGATTTGAAAGGCCATTCCTACTTTTTCCCCCAGTAATCTGAACTTTTCTACCAAATCATCATCTTGAGTAGTCGAAGCAGCACCAGCACTACACGAAGCAGCGATCAAGGATGCCGTCTTTCCCTTTATTATGTCATAATAAATATCTTCTTTAATATCGAGTTTTCTGGCTTTTTCAATTTGCAACAATTCTCCTTCACTCATAAGTTTAACGGCATTAGAAAGAATGTGTAGTTGTTTATAATGGCCGTTGTCTAGCGCTAATAAAAATCCCTTTGAAAGAAGATAATCTCCTACCAGAACAGCTATTTTATTTTTCCATAAGGCATTGATAGAAAAAAATCCCCTTCTTTGATTAGAATCATCCACAACATCGTCATGAACCAAAGTTCCTGTATGTAAGAGTTCGACCAAAGAAGCAGCGGTAAAGGTGTGTTCCGAAATTTCTCCACACATTTTTGCGGATAAGAATACCATAATTGGCCTAATTTGTTTCCCTTTCCTTTTTACAATATAGTAGGTGATCTTGTCCAACAAAGGCACATGACTCTTCATAGAATCACGAAAATGTTTTTCAAACTGGTCAAGATGGAGGGCTACAGGCCTTTTTATTTCTTCTAGTTCTTTCTTATTCTTCATCTATGTTCTACGTGGATATAAACACCACAACGCAAATTAAGGGAAAAAAGGCGTTAAATTTAAATATGATCAGCAATGAGATGGTGATTGATATATTAGCTTTTGGAGATTGATGTAAAACAATAGCATTCAAGGTACATAAAATCAAAATAATCAATACCTTAGCGAGATATTTGGTCGCCGCTTAATGATTTCTTTTTTTAAAACTAACTACTTTGTAAATAGTATAATGTTGTTATTGTATGCAGCATTGATACGGGTATACGGTTTTATTAACCCTCTAGAGGTTGATTACTCTTTAGAAACTTCTATTTTTGACAAACTGTCATTCTGGGATAAGGGAACCGTATCGGAATCAATTGTGTCCACACTTTTGGTTTTTTTAAATGCGGTATTAATCAATCGAATTTGTATAAAGAATCACCTGGAAAGAAACAATACGCTTATACCAGGGATGGCATACATTTTATTAGTAAGTATTATACCAGATACATTAGGCGTCTCTCCAGAATTGTTGGGAAGTACATTTTTAATACTTTCTGTTGGTTCAGCATTTGGGACTTATAATAAAAGGGAATCGGCCAAATACAATTTTAATATGGGCTTTTTTATTGGTTTGGCAGGCCTAATATATCCACCTTATTGGATTTTTCTAATATTTGGATTTTTTAATCAATTCGTTCTACGAAGCTATAATCTGAGAGAGATTTTTCAATTTTTAATGGGAACATTATCGCTTGTTTTTATAACTTATGTTTACCATTATTCAGAGAACAGTCTAGCGGAAATATATCAGGAGTACTTTAGCTTGGAGTTATCTTTTCCCAAGTATTTGTTACAGAGCAAGGTAACGATGGGTGTAGTTTTATTTTTCATGATTCTTATTTTCATGGTTATTTTGAATGGAAGAAAACTAAAACTTAAGAAATCTGTACATGCTAAAAAGAAATTTGATCTTTTACAGGTGCTTCTACTTTTGAGTTTGGTCGTTTTTTTGATCTTAAAAGGGAGTATTCATCAGATATTGGCGGTTTTATTTCCCTTATCCATCTTAATAAGTTACTTGTTCTTACGAATAAAAAACACAATTCTTCAGGAATTGATACACTTGGCGATATTAGTTGCCTTATTTATAATACATTTTGATTTAATCAAATTTTGATTTTTTACCTTTGTATAGGTTAACAAATGTTTCATAATTACTAAAATAAAGTCGATGAAATTTGGTGTTGTTGTTTTTCCCGGGTCAAATTGTGATGATGACATGGTTCACGTTCTATCTAAAGTGACAGGGGCTAAAGTTGATAAAATCTGGCATAAGGAAAAGTCTTTGACGGCTTATGGTAGTTTGGATGGCATTATTGTGCCGGGAGGTTTCTCCTATGGGGACTATTTGAGATCTGGGGCAATTGCTAAGTTTTCTAATGTGATGTCCGAAGTTGTCGATTTTGCTAATAAAGGAGGTTTTGTATGGGGGATATGCAACGGTTTTCAGATCTTATGCGAATGTGGGCTATTACCTGGGGTGTTGTTACGGAACATTAACCAAAAATTTATTTGTAAAAACATATACCTCAAAACAACAAGTGCTAATACGATTCTTACTAATAGTATAGGAAAAGAAGAAGTGTTAAAAATACCTATAGCACATGCTGATGGTCGATATCATATTGACAAAGAAGGTTTGGCTACTTTGTGGGACAATGATCAGGTAGTTTTTCAATACTGCAATGCAGATGGCAATGTTACAAACGATGCTAATCCTAATGGATCTATCGATAATATAGCTGGGGTAAGCAACAAGAATAAGAACGTTTTTGGAATGATGCCACACCCGGAGAGGGCAGCTGAAAGAGAATTAGGGAATCTGGATGGCAAAAAGATGTTCGATTCCGTTGTTCAAGAATTTGCCACTTTTATAGCCTAAGTATTTAGAAGAAATTAAGCTTTCTGTTAATGTTTTATAAAGTGTGACTTAGGATACTTCTTTTGGACGATATTGATTTAATTTTGAATAAAATTTTCTATGCATTTAATATTTGTTTTCCAGTTACTTTTTGGAATTTGTATTAATTCTGATGTGAATCCAAGCCCTGTATCTTGGAGCTTTGATATTATAGAATCAGGTGATTACTTTACATTTACAGCATCAGCTAAGATGGATAAAAAATGGGTATTGTATTCGCAGCATAATGGAGATGATGGCCCTGTACCAACATATTTTGAATTCCAATCAGATGATGTGGAGTTTTTAGATAACGAAGTATTGGAAATAGGAGATTTAATATCTGAGATGGATGAATTATTCGAAACTCAGGTAAATAAGTTCAAAGGCGAAGTCGTATTTAAAAGAAGATTCAAGTCTAAATCTGGCACTGGAACTCTCAAGGGAAGTGTCGAGTTTATGACATGTGATGGGGATAGGTGCTTACCACCTAAAGTTATTGACTTTAATTTGACATATTGATCATTTTAAAACATAGTATTATTGATATGAGAGTACTAATCTTTTTGCTTTCTTTTTTTACAATTGGGCTTTCCGGACAAGTTTTGGAACCTATTAAATGGAATTTCAGTACAGAAAAGATTTCTGATGAGGAATATTATATAGTGTTTACCGCTGATATTGAAGAGGAGTGGACTGCTTACTCCCAATATACAAGTGATGAAGGACCAGTTCCTACCGAAGTAACATTTGAGAAAGCCGAGGGAATAGAGATGGTCGGGAAGTCATCTGAATCAGGAGATAGAAAGGAAGGATTTGACAAAATGTTCGAAGTGGATGTTATAAAATTCACACATAAGGAACCCTTTGTTATTAAACAAAAAGTAAAGGTCTTAGATAAATCGTTACCTATCTCAGGATATATTACTGCAATGGCGTGTGATGCAACTAAGTGTCTTCCTCCAACTTCAGTTGATTTTGTTCTTAGTTTAAACCAAGATTCGAGTATAACAAATACTAATGATGGGGAAAAAAGTAATAATCCAGTATCATGGACGTTCGCACAAAACAAGGTTTCTGAAGGCGAGTATGATTTCGTTTTTACGGCTGATATTCAGGGTGAATGGAATGTCTATTCTCAGTTTACTGATGACAATGGACCCGTACCAACATCGATTAATTATGAAAATTATGAGGGAATAGAATTACCTGAGGCTGGAGTCGAAAAGGGTTACAGAAAAGAAGGCTTTGATCCGATCTTTGAGGTGAATGTGATCAAATTTGGATCTAAAGAACCGTTGACCATAACACAAAGAGTGAAAGTTAAAGATGAGAGTAAGCCGATAACGGGTTACCTTACTTACATGACATGTGACGACTCTAAATGCCTTAAGGAAGATATTGATTTTAATTTTAACTTATTGAATAAAGGGGGTAATACAGAAGCAAATACCAACACAGAAGGACTTAGAGAAATAGATCAGAAAATAAATTCCTTGGTTGAAACAAATGAAAAACCCTTAAGTAATTGTGGTGGTGAAGAAGAGAAAAAAACTGGTTTGCTGTGGTTGTTTCTACTTGGATTGGGAGGTGGATTTTTTGCACTTCTTACGCCATGTGTATTCCCAATGATTCCAATTACTGTAAGCTTTTTTACAAAGGACACAAAACGGAAGGGATGGATGAACGGACTTATTTACGGGCTGTCTATTATTGTCATCTATGTAACAATAGGCCTGCTGATTACCATTATTTTTGGTCCTGAGGCTTTGAATAGGCTTTCCACTAATTGGATAGCGAATACATTATTCTTTTTGATTTTTATGGCTTTTGCATTTTCTTTCTTTGGTTACTATGAGATTACCTTACCAAGTTCTTGGACAACCAAGAGTGATCAGATGGCTGATAAAGGTGGACTTATAGGTATATTTTTTATGGCCTTTACTTTGGCATTGGTGTCTTTTTCATGTACGGGCCCTATTATAGGCACGTCTTTGGTCCAGGCAGCAACAACAGGAAACTTCATAGGTCCTACAGTTGTCATGCTGGGATTTGCCATAGCACTTGCACTTCCTTTTGGTCTATTTGCTGCTTTTCCTGCTTGGCTCAATTCTTTACCGAGATCTGGTAGTTGGATGAATTCTGTAAAAGTAATTTTAGGATTCTTAGAAGTTGCGTTGGCCTTTAAGTTTTTATCAGTTGCCGATTTAACGAATCACTGGGGATTTTTGAAGTATGAGTTATTTATGGCTATTTGGGTGCTGGTAGCCTTAGGAATGGCATTGTATTTGTTCGGATTTATTAAATTTCCTCATGATAGTCCAATTAAAAAACTTAGTTTAACAAGGAAGGGATTGGGAGCTTTGGCAGCGGTTTTAGCTTTGTATCTAGCGACTGGATTCAAATATAATGAAGAGATCAAAAGTTATAATGCTCTTTCCATGATGAGTGGATTAGCTCCTCCGACAAATTATAATTTTTTCCTTCCGGAATTAACGGGAGAGCTTGATGAAAGTATTAGATCGAAATATTCCTCTTACACCATGTGTGCTAATGCAATTCCTTGTTTTAAGGATTATTATGAAGGATTGGAATACGCTAGATCTGTAAACAAGCCGGTATTATTGGATCACACGGGCCATGGATGTGTTAATTGTAGAAAAACGGAGGAGCATATTTGGGTGGACCCAAATATTAGAAAAATTCTAAAGGATGACATGGTACTAGTATCCCTCTATGTGGATGATGATAAGAAGTTAGAAGAACAATTGTTTTCTATTTCTTCCGGTAAAAAATTACGAGATGTAGGTAATATGTGGGCAGATTTTCAGATTGCTAATTTTGCTAAGAATGCTCAACCTCTTTACGTACCTATTACTACGGATGAAGAGGTAATTAGTGCTCCTAGAGGCTACATCCCTGGTATAGATGGCTATCTTGAGTATTTGAACTGCAGTTTGAAAAGTGTAAACTAAGCAGAGGATAGTTATAATTTGCCGCTCTTTCTACTTTGCATTGTGTGTAGGTAGGTAAAAAGGAAGGAATTGTTAAGCAAAAGGATGCTTATAAACTTGTTATTAAGAGTCATTGAGCTTTAGTATTTGTAAATTTTAATTGCCGGTAACTTTTTAATCGTTCTTAACCAGTGTGCCTATGCTTGTATCACCTTGGACTACCTTCTTAAGATTTCCCTGTTTATTTATATCGAAAACTACGATAGGCAGGTCATTTTCTCTACACATAGTAAAGGCGGTCATATCCATTACATTCAAACCTTGAGAGATAACCTTAGCGAAGCTGATTTCGTCAAATTTGGTAGCAGAAGGATCTTTTTCAGGATCAGCACTATATATTCCGTCTACACGTGTTCCTTTGAGAATTACATCAGCATTTATTTCATTAGCTCTTAGTGCTGCAGCTGAATCTGTTGTAAAATAAGGACTGCCTGTGCCGGCAGAAAATATAACTATTCTACCTTTTTCTAAATGTCTGATGGCTCTTCTTCTGATATATGGTTCGGCAATTTGTCTCATTTCGATTGCCGAAATGAGTCTAGTGTATTGACCTATGGCCTCTAATGAACTTTGTAGAGCAAGACCATTTATACAAGTCGCCAACATACCCATATAGTCACCTTGTACTCGTTCGATACCTGAAGAGGAAGCACTCAGGCCCCTAAAAATATTTCCTCCTCCTATTACCACTGCAATTTCGGTTCCCAAATCAGATAAGCTCTTAATTTCTTGAGCATAGTGAGAAAGCCGCTCGGAAGTAATGCCAAAATCTTGGTCACCCATAAGTGACTCTCCGCTCAATTTTATAAGTACTCTTTTATAACTCATAACAGAAGAAGTAGTAATTTTTATAAAGGTTAAAAAAAAAGCGACACTGAATAAGTGTCGCTTTAAATTTTTTTAGTTTATCCCAGTTTCACATGCTTGAAAGCAGTGACGGTCAAATCTTTGTCTATAGATTGTAAATACTTTTCAACAGAGTACTGACTATCTTTTACATAAGATTGTGCCAATAGAGTATTCTCTTTAAAAAATTTATTAAGTTTTCCCATAGCAATCTTTTCTACTATAGCTTCTGGCTTACCTTCTTGAAGGGCAATATCTTTACCAATCTCAATTTCCTTATCAATTACTTCCTGAGCAACATCATCTTTACTCAGTGCTACTGGTTTCATCGCTGCCACTTGCATTGCCACGTTCTTTCCGGCTTCTTCAAACTGAGGTCCTTCTAAGTTTAGAGCTACTATAACTCCACTTCTGTATCCCATATGGATATAAGGCAAAACTTGCCCTTCCCCCGCTACAGTCTCGATCTTTTCATAGTCAGCTAATTCTAACTTCTCACCAATTACACCTGTTTGTTCTTCAATCTTAGCAGCAATACTGATGCCATCAAAATCTAATGCAGTTAAGTCTTCTAAAGTGTTTGGAAGGTTCTTCAACGCTACATCAGCGATTTTATCCGCTAGGGCAATAAAACTGTCTGTTTTCGCTACGAAATCAGTCTCACAGCTCAATCTTACTACAACACCATTGTTTTTATTGTGTGAAGTTTTTGCAATAACCACTCCTTCTTTCGCTTCTCTATCTGCTCTTTTAGCTGATAACTTCTGACCTTTCTTTCTTAATATTTCAATAGCTTTTTCTGTGTCACCTTCTGCCTCAACCAAAGCTTTTTTGCAGTCCATCATACCTGCACCTGTCAACTCTCTTAGTTTTTTTACATCTGAAGCTGATATACTCATTTTTCTATTATTTCTTTTTAATTAATTAAATTAATCGTTATTCGGCAGGTGCTGCCGCTGATTCCTTTTCTTTTCTTCTTTCCTCAAGTCCTTCTTTAATAGATGCTGTTACATAATCGATAATAATCTTTATTGATTTAGAAGCGTCATCATTAGCAGGAATTGGAAAGTCAATTTTATTAGGATCACAATTAGTGTCTACCATTCCAAAAGTCGTCATTCCCAATTTTTTTGCTTCCGCAAGAGCAATGTGCTCATAACCTATATCAATTATAAAAACTGCAGAAGGCAATCTATTAAGATTAGCGATACCGCCAAGTACTTTTTCCAGTTTGTTTCTTTCTCTCTCTAAAGTCAATCTCTCTTTCTTGGTAATACTACTTGCAGAAGCGTCTGAAAGTAGTCTGTCTATATTATTCATTTTTTTAACAGACTTCCTAATTGTAGAAAAGTTTGTCATCATACCACCTAACCATCTTTCAGTAACATACGGCATGCCAACACTTTTAGCCGCTGCAGCAACAATCTCCTTGCCTTGTTTTTTAGTGGTAACGAATAAAATCTTTCTTCCAGATTTTGCTATTTGCTTCATAGCATAAGCCGCCTTATCAAGACACTCTGAAGTTCTGTTTAAATCGATTATATGAATTCCTTGCTTTTCCATAAATATATATGGAAGCATTTTCGGATTCCACTTTCTTTTCATATGACCGAAGTGAACTCCAGCAGCTAACATTTCATTGTATGTAGGCTTATTCATATCTAGTTTTTTCTTTTTTGTTAAAAATAAATTAGTGAAAGTAAATTAACGCTTAGAGAACTGGAAGCTCTTTCTTGCTTTTGGCTTACCGTATTTCTTACGTTCTACCTCTCTTGCATCTCTAGTAAGATACTTTTTCTCTTTAAGTGGCTTTCTATTCTCATCGTCAATTTTGACTAATGCACGAGAAATAGCCATTCTTATAGCTTCGGCTTGTCCTTTAAATCCGCCACCATTGACATTAACTTTGATATCGAATTTTCCCAGAGCTTCTACCGTTTCGAGAGGTGACAATATTACGTTTTGGATAATTGGAACAGCAAAGTAATCTTTAAAATCTCTACCATTCACAGTTATATTGCCTTTACCTTCTTTTACATAAATTCTGGCAACAGAAGACTTACGCCTACCGATTGTGTTAATTAATTCCATTTTTTAGAACTTTAATTCTTGAGGTTGCTGAGCTGAATGAGGATGCTCAGAGCCTTCATAAACAAATAATTTTTTAAACATTGCATTTCCTAACTTATTCTTAGGAAGCATGCCTTTTACTGCGTTTTCAACCAGTTTTATAGGCTTCTTAGCTAACAATTCCTTAGCTACCACTCTTCGTTGACCTCCAGGATAACCAGTATGTCTGATGTACTCTTTTTGGTCCATCTTACTACCAGTAAGCCTTACTTTTGAAGCGTTAATAACAATAACATAGTCACCAGTATCAACATGTGGTGTGTAAGAGGGCTTGTGTTTGCCTCTTAGATAATTAGCAATTCCTGAAGACATTCTACCTAACACCTCACCTTCTGCATCAATAATATGCCAGGATCTTTGTACAGTTTCTTTCTTAGCAGAAATCGTTTTATAACTTAAAGTATTCATCCTATTAATATGGATTTTAAGTGTTAAAAAAGTAACCACTTATTACTAAGCGGCTGCAAATGTAAAATTTAATCTAGGAATTGACCAAATTATTTGAGGTTTTTTATTTCATTAGTGCTTATAACTTGTTGAAAAACAGTTGAAATTTCGCACATTTTTGTGGAGAGGGCCTAATTTTATTAATACATGGAAAGGAAGGCTTTAATCTTCTATGGCCAAAATATTTTCCTTTTTCCTTATCATGAGATCAGGATTTAGGTTGGGGATAAAAATCTTAACACTTTCCTCGTCATGATTATCTAAGTCAATGAATTTCCAATTCATTCCACCATTGTTAGAAGTTGACAATATTTGATAAATGGATTTAAATCTCTTGGAAGCCACTTTGAGAACAGCTTCTACAGTTATTAAGAGTTGATGTTGTTCTTTGGATTCTACTATGGAACTATACTCCATAGGACGAATAGTTTCTTTTGTCATGCCTGAACCTAAATTGGCTGCACTGTTTGACTTAATTACTTCACGATAAAGAGAATCGCCACCATTGATCTCAACATACAAGGAATCAGTCAAAGTGATAAGCCTTTCAATATCGTTAGCAACACATGCATCAATATAGGATGATAGGTCCCGATCTAAACTTTTGGAAGGAGATTGTGCAATAATAGTCGCGGCATGTAGTACTATAAAACAAAGAGTAAAAATTCTTTTCATGTATTTGTTTTTCAATTTATCTACCAAATGGAGTGAACCCTTAGGTTGATGTCTTGTCCGTAAAAAAGCTTAGCGGTTTCCTCAAACCCTTTGGTATAGTCGGACACGTAAAAAATATTTTCACTACTTCTTACCTCACTTAGCAGATTTTGTTCATTCAGAATACGCAAAATATCAGTGGCCGTCACATCAGTACTATCTATAACATCAATCTTATGGTGAAAGTAGTTTTCTATTTTGGTCTTGATAAGAGGATAATGCGTACATGCTAGCATAAGTGCTTCTATGTCGTTAAATACGTCGTTTTGGAGGTAGTTATTTATGATGGTGTCACTAACTTCCCCTTTATAAAATCCTTCTTCTATCATTGGAACCAATAAGGGCGTAGCCATTTGAACAAAGTTCACTTCCGGTTGAAGAAATTTAAGTTTTTTTTCATAGACTCCGGAGTTCACTGTGGCTTTGGTTGCAATAAGGCCAATTTTATTATATGAATGAGATGCAACTTGTTGTACCAGCGGATCTACAACATTAGAAAGAAGAATTTTTCCATCAAAAAATTCAATTATGGTATCATATGCCGCAGTACTTGCACTATTACAGGCAATGACGATCATTTTGCATTTTTGCTCAATTAGAAATTTGCAAATTTTAAGGCAATAATATCTAATAGCGTCTGCAGACTTTTCACCGTAGGGGAGATGTGCTGTATCTCCAAAATAAATAAGATGCTCGTTAGGGAGCACCTTATTTATTGCATTGGCAATTGTCAAACCTCCTATTCCGGAGTCAAAAATACCAATGGAGTTATTTTTGCTTGTGGGCATTTACTAAGTAAAAGTTACAATCCCAATTTAGCTTTCACCTTATTCGTGATGTCAGCAGCAGGATCAGCGTATAATAAGACTCCTAAACTGGCATCAAATATATATGTATAATTATCTTCTGCTGCGACTGCATCAATGGCAGTTTGAACTTTTTGTTGAATAGGTTGCAATAACTCTTCACTTTTTGCCAATATTTTTTGTTGACTTGATTGCTCAAATTCGGCAATCTTTTGTTCTTCAGTTCTTATCTTGACAGCTTCTTCTTCCATCTGCTTAGGAGAGAGATCATTTTGTCTTCTTTCCAAGTCCTGATACTTAGCTTGCAAATCAGCGATCATATTCTGCCCCTTCTTTTGAAGCTGCTTTTTTAAATTCTCAATGTTAGCATTGGCTTCTTTAACTTCGGGAAGCTGGGTAAGCAATTCTTGAGTGTTTACATAGCCAAAGTTTTGAGAACTGGCATTGAAGCTCAATGCAAATGTTAACAAACCTATTATTAATAACTTAAGTTTCATTGTTTATCTATTTAAATATTAAGAGTGCAAAAATAACTTTTTAATCTATTTCGATTAATCTTTTAATCCCAGCCTCTTTTTAAGGTCAGCTGTTTTGTCAAATTCGGGATTTGCAAATATTAATCCCGCAGACCCATTTTTGTCAAATATCAAATCATATCCCTTTTCGCTGGCATAAGCTTCAATGGCTACAAATACCTTGTCCTGAATAGGGTTGATTAGTTCCTGTCTTTTAAGGAATAGATCTCCTTCCGGACCAAATCTTTGTCTTTGTAACTCACGAACGTAGTTTTCTTTTTCAATAATAGCGTCTTCTCGCTCTTTTCTTTGTTCATCGGATAAAAGAACTTGTTCAGCCTGATACTTATTATAAAGGCTTTTGACCTCATCCATCTGTTCAGAAATCTCTTGACGCCAATCAGCTGATAAATCATCTATTTGCTGTTGGGCTGCTTTATAATCGGTCATGCTCTCCAAAACGGAATTTATGTCAACCAAAGCTATTTTTTGAGAATTGGCGACGTTCAAAGTGGAGAAGAAAGCGATAAGGATTACTAAAAATTTCTTTATCATGATATTTGATTTTAATCTTTAAAAATTGATTGCAAAAATACGATTTTGTTAATTCTTATATATATATGACCAAAAGTCACTTTAAAAAGTTTCTAAGAGGTTCTGAATAAAACAAATGTTAAAAACATAATAGTAAGATATTCAGTTGATTATATATGAACTAAGTATGATTTGTTGTAAAGTTTAACTTAGCCTTAACGGTCAAATACTTATCTTTAGTTTACACTTTTCAGGTCAATGTCAAAAATTAATGTAGCATTTCCCGGAATAGTGTTTTGACCTGAACTACCATAACCAAGACTAGGCGGAATGATAATGGTGCCGGTCCCACCTTCACCAAATAATGGAAGAGCAGATCTCCAGCCTTCTATTACACCACCAAGAGATAAAGTCGCAGCAGACCCATTATCATAGGAAGAATCAAATATCTCACCATTTAACAGTCTTCCTTCATAGTGAATGATAATCTCACTACATCTATTTGGCTTATTTTCGTTTCCTTCATTTGTTATTATATAATATACCCCCTGACAAGTTTGTTGAGCAGTTAAGTTGTTCTGCTGTAGATAAGACTCTATGATCATCATTTCACTTGATGAGGCATTGATATCGCAGTTTTCTTCACAAACATCGACTTCATCAGAGGAACAGGAGGTAAATGCGAGGATTAATAAGATTAAATAAGAGTATGTCTTCATTTGTATTATTTCAAGTGATTAAGAAATTAAAGATTTCTTGTATAAATATTTAAACAGATCAGTTGCGAAATAAGTTAATTAAAATATAAATCAAGTATTGTCTGATAATTTTTTAATATTTTGATTCGTTTTTACTTCGTAAATAATATACTTGAAATGAGATTTCTGACAATTTTGTGGATTGCTTCTTTTAGTATAATACTTACTTCGTTTAGTACAGAGAACGAAAGCTCGACAAGAATGTTGAGTACTGTCAATAAATTACGTGCCAAAGGGTGTTTTTGTGGTAAGGAGTATATGCCCCCCGTAAGACCGGTAAAATGGAATAAGGTATTGTATCAAAGTGCATATGACCACGCAAAGGATATGAGTAGATATAACTACTTCTCACACTACAATAGTAAGGGGCTAAGTATAGGTAAGCGGATTGATCAGTATGATTATCCATGGAGGTATGTGGGTGAAAATATAGGAGAAGGGCAGAAGACATTTAGGGAAGTTTTTATTGATTGGAAAAATAGTAAGTCGCATTGCAAAATGATGATGAACCCTAAGATGAAGGAAATGGCAGTAGCAAGATACGATAGATTCTGGGTACAACATTTTGGAGCTAAGAAAAGAAAAGATCAATAAAATGGTCTGGATGTATCTAACATTATTGTTTTGGAGTAAAGCCCACGATATTCATGTAAGTCAAACAAAATTTAATGTTGGAAAGCAGACTATTACGGTTGAGACCAAAATATTCTACGACGATTTACAAATGGCTATGAACCTTGTTCCTGGTGAGGAGCTTCCTGAGGAATACACCAATGCCGATAGTCTTATATTTTCTTTTATTAAAAAGAATCTAATTGTAAAAATAAACGACAAAGAAGTTATTTGGGAATACCATGATAGTTTCGCCGCTGATCAGGCTGTCTGGACGAATATAACATTAAGAACTGATGAAAACTCTGTTGAGAAAGTCAGTGTTTTCAACAAGATTCTTACTGACCTTTATGCTGATCAACGAAACATAATGAGTATACGTTCAGATAATAACATTCAACGTTATTTATTAGATGGTAAGAAGAACGATGTAGAGTATACCTTGCCTTAATTCTTAATTGAGATAATTGGCTAATAATCGCTGAAAATGATGAACGCCTTTTTCCATTTTTGGAGAAAATCTACCAGTAGTATAGTGATGTGATTTTAAACCTTTATGAACCCCTTCAACTACAAATTCATCCTCTCTTTCAACTTTATCCAACAGAGCACTTGCCTTATTGTCAAATTTTGAATCATCATATATATATGTAAGAAAAGATACCTTGGTTCTGTTCACATTAATTGGTTTTACAACATTAACAGATAATCCCCAGGGATAGAAATTGAGCATAATATTAGGAAATATCCAATAGTAATATGCAGCTATATCCTTCCCTTCATCAGGATGCCTTTTGGGAAGATCAAACGTGAATTCTCCTCCACGGGCATGTCCGATTTGCAAGCTGAGATGATCATAAGTTAGAGTATTATAATTTTTGTAATCGAGCAAAGTATTAAGATCCGGATGAACAAAGGGAATATGAAAACCTTCTAAATAATTATCACAATACAAGGCCCAATGGCAATTAACCAGATAATCTTTACTTGAGCTAATGTCAAGTTTAAAATGATCCAACGGGAGGAAACCAACTCTTTCGCTAATTACTTTTTTTATTTGATTAAACTCGAATTTCGGATCGAAACTCATAAATAAAAATGGACCAAGGCTATCTACAGAAAAAGACTTTAGATGATCACAGGACCTAGGAAAGTTTTTTGCTTCCTCAAATTCTGGCATTGATTTCATTTCTCCATCTCTGGAAAATCTCCTTCCATGGTACATACATATCAAGTCTCTCATTTGTCCGGGGTGAGTAGCTAGTATATTACCACGGTGTGTACATACATTACTAAGGCATATTAGTTTACCACTCTCATTTCTACAAATCAAAAGTGGGTCATCAATATATCTTTCATAGAGAACAAACGGATGGACGCTATTTTGATGTGGAATGAGAGAATGGTCCCCTATCCAATTCCATGTTTTATAGAATATTTTTTCCCTTATCTCGTCAAATATATTTTGATCAGAATAAAAGCTGCCTGGAAGGGTTTCGGCTATCGTAATGTCATCATCAACTATAAATCTTTTCATCATGGGGCCAGTCTACTTATTTGCCAGCTATTATCTATAAGCTCAAATCTAAATCTATCATGAAGGCGAGAGGGTCTTCCTTGCCAAAATTCAATTGCTGTAGGTCTAATGATAAAACCTCCCCAAAAAGGAGGAACAGGAATCTGATCATCATCTGAGAATTCAGAATCATAATGTTCATATGATTGAGTCAGGATATCTCTATTTTCTATTATTGAACTTTGTGGAGAAGACCAGGCTCCTATTTTACTGCCACGTGGTCTGGAGTCAAAGTATTTTTGACTAATTTCTTTACTGACTTTTACGGCTAGACCTTCAACTCTTACTTGTCTTTCGATGCCAAGCCAAAGAAAAGTAGCAGCTACCTTAGGATTAGAATTAATATTTTTTGCTTTTTCACTGTTATAATTGGTGTAAAAAATAAATCCTTCTTCGGTGATTTCTTTAAGCAAGACGGTTCTGCCGGAAGGCTGCCCGGATTCACTTACAGTACTCAGTATAAAGGCATTTGGTTCGTTAATTTTCTCTCTTAATGCATCTTGAAACCATTTGTTGAATTGATCAATAGGGTGTATCTCCAGTTCTTCTTTGTTAAGAGAAGCTTGTAAGTAATTTTGTCTTAGTTTTGATATGTCTCGGTTCATAAGTGTAAATTTAATGATCCGATTTGACAGCTATTCAAAAAATAAAAAAAATATGTTTTACTATTTTTAAATAAAGAAATAGTATTACTTTTGCGACGAATTTGACCCATGGTGTAATTGGCAACACATCTGGTTTTGGTCCAGACATTCTAGGTTCGAGTCCTAGTGGGTCAACTTAAAAACAAACGCGATTATTTGATGTTCAAATAGTTGCGTTTTTTTGTTTTGTCATTTGTTGTCGATGCGATGGTCGAAATCTCCCAAAGTGATTACCGTAAGTTCACCATCTGAATAGATACTCCTTTGAAATTCTAAGGAAAGAGCGTCTTTTTTATATTCTCAAAGTACCTAGTCAAAATTATTATACAACTCTTTTTTCAATATAGTCTGAACTCATTAATCTTAATGCACCCATATATTTTAACTCAAAAGTAATGAAGTCCCCAACCTTATAATTTCTACGTGTTTTGCCTAGATCAACAACTAGCATATCAGAGCTGGCATTTACAATTGTAATTTTAGAATCATTTGGCATAAGATAATCAGGACTTATGTCCAGTAATCCTATGTCGAGAATTGCCCTATATGAGGTTATACCATAATCAGATTCATTAACCTCAAAAACTTCTCCAGAGGGGTTTTCTGCCAATACACCGATTGGTACTTTAGGCTTTTTGGTGATTTCTATTATTTGACTAAAGAGTTTAAATACATTTGACTTCATAGTTTTTATTGGCTTACCTGTAAATAGGTTGTTACCAAAGAATAGAGTTTCACCTATTCGGAAATGGTTTACAGCTTTTGGTACTTGCCTTCTAAATAACAGGGGTAATACAACAGAAGTGCCTGCCGTTATCCATCTGATCTTTTTATTGAATTTTAATTCGACAATTTGTTTGTACAAACTAAGTTGTACCAGTTTATCCCTAGAAGGCATTACGCCATGTAAGCAATTTAAATTGGTACCAATGGCTACCACTTCTATATTTGGAAGGTTAAATATTTTTTCATAGAAGGTTGTGAGATGTTCGCCCATAATCCCTTCTCTTAAATCACCAAGTTCTATCATAATTGTAATACGGTGAATTTTACTTTGCTTTACGGCTTCTTTGGATAGTAATTCCACGGTTGAGCTTTCAGTATTAAAACTGACGTCTGCATATCTCACAATATTTGGAATGCTTCGTTTAGAGGGAGGTTTGATATACACGGTCTGTACTTCTGGTTTTAGAGATTTAATTCGTTTGAGGTTTTTGATTCTGCTATCACAAATTTCTCGAATACCAGTATCAAGAATAACTTGTAAAAAATCCTTATTCCCACACAAGAGTTTTGTAACTATCGACCAGTCTATATTCCTTAGTGAAAATACTTCATTAAGGAATTCATAGTTGTGCAATAGTCTTTTTTTGTCTAATTGGATATACGCCATATTTTTTAATTTGGTTATTCAATAACCTTCCTCGGAATATTGGAAGGTAGTCTGGTCAAAAGTTCATAGTTAACTTGGTCACTAAACTCACTAAACGAGGCGACCGAAATTTCCAAATCCCCTTGGTTACCGATGATAACAACTTCATCCCCCTTTTTTACACTATCTAAATTGGAGACATCTACAGACATCATATTCATATTAACTGTACCTACCACACTAACTCGTTGTTCATGGATTAGTACTCGTCCTTGGTTGCTTAAAGAGCGACTAAAACCATGTCCATATCCCACAGGTACTGTAGCTATTTTCATATCTGAATTGGCAAGATACGATGTACCATAACCAATAAATTCTCCTGTTTTTACTGACTTAACACTTAGGATCTTACTCTTCCATGAAATAATTCTTTTCAACGGATAAATATTCTCTTTGTTTTTAGTTAGATAATGTATTAAAATTTCTCTGCTTGGGAAAAAACCATATTGAAGGATACCAATCCTAACTAAATCCATCCTTGTTTTGGGATACCGAATGGCAGCAGCAGAACAGGCAGTATGCTTCATTTCAGGTGGCAATCCGAAGTTTATCATTCTTTTGTAAGCTCTATCGTAAATACTTTCTTGTCTTTTGACTCGATGGTGATTTGCTATACTTTCTGCACCAGCATAATGTGTACATAAGCCCTTTACAACAAGATGAGGTGATACATTTTTTATGTATTGCAATATTCTGGATAATTTTTTAGTTGAAAACCCTGTGCGATTCATTCCTGTTTCTATTTCGATATGTATCTGGGCAGGCTTACCCAGCCGTTCAGCAATAGCTGTTGCTTGTTCCAAGCGATCCTCCTCAAATACAAAAAACGAAATTTCGTTTTCTATTACCCATTCCAGTTGGTCATTATCTATCATCCCCATTATCATAATAGGTATTTTGTCATTGAGTGACTTATGCACCCTATAAGCTTCGTCCGTACTAAAAACTGAAAAGTGACCTATACCACATTCTTTTGCCAATGGAACAAATTGCTCAATGCCATGGCCATACGCATTGCCTTTTACTACTGAGGACAAGCAAGTATTTTTACCTATCATTCGTTTTATAAATTCAAGGTTGTGCTTCAAAGCAGATTTGCTTAATTCAATTTGTGATGTATGTAGCATCATGTTATCTCAATATTTTAGAAGCGATGCTGTAAAATAGATTTACTCCTGATGGGATTATTTGGTCAGGAAAATCATAATCAGGATTGTGTAAAGCAGGACTATTTTCCCCAGAACCTATGCCGAACATGGTTCCTTTATATTTTTGAGTAAACAAGCCAAAATCTTCTCCCCATTTAAAAGGGTATTCTCTATGGACTACTGACAATTGATTGTCGATAGCAGCTTGAGATACCATATCGACTAGTTGCGCATCGTTTTGGTTAGCCGCAAAATGATGTGTCCAATTGACCTTTGATTTTAACTGATTTACTTTTGCTGTTGAGTGAATGATTTCGAGTACTTTTTCCGAAAGCAAATCTAGCTGCTCCTCAGTCCACGCTCTGATTGTCAGCCTTAATTCGCCATAGCCAGCAGAAATGCCATAGTAGGGTTTACCCATATCAATGTGGATTGGTGTAATGACTGCAAAATCCGCACGTTCAGGCTGATTATTGGAAAGTGCATTAATTCTACTCAATATCGAGGCAATTGCTAAAGCTGGATTTATACCAAATTCTGGTTCGGCGGCATGTGCCGTTTTTCCTTGTAGGCTGATAATGATGCTTTTTACTGCAGCGGTAAAAGAATGCTTTCTCACAACAACCTGATGTAACGGGTATCCTGGTAAATTATGAAAAGCAAAGACATAATTGGGCTGTATATTTGCAAACTTTGGGTCAGATAAAACAGCTTTTGCACCTACACCATTCTCTTCTGCTGGTTGAAAAAGTAATACTACTTTTCCTTTTGACAGAGGCTGTTCTGACAAACGCTTTGCCAAACCTATCAAAATTGTCGAATGCCCATCATGACCACATTTATGGGCTACTTTATCAACTGTTGAGCGGTATTCGAAATCGTTGACCTCGTGAATAGGTAATGCATCTAATTCTGCACGAAAAAGTATAGTTGCTCCTTTTTTACAACTATCGAAAATAACAAGTACTCCAGCTCCTCCAACATTTTCAACAATTGTTGTTGGCTTATATTGATTTATAAATCCAACTATTTTATCAGCAGTCCGGTATTCATTTTCAGATAATTCGGGATATGCGTGTAATTGCCTCCTGATGTTTATTAACTCATCGGTATACTCCATTTTTCTATTTTTTTTAATTATAGCCAACAAAACAATAATACTGCTGAAACTACCATGTCACCTGTATAAGTATCTAAACAAAAAAGTAGTGGTAAATCAACTTAATAGAATCGTCCAAAAGCTAACAATACCAAATTAACTTTACGAAATAAAGTGCCAGAGATGGTAACAATTAAAACAGGTATCATTATACGTCATTTCTTTATATCACTTAATAGATCGCTTAGATTTATAATTTTTTAAAATATAACAGTCGCTTTCTTCAATATTGGTAAAATGGTCAGCCTCATCAATAAGTATCTTTGCGGTTGTTTTCTGAATTGCAGCGATTTCAACCCTTACCCCTTCTCCTCTTAAATGTCTCACTAGTTCCACATAATCAGCGTCACCGGAAAGAATTATTATGGTATCAACTTTCTTAGCTAACTGAGTAGCCTTAATTGTCAATGGTATATCAGCAGACTTATGACAAGGCATCACGGAGCCATGAAAATGTGTTAATAATCTCTCGGCTAATTTGTCTGAGATACTTTTCCCCTCTCTGAAGTAAATTAACCTATTCAATCCTCTACCTTTTAAGAGCTTAGGAATTAGGTTGTCAAAATCTAATAGAGCATTTTTTTGTCCAACCAATGCTTTCAAACTGATTTCTATATTGTTACCATCAATAAGAATGGCAACTGATTGATTTATTGCAACTATATTATTAGTCATTATTTATTTTTGCTATTAGAAAGTAAACGAATGCTGATGCTAAAATTCCTCCAATATTAGCATCAAGCCCCAAGGGAAGATCGATCTCAGTTAATATAAGAATTAGTGTTGTAGATCCACCAAAAATCATTGACCAAAGTGCTGCCTTCGCATTTTTATTTCGTCCGAAAAGTGTAACCAAAACAGGAATAAATAAGCCAGATACCATGAATGCGTATGACATTAACATTAGCTTAAGAACATTTTGCATGGTTGACGCAAGTAATAGGGCAAACACACCAATAACTAATGTGGCGATTTGAGAATACCTCAAACTACTTTTAGTGTTGATTTTACCCTTTCTTATGGGTTCTATAATGTCAGTAACTACATTACCAGAAGCAGCCATAAGACAACTATCTGCGGTAGACATTATTGCACTAAAATATGCTGACAGCATTAATCCCAATAATCCAGTCGGTAGGACTGTTCTCAATAATAATGGTAGTCCCATCTCTGCGTCCAATGAAGATTCAACCCCAAAACCTGCATATTCAAACATGCCTTGTGTAAATGCTACTTCTGCAAATAACCCCAGTAATACACCCATAAAAGCCATAATTGGATACTCGAAAAGCCCCGCTATGTACCAAGCTCTTTTTGCTGTTTTGACATCTTTACAAGCATATATTCTTTGATAAAGGGTCATTCCTACAAACCAAATAGGGACAATGGTAACAAACCAATTGATAAACGTTACAGCAGATATATTGTCTAATCTCAGCATTTCATTTGGCACACTGGTACTCACTGCCTCCCAGCCTCCTATAGCCATATAAGCCAATGGAATACCAATAAAAACCAACCCACACATTAAGATGATCCATTGAATGGTATCTGTATATATGACTGCTTTAAGACCACCAATAACTGTATAACCCACAGCAATTATTCCCATGATTATTAAAGCTGTATTTAAGTCCAATTCTAAAAATGTAGCAGAAGCTAACTTTGCTCCTGCGAGCAATTGTGAACTAGTAAATCCTATATAACCAATGGCGGAAATTATTCCTGCTAGTAGTGCAACCTTTTTGTCAAAGGAATGCGTGAAAATCTGAGGAAAGGTTAAAAGGTTGTTCTCTTTTGATAATAGACTAATTTTAGGAATTAGAAAAACAGCTGCTAACCAAGCACCAATAAGACCAGTAAACAACATCCAAGAGCCTGACAATCCCATTACGAACCCTAAGCCTCCTAAACCTATGGAAAAACCACCCCCCACGTCGGTTGCAACTACGGATAAACCAATGTGACCTGTTCCCATATTCCTACCTCCAACATAATAATCATCTTGGTTTTTATTCTTCTTTAAGAAATATATCCCGATGCCAATCATGATTAGGAAATATGCACCAAAAACTATATAATCGATAAAGGTCAACCTAAAGAATTGTACTGTGCGAAACTATTTGCCAATAGGACATTTTAGAAAAATCACGACATTTTCTTTCGTCTCTAATTCTTTTCAAATTGTTATGTTCTTCTCGAACATCAATTATATTTTCTTTGGTCTCAGATTTTTGGTTTGGTTCGTCTTCACAAATAATCATTCCTTCTGCACCTCCATTTTGTAAATACATATATCGTTTTTTTAATTAAATGACCATCCACCAAAATGTTATGGTGGACGGTTTGAATCTATTATTGAATTAATTTTTAGTTTTTAATACGGCTGTATCTCATCTCAAGATACTTGTTAGAAAAGCCCAGCTTCTCATAAAGAGATTTAGCTGGATTATCAGCTTCTACATGCAACGCTATGTCGCCTTTGGATTGCTTAAGGGCATTTTGTATTAATGTTTTACCAATGCCTTTACCTCTGTACTTTTTGTGGGTTGCTATGTATACCAAGATGTTTTCGGGGATGTAGCCGCTCATGCCCGTTTCGTTGACAACTACCACACCTATAATGCTTCTACCATCTAAACATGTAATCACGAAACCTCCTTGATTCGACACTTCTCTCATCGCATAATCCAAACAATGCTTTATGTCTTTTAAATCGTCACCGTACTTTCCGAGATGCTCATACAAGAAATTGGCAACACCTATTCTTTCAATAGTAGTAAGTTTGTCAAAAGGTGTATAAATCTTATAGTTAAAGTCAGACATGGCCCAAAGATACAATTAGTTTCTATAGAAACTAATATGAAGGTATATGATTTTTATATCTTTCACCTGTCAGTTTTGTTGGATTTGTTATATCCAGTTTATTCTCAGCAAATAGTTCTTTAAGCTTTGTTGTATTCACCCTGCCTTTGGCTGTTGAGTTAACGTACCTTATAGAAGTCCATTTCTTGTTAGAATTAACAATAGTAATTGTCTGATTTTTAAGCATATATTTTATGTGAAATTTTCTAATCTGTATTTGGCATTCAAAATTTCATTTCTCCTAGCGACAGATTTTTTAGTAAAATGCTTTCTCTTTCTTAATTCTTTCATTAGTCTGATTTTACGATGTTTTCGTTTATACCGTTTTACCATTCGGTCGACATTTTCGTCAGTTTTTCTTTCTATGATTATCAAACACAAGTATTTTAAAGTGAATAAATTGTAGCATTGATATTGTAGTTGTCTACCAATTTTTGGGTAAACATTTTATGTCCTTTAGGAGCTAATAAAAATAGTTTGCCTCGTTTCATGGAAGCCATTAAACTTAATAATTTCCATCTAGTAACAAGTTTTTGAGGTGAGTTAGATTTAAGAGCTATGTCAGTGTATGATTTCGCTCCTCCCTGCGTTTCAAAAGAAAAATCAGCTTGTATTTCCTCCCCTGTGCTTTTATTTGTGAATACCCTTGTTGACTCATATCCTTCGATTTGAGCCTTGAAGGAATTAGAAGCTTTTTTAGATACCCAATCTACAGCTTTATTGAAATAAATCTTTTTTGACATACCAGTCTTATTAAAGTGAAATAAAGTGCACACTAACTACAACGTAAAATAAAGTAAATAGTTCCTATAGAAAGTATTTATTTAGATTTAGGAATTTCGTTTAAAGTGATAAGAGGGGCAGCATCAACATCCTCGGCGTCCATTAATTTCGTTAATACTTCAATACTGGAATCAAGCTCTTCGATTTGCTGTTGAGATAGTGATTTTAATCGCTTAGACATCTTCTCTTGTAATGTTGTTGGTGATGTTTTGAGTAATTCAGCACCTTTGGCAGTCAAAGTAATAAACACTCCTCTCTTATCTCTGGAATTGGGTAAACGGGCAACTAACCCTTTTTCTTCGAGACGGTGAACAATACCTGAAACGGTACTGGCATTTAGGTTTATATAATTTTTTATATCCTTGCCTGAGGCTTTATAATCTGGTTGGTCTGACAAATATTGCAATACAAGCAGTTGTGGTATACTGATACCAAATTCCTTTTGAATCTTTTTGCTTTCAAGATTTATAGATCGAATGATCTTTCGGAGTTTGACTAGTATTTCTAAATATTGCATAACAAATTACTTTAGACTTTGGCAATAATCAAAGTTCTTTAAACACAATATATAACAAATGAGAGTTAAGTCATATAATCAACCTTACTAAAATGGTATTGGGTAGGCCAAACAAATGGTATATGATAAACTTTGTCCTAGTGTGATTTTGGCGTGATTTACAAAGCAGTTTATTTTGATATGGTTATATAAAATATAGATCAGGATGGGAAAGCATATTTTTTAGAATGTAAAAGTTTGAATTTGAAATAAACAGAGATATCTAGTTTGTAATCTTAAAAAAAACATTAGATAAGGTATACTCTCCTCTTTTACCCAAGCACAAATTTTTTGGATAAAAACGATTGTTTTATGAAGATCAAGTGAATGTATCACTTTAGGCAAAAATACTTTTTAGGTTATTACCTCATATTTAAATCCTATTAAGCTATAATTTTTCTTGGGTATAATTTGGTAAAAATCCAACCCATAATTATTGAAATTAAAAATGAAGGGGCTAACACATCCAGTTGTTGAAAATAAGGCCCAATGTGATTTATTTTAGGAATAAGAAATTTAAATAATGGAACACATAAGAATCCGGTAATCATTGACGCTATTGCACCCGATTCGGAATAACCTTTCCAAAATAAAGATAGAATAATTACGGGACAAAAAGATGCGGCGATACCTGACCAACCAAATATTACTAACCAAAACACGGTCCTGGTAGGCGAAAGTATAGCAATTATAATAGCTATAGCTAAAGCAAGCAAGGCCATAATGAATGTAACTTTTCTCGTCATACCTGATAGAGCATGATCAGGAATTTCTGGATGGAATACTTTTTGATAAAAATCTCTTGTAATGGCACTTGAAGCAATAATAAGTAAGGAATCTATTGTGGACATAATGGCTGAAAGAACGACAGCGACATATATGGCTACTAAAATATATGGTAAAAAATTCTCTGTCATTATTGAAAGGACATTTTCTCCTGTATTGCCCAATATTACTTCTGGATCTTGTCCACTTTCGGTAAATAATATTCTTGCCAAAATTCCTATCGTTACAGCTGCTGTATCTGTCAATAATGTGAAGGCTACAGCCACCCATTTTCCCTTGTCAATTTCGTCTTCATTTTTTACTGACATGAATCGGACATATACTTGAGGTGACCCCAAAAAGCCTAATCCTATCATAGCAAATCCTAGGATTGTTGCTACATTCATCCAAATATCATCACTTGTACCCCATAAATTGGTTAGACTTGGATCGATCTGATTCAAACTCATATATATGGAATCAGTTCCATCCATTGAAAAGAATACAACAATAGGTAAAAGAACGAGACCAATGAACATTAGTATACCCTGAAACATATCGGACCAAACAGCTGCAACAAATCCTCCGATAAAAATATAAACCAAAACAATTAAAAACCCTAGTATGGCTCCGGTGAAATATTCAATACCCATCATGGACTCAAAGGCTTTGCCTGTTACGTCTATCTGAGAAGCAACGTAAATTATAACAAACACTGACAAAATGGTCGAAGCCAATATTCGAAGATTTTTATTCTGCGTTTGAAAGTGAGCTTCGAGATAATCGGGAACTGTAATGGCATTATACTGATCAGATTTACGTTTGAATCGTTTAGCCATAAACCACCATGAAATAGCAACACCCAGTACTTCACCTACTACAACCCAATAAGTAGATAACCCGGATATGGCTCCCATACCTGTAAGACCAATTAAAAGCCATCCTGATTCACCTGTGGCTCTTGCCGAAAATGCAACAGCCAGAAATCCCATTTTCTTTCCTCCCACATAATAATCACTCATACTTTTTACACGTTTGGAAGCGAGTACCCCAATTAGAAATAGTACTAGGATATACAGAGTTAAAGCAATTATCTTGGAGATATCAATCATTGTGATATTTTAGTTGGGTTTTCGATTAATTAGCTAGAGGTTCAGAACTGATTTCAAAAAGACTTGACTCCTCTACAAATTTTTCTAAAGTCTTAAAAAAGTATATGATATCCTCTTGGCTGTTCTCAGCATTTACAGTAACAAGTCTAATAAACTCATTGTCTTCGAAGTTTCCATAACCTACAAGCAATCGGGAATTTTCGTAGAGAGCGGTACATATTTTCCTAGCTGGAATATCCTTATAATTAAAACAAACGGAGACAGAATTGTCATAACTGTAAAGTGTATAATCTTTGTGATTTCGAATATAGTCTCGTGCCTTTTCTGCCAAGGCAAATTGATGATCTACGATCTGTTCTAATCCTGACGTTCCCACACTTTTCCACAATGCCCAAAATTTCAAAGCGTCATTTCTTCTTCCACACTGCAAAGATGTTTTACCCAGATTAAACTCATCATGATCAGTCTGATATAAGTAATTTGCATCATTAGAAAACGAATTATAAAGATACTTTTTGTCCTTAACTACTATAATTGAACAAGACAATGGTGTACTGAGCATTTTGTGGGCATTAAAACAGAACGAATCAACCTTCTCTATACCCTCGACCAGGTGTTTGTATTTATCGCTAAATATTACAGAGCCACAATATGCTCCATCAACATGCAACCATATTTTGTGTTTATTACAAAGTTCAGCTACAGGATTGATTGGATCAAAGGCACCCATTACGGTAGTACCCGCTGTAAGGTTGACCAAGGAGGGAATACATCCTTTTGCAATATCTATTTCAATGGTTCTCGCCAAAACATCCACATTTATTCTTCCCTTGGTATCGGTTGGAATATAGCGTACATTTTCCCTGCCGATCCCACTAAAAGCAGCATTCTTAGGAATGCTATAATGGGATGCTTCGGAGGTATATACTATCATTTTTTTGCTTAGTCCTTTTCTCGGAACTTCATTAGAAGCAGCATCTCTTGCCATAACCATTGACATGAAATTAGTCATCGAGCCTCCGGGAGCAAGCGTTCCATCCGATTTGGTGTCCCAACCAACCAAATTACATACTTCTCTGATTACTGTTTTTTCAACTCCAATTTGAGGACCTGCTGCTTTATATGTATACATGCTGTTATTTAAGATAACAGATAGTAATTCACCTAATATTGCTTTTTCATTTCTACCCCCGAATAGTTGATTGAAAAACCCTTTGGTAGCCGTGCGGGGTGATGCTAAAACTAATTGCTTAAGAATATTTTCAAATTCTGAATCTGGAATGCCCTTTTTATTTAGTGATAGATCAAGTGTAGAAAACAGGTCTGAAGAAGGAATATGTTTGGATACCGGATTCAATTTTTCGTCTTCAAATAGTTTATTGGTAATCCTTTGGAACAACTTAATTGCATTTTTCATTTAAAAAGTTTAAATCACTAATTTTAAAATATTATATAGTGTTTTTTAATTTTAAAGCCTCTAAATTAATCTATTTAAAGAAATAATTTCTTTATTTTTATATTTTTGCAGTGAAAATTATTTTATCACATCTTTTCTTTTATTATGCGACATTTGAATACAATTGAAAAACTCACTAATTCTTTAATAGCCCATTCGCTAAATGATTTTCCTAGAATTATTAAAAATGCGAATCTGTCATTTGAAGAGCTGCAAGAGGCTGCATCATGGAGGTCAGGAGAATATACTCGTAACTGTTTAGCTAGAAATGAAAAGTTTGAACTTATTTTATTATGCTGGGAACCTAACGTTAAAACACCAGTTCATAATCATGGTGGTGAAATATGCTGGGTATATCAAGCTAAAGGTACAATAGAAGAGGTCCGCTACGATTATATTGATAAGGAGTTAATTGAAACAAATAGGATGGAATTAATTCCTGGTCAATTAACATTTATGAATGACCAAATGGGATATCATACTATAGAAAATAATTCTGAACATCGAGCAATGTCACTTCATATTTATGCTTGTCCAATTGATAATTGCAAGGTTTTTAATGAACAAGATAGGTGTTTCGAGTCCAAAGAGCTCTCCTATGATAATATATTTGATCTAGAAACAAACAATATTCTTGTAAGCGTGTAATTTCAATCTAAATTAAGGATTATTTTAGTTGATGAAAATAGTAATACTGTTTTAAATATATCTACTTTTATCAGGTAGTTAAACTAAATAATTTGATCTAATGCATCCCATTGATATTAAGATTTTGGAAATGCTTCAAGAGAATTCTGAAAGAACGGCCAAAGAAATGGCTGCAGAACTATCGTTGACGACTACCCCGGTTTATGAAAGAATCAAGAAACTTGAAAAGGCGGGTTATATAAAGAAATATGTAGCTTTACTTGATACTGATATGTTGAATAAAAACATTATCGTTTTTATGAATATTACCATAAAAGATCATCACAAGGAAGCCCGTGATAGTTTTGTCAAAAGTATGGAGTCATTACAAGAGGTAAATGAGTTTTATCATACTTCTGGCAGTTTCGATTTTTTAGCAAAAGTAAGATTTGGTAATATCAAAGAATACAGAGACTTTCTAGTTAATCAGGTTGCAGCTATAAGAAACATTAGTGACATAGATAGCCAGATCGTACTTGAAGAGATTAAGTATTCAACAAAGATTTCTATTTAGGAATGATTACCTCAATCATTTATTCTTTGAAAAAAATGATAAAGTAATAATGTAATAAATTGGTTCTAGCGACCAACTTAAAAACAAACGCAACTATTTGAATATCAAATAATCGCGTTTGTTTGTTTTGTCGTTTGTTGTTGATATTGTTGTCCAAGTTGCCTGATTGGATTATCTGACAGTACCCGGCTATTGTTATCCAGTATTTCGATTTAAATGGTTTTTATTTCTATTGACACCTTGTATAATTTGAGTTAAGGATTTTACTGACTTTCCGGTTGATCTATTATGAAGAATAGGGTATGTAGAAATAAGTTTGAGCAGTGTTGTCTCCACAATGGTTTAGAACGAAACACTTTTATTTTGCAAGTTAAAATTATAGTATTACTTTTGTTTTGCAAGTTATATTTTAGTAAGAAATGAAAAAACTATTTAGATGCCAATGTCCCATTACCTCAGCATTGGATATTATTGGAGATAAGTGGACCTTGGTAATAATCAAACAAATGCTTTTTGAACAGAAAAGTACTTTTAAGGATTTTACAGAAAGTCAAGAATCCATTGCTACAAATATTCTTTCATCAAGATTAAAATTGATGGAAAAATTGGGAATAATTAACAAAGGAAATAAGCCAGACAATAAGAAAACGAATATTTATACTCTTACTAAAAAGGGACTATCGTTTACACCTATTTTGATAGAATTAATGCTTTGGAGTAAAGAAAACATTCAGGAACTTCATCCGAACCTAAATATTCATCCAGAACTGGGTACTATAGAAAAGAATAAAGAACTGGCATACAAAAATATCATTCGAACTTATGCTAATTACAAACAATCACTTTTTTAAATCAATAAGTCATGAGCAAAACAAATTCAAAGATTCCGCAAATCATTTTTGATAATTATGTGCAAGATCATTGGACTCCTGAAGAAGCAAAAAATGTAAAATTAGTGGTAGACTTCTTTCAGAAATTGATGAATGAGCACGATTTTGAATACACTTTAAAAACTTTTGGTGGGGGTTCATATATTCAGCACAATAGGGCAATTCCTAATGAAATTGAAGGTCTTGTTGGCTACGTAAAAACTATGGTAAAGAGGTTTCCAGAATATTCTTTTGATGTAAAAAATATTTTTGCTGATGGGGATTATGTTGTTTTACATAGTCATGCAACTTTTAAAGCAAAGCACAGAAATAATGAAAAGAAAGGATTTATTATTACTGACACTTTCAAATTAATAGAAGGTAAATTGGCAGAGCATTGGGACGCTATTCAGCCAATAGACTTCTTTTCAAGATTTTTAATGTTAGTTACCGGAGGAAGTGTTGGGAATAACAATCCAACTTTTTAGAAAGAAAGGGAAGCTTCTTACAATAATGCCTATCAACTAAACGAAGTATCTTTAAAGTTTAAATCAGGATTATTGAAGGAGAAAGAACCTATTTGTATCTTCTCGGGACTGATTGAAACGGATTTTTAGAAATCGAAAGCACGAACTAAATGAAGAAAGGAAATAATATAGAAGGTGAATTAATTGAAAGCACATGGTTTATTCTAGTGATATTTTTAATATTCCTTAACGGTTGCAAAACAGAAGTCAAGGTAAAACCTAAGAAGGATTCCGGCTCATTACCTAACATCATTATGCTTGTTGGTGATGATCAAGGATACCCCTATTTTGGTTTTAATGGTGCAGATTATATCCATACTCCCAATATGGACAAACTAGCAGAAAATGGTGTGCTTTTTACGGATGGATACGTATCTGATAATCACTGTCGTCCCTCTCTTCAGACTCTATTGACAGGCATTCTTCCTATTGATTTTCATAAAAGGAACTTCACTTATATGGACGAAGAAATCATGAAAAATAACGTACCAGAAGATTCTATACTTGCCTTTCAGCAAAAGTACGACCGAAGAGCTTTAGGCTTCAATAAGTTCAATACGTTACCAAAAATACTTGCGGAAAAGGGCTATGTCAGTTTTCAGGGAGGAAAATGGTGGGAGTTTAATTATCAGAACGGGGGCTTCACTCATGGTATGACAAAAGGTTGGACGGAAGAAGAACAAAAAACTCAAGATTGGTTTCTCAAACATATGGGAGGGGATGGAATGGATTTGGCCAGAGTGACCAATCAACCTGCTTATGACTTTTTAGAAGAAACTAAGGGAAAGCCTTTCTTTATGTGGTTTGCACCATCATTACCGCACTACCCATTTGATGCTCCAGAAAAGTACTATAATCTCTATAAGGATAAAGAAATGTCGGAATCAGCCAAACAGTACTATGCTAATTGTACATGGTTCGATGATGCTTGGGGAGAGCTGGTCACATACTTGAAAAAAAATAGCTTATATGATAATACTTTGATAGTATATGTTAATGACAATGGTTGGGAACAGGAGCCTCATCAAGAGTTTTGGGATGATCCTCAACGATCCCATAATGGTGGCGATAAAGGTAAAGGTTCGATTTATGATATGTCATTTAGATCACCGATAATCTTTGCTCTTGGCGATCTGATTCCAAATGGTGTGAGAACGGATGTGTTGATGCACAGTGCAGATATCCCTGCGACGATTCTGGACTACGTAGGTATAGAAATTCCTTCGGATTATTATGGGAAATCTTATAGATCAGTTATTGAAGGAAAAGAAAATAATATTCGAAATTATATTGTGGGCAATGCCATTACTACCAGAAGTTCTGATCCCAAAGAAGTAATGGGAAGGCATATAGAAGGTTATTGGGTAAGGAAAGACAATTGGTTTCTAAGATGGCATGTCACAGATGATGAAATCGAAATTTTTGATCTTAATAATGACCTACGAAATGAGATAAACTTAGCATCACAATTTCCAGAAGTTAAAGATGAGTTGATATCCATAGCCAAGCAATTCAAAGAAGATAAAGGTTTGGATCCACGTATTCCGTATTATTTGAAAATGGTGGGTCACTAGATTCAGAATATTGAAATTAGATAAGAATGGAGATATTGAATCATATTATACAACTTACTCAAGAGCAACTGGATTTTTATAAAAAGAATAAATTTATCAAGATTAAGAATGTTTTCGATCAAGAGACGATTAGCCATTATAATCATGTCATAAGTCGACAAGTAGATAAAATGAATGATGTTAATACTCCGTTGGATCAGAGAACTACTTATGGCAAGGCTTTTTTACAACTTTTTAATCTCTGGTGTGAAAACGAGGGGGTAAAAGAATTTGTTTTTAGTAAAAGAATGGCGTCCATTGCCTCACAACTTATGGAAGTGGAAGGTGTACGTATCTATCACGACCAGGCATTGTTTAAAGAAGCTGGAGGGGGTATTACACCATGGCATGCTGACCAGTATTATTGGCCTTTGGAGACGGATAAGACCATTACAGCTTGGATTCCATTGCAAGAGACATCACTGGAAATGGGACCGCTGGAGTTTAGTGCAGGAAGTCATAAAATCCTAGAAGGTAGAGATCTTGCTATTTCTGATGAAAGTGAAATCAAAATTCAAGAAAAATTAAAAGTCACGGACTTTGAGCATATAATAGAAGCATTCGATGTAGGTGAAGTAAGTTTCCATTCCGGTTGGGTATTTCATCGGGCTGGAGCTAATTTAACAAACACAACCAGGAAAGTAATGACAGTGATTTATATGGACAAAGATATGCGACTTAAAAAGCCAGAAAACGATGGGCAAATGAATGATTGGAAGACATGGTGTCCGGGTGTTAAGGTAGGAGAGGTTGTTGATTCCAAGATCAATCCTGTATTGTATGGATAAAAGATGAGTTCAACCTAACAACAACTCTTGTGTTATAATGACTATGATTACACAAAATCATGAAACATGGAAAGCAGATTTTCGATTGCAAGACATGGGAGACATCTATGAAGCAGGTGATGGAGAGACAGATGTTCCCCATCGGCATGATTACTACACGGTTTTATTGGTTAAAAGAGCGGAAGGATATCATGTGATAGATTACAATAAGTTTTCGTTTGCTGAGCTAGAAGTCCATTTTGTTAGCCCAGGTCAAGTGCATCAGGTGGCATTGATCAGTAAACCACAAGGAAGTGTAATTACTTTCTCCAAAGAATTTTTGGTTAAAAACAATATACCGGAAAGTTTTATCTCAAACATAAATCTATTTCAACCCTTTGGAAATACACCTCCTTTAAAATTGGACCCACACACCTACGCTCGATTAGATGAGCTAATCGCAGAAATGCAAACTTGTATGAAGGCGGACTTAAACTATGGTTCAAGAGCAACAGGGGCTTTGCTACAACTTTTTTTGATCTATTGTAATAACAGCTCCAAATTGAATATTGCCCAAATAGATGAAGGGAATGCAGGTATATGTATTCTCCGAGATTTTAAAAGATTGGTAGAAGAGAAGTATAAAGAATGGCATAAGGTTAAGGATTATACTTCCGAGCTTCATATATCTGCTAAACATTTGAGCCAGACAGTTAAAAATATTACCGGAAAAGTAGCGAAGGAGCATATTCAAGATAGACTGGTGTTAGAAGCCAAACGTCTGTTGCTCCATACGAGTGTGTCAATCAAGGAAGTAGCATACCAAATTGGCTTTGAAGAACCCTTGCACTTCAGTGGGTTTTTTAAGAAAAGAGTAGGGATGTCTCCGAGCCAGTTTCGACAAATCCATTGACGATTTGTGCCATTTCCGACATTTTTATATATCTCTAGGACTTTTGTATATCTCGTGTTGTATCGCAAACCGCATCTTTGTACTAATTAATAAAAGTATTCAACTAATAAATCATAGCAGCCATGAATAGAAAAAATTTTATAAGAAAATCTTTGCTTGGCGTGGCGGGAGTTACGGCAGGGAACATGATGTTAAAGGCTAATAATGTCAGATTAAAAAATTCGACTTACGATAAGATGATGCAACAAGTTGGATTCAATCATTTACCTAATAAAGAAGTTAAAACAATGAAATCAGTATTACATAGAGCAAACACAAGAGGTCATGCCAATCATGGTTGGCTGGATTCTCATCATACTTTTTCCTTTGCGAATTATTACAATCCGGAAAGAATGAATTTTGGAGTACTTAGAGTTTTGAATGATGATGTGGTACAAGGAGGAAAAGGATTTTCTACTCATCCCCACGACAATATGGAGATAATTTCTATTCCCTTAAAGGGAGATTTGGAGCATAAAGATAGCATGGAGAATGTAGCTGTTATACGACAAGGAGATGTACAAGTAATGAGTGCGGGTACGGGAATTTATCATAGTGAGTATAACAAGAATAGTAATGATGAGGTTAGGTTTCTTCAAATTTGGATGTTCCCAAATAAGAAAAATGTTACGCCGAGATATGATCAAATCACCTTAGAAACCACCAATATCAAAAATGGTTTCCAACAAATTTTATCGCCTAATCCAGAGGATGCCGGCGTATGGGTTCATCAAAATGCATGGTTTAGTTTAGGAGAATTTGAAAAGGGATGCGAAGAAACGTATACGCTAAAGGATAGCAAAAATGGGGTCTACGCTTTCGTGTTGGAAGGAGAGATTAATATCGAAGGACAGGACTTGACCAAGCGGGATGGATTTGGCGTATGGGATACCAATACTATTAATGTCAAAGCCACTAAAAATACTAAAGTATTATTGATGGATGTACCCATGCAATTAAGCTAGTCAATGAAGAGTATAGAAATTAAGAAGCCAACGGTTAAGTCAGAAATTCATGGACTAATTCAAAAGCGATGGAGTGCTCTGGCTTTTTCAGATAAGGATATTGAAGATGTATACATGGAAGAATTGTTTGAAGCAGCAAGTTGGGCTGCAAGTGCTTATAATGAGCAACCATGGCGTTACATCTATGCCCATCAAGGAACGGAAGGATTCGAACAACTTTGGTCTTGTTTAGCTGAAGGTAATCAGCCTTGGTCGAAATCAGCGGGTGTATTGTTCGTTGCTATTTATAAGACGAATTTTTCAAAAAATGGGGGTTCTAACCATTGGGCTGCTCATGATTTAGGAATGGCCAATGCACAACTATTATTGCAAGCCGTTCATAGGGATATTTACGGTCATTTGATGGCAGGGTTTGATGCTGACAGAATTAGTCAGTTATTCAACTTAGATAATGATAGTGTTCCACACTGTATGGGTGCTTTAGGGTATTTGGGTAATGAACTTTCCTTAACAGAAGCCTATAGGAATAGAGAATTAAGTCCACGAAGTCGAAATAAGGTTTCATCATTTACTAAGAAGGTCTAGCCAATTTTGTCAGATTAAGATTCTAGTAATTAATGATTAAAATAACGAGTCCCTGATTTTCAGGGACTCGTTATTTTTTAATTCTTACGTAGCTTCGCCACTTTATATTTATCCTACAGAAGCTCTTTGACGTTCTTATATGCTAGCAGTTGACAATACTGTAATTACATAAGGTGAAGAAATAAATACATCATTTGATGAATGACATTATTTAAGACCTGAAAACAAGAAGTATTTTCTTTATGAAAATTTAGCGAAGAAAAATTTAAAAATAATTGTTGGATCTGAGTTTTGAAATTAGAAATCTAAACTTACATTTGTTCCTTATTTAGATTTAATCCAATTAAAATTTAGCATGAAAAATGTATACCACTTACTAATGCTTACCAGCTCTATTCTTTTGTATTCCTGTTCAGATAATGATGGAGGCACAAAGACTCAAATTGAAAACCCTGCTGATTACACCTTTGAGAGGGATGGAGTTTCTACCGTTTCCTTTTCCGGTCAGTCAACTCGGATAGCGATGGGAGAAGAATTAATTAGTGCCTTAAAGGATTTTGATGAGACGAGTACCCATCTATTAGAAATGTTTGCGAACGAGACAGCAACCGGTGGTGATTCGGATCCTTACAGTAGTGCAGATTTGAACGCCTCAACCAAAAGTATTAAGTCTAAAGTAGCTGCATCGAAAGATTTCTTTTCTGCTAACACATCAGAATCGGCAATTATAAAAGAAGATTTTGAATCTTGGATCTTTGCTCAAGTAGATGAAGTTTTTCCTAATGAAAATGTGGCTGCTACGCCTGGTGTAGCAGGACAGATTGCTGATGGTTCTTCTGTAAGATATGTCAATGGTGACGGCCTTGAGTACAATCAAATTGTAAACAAAGGGTTGATTGGAGCATTGATGGTAGACCAGATGTTAAATAACTATTTGGGGGCCGCAGTTTTGGATGAAGCCGACAACAGAGCTAATAATGATTCTAGTGTAGCTGAAGAAGGAAAGGCATATACTACTATGGAACATAAGTGGGACGAGGCATATGGATATCTTTTTGGGGCCTCATCAAATCCTGCCAACCCTATTCCCGATTTAGGCGAAGATAGTTTTTTAAATAAATACTTGTCAAGAGTAAACGGAGACAGTGACTTCACTGGTATCGCTGACGATATCTGGGAGGCTTTTAAATTAGGAAGAGCAGCCATTGTAGCAAGAGATTATACGGTTAGAGATGAGCAATCCAATATCATTAAGGATTTAGTTTCTCAGGTAGTAGCTGTGAGAGCGGTTTATTATTTACAACAAGGTAAAAACGGTTTGCCAACATCAGGAAACAATTATGGCCCTGTTTTTCATGATCTGTCAGAGGGGGCAGGATTTGTATATAGTTTAAGGTTTTTGAGAAAATCAAATAGTTCTGAAGCATACTTTAGCCGAGAAGAGGTAGATGGTTTTATGGATCAACTGACTGCAGGCAACGGATTCTGGGATATTACACCCGAGACATTAGATGCCATGTCAGAAGCCATTGCAGTAAAATTTGATTTCACAGTAGCACAGGCAGGTAGCTAATCCTTTAATCAATAATTATGAAGTTTATTAGGTTCAATATTTTTATTCTAGTCGTTAGTCTAATCCTTGGATTTCAATCATGTTCTAATGACGGAGATGACGATTCAAACGTTGATAATTTCGATAGAAAGGAAATGTTGAACTTTTGGGCCAATGACATTATCATTCCGGCTTTTGAGGCATATGAAGAAAAGTTGAATGCATTAGTCCAGACAAAAGACAACTTTGTAACCAGCAAAACAGAGAGTGAGTTTCAGGCGTTGAGATCAGCATGGTTAGAAGCATACAAAGTATGGCAACATGTATCTATGTTTGATATTGGCAAAGCTGAAGAAATAGGGTATAGAAACTTTGTGAATATATATCCCTGTGATGTGGAAGAATTAGAAGAATTTGTGAATGGACAAAATTATAACCTTACTTTGCCGTCAACTTTTGATACTCAAGGTTTTCCAGCGTTGGATTATCTACTTTTTGGTCTATCGGATGATTCTTCAGAGCAATTGGATAAGATTAGTGAAGAAAATTACACTCAATATCTTTCGGAGTTGGTGGATAGGTTGAAAGCTCTTAACGATGAGGTATTGAGTGATTGGAGAAATTTATATTTAAACGAGTTTATTAATAATAATGGTTCTTCGGCCAGTGCATCTACCGATAAAATGGTTAATGATTTTTTATTCTACTATGAGAAATTCTTTCGAGCAGGGAAGATAGGAATACCAGCAGGAGTTTTTTCCGGAAATGCATCGAGTCAATTGGTAGAGGCCCCATATTCAGGTATTTATAGTAAGGAATTATTTTTAGAAGCTTTTTCTGCGGTGGAAGCTTTTTTTAATGGAAAGAGTTTTGATCGAGAAACAACAGGCAGTAGTCTCAAACAGTATCTGGATTATTTGAAAGAAGTGAATAACTCAGAAGACATAGCGAAGGCAGTGAATGATCAATGGGTCATAGCTCATTCCACGGCGGAAAACAAACTCTTGGATAGCTTTAAGCAACAGGTGGAACAAGATAATATTCAAATGCTAGCCGTATACGATGAAGTTCAAAAGGCCGTAGTGCTAATGAAAGTAGATATGATGCAGGCCTTAAACATACAGGTGGATTTTGTAGATGCTGATGGAGACTGATAAATATACTTTTAACGTTAGAAAATATGTAAATCAAACCTGCCATTCTGCTCCACTTGCCACTTTCCGGTTACTTTTTGGTTTTTTGATGGTGATAAGTATTATTCGATTTTGGTATAAAGGGTGGATTGAAAAGTTATACCTCGACCCTACATTTCACTTTCATTATTATGGTTTTGAATGGGTAAATGTTCCAGCAGATGGTTGGTGTTATTTTCTATTTATCATTTGTGGTCTATCAGCTCTTTTTTTTGCAATTGGGTGGAAATACCACATTTCAATTATCATTTTCTTTTTGAGTTTTACTTACATCGAATTAATGGATAAAACCACTTATCTCAATCACTATTATTTTGTTTCTGTGGTGAGTTTTATCCTGATTTTTTTACCAGCTGAGAGATATTTTTCTGTTGACTCCTATCTTAAACCTGGGACCATTGCACAGTATATTCCTAAATGGAATGTAGATATTATTAAATTGATGTTAGCCATAGTTTATTTTTATGCCGGTTTGGCAAAACTCAATTATGATTGGTTGATAGAGGCCAAACCTTTGGCCATTTGGTTGCCTTCTAAATTTGATATTCCTCTATTAGGCGATTGGGTAAATGAAAAATGGATGCATTATGTATTCAGTTGGGGAGGAACTATTTATGATTTGACGATACCTTTTCTTTTATTCATTCGAAGAACAAGACTTTTTGCTTTTGGTATGGTCCTTATTTTTCATATTCTAACAAGGGTGCTTTTTCCAATCGGTATGTTTCCATATATTATGATTTTAGCGACCTTAGTTTTCTTTGATACTGAATTTCATAATTGGATTCTCGAAGGTATTTCGAAGATATTCGGTATAGCAAAAGCAAAATTTGATAACGGCATTCAACTATTGCATGCTACATCTACTAGAAGTAAGGTGGCGTTACGTGTTTTATGTTTCCTAATTGTTTTTCAATTGCTGTTTCCTTGGCGATTTCTTGCTTATCCGGGCAATTTGTATTGGACCGAACAGGGCTACCGATTTTCATGGAGAGTGATGCTAATGGAAAAAACAGGTTATGCTAATTTTAAAATAGTCAACGGAAAGACAGGCAAAAGATTTTATGTGCAGAATGAAGATTTTTTGACTGCATTTCAACAGAAGCAGATGTCTACGCAGGCAGATTTTATAGTAGAATATGCCCACTATTTAGGAAATCATTTCGAAAGCCAGGGACATCAAAATGTAGAAGTGTATGTAGAAAGCTATGCCTCATTAAATGGCAGGAAAAGCCAAGAATATATTAATCCCGAAATTGATTTAATGAAAGTAAAGATTAATCTTAAAAACAAAGAATACATATTACCATTGCATGATTAGGTCACAATACATATGGTCTATATTATTGATATTTACTATTGTCCATATTTGCGTTGGGCAGAGTGCCGAATTCAGTGGGATGGTGAAAGATATTGAGAATAAGAAAGGCCTAAGAGATGTAGAAATTTTCGTAAATGCAGAGACCATTTTGATAACAGATGGAACAGGTAAATTTAGTATTTCCAGAGAAATAGAAACTCCCTACAGACTTATCTTCTTTAACAAGAATTATGAAATTCTTGACACTATTGTCACGGATAGAGTAAGAGGTTTAAGCGAATTCTTTCTTACCCCACTGACAGTTAGTTTGAGTACATTGGAAATCAGTGCATTCAAGGAATCTTTATTTGGTATCAGACAATTACGAGATATTGAAGGAACTACTATAAACGCAGGAAAGAAAACAGAGGTAGTGGAGATCAATAAAATAATGGCTAATTTAGCTACGAACAACAGCAGACAAGTATTTGCTCAAATAGGAGGATTAAATATCTATGAAGGTTCAGATGGTGGTCTTCAGCTAAATGTAGGAGGAAGAGGCCTTGATCCAAGTCGTACTGCTAATTTTAATACACGGCAAAACGGATACGATATTAGTGCAGATGTATTAGGGTATCCCGAAAGCTATTACACTCCACCAACCAATGCCATAACTGAAATTCAGATCATTCGCGGAGCTAGTTCTTTACAGTATGGAACTCAATTTGGCGGTCTTGTTAATTTTGTATTACATAAAATACCCTCTTCAAAAAGAATAGGCATCAAGACAGTACAAACCTTGGGATCTTACGGGCTTTATGATAGCTATAACCAGATTGGTGTCAATGTTGGAAAAATTAGCCTTAATACATTCTATAATTATAAAAAAGGAAATGGCTATCGTAGTAATTCGAATTTTGATGTCAACAATTTATATGCTTCGTTAGAATATCGAATCTCAGAAAAAGCAATATTAACAGGTGAATTCACTTACTTCAGGTATTTGGCACAGCAAGCGGGAGGATTGACGGATTATCAATTTGAAGTAAATCCTAGACAAAGTACACGACAGAGAAATTGGTTTGGCATAGATTGGAAATTATACAATGTAAAATATCAACATTTTTTTACTCCTAATACAAGAGTTTCTTTGAGTTTATTTGGTTTGAACGCCTCCAGACAGGCATTGGGCTTTAGAGGTAATCCTATCAACCTTAATGAAAATCCTATTACAGCCTTGGACGAACGGGATGTAAATGGAACTTATATAAATCCTAGGGATTTAATTTTGGGAACGTTCAAAAATTATGGAGCCGAACTAAGATTTTTATCAGAATATCAATTCATAAATAAGAATTCTGTAGGACTCATAGGACTAAAGTGGTACGATGCGGATAATAGTTCGATTCAGGGACCCGGATCTAATGGTACCGATGCGAATTTCAGTCTTTTTTCTGATAGTTTTCCAGATTATCCCAACCAGTCGGAGTTCAACTTTCCGAATAAAAATCTGGCCTTTTTTGCAGAAAATATTCTATACCTACAAGAAAATCTATCGATTACTCCCGGAATGAGAATTGAGTATATTAATACTGGTTCCGTAGGTAGTTACAGCAATGTGTTATTTGATAATGCGGGAAATCCGATCCTCAACGAAGAGCTTTTTGAAGACAGAGAACTTAAAAGAACTTTTGCTCTTTTTGGGATAGGTATCGACTATAAGATAGATAAACGTTTGAATATATATGCTAATCTATCTCAAAACTACAGATCTGTAACCTTCAGCGATATTAGAATTGTTAGTCCTTCGTTTATCATATCTTCGGATATAAGTGATGAAAAGGGTTATACCTCGGACGTTGGAGTAAGAGGAAAGTGGGCAGATCGGTTTTCGTATAATGTAGGCATTTTTGGTGTGCTTTATCAAGATAGAATCGGGATAATATTTGACAATAGAGCTAATCGCGTAAGAAAGAATATTGGAGATGCTCTTATTGGAGGGATGGAGGCACTGATAAATGTTGATTTTACAAGATGGATTATTAGTTCTCCTAAAATTAAGCTTACCTCATTTCTTAATTTTTCAATGACGAAATCAGAATACTTAACTTCTGAAAATCAAAATGTTGAAGGCAATAAGGTGGAGTTTGTTCCTGAGGTTAATTTAAAATGGGGGCTAAATGCAAAGTATCAGAACTTAAGCACTAGCTTTCAGTTTTCCTATCTTTCAAAACAATATACTGATGCTCAAAATTCTGCCATTGCACAACAAGGGGATTTAAGAAGTGGGATTATCGGAGAGATACCCTCTTATTCTATTCTTGATCTAGCGGTAAAGTATAATGTAAGTAAATTTCAATTTAATGCAGGAGTAAACAATCTATTGGATAGAAATTATTTCACTCGACGTGCAACAGGTTATCCCGGACCGGGTATCATTCCTTCAGATGGACGAAACTGGTATATTGGTATTATAATACAGAATTAATTCTTTCGTGTTGGTAAGAAATGAAACCCTTTGTAAAAGTTCCAAACAATAGATTAATCCTAATCTATTGAATATTTCTTATATTTAAGGTATCAATTATGGGATTTATTGGTAAAATATCGAGGTGCTTTACGCCATTTTTGGCAATGGCGATATTTGTTTCTTCAATATCGTGTGCTATTGATTTTCACTACTGTCAGGGACAGTTAAAGTCGTTTAACCTTTTTGGAAAAGCAAAGAACTGTCATGAAATAGCAGCGAAGAAGGCTTCATGTCCTCATCATGCTAAGGTGAAAAGTGAGTCGTTGGCTTGTTCTAGGGACAAGGATTGTTGTACCAACAAGACGGTTGTTTTAGATAGCGATGTAGATTTACAGATAGTAGATTCTAATGTTTTAAAATTAAATAATCAGTTTTTTGTAGCTGTACCGGACCGTGCTTCTTTCAGAGTATTTCTGGAATCAGATCAAGAAGTAATTCCTCATGCACGCTACAAACCTCCATTAATACTGAAGGACATATCGATCCTTTATGATACATTCCTTTTATAGTAGATAATCCGAAAAGGACAGCTTGTCTGTAGAAAGGATTATTAATTGTTCTGTGACACACAGGATAATCAGATATATTTTTAATAAAATAAAACTATAATGGGAAGAATAAAAATAATTATAACTCTATGCACACTATGGAGTTTACAAATTTTGGCACAGAATAATGTGGTTCTTAATATTCATCACAAACTTGGTGATGAGTCATTTGCTTTAAATACAGAAGCTCAAAACAACTTAGGGCATGATTTCAATACTTCAAGGTTAGAATACTATATTTCAGAAATATCGCTAGTTCATGATGGTGGGATTGAGGCCAGCTTTCAAGATTTGTGGGTGTTAGTAGATCCTTCAGAAAAAAATGCGAAAGAAACGGGTATCACATCAGTAGATTTAGGTGCACATGCCATAAGCATAATAGAAAAGGTCAGGTTACACATAGGAGTTGATCCGGAACATAATCATTTAGACCCTTCCAGTTATGATGCAGTTCACCCTTTAGCTCCAAAGATGCCGTCCATGCATTGGGGTTGGTCCGCGGGGTATAGGTTTGTTGCGTTTGAAGGTCTTGCAGGTGGTGATATGGACCAAATGTTTCAACTACATGGATTGGGAGACAACAATTATTTTACGACGGAAATAGAAGTAGAAATAATGGCTGAAAACAATTCAATTCTGATTGATTTGAATGCTGATTACTCCAGGGCATTGGAGAACATTGAATTAAATTCCGGAGTGATCGTACATGGTGATTATGGAGCGGCTAAACAATGTTTAGAAAACTTTAGAGATTTTGTCTTTAGCTCGTTAGGGACGGTAAGCACAACAACCAATTTTGATGAAATCGAATTATACAACGTTTTTCCAAATCCGGTAGACAATGGTCTTGCTACTATTCAGTTAAATTTAGAAAATGATGGCCATAAATATGAATTAATGATTACCTCTAAATCCGGAGAGATAATGCAGTATTTTTATAATATCTCTAATGTCCAAACATTGGACTTTACGAAGTATTCTCCGGGAATCTATTTTGTGAACCTGATAGAAAGAGGTAATACAATAGCCACAGACAGAATTGTCGTAAGATAATTGATTATCAATAATTTAAACTTATTTAAACGAAAAATAAATGGAATGAAAAAGCTAAGACTAATATATATTATACCACTATCATTTTTAATGATATGGTCTTGCAGCGACGATGAACCGTCAGAGAATGTGGAGCTTGATGAGACACCATACGTACTAGAATATGGTAGTTTGCCTGTACCAGATCTACCCACAGATAATACCTTGACGAAGCAGGGTGTTCAGTTAGGTAGAATGTTGTTTTATGAAAAGATGTTGTCTAAAGATGGGACTCAATCATGTGCCAGTTGTCATAGACAGACAGATGGTTTTTCGGATACGATGCAGTTTTCTATAGGGGTAGAAATGTTACCGGGAAAAAGACAAGCGATGCCGGTATTTAATATGGCATGGCATAGTAACGAATTTTTTTGGGATGGTAGGGCACATTTACTACGGGACCAATCTCTAAAACCTATTCAGGATCCACTGGAGATGAATGAAACTTTGGAAAATGTAGTGGCCAAGTTGAGCAATAGTCAGACATATAGGGATCAATTTACAAGAGCCTTTGGAACGGATGAGATTTCATCAGAAAAAATGGCTTTAGCCATGGAACAATTCATGTTGAGTATTGTAAGCTATAATTCTAAATATGACAAATACGTTGCAGGAGAGGTAGAGCTTTCGGAAAGCGAAGAAAGAGGAAGAGTACTTTTCGAGACGGAATACAATCCCTTTTTCCCTGAGTTTTCAGGAGCGGATTGTGCACATTGTCATGGTGGCCGAAATTTTGAAAACGACGAGTACATGAATAATGGTCTTGACAGGAATGATGAAATTACAGATATTGGAAGAGAAGAAGTTACGGGCAATGCAGCAGATAAAGCGAAATTTAAAGTTCCTTCATTGAGAAATGTGGCTGTTACTCCTCCCTATATGCATGATGGTAGATTTCAGACACTTGAAGAAACTATAGATCATTATGATGATCATATTAAAAAGTCGACGACCCTTGATCCGGCTCTATCGCAGGTGGTTGACAATGGAGGATTGGGTCTAAGTGATCAAGATAAAGTAGACTTGGTCAATTTCCTAAAAACACTTACAGATGATACTTTTTTGACCAATCCAGAGTATTCGGATCCTTTTTAGCAAAGAAATTGCTTAGAAATAAAAGAGTTAAAGCATAACGGTAGAAGTGCTTTAACTCTTTTTAAAAGTTATTTTATAATATTCTTATAACGAAAGCTTCTATCCGTTAGAGAGTGTAAGAAGTTGACCAAATCCCTTTTTTGTTGTTCAGAAAGGTTTAAAGGTTCTATCATCAAACTGTCCATGTTTACAGGGTCTTTAACAAAGTCATAGGGATTACTATAGTAGTCAATAACTTCTTCTAATGTTTGAAACATTCCGTTGTGCATATAGGGAGCTGTTAGAGCGACGTTTCGAAGTCCGGGAACCTTAAATTTACCAAGATCGGAAGAATCTTTAGTGACATCAAACCTTCCTTTATCTAATAGAGTGATTTCATCATATAAACCTATATTTCTGAATTCATCCCCCGTAAAATCAGGTCCGAAATGACAATCAAAGCATTTGAATTCATCTGATATAAATAATTCTCTTCCTCTTAATTGGGATTTACTTAGGGCCAAAGTGTCTATATCATTTATCCAGATGTCATGAGGAGCACTTCCATTGCTTTCTAAACTCTTTTCAAATGATGCTATGGCATGTGCAATGTTTTGAGAGTCTGGTTCTGATGAATATATTTTTTTGAATAGGGCAGAGTATTCTTTGTTTAGCCTAACTCTATCTACCGCTTTTTCATATGACAAGTTCATCTCCAAAGGATTTTCTATGGGACCGATTGCCTGTTCTTCCAAAGAAGGAGATCTGCCATCATAGAAGAAGTAAGGCCTACTCGCCATATTCATTACCGATGGAGTATTTCGCAACCCAATACTATCATTGACACCAAAGGATAATTTTTCGTTATCGGCAAAAGCAAATTCAGGCTTGTGACAACTAGCACACGAAATGGACATGTCTAAAGAAAGAATAGGATCGAAAAATAGTTTTTGTCCTAATTCAATTTTTGTAGAAATATCTTGAAGATCATTATTGACGGAGTACTTAGTATTTTGGATACTTAATAGCCAAATACATACTATTGTTATTGTGCCAAAATATTTTATTGATCCCTTCCTCTTCATTTATTAAAGCTTAACCTTCAAACCCGCATTAAAAATAAAACCATCAAGGGGAGCCCATACTTCGGTAAACCTTGGGTTTGTAGCGGGACTTATAACTAATGATTCATACTTACTTTGACGAGTATCTGTCCAATTTTCCAGATTGACATAAATAGAAAAATTTTCAAACATTCTCTCTGCTAGAAACCCTGCTTTAAATAAGGATCTCACTGTTCTTCCTGATCTGAGGGTTTGTTCGCTTTCGTATTCTGCATCAATTCCACACCTCCATTTGCCATCAACTACGTACATAAGATCCCCGTGAAAGGAATGCTCGGGCGTTAAGGGTAGAACAGTTGCAATACCATCTTGTGTTTGAGTAGCATCTACATAAGTATAACCTAGATAAAGATGAAAATCTCCAGCGGAGGCCTTTATCAAACTTTCGATTCCTTTGGTTTCAAAGTCGCCATCACTATTGACGAATTCAAATGAACCAATTCCGTTCTCTTCAAGAAGTAAGGGAGAATTGAGCCTATTATAAAAAAAGTATTCTGTTAAGCTGATGCTAATGTTTTCAGTGCTAATTAGCCTAAAGGTAAAATCTCCATTCAAACCAATGGATTTTTCTGCTTCCTGAATATTGTCATTTATGGGTAAGACATTTTCAAATGCCAATGCTTCTGCGTCTTCCGTAAAAATAGCAGGTAACTTATATCCTAATCCACCACCTATTCTTGCCGTAAGGTATAGGCTGGGTTTATAGACAATTCCTACCTTAGGTAAAACAAAAGTGCCATAATCCGTATTGTAATCTGTTCGAAGTCCAACTTCCGTAGAAACCTTAGAACTAAAATCATGAATATACTGACCAAAGACTCCAAATGTAGTCAAGTCTTGATTTCGCAATACACTGGCCAATAAATTTTCTTCTGTGAAACTTTCTGTATAAAGATTTGCTCCTAAAGTTAAGTCACCTTGAGGCATATTATGCTGATAGTTGATTTCAGAGAAAGTAGAAAACTGATCTCCGGAAAAACTGTAATTATTTAGATAAATATTTCTGTCAAAGTGATTTGTACTGTTCTTGACTTCTATGGATTTATTCTCGTTCAACTTATAAGTCAATTGGAATAGGGAACTGATTTGTTGAGACTTATTTCGTTCAAAATAATCATTTTCATTGTCCACAACTCCTCCATCTATTATATCGACTTCTCCACCTATTCTGTTTTCATTAGTAAATGTGCCTCCTAAGCTAATGGTAGTATTGTCATCTAGATAGTAAAACACCCGAGGATTGAAATTAAACTTCCTCACTTCAGGAACATCTGAGAACCCATCTTCATCAACATCATATGCGGTATTTGTATTATTGGAAGTGAATATTGTGAGACCCCATTTGCCCTTCTTTTGAGAATAAAAGCTATTAAGGTCAAGATTTCCTATATGTGAAGCATTAATATGTAAAGAGGCTTCAGGTTTTTCCTTGGGAATCTTAGATATTAAATTGATTAATCCTCCGATGGCACCACCTCCATAAAGGGTGGAGGCAGAACCTTTTACAAATTCGACCTGTCTTAAATCTAATGGAGGTATTTGCAATACTCCTAATCCCCCGGTAAAGCCGCCGTAGATGGGGAAACCGTCTTTGAGTATTTGAGTATATCGACCGTATAAACCTTGTATTCTAACACTAGCGGTACCGGAAGTAGCAGATTGTTGTTGTACTTGAACACCTGTAGTGTGCATGAGTAGGTGTGCTATCTTAGAAGGGTCCATGGTAGCTGCCTCTTCTACTTCATCTGTGATCACTTCTATCCTAGAAGGGGTATTAGTAACACTTCGATTGGCTCTATTTGATACAATGACAATTTCTTCAAGTTCTGAAGATGATGGAATTAAGAAAACCTTATATGTAGTTGCCTTAGAAATGTCCGTGGTTAATGTATATGTTTCATAACCAATATAGCTACATTCGATAATATGGTTACCACCGGGTAGCTGAAATGTAATTTCACCATTAATATCAGATGTTTTTCCCTTATCTAGTGATTGAATAAAAGCATTTACTCCTATTAAGGTTTCTTGAGTAGAGCTATCATAAAATTTAATGGTTATTCGTTGTTGTCCAAAAATGGAGTAAGTGTAAAAAAAAGCAGTGATGAATAGAGTATACTTAAGCATAGTATCGAATGTTTGAATTAAGAATTACTTACAATTGGGCATAGATATCCCTTAGGAATAAGTAATCAGACAGCTGGAGGCTGAAAAGGGCAGGAAGTGAAGTCAGAGGAAAGAAAATGTATCTCTTTAAGAATATTGTTGTTTAAGAGAGGGATTTCTTCCGATAATGATGGAAAATCAAATGCAGTTAATACATAGGAGCTTATGCTAGAATTTAGTTGCTGAAAAGGTAGCTTTTCATGTTCGTTATGATCTTCGTGTTGATGATCATCAATATCTACAAAGTGAATGACTAAGAAATCAGTGAAACTCATCATTTCATTATTCATAATGGCTTCTTGTTGATGAAGATTGTAGTGAGAAACAAGCTCTTTTACTTTTAACAATTGGGAGAAGTCACAATTAGGTATAAGAGCACCTATTGAGAAATAAATGACCATTATGACATTAATAACTCTTGTCATAATGCAAAGATAGTCTTTTAAGAGATTCGAAAGAAATACTTAGGTTACATCACATTAATACTCCATTCTTGGGTTTTACATTTGGTGGCAAGTCTGTTTCGCCTAACATTTCTCTAAGATCTATTTCTATCACCCGACACAATGACATCATAGGAATATCATTGGCCATACCTTGAAAAGGGTTTTCCGAATAATCACCTACGATTTCCATCATTACATATACCCATCCTATCAATGCAGTAATCGGAATGGACAACCACATTCCCCAGTCTCCTAATTTCATAAGTTCGGGAATCATACTAAACGGTAAGAGTAAGATGAATATTCCAACAAAATAATGACTAATATTCATCATCAAGCAAACCGATTCCGAACTTTTCTTGATAAATTTTGGCTGTTCTAGCTGTATGACCACCTTGACTGATATGTTCCCAAGGCGTTGCCACTAACAATTGACTCCTGTGAGCATATAACCAGGCTATATGCCTGTAAATAAGCCGTTTTTTAATTTCTCGTATTTCTGTTTCGGCTAGATTATCTTCTTTGAAAAGGTTGGTTACATAACCATCTACCATCATTCCCCAAGCTCGACTATCATTGACGATACCGCCCCATATTTTACGTGCCTTCCACATTCGATCATATGCTTGATTATTCTTAAAACCTACATAAAAAGCAACCGCTGTACCAATGACGGAGACAGGAAGCCAAGGAATATCAATGGAAATAATATCAAAGTAGTATAGTGCAGCTATTCCTCCCATCAAAGCTAATAGCCAAATAATATGTCCCACTGTCCATCTTTTATTTCCTCCAAAGGTTCTACAAAAAAAACTACAATCAGTGTAGATTTATTAATTCTCATAAAATACGAGTTACTAGAAAGATTATAAAGTGCTCCATAATAACTTACTCCTACTGAATAATAATTCTGTAGGTTATGTTTTGTGACATGAGAATTATCTTTGCAGATAATGAAATTGATTTATAGACTTCTTTTGAGTATAATGTTTTGCTTCCCTATTTACCTTTGTAAGGGACAGGATATTAATCTAGCCTTTCATCAATTTCTTCCAAAGAATACGGTTAATACAACTTGTATTATTAAAGACAAATCGGGGTTTTTATGGGTAGGGAGTGACAAGGGATTGTATCGATTCAATGGGTTGGAATTTATCAGTTTTCAAGAGATTTACGGTGATTCTATATCTATCGCAAACTACACGATCGAAGCACTATACCGAGATCGATTGGGTTGGATTTGGGTGGGTACTCAAAATAATGGATTGATCAGCTTTCACCCAATGAATCATACGATTAAAACCTTTAGAAATAATCTCGATGATCCAAAATCTTTTCCTGGTACAAAAGCACGAGGTTTTTTTGAGGATAGCTCTGGCCAGTTGTGGATATTGACTACAGGTAAGGGCTTAAGTCTCTACGATCGAAATACTGAAACATTTAAGATATACCAAACTTTTGATGATGAAGTCCAACTTCAAAAGTACAACCACTATCCATTGGATCTTCATAGCCCATATTTAGATTTAGAAAACCCAAACATTGTATGGATTGGCTCATTATATGGCATATGCATGTTTAATACGCAATCTAAAATTGCTGAGTACTATTTGCCGCCCCAGCCATGGCGACTGTCAAATGGAGTGTACGAGCCACCCAAATTAAGAGGCTTTATTCGTGATGATAGTGGCATTTTCTGGGGAGTCACTTGGGGGTATGGACTATTAAGATTTGACCCTCGATCCAAAGATTATACCATTATTAGATGTCAAGAAAAAGTAAAAAATGATATTTATTCATGTTTAAATGGTGTAGAACTGTTGTCCTGGGATGACAATACTTTATTAATATATGCCGCTGGAGGCAACGGGTGGATGCTATTTGATAAGACGAGCTATACTTTCACTAAAATAGAAGATATTCCCTTTTCTAACAGTTTACCTAATTCTCCGCCAAATGATATATATATTGATGATAAAGGTAGAAAATGGATAGCAACACAAGGATCTGGCCTCATTAAGCTACTGCCACCGCAGAAGGGTATTGATAATTATAACCTTAATATAAGTTTAATAGAAGTACTACAGCATCCGTCAAAAGAAGTTTTATATGGTATATCTCGTGATGGCATCCTCTTGTCAATAGACCTAATGAACAAACAGGTTCGATCCCATTTCGTTACTAATCCTATCGTACCAGAAGAACACTTCTTCAGAGACATTTTATTTGATGCTGATGAACGACTTTGGATTGTTGGATTTCGAGATCTATACTATTTTAACGAAACAACAAGCTCAATAGAATCTCTCAAATGGCCTGAATGGATTCAAAAACGAAAAAAAATTGGCTATTACTATGATATGGTTATCGATGATAATGGTGTAGGTTGGCTATCATCTCAATCAGGTGGTCTTGGTCAAATAGATTTTGTTAACAAAACTGTACAGATACACACTTTTGAAGAAGATAATCCTAATTCATTAAAATATGGTTATTCTTTTGGTAATTTATATAAAGATTATGAAAACCGAATATGGGGATCAGGTAAGGGAGTATTTTACTTTGACAATGATAAAAAGCATTTTGTCAATTATCCCAGTCCTGTAAGAGCACATGACGATGGACCTTCATTTACAATGTATACCGAATTTTTAATGGATTCCACTGATCATCTCTGGATGCCATATGAGCTCAATCATATAGCACTTATTGATCCCAAAGATTCTATCCACATACCATTTCAATCAATAGAAGAGGTAAGACACCTACCCAATGCTAATGTAGAAGGAATTGCTCAAGATACAAGTGGCTATATCTGGTTGACTTCCAAAAACGGATTGACAAGAATCAAAATTTCATCGCATGAAGTAGACCACTTTGGCACCGCTCTGGGATTAAAAAATCTACAATCCATTAATCTATCACAAAATAATGAATTACTAATAGCGTATAACAAAGGATTTTATATCATAAATCCTGATAGCTTAGAGCATAATACCTCTACTCCAACACCTATCATTGATCAATTTAACATATTTGACAAAACTTATCCTTTTGATTTATCTAATCAAATAAAATTAGGTTATAGAGATAATTTCTTTTCGTTTGATTTCAGTGCCATTGATTTTGACAATAGTGACAAGATAGAATATGCCTATAAATTAGAAGGAGTAGACAAGAAATGGATTGTCACTGATAACAGACATCATGCAAGCTACACTAATATCGGTGGCGGTGATTATACCTTTAAAGTAAAGTGCCGCAACATCTGTGGAAACTGGTCTGAGAATATCGCTCAACTTAATATTACTATTCTACCCCCATTTTGGAGGACTTTATGGTTCTGGGCACTTATCAGTCTACTTATTTTAGCGTCTATCTACACTTTGTATTCCAGTAGGATAAAAAAAATCAAACGTGAAGAGCAACTTAAAACGGAATTCAACAAACAATTAGCGGAGGTGGAAATGAAAGCCCTACGAGCACAGATGAATCCCCATTTTCTTTTCAATTCACTAAATGCAATCAAGTTTTATGTACTTAAAAGAAGCAAAGAAAAGGCTGTTCATTATTTAAATGATTTTTCTAAATTGATACGATTAGTATTGCATAATTCGTCGCAGCAAACCATTTCGTTGGCTCAAGAACTAGAAGCCTTAAATCTATACATCAACATTGAAAGAATGAGATTTGACGAAGGGTTTGATTATTATTTCAATATTGACAAAGTCATTGACCCTGAAACCATTATGGTTCCGCCACTTATATTCCAGCCTTATGCCGAAAATGCCATTTGGCATGGGTTAATGCATAAAACCTCCGGAAGGGGTAGACTCACATTAACTATAAAAAAGACAGGGGAAAGTATCTTATGTACCATAGAAGACAACGGCATAGGAAGGAAAAAAGCAAAAGAAGCTAAAAGCAAAACCGCTCAGAAAAATAAATCAATGGGAATGACCATTACAAAACATAGAATGGACATAAGCAAATATCTTAACAATATGATATTTGATGTATCCATACATGATCTGAAAGACGATAATGAAGCTCCATTAGGAACAAAAGTGATAATAGAGATAAAATTTACACCATGAAAATTGATGCAATAATAATTGATGACGAAAAATTTTGTATTGAAACTCTAATTTGGGAGCTTAATCAAAACTGTCCTGATGTTAATATTCTTACTACGTGCACAAGTGGTGAAGAAGGTGTCAAGTCCATTAAATCATATAAACCAGATCTAGTGTTTTTAGATATCGAAATGCCCTATATGAACGCCTTTGAGATGCTAAGCAATATCGAACATATAGATTTTGAGATCATCTTTACGACTGCATATGATCAGTTTGCCATTAAAGCTATAAAAATTAACGCCTTAGATTATCTACTCAAACCAATAGGAAGCCAAGAGCTAGTTGATGCAATTGAAAAAATTAAAAGGAAAAAACTACAAAATCAAGCTACACCTGATTTTACGAGTATTATCAAAAAAATACTTATCGAAAACTATGAACTAGATAAAATAGCCTTGCCTACCATGGAAGGTCTTGAGATGATCAAGCCCGAACATATTTGTTATATCGAAGCCCACAGTAACTATTCTTTTTTTCACTTGACCAACTATAAAAAAATTATTATTTCTAAGACTTTAAAACAAGTTTCAGAAATGCTATCTAATTATCCTTTTTTTTACCGCATACATCAAAGTTATATTGTCAATCTCAATTTAGTAATTAAGTATCAAAAAGGTAGTGGAGGTAGCATTATTATTGGTGACTCTATCACCTTGCCAGTTGCAAGGAATAGAAAAGAAGGCTTGATTTCATTACTTAAAAATAGCTGATATTTCCTAATACTCATTTCGTTCCACTCCAGACTCATTCTACTTTCAACCATAGGAAAAAGAGGGAATCTTTGAATTGATATATAGAATTATTGACCTTAGGTTAAAATCACAACCTCAAAAATTAATATAATAATTATGAAACGAATAGTTTTAAGTTTTATCACCATTTTATTTTCCATTGCGACACATTCTCAACAAAGCAATCTAGGTATAAACACTACCACACCCGATGCTTCAGCTACCCTCGAGGTGGTCTCAGCAAACAATAATCAAGGTGTCCTATTTCCACGTCTAACTGATAGTCAGAGGCAATCCATCAGTAATCCAGCAAATGGTTTGCTTCTATATAATACCAACACAAAATCATTTTGGTATTTTAACGGCACTAACTGGCTCAATTTAGATAGACTACACAATCAGATCATCGACATGGACCTAGACACCTACGTTAAGACATCAGAAGGCATAAATACAACTTTTGATAGCATAGTGTTTAGTATAGATGGAATCGAGCAATGGGTTATGGTATCAGACCGTTTGGAGTCTAGTTCTGAAAACATATTCATCGGAGAAGATGCGGGATTGAATAACACTTCTTTTGCTCCTTTAGCAGAAGGCGTTTACAATACGATAATTGGTCAAAATGCTGGAAAGTCAAATCAAACTGGATCATACAATTTGATGATGGGCTATACGGCAGGACCGGGTGGTGGGTTACATTCTGGTGACGGTAATGTTTTTTTAGGGGCTCAATCAGCAATTAACAAAACCTCAGGAAATAAAAATGTCATGATTGGAGTAAACTCAGGAGGCTTAAATAGTAATGGAGAAAAAAATGTTTTTCTTGGTGCTGAATCTGGATACAATGAAACAGGGTCTAATAAACTATACATTGAAAATTCTATTGCCAATGCTGACAATGCTCTCATTTATGGTGAATTTGATAATAATATACTTCGTGTAAATGGAGAACTACAGCTAGGGTCTGGTGGCTCTTCTAATCGATACAAATTTCCTACTGCTGATGGTACTACAGACCAAGTCTTAGCAACTAATGGTAGCGGGCAACTGTCATGGATCACACCAAGTGTTGGCAGTATTGATAAAATCGAAGATAGCAGCGATATGGACACCTCAATCAAAACCATCGAAGGTACTTCGGGAGGTGATACCATTAGCTTTAGCATAGATGGCTTGGCTTCTTGGCAAATGATCGACAATAGATTGTTTAGCACCAATACACAAAACAATACACTCATAGGAAAAGCTGTTGGTGCCCCTTCAGGTACTGGCATCAATAACACACTTATAGGCGCCTCTGCTGGAACAACTTTATCTACAGGCCACAGCAATACTTTAATAGGGTTAAACGCTGGTGCCGGCAATAATTCAGGCGATAATAACATCTACATGGGATCAAATGCTGGTGCATTGTCAAGTGGATCGTCGAATATAGGTATAGGCAATGCATCAGGTCATAATGCATCGGGAACTGACAACGTATTTTTAGGTCATTATGCTGGTTTTAGTGAAACTAATTCAAATAAATTATACATTGAAAACTCAAATGCAAATGCTGACAATGCCCTCATTTATGGTGAATTCGATACCAATATACTTCGGATAAATGGAGAATTGCAGCTAGGATCTGGTGGCTCTTCTAATCGATACAAATTTCCTACTGCCGATGGTACTACAGACCAAGTCTTAACTACAAATGGAAATGGTCAATTATCCTGGGCAACAACAAGTACCAACAAAATCGAAGATAGCAGCGATATGGATACTTATATCGAAGCCATCGAAGGAACATCAGGTCTCAGTGATACCATTAGTTTTAACATCAATGGTAATTCTTATTGGCAAATGATCGACACGAGACTTCAATGCAGCAACCCATGGACTAATACGCTAATAGGAAACCAAGTAGGCGTAAATCTATCTAATGGCCAATCTAATACGATCATAGGTGACGAAGCAGGAAAAACGATATCTAATGGCGATGTAAACACTTTCATTGGATTTAATGCGGGATATACGAATAGTACGGGAAGCGATAATGTAGTTATAGGAGGATATGGTGGATATCAAAGTAATGGCGATTGGAATACATTTGTTGGCAGAAGTGCAGGATATTGGAATAGTATGGGGGACGAAAATGTATATATAGGCGGATCGGCTGGATACAGTAGTGATGCATCTTGGAATACATTTGTTGGCCAAGGTGCTGGGTATTATAACACTACTGGTGTTGATAACGTTTTCTTGGGATGGGAGGCTGGGTTTACCAACACCACAGGGTCAAATCTAGTTTGTATTGGAGAAAATTCTGATGTAGCCACAGATAATCTTTCTAATGCCATGGCATTAGGAGAATCTACTACTGTTAATGCCTCTAATAAGGTTCGTATCGGCAATTCTGGTATCACGGTGATCGAAGGGCAAGTCGATTGGAGTTTTCCGTCTGACGGCAGATTTAAACGTGAGGTACAAGAAGATGTCAAAGGATTAGATTTTATATTAGGGCTTAGACCAGTAAGCTACGAATTTGACAAAAAAGCATTTGATGATCATAGACAGCCATCCAATAATAATTCTAAGGAACAGAATAACAAAGATTATGATACCTATAGACAAACAGGATTTATTGCCCAAGAGGTAGAAACCCTATTGAGTGAATTGTCTTATGATTTTGATGGACTTGTTAAACCTTCAAACCCAAAAGATAACTATGGCATCCGTTATGGTAGCTTTGTAGTTCCTATTACTAAGGCTATTCAAGAACAACAAGAAATAATTAAAGAACAAGAGAGACAGATTAATGAATTAAAAACACTTGTAAACCAATTAGCAGCAGACCTTAGAAAATAAACTTGTCAATCGATAAATTGGCATTATAAATTTCAACAATTGATACGCTATAGAGAATACTGATGAGGTTTTGAACCTATAGTTAAAAGATAATGACATGAAAAAGTTGGTAGATTTAGAATTCTGAGGAATAAAATCAAAGAGCAACTGATCACTACGACCTAATCGGTTTGTTTGTAAAAATGCACTAACACAAAACGCAGATTGAGTAACACAAATCTCAATTTAATGAGAATTTTTCCTTGAAAGGATAATAAAGACTTATTCAAGTTAGTAATGAGTTACATCACTCAATACTTTGAAAAAAACTGAAGTACAAATAATTCCGTTTACTTATCAGATTGGCCTGTGAAAGCTGAGTCCTGAAAAGATCAACTTTTGTTTTAATGAGTTTGTTTTGTCTTTGATTTATTAAGAAGACAGAACTTTCTCCAATATTGAATTTTTCGACTTCAGCATCCAGAAGTACAGTATTAAGCTGAAGGTTCTGCTGTGTTAATCTAAAGGATTGTTGATTTAAATCCTGTAATGTAATTACATTGTCGATCTTGGTCTCTATTTCCTGATATTTTAGACTTTTTTGTAAGTCAATATCACGCATCCTAATCTTGTTTAAAGAGATTTGTGATCTGGTTTTTCTATTCCTTATTGGAACAGAAAAGGAAGCTCCTACTTTATAATCTCTGAGATTGTAGCTTAAATCAAAGTCAGAACTTCCTGTGTTTATGATGGCGTTAAATTTTACATCTAACTGAGGTTTTAAATCCTCTTTCAACAGTTTGTTTTTTAAGGAAAGCTGTTCTGATTGGTTCGCATATTTCAGGATAAATGGATTGGAATTGGTGTCAGGAATAAAATCTTGGTTGAGATTCAAATCTCTCAAAAAGTCTAATACTCTTTCTATGGTTTCTGGAATTATACTTGGTCGTAACTGCACAGGAGATATTGAGTCGTCCCATAGGAATAAATTTAGCCTCTGAACAGCTTTTGCGTATTTACCTTGGGCTTCCAGAAGCTCGTTTTCCAATTGATTTAAATTGATTTGAGATTCTAATGTGTCTATGGCAGGTATATCTCCATTGATAAATAACTGTACGATGTTTTGATGTCTTTCTTGGACTAAACTTAGGGCCTCTTCATATACTGTTAGCTTAGAATACTGAAAAGACCATTCTGTATAAGTGTTAAGGGCACTATAGATGAGTTCGTTTAAAATGATTTGTTTGTCAATGTCATTTTTTTCTCGATATAGTTTGGCCTGTTGTAGATTATATCTTTGCTCATCAAATAGAAGGCCCCGAATTACAGATACGTTTAGTGTCCCATAAAACAATCCGTTGGAGGGAATAAGAGCTTCATTATTCAAGAACAAACCTGAGTTGTTTTCGTATCCTACTGAGAGATCTATGGGATATCTCGAAGGAACTTTTACTTCGGTATTCCATTTACGAAAGTATTCTTTCGAATCATACCTCTTATCATCAAATGTACCGGTAACTTTAGGATCTAGTGCACCTAAAGCTTTCAAATAATAGTTGTCAGATAGAGGGTCTAATAATTCTGCTCTTTTTATCAAAGGATGATTTTCTAAAACCATGTTTTGAAAATCTTTAAATAAAAGAGTATCTAGGTTTTGTGAAAAAGCAGGATAGCCAATGGTGAATATTAATAACAATAGTGAAAAACGTATCATTATGTTGTGCTATTAATAAGTTACTGTTAAATCAAGATTATCGATTGTCTTAAAATGAGGGACGGGCCTTTCGGATTCGTCTACTTTGACAAAGACTATTTTATCTATAGATATAATAGTACGTTTGGTAAAGAGGTTACGCACTATACAAGAAAAAGTGATACTAGTTCGACCTACCGTAGTGAATTGTAAACCTATCTCAATTACATTGCCTTGTCTGGCGGAGCTGACAAAGTTTATTTCTGAAATATATTTCGTAACTACTTTTTTGGAATCTAATTTTGACATAGCATAGATGCCTGCTTCTTCATCAATCCATTTCAATAATGATCCTCCGAACAAAGTATTATTGGCATTTAAATCGCCTGGTTTTATAAGTTTTCTAGAATAAAATTTCATAAATTATCTTTTCATTTTTTAATTGGGTGAAACGTACTATGAGATTCACATTACTCTTATCAATCATCGAATCACAGTGTTTCATTGGTTAAATTGAGTATTATTTCAGTTTTTTTAGGGGTGCCTTATTTTTTACTTTTTCGTTTTTCTCAATAGCATAAAAGTCGGGAGGAAATCCATTCAACTGTCTCCATATTTCGTAATATATTCTGACCTCATTTAGTAATAATAGACCTTTGGCTCCAGAGCCTATACGCACTAAATCGGGCCATGCTTTTTCAGTAGACTCCTCTACTACAAGTATTCGATATTTGCCATTGTCACTGATTTCGTTGTCTATGGCCCAAACACTACCCGGAAACGTTCCAAAAGAATTGTCGGGCCAACCGCTAAAAACTACTGCCGGCCAGCCATCAAATTGGAGACGAACGCTTTTACCTTCTCTTATTAGTGGCATATCATTAGGTTCCACATAAAGTTCTACAGCCTTTTGATATTTTGTAGGAACTATGGTAGCAATGCTTTCTTGGGACTTAACAAATTCTCCAATCCCTTCTTTTAAGATTTTTGTTACTCGGCCATTTATAGGAGCAGTTATGGCATACGCTTTTTGCCTTTGTTCCAATTCATTCAACTTCGATTGTAATTTAGAGACTTCTCCTTGGAGACCGTATCGATAAGAATCTATGCTTTGAATTTCTGATTCAATTTTGGCAATCTTTTGATCATAGTCTGTTTTTGTAAAATCTAACTCTTGTACTAAGGCCTGTTTGTCATTAAAATGTTGTTGAAGTTTATTTTCTACAGAGGTTTTTTTAGCCTTAGCCTCCCTCATCGAAAGCCTTTTGGTTTCCAATTCTTTCAAGGGTTTAATTCCTTTGTCAAACATACTCTGCGTTCGATCTAGTTGATTTTGAGCATTTTCCAGATAGGTTAATGCCGCAGATAACTCTAGACTGTCGGAATCGATTTTAAGATCGATTTGATTTTGTTTTATATAAAGTTGATTGATCTTAGCTTGATAATTTTTCCTTAACGTAAGAATTTGATCTCTAAGAATGTTTCTTTTTGTTAAATATGCTTCGGAAGATTTTGACTTGGCCTCTTGTTGCTGTTTTGTGTTTGAGAATAATTGTGGGTCAAGATATTGTTCTTTCGACTCCGTAATTTTCACAATGGTATCACCAATGTGGACGATATCTCCTTCTTTCACGTACCAGTCTTCAATTTTTCCGGATATAAGTGATTGAATTTTTTGAGGCTTATCATAAGGATTGAGAGTAGTCACGTATCCTTTTGCCCGAATATTTTGTGTCCAGGGAAGACAAAGGATGCAGAGTGAAGCAAAGCCTAGAATGACCAATATTTTCAGTAATATTTTTGGTTGTTCCTTCGAATCAAATCGCGAAAAAGCACTGTACTTCTTTTTATCTATGTTTTTCCTAATCGAATTGATGCTAATATTTAACATTACTTTGATTTATTTTATTGAAATTGATTTAATGATACCATCCTCAATGACCATTTCATTGGATATATACTTTTTCCATAATTCATCAACCGAGGTTACTATGATTTTCCAAGGATTAGCCTTATATGTAAGTCTGGCAATAATTTCCTTTTTTTCTGTTGCCTTGACATGGTCTAATGGATCCTCTAGTATTAACAACTTTGGTCTTGTGGCTATGGCTCTTGCAAGTAGTATGCGATTCTGTATATTTCTGGGGATTTTTTTTCCTTCGGGATCAACTATGGTATTTAACCCCAGCGGGGTAGATGAGAGAAAATGATCCAACCCTGTAATGGTAATTGCTTGATTAATACTTTCTGGAGTGGCTCTGTTTCTTAGCATTGAAATATTTTGAAGTATCGTGCCATGAAATATTTCCCCCTGACTAATAGAAAAACCAATTTCGCTTTTCAGTTTGTCTAGGTCTAGTGATTTTAAAGGGAACCCATTGTATTTAACAATACCCTCTGTAGGTTCTAATACGCCAGAGATAAGCTTTAGTAAGGTGGATTTTCCGGAACTCGAGGGTCCCGAGATAAGGACTGATTTATTTTTAGGAATATCGAAAGTTAAATTTTCTAAACTGAGACCAGAAGCATTTTCGTACTTAAAGGAGAGTTTTTGAGCAGACACTGAGAATGAGTCGTCACTTTCTTTCAAAATCAAGCCATCATTTTTTTCCAGAGGTTTGTCAAAGACGAAACCAATTTTTTCTAAACCAGTAAGAACATCATAGATGGAATCTATGGTTTTGATCATTTTTTCAATTGAAGCTATTATTAAAATGATTATAATTTCTGCTGCGACAAACTGCCCGATGTTCATTTGCTCATTGAAAACAAGAATACTTCCTGTTATTAATAGACCTGCAGCAATTAAAACTTTGAATATGATAAGATAAAGTGATTGTTGTATTAGTACTTTAAAATGCTCTTCTCTTGAATCTAAATAGTTGATCACATGACCATTGGTTGTACTTAGGTTGAGATCAGAATCGCTAGCCAATTTAAACGATAATTTACTTCTGGCAATTTCTTCTAACCAAAAGGCTATTTTATACTTCATCTTAGATTCATTCAAACTTGTATTTAGCCCTTTGGGTCCTGTGTGAGTAAAAATGAAATAGATAATAATCAACAAAAGAATACTAAAAAGAATGAAAAAGGAATGGTACATACTTAATACGATCAAACCAACAATGATTTGAAAAAGTGCCAGTGAAAAATCTATCAATATCTTGGGAAGACCTTTTTGAATAGTCATCGTATCGAAAAACCTATTGGCCAGTTCAGGGCCATAATAATCTCTGAGGGCAGAGTATTTGATTCTGGGAATTCGATATGCAAATTCGAAAGAAGCCCGACTAAATATCTTTTGGGCAAGATTTTCCACTATTCGCAGTTGAAATAATTGAAGCAATCCCGCCAATGCAACACCACCTATTACAAAGGAGACTAGTATGTACCAAGAGGTGGTGATTTCTCCACCTTGGATAAGATTTACAATGGCTTGAATACCAAGGGGCAAAGTAAGGTTTACCAACCCATTGAAAAAAGCATAAATGTACACTTTAGTAATATCTCTTTTGTCAAGAGACATAAGTCTTTGAAGTCTCGTTAAAGGGGATAAAGATTGACTAATGGAGCTAGATTTAATGTTATTCATGTTTTAATTTGAATAGAATTAAGGAGTTTTGTTACAACTTATCTTTGTGCTTTCTTAATTGTGTTTTCAGCTTTGCTGATAATGATGACCAAAGAGAGTTAAGGTTTTCTGATTTAGCAGATATAATTATATCTGGTCCGCTTACACCTAATTTTATTACGGCATAATAAAGCTTTGGATTAGTACCTTCTTGCTTAATAAATATATCCGAATAAATGAAGTAGTTGAATTTCTTATTGAGCTTTCTCAATTTCCATTTAGCGAAGCGAATATATTTGTTAGCGATCTTCGCATTATTTCTTATTGTAAAAACCATAATCATCAAATTTTGTGCAAAAGTAATTAAAAATGTTAGTATTACTAATATTTTTACAATAAACACTAAAAAGAGTAATTGGTTTACTGTTTTTCTTGCTTTCTATTAACAATTGTATCCTGAAGTTGTTTCAAGAAACCAATTACTTTTTTTATTATGTATTAAAGGAGTCGAATACCTATAAGCATTGGAGGTTTACACCCATCTTTTGTTGGCAACGATGAGCAAAGGGATCAAAATGACTATTATCGAAAGGCCAATATTTAAGAGTATATTTCGGCATTCGTAGGCGTATAAGTAGTACATAGTAGATAAACAAGCAACCGTCCATGCCAAAATATGGAATAGCGATTTATAGTCCTCATAGTTTCTTAAAGCATTTATATCTTCATTTGTGATCCAGGAATCACTCAGAAATGATGATATCTTATGCTTTACCTTCTGAAAGGATAATAAAGAAAACAATAGAAGTATTATTGTAGGAATGAAAAACAATGAACAACTAAATTTTGTGTAAAGGAAATAACCTGAAATCGATAGCAAGGCTACAGATATAATTTCAACGAGGACAAATAATGCTTTACGCTTGGGAAGTTTCTTAAATTTTACTTGCTCCTCTTTTGAGAACTCAGATTCAACATCCTGAATAATTTCTTTCAGCTTTTCGTACTTAAACTCTCGCTCTACAGGATTGTGATCTTTCATTTATGCGTAGCATTACTTATTAGAACCCAGCCAAAATCATTCCAAATTTTAAAAATCATCAACAATTAAATACTATTTTTGCCAATTAATGAATTAAGGAGATATGCTAGAAGTAAATGTGATTAGGAACAACTTTGAAGAGGTAAAAAAATCCTTGGCAAAGAAAAATATAGACCAAGAGCAATTGACTGCTCTCTCTGAGGTTGTGCGTTTGGATGATGAGAGGAAAAAAGTTCAAACCGAAAAGGATAGGACATTGGCGACGATTAATCAATTATCCAAAGAAATTGGTGAGTTTTTTAAGTCGGGTAATCCCGAAGAAGCTAATAAGTTGAGAGAGAGGGTAACCTTGTTGAAAAAAGGATCTTCAGAATATGAGGAGAGGCAAAAGACCATAGAAAGCAAAATAGAAGAACTTTTATTGCATATCCCTAATACACCGTCAAATTTGGTCCCAGAAGGTAATGAACCTGAGGATAACGAAGTGTTCAAAATGGGTCAGGATGAGTTACCTATCATTAATGACGATGCTTTACCTCATTGGGAACTTGCAGAAAAATATGAGTTATTTAGTCTAAATTTGGGAGTCAAGTTGACAGGTGCAGGATTTCCAGTCTATATTGGAAAGGGAGCCAGACTTCAAAGAGCATTAATCAACTTTTTTCTAGACGAAGCTATATCTTCGGGGTATCAGGAGATTAACCCTCCATTGCTTGTAAACGAAGCTTCTGGACGAGGTACTGCAAGTCTTCCGGACAAGGAAGGTCAAATGTATTATATTGAAAAAGATGATTTATACTTAATACCTACAGCCGAGGTGCCGATTACTAATCTTTATAGAGGCGATATCTTAAAATCAAGTGATTTCCCTATAAAAATGGCTGGTTATACACCTTGTTTTAGAAGAGAAGCAGGTTCTTACGGGGCTCATGTAAGAGGATTAAATCGGGTGCATCAGTTTGAAAAAATTGAAATTGTTCAAATTCAACATCCGGACAAATCTTATGATACTTTAAACGAAATGGTAGGTTACATTGAGGGTTTATTGAAAAAACTTGAACTCCCCTACAGGATTTTACGTTTATGCGGTGGTGATATGTCTTTTGCTTCAGCTCTGACTTACGATTTTGAAGTTTATTCGGCAGCTCAGAAAAGATGGTTAGAAGTGAGCAGTGTAACTAATTTTGAAACTTATCAGTCTAACAGAATGAAGCTGAGGTATAAAGATGAAAATGGCAAAACAAGGTTGGCTCATACGTTAAATGGTTCTGCACTGGCGTTAGCAAGAATTGTAGCCGCTCTTCTGGAGAATAATCAGACTGAAAATGGAATCATTATTCCGGAAGTGTTAAGAAGTTATACAGGATTTGAAATTTTGAATTAAAAACAAATTAAAAAATGGGATATTGGATTATACTTGGATTATTTACACTCATTGGAGCTTTTGTAAGTAACCGATTAAAATCAAAGTTTAATAAATATAGTAAAGTTCCTTTGAGTAATGGAATGTCAGGGGTCGAAGTGGCTCATGCAATGATGCAGCATTATAATATTCATGATGTTAAGATTGTTCAAGGAAGAGGACACCTCACTGATCATTATAATCCAATGACTAAAACAGTGTCGCTTTCACCACAAGTATACAATGGACGTTCTATTGCTGCTGCTGCTGTGGCTGCACACGAATGCGGACATGTGGTTCAACATGCTACAGCTTACAATATGTTAACTCTTAGATCAAGACTTGTACCACTGGTTCAGTTTAGTTCAAGAATCCAACAGTTTTTATTTATGGCTGTTATTATTGGCTTGGGTGCCAATATGGGAGGAGGATTGTTAATGATGATTTTGGTTGCTACTTTTGGTATAACGGCTTTATTTAGCCTGATAACGCTACCAGTAGAATTTGATGCAAGTAGAAGAGCTTTGGCGTGGTTAGACAATACTGGTGTGACAAGAGGTATGGAATATGATGGAGCAAAAGATGCTCTGTGGTGGGCTGCCATGACTTATGTTTCTCAGGCACTTGGAGCATTGGTTATGTTTCTTTACTTTTTGTTGAGCTTTATGGGTAGAGATTAAATAAAACGAAAACAATTAACGATGAGTCAATTTTTAGAAGAAATCTTGAAGGAAGGTTATGGAGAGTTTGATAAAGCCATCAAACACTTGACCGAGCAGTTGGCAAAAATAAGAGCGGGGAAGGCATCACCGGTTATGTTAGATGGTGTAATGGTAGAGTATTATGGGACACCTACTCCGCTTAATCAGGTGGCTAATATTACCATTTCTGATTCTAGGACTTTGAGTATCCAACCATGGGAGAAGGGAATGTTGGCACCAATTGAAAAAGCAATATTTGAGGCAAACTTAGGAGTAACACCTATGAATGATGGAGAATCAGTAAGAATAACCGTGCCTCCTTTAACAGAAGAAAGAAGAAAGCTTTTGGTTAAACAAGCCAAGGCAGAGGGAGAGGATACCAAAGTGTCAATAAGAAGTGTTAGGCATAAATTAATGGAAGCAATCAAAAAAGAAGTAAAGGATGGCTATCCCGAAGATGCGGGAAAACGTAAAGAGGCCGAAGTACAGAAACAAGTTGAGGGCTATGGGGATAAGATTGCAAAATTAATTGAGCTTAAAGAAGCTGATATTCTGAAGGTTTAATTTATAATGATAAAAGTAAGCGAAAAGTCTTCTACTCTTGTTAATGGAAGACAGTTAAAACTATATGAGATTTCCAATTCGGAAATCTCTTTTTGTATACTTAATTATGGAGCCACAATCACCCAAATTTTGATACCGGATAAGTATGGCAATAATATAGACGTGGTTTTAGGTTTCGATGATATAGGTGATTATTTAAGTGAGCACCCTTGCTTCGGATCTACAGTAGGCAGATATGCGAATAGAATTGAAAATGCATCATTTAAACTAAACAATAAAATATATAAACTATCAGCAAACGAAGGCACGAATCAACTTCATGGTGGTGTTAGCGGTTTTGATAAAAAGATGTGGAAAGTAAAAGCTATTGATGCAGGAGTAGAGCTACATTTATTTAGCCCGGATGGGGATGAGGGATTTCCTGGTAATATGAATATTACGGTCTCATTTACATTGACTGAAAAGAATGAAATAGTAATTAATTATAAAGCTGTTTCAGATGCAGATACGTACTGTAATTTGACTAATCATAGCTATTTCAATCTTGAAGGAAAAGGAAATGCTTTGAATCATAAGTTGAGAATAAATGCGGATCATTTTTTACCAGTTAACAACAGTATGATACCCGAACATAGGTCTCAGGTGAAAAACTCAATTTTTGACTTTAGAAATGCACGAGAGATTTTCGAAGGTATTGATAGCGTTCAAAAGAATAACCAAATTGATTTATGTCATGGCTACGATCATTGTTATATATTGAACTCTCCTGACTTGGATAAAAGCTCTTGTTTATTGCAATCAGATGAATCTGGAATTCAAATGGAAGTATACACTAATAAGCCAGGTGTGCAATTATATACAGCCAATCATCTCAATGGAGAGATTAAAGGGAAGAATAATAAAAAATATGGAAAATACTCGGCAGTATGTTTGGAGACTCAATTCTTCCCAAATTCGCCAAATTGTTTGGAATATCCATCAAGTATTTTAAAAAAGGGAAAAGAGTATAATTATACTACTGTTTATAAATTTAAGTCTTAGTTGGTAAAGAGCATTTAGCATATTTAAACCGTAGGTTGACTATCATGTTACCATGAAATTAAGATTGACATTATCAACTTAGTCGAAGGACTTTGAGGGTGTTATTTAGACTATTATCTCTGTAATATGCACCATGTAATCCATTGGTTGCCTGAGTCTATGCTAAAAATATCATTTGCGTCCCCAGTAATACAGAAAGAGTATTTTCAATTTTCTATACATGAATTTGTAGTTAACATTGTATCTAAATTAATTAACTTTTTATTCATAGGAAAAATATTGAAAAATGAAACGAACGAAGCTTTTCTTATTTATTTGGACATTCTTAGCCCTCAGTTATGGCAAAGCAGAAATTAATCCTATTATAGGAAATGAAGATGCTACGTATCATTTTACATTTGATAATTGCTTCTCATATTTTTCAGATGGAACTAATATGGACTATTCGGAATTTCAAGGAGAGGCAAACTCATCGGCTTCAATCACTATAGGTTTAGATGGTGACAATCTTTATAGACTAAACCCACAAGAGAACAAACATTCTTGTACACCGGGTATGAATGGTACAAAAGCAATGTGTGTGGGCTATGAGACCAGTTGTCAATATGACCCAGGAAGTGATAAAGCAGTGAGATTTGATATCAGTGTTTCTACTACTAGTGATGAGCCAACGTATCTAACTAATTTGAATTTTTTTCAAAATTCACCATTGATGTTTGATTGGATTGACGGTATTTCAGGTCCCAATAATTATCCTACTAAATACAGTGTTAGGGTCTTGCGAAACAATTTGGTCGTTTTTGAGGAATATGACATTTCGACTACAAATAACTGGTCAGAAGAAAATTTTGATTTTCCTTATACGGATGATTTTTTGATTGAAGACTCAGCTGTTTTTAATTTCGAACTTCTAGCATATTGTCCTGTGGGTAATTCAGCTGCAGAAGCGGTCTGGGACCTAGAGGATGTAGTTGTAACTGTTGGTTGTCCTGAGGGGTGCGATGTTAATGGTGGTGAGTTGGCAGGTGGACCTTTTGAATTTTGTGTAGGAGATGGAGAAGCAGATATGATTGGTATGGGTGAGATAGAGTTGAGTGGTAATGAAGGGGAGAACAGCCAATGGGTAGTAACAGATGATATGGGTAATATACTGGGTTTGCCCCCGAGTTATGAAGTGGTTAATTTTGATGATGCCCCGGCGGGAACATGCTTAGTATGGCATATGAGTTATAGTGATGGATTGGAAGGCTTGGTGATGGGTAATAATGTAAGTGATTTGATGGGCTGCTATTCGTTATCGAACTCAATATCAGTGGTCAGAAAGGGTAATGAAGGAGGAACACTTTCCACTACTGATGGAGAGTTACAAAATAGAGTAGTAGTAGCTAATAGGTCTTCAAGAACATTAGCGATAATTAATAGTGATAATAATGAGGTAGAATATGTAGATATGCCTAATGAAGGTCAACCAATGTATGCCGTATATAACCACAAGAAGCATGTTGTGTTGGTAGGAGACTATGGAGGGAAAGTTATAGAATTTGATGCTACAGATTTTAGTGTTTTAGGAGAGGTATCAACTGGAGAGGGTGTCTTTCATATGTGGTTAAGTCCTGATAATAACCAATTATGGGTCAATAATGAATTGGATAAGACGATATCGGTAGTGAATGCCAATGATTTATCGATTTTGGCGACCATTGAATTACCAGAAGAATTACAAGATACTTATAAACCTCATGATGTGATAGTGATGCCAAATAATGAAGCTGCCTTCGTCACTTTTATTGGCCCGGATGATTTATCAGATTATGTGATTAAATATGATACAGATAATTTTGTGGAGACGGCAAGAGCAGAAGTGGGTAATGATCCTCATGTATCATTGACTGATAAGAACATGTATCTATATGTGGCGTCTCAGGGAAGCTCAGAGCTACAGATATTAATGAGAAGCGACCTGAGTATGATAGAGACATTAAGCATACCTAACGCTCATGGACTTGGAATGAGCCCTTCGGGAGAGTATTTGTATGTGGGTAATATAGCTGAGGGAGGATTGTCTGCTTCTTATACCATAGATTTATCTACAAATACAATAATGGGAGCTCCTGTAGATGCACCATTTACGGTTCCTCATAATTATGCTATAACATCAGATAATAAACGACTATATATTACGCACAGTGGGATGAATAATATGGTAAGTGTATATGAGTTGTCTCCGGAACCTATGTTAATAGACAGTGTATATTCAGGAGTAAATCCATTTGGATTGGTGGCTTATTCATACTTCGAAAGCTCAAATGAATTTGAATTTTGTGTAGGAGATGGAGAAGCAGATATGATTGGTATGGGTGAGATAGATTTGAGTGGCAATGAAGGGGAGAACAGTCAATGGGTAGTGACGGATGATATGGGCAATATACTGGGTTTACCTCCGAGTTATGAAGTGGTTAATTTTGATGATGCCCCAGCGGGAACATGTTTGGTATGGCATATGAGTTATAGTGATGGATTGGAAGGCTTGGCGATGGGTAATAATGTAAGTGATTTGCTGGGCTGTTATTCGTTGTCGAACTCAGTATCAGTGGTAAGAAAGGGTAACGAAGGTGGCGAGTTGGCAGGTGGACCTTTTGAATTTTGTGTAGGAGATGGAGAAGCAGATATGATTGGTATGGGTGAGATAGATTTGAGTGGCAATGAAGGGGAGAACAGTCAATGGGTAGTGACGGATGATATGGGCAATATACTGGGTTTACCTCCGAGTTATGAAGTGGTTAATTTTGATGATGCCCCAGCGGGAACATGTTTGGTATGGCATATGAGTTATAGTGATGGATTGGAAGGCTTGGCGATGGGTAATAATGTAAGTGATTTGCTGGGCTGTTATTCGTTGTCGAACTCAGTATCAGTGGTAAGAAAGGGTAACGAAGGTGGCGAGTTGGCAGGTGGACCTTTTGAATTTTGTGTAGGAGATGGAGAAGCAGATATGATTGGTATGGGTGAGATAGATTTGAGTGGCAATGAAGGGGAGAACAGTCAATGGGTAGTGACGGATGATATGGGCAATATACTGGGTTTACCTCCGAGTTATGAAGTGGTTAATTTTGATGATGCCCCAGCGGGAACATGTTTGGTATGGCATATGAGTTATAGTGATGGATTGGAAGGCTTGGCGATGGGTAATAATGTAAGTGATTTGCTGGGCTGTTATTCGTTATCGAACTCAGTATCAGTGGTTAGAAAGGGTAATGAAGGTGGCGAGTTGACAGGTGGACCTTTTGAATTTTGTGTAGGAGATGGAGAAGCAGATATGATTGGTATGGGTGAGATAGATTTGAGTGGCAATGAAGGGGAGAACAGCCAATGGGTAGTGACGGATGATATGGGTAATATACTGGGTTTACCTCCGAGTTATGAAGTGGTTAATTTTGATGATGCCCCGGCGGGAACATGTTTGGTATGGCATATGAGTTATAGTGATGGATTGGAAGGCTTGGCGATGGGTAATAATGTAAGTGATTTGCTGGGTTGTTATTCGTTGTCGAACTCAGTATCAGTGGTAAGAAAGGGTAATGAAGGTGGCGAGTTGGCAGGCGGACCTTTTGAATTTTGTGTAGGAGATGGAGAAGCAGATATGATTGGTATGGGTGAGATAGATTTGAGTGGTAATGAAGGGGAGAACAGCCAATGGGTAGTGACGGATGATATGGGTAATATACTGGGTTTACCTCCGAGTTATGAAGTGGTTAATTTTGATGATGCCCCGGCGGGAACATGTTTGGTATGGCATATGAGTTATAGTGATGGATTGGAAGGCTTGGCGATGGGTAATAATGTAAGTGATTTGCTGGGTTGTTATTCGTTATCGAACTCAGTATCAGTGGTAAGAAAGGGTAACGAAGGTGGCGAGTTGACAGGTGGACCTTTTGAATTTTGTGTAGGAGATGGAGAAGCAGATATGATTGGTATGGGTGAGATAGATTTGAGTGGTAATGAAGGGGAGAACAGCCAATGGGTAGTGACGGATGATATGGGTAATATACTGGGTTTACCTCCGAGTTATGAAGTGGTTAATTTTGATGATGCCCCGGCGGGAACATGTTTGGTATGGCATATGAGTTATAGTGATGGATTGGAAGGCTTGGCGATGGGTAATAATGTAAGTGATTTGCTGGGTTGTTATTCGTTGTCGAACTCAGTATCAGTGGTGAGAAAGGGTAACGAAGGTGGCGAGTTGTCAGGCGGACCTTTTGAATTTTGTGTAGGAGATGGAGAAGCAGATATGATTGGTATGGGTGAGATAGATTTGAGTGGTAATGAAGGGGAGAACAGTCAATGGGTAGTGACGGATGATATGGGCAATATACTGGGTTTACCTCCGAGTTATGAAGTGGTTAATTTTGATGATGCCCCGGCGGGAACATGTTTGGTATGGCATATGAGTTATAGTGATGGATTGGAAGGCTTGGCGATGGGTAATAATGTAAGTGATTTGCTGGGTTGTTATTCGTTATCGAACTCAGTATCAGTGGTAAGAAAGGGTAACGAAGGTGGCGAGTTGACAGGTGGACCTTTTGAATTTTGTGTAGGAGATGGAGAAGCAGATATGATTGGTATGGGTGAGATAGATTTGAGTGGTAATGAAGGGGAGAACAGCCAATGGGTAGTGACGGATGATATGGGTAATATACTGGGTTTACCTCCGAGTTATGAAGTGGTTAATTTTGATGATGCCCCGGCGGGAACATGTTTGGTATGGCATATGAGTTATAGTGATGGATTGGAAGGCTTGGCGATGGGTAATAATGTAAGTGATTTGCTGGGTTGTTATTCGTTGTCGAACTCAGTATCAGTGGTGAGAAAGGGTAACGAAGGTGGCGAGTTGTCAGGCGGACCTTTTGAATTTTGTGTAGGAGATGGAGAAGCAGATATGATTGGTATGGGTGAGATAGATTTGAGTGGTAATGAAGGGGAGAACAGTCAATGGGTAGTGACGGATGATATGGGCAATATACTGGGTTTACCTCCGAGTTATGAAGTGGTTAATTTTGATGATGCCCCGGCGGGAACATGCTTGGTATGGCATATGAGTTATAGTGATGGATTGGAAGGCTTGGCGATGGGTAATAATGTAAGTGATTTGCTGGGCTGTTATTCGTTATCGAACTCAGTATCAGTGGTCAGAGAGAATTGTAATGGATTTACAATCAGTGCAGATTTAGAAGTAATGGCCTATCCAAATCCCACATATGAAATGTTAAAAGTTGAAATATTAAGTGCCCCTGAAAAATATAGCTCTATCACTGTAATTAATTCTTTTGGTCAAGAGGTAGAGAGCATAAATATGATTGAAAATGAGATGACCGCCGAGCATAACTTCAATATGGGGCGTTTTGCAGATGGAATATACTTTATACGTATTCGAAGTGGAGAAAAGGTAAGAACAATAAGAGTTAGCAAAATTTGATGCAATTTGCAGGGGAGGGGATAGCTCTCCCCTGTAAATAATTTGGAATACTGTCTTTATATAGTTAAATTATCATTTAATGACTTTATCAACCATACCTCCTGTATTAATCTTTTTTACAAAATTTTGGTCAAAAAATAACAGTACATATAGAAAGTAGTCTCCTTATACTCATAGGACGAATAAATTAATATCTAATCTTATTAAAAATTCCAACTATGAGCAAACGTTACATTGTACTTTTACTGAGTTTTAGTTTTTTCCTTTTTTTTGCAGGCACTATTGACCTGAATTCATTGTTTAATTACAGTAATCAGACAATACCTTCTTACATTAATGAAGACAATACACCAAACTCCAATCCCATAACGGATGAAGGTGCTACACTCGGAAGAGTATTGTTTTATGATAAAAACTTATCTTCCTCTAATACTACCTCATGTGCCAGTTGTCACAAGCAGGAGTTTGCTTTTGGTGATTCAGATATTCAGAGTACAGGCCATGATGGTGGTTTAACAGGTAGGCACTCTCCTCGTTTGTCTAGTGCAAGATTTGGCGAAGAAGAAAAGTTTTTTTGGGATGAAAGAGCCAATACTCTTGAAGAACAAAGTACTATGCCGATACAAGATCACATTGAAATGGGATTTAGCGGCACCAATGGTGATCCCGATATAGATTCTTTGATTTCTAAATTGGAGGAAATCTACTACTATGAAGAGCTATTTAATATGGCCTTTGGCGATCAAACTATTACTGAAGATAGAATTCAGGACGCTTTAGCTCAATTTGTCAGAAGTATACAATCATTTGATAGTAAATATGATGTGGGTAGAGCACAGGTAGGCAATAATAATGCGAATTTTCCAAATTTTACAGAAGAAGAAAATAATGGGAAAGCATTATATATGAGTAATAGTGATACGGGATGCAATAGATGTCATCGAGCTCCGGAATTTGATATAGACCCAAATTCCAGAAACAATGGAGTGGTAGGAGTAGCTGGAGATCCAGGAGGGTTGGATATAACGAATGAGAGATCCCCAAGTTTAAGAGACATAGTAAATGATTTGGGAGAAGAAAATGGACCGTATATGCATGATGGAAGTTTGGCAACATTAATGGATGTGATCAATCATTATGATGATATTCCAAATAATCCTAACAATACAAACTTAGATAATCGATTGAACGGTCCTGGAGGCAATCTTAATCTTACTGATACAGAAAAGGATGAGTTGTTAGCTTTCCTCAAAACCCTGGGTGGCTCAAATATTTATACAGATGAGAAGTGGTCGGACCCCTTTGATGAAGATGGTAATTTGGAAATACTTAATGGAGTACTACCTATAGAGTTGGTTTTATTTGAATCTCATCAAAAAGATGATAATGTTGTCTTAAAATGGGAAACCATTCATGAAAAGAATAATTTAGGATTTGAAGTTCAACATAGCTATGATTCAGAGAACTGGAGAGTACTGGATTTTATAGATGGTGAAGAAAACAGTAAGCAAGTAAATAGTTATGAATTTATTGACAATGAAGTAACGACGGGGACTAATTATTACAGGCTAAAGCAAGTAGATTTGGATGGGGCCTTTTTCTTTTCAGAAGTTTTAGTTGAATTGATCGAAAGTGAATTAGCGAGAGCGGTAGTTTACCCTAACCCTACATATGATTTTGTGAGTGTTTCAGAAGTGGAAGAAAGTGTGCAAGCCTTTTTTATAAATTCGGAAGGAGAGTTGGCAATGGAAATAAGGATTGACGGAGATGAAAAGCTTGACCTAACAAATCTGGCAAGTGGTGTTTATATTCTTCAATTAAGAGGAAATAAATCAGGGTTTATAGATAGTAGGAAATTTATAAAGCTTTAACAAGAAGATTAGCCATAGGGACTTTAAAATCTGTGGCTAACTATTTCGTTGATAATTTAGAGAAGCCTTATGTAATATTGATGCTATGACATATGGTGAATTATGTCTTATAGTTCCGAAATGTATTTGCCATCACAAGAAGAAGGGAAATAATATAGAATGATAGAAGTGGAATAGTAATTTTAATAAGTGAAGTAATAAGGAAAATTGTGAGCATCAATAATGAAACTAGTGAAAATCCAAAGAGATAAATCCCCATATATTTAAAGCTTTATCCTTTTTATACAAAATAGATTACTGAAATTAAAAGTATAGTCAAAAATAAATGTGTTAAAAAAAGCTGCTTTATTATCTGTATAATTGTTACTTCGGATAAATGTCAATAGTAATGAATGCATTAAAAGACACCCAGATTGAGATAAAAGGTCCTTTTAATATTTCAAGAATAAAAAATTAGTATGAAAGTGTTATTGGGCCTTAATTTTTATATCACTATTCAAGCAATCATTATGATATGTGTAGTGAAATTTTCAGGTCCATTAAAGAGAAATAACTTGATAGGTTATCGTAGTAAAAGAGCTTTGAGAAGTGAAGAAGCATTCGCTAAAGCGAATGAGTATTTCTCACCTATTTTTGTCTATGGATATTTATATATTTTAGCCCTTCAATGGATAATTATTTTATTTGATGAACTACTATTCGCTATCTTATGGCACACTTTGGCAATATTAATACTAATTCCAATTATTTACTTTAGCACGGAAAGAGAATTAAAAAAAAATCGATTCTAGAATTAGACTATCTCAGTCTTTCAGCATTTCGAAAACCGTAAACACTCTTTCTTGTTGCAAAGATTCCAAGATTTCTGCGTGAAGAACAGAAGGTAGTAGGTTAGATACCAACCATTACCACTATCTTATTAATCCTCGATGGGTGCCTGATTAAAACCGATAGGATTAAAACCTACTTGATTTTTAGTGGGTTCATCATCATCGTAATCCTCCCATTCCGTGATATCTTTTAATAAGGCTTCCATATGACGAAGAATAAAAGGTTGCTTCAATTCATCCGGGCGTAGTATTTCGATCATTCGTGGAGGTTTTGGTTCTCCATACCCTTCGATATACGGACTGGAAACCATAATCATAATCTTTCCATTAAAAAGTTGTTGATAGATTAATGCTCCATTAAATTTTATCATCATCCTTTTTATATCGGTATTCTCAAGATTTTCGCTGATACCACTACTTGCTTTTCCGAGATCAAAAACAATAGCTTCAAGATTTTCAATATTATCGCGACAATCAATTTTTGCTTTAAGATCCAATTGGCTTTTTATTTCTTCAAGAGTACTGATTATCATCGGCTTTTTTTCTTCGTGCCATGCTTTTCTATAATCAATAGTGTTATTTTTTACTTGTTTATAAGCATTCGCTTTGGCCAAAAGACCTCCCACATCAATTTTCATGTATTTTCAGTATTTAACGATTCGCAAGATGCAAAATAATTATTAAATCAACTAACTTAGTATTTAAGATAGGAGTGTTATTATCTCATTTTGAGTATTTTAATTTCCACTCTTTGATTTAACTGTCTCCCTGAAGAGGTTTTGTTGGATGCTATTGGTTTTCTTTTTCCGTAACCTTTATATTTAATCCGGGATCTATCTATTCCTTTCGAAGTGAGGTAATCGGTTACTTCCTTAGCTCTGGCGGTACTCAACCTATCACAATAGTCATGTTTAGGAATTCCGTTGGTATGACCACCTATCTCAATTTCTATTAATGGATTTTCCACCAGGAAAGAATAAATTTCATCAAGAGATTGATAAGAATCCTTAGAAATAGAGCTAGTGTCAGCCTCAAAGAATAATTTTTTGATTCTAATTGTTTGTCCCTCTTTAAGTTTGCTCTTATCCAATTTATTTATAACCTGTTTTTTACTGGTATTTTTTGTTGCCGGAGGATCTGGCACAGATTTTACATCGGGCTTAGAGTCTTTTATGTTTTTTCTTGAAGCCTTATGAGGAGGAACATAGGGTTTGTCAACATAGGCAATCTCTTCACCGGGACACTGTTTTTGTACAATGTGAGAGGCGTTATCCACAAGGATATGACCATTATAAGGAAAAAGAGTTGGCGTTTTATAAAAGGCTTCTAATGTAATATAATTGACATCTAAATTAGGTGTAAACTCGAATGAATACTGTTTCCATTCTTCATTAGAAATTGTTTCTGTTTCTGCAAGAAGAATTCTCTGGTTACAATACGAGGTGCCTCCCCAAATTCTTAGTACTACTGGTTTTAGAAAATCGGATTCAACAAGATTGTTGCTTCTTGTAGGACTTTTGTAATTTGCACTCTGCATAAGATGTATAGAAAAGTCATAGCACTTTCCTGCTAAAAGTTTACCCTGTAGTCTTTGAGAGAGATATTCCCAGCTTTCATTATCTCGAACGACCATACCCAAATATGTTAGACCATGATTTGGCTGGGTTTTATTACTCCAAAAAGTACTATCGCCAGAATGAATATCTGGTGGAGTTTCTCCTGGGAAAAAAATTCTTCCACAATCAAACCATTCTCGGATACCGACCAGTTCACCTCCTTTGTGTGGAACATCTTCAAACGATGGATTTCTCAGAAAAATGGTATCCTGCCCATTTAACAAACTGACGAAACTAAAAAGTACAAATAATAATCTCATTGAAATATTCTTATCACCATAAAAATGTGCTTAAATAGTCATATGTTAATTCAAACTTACACTTTAATATTGTATTAACATCTTATTATTTGACTAGTTGCATGATACTCTCTATCAATGCCACATTTTTATTATTTTTTCCACTAGCTTCCAAAGGGGTTTGTCCCTTGGAATTGGGGCATATAATGTCAGCATATTTGTCTGACTAGGTGGAGCAAAACGTAACATCCATGAAAGCAGATAAATGCTTCTATCCTTATTTTTTCTTCTGGCACCATACTTTACATCACCTTTGATAGGATGCCCTAGATGCCCTAGCATGGCCCTGATTTGATGATACCTTCCCGTTTGCAAGTCTATATCTATAATGGTATAATTGTCTAATTGAAATCGATGTTTTATTTTAATAATGCATTTTTTATAGCCTTCCTTTGGTTCTTCTGATACGAAAGATTTAGCCAGTTTTTCTACTTTCTTTAAATAAAGGATGATTCGTTTGTCTTTGGGTTTAAAATTTCCCTCGACTACGGCTATATACCTTTTTTCTATTTGTTTGTCTATTTGAATTTGGGTAAGATAGTTTTTGCTAAACGTATTTTTAGCAACTAGGCAAAAACCGGAAACGGGTTGATCGATTCTATTCACTAAGTGAATATCATTCCAATATGTTTCTTTTAACCACTGTTCGACCGATAATTGATTAGGATCAGCTGTTTGAACCGGGATTCCAGCTTGTTTATTGATGACGAAAAAATGATCTGTTTCCAAATAAATCACAATGCTAATGTTTAATCTATTTCTTCATAGTCCGAAAACTCTTCAGAGTTTTTGTTGTCGGCCGATTCAATATGCTTATTAGGGAAGGATTTATAGATAAAATAAATAATACCTGCTAATAATAAATATTTAAACATTCTAAAGACAATTTATTATTCACAAAGTTAATTGATTCTGAATGAAAAGAAAGTCAAAACTATTCAAAAGGAGATTATCCATACCTTGATTTTAATGTTAAAGATCTGTGAAACGGAGAGCTAATCAATAAAATCGGCAATGATAGATTTATATTAGTTGTTTTGTTATTTTTGTGCAATCTGAATCCAATAAAATTTAACTGAAATAAAGCTTTATGCATTCGATAAAAAAGTCTTTCACTTTCTCAGGATTGGTCGTTTTTATAGTGTCCATGATCGTATATTTTTTCTCTCTCGAATCAACAGGTAGTCTTTGGGATTGTGGAGAATTCATTTTGGGAGCTTATAAGCTTCAAGTTGTTCACCCTCCGGGAGCTCCATTATTCATGCTTATAGGGAGGATGTTTACAATTGTTGCTACTATGTTTTCGGACGATCCAAGTGCAATCGCTTTCTCAGTTAATTTGATGTCTGGAATTTGTTCAGCTTTGGGTGCTGTATTTGCTGGTTGGGTTGCGATAATGTTTGGGAAGTTTATGTTGGTCGGGAGAAAGGGTACTACAGATTCTATTCAAAATATGTTACTTATGTTGACGGGAATTGTTGCAGGTTTGACTACAGCGTTTTGTAGTTCAATATGGTTTTCTGCGGTGGAAGGTGAGGTTTATGCTATGGCTTTTTTCTTTACGGCAATGACTTTTTGGGCAGCAATTAGATGGTATTACTTACCGGATGATGTCAAACATGATAAGTGGATAGTTTTCTGTCTTTTTTCCGCTGGATTGTCTGTTGGGGTGCATTTATTAAGTTTGTTGGTTTTACCCTGTTTAGCAATTTTATACTATTTCAAAAGATACAATAGTCACAACTGGAAAGGGGTAGCCCTTAGTTTTTTAGCGGGCCTTGGACTTATTTTTTTTATTCAGAAAGGTGTTGTAGTAGGAATTCCTACTTTATGGAAGAATATGGAAATATTTATGGTTAATAGTGTGGGCATGTCCTTTCACTCTGGCCTCATACCCACAACGTTATTAATAGCTGCTTTGGCATTTTTTATTCTTAGATATGCTCATCAAAATAAAAATCAGATAATTCAAATCTTGGCTATCTCCTCAGTACTTATAGTCATAGCTTTTTCTACGATGGGAGTTATTGTTTTAAGAGCGAATGCAGATACTCCGGTAAATATGAATGTGCCAAGCGATGCATTGCGACTATTGCCATATTTAAACAGAGAACAATATGGAGAAAGGCCATTATTGTACGGACCACATTACAAAGCTACTCCGGAAGACATGATCCGAACACCTCGATATGGACGTGTTGGAAATAAATATGAGATAGTTGATGAGAAACTGGAGTATAAGTATAAAAATTCCGATAAAATGCTATTCCCTAGGGTAGGACATACGGATAGGGTACAATTACATGATATGTGGAGAGAAGTTACAAGTGGAGAGAAACCTAAGGGAGTTCCAGGTTTAGGTTACAATGTAGGTTTCTTTTTGAAATACCAAGTGGGCTGGATGTATTGGAGGTATTTTATGTGGAACTTTGTCGGAAGAGAAAATGGTAAACAAGGGTACTATCCTTGGGATAAAAGAGATGGACATTGGTTATCTGGTATTAAGGCAATTGATGATGCACGGCTATATAATTCCGATGAGTTGCCGGATACGATAAAGGAGGATCCTGCTCGAAATGGATTTTACTTTATCCCATTGATTTTTGGAATACTAGGATTGTTTTTTCATGCTAGAAAAGACAAGAAGGGCTTTGCAACATTGATGATGCTATTTTTGATTACTGGAGTAGGATTGATAGTTTATTCCAATCAACCCCCAAATGAACCTAGAGAAAGGGACTATGTATTAGTGGGTTCTTTTATGGCGTTTTCCATATGGATAGGTTTGGCAGTAATAGCTTTATATGAATTAATGAAGGAACGATTAGCTAAGGCACCTTCTGTGGCTATCTCGGGTCTTTTAGTACTAATCGCTCCATTTTTGATGGCTACCGTTAATTTTGATGATCACAGTCGAAGAGATCATTACGGAGCAAGAGATTATGCTTCTAACTTTTTAAATTCTGTTGAAAAGGATGCCATTATATTTACTTATGGTGATAATGATACCTACCCACTATGGTATGCTCAGGAAGTGGAAGGTATAAGGAGAGACGTAAGAGTGGTAAATCTTAGTTTAATAGCTGTAGACTGGTATATTGACAAATTGAAGTCAAAAGTGAATGATTCTGCACCCCTAAAACTCACTCTTTCAGAGGAGACATATAGGGGCAAGAATAGGAATCAAATTTATTTTCATGATCCAAGAAGAGGGGATATGAATAGACCTATTACAATGGATCAGGCTCTAAGAATAATAGGAGACCCTAAAAATGATTTTCAGGGCATGACAATTTTACCTTATAAAAATTTAATTATCCCTATTGACAAGGAAAAATATGCAAAAACTGGATTCTTGCAGGATACGACAGGGATGGTTGATTTTATTAATATAAAGTTTGGTAAAAACAAGAATTACATTCTTAAGGATGAATTGGCTGTAATGGATGTGATTTACTCTAATATTTATGACAGACCAATATATTTTGCAATAACCTGCAAAAATGAAAAATTACTAGGATTGAATGACTTTACTCAAATAGAAGGTTTAGGATTGAAAATAGTACCTAAAATAACACCTAGTGACAGATCTCTTTCGATTTATGGAAGCGGAGATGTTGACGCTGAGATAGCCTATGAAAACATAATGACGAAATGGAAATGGGGTAATTTTGACAAATATGATACCCATATCAATACGAGCTATATGGCAGGTGTTCAAGCCATGAGAATGGCAATGTTGAGGACCTGTATGAAACTTTTGGAAGAGAAGAAGATGGAAAAGGCAAATAACGTAGCGAAAAAGTTCTTCGAGGCCTTTCCTCACTTCAATTTTCCTTATGATGCCAGTGTGGTTCCGTTTATAAATGTGATGGTTGAGGCTAAGGATTTTGAATCTGCTAAGAAGGAAATGAGAATTCTGGCGGAAGAAACCAGACAATACATGAATTTCTATGAGACATTAGATGATGAAGATTTCAAGAATTTTGAAGACGATATAAGATATTCTTATAAGGCTATGAATGATCTTCAAACATTGTCGAAAGAAGTTGAAGACCCGGAATTTGAAAAAGAAATAGCGGAGATATTCTCTCCTTACTCACTTGAAACTGTATTAAGACGCTAGATATGAAGATTGCCATAGGAGGAGATCATGCCGGAGTTAAATACAAGACTAAGATTGTTGCTAGTTTATTGAAAAAGGGACATAAGGTAGAAGATAAGGGGCCGTTTGATGATAAATCTGTTGATTATCCTGATTTTACTCACCCTGTTTCAGAATTGGTGAATAACAGAAAAGTTGATTTCGGAATTCTTATATGTGGAAGTGGCAATGGAGTGGCGATGACAGCTAATAAGCAGCCTAATGTTAGAGCTGCATTATGCTGGAAGAGGGAGTTAGCGGCTTTGGCACGTCAACATAATAATGCAAATATATTGTGTATCCCTGCAAGATTTGTTTCCTTAAAAATGGCCATGGATATGGTTCATGTATTTTTAGAAGAGGAATTTGAGGGGGGAAGACACCAAAGAAGAGTGGACAAAATTAATTTATGTTTTTAATAGCCACTTAATGTGTCTTTTAGAAAAAATTTACGTTACAATTATTTAAGAATTTTTTAAAGTCAACTAGAAATTACTGTTGACCTAATTGAATAAATTTAACAATAACTAGAATGAAAGAATTTAGGTTGCAACTGATAGTAACAGCTCTATTTTACTTGGGCACGACATATGGTCAATATCATAGCGGAATCTCAGTTAGAGATACAAATGCTGTATTGACTACAGATACAAATGACCTATCTGTAAAATTTGCAAATACTATTACCGCAGAAGATTTGGAAAAACACCTTACGATTCTGGCATCAGATGATTTTGAGGGGAGAGAAACTGGAAAAAACGGTAATAACAAAGCAGCTGATTATATAGTAAATCATTTTCAGGATATTGGGCTTACAAAAGATTTTCAAAGCAAAACATATAAACAAAGTGTTGCTTTTACTTTTAGCAAGTGGGCGGACACTGATATTTATGTTAATGAGAAAAGATTTAAACACTTATGGGATTATTTATCTTTTCCTAACAAGAATGAATCACGACCTATATTTGAAACGGATGAGGTTTTGTATTTAGGGTATGGAATAGATGATCCTAAGTACAGTGATTACAAAAAAGTAAAAGAGAAAGATTTAGTAGGAAAAGTAATAATGATCAATAAGGGAGAGCCGATGAAGGAAGATTCTACTTATCATATTACCAAGTCGAAAACACCATCTGACTGGTCAAGAGACATGGATAAAAAATTAAGAATTGCTAAAGAAAAAGGGGTGGCGTTGGTATTGATTATTGAGGATAATCTGAAGGAAATGTTGATGGAAAACAGAAGAAGGTTGATTGGGGCAATGGTAGAATCTGGAGATACGCGAAAGATGGAAATTAAAACGGCCAACCATTGCTATATTTCTTCGTCTATTGCCAAAGAGATAATAGGAGATAAGGAGAAGAAAGTTATAAAGGCTAGAAAGAAAATTAACAAGAAAGGGAAAAACAAAAGGGTTAAACTTGAAACCAAATTTGTCATTAATCAATTCAAAGATGTTAATGTATTAAACAGTAAAAATGTTTATGGCAAGATTATAGGTTATGACAAACAAGATGAGTTTATTGTAGTTTCGGCACATTATGATCATTTAGGTAAAAAGGGAGATCAGATATTTAACGGGGCCGATGACAATGGCTCGGGAACCTCTTCTGTTTTAGAATTGGCAGAAGCGTTTTCTATGGCGGCTAAATCAGGAGTTAAGTTTAAGAGAAGTATTTTGTTCTTATTGTTAACAGGAGAAGAAAAGGGCCTTTTAGGTTCGGATTATTATACTAAGCACCCCATCGTTCCTTTGGAGAAGACAATCGCCGATGTCAATATAGATATGGTGGGAAGGGTAGATGACAAGTACCAACATGATCCTAACTATATTTATGTTATTGGTGCAGATAGAATTAGTCCGACGTTACACAATATGAATGAAGAGATAAATAAAAAGTATTCTAATCTTACTTTGGATTACACTTATAATGACGAAAAAGACCCCAATAGATATTATTATAGGTCTGATCATTACAACTTTGCCAAAAATGGAATTCCATCCGTATTTTTCTTTAATGGTACACATGACGATTATCACCAACCTTCGGATACAGTTGAGAAGATTAATTTTGATAAAATGGAGAAGGTAGATAGACATATTTTTCATCTTGTTTGGGAATTGGCCATGATGGAAGGCAATTTAGAAAAGGAATTTAAGAATTGATATACCTTAAAATGATCAAATTATTGTGGCTTCTAGGCCTTTGCTTATGTTCTTTAGCTTGTGATACGACAAAACCAATAGCTAGAACTCAGCACACTTTGAATTTGGAAAACGAAGATCAATCGCCTAAGAATATTATCCTTTTGATAGGTGATGGGATGGGTATTAGTCAAATCACTGCAGGATTGATAAAAAACAGAGGATCACTAAATTTGGAGAGATTCAATAATGTGGGTTTACATAAGAGTTTTGCTTATAACGATTTGATAACGGACTCAGCAGCGGGAGCAACGGCCTTTGCGTGTGGAGTAAAGACATATAACGGAGCGATAGGTGTTGATCACGATACAATAGCAGTAAAGACAATTCTTGAGGAATGTGAAGAAAGAGGCTTGGAAACTGGTTTAGTCGCAACTTCTACTATTGTTCATGCTACTCCGGCATCATTTATAGCTCATAATGAGTATCGAAAAAATTATGAAGAAATAGCTGAAGATTTTCTTACAACGGACATAGATATATTTATAGGTGGAGGCAAGAAGTATTTTGATAGGAGAAATGATGAAAGAAGACTTGATAATGAATTAAGAAATAAAGGATACTTGGTAAGCAGTTTTTTAGAAAAGGAGATAGAAGACTTGACTGTTAATTCTGATGAGAAATTGGCCTATTTTACTGCTGATGATGACCCCTTGCCTGTTATGCAGGGTAGAGACTATTTACTTCCTGCGAGTAAGCTGGCGATTAAGCAATTGGAAGATGCAGAAAAAGGGTTTTTCCTTATGATAGAGGGGTCTCAGATTGATTGGGGAGGACATGCTAACAATGAGGAATACATAGTATCTGAAATGCTTGAATTTGACAAAGTAATAGGAGTAGTATTGGATTGGGCAGAGCAAGATAAGGAAACGCTGGTAATTGTTACAGCTGATCATGAGACGGGAGGCTTTGCCATTAATAGAGGAACCACATATGATAAAATTGTTGCAGGATTTACTACGACAAAACATACTGCTGACTTAATTCCCGTTTTTGCTTTCGGTCCGGGATCAGATGCTTTTAGAGGGATATATCACAATACAGAGATATATCACAAAATGAAACAGGCCCTGAACCAATAGTTACAGTATATAACTTTAATTGATCCGTGAATTTTTCATAAATAAAAGGATGAGGACACCACCTACCACAGCAAATAATGTCAGTAGAGCTGGAAGGTAAGGTTTTGGCTCAGGAACGTTAAGTGGTTTTGAATCTCCAAATAATACCCACGAAGACCAATAAGAAGGAGATCTGAAAAAAGGATTACTTATTTCATCATTGGTAAGATACTCGATTTTAGTATTTCGGAGGGCTTCAGATTTAGAATGACCTTTCTTTAGGTTGTTATAAAATATTTCCATAAATGATTTACTTACCTCATCTGGTACGGACCAATAACTTCCTACAACACCATCAGCTCCTGACTCAATAAATGATCTCGCCAGACTCATTAATCCTTCCCCTTCCAGATTATAGCCGAAAAATGTATTGCATGCACTAAGTGTAACGAGTTTGGCATCCAGATTTAACTTATAAATATCTATTAGCGTTAGAAGATTTTCCTTTTCCTTTTGTGTTTTGTTGAATATTATGCACGAATTTTCGGGAAATTCGTTGTCTACAAAGGAGTGTGCTGAAATATGTATTAGGTCCGATAATCCTGCTTCTTTTAGAAAAGTTGATTTGGTGGCATCTCTATTGGTATAGCATTTACCTCCGAAGATTTTAGAGACTTCCTTAGCTTCATCATCGGCAAAATATAGTGTTGTAAAATCTGTTGACCTAAATTTTTGTGATTGGATAATATTTGAGGTATCTCCAAAAGTTTTCTTCATATAACTTAAGGTGTGTTCATCATACTCGATACCATATGTGGTAACATAATTGATTAGATCTGGATCTTGATTTCTAAGCAACTGTCCGCAGAAGTAGATATAACTGATAGCATATTTGGTCAATAAGTATGCTTTTGGATTTGCCCAGTCTTTTTCTTTATCAATAACAAGACTTTCGAATGGAATCTGTACCAATGGTCCGTCAGGGGCTATAATAACATGTGTAATATTGTTTGGAAAATTTTCTACGAAAGGCATTGCGATCTTTGTGTAAATGAAATGAGAGAGCTTGATAAATTCATTTTTGATAGAATCTTGAGAAGGAAGGAAGCTTTTATAATCAGCCAATAAAGCCCTATATTTTTCAACCAAACGGGAAAAGTTACTTTCTATCTTTACGATATTATAGGTGAGAGTATGCTTCGTCATGATAAATACTACTACACTCTTTTCTCCAGTAAAATATTTAACTAAACCTGTATTAGAATCCAGCTGTTTTTGAATTTCTCGAGAACCAACAGTGGCATAGTCAGTAGTTAATTGACGATATTTTGCGTAACGATTGCTAATCTTTTTCTTAAAATCAATAAAACTTTCTTGAGCCAATCTAAATTTTTCGAAAAGCGTATCAGACTTGCTGGACCTTACCTGAAAAGATAATTCAACAAAATCTTGCTTTTTTCTTAGATATTTCTCCTTGTCTTCATCGGATATATCACTTATGTCGAGCAAATCATTTTCTTTCAATTCTTGCCTTAGAATGAAAGCGTTATATCGTTCTGCAAAGTTGAAAGAAGAACGTAAGTAGATTGTATCATTATATTTTTCAAACAAATCCAAGTTCAATTGAATGGCTTGTTCAAATATTCTTTTGGAAATAGAGGTGAGATTATGTTTTCCGTTGAAATCTGTTAATAGGCCTCTTTTTTGATCAAGAGCGTAGAGGGCATTATCATAATAGACTTTAGCCATGTCAAGAAGTTGGCTTTTTTCATCTTCTTTGTAAAACTGGAAATAGGTTTTTGCAGTTGCAGCGTAGATGTCAGCAATCCAAATTTCATTAAATAAGAAGGATTTTTTTTTGATATTACTGAACTCTTTAAGAGAATAGGAAGTGAAGTTTTGCAAACTAAGATCGTAGTATTTGATAGCTTCATCCCATTTCTTGTTTCGGGAAAGCATATGAGCGTGGGCATAGAGGAATTTACCTCTTTCTCTTTTGTCTTCTATGGAGATGTGAAAGGGCAGAATCTTTTGATATATTTTCAAGGCCTTCACGATTTTTCCTTGTTCTGCTAAGATGTCTGCTTTAAGTTTTAGGAAATATGGTTTTTCTTGATATTCCAGATTTTTAGGGGATAAAGAGGAGTTAACATACTCCATAGCTTTGGCGTAATTTTTTTCTTTCAAATTTATGCGAGTTAACAATGAGAAGCTATGAGAACCACTTAGACTGTCTACAAGTCGTATATATTTTTTTGCGTTGCCAATATCTCCATAATGATAGAAAGCTTGTGCCAGTCCTTTTAAGTGGCGAAAATAGTTTTCGTCATTTCCAACTAGTGACTTGGCAAGTTCAACCGACTTTGATTTATAGATAATCGCAGATTGATAATTACCCAATTTTTCATATTCTTCTGCTAGATTTCCTAAAATTCCAGCATATCGTAAGGTATCATTAGAATTTTTGATTGATGGAATAGCTTTTTTGTAATGTTTTATGGTACTTAAAGTGTTACCTAATTGAGATTGAACAAAAGCTAATAAATATTGGCTTTTACCGTAGGAATGAATGTGATCAGAACTAGGAATTTTTTTTGATATCTGATTAATAGGATCCCATACTTTAGAATAACTTGTTTTCAGAGCCATTTGATATATTACCATTTGACAATGATATATTGAGTCCCATTCTTCGTTTAGCTGGTATATGTTAGCTGCTTCAGAAGTTTGTTGGAGCACGCCATCGAATTCATTTTTGGATAGAGAAATTTTAGCTTTTGAGAGGTGTGGATACCCAATAGCAGATTGAGAGGATATAGAATATGTATTTAAAAACAAGAAGGCATAGAAAATACCCGAGGCCAAGTATTTTCTATATCCTATTGTCTTCTTATTCATGTCAGTTCAGGATAAACTTTTTTGTTATAACTTTTTCATGTTGGAGAAGCTTTAGTACATATATTCCTCTTGGAGCATCTAGCATGTCAATATACAGATAGTCACTGTAATTGATATACTCAAAGGGTAATTTTTTACCAGAAAGACCAAAAATACTTAATTGGGAATAGTTAGTATCTATTCCTTTTAGAGTGAACAATCCATTGTTTGGATTTGGCACAATACTAATAATTGAATTGGTTTTAGAGTTTTTCTCCTGTTCTGTATTGATCCTTGAATTATATGTACTACATAGGGACAGATCTTGACATTCGATCTGACAACATGATTCCGAAATATTTGTGGTTATTGGAGGTTGGTTGTCAAAATAAATGTCAGCTTGGTTTTCAATACAAATGTTATCTGGTAGCAAAGGATATGTACATATTTCAAAGGATATGTGACTAAGGGTTTGATCATAAGTATACTTATAATCGGTTTGATTTAAACCTGGAAGATTTATTTCATCAAACACTATTTCTATTTCATTTCCTATAATATTAACATTATATGGATATTCACTATCAATAAAGTTAAGCGTAGAAATGTCAAGAAATTGAGTGTCAAGTACATCTTTGATGATAACATTTTGAGCAGGTGCATTTCCCTCATTTTGAAAGGTTATATGGTAAAGCAGCTTTTGGGAGCTATCATAATTTGAATAGATGCACTCAGGAAAAACATTTTTTACATTGGGGTCATGGGGTGCACCGGCACTTTTCAGGTTGAAAGAACTAATGCTTGTTCCTGATTCGCATCCTATACTCTTTCGAGCACCTGTTTGAATTGTACCATTTTTTTTGACTTTAGATGTCATTGGAATATAAATCAATCTCTGTTCTCCAGTTTGCAAACTATCAAAATCCCATTTTATTTTTTTATTATACATATTGGAGCCGGAATAGGAAGATATTACTCTACTATGAACCCAATTATTGTATTCTATAATCCCTGCAATATTTAACGAAGCGTCATTAGTGTGCCAAAAATATTCTATACAACCACTCTGAACTGTATTGGTCTTATTTTCAAAAGCAAGAATGAAATAGTTTTCAATATTTAGTGTTGGATTCCAACTTGTGCCCACCTGAATATTTCCAGCGATGTTGACTTTAGGATTAGATGTTGTTCCTAATGTTGTAGTATCGGTTGAAGTGGTTCTTAAAGTTGGAGGTTGAGGATCATATGACTTATTAAAAAAAACTTTTGGCTTAAAGCCTACATTGGATGCAGGATATTGATTTTGTGTAATACTAACGGTACTAAAGTTACCATCCTCGAAAAGATAAAAGTGCCCTGTGTTATTCGGAATGCTAGAAGTTTTGAATTTGACTAGTCCATTTTGATTAGATAGAATTGAAATCAGAGGATTAAAGGCAAAGTCGAAAGAAAGTGTGATAAATACTGTTATAAGCAAAAATATAATACTGTTTTTAGTCTTTCCCATTATTTATTAATTTGAATTTTATTAAATAGGCAGTTTGTACTTATAATCTTTGGATGGATTTAACGTGACATATTTTTTCAAAAAAGTTTAAGAGAATTTAATACAAATTATGATAAAACTGTGGATTAATGAATGGAATTGTTTTCAAATAAAGAAGCTATCCCATTAATTGAGATAGCTTCAGGAAAGACTAATAGAGCCTTATCTCTGCCTAAACAAGACCCCTAGTTTTATTGTTGAAGGTCCTTTTAGTATTAATTTACATCATATGGATAAGAAAATCAGAAGCTAATAACGACTTTATTTCCTATAATATCTACAGGATAAAGACCTTCTTCAATGATTTTAGAACTTGACAACTCCAATGAGAATAGGGCGTCAGGATGATTAATTTCGATTGTGGGGGATATACTAACTACCGTATCTGTAAAAACAGTATTAATAGCTTCGTCGGAGGCATTAAACTCTATACTTATAATGTTGTCGTCAAGGATGTTTACCAAACCTTCAAACGTATAATCTGATGTGTTTTCGTTGTAGTAGTTGTTATCAAGTGTCCATGAATCAAAGGTAGACCATCCACCATCTAATCGACAGATTCCAGGGCCTTCGAAACATCCTCCAAATGTTCCCCAAATTCCTTTATTGAAGTCAAAAATTATGGGAGGTGAATAGTACTGTATGGATCTTGTATCTATTTTATTACTTTGTGTATTGAGTAGACTTTCATTACTGCAAGATTCCGAAATAATGCAAATAAATAAAGTTAATGTTACTATATATAAACTTTTCATTAGGCTAAGTTTTAAGAAAAGCCAATAAGACTTACTTATTGGCTTTGTTAAATAATTATTCTTGTATTATTATATATTTGGTTTCTTCATACTCAAAAACTTCATAGAATCCCTCTTCCATAAAAACGGGCTCTGAAAGCTCTAAGGCATCAAGAACAGCAGGATTATCAATAGTTTTGGACGGAGAAACATAAATTTGCTCACCATAGAAGAATTTATCCTTTGTTTCAGGGTCAGCATTTTCGTTCATGCCAAATATTACATGACCGGTGGTTTCATTTATAGCCACAAATGCTTCAGAGGAGTAGTCACCAGTATATTCAAGATCATCATCAGCACCCAGTCCGGTCCCATTTCCACTTCCTCCTTGTACAGTACTATGATTCCCACAATTTCCTACCCCATCACATCCTTCTTCGCTGCTGCCATCTGAGTTCGTTTTCTTATACCATTGCCCTTCACTAAGCTCTACTATTATTGTTACAGCAGCAGCTATTACTAATGGCCAAATTCTCGTTTCGGCTTCTTGCTCAGTACTAAATCGGTCGAAATCAACAGCTTCTTTTTGACAAGATTGAAATATGAATATTCCAGTTAATAATAACAATAATAAGACTTTTACATTTTTCATTTCATAAAATTTTGATAATTAATAAATTAATTTAACTAAGAATTCCGAGAGTAGGCCTTCAATTGTGAATTCAGTATTAAAATCATTTTAATCAGATTCGTGACAAGAAAGATCCATCATTTTTTTTGTTTGTTTATTTTGTGTCACGTTTTCACTTTCGGAGATTATAGAGGTGTTAATTATATTGTTTATTGAGTACTATCAATTGAAGTGAAAACAATCAGGAAGGAAACAAAATATGACAGATTAAATAAGCGAAATTTGGTAGCATTACCATTGAAAGGGCAGAACTTCGGGCTGTCAAAATCCGAGTTCGTAGAAATGATAGTTTCATTGAAAGATGGAAGGGAAGATTTGTTTGAGAGAATTTTTCTATCTCACTTCGAAAATTGCATTCAATACTTGATCAAAAACTTTAAGGTAGAAAGAGAACAAGCTTATGATATTAGTATGGAAACACTAATACAGTTTAGAAAAAAATTACTGACCGATAAAATCAGTTACGGAAATCTCAGATACCTATTTACTAAAATGGCAGGCCAAAATATAATCAAGAAATCTCAAAAAAAAGAAAAGAGAGACTTGACAGGCTTTTATTTACTAGATGATGATATTCAATATGAAGAAAAAGCTTTTGAAGCGTTAGAAGAAGCTTGGGATACGCTTGATTGTGAAAAGAAAATAATATTGGAAAGCTATTATTATAATAAAACCCCGTTGATAAAATTGGCAACAAAACTTGGTATAACCGATACAACTATGAGAAAGAAAAAACAAAGGTCGGTGGAAAAATTACGAGAACTTTTTTTTAATATATATAATTCCTGAGAATATGAGTAGCGAAGGAAATAATTCAGGAAAAGAACTTGACAAGTTTGCTGTTTCAACAGTGGAGTATGTTGTTGAAAAGAAATTAAAGGAAAGATACGTACATTCTTTAGAATCCAAGTTTGGCATAAAAAGGAGTAAAGCATCTGAGAAAAAAAACGGTCTATTAAGAATAGCCGCTTCCATCGTAATTCTTATGCTCTGTTTGTTTTTAATTAATGATAATAATAGTGAATCACAGAAATGGGCTATGCAGTTCTTAAAGGAATCAAAAATGATGGGAAATCCCGATGTTATCAGAAAAGGTAAGGCAGACGTTTCGGACATCAGATCAGCTGCCAATTTAGCTTATTCTAAAGGTGATTACAAATTAACAATCTCATTGTTATCTCAGATTGTAAATGAGGAAAGTGTCAATTGTTTGGATAACTTGTATCTGGGGATTAGCTATTTGTTTGAAAAAGAGGCAGCACAATGTATCCGTCTGTTAAATGAATGTAAGGAGAGCTCACTTTCGCAAGAAGTGAAATGGTATCTAGCTTTAGGATATGTCATGGAAGATAATCCTGAGGCAAAAAGACTGTTAAGAGAAATTGTTGACAGTAAATCTTATCAATATAAAAAGGCCCAAGTTTTACTAGCGAAAATTAAATAATTTTTTGGCCTTAAAAAATGCAGGCCCGAGCGGGAGCCCGAGCCATACATTGGGTGCAAAAAATATTAAATCTTTATAAATTTTTTCTTATAATTTTTGTCTTCCGTTATAATGGAAATAAAATAACTTCCATTTGGCAAATCTCCTACATTTAGGTTCGCCCTAAAAGACTGCCCAAAAGTAAAACTTTTTGAATAATATTCCAAACCTGAAACAGAAATAATTTTGACGAGGGCTTGTCCATTAATTGCGTCGGGAATCGAAACATTAACTCTGTCAGATACAGGGTTAGGAGTTAATATTATAGTGTTATCATAAAGCCTTTCGTCATCTACATCGCTCAGTATTCTTTCTCCATTACTGAACCAGACACCCCATCTAGTTCCTTCAAAGGGAAAGAGGAAACTTTCAGTATTTGCTACCGTTGTTATTTTGTCAGATTCTAGTTGAAGTACTCCTATATCTATATTACTTTGAAGTGGAAAGTCGAATAACATGTACTCGTCAGTCTTGCTGTAGTTTGGATAGTTCAGACCATTATTCTGGAAAATAACTCTTTGATCGCCAGTTTCTATATTCATTCCGTAAATGTCATAAGCTTCGTCCGAAAGGACTTCAAATGCAAGTATGTAAGGACTGTTTTTAGCAAATGTAGGATTTCCAACACTTACTCCGTCAGGAAGAGATCCGAATAACTTATTTATTTGATTGGTGCTGGCGAAATTATTCGTTTCGTTGTTCCAAACTTTAATAAATCCTATGTCCCAGTACTCAATGGAACCATTATTACCTTGAATTTCATTTTTAGCATCGTAAACCAAATATTCCCCGGACAAATCAAATTCTAAAGCATCGGCAAACAGTACATCACCTGTACTTACACCTTCACTAAACGTTGGATTGAAAAGTTCATAAATTACATACTCATCCTCTACAAAATCATACATATGTATTTCATTGTTTAACTCTTCAGGCAAGAAAGCCATGCGAAGCCCATCTTTTGAAAACACTGCATTTCTCCAGTTTGCAGGAACACCAAAATCAAATATTATTTCGTCACTTTGCTGAGTCTCTACATCAAGAGTGATATAGTGTATTTGTTTATCGCTCGCAACGTATACTATTTCAGAGCCATCATCGGTAATACTTGGTTTGCTTATAGGGCTATTGGTAGATAAAGGATTAAATACCTCTTCTCCTGCAGGTGTAAATACATATAATCCAGCATTGTTTTCCTGAGTAAATAAAATAAAATCATCTCCTTCATTGATTTCCAGATCATTTTGGTAATCACCTCCCTCGTCACCAATGATACCTACCTGATCAAATGCGGATCGAGCAGCATTTACCACAGAATCATCATACAGATCTTGTGCGGCTTTTATTACGGCAATTCGACAATCGACAAACTGAGAAGACATGGTTAAATAGTTAGTCAGAGCTCTATAATATACTCTTTCTGCTCTTTCTGTGCCCACATTAGAATTATTAGCGAATAGATAAAAAGCATGATTAGGGATGCCACTATTAATATGCACACCTCCATTATCTTGGCTACCTGTATATCTTTCAGAATAATGTTTTGGTTGATAGCCATTGTCACCTAGCTGATTACCTCCGTTATGAGGATCTGCCATACTTCGTAAGGCTCCTGAAGGAAATACATTGGTATTCACCACATCTTCTCCTATTAGCCAATCTCCTTTGTCAATCATAACACCAAAAACATCGGCAAAAGACTCGTTTAAAGCCCCTGACTCTCCATAATATTGTAAGTTGGCTGTATTCTGTACTACTCCATGAGTCATCTCGTGACCAGCAACATCTAAACCTCTCGCCAGTGGTCTAAATGCTTGAGAACCATTGCCATAAAACATAGCGGCACCATTCCAGAAAGCATTGTCCATAGGCTGTCCATTTGATTCTGATACATTGATAAAGGAAACTATGTTTTGACCGTTACCAGATATGGATTCTCTATTATGCGTATTTTTAAAGTACTTATACGCCTCAGCGGCATTATGATGAGCAGAAACTCCTGTTCTTTGATTAGACCAGGTATTATCAGAACTACTTACATGGCCATAAGAGAAATTTCCTGAAGGAAACTGATTAAATAAATCAACCGTCCAGATTACTCCATTTGGTTCATTTGGCATGTTGCTTTGAGCGGCATTAAACATACTACGGCTGGCATCAATTAGGAAATAGTTGCTACCAACCTGATAGGTGTTAATGGTACGGCTTACACCGAGAAGATCCTGAGCAACTGCTGTCTTAGGTCCATCCATAAGAGAAGAACTTTCTTCCATCAAATCATGGTGGGAATGATGGGAACATTGGCCATTAATGCCGACATCATGGTTATGGAATTTACAGATGCTGGAGTATTCTTTAATAATATTTCCTTCATTAGCATCTACAAAGTATTCTCTCCTATCTATAAGATCGCGATAAGCTATCACATGGTAACAAAGTTTTGTTTCTCCGTTATCATCTACAAATATAACCAACTCACTCTGGGGTTTATATCTCTCCTCGAAGTTTAGATCTTTAATTGCTTTTTCTTCTAAGGCTTTAACACTAAGTTGGTCAAGGATTTCTTCGGAAGAAAAACGAGCACTAGTATTAATAGGATTAGTGACTTTTTCCACCCTGCCATTTACTGAGTTGATCTTTTGGTTATGAGAGTGGATTATTATTTCAGAACCATAGATCGGAAATCCTTTATAACTTAATTGCATATATCTATGGTTCATGTTTAAGTCGTCACTTACTTCTTTGAGCAGAACAAAGGAATAATCTTTGGACTCAAGAGAAAGAATTTGCTTAACCTGAGTAAGATAGGCTTCAATTTTGTTTTCAAAACTTGTAAACTTATAATTTCCGGAAAACTCTCCTTCGATTAAAAAACTTTTTCCATCCGTGGATTTACTAATTAAATTAGGTCTTTTAAGAAATGTTTGAAAATCATTAGAAAAGCTATCATAACGAATAGAAGGGAAGGCTACTGCAGTTGATTTATCAGGACCGTTCTGAAGTGTCAATTTTGCTGGTAAATTAGTTTCGGTTAATTTTCCTTCTATATTTTTGAATTGTCCACTTATGACATTACAGAATAACAAAATAGGAATGATCAATAGTGTTTTATTACTCATATCGTTTTTTTTAATACTAAAGTTTTTGTTTTAAAATACTGTCGGTAAATTACTAATTGTCTTTGGTAACCAGACTCATAAGGTTATCGAAAAATAACTGCAGATTGTTATCATTTCGTTGGTCGTTCCATACTATTTTATTAGTTGCTGAACCGTCATTCATTTGTATGTAATAATATATATTTCCAGGATTATTTATTTTCTTTTTATGAATATCAAGTATATAATAATTGTTGAATATTTGTTCAGTGTATTGATGACTAATATCATTTAGTTTAACATACTCACCACTTATGCTTTTATCAAAAACAGCACCGTTTTCGAGAAGAATGTATTGATCTACAGTACCTGCAAATCCCCCGCCTTTCCCAAAGTGTAATTGACGTTCGGTATAGTTGTCCGGAGTTGTGTTTGTGGTTTTACATGAAATCAAAATGATTGGTAGTATTAAAACTAAGTATAATATCCGCATAACGACTTTTAAGTATTTAAACTTTTGTTAATTTTAATAAAAATATGAAATAAAACTTTAATCTCTTCGTAATTTAGAGTGTAAGTAATACAAGTTAACGTATTCTTTTAAATATTAATTCACAGAATAGAAAACAAAAAAATGAAAAAAGTAATTATGGCTTTATGCCTTTTAATGTTTGCAGGAGTTGCAGTTAATGCACAGTCTTGCTCTAAGAAATCAAAGAAAGCTTGTAAGGCAACATGTGCAAAGAAAAAGGCAATGAAGACAGCAGATGCTGAGACGAAAGTGTTATCTGCTATGGCAGATGCTGATGTCGCTGCGGAGGCTGATGAGAACATTCAGATCAGAGAGTGTGCAGTAAGTGGAACTAAGTCTTACTATGAAAAATCGGTATGTGAGAAGAGTGGAAAGGTTTCTTGGAATCAAGTAGAATTTGATGCTGAGAACAAGGTGTTCACGAGAGTTGCTTCTGCAAGTGCAGACAGTGCGATGGATGCTCCCATAGAGGAAGCTGATGCTACAGTTAAGAAATGTACGAAGGCTGAAAAGAAAGCTTGTGCAAAGAGCGGTAAGAAATGCTCTAAAGCTAAGAGTTGTTCAAAGAAAAGTGAAGTAAAGAAAGAAGAGGAAGGAGTAGAGCAATAGTCTTTATAAAAAATATTTATTGAAAGCCTTCTAAGTAATTTTAGAAGGCTTTTTTAATTTTCCAAATATTCAAGAATCTCATCTAAGTCGTCATAAGATTTGAATCCAACTTTGTCCTCCTCACCACCACGTAAAACTATTCCGGAAAAGCCTATAGAAATAATATCATTTAGATCAGTGGTTGATATCCTATCATTATCCAAGAATACTTCATTATCTTGACAATAAGATTTTAAAAGATCATTGTCGAATTGTGAGAGATTAGAGGTCTTAAGTATGACAATAGAGTTCTTAAGGTTTGGAACGATCGTGTCAGAATTTATAATATGATCCAAATCTTCACTGTTTATCAAATTTTTGTCATTTGTTACTATACCCTTAAATCCTATTTGTTTAATAAAATCAATTGTATCGTTGTCCCAAATATTATTAGCTATAGCCAATATTTTAGGGCCCTCAATCCAGTTTATAATCTCTTTTATTTTTTCCAGTTGAAGAGAGTCATGGCCAATGCCATCTATATCAAAACCAATATAATCCACGCCCCAAGCAGCAAAATATCGGGCATCTGTGAGATTTTGGATATCATCGGCAATAATTTTCAACTTCAGCATCTATCTATTATTTTTGATTATCGCAAAAATAATAATGTTGTGGCAAAGAATCACTACTTCGAAGATGTCTATGATGTAACTCGGCTTGTTCCCGTAGGCCGGGTGACGACATATGGATATATAGCGGATTATTTGGCTTTGGGATCGGCAAGAATGGTCGGATGGGCACTCAACAAAGTTGGCAATATGGCTCCTGATGTGCCAGCACATAGAGTGGTTAATAGAAAAGGAGAGTTAAGCGGAAGGGTTCATTTTACACCACCATCCAGCATGCAGGAAAGGTTGGAGGCAGAAGGGATTGAGATAGTTGATAATGTAATTCAGAACTTCAAAGATATTTTGTGGCACCCAAGAGAATTAGAGAATGAATAATTGGAAAAGATATTTGGTAGCTATCATTTTTATCTCTTTTGCTGCATTGCAATGGAATGATCCCGATCCGTGGCTTTGGATTTTTGTTTATATCTGTACAGCGGCACAAGCTATATTTTCAGGCCATCAGAAGTATTCTAAATGGATGGATGTGTTATTGATGATAGGTTTGACTATCGGGTTGATATATTACAGTCCGGATGTTCTTGATTGGTTTAGTGAAGGAATGCCTTCGATAACGGGATCAATGAAAGCAGAATCACCCCATATAGAGTGGGTAAGAGAAGCCTTAGGCCTGCTTCTTTGTCTGATTAGTGTTTGGTGTTTTAGAAAAAGATAATTTTCTAAAACCTTAGTTAGATATTTCAACATCAAAGAATACAAATGGAGCGACATTACGAACGCCATCATTTGCTCCAAGAGAGAAACGATAATTTCCTGAAACAAGTGTCTGTGGTATTATGTATTCAAAGTCGAAATCGAAACTGGTACTTACCAAAGCATCAAATGGAAACACTTGATCGGTCGTAAATGTATTTCCGGATGATAAGGCAGTATAGGCGAGATAAAGGACTCCATTACCACCATCACTAAGAGATCTGTTGTCTGTAACCTGACCCGTAAAACGAATAACATCACCTCTATTAACCGATAAGTTAGCATCAGTTGGTTCTTGAACATTTATAAGTGGAGAAATATCATCGAGAGGATTTTTAATTTTAATAGAATGGAAATTTGCAAATGGACTATCATTTCCGGCTTCGTCGATTACTTGAAGATGAAAATGATAATTACCAGCAGTTACATTTTCGGGTACATCAAGTGAACTGGTTACTGGCGTTGATACTCCGGAGATATTTTGAATTTCAAGCACTGTCCAGTCCGTCGTTTGGTTATTCACATTAGGTACAGATACAGGGGGGGCACTTCCACCTCCATGGCCATGGCAGTCAAAGTTGTTATGAACATCTACTTTATATTGGGATAAGGCTTCATTATCATTGAATATGACATCAAATGTAAGTTGCTCACCTCCTGTCAAATGAAAAACTACAGGTTCTTGCGAACCGCATATCTCATCTTCGATGGGTGAAGGAGTATAACTAACCACTTCCAATGAAGGAGCGGTAGTATCTACGGTATCGTCACCACAACCAAAAATAAAGACCAAGAAAACAGGAATAATATATATTACCTTCATTTTTATCATATTAGTGAACATAGTTATCAGATGTTTTTGCAATTCAGTTGCAAATATATAGCAAAATTTTGTTATTGCACCAAAGTTGCATTACTTTTGAAGTATGGGAGTTATCAGAAAAACTAAATCGGTTAAAATTCTACTTGATGCTTTTGGAAATTCCAGAGATGCTAAATGTGTGGTTGACTTGGTAAAACGCTTTGAGGGGGATATGAACAAAACCACTGTGTACAGAATATTGGAGCGACTGGAAGATGAGAATATTCTTCACTCTTTTACAGGTAAAGATGGTAAAAAATGGGTAGCCAGATGTCAAGAGTTTAATCTGTCAGAGGAAGGTGATATTCATCCTCATTTTCAATGTCAGCACTGTGGCAAATCTGAATGCTTAACTGTTAATATATCAATCCCTACTATTCCTAAATACAAGATAGATTCAGCAAATTTGATACTTATTGGGCAGTGCGGAGATTGCCAGTCGTAGTGCAAAACAAACTAAATTACAGATGAGATTGTTTTCTTTCTTTCTTATAATATTTTTGAATTCTACAGCAATTGGACAAATTAGTGGAGTTGTTTTGGATGAAAATCACACTCCATTACCGAGTGCAACTATTCTAGTTTTACCAGATAGTTTATTAACAACAACTAATGGAGAAGGGCGGTTTTCTTTTGCCGATGTTAGCCATGGGTCCTATGAACTAAGGACATCTTATGTTGGTTACGGACGTGATATTACCTTCGTCCAAGTTGTAAAGGATGAGGTAAAAGACATAAGGATTGTTTTATACCCGGACAAGCAGCTTTTAGAAACTATTGTTGTTTCTGAAGAACATGCAAAGCAAGAGGAGACCCTTCAAACCGAGCATGTTCATGCAGATTTTTTTCAAAAAAATTTGGAAGGAACTTTTGCTCAATCCATTGAAAAACTGGCAGGCATAAGTGCTATAAATGTTGGTGTGGGCATTGCTAAGCCTGTAATAAGAGGATTATCCTCCAATCGTATTATAGTCAATCATCAGGGAATTAAGCAAGAGAGCCAGCAATGGGGTAGTGACCATGGTTTAGAAATTGATCAATTTGATGTAGAAAGAGTGGAAATAATAAAAGGTCCAGGTTCATTGCAGTACGGGTCAGATGGACTAGGAGGAGTTATTAATATTATGCCCGCCAAGATTTTATCGAAAAACAGTTTGGAAGGTAATATTATTGGAGTATATAAAACAAATAATGAGCACTGGGGTGGTTCTGCTAAATTAGGTGTTAATATAGAAGATTGGTTTTTGACGGCTCGCTATTCTCAGCAGGATTTTGCTGATTATCAGGTTCCAAGTAATATATTTAGTTATAATGGCTTTGATTTACCCATTTTAAATGAAAGACTGAAGAATACAGCAGGAAACGAAAGTAACATTAGTTTTTCGGCGGGTGTCAAAAAAAATTGGGGAATAACTCGGTTGAACTATAGTCACTATGCTCTCGAAGCCGGATTATTCAGTGGGGCTGTGGGCGTACCACGTTCGTATGCTCTTACAGATGACGGAAATTATCGAGATATCGATGTGCCTCAACAAAAGGTTGACCATTATAGAATCTCTCTTAATCAGACGTTCTTCTTTGGTGATGATCATTTAGCTTTGGATATCGGCCTTCAACGCAATTTACGTCAGGAGTTTTCACAACCGGAATTTCATAGTATTCCCCTTTCGCAGCTTGAAGATCCAAATGACAAACTAGCTCTTGAACTTTTGCTAGAAACGTTCAGTATCGCTTCGCATTATGAGCTTCGTACCAGTTTGGATTGGAAAAACATTGTAGGAATCAATGCACAATGGCAAAGAAATAAAAGAAGTGGGTTTGAATATCTTTTGCCTGATTTTAGAACTTTCAGAGGGGGAATATACTCTATAACGGAAAAGGAGATACATGAGAATTGGCTTATAAACGGTGGACTCCGATTGGATTTAGGTCATAACGACACAGAGTTTTATCGTCAATATGTATGGGATAGCAACGAAAATATTGTAGATTCTCTTATTTCTCCTTCCACCAATGATTTATTTTTTAATTGGTCCGCATCTGTAGGAACCAATCTCACTTTGAAAGATGGAAAATGGATATTGAAAGCAAATTTTGGTAAAAGTTTTAGGGTCCCTTATCCGGCAGAGACTGTTTCTAATGGTATTCATCATGGTACTTTTCGACATGAGATGGGAACTGCTGATCTTGACTCTGAGCATGGATATCAGATTGACTTGGGAGCTTATTGGAAGTTTGGAAAATTCAATGGTAATCTTGCTTTTTATTTTAATTATTTTGACAATTATATTTATTTGGGTCCTACCTTTCCAGCACGGTTTTCACCATTACCCGAATCCGGTCAGATTTTCCAATATCGACAGGATGATGCTATTTATACTGGATTTGAATTGCAATGGAATTGGGATGTTATGGATTGGATAGCGCTAAATCAGGCGGTAGATTTTGTTCAAAGCTATAACCCAAAAACAAAGTTGGCGTTACCGTTTACACCACAACCTGCCATAAGAACAGATATTAATTTCTCACCTATTGAAAGTAGCTGGTTAGAGGATTTTTATATAGAAATTTCTCATCAACATCATTTTGCAGCTTCCGGAAGTTTGAGAATTGATCGTTCGGAGCAGGCTACTCCTGCGTACGAACTATGGGACTTAGGAGTAGGTTCTACGCTCCATTTTGGAAAACAGGAGATTAATATCAAATGCCAAGTTCAGAATCTTTTGGATACAAGATATCTTGCCCATCTTAGTCGTTATCGTATCATTAATGTTCCTGAGCAAGGACGAAATATAGTCCTGACGATCAAAGTACCTTTTAGCGGAAAATTATAAAAATAGGCTTAAGTGATTGAACAAAAAACAATCACCTAAACCTAAAAACATTATTTTATTGAAGACAGAATTCTGCATCAGCAGTAGTCTTTTCTTCACAGTCGTGGTCTACACATGCTTCAACTTCAAGATGGAAACATGTTCCGGAAGGGTAGTTGCATAAATTACGCTCTTCTTCAAATGTGATCACTTTGTCATGATCGTGCTTATCCCAATCAATGATTTTGTCACTCACATCACCTTCAGGATGAAGAATAATCTCTACTTCATGATTTTCATCAGTGGCGGTGATCTCTATATGAAAATGCACATCTGCACAATCAGCGATAGCAATAGTTCCTCCATTCATAGGTTCTTCTATTGTTATGGTAATTTGATTATTCTCGTCATTGTGATCATCGTCATCATCGTCACTACAACTCGTAATAGCTAATCCTAAAATAGTGAAAGCGAATAAGTAATAAAATTTAAATTTATTCATAATTAATGTTATTTGATTATTGAAAAGAGGATTTAATCTATTTTCAAAAAATCGGTTAAAAATTTGTTGCAAAAAATGTGTCGTTCGGAGTATAGAGTTTGCTCAATACAACTGAACTAGTCTATAAGTGTTCTTTAAATTATTTTAATATAATCTGTCTGTCTTGGAGGACCTCTTAAGTAGGAAGAAAAATATTCTTGACCATAAGAATTCTTTTCTCTGTAATTGTTGGATTTACCAACGATAATATCTGGTTGTTTTATTTTTAATGTAGAAATTTCTAATTCAGGAGATTCGAGTTGGAAGAGACAAAGATCGCATAGATAATGAATATGACTACTTGAATGATACTGAAGATCTTGTGTGTCAATTAATTCCTGATCATTGTGATGCCCTACTATACGATGGATACTCTGAAGGACTAAAACCTGCAGAATCAAAGTCACAAAAAAGGATGCGACAATAAGACGATATGTTTGATTACCTTTCATTCAACAATGCGAAAGAATATCGAATCTTTATGTAAAGGTAATAATTTGACAAACAAATGCAACAACGTTGCATTTGAATTAATCTAGTAAATTTGTATTAGGGCAACATTTATTCATTTTTTGAGGTCTGATAAACTAGTAATCAGTGATGCATTGAGCTTGTCAGGTAGTTTCTTTGTTTTAACAAAGTTTCTGATCCTTATTCAAAACTTGTAAATACTCCCTAGATTTAATTCTAAATCCATTGGTTTTAATCTGGATCCTGATAAAGGGCTGTACCAATTTGTCACGGATTTATTTATCTGAGGAGTCAGAGAAATCGAAAAATTTTCGGACAATGAATATCCTATTGTAGCATTGAGAACATAACCAAATGACAAGGTTTTTCTATTTAATATTCCATTGTCAATCTCTGTAGAACTCAGATCAGGATTGATGATATATCCTTTTCTGGAAATCCAAACACCAATATTTAAACCTGTTTCAACTCCAAGTGTCCATTTATTTCTCTGAAGCAAATAACCTACATGTATGGGTATGTTTAACATGTCAAATGAGCTATGACGAATTATATGCCTGTGTATAGACCTATTCACCAAAGTATCTCCATATACAGAGTCTAAAACCACTCCTGTAATTGGGTTTATTATTACCTTAATCAGAGCATCTTCTTGTAGTACTTGATCGTGAAGAGTATCCATTATTTGCGATGTTAGCCATGATCTTTTAAAGCCGAGCCCAATTCCTGTATACCAACTATCTGAAAGCATATAACTAAGTTTAGTGCTTAGTTGCATTCCGTAGTCAAATGATTCTGTACTATTTCTAAACAAAACCAACTCTTCGTAGTCATTATGTAATGGGTCAATGCTTCCTTTCTGTTTATGAAGTCCTCCTTCGATCCTGAAAAGCCAGTTTTTACGAGATGGTTTCTTTTGCGGAGGATCATTATTGGTAAATGTATGATTTACTTCAGGAATCTCCCGAGAATAATGAATTGATAGATTTGTAAGCCAAGGGGTATTTACGAAATTTGGAATAATACTTTTTCTACTGATCTTCGTCTCACTAGAATTTATGATTTCAGCTTCTGATTCCTTTTTACTGCTAATAGACTTGGTGGTGGTATTTTGAGACAATCCTAAATCGAACTGTTTTTCTAAACTTTTTTCACTTTCAAAAATTGATGTCGAAGAATAACCATTGTGATTTTCTTTTGATAGGATTTTACTGATAGAATTGCGATCAAGGTTTAGATGATTATGCTCTTCCTTTTTTTCTTCTTTTTTATTTGACTTGGAGTTGATACTTTCTGTTTTATTTACTTTGTTTGTTGGATGTTTTTTTTGTTTCAGTAATGAAATTGAAACTATGGATGTCAGAAGGATTCCTACAAACAAAAACAGCAGAAATATAGGTCTTCTTTTCTCTTCTTTGTTCAAGATCTTTTCAAAATCCTCCCAAGATTTTTCGGCGTCAACATCAGGATATTGGGATAATTGCTCTTGTAAATAATTTTCGAAGTTTTTATTTTCCATTACTCACTTTTTTTTCTGATAAAAACAATTGTTCTTTTAACCATTGACGTCCTCGGGACAAACGTTTTCTAGAAACAGATGTATTACAACCAAGTAATTTGCTTATCTCTTCATGAGATAGACCGTCAATTACATGAAAGTTAAATACGGCCCTGTAAGATTGGGGCATTAGATCGATTAATCGGAATAGGTCTTCTTTATTGAGTTGAAACACGCCATCTTCCATTACAGCAATCTTTCTCGAAAAATCAGTATCTATACTTACTTGATTTTTATACTTGGTTTTCATTTTTTTGTTATGGTCATAAATAGTATTAATACTTAAAGTGAATAACCAATTTTTGAAAGTTCCCTTGGAATAGTCGTAATAGGAAATCTTGTTAAAAAGTTTCAAAAATATTTCTTGTGTAATATCATTAACATACTCTTTGTTGACTAAGTGCCTTCGAGCCAAAGAGCGTATCAATGGTTGGCATAATAGGTATAGCTCTTTTTGAGACTTTCTGTTCGAACTCTTACAACCGTCAATAAGTATGTTTAAATGTTTCGCTTCTAAATCCAAGTATTCTTATTATGTTAATGAGGCCGATACATTAGAATTTCGAAGAGACCAATGCAATTAACTTGGTCTCTTCGAAAGAATTATTTTGACAACTTTCTTTAATCATATCGAAATATAATTTCTTCGAAATGATTATTGATATCTTATAACACGAAAATCTCCTTCGAAAGGTTCTAAACCGGAATTGACATTTTCTATGGCCAGTAATCCCTTGAAAGTACCCACTATTGCTTCACCGACTTGGCCTACAGAAGTTATTTCTACGGTAAAGTTTGACATAGTAAATGCGGGTCCAAACTCTTTACTGCATGGATCGATTGTTATTAAACTCAATGCTCCATCTTCTCCTAATTGTTCATCTTCTACTGATTTATAGATATGAGGGTCTAGATCGGAGTTGTTCCAAATAACCTGAAGATCTGTACCAGATGCAACTAGAAATCCATAATCTTTTTCACCGTTGGGTCCAAATCTTTCAGATACATAACCCCATAGACACTCACTGCTAACTTCACTATAAGTAGAAGTGGTTCCGTTTAAGCTAATTCGTAAGTAGGTTTCAGACTCCTCTATTTCCGGATTTACTTCTTCAATGTTTTCCTCGGAAGTGTCCACATCCTCTTTACTACATGATGTTATGAGGGTGATAACAGACAAGCAAAACATAAGATTGACAAATAATAAACTGATTTTTCTCATTACTAGATATTTTATTTAATAAATTATACTAGCATGTACGAGATAATTTCAGCAGTGTGACAAATCCAATGAAATTATGTTGATTAAAGTTGTCTGCCAGTCACTAGATATTATCCTTTAACCGTTAAGTTGTTACAGAATGACTAGAAATATTTACACTTTTTATTAGTCTTGCTTAGCAAATACTCTTTTCAGCAAAGAAGATGTTCTCTGATTGATGTCAGTTCTGATGCCATACTCTTTTTTCTCAACCAAATCAAAAAGACCGTCAAGTGATTTATTGGTAACATGATCTGCCAAGTCTGGGTTTAGTTTGGTAACTAAAGGAATCTTATTATATGTATTTATGGCATCTGCCCAAAGGTCCAAAGCTCCAAATTTATTAAGAGAATTGACAATTACTGGATTAAATTCATTATACAATTGTTGATTAGTGTTAGTATGTAGGTATACGGTGGCCGCATTTTTATTACCCATTAATACATTCATAACATCGTTAAATGTCATCCCTTTGATGGCGGATAAAAATATAGGTCCTGCTTTTTTAGCTGCGTCTTCAGCCGCTCTATTAACTTTTTTAATGGCTTCTTCCTCCAAGTTTTGAAAACCGGGAATAAATTTCAACTTATCGATCACTTTGTTAGCCTCTTCAGGAAGAAGAATTTTGTAAGAAGACTTATAAAATCCATCAACAGCCGATAAAGTCTTTACACTTTTATCTACACCGTTATTAAGAGCTTCTTTCAGTCCAGCAGCTATATCCGCATTAGTCAGAGCCGCTGTGTTTACTGTGTCTAGTACTCTATTTAAATCTTTGGGATCACATGCAACTAAAGATATAGTTAATAAAAATATGATAAGCTTATTCATTTCTTAGTTTTTAGATATCAACTTAATAAATATTAATCAAGGTACAGGTCTTCATTTTTTTTCAAAAATTTTAACACTAAAATAACCCCTTGATGATTTCCTCAATGGTCAATCCTTCGGCCTCGGCCTTATAATTTCTTACCACTCTATGTCTAAGTACATAGTTGGCAATGGCATGAACATCTTCGATATCGGGAGAGTATTTTCCGTTAATGGCAGCATGACATTTTGCTCCTAAAACCAGATATTGAGAGGCCCTTGGTCCTGCTCCCCAAGAAATATAATTATTTACAATGTCTGTTGCCATAGATGTATTTGGCCTTGTTTTACTGGCCAATGTAACTGCATATTCTAAAACGTTATCCGCAATAGGAATCTTTCGTACCAATTTCTGAAAATCTATAATCTGTTGAGCATTTAGCACATTACTTAGCTCGACGTTTTGATCTGTAGTTGTGTTTTTCACAACCATTACTTCTTCTGTATATGATGGATAATCAAGAGGTATGTTGAACATAAATCTGTCTAACTGAGCTTCTGGAAGAGGATAGGTACCTTCTTGTTCTATAGGGTTTTGAGTAGCTAATACGAAGAAAGGGTTTGCTAGATCATGTCTTTGACCACTTATAGTAACAGATCGCTCCTGCATGGCTTCTAGTAAAGCAGCTTGCGTTTTAGGAGGTGTTCTATTAATCTCATCGGCAAGTATTATATTTGAAAACAAAGGACCTTTGTTAAACTTAAAATTTCGATTTTCATCTAAAATTTCAGCTCCGGTAATATCTGAAGGCATTAGATCGGGAGTAAACTGGATTCTTTTAAATCCAAGGTCCAGTACTTCAGAGATAGTACTTACCAACAATGTTTTTGCCAATCCTGGTACACCTACTAATAAACTATGGCCATTGCTGAAAAGAGAAATAAGTACCGCCTTGACTACTTCATCTTGTCCAACGATTACTTTTCCAATTTCGGATTTTAAATTCTGATATGATCTTGCTAATCCATCAACTGCTTCAACATCAGATTTATATTGCATAAAATAATTTTAATATTACGAAAACCACAAATGTAAGAAATAACGTAAGGAGTAAAGACATTCATATTCAAATTAGTTGTTAAATTAATCATAAGGTGAAAAGAGCTTTTCATTGTTGTGTTTTATTCGATTTTATAAATTGTTACCTTCGCTCTAAATTATATAATCGATAAAATGAATAGTAGGCAGCTTATTGAATGTGTTCCCAACTTTAGCGAAGGAAGGGATCTTGGAATAATCAAACAAATTACAGATGCTATAGAATCAGTCGAAGGCGTCAGATTACTTAACGTAGATCCGGGAAAGGCAACAAATAGGACAGTGGTAACTTTTGTGGGAGAGCCGGATGCGGTAGTTGAAGCAGCTTTTCAAGGCATAAAAATGGCTTCTCAATTAATTGATATGAGTAAACATTCTGGAGAACATCCAAGAATGGGAGCCACTGATGTGTGTCCATTAATACCAATTTCAAATATATCCATGGAAGAGGTAGTTAAGTATGCAAAAAAGTTAGGGGAGAAAGCAGGTAACGAATTAGACATTCCGTTTTATTTATACGAATCAGCAGCTTCTAAACCAGAAAGGAAAAATCTTGCAACTGTAAGATCAGGAGAATACGAAGGTTTAAAAGAAAAGCTTAAAAAAGAAGAATGGATGCCTGATTACGGTCCGGCTATTTTTAATTCGAAGTCAGGAGCAACAGCGATAGGAGCCAGGGATTTTTTAATTGCTTATAACGTCAATTTAAATACCAAATCTGTTAGAAGAGCTAATTCGGTAGCTTTTGACGTGAGAGAAAATGGAAGAATCAAACGCGAAGGAAACCCCATTACTGGAAAGATAGTATATGATGCCCAGGGCAATCCAGAGAGAGTGCCAGGAATGTGCAAATCCGTAAAAGCTATTGGTTGGTACATAGAGGAGTATGGTTTAGCACAAATTTCAATGAATCTTACGGACATCAATATTACACCCTTGCATGAAGCTTTTGAAGCTTGTAGAACAAGTGCAAATAATAGGGGACTTCGAGTAACCGGTTCGGAACTAGTAGGGTTGGTACCAAAAAAGGTGTTAATTGATGCAGGAAAATACTTTTTGAAAGCTCAAAACAGATCAATTGGTGTGGCTGAGGAAGAGTTGATTCATATCGCTGTGAAGTCATTAGGTCTTGACGAATTAGGACCTTTTAATCCGAAAGAAAGAGTAATCGAATACATGCTAGAAGATAATGGGAATCAGGAGTTAGTTTCTATGAATCTAGTGCAGTTTGCTGATCTTACGGCCTCTGAAAGTATGGCTCCTGGAGGAGGCAGTATTAGTGCTTATTTCGGAGCTTTGGGAGCATCGCTGAGTACTATGGTGGCAAACCTATCTGCAAATAAAAGAGGATGGGACGATAGAGTGGAAGAATTTGGGTCTGCTGCACAAAAAGGACAGGAACTAAAAGATAGGCTATTAGAGTTAGTGGATAGAGATACCATGGCTTTCAATAAAATAATCGAAGCAGTAAGATTACCTAAGTCTAATGAGGAGGAAAAGAAAAGTCGACTAGAAGCTATCAAGGAAGCGACTATTTTTGCCATTGAAGTGCCTTATTCTGTAATGGAAGCCAGCTATGAAATTATGGATTTGGCGGAAGAGATGGCCGATAATGGAAATCAGAATTCTATTTCTGATGCCGGAGTAGGAGCGATTGGGGCTTTGGCAGGTATAGAAGGGGCATATCTTAACGTTATGATCAATTGCAAAGATTTTGATGAAAAAGAATATGTGGATCAAATGATAAGTAAAGCAAAGGATTTGTTGTCAAGAGGTAGAGAAAGAAAAGAAAGGATTTTAAATAAGGTTACAAAAGTAATAGATTAATGGCATTGAAAATAAAGTATAACTCACCTGTTATTTTAACATTTGCACTTTTGTGCAGTGCTATTTACTTTGTAGATAAATATACGCCTGGTGATTTAATGTTATACTTTACGTTGATCCCTCAAAGAGGATTTGATGGAGTGGGAATATTGTCTTTGTTTTCTCATTGCCTTGGCCATGTCAGTATGGAACACCTTTTAGGTAATTTAACATTCATCCTTTTACTTGGCCCGATAGCTGAAGAAAAATATGGATCTTCTAAAATGTTGATTATGATTTTAGTGACCGCATTGGTAACTGGACTGTTAAATTATTTCTTTTTTCAAACTGGTTTATTGGGAGCAAGCGGTATAGTGTTTATGCTGATTTTACTTGTGTCATTTACCAACGTGAAGGAAGGAGAGATCCCTTTGTCGTTTATTCTCATTGCCATTTTATTTTTGGGAAAAGAAATACTTCAAAGTATTAATACTGATCAAGTTTCCCAATTTGCTCATATAATTGGTGGTGTGTGTGGAGGAATTTTTGGATTTAGTGGTTTTAAGAATCGTACATTATGATTTTTCCTATTGGTGATACGCAGGTTACGGGGCCATTTAAGCCGATATTTAGTTATGGGCTCATCGTTGTAAATGTGATTATATTCATACTTCAGCTGATGACACCAGGTCAATTGATCTGTGAGTTTGCGGTGATTCCCGGAGACATAGTCAGAGGAGATAGCTACTTCACTTTGTTTAGTTCAATGTTTTTACATGGGGGAATAATGCACTTAGTTGGCAATATGGTCTTTCTGTGGATTTTTGGGGATAATATAGAGGTTAAAATTGGGAATTGGCAGTTTTTGTTTTTCTATCTTATTGGTGGATTAATAGGCACATGGGCCCATATTGTTTTCAACTTACCTAATTCAAGTATTGCAGATTGTTGTATGCCATGTAGTGAGATAACCTGCTCTGGAAATATTCCAGGATGTCAAGGTTTTATTCCTTCTTTGGGAGCCAGTGGAGCTATTTCTGCGGTGATGGGAGCATATTTGGTGATGTTTCCTAAATCAAAAGTCAAGATGCTTGTACTGATTTTTTTTCGTAGTTTTTATATTCCTGCTTTTTTGTTTTTGGGATTTTGGTTTATCCAGCAGCTATACTCAGGAGTGGGTCAGGCATTTGCTAATGTAAGTGGTGCGGGAACGGCTTGGTGGGCTCATATTGGAGGGTTCGCATTTGGTATATTAGCAGGATTTTATTTCAAGAAAAGAAAACTAGAGAAGAGAACGAAAAGTGAATATTTTGTTTAATATGAAACCTCATAAATTTCGGGTTGATTTGAATGGAGTAGACGAAGTGATTTCTCTTGTGACCAAATATCTTAATGACAAGAAAATTGTCTTTTTGGACGGAGACTTAGGAGCTGGCAAGACCACTTTAGTAAAAAAGATTTGTCAGCGGTTGGGCTCTGAAGATCAAATTTCGAGCCCTACTTTCAGTATTATAAATGAGTATGAATGTCGAGATGAGTTGATTTATCATATGGATTTGTATCGTCTAAATACAGTCGAGGAGCTAATGGATATAGGAGCTATAGAGTATTTTGATAGCGGAAATATTTGTTTTGTAGAGTGGCCAGAATTAGCGTCCAATATCATTGAAGCTGATATGGTGATTAGCATATCAAAAGTAGAGAATCAAAGAATATATGAAGTAATTATTAGATAAAGCAGAAGCTAATGGATAGTACTATGAAATTAGAAAAAATGAAATATTTATGTGTGATTTTTGCCTTGTGTTTTCTGGTTGGGTGTAAACAGGATACGAAGCAAGTGGATAATGCCGTAGTTGCAGAGTTTCAAGTGGATACAACGCTACTTCATGTTATACCTTATTATAACAAGAAGAATAACTTTAGTGTTAATTATCCTAAGGGGTGGCAGCCTTTGGAAGCGGTTAGTAATCTAGATTCATTGCGACTCGCACATCCCAATGGAAAGGGTATTACAAACTTTGGAGACGACAACGGGTTTTTGAATATATCGGTTTTAAGGGAAGCGAACAAAAATGATATTTTGGACAAATTCGCAAAGGATAGTATATGGATTAATGTTCAGAATAGTTCTTTTCAACATAATTGCTTTAATATTAATCAATATGTTTTGCAGAATGCTGAGTGGTTATGTTTCCAGCTGTTTTGTAGGGATGAAAGTGCAACTCAAAATGTTGTCCTGACATATGCCATAAAAAGAGAAAAAATTGCTACTATTGTGAGGTCTATAGAGTCTTCTATTGGCTCTCTAAATTGTTTAATTTAAAACCAAAAAAAATGAAAAAATTAAAAGTATTAATTCTGGCTACATTTGTTATGTTCAGCCTTTCTTCTTGTTACACTTTGAACCACACTGTAGGTAATGGAGCTCAAGGAACTGAAAAAGTAGCAAAAAAGCAGTGGTATGCTTTATGGGGTTTAGTTCCTATCAATGAAGTAGATTCTAAAATGATGGCTGGTGGAGCAAGTGATTATAACATAAAATCACAACACAGTTTTATTGATATGGTGATTTCAGCATTTACTGGTATTGCTACCATTAATGTTAAAACTGTTGAGGTAACGAAATAATATATTGTTACAAATTTAAAATGCGTGATATCTATTTCTGATATTACGCTTTTTTTTTGCCATGTGATAGGGGAAATTAAAATAGAGATAATTGCTTGCCACCAGGGGGAACAAAAAGAGTACAATCATGGTAAAATCTTCTACTATGAAATCCAATTTTTTGCTTGGCTACCCTAAATTGTTGGTGAATAATATCAGCGATTAATCCACTACCTCTCATTCTTTGACCAAAAGTATTATTTTGGACTTTCCCACCATGTAAGCTTTTAATTTTATTAAGGACTTTCTCTTTTCGATCAGGGAAATGGGTATGTAGCCAATCAGAAAAAAGGACCTCAAGATCTCCATTTAGTCGCACAACTAGAGGGAATATATCAAAGGCATCTACCTCTTTAGCCTTTGCCACCATTTTGAAAGCTTCATGATCGTTTAACCCAGGTATAATAGGAGCTGCTAAAATAGAAACAGGCACTCCATGTTCTCTTAGTTTTTTTGCAGCATTCCATCTCTTAGAAATGCTGGCTGTTCGTGGTTCCAATTTTTGACGAAACCTATCATCTACTGTATTGATAGAGAAGGCAACACTTATCAAATTATGTTTAGCTAATTCAGAAATGATATCCAAATCCCGAAGAATCAACGCATTTTTAGTTATGATACTAACGGGGTGTTTGTATTTCAGAAACAACTCAAGTAGTATTCTAGTAGATTTAGTTTTCTTTTCAATGGGTTGGTAACAATCTGTGTTTCCTGAAAGTGAAATGGGCAGAGGAACCCAAGATTTTTTGCTAAATGTATCAACTAATAATTGCCCAAGATTTTGTTTAATAAGGATTTTAGCTTCAAAATCAATACCAGCACTATAGCCCCAGTAGTTATGACTGTTTCTGGCATAACAATAAATACATCCGTGCTCACATCCTTGATATGGGTTGAGCGAATACATAAATGGAATATCCGGACTATCTACTTTATTAACTATTGATTTAGGAAAGACAGGTATAAATTTTGTCTTTGTTCTTTCCTGTAAATTCTCTCCTCTAATATCTTTTTCATCATAATAAGAATATAGAGAAAACCTATTCTGCGTGTTAATAACAGAACCTCTTCCTGACGGATTATTAATTATTGGTAGTGGCTTCAAAATATCCTGATTAGAACATTAGAACATATTTTTTATACATATAGTTTTAGAAGATTTAATCGACTCTCTAATAGTACCTTTTTCTCATTAGGGCAAACAAACAAATAAGGATAAAACCTCCAAACAATGAAATTAATAGATACTTTGATTCTTTATTGTTTTTAGAAATTGTTGAACCATAATGTTTAAACCCGGACCAGTAGTAAGGATGAGCTAAGTGTTGGTCGATGTCTTGACTGCTCAAATAATCCAATAATGATTTGTTTAGAGCTTCCGTGGAGCTTACTCCTTTCTTTAGAAAATGGTAGAAATGATTGAATATTTTCAGTGAGGAAGTTGCATTTACTTTCCACGAACTTTCGATTACCCCAGACGCACCTCCATAGATAAAGGCCCTTGTAAAATTATTAACTCCCTCTCCAGAAAGAAGTTTTCCAAGACCGGACTCGCAAGTATTCAGTATGATAAAGGGATGATTTTCGTTATTGGAATAATATATATCTGAAAGCGTGAGCACATCCTTTTCTCCTAAAGAAATATTAATGACATTGGAGACAGAGTCATTACTTTGATAATGCCCATGGGAAACGAAATGGATAAGGCTGTAATGCTTATATAAGGCATCAAGGCTTGGAATATCTGTATCCTTCAGTATCCTTCCATTTATTGTTGAAAGTCCTTCTTCTATATAATTAAGCTGATTAGACAGATTTCCTTCTTTTTCAGATGAAGAAGAGATCAGAGCAACTTGATTGATGGTGTTAGCAGAGGTCGTATTACTCAAAAGTTGAGAGGAAAGTTGATACGAAAATCTGTTTTTATAAATAGCATAGGTTAATGTTTTATAATTAGAGTTTTCATGCTTAGATTTGGTGACAAGAGATTCAAAGTTGACATTACTCAAGCTTGGTGTTGGAATAACTATTATTTCACGATTAGTTAGGTTTAAACCGTTCAATATTTCGGAATAAATCTTGAAAGCACTTGAAGCATAAGTTTGAGGAGTGCAGTGTACATTTCTCAAGTTGTTATTGTGAGTACTTATAAGATGTAAAAGAGAGTCTTTCGCCATATTCAAGCGTCTGACCTCAACCTTTTCTCCTTCAATCAGTAATGTATAAAAATGGTCTGTACTTTCACCAAATTCAAGTATACTTTTATTTCCTACTTTAGAAATAGCTTTTAATTCTTCTAAGCTCATGGAAGACAATAGGTTTTCATAAGACTTGCCAAGTAAGTTTTTTACTTCATTTCTAACCTGAAAGATTTCTACATTAATTTCTCTTATTTTATTAGGATCTTTCATTTGATTTTTTCTAAATAAGAGATCATTTAGTTTGTTGAGTTGGGTTTTAGAATCTTTTTCAATGACAATTTTTTGGAAAATCTCGTCAAGTAAAGCTTGATTTTTTCCATATTGGAGAAAGGAGTAGAAATTATTTAAAGAGACCAGTGTATTATTAAGAACATACAGTTGATAAGAAATGTATGTGCCAATTTCGTTGTTTTCTTTTAAATAGTGGGATAGAAACTGCTTGGATTCTGATTCCACCATACCCTTTCTAAATTGTTGCGATAGTTCTTTGACCTTTGTGCAATATACCAAAGCACTATCGAGATAAGATTTATTATTATCTCTTTGAAAAAGTTGAACATATGTTTCAGAAATTAAATGGGTGGAAACAATTTCATATGGATCAATATGATCATCATTTTTTAACTCGTTTATCTCCAACAATGCTTCCTTGGCAATTCTAATAGCCTCTTCATACTCATTAAGTGAAAGTAATATTTTGTGTTTTTCTGTACATAATAATTTATAGTACTCTCTTTTGTCCTCAAAAAGATACTGTAGTGCTAGATTTATGGCCTCTAATGCAGCTAAGTTTTTGTTGTCATCAAATAGAAAAGATGCCTCCAGTTTAAAGAAAATACATTTATTTTCGTTCGTATTTTTATCAAATACTTCGTTAAGTTCTCTTTTAAATTTTTGAAATAGTGACCGAGCCTTTGTTAGACTGTCCTGTTGTATGTACATGGAAACCAGAACATCAACAGATCTGCTGAAAAGCTTTCTGTCTTCAACCGCAGGATCATTAATGATGAGTAAATATAAGTTTTTCGCTTTTTCTAGTTCTCCAATGGTGTTATATGCATCTGCAAGGTCATGTAGACTTTCATGATATTTATAGTTTAACTTCTTGGCTGCGGGTAACATGTCTTTATAAGATTCCATAGCTCCATATATATCACCGAGCCTTTGATATTGCTTTGCTCTGGACCAGTATCCGTAAACCAAATCTTCCGTTAGCGAATCTAGATGGTGCAAGGCAATAATAGCACTATCACAATATTTGATTCTTGAAAGAATTCTGTTTTGTTTACCACATATATAGGACAAATAGTTGTAAGATCGATTTAAGAGCTGATAGTCTATATTGTCTTGAGTTTTTAATAGTTCTACTGAGAGCTCCGCCATTTTAAAAGCACTATCAAATTTTCCAATTTTCCAAAGTGATTTAGCTTCTTTATGATAACACTCCACTTCATTCCTTACATCTATAACTGTCAAGGGCCTTCTGGATTGAGAAAGCCCTTGATCATATATTAACATTAATAGAGTAATAAAAACAGTATTTAGATATGTTTTCATTACCTAACTAATTATATCTTACAATTTAATAAACATGGCAGAATCTAAGATAATGTTGTTTTCTGAAATAAAAAACACATAAGAACCTGAATCATACTCAGCGATATTCAACGAGACCCTATGTTCGCCAATACTTCCGTCATATGAGGTCCCAAAAGATTCTACATCACCAGTTGCTTGGCTTTGGATAGAGAATTCCAATTCTCCAGCTATTTCACTCAAAAAAGAAACATTTAGTATATCACTAACTGGAACGGGACTGAGCTCTAGGATTTCAACAGATTGGGTTTCCTCTTGACTACAGATTACATCTGTTAGTGCCACATTGGTTCTAATAGGTGGATTAGAGTCAAAAATAATCTGTGCATATTCTCCAAAGTCCCAATTACCCATGTCCTGACAATTTATCTCTAGAAGCTCCTCATACATGGGAATATTAAGATTGAATTCTACTTCTACATACGATTTAGATCTTTCAATATATAAATCATTATAACAGGGAGGTGTGGCACCATCACAGGAAGCTCCGGGTAGGTTATAGTCGTATAACATGATTGTAATTTCCCGGGTTGAAGTATTATAGTCGAACTCTATATTAGAGGTGTCATGGTCATACTTATCTCCTAAGTAAGTGAACGAATCAAAATGAAGAAATGAAGACACTACATCTTTTATTGTAATATTTGATACATAATCATTTCCCACATTTTCAAAATCTATTCTATACTTCATTTTTAGTGGGCCAGTATAAGTAGGTGAATCCAAAGTATCTCTGAATGCAACTTTCGTATTAGGATCCCAAGGGCCAGAAGCTAATAATCTTAACTCGTCACCTGTTGTCCCTCCCGAAGGAGTTACGCGAAAATGTAAATCAGGAAGCACAGAAGAACCCATACCCCCAGCGGCCACTTTAGTTCTAAATTGGAGGAATATTTTTCTTTCTTCTCCTATACACATTGGAGTTCCCGAAGAAATTACTAGTTTTCTGTTGAATTTGAGTGGAGCACTTGAATCAGTTATACTGCTCTCAACATATTCTCCTTTGGAACCAAACAACTCTAAATATTGAAATTCGTTGTCGTCATAAAGAAAATCAAGAAAGATGTTTTCGACATTGGGGCCACTGTTTTTGAAGGTTATTATAACAGTTGACTCTCTATTAACTCTGGGGGATCTATTGATTTCTAACTTTATGGGTTGAATATCTAAAGTGGTATGATAACACTGTGTGGCTACTCCACTTTCGCAAATCACGGTATTAGTTGGTCCAGTACAGGGGGCGTCACTTCCAATTATGAGTTTATAGTGAAGAGAAGGTGGCTCGTCATCAGGAGATTTCCAGGGAGTAGCAAACAATGTGACTTCGTAATCGCCAGATTCAGGATAAGTGTGAACGGGATATGGATCAGTACTCATCTGCCCATCTCCGAAATGCCATAAAAGTCTATATTCAGGGGGTGGAGCACCTGGATAAGAATGTGGTGTTAAGGGATAAACGGTATTCAAATAGTTATCAGCATTGAAAGAAAACGTATTGGACCCGAGGTCTATAATACCTAAATCCGAGTAACTAACTCTATAACTATCATTAGCATATGGCATAGGTTGCGTAAACACGGAGCTTAGATTAAATAATAATAGAACGAGTAGCAAAAAACGCTTAAAAGTTATTAAAAAATAAATCATGATATAAAATTTTCTACATATTTATGATAAATAAACAGGACTACAGCAATTTATTTAGGGAATGAAGGATACTATTTAGTTTAAGCACAAATTAGAAAAATATACTCTTGTCTCAAAGAATAACTTTTGAGGATATGGGTTTTCACGACAATTTGATTTGATATTGACAACAATAATTATTTAATCAGAAAGTTATATTAGTTTGTATAATCACAACTATAACATATATATATGGATTTGAATATTGGTGATCAGGAGATCATCAGAGGAATCAAAGAAGGAGGAGCTGATGAGTCGAGAGTTATCAGTATATTATTGGAGAATAATCGAAAAAGTATTTTAAAGTTTGTAACAAGCAACAATGGAACAAAATTAGACGCAAAAGAAATACTTCTTGAAGGGGTAACAGAGGTGGTTTTCAACGTGCGAAAGAATAAGTTTAAAGAAAAGAGCAGTTTGAATACATATCTTTTCAAAATATGTAAGCTTTTGTGGTATCAGAGGTTAAGAAAAAAAAATGTATTGAGATATACTGTAGAGCTTGAAGATAAAAAGGTACTTTCTTTACAATCAAAACTTGAATACTCTGATAAAAAAGAGCATTTAAATGAGATGTTGGCAGGGTTGGGAGAAGGATGTCAAAAGGTGTTGGTGATGTGGTCACAAGGTTTTAGAATGGAGGAAATTGCAGAAAAGATGGGTTATGCAGGTGCTCAAATCGCTATGAACAAGAAAAGCAAATGTTTAAAAGCTTTGAAAAAAATGATAAGCTCAAACATTGTATTAAAAAAACTATTGAACGAGTTGAGATGAGTAATAATGAGGTATTATTTGAAAGATTTTTAAAGGGAGACCTCTCTACAAAAGAGAAAGAAGCATTGGAATTAGAGATACAGCTGAATGAGGATCTGAGAAAAGAATTTGAATTATTTAGAGATGCGTATGATCTGGTTGGTTATATGGAGAGGAGAGAAATCTATGCTAAGGTTAAGGGTAAATATGAAAAAAGAGATTCTAAAAGGATACGGAAATATGCATCTTACGTAATTGGAATTGTTCTTACACTTTTAGCAGTGCTTCTGTTTTACAAGAGTATGAATTTTGAGACAAATGAACCTATTGATATAGCTCAGGAATATTTTGAACCTTACCCTGATAGAATAACAACAATGGGTAATAACAAGAATAAGCTATTGGATGCCATGTCATTATATAATAACGGAGACTATGAGCATGCAATTACTAAGTTTGATTCTTTCGAAAATGACTCTACGGCTCTGTTTTATTTGTCGGTGTCTCTCATGGCAACCAAAAAATTCGAAAGGGCAAGTGAAATTTTGAAAACTATTCATAATAATGAATCCCATCCTTATAGCGAAGCGTCAGGATGGTATCTTGCTTTATCACAATTATCTCTTGGAGAAAAAGAAGCTGCGAAGAAGATATTGAATAATATTGCAAACGACTCCAACTTGACTTTTCATAAGAATGATGCCTCGAAAATATTGAGGATATTAGAACAATAGTAAATAAAGGGAGTTACGAAATTTCTTTGATGGGTTAGATTTATGAACTAAGTGACAACTATAGAAGTATGGTTGAGGCACTTGTTATAGGCAAAAAGGATAATTGGAGATGGTATAAAAAAATTACAAACCTTAATGTTACAATAGTTGGCCATGCTGAAGATTTGACAACTTGTATACATTATACTCATGCCACTGACATATGTTTTGCTTTTTTTGACATTGATAACATAGACAATTTTGAGATACATCAAATTTTGCTTTTCCTACAAAGTAAGAAAATAGGAAGTGTTATATTTTCCGAATCTCAGATCCATGCTTTTGAAATAGTAAAATATAATATATATGATTATATTCTGAAACCTTTTAATGATGACCATGTCGCTAAGATCCTAGAAAGATTGGCAAGAGATTATTCTAATGAAATTCATGTAAACGAAGCCATTAAAAGGAAAATCGCTATTCCCTCTAATACAGGAGTTCATTATTTTGAATATGACAATATTATCAGATGCGTTGCGGAAAACAATTATACTCATATATACACTTCGACATGTTCTTTGTTAGTTGCTAAGACATTAAAAAAAATGGAATCTTTGTTGCCGTATCCGCTGTATATCAGAACCCATAAATCTTATATTGTTAATTTAAATCATATTATAAAATATAACAAGTCTAAGGGAGGTTTTCTCGTTTTATCGGATGAATTTGAAGTTCCTATCGCTCAGAGGAGGAAAGAAAAAGTTTTGTATTTGGTTGATTCATTTGCTGCGGATTATTAACAAAGAGATGAGGAAGTAAAAAAATCGTTCAAGTTTCTGGTTAGATTTTTAATTGGTATCTCAACTAATTAAAAGAGGCGGAAACCGAAAAGCCAGAATAGAGTAGGTGTAATAATTTAATATTTAGAAATGAAGAAAGTATCTTTTTATTTTAAGTCATTATTTATTCTAACACTAATATTCATATTTAGTGCTTGTTCGGATTCAAGTCTAGAAGTCAAGAGTATAAGTGATGCGGCTACCGAATTAAGATCAATGCAAGAGACAGACGAAGATGTAAATGCAATACACTTAAATTGGGGATATGGAGCTTTACCTCCCGCATTTATAGGTTTTGATATTGACGAATGTAATTATAATGGAGTTTGTCCATTATATATTGGGCCATGGAATCCAACTGGGGAAACGGAATTAAATGCAGTTACTTACCTATTGGACAATGAAACTATGAGGATAATCAGAAAAGAACCTCTTGATGAAGTAACAGAAGATTTGGTAATAGAAGATATTGTCAATACACTAGGTGAGGTTCCTGAAAATATCAATACAGAGGCACTAACAACTTTTGTTAATACTCATTTTATAGTTACACAAGAACATGAATTCAGCGGAGAATTTGCTGAACAAATTAATGAAAAATATATTATCAATACCGAAGATGACATTTATATCAAAGTATTGGAAGGTGACTATGAAATTGTTACCTCAGAGGTTCATCCATATGGATATGCTGATGTAAAAATAGATATTGAAGAAAAGCCTTATATACCTTGCTCGACATATAATATTCCAGGAGTAAGGTATTGTTATCCCTTTAGTGGCGCAGTGCCTGAAGGAGGAACGGCCCCAGATTGTGAATGCATATATTATTGATTATTTCTCCTCTTCTATATGGATAATTAAAGCAGTGTCTAAAAATGAATGAAGAGGTTGTCTCGTAAAAAGGATGACCTCTTTGTTCATTACAACAAAGGATAAAAGCAGACAGACAATGAGTCACATGTAATTGTTAGTTTCTTGCCAAAATGACATAAAAATACTGGTGGCATGTGATTTGAGAAATGATTTTCTGTAAACAATTAAAATCTCATGCAAAAAGGTAATATATCGGTACAGACGGAAAATATTTTTCCCATAATTAAAAAGTTTTTATACTCAGATCAAGAGATATTTTTAAGAGAACTGGTTTCTAACGCCGTGGATGCAACGACAAAAGTGAAAACTTTGTCAAGAACAGGTCAGATAAAAGGAGATCTTGGAGATACCAAGATTGAGATTAAAGTGGATAAGAATGCTAAGACTTTGACTATATCCGATAAGGGTATTGGAATGTCAAGAGAAGAAGTTGAAAAGTATTTGAATCAAGTCGCTTTTTCTTCAGCAGAAGATTTTCTTGAAAAGTATAAGGACGAGAGTATCATAGGTCATTTCGGACTTGGGTTTTACTCTGCGTTCATGGTGGCAGATAAAGTGGAAGTTTTTACAAAATCGTTTGATGAAAAAGCAGAGGCAGTAGTATGGACTTGTGATGGAAATCCGGAATATACTATTGACACTACTAGCAAGTCGGAAAGAGGAACAGATATTGTTTTACACATCTCTGATGATGCAAAAGAATATTTAGAGGAGAGTAAAATATCTGAGCTCTTAAACAAGTATTGCAGATTTTTACCAGTGGAGATAAAATTCGGAACCAGAACGGAAAAGGAAGAACAGAAAGAAGGTGAGGAGGAAAAAGATGTAAAAGAAATTACGGTGGATAATATTATCAATAATCCTAATCCTATCTGGAAAAAGAATCCATCGGAGCTTACAGAAGATGACTACAAGAATTTTTATAACGAGTTGTACCCTTTTAGTCAACCACCATTATTCTGGATTCATCTTAATATAGATTATCCATTTAATCTTACGGGTATTTTATATTTTCCTAAGCTTAGTAACAATATAGAATTACAGAAGAATAAAATTCAACTGTATTCTAATCAGGTTTATGTTACCGATGATGTAAAGGAAATAGTACCGGAATTCTTAACTCTGTTACATGGTGTAATAGATAGTCCTGATATACCTTTGAATGTATCAAGGAGTTATTTACAGGCGGATGCCAATGTGAAAAAAATAACAGGGTATATTACTAAGAAGGTAGCAGAGAAACTTAATGACTTATTTAAGAAGGATAGAGAAAACTATGAGTCGAAGTGGAGTGAGGTAGGTACTTTTGTTAAGTATGGGATGCTAACCGATGAAAAATTCAATGAAAGAGCGAGAAAGTTTGCCTTGCTGCCCTCATTAGATGGTAAAAAGTACACAATCGATGAGTATCAGGAAAAAATAAAGGAACTGCAAACTGATAAGCATGACAAAATGGTGCATATCTACACTACCAACCAAGCCGAGCACCACACATATATTGATGCAGTGAAAAATCGAGGATATGATATTCTTCTTTTTGATACAGTGATTGACAACCATTTTATGCAGCATCTCGAGATGAAAGAGGGCAATATAACTTTTGTAAGGGTAGATTCGGATGTTGTAGATAATCTGGTGCAGAAAGAAGAGAGTAAAGAGTCGGTGTTATCTGAAAAAGAGCAAGAAAAAGTAAAGACCATATTTACGGATAGTTTGGGAGACTTAAATGGAGGACATATAGAGCTTAAAGCAATGTCTCCGGATGATCATCCTGTAGTAATTACTAAGCCTGAATTCATGAGAAGAATGAAAGAAATGCAGAGCATGCAGGGTATGGATATGAGTGCTTTTGGTGATATGTATAATGTAGTAATCAACACCAATCATCCTTTAGTTGCTGACAAGTTGATGAAAATGAGAAGTCAGGATAAAAAGAATGATTTCGCTAAATACTTGCACCAACTGGCACTTTTGAACCAAAATATGCTTAAAGGAGAAAAGCTCTCAAGTTTTATTAGTAAAAGTATTGAGTTCCTGAAGTAGATTGTGACAATTTAGTAAGTTGAGAGTCAACAAATTGAAAAAACATATATTTGTTTTATTAATTTAACAACTTAAAATCAACACTATGTTTAAGGAATTTAGAGACTTTATTATGACAGGAAATGTCATAGACTTGGCGGTAGCCGTAATTTTAGCAGGAGCTATTGGTGCTGTTGTTAATGGATTCGTAAATGACATCATGATGCCGATTGTTGGTCATTTTATGGGTGGATTGGATTTTGCAGATATGAAATATGTACTGTCAGCTGCAACATTAGGAGATGATGGTTCTGTTACGACACCTGAAAATGCTGTTTACTACGGAAAATGGATCAATTCTATTATTACATTGATTACTACGGGTTTTGTATTATTCATGATTGTAAAATCATATAATAAAACAAAAGCACCAGTAGAAGAAGCTGCACCAGCTGGTCCTAGTGATAATGATCTGTTGACGGAAATTCGTGATTTGTTGAAAAAATAGGAACAATAAAACAATCACATAAATTTGAAAATATAAGGTGAGAGCGAGTAGTTCTCACCTTTTTTTATTCATATCTAAGAGATTCTATAGGATCTAACTTAGCTGCTTTCATAGCAGGATATAAACCGGAGATAAGTCCTACGGCAATACATACCGTGATTCCTAATATAATCCATGCCCAAGGTATTACTAGGGAACCTTTCATCATTAAAGTAACCGCAAAACCTAAGGCTATTCCCAAAATAACACCTACTATCCCACCAATGATACATATAACTACTGCTTCTGACAAAAATTGAATAAGTACATTATTGTAAGTAGCTCCCAAAGCCTTTCTGATTCCTATTTCTCTTGTTCGTTCTGTTACAGTAACCAACATTATATTCATCAAGCCTATTGACGCTCCCATTAGTGTTAGCATGGCAATAATGATAGTGCTGATACGAAGATTAAGAGTCATATCTTTCATTTGTTCCAAAATGCCGTCACTCTTACGGATTTCGAAATTGTTTTCTTGAGAAGCTTTAAGTTTTCGTACTATTCTCATCACTCCAATGGCATCATTTATGGCATTGTCAATATTGGCTACATTGTTGACTGAAGAGGTGATACGATAGGCCTTTCCCTGATAGCCATAGTTGATTTTAGCATTTATAAGGGGCACAAAAACTCTCCTGTCGTTCGAGTCACCTGAGTTGGCACCTTTTTTCTTACAAGTACCTATGACTTTGTATTTTCGGCCATCTATACTGATAGCTTTTCCGATCGCCGACTTATGTTTTCCTTTGAATAGTTTAGAAACTATTTCAAAGCCAAGTATTACTTTATTGCCTCCACTATTAACCTCTTTGATGGTAAAATTCCTGCCCTCTTCTATTTCAAAGGCAGAAGCGGGAAAATAGTTTTCATCAATACCCATGACAAGCGTGGTGGGATTGGTCTTCTTGTCTTGATTTTTGAGCGTAGCACTTCTAGTACATGAGGTAAAGACACTTGTAAGTGCTTCACCTGTATTGAATTTTGATTTAAAAGTAGTCGCTTGCTCAAAATCGATGGCTTCGTACTTAATAGCTTCTTTTTGTTGCTCGGAGCTTCTTAGTCCATCAAGTGCACGAATAGAAAATGAGTTGGCTCCCATTTTATTGAAGTTGTCACTGATGGATTTCAATATCCCATCAATAGCAGCTAACATTCCAACCAAACAAGCTATTCCAACAGCAATGATCATTAAAGTGAGGAGAGATCTAAGGATGTTGCTCCTAATAGAATCAATTGCAACTTTTATGTTTTCGAGATAATTCAAGAAATACTATTTATTAATCACCTAAAGATAATTTTTTGACGATTTGAAAATGTACTTTTTCGAAGGAAAGCATTAATACTTCGATCAATCGATCCTTAGAAGGATATTTATGGTTGTGAATTCAGAGCATCGAAAAACTCCTCTAACTTCTTTTTATCTAATTTTCCATTTGACCTAACACTACTACACAAATCAATACCATATGGATTAACAGTGCGAATGGCATCAAGTACATTGTGTTTATTTATCCCACCCGCTAGATAAACGGGAACGCTGACAAGATTGCATATGTCTTTACTCAGTTGCCAATTATGTGTTCTTCCAGTCCCACCAAGTTGCTTTATGTCTAAATTAGGGTTGCCACTATCCAATAACAATGCATCTACAGCTTTAGAAGCTTCTATCGCTTCTTTGACAGATTGTTGGTCTATTACATGAATAACCTGAACTAGCTTCACGTCAGGTATAGCTTTTTTAATTTCTTCGTGTGTTCCTTTTGTAAGAGAATCGACAATTTGTATGACAGACGTCTTTACAAGGTTATGATGATTTATAATACCTTGGCTAGTTGTTTCACTCGTTAATAAAAATGTTTCGATATGTGAAGGTGTTTCTTTGCTGATAGAGTGTATGAGTGCATCACTTATAACACCTGGGCCGCTGGGCATATGTCCTACTAGCCCAATTGCATTGGCACCACATTGAATAGCAATTTTAGCTTCTTCATGGTTGCTTATACAACATATTTTTACTTTCATGCCTTTTTCGACAATGTCTTTACTTATGAAAAATAAATATAACTGTAAACTACAATTGCGACAATTAATCCTCCCACAGGATATAAGTACTTATACGGTGATATATCTACTTGTTCAGAATAATTGAGTTCATAAGCTATCTTCCTAGGTTGTACAGCACCTATTATCAACATGATCAATACATTTAATAAGAAGAGTATTGCCATGACATGTAGGAAGTGTGGATAATTGTCAGGACCAAAAACATAAGGCTTTAATATAAATTGACTGATAATGTATAAGACGCATCCGAGAATAATGGCAATATTGGCAGCTTTTCCAGGAACATATTTGGTTAGATATCCAACTACTATTATGGTAAGTATGGGTATACTATAACAACCATTGATTTCTTGTAAATATCCAAATAGTCCCTCAGGAGCATAGGCTATTAGAGGAGCTATGATCATGGAGAAAACCGCAAGGATAATGCCAAATGTCTTACCTTTTTTTACTACTTCAGTTTCTGAAGCGTTTTGGTTAAAATATTCTTTGTATATGTCCAAACCAAAAAGTGTAACCGAACTATTTAATGCACTATTGAACGAACTTAAAATGGCTCCAAAGAGTACGGCAGCAAAGAAACCGAGAAGTCCGGCAGGTAAAACCTCTTTCACCAATTTGGGATAGGCCTGATCTGCAATTTCAAGTTCTCCCTTAAAAACATAAAAAGCAATAATGCCTGGTAGTACAACAATAAGTGGTCCAAGAATTTTGATAAATGCTGCCAACAATAAACCTTTTTGTCCCTCTTTTAGATTCTTTGCAGCAAGGGCACGTTGAATAATCGCTTGATTAGTGCCCCAATAAAATAACTGCACTAACATCATTCCAGTGAAAATAGTGGCAAACGGAATAGAGGAATCATTGCTACCGATGATGTCAAATTTCTCAGGAGCATTATTCATTAAAATATCTAACCCATTACCAATGCTACCATCACCAATATATGACAAACCAAAAAATGGAATCAAAAGGCCTCCAATGAGAAGCCCTATTGCATTGACCGTATCTGATACTGCCACTGCTTTCAGGCCACCAAAAATTGCATATATGGAACCAATAATACCTAGAAACCAGACGCACAAAGTAACACCTGTCATATGGCTTATGTTTAGTCCTGCCGCGATATCAAACATAGTGACAATCGCCAATGCTCCAGAGTATAAGACTATAGGCAGGAGAACGATCATATATCCAGATAAGAAAAGTATTGAAGTGATGGTTTTGGTAGTTTTACCAAATCTATCTTCCAAGAATTGTGGGACGGTACTTATTCCTCCTTTTAAATATCTTGGCAAGAGAAATATAGCAGTTATAACCATAGCTATCGCTGCCAATGTTTCCCAAGCCATAACAAGTATGCCTTCGGAATAAGCCGCTCCATTAAGACCGACAATTTGTTCCGTGGATAAATTAGTCAATAACAAAGAACCTGCTATTACGCCAGCCGTCAAGCTTCTGCCTCCCAGAAAATAGCCATCAGCTGTTTTTTCATCCGTATTTCTTGTGGACCAATAGGCTATTATTCCAACTAAAAGTGTAAAGCCTAAAAAAGATATAATCGCTAGCATGCTTTGTTGTTATTTTGGCAAATATATAAATTCAGAAATATAATTAGTGTTGTTTTTACAATTAGTAAAATTAGAAATTAAATTTCTTTAAAAAACAAGGGATATATTTTATCAAGTCGCTTTTCATTCAAACTTTAGTATTTTGCAATTAATAAAGCGAATAGTATTGATGAATGTAAGATTTTTACTTATAGGTCTCTTATCGGTTTTTATAAGTGTCAGTAATGGACAAAGTGATGTACTTCGTCTTACAAATGCTCTGATGAAAGATAGCCCAATAGAAGAAGATCTTCAGTATTTATGCGATAATATTGGAGGTAGAGTAACAGGTTCAGAAGCCAATGAGAAGGCAGTGGATTGGACATATGCTAAATTTCAAGAAGCTAATGTAGATGTTTCATTAATGGAATTTCACATGCCAAAAAAATGGATTCCCGGAGAAACTATATTTACCATTTCAATTGGAAATACTGAAGAATTTACTCCAGCAGTTGTTTCTAAGTATATGAGTCCTTCGGGGAACTATGAGATGAATATAATATACGTTAAGGATGAACAGGAAGATACATGGAGTCAAAAGCGAGAAGAAATAAGAGGAAACTTGGTTTTGGTTCCATCAGATTTATGTTTAGATATAAGTGGATTATTTGCAGAGTATGCATTTGCTAAGAAAATTGAAGATTTGGCAGTTGAATATGGTGCAAGTGGGATAATTTTTATGGCATCACGACCCAAAAAACTACTTTATACCTTTATTGGGTCGAAGGGGATAGATAATGATATGCCTCAATTCGTGATGGCTAGAGAAGATGCTAAAAGATGTATTCGATTGATTGAGAGGGGAGAAAAGTTGAGTGTGAAAGGAAGAATCAAAGCCAAGGAAGGAGATAGTTTTATTAGTAAAAATGTAATAGCTGAAATCAAAGGAAGTGAATTTCCCGAAGAAATAGTTTTGATAGGTGCACATCTGGATTCTTGGGCCTTAGGCACTGGAGCTAATGATAATGGATGTAATGTGAGTATGATGATAGATATAGCAAGACAAATGAAGAAACTTGATATTAAACCAAAAAGGACAATTAGGTTTGCATTATGGAATGGTGAAGAACAGGGTTATTTTGGTTCCTGGGCGTATACACAACAAAATAATGGCAGTCTCGATGATCATAAGATGACGCTATCAGTTGACATCGGGAGTGGTGCTATAATAGGCTTTTTTACTAATGGTAGAGAAGATATTATTAAAGATATTAATAAGTACTTGAAAGAGGTAGAAGGATTGGGACCTTTTACACATCTAAATATTCCGATAGTAGGAACTGATAATTTTGACTTCATGCTGGAAGGAGTGCCTAATTTGGTAGCAAATCATTTGTCCACGTCATACGGTCTGAACTATCATGCAGCATCAGATACCTATGATAAGGTGGATCTTAAGTCTCTTAAATTGAATTCGGTAATTGTAGCTGCTCTAACTTTGGGGTGGGCAAATGACACCAATCCTTCTGCAGATTGGACACGTCACAGTCGGGATAAAATTCAGGAAATATTTGATAGCCATAATTTAGAGTTCACCATGCGTATGTTTAATGTATGGAATCCATGGATAAATGGAGAAAGAGGTAGAAAAATGGAATAATGAATATTTAAAATTTTGAATGTGTTTATTATTTCACATGAAATAATAATAGGCTGAACTTTGGTTTGGCCAATCATTATATCTAACTAACCTATGATGGCATTAAGAAAAAACTGCCTTGCTGATTGATGCCACATATATAAAAGTTAGTTATATAAACTCTAATTATTAATGTGGAATATTTTTATTTGTGGGTGCTTATACATTTTATATATTTCCTTACTTTTGCGGCAAATTTGTAAACGGCTGCTTTATGCATATCAAAACAAAATTCAGTTTTTTATTTGTTGCATTTATTTTAATGTGTGGTGTTTGTTTTGGTCAACACGACCATAATCATGGACATGATCACAGTCATCACGGACATGATCATAGTCATCATGACCACGCACATCATGGACATAGCCATGACTCGGATGGTCACGGTCATGGAGAATGTGGACACCATGACGGTGAATATGATCCGGCAGCAACAGCTATTCACCATATTAGTGATGGAAATGTATATAGTATTCTGGATTGGTTAAGAATCCCGTTGCCTACTTTCTTATATGCACCTGATAAAGGTTGGGATATATTTATGTCTAACAAGTTTCATATTGGACATCACGAAGATGGTCATCATTCTTATAATGGATATGTGATGCATCACGGGAGTGTATATAAAGTGGTTGATAATGGGTTCCCAACTGAGGGAAGTGTAGAAGTAGGTGGTTTTACTCATAAGCCAGAGATGAAGGAAGGTAAAGAAGTAGATGTAACTTATGTTTGCTATGAAGGAAAAACATATAAATGTGATGCTCGGACAACATTAGATGGAGGGATTTTAGGAGGTGGAATAACATCTTTTTATGATTTTTCTATCAGCAAAAATGTATTGGCAATGATTATTGTCACTTTGTTGTTAATGTGGATGTTTTTCAAGGCGGCGAAAAGATATAAGAATAATCCTCTTTCAGCTCCTAAGGGTATTCAAGGATTTTTGGAACCTATGTTTCTTTTTATTAGAGATGAGGTAGCAATTCCATTTATTGGAAAGGCGAAGTATATGAAGTACTTGCCATTGTTAATGAGTATATTCTTTTTTATACTAGGATTAAACCTATTTGGTCAGATTCCTTTCTTGGGAAGTACTAATGTGACTGGAAACCTTACAGTAACTATGGTAATGGCTGTACTAGTGGCATTGGTTGTTAACTTGAGTGGAAATAAACATTACTGGCAGCATATATTTTGGATGCCAGGTGTCCCTGTTATGGTAAAGCCATTGCTGGCAGTTGTTGAGTTTATGTCTTTATTTATCAAACCTCTGACCTTGATGCTTCGTTTGGCGGGTAATATTTCTGCAGGGCATATTGCTATTTTGAGTTTTATAGGTTTAATATTTATTTTCGGAAACTCAGGAGAAAGCCTTGGAGGAAGTGCTATTGGAACTGCGATGGCAATTCCTTTGACACTATTTATGATGGCCATAGAGTTAATTGTGGCCTTTGTTCAGGCTTTTGTGTTCACGATATTGACAGCTTCATATATTGGAGCGGCAATTGAAGATCACCATTAATAAATCGTAAATATTTAAATAATTATAATAATAACATTATGACTGGAACATTAGCAGCAGTAGGAGCAGGACTTGCGGTAATTGGAGCAGGTATCGGTATTGGAATGGTTGGTGGAAAAGCTATGGAAGCGATCGCTAGACAACCTGAAGCTTCAGGTGATATCAGATCAGGAATGATTTTGATGGCAGCATTCGTGGAAGGAGCAGCATTGATTGCTATTCTACTTTCTATCTTCATGTCGTAGGACTTACTGAAGAAAGTTATTTAGTAGATCGCCAATGCGGTTGGCGGAGGTGATCTACTCCTAAGTTTAAATTATTTATAGAAAAGGAAATTAATATGATGACATTATTGAGCTTTACGCCCTTTCAGCCCACTCCAGGACTTGCATTTTGGTCACTTATCATCTTTGTATTGTTTTGGTTGATCATGGGGAAGTATGCCTTTAAACCTATTGCACAGGCATTGGAAAAGAGAGAGGGAGATATTCAAGATGCTTTGGATCAGGCAAAGAAAGCAAAAGAGGAGATGGCTAATATGAAAGCAGAGAATGACAAACTTTTAGCAACTGCAAGAGAAGAGAGATCTAAAATCCTTCAAGAGGCCAAGGAATTAAAGAATCAAATGATTAATGAGGCAAAGGACAAAGCGAAAGCGGAAGCTGCAAAGATTGTAAGCTCAGCAAAGGCAGAAATAGAAAACCAGAAGAAAGCCGCTCTTACTGAGGTGAAAAATCAGGTGGGTAATATGGCATTGGATATTGCTGAAAAAGTGATTAAGAAACAACTATCAGGTCAGGCAGAGCATGAAAGTTTTGTGAAGAATTTGGTAGACGATATGAATCTAAACTAATTTAAGTTATGTCTTCTACAAAAGTAGCTACAAGATACGCCAAGTCGCTATTGGACTTATCGATAGAACAAAATAAGTTGGAAGAGGTGGTTTCTGATATTCAAGGTTTTATGAAGATGAGTGAACTAAGAGATTTCAAACTTCTTCTAAAGAGTCCGATTGTTAATACAACGAAGAAACTATCTATTTTCAAAGAAATATTTGAAGGGAAAGTAAGTGATTTAACTATGCTTTTCTTCAAATTGATTCTTAAAAAGGGAAGAGAGAAAGATCTCTTAGCAATAGCGAACAGCTTTGTTAAACAGTACAAAAAGATGAAAGGTTTGTCTTCTGTAACTATCACAACAGCGGAAAAACTTTCAGATGAGAATATAGAAAGTATTAAAACAAAATTACTTGCCAGTAATGCTACTGATAAGGCGGTAGAAATAACTTCTAAGATTGACCCTTCTATTATAGGAGGGTATATTCTAGAAATAGGAGATAAGCTTTACGATGCAAGTGTTTTGTATAAATTAAAAGAGTTGCGAAAGGAGTTTTCTGGCAGCTCATATGTAAAAGAAATTTAAGAATTAATAGTTTAAAATAATTAATATCATGATCGAGGTAAAACCGGATGAAATATCAGCTATATTAAAACAACAACTTTCAGGATTTAAAACAGAATCAGAACTCGAAGAGGTAGGTACTGTATTACAAGTGGGAGATGGTATTGCAAGAGTTTATGGGCTTTCTAAAGCTCAAGCTGGAGAATTGGTAGAATTTGAGAATGGCGTCCAAGCAATAGTATTGAACCTAGAAGAAGATAATGTAGGGGTAGTACTTTTAGGACCTGGAGATGGTATTAAGGAAGGATCTACAGTACGAAGAACCTCAAGAATTGCTTCTATAGAAGTAGGAGAAGGAATGGTAGGTAGAGTAGTTAATCCATTAGGTGAGCCCATTGATGGAAAAGGACCTATCGGAGGTGATAAATATGAAATGCCTATTGAAAGAAAGGCTCCGGGAGTTATTTACAGACAACCTGTAAATGAACCTCTTCAGACTGGTATTAAGGCGATAGATTCTATGATTCCTATTGGAAGGGGACAAAGAGAATTGATCATTGGTGATAGACAAACAGGAAAAACGGCTATTGCTATTGATACGATAATTAATCAGAAAGAATTTTACGATAGAGGTGAGCCTGTTTATTGTATATACGTAGCTTCAGGGCAAAAGGCATCTACTGTAGCTCAAGTAGTGAAAGCTTTGGAAGAAAATGGAGCTATGGATTACACGGTGGTCGTATCTGCTTCGGCAGCTGATCCGGCACCACTACAGTTTTATGCTCCTTTTGCAGGTGCAGCGATTGGTGAGTATTTTAGAGATACAGGTAGACCAGCTCTTATTATATATGATGACTTGTCTAAACAAGCAGTAGCTTATAGAGAGGTGTCTCTTCTTTTGAAAAGACCTCCCGGAAGGGAAGCATATCCTGGAGATGTATTCTACTTACACTCAAGATTATTAGAAAGAGCGGCTAAGATTATCGCAGATGATAAAATTGCTCAAGGCATGAATGACCTTCCTGAATCTTTGAAGAAAGCAGGTATTGTAAAGGGTGGAGGTTCTCTAACGGCACTTCCGATTATTGAAACACAGGCGGGTGATGTTTCTGCTTATATTCCTACCAATGTGATTTCGATTACAGATGGTCAGATATTTTTGGAATCGAACTTGTTTAATGCAGGTATCAGACCAGCGATTAATGTTGGTGTATCTGTATCAAGAGTAGGAGGTTCTGCTCAGATAAAGTCTATGAAGAAAGTAGCAGGTACTCTTAAATTGGATCAGGCTCAATATAGAGATTTGGAAGCATTTGCTAAGTTTGGTTCAGACTTGGACCCAGCTACAATGGCAATATTAGAAAAAGGTAAGAGGAATGTTGAAATATTAAAACAACCACAGTATTCTCCAGTATCAGTAGAGAAGCAAGTGGCTATAATATATCTTGGTACTCAGGGCTTGTTAAAAGATATTCCTGTTGACAGAGTTAGAGAATTTGAAGAATCATTTTTGACTAGTTTATCCCAAAGACATCCAGAAGCACTGGATAATTTGAGAAAAGGTAAGTTGGAACAAGATGACTTAAAATTGGTGAAGGATTTGGCGGCTGAAATGAGTGCTCAGTATAACTAATAAATAATTGGCATCAAACATAAATAATTATGTCAGGTAAGCTTAAAGAAGTACGGGAAAGGATTAAATCTGTAAAATCGACACAGCAGATAACCAAGGCAATGAAAATGGTTTCTGCGGCAAAGTTGAGAAGAGCTCAACAAGCTATTACAGAATTGAGACCCTACGCCAATAGATTGGACAGAATGCTTAAAAATATTCTTGCTAATACGGATGGGGATGCTTCATCTTCATTTGGAGTAGTAAAAGATTTGAATAATATAGCTGTTGTTGTTGTTACTTCTAACAGAGGTTTATGTGGAGCTTTCAATACAAATATTATTAAAAAAGCCATACATAAGATCGATACAGAGTATGCTGATTTTGTGACTAGTGGAAAACTAAAAATAATCTGTATTGGAAAGAAGGGTTATGACGTGTTAGTAAAAAAATATGGTACTGATTTAGTGGTAAATGACCATGTAGAATTATTTAGTGATTTGAGCTTTGATAATGTAGCTAATGTTTCGCAAGCTATCATGGATCATTTTGAGGGAGGAGAGTTGGATAGAGTAGATGTTGTGTATGGGAAGTTTAGAAATGCAGCCATGCAAGAACCTACTTTGGTTCAATACTTACCTGTCGTTACAGAGAGTAATAATGATATTAATGACAACATGAGGGCAGATTATATCTTCGAACCTTCAAAGGAAAAGCTACTGAGTGAACTGGTTCCAAGTATTTTGCAAACTACATTTCAGAAATTTTTACTTGACACCCATGCATCTGAGCATGGAGCAAGGATGACAGCAATGGATAAGGCTACAGAGAATGCAGATGAGTTAATGAAAGAATTAAAGATTAATTATAACAAAGCTCGTCAAGAAGCGATTACCAGAGAACTATCTGAGATAGTGGGTGGTGCCGCAGCATTGAATGGGTAGATAAGAGAGAAATTAAAAACATTGAAAGGCGATCTTGATAGGTCGCCTTTTTTTGTTTTATAAGTGACCACTTTACAATATTTGGCGATATTTACACTTTTGGTGAACAAAAGACATTTTTTTTTGAAATTTATCAGCTTTGCACTTATTGGTTTGTTCTTTTTGAGAGTTCATTCATTGTCGGCACAAACTTCATGTGAGGAATGGAATAGTGAATTTAAGGACCGATTCGAAAACTTTAATAAGGGTAAGGTAGGTAATAAGTTAATCGAGCTTGATAGTTTGTATGACTTAGCTTCAGAGCAGTGCGAAAAGGTGAAGATTTATTATTCCTTAACTTATTCCAGATATTCTATGAATCAAGGTGAATTAGAAAAAGGAAAGAAATATGCTCAGCAGGCTTTTAAATATGCAGAGCGAGTGAAAAATATTTCAAATCAAAAACTTGCTCTTAATTTTTTACAGACATGTGAAAATAAACTAGGTAATACAGAGAAAAGCTTGGACATATTAGATCAAGCTATCGCTTTGGAGTGTCATGAAGGCAATGAGGATTGCAATGTAGAGAACGTCAAGCTTAAAATAAATAAAGGGACAAGATTATATAATCTAGGCAGAAATATTGATGCGTTAAAGCTTCTATATGAAGCAGATAGTTTGAACCTTTCATGTGCTTATTGTGAAGAAATGAATAGGGTGGGTATCTATAATACGATAGGTAATATTTATAGTCAGTCTGGAGAGTACAACAAATCTATTGATGCATTTAAAATAGCCTTACAAAACCTTCCTACAGGACGAAATGCTCAATATGTTCTATTTTCTAATATGTCTACTCAGTTCAGAAAATTGAAGAGGCCAAAAAAACATCTAAAGACGATCCTAAAATAGAGTTAAAAGGAACAAATAAAACATATTTTATTAAACCAGACGATATCCTATATATTCAAGCAGAAGATAATGGCACCAGAGTATATACGGAGGCAACATCGTTTTGGACGGATACGACGTTAAAAAGGTTACTATCTCAGTTGGCTACCACTAATTTTATTCAGATTTACCGCAGTACAATCATTAATGTCGATCATGTGATATGGGTTAATCATTCAAGCCTTAAATTGATAGATGGAACCGAACTTCGTATCGGGAGGACTTACAAGAAGGAGGTGCTTCATGCCTTCGAAAATCTGTAAATAGTATCTGATATTCATATTAAGTTTGTAGTTCACCACTTGTAAGCGGTAGTTTACCAATTGCCTTACAAGTATTATCCCCTTATTAAACATTGTCTTTTTAATTTGTAAAAGATAGTTGAACAAATAATTTCATGGGTTGAATCAATTCAAAAACAGTTCGTACATAGATTTATTTGATTCAAACAATCTCGACAATAACCACTGACCAGACATTTATTTTTGGTGCATAAAAATCAAACACATGAAAATCAATACTTTAAAATTAATAAGCGTTTTAATCATATTTACAAGCTCTACAGTTAATTCCCAGTGTGTACAAGGAAATTGTACCAATGGAGAAGGAACCGTTATTTACTCTTCAGGAAATAAATATCAAGGCAACTTTAAGGATGGTAAGAAACATGGTTTTGGAAGGTTTATTTGGACTTCTGGTTCTAAGTATAAGGGGAATTGGAAAATGAATAAAAGAGATGGATATGGTGAAGAATTCCTTTCTAATGGCACACGATACAAAGGACAATTCTCGAATGATAAAAAGCATGGTGAAGGAGTATTATATGCTGTAGATGGAAGTATCCTTAAGGAGGGAGAATGGCAATATGGTCAATTTGTGCAATCCAGTAATAGATTAAATGATAACCAACAAAACACGAATAAAATTCAAGTGGTCAATAACAGTCAGCATTTTTTTGACAAGCATCTAAATGCTGGTGTAGGATTGGGCTCTACGATTGGTGGAGGATATACACTTTCTAATGGATCTTATTCAAAAATACCACCGCTATCAGTTTCTTTAGATTTGGTACAACTTGATAATGGAGTCAAGATTGGAGGATATTTGGGATATACAAGTGACAAGATAACTTATAGCGATAATTTCTATGGTGACTGGGGATGGAAGTCAAGCTATTATATTTTGGGGGTAAGAGGAACGTATGATTTTGACCTATTTAAGAAAAGCAATATCAATACATATGGAGGTGTTTTATTAGGCTACAATGTAGTAAAGGCTTCATATTTCGGAGATGATATTTTTAGCAATGGTTTTTCTGCATCAGCTAGTTCATTTACTTATAGTGGATTTATTGGTATGAGGTACATGTTTTCACCAAGTATGGGAGCATTTGGAGAATTGGGATATGGAGTAGCTTATCTAACGATTGGAGCGACAAAAAAATTCTAAATATTTAATGGATTGAGTATATTAGCAGACTTACTCAAAGAACCTAATTATAGGACCAATTCGTAATGCACAAGAAAGAATTTTTTGAACGATTTTCTATAGATATTTCCAATGGTAGATTGGGAGGTGGAGCATTCGGTACTGTTTACAAAGCATATGACAATTTAACAGATCAATGGAAGGCTATAAAGGTGGCAGAAGTTAAGTATATAGCTGATAAGAAGTTTTCTTTGATTAGTGAATTCGATGCAACAAAAAAACTTGAGACACATAAAAACATCGCTAATTATGAATCGGTATTTCAGTTTGAAATGGAGAATGGAATATTTGATTACGCGATTATGCAGTTTTATAATGAGGGCAATTTAAAGCAACTCATTACGAAAAGGAAACTAGGTGTTCATCAGAAAGTAGCGATTATAAATGGGCTATTGGCTGGAATCGCTTTCTTACACAATAATAAAATTATACATCGGGATTTAAAACCAAGTAATATTCTTATTTCTAAGGACTTTCATGGAAATTTTATTCCTAAGATTGCTGATTTTGGATTGAGTAAGATTATAGATGACGAATATTCATTGATGTTATCCAATAGCTTTCAGGGAGGTACTTTGGAGTATTCTCCACCTGAACAGCTTTACGGAAAGAAATTAGGCTATAATGCAGACCTATGGTCTTTTGGTGTTATTTGTTTCGAAATACTGACAAATAAAAAACCATTTGCCAGTGATGATGTCTCTGGAAGTGTAGAGGCAAAAAGAACATCAATATACAAAAATATCGTATCTGCTGATATCTCGGAAGCTATTGAAGAATGTCCATATCCTTATGATCAAATCATTAAGAAATGTTTGGTAAAAGATCCTCAGGTAAGAGTGAAGAAAGGACAAGATTTGGTTGAATTTTTGAGAAACCCGGAAGTAAAATCTAATGTTGAAGAAGGGGAGGCTGATGAGACACTGATGTTTACTCCAGGTAATAAGGAAATCAATCCTTTAGAATCTGTTGAAATTCCTGATGTGTTAAGTCCTAAAGTAGAGGACCTAAAGAAAAACTATGATGATTTAAATGAAAAAATTAAAAATCGTTTCAAAGAATTCAAAAGAGATTATGACAAGAATAAGCAGTTAAGGAAGGAGAAGAAAGCAGAGGAGAATAGAATTCGTGAAGAGCGGGCAGCTAAGAAGAAAGAAGAAGCTGAGTTGACTAAGAAAAGATTGGAAGAGGCTAGGAGGAAAGAAGCAGAAAAGCAGAAGGCCGAAGAGGAGGCTAGAAGGGTAAAAGAGCAGGGAGAATTAAAACGACGACAGGAAAAAGAGAAAGAAAGATTAGAAAAGGAACAGGAATTGCTTCGTATTAAAAGGGAAGAAGATGAAAGAATAAAACGAGAAGAAGAACTAAAACAAAGAAAGGTTGAAAACAAGAGAAGAGAGAGAGAAGCTCAAGAATTGAAAATTCGAAAAGCTGAAGAGCATGCTCGGAGAAAGAAGGAGCAAGAACGAAAAAAACAAAGAGAAGAAGAGTTACGAATTAGAAAAGCCAAACAAAAGAAGGAAAGAGAAGAGCAAGAAGCTTTAAAAAGAAAACAAAGAGAGGAACAAAAGAGGATCAAAAAAGAGGAGAGGAAAAGAAGGATTGTACTCTTCAAGACCAGATATTCGAATTTTATTAATAGGCTTGGTCAACAACTGACTAAAAACAGGAAATATGCCATTGCTGCTTTATCAGTTTTTGCCTTATCATTCGGAGTTAACCAAGTGTACAGCACTTACATCACTGGACCATTAATATTTAGTAAAAGTGGTAAATATGGGTGTAAATCACAAGAAGGAAAAGTATTGGTAAATCCTATTTTTGATGAAATTAAGCCTTTTAGCTGGGGTAAGGCAGAGGCAATAAAAGGTGATTCTATTTTTCAGATAAATAAAGATGGAAATCTTAGATTTGTAGAGATAGTTGTACCTCCGAAGGAAGAAATTTTATCGGATAACTTCGAAAATGATTTATTGCAGGCAGAGACGCACCAAGAAGTTGAAAAACTCAAGAAAATATATGGAGGACAAGAGCAATTATCAAAAATAAATGCCAAACTTGATCAACTGAAAGATCAAGAAAAAGAAGCTTTTGATAAGGTAATATCTTCAGATGATATTAATCTCTATGAGGATTTCCTTAAGAACTATCCTGATAGTGAATATAAAGATCAAGTAGAGGTTAGGGCAAATAAAATCATAGAAAATACCCTTAATCAGAATGAGGATAAGCTGTACCAAATGATTATTTCCAATCCTTCCAGGATTTTAATAAGTAGCTATAAGAATAGCTACCCGAACGGAAAGTACATTCAACAAGTAAATGATGAATTAAAGGAATATGAGAAAAAGGAAGAGTTGACGGAATGGAACAAAGCCAAATCTAAAGAGACCATAAATGCGTATGAAAAATATTTAAAGAAATATCCGAATGGACAATTTGTTAATGATGCCAACAAGGTCATTATCAATTTGAAAAAGGAAGAGGAAAAAAGATTTTGGACTGAGACAAAAAAACGAGATAATATAGAGGCTTATAGAGCATACTTAAAAAAGTATTCAAATGGCTTATATGCTGATCAAGCGAATAAGAAATTAGAAGAAAAAATGACAGCGGATGCCAAAGAGGTTGACAAAAAGTCTATGGTAGTATTGGAAAATGATAAAGAGATTAAAAGCGGTATTGAAAATATTCAAAGATTTGATTTAGATAAAGGCGAAAAATCGGATTTAGAACGATTAATTAATAAGATCAGACAATCTAATGATCCGTCGAAAAAATCCGTATTTCTTAAAGAGCTAAAATCGTTACAACTAGAGGTAGAGAATGCCAGAAAGGAATTGGTATTAGCACCCTTGATTGAAGAGCTTGAAAAAAGTTTCGTTCGATTACAAAGTATAGAATATACTTTAGGATGTGATGATAAAGATTGTGAAAGGGATGAGAAACCTACAATCCAAATTTCTATTCCTTCTTTTGCAATATCTAAATATGAGGTGACTCAAAAGTTTTGGAAACAAGTTATGGGAGATAATCCTAGCTTTTATAATGATGGACGATCAGGAAACTATCCGGTCGAGAATGTTAGTTATTTGGAAGTTCTGACATTTATTGATAGACTTAACTCTTTAGAAGGTAATCCTTATAACTATCGCTTACCCACGGAAGCTGAATGGGAATATGCTGCTAGTGGAGGAAACAATTTTAAGTATGCAGGATCCAATAATGTAGATGAAGTAGCACAATACGGGGTTACTGATGGGACTGCCAGAGTGGGGCGGAAGAAAGCAAATTCGTATAAACTGTATGATATGTCGGGTAATGTAGCAGAATATACCTCTGACTGGTATAACAAATACGATGAAGCCAATAAGAGTAAAAAGTACATTGTCATACGAGGTGGATCATGGAGAAATAAATCAAAAACGTGTCGTGTCAAATCGAGAAAATATATTAATCCTTCTGATAAAAATATGATGACTGGATTTAGATTGGTAAGAAATATTAAAAGATAAAGTATGATGAAAAGACCTACAATTATAATTTTTCTTTTGTTTTTGGCCCTTCATTTGGATGCTCAGCAATTGGCTAGTTGGAGTAGTTTCTACGAAAATGGATTTATATGGAACCCAGCCTTGACAGCTAAGTGGAATGCTATGGAGACCAGTGTGACACATCGTCAAGACTGGACAGGATTTGATGATGCTCCAGAGTATAGTACCATTGCATTTCAATATCCTTTTATCAGCCCAAGTAAGAACAGGTCCAGTGTTGGAGCTTATTTGGAACAAGATCAAGTAGGCCCTTTTAAGAAGATTGGTATGGCAGCTACTTATGCATATGCTTTTAGTCCTCAGCTGATGGGTAAACGTGATGATGTACTTACTTTGGGTATCAAAGCTAGTTTTGGAAGATACGATTATGATCCAAGTTCTCTTGTAGCTTTTGATGCGGTGAGAGATCAACTGATCACGCCGGATATTATAGGAGAGGCATCTATTTCTCCTAATTTAGGAGTTGGAGTGTTTTACAATAGTGTGTCGGATTTTTATGCTCTACAAAAGAGTCATTACTATGCAGGATTAGCCATCAATCAATTGGTACCTATTAAAGCCATCACATTGAAATATGAGACAGGCGATTTTCTTCCCCTTGGTGATATAATCAGTGGTCCACATGCGAGCCTACATTTCGGATATCGACATATTCCATTTCGAAGGGCACAGCATTATGTTGAGCCGAATTTGATGATCGTTTATGCTTTTTCGAAGGCAATCCATGCGATGGCTAATGTGAGATATGAAAAATTCAATAAGTATTGGGCCTCAGTAGGAGGTGCTACCAATGGAGAAGTATTCTTGCAGACAGGACTGATTTTTGATAAAAACTCTTTCCTTAGGTCTTTGGTCAAAGAAGGAGCCTTGAGATTAGGTATAAAGATGGATTATCAATTAGGCAATTTTGGTAATTATGCAGGTGTGGGGTATGAATTTTATGGTGCTTATGTATTTGAAGTGGAGTGATATGAAGAAGATAATTATTTTTTATTTGACGGTGTTCTTTTATGCAGGGTTATTTGGTCAGTGTCCTCCAAGTGGAGATTTGCAACTACAAACTCAACAACAAATTAATGATTTTCAAATTGATTATCCTGGGTGTACACAACTGTCAGGCTATCTTCAGATTGACGGAATTACATCAAGTGCTATTACCGATTTATCTCCTTTAAGTGTTATAACTTCAGTGGGAGGTACACTGACTATAGAAGATAATGACTTGTTGATATCCACATTTGGTCTTCATAATTTGACCGAAATTGGATCTATAATTATATGGGAAAATGATGCTTTAACCTCAGTAGATCTAACCAACAATAACTCTTCATTTAATAGTCATGTAAGGATTAATGACAACAATTCATTGAGTTCTATAAATATTGGAGGATCTTTTTCAACTATTGATGGACAACATATTATTGACAATAACCCAAATCTTACAACGATATCAGGATTCAACAACTTTACAACTGCAAATGATGATGTTACTGCATTAAATTTACCCAACATATCAAATCTAAATTGGTTAAGTAGTTTAACTACATCCGGGCCTTTAAGCGTTGTGAACTGTGATCAACTAACGAATCTTACAGGGTTATCTTCTCTCAATTCAGCACACAGTTTTGCTGTTAATTCCAATGATGCCATGACTAGTCTCTCTGGTTTAACTTCTTTAAATACGGTGGACTGGAATCTTGGGATTGTGAATTGCCCGAATCTTACAAACATTAGTCAACTATCAGGGGTATCGGGAGGGTTGATGGGAGATCTTTCAATAAATGACAATGCCAGTTTGATAAATCTTTCAGGGCTTAATAATATTACATCTATCGGAGATGAGCTCTACATCGCTTCCAATGCTAGTTTGTCAAATCTTGATGCACTTTCTTCGGTGACTTCTGTTGGAGATATAGGTATTCATAATAATGAAAATTTGACCGATATTTCTGGATTATTAGGGATAACAACCATCACAGGTTTTGTTAATATTCAAAATAATACGTCACTTACTTCCCTTTCCGGTTTGGATAATATTGAACCCGTTGGAATAACAGCGGTGACTTTAAGTGGAAACGATGTTCTAGATTTCTGTTCCGTTCAATCAATATGTGATTGGATAGATCTAAATCCGGGTTCGGCAAATATTTCAAGTAATAGCACAGGTTGTAATAACGAACCGGAGGTAGAGGCAGGATGTTCAAGTTGTATAACTACTAATGGAGGAACGACGATAGAAGTTACAAATACAAATGACTCTGGTCCCGGATCTCTAAGAAATGCAATTGAATGTGCCAATGCAGATCCCATTTTAGACATAATTAATGTGACTATTTCAGGTACTATTGATATAGTTTCTGAGCTGCCCGATATAACAGACCAAGGAATACAAATTAATGGAAATAACATTGTTATTGATGGTGTAAATTTAGTTGTTGATGGACTCAATTTGAAGGCAGATAATATCACTATAGATAATGTGTTCGTTAGGAATTTTGAGATAGGACTAATTTTGGCATCAGACAATCTTATAGTTTCAAATTGCGAAATTACGGATTGTTCTAATATTGGGATATCAATTGCGTTTGGTGATGAAATTTTGATACAAAATTGTGAGATTTTCAACAATTCTAATTTCGGTATATACTATACTGATAGCAGTATTGGAACAATTACAAGTAATGAGATTTATAATAATTTATATGGTATTCAATTAATATCTTCAGTATCTGGATTGACTATTACTAATAATTCTATTTATTGCAATGATAATTATGGTATAAGTATTCCTAATGGTGGTAATAATGGTATATCAAAACCATCTATAATAGTAAGCGAAACTGATCTTATTTCGGGAACTTCAGTATCTAACGGAACAATTGAAATATTTTTAGTAGATCAAGGCTGTACAGATTGTGAATTTACGCTGGGACAAGGCAAGGATTATCTCGCTTCGGTAGGTGCTGATGCTTCTGGAAATTGGTCTTGGAATCCCTCTGGAGCTTTGAATGCTGGAGATGTTGTAACCGCATCAGTTACCGATCCTAATGGCAATACTTCTGAATTTTCTGCATGCTCAGAAGTGGTTTTGCCCTGCCCATTATACCATGCCTATATTGCAGGTCCTTTTAATGTTTGTGAAGGAGAAAGTGCTGAATTGACCTTTGTTATAGAGGATGGAACACCAGGTATAAACTATACTGTTACCTGGACCAATGGAACAAATGAAACCATTCAAGATGGAGACACTCGAACAGTATTCCCGGTACTCGGAAATAATAGTTTTGAAATTTTTAGCATTGTGGATAATGATGGATGTCCTCCTAATTCTATTGGTGCCCCTTTGGTTATTAATATTAATGAGAATCCATCTGTTGTGATAATTCCAGACCCATCATCAGAAATATGTGAGGGTGAGACAGTATTGCTCACTGCATCCGGGATAGGAGGCTCTGGAAATTATAGTTATGAATGGTCTACGTCTGAGATAGGAAGTAATATTATGGTTTCTACTGAAGACATGTATATGGTCACGGTGACCGATGATAATAGTTGCACTGGTATTTCTGACATTAATATCACCGTCAATCCATTACCTGACTTTTCTTTTATTCAAAACGATCCTTATCAAATATGCAAAGGAATTTTTGACTCTAATGATCCACAGTATATTATTGAAATAAATAATGCTAATTTATCAGGTAATGAAAGTATAAATTGGGATTTATCAAACGCACCGGGGTTAATTGGGTATGAAGGTGACTATCATTATATCATTGATAATGAATTCTCAACGCTAACAATGGGACAATTATGTGTCAACATTATTGAAAATAATAATTGTGAAAGACAAGAATGCATCGATATAGAAATTGAAGATCAACCCATTATAGGTTCTTTTACTTCTTCGGATATTGCTTGTGGAGCGACTGTGGTTGATATTACTGTAGAATATTTTACTAACAGTGAGATCAATTTATATAATTGTCAAGATGAACTTATTGGATCGGAAACAGGGTTGGGCATGACCGTATTCGAAAATGTGGACATTACCATTAATAATTGTTTTTATGCAGAGATCATTGATCAAACTTACTTTTGTAGCAATGTCTCGGATCAACTGACTATCATCCCCCAAGATGGCACCGAAGTACAGCTAAGCGGAGATAATGAAATTTGTGCGGGAGACCCAGCTAATATCCAAGTAGATAATGCCAGTGATTACAATTCATTTGAATGGAGTACATCCGAGATGACTTCAGATATTTTGGTTAGCCCAAGTTCAACAACAAGTTATTCTGTAACTGCGACCGAAGCTAACGGATGTGAGAATATAGGAACTTGGCAGGTAGAGGTAACTGGTGATGTAACATTCAATTTGTCTGGAGAATTAACTTTCTGTGAGCAAGGAAGTACAATCATCAGTACACCCAATATTCCTGATTACCAATTCGAGTGGTTATATCAAAACATGATAATGGGTAGCACCAATGTATTAGAAATTAACCAAGCGGGAGAATATACTTTGACCATAGATGATGGGAATTGTCCTTCGGATACGATATTCCAAATTATGGAGGTTGAAGCCCCAATGATTTCTCTTATAAATGCTCAAGTCAACTTATGTGGTGAAGACAATAATCTAGGAGATTATGAAATCGATCTCAATTCGTTGTTGTCGATGGATAGTGATTCTGGAGATTGGCAACAGACAGAGGGTATGCTTATTGATGCAAATTTACCAGTTGTGAATACTATCGGTAGAAGTATGGGAGAAAGTTTTCAGTTTACATATACCACGAATAATGCCATGAGTCCATGTCAAGAAGCTATGGCAACGGTGACGATAACCGTAGTTGATTGTAATTGTCCTATTGTTGAGTTAAATACGGATACCCTTTGTAATGGCAGTTTGACATCATTAGATTTGAATACTTTGATTAACCCAAATAGTAATGGACTATCTGGGACATGGAGTAGTCCTGTCGATGGACCGAATATGACAGTACCCAATGGCAATCTTTCTAATAACAACCTAAATCCGTCTATTTTGCCATCCGGACTTTACGATTTAGTATTCACTTTTAATGAAGATCCCGGAGAGAATTGTCCAACGGAGTGGACGACTACTGTCTTAATTGAACAACAACCTGTTGCAGAAACTGGAATGGATGGACACGTATGCAATACTTCGGCTGGAACTGGAACTGCTATTCTCAATTTATATGATTTGTTGGATACTGGATATACCTCGGGAGGTGTTTGGAGCCAAATAGTAGGATCTCCTATCAATATCGAAATGAATGGAGAGGTCGATTTTGAAGGAGCGAGCATTGGTGATTTATATACTTTTAATTATTCTATTTCCAATGTCAATATTTGTTCTCCTGTATCAGTCGATGTCAATGTAATTATTGATGATTGTGATTGTTTATATGCCGGATTAATGGCACCTGATACTTTGTGTAATGAGGGTTCGGCACTACTTGATTTAAATAGTTTGCTAGAGCCGGGGGCAGATCAGGGGCAGTGGCAGGTTTTCTTCAACGCTTTGACCATCGGTGTGGAACCGGGTGATTTATTTGATCCAATGAGGGAGCCGGGAGATTATCAAATTTGTTATAATTTCGTTCCGGAGCCTTCATCAAGCTCTTGTCCTCAAGACACTTGTGTATTATTGCATATAGCCGAACAGAAAGTTGGAAATTTACTGAATGTAAATGATATCATTTGTAATAATGATCAGGATGGAAATACGAATATCTACAATTTTGATTCTTTAGTTGATGCCTCAGCTCCCTATGATGCAGATGGCAACTGGGTGCAAGTAGGAGGGCCTGTAAGCATAGATTTATCCAATCCTACTATGGTATCTTTTGATGAATCCAATGGGGTAAATCTTGGAGATGTATTTAATTTTGAATATGTGGTGTCAAGTATTTCTCCTTGCGAAGAAAGGCGATATCCTTTTGCATTGACGGTTGATTGTACAAATTGCGACGATTTACCAGTTATGACCGTTCCTAATTTTTGTAATCATGAGGGTACAATAGATCTTAGAGATTTTGAGACAAAAAGATCAGGAGGTATTTGGAGTTCAACCAGTGTTACGATTGTAGATAATATGATTGATCTCAGTAATGTCAATATAGGTACACATAGCTTAATTTATGAAGTTCCAGATCCGCAACCCGCACCATGTCAAAATGAAGTATCTGTAACCATACAAATATATGAAGCTATACTACCTATAGTATCTGGAAATGGTTATTGTAATAATTCAGACAGCATCCATATTTCTATTGAGAATCAGGAAAATTTTAGTGATATTTTATGGCAAACAGGCGAAACATCTTCTTCAATAAAACTTCTTCCAGAAGGAATTAACCAATTAGACTTAATGACCACAGACCTTAATGGGTGTGATTTTTTGAGTACAATTCCAATTTACAGCACGGGGTATCCCGGGGAAGACTGCATGGATGCCAACGGATTTCCTGGTATATTAGATAACGAGTGCAATTGTATCACGGATAGTGAATGCAATATGTTATGTAATGATGATTTTGCATTTATCGAAGTGGGAGAGATTACTACGATAAATGTACTTGAAAACGATATATTACCTTTAGATATTAATTGGCAAGTGGAGAACATTTCTGATAATATCATCAAAGTCTGGGATGAAAAGGACGAAGGAGATCTAGATTTGGAAATAACAGAACAATTCTTCGACACCCTTTACGTGACTTATCAGGTATGCAAAGTCGATTGTTCTGAATGTGCGGAGGGAAGGCTGGCATTGATGAATGAAGCCCTCAAAAATGTCACACAAACCAATATTATCACACCCAATGGTGATGGAAGCAATGAGACGTTAAGATTTACAATTAATGATGTCATTGAAAACTCTGAATTATGGATTTACAATCGGTGGGGAGATCGTATTTTTCATATGAAAGACTATGACAATAGTTGGTCTGCAGATGGTTACCCGGGGGGTATTTATTATTATGTATTTAGAGTAAATGGCGTCGATATTCGGAAAACTTTAACAGTGGTGAAATGAGAAGAGCAATACTTGTCTTAGCAATAAATGTATTATTAAATGGGAGTGGATTTTCACAATGTGGAACGACAGAAGAGATTTTGTGTGAAGATTGGGTGATTGCTGAAATTGAGAATCTGGGATGGACTTGTGGTCCGGATGGAAACGGTTTTGATTGCATATATGGGATGCAAATTGGAGAATTAGGCAACACTGATGTAGTTCAACTCTATACATCTTGTAGCGATGGTTTTGTTAGTAGCTATGGATTTTGGAATACTTATACTTGTCAAGGTGATTTACTTCAGGAATGTGAATCAACTCAATTGGCCTTTTGGTGTACACCTGATGATCTTGAGGTGGAAAATGTAGTTCAATTATGGAGTTGTGGGGATGAGTATCCTGAATGTGGAAGTAACACTTGCAAAGGATGGATAGAAGATAAGATAGTTTTTGAAGTAGATTCTTTTTGTTGTGCTAGTACTTGTTTTGAATTTCCGGCTGATTATTATTACAAAGTTTTTGAAACTGCTGATCAATATATCTTTGAAAAATTTAAGTGCACGGAAGGAATCATAGAGTTTTATGCCAAAAATGGTATTCTTCAAGATACTTGCCATCTTACTATTGATGATAGTGGAAATATTAACCCAGATTGTTTTTTGAATGATTATCCTTTCGATTTGAACAATACACTTGTTTTTGAATGCAATGAAAATTGTTCCTATACCATTCCGAATATAGGAGACGTACATCAGGATTATTACCCTTTAATGGCATTGTATAATAGCACTAATGGTAATCAATGGGCCAATACCCAGGACAATGTCAGTCCTTGGGGACAATCCTGTGATCCCTGTGATGGAAATTGGTATGGAATTGAATGTGAAAACGATAGAGTTACGTGTATTGATTTAAGCGGCTTTCCAAATTGTTCAGGATCGAGTAGTCAAGGAAATCTGTTAAATGGTAAAATACCAAAAGAAATAGGCGATTTAAGCGAGTTAAAAGTACTCAATCTAGCTGTGAATAATATTTCAGGGAGTATTCCGCTAACTTTTTACAAACTGAGCAAGTTGGAAATATTGAATCTTGATAACAATCAGCTTAGTGGAATAATTCATGAGAACCTTGGTAATTTGATCGCTTTAAAATTATTAAATCTAACTGATAACGGATTAAGCGGACCTATTCCTCAGAATATTGGGAGCTTATCCAATGTAGAGAATATATTTCTTTCGAGAAATAATTTTAATGGATCAATACCACCATCCTTGGGTAACTTAGAGAACCTTGTTTATTTTCAAGCAAACTCATGTGGCCTAGAAGGATTATTCCCTCAAGATTTAATTCAGCTTAGTAATTTAAGAGAATTGGAAGTTACGAGAAATAATATCGAAGGAAAAATCCCTTCTGATCTTGGTAGTTTAATTAATATCGAAAGGATAAACTTAGGTTGGAACAATTTAGATGATTGCTTCGATCAAAATCTTTTGAATCTTTGTTCCAAAGTAGTATATTTTGGAAACAATCCTCTCCTTCCTTGGCAAGGAGATTTTGACCAATTTTGTATGAGCGACGGAAGCCAAGATTCTCAAGTGGGGGCACCGTGTGAGATCAATGGAGAAGAAGGCACAATAGATGATAATTGCGAATGTGTAAAAAATTGTACTGTTGGAGATACATGTAATGACAGTAATAATTGTACTACTAACGATTATTATGATGAAAGTTGTTATTGTATTGCTAGTATGGTGATAGATTCTTTAGACTATGTCTTTACCACATGGGATGGTGTCGGTATTTCGATTGAAGAAAATTCTGAAAACTGTATAGCAAGTGTGTTGATATTCTACGGTTACAATTGCCCCCCCTGCCAAGAGTTGTATAGTTCGCATGACTATATGGATTATGAATCTATTTCTAATGTTGGAATAGTACCCATAATGTTAGAAGCATGGAATACTACTTTTGAAGAGGTATCTAACCATTCTTTTGATTTTATAAATAATAACTCTTTTCCAAATGTAATTGAAGGTGGAGAACAAGAGTTAATAAATGATAATTGTTTTGAGGCAGTACCTCAAATTTGGGTCATATGCCCAAATAAGGATACAGTAGGTGTTATTAAATCGTATGGGGAAGACACGCCGGATGTGGTTAAAAATTATGTAGAGGACAATTGCGATTGTAGAACAAACAAGGTGAATCTTTCCTACAATGATGCTTCAGGTTCTCAAGGAGATACTTTGGATTTTTATCTTACAGTTGAAGGTTTTACAGAGATTGCAGCATTTGAATTTGGTACCTATTGGGATACCACACAATTGGAATTCTTAGAAATTGATATGTTGAATTCAAATGTGACGGGTTTTACTAACTTTTCTTATGTTGTTTTTGATGATTTGATCACATTTACTTGGAATCATCCAGATGTTGAGAGCATAACACTTCAAGGAAGTTCTTTACTATTTAGGTTGCGACTAAAAGTTATATCTGATAAATGCGATAATTCTATGGTGGATTTAGGGCCTTCAGTCGCGGGGAATATCATTTTTGCGGATGCGAGCTTAAATATTAAAACACACAGTTTTGATGACGGCATAGCCACATTATATGGATATGCTTCACTATCTATGGACCACGAAAATGGAGAAACGATAGAAGTTTGCATGGCAGAGCCTTTTACTTTTAATACTTCGACTATTTCTGATGCCAGGGTTCATATGGAATGCGACTTTTGTTCACCAAATGTAGATTTGACGGACTTAGGAGGAGGAGATATTCATATTGAAGCTAATATGCCTGGAACTTTCCCCATCACCTTTTATGCACATTCCGAATCCTGTGGTAGGGGAGATAGTATCATATTGGATTTAACTGTCCATGACCCGGGATTTGAGATAGATGTTTTGAGCGATGAATACTGTGCTGGAGACGAGGTTCAGTTTTCTCTGGCTCCTTTCAATATCATTTCTTATGATGAAATTATTATTCGAGATGATTTAGGTACGATAATTTATTCTGGTACAGATATGAACGCAAGTTTTGTGCCTACTGGTTCTGGATTTTATTATGTGACCGCCATTGATCAAGTGGGTTGTCTTTACGAAGAAGCCATTGAATTAATCGAATACCCTGCTATAGAGACACCTACAATTCAATGCACACAAGAGTTAGGCTCTATTACCTTCTCATGGAATGATGTGGGTGCTGTTCATAGTGTAAATGTAATTTCTGGTCAATCAGGAATACTCAATGGAAATAATTTTATGCTTGAAAATATAATGGAAGGTGAGTTGGTAAATATAGAATTAGTAGTTTCCGACCCCAATGGCGTTTGTGAAGATATTATTGTTCCGCATTCTTGTACCTATCAGTCGGGCTGTCTCGAAAATTCTTTCGCTTATCTAGATTGCAGCTTTGCTATTGATAATCCTATATGTGATTTCAGTTTATTGCAAGGAAATTGCTACACCATGCCTGAATTTAACAATAATGGACCTTCTCCCTTTTGTAGTGGCTTTGGTGTGACAGATAATATATCTTGGATGGGATATATAGCCGGTGGTGGCAATTATAATATTCTTATAAATGCATCCAATTGTATGAGTCCTGCAGGTGATATGGAAGGAATTCAAGTAGCGGTGTATGAGATCCAAAATAACTGTATGGCATTGGACATGGAAGTATTTTGTTCAGGTCCTGACCCATTAGATAATGTAGTCATTCCTGGAGATGTGATGATACCCGGATTATATTATGTCATTTTATTGGATGGATTTGTTGGCACTGTTTGTGATTACGATGTGGGTATAGATGGAAATTTTGTGCCGTATGAATACCAAATTGATGAGCTATGTGTTGTGGACCCAGTAATGGATTGCGAAATGCCCCAGATTACAATGGGAACGGAGGTGTCTATAGAGCCATTTCATTCGTCATTTCCATTGTCAGAACAAGACATGATTAATTGGAAATATACGGATCCTTCTGGCAGTGATTTTGATATCGAGAGTGGAAATAGATTTACCATTTTACCGAGCCAAATGGGTGTCTATACGGTATGTATTCAAGATGGTGTTTTGGATTGCGTGCAATCCTCTTGGGGAGAATGTATGCAGTTTGAAGTGATAGATGAAGACTGCAATCATCCTGATCTCCCGGCTCTAATATCCCTATACAATTCTACCAATGGTGACGATTGGTTTAACAATGATGGTTGGAAAGATGGAGTTAATGGTACAAATTGTGACCCCTGTGATGGAACATGGTATGGCATTCAATGTGAGAATGATAGGGTAGTGTGTTTGGATTTGGATGGAGAAAATAATTGCGAGATTAACTATCTTTTAGATGGAAATAATCTGGTAGGCTTAATCCCTACGGAAATTGGTCAACTAGAAAAATTGGAGTTCTTATACTTGAGACGTAATAAACTAAGTGGAAGTATTCCCACTAGTATAGGCAATTTGAAAATGTTAAAAATTCTTCATCTAGATCAATGCTTATTAGAAAATGACCTTCCTTCCGAAATTGGTCAACTTGTTAATTTGGAAGAAATGTATATCGGTCAGAATAAATCTTTATCTGGGGAAATTCTTAGTGAGATAAGCAAACTTAAAGAATTAAGAGTTTTTAGTGCTTACAATAATTCAATATCGGGTAATATTCCAGTTGAATTAGTTGAATTGACAGAGTTGGAAAGATTTGATTTATATAATAATGATCTGAATGGGACGATTCCTGAACAAATTGGTGATTTAAAAAGACTGGTAGAGTTAGATTTTAGCAACAACAATATTACAGGTACGATTCCACCTTCAATAGGAGAAATGAATGTTCTCAGAAGGCTTTGGTTAAATAATAATGCATTAACAGGTGTCATTCCAAATACCTTGGGTCAGATTGAAAACCTTGAGCTCTTGTTTCTTAGAAACAATTTATTAGAAGGTCCTATACCAGAGGAATTGGGTGATTTAAAAATATTACAAATTATTAATTTGGATAATAATAATTTAAGTGGATGCTTTCCGGAAGAATTATGTTTTATTGTTACTGATACGCTTTATGATTGTAGTTGGAACAGTAATGTGCTTCAAGGTTGTCAGTATGATTTCAGAAACAACCCTCTCCTTCCTTGGCAAGGAAATATCGAACCTTTCTGTAATGGAGAACCTCAAATCGGAGCTCCTTGCTTATTAGATGGTCAAGAAGGAATTATCGATGAAAATTGTAATTGTGCCCTCAAGGAAGAGTGCGAATATTTACTTGAAAAGGATGAGATAACAATAGAGGTATCTCAAAATTATACCATAGACCTTTTAGCCAATGATGAACTTCCTACAGCATATTCGACATCTATTACATCTATTTCTCACACAGATATTTTAAAAGAGTACAGCTATAATGATGGCGTATTTGAGTTCGTGATCAACGAAAGTTTTTCAGATTCCATATTTGTGGATTATGAGGTGTGTGATCCTGATTGTGTTGATTGCATAATATCACAACTGTTCATTACCAATGAGGCCATTCAGCATATTACCCAAACCAATGTCATTTCTCCCGATGGAGATGGTAGCAATGATGGACTTAGGTTTACGACTGAAGATATCGTTGAAAATTCAGAATTGTGGATTTATAATCGATGGGGAGATCGTATTTTTTATATGGAAAACTATGATAACAATTGGACAGCTGAAGGATACCCGGGAGGAATATATTTTTACGTGCTTAAAGTAAACGGTGTTATTATTAAAAAGACTTTGACAGTTATTAAATAGATGTCAATGGAAACTCGTACATGATAATATCCATTTCATACAATGTTTAGTTTGAGCTTTACAGTTGTCCTTATGTTTGATGTATAAAATAAATAAAATGAAAAGAGCAATTTTTACACTTATAGTAATGATTATTTCCATGGCAAGTTATGCCAATTGTATATCAGGAGATTGTAAAAATGGATATGGAACCTACAAACTGAAAAGTGGAGCGATTTATAAAGGAGAATTTAAAGACGGAAAACCATCTGGTATTGGATTGATTAAAACAAAAAAAGGAATCTGTAAATCGTATTGGATCAATGGGCAACAACACGGCAAAGCTATCTGGAAACTCAATAGCGGAAATAAACTATACTGTCATTATGAAAATGGAAAGAAGCATGGAAAAGGTAAGTTAGTAAACGAAGAAGGAAAGTTGTTGGCATTTTATTTGTGGAAGAATGGAAAACTTATTAAAAAGAAAACGGCCAATGACTTCAAGAAAGAAAAAGAGGTGGAAGTAGAAACACCTGAGATAGTTATGAATGGTAAAAGAGAAGAAGAACAGGTAGAGTCTTCGGTTGAAGAAAATGATTTAGCTAGGGAAGAAGAAATAATAGAGGAACCGGAAGTGGAGTTAATGCCTGGCACCATGGTATCATTTTGGGAGAAATATTCATACAATACCGGAGATGGAAGTTTATTTGGAAATTTACTGGGATCATATCTAACGGCTGACTATAATATCAAATTTTATGGAGTAGTAGAACAAAAACTAGGGGACAGATATAAAATAACTGTGACGAATGCTCAAATTGTAGATCCGAGCTGGGCATCTGTAAACTATTTCGAATATAAACCTTATGCCATTCAGGATATGAATCAAAAAGTGGGAAATGTGGTTTTCATGACTTCAGAAGAGGTAGATTTGGAAGATTAATTCTTAGTAAAACATATTCTGAATAAAGGCGAAGCCAATGTATTGGCTTCGCCTTTATTTGTTTTGTAATCACCTGAAAACCAAATAATTTGATTCATACAGTTTTTTGATCGATTCAAGGAGTTTTACTTTTTTTCGAGTCGATTACTTCTACATTTGAAATATTAATTAACAAAAAAAATAAACAGTATGAAAAAGTTATTATCAAAATTGTTTGCGTTTACTTTACTTAGTTTTTTTATTGCTTGTGAAGCACCTGTAGCAGATATTTCTGATGAAATAAGTGAATATGAAGAGGAGATTTTGTTAGAGAGAAATGAAGCTCTTCAAAATCTTGAGTCCATCAATTTAGATTCTATCATTGAAGGCATACCAGAAGTGGATGCAAGAGGAGGTAAAGTTGAGTATTACACCAAGACCGTATATTTATCTCAAGGAAATTGGTACGGATTTCAGTATACTAAGTCAACACTAGGAACGTACAAAATCTATATAGATATTGTCCCTTCAGGAGGTAATTTCAAAGCCTATGCATATGGTTATGATAAACATGGGCAGGGATATGAATACATTAGAAAAGGAAATTTTTCAACCTATATTTCAAGTAGTGACTTGGCATCTTATCAGGAAGAAGGATATATAGGAACCTATTGCTCAAGCGGTGGTTCGGTAACCTTGAAAATGTCTTACGAAAGAATTAATAACGGTGGTGGTTCTGGAGGAGGAAGTGGTAGTGGAAATTTTTATGTGACACCAAATAGTGTTTCACCATCTACAGGAACAGTAAGTCAAACCAACTTTAACTTTAAAGTGAATATCTCTAGTGGTAACCCGACTTCTGCTCAGGTAGACTTTTATGCTCCTGATAATCAGTATTATAAAGGCTTCCAAATGAGCAAATCGGGTTCTTCTTTCAAACTAAATAAACAATTGTCACAAGTGGGAACTTATTACTATCGATATATAGTGAAGAATAGCAGCAAATCGTACACTTCTCCATGGATGTCTATGACTGTGCAAGGTGGAGGGTCTTCAGGTAAATTTTCAAATAGTTGTATGTCCCATTACAATTCAAATTGTTCGTATGCCAGATCTCAAAATGCATTTTATGTGTCAGACAATTCACTTAGAGGACAATGCACGTGGTATACATATGGTAGAGTAGTGGAACTCGCCTCTAAGGGTGAATTGCCATCTAATTTGAAGCAAAAGTTTGAAAATGCTTTTTGGGGTAAAAGTAATAGGCATGCCAAAAATTGGCCTTCATTTCTGGGTGGTAGTTGGATTAACACCAATAATCAAGTATTGCCAATGAGTAAACGTAAAAAAGGATTGGTGGCAGTCTGGATATTTGGAAGCTACGGTCATGTAGGCTTTGTTGAAGAAATATCAGCGGACGGAACCAAGTATAGATTATCAGATTTCAACAGAGGAGGAAATATTACAAAGAGGGATAAGTGGTATAGTTTTTCTGGTACCAGTGATAGATTAGGGGGTGTATATCCTAGATTTTTGGATTTGAGTAGTCTATAATTAAACTTTAATGAAGAACCTGCAAGAGCAGGTTCTTTTTTTGTCTTGTATCACTCTCAATACTAGTGATTTTTTGGCTACTAAATTCAAAATCTAAGCTATATTTCTATATTTTTAGCATAATAATTATTGAGAAAACAAGACCGAATATTTCTAAACTAACAAAGCATGGAAGAAATAATAATTTACAAAGAAGGAGAGAGTCTAAAGGACAAATTTTCGTCTCTTAGATTTTCGTATCAACGGAAGTATAAATTATACTTTGCCCAAAATTTCAACCAACTTGGATTCTTACTTAAGAAAGGAAATGCATCTCTCATTTTTTATTTTAAAGAATTTTTAGAACAACAGGATAGAATAAGGGTCAAAAACATGATTCTGAATAATAGTAAGCTAAAAATTTGCCTATGCTCCTCTTCAGAATTTGCTTTGGACGCTTGGAAATTGGATGTATTTCATTTTACTGAATATCCTGTAATCTCAGATGCATTGATTTCGGTTTATAAAAAGTATGTTGTAGCGAATGGTGGAAGTGATAGAGAGCTAACCCTCAAAGAAGATGGAGAGGTAATTAAAATTCCGTATGATTATATCAACTATCTTCATGCAGCAGGAAACTATACTATGATCAATAAAAAGAGGGATAAAAGCCATATCCAAACTAAGCAATTGGGAACTTTTGAAAGCCTGACCGAAAATGATCTAAATTTTATTCGAGTCCACAGATCCTTAATTATTAACATAAAAAATGTGAAGAGTATCGGAAACAAACAGGTGATATTCTATCAATCTGAAAAACCACTAATGGTATCGGGTAGTTTACAAGCCAAATTAAAGAAGTTATTGCTAGGTTCATAATATGGATATTATAAAAGTTGGACGAAATAAAAAAAACGACTTGGTCATTGAGGATCCTTCGGTGAGCAATTTTCATTTGGAAATCGAAGTTCAAAATTTTCAATCCTTTCTTGTGAAAGATGTGCAAAGTACCAACGGGACATTTGTAAATGAAGTTAGGGTCGCAAAATGTGTATTACAACCAATCGATCAACTGAGGTTAGGAAATAAAAACATTAATGTGCAAAGTTTCTTTTCTGAGATCAATAAGATAGTCAGTAGAGAAAAAACTGATTTTCAAGAAGAATATAAATCACTGATGCGTTTGTTTGAACAATATCAAGGGAGAAAAAACAGTATTTTGAATCCACCAAAACTTCCAATGTTCTTGCGATTGGGTTTGGGGATATTGGTTATTTTTATTCTTTTGATTTTTCCGGACCTTATTCCAGACAATATGAGGATAGCGTTAATGATGGGAGTAAGTATTATTTCTGTTTTGCCAACCATGATAGGAAATTCCCAAGTAAAGAAAAATGAAAAATTAGATTTATTGAAACTAGAGTTTGAAGATCGATTGGTTTGCCCAAAATGCAGTGTCAAAATGATCAATCAGAATATGACCTATTGGAAGGGTAAAAAAGAATGCATTAATACGAAATGTGATGCCATTTTTCAAGAATAATTCATCTGATACAAAAAAATGGTCGATTCATACACTATTCAAAATCATCGATATCATCACACGTACTTTTACATCATAATTAATTGATAAAAGATTTAAAATGAAAAAGGATAATACAAATTTTGAAATGAGTTCTTCTAAGACAATAGATTTCGCTATTAGCAATGACAAAAGAAATAGTATATTAAATGGAAAGACAGCTTTAGCAACACTTTTTGGTGCTGGATCAGCAGTAGCTTTTATTTCAGCTCAAGATCTTATTAATGATGATGTTGATGTTATTGAAACAACTGAGATGGAATCAGCAGATTGCACAGCACAGGTTGAAATGAATGATGAGATCAATGTGGTTTCTGATGAAATGAGCTTCGGCGAAGCCTTTGCCATGCAAAGAGAATTGCAGGGTGCTGGAGGTATTTTTAAATATAAAGACAACTATTACAATACATACTATGAAGAAGAATGGAATGAAATGACGGATACAGATAGAGCTGATTATTTTGCATCATTGGATCAGAATATTAATTATGGAAATTCTAAGGTAGTAGACAACAATACGGGTGAATCCATTTATTTAAATATAGATCAAGACGAAACACCTGAGATTGTCGTAAGTGATTCTGATAATGATGGTATTATGGAAGTGGACAAAGTAGATCTTAACAATGATGGTACTTATGATGTTATTCATGAGCAAGGTACTACAATTCCTAGTGTAGAGTCAGATTTTGTAGAAGACGAAATATTAGATATGGAGGAAGGATTTGAAGAGCTCGAAGATTTTGATTTTCCAGAAGAATTAGAGTTTTTACCCGAAGATAATATCATCGATACAGAGGTAGAATCTTTTGTTATCGACGAAGGTGAATCAATAGAAAATAGTACTGAAGAGTTTATTGATGAGGGTGATATGATTGATCCTTCCGATGACTTCGTAGATGATGGAGACCTAATTGATCCTGAGGTAGAAGAAACGGTAGTCGAAGATATCATAGATAATACATCAGCTAGTGATTTGACAGATGCTTCGGACGATATTGATTTAAGCGAATTTGACTTTTAATCAAATTAGTAGGATTGTAATGAACATACAATGTAACAACTGTGGTAAATTGGTAGTACTTAAAAATGTAGATAAGTACCGAGGAAGAACGATGAAGTTTAAGTGCAAAGGAGAAGACTGCGGAGCTATATTTGAACACTTTATCCCCGAAGAAAAAGATAGTGAACTTACCACAGTGGTTACATCGCAATCAATAAGTAATAACTATCAGGGCAACCTAAGAATTACAAATAGAGAAGGAAAATCAAAAGTGTATAAACTAGAAAATGGTATTAATCTAATAGGAAGAAAAGCAGCCCAATCAAAAGCCGACATATTGATAGAGAGTGATGCTTTCGTTTCAAAGAACCATTGCTTTATCGAACGTGTAAAAAACCTTGAATTTGTAATATTTGATAATGATAGTAAAAATGGCGTTTTTTTAAATAATCAAAAGTTGAAAAATACGGATAAGATTTATTTGAAAGATAAAGACATAATCAGGTTGGGGAAAACGGAATTAGAATTTTTTTATACCTACAACGTTTAAAACTTAGCATTTTGAAACTGTATCATTATAGACATGTGGGGAAGAGAAAAAGCCAAGAAGATGCCTTAGCAATTTCTAGAGATAAAAAACTTTTTATTCTTTGTGATGGAATAGGAAGTAGTGACAATGGGTTGAAAGCAAGTAATCTGGTCTGTGAGGAAATCATAAAAGGATATGACATGGGAAATACTATAGAATCAACAGCAGATATTAAAGAATTGGTTGCCGCAGCTTCAGAACGATTGAATACCAAAGAAGAACAATATATAGCTACGACTATCACACTTCTATACCTGGATAAGAAAAAGGCCTATTTTACTTATCTGGGAGATTCCAGAATATATTACTATCAACCATCTAGTAAGAGATTGAAAAGGACAAGGGACCACTCTCTGGTCAGAGATTTATATGATGCGGGAATTCTCTCTACTGAAGAAGAAATGAGAAATCATCCCATGAAAAATCAAATCACCCGGTCGTTAAGTTCTACAGAGTTGTTGAAAACAAATGATCTAGAGGTATATACCATAAATAATATAGTTAAAGGAGATTATTTTATGTTGTGTTCTGATGGAGTAATTGAGTGTTTTAATGATAAACTATTGAAAAGTCTTTTTCTGGGAAATTATAAATTCAAGAAAATAGCTCACTACATAGAAGAAAAAACGAGCCATTGCTCAAAAGATAATAATTCTGCAATTCTAATCAAAGTGTGATATCTAATACTTCTATTGTTGAAGGACAATAAAATACATGTATACTTGTATTAGTTCTTTTTTACTTATTGGTACTTTTGTATGATGATAAAACAATTTTTCGACAACATATTGTTCAGTATTGGTGAGTGGGAAGTTTCTACTGGTCAGGTGATAGCAGGATTATTGTTGATTAGTTTATCTGCATTGTTTCTATTTGCTTTTTACAACAAAAGGGCAGTAGACTTTTTTAGTCGCAATGAGATTGACGACTCTAAACAGGCCAAACTTAAAAGATATATTTTCTATTTGATAGGTTCATTGTTGTTGTATGGACTGATTATGATTTATGGTCTTAATTTTCATTTGTTTGCACTTAAAAAGATAATTGTAGACATTTCGTTAATACTAAAGGCCTTTATTATTCTTCAAATCGCTAGGGTGGCGGATTGGATAATATCTAATCTTTTCATTCATAAGTATTATACGAATAGAGACAAAGAAAGGAACCAATCGGAAGAGCTTATTAAAAATCCAGAATCTGGAGCATCTAAAGTGGTTCAACTTTTGGTTTACCTATTGGCTGCTATGGCCATTATTAGCAACCTAGGTCTAGACGCTACTCTTTTTAAATTACCTTTAGGAGGAAACGAATCGGTTAGTGTACATATCAACAATGTATTGTCGGCCTTTTTGGTGTTGTTGATAGCTCGTTTAATTGTTTGGTTATTATCACATGTTTTTCTGTATACATTATTCAGAAGAAATCAAATAGATGAAGGCTCCCGATTTGCAATCTCTCAAATTGTCAAGTATGTAATTTATGTTTTTGCTATTCTAGTGGCTTTAAGAAGTTTAGGAATAAACGTTACATTAATTATTGGTGGTGCCGCAGCGTTGTTAGTAGGTATTGGTCTAGGACTGCAACAAACATTCAACGATTTTTTTTCCGGGCTCGTTTTATTATTTGAAAGAAGTGTGGCTGTTGGAGACATTCTTTTTGTAGATGGAAAACCGGCTACGGTTAAAAAAATTGGACTCAGGTCTTCTATTATTGAATCGGCAGATGGCATTTCTAATATTGTACCTAATTCGAGACTTGTCAATAATTCAGTCCAAAACTGGACTCACTTCTCACCTGACGTAAGATTTAGTATTAAAGTAGGTGTAGCCTATGGAAGTGACACTCAAAGGGTGAAAGAAATTTTGCTTCAGGTAGCTGATGAACATAGATTTGTAAACCGATTTCCGGAACCATTTGTACGATTTCAGGATTTTGGAGATAGTGCTTTAATCTTTGAATTGTATTTTTATTCTCGCAAATATTTAAATAATCAAGATGTGATGAGTGATCTAAGGTTTGAAATAGATAGGTTATTCAGAGAAAATAATATTAATATACCCTTCCCTCAAAGAGATATTTGGATAAAAGAGAATAAATAAGTTATGTCTACACCCAAAACAGTCGCTTTCCATACGTTAGGTTGCAAGCTGAACTTTTCAGAAACCTCATCCATTAGAAGGAAATTTGAAGAGGCAGGTTTTCAAACCGTTGATTTTGACAATGGGGCGGACATATATGTTATCAATACATGTAGTGTGACGGATTTTGCAGATAAAAAGTGCAGGTATGAAGTTAGAAGGGCCTTAAAGTATTCTCCGGATGCCAAGATAGTCGTAATTGGTTGTTACGCACAATTGAAACCGAAAGAAATATCAGAAATAGAAGGAGTAGATTTGGTGCTGGGAGCTGCAGAAAAATTTAATGTATTAAATTATGTAGAGCAATTATCCACAGCACCTGGTAAAGGTTTGATCAAAGCAGGAGAAGTGAGTGAAGCAAATACATTTATTGATGCTTTTTCATTTGGTGATAGAACGAGGACTTTTCTCAAAGTTCAGGATGGTTGTAATTACAAATGTAGTTTTTGTACGATACCACAAGCAAGGGGTAAGAGCCGAAGTGATACTATAAATAATGTATTGGAAAACATCAACAAAATATCTGCACTAGGAACGAAAGAAGTAGTATTGACAGGTGTTAATATAGGAGATTTTGGAAATGGAACGGAGGTAATTGAAGGCACGCGACCAAAGAAGGAAGCAATGTTCATAGATTTGATTAAAGCGATAGATATGCATGATAGCAGTATTGAAAGATTTCGCATATCAAGCATAGAACCAAATTTATGTACTAATGAAATTATAGATTTTGTAGCAGAGTCAAATAAGTTTGTTCCTCACTTTCATATCCCTCTTCAAAGTGGATCCAATAGACTGTTGGCCCTGATGAAAAGAAGGTATAAAAGAGAACTTTACGAGGAAAGAGTAGCCCATATTAGATCGATGATACCTCATGCGTGTATTGGAGTGGATGTAATCGTCGGGTTTCCGGGAGAGACGGAGACAGATTTTAACGACACATTTGAGTTTTTGAGAGAATTGGATATAAATTACTTGCACGTATTTACCTATTCTGAAAGGGCTAATACACTTGCAGCCGATATGGAAGATTCCGTTCCGATGGAGGTACGAAAAGAAAGGAATAAAAAGTTACGGATACTCTCTCAGAAGAAGAATAGATTATTCTATGAGAAACATTTGAATCAAGTGAGAGAAGTACTGGTTGAAAAAGGATCCAACCAAAACTATTTAAATGGATTTACGGATAATTATATTAAAGTTCAACTTCCATATATTCCGGAAATGATTAATAGATCAGCAAAAGTATTACTTAAGGACCTAAATGGAAGTGTTGTGCACTCTGAATTGGTTTAGCGGAGATAAATTGTAACGAATAACACATGAACTCATTTTAGTTGCTACTGAGCGTTATAAAGTTTTATCTTTATGATAAGGCTGATCTCAAGTAAAATGATATTAAAGAAAATCTGATGAAAAGAATAGTAGTATCAATTGTTACCATCTCAATTTTGGCGTTAATTTTTTTCAATGACAATGAAGATAATAGAAGGATGTTTCCCCAACCTCTAGATACTTATGTAAACGAATATCACTTGAAACATGAAGGCAAGAGAAAAGGGCAAAGGCAAGAGTGGATTCACCGCGTTCATGGTGGAGATGCATCAAATTGGGAAGCAATAGAATATCGAAATACAAAGACACTTAGCAAAATAAAGAAGCAGAGAAGAAAAGAAAACAATATAAGAGGAGGTATTGAAGAATTTGCCAATGGAAAAGTTAGTGGAGAATGGATTGAGAGGGGGAGCATTAATCAGGCAGGCAATGTCAGAATAACTGCTTATGATAAAAAGGAGGAAACAATTTATTGTATTGGAGGTGGAGGCCCTATGTTGAAATCAGATCTAGTAGGTTCGAACTGGGAAGTGATAAATGATGATTATAGATTTAATGGTTCTTTCTTAGAAGTTATTGATTTAGGTGGGGATAACCCCAGGATATTAGCCGCAATTCAAGGGATACCGCATTACTCTGATGATGGAGGAGTTTCCTGGATCCCATGCAGTGGGCTAGCTACAGTAGGAGCTACGATATATAATGCAATGTACCATGAGGGTAAGGTTTTTTTGATATATAAAAATGATTATTGGTCTCCATTTAGATTATTTGTTTCTGAAGATAACGGTGAATCTTATACTAACAAAAAAGGATTTATACCTTATCAAAATGGTCATGTAAACTTTCAAAAGGCAATTGGTAGTGACGACGTTTTGTTAGTTGAAAAAATTACCGAAGGTTCGATGAATGTATATCTATGGAATAATGAAACTAACAAATTAGACCGTGTTGCTCAAAATTCCCCTTTCAATTTTGAAGAAGGAGATTGTAGAGGCTTAAGTGTTGTGAAAAATGATACGACTCATACTGTATATATGTTAGATGGTAATAGTAAACATTATTTGTCTCATGATTATGGAAAGAACTGGGAGTTTGTTGGAAATTTACCAAGCAGCCCTTGGGCAGTTGGAGTTTATAGAGCTCCTTCGGATCCTGAGAAACTAATATATGGAGAAGTAGATTCTTACCGCTCATCAGATGGGGGAAGTCATTGGGAAAATATTAATAGGTGGTGGGAGTATTATAACGATCCATTTTCAAAGCTACATGCGGACATAATGGATATAGCGGAGTACGAATATGATGATGAAGAGAGCTTTATCTTAATTGGTAATCATGGAGGACTTAGTTATTCTAAAGACCATGGAGTGACTAATCTAAACATTGGACTGGAAGGACTTAACGTAGGACAATTTTATGATGTGGTTACTGATCCCAATGATCCTTACTATATTTATGGAGGCACACAAGATCAAGGCCTTCAAAGAGGTGAAGTTTTGGAAGAAGGAACACCGAGTTACTTAGAACAAAATATTTCTGGCGATTATGGACACTTAGTGTTTACAAACCAAGGAAAACATCTGTGGACTGTTTATCCGGGAGGATGGATTGGGGTATATGAAGATCCTCGTAATGAGAGTAGTCCAACAGCCTCTTATACTATTGACTCAGGAAACGAAACAGTTTGGATACCGCCTATTATACCATCTCCGTACGGTGATGATGTCGTGTACGCCGCAGGAGGAAGTACTAATCCAAGCTCATTTGGTTCTCATATCATTCGATTAGAGAATTTAGGATTTTCAATTCAAGCAGATGAACTACCTTTTGACTTTTCGGTTAGTGGAGGTACCATTTCTGCGATGGCGGTTAGTCCTTTTGACAATAATGTCTGGTATGTTTTGACCACGAATGGACATTATTATTATTCAAATGATGGAGGTCAGAATTTTGAAATGAGGCAACAGTTCTTGTCGGATTCACATTATTTATATGGTTCTTGTATATTGCCTTCAAAGACTGATCCGAATGTTATATATATATCCGGTAGCGGATATAGCCATGCCCCAGTATACAAATCAGATAATGCGGGGCTATCATTTTCACCCATGGATCAGGGAATGATGCCTACCACATGTTTTAAGTTGGCTTCTAATTCCGATGAATCGTTGATTTTTGCAGCCACTGAGTCCGGCCCCTATGTTTTTGTTGTTGAGGATAATCAATGGCATAGCCTTACTGGAAATGCTACTCCAAATCAAACGTATTGGAGTGTTGAGTTTGTTTCAGCAACCAATACAGCCAGATTTGGCACGTATGGAAGAGGAATATGGGACTTTGATGTCAGGGAAAGTGTTTCTACTGAAGAGGAGTATATAAGCTCAGATAGATTTCAAATTTATCCTAATCCAGCATCAGAATATTTCAACATAAAACCGAATGAAGATATATTCAGTGATGTAAGTGAAGTTCAAATTTTAGATAATATGGGACGATTGGTTTATACTGAAAGTATAAATAGTATATCGAAAACCCATCGGGTAGAACTGGAGGGCCTTAGAGATGGATTATATCATGTAGTTATAAGAACGGAGGCTGTGAATTATACGAATAGATTGACAATAGTAAGAAGGTAGATCACCATTTGATAAAGGGGTATTTATTTACTAGTGATTGTTTTAGCTTAATTATCTGATTCTGATGATTGAGAGCATTTAACTTACTAGGGATATGACTTTCTAATTTATTTAATTTATCAATTTCGGAACAAACATTTATGGTTTCATGGGCAAAATAGCTTTGCTTAAATCTTTCCCATATAATGTGCACTGCAGTATCATTAGGATGAATTAAATCATCTTTATAGAATCTGTAGTCTCTTAATTCATCGATAAGAATTTCGTAAGAGGGAAAATAATCTATGTACGTGTAGAGATCCGCCAATTTATTTGAGACCTCTATTAGTCTAGCTTTGCTTCGATTGTTTTGAACAATGCCATCTTTGATATGTCGAACGGGACTAACAGTGAGTATAACATGTAGATTGCTATGTTTTTCCTTAAGAAGCTGTAAGGTCTTTTCTAAAGAAGAAAATTGTTGTTCTATAGATAGTATTTCTTTGCGGAAATTCCTTTGATCAACCTTATGACAATTGGTGACAACCTGATTATCTTTATTAAGTATATAAGCATATGAAGTTCCCAAAGTTATAATAAGCCAATTTAAATTTTCTGGGACATCTGTAAAAGCCTTTTCGATATTAATAGCTACAGCTTCTTGACTCTCATCATTTAATTTACCAGAGAAATCATAGTGAAAATAGTACCCTTCCTTATTCTGGTGAAACCTGTTTTTATCAACGATTTTTCCTGATGAGTAAGTATGGAGAATTTTAGCAATAGATATCGAGTTAAATATGGTGCCAAAAGGATTGTTGGAGATATTAAATTTAAAATCCCCGAGCAAAGAACCAATATGGTTGGAAAAACATGAACCCAGAGTAAGAATGTTACTCTGATGATCAATTTTGTTTGGTGATGGAGAGATACTTATAGGCGTGAATAGCTTCACTATTCTCCGTTTCTAATAACAGTAAGATCGCCAGTATAATCCACCTCAACACCATCAACAAATTCTGCAACCATATACCAAACATATACGCCTTGCTGGACAAACTCACCATTAAATCTGCCATCCCACGAATCAGGATCATTGACTACAGGAACAAAGTTTTCTCTATGGAAAACTCTATTACCCCATCTGTCAAAGACCTGAAGTAGTTTAATTTGAGCTACTTCGAAGCCAAAGCTTAAATCAAAATGGTCATTATACCCATCACCGCCAATACTGATAATATTCGGCAAAACTAAGGTTCTGTCATCAGTAACACTTACTCTTATTTCGTCAAATCCCGTGCATCCATTTTCATCGGTAACAACAGCTCTATACAAAATGTCTGATGGAGGTTGGGACACCACGGTAAAACAATCTGGATCAATACAATCCAAGTATGTATTTGGAATCCATTCTAAAGTGTCGATACCTTGTTCGGAGAATACGTCTACAGTTATTTCTTCGGTCGCTAGACCTAGTTTGATTTCTATATCTTCACCTAAAGTTACTTCGACTTCAGCCGGTTGAGAAATATCTATGGTTGTTTCAAAGTTGCATCCTTCGGCATCAAAAACATTAATCAGGTATTCACCGGCAAAAACGGTTACACAAGAGTCTATAGGAAATCTTACTCCATTATTAATTGTATAGGTATAATTACTACCTGAACCACCCGAAGGATTGTTGATTCGAATACAAGTTGATTCTCCAAAACAATTAATATCGCCATCAGTTGTTACCTCAGCATCTACTGGAATGGGTTCGGTAAGGCTGTATTCAACCGTATCAATACAATTGGTGTCATCGGTGACAATGATTTGATAATCACCTTCGCCCAATCCCGTGGCTACTGCTCCCGAAGATACATTAGGAGTCCAAAAATAATTATACGTACCCGGAGTGCCTCCCATAACATTTACTCCGATGGTTCCACCGTTATTATCAAAACAATTAATGTCTTGAGTAATGGATTCATTAATGGTAACTTCAAGAGGCTCTACTTGGTATAGAATTATCGAATCCATATTAGTACAACCGTTTATGTCAGTTAGTTCTATATGATATGTTCCTGCACATAAATTTTGTTGGGATGGATTATTGCTATCCAAATCGACCCAATATACAATATGTGGCCCTCCATTGCCTCCCATACCAACGATAATGGCTCTACCATTGCAATCATCACCACAATCCGGTTGTTCTATGGTTGAAGCTGCAAGATCAATTACTAGAGGATCGGGCTGATCAGTATTAAAGAATACCGTATCACTTACACAATATCCATCATCGGCATAAACCCAATTTAATCCTCCTTCTAACTGTGTAGCGGTATGGGAAATTCCAGTGCCACTTTCACCGGTAGACCATGTGTAGTTAAAATCCGTAACACCATTTCCTCCACCAGAGGCAGTAGCTGTAGCCATTCCGTCTGAACCATTAAAACACGAAACATCAATTAAACCATTGACATCTAACTCTAAAGCAGGTGGTACGTCTAGATTTAATGTTGTATCGTAAACGCATCCTGTTAAATCAGTAACAGAAATATAGTACGTTCCTGCACCTATTCCATTTATTACTGACTGATTACCAATAGGTGATCCTTCGGGATCTCCAGAATCATTAGTATTGTACCATTCATATTCATAAGGCATATTCCCACCTTGAAGGGAAATACTTAAAGTTCCGTCTTGTGTATCTGGACAGGAAGGTAACACAGGATCTGGAAATGTAGCAGAAAAAGTAGTGGGTTCAGGTAGGAAATAATCATCCTCTCCAACGCAACCATCTGCAGTGACCGTTACATAATACGTGCCTGAGCTCAAACCAGTTATTTCCGGGCCAGCACCTAAATCCATGCCATTTTCATCTTCCCATTGGTATGTGCTATTATTTCCATTATCAATGACTTGGATAGATCCGTCATTGGCTCCGGAACAACTTATTGCTTGAGTAGTAATAAAACCGATATTTAGTGTGCCACCATCCATAAAGGTCCATGAGAGAGAATCTCTACATCCATTGGCGTCTACTACAGTACAAGAATACATGCCTCCATTGAGATCTTCTCTTAGGGTATCTGTCTCAGCATTTTCCCATTCGTACATATATATAGGAGTTCCACCTGTAGCCATAACGGCTATTTTTCCATCGGCACCGGCACAACTGGGTCTACTTACCTCTATAGAGTCCAGTATCAACTCTTCAGGCTCTATTATTTCAAAGAAAGTATCTATTTCGCATTGAGAGGGGAAGTGCCTAATATTCACATCATAAATTCCAGCCATTAAGGGTTGAATAGATTCCATAGAGTCATTTCCTATCGTAGCAAATACCCCTGGAAGATCTAATCCCCCTTTGGTAGGTCTAAATAAAAAACTACCATCGTTTGTGACTGCACTGGCACTAGCTGCAACACTACCGAAATCACCATAACAATTTGGCTGATCAATATTAAATAGAGCTTCTAAAAAATTTTGATTGGCTTCCATATTGACTTCTATAGGATCGGTATAACAGCCTAATGAATCGTACACTCTAATAGTTACGATGCCTTCCTGAAGACCTCCAATATTCCACATAGAACCGTTGACTCCAAGGTTAAATCCATTTCTTGTGAGTCCATAATTATTTTCAAAATAAGGAGTACCTCCGGAAGCAGTCACTTTAATAGCTCCATCACTATTACCTTTACAAGTAATACTGTCCGTAATCATAACCTCAGCTTTTAAGGTGTCTAAAGTGAGTTCGTAAGTTTCCGAAGTTTCACAGCCCCCATCATCCATTACAGTCACAGTATAAACTCCTGGAGGCAAATCTTCTATTCGTGGAGTATTTCTTAAAGTAGGCTCCCATTTGATGGTATAGGGTGCAAATCCACCCATGATGTTCTCGATTTCTATATATCCGTTGTCTCGGTTAAAACATGTTGGATTTCTCAATTCCTTAAGATCAAATGTTACAGGGAAATTAACATCAAGAAACACGGAAGCTGATGTAGTATTACCACTATTATCAGTGACAACAAGTGTATAGTTTGCAGTACTTAGACCATTTATTGTCTCTCGTTGATTTTCTGAAAGCGGAGTGGTTTCTGTAATAGAGCCAGGGTTCAATTCATATGTATAAGGAGCATCACCTCCACTTGCATAAAACGTGACAGATCCATCTCCAGCACCATCATCTGTTTCTGCACATGCTACAATAAAGGCGGTGAGTTCGGTACAGACAATATCTACACATCCGGGCTGTCCATCCATAATGGTAGAGCATATCTGATTTATATCCATATCTTCTTGGCATATTTCCAATCCGCCGGATATTATACTACCATCTATATAAACTGGGCTTGTATTTCCACAGTCACCCACGATTTCAAAACATACACTGAAAACTATATCACCAGTATTGAGAGTAACGGCTGTCTCAGTAGAAAATATGAATAGAATATATCCATTTCCCGCTGAACCATCGTTATACGCATCTTCAAGGTTTGGAAAATCAGGAGATTCCTGCACATTAGTATATGATAGTAGGCCGGGATCAAAATTTACTGCAAATTGAAACGATGTAACTGATTCAAAACTGTTGACTACAAAATCTACACAAACCATATCTCCAGTATTCCCTGTAATACATTCAATGTCAATAGAAACCGGATCCAAATCTTGAGCTTGGGAGTTAAGGGTGCTAAAAAATAAAAGCACACAACAAAGTAATCTCGCAACAAAGGGCAAGTTCTTTATATTCATGGGTTTATTTAAGTTTAACTTAATATCAGCACAAAAATATTATAAATTAATTTAATATTTATATCCTTGTCTCATAAAACAAAAAATAATTTAGAGACAGATTATAAATTCATTTAAGCTTAGCAAATAATAAATAACTATAAACGATTTCTCCTCAATTGATATTATGTTTTAGCTTTGTATTTAAGAATATTTATTTGACTCTTTATTAATAGACTCTTGGAAATTTGAAAGTGCTTCAAAATTTCGATAAAAATCAAGAAAATATGACATTTCAGGAAGAAATATTGGAAGGGATCCCCGAAAAATTACCAATACCATACGTATATGATAATAGTGTAGTACATGCTCCTGTTCGAGTAATTGATGGGGTGCTTAGCGAAGAAGAAAAAATGTTAGCCGTCCGTAATGCTTTGAGATATTTTGATGAAGCACATCATGAGATTTTGGCGAGGGAATTTTATGAGGAATTGTGTAACTATGGCAGGATATATATGTACCGTTTTATTCCTGAAAATTCCATCTTTTCACGAGGCATAGATGAATATCCGGCCAAATCGAAACAAGCAGCTGCTATTATGTTGATGATTCAAAATAATTTGGATCACAAAGTAGCCAAGCACCCCCATGAACTGATAACATATGGTGGAAATGGAGCTGTATTCCAAAATTGGGCTCAATATCGGTTAGTTATGAAGTATTTAGCTACCATGACTGACGATCAAACACTTGTACTTTATTCCGGACATCCATTGGGATTGTTTCCTTCTCATGAAAATGCACCCAGGGTAGTGGTTACAAATGGTATGATGATACCGAATTATTCTAAAAAGGATGATTGGAATAAATACAATGCACTTGGAGTTACTCAATATGGACAAATGACTGCGGGTTCTTTTATGTATATAGGTCCTCAAGGAATTGTACATGGAACAACCATAACATTGTTAAATGCAGGAAGGAAAAATGAATTGGGAACAGATAGTTTGTCAGGAATACTTTACGTCACTTCTGGGTTAGGGGGTATGAGTGGAGCTCAGGCGTTGGCTACTGAGATAACGGGAGCAGTGGGAGTCATTGCTGAGGTGGATGGTGAAGCTATTCAACAGAGGATAAATGATGGATATGTGCAAAAGGAGAATGTCTTCGAAGATGTAACAGAGTTAATTTCAAAGGCGAAATCATGTAAAAAGAGTAAAGAAGCAGTTTCCTTGATTTATTTTGGCAATATAGTGGATTTATGGGAGGCATTGGTAGATTCGGATTTGAAAGTGGAGTTAGGATCGGATCAAACCTCTCTTCATAATATTGACGACTTGGGCTATTGTCCGGTTGGGTATAGCTTTGAGGAAGCAAAAGATTTATTAATAAAGGACAAGGTAGCATTCCTGAACGAAGTCAAAAAGACACTGATCAGACACGTAAATGCCATTAATAAATTGACTAAAAAGGGAATGTATTTTTGGGATTATGGAAATGCCTTCTTAAAAGAAGCAGGTGAGGCTGGAGCAGATATTTATACTAGTGAAGAAAGGCTAAAATTTAAATATCCTTCTTATGTTGAGGATATAATGGGACCCATGTGTTTTGATTATGGATTTGGTCCTTTTAGATGGGTGTGTACTTCAGGAGAGAAGGATGATCTGGATTTGTCAGATCAAATAGCTAAAAGAATTCTTGAAGAGATGAAAAAAGAAGCACCCGAGGAGATTCAGTCACAATTGAATGACAATATTTTATGGATTACAAATGCTGATACCAATATACCTGTAGTGGGTAGTAAGTCCAGGATTTTGTACGCTGATGCTGAGGGAAGAATTAAAATTGCTAAAGCGTTTAATGATGCAATCAGAGAAGGAAAACTGAAGGGTCCAGTAGTTTTGGGAAGGGATCATCACGATGTTTCAGGCACAGATTCTCCTTTCAGAGAGACTGCCAATATATATGATGGTTCATCTTTTACTGCTGATATGGCTGTACAAAATTTTGTTGGAGATTCTTTTAGAGGGGCTACATGGATATCATTGCATAATGGAGGAGGTGTAGGTTGGGGAGAAGTGATTAATGGTGGTTTTGGAATGGTATTGGATGGTAGTGAGCAAGCAGAAAAAAATCTGAGATCGATGCTTCATTGGGATGTTAATAACGGAGTCGCTAGAAGAAGTTGGGCAAGAAATAAAGAAGCTATTTTTGCTATTAAAGAGGCTATGAAAAAAGAACCAAAGCTGCAAGTAACTCTTCCCAATTTAGTAGATGATAATATTCTGAATGATTTGATATCTTAAGTTCCCTTAATGAAATCAATTAATAACTTCATAATAGCTAAAATATTTCAAGTTGATACGGGTATTAGACCAAAGATTAACTCATGAAAGATAAAAGACTTGTGGAGGTCCTGTATAAGGGAGATATGATTTCCGGACTAGTTTACATAGGTATATCATTTGTCTTTTTAGCGATATGTGTTCCCTTATATATCTTTGGACCCAGTCTAGGATACTATTATCTGAATATCGGACTTCTTGTGTTGAGTGTTTTTAGTTTAGTAAAGGGGATATTGGTATACTATGTTTCATCCAATAGACATAAGTTTTATAATCGAAAATCAAGCCTAAGCAAGGAAAATATGGAGGAGGAAAGAAAGTATACTCAATATAGAATATTGAAAAAGCAAAGAAACAGACGGAGATATGTTTATATCATGGTGCTGTTGAGCTTGATAGCTGTAATAGGGGCTTTTATGCTGGAAAAGGGCTTGATCATAGGTACATGCGTACCGATAATCCTTTTTGCTGCCATTGAGTTTACAATGGGGTTGTTGATGGAATTTAGATTAAGTGAATATCTGAGACAACTAAAAAAGTAAAGTGTCATATGAGATGACACTTTACTCAATCAACTAATCCAACTACTATGAAATCTCAATATTTTTTGAGAGCGTAACATCTTCTTTTTCTTTCTTCGAAATCTCAATGGAAAGAATTCCTTCTTTGTGATTTGCTTTGATCTTATCTAAATCAATATTTTTAGGAAGTCTGAAACTTCTTTCGAAAGATTGAGACTTAAATTCACGCCTTTTTACTGTTTTCTCCTTCGTTTCTTCTTCTTGTTCAACATTACCTTTTACTGACAATGTATTTTTGGTAATGTTAATTTCAATTTTTTCCTTTGGTATACCCGGAATAGACATCTCAACTATATACGAATCCTCCGATTCATGTAAATTAGCCAATGGCTGATCAACATAGCCATCTGCTCCTAGAAAATTAAAAATTCCTTCATTTAGTAGAGAATCTAAGGCCTCTGCAAATGGGCGTAACTGCATATTATTTTTCATTTCTTTCATTTTTTGTTTTATCAATGTTTAAGCCTCAATATCGATTTTGACAGGCTTCTTTTCTTCTTTTTTATTTAGCGTTATTGTTAGGATACCATCCGTTAACTTCGCACTAATGACATTTACATCAATTTCATCATTTAGGGAGAATGATTTGGAAAACTCTCGATAACTGAACTCCTCAATATGTGATTTTTTTACATTGGTAAGTTCTCTTTTTCCTTTTACAGACAATTTGTTTTTTTCTAATTTAATGTCAATATTTTCTTTAGCGAATCCAGGAACTGCTAGTTCTATTTCAAAATTATCAGCGGACTCATGTACATTTACTCTCGGTGTAAATGTCGACTGTGATGTTGCTGATCGGAAACTTTTATCATCGTTGAGCAACATTCTGAAAAAAGGTGAAATAGCCATTGATGTAGGTCTCAAATACATTTTATTACTTCTCATTTTTTAAATTTTACTTTTTACTAAATCAAACAATTACTGTATTATCAATATGAATGCCATCAAGGATTATTAACCTTTAATGGCAGAACTTGCAAAAATAACACGACAAAATGACATTGAAGTTTGAAATTATACGACAAAATGACATTGTCGATTTAGATTGTAGTGATGGTAATTAGACTCCTTAAAGTCATTATTCTTAGCTTTTGAGGTAAGTGTGAATGGATAAGTGTTAAAATTTGAGGTTTTTTTTATCAATTCTCTGACCGGTATGTAAAAAATAATCATACGTTACGAAGTGATCGTAAGACGATTAAATATTACATATTAAATTTAACTCATGTATTAAGTGTTGTTAGTTAATAAGATAGATAATATTAGGCTTTGTTTTAATACCTTTCGAAATGTGGAAAAAAAAATATACAAAGACTATTTTATGTCGTGCATTATTACATATATTTACATCGCTTTAAGATGGTATCCCCGAACAGACAGCTTGAGAATTATGGAACAAAGAACAAAACGAGATTTAGTATTAGAAAATATAATATTAGATTTTGAAAATAAATTCAAGCAAGGTGAGGTAAGTTATATGGAGGAGAAGACCTTGCACCAACTTGTTGACTATTACGATAACCAAATGCAGTTTGATAAAGCCTTGGAAGTGGTTGATTTGGCTATTGAACAGTATAAGTATCGATGTGAGTTTTTGATTATTAAGTCAAAACTATTATTCAATACTGGTTTAGTAGAAGATTGTTTGTCTTTATTAGAAAAGGCAGAGAGAATTTCCCCTTATGAAATAGAGATTCAAATCCTTAAGTCTAAGGCTTTTGCTTTTATGAAGAGATATGATGAAGCTCTTGCGATCGTTGAAGACCTTAAGACATATGCACAAGGTCCTGATTTGATCGAGACATACATGACAGAAGCTTTTGTTTTTGAAGTAATGAATGAAGTTGGTCTTGTATACAATGTGCTTAAAAAGGTGTTAAAACATGATGGTAGTCATGAAAACGCTCTTAAGAGTATACTAAATGCAGGAATGTGCCTTAGAAAAATTAATGAATCTATAGATTTGCACGAACGATTGTTGGATGAAAATCCATACAATTATATGGCATGGTACAACTTAGGACATTTTTATTCTTATATCAATGAATATTCGAATGCAGCTGATGCTTTTGAATATGCCTTAATTATTAACCCGAATTTTCAGGAGGCCTACATGGAATGTGCTGAAGAGTATTTATTCATGAATGAGTATGGCAAAGCTTTAAAAATATACAAGGAAGCTACTCAGATTTTCGAGGGAGATCCTGATACATTGCTTAATATGGCAAAGTGTCAATTAGCACTTAATTTATTTGCTGAGGCAGAAGAGTCTCTATTAGAGGCGTTGAAATACGATCAATATAATGACGAAGTATATTTTATCTTGGCAGAGACTTACTCCAAAGTAAAGAACTGGTATAGTGCGATTAATGCTTATCAGAAGGCTTTGGCAATAGAGGATGAAAGAGAGGACTACTATGTAGGTATAGCGAAGGCTTATTTTGCCATAGAAGATTTTGCCAAGGCTACGCTAAATTTTCAATTGGCAACTGAAGTCAATGATTCAGAAAGTTATGTGTGGAAAGAATATGTTTGCTTCATTTTGAAGTTGGGTTTATATCAAGAAGCAGTTCAGATATTGGATGAAGCAGAAGAATATACTTATGGACCCGATTTATTATACTGTAGAGCTGCGGCCTTTTTCTTCATGAAGAAAAAGAAGAAGGGATTGAAAGTTTTAGAAGAAGCATTGATAGAAGATTTCGAAAGTAATAACATACTATTTGAACTAGCACCGGAGCTGGAAGTAGACAAGGACATTGCAGCCATGGTGAAGTATTACAGTATAGAAGATTAAGTTTTTAAGCTCGTTGATCTATTGTTAAATAGACAATACTCAATTTAATAACTAACTTTTAAGGGAGGATTATTGGTCTTCCCTTTTTTATTTAGCCAATACCTTCGTTCTTATAAATGTGGAGTTTTTATACCAAATAATCCAAATGAATACTACAAGAATAATGGTGTTAACAGGAAGCAAAAAGTATAGACTTTCCGAAATTAGCCGCACCACTAATGATAGGCTTAAACAAAATACCATTAAAATTATGATGAGATTTATATCCTTAGTAGGATATGAAATAGGGTAGTGTTTCTGTCCCATGCTGTAACCTAAATATGCCATTACAAAATAACATGTGAAGTTTGCAATTGCTGCCGCCCATATTCCAATTATTGGAATGAGGGTGATGCTTAGACCAATTGTTATGAAGAGAGCAATAGATGATATTATGGCACCATACATAGTTTTTCCACTGAGTTTATACCAAATAGAAAAGTTATAATAGAGACCTAAAAAGAAGAACCCAAGAAGCAGTAGAGGAATAATGTTGGATTCTGTTCGAAAGCTTTCTCCCATAATAAGAATCAATAGATCCTGGAATAAGTACATAGCAAGAACTATGATAGCCATACATAAAGTATATGCTTTGGCGACATCGCCAAAAACAGTTTTATCATTAGGGTTCTTTTCATGTTGGTTGAAGAAAAAAGGCTCGGCTGCATAATTGAATGCGACAGTTGCCAGATTTATTATTAAAGCATACTTAACTGAAGCCATAAACACACCACTTATAGCCTTGTTGGTATCATAATCATAGGGCAAAAATCTGGGTAAGAAAACACTGGCTCCGTTTTGATTTAAGACTGCAGCTATTCCGACCAATACCAATGGTGCGGCATACCAAAGAAGTTTTTTATAAACGGAGAGATCTAATTTTAATTTGTATTTCAAAGACTCTGGGATTAATATAAGAAATACAAATCCACTAGAAATTAGATTGGCAAAGAAAACATAGTCAATCTCATGTTGAATACCTAAATAATTACTGATACTAGAATAGGTTTCAGGATTGACACGAGGGAGTATCTCTAAAAAAAAGATAATTGCGGCAATCATGACCAGAATATTGGCAACTTTATACATCATAAATCTGAGTGGCCTTCCTTCAAGCCTGAAGCGAGAAAATATTAGAGCAGTTAAAGCTTCAAACCATAAGATACCAGAAAACCATCTAACATAGTAAACTTGGTTTTTGTAGTTAAGTGCCTCTGCTATCATCGGTGAAAAGAGGAAAATACTTCCTGCTATTAAGGTAGATATAATGAATAGTAGGATAAAGGAAGAACCGAAAATTATATCTCTGTTTTTTTTGTTAGCACCAAAGCGGAAAAAGGCAGTATCTAATCTAAAGACCATGATTGTCAAAAGAATAGCGGAAAAGGTATACAATTCGGTGTATGTTCCATAATCACTGGTATTATTCAGGCGATTAGTTAGATATACGAATGCCAACAACCAATTTAGCAGACGAGGAAGAATACTCGAAATACCATAAATAACAGTTTCTCCTGCCAATTTTTTAATTGTAGACATATTAGTTTTACCTGTAATACAAATATAGCGGGCTTAAGGTATAACAAACAAAAAGCCGCTAAATAATATTATTTAACGGCTTTTTGTTTCTAAATTAATATAGCTACTAAAAAATAGTAATCTTTTCTGTTCTTATTGCTCCCTCCGATTCTAGTTGCAAGATGTAAATACCAGCTCCAATATCGCTTACACCAATAGTTCTTACAGAAGAAAAAGCACTAACGTTTAAACGCTCAGTTTTTAAAACTCTTCCATCAAGAGATATGATGCTTGCGTTTACCTTTTCCGATCTATCTGATTGTAATTTAAGAGAAATATAATCGTTGGCAGGATTAGGAAATATTTCCAGAGAAAATCTTTCTCCTGCTTCATTGGTGCCTACAGTTTGGTCAGAATCTATCAAGATGTCATCCATATTAACACACACTTCACTTCCTTCATCTATGACGCATGCATTTAATGGATATTTGACCATATTCATCATTTCAATATCATCAATAAACCAACCCCCAATTATACCTTCGGGAACTGAGTTTTCTTCATCAGAACCAAATCTAAACCTAAAATGAGTAGTTTGTCCCTGATAAGGAGACAAGTCAACATATGAATCTATGAACTCAAAATTAGAAGATCCGGAAAATCCACTTAATCCAGGAATAGCAAAGGTTCCGTACTGGATACTTGTATTGTAACCATTTCTGAAGAAATTATTTTCAACTTCAAAAGCATTACCTCCATCAGTTGATGTCATTAAAAATCCTCCGTCTGCTCCTTGTTCGGTCTCATATCTATGATAGAATCTAAGTACTGGATTACCAGAGGGTATATTAAAAGCTCCCGTAAAAATAGATGCATCAGTTTCCACCGAAACATTTTCAATAAACTGTGAATACTCTCCACTGTTTGCGAAAATATCCGTCATGAACCAAATAGCATCAAAATTTTCCGTTTCTATGAACCAACCTTCATCTTCATTAATACCTTCTTCTAGATCATCGTAAAACAATGTAGTGGACTTTCTATCAATATCGGAAACTACCGTGAATTCTATTCTCGCAGTTTTGCTCATCGCTAGAGTAGGTAGAGAGAAGTCTAGTGAAGTACCTTGATCAACAACATCAAAAGTTTGAGGAATGTTGGTATCTGCTACAAATTGATCGGGGTTAAGATTGTCATAATCTCCGTATGTAATTACGGTGGTGCCGTCAACATAGGAGAGACCATCAGGTAAATCAACACTGGCAAGGAGATCACTTCGATCCTCGCCAACATAGTTCGTTACATCAACAGTTAAGGTCACCTCATCACCTGCATTAGTTAGTTTACCTCCCTGTGCTCCTATTTGAACAACTTGATGGCTTTTTAGACAAGTTGGCTTTGAAGAAAAATCTTCAATGCCATCTTGAACATTATTTGTACTTCCTTCATCAGCAAAATACCCCAATCCTCTTCTTGCAAATACTTCCCATATCATACATTCGTGTTCGCCATTGAATAGCATAAGATCCGCTTGAAAAATCCCATTTCTTCCTCCTACATATCCAGTCTGACAAGGAGTATGCTTCATCGCCTCCATCACTAATGACACCGCTTTTCCATTTCCTGAATCCAAGTTGGTTAAGTCTTCATCAAAGCCGTAAAGATCAACGAAAGCCCAATATAAATCCCAGAGGACCGCCGCCCAAATTTCACCAACCCCATGAGGGATGGATCCCGTCTTAACATCATCATAAGTGAGTGGACAGATAGACATGTCAGTAGAATATGGAAATCTTCTAATTCCTCTACCATCTACATTAGAACCATCTGCAAAATTTCCAATTCCTCTTCGATCAGCACCTGTGTCTCCTTCTTCAGCTGTCATGATTAATGAGAAGAAATCACTCCATCCTTCACCCATTTGTTCCTGATTTCCTAGACAACCAGTATTGTTTGGTCCTGCTACCAATCTATTGCTGATACCGTGACCAAATTCATGGGCAATGACACCATTGTCAAAAGCTCCATCGATAAAGCTAGGTCCGCTATTAGCAGGCTCATGGAAAGTAACAACTACATCTTCACCATTACCTAAAGCTAATTTTATCTGATCACAATCACTTTTTCTCATAAATATGGAGGGTATAGTTACTTGAGCGGCATTATCCCCAGCTGCCATATTAAGGATTTCATCACCATCACCTCCATTAACACCTACTACATTACAAATAATAAGTCCTATTGCTCCCCCTTGTTGAACATTAAAAGCCTTTAAACTAAAATCGCAAAGACCTCTGTCGACAAGGGCTATTTTTCCATTTATTTCTGCAGTGTTTTCCGTGGCATTGCAATTTTGAGTGCTTGAGCCGGGGGTTCCATCCTGAGCTAAAGCCACACTCGCCGTTAACGGCTCATCTAAGTTTTCGGGAATTGGATTACCGAATTGTGCATTTCCATATTCTAAAATAAATCCTTCTATGCTAGAAGGAGAATTAATATATACAGCACTTTCAGAATCATCCCACAAAAACATTTGCATTCTACCTGAGAATCCGTCCTGAGGAGTAGAGAAATTGGCATTGTTTATTTTTGTAGGATTACCATCAGGGTCCAAATCTTCACCTCTTTCATGTAATCTAAAACCATCAAATGCCTGGGCTTCCACTTCATCGTTTCCTTCTCCAAAATTTCCAAAGTTAGTCGTTTGGAAATTTCCCGCATCCTCATCGAAGCCATGTAAATAAGTAATGTCATGCATCATATTGGTCATATAAAACAAATTGGTAACAGCAGCATCTTCACTATCTCTTGGATGAGCATCTAAATCATGTGGAAAATCAAAGACTAAGGCAGAGGTCCCATCTGGTTCAGGATCATCACTGTTTGCCGCATTAAAGTCTTCATAATCTGCATATGCATGCACATTGTTTCCCCTTGTTATTGTATAGTCTGCTGCATTATCACCATTAACATCATGCCATCCAAAAGGAGATGCTTCCGGGATGTGAGGATTATTCAATAGTACTCTGTCACCATGTATGGGCGATTCTGTAGGTATGGGATATACTTTGTAGGAGCCAGATGCCACAAGCATTTCACTAATTTGATTTTCAACAATATCCTGTGTTTTGTGGATACATCTATCATGGTTATGATAAGAACCTTTCTCATGACTACAATAAACAGTCATGTTTATCTTGTCGACAAAATCTCCATTGCCTGCATCCACATAATATTCCCAATAATCAGCGTTGTCGATCATATCAATCTTAGATTCCCAAGTCAGGACTAATTCTTCGTTAGTGTATACATATTTAGGCTGCATTCTTATTTCAGATAGAGAAATGTTATTGCCAGCATAGACTAACCGATCCCCTTCATTCCTTGTAAATGAAATTTTAGGACCTGCAATGCCTAATTGTTTTGCTGTTAATTGAAGTGCTTTTTCGGGACTAATGGTAGTCGGAGTATTTTTAATTTTATCATTTATTTTATCGATATAGGAGTCAACAAAACTAACTACTTTTCCTTCGTCTGTAATCACCACATTCGCCACTGCATTCTTAATATCAATACCATTTATAGCTTGATTAATGTAAAAATAAGTAGCATTAGTTCTCTTATTGTATACGCTAGAAGAGATGTTCAAGCTTTGCACATCACGTATATCTTTATTCTCATTTTGATAATGAGTTTTAATATATTCTAGAGCTAAGGAGGAATGGTCACTTTGAGCATACATCGTATGACCTACCAAACAAATGATAAGCAATGTGAAAAAATTAAATTTTTGCATAAGAAGCTTTGTTTGTTTAAAAATTAAATTTGGTCAAATAATTGACTCTTAAAATAGTTTGCAATTATATCAAAAATAAAGCAATAAAATGAATGCGTTTTATCTTTTACAATCACATTTTTGTCAAATAAAGTTGAATTACTAAAAATAATAGTAAACTTTGTCCGCTTAGATACTTAATTTACTTTATGGAGAGTATAGTTTATGGCAGAAAGCCTTTGGAAGAGCTTCTCAGATCGTCCCGGAATATTGATAAAATTTATATCGACAACGCTCTAAAAGGAGACTTTGAAAAGAAGATAAGAAGACTTTGCAAAGAGAAAAGAGTAGCGTTAGTTAGAGTGCCCAAATTTAAATTGGATAAAATAACTAAAAAAGAACATCAAGGTGTTGTGGCATGGATGTCTCCAATTGAATTTCAAGAGTTTGAGGATGTTTTGGCAAGTGTATTTGATAGAGGTGAAAATCCTTTTTTCTTGGTTCTGGACGGAGTATCGGATGTAAGAAATGTTGGGGCTATATCAAGAACGGCACATGTAATGGGAGTACATGGTATTCTTATTGGAAGTAAAGGAGTTGCAAGGATAAATGAGGATGCCATGAAGGCATCTTCTGGTGCTTTGGCACATATTCCCATATGCAGAGAAAATGGGATGTCTGATATTTTACGGAAACTCAAGTTAAACGGCATTTTAGTGGTGGCTACGGATAACCAGAAGGCTAAAAATATCTCAGAAGTTGATTTGTCGGGACCTTGTGCAATAGTAATGGGTGATGAAGGTAGAGGAGTAAGTAATTATGTGTTGGATGAATCTGATTTGTCAATAAGAATTCCGCAAGTAAAACTATTCGATTCTCTTAATGTTTCTGTAGCAACGGGAATAGTACTCTATGAAGTGGTGAAACAAAAAGGTATATGAAAAAGGAAAACAACTATATGAAAGGTAATAGAAGAATTTATGGAGCATGGTTTTTAATAATTTTTGGATTATTGATAGCATGTAAGCCCACAAAAAAACTAGAGGATAGACAACAGGATGTTCTTGACGATGCTTTATTATGGAAGGTTGAAGTTGATGGAGCAGCTCATCCGTCTTATTTGTTTGGGACCATACATATTATTAAATCGGAAGATTATTTTTTGCCGGAGGGAACATTAACAGCAGTAGATGCCTGCGAGCAAATGTTTTTTGAAATAGATATGAATGAGATGTCTGACATGTCTGCTTTAATGGGAATAATGAGTAAGGCTTTTATGTCCGATAATTTGACTTTAAAGGATTTGTTGAGTACAGAAGATTATTCTTTGGTGGAGGAGCATTTTCAGGAAATGGGGCTACCTATCATTTTTTTGGAACGAATCAAACCGATGTTTTTAACGGTATTTGCATATGGAGATATGGATCCTAGCGGGTTACAATCTGGTAGTATGAAAAGCTATGAGATGGAGTTCTTTGATTTGGCCAAGACGAAAAATATGAAGACTGGAGGACTTGAAACTATTGATTTTCAGATGAGTCTATTTGATTCTATTGACTACAAAGATCAGGCAGGTATGCTTGTCGATGCTATAAAGAATACTTCTGCAGGCAGTGATGAGTTCGTGAAAATGACGGAGATTTATAAGTCTCAAAATGTGGATGCAATGGTCACAATGATTGCAGAGGAGAGCGAAGGTGTGGATAATTTCGAAGATGAACTTTTAGTAAAGAGAAATAAGAATTGGATTCCTCAGATGATTGAGGAAGCTGGGGATAAACCTACTTTTTTTGCGGTAGGGGCGGGTCATCTTGGTGGAAAGAATGGGGTGATTAGGCTTCTAAGAGCTAAAGGAGTAAAGGTAGAAGCGGTGAAGCCATAAATTTATGTAAATAGAATGAGCGATGAAAAACTCAGAAGCTTACTTATTTAGATGTATTCTAAATAAGTAAGCTAACCAATAATTTGAATGAATTATTCAAAAGCTTTTATCTTTGCACCGATTTTTTAAAATGATCAATTCCAAGCAGTATTTAATTTCTGGAATAATCTCTTTGAATTAAAAATAATTATAGATTGATTATAGATACTGCAACTGGAGAAATAAAAACAAAAACATGAATCACAGTTATAAAATGAAGCTCTCAGCCTTGAGCTTTTTTTTGTTTAGTTTTCATTTTGTATTTGGACAAGGAGGGGAAGCAGGATCTTCTCTTTTTATATGGTCTTTAATAGTTATAGCCGCTGTGCTGGTAGTATTTGCGGTTATTACCGTTTCTGATAATTTATTGCAATTTGAAGCAAAAAAGTCTGGACTTGACACTGAAGCTAATAATTATGGGTTGTTCCCTAGAATATCATCTAAACCCTCTCATGTTGATCGAGATGGAAATTTCAAAAGATTGAAGAAGGGGTACAATCTTAATATAGCTGGTAAACCTGTTAAAAGAATGGCAAGTAACAACATTACTAGATTTGCAATTAAACCTCAAGACTTTATAGGCATATCACCTATTCCTAAGGTGACAGTAGAGGTTGGTAATGAAGTAAAAGCAGGAGATGTCATCTTTTTTGATAAAAAAAGACCAGAAGTGAAATACGTTAGTCCGGTTAGTGGTGAAGTTGTTGAAATAAGAAGAGGAGCTAAAAGGGCTATTACACATGTTGTAATCTTAGCAGATAAAGAGCAAAAGTATACTAAGCATGAAGTGCCCAACGAAAATGCCTCTAGAGAAGAGTTAGTTGAATATCTATTATCTACTGGTGGTTGGACTCTATTAAATCAAAGACCATTCGATGTAATTCCGGACCCTAATGTTGTTCCTAAGAATATTTTTGTATCCACATTTACAACGAATCCTTTGGGAGCAGATCAATCATTTTGTATTGAAGGTAAAGAAGTTGCTTTCCAAAAAGGATTAGATGTTCTGAATTCACTTACTGAGGGAAAAGTATATCTTGGTTTGGATGGAAATAGAGGTTCCAATGTGTCTTCTGCTTTCACAAACGCAACAGGGGTCGAAAAGACATATTTTTCTGGGAAACATCCAGCAGGTAATGTTGGGGTTCAGATTCATCACACGTCACCTATTAAAGGAGCAGATGCCGTTTGGACATTGAAACCTCAGGAAGTTGCTACGCTTGGAGGACTTTTTATTGATGGAGTCTATGACGCAAGTAGAGTAGTAGCCATAGGAGGTGGAGAAGTATTGAGTCCTGCTTATGTTGACACTTACCAGGGTGCAAGTGTTAATGATTTATTGGCGGAAAACTTAAAATCTAGCCATGTCAGAAAGATAAGTGGTGATGTACTATCAGGAGAAGTATTAGAAGAAGATGATTTTCTAAGTTTTAGACATGACCAGATATCAGTGATTAAGGAGGGAGATAATTATGAGCTATTTGGTTGGTTACTGCCTATAAAACCGAGACCAAGTATAAGCGGTACTTTTCCTAATTTTTTGATGAAAAATCATGAATTTGAAGTTGATACAAATACTCATGGTGAGAAGAGGGCATTTGTAGTGACCGGTCAATACGAATCGGTTTTGCCGATGGATATTTATCCTCAGCATCTTATGAAGGCTATTATTACTAATGATTTTGAAAAGATGGAAGGTTTAGGACTAACAGAACTAAGTGAAGAGGATGTTGCAATCTGCGAATTTGTTTGTACCTCTAAAATGCCTTTGCAAAAGATTTTGCGAGAAGGCTTGGATACAATGAGAGAGCAGTTATAAAAATTAATTAAACAAAACACAAAGCACAGCTATAAATATGGGTTTGCTCAATTTTCTTAAAAAAATAGAACCGGACAAGAAAAAAAGTCCGTTTTTGCATACGGCTTTTGATGCGTTTTTTACATTCGCTTATGCACCTAACAGCACTACAGAGAAGGGAGGTGTTCAGGTACGAGACGGCATGGATCTTAAGCGACTTATGGTGCATGTGGTATTGGCCATGCAATTATGTTATCTTTTTGGAACCTATAATATAGGTCACCAACATTTTATTGCAGGCGGCGAGTATTTTGGTCTTTTAGAAGGCTTTCACCTTAAATTGGCTCATGGTTTAATAAAAATGTTACCAATTTTCATAGTTACTCATGTAGTGGGACTAGGTATCGAATTTTATTTTGCTTATAAAAAGGGGCATGCTGTTGAAGAGGGATTTTTAGTTTCTGGAGCGTTGATTCCCTTGATCATGCCACCCGATATTCCATTATGGATATTGGCAGTAGCGGTAGCTTTTGCAGTGATAATTGGAAAAGAAGCATTTGGTGGTACTGGTATGAATATTTGGAATGTCGCTTTATTAGCGAGAGTATTTGTCTTTTTTGCTTATCCAACAACAATTTCCGGTGATGAAGTTTGGGTAAGTGGATTTGAAAGCTTAGCAGAAGGATCTGCAGCCGAATATGGATTTTGGCATAATAGTGTATTCAATCCAATATTTTCGGGCTTGGGACTTGATACTTTCCAATCTTCACTAATGGTGGCAGATGGATTTACAGGTGCTACTCCGCTCTCATTGGCTACAAAAGGCGGATGGGAAGCGGTGACAGCAGTTTATTCACCATCAGAAATGCTTTGGGGAACCATACCGGGATCAATAGGAGAAACATCTAAACCATTTATTTTATTTGGAGCTCTGTTTTTGATTATTACTAAAGTAGCTAGTTGGAGAATAATGTTAAGTATGTTGTTAGGAGCTATCGTGATGACATTCTTATTGAATGCGTGGGGAGCGACACCATTTATGGAGATATCTTGGCAAAACCAGTTACTCATGGGGTCATTCTTCTTTGCAATGGCTTTTATGGCTACCGACCCGGTTACGGCAGCATCGACTAACACAGGAAAATGGATATATGGATTTTTAATAGGAATGATAGGGATGTTAGTGAGGGTACTAAATCCGGCATATCCAGAGGGATGGATGTTGGCAATATTGTTCTTGAACACTTTTGCCCCATTGATAGATTATTTTGTTTTAGATTCTAACATCAAAAAAAGATTAAAAAGTGCATAGTACTAATTATATAATACGGTTTGTATTCATTCTTACGGCAATAGTTGCTATTATATTGGCGGGACTGTATACCGTTCTTAAGCCCACGCATGATTTAAATGAAGCCTTGTATAATAAAAGAGCTATTCTACAAGCTGTGGCTGGAGAAATGGATTCTGACTTGGCATCTATGAAGCCGGAACAAATAGAAGAGGTTTTCAATACTCAGATAGAGCAAATGGTTCTTGACCACAAGGGTAATAAACTTGAGGCGGCTACTGTTGAGGCAAGAGGTTACAAAAGTGGATTGGCTGAGAATGTGGATATGGCCAAAGAAATCAAGAAAGACTTAAGTGAAAGATTTTTGCCATTGTATATTTTCAAAAAAAGCAATGGTGAAAAATTATATATAGCAACAGTCCGAGGTAAAGGACTATGGGATGAAATATGGGGGAATATAGCTCTTAAGAGTGATCTGAAAACTATTGCTGGTGTTTCTTTTGATCACAAAGGAGAGACTCCTGGTTTGGGAGCAGAGATTAAAGATAACACGAGTTGGAAGAAACAATTTTTAGGTAAAGAGATTTATGATAGTCAAGGCAATTTTGTTTCGATAGGAGTTATCAAGGGAGGAGCGAAGAATCAAAAACATGAAGTGGATGGTATCTCTGGAGCGACCATTACTGCGGATGGAGTGGACGATATGCTGAGAGCATGTTTGATAGCTTATGAGCCTTATTTTAATACGATAAAAAAATAATATAACATGGCAGATACACAAGTTATAGAAAAGAAATCAGGTGGAATTGCTTTTGGTAAAAAAGAGCGAAAACTTGTAACGGATCCATTAAATGACAATAATCCGATTACAGTTCAGGTATTAGGTATTTGTTCGGCATTGGCAGTAACCACTGGTATGAAAAATGCAACTGTAATGGCAATTGCGGTGGTTTTTGTTTGTATAGGAGCGAATGTCATTACATCAATGATGAGAAATGCAATACCCAAACAGGTAAGGATGATTGTTCAGTTGGTCATTATAGCGACCTTAGTAACAATTGTTGAGTTAACATTAAAAGCCGTTGCATTTGATAGTTACAAGCAACTTTCCGTGTTTATTGGATTGATCATTACCAATTGTATTGTAATGGGAAGGTTAGAAGCCTTTGCAATGGGAAATAAGCCTTATGAATCAGCACTTGATGGATTGGGCAATGGATTGGGATACGGTATAATTCTTTTGGCTGTGGCTTTCTTTAGAGAGTTGTTAGGTAAAGGAGAGTTATATGGTTACAAGTTGATAGGAGGAACAGAAGAGTATTTGGTTAATACTGCTACTAGTTCTTGGCTGGGATGGTATCAGAACAATAACTTGATGGTTTTATTTCCATCGGCAATGTTTGTGATTGGTATATTAATTTGGGCTCATAGAGCTTGGAATCCGAAATTGGTTGATGTTTCTTAATTTTTCAAATAGAAATTAAATAATAATGGGAGAATTAGTAAATCTATTTATAAAATCGGCGTTCATAGAAAATTTGGCTTTGTCGTACTTTCTAGGAATGTGTTCTTATCTGGCAGTATCTAAATCCGTAAAAACAGCTATAGGATTGGGCTTAGCGGTAATATTCGTGTTGGGAATAACTATGCCAATAAATTGGTTAATAAATGTGAAGTTATTAGGAGCTAATGGTGTTTTTCAAACAGATTTGACTTTCTTAAGATTCATACTTTTTATTGCGGTGATTGCCTCAATGGTTCAGTTGGTGGAAATGATTGTAGAAAAGTACAGTCCTTCTTTGTACAATTCCTTAGGAATATTCTTACCCTTGATAACGGTTAACTGTGCCATATTAGGGGGATCTCTATTTATGGTGTCTAAGGAGTATAGTTTTAGTGAATCTGTAGCCTTCGGTTTAGGTGGCGGATTTGGATGGTTTTTGGCCATCGTTGCTATTGCTGCCATCAGAGAGAAGATAAAATATTCAGCAGTTCCTCCAGCATTAAGAGGACTAGGAATGGCATTTCTACTCACAGGATTGATGGGAATGGCTTTTATGAGTTTGATGGGTATAGACCCTGCAGCATTTTCGAATTAAAAATTAAATAATAAATAATGATAAGTTTATTTGCTTATTGGACGATTATTTGGTCACTAGTAGTTTTCTGCGGAGTAATATTATTACTCTCATTCATGTTGATTTATGCTAGAAAAAAATTAGTTCCTCAAGGTCAGGTAAAGCTTTTTGTAAATGGTGATGACGAAAATCCTATGCTGGTAGAGCCAGGTACTTCATTACTATCTGCTTTAGGAGATAACAAGGTATTCTTACCATCTGCATGTGGAGGTGGTGGTACCTGTGCGATGTGTGAGTGTCACGTGTATGAAGGAGGAGGAGACGTACTGCCTACAGAAATGAATCACTTAACAAGAAAGGAAGCTGCGGAAGGAATGCGGTTGGCATGTCAGGTAAAAGTGAGAAATGACATGAAAATAGGAGTGCCGGAAGAAGTTTTTGGAATCAAGAAGTGGGAATGCGAGGTGATTTCAAACTATAATGTCGCGACTTTTATTAAAGAATTTATAGTAAAGCTTCCGGAAGGTGAGAACCTTGACTTTCAGGCAGGTGGATATATTCAGATAGATGTACCTCCTACGGTAGTAGACTATAAAGATATGGATATTACTGCCCACCCGAAATACCATGACAGTCCGGATAAATTCCAAAAGGATTGGGATAAATTTAATATGTGGGATCTGAAGATGGTCAATGATGAAGAAATCTTTAGAGCTTATTCGATGTCCAATCACCCGGCAGAAGGGAATATTGTTTCATTAACAATTAGAATTGCCACACCACCTTTTGATAGAGCTAAAGGAGGATGGATGGATGTTAATCCGGGTATATGCTCATCTTATATATTTAATGCAAAACCAGGAGACAAAGTAACTATTTCTGGCCCTTATGGTGAGTTTTTTATTAAGGATACTGAGGCTGAAATGCTTTATATAGGTGGTGGTGCTGGTATGGCACCTATGAGGTCTCATTTGTATCACTTATTTCACACCTTGAAGACAGGTAGAAAAGTAACTTTCTTTTATGGTGGTAGAACAAAACAAGAATTATTTTATGTCGAGGAATTTAGAGAAATAGAAAAACAATTTCCTAATTTCAGATTTGCTGTGGCTTTGGACAATCCTTTACCTGAGGATAATTGGACACTTAAAAAAGATTTAGATGATCCTGAGGGAGATGGATTCAAGGGATATGTCCATCAGGTAGTGATTGATGAATTTTTGAGCAAGCATGATGCTCCAGAGGAATTAGAATTGTATTTCTGTGGACCACCCATTATGAATCAGTGTGTAATTAAAATGGCTGATGATTGGGGTATTCCTGAGGAGAATGTAGCTTTTGATGATTTTGGGGGATAAAAAAATATTAATTGAATAAATAATTTAGGAGCCTGCAGTTTTGCAGGCTTTTTTGTTTTGTGAACAATAAGATTGACGTTTTTTATGTTATTTCAGTACCTTTGAATAACTCATTAAACCAACACATATTATTTAACTAATAAAACACCATTATGAAAGCACTAAAAGTATTATTTAGTTTGATTTTTATTTTTTTAGTATTTTACTCTTGTTCAGATGGATTTGAGGACATAGCAATATCAAAACCGTCGAAAAACCTACCATTTATAGATCATCTGCTACGGATGGACCAAGAGTGATTAATTCCGAATCGCCGGAGAGACAATACATGTTATTGGGAAGAAAAAGGAATAATCCCTACGCACTGACCAATATGAGATCTGCTTTTGGAAATCTATATACTAAGAGTTCCATCATACTTGATGCCACGCACAAGTATGTAAAATTTTTGCCATCAAGCCAAGAACACTTGGTCTTATTGGAAGATTGGGAGACGGACACGAATGTAGCTCTTTTTGATTTTCCGCTTGAGTATGAAATTTTAGAAGCTGGAGAGAAGTACATAGATCCGGCAGTTTCCGATAGCTTGTATACCTATCAGTATGCCTCTGTTCCGGTAGATATATCACTACCGGGTGTACCCAACCAGGTTATCGAAGAACTTTTTATTCCGCCTTATGATAGTTACTTGACTGAAGTGGCCTTTTATCAGGTAGGTGAAGAATATGATGGCAATACTTCACCTCATCCGGAGTGGTCCTATCCTACGGAAGAAGAGGACCCTAATCATCCCATTAATAAAGACAATTGTACTCCGGCATGTAGCAATTACCCTTGTTGTGAATTAGGATGGGAAGATTGTGATGAGAGTCCATGTGATTTTGAAGAGGAACCTCCATGTACTCCTGCACATCCTGATTGGCCGAAGTGTTTGGCTGTGTTTCCACCACCTCCACCACCGCCACCGCCGACAACTGAATATTGTAAATGTACTGAGTACACTAAAATAGAAGATCAGTACGGAAATTTTGATACTGAAGAAGAAGAGTTTATCGTGGAGTTGCTACCTGGTGAGACCTGTGACGACTATGAAGGATTTACAGAGACCAATGAAACACAAGTTTTGATATCATGTACCACTTTTGTGCCACCGCCACCTCCCACACTAAATGGTTGTGGTTGTCCTATACCTACCAACAGACGCCATCCGGCAGGATGTGTGCAAGTAGAAAATGATTTATTTAATCATGAGGCGGTCCAAAGGGTTCAGGTAAAGGTAAAGGATACATGGTTTACCAGTGATATCGCCTATACAGATGATAATGGATGCTGGTACGTGTGGGACAATCATTATGGCAGCGTATGGATGTGGGTGAGATTTAAGAATAAAAATGTAAAGGTTCGATCGATTAAGCATTGGTTGGCTTTACGCACAGTAGCGGACTACGTAGATAGGTTTAAATCCCCTCCGTACAATAATATCACAGTACAGTATGGAGATGGAGTGACGGATAACGAAGGCAGGGCGAGACTCTACTGGGCCTGTGCCCATACCATGAATACGACCAATGTTTATAGAAACAGTGCAGGTGCCGATGGTATTCCATTACCCAGAAAAGGGCTTAACTATCTGGTACGGGCCAATGATGGAGCTTCTTCCGCCCCTATGCTACAAAGTACTAATTTTAATCTGACATTTCCATTCTTCGATGCGATAGGTATTCCGCTTCCTACCTTTTTGATACAGTCAGTACTTCCTGACGTGATCAATCAGTATGGACCTGGTGAAAGAGCAAGAGCTTTTAATGGAACGGCACATCACGAGTTAGGACATGCATCCCATTACGAATTAGTGGGAGAGTCCTACTGGGTACCGTATAGAAAACATATTATTGCTAATTTTGGCTATGGGTCGTTTGGGGATTTTAATTCTGGTTCGGACCCCGGGCGTGTGGCTTTGGGAGAAGCAATAGGTTTCTTCATGGGTAATAGATATGGTTTTACGGCCAGGGGAGGTGAAAATTCAGAATGGGTAGAAAATTTTATACCGGCAGGGTTAATGTTCGACTTGGGAGATACAAATGTAGATTTGGTGATAGATCCTAATACTGGCACAAGCGTGACAGACAATATATCAGGATTTACCCCCGGTATGATATTTGGTGCTTTAAATCAGAATGTCAACGATATAAGAGTATTTAGGGATAGATTGAGGATATTGAGCCTTTCTGACACACCTAATACAGCACCGGCGTATAATACGTTTGTAGATGGATACGATGTATTTAATTGATAAACTAAATTTGGAGTTGGAGGACACCATGTCTTCCAACTTCTTAAAACTTTGAATATGAAGAAGTACATGTTTTTTCTTGTGGCGGAGAAAGTGCAGAGGAGAAGTTTAAGAGAGAATGTCCTTATGAGCTTAATTATGGAGGTAGTCATTATCTCAAAATACCTGTGACGGTGACGCCTCATAAGTTAAAGTATCAGGTAGGAGATACGATCGTATTTAGCAGTAACTTTTCGGACTCCATCTATGATCTGAATACAGAAGAGACGTTCAAGATAGAACATTTTCCATTTAAACCGGCGACCCTTTTATGGAGATTCTATGAGGGTACGAATTGGGATGCGGGATATCGGGTTAATGAATGGATCATAGCTGATAAGCACGAACCGGATTATGAATATTCGAGTAGACTGGCGGATTTTATAGATAGCAAGAGTACATATGAGGAGGGTAATTATATATTTGAGATACAACTAGTGCTAAAAGAGAAAGGCAGATATATATTCCAGCAGACGGATATATATGGGGATAATGAGGCTGGAGGATTTGAAGAAGAAAATGAAGAAGCTAACAGTATCACCTTTGAAGGGAAGTGTCCGACTTTTAAATATTATCCCTGCACGATGATCGAGAGTGGAGATGCCCATCGTGATTTGTTTGTGGATGAGTTGTTACATATAGATAAGGATATCTATTTTGATAATTATACAGATTTTTCTTCTAAGAACAGTACAGGTATATACGGAAGAGGAGGGTTGGCATGGGAGTGGACAGGAACTTTTGGATTTATAGTAGAATAGGGAAAAATTAATTGAATAAATAATTTAGGAGCCTGCAGTTTTGCAGGCTTTTTTTATTAAAATTGTACCAACATTCATTCGTTAAGGTTGCAATCAAATAAAGTCTCAATTCTAAGAACTGAGATGATGAGTATAGTTTAAATTATTGACCAAAAAACTTAGAGTATGAAATTTACAAATTCGGTACTATTAGCTGTATTTACCCTTGTTTTTATGAATTCTTGCGTAAGTAAGAAAAGATTTAATCAGATGCAATCAGATCTGAACACTAAGTTGACGAACACCAATAAAAAATTGGACAAGTGCAATGAAGATCTTAAAAGTTACACAGATGCAAATGAAGTCAGGCAGAGAGAGATGGATAATCTTAAGAATGATATCCAGATGAAAGATGAGCAGATTACTACTTTGAAAACTCAGGTCGAAGACTACAGGGTAATGACGTCAAAACAATTGGAACAAGTAGGAGACTTGGCGGTATTGTCAAAAGAGGCGAACGAAAACATTAGCAAGACTTTGTCTCAATTGGAGAAAAAAGACCAGTATATCCAAATGCTCCAAGCTGCGAGGACAAAGGCCGATTCTTTGAACCTGGCTCTGGCAGTTAACCTGAAGTCTGTTCTTCAAGACGGCTTATCTGATGGCGATATTGATATAAAGGTGGACAAGACAGTTGTCTTTGTAAGTCTTTCGGACAAGATGTTGTACAAATCGGGAAGTTCTAATTTGACATCAAGAGCCAAAGAAGTATTGGGCAAAATCGCGAAGATAATCGAAGCTAATCCCAACCTTGAAGTTATGGTAGAAGGACATACAGATAATGTTCCAATTAGCAATGATTGTGTAAGTGATAATTGGGATTTGAGTGTTAAAAGAGCTACTTCGGTAGTAAGATTGTTACAAAAGGAATATGGTGTCAATCCCAATAATTTGATAGCTGCAGGAAGGGGCGAGTATAACGCTTCTGCAAGCAATGATACCAAAGAAGGAAGATCTACCAATAGAAAAACGAAGATTATAATCCTTCCCAAATTAGATCAGTTTTATGATCTACTGAATCCTGAAAAAGCTAAATAGAGCTGAAATATATCTAGCAAAACGATCAACTGTGTATGGTTGGTCGCTTTGTTAGTCTATTGTTTTTTTAAGAACCTTTTCAAAGACTCCCTCCATTTACTTGTCAGAACAATAGGAATTAGTTAATTAATATTTGTGAGATACCAAATAATCATTTGATACGTTAAGTATGTCAATTCAATAATTAAAACTAACTCTATAATAGTTTTATCTTTGCACCTTATTTAGATTGATGCTTTTGAAAAAGATATTTGTTTTCGTATTGGTTTGTTCATTGAGTTCCTCTCTTCTTGCTCAGCAAGGCTGGGAAATAGGAGGATGGATAGGTACAAGTTTTTATTATGGCGACCTTAATACCTCTCTTGCACCTAAAAAGCCGGGACTTGCTCTTGGCTTCAATACAAGGTATAATTTTGATGAACGTCTCAGTTTAAGAGGAACCATCAGTTTTGCAAATGTAGGGGCTGCGGATTCATTGAGTAATAACAACTTTGAGTTTAATAGGAACCTTAGTTTTAAATCAAGAATTTTTGATCTTACAGGTGTACTAGAATTCAATTTTTTCAAATATGAGCATGGTAGTACTGATGCTTATTGGACTCCCTATACATTAGTAGGTTTTAATGTATTTAGTTTCAACCCAAGAGCAGAGCTTGATGGAGAAAGTCATGATTTACAGCCACTGGGCACCGAAGGCCAGGAAATAGGAGATGAATATCACTTGTTCAGTGGTGGAATAGTGTTAGGAATTGGATTGAAATGGGATATAAACAGAGATTGGAGTATTAATGTAGAATTTACTACTCGAAGGCTATTTACTGATTATTTGGATGATGTTAGCACAGTATTTCCTAACGGCCAAGCTGTTCTTCTTAATAGAGGACCTGTGGCGGAAGAACTATATGATCGCTCACTGTTAGATGGGTTAGGAGAAGAAGGACGACAAAGGGGTAATGCCAATGACAATGATGTCTATAACTTTTTTGGCGTCAGTCTTATGAAATATTTTGGAGATATACGATGTCCTAAAATATCTGAACCTAAGGGTTGGTAAATAGCATACTATTCCATCTTAATGATTTTAAACGTTTTTGAAAATCCCTCATATGTTACCCTACATAAGTACATGCCGTTTTTCAAATCACTGTTTATAGATACTTTAATCAACTCATTTACATTACTTACGACTGGAGAGCTCATTAGTATTGACCCATTAAGATCTAAGAGTTCAATATGCACGGTTCCTATCTCAGGTAGCTTCACATCAAGAAACAGATTATTTTGGATAGGATTTACATCCAAATGAACATCCCACTGGGACATCACGTTATTAATATTACTTGTTTCTAGAAAATCTATATCCAGATGATATTTTTTTCCATTTGAGAACAAAAGCGATTCTGTTACGTCAGAATTTAGTGATAATATATCGGAAAGAAAACCATTATGGTTTGACCGTATTTTTAGCGTTAAGATTAAAGAACTTGTGATATCTTGAACTGAATCCTGTAAGTTCAGCAAACTAATACTATTCTCATTATGTTGATGATATTCGGAATCATCAGAAGTGTTTACGGAAATTACATCTGCCCCCAATGTGGTAAGTGTAAATTGATAACCTAAAAGATTGTCTACGCTATGAGCCATGATTTCTATGTCATACTCTTCTCCAGCTTTAAGCCTAATATTTTCGGTTATAAATTTTATGGTATCAGGTTCATAAGGTTCGGAGCTGGGGGTTTTAGAATTATAGCTTGCAGAGAAGTTAAGGTCGCCTTTTAGATATGCTATCCAATCGATTTCTATATGAGAGAGTATATTTAGCATAAGGCTATCATCTTTAATCCACTTAAAGGCGTCATTTTGAGAAGAGTGGTATGTAACAAATTCCCACTGAAGGGAATCTTGCGTTATGTCAACACCTAGTATATGATCCTGCATTATACCGATATCTAATAATGATAAAGACATATCTCCATTACAATCAGCCGTAAAAGTTTGAAAAGTATCCAGCTGAGTTGATCCGAGTAAGTATCTATTTAGTAAATGAAGGTCAAAAATATTAACAGCCTTCATATCAACGTCATTTAAATATTTAATATCAAATCGAACATCATTTTCATTGGTATGATGAATAACGTATTCGCCATTAATATCAGTAAAAGTTAACTTATTTCCTTCGGGCAATGAACTTATAAGAGTTATCATACCACTTTCCATTGGAATCGAATCGGGAGAATAAATATTTCCAAAAATAGTATTAGGGAAAAAGCAACAACAAGATTGACTATCTGCAAATTCAATATACACAGTGTCATTGGAAGTATTTTGAAAATCATCAAAGACTGAAATGCTAGCATTACCATAAAAACAACGGTAAGAAAAATCTATACTAGACGAATTCAATTCTGGGTGCCATAGTTGTATCTCTTCATTTTTAAAAGCAGATAAAGTACTGGCTTTTGGTTTTGGATAAGTTCCACCATCCCCATTCCAATCTACAAATCCTCCTTCATTGAAAAAATGAGAGACGGAAGAATTAAGAAGTCTATTTTGAATAATAGTATCAGTGATATGAGGTTTTAATCCGTCAAAAGTATAATACAATTCATCCGTGCAATTATCATAGGAGTTTGAATCAAATTCTTTAGCAAAAGTTTGCTCATACACATTTAGCGATAATATTATTTCACTTGAATCTATTAGATTAATAGAGGGTGCTGCTTTGTCTCTGATCCAAACATCGAATTTGCACCTCCCACGATTCTTGCAGGCATCAAAAGCATATACCTCAATTTTGTGTAATGATAGAGAACCATAAATAAAATCGTCAAGCACTAGTTCTTCAATGGAACCATAATGTGTTCTTGGTAGATACTTGTCAGGAATTCCATTGTTATTCGAATCATCCCATTGGTCATCGGTTTCCGATACATATGAAGAGTATTCGCGGTCAATAGTTCCATCTGCCCATAGGTCTATCAGTATTAGCCAACTCGCCAATTCATCTGGACAATGAACATATCCTTCATGTTCTGCAGCATATTTGAAAGTTAATAGAGTTTCGCAATTTTCATCAGGCTCCAACTCCAAATCTTCACAATATGTCAATATGGGTCTGCTTTCTATATCTATCAATATAATTTGAGTATGTTCATGTAATCCCTCCCCATTCCAATCTGGATTTGTTGGATCATATAAACATTCTTCAGTGACTTTCCAATGGTAGATTAGTTTTCGACAGATATCGTTTGCTGTTAGATCTTCTTCTATTTCAACAGAATAATTCACTTCATCACAAATGGAACCTGTCCAAGTGGGTGTTTCAAATTCTGAATCTAAAGGACAATAATTGAAAGTAGTGTCTTTGGGCCAATTGATATGAATAGAATGAATGCACTTAGCGGTAGCTTGAAGATGGTCATTTTTTTGGATCTTATCAGAAGTGGGGGAGATAAGATTCGAAAACATCAACAAACTTACCCATAAAATCAGATTGTTCATGAGTTGAGTTTTGGTTTGTATTATAATCTTCTCTAAAGGTATGAAATCTTAATGGAAAATAAGAATTACTTCCATTTTCGAGCAATTTCTGAGGCCGTTGAAATCATATATGGGATCCACGAATCTATATTCCAATCCTTAAGATTTTCTTTTTGAAAATACAATTGATTAATTAATTCTTCTTGATCGTCTATATTTTCAAGAATAGATGAAAGCAACAATTGTTGTTCGTATAACTCGTGTGATTCAATTGGACAATCCTTAAGTTCGATAGGAGGAGGAGAGAAATTATTAGATACAAGGGCAGGGTTCAATTCATATTGCGATATGATTTTTTTCAAGGTGAGAAAATCTTTTCGAAATTGCTGCTTCGCCATGGTAGTCTCCAATGCACTACCTATCTGTTCCAGAACAACATACTTCAAGTTGGGACATTTAGGGATAATTTTTTTCAACATTTCAAATATTTCTGTAGGTACGGAAGAATCATGCGTATCTCTTCTTACTTGCTTATGAGGAGCTTGAATATTATCTTCCCAACTACCTCCTGAGATGTGAATCTCGCGGACCAATGATAATGAGAAATAGGAACTTATGGCATCGAGGTCAAATGAAAAATTATGCATTTGACAGTACAAATTATGAAGATCTAAAATCATGAATCCATTAATAGGAGATAGAAGCTTCTCAATGAATTCTCCTTGTTTTTTTACTTCATCGACGGAAAAAGAAAAGGCCAGATTCTCTAGTCCAACTGGAACTTGACAAGCATTGGAGATCCTTTTTAACCTGTCAATACCTATTTCTAGCGTTGTATTGTTTAAGGGGATACCAAGTGGAGCACCTCTATGAAAACTGGAACCAGTCATGAACCCAAAATGCTCTGTGATATGTTGAAACTGATATATTTTGGATATGGAAGTCAGGTCATCTAGCCATTTTTGTTGTTCATTATTCCATTTACCTGAAAAAAGGGAGAAAAACACGCCATGACCAATAAGACATTGACCATGGCTAAAGACCTTTATTAAATTTAAAAACCAGTCAGGGATATTGTTAAACTGATATAAAGTATCAAAAGACCATTCTATGGCATCTATTTCAGATTTTTCAAATAATGGAAGAGTAGCTTGTAAAATATTAGTATCTAAATTACAAGCCGCTGTTGCTTTTATAGAGGTATTCATGTTTTATCCCATACCGCAGGCAGGACAATCAAAAGGACCATTTTTATGAGCTTCGCAAGTCTCATCAGTAGTACATGAACACTCTGTAATCTCATGAGACGATTCTATGATATCATTAGTACAAGCAGTGACCGTACCTAATGATATTCCGACAGCAATTGATTTTAGTAATTTTTTGGATAGTTTCATTTACATAAATTTATACTAGATAAGACGACGTCATTTATAACAAAGGTTGGGTAAGATCTTTGCAATTTGTTACTAGAGATATCTAGTTAAAACTCAAAACAAATGGGTGCAAGTTACTTACTCCACAACTACTTCCTCAATGCTGGCTACAGCAGCTACATTAAAGAAGCCCAGAGCTTTCTCATCAGTGCTTGTATTGGTGATGTTACCATTGGCATTAGCCAAGGGGAGAGCAAAAATGGTATTTTCTCCATTGTTTAGCTGCTCCTGAATTATGGTCAGGTAAGAAAAAGCTTCAACGGAAATAGAATGCACTTCAGCCCTTACTTTATCTCCTATTTGTAATGGTAGAAACAAATTGTCATCAGATACACGATTGACAGATTCTCTGATGGGTCTAATGAAACCCAGCCCGTCAAAAATTGATCCTGGATCAAAAGTGCCATCGTAACTGAGAGATATCTCAATAGGCTTGTTGTGCAAAGTATCGTTGGTAAATCCCTTTATCCAATAAGCGTCTCCCGTACCTACGTGGTCTCGGGCATATAATGAACCGTAATAACCAATGGTATCATATCCTAATTCTTCTTCTTCCTGAAAGAATATTTGTAAAGAATCAATAATTGCTGTTCTGTTTAATTGGGTTTGTGCTTGGTATTCATCTCCATCATAATTCACTTCAAGTGAAAAAACGTCACCTACTTCTCCCAATCTGTCGTTAGAAGAATCTGGTACCCAAATGTAATTTCCATCCCCCATATCACTGAAAATGAATTCTTCAATACTATTTTTTATGACTTTTATGTCTGCTCCTGTCACTGTTTGAGCAAATGTAGAGTCAAAGTAATTTTGTGATTTTGTTAGGCGTATCGTTTGTGATTCTGGATTATTATTGATCCAAGCATCGATGACTAATTTCGACTCCTGAAAATTAGCATCGACGTCGATAACGTCTTCGCATGATGTAATAAAGAGTGCTATTAATATAAGTGCAGAATATTTATATAGTTTCATTGTATTAGAATTTAAAATTATAAGAAATAGCGGGAATAATACTTCCTATTACGGACAGCTTGACCGCTTCTGTTGCTACAGGACTGCCTGCCGGAATACGGCCTTCACGCTGCCTGAAAAATATGGAAAAAGGATTTCTCCTATTGTAGACATTATATAGGCCAAAAACCCATTGTCCTTTCCACCTTTTATTAGAATGACTATCCCTTGTAAAGGAAATATCTAATCTATGATAAGTTGGAATTCGTACATTATTCCTACTATTTTCATCATTATGAGGTACTACATAACCTTGTATTTCATATCTGGTTGTAGGAAATGTAGTAGGGGTACCGCTATTAAGTACAAAATTGGCACTAAAAGTCCATTTATCACTTAGTTCATAGAATCCAGTCATGCTAAGATTATGAGTTTGATCAAACCTGGAAGGATACCACTCATTATTGTTGACTCCGTTCACGAGCCTTTCAGATCTTGCTAGTGTATAACTCAACCATCCGGAAAATTTACCTTCGGTCTTTTTTACCATTAATTCTAAACCATATGCTCTTCCTTCTCCTTCTAACAATTCACCTTCAATGTATTCATTCAAAATCAGATCGGCTCCGTCAATATAATCTACTAAATGTTGCATTTTTTTGTAGTACAACTCTACTGAAGCCTCATATAGATTATCCTTAAAGTTTTGAAAATAACCAAGGGCAACTTGATCCGCTATCTGTGGATCAATATTGTTGGTACTTGGTGTCCAGACATCTACCGGAGTTGAGGCCGTTGTATTGGAAATCAAATGAATATATTGAGTGGTTCTATTATAGCTTGCTTTAATAGAGTTATTGTTGTTCAATTCGTATTTTAAGGAAAATCGAGGTTCTAAGTTTACAAATTGCTCAATGGATTCGTTTTTATCGAATTCTGTTATTGAGATTAATGGTTTTGATTCTCCTGGTTCGGAAGCAGTACCATATTCATAAGCTTTTCCTTCTCCTAAGTAATTGAAGTGAGATAATCTGAGACCGTAATTCAAGTCAATCTTTTCTCCAATTCCAATTTCATTTTCAACAAATATATTGGATTCTAGAGCATACTTTTTATCTAAACTTATATCTACTTCGACGTCGTTTGCTACGGCAATGGCATTAGCAGGCTGAAACTCATAATAGATACTTTGACCACCAAATCTTACTATGTTGTCAGGGTTAATAAAATAAGCAAATTCTGGTTTAATACTATAGTTTTTTATTCGGGCATTCCAATCAAAACTATCGGAATCTGTGTCTCCAAAATTGATTTTATAATCATAGTTGCTATAATATAACGTTATGTTCGAGAACATTTTATCGGAGAATAGATGATTATATCTTAAAGTACCGGTTTGGTTACCCCAATTAAATCCTGCTTGATCCCCAAATCCAAAGTTATCACGTCCGAAATATCCGGAGAGAAACAATTGATCTTTATCACTAAACTTATAATTTGTTTTCAAAGTAAGATCATAAAAGTTCAATTCTGAATCTTCCAATTCATCGTCTAGAAATGGTTTGGCGAGAATATCAATATAGGATCTTCTTCCTGCCACTATAAAAGAGGATTTATCCTTTATTATAGGGGCTTCGACGGCCAATCTGCTGAAAATTGTTCCTATCCCTCCATTTAGCGTTAATTTCTTATTATTTCCTTCATTCATTCTGACATCGAGAATTGAGGACAGTCTACCACCATATCTTGCAGGAATACCTCCTTTGTATAATTTAACATCTTTTATTGCATCAGGATTGAATACCGAAAAGAATCCGAACAAGTGAGAAGAATTATATACGGGGGCTTCATCCAGAAGGACCAGATTTTGATCAATTGAACCACCTCTTACATTAAATCCGGCAGCTCCTTCACCAACAGAGGTGACACCAGGCAGCAACTGTATACTGCGAAGTATCTCTGTCTCTCCTAACAGAGTAGGCAACTTTTGAATAGTCTTTATATCCAATTTGTTAACACTCATTTGCACCTCCCTCACATTTTTATCCTCGGCTTCTCCAGTTACTACAATTTCTTCTATTATGTTAGCTTCTTCGGATAAATCAATATTGAGGTTTTTATTTTGGTTAAGTGTAATAGGAATTATTTGATCTTGGTATCCGAGATAACCTATAGAAATCGTATAATCTCCTTCAGGAATTGTTAATGAGTAAAACCCATAAGGATTGGTAACCGTACCATCACCGGTCTCTTGTACATACACCGTGGCACCTATCAATGTCTCTCCACTATTCTCATCACTCACATAACCGCTAAGTGTATAAGTCTGGCCAAAACCAATATTGGTTATCCAGAATAGCAATATAGCGACTTGGATTGCTTTACTTAATGACATATTATTCTTTATAATTTTCGACAAAACTATTTAATAAAATAAGAGTGAAATGTTAATATTGATTAACGGGTATTTAAACTTTATGTAATTCATCATTTCTTCGACAAATGACATAAAAATTGAAAGACTTAATTATTTATTCCTAATTTCTATAGTGGTGCAATTTCGGATTTTAACTTATCCAAATCCCTGACTAACAACCTTCTTCTATCAAAAGTGATAATGTTTTTATTTCTTAGGTCATTAAGTAAAGTAGTAACTGTTTGTCGACTAGTCGCAGTGATATTTGCTATTTCCTGATGTGTGATAAATTTTCTTAACACCCATTCAAAACCTACTCTTTGCCCTCTTTTTTCAATTTCGTTTACAAGATATTCTACTATTCTACTTTTGGAATCTTTGAAAACAAGCGATTCTAGCCTTTTTTCCATAGCCAACACCCTAGACCCAATAATTTTCATTAGGAAGATACTTAGTCCGTTATGATCTCTCATTAAGTGTTTCATTTCCTCAGTTGAAACGGCACAAAGTTTGGTATCTTCCATCGCAAAAGCGAAGTCTCTACGTTTGTTTTCTCCTATCATACTTAGTTCACCAAATACTTCCCCTACACCGATTATTGCCTTGGTTATCTCTTTGTCATTATCAGAATAGCTACCTATTTTGACACGTCCTGACTCTATAAAGAAGATTTTATCAGAACTATGATCGGGAAGATATATGTATTCACCTTTCTTAAATTCTTGATGAAAATGATCGCCGTGATTATTATCCATCTTCTTAGGGCAGAATATGCCGTTAACGTCAATGTTTTCCAAAAACCAAATCCCTTGATTCTGCATAGTTAGCGTATTTCTGTTATTAAATTATAGTTCACCAATTAGTTACATTTTGTTGTCCGGTACCAAAGTTAATAACTTAACGAGGTCACGTACGTTTTCATTTTTTTCAACCATCATATCGTACTTTTCCCTTGTACTTAAAGTGGTTTTGGGAACTGATTGTTCATACTCCGGAAACTTTGAACTATCAACTAAATAGCTTACAGTCATATCCGGTGTACCCAATTCTGTCCTTATTCTGTCAGTTAAATGAATCTCTTGTTGAATAATATCTTTTGTCAGTATGTTAGGAATAGTAACCTTTAGCTCCTTTCCTTCTAGCTCCAATTTACAATTTTTACACGCGAGTTCCACACTTTTTGAGGGATTGTTTTGTCCATATTCATCCCATATTTTTTGAACGGACTGAATATTGAAATTCTTTTTTGCTTCCCTTTGTTTATTTTCAGATTCTTTAATCTTCGAAATAATATCTTCTACGTTGGAAACAGATGGTGTATTTTTGATTTTGACTTTTAGCTTTGGTGTTGTTGGGGCAACTTCTTTTTCCTTCTCAATGATAGGGATTGTTTTAATAGGAGATCTTTCACCTGCTATTGGAGTTGGATTAGTACTTTTAGCAACTGGTTCTTCGGATTTATCGACTAGAGTTTTTTTTTCAGCTACTTCTTCTCCTACAACAAAGGGATCTCTTTTTATCACTTTGTTCATATAACAAAGTTTACTTATGGCGATCTCGGTATGAAGTCTCTTGTTTTTGGATAAAGGCAACTGAACTTCACACTGGTTTAAAATATTCAAAGAGGATAATAAAAAAGAGTTTTTACATAATATGGATTGATCCAAATATCTTCTCTTGATGTCTTCACTAACTTCCATTAAGCTTAGCGTCTTAGCATCCTTACATAATAATAATTCTCTAAAATGTTTGCCTAAGCCTGAAACTACCTGTTCAGGTTCAAAACCATTATTCAGAATTTCATTGTAAGTGATTAATAATGATGCAAAATCTTCCCTTAAACAGGAGTTTGTTAGGTTAAAGAAGTACTCAAAATCCAGAATGTTTAATTGGGCTATTGTATCCTTGTAAGATATATGTCCCTCCGAAGCTCCGGATATTTTGTCAAAAATGGAAAGAGCATCTCTCATGGCACCATCTGCTTTCTGGGCAATAATATGAAGAGCTTCTTTTTCAGCAGTAATGTTTTCTTTTTCGCAGATACTTTCTAACTGCAGGACGATGTCATTGATTTGTATTCTTTTGAAATCATAAATTTGACATCTTGATAAAATAGTCGGCAGAATTTTATGCTTTTCCGTTGTTGCCAAAATAAAAACGGCATAATCAGGTGGCTCCTCGAGTGTCTTTAAAAAAGCGTTAAAAGCTTGTGAAGAAAGCATATGAACCTCATCAATGATAAATACTTTATGAGTGCCATTTTGAGGAGGAAATCTAACTTGTTCTATAAGGGTTCGAATATGCTCTACACTATTGTTAGATGCTGCATCAAGTTCAAAAATATTGAAAGATGCGTTATCAGAAAAGGATTTGCAAGAACTACAAGTATCGCAAGATTGAATTTTATCAATGGGGTTTTCGCAATTAATTACTTTTGCTAATATTCGTGCACAAGTTGTTTTACCCACTCCTCTAGGGCCTGTAAATAGAAATGCATGGGCCAATTTATCATTTTGAATAGCGTTTTTTAAGGTCTTGGCCACATGATTTTGTCCAATTACTTCATCAAAGTTATTGGGCCGATATTTTCGTGCTGAAACAACAAATTTGCTCATGGGTCAAATATAATTAAAGTCATTTAAAATAAGTTGAGAACACATTTATAAGAAGTTTTAAGGATGATGAAATCAATATATCATATCTTAGGTGACAAAAATCAACTCATGCTACGAACAATTATCATTTTACTTTTTGTAAGTAATGGAATCCAAGCAGCTCATATCTTGGGAGGTACAATGACCTATGATATTGTAGGTATCAATAATAACCAGTACGAGGTAGAGATTGTTTTAGAATTATATAGAGACCCGTTTGGCGGTGGAGCTGAGTTTGATACCCAAATTGATATAGGAGTATATACCTTTAATGGAGACTATGACTTGACGACGGAATTAACTATTCCTCTTTCGGAAACGTATACGGAGATGTGGGAAATGGAAGAAAATACCACCACTTATCTAACTGAGATAGAGATTGGGGTTTATAAGACTACATTTGAGTTGCAGTCTAATAATTATGTTATTAATTATCAACGTTGTTGCCGACGAACCAATTTGATGAACATCGTGGCCCCAAATGAGACAGGCATTCAATGCCGGGTTAATCTATATGAAGAAGCTTTTTTTGTAGGAAGCAGTGGGCCTGGAAGAAGGGATGAAGTAATTCATAAGGTTAAGCTGGACGAAACAGATGTTTTGGATATAAGTTTTTATGATGAGAATGATGATGTACTTGCATATGAGTTTGTTCCAGCTTTTGATGCCGGAGGAACAGCTGGAGCTACAACTCCAGGCAGTGCTACAGATTGTGATGGAGTGATCCCAGATCCTTCTAGCTGTATGCCAACAGACCTGACAGTAATGTATGCCGGGTTCAATTTTTCGGGATTACATCCCTTAGGAATTGATGTGGAAGAGCTGGATGGACAATCAGGGAAATTGGAGATGGAGCTTTCAACTGCGGGCAATTATCTTATTCACTCCAAGATTTCCGAATATAATAATGGGCTACTGTTAAGTGAGATATTTTATGAAAATGTTGTCAGTACTATTTCTGTGACATCTTCATCCGATGAGATGAATACGGATGAACGATCGGCAACTTTATCCCCTAATCCGGTTACAGAGAGTATTTACCTAAAATCTGATAAGAAAGTGGTAGAAATTTATCTATTGGGTGTTTCAGGAGAATGGCATGATTGTCAGTTACAAGATGAACATATGAATGTTGGCTTTCTACCTTCAGGTATGCATGTATTGAAGATTGTATACTCTTCAAATGAAACAGAATATTTAAAATTTGTAAAGTTGTAAACTTTAATAAGAAGTAATTATATCTTTGCTCGTCCTAATAATTGCACTAATAGTTGTTAATCAAGTTATACAAATATTAACAATTTGCCCAAGTGCTGGAATTGGTAGACAGGCATGGTTGAGGGCCATGTGTCCGTATGGGCGTGCGGGTTCGACTCCCGCCTTGGGCACCTTTTATAAAGTAATTCTGGAAAGATTAATTTTGACTTTCTAACTTTTCCAAAGTAAATAGTAATTCAAGTTTAACCACCGCTTGATCAAATAATTCTAAGAGATCTTTAAATTCTGTTAGAGATAGAGATAACAAAATATTGTCAACAGGAGTCCGAAGAATAACTTTTTCACCATTGGGTGTAATGACGGTACTGGAAGTTACTTTATCATTTAATCTCTGAATCGAATGGTATAGTTTTAAAAAATCAACTTCAGGCATAAAACTAATAACATTACCAATTCCAAATTGGATGTCACCACAATGAGAGCAACTACTAACGTATCCGAATTTACTCTTGCTCAGTAGTTTTAAAGAATGTCGACAATTTACTTCTTTCATTATATCTGATTTATGGATTAATCATTATATAATGCAAATATTGAATATGAATACAATTACTACAATAGCTAAAAAAAGCCATTTACAATAATAGTATAGCTAAGATTGGCTATTTTTCTTTTAGAACTGGATATTAAAAGACCTCATCTAGATTTACGATATTGTTTAACACTGCATATATCGTAAGTCCGGATACTGTTTTAATATCTAGCTTTTTCATGATGTTTTTTCTGTGGGCATTTACCGTGTGAGCACTAATAAATAAAGTGTCAGCAATTTGTTTAGTGGTATTGCCATCCACAAGAAGCTTAAGAACTTGTTTTTCTCTCTTCGTTAGGGATGTGTCAGAAGAAGAGAGACTATTACTCTGTTGAGTTTTCAAAATAGATTTAATAGTGTTTTGAATTCTTACGTCTTTATCAGTAAAGTAAATTAGGGCATCGAACTTTTTTAGTTTATCGGGAGGGCAAAAAGTATAAATGAGTCCTACACATAAAGTTTGGTGTTTCTCTTTAAGTTTAACGAATTGTTTTTCATTTTCTTCGAAAACGGAGGGATTTACAATTACTATATCAGGTGTTGTTTTACGAATGTAGTGTTGAATATGTTTGGTTTCCTCACATTCTTCAACTAAATAAGATGTGTTTTTGCTTTTTAAAATATAGGATAGGCCAGCTCTTATCACATCAGATTCTTCTACAATTAATATTTTCGTTTTATTTCTTTTCAACGGGCTGTTATTACCTTTCCTGACTTTGCTGGTTAGTCAATTTGAGATTGTTTTCTAATTCCCTAACTAAAGGGATCAACATATCATCCTCAAGTTGAGTATGGCTTTGCAAATCGGACTCTAGTTCAAAAAGCTGACTTAAAACGATTCTTCTAATATCACTACGTTCTCTTTGTGGTAGGTGACGTATTAAGATATTTTTTAGGTCTCTTAATGCATCTTCAATATCCTCATGATGGTCACTATAAATATCAATATTGTATTCTTCAAAAAGTAAGTGAGGGTCCTTTTTAAGTAAAAATGCGTTGTACATTTTCTCAATATAAGGAAAGACTGTTTCGTTTTCATATTCTATGTGTTCAGAAACTTCCTCTATGTATTTTTTATAAAATGACTCAACCAATTCTGTCTTGGAATCATGAAGAAGTTGAACCAACTGATGAATATTCTCTTGAATTGCAGGAATTTTTTTTCTTAAAAAATAAGTATGAGATTTCTTTAAATATTTCAGAAAATCGGGGATCAATTCAAATTTTCTTGAGATCTCATGAGTATAGGAACTATTACAGAATAAATTAAGAATGATAAGAAAGGCTTCTGTATTGATATTGTTTTCAGATGTTATTTGCTCGATAGTTTTATTTCCGAACCCTAACTTTATGCCCATTCTATCCAAAACCATCAAAGTTCTGTAATCTGCATGGATTACGTTGGCTAGTGAATCATTTGATGAGCTAATAACTAAATTCATTTAATGTCTATTTAGTGTAGTAGAAGTAGTCCAAAAATATTTAGAATTTGTTGTATCTGTATAATTTATGAATGAAATCAAGTAAACTTAACATGAGAAATAAAAAAACTCCCGCATTCTACTGAATGCAGGAGCAACCATCATTCTATATAACCCCCTACTTTAACCACCGAGCGGTGGTAGTAAGCTCTTTATTCATATCGTTGATTATAATAATATCAAATTGTATGCCAAAAAAACAAAAGGAGGCATGATTCTAACCAAATAAATCCTGTGGTTTGTAATTATGACGAACTACCTGTTTAGAATTACCTTTTTCGTTACTGTTTCTTTATTGACACTTGTAAATCTTAAAAAATACATACCTGTAGGCAAATTGCTTAGATCTAATTCTTCCTGAGTTTCTGTGCCTTTCAATGTAGAAATTCTATTTCCAACTTTATTAAATATTTCTATAAACTCGATCTCATCAAGTGTTTCATCTGAGATCACAGCTTTAACTTTTCCATCAGTTGGGTTAGGCTGTAAGACAATATCAAATGCTTTACTTCTAATTAGCTGGTCATTATTATTTGAAAAAGAACTGCTCCTTCTTTCATAATTTTTCTCGTATTTATTGTCAGAGAAATCTAACTTTTCAATAGTATGCCCCTGAAATGAACTGTTGGTGTTATTGTTCGTGTTTAGTGGAATATTACAGATAATGTTGAACTCTATTATACAACAGCCTGCTTCAACATAATATGAGTTTCCTGAGCACATAAGCAACAAGTCGTTTGTAGGTGGTGTAATAGGCCATGTTTCAAAATCATCGGGAAAATCGGAAGCTGTGAAATTACATTGGGTCACCCCTATATCGTTGATTTTATCTATTAAAGTATTTATACTTATTCCGAGACAACATCCAGGTGGATTAGAAAGAAAGAAATCTGCATCAGCTGGTGTTAATAATATTTCCAGGGTAGGAGAGCTGACTGTTATATTCACTATTTGCCTACATATGCTGCAGTCGTTAACAGTTTGTCTTGAATAGATTCCCGGTTCCGTTATGTTATTTATAATTCCATTTGGAACTGGTATTCCATTATGATCAACCCAATCACTCTGTGTTCCTTGACCGCAGCAAACGGAAAGAGAATTAAGATCAAAAGAGTCTCCACAATCAACAAGTAGATTTTGTTCGCATGAATCCATTGGCTTTGGAAACTCAAGAAATGATTGAAAACATACATCCTGATCATTACTTTGAGAGGCGATACCAGCTGTAAAGCCAAATATAGCGTTTGTTGGTAGGGTTTGGTTAAATGCATTAAGAACATCTTGAACAGTAAGCGTTGCCAATAACTGGCCATTCAAAAAATACCTTAGTTCGTTACAAGACCATGTTACTATTACACTTTCCCAACAGTTATTTGTAAGAGTAATAGGTATGGGATTAACAATAATATCAGCTTCATCTGTACTTCCTGTTATTGCAAAATGGTCAGCGGCTGGGTCACCATAAGTACCTCCATTTCTATAAATATCAAATTCTGCTACAATAGCTTGATGAGTGGGAATGCCATCATAAATCCCCAAATCTCCACCTCCACCTCCAATAAAGTTGGGCCCTAAGTTTTGAATGGTAACTGTGATTCCATCTGCCGCACCAATATTAGAAAACCGAATATCAAATGTGGTGATAAAATCTTGAGTAAAGTCAACTGCCTGATTACTCCAATATGCAGAACCGGATAGAGGTCCAGAACCTTGTGCTGAAGTAAGTCTTATTAGGTTTTGACAATCATCGCAAGCGGCATTTTGTAAAACCATATCACCTGGGTTTCCGATACTGTTAGGTGTGAATTGACTATATCCGTAAATTGAGAAAAATACGGAGAAAAGAGAAGATAAAAATAAAGATTTCATAATTCTAAATTTTATAGTGAAGTAATTAATTGCACGCTATAACGCTGGATGTTTTGAACTGTGACATATTAGTAATCTGAAGTCAGGTAGTAAGAATATCAACCTTTAATAGGGTTAAGGTTTCAGTGCTAAAAGTGGTGCTGATGGATTGAATTATCAAAAGAGACTGTCTTAATTGCTAGACAGTCTCTTTTCTATTTAGAGTATAACTCTTTTCACTTTTTAGGGACTAACAATGAATTTTTGAGAGGTAATACCTATTTCAGTAGAGACTACAGCAATATAGACTCCATGTGTTAATTCTATATTATTTGTATTCAAAGTAAAATTATTTACACCAGCTTTCACGTCGATTTGTTTTTGTGAGAATACTAATTGTCCATTAATATCAAAGACTTGGAGATTTCCCTTTATATCTAATGGTGAATCAAATTGTACATAAACACTATTTGAAGAGGTGCTTAAAACTCTCAAATTGATTTCTGAATCTAACCTTAATGGAGAAAGGTTTGATTGAACTTCATTTGTTAGACCAGAATTAAACCCTCCGATACCCTGAATGTCTATTTCATATTCACATCCGAAGTAGTTATCAGATAAAATAATTTCATCTCCATACAAACCTATTAAACATCCGGTACCACAACAAAGAGGAGCGTTTAAAGGTAACGGACCTGTATTTTCTGTTATGTTTTGATAATTAAGTTGACCAGCCCAAGTGTTATTAGTGCCAACTGCATTTACTGATAAATAATAACAATTTCCAAACTCTATTATTCCAAATGTGATTTCCGGACAATAATCATCAATGTCTATGCACGATTCGTTATTGTCAGGAAACAAATCCCAGCCCGGGGTTGCAGCATCTAATGAATTAGTGTTGACACAATTTGAACAATCATTTGAAAAGGGATTTATAGTTCCGGTAATAAACAATGTTTGGCATTCAGCTGGGTTTAAGGCATCAATAAATGCGTACCAGTGACTAGGATCATTGATATCTTCGATAAAAGAACATTGGCACGAGTTACCGAATTGATGTGAAACATAAGTAAAACAAGATGGAAAATACTCATCAAACCACAAAGAAGGAGATGCTGCCTGACCAATGTTGCAATATTCAATTTCGTAAGTAATCTCATTAGTGTTCATATCAAAACTACTTATTGATTTATTTAACGAAAAGTCATGAACAGCATGAAATCCAAAATTAACGTTATTGTCTACCTGATGATCTGTTACAGTGGTCGTGTAGGGATTAGTGCCTTCTGTTAGAATCCAAGCATGACCATCAATTTCTACTTCGATGTCATAACTTCCGTTGTCCAAGGGCCCAAAACAGTAATATCCGTTTCCGCTGGAGAAGACCTCTTCAACAGTTTGACCATTTTCGATTAGTTTAACCTTCCAGTCAACAAGTGGACCTTCATATCCGATGGAATTCTGATTATTGTTTCTAGTGCCATTTCCATCCAGATCATTATAAAGTGAACCAGAAATATAGTTTTGACCATCCAATTCACTTAGATTAGGATTGTTATTCCAATCTGTTACGGTTCCTTTTAGGTCCAATGCCAATTCTGTAGTAGTCCAAATAACCTCTACATCTACTTGAACACAGTTTTTTCCGGGTCTTAATATTTTTGTTCCGCTGAAAGTAACTCCGGGAAGACTTGTGTGAGGTTGAGAAGGTTGAGAAGTGGAGAACAAGCTGGTAACTGTTGGACTTGCATTGTTGTATTGATTAATAAGCCTAGCTTCTTTTACCCAGTGTTGCCCCATTACTTCTAGGTCAAAATCTCCAAGTGTAGTAACGTTAGAATTAAAGCATCGCTCAAAGGTAATAGTGCTACCGGATGAATATTGCAATCCAGTAGTTGATAGCCCGTCATCCCAATTGATCCATTTTGTCTGGGAATACTCATCCCAATTAAATGATCCTTGAACTCCAACAACATGACCTGGCTGAGGAACAAATCCCGATTGTGACATATTCGTTGAAACCAGTGCCCAGTAGCCATCATGATCTCCAATAGACAGTGTAGACTGATTGTCATGATCATAACCGGTATTTAAGGTTATTTGTGAAGTATTTTGACTTTTTCCGATTATTGTTAAGACGCAAAACAGTATCCATAAATTTTTCATAAAATAAGATTTAAGGTTCAAAAAAATTTGCACTATAACTTTTTGAGGATCAGTTTGTGACATTTTTTATTAAAATCTTTTACCAATAAATTGTCACAGTAGGAGTATTTGGGAGTTATAGCATCGAGGATTTTTGAAGGATATGGTCATTATGATAAATTTTGGCTTTTTATGTCCAGAGAAAATTCTTTTCCAATATCTTTAGGGAGCAATTTTTTTGCTCCCTTTTCTGAAAAATGTCACAAATGATATAATTCCGCGTTATAGGCCAGATATTGGAAATTATGCTGCGTTCATTCAACAAAATAAAAGGGTCACTCGACCGTGATACAAAAGAAAATCTGAATAAGAACTTCGGGTTAACTCAAAAGGAGTTTAATAGGTTGGTCATTCAGATGGAGTCTTCAAATAATTCGCTTCTTCACCACATTTACAAAGTTCATTTCGAAATTTGCAGAGATTATTTGAAGGAAAGATATACGATTGATGATAGTATAGCTTATGATCTCTTTATGGATGCTTTGGTCGCGTTTAGATCCAAGGTGCTAAATGATAAAATTACTTATGGCAATTTAAAATTCTTATATACAAGAATAGCTATTAATTGCTATATGGATTATCATAGACAAAAAAGGAGATTGGAATTAGCCATTAAGAACTTTTCAGAAACAATTGGAAGTAATTCTTCTATAACAAATGATGCCCTTCTTAAGATTCTTAATAAATGCATTGGGAAACTTAAGGAAAAGGATGCTTTGTTACTTCATCAGTTATTCCTTGATGAAAAAGAACAGGAAGCATTAGCTATTGAAATGGGTATATCATATGCCACTCTTAGAAAGAGAAAAGAGCGGGCATTAGAACGTTTGAAAGCACTTATTACTGAGGCTATTAATAAAAATGAGCATGACTAAAGAAAAAAATAACAATAAGGATTTAGAAATAATTTTAGCCGAGTCCTTGAAGAATAAACTGAAAGAGGATCTGGAAAAGGAGTTTGAAAGTATAAAAGTTGATGAGTCTCTGATACCAAGGAGAAGAAACATGTTAAGAGTTGGGTTGATTTCTTTCCTATTAGTAGTTCTGGTGATTGTATCATATTTTATGCTATTTAGAAGAACATCAAACTACGATATGGCTTTGAAGTTTCTGAATGAAACTGAATTAAGCTACGGAGAGAATATTACGAGAAATATTGAAGATACTGGAAGAGAAACCACCTCCATATTATCTATTGATAATCTCACGAAATTAAGCAATCATGAAAAAATGCAGCTAGGTATATCCTTGATGAAAGACAATAATTCTTTAGTGTTAGCGGATTCAATATTCCAAACGATAAAAAATGAGAGCTCAGGATTAAAAGTGGAGAAATTGTGGTTAATGGGACTTTGTCAAATATTGTTAGGGAATGAAGGTCTGGCAAAAGAACATTTTTCTGATTTAGCCGAACTTTCAAAGTTTAAAGAAAAAGAAAGAAAAATATTAATTAAAAATATTAAATAACTTATTATGAAATTACGACGCCAAATTTGCTTTCTATTCTTTGCAGTTTTATTAACATTTTCGAGTTTATCACCTTTAGGTGCCCAGATTATGATGGTAGATAAAGGGGATGGAGTGCATAATTTTTATTCAGGATATCTGGAATCGAATTTGCATTTCTATTTATTTGGAGATGGATATCATAGTTTTGATCAAAATCCGGTACATACCTATGAAGATCAGTTCAGTAATGCCGAAGCAATTTTTTTCACAGTAGAAGCATATGAGGATGAAGAGGATGTAGCAGATGAGATAGTGGGAATTCCTAGTTCAACGTACACTGATGTAGATCGAGAACCTATTGATTTTGACAACAAAATTACAGTTTTGGAATCATGGAATTTAGTAAGTTCAAAAGATAACTATTTTATATTGATGTTTGAAAACACGCAGTCATCCTCACCGATTTCAGGATGTGTAGAGTGGCATTATAATGCTACGGAATTAACTATACAAGGAGATGAAATACTAGATAACTACGGCAATAATTGGGTGTCGAACAGACAAACCCAAGTTTCGGATTATTTAAATCAGGGATTCACACATAAGCTGGTTTGGGATTTTGATAGTTTAGAAGCGGACGAACAGAGATTTATATACATACCAGCGATTTGTACAAAAAATACTATGGAGAGAGTAGTTACTCGAGGAGTTATGAAAGACAGTACCTGTCAATTTATCCCTTATAATCCCAATAATGATGGTAATGATGACACTATCACCAACGCCCCATACTATACTTTGTCTAATTTGGTAAAAGGATATCCTCATGACCCTAATTGTATTGTGCCTAAACCTGGTGCGTTGACTGTATTAGATGAGGAACAAACAGTGATTAAAAGAATCTATTTTCAAAATGATGGAACGGATACGGCAACAAATGTAACGTTGACTTTTTCAGTTTATTCTCCGGTTTTTAATCTATCATATTTTAATTCTAGTGATTTTTGTACAGTGACAAAACAAGGAAATACTCAGAATTGGATTATCTATTTTCCCAACATTGATTTACCAGGGACTGGACAACCATCTCCTCCATTATATGAAAATACAATAGGTTGGGTGGATCTTGAAGTATGCTATAAGTTATCTGACTTTATAGTAGATTTCTCAAATTCTCAGGTAGGAATTGAGTTTGATTCCGAAGCTCCAGTTTATGCATATAATACAATGTATAGAACACTGGATCAATCAATGGAATCCAATTGTGCCACAAACTCCATGAGTATGCAAGTTGTTGATAATTGGGGTGAAGTGAGTTCTCATGAGGAAGAATTAAAAGTATATCCAAATCCTTTTCATGAAAGTATAAATGTGGTTCCTCCAGGAGAGATTAGAGAATACACGTTGACGATCACCGATATTTTTGGAAAAGAATTAATAAAAAGAAAGGAACTCTCAGGTAGACAATATGTACCAACAGAGCAGTTCTTATCTGGATTCTATTTGCTGAAGATTGAGGGTAACAACAAGTCTTTTGTTACATCTATAATTAAGCAATAAAGAATATAAATCATTAAATTAAAAGTGGCGACTTCATTGTAGGTTGCTACTTTTATGCTTTTTAATCGAAGAAATACTTTTTAGAGTTTTCGAATACAATTTTAATAGAGTCACTAATATAACTTCAAGCAACAAAGTTGATTAAATTGTTTTAAATTTGAGGATTATCTGGATAATTCACTTGAGGATAAATGCTAACCTCTTTCAAAAAAATAATACTCTATTCTTTAATTCTTTTTAATTCTATCTATTCAATATTTGGACAACAACTTGAGTTAAGTACAAACTTTGAATATAGGACAGAAGAAAAAAATAAGGATTGGACAATATTTTATAATCAGTGTTCTAAAATTTTTAAAGATCTTAGGAAAAAAAAGAAGTATCAAAAAGGTCTTGATAGTATTTCACGTTGGATTTCGATTGTTCCAACAGGAGAAGATAAAGTATTAGGTAAGTTATATTACTATAAAGGAGATTTTGAGAGAAGAATTGGATTAATTTATTCTTGTATAGAATCATATAAAAAGGCGGTTTATTATTTCAAGAGAGTAAATCAGGAAAAGAATATTTTTTTTTCTTATCGAAATATATCAACAAATTATTCTCGAATTCATGACTACAAGTCATCACGAACCTTTGCATTTCTTGCACTGGACAATTTTCCTGATGTGCCAGAATGGTTAAGTAAAAAGAAAAATCTTTCTCTCCATATTGTAGAAACATACATGTGGGAAGGTAATATGGAAAAAGCACTGGAAACATTACTTGAGTATAATAGACTTAATGGTCCAATGGATAACGAGGGTTTGGCACTTCTGGCCAAACTATATACCTTAAATAATGAATTGGAAAAAGCAAATATGGTAATAAATCCTCTATTGGAGAATACGAATATTGAGTCGCTGCATTTGGGAGTGTTGGAGACTACAAAATTACTTGAAGAACAGCAAGGAAATCTTTCGAAGGCCATTACTTATCAGAAAGAAATATGTGATAAGACACCTCGAAAGACGACTGATAGGGAGTTCTATAGGGAACAAGTAAAGCTTTCTCAGCTGTTGTTTGACAATAGAGAGTATTATTCTTCAGAGCAAATTGTAGACAAAGTTTTAAGTTATTATGATATAGATATTCATTCAACTAAAAAAAGTAAAACAACTAGTAAAACGGATATTTGGACAGCAAATGCCCTATATTTAAAAGCGAGGATCCTTTTAGAAAAGGATAGAGAGACAGACCATGTACGATTTGAAGAAGCCTTGCTTTATGCCAAGGCTGCCGTGGAAATTGTAAGAATTCAAAAGCAATTTGTGATTAGCAACGAAGAAAAGTATCGCTTTGGGGAATTAGAGAGACAGTATTCGCAGTTGGTATTGGAATTATTAATCAAAAAATGGAAAGAAACCAAAGAGATTAAATACTTTGATAGAGGATTTGTTCTTAGTCAGTCATCTTCGGCTGGAGTTTTGAAGGAATCACTTCAAGCTTATGAGACCTTGGAATTCTGTGATATTCCTGATTCGCTCACCAACAGATGGTTGATATCTAAAGAACAACTAGCCAATTCTCCCTCAGATACGATCACGGAGATAATTATAAGGCATGATAGTTTGGAAAACGAAATTAGGAAGATATGTCCCGCATATGATCATGTTTTGCATTACCCAATTGTCCATGTTTCCGATATACAGAGGAAGCTAGATAAGTATGACTATCTTCTGAAATATCAAAAAATAGAAGATAACTATTATGTGTTTGTTATAGGATGTGATACTCTAATTTGGGATTTGATTGAAGAAGGTAAGAGAATAGATAATTCAGTCGACCAAATCTTTGATATTTTAAGTGAAGATAGTGGTGATGGTCATGATGAGCGGAAATTTATTGACCATTCACGCTTTTTATACAAGGCTATAGTAGAGCCTTTTATTCCAAAAGAGGAATGGAAGGAGGACAGAAAATTATATTTGGTTTCTGATGGTTCCTTAAGGAAATTACCTTTTGATGCATTATTATCAAGGGAAGCATCTTCTTGGATTGATTCAGATACTTACCTAATCAATGATTTCAATATTTCTAATTTTTACTATTGTTCGCAATTTATAGAGGACAATAAGTTAGAAACAGTTAAACAAACTTTTTCAGGTTTTGGAGCTAATTACTCCAATGGATATTTTGTAAATTTTGCGAATAGCGAAAATCTAGATTTGGAATTTATTAATCCTCTCGAGAATGCAGTGATTGAGGTGTCCGAAATTTGTAGTCTGGTAGAAGGAAATCTTTTTGCAGAAGAGGAAGTAACTAAAGAAAATATTGAGAAAGAACTATTGAAATCACAAGTTGTTCATTTATCAACTCATGCTTTCATAAACACTAATAATATGATTTCTTCTGGAATATTAGTTTATCCAGGCCCTTCTAAACAGGAATATACTTTAAGTTATTTGGATATTCTACAGACAAAGTATGATACGGAATTAATAGTACTTAGTGCGTGTCAATCTTTAAATGGTAAAATTTATGAGAGTGAAGGTTTATTGAGTTTAGCAAGAGCATTTACACAAGCTGGAGTAAAAAGTGTAGTGGGTAATTTATGGAACACTTCGGATAATATGGCACCTGAATTGATGAAGATATTTTATAAAAATCTTAAGAAAGGTTTTTCAGCGGACAGAGCTTTGAGAACTGCTAAACTCGAGTATTTATCTAATGAGGATATAAACACTCCTGCTATGAGATCTCCTCATTATTGGGCTGGATGGAAGATATATGGAAGTTCTACTCCATGGGATAGTTTTTCGTTAGTAAAAGTATTTAAGAAATATGTACCAGCCTTTGTGCTTGTTTTGTTTTTGACATATCTGCTTAAAAGGAAGTTTAGCAGGCGATCAAAATAATTTAGGGTATTTGCTGATAAATGTTAGACTTGTTTTTTTCTTTTTTTAGGAACCTTGATGGTTGATTTCCCAAGAGTATAAGATTTGATGGTTGTAAGATCATATTAAATTTATATTTATTAAAATTTTTTTAATATGATGGAACTTTATCTGTGGATAAATGTTTCTACAGATATACTTGCAGAATTGTAAAAGTTATTTACATTTGCAGAACCTGAGAGTAATAAGAAGATCTTAAAAGAACAAATGTCGTCCTGATGTTTGTATGTTTCAGTCAAGTTATTTTCAGGTTATGTTTAGAAAGAAGAGGTAGAAGTTACCACTCTAAAATATAGAAGTTTAATACTTCAAAAGATGTAGTTTTCTTATTTTGAGACCTTAGTCGAAAGAGCCTTAGTTTTAACGTAAACCGAGGCTCTTCGCATTTTTATGCCTAACTAATACTATATACCGGATTTAATTTATGAAGCTATTTATTTACATTTTAGTCATCATGGTGCCATTGGGGCTGAACGCTCAATATGAACTGAGTTCTGAGATAGGAGTAGGTGTTGGCTTTAATAATGAATTGGAATTGAACCGAGAAAGTGTATCATCGGATCCAAGTATTAATCTGAGCATGATGATTAATCAGGATTTTTATTTGACTAAGAAATTTTACATTGATCTTGGTATCGGAGGTATCGTATATTACAGTGAAGGTGACCATAGATTTCTACAATATTCCGCAACAGTGTATAGGTTTCTAGTGAATGCTTCTTTTGGGTATGATATTCCAAAAAAATGGAGTTTTCTTTCTGGCGTTGGATTTTCTACTCATCGTGATGCAAAATATTTGGATATACATAGACATGATAATATGAGATGGGATTGGTGGTTAAAAGTTAGGTATTCACTATCCCAGAAGACTAATTTGACTTTTCGATACAGACATTCTATTAATGACATAGGAGATAGTTATTTTCTCGGAAGCCCTAAACATAATTTGGCAATAGGTGTTGAATACTATCTTGTAAATCGTGACGAAAAATATGGAAAAAAGGAATTTAAAAACTAGTGATGCGTAGTTATTTGCTTTTGTTACTATTAGGAATGCTAATAGCATGTAGTGAATATGAAGAAAAATATGATGGCAATCATAGTGACTTTGATGAGCTCAGTTTCGAGAATATAATATCTACAATTCCTATAATTAATATAGAAGTTGACGAAGAAGAGTACATGGAAATGTGGGAGAATTATGATGAGGAAATAGAAATTGACTGTAGTTTTTCTTTGAAAAGGGGAGAGATGCTATGTCTGGATAGAGTTGAGGCAGAAATAGAAATTAAAGGAGGTAGAACAGCATCATTTGAAATAAAGTCTTTCGGAATTAAATTTGAAGACAGTCAGGATAACTCGGACAGAAAGATTATAAATCCTCAAAAAGTATTGTCTATTCACGATATAAACGACATTAAGTCCATAAGGCTTAGAAATTCAGGTAATGACTATCAATATACAATGTTGAAGGATGCGGTCTATACTCAATTGGCAGTATCAGCAAATTTAGACCTTGATCTCATGTACTATGAGCCTGCACAAGTGTTTGTTAATAACGAATACTATGGGGTTTTAAATATCAGAACAGAATCTAATAGCCGGGGAGTAGCTAGACTATATAATCGCAAAAAGAAAGATATCACCATGGCTAAGATAAACACACCGGGAGATATAGAGATCAAAGACGGAGATGAAGAAAGAATATGGACATTGGTAGAAAAAGTAGATAGCAATGATATAGATTATTTATATGAGCAAATTGATATGAGTAATTTTATAGACTATGTTATCTTTCAAACCTTTGTTGCTCATGGAGATTGGCCTCAAAATAATGTAAGATTTTATGCCATTGACGAAGGTAAATTCAGATTTATTATGTTTGACTTGGATTATGCTTGTTTTGAAAATCTAGACAAAGAACCCTTGTTTTTTGTTAGAGAGGGGAATGGGAGTTTAGTGGAGAAGATGTTTGAAGTACTATACCAAAATGAGAGTTTTAAGAACAGATTTGATGAACGATATCAAGAGATAATTGATAGTAGAAGTCTTGAAGCAAGGAAGTTTGAAAACATTGTATATACAACTACTGATATAGTAGAAGCTGAGATGATTTATCACTTAAAAAAATATGATACCCCGGGAAGTGTAATCGAATGGTTCCGCAATGTAGAGGAGATGGTTGAATTTTATCGGATTCGAGAAGAAAATGTGAATACACTATCTTTGGAATAACTGCTTTTGGGAGTATTTATAATGGCTTGACAATCAAAAATATGCGTGCATTAATGATAATTTAATCCCTACATCCCCTTAAAAGGGGACTTTTGCATAATATTCACCACTAGAATTATATTAATATTTATTCTTTTGTGAATTCAAACTGCATTCCCTGATCTAACATTAGCTTACCCTCAGAAGGAATGAATTCTATTTTTAAGTTAGCTGGATCAAATTTGAATTTGTTTTTTTCATAGGGCACCAAAACAAAAGATGGTTGACCCGTAGCCTGAGCGATTAGAGCATTCTCTTCTTTTGAAATAGTTATTTTCAAAGGAAGGGCGGGACTGGCATATACACCGAGAAAAGGCTCCAATTCTTCTTCACTTAAAACTAAATCAGGTGTGAAAACAGGTATTTCATAATCTTTATCAAAATAAATACTCAAGGCTCCTATCATTATATCATTTACCGGATAATCTAATCCGTTTGCCAAATAAGTAATAGACAAATTTTCATCAATAAAATGCCCTGACATAGAATGGAAACCATCTATTCCTCCTGTATGACCACTAGCTATTTTGTCATAGAATGGAAATTGAAATAACCCCATACCATAATTATCAACCATCATACTCATACTATCTAGATTTGCTTCATTGATCAGCTGTCTATCAAACAAGGCATGATAAAACTTTGATACATCCTCTGCTGTGGAGACAATGGCTCCAGCCCCTAGAGGAATAGACATGTCTGTTTGTGTAGATTTTTTCCATTTTACCTTTTTATCATAAGAGTGGCACTCATTATTTTCGGTAGCAATTTTTCCTCCAACATAAGTATTGGCAAGATTTATTCTATCTGTAATTCTAGATTTGACAATTTCTGAAAAGGGTTTATTATCAACTTTTTCCGCAATCAATGTTAAAAGCACATAATTGGAATTAGAATAACCTGCTTTTAATCCGGGTTCAAAAACACTACCTAGACTCTGGATTTTAGCTGTAAGGGAATCTTTCGTAATTGGCCTCTCCATGTATTCCAAATAACTTGGATGATTAGTGAAATTATATATTCCACTTCTATGCCTAAGCAGATCGGATATAGATATCTTATCGGCATTAATGATACCAGGGAAATACTCTTCCAAAGTGTCACTAAAGGAAAGCTTTTTCTCCTCAATTAATTGAATAATAATTGTCGAAGTGAAAGACTTTGAGATAGAACCGATTCTATATTTAGAATACTCATCAGCCATAAGTTTGTTCTCGACATCTTTGTACCCTATGGCTTTTGAGTATATGGTTTTGCCATCTTTCAAAATAGCAAGACTGCCCATTCCTTTATTATACTTCTGTATTGTATTCATCAAACTATCGAGCTTATCTTTGTTAACTTCCTGAGTCTTCACAGAAAAGGATAAAAGAAAGCCAAGAAGCAAAAGGCACAATTTTTTTCTCATTTTACACTTTGAGTTTATTTAATTCTAAATATATGGCATGACCAAAATAATTACATTGATTATTCTGTTAATGCTATCGAAAAATCTATAAACTTACCTTTAGTCTACAAAATCGTCCTTATCGTTATCTCTTCTATGAATGGAATATGCTAGGAATAATCCAGCTCCTCCAGAAAGAAAAATAAGAGCAGCATATACTGATTCATTGCCTAGTTGAGTATAAGTATCGAGAGCACTAGCTATAAATAGACCAACTCCTACACCCATAGCCAACAAAGCAATATTAAGAGTTAAAATTTTCCACAATGGCATTTTGTCATTGTTCTTTTTAGCGTAAAAAATGTTGGCATCTGCTCCTTTTTCTATAAGAGCCATTCTTTCCTTATTTCTTGAAGTATAGTGCAAATAAAAAACACCAAACATTGCAGCAAAAAATGACAATGGTATTAAAACTTCCATGATATATAATTTTAAAGTTTAAAAAGTTAATTTCATTCCTTTGACAAGGAAGGTAGGATTGTGGTTGCAGTTTTTTTATTTAAATTTAGTTTCAGATTTTTTTGCAACCAACAATGGTATTGTGTTGTCTAAGGATATTGAATGGATAAACAAACGGAATATCAAGTTATTGATAAAGTACTGGACGGTGATGTTCAGGCTTTTTCTGTTCTTATTAATGAATATAAAGATATGGTGTTTACGTTGTCCAAAAAATTACTTAATAATAATTACGACGCTGAAGAGTTAGCTCAGGACGTTTTTATTAAAGCGTTCGAAAAACTATCTCAGTTTGATAAAAAATCAAAATTCTCGACATGGCTTTATACCATAACATATCGTACAGGCTTAAATATTCTTAAAAAGAAGAAAGTAAAGTCGGAAGAGCTTATCGAAGGCTATAATGAAATTTCTTCAGGTGATTCAAATCCATTGGCTATAATTACTAAAGAAGAAACAGCTCAAAAGGTTAGAAATAGTATCGCAAAACTTAAGCCTGAGGATAGATATATTATTCAATTGTACTACTATGAGGAAATGAGCGTTAAAGAAATTGCTCAAATAATTGGCCACTCTGAAACTAATGTAAAGAGTAAATTGTTCCGTACTCGAAAGAGGTTGGAAGATATTTTAAAATCGCAACAATGAGGGAAGACAAAAATATAAATAACGAAATCGACTTTTTGATAAGATCTACCTTGAAAAAAGATGGACTTAATAGCCCATCTAGTGATTTTACGGATAAAATACTTGGAGTGATCACAAAGAAAAGTAAGTCTTCTATTTATGATTATAAGCCGCTTTTATCAAAAAGGTCATGGATACTAATAGCCATAACTATTGGTGTTGTTTTGACTATTGTACTTAATGGTGCCAGCTCAGCATCTGGGCAAATGCTGGATGTTTTATCTAGGGTAGATTTGAAGACATATTTTAGTGTGCCTAGCTTGGAAATATCAACACCAGTGATTTATGGATTGTTAAGCTTTAGTTTGTTGTTAATCTTGAATAGCTTCGTTATCACTAAGCAAAGAGTTTGGTAAGATTTATCTTCTAGATGAGTGAAGGAATTTTCTAATTTTACATCGTAAATCATTTCTGATACGATGACATTTCAGCTCACTTCCAAGTATAGACCTACCGGTGATCAACCGGAAGCGATTAGACAATTAGTAGATGGTGTAAATAGTAATGAACCCTTTCAGGTTTTATTAGGGGTTACTGGTTCTGGAAAAACTTTTACGATAGCTAATGTAATCAAAGAGGTAAAACGTCCAACGTTGGTCTTAACCCATAATAAAACTTTGACAGCACAGTTATATGGAGAGCTAAAAGAATTTTTTCCTGAGAATGCGGTGGAGTATTTCGTGTCATACTATGACTACTATCAGCCCGAGGCATATATATCATCTTCGGATACTTATATCGAAAAGGATCTTTCTATCAATGATGAAATAGATAAGTTAAGACTTAGGGCAACGAGTTCTTTGCTTTCGGGTCGACGAGATGTTATTATAGTTTCATCCGTATCGTGTATATATGGTATGGGAAATCCAGATGACTATACAAACAGCATTACAAGAATAGAAAGGGGAATGAATATTAGCAGAAATGCTTTTTTGTATAGACTGGTTGAGGGTTTGTATTCAAGAACGGAGGTGGATTTCAAAAGGGGGACTTTTAGAGTTAGAGGAGATACAGTTGATATAAATATACCATATTCAGATAATGGCTTAAGAGTTATATTCTTTGGTGATGAAATTGAAGAGATTCAAACATTAGAGCTGACATCAGGTAAAAGAATAAGTTCTATAGATCATGCGGCTATCTTTCCTGCTAATCTCTATGTTGCACCTAAGGATAAACTAAAGATGATCATTAGAGATATAGAAGATGAATTAGTTGAGCATGAAAGATTTTTTGAATCAGAGGGTAGGTACTTAGAAGCCAAGAGAGTAAAGGAGAGAGTTACGTTTGACCTTGAAATGATTAGGGAACTAGGATATTGTAGTGGTATTGAAAATTACTCAAGATTCTTTGATGGTAGAAAACAAGGGGCAAGGCCATTTTGCCTTCTTGATTATTTCCCACAAGATTATCTTATGGTAGTGGATGAAAGCCATGTTACTTTGCCGCAGGTGAGAGGAATGTGGGGAGGAGACAGAGCCAGAAAATTGAACCTTGTCAACAATGGTTTTAGGTTGCCATCAGCACTTGACAATAGGCCGTTAAGTTTTGAAGAATTTGAAGGAATTACTAATCAGATTATTTATGTGAGTGCGACTCCGGGAGATTACGAACTTGAAAAAACTGGTGGTGTAGTTGTGGAGCAAATAGTAAGACCAACAGGTTTATTAGATCCACCAATTGAGGTACGACCGAGCATAAATCAGATTGATGATTTATTAGATGAAATTCAACAGAGAATTGATAAGGAAGAGAGGGTTTTAGTTACTACTTTAACTAAGAGAATGGCTGAGGAATTGACCAAATACTTACATAAGCTTGATATAAAGGTAAGATATATTCATTCGGAGGTAGATACAATGGATAGGGTGGAGATTATACGTGATTTAAGATTAGGAGTATTTGATGTGTTAGTAGGTGTAAACCTTCTGAGAGAAGGATTAGATATTCCCGAAGTTTCATTGGTAGCGATTTTAGATGCGGATAAGGAAGGGTTTTTACGTAACACAAGATCACTTACGCAGACTGCTGGAAGGGCAGCAAGAAATTCTAATGGATTGGTTATTTTTTATGCTGACAAGGTTACAAGAAGCATGAGAGAAACGATTGATGAGACCAATAGGAGAAGATCAATGCAAATAGCATATAACGAAAAACATGGAATTACTCCAACGACAGTTTCCAAGAGTAGGGAAGAGATTATTGAGCAGAGTAGTATTCTAGATGTGCGAGGCAAGAAATCTAGAGCTTATATAGAGACTGACGATGTATCTATTGCAGCAGACCCAATTGTTTCTTATATGAGTAAGGACCAAATCAAGAAGTTAATTGAAGAAACGGAGATGAAAATGAAAAAAGCTGCGAAAGATCTTGATTTTATTACTGCAGCTCAATACAGAGATGAATTATTCGCTTTAAAGAAGAAATTAAAATCAGAAGTGTGAGGTCTTTTATCGTTCTTATCTTAACAATTAGTACTTTATGTGGCCAGAACACAAAATCAGATTTTTGCGAATTTGGATTTGAAGGAGTCCATGTACTAGACATAGAAAGTGGTGGAACCATTTACGAGAAAAATCAGCATAAGTTGCTTACTCCTGCTTCTTCTTTAAAGCTGTTAACATCACTGCTTGCGATTAGAGAGTTGGGAGAAGAATTTGTTTTTAAAACCCAAATAGGAATCAAAGGAAAGAGAGAATTAGGAGGTATTTTAAAAGGTGACTTAGTTGTAAAAGCGGATGGAGATCCTACTTTGGCCAGCAAAAGAATTAATGGAGATAAGGCTCTGGATAAGGTTCTCAACAACATCTTGATGGCAATTAAAGAGAATGGAATCAATTGTGTAGATGGGAACTTGATACTGGATATTTCGGGATTTTCGGAATACCCAATAATTTCTTCCTGGCCTGTCAATGATATTGGGAATTATTATGCTTCTGGTTCGTGGGCATTAAATATTTTGGAAAATGAATATGATTTGCATTTTGATACAAGAGGGGACATAGGAATGACTCCTCAAATCACAGATTGCATACCGGAGATAGAAAACCTTCAGTTTACTAATAGGCTAAAAATTGCAGACAAAAAATCTGGTGATCAGGCTTACATCTATAATGGACCTTATATAGATAGAAAGGAGCTAATAGGAACCTTGCCTCAAGGTCACCATAATTTTAAAATAAGAGGAACCATGCCCAATCCTCATTCATTTTTTATGAAGAGGCTTGCTGAATATTTGACAATTAATAATATCGGATTTCAGGAAATTGAAATCATAGTAAAGGAGCAATCTCTGGATCAAGTGATTAAAGTATTTGAAAGTCCTTCGTTGGTTGAGATGATTTACTTGATGAATACCTACAGTATAAATTTATATGCAGAGGCCTTTAATAATAAGTTAACATCAAGGAACGGGTTAAAAACCACACTGGACGATTTAGTAAAAATGCTGCTTGGCAAAAAGGAATTAATAGCAGAGCCAATAGAACTGCATGATGGTAGTGGGCTATCCCCTAAAAATAAAATTAGCCCTTTTACTTTTACTCACTTAATTAAAATGGGAGTTGATGCCATGGGCTTTGAGCAGATCATTAATCTGATGCCACAGGCATCAACAAAAGGGACAGTAAGAAATTTTTTAAAAGAAGATAAAATTGCTAAAAACGTATGGCTTAAATCTGGTTCTATGGATGGAGTTTTGAGTTATACTGGGATGATAAGAACTAAAACTAATAAACTACAGGCGTTTTCTTTTATATATAATAATTGTGAATCTTCGAAAACAAGATTAAAGAGAAAAACGGAAGCATTTATAAGAAAAATATTCAATGAGGATATATGATTTCCTTAATGTAATAATTTACAATTTTCTAACTTTATCGTTATAAGTAAAACTAACTATGAGGTTTTTGAAAAATGCAATCATACTTATACTAGTACTGTTTTTTGCACATGGTTGCGAGTTTAAAAGTAATGACCAAGCATTAGATCCCTCTTTGAGTTATGAGTTGAAGGATATTAATAATGGAAGGTCTGTATGGCAAAAACCAGGGTTGGTTATTGAAAAGCTTGGAGATGTCTCTGATAAGGTAATAGCAGATATTGGTGCGGGGACAGGCTATTTTTCTTTTCGTTTTGCTTTTAAGGCGAAAAAAGTTCTGGCTATTGATATAGACCCGCAAATGCTTCAATTAATTGAAGCATTTAAAACTAATTTGCCAAAGGATCTGGAGAATAAAATAGAGACTCGACTTTCCGAGAGCAATGATCCATTATTGAAAAATCAAGAAGCCGATATTGTATTTATTATGAATACCATTACATATATTGAAAAACCATTGGCATACTTAAAATTATTGAAACCTGCCATTTCGGATGAAGGAAAAATAATGATTGTGGATTTTAAGACCTCAAACATAGAGATAAGTGCTCCACCCAAAGATGAAAGAATGGAAATGTCAAAACTTGTGAAGTTATTAGAAGCAGCAGGATACAAGAATATTGAAGTCGACAATTCAAGTTTGAAATATCAATACATTATAACTGCAAATAAAGAATAATTAAGGGATAATAACTTTTTCAATCATACTGTACCCTTTGTTATTGCGGATAGAAAGAAAATATATACCGGAAGCCAAGCGATTTAAATTAAAACTTTCATTCGAAGATTGAACCATTGCGTCCCACACAGATACTCCATGAATATTAACAAGAGATAAATATAGTTGAGAACTACCTTGATTTTCAATGGAAAGAAGTCTGTTAACCATATTGTAGTTACTATTTACTTGTAGGGGTTCTTTTTTTGTGTTAAGCTTTATGCAGTTATTAAATTCAGATTCTCCCTCTAAGAGATCTCCTTGCTTAAGTGTTTCACCTTCTAACCCTTTATAGTCAAAGGGAACCTTATACGCCCTAAAAACACGATTAGAAGATGCGTTTTCTCCCTGCATAACTGGGCCATTATAACTTACAGGACTTATATATTCCCATACAATTTCTTGATCTTCATTAATTTCAAAAAATCGCCCATTTCCTCCTTCGTTTATAAATACATTTCCGTTTTCGAGCATGTGAGCATTGCTTAAATACGTAGATACAAAATCAAACGGCCATGGAGCTTGATATACTATTGTCGGCTCATAAGGAAAAAATTGACCTTGATTATTCAAAGAATAATTGCCGTTTTCATCTGGTATAGGATCGATGATTTCAACAGTAGAATAATATCCCTCCGGTCTGTCATCGCCGTTGTTAAAATACATGATTTTACCTTCGTTGGCATAACCTTTTGGAATCCAATGATGGCCATGTGATCCATACATTTTTAGGTGGAAGCTATTCCCGGCATCATGAGCTTCGGGATTTCCCCATCTATATAGAAGATCACCACCTTTGCCGCTTCTGCCTCCAGAATGGCCCTGAGCTTCTTCTGTGGTGGTGCTATGATCAATGATCCATAGTTCGTTGTTGTTTCTTGAATTGAGAAGTATTTGATCAAGTTCTTCGTTGTAGTCAATAGCGTTACAATGCCACCAATCGTCATCATCCCAGGCACCTGGTCCCAAGTAATTTATATCTACTAATTCCGGATTTTCACTGATTATTCCGTAATTATCCAGACTTGAATCAAAATCTTGAACAAAATGATCCTTCAGATGCCATTCCCAAACCACCTCAATGTCGTTAGATCCTATTGGCTTGACTTCCCAAATGAACTCTCCCCATAGATAGGGTATAGACATAAGACTATTTGATTTTCCAAGACTTTCTTGCTCAGCAACATCGATTAATTCCCATCCGATAAGCAAGATATTTCCATTGGGCATATATTTGGCATCATGATGTTGAATATATGTGTCTGTGCTAAAAGGATAGGACCAAACCACGTTATTATCAAAATCAACTAATTCGATATGTCCTCCAGTGCTGGCCTGAAAGAAAGTCGAACTGCCATATTTGTTCGTTCTAAGCATAAGACCATTGTCGAGAAAATATCCTCCTAGACCTGGTAGAAACTCTCTTTGCCATTCATTAATTTTATAACCACAGTTGTCAACTAGATATGCGGATTCATATCTCATAGGTGAAAAGAAAATGTATCCATCTGATACTTCTTCCTTATTGTGAATAGTGACACCTACGGTTTGTTGTTGGGCAATAACTTTACAATTAAAAAGCAGCAAACAATAGATTAGATGTAGATAAAACTTCATTGGATCTAAACAATTAGCTGAGTAAATATAAATAAAATGAACAACTAACTTCTTTCTACCCAAAAATTATTAGGACCTAAACCCTGAGTGACTTTATAAAGTTGTGTGTTTAATAATTCGAGTAAAGCAAGAAAAGTAACAATAGCATGAACTCGATTTTCTAATCGCATAAATAATTTTTCAAATTTTACTTTTCCCTTTTTAGGTATGGAGCGTTTAAGGTAGTTTTGTTGGTTTTCAATAGTATAAGGATAACGATTAATGGTATGGACAACTTTATTTTTGTCTTCTTCGTATTTATTCATGACGGCTTGATACGCTTTCAATAGCTTTATCAAACTCAAAGATTCCAATTCCATATCAACCAAAGCTTTATTGGCTACTTCCTTAAGTTCTCTGGATATAGAACCACGATAATGTCTTAGACTTCTTTTTTCTTCCATTTGAGAAAATTCATCTATAACATCCTTAAATTGTTTATACTCTAATAAACGTTGTGCCAACTCTGCTCTTGGATCTATTTCGTTACCTTCTTCATCTATCTCTTTTCTTGGAATTAGCATTTTAGCTTTGATCTTCATTAAAGTAGCTGCTACTAAAATAAATTCACTAGCCACATCAATGTTTAGTCTTTCCAAATGTTGAATGTACTCCAGAAAATCTTCGGTAATTTTATGAATAGGTATATCTGCAATATCTAGTTCATCTCTTTCAATGAAAAAAAGAAGTAGGTCAAAGGGACCTTCAAAATGCTGTATTTTAATATTATACTGCAAAGAAGAATTATTGATTTATTCCGAAGTTCTTTTCTATTTCTTTTACTTCTTGAGCTATTTTTTCGTCTTGATTGGTTAGATTTAGAGCTGACGAGATATCCTTATCTCCGGCTTCGAAATCCCCCTTAAGTTTATGTACCAATCCACGGTAAATATAGCCACGATAATAAGTAGGACTATTACTTACGAGAAGATTAAATTGTTCGAAAGCTTTGTCAAGATTTTCCTTTTCAAGATACAAAACACCTGCATTAAGATATGCATCTGAGTATTCTTTATCAATTGTATTTATTTTTTTGTAATACTCTAATGCTGTATCGATATCACCATGATTCTGTAAATAATATGCCAAAGAGTGCCAAGCTTGAGGTGAATTAGGGTCAACGCTTGTTGCTGTCTTATAGTAGTCCAAAGCTTTCGGATTATTTTCCGACTCATATATATTACCTAATATAATCCAAGCATCAATTATTTCGGAATCAAATTCTGTAGCAGTTTGAAAAGCATTTTTAGCACTTGCCAATTCTCCCATATCTCTAAAATTAAGGCCCAGCATGAAATATGCTTCAGCATTTTGAGGGTCTTTGGAAAGAAGGGTATTAATGGTCATCATTGACCTGTCGTATTGTTGTAGAATAAATTGCGTTTCTGCCAATTTGAGCAAGGTTATAATACGATTGGGAAACAACTTAGAAGCATCAATCATAGTTTCTAAGGCCAGTCTTGATTTATAGCTATCCATATAACAATCTGACAAAAAATGATATAGATCGGCATCAGTTGAATCAATATTTATCGCATGCTTTAGATCAGTGATAGCCGATGAAAATGCTTGCTTTCTAGCATAAATTTGTGCTCGTTGCTTTAGTAGATCTTTGTCGTTTGTTTTTTTTGCTAAAAGCTTACTCAGCTCATTTATTTCCGGATCTTCAGAATAAATGATATCATTATTTTTTTCGGGCTTACAAGCGATTATTAGAATGCATAAAAAAGCTAGAAGAAGTCTTATTTTCATAAACTATTATTAGAAGTCAAAAGAATTTTTGTCAACATTAATACGAATTCCTCCTCCAATATATTGAGTTTGAAGGTCACGATTGTTGTCGTCACTATTTTTATCTCTAAGAACGAGTTCAAAATCGAGATAATAATTTCTAAAAAATTCATAACTAGTATTAAAAGAAAGGAGAGTGGTTGTACTTTCTATTCCCTGAAGTAGCTCATTGTTATAGTCCATCACCCTATTTCTATTTGGGACAAGTATATTAGCACCCCAGAACTCATCATCCGTGTCCTCTCCTTGTTGCATAAAAAAAAGAGAACCGTTAATTTGAAGCTTAGAAAAGGGTTGATATCGAATGTCAATCAAGATCTCCCTAAAATTGGCTCCAAGGGGATGTGTAAGGCTTTGATTGAAATGGGAATAACTGGCGGTTGCATAATTCTCAAATTCATCCAAGCCCGTGTTATGTGTATAAGTATATGGACGTACCATATTGTATTCAAATCTCACTCCTAAATTTTGAACCTCAAAAGGATTAGCCAGATATGTACCAATTTGTAGGGCATATTTATTTGCCCACCAGCCGTTTCCATCTTTTAACTCACCAAGCTTAAATTCATCGAGTAAAAACTGCCCGTATAATTGGATTCCATTTATTGGAATCCAAGATGCATTAATACCTATAAGTACATTATCGGGGCTATCCAAAAATTGTTCTACCGATCTATACAAGATTATAGGATTAAGATAGTTGAATTCGAAGTGATCTTCTCTGGAAAAAGTTACTGCCTCATAAAGACCCAATTCGACCCTTTTATGCGGCTTATAGGATAGATAGTGACTAGCCATATATTTTTTAGGGAGCAATTTGTCACTAGAATTTATTAATGCAGAAATAGGGTTCAATTCTACAAAAAGATTTTGATAGTTAAATTTCCAAATTTTAGTATTGAATCTGAGATAAAAATAATTCTGAGCAAAATCAGATAGTAAGAGGGAGCGATATCCATCCCCTATAAAATGTTTACCATGACCAAACTCAACGTTGATATGTTTTGAGATGGGTAGCCCAACGTAAGCCTGTGCGTTGTGATAATCAACTCCCACCAAATCATCTATAACGGAACTCTCATAAGGCTTATAAGCGCCATTACTAGGTATTGTTCTAAACTTGTCAATATACTGATGCACATAATTATTATATCGAGCTTGATTTTCGAATATTGATGTGTAAAAGTAAACCTTGTTATCAATGAAGCCCCTTACTTTAATGCCTCTGGTGTTCTGAAATAATTTATCATTTGTTTGATTATCACTTCCATACCTTAAATCAATTACAGGATTTATGCGAAGAGAAAAGTTTTCATTATCAAAGCTTAAAAAGTGACTTCTATTCTTATAAAAATACTTTAATAACGGCGGTTGCTCTGTATAAATATCAGCAACTTCAATATATGAATCATTTTCGTACGTATAAAACAGATTTACAGAGTCTACATATTGTTTTCTGGAGCTAGATATCTCCTGAGAGATTTTTATTTCATCGAAATCTTGTATTAATTCAACTATGTTATTTTGTCTTATTTCGTTAAGATTTTCCTGTAGGATATTGTATAAAACACCCGTAACTTCTGTTTGATTCTGGTGACCAATTGAACTAAAGATCCTATCATTACCCCCTGAGGCAACCAATTCATTTTTTAATAAATACCTATATTCTTTATTGAAAAGAATATGGGGGCTTTGAGCCATTAAGTCCTTTGAGTAAGATGTCATTAATAAAATGAAAATAATTATCCGAGTAGAAGCCCAAGTTGTTGTTTTTATCATCTATTTAGCTAGTTTTAATTCAAAAGCCACATGAAAAAAGGTGATAATATGTTGCAAAAATAACTATAATAAATAAGGTTCAGAACAATTATATAATTGTTAGGCTTCGTATTGGATTAGAAACTGCTTTATCTCATCTTCAAATAGTGAGCTTTGGTTGTTTAGGAACTGAACCTTTATTGGCAGTATATATAAAGGCAACTTTAGGTCCCATAACATCTTTCGATGTAAGTCAAGTCTCATCGCATCTTTTTCCGTAGTAACGATTATTACATTGTCTTTTTCAGTATTTCTAAAAACTTTTTCGATGTATTCAATATCTAGTTTTTTAAAGTTATGATGATCTTCATATTCTAGTTCGATTACTGTTGAAACCTGATTATTTATATAAGAGTATAAATAATCAGTATTAGCTATTGCACTAATAAGGATAACATTATAATTTTCGTTGAGTGTTAATTTTTTGGAAGTATCGAAAAAATTGTAAACATCATAGTACTTGTATCTAGTAAAGAATAATTTTTGATGTGAAAGTGGTTTGATTTCTTCAATCCACTTTTCCTGATCGACTGTCTCAAGTTCTTGAGGGCATTTCGTAACTATAATTATATCCGCTCTTTTGTAAGAGCTAGGCTTTTCTCTTAGTCTTCCGGAGGGAAGGAGAGAATCTCTTGTAAATGGTCTGCTATACTCAGTAAGAAGAATATTGACATCGGGCTTTACAGCTCTATGTTGAAAAGCATCGTCAAGCAAGATACATTTGATAAATGGATAATGAGAAAGTAAAGAGGGTATTCCCAATGCTCTACTTTCAGAAACCGCCACTCCTATATCCATATATTTTCTTTTGAACTGTAGGGGTTCATCACCAACTTCAAGAGCAGTACTATTGAATTCTACAAGTTTAAATCCTCTTGTTTGTCTTTTGTAACCTCTGCTGAGAGTTCCGATAAATAGATAGGGCTTAAGCAATTCGATAAGATATTCTATGTGAGGGGTTTTACCAGCTCCTCCGATAGATAAATTTCCGATACTTATAATTGGAATATTGAACTTGGAAGACCTAAGAAGCCCTGTCTCATAAAATATATTTCTCATGTTAATGATAAAGCCATATAACAATGAAAAAGGAAAAAGTAATACCTTGCCTACAGTGTTTTGTAACATAATTTATTTTTTGAGAGCAAAATCGCATGATGTTTGCTAAAAGCATATACCTTTCTGCGAATATAACCCGTATATTAAGTTTTACAGAATTATGAAATAATTTTAAATCAAGCAAATTCTTTTACCTACTTTTACAGTCGGTTCATTTAGAACTGGAGTAACAATTTAATAACCAACCGAACTCAAAATGAAGAAAAATTTCTTTGTTTTACTTGCCTTTGCTATTTTCTCAATGCAAGTATCTAGTATTTTTGCACAATCCTTTAATAACGAATCTTTTAGTTTTAGTATTGATGAGGCATCCTTAACCTCGGACCTGCTATCCGCAATTTCTTATAAGGAGAAGAATGATGGGATGTCCAATGGAATATCTCTGGAATTGCCAGACCCCAATGGAGATTTCAAGGAGTACAAAGTTTATTTAAATGATTTGATTGGACCCGGAATGAAGAGTTCCTTTCCCAATATTAAATCTTATAATGCGTACTGTGTAACCGACCCATCTAGAATTGTTAAGATAACCTTTGATAATGAAAGATTACACGCTATAATACTTGATAAGACCAGAGTGGCAATTTATATAGATGAGCAGGAGGGAAGTGGAAATCTATATAATAGTTATTATAAAGACCCTGAATTCAGTTTTGAATGTCTTAATAACGATTCTTCAGGATTTCATAGTAAAGGAGGGGGAAGTGGAAGATCTAGTTCCAATGGTTCTACTCTTAGAACTTATGAATGGGCAATAGTAATCACAGATGAATTTGAGTCTAATAATGGCGGTGGAGCTACAGCCATTGGTGTTGCCACAGATGTTGCTAATGATGTAACAGCTTTGTATAATGCTGAGTTGGCAATTGATTTTACCATAGAAATAGAAGCGGAAGATCCTGCAATTTTTGATATTGTTCCTCCAACCGGTGCTGATGCCAATTATGCAGGTACTGTGGTAAGCAATTATTTTGCAATAGGTGAGTACGATTTAGGACATGTCTTTCATTTTGCAGGCTCTGTAGGAAGTGGCTCAGGACAAGCTGGACTTGGAGTAGTGTGCGATGATGCAGGAAGTCCTCCAAATAAAGCCAAAGCATGGAGTCAATCCAATCCTAATACAAGCTTAGGCTTTTTTACAACGGTGGTTCACGAGACAGCTCATCAATTTGATGCAACGCATACCTTTAATAGCAATAATCCGCCTACTTGTAGTGGAGCTATTAATGCGGCAACTTCATATGAACCTGGGTCTGGAACTACTTTGATGTCCTATCCTGGTGTTTGCGGTTCGGGGCATAACATTACTGATGCAGATGGAAATACTATATTTAGTGCAAGTTCGTATTTCAATCAATCAAGTTTAGATCAAATGATTGATTATATTACAACCGATGATGGAGACGATTGCGATACTGAAAGTGCTACTGGGAACACCCCTCCTGTAGCTGATGCTAATCCTTGTTCTTCTACTATAGATATTCCTGCGGGAACTCCTTTTCAACTTGAGGCTTCTGCTACTGATACAGATGGAGATAATTTGACATATTGTTGGGAGCAAGCTGATGCCGGTCCTCCACATGGGGCACCTGATGCTGCATGTGCAAGTACTTCTGGACCTATATTTAGAAGCTATCCACCTACATCTAACTCCATCAGATATTTTCCAGACTTGCAGTATATTTTAGAAGACTCTAATGTGCCGGATCCAACAACTGTTGGAGAATGTTTACCCTCTGTAGCAAGGACACTTAATTTTAAAGTAACTGTTAGAGATAATAATTCCAACGGAGGTGGAGTTCATTGTTCAAGTATTGCTATTGATGTTGACGACACAGTAGACCCGTTAGAAGTAAGTGCTCCTAATACTGGAGTCACTTGGATGGCTGGAGCGACTGAGACGGTTACATGGGATGGTAGTAATTCTTCTACAATTTGTGATATGATGAATATAATGTTATCAGTGGATGGTGGGTTGACTTTTCCATATACGCTGGTATCCAATACATCTAATGATGGAACGGAGATGGTTACTCTCCCTTCTAATATACCATCAAGTACCGAGGCTAGAGTAAAGGTGGAAAGTAATTGTTTTTCTTGTGTTAAGTATTTTGATATTGGAGACGTAGATTTTACAATAGATAGTGATTGTGAAGCTCTTACAAATAATATTTGTGATATCTCAACTGTTGAAGCGAATACCGGATCAGCTGAGTTAGATTTAGATCCTACGGAAATTTATGGTTCTGAAGTATCTTCAATAGATATTACTTCAGGAACAAATACTGCTAATAGTCCGTTCAACAGCACTTCAATGATGACAGGAGCAGATGCATGTAGTAGTGGCAATTTTGGACTAACTTTTGGATCTGAAGGCTTTATGGTTGATACAGATGGTGACTACACTTTTACTTTTACTTTAAGTTCTTTTCTTATTGTTGCTGTATATAATGATCCTTTTGATTCCGCGAATCCTTGTGATAACTATATTGGATCGAACGCATTTGACGACGATGGTATGCCTGGTGGAGGTGTTTCAGCAGGAAGCACATTTACTTTAAGTTTAACAGCTTGTACACCGTATGATTTGGTGTATTTCGGAGGATCTAGTTCCACCCAATCCGTGGACATAACTGGACCATCAGGAAGTAAAATATACTTAAATGGAGATGGATCAGATCCAGATTACAGTTATACTTATCTGGCTGTAAATGATGCAACTGGTGTAATAGACGCAGAAAGTTCAGGAGCTGATTTTACATCTTTGGGAGCAGGGGAGTATTGTGTCTATGGACTGCACTATAAATCTAGTGGAGGAACTCCTCCTCCAAATGTAGACCCTAGTACATATGTTACTATGACACTAGCTTCTGTTCAAGCAATGGATGCATGTCAAGTTTTTAGCGGCAACTGTATCCCTATGACAATTATGTCCAATTGTGGAGATTTATATATTGCAGGTGTAATAGATGGTCCTTTAACTGGTGGACAGCCAAAAGGGGTTCAAGTGTGTGCAATTAATGATATTGATGACTTAAGTCAATATGGCTTGGGTTCTGCTAATAATGGAGGCGGTTCTGATGGAGAAGAATATACTTTTCCTGTTCAGATGTTAATGGCTGGTGAATGTTTCTTTGTTGCTAATGAATCTACAGAATTTGAAAATTGGTTTGGTTGTGCTCCAGATGACACTTCTGGAGCCATGGCTATTAATGGAGATGATGCTATCGAGTTGTTTTGCGATGGTTCTGTGGTGGATGTCTTTGGAGATATAAATACGGATGGCACAGGAGAAACATGGGAATATCTTGATGGTTGGGCAGTAGCTTCAGATATGGTACCTAATTCAACATTTGATGACTCGGAATGGACTTTTTCTGGACCGAATGCTTTGGACGGTGAAACAGACAATTGCACAGCAGCAAATCCATATCCTAATCCAGTTTGTCCTTGCGAAATTCAATTGATTACCGCTGGTACGCAGACTGCATGTGATCCTACTGATAATACTTATACTCAGGAAATCACAGTAACGTATTGTACTCCGCCAAGTACAGGAACATTAGATGTGAATGGACAATCATTTGCGATAACATCAAGTCCACAAACAGTTACTTTAACTGGACTTGATTCAGATGGTATGTTGGTTGATGTTACTGCAACTTTTTCAGATGACAGCGGATGTACTTTAACTGAGAACGATTTGTTTACGGCTCCAATGGCCTGTAATGCCTGTGATATAAGTCATACGGTAGCGAATATATTGTGTGATGATAATGGGACGCCAAGTGATCCGAGTGATGACACGTTTACTTTTGATGTGACAGTTACAGGAAGTAATACAGGAGCGAGTTGGAGTTCAGACGACCCCAATAGTACAACGGGTAATTATGATGTAGCTGTTAGTTTCGGACCATACGATATATCCGGTGGAGATTTGAGTTTCACGATTACAGACATTGATGATACAGGTTGTACAACTGATGTTATGGTCACGGCACCAGCGACTTGTTCTGATGATTGTGACATAAGCCATACGGTAGCGAATATATTGTGTGATGATAATGGGACGCCAAGTGATCCGAGTGATGATACGTTTACTTTTGATGTGACAGTTACGGGAAGCAATACAGGAGCGAGTTGGAGTTCAGACGACCCTAATGGTACGACGGGTAATTATGATGTAGGTGTTAGTTTCGGACCATACGATATATCCGATGGAGATTTGAGTTTCACGATTACAGATATTGATGATGCAGGTTGTACGACTGATGTTATGGTTACGGCATCAGCGACTTGTTCAACGCCGTGTGGGGACTTATATATTGCAGGTGTAATAGATGGCCCTTTGACAGGAGGACAACCTAAAGGTGTTCAAGTATGTGCTATTAATGATATCGATGATTTAAGTAATTATGGCTTGGGTTCTGCTAATAATGGAGGGGGATCAGACGGAGAGGAATATACTTTTCCAGCACAAATGTTGATGGCTGGAGAATGTTTTTTTGTTGCTAATGAATCTACGGAATTCGAAAATTGGTTTGGTTGTGCACCTGATGATACATCTGGAGCCATGGCAATAAATGGAGATGATGCCATAGAACTGTTTTGTGATGGATCAGTGGTTGATGTTTTCGGAGATATAAATACGGATGGTACCGGAGAAACATGGGATTATCAAGACGGATGGGCAGTAGCTAATGATATGACTCAAAATACAACGTTTGATGATTCTGAATGGACATACTCTGGAGCGAACGCTTTGGACGGAGAAACAGACAACTGCACAGCAACAAATCCATATCCTAATCCAGTTTGTCCTTGTGAAATTCAAATGATAACTGCAGGCACACAAACAGCTTGTAACTCTGGTGATAATACTTATACGCAAGAAATAACGGTAACTTATTGTACGCCACCAAATATGGGAACATTGGATGTAAACGGACAAAGTTTTTCCATTACATCAAGTCCACAAACGGTTACTTTGATCGGACTTGATTCAGATGGTATTTCAGTAGATGTGACAGCTTCATTTTCTAATGACGGTAGTTGTAGTTTGACTGAAAATGATTTGTTTACAGCACCCGTAGCATGTTCGACACCTTGTGGAGATTTAAATATTGCAGGCGTAATTGACGGACCATTGACAGGAGGACAGCCGAAGGGAGTTCAAGTATGTGCTATTAATGATATCGATGATTTAAGTAGTTATGGCTTGGGTTCGGCTAATAACGGAGGTGGATCGGATGGTGAGGAGTATACTTTTCCAATGGAATCACTTGCAGCTGGAGAATGCTTTTTTGTGGCGGCAAATGCGACGGAGTTTGAAAACTGGTTTGGTTGTCCACCCAATGATGTTAGTGCAGCTGTTAGTATAAATGGCGATGACGCTATTGAATTGTTTTGTGATGGGTCAGTGGTTGATGTTTTTGGAGATATTAATACAGATGGTACCGGTGAATCTTGGGAATACACGGATGGATGGGCTGTTGCGAATGATATGATGCAGAATACTACTTTTGATGATAGTGAATGGACTTTTTCCGGACCTAATGCCTTAGATGGAGAGTCTGATAACGATTCTGCAGGCACTCCGTATCCTTTAGATGTATGTCCGGATTGTGAGATTACAATGATAACAGCTGGGACACAAACTAATTGTAACCCGACTGACAACACATATACTCAAGAAGTTACAGTGACCTATGTTGATCCTCCTGGTACTGGCACATTGGATGTAAACGGACAAAGTTTTTCCATTACATCAAGTCCACAGACGGTTACTTTAGTTGGATTGATAGCGGATGGCAATGATGTTGACGTGACCGCTAGTTTTTCTGATTTTTCTTCATGTTCATTAATGGAGTTGGCATTATTTGCAGCACCTGAGCCTTGTGGTGTATTGTTGACAGATTGTTTTGTTGATATGGGTGATTTTACTAATCAAGTAGTGGTAAATGATCAAGGAACATCACTTACAGGAATGTGGAACGCAGGAGCAATGTATTATGAGTTTAATGGTTTTGTAGGAGGATCGGGCAATGATCAGGATGTTGAGTTTTGGACAGTATCTCCTTTGTTTGAATATATAAATGCTACAACTGCTAACCTTAACTTTGACTGGTTTGAAGATTTTGATGATACGGATATTGACGTACTAATATCAACTGATTATTCTGGGACTGGGGACCCCAACTTGGCCACTTGGAATTTGTTGGCAACAATAGATGCTCCTGATCAGGGGGGTACGGATGCTACTGGTTCTGAGTCTATTTCTATACCCGGTGGAGATTTGGCAGGATTTTATGTAGCATTCAGATATCTTGACGATGGAAATTATAGTAGATGGAGAGTGAGTAACATTGTTATTGAGGCTGATGATTGTATCGAAGCTACCGACGCCATGGTTATTGACCCGTGCGGTTGTGGTGATCCGTTAAATAGTGAAAATCCTGATGGCTCAGTGATATTATTTCATGATATAATAGAAATTACAAGTGGAGCATTAGAAACATGGACGATCTCTACTATCAATTTTGGAACAGGTGTATTTTTAGATGCAGCTGGAACTATGCCAGTTATGACTACCACTGCAATTCCTGAGGTTTCTGCAGGAGTATATCAATTGGATATTTGGCATACTCCAGTTGATGGATTCGACTTTACACCTTCAAATGGCTCAATAACGGTCGATGTATCAGGTTCTTGTACTGAGGATTGTACATTTTGTAATATTACTATTAACTCTGTCACGCCAAGTTGTAATATGGATGGTACTTATAGTTTAGAGATTTGTTTTGATTTTCTGGCTCCTTTATCTACAGACGTAACTGTTCTTGTTGATGAGATGGAAATAGGAGATTTTACTTATCCTGCTGTAAGTGGTGATTGTATAACCGTCAATACATCCTTGGTAGGCGACGAAACAATGAATGTTGATTTAGTACTCAAAGATGCAGATAGCCCTAATTCAGTTTATATTAGTGAATTACATTATGATGATAGTGATTCAGGAGACCCCAATGAATTTATTGAAATTGCTGCAATCGCTGGGACAGATTTAGCAGGTTATACACTAGAGTTTTATAATGGAAACGGAGGAACAGTTTATAGAACAGAAAATTTATCAGGAGTAGTTGCTGATTTGGGTACAGGTTGTGGAGTCGTTACAATTACTTCTGCTAATAATATTCAAAATGGTAGCCCGGATGGTGTAGCTCTTATTGATGCGGACGGAAATGTACTTGAGTTCATATCGTATGAGGGAGTAATTATAGCAACGGATGGTAGTGCTGTAGGAATGACTAGTGTTGATATTGGGGTTTCTGAAACCAACGGCACTTCTCCTACAAGTTCTTTATCATTAACAGATACTGGATGGGTAGTTACTACTTCTAATAGTATCGGGGCTTTGAACCCAAATTTGACTTGTGTTATGCCATGTGAAGCTATGACTACCTTCGATGAACCTAACTGTTGTACGGCTGATGGAGGTGATGTGTCATCTACAAGTGATTTGATGTTATGTAGTGGTGATGGAGTGATGGATATTGTTGAAGTTACTGTTATGAACAATGTTTCTTCTGATGGTGTAGATACGAATTGTGGTTTCATTATAACTGATGCTGCTGGTGACCCGGTAATTTTATCTACTGGAGTAATTGAAATTGGAAATAATCCGGCAATGATTGATCTAGAGGGTGCTGCTATGGGTACTTGTCAAATCTGGTCTATTTGTTGGGAAGGTACGACACCTACTGTTAATATGGGAGATGCTGTGTCAATCATAACTGGAAATTGCTTTGATATTAGCGATAATTCAATTTCAGTTACTAAGACCGAGGTAGAGGGAGGTACAATATCTACAACGGATCCAATTGAAGTTTGCGTTGGTGATGGTGTAGATGATTTGGTGAATGTGACTTTAATCGATAATGTAGGCAGCAATTCTGGATGGATTATTACAGATGAAACTGGTATAATTTTAGATTTACCACTTGCCTCTCCGTTTAACTTTGAAGGAGCTCCGGCAGGTAACTGTACTATTTATCATATCAGTTATAGTGATGGTCTGACAGGAATGATGATTGGAAATAATGTGAATACGGATATTGAAGGATGCTTTGAGTTATCTAACTCAATTGTAATAACTAGGAATGCTGTTCCAGTTGTTGATATTATAAGTAGTGATGAGACTTTATGTGTGGGACAAACGGTTGTTTTAGAAGGTTCACCTGCTGGGGGTGTATTTACGGTAAATGGCCCGGGTTCTTTGAATGGAGATGAACTTACAGCTACTGGCGAAGGAATAATTACTGTATCTTATGAATTTACTGATGCCAACGGATGTTCGGCTACAAGCATACAGACAATAGAATCAGTACAAGCAAGTTTAACTGGAGATAGTTCTGTGACTATTGCGTTGGAGGCTGGAGAATGTGAGGATGTGGTATTCTTCTTTCCACCGACTTTAACGAATGATCCTCCTTGTCAATTTTGTCCTGATCCGGTAGGGGTTATGCCTGGAAATGTTGTATCTCAGACGGGAAATGCTACTTTTGATGAGGTATTGGATGCTGACGGTAATTTGAGTGAAGTGAATTTGGGAGCAGGTACAGGAGCGAGTGGAGAGATTATCTATGAGATAGTAGCGCCTGTTGATGGAGACATGTCATTTGATTGGGCATATCAGAATGGTGAGAGTCCATTTTGGGATCCTTTCATAATAACGGGTCCAGCAGGAACAATAGCTAGTTTTACAGGATTTACCGGAGCGACGAATGCTACGGGTAGTGTATGTGAGACGGTAGTAGCGGGCGATGCATTTACTTTTGATTTAAGTACATTAGATGGAGCTGGTGGTGGAGAAGCTATGGCTCAGATTACGAATATAGCGATGGTACAAGATGTAGGGCCATGTTATAGTTTAGAGCAAGTAGGCGGTCCGATGAGTGGAGATTATTTAGCGCCAGGGACATATACAGTGATGTGGGAAGCTACACCCCAGATAGTAATGGATTGTATGACGATGGATGATCCGGGCGGAGATGTATTGACATTTGAGACTGACTTGGTAGTGATACCATATAGTGGTCCTATAAGTACGGCATTGGCATGTAATGATTTAGTGAATATCAGTTTGGATGAGAATTGTGAGGTAACGATCAGTGCGGATATGTTTTTAGAGGGAGGTCCTTATGGATGTTATGATGATTATGTAGTTACGTTGAATGATGATCCGACGGATGTAAATGGTTTGACATTGCAGTTGCCATTAGGAAGTCATACGGTAACGGTAACTGATCCTAACACAGGGAATAGTTGTTGGGGAGATATATTAGTAGAGGATAAGTTAGCTACACCGATTAACTGTACAGATTTTTCAGTAACCTGTATAGGCGATATACCAGCGGCACCAGAGGTATTTGATGTAAGTGAGTTACCGATGTCAGCGACATTTCCGGTGACACAGGCAGCGACTACGACATATCAGATGGTAGCTCCTGGAAGTTTCACGGTTACGGATTTGAATTTGGATATGGATATAGCGTTTGGCGGTTTTGATGAGAGTATAGAGATTATAGCACCGAGTGGATTTAGTTATTTGATGTGGCCACAGACGTTATCAGGCTGTCCTACGTTAGATTTGACAGCAGATAATCAAGGGATAACGGCAGGAAATGCATGTGCGACATTGAATACAGGAGAGAATGTAGATTTAGTGAGTACTTTTGCGGGAATAGGAGCGGCATTTGTAGGTTTTGGTGATATGAGTATGTTCAATGGAGAGCAAGGAGGTGGATTATGGCAGATCACAGTAACGGGCTCAGGAACGATTAATGATTTGACATTAGAGTTTAATAATGGAGTAGGTTTATTGATTACGAATCCATTACCACAGGATGCATGTGGCAACAGTGAGTTGGTATTTAGTGATCAGGTAATACCAGGCGGATGTACAGGCGGTATAGAGAGACAGATAGTAAGAACATGGCAATTGACAGATGCTAGTGGCAATTCAAGTAGTTGTACACAAGTTATTGATGTAATCAATATTACAGCGGATGCTTTGACATTACCACCGACATTGGTAGAGTTACCATGTAATGCGGGAACTAGTCCAGAGGAGATAGCGACGTTTTTTGATGATCCTACGACACGAGATAATGTAAATACGAGTATAGTAGAGAATCATGAGGGTTACCCATGGGCATATCCAACGTATGAGCAAGGAGGACACCCACAGAAGGTAGACACAGAAGTATGTAAGTTGATAGCTAGCTACAGTGATCAGGAATTGAGTGCATGTGGTGGAGTATGTGGAGGTAATAAGAAAGTGATCAGAACATGGACGATATTAGACTGGTGTAACTTGACACAGGCAGAGCATGTACAAGTGATCAAGGCAGTAGATCAGGAAGGGCCAACCTTTACGGCATTAGATTTTGAAGTAAGTACGAATCCATGGGGTTGTGAGGCAGATGTAGATATACCACATCCATGGGAGTTACACGATAATTGTGATACAGATCCAACGTATTATGTAACAGGGCCAGTAGGAACGACGGCGTTGTGTCCAGGATGTCCAGGTAATGAAGGTAATGACAAGTGGGTGTTATTAGGAGCACCAAAAGGAGTACATAATGTGACCTATAATGCAGTAGATTGTTGTGGTAATACGACATCACAGACGGTATTATTGACGGTAGCAGATAAGACAGCACCGGTAGCGAGTGCTTTCCAGAATTTGGTAGTAAGTTTAACAAGTAGTGGAACGAACAATGATGGATTGGCGAAGTTATATGCACATCAGGTGAATAATGGCAGTCATGATGGTTGTAGTGAAGTACACATAGAGATCAGAAGAGACAGTGACAACTGTGATATTCGAGGAAATGCCACATATAATGCAGATGGGCACCCACAAGATGGAAGTCCAAATCCAACGAGTCCAAACTATGATCCTGATAATGGTGAGCATGTTAAGTTCTGTTGTGCAGACTTGACGGAGATAGATCCAGAGACAGGGAGACCATACGGAATAGTAAAGGTATGGTTACGAGTATGGGATGATGGTAATATGAGTGGAGCATACGGTGATGTAGTAAATGGTCAGAGTGATAATTATAATGAGACATGGGCGAATGTGAGAGTAGATGATAAGTTGGCCCCAGCGATAGTATGTCCACCGGATGTAGTATTAACTTGTGATATGGATTACACTGATTTGAGTATGACAGGAGAAGCAGAGGCTTTTGGTACGTGTGCAGGGATAGCAGTAGAGTACAGAGACTTGGTAGTAAACTTGGATGCCTGTGGAGCAGGTTTTGTAATCAGAAGATGGAATATAGAGGGTAATACAAGTTTATTCTGTGATCAGCGAATCGATTTGACAGCCTTGGCACCATTTGATGGAAATATCAACTGGCCAAGAGACAGAGAGGTAGATGGATGTCCAGATGAAGTAGATGGAGGAGAGCCAGGTTGGACAGCAGGCCCATGTGATGTAATAGGATATACAGTAGAGTCAGATACATTTGACTTTGAGGATGGCGCATGTTTCAAGATCTTGAATCACTTTACAGTGATTGATTGGTGTCAGTATGAGCCAAATGCACCGGGATGGAATGGCGAAGGTTTGTATGAGCATACACAGGTGATCAAGGTATTTGATGACACAAGACCAGAGATATTGGATTGTGATGATAAGATGTTTAGTTTGGATGCGAACTGTGAGCATGTATTGACGTTGACGAACAGTGCGAATGATCCAGGTAGTGAGAATTGTCCTACGAGTTGGTTGAAGTGGCAGGTATTGGTAGATACATGGGCAGATGGGACGATAGACTATGAGTTCAGTAGTTTCTTACCAAGCAATGACAGTCAGTTTAATGACACGAATGGAAATGGTATACCAGATATATATGTAGCAGCGACGGCGAATGATGGAGAGATCAGTATTACGGTACCTGAGGTGATCAGTGGTAATATGAGTAACCACAAGGTAGAGTGGTATGTAACAGATGGTTGTGGGAACAACAGAAGTTGTAAGTATGATATCATGGTGGTAGATAAGAAGGCACCGACGCCATACTGTATCAATATCAGTAGTGCGGTAATGGAGAATGGTATGGTAGAATTATGGGCGAGTGATTTCAATGTAAATAGTTTTGATAACTGTACGGCACAGGAGGATTTACTATATACGTTTGATGAGTTAGCACCACAGATAACAGATACGATTATCCAGAACAGATTATTGAATGTAGGAGTAAGTCACTATTTCAATGCGAATGGGTTTGTAGATTGGAATGGAGATGGAGGAGCATATCCTGTTGCAAAGGCGAGTACGATAGCGGCTTATAACAATGGAGAGTTACAGTTGTGGATGCCAGAATTACAGACATCAGGCATGGTGTATACATGTGATGATTTTCCACAGGCAGAGGTACACATGACAGTATGGGATGAGAAGTTGAACAGTGATTTCTGTGTAGTATACTTGACATTAGCAGACAATCAGGGAGCATGTGATCCAACAGGTGGATCAAGAGTATCAGGAAACATAAGTACAGAAGTAGGTACACCATTGAGTGGAGCGAATGTATATGTAGATGCAGTGATGCCAGAATATCCAAAAGCAACGACAACGAATGCGAGTGGAGACTATGCGTTTAACAACTTAGCGAATGGCAATGACTTCCAGTTAAGTGCAGCTAATGACATAGATTACAAGAATGGAGTAAGTACATTGGATTTAGTGTTGATTCAGCGACACATATTAGGTTTGACTAATTTAGATAGTCCATATAAGTTGATAGCAGCAGACATCAATAATAGTGAGAGTATCACAGCGAGTGATTTGACACAATTGAGAAAGTTGATATTAGGATTGTATGTGAATGATGACTTACCGGACAATGAGAGTTGGAGATTTGTAGTAGAGGGCAGTTCGATGGATGCGAGTAATCCATGGCCATTTGTAGAGTTGAATGACATATCGGGCTTATCAAGTAACAGAGATTCGGAGAACTTTGTAGCGGTTAAGATAGGAGATGTAAATGGAAGTGTTGAGTTGAATGCTAAGGGAGGAGATAGTGAAGTAAGAAGTAGCAGAGTGATCAACCTACAGAGTGAGGATAGAGAAGTAGAGGCAGGCGAAGAGGTGAGATTGGTATTGAGTAGCGGGGACTTTGCGGATGTATATGGTTATCAGTTTACGATGAATCTGGAAGGCATGATCTACGGAGGAGTAGAGAGTGGATTGTTAGATATAGCGAGCAGTAATGTAGGAGTGATATCATCAGATCAGATAACGATGAGTTGGAATAGTAGAGAATCGGTAAGTTCATTAGATGGCGAGTCGTTGTTTACTATAGTGTTAGTAGCGGAGAGATCAGGAAGATTGAGTGATATGGTAGGTATTAGTTCAGATGTTACGAGAGCAGAGGTATACACAGGAGATAACTTGAGTGTGGGAGGTATAGAGTTGAACTTGACAGGAACAACAGAAGTAGAGGCTAGTTATGCTTTGGGACAGAATGAGCCTAACCCATTCAGTGGTAATACAGAGATAGTATACAGTTTACCTGAGTCATCATCAGCAGTATTTACGGTATATGATGTAACGGGTAAGGTAGTGATGGAGAGAGAACTTAGAGGAGAGAGAGGAGCTAATGTGATAAGAGTAGAGGAGAAGAGTTTGAATGGAGCAGGCGTATACTATTATCAGTTGAGTAGTGGCGATTATACGGCTACTAGAAAAATGATCGTGATTGAGTAATTAATATAAATATTCAGATCAAATAAGAAGCGGAAGTCATATGACTTCCGCTTCTTTTATTGCATTCAGGTTATAATAATGACTATCTATCTTAGAAAGCAATAATAGGGAAAGCATACCTATGCAATTAAAGAGATGAATGGCATAAAAAAAGAGCTGCATTCATCGAATACAGCTCTATATTGTTTCTTAGGGTATACGTTAACTATGACTTATTGGCCACAAGGTTGATACTCATACCCATATTATCTTCAATAAACTTATCTTTTAAATTATCAAAGAAAGTTTTAGAACCATACTTGATATCCCAGTCAGTTCTGTTAATAGTAAATTGATTTGATGTAACTTTTACCATATCATTGCTAACATCAATATTCGCTTTAAAAGCTATTTGTTTTGTTATATCCTTAATTGTTAAGTTACCATATACAATGGAATTAACACCGTCTGTGCCCTCCAATCCTGTTACTTTTGATATTTCAAAAGAAGCAGTAGGAAATTTAGTGACGTTAAAGAAATCAGTGGCATTATCTTCTGAAGTACCTTTTAAATGAGCTTCCAGATAAAGTTTTTCATCACCTGTTAGATCCAAACAAGTAATAGAATTCATGTCAATAGTAAACTTTCCCGCACTAACAGTACCATTATCTACGGAGATTGAACCCTCACTGACATTTACAGTGCCATTATGTGAGCCAGCAGGTTTAGTACCTATCCACATTACTTTACTAGTAGTAGCATCTACCGAGTAAGAAGAACCAGAAGCAGTTGCTACTTTAGCAGCTTCTTCAGTCTTAGCAGCCTCACCTTTTGGCTTATCTTTACAAGCTATAATTGATAAGGAGAAAAAAGCGATTAACGCTAATCCAAAAAACTTATTCATAATTAAAATTAATTGATTGTGTGAAAAAATATTAATACAAAGATATATATATAAATATTATTGAAATAAAAAGGTTTACTAATCTGTAGAAGCTCTTGTAAGCCTGTCATTTATAGCTAAACCAAGCCCTTCATTAGGTAAGTATTCACCAACAATAAAATCTACATCAGAATCATCTAACATACGCAAGGCCTTGAATAAGTTTCTAGCCGCTTCTTTTAGGTTTTTTTTCGGAGATAGCACAAATTGTTTTTTTACATTCGAAGAACTTGAGTAGTCTTTACTATAGCTCAAAACACCAATTCGTTTATTTGGATATTCACTTAGTAATTTTTCAATGTTTCCCAATATTAGTTTAGTTAAAGGAGAATAGTGTTGAGAGAGCATCCCAGGAGCTTGTGGATTACTTGTGGAATTATTTAGAACATGTATAGGACCGACAATTTTTTCCAAAGCATCAATAGTAATACCTCCCTTTCTAAACATCTTAACTTGATTATTATCAATGCCGACAATGGTACTTTCAAGTCCAATTTTGCAAGGTCCACCATTAAGGATATACGGTACCTTTTTACCAAGCTGTTGTTCTACATGTTGAGCAGTTGTTGGAGATATATATTTGAAAGGGTTGGCACTTGGTGCTACAAGTGGGTATTCTAAAATATTTAACAATTCTAATGTGGTGCTATGATTTGGGATTCTAAAAGCACAAAGACGAGACCCGTTGGTTACAAGGTCGGGTATTTTTTCGGATTTGGGTAGAAGTACGGTTAATGGACCTGGCCAGAAGGCATTGATCAACCGTTCTATTCGAGAATCTACTGAGGTAGTCAATTCTTTTAACTCGTTAATATTTTTAATATGTACAATAAGTGGATCAAATTTAGGGCGTTGCTTTATTTCAAAGATAGAGGAAATAGCTTCTAGGGAAAATGCATTCCCAGCCAAACCATAAACCGTTTCCGTTGGAATAGCAACATTAAGATTGAGATCTAAAAACTCCTTGGCTTTGAATAAATCATTACCTATCATATAATATTAAAAAGAAATTTTGACCAATTTAAGTTTGTTAGATTTTTCGCTGGGAACAATTATTTCATTTGGAGAAATCTGAATAGCGTCCTGAATACGAAGCCTTAGGTTTTGGTATTCTGTACTTAACACACTATTTCTTTCAAAATTCCCTAATGGATCCAGAACATATTCACTTACTGTACTATTAGCCTTGATTTCATCATTGTACAGTAAACGAATCCGAGAAGGAGTAATATAGGCAAAATACGAAGAGAAAAAACCTCCATCATCTTGAGAGTACTGCTTTTTGTGTAGAACTGTTTCCCAAGAAATCTTATCAGAGGGATCAATATTGAACAGAAGCAAATTCTCGTTGTAATAGTCCGTTAAATTTCTAAATCCCATTTCATTACCAAACCTTCTACCTCTTCCTCCATAGGAAGATCTTCTATATATTATCTTACTATATTCTGCAATCAACATTACACCACCATCTTCCCTGAATAGTAAATCAGTAAAATCGTAGTGGAAGATATCTTTTCTTTTGTTATAAGCAGAACCATTGACTCTTTTTACTATATCTTCACTTAAACGATATTCTTTAATACTTTCCTTTTCGGGCCATTCATCGATACTTACCTTGTTAAGAAAATAACTTTGAGAACTGTAACTATTTTCTGATTCTAACAAACCAGCTACCACTAATAAGTTTCGTTTAGAATCAATATCTATTACTAACTTTTGAGAAAATGCTTCTTCAAATAGTAATTTGAAAGTATAGTTATTACCACTTAAATCCATTTTCTTAATGTTAATGACATTGTTCTTGCCACCACTTTCGAAATCACTGGATTGAACTAAAAAGAAAACCCCCTTATTTGACAAAAGAACATCACTTATAGCATCTGAGTATTTTCTTCTTTTTCTCCCTAATGTAGAATGACTGATGACGGAAAGAGAATCGTTGTCAATTATAAAATAATGTAGTTTTTTTTGATGGTAACGAAAGAGAGCTATTTTTGATCTATCTTCTGATTCCACACTACCCAAAGTCTTAGCAAACAAATCGCCCCTGTCCATTACAAGCAAAGCCGTATCAATTGGAGAACCTTCTGAGTTGTAAGACTTTACTTTTAGTTGATAAATATCATCTTCTTTATGAGTATAGTAGACATTAATAATTCCATCTTTATTAATGACATGAGCGATATTATCCTTTTTATCGTCAAGGCTAATGTTTTGAGAATACAGGTATTTCAGCTGCCTATCAAAAACTTCGAATTTCAAATTACGTCCTTTATCTCTATACAGAATAATATTATCCGGAAGGTCGGTGAAAATATCATAGGCTAAATCACTCTTGATACTTATTTCTTTTGAAACGGAAACTATTTGTGAAAATGTTTCACCGGTAATAGCCAACAAACAAAGAATTATAGCACATAAAAAATCTCTTTTTGGCATCAATGTTTGTCTGATCATAGTATACAAAAATAGTTAAAAAAGATTTAAAAAGAATAGGAGCTTTAAAACTACGAATTGATTCGTATATATTTGTCTCCTATAAATATTATAATTATGAAATTGAAATTTAGTTTAGCATTTATGTTTTTTTTACTTCTTGGTTTTGGTGTAGAAGCTCAAGAAATAATTGAGAAAAAAAAAGTTAAAATAATTAAAGAGACTGTGGATGAAAATGGTGAACGAAAAAGAGAAGTGATTGAGGCTGAGGATGATGAAGCCGATGAATTACTTAGGGAGTACGAGTTGGAAATAGAAATGTCTGAGAATGATGACCTGGAAGACGAAGATGTGATTATTAAAAGAATAGAAATCAACGGAGACGATATAGATTGGGACGGTGATGAAGATATAGATGTGATTATCAAAGAGCTAAAAGATGAGAACGGGGTTCACATGAGGAAGAATGATAAGGGCAGAGAGTTTATGTTCCCCAAACGAAAAAGAGGAAATCGATTTTTTATGGATAACGACGAATTTGTCAACAATAACAAGGCGTCGTTGGGAGTAATAATAGAGGATACAGATCAAGGTGTTATTATTGAAGATTTTGTTGAAAATTCTGGGGCAAAGAATGCAGGGCTGAGAAGGGGTGATGTTATTCTTAAAGTGGATAAAAAGTATATATTTTCAGATGTTGGGTTAGTTGAAGCTTTATCTCCATATGATCCGGGAGAAAAAATTAAAGTAAAGGTACTGAGAGATGGGAAGGAAAAAACTAAAAAAGTTAAGTTGAGTAGAAGGGATTAGAAATTATTTAGACTTTAAATGTTTCATTTTCAATTGAATGTAATTAGCGGAGCAATATGACGCATATTTTTTAAAAAAAATATGTGCAAAAATTGAAAATGGTTTATATCTTTGCAAAGCTTTGAAGAAAGCTGGGAAGGTCTGGTAGTTCAGTTGGTTAGAATACCTGCCTGTCACGCAGGGGGTCGCGGGTTCGAGTCCCGTCCAGACCGCAAAGAGGAGAAAGCGATAACAAGTTTTTTCCTCTTTTTTTTATAAGTAACTGATCAATAACGAATTATTCATTAGTAGGGTTTTGACTTAATTCGTAGTTTCTTATAGTAATTCGTTTTTTTGGTGTACTAGTTGTTGTACCAACTTTGTTGACAAAGCTAGGAACTATGAAACCAATACGATTTTCTTTTGTACACAACAAAAAGAATAAATTGAATAAGCACGGTGAAGCTCTAATCCAATTAGTAGCTTACAAACCCAATTCCAAACGCAAAACTAAGCACAAGTACATTTCTACCAATATATATGTATCTCCTGAGCAATGGAATAGTGCTACTAGTCAAGTAATTAAGCACGACCTAGAAGTTAGATACAATATACGACTCCTGGGAATGATGAAAACATACCAGGAAAAGGTAATGCATATTATGAATAGATTTGGCAGGTGCGAGCTGGAGGATTTGGAGAGAGATAGCCGGTCAGATTACAATTCCTTTTATGAGTTCGTCGAATCTGAGATAGAAATCAGCAAAAGAACCAAGGCCAGAAGTACAATTGTGACTTATAATACTACCCTAAGTAAGCTGAAGGACTATAAAAGTAAAATGTACTTTTCCGATCTCACATATAGAGTTGTTGAGGGCTTTGATGGATATATGACAATGCAGGGATTATCCTTAACGGCCAAAGCTAAAAATCATAAAAACATAAAGTATTTTATCAATCAAGCTCTACGAAAAAATATTGTATTTCCTAATGGAAATCCTTATCTAAAATTCAAGGTCAAGCAAGGTCAACCAAAGCCAAGAACATTTTTGACAATGGATGAAGTAGCTCTAATAGAGCAAATAGAATTCGCACCGGATGAAGTATATCTTGAAGTACAAAGGGATGCTTTCTTATTTAGTTGTTGGACAGCATTGAGAAATGAGAGTAGTAAGGCACTTACTTTGAGTATGTTTGATAAAAAGGGAGAGGAATATTTTCTAAGAACTCGATCTAAAAAGACGGGTAAACACATTGATATACCTATTTCCAAACTCTTTAAAGATGATAAAGGCGTATCAAAACCAAATGCCATGATACTCAGGTACGAGAAGATGTTGAAAGACCTTTTCGGACCGCAATACAAATCAAAGCCTATCTTTGGAAATATAAGTAATCAAGCTGCTAATAAACAATTGAAAGTGATAGGTGCCAGAGCTGGGTTAAACAAAGTACTAACTACTCATGTAGGCAGGCATACATTCGGCACATATATGGCGAATAGAATACCTCATCACTTATTGCAAGCATTGATGCAGCATAGCAAAATAGCTACAACTATGAAATATGTACACCTCAGTGAGAAAATAATATCTGATGGACTGGATAATGTAAATTGGTAACATGAAAAATGAGAAAAAGATAGGAGTAAGGTTTGGGGATTATAGAGGTTCAATCTATTGTTACGTTACATATGATAGAAGAAATACGAAATTCAAGTATTCAGAAGAGGAAATTGATGTAAAGAAAGAAGAGGAGATAGTACGATTAATAATATCCTATCTTGTAAAAAGAGATCAAGAGTTTACATTAAAAAAAATATCAGGCAGAGTTGGTATGTTGAGGTACTATCCAACCACAGGGAATCATAGTTTTGCAATGTACTTTGGACATATTTTCTCATATTATCAATATAATTATCTCAAGACCATAATTGATGGTAGACCTGATGATAATTATGAAAGTTTAAAGCAGTTTTTAAATATTAAGTCCATAGGTAGTAAAATGATGGAAACTCTTAGATTTAAGGATAAAAACTATCTACTTGATCTTGACAAAGAAGAGCTACATTTTTTGATAACCTACATGTACTTGAACCACTTCAAAGTATATAGTGATACAAGAGTAATTCATTGGATTATGAAAAGAGAAGAGTCAAAGGAGCTGTTTTCGAATTTTGTATTAAGCAATACAGATGTATACAAGTTAACTGGGATAGATATGATAAAGGGTATGATGATTAGTAAGGAGGAAAAATGTGATAGTAAATTATTTATTACTGTTGCTCAAATGTTGGAAGTTGTAGACAAAGAGGTAAGAAGTTGTATGGAGATAGTAGATCAGCCCTAAAAACTTTTACAAATGTTAGCTCAATATTGAACTGGTCTAATAAAAATAGAAACAATTCTAAATAATATCTTATATTTGTATCGACAAGTATAATTATTAAACTATAATCGATAAAATATGGATATACAACTCCTACATCGCAACAACGAATTGCTTCAAGCCCTACTAGCAAAAGTTACTATGTTTGAATCTGACATGAATAACATCAGAACACTCATTCAAGAAAAGATCAACCCAACTCAGAAAGAATATCTCGATGATGAGGATATGGAACGAATGTTTGGACTCACCTACGCCATGAGAGCGACTCTTGTCCAAAAAGGAATCCTGATCAAACATAAACTAGGAGGAAAAAAATCCAAATCCTTTTATAAGTATTCTCAGATTATTGACCAGATAGAAAAAGGTCTGGTACAACCCACAAAGAAAATCGCTTCATAAGAAGCCTCTAATCACAATTTATTTTTTCACTAATTAGCTGTATCGTGTATTCATGATACCCGGTACACTAATGCAAATTTTTTAAATATGTATAAGGGAGCACGATCAAAACTAGCCGTTATCAAAATTTGTAAAAAGGTAAAACTCATAGATGATAAAAGTGATAAACCTACTATTTATCATTTTGTATATAATTATCTGACTCGTGATACTATAAAAGTGCAAAGCTTAATAGGCAAAAATGTAAAATCGCTTTATTTAGAAGAGATGGATTTAGAGCTAGCTGATGTAGAACCAGTTGTTTCAGATAGAGATCTTCAAGAAGTAGAGCTTATGTTCTATGGTACTAAAAGGCTTATTCCAAGACTAATTAATTATGTGACTGATGAATGTTTTAAAGTGGCTGGGAAAAAGAAAAGTAAGCTAACAAAAGTTGAAAAGTTCAAAAAGAAACTGCAAAAAAAGTTTCTTAAAATAAATCCTTCACTAATCAAAAATAGTAATAATGAATAGACCAAAGCGAACAAAATTAGACATCATTAAAATTTGTAAGAAAGTTAGATTGATTGATGATAATAAAGTAAATCCAACAATATATCATTACGAACATTATTTCAGCTACAACAATTCTATCAAAGTATTGAAAGATAAGGAGATTTATTACGAACCAATCTTACTAAAACTTGATGAAGTTGAGCCTTTCCTTAATGAAGCTGATCTTCAGAAAATAGATAGGATGGATAATAGAATAAAATACACGGATAATGCCGCAAGTATAATTATTGGTGGTTTGCTTAATAAGGTTATCGACTTACTAGGTGTACCACCAGCTTCAACTAAAACAAAGGAAGAACGTCCAAAAGCTTCGCAAAATAGAATCAATTTTAGTTCAGGATTCAAAATCAAAAACGATGAGGAAAAATAAATCTAAGTACTTAAGTATACGCTATTATATCTACATCATTCTCGGTTGGTTATTTGATGTACTTCATGCATCAGCACATAGATTTATTCATCTATTAGATAGTGGTTTTATAGGTCGTTTCGTTGACAGAGTTGGAAAGCCTTTTTATAATGAAGAAGATTTTTAGATGGATAGACTAAAGACTCCCGTTAGTTTCTTTAAAAAGATCACTGACACGAAGAATCCAATTATTAGAGACTTACAATATTTCATCGATATAGTAAGTAAACATAATGAATATAGTCCTCAATTAAGAGAGCTATATTCATCTGATAAGGCGGAGTATGACAAGCTCAAGAGGCAATTACCGGGAGTTGTCTTTGGCAACTTTTCAGAAAGAAAAGACAGTGCATGTGTGGAGTATTCTCCATGCATGGGCTTTGATATAGATGGTATAGGAGATTATTCAACTTTATCTTCTATGCTTCAGCAGTTACAAAAGATTGATTATGTATTTGCTGCCTTTCCTTCTGTGTCCGGGCATGGTATCAGGGTATTGATATTCACCAATGCGACTAAGGATACACACAAAGCCTATTATGTATCAATAGCTGATGATCTTAGGAATGTGCTTGATCTCAATGGTGCGGATCTGGACTTAAGTACTAAGAATATTTCTAGACTCTGGTATTATGCTCCTGTAGACAAATTTGAAATGCATTTAAATGTATTATCAAAAACATATTCGATAGATGTTCAACCTGTGAGAGATAATAGTACAAAAGAGAGTACTAGCTATACCTCTACACTTAGTGATGATGACAAGCATAACATTGTAGTTCAAGTATTAGAGAAACGCAGGATATCCGGCAGGAATAATTTTGTAATGCAATACACTAAGTTAGCCACCGAATATGGACTGTCAGCTCATTATATCCATGATAAGATGATCATCCATGCAGAGCCATCATTTACTGCTGAGGAAATCATAAGTACGGTAAATAGAAATGTAAAAAGTACAACCAAGAGGTATGATGATCCTCAGATATTGAAGTATGCGAAAATACATTTAGGAGATAAATTTGAGGTATCCGATACCAAAGAATCAGAGGGACCCAAAGGGAATGAAAAGCTATCTAAAACCAATCAATTTATTCAGATCAGAGAGTATCTTTTTGATAAGTACGAATTCAAAAGGAATGAAATATCACTCGATATTGAGGTCAAAGCTAAGGACAAGCCCTTCTATGATGTGCTGAATGAAAATGATATTATCTGTGAGCTGATGGAAGCTAATTTCAAGTCTGTGGATAGGATATTAAAGGCTATCTTGAATTCAAGCTTGATAAGAACATTTAACCCGCTAAAAGATTACTTGGACGGCTTACCAGAATGGGATGAAACAAAGCCCGATTATATTACACAATTAGCTAGTTATGTGGATGCCAAGAAGCAAGGGTGGTTTAATCTCCAGTTTAAAAAGATGTTAGTTAGATCATTGGCCTGTTCTCTTGGTAGGATTCCATTCAATAAACATTGCTTCACTATCATTGGAAATCAAAACGATGGCAAGACGAGTTTTTTGAGATTCCTTTGTCCAGCTCCTTTGAAGAATTACTATACTGAAAATCTGAGTTTGGATAAGGATGGAAGAATATCCCTGGCACAAAACATTTTTATCAATCTCGATGAAATTGCAACCATTTCGTATCACGATCGAAATAAGATTAAAGCATTGATTAGTACAGAGAGTATAAAGGAGCGGTTACCATTTGGAACCAAGCCTGTTAAGATCAGACGAATATCAAACTTCTTTGCCAGTACAAATGATGAAGAGATTCTTACGGACTCAACCGGGAATGTTCGTTGGTTAATATTTGAGATTAATAAAATCAATCATGATAATGGAGGGCCGAAGGGCTATAGCCAGAATATCGATATAGATAATGTCTATTCCCAAGCTATATACCTACTCAATACAGGATATAAATTTGCTCTTAATGCCAATGAGGTCAAAGAATCAGAGGACAACAACAAGGAACACATCGTAAGCTTTACGGAACTAGATCTAGTCAATGAGCATTATGAATTAGATCCGGAACGAAAAGCTGAGAATTTCTACACCACCACAGATATAACAAATGATTTGTCAATGGAATACCCAAACTTAAAACTTAGAAGACAAATGGTAGGTAGAGCGTTAACCCATTTGGGATATAAAAGAGATAACTCCAAAAGCGTCAAAACTAAAACCAGACGCAAAGGATATTATCTAAAAAAATTATTTAATAGTAAATTAAGTGACTCATCTGACTCATTTATGCTTAAGTCGTTGAATAACAGGTGGTAAACCTGAGTCAGAGGTCCAAAAAAGTATCTGACTCACCTCTGACTCACCTGACTCAGACCTCTGACTCATCTCTGACTCAGAAAAATCTGCATATTTATTGATAATCAGGTGTTTATGTTGAATGAGTCACGTGAGTCAGATGAGTCAGCCACTTTTTGAGAAGTTTTTTTCTGTTATATGTTTCCACTTTTTATGACAGTTTATAAAAAATGTCATCAATTAATTTCGATTAATAATTAGTTTCTTTTAGTAGCTCGGAGATGTCTCTTGCAATCTTTCCTTACGGGTACTATATTTGAAAAAAGGTTTTATTATGAATGAGAAGAATTGCGAATACTGTGGAAATGAGTTTCACGCCAACAGAAAGGACGCTAAGTATTGCTCTAAGACATGCAAGAACGAAGCGTATTTAGCCAGAAAAGCCAACGGATATAGTTCGATCGGTAGGGTAGAAGAGCCATCTAATGGAGTCATTAGTAGTCATAACCGAAGATACGGCTCGACGCCTCTTAATTTATCCAGAACAAGCTTAGATAGAATTCTGACTAGCACAAGTACGAATAAAGAGGTGCTTAACCACTTACTGTCTCAAAAAGACTATACTGGGGATATAAGATCTGAGAAATCGAAACTTGAAATACAGCTCATGTTTGTACAAAGAGATCTGGATATAGCAACCAAAAAGGTAGAGGAGCAGGCAGCATATATTGAAAAGCTTGAAGATAAAGTCGAGAAATCAAATAGCTTCATGGGTAGAGTAATGGATATATGTGAGGCAAATCCAGTAATCTTAGCTTCAGTTGCTAGTGGTATTGGAGGTATAATGAAAAAAGCACAGCCACAGGCCACATCTACAGTGCATGGCCAATCCGAGCCTATACCACAAAAAGAACAATCGAATACTGAGCAGACGGGGTAGTGGCAATATGGAATAATACCCAATTATTTTTTGGAGTATTTCAAACACTTGAAATTGTAGTGATTAAATATATAAATGACGGACGAAAAATTTTTGGTGTGGAGATACCACCGAGTACTTCAAAACTTGATTTTTTTCTTTGTCAGAGTATAAATCTTTGAGTCTCCTTCGATTATTTTAATAAACTGATTTGGTAAAATATTGCTGAAGACATCCTTTTTATTACCCTTATAAGGCCATGTAATCTCTAAACTATCAATTTTGATAGCTTTTCCAATTCCAATTTCCTGTTGTAAACTAGAAGATCCAAAACTACCGCCTGTTGTTACATTCCGGTAAATTGTATATGAGTTACTTTTTTCATCTAAACAAACTAACTTAATCTTAGCACCAATTGCCGACTTATTTGACTTTACTCCTTCTAATTTCAATGTTATCCAATTATTTTCTGAAGTTAGAGTATTCTCAAAAAAAGCATTGGTAAAAACGTCTCCTTCGTAAGCTCCTCCAAGTACATGAAAAATATCCTCATCACCATCATTGTCCATATCGCCAAAACTGACTCCATGTCCCTTCTGTATATGTCCAAGTCTTGAGCTATAGGTTACATCAATAAACTCTTCACCAGCGATATTATGATACATTTTGTTAGGAACAATTGCAGAGTAATTTGGAGCTCCTGTCCCCAAATAGAAATCGAGAAACCCATCATTGTCAATATCTCCAAAATTTGATCCCATTACGTATGTTGGCTCATTAATTCCCACCTGATCAGAAACTTCAGTAAACGTTAAATCACCATTGTTCTTATATAAATGAACTTTCGAAACATTGTTGTCCTTTCCTAGTAGGTATTTCGCGATTTCAAACGCTACTTTAGGATTAATTAAATCAAAACTCCCAGCGAAAATATCAAGATTTCCATCATTATTAAAATCCCACATCCACGTTGGAAAACTAGTCAAAGGCATATTAACATTGGCTTGTTGTCCAATTTCTCTAAATTTTGGGACTTGATTCGGTTCTCTAGGTCCAATATTGAGGAGAAGTAAGTTACTTTTTCCCATAATGGAAACATAAATATCTGGCCAACCATCATTATTAACATCACCTGATGTAACTCCCTTAACTATACCTCTTATTGTTCCAATTCCCGCTTCTAATGTATAGTTAGTAAAAACTCCTTTATTGTTGATGAACAATTCACATGGAACGTCCATTCCCTTGGCAGATTCATTTCCTATGAAAAGGTCAATCCAGCCGTCAAGATTAAAATCTGCCCAAGTTGCGGTTTGAGTTGGGTTCATCGACAACAAACCACTCTCAATGGTTACGTCCGTAAATGTTCCATCTCCATTATTTTTTAATAATGAGTTGGGAATATGGCCTTCTGATAAATACCATCCTCCTCTTAGGACAAATACATCCTCCCAACCATCATTGTTATAATCGGCATGAATCATATTAATTCCACCAGTTATGCCTTTTAGTTTTGTCTCTTTGCTCTTGTCACTAAAAACTCCATTACCATTATTCAAAAAAAGTTTTATTTCCTCTCTTATGTCCCATGAACTGGCCATTATATCCAAATATCCATCGTTGTTAAAGTCTTCTACACAAGAGCCACCTGCTAATGCCACAACATCAAGCTGCAATTTGTTGGTTATATTTTTAAAGGGAGAGATATTTCCTTTTGGTTCAAAAGAATCTTCAGGAATAAGCCACTTTTTCGGTACAGCATCAGGATACTGTCCAATAGTCATATATGCCACATTTAACAACCAAACGGATTCGAAATCCAATGGATCTTCGGATAATAACTCTTTAAACAGAGAAATTGCGGTTTCAGATCCGGAGGTTAATTTATATATACCTTTATTCTGTATTGGAATAATACACGATTCTTCATTGTTCTTTCCTATACAGTTCTCTTGCTCACCTAATCTTAGATACGCAATAGCCAAGAATTTTAGCAACTGATGCTCGAAAGGTTTATCAACCACATTACTTAGTCTAAACTCATGTAATAATTGTTCTAATTCTAAAATTGCTTTTCCAGAATCTCCGGCAAGTAATGTTTCATACGCATAACTAACCCTATTTACAATTTGGTCATTAAAATTTTGGGATTCTGTTATTTTTTTCTTGAAAGTTTCTGCTCTTTGAGCATTTAAATGGTAGCTAACCTTCATAAGGTCTATTTTCGAATGGGCTTCTTCCAACAAACCAGCCATTTTTTCATTGTTTGAACTGTATCCGTTAGTTTTAGAAAATGAATCATGAACTTGTTCATTATTTTGACAACTGATGATACTTAAACACAGTATTGCTATGACTATCCAAGAAATTCTCAAAGTCTTCATTTTCAATGTTTGATATATGATCTATATTGTTTTGAATTATTCAACAACGCTGATTTTTCGTTTCTAAAAGTAATAGTTTCATGTAAATGCACCTATGAAAATGGAAGATATTATTATAATTTAAAGATGTTTTAAACTGTTTGTTGATAAAAATGACTCATAGAACAAAAGAATTGTACCCAAAATTGCACCCAATTATATAAAGGTCTGTATTTCAGTATGATATATTTAGTATATATATACCCGTCCAGACCGCAAAAAGGATTCCAATTTTGGGATCCTTTTTTTATTTCTTGAAGGTTTATCTTTTCGATTTGATACGCTCGAAATTGATATGAACATGTTCCTAAATCAACCCGTATTTAGATTCTTATAAAATTCCACTAATTTTAAAGTTTATTTTTATTTCGTTTTTTACCAATTTGGAAGCAGTGAATATCTTTTTCTTTAAAAACGGTTGGAAATCTTTTTTTCTCGCTTTTGTATTAATGGGAGGCTTGTCTGCTCAGGAAACGGAAAAGCTTCAATTAGAGATGGAGAAATTTGATTGGACTGATATTAGGACAAATACATCTCTATCTAAAAGTACCAAGGTTATTTCTGGAAGCCGTTCGGAAAAGGAGATAGCGGACTTGCCGTTTACGATTTATGTGGTGACTGGTGAAGAAATTAGAAAAAATGGCTATTTGACGTTGGTGGATGTGCTAAAACGTCTACCTGGTATGAGGGTTTCTCAACCAGGTTCTGCCCTAGAAGGAGAAACTTTTCTTATGAGAGGGTTATTAGGAAATACCTATGCTAAAATACTGATTAATGATATACCGATAAAGCCTTTTATTGTTAACGGAATGCCCATAGGAGCCCAATTACCTATTAGGGAAGCTGAACGAATTGAAGTGATCTATGGCCCTGCAGCTACTTTATATGGAGCGGACGCTTCCGCGGGAGTCATTAACATCATTTTGAAAGACTCTGATAGACCTATTTATGTACAAGCGGATATGGGATTTGGTTGGGACGGATTCGAAAATCTAGATATCATGTTTGGAGGAAAAACTGGAAAGGGCAAAAATGTTTTCACTTTTAAAGTATTGGGAAATTTCACCACATTTGATGATAGGCGAATTAAATATGATCTTGACTCCTTGTATAATCCTGACGTTTATCAACAACTTTTAGGTACTGACGATTTTTCATATCTCGATAGATCAAATTATAATGGCACTAAGGGATCACCCATTCTTAATAACCTTCCCCACCTAAGTCATGCACTGGGAGTGGAATTCAATTATAGGAATTGGGAGCTATCTATTCTTAGGTTCGGTCGAAGGGATCATAGCTCCTTGGGACTAAGTCCTTATGTTGCTTCTTATACGAATCCTTTAAATTTTTTTGGAGAAAGAATTACTAATGTTCAGCTTAATTATAGTAAAAAGATAAAGCGATTGGATGTCAAGGCAGGCATTGGATTATTAGATTATAGAACGGATGATCGGAGTTCATATTCTTATGTAAGGCCTCTGTTAAATATCATTCAAAATACATTAATAGATGAGGACCATCCAGATCAAGACTCTCTCAGTCAATTGATAGACGATAGATATTTTTCGGGCTCGCGTTTTTCCTCAGCTAGTTCGATAGAGTTTAATGCAGAGACGGTAATACGATATAAAGCAAACAAAAATCTAGAGTTTGCATCCGGTTTTAGTCTGAATGCAGGAGCCGGAGATCCTTTGCTTAATTTTAGCCCTATTCCGTTAAATAACTCGGAGGAATTTGGAATTGTTAACGAAGTTACCTCGTATACCGATTTGAGCTCTTTTGTCGAATGTTATTTTAATTATAACAAATGGAATGCAATTTTTGGACTTCAAGCATTTAGTCGACAAACGGATTATTTATTACGTGATAAATTTGTGTATAATCCAAGGGTTGCTTTTCAATATAAGTGGACAAGTGCATTTAGTTTGAGAGCTGCATTTGGTAAATCAATTAGATATCCTTCACCCTATTATTCAGCTACTACATATTCTGTAAAGGTACTAGAAAATGATTTTTTAAAGACGGGAGCATCCCTTAGTCCTGAGGAGACATACAGTTATGATTTTGGATGTAGATTGGATATTGGTGATAAAATCAATACAGATGTAACTGCATATTATACACGAACAACAAATTTGATTAACTATTCACTTGATATTGATAACCAGGCCCAATCTTTTATTTTGGGGTATTCGAATGACGAAAACACCTTTGCAGAATTGTATGGGCTTCAAGCGAGTATTTCTTTTATAAACCTTGTAGAAGAAATAGGTTTAAATGGAAGAATAAATATGAATTATAGTCAGGGGAAAGAGGTTTTAAACGTTTTTTCTTTTGATCAAGGCAATGACATCTTGTTAGAAATAGATGGCGTTCGTTCTCAACCAGATTGGATTTTTCAAGTGGACGTAGAAGTAGAACCTTTTGAAAGGGCTCGATTATTATTAGAAAATACGTTAATGACGAAAAGCTGGACTAGAAACTCTTTATTGTATCAATTTTCGGAACAAATTCCTAGTCATCAATTACAGAATCCTGGGTTTTATACACTAGATATGATGATGAATTATCAATTCAATCGACACTTACTGGCCTTTATAAAGTGTACCAATATTTTTAACAGAGAATATGCCGGGATTGATGCTACTGCCGATTCAGATGGTTTGATATATGCCCCACAATCACAAAGAAATTTAAGAGTAGGACTAAACTATCGATTACATTGATCTTTCTGAAAAACATAGCAATAGTCTTGTGCATTTGTCTTCCAATGGCAATTTGGTCGCAGGAAGGAAAAATAGATGAATTGATCGATTTAGCCATGGAAGAACAAACCAAACATGGATCAACAGGTAAAGCGTTGGCTTATTGGCTACATATTTATGACTTAGTACAGGATCATAGTTATAAGGTTAAGCGTACTGAGGTATGTATGTCTATAGCTCAAATTTACGAAGATGAGGGCCTGCTTGAACAAGCTTTACCTTATTATTTAGAGGTTTATGATTCGTTAAGAGGGAAGGAAGAACTATATGATAATAAGCTAAATATTCACACTAAACTAGGCCTTACTTACGCACAATTATCAAAACCTGATAGTGCGTTTTATTATTTTGAACAAATATTTCTGAAAAAGAACGAGGAGGGAAATTTAAATGGACAGATTAATACTTTGCAGGATATGTCAAAAGCATTTTCTATTAATAAACAATATGAAAATGCTTTGAAAGCTAATTTGCGTATTAAGCAATTAGTGGAGGAGAATAATAGATCGAGTAAGGAACGATTGGCCATTTATAATAATTTGGGTTATAATTATAATCATTTAAAACAATATGAAGAATCCATTGAATATTTTGAGAAGGCCGTGGAATTACTATCTGAAGATGATGTGTCAGAAAAAGAAATTATAAATACGAATATTGGAGTTGCTCATTACAATCTAGGCAGTTTTACTACTAGTTTAGAGTATTTGATTAAAGCTCGAGAGTCGAAAGCAAGGTTTATGTCTGGAGAATTGGCAGAAATAGACCAATTACTGGCTACAGTATATTTAAAAAAAGGAGACTTTCATAATGCTCTCACACATGTCAAAGAGGCGAAGAAAATAGCTTTGAATGATAAAAATTCTAAGTTGCTTACAGATGTTTATTATACAAAAGCTCTTATTCACTCCGAATTATACGAGTACGATCTAGCTCTTGAAAACTACCAACGTCATCTAAGTTTGAAGGACTCATTTGCTCTGGAAGAAAAATTACGTCAACAGGAATTACTTCAACAGCAAATTAATCTGGAACGAACAGAAAAGCAAGTTAAGCTTTTCATGATTAACGAAAGTGTGAAAGAACTGACAATAGCTCAACTAAAGGCTGAAGCAGCTAATCAAAAACTTGCGATTGAAAATCAGGAGGTGCAGCTATTAGCTGAAAAAAACGAAAAAGAAATACTTCGTAAGGAAAATGAGTTAAAAGAAAGTCAATTAAGAATACAAAGTTCCGAAAATGAAAGAGCAAAACAGGATTTAGAGTTAGCAAGGCAAAAACTAAAGGTATCGCAGCAGGAAAAGGAATACGCAGCTCTTCAACAAATAGAAGCTCTTCAGGAATTGGAAATTAAGAATAAGGAATCTCAATTAATAGCTGAACAAAATGAGAAAAGCATTTTGTTGCGAGATAAAGAAATTAATGAACTGGAATTACAAAAGCGGAATGAAAAGGAGAGATATTTCTATGGTATTGGGGCCCTATTATCATTGATACTCTTGTTGGTTGGAGGAGGATTGGTTTATTCGAGAAGATTGAATCAGGAACTCAATCAAAAAAACATAGCGATAGAAAGACAAAAAAATGAGATTGATTTAGAAAAGAAAAAATCGGATAATTTATTACTTAACATTCTACCTGAGCAAATAGCATCTGAACTAAAAGATACAGGCAAGGCAAAAACAAGAAAACACGAAAATGTGACCATTTTATTTACGGATTTTAAGGATTTCACCAAACTGGTAGCATCAATTCCTGCACAAAAGTTAGTTAAGGAACTCAACGAGATTTTCAGTCGTTTCGATGATATCATGGACAAATTTAATATCGAGAAGATAGAAACCATTGGAGATGCCTATCTGGCAACTTGTGGTTTGTTGGACGAAAATACAGATCACGCGAATCGATGCATTTTGGCAGCTTTAGATATGTTGGATTATTTAGAGACGAGAAATAAGGTTGAAGAGATTCAGTGGAAAATGAGAGTTGGAATTCATTCGGGACCGGTTGTAGCTGGGGTTGTGGGCAAAAAGAAATTTGCGTATGATATATTTGGAGATAGTGTTAACACGGCAAGCAGAATAGAGTCTAATGGAGAACCGGGAAAAGTAAATATCAGTCAAACCACTTATACACTGGTAAAGGAAAGATCTGAGTTCAACTTCGAGAGTAGAGGACAAATATATGCCAAGGGTAAAGGAGAATTAAACATGTGGTTTGTTAACATGAACTAGTCATATTATACCTTACTGATTTAATTTAAATGAATAGTCAATTATTGGTATTAATTATCTCGAAATAAAGGATTCTCCAAAAATTTTTCATCTGTCAAGGTTTTCAAGAATTTTACCAAATCTGATTTCTCATCTTCTGAAAGATTTAGGTTTTTAATTAAGTTACTTTTATGCATATGATTTTTTCCTCCATTATTATAATGGTCTATTACCTCTTCCAAAGTTTTGATGGATCCATCATGCATATAGGGGGCGGTGACTTCAATATTTCTTAAGCTTGGCACTTTAAATCTTGCTATATCTGCTGAATCACTTGTTAAACGAAATCTGCCAGAATCTTCATAGTTTTTGTATAACCCATTATTTTCAAAGCTATAATTAGTGAAATTAAACCCGGAATGGCATTGGGAACAATTAAGCCTATTACTAAAGAAAAGATCCATACCTTTCATTTCATCTTGAGTTAGTTCTACCTCACCTTCTAGATATCTATCATATGTACTACGACCACTGATTAAACTTCTCTCAAATAATGCAATAGATCTGGTAATTACGAAAGGATCGGGAGTTCGATCATACGCATTTAGAGACATATTATGGTAGAGGCTGTCCTTTTCCAATAAAGAAGCGATAGCTACTATATTGTGACCAAATTCATTGTGCTCCTGAATGGGAACAAGAACTTGCATTTCCAATGTAGGAACTCCTCCTTCACGGGTAAAATAAGGGTGATATGCTACATTGGCTAGTGATGGAGCATTTCTGGTCCCCTCCAAATCATTGACACCGACACTAAACGAGACATTATCACTAAAAGCAATACCTGAATCATGGCATGAAGCACAGCTTATTTTTCCATCAATGGACATAATAGGGTCATAAAATAACTTTTTTCCAAGCTCCCATCTGGCCTGTGTATATTCATTCCCTTCGGGAAAAGTTAATTTCGGAAAATGCTCTGGAACTTCCCAAAGATCAGGAAAAGTAGTCGTTATCTCGTTACTTTCTTTTTGGCAAGAAGATATCAAACCCAAACTTAAAACATAAAATAGGATACGTGACATCATCTTTTTTTTTGAGTTTATTTCACTACTAGTTTTTTTGTTAGAATATTGTTCCCCTTGTTACTAATATTTAGAAAATAAACACCGGAATTTTCCAAAATGATTCTTTCTCTTGTTTTCACTTTGCTCCTTGTTAGAATTTGATTTCCTAATACATCCAACACCTGAATATCATAATTCTTTTCAAGGTCTGAAGAGAATTCCAAAGTAATATTTCCATCCATACTTGGATTGGGATAACAGTTGACTTGGTCAATATCCAATAGATCATTACTGGAAGAAGTTTTAGGAGAAATACTGAAAACATTGTAAACAAAATTATCAATTACTGTAATGGCTTCGTCCTTATCACTATGTTCTATTAATCCCCACTCTACTTCTGTGTCGTCAAGTGACTTAGAATAATTTGCGTCTAGGTTTACCACTAACTTTCCACCTACTGCTTCTTGGTCAATTTCAATTTTGGACTGCTTGTAATTAGTGTCACCAAGGGCATGAACTTGAAAGACTTGATCGTAATTACTGCCTCCGAAGCCTTCTATGGCAACAAATCTATAACCAGCCGCCCAACCCCAATGCATAGAAGGCATTTTTGGTGCCAGTGGGTGATCTTTTGGAAATGCGGCAGGATCCAAATGATTGCTCTCGGGATCAACTCCAATATAGAATCTTATTTCCTCGGCATGTTGGATATTGGCTTCACCCAAATTAACAGAAGTCTGGTTGTCAGCATTGGCTAAAACCCAGATATCATCAAATGCGGTTTCTTGCCCTCCGTCATGAATAATGGATATCTCCGAAATGTAATATTCCAGTCGAGTAACCATAAAATCATGATCAAGGTTGTTTTTGGTTCCTTCTTCAAAAAGAAACTCTTTATCGTCCAATTTGTGATTTATTACGAGGTCAATACTGTTTTGACTTATTCCAGAATAGGCAAAGAAAATTGCAAATAATAAAGTATGTATAATATTTTTCATTGTATATGGATTTTAGTTGAATACAAATACTTTAAATAAATTTACGAATAATTCTCAAATAGCAAAAGCTGAGGCTAAACAAGGACACTATTTATAAGTTTATTGTTTAATGACTTCGAATTAATATATTTTTACTTAAAAATTAGATTTATGAGTTTTATTCCTTTTGATATTAAATGCTACACGAGATTATATGAGAGGTTTTCTTATCTATTTGAGGAAGAGCTTATAAATGAAATTTGCCAATACGGTACGGTATATAAATTTGAAGAAGATGATATAGTAATGGATGTGGGAGATACTATTACTCATTTTCCCATCGTAATTGAGGGTTCTATTAAAGTGTTAACAGAAGATGAAGATGGCAACGAACTATTCTTATACCATTTGGAAATGGGGGATACCTGTGCGGTTACACTCAACTGTTGCACAAGGAGTACAAAATCAAACGTTCGAGCGGTTGCAGAAAATCATTTAGAGGTATTATTTATAGATACTAAGAAGTTAGATGAGTGGATGGTCAAATATGCCACTTGGAGAAATTTTGTCTTAGAAAGTTATAATGATAGGTTGAATGAAATGGTAAAGGCGATAGACTTACTTGTTTTTCATAGCTTAGAAGAGAGATTGGAAAAATATCTAAGAGATAAAGCTTGGATAACAAAAAAGGCTACGCTAAATATTTCTCATAAAGATATAGCAAATGATTTACATTCTTCCAGAGTGGTGATCTCGAGATTAATGAAAAATCTTGAAAATAAGGGGGTTATAAAACAAGGAAGGAACAAGGTTGAATTCATGGAGTTTTCTTCTTCGAAAAACTAACTCGGGAAAGTCTATACGTAACAAGTGTTACTTCTCGAAAAAATAATTTTCACACATTTGTAATTAAATCTAATATAGTTATGGATATAATTTTGCAACCATGGCCATGGTATGTGGCTGGACCAATAATAGCGTTCGTAATGTTTTTGATGCTGTTTTTTGGAAAAAATTTTGGGTTTTCGAGTAATCTTCGAACCATGTGTACTATCGCCGGAGCACACAAGGCTTCAGACTTCTTTAAAATTGACTGGAAGAACCAACTTTGGAACCTTGTCTTTGTTTTGGGAGCGGTGATTGGAGGTTTTATCGCTTCAAATTATTTGACTGTAGATACTTCCATAGCATTGAACCCAGATACTGTAGACGCTTTATCCGAAATTGGATTTCAAAATGCAGGCAATGAATATTTACCTCCTGAACTCTTTAGTGTTGAATCTATAACATCTCTTAAAGGAATTCTAATACTAGTACTTGGAGGATTTTTGGTAGGCTTCGGAGCCAGGTATGCAGGAGGTTGTACTTCAGGTCATGCCATCAGTGGTATTAGTAATTTGCAAATACCTAGTTTAATTGCTGTGATAGGGTTCTTTATTGGTGGATTGGCGATGGTTCACTTATTATTTCCAGTTATTTTTTAGAGTGATTAGGGTCCTTTTTTTTCTATTTCTATTGATGATTTCCACTGAATCCAACGGACAAACTTCGGTTTCGACAGATACAGTCAAGTCCGTTGGTGATTGGTTTTCTAATGGGAATTTTAACGGACATTTGCGATCGTCAATCATGATGACCGTTAATGAGGGAGAGCTTAGAGATTATACAACTTGGGCTACGGGTGGCGTACTTAGATACGCAACTGCTGAATATCATGGAATCGGATGTGGTATCTCTTTAAATTTTCATAATCACATAGTATCAAATGATCTGTATGACATAGACCCTATATCTAAGAAACATGCGAAATGGGAAATTGAGCTATATGATTATTTACAGGATAGTATTCAAAATCCTTATGTTAAGTTAGAAGAATTATATGTTAGTTATAGGAGTAGGGATCTGAATGTAAGGGTAGGAAATATGAATATTAATAAAGGCCCTTTGTTTTTCGCTAGAGATGGAAGGATGGATCCCTTTGTTTATCGAGGTGTCTGGGTGGACTGGCGATTTAAAAGTAATTTGAACATTCGTTTAGCGTGGATAAGCGGTATTTCCACTCGTGGTATTTCTAGTTGGTACTCGCTAGAGGATGCTATCGGGTACAATAGTAATGGAGTCCAGCCTAATGGTTCTAAAGGAGTTTATGCAGGACTTCTTGAAACATCGGGTATAGCTACTTTAGGGATCGATACTAAAGGGAAGAATTATAATATTCAACTATGGAATTTTTGGTTCGATAGACTAATGAATATTTCATGGACTCAGATGGATTGGACAAGGAATCATTGGGATATTGGGTTTCAATACGTTTTTCAAATTGGATTTGATAAAAATGGAAATTATGAATATGCGGAACGGTATATTCAACCAAAAGAATCTATACATATTGCGAATATCAAGCTAGGGTATTCATTCTCAGACGTTGAAATCAGCGGTTCGTTTTTAAAGACGTTTGGAGACGGCAGATTTTTGTATCCTAGAGAATTAGGAAGAGAAAACTTTTACGTCTCTCAGCCTAGAGCATGGATTGATGGATATGGAGACTTGGAGCTAATAATGTTAAGATTTAAAGTTTCAAACATCCTAAGTAATGGAGCGATCGATGTTCGACTTAGTGAAACTAAGGTAGGAGATAGTAGAGAAACTGATGTTTTTAATAAGTACAATGTTGATGACTTCTTTCAAACGACACTATTATACTCTCATTCATTATCAGGAGTATGGGAAGGCCTTAAGTTATCTTTTCTTTATGTCAACCGATTTTTAACAAGTGAAGAAGAGGTTGCTTTGAATGAGAAAGCATATAAATATGATTTTCATCACTTTAACCTAATTGTTAATTACTTTTTTAATCAGAAAAAAAATAATGTATAGGACGAAATATCTATGATTTGTGATAATTGTTTGATAGCAAGTCCAATTAAAATTAAAAATATTAGCACATGAAATATTTAAAATACTTAACTGTAGGAGTTTTATTCGGTATAGCTCTTTCGAAAGCAGAAATAATTTCCTGGTACAGAATATATGAAATGTTCAGGTTTGAATCCTTTCATATGTATGGTGTTATTGGGTCTGCAGTTGTGCTGGGGGTAATAATTGTGCAGGTGATAAAAAGAACAAGCCTTAAGGACATGTACGGTGAGGAAATAACCATATCTCCTAAAAATATGAGCATCACTAGATATTTAGTTGGAGGAACAATTTTTGGTTTAGGTTGGGCATTAGCTGGAGCCTGTCCTGGTCCTATGTTTATTTTGGCCGGATATGGTTATATGTCCATATTACTGGTTATTCTTGGTGCCTTGCTAGGGACATTCATCTATGGTATTTTTAGAGAAAAACTACCACATTAAATTTAAAAATAGAAATGATATCAGTTCCCTTTTTAGATACTATTAAGGAATATAAAAAAAGTTGGTTTGCGGGTGATTTAATGGCAGGTCTGACGGTTGGCGTTATGCTTATCCCACAAGGTATGGCTTATGCCATGTTAGCCGGACTTCCCCCGATATACGGTTTATATGCATCTACTATTCCTATAATAGCGTATGCACTTTTTGGCACTTCGAGACAATTAGCTGTAGGACCTGTGGCGATGATAGCATTGTTAATATCAAGTGGTGTAGGTGCAATGGCTGAAATAGGAAGCGACCAATTTGTTTCTTTGGCAATACTACTTGCTTTAATGGTAGGACTTATTCAACTGTTGATGGGAGTATTTAGATTAGGTTTTTTGGTTAATTTTCTGAGCCATCCGGTTATTGCTGGTTTTACCTCCGCGGCAGCAATAATTATTGCTTTTAGCCAATTAAAACATTTATTAGGCATTAAGATTCCTAGAGGAAAAGTGCATGAAACAATACATAATGTGTATCATCAATGGAATGAGATTAATTTCCCAACACTTGCAATAGGTTTAATAGCTATTGTAATGCTTTTTTCTTTAAAAAGAATTAGTAAAAAAATACCCGGGCCCTTGGTGGCGGTGCTATTAGGTATGGGTGCTGTATATATTTTCGGATTGACGGAACAAGGAGTCAAAATAGTAGGAAGTGTGCCAGGGGGATTATCGGGATTTGCCATGCCGGAAATCAACTTGGATGTAATGATCAACCTGTTGCCAATAGCACTAACTATTTCTTTTATAGGCTTCATGGAGTCTATAGCTGTTGCTAAGGCTATTCAAGCTAAGCATAAGGATTATGAGGTAATACCCAATCAGGAATTAATTGCTCTGGGACTGTCTAATATATTTGGATCATTCTTTAAATCATTTCCTGTGACTGGAGGGTTTTCAAGAACTGCCGTCAATGATCAGGCTGGTGCAAAAACGACTTTGGCTTCTATCATTAGTGCCATTTTGATTGTCATCACTTTGCTGTTTTTTACAAAGTATTTTTATTACTTACCCAATGCAATTTTAGCGGCGATCATTATGGTGGCTGTCATAGGGTTGATAGACTTTAAGGAGGCAAAGCATCTTTGGAAAAAGGATAAAGCTGATTTCTGGATATTTTTAATAACGGCGTTATGCACTTTAATACTTGGAATCGAACAAGGTATACTGGTCGGAGTCGTTTTGTCTTTATCTTTATTAATTTTTAAAGTTTCTTACCCCCATATGGCTGAACTAGGTAAAGTCCCTGATTCGAATGAGTTTATGAACATTGAAAGATTTGATGATCTACAAAGAGACAAGGAGTTTTTGATTTTTAGATTTGATGCCAGATTGTTTTTTGCCAATGCCAACTCATTTAGGGATTTCATATTTAACAAAATCAAGAAAAGAGACACAATTAGATACGTTATCGTAGAGTGTAGTGCGTTAAATAGCTTGGACTCAAGTGCCATACATATGCTTAGAGATCTTGATGACAACTTACAATCACAAGGAATAAAACTATGCTTCAGTTCAGTGAGAGGTCCTGTTAGAGATATATTGAAGACTAATAATATTTTGGTAGATAAAAATCTAGATAGGTTTTACCTGACCATATGGGATGCTATCGAATCCATAAAAAAAGGAACAGGGAAGGATTTTACGGATTTCGTAATGCAGGCGGATTAGTATCTTGCTTTCATTTTGGTTCAAATGCTTAAATAATTCTACTATTTTTATGCGAATGTCTTTAGTAGTAAAATATCTTTATTTTGATTGATTCGTTTGGACGTAAGATTGACTATTTGAGACTTGGAGTTACCGATAGGTGTAATCTGAGGTGTAGATATTGTATGCCTTCTGAAGGGATAGTTTTTGCGAATAGGTCTGATATTTTAAGCTTTGAGGAAATATTACGATTAATCTCTATTTTTAGAAATTTAGGTGTTGAAAAGATAAGAATAACAGGAGGAGAGCCATTTGTAAGGAACGATATGGACAAACTTCTGATGAGTATTTCCAAACTGATTCCAAATGTTCATATAACAACTAACGCTACATTATTGCATCGACATTTTGATCAATTAAAGAATATTAAAGTCAAGAGCCTTAATGTTTCTTTGGACACATTAGATAAGGAGAAGTTTGAAAGAATAACCAGAAGAGATAGCTTTGAGAATGTGTTGAACAATATTAAATTGTCTCTAGATCATGATTTTAATGTTAAACTGAATGTTGTAATAATGAAAGGAATCAATGATGATGAGATAATAGACTTTGTGAGATATGGTATTGAAAATGGAACAGAAATAAGATTTATTGAGGCCATGCCGTTTAATGATTTCGATGGTAACAAACAACTCTTTCTATCATTTGAAGGTATCTTAGATATTATTCGAAGAGAGTTTCCTAAAATACAACCAGTAGATTCGCTCAAACCCTCTTCGTCACAGAAGTTTTTGATAGACGATAGCCATACAATTGGAATTATACCAGCATATTCCAGATTACTTTGTGGTAGTTGTAACAGAATAAGATTGACAGCAAAAGGAGAAATGATGACCTGTTTATACGCTGAAAAAGGACTTAACCTGTTACAAATGGTTAGAAATCCAGAAGTAACTGATGAGCATATCACTGAAATGATAAAATTTACCATTGCAAATAAAGAAAAGGATGGCTTTATAGAGGAGAAAAAAAGATCGGAGACAGTTTTTAGAAGTATGACAACTATCGGAGGATGATTACAGTAGAGCAAGCAGAAAATATCATATTGTCACAAACGATCGATTGGGGAGTCGAAACTATAGATTTAAGTAGTGTGATTGAGAGAGTCTTGGCCGAGGATATTTTGGCTGATAGGCCATTTCCTCCCTTCGATAGAGTGTGTATGGACGGGATTGCTATAGATTACAATTCTTATATTGCGGGAATTCGGGCGTTTAAAGTAGAAACAATTAGTCCGGCAGGAAAACCACAAAAGATTCTAAAAGAAAAAAATAATTGTATTGAGGTGATGACGGGTTGTATTTTACCTAAAAATACATCAACGGTTATCCGATACGAGGATTTAACAAAGGAAGGAGATTTTTATCAAGTTAATGTAGAGGTCAAAGATAATCTAAATATCCATCAAGAGGGAGAGGATAGTAAAGAGAGAGACTTGATATTGCCTAAAGGAAAGCTATTAGAGGGCATAGATATCAATGTGTTGGCTACTGTTGGAAAGGGTAAAGTCAAGGTGAGAAAGTTGCCAAATGTAGCGGTGATCTCTTCAGGGGAGGAATTGGTAGATATTCATAAAACACTAGAACCATATCAGATTCGAAAATCGAATGTTTACATGTTGCAAGCATGTTTAAAAAAAATGAATATCCATTCGACAGCTTATCATCTGAGAGATGATCTCAAGAATATAAAAGAAAAGATTAAAAATATAGAAAGAAGTAATGATATAATTTTGATGAGTGGTGGTGTGTCAATGGGCAAATTTGATTTTATTCCACAAGCATTAGAAGAACTTGGATATCGTAAGTTATTTCATAAGGTTAAACAGAGACCTGGTAAGCCGTTTTGGTTTGGCAGGAAAGATGATAAAGTGGTTTTTGCTTTCCCTGGCAATCCTGTTTCTTCACTCGCATGTTTTCATAAGTATTTTAAATCTTGGTATAGAAAATGCCTTGGAATAAAGGCAAAAGAAATGATAGCCAGATTGAGGTCAGATATAATATTCAAACCAGATTTAACTTATTTCGCTCAGGCTAGACATGAATGGGATGAAAATGGAACCCTTTGGGCAGAAGTGATTCATGGCCATGGATCTGGTGATATGATTAATCCTACGAGTGTTAGTGGGTTTTTAGAATTATCGAGAGGAAAGGAAGTATATATAAAAGGAGAACCCTATAAGTTTATTCCATTTTGAAGGTATTTCAACACGTAATAGATTTTCTAATGAATAGTTCGGGTTTAATACATAAAATGAGTATGTAAAAAAGGCTTTTTGTACATATGGAATGATTATTTATAAGTTCCATTTGACAATTAAAAACATACAAAACAAGCACATGAAAAATAAGATATTGGCAAGTTTAAGATCATATGATCAACAACGTCTTAAGTGTGATTTGTTGGCGGGATTAACAGTAGCTATTATTGTCATCCCTCAGGGTATGGCCTATTCATTATTAGCTGGTTTGAATCCGATATATGGTTTGTATACAGCATTAATATCTATGACCATTTATCCGATGTTTGCATCTTCTAGGGAAATGTCGGTAGGTCCCGTAGCTTTAATGTCTATTGTTGTACTTTCAAGTATTTCGGCTTTTGCTGAACCGGGATCAACAGAATACCTCAATTTAGTTTTGTTAGTAACCCTGATCTCGGGATTACTTCAAGTAATATACAGTGTGCTTAATGCTGGAATGCTAACCAAGTTTCTTTCATTTCCTGTAATGTCTGGATTTATTTCTGCAGCAGGTGTTATTATAGCAATTAGTCAAATCAAGTACTTACTGAGCTTGGATATACCTAGATGTTCTACTGTTCCAGAAATGATTGTAACTGTTTTTTCTAATCTTTCAGCCACTAATTTTTATTCTCTGATTATAGGGTTAAGTGGATTGCTAATAATTATGGGTTTAAAGAAAATTAGTAATAAGATTCCAAATGCCATTATAGCTGTTATTTTGGGATCTTTGGTTTTATACTTGTTCAATCTTCAGAAGTACGGTGTACCTATAGTCGGAGAATTACCTCAAGGGTTACCCACTTTGTATTTTGAATTTATCAATCTAGAGCACTTTTTTGAGCTGATACCAGCTGCCTTTGTAATAAGTATTATTTGTTTTATAGGTTCTTTTTCTATAGCCAAATCTATTGCTGAGGAAAAATCCTATAATATACTCCCGAACAAGGAGCTTTTGGGTCTGGGAATGGCTAAAATAGTTGGAAGTTTCTTTTTATCTTTTCCCAGTACGGGAAGCTTTACAAGGTCGGCTATTAATGAACAAGCTGGTGCCAAAACAAAAATGTCGAGTTTGTTTGGAGCTATATTTTTGGGACTGACCCTGTTGTTTTTAAGTTCTTGGTTCTATTATTTACCTGAGCCCATTTTAGCGGCGATTGTGATAAGTTCTGTTTTTAGTTTAATCAATTATACACATGCTCTGAAGTTGATGCGTACGGATAGGAAAGATTTTGTGGTATTGGTCAGTACGTTTTTTCTAACACTTATATTGGGAATTCAAAATGGGGTAATAGCAGGTATTATCATTTCATTCGTAATGTTGATAAGAAATGCTTCAAAGTCTCATTACATCGTTATGGGAGATGTGGAGGGAAAAGGTGATTATAGAGATATACGGAGATTCAAAAATGCAGAGACAAGACCTGATACCCTAATTTATAGATATGATAATAATTTATTTTTTGCAAATAGTGAGCACTTTTACCAATCAATCATTGATGAATTGGATAAATCACCAAACTATAAGTTTTTAGTTTTAAATATGTCCTCCATAACCAATATTGATAGTACAGGTATCCTATATTTAAGAAAACTACACAAAGAATTGAGTAAGAAAAAAGTAGATATAAAAACGGTTAATATAAAGGGAAAGGTAAGAGATATTTTCGATAAAAATAACTTGTTTGAGCTCTATCCACTGGAAAGTAATTTTGTCAATATTTCATCTGCTGTGGATTCAATTCCCAAATAACTTTTTACTGAAAATCCGAATTTCACCGCTTCTGTAACCCACATTACACTAGAAAGGCGTGTTTTAGAAATCTTTATTTGCATTATTTCGTTTTCTACAAAAATGAAATAATGTTATGTCAAAGAAAGTAAGCTTCAAAGAACTTATAAATGGAGAAAAACCAGTATTGATTGATTTTTTTGCTACATGGTGTGGACCATGTAAAGCGATGGCACCTGTTTTAAGTGACCTGTCCAAAGATATTAAAGATGATGCCCAGATAGTGAAAATCGATATTGATAAAAATCAACAGTTGGCACAAAAACTTCAGATACGAGGAGTCCCCACTTTTGTAATATATAAGAAAGGGAAAATAGTCTGGAGACAATCTGGTATGCAGTCTAAGCAAGTGCTCAGGGAAGAATTGAATAAAGTGATTTAATAATCACCAAATAGTTTTGTTGTTCTAACTATTATTGGGTAACTCGAGTTACATTAAAATTATTGTTGATAATTGCTGGTTGCACCGAACAAAATTTATCTTTAAAGCTCAAGAAAAGAATAAATGAAGTACGGATTCGTAATTGACAATAGAAAATGTATTGGCTGTCATGCTTGTACTACGGCATGTAAGTCAGAACATCAAGTTCCGGTAGGAGTTAATAGGACATGGGTGAAACAAGTAGAAAAAGGGACATTTCCTGATACACGACGATTGTTTTCCGTGATGAGGTGCAATCACTGTACAGATGCTCCATGTGTCGAAATATGCCCTACAGAGGCTTTGCATTATAGGCCTGATGGTATTGTTGATTTTGATAATGATAGATGTATAGGTTGTAAATCTTGTATGCAGGCATGCCCTTATGACGCATTATATATTGATCCTGAAAACAATACTGCCGCTAAGTGTAACTATTGTGCACATCGAATAGATGTAGGTTTGGAACCGGCATGCGTAAATGTTTGCCCGGAGCATGCCATTATCTCAGGAGATATGGAAGATACAGACTCAGAAATCGCTCAACTATTGGCTCGTCAGCAGGTGAAAGCGAGAAAGCCTGAAAAAGCAACTTCACCAAATTTATTCTATATAGATGCAGACGATGCTTCATTAATTCCATCAGAGACGGAAAGGTCCAACGTTTCACTGTGGGGGTCTCAATCATGGGGAGTTGGTCATTATGCCAAAGAAGCAGAAAAAATGGCCTACAGTAATTCTGATGTAGTTGCTGAGGTACTTAGAGTTAATGGATCGTTTGAAGAAAATGGAAAAACTAGGAAAGCACCAAAGTCAGTTAACGTACTGTTAGACTCAAAAAAACAAGTCTACAACACCCCAGATAAAGGAATACTGTGGGGATGGGAAGTTTCTGCTTATGTTTGGACTAAAGCTATTGCGGCGGGGATGATTTTGGTTCCTGTACTGGCACTCATTTTCGGAGACTCTTCTGTTGAGAACTACATACTTGGATCTGGAACAATTACTGCACTCGTCTTTCTAACCATAACAGGTTTGCTCTTGATAAAAGATTTGGACAGACCAGATAGATTTCTATATGTATTACTCCGCCCGCACTGGGGTTCATGGTTGGTAAAAGGAGGATATGCCATTACAATTTATGGTGGCCTCTTGAGCTTACTTTTATTATCTATGTACTTCGAATGGAACATGCTTCTTAAAATAAGTTTGTATTCAGGTGCGGCATTATCGGTTGTTGTGGCTATTTATACAGCCTTTCTATTTGCCCAAGCTAAAGGAAGAGATTTTTGGCAATCACCAACAATGTCGATTCACATGTTAGTTCATTCAATAATGGCAGGAATAGCAGTTTATGGGATTCTAACCAATTTTACGGAAACGGAAATGAGTTGGATGAGCTACTTAAGTACTGCAATGATAGTCGCCATCTGTGTTAATGTATTCACTATGATTATAGAATTAACGACAACGCATCCAACCAAAGATGCTAAAACAGTAGTGGATATGATACTAAAAGGAAGGTACAAAGTAGGTTTTTGGCTAGGTGTAGTCTTGTTGGGTAACATAATACCCCTTTTAATCTTATTGTTTTTACCATTATCTTCCTTAATACTTGTTGGAACTGGAGTGCTTACTCTTATAGGAATTTATATTACTAATCATATTTGGGTGGAATCACCTCAGAGAATAAGCTTGGTATAATTATTAAAAATGGGAAAGAAGAAACATACGTTTATTGAGAAAATGGCCGAATCTTTAAGATTGATTCCTAATCTTCATAAAGACAGAGAGCCTGTATTGGAAAGGATGACTGAGACTAGTCTGGAAGGATATCCACCTATTGATAAATGGGATCATTGGGAAGAGTATGAAGCAAAGTCATGGCCAAAAAAAGAAAAGAGGGCATATACATTAGTTCCCACAACCTGTTTTAATTGTGAGAGTGCATGTGGACTTACGGCTTATGTTGATAAGGAAAAAATGGAAGTACGAAAGTTTGAAGGTAATCCTTATCATCCTGCTTCAAGAGGGAGGAATTGTGCGAAAGGACCTGCTACCATAAATCAAGTCACTGATCCGGATAGGATATTATATCCGTTAAAACGAAAAGGAAAAAGAGGTGAAGGAGATTGGGAAAGAATTACTTGGGATCAGGCACTTGACGAAATAGCAGCGAAGATTAGAAAAGCTATTCAAGAAGGTAGAAATAATGAAATAGCATACCATGTGGGAAGACCTGGTCATGAAGGCTATGCCAATAGGGTATTGCAGGGATGGGGAGTAGATGGACATAATAGCCATACCAATATTTGTTCTTCGGGAGCTAGATTTGGATACAATATTTGGACAGGCTATGATCGTGTTTCTCCAGATCATACACATGCCAAAGCCATATTATTGGTATCTGCACATTTGGAAAGTGGACATTATTTCAATCCACACGCCCAACGAATCATTGAAGGAAAAATGAAAGGGGCCAAGTTAATTACTATGGACCCTAGATTGTCCAATACTGCAAGTATGTCAGATTATTGGATGCCAACATATCCAGGTTCTGAAGCTGCGGTACTTTTAGCAATGGTGAAAGTTATTTTGGATGAAGAGCTTTATAATAGGGGGTATATGGAGAATTGGGTGAATTGGAAAGCTTATCTAAAAGCTCGTCATCCGCTAACAGAGATTACCTTTGATAATTTTATTGAGAAAATAAAAGAAGAATATAAAGACTATACCTGTGAGTTTGCTGAGAAGGAATCAGGTGTGGATGCTGCAAAAATTAGAGAGGTGGCGATCGTAGTAGGTGAGGCAGGAGAAAAAGTAGCTACTCATAATTGGAGAAGTGCAGCTAGTGGTAATCTTGGTGGATGGTGTGTGTCAAGAGCCCTACATTTTCTAAATGTAGTCACGGGCAGCGTTGGCACTAAGGGAGGTACGGGATTTGAGGCATGGAGTAAGTTTAAGCCTAAATTTTTTGATACACCACCGGGACAAAAATTTTGGAATGAACTGCACTTCCCAAAAGAATTTCCGTTAGCATTTTTTGAAATGAGTCATATTCTACCTCATATGTTGAAGGATGGAAGAGGGAGAATGGATGTATATTTTTCGAGAGTCTTTAATCCTGTCTGGACATATCCCGATGGATTTGTTTGGATGGAAGCTTATAAAGATGAAAGCTTGTTTGGGATACATGCTGCCCTTACCCCAACATGGAATGAAACGGCCTTCTTTGCTGATTACGTATTGCCTATGGGACTTGCTTCGGAAAGACACGATGTGAATTCTTATGGAACCCACTCTGGAACATGGGTGGCCTTTAGACAACCTGTACTTCGAGAAGCAGCTCGAAGAGCAGGCAAGGAGTTTACTTTCACTTACGAAGTTAACCCTGGGGAGGTTTGGGAAGAAGATGAATTTTGGATTGAGTTAAGCTGGAGAATAGATCCGGACGGAAGCATGGGTATCAGAAAACATTTCGAATCACCATACAGACCAGGAGAGAAAATTAATATAGATGAGTATTATCAATATATGTTCGAAAGAACAAAAGGTCTGCCAGAGGCAGCGGCAAAAGAGGGGCTCACAGAGCTTGAATATATGAGAAAGTATGGGGCTTTTGAAATTTCCAAAATAGGTTATAGAAAAAATGAAGATGAGTTAACTGCCCAAGAGATGGAAGGAAGCACTATTGATGAAGAGTCAGGGTTGATTTCTAAGAGTGGAAAGGGAATAGGAGTAATGGTCAATGGAAAAGCGTGTAAAGGTTTTAATACACCTAGTCGAAAAAATGAATTTTTTAGCCAAACAATGGTTGACTGGAAATGGCCAGAGTACGCAATTCCTGCTTACATAAAAAGTCATATTCATCCTGAGAAACTGGATAAGCAAAAAGGAGAGTATGTTTTAGTTCCTACGTTTAGATTGCCTACATTAATTCATTCTAGATCAGCTAATGCAAAGTGGTTGTATGAGATATCTAATAGAAACCCAATATGGATGCACCCCGAGGATGCTCAAAGGTGGGGATTTCAGACTGGAGATATTGTAAAGATGAATACAGATATTGGTTATTTTATTGATAAAGTTTGGGTTACTCAGAGTATGAAACCTGGAGTCGTCGCATGCTCTCACCACTTAGGTAGATGGAGGAGAGAACAAGATCACGGAAATAGATGGGGTACGAACACCGTTAGCATTGAAGATGTAGGAAATGGTAAGTGGAAGATGAATACAAAGTCAGGTATTAAACCTTTCGAAAGCAAGGATGCCGATAGTAAGAGGATCTTTTGGGCTGATGGAGGAGTGCATCAGAATATTACTCATGCAGTACATCCAGATCCCATAAGTGGTATGCACTGTTGGCATCAAAGAGTAAGAATTGAAAAACCTGGTCCAAATGATAAATATGGAGATATAATGGTTGATACTAACAAATCAATGGAAAATTATAGGGAGTGGATGAAAATGACACGTCCGGCACCTGGTCCAGATGGTTTAAGGAGACCTTTATGGTTTAAACGACCATTGAGACCTGATGAAGAACTCTATTATATTAAAGAGTAAAACTTATAGTAAAGTAACCCAAGTATCTCATATTGAGCTACTAAGGTTACCTAAGCCTAATCAATTGTGACTTAAATTTGTTAGTGTAATAAAAAAATAAAGAATATGAAAATAGAACAAATTTATACTGGATGTTTAGCTCAGGGAGCATATTACATCGAATCCAATGGAGAAGCTGCCATAATTGACCCACTCAGAGAATCCAAACCGTATATAGAAAGAGCAGAAGCTGATGGGGCAAAAATCAAGTACATTTTTGAAACACATTTTCATGCAGATTTTGTAAGTGGACACATTGATCTAGCCGAAAAAACGGGAGCATCAATTATCTACGGACCTACAGAAGCGGAAACAGGTTTTGAAAAGATAATTGCTAAAGATGGAGAAGTTTTTAAGCTAGGTGATATCACCATAGAGGTGCTTCACACACCCGGACATACTATGGAGAGTAGCTGTTTTTTATTGAAAGATGAAAATGGCAAAGAAGTAGGATTGTTTACTGGTGATACTTTATTTATTGGTGATGTAGGAAGGCCTGATCTGGCACAAAAAGTAATTGCTGATCTTACTCAAGATAAGTTAGCAAGACATTTGTATCATTCTCTTAGAAATAAGATCATGCCATTAAATGATGATATTATTGTCTATCCGGCTCATGGCGCAGGCTCTGCATGCGGAAAGAATATGAGTACAGAAACTACGGATACTCTTGGAAACCAAAAGAAAACGAATTATGCTTTAAGGGCTGATATGACAGAGGATGAGTTTGTGGAAGAAGTTTTGGATGGATTGATGCCTCCTCCTGGATATTTTCCTCAAAATGTACTTTTGAATATCAAAGGATACGATAGTATTGATAACGTTATAAAAAAGGGAACAAAGGCTCTGTCTCCTAGAGAATTTGAACTTGTGGCTAATGAAACTGAAGCTGTAATTATTGACACTCGATCAAAGGATGAATTTAGAAAAGGACATGTACCTAATTCTATTTTCATTGGAATTGACGGCAGTTTTGCACCTTGGTTAGGAACTTTGGTTCCAGATGTAAAACAAGAAATTTTAGTGGTGGCAGACCCTGATCGAATAGAAGAGGTTATCACTAGAATGGCAAGAGTAGGTTATGATAATGCATTAGGGTATCTGGAAGGAGGATTTGAATCTTGGAAAGGTGAAGGAAAGGAGTTTGATAAGGTTGAGTCCATTTCAGTGGAAGATTTAGGAAGGATAGATGAAGCTAATATTTTAGATGTTAGAAAGAAATCCGAATTTGATTCCGAGCATGTGATAGGAGCTACAAATGCTCCCTTGGATAATGTTAATGAAAGCATGAAAAAGGTAACAGATCAAAAGTATTATGCTCATTGCAAAAGTGGATATAGATCATTAGTTTTTATATCAATACTACAATCAAGAGGATACAGAAATCTGGTTGATATCATGGGAGGATTTGAAGCAATGAAGGAGTCAGGTGATTTTAAATTTAGCGAATATGTTTGTCCTACAACAATGTTGTAGAGGAATCTTATAGGACACCAGAACCAATTGAAAAGAGTTATGAAGTAAAAATCATGACTCTTTTCTTTTAATCGAATGTAGCTTTTAAGAGTAACTCAAGTTACTTAGGTAGTTATATTAAATGGATATTTTAGCATATGAAATTTTAATTTGGAATGAAAAATCAGCACAAAGTTTTAATTATAGGTGGAGGAACCGCGGGAATTATGGTTGCTTCTCAAATGAAGAAAAGAAATGGGAATTTGGATATTGCTATTATTGAACCCGCAAATACGCATTATTATCAACCTGCTTGGACTTTGGTTGGAGCCAATGCCTATAGTTTTGATAAAACGGCTAAACCTATGAAAGACTTGATCCCTAAAGGTGTTACTTGGGTAAAGGAATATGCTGATAAGTTCGATTGTAAGAATAATAAGGTGATAACAACAGCGGGTAATGAATATAGTTACGAGTTTTTGGTCGTAGCACCTGGGATAAAAATAGCTCCTGAATTAGTGGAAGGCTTGTCAGAAGCTATGGACAAAGGTGTCGTATGCAGCAACTATACTGATCCCGAGCATACTTGGGATGTAATCAAGAATTTTAAAGGAGGTACTGCTTTGTTTACTCAGCCCGCAACCCCTATAAAATGTGGTGGAGCACCTCAAAAGATAATGTACTTGGCAGAAGATTATTTTAAAAAATCTGGAGTTAGGAGTAAGACGGACGTCGTATTTGCTACTCCGGGTACGGTGATTTTTGGGGTGAAACCAATTGCCAAGACATTGATGGAAGTAGTGAATAGAAAAGATATTAACCTTCGGTTCTTTCACAAATTAGTAAAGGTGGATGGAGATAAAAGAATTGCTTGGTACGAAATAACAAGAGAAGTGGATGCAGGAGGTTGTGTGGTCATTGAAGATGGTAAGGATCTGGAAATAGACAGAAATATTCAACATAACTACAAAAATGTTAAGGTAACGATAGATGGAAATAGATATGGTATTCATTTTGACATGATGCATCTGGCTCCCCCTCAAACTGCCCCGGATTTTATAAGAAATTCTGACCTTGTCAATGATACAGGATGGCTATCAGTTGATGGAGGAACCATGCAACATACAAAATACAAGAATGTATTTGGCCTCGGAGATTCGGCAGGATTAGCAACGGCTAAAACAGGAGCAGCTATTAGAAAACAGGCTCCAATAGTTGTAGAGAATATTTTTAGGTTAATGGGTGAACAGGAGGTAAGTGATAAGAAATATGATGGTTATTCTTCTTGTCCTTTGGTTACTGGTTATGGAAAAATGGTACTTGCGGAGTTTGACTATAAAAAGAATTTCACGCCTGATCCGAAATTGAAACAAATGTTAATTTCTGATTCTTCTAAGGAACATTGGAGATTATGGATTCTAAAAAAATACATGCTTCCCTACTTATATTGGAATAAGATGATGAAGGGACAAGATGTATAATTAAGTTAGAAGTGTTTATGAATAGTAAGACCCTTATTTGGGTCTTTTTTTATATTTTGCAAATATGGATAGAAGAGAGCATTGGGAAAATATTTACAAAACGAAGGACCCATCAAGTGTTAGTTGGTATCAGAAAAAGCCTGAGTTATCTATATCATTGATTGAAAAAATGAACTTAGATAAATCGGCACGAATCATAGATGTGGGAGCAGGAAGAAGTTTTTTGGTTGATCATCTGTTAGCAATGGGCTATAAAAACTTGACAGTACTTGATATTTCAGCGGAAGCGGTAAAAAAATCTAAAGAGAGATTGGGAGATAATGCTGAAAAGGTAAATTGGATAGTTGGTGATATATTAAATGTTGAATTTGATAGCAAATTCGATATATGGCATGATCGTGCAGTTTTTCATTTCATTACGAATTCTGAAGATATTACTAACTATAAAAAGAAATTAGAAAACTCTTTATCTAGAGAGGGAAAGCTAATCATAGGAACATTCTCTAAAAATGGTCCAACTAAGTGCAGCGGTATAGAAATTAAACAATATTCAAAGGAGTCTCTATCTTTTGAGTTTAGTTACATTTTTCAAGAAATTGAGTGTTTTAATACAGATCATCAAACTCCTTCTGGTAAGATTCAAAACTTTAGCTTTTGTACATTTGAAAAGCAACAGACAAAATAAGTCATTTGACTTTTCCCACTAAATAAGATATTTGTCGATCTTTACCATCATGCAGAATGTAAATTCATTACTGGTAATATTAATTATTGCTGTTTATTTCCTTTTGTTGATGGCAATTTCATTTTTTACCACTAAGAAGTCTACTAATACGAACTTCTTTAACGCCAACAGACAATCACCCTGGTATTTAGTAGCAATAGGAATGATAGGAGCTTCTCTATCGGGTGTGACCTTTATTTCTATTCCGGGACAAGTAGGGACTGATGGTGTAAACCAAAATTTCAGTTGGATGCAAATGGTTTTTGGTTTTCTGGCTGGTTATCTAGTGATTGCAACTATCTTACTTCCCTTATATTATAGATTGAATCTTACTTCAATTTATACATATCTGAAGATTAGGTTTGGCAAGGCTGGTTATAAGATTGGAGCGGGATATTTTATTTTGAGTAGAGTGATTGGTGCGTCTTTTAGACTTTATCTCGTAGCCATTGTGTTTCAACAATTCGTTTTCGGACCGTTGGGAATACCTTTTTGGACGACGGTAGGAATTACAATTTTTCTGATTTGGCTTTATACTTCTAAGGGAGGAATAAAGACAATTGTAGTTACGGATACATTGCAGACGGTGGCTATGTTATCAGCTGTGATTATTACTATTTGGTCAATAAAAGAAGGATTACAAACGAATTTAGAAGGACTGGTAACTAAGATGAATGCTGGCGGATATACCAAAATATTTTATTTTGGAGAAGGGTGGTCGGACCCAAATAATTTTTTCAAAATGTTTATTAGTGGAGCTCTAATAACAATTGTTATGACCGGCTTGGACCAAGATATGATGCAGAAAAATTTGACTTGCAGATCCCTGAAAGATGCTCAAAAGAATGTTTTTCTATTTAGTATCATTTTAGTGCTAGCCAATGTTATATTTTTGAGTTTAGGAGCACTTCTATATATTTATTCATTGGAATTAAATATCCCAATCTCTGATAGAACGGATTTGTTATATCCAACGTTAGCGTTTAATCATTTACCGGAATATGCGGGAGTAGTTTTTATACTGGGACTCATAGCTGCCGCTTATAGTAGTGCGGATAGTGCATTAACATCTTTAACGACCTCTTATTGTATTGATTTTTTGGATATGGAGGATGCAGACATTAATGCTAAGGAAAATATACAGAAGAGAACAATGGTACATGTGGGATTTTCTTTTATTCTTTTTATGGTCATTGTAGTGTTTTCCATTTATAATAATCAGGCTGTAATAAAATCACTGTTTTTAGCTGCTGGATATACTTATGGACCGCTTTTAGGCATGTATTCTTTTGGATTATTTACTAGACGTAAAGTAATATCATGGGGACTTATTTTTGTTTGTTTGTTGGCTCCAGTAGTGACCTATATTGTCAATGTCAATAGTGAGGAGTGGTTTAATGGATTTCAGTTCGGTTATATGATCATAGCACTAAATGGATTTTTGACATTTTTGGGATTATCAATATTCTCTTTAATATCAAATAATGAAAGATAAAACAACTGAACAGTCTGGAATATATCGAAATCTGGAGAAAAAGAGTGTTAGAGAAATTTTATCCGATATAAATCAAGAAGACCAGTCAGTAGCTAATGCTGTTAGAAATAGTATTGAAGACATAGAAAAATTGGTAAAAGTAGTGTTACCAAAAATGATCGATGGAGGAAGATTGTTCTATATTGGTGCTGGAACTAGTGGACGTTTGGGGATATTAGATGCTTCTGAATGCCCTCCTACATTTGGAGTTAGTCATAATACTGTTATTGGACTTATTGCAGGAGGGGATAGTGCTATTAGAAAAGCTGTGGAATTTGCAGAGGATGATACCCTTCAAGCGGTGAAAGATTTGGATTATTATAATATCAATGTCAATGATTTTGTAATTGGTATTGCTGCTTCAGGAACTACGCCCTATGTAATAGGCGGGATTGAGGATTGTAAAAAGAGAGGCATAAAAACGGGATGTATAACATGTAATTTAGGAAGTCCACTTGCCGCTGCAGTGGACTTTGCGATTGAAGTGGTCGTTGGTCCGGAATACGTGACTGGAAGTACAAGAATGAAGTCTGGAACAGCTCAAAAAATGGTACTTAATATGATCAGTACATCACTCATGATTAAGTTAGGAAAAGTAAGAGACAATAAAATGGTGGATATGCAATTGTCCAATGATAAATTGGTAGACCGAGGAGTAAAAATGATAATGAGTGAAAGTGATTTGACTTATGAAGAGGCAAAGGCACTTTTGCTGAGAAGTGGAAGTGTTAGAAAATCTATGGAAGTGTTAAAATCGAAATAGTTAATAAATATAATTTCTGAATTGACAATCCTTTTACTTTTATACCTTTGTAAAGAAGAAAAGAGAGAAATTTAGATGTACGATGTCATTTTAGCTTTTATTACTTCATTGTGTTTGACCTATCTGGCTATTCCCTCTATTATTGATGTTGCTCGTAAAAAACACCTTTTTGATGAACCGGGAGAAAGAAGATCGCATACAGTAAGTACACCTTCTCTAGGAGGGATAGCAATTTTTGCGGGTACTTTGTTTTCGATTATTTTATGGACTCCCTTCGAGTATTTTGGAGATCTTCAATACATACTTTGTTCTTTTATAATCATTTTTTTAATAGGTGCTAAAGACGATATAGACCCTATATCTCCTAGTAAAAAATTCATGGGAGAGATCTTTGCAGCGGCCATTTTAGTATTTAGGGCACATGTTGAAATCAGTTCATTATATGGTATTTTCGGAATCTATGAATTGCCGTATATGGTGAGCGTAATTCTTTCCATATTTACTATCATTGTAATAATAAATGCTTTCAACCTGATAGATGGGATCAATGGTTTGTCAGGTAGTATTGGACTTTTGATCAGTATCACTTTTGGGTTTTGGTTTTATCAAGTAGATAGGATAGAATTAGCAATTGTAGCCTTTGCATTATCAGGTTCAATTATTGCATTTCTAAAATATAATGTTACACCGGCAAAAATTTTCATGGGAGACACAGGTGCGTTGTTGTTAGGGCTGGTATGCTCAATTTTGGCGATCGAGTTTATTGAAACACATAAGGATATAACAGATAACGCATATACCTTTAAATCAGCACCGGCTGTTGCTATTGCTATTCTTATACTCCCATTGTTTGATACCTTAAGAGTATTTACTCTAAGGGCCCTTGAAGGGAAATCACCTTTTTATCCTGATAGAAGACATATTCACCATTTATTGATAGATAGTGGTTTATCTCATATGCAGGCAACTTCAGCACTTATTATTACCAATGTAGTATTCATAATTATTGCTTTTATGTTTCAGGAAGTAGGGAACTTATACTTGCTATCCATTATATTGCTTCTTGCGTTGATTTTGACAACTATGCTCTCTGCTTTAGTGAAATCAAAAAGGAAGAGACAAGCTGAATAAATTATGAATATTAGTTGGATTGTTTTCGTCGGAGGAGGATTGGGAAGCGTTGTTAGATTTGGCTTGACGAATTATTTTTCTGCCATAAATACAAAATTTCCAATAGCCACTTTTTTATCTAATCTTGTTAGTTGTTTTTTACTAGGCTACTTCTTAGGTCTCAGTGAGGCGGATAAATTATCCGTTCAAAGAATGGCTTTGTTAATGGTGGGATTTTGTGGGGGATTTAGTACTTTTTCTACGTTTAGCATGGAAAACATTAAGCTAGTGCAAGAAGGCAACTTATTTCTTGCACTAGCTTATACTTTATTAAGTGTTTTGCTTGGATGTTTGCTTGTTTATTTGGGATGGAAAATTGTCAAATAGCACTATTCTACAATCACCATTTTACTATTTACTTCTTCCGTATTTTCTGTGATAATCAAGTATGCACCGGCAGGGATATCAGAAACCATTAGTTCAGTTTGATAATCCTCAACAGTTTTTTCTATTACCAAATTACCATTGGTATCAACTAGCTTGACCTTGTTGATTAGATCTACACTTTCTACATAAATGGTTGTAGCTGCGGGAATCGGAAACACATTCAAATCTTCCGCAAGTTCAGTAAATCTTGGAGTGGTAATTTCTCTGGCACTTTCCACAAGAGATATACTTATATCCATGTGCTCAATAGTATTGCTTCCAGTAATGGATACTGCGTCAATAAATATTTGGTCTGAATTCGAATTGGCATCACACTCTATCTTAATTTCCAGATTACTTATTTGCTCTAGAGAAATAGGAATGTTTATGTTGTAGAAAGAGTTGTTTTGAAAATCCTGACCCGATGAGAAGGTGGTAAGTTTCTGCCAATTACCGTCTTTATTCGCATATACAATAAATGATTCTCCTTGTTCCATACTTAGAGGTAGCATGTAGAAGTTTAGTGTCGCGAAGGCAAGATTTTGAGTAGGTATTTCCGGAGAAATCATACTGGATCCTAACCCACTATCATCTCTTAGCTTGATTGAATAATTATTTTCATACGAATTGGAGCCGAAATACCTTGAACAGTCAGAACCTCCGTCGTACCATCCATCCATTCCTGATTCGAAATATCCTTCGTGTAAGACAATAACTTCTTCGTTACTGACGCAAGGATCACAGGATGTCCCTCCACAATCAACACCTTCTTCATCACCGTTTTGTATTCCATCTTCACAGGTTACGGACTCTTCAGAATTTTCCTCTTCTTCCTCCTCATTGTTATCGTTTCCATCTGGTTTATTTTCATTGACAACGCAAAAAGAATAAGTATACTGTTTCTTAAACTCTCCTCCAGAGAACAGTAATTTGTCTTCTTCGAATATTTTAAAATAACCTTCTCCGTATCTACAACAAATACCATCTGCATATTTGTCGTTTATCACAAAGTGGTAGCAGTCCTCTGGTAGGCACGTCTCATTGAACAGTTTTGTTTGGGACTGACTCCTATCATATTCATCTCCTTGTAGAATCTTTTCACCTGAGGAGTTACTCAAGTACCAAGAGGTCTCTGAGGGGTAATTGTCCAATAAGATTTCTATCGCTACATTTTTACCTTCACAATCATTTTCTGTGGAGTTGGAATCAACATAACCTGATGAACTTAGCAAGTTATGCCTTGCTCCATTTTCGGCGAATAAGGAAAGCATTCTAGACTTTTGACCTTGGGTAAATATGTGCATACATGCATCATCCGTGTAATCCATATAATTTTCATGCATATCTGTACTTTGGCAAGAGGTATGTTGATGAGGACATCCGAAATTGGGTCCTGCTGCTCTTGGGGTGTCATCAACTTGATCATCGACGTCGCAGCCTCCATCACCCCAAATATGTCTTAGGTTTAACCAATGCCCTACTTCATGAGTGGCAGTTCTACCTAAATCAAAAGGGTAGGTAGCGGTACCTGTCGTACCAAAGTACTTGTAGTCAATTACAACACCATCTGTTGCTGTATTTCCACCAGGTAATTGAGCAAACCCCAAATATCCTCCTTTAAGATCGCATACCCATATGTTGAGATATTGATCTGAAGGCCAAGCATTCTGGCCACCTAAATTTTTGTATTTTATTTCATTATTAATTGAAAAAGAAGTTGTTGAGGTATATGTTCTTGTTATACCATCAGTATGGTTTCCGTAGGGATCTCTATTAGCCAATTTAAAAGTTATACCGACACTAGCAGCTTGTGACCATTTGGATGGGTCTGATGAATTGAAGTCATGGTTTAAGACTTCAAGCTGTGATAGAATCTGTTCTTTCGATATATTATCGGTGTTGCTATTGTAAACTACATGCACTACAACAGGTACAATTATTTCGTGTGATCGAGTTTTAACTTTGTTTTGTAGATATCGATTTGTCTGATCTTCTATCTCCTGTCTGATCTCTAAAACCTTCTGATTTTGTTTAATTTCTAAATCCAGATAATGCTGATGACCACAGGTTCTCTGACCACTTATTAGATTACTTCCCAGTATGAAAATAATACACAATAAAAACTGAATATTTTTCAAGCACCCCGCCTTCATGTTATTAGTATTTAGCAATTTATAAATTATTTATTTCTATAATATGTCAAATACTATGCCAAAGTCAATTTAGTGTTGTAGAGTCTTCATTTTCAAGGAAGTATAACATAATATAATACCTTCTATAGAAGCTGATACTTACCATGCTATTCCTTAGAAACTAAATTATTGTAGATTTGCCAAAAAGTGTAATATGAATATTGCTGTTATAGGTGCTGGTGCAATGGGAACTGGAATTGCTCAGGTTTTGGCAACGTCAGGTCATGATGTAATTGTTTACGATGTTAAACAGGATGCAGTAGTTAAGTCTCGAGATAAGTTGTTGAAAGTTTTAAATATGTTGGTAGGTAAAGGCAAGCTGGATCCTTACGAGTCCAAAGCAATATTTGGGCGTCTTTTTTTTACTGATCAACTAAATGCGATAAAAGATTGTGGGCTTGTCATTGAAGCAATTATAGAAAATTTGGAAATTAAGAAAACCGTGTTTTCTAATATTGAGGAACTGGTTTCCAATGAGTGTATATTGGCTTCGAATACTTCTTCATTATCCGTGACCCAATTAGCTGCGGGATGCAAAAACCCAAATAGATTTTTAGGGATACATTTTTTCAATCCTGCACCAATCATGAAATTGGTAGAAATCATTCCGGCATTACAAACGAAAGAACCTGTTGTAGAACAAGCAAGAAACTTGATAGAAAATTCAGGGAAATATACTGTGGTAGCTAAAGACACACCAGGATTTATTGTGAATAAGGTCGCAAGACCATTCTATAGTGAAAGCTTCAAAATCTATGAAGAAAATATGGCAGACCATGCGACTATTGATTGGGCCATGAAAGAAATTGGTGGATTTAGGATGGGTCCCTTTACATTGACGGATTACATCGGTCATGATGTAAATTATGCAGTAACTAAAAGTGTTTGGGCGGCCTTTTATTTTGATGATCGATATAAGCCAGCTTTTTGCCAGAAGGAATTGGTTCAGGCTGGATATCTTGGAAGAAAAACGGGCAAGGGATATTATGATTACTCGGAAGATGCCACAAATACATTGCCTAATAAGGATGAAAAATTAGGCATGGATATAGTCCATCGCATAGTATGTATGCTTATTAACGAGGCAGCGGATACGGTTCATCGCGGAATATGTACTGAGGAAGATGTTGAAATAGCTATGACAAAAGGAGTAAATTACCCTAAGGGATTGTTTAAATGGGCGGATGAAATAGGAATTGATGAGGTAATTCGAACACTTGATGGGCTTTATAATTTGTATCATGAGAGTAGATATAGAGTTTCTCCTTATTTGAGAAATAAAATATGATACCAAAGAACTTTAAAGATTTAGTTAAAGATACGCGCTTTGACCTTAATCTATTTGAAGAATGTTTAGAGACGGAAGCTCCTACTTCCATAAGAATTAAAAAATCGAACCCACCGCCTTTTAATCTAAAGAATAAAGTGGATTGGTGTTTTCATTCATTTTATTTAGATGAAAGACCAGTTTTTACACTTGATCCATATTTTCATGGCGGATGCTATTATGTACAAGAAGCATCGTCTATGTTTTTATGGTATTGCTTGAATCAGTTGAATCTTAAAAAGGATGATTTAAAAATTTTAGACCTATGTGCTGCTCCCGGAGGAAAGTCTACATTGATACTGGACTTTCTTGAAGGAAAAGGCATACTCGTTTCTAATGAAGTAATTAATCTAAGATCTAGAATTTTATCTGATAATATAAAAAAGTGGTCAAGTACAAATACTATTGTTGCAAATGGAGATCCATTACATTTTAAGAAATTGAAGAATATGTTTGATGTAGTGGTGATTGATGCTCCATGTTCGGGAGAAGGCATGTGGAGAAAGGACAAAAAATCAGTAAAAGAATGGAGTTTGGATCATGTTGCATTGTGCTCCTCCAGACAAAAAAGAATTGTTGATGATGTTATTTCTTCTATAAAGGATGGAGGCTATCTAATCTATTCCACATGTACTTTTAATCATCTTGAAAATATTGATAATGTGGAATGGATGATGAAAAGTTTTGACTTGGAATCGGTTAAACTAACTATACCTGAAGAATGGGATCTTGATGAGATAAAATCATCGGATTCGATAGGTTATCAGTTTTATCCATTCTCGGGCAAAGGCGAAGGCTTTTTCATTGCAATTATGAGGAAAAAGGGAGACCTACAGTACTCAGAGTTTAGAGGTAGCAGAGTTATGGGTTTGAAAAGAGACGAAGAAGAACTCATAGATAAATGGGTCAAGTTTGACAAAAAAGATCATACTATTATAAAGGCAGAAAATGGTACTTGTTACTTGACAACAAAAAGAGCGGCCAATGGATTTAATGAATTGAGAAAAAAGATCAGAGTAATTCAAACGGGACTTCCCATTGGCCAAATAAAGAAAAGAATCTTTATTCCAGATCATGGCTTAGCCCTCAGTCCTTATGTTCGAAAAGAAATACCAAGAGTCAACTTATGTAAATACCAAGCTTTAGATTATTTACGGAAAAATCTCACCAAAATAGATAGCTATCAAAAAGGATGGATGTTGGCATGTTACGAAGATATACCTATAGGATGGTTGAAAAACCTTGGAAACAGAATAAACAATTATCTGCCCAAGGAATTTAAGATAAGAAACCTATGATTTTACAATTATTATTCTATCCTCCAGAATATCAATTTTTTTAGATTTATAAAGGTTTCCTATTGCTTTTTTGAAGGCCTTTTTACTCATTCCCAAAGCTTCTTTAATCATTTCAGGACTGCTTTTATCCGTGATGTAAATGGTGCCATTGCTTTTCTTAATATAATCGAGCACTGAAGAACGATGTTCGTCAATACTGTTTCTATACCCCTGAGCCTCTAATGTAATGTCAAGCTTTCCATCTTCTCTAATATTTTTAACAAATCCGAAAATAGAAATACCTAATTCTATACCTCTATGGATGTCAGAGTTGTGAATGAGTCCTTTGTACTGGTTTTCAATTATCACATTCATTCCCAGATGAGATTTTCGATAAGGAAGAACTGATACTTTTTGATTAACTTCCAAATCAATTTCATCGAAATAAACAAAATCATTCTCCTTGCATGAACCTACTATTCTATCGGTGAACTCATCTTCAAAAATGAAAACAAGATATTTTTCACCTACCTTCATCTCCTCAGTTTGTTCGGCAAATGGTACCAAAAGATCTTTAGCTATACCCCAATCCATAAATGCACCAACCTTAGTGATTTGTTTCACTTCAAGATAGGCAAAATGATCTACCTCTGCCTTAGGTACTAAGGTTGTAGCTGTCAATCGACCCTGAGAATCTTTATAAACGAATACCTCTAAATAGTCATCAATTTTCATTTCTTCTGAGGAATATACATTTGGAAGTAAGACTTCATTGTTTTCCTCGTCAATGAGATAGTAGCCCTGATCGGTAGATCGGTAGATTTTAAGCTTATTGGTTTTTCCTAAGACCATAGTTATTTATTATATATTTTCATAGCATAGTCCATAGCTCCTAAAAGTTTTTCAACACCTTCTTTGATATGACTTTCTTCTAAAATCAAAGGAGGGGCTAATCTAAAACTGCGATCATTAAATAGAAAATAATCTACCAGAACACCATTTTCTATTGCTTTTGAGACCACATGCTTTAGATACTTTCTTTTTTTGAGCTCGACAGCCATCATTAGTCCGCTACTCCTTATTTCCTTTATAATTGGATGTTTGAGTAGATAATGAATCTTTTCTTCTTTTGTTTTTACACTGGATATGATTCGATCATCTTCTAACATAGCTTCTAGTGCACCTAATGCGGCGGCAGTACATACCGGATGGCCACCAAACGTTGTAATATGACCGAGAGAAGGATTTAGCATTATGGATTGCAAGATTTCTTTTTTTGAGACCACCGCTCCAATAGGCATTCCTCCTCCCATGGATTTGGCGATTAATAAAATATCTGGAAGAATGCCATATTTTTGAAAAGCAAAGAGATATCCTGTACGACCAAAACCAGTTTGAATTTCGTCAAGAATCATTAAAGAACCAGTCTCATTGCATTTTTTTCTGACAGCCTTTAGATAATCATTTTTTGGTGTATTAACACCTGACTCTGCCTGAACGGGTTCTAAAATTACGCAGGCTGTTTTTGTAGTGATTTTGTCTAAATCAGATTTATTATTAAAAGAGATATGTCTTATGCCTGGAAGGGTAGGTGAAAATGCTGAAACAAAATCCATATCACTTCTAAGAGATTCGGCGGCCATTGTACTTCCATGGTATGCATTTTTACATGCCATTACTTCAAATCTTCCGGTAAACTTCTTGGCTACTTTTAGACCTACTTCAACGGCTTCAGAACCACTATTTACAAAATAAATATTGTCAAAGGTGTTATTGGTGGCTTGGAAAAGTAAATGGGCATATTCTACTTGAGGTGTTTGGATGTGCTCTCCATAAACCATTGTATGTAAGTGTCGATCCAATTGTTTTTGGATTCTGGAGATGACATGCGGATACCTGTGGCCAAGAGAAGAAACGGAAATTCCTGAGTTAAAATCCAAGTATCTTTTTCCATTACTTCCATAGATATACATTCCGTTGGCTTTCTCAACTTCTAACCCCATTGAAAGATCACTTGTCTGAGCCACATGTTTAAGAAAGAGACTTCTTATACTAGTCATAATTATAATTACTTTACAAAGATGATAAAAATTAACCCAAGTTACATAAGACGATTTTTCACTTTTTATCTTTGTACCCTAAAGTATATTCATGAGTATATTGACAAGTATCTTAAAATACAAATGTCCTAGATGTCGACAAGGAGATTTATATACTAAACCCTTTCAATTTAAGGATCCAGTGAAAATGTATGACTCTTGTGAAGTTTGTGGACAAGAAACTATGCCCGAACCAGGATTTTACTACGGAGCTATGTTTATCTCATATATTTTTACAGGTTGGTTATGTCTTTTTATTATAGGGGTTTGTATGTGGGGGTTCGGATTATCTGTTAATCAATCCTTTGTTATATTGATTATAGTAGCGTTGTTGTCTTATTTTAAAGTGCTTCGGCTGGCAAGGTCTATATGGATACATATAGCAGTCAAATACGATAAATCTTATTCACAGAGTTAAAAAATACGAGTACAGTAACTGGCCCTATTGAGCTCGAAATCAGATTTAACTCTTTCGAAAAAGCGGTGAGTAGTTTTTCCAATTTCTCTCCCATCAACTTTGATAATTGGAGTTAATTCACCCATAGTTCCGGTACAAAAAGCCATATCAGCCGAATAAATTTCAGTCAGTGAAATGTTTTTTTCCTGAATTTTAAGGTTCAGTTTATTCGCAATTTCGATAACTAACCCTCGTGTAATTCCCGGAAGACAAGCATCAGCATGGGGAGTGTATATTCGATCATTTTTTATAACGAAAAAATTTGTTCCATTTAGTTCAGCAGCAAATCCATAATCATCCAGCATTAATGCAGCATCTACTCCCGCTACATTGGCTTGTATTTTGGCCAAGATATTATTAATAAGATTGTTGTGATGTATCTTGGAATCAACGTGATTAGGGCTGTTCCTTCGAATTGTAGAAGTAATAACCTCAATGCCTTTCTTATTGTCATAAACAGGAGGTTTCCATTCTGGAATAATAATAAGACCACAACCATATGTATTAAGTCTGGGATCCATACCTGAAGTGATTTTTTCACCTCTGGTTAGCGTCAGACGAATATGTACATCTGTGGTCATTTTATTAGCTTCTAAAGTGTCTTTTAAGGCTTGGGTAATTACTTGATTCTTGGGTGTTTCATTAAAAACCATAGCTTTGGCACTGTCTTGTAGCCTCTGTAAATGTCTATGTAGCATGATGATTCCATGATCATAAAGTCTTAAGCCTTCCCAAACAGCATCGCCTCCTTGCACGACACTATCGAATACGGATATTTTAGCGTCCTTTCGAGGAACAATATCACCGTTCACATAGATTAATAAATTTTTATTTCTAGGATCAGATTGTTGTAACATATTATAGTTTTAATTTATGGTTTGATAACCTTTCATAAATTCTAACTGCATTGTTATATACAGGTAGGAGATGTTTGGGTAAAGGATATTTTTCACTTGTTTTCTGTTTTTTGAAACCAGTAGAAAGATGTACATTTCTATACCAATAAGGAGCCCAAATACCGTCAATGGCTTTTTCTCCTTTTGGCCAGCACAACATATTAGAATCGAAGGGGAGTTCCCATTGTTTACATAGTTTTCTCAATATCTGTTCCGGTTCTTTTAGCAAATCACCACTGTCAAGAATAGCTACTTCTCCTTCGTTTTTCTTTAAGAAATCAAATATATCAATCGAATCCTGTATTCCAATATCACTCAAAGTAGGTTTTGTAATTACCTTTGAAAACGATTGTATAAGTTGATGAGGATCTCGAATAAGAATAAGATTTTTGAAGGACAAAAATTGATTCCAGTCTAATAAACGGCAGTGATGTGCCATATTTTTTACGAAAAGAATGTCCTTGTTACTATAGGTCTCAATGTTCTTCCAAATATGTGATAAATCGCTACTCATTGTGGTCAAAATTTCATTCCTTCCAGGATGTTGAACGCCTGTTCTTTTTAAGTAATGTGCATAAAAGGGTTCGTCTATGGCATGGGCATCAACTCTATTATAAAATGAATACATTAGGGCTGTGGACAGATTTCTAGGACCTGATATGAGATGAATTATTTTAGTCACTTATGCATATTTAAAATAATTAGTGATCAATATAGGACTTTTTGATTATTTGTAATGGACATGTAGCATGTCAATAATCACAAATTATTTAAATAGTAAAATGTAGTTTTGTGATTGTAATATCTTAATATGTCAAGAAGAATTGATACGGTAATATTTGATCTGGGAGGAGTGCTAATAGATTGGAATCCAGAGTATGTATATAAGAATGTCTTTCGAACTCAAGAAGCGATGGATTACTTTTTAACAAATATCTGTACTTTTCCTTGGAACGAAGAGCAAGATGCTGGGCGTACTATTGAAGAGGCCAATAAGATACTTGTAGCTCAATATCCTCATTACGAAAAAGAAATCTTGACGTACTACGAGGAGTGGCATAATATGCTTGGAGGACCAATCTCGAATACAGTTGAAATTCTCAGGGAACTGAAGTCGTTGAATAGCATTAGTCTCTATGCTCTTACGAACTGGAGTGCAGAAACTTTTCCTGTGGCCTTGGAACGATATGATTTTTTGCAGTGGTTTGAAGGGATTTTAGTTTCAGGGGAAGAAGGTATGAAAAAGCCGGACATTAGGATTTATGAGCTGATATGCAAGAGATATAATATAGATAAATCAAATGCTATTTTTATTGACGATAATAAAAAGAATATTGACGCGGCACTAGATTTTGGCTTGCAAGCTGTACATTTTAATGGTGCAGAAAGCCTAATGGAGATTTTAGTGAATCAGGAGATTATTCCCAAATAAGAGAAAACCTGTTGTTGGCCTTTTTTACTTTTAGCAGAATGCTCTGCTCTTGATTCCGATAGATCACTTTTATTCTATAATTACCTTCCATGTAAATTGGCAAACTTACATTCCCACTGCTATTCGTAGTTGCGGCGATTTCGGGAAAACTGGTTGAACCATCCGTTATCATTACCAAAGCATCTTCTATAGGTGTTTTAGCATCAGTTTTAATGGTAAGTTCTATATTGTTCATTATAAATAGTTATAAATAAAGGAGAGTCGTCAAACTCTCCTTTAAGTTACCAAATTAATCAAATTATCTACCTTGATTTTTCCAATTAATTATGTTGCGGTATACGGGTTTTACAATTCGTGTTGCTGAATTACCTAACCTGAATCCATTTGTATGGATACCAACAACATATCGTTTGTTCCCTTTTTTGATCCAAACAGGAGCCCCACTTTGACCTCCATAGGTATCAATGTCGTAAACGATTGTACGAGCAGTTACTAACTTAGGTCTTTTGGACATAAACCATTGTGTATTGCCTCCTTTGTCTGCAGGGTAACCAGAAAGATTTAGCTTTGAAGCCATTGTTGAGATCAAAGATTTACAAGCGACACCAAATGTTCCTGTTCGTAGTCCTAGTTTTTTACTTTTAGGAAGTATTATGGCACCGTAATCATAATTTCTTTTCTTACTTTTTGTCCATCCTTTAACACTTCTAAATGAAGTGGCTTTAACAGAACCATATGGTCTTGATGCACCGTTTAATCCAGGTATAACTTCAATGCTAGCCGGCCAACCTCCTTCTCTGTGCATATAAACACAGTGTCCGGCTGTTATAACTGTTCTAGGGCTAATCATCCAGCCTGTACCTATATAATTCTTTCCGGTTTTGGTTCTGATTTTCAACGAACATATTGCTCTCCATGGGTAAGAAGTTGTAGGACTAATTCTTCTTCGATTATCTCTACCGATGACTACTTCCATAGCTTCCGAGCTGAGTTTATCCTTCATATCAGAACCTAATTCATGTTCTTCATAACTACCAAATATGGCGTCCTGTGGATCTCCATATTCTTCTTCTAATGTTTCTGTAGATAGTTCTTCAAAGCCTTCGAACTCGAATTCTTCTTCTTCATTTTCCGTATAATTTTCACTGCTTTCCTCTTCGTTTTCTAGACTATCAATAGATTCAGGGCTAAATTCGAATTCTGTTTCATTAGTTTCTAGAATGTTCTCGTCAGTCGCAGGTATTTCCTCTACCATCAATTCTTCCACTGAATTTTCTAGTGTTACACTATTTTCGTTTTTCATGTTAAAAAGTTTAAATTAAATAATTAATAACCCTACAAATATGATTAGTTGTGACGTTGTGATACTAGAGCATTTTTAACCTTTGTATATGGGTGTTTTACACCTTATTTATAAAGGGAAATACCTCTTGTAATAAGGAATAGATTATCTTCGGATAAAATTTTCAAAATGAATGGTCTAAGTCTTCCGATTATAGCAGCTCCCATGTTTTTAATTTCAAATCCTACAATGGTGGTCGAATGTTGTAAGAAGGGGATTGTGGGAACTTTTCCATCGTTGAATCAGCGGACCACGGATGGGTTCGAAAAGTGGGTAATTGAAATTAAGAAGAGTTTAGATGACTTTGAAAAAGAAACTGGGAAAAAAGCAGCTCCCTTTGGAGTCAATTTAATAGTACATCCGACTAATACTAGGGTACAAGCTGATTTAGAGGTTTGTATAAGACACAAAGTACCCTTGATCATTACCTCACTAGGTGCCGTTTCCGAATTGGTTGACGCGGTTCATAGTTATGGAGGGAAGGTATATCATGATATTATAAAAAGAAGACATGCTGAAAAGGCAAGTGAAGCTGGAGTAGACGGTTTAATTTTAGTGTGTGCCGGGGCTGGAGGTCATGCGGGGACATTAAATCCCATGCCTTTTATACATGAGGTGAAAGAGTTTTTTAATGGAGATATTATTCTTTCGGGATGTATTAGTAATGGACAAGATGTAATTAGTGCTTTACAAATGGGAGCTGATTATGCTTATATGGGGACTAGATTTATTAATACTACTGAGAGTGTAGCGGATGAAGACTACAAAAGAATGATCGTAGAGTCAGGAACCAGTGACATTATATATACATCAGCTGTATCGGGTGTAAATGCTAACTTTTTAAAGCCTAGTTTAGAAGCCATGGGAATTGATCAAAAACTATGGGAGCATAAAGGAAAGGTAGATTTTGGAAAAGAATTGAATGCAGAAGATGCAGAGGCCAAAGCTTGGAAGACAATATGGTCGGCAGGACAAGGAGTGACAAGTATTAAAGAAACTTTACCTATTTCAAGGCTGGTAGATGAAATTCAAAATGAAATGAAACTTTCGATTGAAAACCAAAGAAAAAGAGTAGAAAAGTATTTATAAAATGGACAGGCTCAACAAATCAATTATGAACCTGTCCTATGTTCAGGGGATTAACGTCAACATTTTTATATCAGAGAGATAAAACACTCTGAGCAATAATTTCATAAATGTAGTCTGGAATACTTTGAAACAGATTTGATTTGTTGGAGTTGAAAGTAAAGTTACTAAAAAGAGCTAGGAAAGATTAAGCTACACAAAATTTTAACATTTATTAGTCAAGGCTGAAGTTCAATAACTCCATTCCACCAATTTTTTTCAATCATAGCATTATATCGTTTATAAAAATTTATGGCATCCTTATTCCAATCCAGAACTTGCCATTTCAATTTGCTATACCCTCCGGCTTGTCCAAGTTTTAAATAACTTTCAAATAGCATTTTTCCAATACCCAGATTGCGAAATTCTCTTTTTACATAAAAATCCTCTAGATAAAGTATAGGGCCTTTCCATGTAGAAAAGGCCTCGTACATAATTATAATGCCAACTACCTGACCTTGGATTTCAGCTAGTTGAATCATAATTTTATTATTCGAAAATGCTTTTTGATAATCAGTTAGAGATGCTGTGACGGCCTCCGGTTCCTTTTCAAATAGAGCCAACTCCTTGACCAGATTGATGACAAAAGGAAGATCTTCTAATTTGGCTTTTCTAACTATTGTGCTATTCATGCTGAAAATATGTAACAGAAAATGAAGAAATAGTAACATTCAAAATTAAAAAAGTGTTTGGAAATCAAAAAAATAGTTATACTTTTGCACTCTCTTTGAAAAGACCTTGTGATTTAAGATCATTTCAAATTGAAAATATTAGAATTTTTATTACATATATTTAATTAAGGTATGCCTACAATTAATCAACTGGTAAGAAAAGGAAGAAAGCAAATAATTACAAAGAGTAAGTCAAGGGCTTTAGATTCATGTCCTCAGAAAAGAGGCGTATGTACCAGAGTTTATACTACAACACCTAAAAAACCTAACTCAGCACTAAGAAAGGTTGCTAAGGTAAGGTTGACGAATGGTGTAGAGGTGATTGCATATATTCCTGGAGAAGGGCATAATTTGCAGGAGCACTCTATAGTATTGATTAGAGGAGGTAGGGTTAAAGATTTACCGGGTGTTAGATATACAATAGTTAGAGGAGCATTAGATACTGCGGGTGTAAGTGACAGGCTTCAATCCAGATCTAAGTATGGTGCCAAAAGGCCGAAAAAATAAATCCACTTTTAAGATAATTTAATATGAGGAAAAGAAAACCAAAAAAGCGAGTTATTCAGCCAGATCCTAGATTTGGTGATACTATGGTTACTCAGTTTGTCAACAATTTAATGTTGCAAGGTAAAAAATCTGTTGCGTTCAAAAGTTTCTATGATGCAATGGATATTGTTCAGGAGAAAACCGGAGAAGATGCTCATGAGGTATGGAAAAAGGCTTTAGAAAATGTTATGCCTGCTGTAGAAGTTAGAAGTAAGAGAATTGGTGGTGCGACGTTTCAAATACCTACTGAAATCAGACCTGCAAGGAGACTTTCTATAGGTATGAAGTGGATGATAAAGTTTGCAAGAGCTAGAAGTGGAAAGGGTATTGCAGAAAAATTGTCAGCTGAGGTGATAGCAGCTAGTAAAGGAGAAGGTGCAGCGGTTAAGAGGAAGGAGGATACGCACAGAATGGCCGAAGCTAATAAGGCCTTTGCACACTTTAGGGCTTAATTAAATCTTACTTTTTAAAATAACACACTTTAAATAATATTTTCAGATGTCACAAGATCTAAGATATAGAAGAAATATAGGTATCGCTGCACATATTGATGCAGGGAAAACAACTACAACAGAAAGAGTTCTCTACTATACTGGTGTAAGTCATAAGATAGGAGAGGTTCACGATGGAGCCGCTACTATGGACTGGATGGAGCAGGAGCAGGAAAGAGGTATTACTATTACTTCAGCTGCTACTAAATGTACGTGGAAATTAGGAGATCAGGATTATGATTTTAACATAATCGATACTCCGGGACACGTTGACTTTACTGTTGAGGTGAATAGATCATTGAGAGTTTTGGATGGTCTGGTTTTCTTGTTTTCAGCTGTTGATGGTGTAGAGCCTCAATCAGAAACGAACTGGAGATTGGCAGATAACTATAAGGTGCCAAGAATTGGTTTTGTGAATAAAATGGATAGAGCTGGTGCTGACTTCTTTAATGTGGTTGAGGATATGAAGGAGAAGTTGGGGGCAAATGCAGTTCCACTGCAGGTGCCTATTGGAAGTGAAGAAAGATTCAAAGGAGTGGTTGATTTGGTGACAGGAAAAGCAATTGTGTGGAATGAAGAAGATATGGGTATGACCTTTGAGGAGATTCCTATTCCCGAAGACTTGAAAGATAAGGTCCATGAAATGAGAGGTCATTTGATAGAGGAAGTAGCTTCTTATGATGACAACTTGATGGAAAAATTCTTCGAAGATCCGGACTCTATAACAGTTGAGGAAATGAGGGCTGCTGTAAGAGCTGCGGTATGTGACATGAGTATGACGCCAGTTATGTGTGGTTCTGCTTTCAAGAATAAGGGAGTTCAGGCTTTACTAGATAATTGTTGTTACTTCTTGCCAAGTCCTTTGGATATTGAAGCTGTAAAAGGAACTGATCCACGAAATGATCAGGAGGTTGAAAGGAAGCCAAGTAATGATGAGCCTTTTGCTGCTTTGGCATTTAAAATTGCAACTGATCCATATGTGGGTAGACTATGTTTTATGAGGGTCTATTCAGGAGCTTTGGATGCGGGAAGTTATATCTTAAATACAAGAACAGATAAGAAAGAAAGAATTTCTAGAATTTATCAAATGCACGCCAATAAGCAAAACCCTATTCCTAGAGTGGAGGCTGGAGACATTGCGGCAGCTGTTGGTTTTAAGGATATCAGAACAGGGGATACTTTGAGTGATTTGGATAAACCAATTGTTTTGGAAAGTATGGTATTCCCAGATCCAGTGATAGGTGTGGCAGTTGAGCCTAAAACTCAAAAAGATTTAGATAAATTAGGAATGGCTTTGGCTAAATTGGCAGAAGAGGATCCTACATTTAAGGTTAGATATGATGAAGATACTAATCAGACAGTGATTAGTGGGATGGGTGAGCTGCACTTAGAGATCATTGTGGATAGATTGAGAAGAGAATTTAAAGTAGAATGTAATCAAGGACAGCCTCAGGTTAATTATAAGGAGGCTTTGACTATGACAGTTGATCATACTGAAAGGCTTAAAAAGCAATCGGGTGGTTCTGGTTTATTTGCTCAAATGTCTTTCGAGGTTGGTCCAGCGGACGAGGAGTTTCTTGAGTCTGAAGACTTTAAGAATGGTAAGGTTAAGATTCAATTCCAGAATGATATTTTTGGAGGATCAATTCCAAAGGAATATTTTCCTTCTGTGCTAAAAGGTTTTAACGCGATGATGGATAATGGTGTTTTGGCAGGATATGGTATTGATAGTATGAAGGTCAGGTTGTATGATGGTCAGACGCATGCAGTGGATTCAAAGCCTATTGCCTTTGAGTTGTGTGCTAAGGAAGGGTTTAAAGCCGCAGCTGCGAAAGCAAAACCTGTACTTTTAGAACCAATGATGAAGCTTGAAGTTATTACACCAGAGGAGTATGTAGGTTCTGTGATTGGTGATTTGAACAGAAGAAGAGGGTTGCCAAAGAGTCAGGAACAAAAGATGGGAGGAGCAGTTTCAATAAAAGCCGAAGTTCCGCTTTCTGAAATGTTTGGATATGTTACTCAGCTTAGAACTATTACTTCGGGAAGAGCGAGTAGTACGATGGAATTTTCGCATTATGCAGAGGCTCCTAAGAATGTTGCCAAAGAGGTGATTGAAAAGGCTAGAGGAGAGGTTAGTGTATAAAAAAACAATATTTAGTTTTTAAATATTTGGAAAATAAAAATGGCGGTTGTAATTTTGCAGCCGCTTAAAAAAGCAAATAGTTTTTAATTTAGGTTATGAATCAAAAAATTAGAATAAAATTACAGTCTTACGATCACAACTTGGTAGACAAGAGTACTGAGAAGATTGTTAAAACTGTAAAAAATAGTGGTGCCGTTATTTCGGGCCCGATTCCGCTGCCTACGAAGAAAGAAATATTTACCGTCTTGCGTTCTCCGCACGTAAATAAGAAATCTCGTGAGCAGTTTCAGTTAAGAACACATAAGAGGCTTATTGAGATTTTTACTCCTACCCAAAAGACGGTTGACGCTCTATCCAAATTAGAGCTTCCTAGTGGAGTTGATATCCAGGTTAAGCTTACTTAATTATTTTGAAATTTTTCGAGTAGCAGGCGAGAGATCGTCTGTGAGTCGATTGTGATAATAAAATTTATCGAATGAACGGTTTGATTGGTAAAAAGATCGGTATGACCAGTATTTTTGATGATGCTGGAAAATATGTAGCCTGCACTGTTGTAGAAATTGAGCCTAATGTTGTAACACAGGTTAAAGATTCTGAGACGGATGGGTATAGTGCATTGCAATTGGGAGCATATGATGCGAAAGCTAAGAATACTTCTAAGGCTTTAAAAGGGCACTTTACTGCTGCCCAAACCTCTCCAAAAAGAAAGGTAGTTGAGTTTAGAAATTCTGACTTGGTAAAATCTTTGGGAGATACAGTTACTATCGAAGATGTTTTTGAGGAAGGAGATTTTGTAAGAGCGATAGGAACTTCAAAAGGTAAAGGACATCAAGGTGTTGTTAAGAGATATGGTTTTAGAGGTGTAGGAGATGCTACACATGGTCAGCATAATAGAATGAGAGCTCCTGGTTCTATTGGTGCGGCTTCTTACCCTGCAAGAGTATTTAAAGGGATGAGAATGGCAGGTAGAATGGGGAATAATAGGGTGACTGTAAGAAACCTTAGAATCGTAAAAATGTTGCCTGAGAAAAATTTATTACTTATCAAAGGTGCTGTACCTGGACATAAGGGTTCATTTGTAATTATAGAAAAGTAATGGCCATGAAAGTAGATATATTAAGTACGGATGGTTCTAGTACGGGAAGATCAATTGAATTGCCTGAGAATATGTTTAACGCTGAGATTAGTACTCATAGTGTGTATCTGGCGGTTAAGCAATATTTGGCAGCTCAAAGACAAGGTACTCATAAGTCAAAAGAGAAATGGGAGATAAATAAATCTACCAAAAAGATTAAGAGACAAAAGGGGACTGGTACAGCAAGAGCTGGTTCAATGAAGAGTCCTTTGTTCAGAGGCGGAGGTAGAGTTTTTGGACCTAGACCAAGGAATTATAATTTTAAGCTTAATAAAAAGGTGAAGCAGGCGGCGAAAAGATCTGCTTTAACTTCTCTAGCTGCTGAAGGTGCGATCAAGGTAGTTGAAGATTTTACACTTGATCAACCTAAAACTAAAGATTTCAGAAATATAATGAAGAATCTTGATGTGGATGGTTCTAAAACTCTAGTGGTTACCGGAGATTTAAACAAGAACGTTTATTTGTCTTCAAGAAATATCAAAGATACTGAGGTTGCAGTAGTTACAGATTTAAATACGTATCAGTTGTTGAATGCTAAAAACGTAATATTTTCAGAAAGTTCAATAGCTAAATTGTAAATAAGGGAATATGAAGAATCGTATTATTATAAGACCAATAATCTCGGAAAAGGCAGATATATTATCAAGTGGCCTTAATAAATATACTTTTGAAGTAGCTAAAACAGCTAACAGACTTGAGATTAAAAAGGCATTGGAGGAAATGTTTCCAGAGGTAACGATTGAGAATGTAAATACCTTAATAATGCCTAAGAAGAAAAAGGTAAGAAATACTAGAAGTGGTGTGTTGAGAGGAACTACAGGCGGAGCTAAAAAAGCCGTGGTGACTTTGGCGGAAGGTGATGAATTAGATATTTACGAACAGAATTAGTAGAGGCGTAAGTCAATTTAAATAAGTTAATTATGGCAATTAAAAAGTTTAATCCAATTACACCAGGTACGAGATTCCGAGTTGGGGGCGATTATAGTGCTTTGACTACGGATAGACCGGAAAAATCTTTGGTCAGTGGAAAGAGTAAGTCGGGTGGTAGGAATCATGATGGTAAGATGACCATGAGGCAGCTTGGTGGAGGTCATAAGAGAAAATATAGAGTCGTAGACTTTAAAAGAAATAAGGATGGAATTCCTGCTACTGTAAAGACGGTAGAATATGATCCTAACAGATCTGCATATATAGCATTGGTAGCTTACGCTGATGGAGAGAAAAGATATATTATCGCTCCTGATAAAATTCAGGTAGGAGACAAACTGATGAGTGGCTCTAAAGCTGAACCTAAAGTGGGTAATACGTTACTTTTAAAAGATATTCCTCTTGGTTCTGCTATTCATGCTATTGAAATGCAGCCTGGAAAGGGAGCAGCTTTGGCTAGAAGTGCTGGAACGTATGCCGTGTTAATGAATAAGGAGGAGAGATATGTCGTGGTAAAGATGCCTTCAGGCGAGGTAAGGAGAATTTTGAATGACTGTCGTGCTACTATGGGCACTACTTCAAATCCGGATCATGGTTTAGAGGTGTTAGGAAAAGCAGGTAGAAAGAGATGGTTGGGTAGAAGGCCGAGAGTAAGAGGGGTAGCAATGAATCCTGTAGATCACCCAATGGGTGGGGGTGAAGGAAGGGCCTCCGGAGGTCACCCAAGATCTAGAACCGGGGTAATGGCGAAAGGTCAAAAAACTAGAGATAAGAACAAGGCTTCTACTAAATTGATAATTAGTAGAAGAAAAACTAAAAACAAAAAGTAATATCTGAATTATGGCAAGATCTATAAAAAAAGGTCCATACGTATATCATAAGCTTTTGAAAAAACTTGGTAAAGCTAATGAGTCCAATAAAAAATCAGTTATAAAAACATGGAGCAGAGCTTCTATGATTATTCCTGATATGGTTGGACATACCATAGCAGTTCATAATGGCAAGACATTTGTACCTGTTTTTGTTACTGAGAATATGGTTGGTCATAAATTGGGAGAATTCTCTTTGACTAGAACGTTTAAGGGGCATTCAGGAAATAGAAAATAATTATAAAAGAAGTTAATAATGGAAGCAACAGCAAAGTTGAGAAATATTCCTCTTTCAGCGAGAAAAATGAGACTTGTCGTTGATTTGATTAGAGGTAAATCTGTGGACGAGGCTTTGAATATTTTGAAATTTCATAAAAGAGAGTCAGCAGAGTGGTTAGAAAAACTAGTCCTTTCCTCTATTGCTAATTGGGAAGTAAAAAATGATATGAGTGTTGATGCAGCTGACCATGATTTATATGTAAAGACTATTTACTCTAACGAAGGAACAAGCTTGAAGAGATTTCGACCAGCTCCTCATGGTAGAGCACATAGAATTAGAAAAAGAATGAATCATGTGACTATTGTTGTTGAGAATAGAATTCCAATTGAGAACCAAAATCAAGATGAAAATTAATTAGTATGGGTCAGAAGACAAATCCAATAGGTAATAGATTAGGAATAATCAGAGGCTGGGAGTCTAACTGGTTTGGTGGCAAGGATATGGGAGATAAAGTTGTTGAAGACGAAAAAATTAGAAAGTATCTAAAAGCCAGAGTTAATAGAGGTGGTATAGCTAGAATTATTATTGAGAGAACTTTAAAGAGAATTACTGTTACTGTTCATACTTCAAGACCTGGTATAATTATTGGAAAAGGAGGACAAGAAGTAGATAGAATTAAGGAGGAGTTGAAAAAATTGACAGGCAAAGAAGTTCAGATCAATATTGTAGAGATCAGAAAACCTGAATTGGATGCTACTATTGTTGGGGACACCATAGCGAGACAATTAGAGTCTAGAGTTAATTATAGAAGAGCCATCAAAATGGCTATCCAAGCTACTATGAGAGCCGGAGCTGAAGGAATAAAGGTTAGAATTAGCGGGCGTTTGAATGGTGCTGATATGGCAAGGAGTGAAGAGTATAAAGATGGTAGAACTCCATTACATACTTTTAGAGCAGATATAGACTATGCTTTATGTGAGGCTTTGACAGTATATGGAAAAATTGGAATTAAAGTGTGGTTATGTAAGGGAGAAGTGCTTGGTAAGAGAGACTTAAGTCCAAACGTAGGTGTGGATTCTAAGTCGAAAGGAGGAAGAGGAGGAAATCGAAACAGAGGAAGAAGAGATAACAGAAGGAATAATTAAGAAAAAACTAAATAAATTGTACCTTTGCCCCACTTTTTGAAAAAGGGATAGGTAAATAAATTTTTTTGAGATGTTACAGCCAAAAAGGACGAAATATAGAAAGCAGCAGAAGGGTAGGATTAAAGGAATTGCACAACGTGGTCATTTGGTATCATTTGGCTCCTTTGGTTTAAAGACCTTAGATTCTGGTAGGATTACTAACAGGCAAATAGAGTCTGCAAGGATTGCGATGACAAGATATATGAAGAGAGAGGGGAAAGTTTGGATACGTATATTTCCTGATAAACCTGTTACATCGAAGCCAGCTGAGGTAAGGATGGGTAAAGGAAAGGGAGCATTGGATCATTATGTGGCTAATGTTAAACCTGGAATGATTATGTTTGAAATGGATGGAGTGCCAGAGACAATTGCTAGAGAAGCTTTAAGGTTGGCGGCACAAAAATTACCAGTATTAACAAAATTTGTAATTAGACCTGATTACGCGGGTTAATTATTTAAAAGTCTAGGACAATGGCAACAAAAAGAACAATAGAGTTAAAAGAAATGTCTGTCGAGGATATACAAGCGGAATTGAAGTCTGCTATGGATAATTATAACAAGCTAAAGTTTGATCATTCGATCAGCGGATTAGCTAATCCTATGGTGTTGAGGTCTGCTAGAAAAGATATTGCACGTTTGAATACTGAGCTAAGAGGTAGAGAGGTTGAGGCAATGACTCCGGAACAGCTGAACAAAAGAAACAATATTAGAAGAAGAAGAAAAGTATCTTAAGAATATGGAAAAAGGAAGAAAATCAAGAATAGGTGTGGTAAGTAGCACATCGATGGACAAATCAATTTCTGTATTGGTTGAGAGAAAATTGAGACATCCTATCTATGGGAAGTATGTGAAGAAGTCTAAGAAGTTCTTAGCTCATGATGAAAATAATGAGTGCAATGTAGGAGATACTGTATCTATTGAAGAAACTAGACCTTTGAGCAAGAGAAAATCTTGGAGACTTAAAGAAATTTTGGAAAGAGCCAAGTAATACGATCACAATTTAAAGCAAAGAAAAATGATACAACAGGAATCAAGATTGAGAGTGGCGGATAATAGTGGAGCCAAAGAAGTTTTGTGTATTAAGGTTTTAGGAGGTTCTAAAAGAAGATATGCTAGTGTAGGAGACAAGATAGTTGTAACAGTGAAGGATACTTCTCCTGGAGGAATAAAAAAAGGTACTGTAACTAAGGCGGTTGTAGTTAGAACGAACAAAGAAATAAGAAGAAAGGACGGCTCATATATTAGATTCGATGATAATGCAGTTGTTTTATTGAGTGCTTCAGAGGAGCCAAGAGGAACTAGGATTTTTGGACCTGTGGCAAGAGAGTTAAGAGAAGGAGATTATATGAAAATTATCTCATTAGCACCGGAGGTATTATAATTTGAATAACGTTAAGAGTTATTGACAATGAAGAAAAAATTTAAAGATAGATTCGAACCTAAGTTGCATATTAAAAAAGGAGATACTGTAATGGTTATTTCTGGATCTAATAAAGGGCAAAAAGGTGAGGTTAAACACGTTAATGTTGCAAAACAAAGGGCAATCGTTGATGGATTAAATATGGTGAAAAAGCATATGAAAGCCACTCAGGATAGTCCAGGAGGTATTAATGAGGTAGAAGCACCAATTCATGTTTCGAATCTAATGCTTTTGGATCCAAAATCAGGAGAACCAACAAGGATTGGAAGGAAACTGGTAGATGGTAAATTGCAACGATATTCTAAAAAATCTGGAGAAATTATTAAGTGATGAGTTATACACCAAATCTAAGAACAAAGTATAAGGAAGAGATTGTTCCTTCTTTAAGAGAGAAGTTTGAATATAGCTCTGTGATGCAAGTACCTAAAATTGAAAAGATTTGTATTAATCAAGGTTTAGGTGATGCTACGCAGGATAAGAAGATAGTCGATGTAGCTTTGGCGGAACTGACATCTATTGCTGGCCAAAAAGCGGTGCCGACTAAGGCAAAAAAGTCAGTCTCTAACTTTAAGTTGAGAGAAGGGATGACAATTGGGGCGAGAGTAACATTAAGAGGAGATAGAATGTATGAGTTTTTAGAAAGATTGATTACTGTTTCTTTACCAAGGGTAAGAGACTTTAGAGGTATCAATGATAAAAGCTTCGATGGACGTGGGAATTATACAATGGGTATCAAGGAGCAAATTATTTTTCCTGAGATAAATATTGATAAGGTGAATAAGATTACTGGTATGGATATCACTATTGTTACCAGTGCCAATACTGATGCAGAAGCGTTGGAATTATTAAAGTTGATGGGTCTTCCATTTAAAAATCAAAACAATTAATCACAATGGCTAAAAAATCAATTATAGCAAGAGAGAGAAAGAGAGAGAGAATGGTGGCGAAATATGCTGATCTTAGAAGAAAATTAAAAGAAGCTGGTGATTATGAGGCGTTAGATAAATTACCTAAAAATTCTTCTCGTGTAAGATTACATAACAGATGTAAATTAACGGGTAGACCAAAAGGGTACATGAGAAGATTTGGAATCAATAGGGTAATGTTTAGACAGATGGCAAATGAAGGCAAGATTCCTGGTATTACAAAAGCAAGTTGGTAATTTTTAAAAAGTAAAAAAGAATGGCTTTTAACGATCCGATAGCAGATTATTTGACTAGAATTAGAAATGCACAGATGGCAGGTCATATGACAGTAGCTATACCTGCATCTAATATGAAAAAGCGAATCACAGAAATACTTTATGATCAAGGATATATTTTAAAGTATAAGTTTGATGATGAGGCAGGAAAGCAGGGAGAAATATTAATCGCTTTGAAGTATGATAAGGTTACAAAGGAACCTGTAATAAGAAAGCTTCAAAGAATTAGTACACCTGGTTTGAGAGTCTATAAAAAAAGCAATGAAATCCCTAGAGTTATTAATGGTTTGGGTATTTCGATTGTTTCGACTTCAAGAGGCTTGCTTACAGATAAGCAAGCGAGAAAAGAAAACATTGGGGGAGAAATTATTTGTTCGATATATTAATTTAAATATAGAGTAATGTCACGAGTTGGAAATGCAATTATAAATGTACCTGGAGGTGTTTCTTTTGAAGTATCAAAGGGAAATATGGTTACTGTGAAAGGCCCGAAAGGTGAACTTAATCAACAGATTGATCCTGCGATGTCTTTTGATTTAGAGGATGGCGTTCTTACTATTAAAAGAGCAACAGACTCCAAAAGACATAAAAGTCTACATGGTTTGAGTAGAGCATTAATTGCGAATATGGTACAAGGTGTTTCTGAGGGATACAGAGTAGAGATGGAACTAGTGGGTGTTGGTTATAGAGTTTCAAATACTGGTAATCTTTTAGAATTAATCGTTGGATATTCTCACCCTATTTATTTCTATGTTCCGGATGAGATCAAAGTGGAGACAAAGATGGAAAAGGGTAGTACACCTAGAGTGATTTTAGAAGGCGTTGATAAACAACTCATCGGACAAATCGCTGCTAAATTGAGAGCATTTAGAAAACCTGAGCCATATAAAGGAAAGGGTATCAGATTCTTAGGAGAACAGATTAGGAGAAAGGCTGGTAAAACTGCGGCTAAGTAATTAATATCAATCAAAATTTGACGTAATGAAGGGCAAATTAGAGAAAAGGAAACTTATAAAGTTCAGAATTAGAAATAAAATGTCTGGAACTTCAGATAATCCCAGACTTTCTGTATTTCGTAGTAATAAAGAAATTTATTGCCAACTAATTGACGACGTGAATGGTGTTACATTGGCTGCGGCGTCTAGTAAGGAAGTGGCAAATGAGGGCAATAAGGTTTCCGTAGCTGAGAAAGTTGGACAATTGATTGCAGACAAAGCAAAATCAGCAAATATAGATGGTGTGAAGTTTGATAGAAGTGGATATTTATACCATGGAAGAATAAAGGCTTTGGCCGATGGTGCTAGAAATGGTGGATTAAAATTCTAAAAAAGAAGAATAATGTCAGTACAAAATAGAGTTAAACCTACAGAAACGGAATTAAAAGAAAAGCTAGTTAACCTTTCTAGGGTAGCTAAGGTAACTAAAGGGGGTAGAACATTTAGTTTTTCTGCTTTAGTGGTTGTAGGAGATGGAAACGGAACGGTTGGGCATGGTCTTGGAAAGGCAAGAGATGTTTCTGAGTCTATTGCTAAAGCAGTGGATGATGCTAAGAAAAATCTTATTAAGGTACCTATTCTTAATGGAACAATTCCTCATGAGCAAAAAGGAAAGTATGGTGCTGGTAAAGTTTTGATTAAACCGGCTTCTGATGGTACTGGGGTTATTGCAGGTGGTGCGATGAGAGCAGTTTTGGAAATTGCAGGAGTGCATAACGTACTTGCAAAGAGTCAAGGTTCCTCAAATCCGCATAATGTGGTAAAGGCAACTATTGATGCACTGGTTAAGTTAAGAAGTGCAGGAGAAATAGCTAGACAGAGAGGAATAGATTTAGAAAAGGTATACAACGGTTAAATTATTGGACAATGGCTAGAGTTAAGTTGACACAAGTAAAAAGCATTATTGATAGACCTAAGAAGCAGAAAGATACTATCAAAGCTTTGGGATTAAGAAAAATGAATCATTCTGTAGAGAAGGAATTAAATCCTCAAATTGAAGGAATGATTAAGAAAGTAAGCCATTTATTAAAAGTGGAAGAGCTGTAAGGTTCGATTATAAAAAATATAGCGATGAAATTACATAGTTTAAAGCCAGCTGCAGGTTCAGTTAGAACGAATAAAAGAAAAGGTAGAGGACAAGGTTCAGGGAATGGAAAAACTGCAGGTAGAGGCCATAAAGGTGCTAAATCTAGATCAGGTTATAAAACAAAACGTGCGTTTGAAGGAGGACAAATGCCTTTACAAATGAGGCTGCCAAAAAGGGGCTTTAAGAACATTAATAGAGTAACTTATGTTCCTTTAAATGTATCCATTCTTCAAATGATTGCGGAAAAGCACGGCGTTTCTGAATTTTCTACAGAATCTTTGTATAAACTTGGCTATATAAAAAGAAATGATAAGGTAAAAGTACTTGGAAACGGTGACTTGTCTGCTAAGCTTACTGTGAACGTTGACGCGGTATCAGAATCGGCTAAGTCGAAAATTGAAGCTGCTGGCGGTACTGTAAATTAAACTGCGACGATTTTATCTTGCAATCCTAGAATAATATTATAATGAAGCGATTTTTTCAAACGATAAAGAACATATGGAGTATTAAGGAATTGAGGGATAAGATTCTCTTTACCTTATTTGCTGTTGCTATTTTTAGATTAGGCTCTTTTACTGTTTTGCCAGGTGTTAATTCACAGGCCATGCAGAGTGCAGGTTCTGGAAGAGATGCAAATGATCTTTTAGGTTTGATTAACACGTTTACTGGTGGTGCTTTTGATCAGGGATCTGTGATGGCATTAGGTATTATGCCATATATAACGGCGTCAATTATAGTTCAGTTACTTGGTTTTGCGGTTCCTTACTTTCAGAGATTACAAACAAAGGAAGGAGAATCAGGAAGAAAGAGATTGACTCAAATTACGAGATTACTTACCGTGTTTATTACCTTAGTACAAGGAGGAGCCTATCTGGCTTTGATAAATTCAACTCAAGGGGCAATTTCCCCGGACGTAGATCTTAATATCTTTTGGTTTAGTAATATTATTATCTTATCCACAGGGGTAATATTTGCAATGTGGTTGGGTGAAAAAATAACTGATAGAGGTATCGGAAATGGTATATCCCTATTAATTATGATTGGAATTATTGCTACACTTCCTCAATCTTTTGTAGCTGAAGTGGCTCAACAGTTCAGTAATAACAATCTCTTTATGTTGATTATTGAATTGGCGGTAATGTTATTGATTGTAATTGCTACAATCGCTATTGTACAAGGGGTTAGGAAAATTCCTTTGCAGTATGCAAAGAGAATGGTTGGAAGAAGTAGTGCGAATATGCCAAATGCTGGGGCACGTGACTTTTTACCTTTAAAAGTGAATGCTTCAGGTGTAATGCCGATAATTTTTGCTCAAGCCCTAATTTTCTTGCCTTCAATGGTTGCCGGGTACTTTGCTGGTGATGATGGAGTGAATAGTGATTTGGTTAGAAATTTGAGTGATTGGAAATCAGTTCCTTACAATGTTATATTCTTTTTACTAATTGTTCTATTCACTTACGTGTATACTGCACTAATTGTAAATCCACAACAACATGCGGAACATCTTAAAAGACAAAATGCTTTTATCCCTGGTGTAAAGCCAGGCTTAGACACGCAAGAATATATTGATTCTTTGACTTCAAAGATTACCTTGCCAGGCTCAATATTTCTTGGTATTATAGCTATTTTCCCTGCTTTTGTAGCTCAATTGGGAGTAGGTGATGCTTTTGCGTTGTTTTTCGGAGGAACTTCTTTACTTATCCTTGTTGCTGTTGTTTTGGATACATTGCAACAAATAGAAAGTTATTTACTGTTACGTAAATATGATTCACTTTCAAGTCAAGGTAAATTGAAGGGTAGAGGCACTGGTATGCAGATAGGCTCTGACATTTAATTTTCCGAATATTCAATGATATATTATAAAACGAATGAAGAGATTGAAATAATCAGATCTAATTGTCTGATTGTTTCTAAGACTCTTGCATACGTTGCCAGTCTTATAAAACCTGGTGTAACAGGTAAATATTTGGATAGTCAGGCAGAGACATTCATTCGAGATCAAGGAAGTATTCCTGGTTTTTTAGATTATAATGGTTTCCCTTTTTCGATTTGTTATTCTAAGAATGAGGCCGTAGTACATGGGTTTCCGGATGAAGAGCCTATAAAGGAGACGGACATTGTTTCTGTAGACATTGGTTCATATAAAGATGGATTTTACGGGGATGCGGCGTATACGTTTATTTTAAATGAAGCATCGGAAGAGACTATAGAGCTATGTAAGGCTACCCGAAAATCTTTATATCTTGGAATAGAACAGGCAGTATCTGGAAATCGAGTTGGCGATATAGGTTATGCTATTCAACAATACATTGAGAGAGAAAGGAATTATGGTATTGTAAGAGAGCTTGTAGGACATGGTCTGGGGAAAAACCTTCACGAAGCACCAGAGGTTATGAATTATGGAAAAAGAGGAAGGGGGACACTTATGAAAGAAGGGCTTGTGATTGCGATAGAACCAATGGTGAACTTGGGAACAAGAAGAGTAAAAGCCTTAAAGGATGGATGGACAATAGTAACCAAGGACGGTAAGCCGTCCGCTCATTACGAGCATTCGGTGGCCGTAAGACAAAATAAGGCGGATATTTTATCCGATCATGTGATAATAGAGGAAGAGATAAAAAATAATGAATATTTAATTGATATTTCGGAAAATAATTAGATATTTGCACTCCAATTTCAAAAAATGGCAAAGCAAGACTTAATAAAATTAGATGGAGAAATAGAAGAAGCACTTTCAAATGCTATGTTTCGAGTGCGTTTGGAGAACTCTCATTTAATAGTTGCGACCATTTCTGGAAAAATGAGAATGAATTATATTAGAATCCTTCCTGGAGATAAAGTATCGGTGGAAATGTCACCGTACGATTTGACTAGAGGAAGAATTACTTATAGATATAAATAGATTAAACAATTTATTATGAAGGTTAAAGCTTCTATTAAGAAAAGGTCTGACGACTGTAAGATTGTGAGAAGAAAAGGGAAGTTGTATGTAATTAATAAAAAGAATCCTAGGTTTAAACAAAGACAAGGTTAAAATTATGGCACGAATTGCAGGTGTAGATTTACCAAGAAATAAAAGGGGAGTCATTGGACTTACTTATATCTATGGGATAGGAAGAAGTAGAGCAAGTGAGATACTGGAGAGAGCTGGTATAGATGAGAGTACAAAAGTTCAGGATTGGTCTGATGATAATGTTAAGTTTATATCCAAGTTGCTTCAGGATGAGTATACTGTAGAAGGTGAATTGCGAAGTGAGGTACAATTGAATATAAAGCGTTTAATGGATATAGTTTGTTATAGAGGTTTAAGACATAGAAAGGGTTTGCCTGTTAGGGGTCAAAGAACAAAAACAAACGCCAGAACAAGAAAGGGTAAGAAGAAAACTGTTGCTAACAAGAAGAAGGCTACTAAATAATTGAAATATGGCTAAGACAAAAAAGGCAAAGAAAAGAGTAGTTAAAGTTGGAAATGAAGGCTTCGCATATATTCAAGCTAGTTTCAACAATATAATTATATCATTAACGAATAAGCAAGGCCAGGTAATCTCTTGGGGGTCGGCTGGAAAGGCTGGTTTTAGGGGTTCTAAGAAAAACACTCCTTATGCTGCTCAAATGGCTGCTAATAGTGCAGCAGTAACCGCTTATGATGCAGGATTGAGGTCTGTTGAGGTATTTGTGAAAGGACCTGGATCTGGTAGAGAAGCTGCTATTAGAGCAATTGATGCTAATGGTATAAAAGTTACCAAAATTAAAGATGTTACACCAGTTCCTCATAACGGTTGTAGACCTCCAAAGAAAAGAAGAGTTTAATACATTTTAATAAGTAATATAAAATGGCAAGATATACAGGGCCTGTAACAAAAAAGGCAAGAGCATTCGGAGAGGCAATATTTGGGCCTGATAAGGCTTTTGAGAAAAGAAAATATCCTCCTGGCCAACATGGTACTGGTAAAAGAAGAAGACAAAAGTCTGACTATGCTTTGCAGTTAATGGAAAAGCAAAAAGCAAAATATACTTATGGTGTTTTAGAAAGACAGTTTAGAAAATTGTTTGAAAAGGCCACAAGCAAAAAAGGTGTTACTGGTGAGGTATTACTTCAGTTTCTAGAGGCACGATTGGATAATGTAGTTTTTAGATTAGGTATTGCACCTACTAGAAGAGCAGCTAGACAACTAGTTTCTCATAAGCATGTTATGGTTAATGGTGTTGGGTGTAATGTGCCTTCGATGTTATTACGTCCGGGAGATGTTATTTCTGTTAGAAATAAATCGAGACATTTGGATGTAGTTACAACGGCCGTAAATGCTAAGAGTGATGTAAGAAATTGGGCATGGTTAGAATTTAATAAGGAAAGAATGGAGGGTAAGTTTATTGAATACCCTGAAAGGGAGCAGATTCCTGAAAAAATAAACGAGCAGTTAATTGTCGAGTTGTACTCGAAGTAACCTTTACATAGCTTCTCGCTATTTAGGTTTTTTTAAGAAATATCTTCTCAAATAAATAATATAATAATTACATGAGCATTCTGAATTTTCAAAAGCCAGATAAAATATTATTGCAAAAAGCGGATGATTTTGATGGAACATTTGAATTTAAGCCGCTTGAACCAGGATTTGGACAGACTATAGGTAATTCTCTGAGAAGAATATTGTTGTCATCCTTGGAGGGTTTTGCAATTTCTGCTATTAGAATTGCGGGAGTTGATCATGAGTTTGCCACGATTAAGGGTGTGGTTGAAGATGTTGTTGATATAATTTTAAATATTAAGCAGATAAGACTTAAGCCTGTTGTTGAAGATAACTTTGAGGATGAGGAAAAAATCTATTTGACAATTACGGGTCAAGAAGTTTTTACTGCCGGAGATATCGAATCGGCAACCAATGTATTTAAAATTATGAACCCCGACCTGCATATTTGTTCTATGGAGGCTGGTGTTAACTTGGAAATGGAACTTACAGTAACCAAAGGAAGAGGTTATGTTCCTGCTGATGAAAACTTACCTAAGGATGCACCGATTGGCGTTATCCCAGTAGATGCCATTTATACACCGATAAAGAAGGTGGCGTATAAAATAGAAAATACAAGAGTTGGGCAAAGAACTGACTACGAGAAATTAAATATTGAAATCAAAACGGATGGAACCATCCATCCGGAAGAAGCTATTAAGGAAGCATCAAGAATTTTGATTCAACACCTTATTCTTATTACAGATGAGAATATTACATTTAATGACTCTTCTAGTAGAGAAGAAGATGTGGTTGATGAACATATTCTACATATGAGAAAGCTACTTAAGACCTCTTTAGAGGATCTTGATTTATCAGTTAGAGCCTATAATTGTTTAAAAGCAGCGAAGGTTAACACTTTAGGAGAATTGGTGAGATTTGACACTCATGAATTATTAAAGTTTAGAAACTTCGGTAAGAAGTCTTTAGTTGAAATTGAAGAGCTTCTATTATTGAAAGGTTTAACGTTTGGAATGGATCTTTCCAAGTACAAGTTGGACGAAGAATAGTATTTTATTGACTGCCGGGCGATTCGATATATTCGGGCAGTTGAGTATTTTTATAATAGAGATAATAACTAGTACAACAGATAAGTTTTAGATCGTGATAAATGTTGTATAAAAGTGTTGTCAAAACTAGAAAAAGATGAGACACGGTAAGAAATTTAATCATTTAGGACGAAAAGCAGGACATAGAAAAGCTTTATTAAAGAATTTGTCTATAGCTTTAATTACTCACAAAAGAATTAACACTACTTTAGCAAAGGCCAAGGCACTTAGAGTGCATTTGGAACCTATTGTTACTAAGTCAAAAACGAATACAATGCACTCGAGAAGAGTTGTGTTCTCTTATTTGCAGAATAAAGAAGCTGTCAAAGAATTATTTGATGTGATAGGTGAAAGAGTAGCTGATAGACCAGGTGGATATCTTAGAATTATCAAAACTGGATTCAGAAAGGGAGATGCTGCTGAAATGGCCATGATAGAGTTTGTCGATTTTAATACTGTCTATACCAACGGAAAAACTTCAGCAAAAAAGAAAACAAGAAGAAGAGGAAGAGGAAAAGGAGCAGCTCCGGTTGCTGTAGGAAACGAGGAAGAATAAAAACTAATTTGTGTATATTAGGGATTAATGGAAGTAATGAGAATATTCTCATTGCTTCTTTTTTTTTTTGAATCAACCAACATCTCTATAAGGTTAAGTTTTGTGAGAAAAGTAGCCTTAGTTATTTTGTAACCTAGATAACTTTAAGTGTTGAGGAAATTAGTTGTCTTATTGTTAGGTTGACTTATCTTTGGCAGAAATATTGTAGATTATACTATGCGGGCGAAGTAATTTACAATTTGAGTAGTAATCTAAAAATTATGTCAAAAATCAAGGTTTCTTATCAGGGATGCCATATGCATTGTAAGTCCTGCACCGATAATTGTAATCCTATGCTGGCTGGTGTTGCTACTGGTGATTTAAAAGCATTGGATGAAAATAGAAGAGTTATAACGTATAGGAAGGGAGAGATCATCTTTAAAGAAAATACATATCCCTCAGGTTTATTTTGCTTAAATAAGGGAAACGTTATGATTACTAAGTCCGATCCGAATGGAAATATCATAGTTACTAATTTATATAAAGAGGTTACTTTCCTGGGAATTTCGGACTATTTATCCGGACTGGCTTACCAATCTACTTGTAAGGCTTTATCAGATGTCAATGTTTGTATGATCAAGGCGGATGCGGTTGAAGACCTGATAGCTAAAAGTACTTCCTTTGTGCGTAGAGCTTTAAAAACTTTGGCCATGGACTATCATCAAGCAAACGAGAGGTTATTATCCTTGACAAAGAAAAATATGAATTCAAGGATTGCGGACGCTTTGTTAGAGGCGATCAATATTTTCGGGATAGACTCTGATGGCTACATTAATGTATATTTAAGAAGGGCTGAAATTGCACAGATTAGCAATATGAGTGAGACCAATGCGATTAAACATTTATCGGAACTTAACAAGGCAGGGATAGTAAAATTAGAAGGTAAGAAAATACATGTTTTGGATATGAATGCATTAATTAAAGAAAGTAAGAGTAATTATTAAATTAAAGAATATATACCGAGCATATGTCGTTTTTTTCTTATTTTTAAAACCTGTCAAATAACACCTTTTTACATATTTATAGTCTGATTTCAAATCCGGAAGTACCATTAGCTTTGCTGGTCAGAAAATAACCAAGACATTTCTTCAAAACAGGAGGATTATAAGCTTATGCGAGATTAATTGTCCTTAATTAAATTACTCAATTCATATTGTAATGAAACGTATAATATTTGTAACAGCACTGCTGATTATTGTTGGAGCTTGCTCAAAGAATGAAGAACTTGATCTGGATACGGAGTTAAAAACGCTTTTAGCATCTAAAGCTATTACTGGTGACTCGGACTATTTTATTATGCCTGAAAGCCATGAATATGATAAATTACCCAATCAAGATCCGGCTAACGTTATTACTAAGGAGAAAATTGAGTTAGGTAAATTACTTTTCTTTGAAACAGGGCTAGCCCAAAATCCTGAAAAAGATGCTGGTTATGAGACTTATTCATGTGCCAGTTGTCATATTCCGAGCGAAGGTTTTTTGCCGGGAAGAATACAGGGAATAGCTGATGGTGGAGCTGGTTTCGGAGAATTTGGTGAGTATAGAATAGTTATGGATGAATATCAGGAATCGGAAATCGATGCACAGGGAAATAGACCATTAACTGTTATGAACGTTACTTATGTAACTAATACTTTATGGAGTGGTTTGTTTGGAGCTAATGACTTGAATGAAGGAACGGAAGAGAAATGGGTTGGTTTGTCGGAAGTAAATCATACAGGTTTTGTTGGATTAGAGGCACAGAATATTGAAGGATTTGATTTACATAGATTAGAGATTAATGATAAAGTGTTGTATGAATATGGTTATGCGGATTTATTCGATAAAGCATTTCCATTTACGGCAAAATCAAAGAGGTATAGCCCTAGAACAGCGAGTTTTGCAATGGGAGCATATTTGAGAAGTATTTTGACGAATGAAGCTCCGTTTCAATCTTATCTAAAAGGGGATAATTCAGCCATAACAGAAAGTCAAAAGAGAGGAGCAATTCTATTTTTGGATAAGGCTGGCTGTGCATCTTGTCATGATAGTCCTTCCTTTAGTGCGATGAAATTTTATGCTTTGGGAACAGCTGATATGTATCAATATGGTGGATTAAATACATCAGCTGATGACCCTAGGATTTTGGGGAGAGCTATGTTCACCGGAAATGAACAGGATATGTATAAGTTTAAAGTTCCTCAATTATATAACTTAAAGGATTATGCCAGTTTTTTCCATGGTAGCAGTAAGTTAAATTTGGAGGATGTAATTGATTTTAAATTAAAGGCAAAATCAGAAAATCCTTCTGTTAGTGATGATGAGGTCGAATTGATTCCGAGGAAACTATCAGAAGAAGAAAAGACGGATCTCTTAGATTTTCTTTTAAACGCTCTTTATGATGATGATATGGAAAGATATCAACCTGAAGAAATACTTTCGGGAAATTGCTTTCCAAATAACGATTCCTTGTCAAGGCAGGATATGGGGTGTAATTAAAAGTATGGTTTTGATCGGTTATTTGAAAGTTGTACCACTTTCACCAGAGGAGGAACAGATTCTTTTTTCTGTTTGATTCTTAAAATTCCATTGTGTATTCCTTGCATTAAACCCAGAGTAGTATATTTGCAAAAATTATAATATTTTATAATGTCGCAATCTCAATTGACTAAAGCTGTGTTGTTGTTAGAGGATGGGACTGTTTTTGAAGGGTTAGCTGCTGGATACAAAGGAACTGCAGTTGGAGAAATTTGTTTCAACACGGGAATGACTGGCTATCAAGAAGTATTTACAGATCCTTCTTACTACGGACAGGTTATTGTTACTACCAATGTTCATATTGGAAATTATGGTGTAAAAGATTTGGAAGAAGAATCATCTGATATCCAAATCTCAGGTCTAATATGCAAAAATTTTAATACGAAATATTCTAGGAATCTTGCTGATGATGATTTGGACGCATATTTCGAAAGAAATAAAATCGTCTGTATTCATTCAGTGGATACAAGAGAAATTGTTCGTAAGATACGTACGAAAGGAGCAATGAATTGTTTGATTTGTTCTGATGGCAGTGATATGGAAACACTTAAAGCCAAATTGAAAGAATTTCCATCAATGGAGGGTTTGGAATTAGCATCAAAAGTTAGTACGAAAGAACCGTATACATTGGGAGAACCAAATGACGATATCAGAATATCTGTATTAGATTTTGGAACCAAGAAAAATATTTTGAGATGTATGGTTGAGAGGGGAGCTTATGTTAAAGTATTTCCGGCTGAAGCTTCGATTAGTGATTTATTAGCTTTTAATCCTGATGGCTTCTTTTTATCTAATGGCCCAGGTGATCCATCTTCAATGGGTTACGCCATAAATACAGTAAAGGAGGTATTAAAACTTAATAAACCTATTTTTGGGATTTGTTTAGGTCATCAATTATTAGCCTTAGCAGTAGATGTACCTACACATAAAATGCATCATGGACATAGAGGAATCAATCACCCGGTTAAAAATCTTGAAACAGGACTTTGTGAGATCACCAGCCAAAATCATGGTTTTGGAATTGAAATGTCTTCTATTGAGAACAGATCGGATATTGAGCTTACTCATATTAATTTGAATGACCAGTCGGTGGAAGGAATCAAGCTTAAGGATCACGATGCCTTTTCGGTACAATTTCATCCTGAGGCAGCACCGGGACCACACGATTCAAGATATTTATTTGACAAGTTTATAAATTTAATTAAGCGTACAAAAAGCAATTGATGAGTAGAATAATAGATATAAGGGCAAGAGAAATATTGGATAGTAGAGGTAATCCAACGGTAGAAGTGGAAGTAATGACGGATTCTGGAGTAGTAGGTAGAGCGGCTGTACCTTCAGGAGCATCTACTGGTAAATACGAGGCAATAGAATTGAGAGATGGTGATAAAAGTAGATTTCTGGGAAAAGGTGTGTTAAATGCTTGTTACAATATAGATGAAAAACTTATGCAGGCATTGGAAGGAGAAAGTGTATTTGAACAGAGATACATAGATGAGATGATGCTTGAAATAGATGGAACCGATAATAAAGCTGTTATAGGTGCTAATGCAATATTAGGTGTTTCATTAGCAGTAGCCAAAGCTGCGGCAGCGGCAAGTAATCAGCCTCTTTATAGATATATAGGAGGAGTAAATGCTCATGTGATGCCTATTCCAATGATGAACATTCTAAATGGTGGATCACATGCCGATAATAGCATTGATTTTCAAGAGTTCATGATAATGCCTTTAGGAGCTGATACCTTTTCTGAAGCTCTTAGAATGGGTGTAGAAACATTTCATCATTTGAAATCGGTTTTAAAGGAAAAAGGATATAGTACCAATGTTGGAGATGAAGGAGGTTTTGCACCCAACATCAAATCAAATGAAGAAGCGATTGAAACTGTTTTGAAAGCAATTGAAGTAGCGGGGTATAGACCGGGTGAGGACATGTGGATTGCAATGGATGCTGCCTCGTCTGAATTCTATAATGAGGAGACTGGACTATATGATTTTCATAAGTCAAATGGAGCAAAAAGAAGTTCGGATGAAATGGTCTCTTACTGGAGTGATTGGATTGGGAAATATCCAATTCTAAGTATTGAAGACGGTCTTCATGAAGATGACTGGAATGGCTGGACGAAACTTAACAAAGCTATTGGAGATAAAGTTCAACTGGTAGGCGATGACCTATTTGTTACTAATACAGAAAGATTGCAAAGAGGAATTGACACTGATGCTGCCAATAGTATCCTGATTAAGGTAAATCAAATAGGAAGCCTAACAGAAACCATTGATGCTGTTAATCTAGCCACTAGAAATGGAATGACGAGTGTGATGAGCCATAGATCAGGAGAGACAGAGGATACCACGATTGCTGATTTGTCTGTAGCATTAAATACGGGTCAGATCAAGACTGGAAGTGCGTCAAGAAGTGATAGAGTGGCAAAGTATAATCAGTTGTTACGTATTGAAGAAGAGTTGGGAGATACAGCTATCTATCCCGGGAAAGCGATGCTTAATAAGGAATAATTATAAATATTTTTGAAATGAGAATACTACACCAACTACTTTCGAAAATCGAATTTAACAAGTTTGTTTTTATAGGAATTGTGTTTTTAATTTGGGTTTCATTTTTTGATAAACATAACTTTATCAATCAGTCTAAATTGTCCAATGTTATTAGCGAATTAGAAGCGGAAAAGATTGAGCTCGAGGAAAAAATTAAAGAAGCTAAAAACGATAAAATAAGCTTGGAAGTTAATAAAGAAAAGTATGCAAGGGAAAAATTCCACATGCATAAGGAAAACGAAGAAGTATATATTATTAAAAAATAAAAAATAAATATTAGTGAGCGTACTAGTAAATAAAAACTCAAAAATTATTGTTCAGGGTTTTACCGGAACAGAAGGTTCCTTTCATGCAGGTCAAATGATCGAATATGGAACGAATATTGTGGGTGGTGTAACTCCTGGAAAAGGTGGACAGATGCATTTAGGTAAGCCCGTATTCAATTCTGTTGCGGAAGCAGTGGAGAAAACATCAGCAGATACTTCGATCTTATTTGTTCCTCCAAAGTTTGCTCCTGACGCTATTATGGAGGCTGCCGAAGCAGGAATAAAAGTAATTATTTGTATTACAGAAGGCATTCCTGTTCAAGATATGGTTAAAGTAAAGGCGTATATAGAAAAATTCGATACGAGGTTAATTGGACCGAATTGCCCTGGAGTTATTACCCCTGAAGAGGCAAAAGTGGGAATCATGCCGGGTTTTGTATTTAAGAAAGGTAGAATTGGTGTCGTTTCAAAATCAGGAACTTTGACTTATGAGGCTGCAGATCAAATTGTAAAAGCTGGACTAGGTATATCAACAGCCATTGGAATTGGTGGAGATCCTATCGTAGGAACTCCAACAAAGGAAGCTGTTGAACTTCTTATGAATGACCCGGAAACCGATGGCATCGTAATGATTGGAGAAATAGGAGGTAATTATGAAGCCTTGGCTGCCAAGTACATCAAGGAGTCAGGAAACAAAAAACCGGTTGTAGGCTTTATTGCTGGTCAAACAGCCCCAAAAGGAAGAACCATGGGACATGCTGGGGCCATTGTAGGAGGACATGAAGATACAGCGGAAGCAAAAATGGAAATCATGGCTAAACATGGCATTCATGTCGTTAAATCTCCGGCTGAGATCGGAAAAACAATGAAAAGCATTTTATCGAATTAATTCTCGACGAAGTAAAATCAATATTATAAAGAGTCCTAAGGTATTAGGACTTTTTTTTTGTGCAACAATTTTCAGGAAAAATGGGAATATAGAAAAACAAAGCTTGGCATGTCTTCCAGACTGCTTTGATTTGTAAGTTTAAGTTATATATTTGTGAACTTAACATTAAGCTATTATTAAGTTGGTCGTATCATATTTGTAGAACTAATATTTTACACAATGCGGTTCATTCAAGATTTAATGTTATCTAATATTTAAAAGTTCGTATGAAATCATTAGTAAAAACGTTGTTGCTTGCAGTTTTCTTTTTAAGTTCTTTAAAAGGACAGATCGTTATCAATGAGTATTCTGCTTCGAATCTTAAATCGTTCTATGATAATTATAATGGGACAGAGGATTGGATAGAAATTTATAATAATTCTTCCGAAGAGGTCTCTTTAGGAGATGTATATCTTACGGATAATGAGAATAGACTTAACAAATGGAAGTTTCCAGATGGACTGACGATTCCGGGGGAAGGTTATATGTTGGTTTATTGTTCTGGAAGAGACGAATATATAGATGGCTTTTTACATACGAATTTCAAACTAAAGCAAACTAAGGGAACAGAAGTATTGGTGTTATCAGATGGCACAGATAACAATATTTTTGATTCAATAGAGCTTTCTATCACACAGCTTGAACACGGATATGCTAGAAGCGAGAATGGACAAGGAGATTGGTTTATCTCAACAGTTTTATCTCCTGGTGAGTCAAATGAGATAAATGATTTTAAGGTGGGTTATGCGACAACTCCTAAAGCAAATTATCTGGCCGGATATTATACCGAATCTTTCATGGTTGATTTGGCCGAAGAAGTGAAAGAAAATGAAGTAGTAAGATATACATTGGATGGAAAGGAACCGACTGAGAATTCAGAAATTTTTGAAGGCCCTATAGAGATTAGTGAGACAACGGTTTTAAAACTAAGGACATTTTCTGATGACCCAATGGTTCTTAACAGTTTAATTGACTTTAATACATATTTTATTAATGAAGAGTTTTCTCTTCCTGTTTTTTCAATTGCTGCAGATAGTGTAAGACGTTTAGCTAATGGCGATAAGCCTATAAGACCTATCGGGTCTTTAGAGTTTTTTGATAACCAAGAGTTAATAACAAAAAGTTATGGAGAACTAAACAGTCATGGGCAGGATTCATGGGTTTTAGATCAAAGAAGTCTGGATTGGCTTTCGAGAGACGAGATGGGATATTCGGCAGCTGTTGATACTAAACTGTATAATTACTCAAATAGAAGTAGCTATCAGAAAATTATTTTCAGAGCATCTGGAGATGATAACTATCCAGCAATCGATGACTTTGATCATGAAGGAAGTACTCATGTTAGAGATGAATTCGTTCACGAACTGGCCTTATCAGGTGGAATGCATCTGGATGTAAGGGCAGTTGAAAGATGTATTGTTTTTCTCAATGGAGACTATTGGGGAGTATATGCTATGAGAGAAAAACCAGATGATCATGATTATACGAAAGAGTATTATGGACAAGACAAGTATAATATTCAATACCTACAAACTTGGGGAAGCTCTTGGGCACAGTATGGTGGTGAGCAAGCCTTTGAGGATTGGGGATCAATAAGAGATTTTGTACTTGATAATGATATGAGTATAGATGCAAATTATCAACGAGTACATGATGAAATTGATTTGATTAGTTTGATCGATTATTTACAAATGAATTTAAATGTAGTAGCATCGGATTGGTTGAACTATAATACCGGATGGTGGAGAGGAATAAATCCTGATGGAGGTCATAAGAAATGGGGCTATATTCTATGGGATAATGATGCATCCTTTGATTACTATATTAATTATTCAGGAGTACCTGATATTTCACCTCAAGCGAAACCATGTGATCTGGAAGAAATTGGAAATTATATGGATACTTTTTTTCCTCAGGATACCATGGAATATGTTTGGGGAACCGATACTTTTTATTCATATCCTGATCCGGGAAGACATGAAAAGATATTCTTCAAGCTGATGGAAGAAAATCAAGATTTTGAAGATTTGTACTATGGAAGATATGCGGATTTAATGAACACAGTTTTTTCATGTGAAAATATGTTGAGCAAACTTGATAGCATGGTCAATACAATACGACCTGAGATGCCCAGACATATTCAACGATGGGGAGGCTCTATGGATGAGTGGGAGACCAACCTCGCAGAACTTAGAGGGTTTGTAGAGGAAAGATGTGCCTTCTTAGATGATGGTCTCACAGAATGTTATTCAGTAACAGGACCTTACAGTGTAACCTTAATGGCACAACCTGAGGGGTATGGAAATGTGAAAATTAATACGATCGAAATAGATGAATTTCCATGGTCTGGAGATTACTTCGGTACCATGAATAATAGAATAGAGGCCATTCCAAGTAATGACAGTATTTCTTTTTCTCACTGGGAGACAACTAGTGGGGTGAACCTTTCCATTGAAGATGCTAATGCTATCTTGACCAGATTTGATATTACAGGGATGGACACTCTAATTGCCGTATTTGAAGGGAAATTATCTTCTATCAATGATGTGGTAATAAACGAATTTATGGCATCTAACAAAGAGGCCGTTGCGGATCAAGATGGTGATTTTGATGATTGGATAGAACTTTATAATAAAGGAACAGAAACCATAGATTTATCAGGTTTTGGACTATCAGATGATGTCAATGCCCTAGGTAAGTACTCTATTCCTGAAGGAACAACTCTTGATGCTGATGAATACTTAATAGTATGGGCTGATGATGATCAGGAACAAGATGGATTGCATGCCCAGTTTAAACTTTCAGGTTCTGGAGAATCAATCTATCTTACAGATACAAATGGAGCAGTAATAGATGAGGTTACTTTCGGCGAACAGATTACTGATCAATCAATGGCAAGAAGGCCTAATGGTACTGGAGATTTTGAGATAGGAAATCATACTTTTAATGGAAACAATGACGTGTCAGGAGTAAATGAATTTGAGGATTTTGATAGCTTTATAGCATATCCTAATCCTGCATCTCATTTCATTAAATTTGAATGGGAATCTAGTAAAGTGAAGAAAATCGATGTTCAGATTTTTGATCAGCTTGGAAAAGAAGTGCTTCGTCAACAAAATATTCACAACAATAATATCGTAGATATTCAGAATATTCCTGATGGAATATATACAGTGATGGTGAATGGAAAAGATGCTCTTAGAATAAATATTGTGGATTAATAGAATGTATGTTTGAGTACTTACAGCTGCAGAACAGTTCAGAACAGCCGACATCGCTAGGGATATTAATAGCTGTCCTTAGTTCTTTCTTTCTATCTTCTTTAGTTGTTTTTACTTATGAAATGACTCATAAGAAGGTGGCGAAGCCGGCTTATTTTCTTCAATCATTAGCTCTTATATCGATAGTGGCTTGCACAGTTATGCACGCCATTGGAGATTCTGTGGCACGAGGATTGGGCATGTTAGGGGCGTTAGCTATTATTAGGTTTAGGACTAATCTTGATAATCCGATTAACATGACCTTTATGTTTGCCTCTTTGGCTATAGGTATTTCGTGTGGTGTTTTTGGATTTACTATTGCTTTCATTGGTACAGTAGTGTTTTGTTGTGCTGCTTTTATATTACGTTATTCACCGATTGCTTTTAAAAATGAGCTAACAGGTAATTTACGTTTAAGAATTCCTCTTCATAGTGTAGCGGATACTATGATGGATAAGATTTTGGACAAACATTGTTTTACATATAATATAAATCAATACAGACTTATCTCGAGGCCTGTGAAAATAGTCGAGTCTACGGATGATGACACACCGGATTCAATTAGACCTGAAACAAAAATTAAAGAGATCACCTATCACCTAAGATTAAAGAAAAACCAAACGGCAGAGCAACTTTTGGATGACATTAAAAAACTGGAAGACGCTTCTGAAATAAGATTAAGATTTAACTCTCCACCTGAAAATTTATAGTGAATAGATTTAACTTATACTATTTATCAGCGGTTTTGGTAGCCGGTTTTATTTTTTGGCTTAATAGTCAAATGACAAAATCTGTTGAGGTGTTTTATGGATTTGCGGAAAATAAGCAATCTGAAATCAACTTTAATTTTCCAATAATTATTGATGAAATAAATATTGAGGAAGGTCAGTTGGTAGCAGAAGGAGACACCTTGGTCACGCTAAAGAGAATTAAGCCAAAAATATCTTTGCAAGACGAATTGTATAAGATTGATAAATTGAAGAAGGAAGAACAATACTTTGTGGAGCAACAGCTTCAGGACATAAAGCTAATTGAACTCAGAGAAGAAGAAGAGTTGCTTAAACTCAATCAAGAAATAGAAGAAATTAAAAGAGAAAAAAAATCTTTAAACGAGATAGCAACAGCTATGGACGTTTCTTCAAATACCAAAATTCTAGATGCTAGAATAGATGAGATAGAAGCAAACATAACTTTGGTCAGAAATGCGAATAGAAAGAAGATAGAGCTTATCAAAAAAGAGCTTGAAAAGGGTAGCAAGAGATTCGATTCGGAGGTGGAGCTACAATTGGCAGAACTAAAGTTTGATGAAGAAACGAAGGTGATTTATGATGAAATACGAGCTCCTATCTCGGGCATCGTTGGTGACATTATGTGTAAGGAAGGCGAACATATTCCTGCTTTTAAAACGCTATTCTTTCTATATGAGAAGAATCCTATTCAAGTAAAGGGATACATATATGAAAATCAACAATTACAGATATCAATCAACGATGAGGTGATAGTACATTCCGTAGCCAATCCAGAAAAGGAAATAAAGGGTGTAATTTCAGGAATAGGCTCTAGAATCGTTGAGATTCCTAAACGATTACGAAAAGTGCCGGATATGGTGATCTATGGCAAAGAAATACTAGTTACTATTCCTTTCGAAAATGGATTACTCCAAAAGGAAAAAGTATCTATAAGTAAATCAATTTAACCCTATGTTTCGCCTTTTTACTTTAGTAGTTTTTAGTTTTTTGTTTATCTGGAAAGGGGCAATAGGTCAGAAAACGTCAACACAAGAATACTTGTTTAAAGAACTATCAGAACAAGAGAAACGATTTTTATCTCTTGAGCAAAGAGAGGAAAAAAAGCCATCTTGGATTGATAAGCTTGAAGTGAGATCTGAAACAGATGATTTTGAATTCTCAAGACAAAGATATAGTGTGCGATTAAGCCCAACTCCATTGGGAGTGAGAAGTAGACAGAAGAAGATTCTTGACCTTATGCAAGAAGAAAGGAAAGAAGAACTTATAGAGTTTCTTGTGGATTTAAGACATGAATATTGTACGGCATATTATGAAGATATAATTAACAAGAAGATTTATGATTTAAAAGTGGAGGAGTTAGGGCTCAGAAATAGAAAATATCTTGGGTATAAAAAAATGTTGACTTTGGGAGAGCTTGATATTCAGAAATTACTAAAACTGGAGCAAGAGATTTTAATTGATAGTATGGAGTTAAGTTTAATATCAACATCCTTAAAGGAGTTCGCAGGTGGTAGTGAATTAATGAACATGGAATGGATAGAGATCAAACTGGCGGAGATAGAGGTCAAAAATCTAGAAAAAGATATACCTGCACTTGATGTAGAAAAACTAGATGAAGAATATAAAATTGAATCTTTAGACGAAAATAGAGTATTGGATTTTGTTCAGTTGGAATATCGGGGCCCTCATGATAATCCATATAACGAACGGATATCTTTGGGCTTGGGCTTAGAACTTCCTTTTTCAAATAATAATGATTTTTCGAAAAGTAAAATTTTCATTGAGAAGGAGAAAGCATTGGAAGAGCTGGAGTATGATCAAGAACTTAACACGATTAAAAAGAATAAACTTGTTTTAGAAGTAAGAGAGGAGCTAAATAAGTATTTAGGTTTAAAGAAAATACTGAATAGGATGACAAGCAAATTTGAAAGAGCAAAACAAATAAATAATTCTACGATCCAATCAACTATAGCTAGTTTAGAATACCAACTCAATATTATTGATTTGGAAAAGAAAAAAACGAAACAAGAAGAAGAGGTAATCTTAACATATCTGGAATTATTAAAACACCTGAGCTTTAGAAACCTCGAACAGTATATTAGTTTTCTCAACTAGATTATTGTTGATAACCTTACATATTTCCACGATATCATATTATAAAGGATAATACTATATCCTTATCTTTACTGAACGATATACCTGAGAATTTGAGTACAAGTACAAAAAAGAAGCCAAAGGCGAAAAAGAAGGTCACCCCTTTGATGACTCAATATTTCAATATGAAGAGTCAACATCCGGATGCGATACTATTGTTCAGAGTTGGAGATTTTTATGAAACATTTGGTGAAGATGCAGTTCTTGCGTCCAAAATACTTGGTATTGTATTGACAAGTAGAAATAATGGTGGATCCGATATAGAGCTGGCAGGATTTCCTCATCATTCAGTAGACATATACTTACCAAAATTGGTAAGAGCCGGTTATCGCGTAGCCATATGCGAACAGCTGGAAAAACCTAGTAAAGAAAAGAAAATTGTCAAACGAGGAGTTACAGATTTGGTTACTCCGGGTATTACAATTGATGAAACCTTATTGGATCGAAAACGGAATAACTATGTGGCCTCTCTTTACTTTGCTGTAAAAGGAAAACTGGGAGTTGCATTTCTTGATATATCTACAGGAGAGTTTTTATTAAGTCAGGGCAACGAAGAGCAGATAGAAAAACTAATAGATAGTTTTTCTCCTTCAGAAATCATCATGTCCAGAAGTGCAGAACAGAAATATCAAAAACTGTTTGGAGATAGATATTATACCTATAGCTTAGAAGAATGGATATATACTCCTGACTTTACGAGTGAAAAGTTGACAGATCATTTCGGGGTTAATAATCTTAAAGGTTTTGGTGTTGAGGATTATGAGTTGGGAAAAACGGCTGCAGGAGCCATACTCTACTATTTGGGTACGACTCAAAATGAGAAAGTAAGCCATATCAATAGTATAAGTAGAATTCAGAGTGAAGAGTACGTATGGTTAGATAGATTTACTGTTAAGAATCTGGAATTAGTACATAGTGTTCATGATACGGGGAGATCGTTACTTAGTGTTTTAGATCATACCACTTCACCAATGGGAGCCAGGTTATTACAAAAGTGGGTGATGCTTCCACTGGTTGATATCAAGAAGATTCAGGATAGGCATAATATGATCCAATATCTTTTCGGAGACACTCAAATGATCGATGATCTGGAGATAGAACTTAAAAAAGTAGGAGATATAGAACGACTTATAAGTAAGGTTTCCATGGAGAGGATTAATCCTCGTGAGATATTACAGTTAAAAAGAGCATTGGAGGCAATTATTCCCATTAAAAAGTACCTAGAATCTTCACAACAGGTAAGCTTTAAAGTCCTTTCGGATCATCTGAATCCTTGTACGGATATCATTACGTTGATTGATGATTCGATTATGGATAATCCACCTACATTGCTTAACAAGGGCAATGTAATCAAAGAAGAATTTGATAATGATTTAAAGGAGTTGCGTCATATTATTGCCAATAGTAAGGAATTACTTCTTGATATTCAGAAGGTAGAAGCGGAGAAAACAGGAATCACCAACCTAAAAATTGGTTTTAATAATGTCTTTGGGTACTATCTGGAGGTTACCAATAAGTATAAAAATCAAGGCTTAATACCTGATTCTTGGGTGAGAAAACAAACACTGACTAATGCGGAAAGATATATTACGGATGACCTGAAAAAGCTTGAAGCCAAAATCCTAACAGCTGAGAGCAAGATAAGCGAGATAGAGGAAAAACTATATCATGAGGTAGTACATCGGATAGGAGAATATTTGGAACCTATTCAGATCAATGCCAGAGCCATTGCGACTTTAGATTGTATAGTATCATTAACTAAATGTGCTTTAAAAAATAACTACTGCAGGCCGACGATGGATGATAGCTATGTGATTGATATTAAGCAATCAAGACATCCGGTAATAGAAAGTCAGATGCCACCGGGAGAATCGTATATTCCTAATGATATTTTATTGAATAATGATGAGTGTCAGTTAATGATGATTACGGGGCCCAATATGTCAGGAAAATCAGCAGTTCTTAGGCAGACGGCTCTGATCTGTCTAATGGCGCAGATGGGATCTTTTGTTCCTGCCAAAAGTGCCAGAATGGGTATGGTAGATAAAATATTCACAAGAGTAGGAGCTAGTGATAACATCAGTAGTGGAGAATCCACCTTTATGCTTGAGATGAATGAGACAGCAAGTATTATGAATAATATTTCCAAAAGAAGTTTGATACTATTGGATGAAATAGGAAGAGGTACCTCTACTTATGATGGTATATCAATCGCTTGGGCCTTATCAGAATATTTACACAATAATTCAAAAGCAAACCCAAAGACATTATTTGCGACCCATTATCATGAATTGAATGAATTGGCATCAAAGTATCCCAGAATTCGAAACTTTCATGTGGCGACTAAGGAATCAGGAAATAAAGTGATATTCCTTAGGAAACTTACAGAAGGGGGAAGTGAACATAGTTTTGGAATCCATGTGGCAGCCATGGCAGGGATGCCGAGAGCGATAATCGAAAGAGCATCACAAATTTTAGTAGAACTGGAATCCAAGCATATTGATAAAGAAGAGCAAGACTTAAGAAGTATTGCTAAAAATATGCCATCTCAGCCTATGCAACTTAGCATTTTTGATGCAGCGGCGGATCCGGTGGCCTCAGAGATTAAAGAAGAAATAGAGTCATTAAATTTAAACGGTATGACACCTATAGAATGTATGATGAAGTTAAATGAATTGAAAAAGAAAATTGAAGAATAAGATTTACCTTAAATTTTACCATATATTTTCCTTTCTTACTTTCAATATACCTTCCTTTGTAATAAATAAAAAATCTTTATGTCAAAGCCTTTAATATTGGTAACAAATGATGATGGAATAGTAGCTCCTGGTATCAGAGCCCTAGTAGAAGTAGCCTCTAGTATAGGAGATGTAGTAGTGGTAGCTCCTGATAGCCCTCAATCGGGAAAGGGGCATGCTATTACGATTACACACCCTATTAAAATTAGAAAAGTAGATATTTTTGAGGGAATAGAGGCGTATGAATGCTCGGGAACACCAGTTGATTGTGTCAAGTTAGCTAAGAATGTATTATTCAAAAATAGAGAAATAAGTCTCTGCGTTTCAGGAATTAATCATGGAAGTAATGCCTCTATAAATATTATCTATTCCGGAACAATGTCAGCAGCAATGGAGGCAAGCCTCGAAGGTATTGATTCTATAGGTTTTTCGCTGTTGGATTATTCTTTCGAAGCGGATTTTGAAGCTTCTAAGCACTATGCTCACAAGATAATGACCGAAGTTTTGGAAAGAGGATTGCAAGGTTGTCAATTGCTTAATGTCAATATTCCAAAAGCTGGTATGGATGAAATCAAAGGAGTGAAGGTAGTAAGCCAAGGAGAGGGTAGATGGGTAGAAGAGTTTCAAGAGGGTATTGATCCCAGAGGAGAAAAATACTATTGGTTAACCGGATACTTCGAAAATACCAATCCCATGGAGCCTTCTGATATCAATGCTCTTGAGGATAAATATATATCCATAGTTCCTTCAGGGCATGATCTTACATTGTATAATGCTATAGAACCCATGTCTTATCTTGAAAAAGTACAATAATGATAGAGAAGAACTCAATATTTACGGGAATTTTGTTAGGTGCTGTAGTACCGGTATTCGGATATGTAGTAGTTGAATTTATTTTTGATTTACTGGGGCAGGCAGGGCTCATGGATGTTATCACAGGAGGAGCCTCCCCAAGAAGAATAAGAACACTTGCACTACTGGGTATATGCTGTAATTTGATTCCGTTTAATATCTCAAGGAGAAACAGATGGGATGATACTATGCGAGGAATTATTTTTCCGACACTAATCTATGTGGGAGCATGGATTTATAAGTATTGGTCCGTTCTTTTTTAAGATAAAATAAAAATATTTGAAATATTATTTGATCGCCGGCGAACCATCAGGAGACCTTCATGGCTCCAATCTAATGAAAGAACTGAGAAATATTGATCCTGATTTTCAATGTAGGTTTTGGGGAGGTGATCTTATGAAGCAAGTGTCTCCAAATATAGTTACGCACATAAAGGAGATGTCTTTTATGGGGTTTGTGGAGGTGATTTACAATCTTAGAACGATCAGCCGCTTTTTTAAACAATGCAAGGCTGATATCATAGAGTACAAACCTGATGTAATAATTTTTATTGATTATCCCGGTTTTAATCTCAGGATGGCCGAGTGGGCTAAGAAACAAGGATTTAAAACGGTTTTTTATATCTCTCCGCAATTGTGGGCATGGAAAAAGGGAAGGATTAATAAGATTAAGAAATATATTGATCTGATGATTCCTATTCTGCCTTTTGAGGAAGAGTTTTATGAGAATCACGGAGTAGGGGCGAAGTATTTGGGACATCCCCTAGTAGATGCCATTGATCAATTTCGTCCGGATAGTAATTTTGAAGAAAAGAATAATATTAAAAAACCTGTATTAGCCCTTCTTCCGGGTAGCAGAAAACAGGAAATATCGAAAATGCTACCTGTGATGCTAATGGCAGCAGAGCATTTTAAAGAGGAGTATGAAATTGTGGTTGCTGCCACGAGCAACGTGAGTGCAGATATTTATGCCCAAGCTAAGAGTAAGAATACAAAAATTATCTTGGACAAGACCTATGATATTCTTACAATCGCCGATATGGCCTGTGTAACTTCGGGAACTGCTACATTAGAAACAGCTTTATTTGAAGTGCCGGAGGTGGTATGCTACAAGGGGAGTAAGATTTCTTTTGAGATCGGCAAGCGGCTCGTAGACATTAAATACATTTCTCTGGTCAATCTGATTATGGATCGTGAAGTGGTCAAAGAGCTGATCCAAGACGAATTTACTTCATCTAATCTAAGGACAGAACTCCAAAAACTTATAGAAGGAAAAGCACTAGAGCAGAAAAAGCAATTTACTTTGCTTAAAGAAAAACTGGGAGAAGGTGGAGCATCTAAAAGAGTGGCGGAAGTGATATTGAAGAGGTTTTGGCAGTAGATGGAACAGCCTCAAGAAAGGAGAGATATGCTGTCATCACCTATTGTTAGCCATAGTGCACTCTTGATTACTAATCTTCCTGTTCAACCCAATCCTGTATAATTTTAAATTTTCTCTGACTTAATGGATACTTCTTCAAATTTGAATAAAAGGTGTACTTATTAAATCCGAATTTCTCTCTAAAATTTTTTATTGCTTCCAGTATTTTTTCTTCCTCTGATATATTTTTTATTTTGAGGAAGAAATAGTTATAAAATGGGTACTTAAATTTATTTATGGTTGTCAATTCCATCGCTTTAATTGCATTTTCCAAGGCCAAATCAAATTTGTCATTTAGGTCTAATTCAATAATTAAATTGCAAATGTTATTATAATAAATTTCCTTTTTGTCTCTGGGAGAGCTTGCAAGTTTTACGGCTTCACCATAATATTTTATGGCCATATTTGGGTCTATTTGTTTATAGCAATTTGCTTTTATATTAAGAGTTTCAGAGTTATTTGGCAAACTATCTAATAGAGTAATTCCAAGATTAGATGTTGAAGCTAGATGGTACTTCTCAAGTATTATTGAGAACTTCTTCACTAAGTAATCGTTTGATTTTATGACATTAATTTTTGATTTTACAAAATCCATTATTACATCATCACGAACAAAATCATTTAATTTATTTGATAATTGGTTGAAATTAAATTTGACATTAGGATTTAGACTATACGTCAAAACCTCAAGCAAGTCATTCTCGTTATCGCATAATTTTAAATAAACATCATACGTGACGGTATCTTTCTCAATTTTTTTATCATCCATTTCAGTCCAAAGCTGTTTAGCTAAGTCGATAGAATTGGTGATGTTCATGTAAGTTGAATACGTGACGGTATCTTTCTCAATTTTTTTATCATCCATTTCAGTCCAAAGCTGTTTAGCTAAGTCGATAGAATTGGTGATGTTCATGTAAGTTGAATACGTGACGGTAGATTTCTCAATTTTTTTATCATCCATTTCAGTCCAAAGCTGTTTAGCTAAGTCGATAGAATTGGTGATGTTCATGTAAGTTGAATACGTGACGGTATCTTTCTCAATTTTTTTATCATCCATTTCAGTCCAAAGCTGTTTAGCTAAGTCGATAGAATTGGTGATGTTCATGTAAGTTGAATACGTGACGGTAGATTTCTCAATTTTTTTATCATCCATTTCAGTCCAAAGCTGTTTAGCTAAGTCGATAGAATTGGTGATGTTCATGTAAGTTGAATACGTGACGGTAGATTTCTCAATTTTTTTATCATCCATTTCAGTCCAAAGCTGTTTAGCTAAGTCGATAGAATTGGTGATGTTCATGTAAGTTGAATACGTGACGGTATCTTTCTCAATTTTTTTATCATCCATTTCAGTCCAAAGCTGTTTAGCTAAGTCGATAGAATTGGTGATGTTCATGTAAGTATTATACGTGACGGTATCTTTCTCAATTTTTTTATCATCCATTTCAGTCCAAAGCTGTTTAGCTAAGTCGATAGAATTGGTGATGTTCATGTAAGTATTATACGTGACGGTAGATTTCTCAATTTTTTTATCATCCATTTCAGTCCAAAGCTGTTTAGCTAAGTCGATAGAATTGGTGATGTTCATGTAAGTTGAATACGTGACGGTATCTTTCTCAATTTTTTTATCATCCATTTCAGTCCAAAGCTGTTTGGCTAAGTCGATAGAATTAGATTTGTTAATTACAAGATTATAACTGTATGTGTTTAATTGGACTTGATCTATTAAAATTCTTTCGATCAGTAATTTAATTTCACTTTGGTTATCACTTAGTAGTAATAGGGTGTTAAATCGATTTGTAGAAAGGTTAAAACCAAACTGTTCTTTCTCTATTTTTGAGGGGAGGAGATTACCAACTTCTACTAAAGCTTCAGTGATACTTAATAATGGCAATATAATTTTTCTCAGATAAACATCCTCTGTAGATATTATTATTTGAGAAATCGAACTTACAAATCCTTTCTGCTTTAATAACAAAAGTGCTTGCTCAAAATGAACACTAGCATCTCGATATTTTTTATTAAAGTATCTTTTTATAATAGACTTATTAAATCCAAAAGACTGCATGTATTTGTTATGTAACAAAAAGAAAACTTTGAGAATATGCAAAATCTTTAGAGCATAGAATGAATTGGTATCATTGATCGCTTGAATCTCTAATTCAAGAAATCTATTTTTCATTTCAGATAATGGCAAAAGCAGTGAACCTAATGTACCATCAAAATTTATTGGATTGACATTTTGTTTGTTTGGAATCAAACTAATATCAAAATCACCAATCTCAAATTCATCAAAATACTCTTGAATCTTGACTGATATGGAAGAGCGATATTGTTCATATTGTGGCCCAGTCATAATAGTACAAATGATGGTCTGTTTATGATCTATTAATAACTTGAGTGTTTGATTAAAGTCTGTATTGCAATTTGTGATGTACTCATCAATGTCATCAAATACAAATACATGCTTTTTATTTTTAAGAGAAAGAAGTTTATTTACTTCATAATTAATATTCTTAAATTTAGGTTTAACTATATAGGTATCCTCATAGTTATCTTTTTTAAATAGTTCAAATAAAGACCTAGTTTTACCAGCCAGTGGCTTGCCTTTGATAATTACTGATTTTTTGTTTTTTAAACTTACAGCAATGTCATTGTCTATTTTACGCTTAACGAAATCGATAGTCGATGATTGAATTCTGATGGGACCTAAAAAATCCGACAAGTCAAGACTTTTCCCATTTTTATATACTTCAAAGTTGTTGTGATGCAATTCATCAGTAGAATGAGAAATTTTAGAAATCTTATTTAGCTCAGAGATAATTTCTATATAGTCTGATTCGTAATTCTTAATAGGTACATGAGTTACATTAATATCCTTTAGAAAATCTTGACCATTATCAGGGGATATCAGAAAGTGGTTTTTATTATACCCTTCGTATATTTTTGAAATGAATTTAAATATTTCTTTCACGTATGGATCAGTCATACTAAACCCAATGAATAAAAAATGATGATTTAATATGATGTTTGAGAGTTGGAGCAAATAGCTATCTGATTTATAAAGTTGCTCATATTGACTTTTGAAAAAGATGCATTTCCCTGCATTGCTAATACAACCGTGCATTTTGAAAACAAACCTATTCTTATCTGTAAGCTGTGCCAAGTTGATTTTATTATCAAATATGACTACATCTTCATAACCAACAACTTTTTCTATAAGCCGATCATAATTTGTTGTTATTATTTTATCTGAAATTTTAACTAATTCTTCTAATTGTGAATAATCCCTTGGTGCTTCTTTCTCTTTCTTCTTAATTAGTGAATCAAGAAATTTAAGAGTATTGGGAACCGCTGGTTTATCAGTTTCCAAATTTGATAAAATATGTAATCCAAGACCTGGGTCGATTTCTAAAAGTTTTTTTGCATTATTTAATGAATCTTTTTTTGGATGATTCTCAAGAAGCCTTTCTTCATTGAATTTTTCAATAATTTCAATTATAAGTTGATTCCAACTCGGAAAGCCAAAAGGAATAGAAATTCCAGCACCTAGAAATAGAACAACTTTATTGTCTCTTATTGCTTCTTTAAGCTTATTTGGAATTCTTTTCATTTTAGTTAGAATATTCTGCATTATGGATAACGGTTAATGGAGTCATCTATATTGTTAGAGGCAGGTATCTTGTCTTTCGTTGTTTTAAAATTAAAGACCACTTCCATTTGCTCTGTTATAGTTATTCTCATAGAACATCATGATGCGATATTCACCATATTTTTCCTCAATCATAAACCAAACTGTTTTATTCAAACTATTTATAGACTCTTTAAATCTTTCTAATGTTAAATCACTATATTTTTCTGCTTCTTGGTCATCAAATTCTTCTTTCTCTTTAAGTAGGTCTATTTCATAGGTTAAAGAATCATATTTTAATGCTTTTTGGAAAAACACAGCTTCATATCTTTTTTTATTGACAGCCATTTCATATGAAATGCGTTCATCTTCAGGAATTATGAATTCTGATATTATTGAGTCTGGTTGGATTGAATACCTATTATTATTCACAAATTGTTGAACTAGAGTATTAAATCTTATTTTAATATTAATTTCATCCATGGGATATTTATCTAAAATTCCTATTCGCCAAACTTTATTATTATTTGTTTTAATAATAATATTGACTTCTGTTCCATTAAATTCACCGTCCAGAATATCCTTGTTTTGTGGAATTATGGAGTATCCTCTAGAATACAATTTTTCAATCATTTCTGGTTTATATCCATCAACAGGAATGTCAAGAAATTGAGTTACATCTTTTTGGGCATATGATGCTAATGGAAAGATTATTAACATCAATAACCACAATGCTCTAGTTAAATTTTCCTTCATTTTTTGGTTTTAATTTGCCTATTTTTATCTATGCCTTCATTCCCAGAAAATATCATTTTTGCATATGATTTTTTTCTTTTCTAATGACCTACAACTAACCTATATCCTTACCTTTTCTATCTTACAATTCCGCTTTTTTACAATATGGAAATACTAGGTATAGGAACCAATAATATCTGGTTTCAAGTGATTATTATTCTTGCACAAATTCGTGGTTAAGCCAAAAGTAAGGAATTATTGTTTTATAACATAATGAGTAGGGGGAACGAAATGCTTCTTCTATTTTAAGAGGAGAATTAGAATGGGTTGTGATTCGAAAGGGAGGAATGAACGGATACGTTTGAAAAAAGGACATCCTACCATACTAATGGCAGGAGCCCCTTTCACTTGAAAACGTTACTTCTTTTTAGAGTTTATGGATTACTCCTATTTTATACTCAGTATTTTTTCCAATATTCCTTCCGTCCAATACAGTTCCATACCTGATGCAAGCTCCAAGGTTATCAGTAATGGGCTTAAAAAGATTGAACGCTAGATTGGTATAGTCGACTTGATTTTCTGGAAATGAGGTAGGCCCTCGAAATTCTTCAGTTCCTATGTCTGTACCATCCAATGAGTTTTGAGCTCCTAACTCAGCATCTAAATAAAAATGCTGGTTTCCATATCCGATTTTAACATTCCACAAATTAGCATTGGGTACATCAAAATCATCTGACTCGCCTCTTAGGCTATATGCAAATTGACCTTCCAGAAAAAGACCCAAAGTAGTTTTAAGTTGAGCGATTAAACAGCCATCAAATGCCAATCCTCCATTTCCTATAGAAAGAATACCTCCCGACTCATATCCTAATGGCAAAGCTATTCCTCCACCCACAGCGGTGGTCAAAGAGGCAGAACCGATATTTGTTTCATAAAGCTTTGCTTTCAAAAATAGACTTAAGTCTTGAAAACCGCTTACATTATCTTCCATATGAACAGGGTCATTAACATTGTTCTCGTTAGATTGGGATATAAATGGAATATTAATAACTCCCAAAAGCCTGTTGCTAAAAGCATGCTCTCCATATAAAGAGATAATATTGGAACTCACTTTACCAAATCCGGCAGGGTTTTCATCAGATAGCTCAGTTCCTGCGTAAAACTGGTCATAGCTCTTGTTAGTATAACTTAATGAAACCATAGTAGCTCCTTTTTCAGGGAAAAAGCCGTTGAGCATCGTTTGACCAAAGGACAAATTAGTAATGAAAAAACATGTACATAGAAATAGAGGTAACCTCAATAAAATAGTCTTCATAAAATTAAATTTTAATGTTAAGTGAATAAAAATTACATACTAAATAACTGAGGAAAGTATGCACCCAAACTTGCTACCAATATAAAGACATTCTTATTTTTTTGAATAACTGTCGGATTATATAGTTATGATAATACTGGTGCTTGTCGTTTTGAAGACTTTTTGACTTTTGAGGCGATGTGTTAGGGGAAACAAGTATGAATGTGAGAAAATTTTGAGAGGTATCATATTATGGTTATAGTCGCTGCGATTAGGCTACAAATATCCTAAACCACCCAATTTACTCAGGTGATTTAGGAATTCGCATGTTGAAAGGGTCAATATTAAACTAGATGGTCAGATACTTGCAAATCTGTACTTTTAGGATTGGGTCCATATTTATTTTCATGTTGTTCACCCTCTGTAGCAGCTAAAATAAGGTTGTAGATGGGAATTAAAATAAACCACCCACTTTTTCCGACATCATGCATTCTCCTTATAGCAACAGCTATGGACGGAACAAGTACGGCAAGATTATATATTGCACCTATAAAGACAGTGCCTAACATACCATCTAAAAACCCAAGAGCAAAAGAGATGATCATATTGATGAGAAAAAACATCCAATATTCTTTTCTTCTAGCTCTTCCTGAGAAAACTGCATAGTTTTTTAATACTTTTAAATACCAGTTCATGATTAAGTTTGTTTATTAGTTATTGTTATAGTTTATCCAAAATTGTTTTTTTCTTTTCCGCATATTCTTCAGATGAAATGAGATCCATTTCAAACATTTCCTTCAGTTTTTTCAGTTTTTCCAGGGGGGTATCCTGCGGTGCGGCAGATGACTGCGTATTATTCGAGTGAGAAGGGGTATTCATATTGTGAAGGCCTATAACCATGCCAGCTCCCCCAGTATTATTGGCGGCATCTCTCATGGCCTGTAATTGTTGATGTTCTGTATAATTTATTCCTGCTAGTTGAGCAGCTTTGACTTCAGCTTGAACATCTGATATTTTAGCTATTCTGTCTAGTGTCTCTTTGTCGAATTGTGTCCCTTCTATTCGAAAGTCCAGAATTTCAAAGCCTAATTCTGAAAATATTGATCTGGTTTTTTCAAGAGCCGATTCGGCAATATGGTTTAAATTGCTATCAATTTCTACATAAGAGAATTTGGCATTTGCCAAGTAATCAGTGAGAGGCCCGGAAATCCTGGAAATAAAGACTTCTTTTAATTCCGAATGCGTATAATTTTCTTTACCCGCTAAGACATTTTCAAAAAACCATTTAGGCTTGTTGATTTTGATGCTGTAATTACCAAATGCAGATAAAAGAATGGGAAAAGTATACACGGGATCAGTATAGGCAATAGGTACTCTGGTGCCCCAACGCATATTGAGGATTGAGGCATTTCTGTAAAACCAAATACCCATTAAGTGTTCGCTACCTTCTTTTAGTTTTAGGAAATTTTTGATAGCCGTTACGAAAGGTTTATTAGCGGTTGATAAATCGTAAGTACCTTCTTCTTCCAGTACACCTTCGATTTTTCCTTCATAAGTTAAAACGCAACCTTGACCAGGCAACAAAGTAAGGGTAGAGGCATTTTTGATCTCTTCTCCTTTTGAAGTATATTTTATAAAGATGTCATAGTCAGAGGGATCTTCCCATTTGATAACTGACCTAAATTGATTGAGGATATTCATAAAAAAAGAATTTTAAATAGGGCCCTCAAAGTTTGAGGGCCCCAACTGTTTTTGAAATGAATTCAAAAAAGCTTAAGCGGGATTAACAATTATTTCAAAAATCTATATCGTCAGCGATGTCTGGTTTAAGGCTTTTGAATTTTTCTTTATAGTGGGCTTCCCATTTATTTCTCAACTCATCATGAAGAGTGAATACTCTTGAAGCTTCTTTTTGCTCTTCCGTTAATGGAACATCATTAATTATTTCTTCTGAGGTTTGAGGAGGTACGTCCATTTTTTCTCTAAACCAATTAGACCAATGCATGGCTAGTTGGGAATACTCAGTAAGACTTATGTCAAATTCTTTTTCGAAATCAGGTTCAATGCCTACATTAGATGCTTCTGACATATACATTTCCATTTTAATAGTATCACTCCATTCCGGATATTTTTTTAATACTTCTTCAGGACCTGCAGCTGCTCCTTCTACATTTGCAAATTTCCCTTGCTTAGGATTGGTAAAGACCTCACCATAAAAGGCCATGTCTTCATGTGACAATTCTGCCATCTTGTTGTTCCATTTATTTTGGGTATCTTCCCAGACCGGCACTTCTATTCCTAAAACTTCACAAACCTTTTCGACAGACATTCCTGCCACTATGTTTGCAGATGCACAGGCATAGTCCCTAAATGTTATTCCATTTATAGCTTCCATATTTAAGTATTTATGTTAAAAATTAAATTCTCGTTTGCGTTCTTCGTAGAGGTAACTCATTTTCACTTCGACATCATGGTCCAGTGATTCTTTATGTTCAGGAAGAATGGAAGAGCGTTCTTCAAAATAGCGGTTCCAAAATGCTCTTTCCTTTTTTTCTCTTTCCTCAAATGCAGCGATATTTTCTCCCTGATCTTCATGTTCAGCTTTACATGGAATATCATGATAATCAGCCTCTGATTTTTTCATTTGATCCCATTCAGAGATTGCCCTATATCTGGCTATATTGTCTGCAATCCATCTAATCTGAGAAATTTTGTCATTGGGAGTAAAGGTGTTGACCGTATTGCAATAATGACAGCTTACATAGTGTGATCTAAATATTTCCTTTTTAATATCTAATGTGGCTCCACATTGGGTGCAATTAAAGTTTTCGTTTAAAAAATGATAGGCATGCTCGTAGAATCTTTCTGATATTTTGCCTTCTAATATAATTTGAAATCTCTCGAGTCTTGAAAAAATGGATTCACGTAATTGAGTTCCTTTATTGTCTTGATCAATAACAACCCAACTTTTGGCATATTCCAACATTTGTGGTTCAACCTTATGTTCGAATGTTTCATCAATCTTATCGGCCAGTGCCATTAGCTGAGATTTGATACCTGACCATGCTCTTAAGGTAGGATTTATGTCATAATTACTTTCTACCAGATTTTCAAGCAAGGCTTCTTCTGCATTGACAAGCATCTCTGAAAATCTAGTCTCGATTTTGGACAGGAAAGCATCCCATTTATCTATTAACTGAATATATTCTGGGTGGGTGTGTTCAGAATCGTTCTCTTTTTTATTTTTAAATAGTCCAAACATTAGACATCTGTTTTTATCTCTTGATTTATGGTCATAAACTTAAATCCGCAGTAGTCACAAGTGGTTAGATTGGTGTCTTTAGGTCTGGCAGCACCACATCCTTCGCATTTTCTTGTTTTGGTTTCGGATGTTGTACGTTTTTCTCCGTACTCCTTTTTATTGTTATTTGCAGCTTGAGTTATTTTTTTGAAGGGATTACCCATTGCTTTCATCTTTTGAGCTTAACCAAATTATAGCACCTATTACCACAAGTCCTATTTTAATTAACCAAGCTGTTGTTTCGCCCCAATTATATATCCACATTAGTACACGAGGAACCATATTTAGGAAGTTTAATACGATGGCCAGTAGCCCTAATAGAGCTATTGATTTACCTATACTTTTCATTACAATGATTTTAGTGTAAAGACTGAAATTCCCATGCTATAAATGATACTGTCTGAAATCTCAGTTTATAAACATTTCATGTTGTTAAATACAACTCAAATGTAAATGGGATGGGAAGCAATAGATGAATACGTTTGATAACCGTAACGAATGAATTTAAATTCGTTTGTTTGGACTTATGTTCTTCCTAATATTTTAAGAACTTCTGATTTTTTTCTTACCGATACAGGCAGTTTGGCCGAATTAGCCAATACTATGAAACCGTCTGTCGTGACACTGGTTATGTACTTAGAATTGACGAGAAAAGACTGATGACATCTTATGAAGTTAGCATCAAGTATTTCTTGATAAAACTTAATGTTTCTTGAAACCAAAATATTTTTTTCTGTAGTTACAAATCTGGTGTACGATCCATCTGCTTCCAAATAGATGATTTTTTGTAAATTGACTACGTGATGTTCTTCAGTGGTTTTCAGAACTAATTTGGGTTCTTTATTAAGCAAATTACTTTTTAAGACACTTATCATTTCCTGATGTTTTTTATCAGTATGAATACTGGTCACAGCTCTATCAACTGCGTCCTTTAATTCTGAAGGGTTTATAGGCTTTAATAGATAATCTATGGCACTATATTTAAAAGCTTTGATGGCATAATCGTTATATGCCGTCGTTAATATAAGTTTGTATCCGGAGTATTCTAATTCATCAAGCATATCAAATCCGATCCCATCTTTTAATTCAATATCAAGAAAAATTAATTGTGGTTTTTCTCTATTAATAATATGAATAGCGTCACTAATGGAGTCAGTTTCAGCAATAATATCTACTGATGAATTTAGAAGTTTAATCATTTTAACAAGTGCTGATCTGGCACCTATTTCATCCTCTACTATTATTGCTTTGATCATTGCGTTAGGTGAAATTTTACAATGGTACCTTGACTCGAACTATTTACAGCCAAGGATCTTTCATCATTTTGATTTAGCAGTTGTATTCTTTTCTTAAAGATATCAATAGAATGGAATTTTTTGTCATTATTAATCTTAGTAAATCCTTTTCCATTATCGATAATTTCATAGCAAATCTTGTTCTCACATTTTTTGATATTTAGAATTATAGTCCCTTTTCTTTCCAAGTTCTTAAAACCATGCTCAATTGAATTTTCTATAAAGGGTTGAATCAAAAGAGGAGGTATTTCTACTAAATGGATATCAATGTCCTCTTCAATATTGATAGTATATTTAAACTTATCAGTAAACCTTATATTTTGGGTGTCCATATAGTTGCACAGAGCATCAATTTCGTCTTTGAGTGAAATACTTTCTTTGTTGACAAAATCAAAATTTTGACGAATTAATTTTGCAAACTGAGAGAGAAAACCAGCTGACTTAATAGGGTTGTTTTCTATCAGAGAATGTTGGATAGCAGATAATACATTAAAAATAAAATGAGGGTTCATTTGAGACCGTAAAACGGTCTGTTCCAATAACAACTTTTCCTTGCTTAGCTTAAGTCTGGAGTTTTGTAGTTTTAGAAGTACGATAAAAGTGAAGAGCAGAAAAGAGAGGATAATAACTATGAAAATGATTCTGTTTCTGGTATTAATATTTTTTTGATTTTCTAGCTTCCTTTCACTTTGGCTTAGTTCATATTGACTTTGTAATAGTTTAAATTTTTCCTCATTTTCCAGTTTTACTTCTAGTAAGTAAAGAGAGTCTCTTTTTTCCTGAAAGTTTAAAGAATTATTGAAATCCTTTTCATTGAGACTGATATGTAATAGAACATTGTAAATATCTTTTTGTATCGAAAATCGAGTCAATCCTTTTTCAATATCAAGTGCCTTTAGGTAGTATTTTTTAGCATTTTTATAATCTTCTTCTCTTAAATAAATAGACCCCAAGTTTCTTAAAGAAGAGCTGTTAGCCCTACCAAGTGTGGAATTGATAGAAGTAGCTTTTTCGAAATATTGAATTGCTTCTTTTGTGTTGGTTAATTGGTCGGATACGAGACCTAGATTATTATAAGATTGTGATGCTGCGATTTGATCTTTGAGGGCTAAATTTAGATCGAGTGCTTTAAGGTTATAAATTAATGCGTTTTGATAGTCCGCTATATTTTTATAGATAATGGCCAGATTATTATATGTTGTTGATAAAGCACTAGAATCTTTTTGTTGAATCTGTATGGATAAGGCTTGTTTAGAATAGTCTATTGACTTTTGGTAGTCTTGATATAGATAGTGTATATGTGCCAATGAATTGTAGACTTTGGCTTCTATTTCCTTATCGACTATTTTCTGCGAGATCTTTAATGCCCTAAGAGCTTGATTAGTAGCTAGGTCTTTCTTTTTTAAAACAGCATTAGTACTCGCTAGGAGGATATTGGTTCTTGCGATATATTTGTCATCTTGAAGTTCTTCAAATAATTCTAATGCTTTATTAATACTTGATAGGGCTTGATTATCTCTTCCCAAAGTGGAAAGATTTTTACCCTTTTCGAAAAGCAATACTGCCATTTGGCTTTTATGAAGATTTCCTAGGGTTATGAGGCTATCTATTGCTCGAATAGTGGCACTTGGAGTACTTTTTATGTAGTGGTTTTCGAATTCATCGTCTTGAGGAGGTCCATTGATAGCCTCCTTTGATGAATTGTAACAACTTACCAAGCCCAATAGGAGAATGAAGGTCGTAGAAAAAAAGTATTTCAATGCTAAAAAAATATTAACTCTGCTCCTTTACCAATTTTTTAACTTCTTCCAATGTTAAAGTTGCTGCTTTTTCGCTAGTCATGGCTTTTCCATCTATTCTAGGTAGTTTGAAGCTTTTCTTCTTGAAACGTATAAATGGGCCCCACCTACCATTTTCAATAGCGAGATTTTCATCAGGCCACTGCTGCACATATCGATTAGCCTCCTTTTCTATTTTGGCATCAATGAGGGTGATGATATCCCCTTCACTTAGGTTATCAAAGTCATATTTTTTAGAGACATTGATAAACATATTGTTCCATTTTAAGAATGGCCCAAATCTACCTTTACCTTTGGTGACAGGAAGGTCTTTATAAGTGTAAATAGGAGCATTTTCTTTGATTTTCGCTTCTATTAATTCTATTGCCCGATCCATGTCAATATTCATTGGATCTTCACCCTTGGAAAGGTTTGCATACAGATCACCGTATTTGACATATGGCCCAAATCTACCATTGTTGACAACCACTTCCTGACCTTTATAATCACCTAGAGTTTTAGGAAGTTTAAAGAGTTCCATAGCTTCTTCAAAAGTAATGGTCTCCATTGATTGACCTCTTTTTAAATTGGCAAATCTTGGTTTTTCATCTTCACCTAATTCTTCTCTATCACCTATCTGAATGACTGGACCATATCTTGTTAGCTGAACCAAAACTTTATGTCCTGATTCAGGGTCTATACCAAGATCCCTTCTTCCTTTGGCCCTTTCAGCAGTTTCTATGGTCTTGTCTACTGTTTCATGAAAAGGACCATAAAATTGACGCAACATTTCTTTCCATTCTTTCTTTCCACTTGCTATGGTGTCCAATTGATCTTCTACTCCTGCTGTGAAGGAATAGTCCATGATATTGTTAAAGTGTTGGTCTAAAAAGTCTGTAACGACCATGCCCATATCGGTAGGGAATAATCGATTGGATACTTTTCCTGTAATCTCAGTTTGCGTTTTGTCAACCACTTTTCCATCCTTAAGATGAAGTACGGTGTATTTTCTTTCTTCTCCTTCTTTTTGTTCCTTTACTACATAACCTCTTTCTTCTTCCATGATCTTGGTGATAGTAGGAGCATAGGTAGAAGGTCTTCCGATACCCAGTTCTTCCAGTTTTTTCACCAATCCTGCTTCCGTATATCTAGCTGGCGGACGAGTGAAGCTTTCTCGAGCTTTTATTTCATTTACGTCTAGTACCTGACCCTCTTTAAGTGGTGGTAACATCCCTTTGGTATCTTCATCTTCGTCATCATCTGTAGATTCAATATATACCTTAAGGAATCCGTCAAACAATAGTACTTCTCCCGTAGCTTGAAAAAACTGATCTGGAATAGTAGATATACCGATTTTGGCGATCGTTTTCTCCAATTTAGCGGATGCCATTTGCGAAGCGATCGTTCTTTTCCAAATGAGATCATATAATCGTTGTTGATCTCTGTCTGCTCCCTGTTCTCTGTTTTCAATATAAGTAGGCCGGATGGCTTCGTGAGCCTCTTGAGCATCTGACTTTTTGGACTTAAATTGTCTTGTTTTTACATATTCTTGCCCATAATTTTTACCCACTTCATCCGCTATGGAGCCCAAAGCCAACGTACTAAGTGTAGGACTATCTGTCCTCATATAAGTAATAAAACCTTGCTCATATAACCTTTGAGCTACTTGCATCGTCCGCTTTACGGTGAAACCAAGTTTTCTACTCGCTTCTTGCTGCAATGTAGAAGTCGTAAAGGGTGGTGCCGGGTTCTTTGTAAGTGGTTTTTTTTCAATACTGGCTATAGAAAACTGAGCATCTGCCAATTTTTCTAAAAAAACTTTGGCTTTTTGTTGGTCATCAATTCTTACAGGTAGCTCTGATTTCAATTGAACTTTCTGTCCTTGTCTATTGACAACATCAAATATGGCAGCAATTTTAAAAAAAGAACTTATTTGAAAATCTCGAATCTCTCTTTCTTTTTCTACGATTAACTTAACGGCTACAGATTGAACTCGTCCTGCCGAAAGTTTACCTTTTATCTTTCTCCATAAAATACCAGACAATTCAAATCCTACTAATCTATCTAAAATTCTTCTGGCCTGTTGAGCATCTACTAGATTTAAGTCTACTCTACGTGGATTTTGAACCGCCTTTTTAATCGCAGGTTTAGTGATTTCTCCAAATACAATACGTGGTGTGGCTTCCGGTTTTAGTTTTAATACTTGACACAAATGCCAGCTAATGGCTTCTCCCTCACGATCTTCATCCGTCGCTAACCACACCTCACTTGCCTTGTTTTTTGCCTCTTTGAGTTCTTTTACAACTTTTGTTTTATTTGGGCTAATGACATACTTTGGTTTAAAATCATTAGCTATATCTACACCCTTATCACCTTTGTCAAGATCTCTAATATGACCATAACTCGACTTAACAAAAAAATCTTCTCCTAGATATTTCTGGATTGTTTTTGCTTTGGCTGGAGACTCCACTATAACTAACTTTTTACCCATAGGTATTACATTAAATTATGTATGATTTAAAGATTTTCGAGCACAAATGTAATATTTACTTAATTGCAATTCCAAATTGAACTTCTTTTAAATTTCTTTATTAATATTTGAGTTTTAGGTTAATTGAGAAGGTTTGTTGGGTATAAGATTGACAAAATTTGACAATGATCTAATGCATGTTTTGTGTAATATTGTAATACATTCGTGATACTTTCTTTACAGTTTAGCAACTACATTTGAATAGGATGAAGAATTTTTTTACCCTGCTTATAATAAGCAGTTTAGCGTGTTATTCCTTTGGGCAACAATTATCTCAAAGGGTAGTATTGATAGGAAACACTGCCAATCTTGAGGCGGGCAATACTTTGTTAAAAGAGATACTCAAAGAAGCATCTGTGCCTAACACCACCATCACATTGTTGGGTGATATTACGGATGAAAATGGAATATCGAAAGATCCTAAGGGAAATAACAAAGATTTATTGGCGTATTATAAACAGCTAGAGAATAACGCTGATGGAGGTATTCTGATCATTAGTGGAGATAGAGATTGGGATGACAATGGTAAGAAGGGAGAAGAAAAAAACGGCAATCTTGAAAAATATCTGAGGAAAAACTTAGAAATGAAGGATGTCTATGTTTCAAAAGATGCATGCCTTGATCCTGTGGTTTCTGAGCTGAATGATGTTGTGATAGTAGCCTTTAACTCTCAATGGTTTATGCATCCGTACAGAAAGCATAACAACTTAAATACTAGTTGCGGAATTGTAAACGAAAAGGATTTTTTCGAAGAGTTAGAGGATATTGTCGATGACAATGATGGAAAAAATATTATTCTGGCTGCTCATCATCCTGTGTATTCTTCTGGTAGGTATTTTGGAAAAGGTCTACATAAGTTGCATATGTTACCTATTGTCGGTCCTATGATTATAGCCCACAAGAATAATATTGGTAATGCGAAAGAATATTCGAACGACAGATATCACCATTTTATAACCAGAATGAGAAGTTTCCTGTCAGATAAATCATCCATAATTTATGCTTCTTCTCACGAACACAGTAATTTTATTTGGAAGGAAGATTTCAACTATTATCTTAATAGTTCAGCTTCTAATAAAATAATGAAAGGAAGCCGTAAGTCGAACAATGTTTATCACGAAGATGCTGCTGGATATCAAATTCTAAATTACTATGACGATGGTTCAGTAAGTGTCGAATTGGTTTCATCAATAGATGGTGGTTTCGAAAGAGAAATGATTGAGTTATATAGCTCTCCTTGTAATTCTTCTGATAATGCAAATAGAGCTTTCAATCCTTGTGAGGAAGATGAAGATATTAGATACAATTATTCTGATTTTTCTAATAGAAAACATAATGATACTCTGGTAGTAGCTGGAGAAGAATATGGTGCTGGTAGTTTCAGAAGGTTTTTTATGGGATCTCAATTCAGGGATGAATGGACAACACCTATTCATGTACCTTATTTGGACTTGAAAGAAGTGGGGGGAGGCCTTAAACCTTACGCCAAGGGAGGAGGCCTACAAACTATTTCATTAAAATTTAAAGGAGAAGATGGACAAAAGTATGCCTTTAGACAAGTAAATAAGAAACCTGAGAAAAGTCTTACAGAGGATCTCAAAACAACGATTTATAAAGATATAGTAAAGGATTTAATCGCCTCTCAGCACCCATATGGAGGATTGGTTGCTTCAAAATTGATGAAAAAACTAGATATTCTTCATGCAGTACCAAGACTATATGTAATGCCGGATGATGAGATCTTAGGGCCTTATAGAGAAGAGTTTGCAGGTAAACTAGGAACACTGGAAAAAAAACCCAAGGCAAAAAAAGGAAAGGGATTTGGAAATGCAGATAAGATAGTGAAGAGTAATCAGATGTTTAGATCTATGTTTAAAAATTCTCAAAATAGAATTGATAATAGAAAGTACGCACTCGCTAGAACATTTGATATGTGGTTAGGTGATTGGGACCGACATGAAGATAATTGGATTTGGGCCAGATATGATTCAAAGGATGGAAAAACTTTTGTTCCAATTCCTAAAGACAGAGACCATGTTTTTTCGCACTGGACAGGATTAGTACCTGGTATTGCGGATAAGGTTATCATGAATGCCGAACACTTCGATTATAAGTTTGGTAATCTAAAACAATTGAATTTTAAAGCCCGATGGTTGGATAGACAATTAGCTAATGAAGTGACTAAAGAGGATTGGATATGGGCAGCTGAAAAAATTAAGAACGAAATATCTGATGAGGATATAGAAGAAGCTATTAACGAGTGGCCGGATGAAATAGTGGCTCTAAAAGGAGAAGAGATCAGAACCAAGCTGATTTCAAGAAGAGAAGAATTAGCACAGGCGGTGAGTGAACATTATGCCAGTCTGGCAGAGGAAGTAGACATCGTCGGGTCCAAAAAGGATGAAATCTTTGAGATTAAGGGTAATGAAGATGGTAGTATTCAAGTAAGAATGAAAAAGGATTCTGACCAAGGCCGAATTCTCTACGAAAGAATATTTAATCCTAATGAAACCAAAAAGATTAATCTATATGGTTTACCTGGAAAGGATGAATTCACTTTTATCGGTGTGCCATCTAAAAAAATCAAGGTAAGGATCATTGGAGGGGATGATACGGATAAACTTATGCTCAATGATTGGAAGAAAGTAGATATTTATGATAATTCGGAAGAGGATAAAATAAGCTCGACCGTTGGTAAGAAGGTGAAAAAGACAAGTAATCACATTGATTACAACAATGAAGCTTTTAACTATGGATCATTGCTGCCATTACCGGTTTTTAGACAGAGTAGCGGAAACCGTTTTGGCTTTGGATTTAGTTTAGTTAAAACCACTTTAGGTTTTAATAAGCCTCAATTTTCTTCAAAATATAAAATTTTTGGTGTGTACTACCCTCGGTTAAGAGCCAATAAGTTTAGTGTTGATTATTGGTACAGATATGTTTGGGGTACTTCTAACCTAAGATTATCTCAATTGATATCAAGTCGTTATGATCAGTTCCCATATTTTTATGGAATAGGAAGTGGGACAAGCAGATCTCAAGAATTTGAGGAAAATGAGATTTATAGGTTGGATTTCTTTACCATGCGATCTAAAGTGGGTTTAGAAAAAAGCTTTTGGAAGAAAAGTCATATCAACGGATATATCAATTACGAGATGAATGATGTTAAGGATTTCGATCCAGATAATACAATATTAAATCAATACAGGGATTTAGAAGGACTTGGAGAAAATCACTACATAGGATTAGAGGTTGATTTCGAATTGGATTTTACAGATAATAGCATTTTTCCAAAAAACGGAACCAAGTTTAAATTTCACAACTACACCTTGGTTCAGGCCAATAACGAGAATAATGTTTCCAATATTTCTAAGATTAGTTTATCTCAAAATACTTCGGTTAATTTCATTAGTGAAATTGTACTAACAGGAAGGGTAGGAGGTATGTTTGCTACCTCTAACACTCCTTTTTTTCATAAACCTCATTTAGGAAGTAATGGTTATTTAAGAGGATATACCAGAAACCGATTTGTTGATGACAATGCACTATATTATAATCTTGAAAGCAAAATACACCTTGGAACGCTCAATACAATTTTGGCTCCTTTAAGATTTGGTGTATTTGGGTTTTATGATAAAGGTATTGTTTGGGGAGAAGAAAGTTTTGGTGATAATAATTGGAGAGATACCTACGGTATGGGAATGTATCTGACTCCTATAAGTGATAGCTATGCGTTAAACTTTTATTTGGCTAAGTCCGAGGATAGGGGGATTTACTTTAGATATACCTTAGGTTGGGTACTTTAATTTTTGATGATTAAATAAAAATATATTGATACAGTATTTAGTATTGCTTGGATGGAGTTTGTTAGCTCTCTCTACGTGTAGAGATGATAATAAAGGGACTGATGGTATAGAGTTGGTGCAAATTGAAACAAAAGACTCTTCTGACAGATCTATATTAAAAGGAGAATATGATTTTGATAAGGCGGATGATGTTTTGGTATTAGATATGGAATTGAGTGAAATATCGGGCTTAGATTTTGATAGCTCTACATCAAACCTTTTAGCAAACAATGACGAAAAGGGGGATGTTTTTTATTTGGACCCAAATAGCGGTAAAATTACTGGAAAAGAGTCAATAGCTAAGAAAGGTGACTACGAAGGTGTAGAGGTAATGGAGGAACAAATTATACTTGTAAAGAGTAATGGGACTCTTTACTTTTATGATAAACAAGACAAAGATAAAGACAAGGTAAGAACATCGTTGTCGGCAACGAATGACGTCGAAGGATTAGCATATGATGAGTTTTATGGTCTTCTTTTAGCCTGTAAAGGGCAACCATTGCATGGTGGCAAACAAAAAAATGCCAAAGAAATATATGTCTTCGACTTTGAAAATAAGGCCATTGACTCTACCCCCTTTTTAAGGATAGAAGATGAGGAGCTAATGTTGTTTGATAAAAATAGAAACCATACTTCAAAAGCTGCAAATAGGAAACTGGTGAAAAGATTGAAGAGTTTTTCTCCCTCTGGTATTGCTGTAAATCCGGATAGTAAGGACATCTATATAGTATCAGCTAAAGGTAGTATTTTGTTAATATATGATCAGACTAAAGGGTTAAGCAGCATTCATTATTTAGATGATAAAATTCTCCCGCAACCTGAAGGCATATGTTTCGATGATGATCTAAATTTATACATCAGCACTGAAGGTAAGGGATTCAGTGGCAAAATTTTCGTATTTAAACCCAAATGATGATTGTAACTATTTGGAATCAAATTTGTTGTAAATAAGTAGAGAAGCAAATAATATATTAAATGGCGGACGTATTAGAATATTCGAAACTTGGTATAGGTGATGTAGAATACATCCCACTTTCAAGTCTTTTACAAATGTTTGAAAACGATTATCTGAAAAGATATGATTCAACTTTTAGTATAGAACCATTCATAGAGAGTTTGAAAGAAGAAATGGTATCATCATGTGATCAAACCAATCACACGTTTACCGATCTATTGGAAAATTATAATAAATATATAGAACTCAATGGCGATGACAATAATGCTTTTATTGAGTCTAGAGAGTTTCGTGCTTTTGTGAAATTATTGATGCCATCCATGAGACTGGATAGGAGTATTGGTTTTTTAGGCCCTCCATTCATAAAGAAAATGTATTTTCATACAGACTTTTTGGGTGAGATATTCAATGATCCTGTATGGCAGATAAAAGTCGATCACGAAAGATTCAGACAAGTTTCTGATCAAAAATTGAGAGAAACGCACATCTATATACTAAACAGGCATTATGGTCAAAATATATCTGATTATAAAGCAGACACGATAGAATTAAGGAATACAGATACGGGTATAATCAAATTTTACCAGTTGAATATTAACTATGAATTTGTCAGAACCAAAGTCAATGGTAGTTTGCCGGAACTATCGGAAGATGAAATTCAAATGTTGATCAAGAATATTGATAATGATAAGATATGGGAATCTTATTTTCCACCTTCACTAATTTCATTTTACGGATTTGCTACAGGTACATGGATAGATGTAACTGATATAGAAGCCATCGCTCAATTAAGGCATGAAGTACACAACTACGACATGGATAATACGGACCCAAATACTTTTTTAACGAGTGTTTCTAAGTACGTAGGTTCTTTATTGGAGGTTTCTGATATTCAAGCTGGTGTGTTGTTACTTGAAAGTAGAAATACTCACCATGCCAGTCAGAATAGCCTGTCAGGAATTTCAGGAGAAAACTTTGTCCAAAATTATTGGTCAGATGAATTGAGTGGAATTTACGGACAATTAATTAAATCAAAAGATACTGTTTTTATAGAAAGCATTGATTCCAATTCTGAAGATAAAATTGAGCAATTTCTTTATAAGTCGGGAGTAAAAAGTTTATTGTTATACCCTTTATTTAACGAGGATGGAGAGTTGTCCTGTATAATGGAGCTTGGAGCACGAGAAAATTCAGTTTTCAATACATTCTCAAGCCAAAAGTTATCAAAGGTGTTACAATTGATGAGTGAGGGATATGCTAGATTTATGGATCATTATGAAAATATTATTACCTCGATTATCCAAAATAAATTTACTTCGATACACCCCAGTATAGAATGGAAATTTGAGGAAGTGGCGAATGATTATTATGTAAATAGACGATTAAACAAAGAAGTTGAAATAGCTCCTGTAGTATTTGAGGATTTAATACCGCTGTATGCTCAATCTGATATCGTGAGTTCCAGTACTATCCGTAATAGATCGATTCAATCAGATTTAATAACGAATCTAGAGATGGTACTTGGAGTAATGAGAAAATGGCATAAGAGAATTCGTTTGCATGCTTTAGAAAAGCTTATTATTGAGTCAGAAGAGGCAAAGGATAAAGTTGCCGAAAAATATAATTCTGCTGATGAGAGTTTAGTAGTAGATTTACTTACCAAAAAAATCCATCCTTATCTGGCTAAAATTGCGAATAGATACGATGTTCCTAAGAGGATTTACAAAAAATATTTAGAATCTTTGGATCCTTTACTTAACATTATCTATGATGAGAGAAAGAAGTTTGAAGAAAGTGTAACTAGGTTAAACTCTAGTATATCTAATTATTTGGAAGAAGAGGATCATAAGTTGCAGAGAGTTTTACCTCACTTTTTCGAAAAATATAAGACCGACGGAATTGAGTACAATATTTATTTAGGACAATCTATATTGGAGAATGGCACCATGGAGAGTTTTGATATTAGTGAGTTCAAGTTATGGCAGTTAACTAACATGTGCGAGATTGTGAAGCTAGTTGATAAGCTGTCACCTCAGTTATCCGTTCATCTGACTACGGCACAGCTTATTTTTGTGTACAATAATCACTTAAGTATTCGATTTAGAATGGACGAGAAAAAGTTTGATGTTGATGGTACTTATAACGTTAGGTATGAGATTTTGAAGAAGAGAATTGATAAAGCAACGATAAAGGGTACGGGGGAAAGATTAACGGTCGCAGGCAAGATAGCGATCGTCTATCTGAACGAGAGAGATAAAAATGAATATTTGGATTACCTAAACTATTTGGTATCAAAAAAATATATCTCTGAAGACATTGAAGAGCTAGAATTGAATAAGATGCAAGGTGCGGATGGATTGAAAGCTCTTAGAATTACGGTAAACACTTAGGATGAACTCACAATTAATTGATGACAGCAGAGTTTTTGTTAAAGATTTTTTCAATAAGAACTATGACGAAAAACTTGCTTATCATAATTTGGAACACACAGAACGTGTTTTTAATCAAGCTTATCAACTCGGCTTGGATGCAGAACTCGAAGATTCTGATCTAGAGGTTTTATTGTTAGCAGCTCTATTTCATGATACGGGTTATGTAAAGAGTCAGCAAGGGCATGAAGAGATTAGTGGTGAGATAGCCAAAGAATATTTAAGAGGAGAAGGTGTCAGTGAGGAGAAAATAGAAAAAACGTCCTCTCTTATTTTAGCTACTAAAATGGATTGGATAGGAAACGACCATTTAGCCTTTATCTTAAGGGACGCGGACCTTAGTAATTTAGCAGCGGAGAATTACTTGGATATTTGTGAAAGATTGAGAGTAGAAATCAATAATATCTATCAAAAGCAGAAGTCGAAAGAAGAATGGCTAAATGAAAACATAGCTTTCTTTAAAGAACACAAATATCTGAGTAAAGAAGGAAAGAAAAAGTATAATAAGGCCAAAAAGAAAAACCTCCAACTTTTAAACAAGATGTTAGGTGTTGGAGATACTGAAAGTACCCAGACTATTGCATCTAGTAAATCAGCACAAACTCAATTGAAGACGTCTCTACGTAATCATATTGATTTAAGTGCCATTGCAGATAATAAGGCAAATATAATGTTAAGTGTCAATGCAATGGTTTTGACAGTGGGACTACCATTATTATTGTCAAGATTGACAGAATTTCCCCAACTATTGGTTCCAACACTAATACTGGCTGCAGCCAGTATCGTGTCCATGATATATGCTACGTTGGCTACTAGACCAATTGGAATGATGGGCAAAACGGATATCTCATTGGTGTCGCAAAAGAAAACCAATTTATTCTTCTTTGGAAATTTTTATAAAATGTCGTTTGATGAGTACGAAGATGGAATTACCAAAGTGATTTCGGACAATGAATTACTTGATAACAGCATAACTAGAGATCTGTTCTTTCTAGGGAAATCTCTAGGAAAGAAATACGACTATCTTAGGATTTGCTATAATGTGTTTATGTATGGAGTAGGAATTGCAGTGGTAGGTGGAATTATTACTTTTACCGTAATATCTTAGTTTTTGATTTTGTATGGTGGCAAGATTTAAATTGACATGGATATTTCTATGGATATTTCTGGCAAGTTCATGCGGAACTCTTCGTTCACCATATTATAGTAAATCAGATATAAAATGGAGCGAAAAAAGGCTTCCTGAGGAAAAGCCCATTTTTAGTTTTTATTTGATAGGTGATGCGGGAGCTATTGATGATAGCAAAAATAATTCTGTAGTTGAAGCAGTTGTGAATGTACTTCAGAGAGAAAATTCAGACTTAATAAGTGCTTGCTTTTTAGGAGATAATATTTATCCTGCGGGACTACCATCTCTTGATGATCCGGACAGGAAAAAAGGAGAAGAAATACTAGATGCCCAATTAGAATTGTCAAATCACCTGAATGGAGAGTTATATTTTGTCCCGGGAAATCACGATTGGAATGATGCAAAGCAAGGAGGGCTTAGTTCTGTTTTAAGACAAGAAAAGTATGTGGAAAATTGGGATAATGTTAAATTCGAACCAAGTGGTGGATGTGCAGATCCATATGTAAAGAAGGTAAACAATGATCTGACACTTATATTTCTTGATTCTCAATGGTGGTTGCACGAATGGGATATGGAAGAAGGCATTAATAAGAACTGTAAAATTTCGCATAGAACTGAATTTATTGATTCTGTCAAAGAAATTTTCGCCGACAATGAAGAGCAGAATTTGTTAGTAATGATGCATCACCCTATTCGGAGTAATGGAAGGCACGGCGGGCATTATGGCTTAGTACATCATATTTTTCCTTTGTATGATCTTAAAATATGGATTCCCTTACCCATAGTTGGAAGTGTCATTATTGCCGTTAGTAAAAAATGGGCATCAAGGCAGGAGATCAGCCATTCTCTCAACACTGAACTCATGGACAATCTCGTGGATATTGCCCAATCACACCCTAGGAATGTAACTTTTGCAACTGGCCACGAACATGGACTTCAATATTTTTCTGAAGATAATGTCAATTATATAGTGAGTGGGGGAGGATGTAAGAAATCTTATGTAGCAAAAGGAAACGGAGCTAAATATGCAAGAGAGGCCCTTGGGTTTGTAAGATTAGTAACCTATGATTCAGGAGAATGTTGGGCTGAATTTTATACCGTATCAAAAAAGGAAACCAACATTGAATATAGAGCTCTATTGTATGATTAAATAGACATTATGATTTTGTTTTACTCATGTATTTACCTACGATCAGAGCTAATATAATCGTTATATAAAGCTGACCGGCAATACTTAGGAGAATTGCCGTCATTCTTGCTACAGGATCTATGGGGACAATATCTCCGTATCCTATTGAGGTAAGAGTAATGAAGCTAAAGTACATAAAGTCAAAGTAATTGGTACTTTTTTGAATACTGAAAGAACCCGGTATACTGGAGTCTATGAACGTGAATATAACACCCGCAGTAATTCCTAATACTAGGTAACCACAAATAGAAGCGAGTAAGACATTAATAGTCACATCATCTTCTATCCAAACATATTTTAGCAGTTTATGAAACAAAAGATAAAAGAAAATCAAAGTTATAAAAGAGCTAATGGACCCTCCAGCTGCTGATCCATGAACTTGAAGAGAATAGAGAACGAAAATAACTATACCTAAAAGAAAGTGTCTTAAAAAACTACTGTAGCTTGACGAAGAATAGAAAGGTCCTAAGAAAATTACTAAAGCATAGCAAAAATCCATTAAGTAGTGAGAATGCTCGAATTTTAAGGAGATGGCTCCATTTATAATTAAGGCTACCAAGGCAACCAATAGGTATAGATAGTTTGGATTGTTAAAATACTCGTGAAGTCTGCTTTTGAGGCTGTTATTCATCATTTACGATATAATAAGCTATAACTGACAGGAACAAAAATCAAAGTAATTATAGTTCCGAATAATAATCCAAACATTATGGCTGCTGCCAATGGTTCCCACATAAGCCCTCCTCCAAGATACAGAGGAATCATTCCCAAAACAGTGGTGAATGTAGTCAATATTATGGGCCTGAATCTCTGAAGACAAGCCTCAATAATCGCTTCTGTCAAAGAAGCCCTTTTAGCACTTTCAATTTCTATCCTATCAATAAGCACGATAGCATTATTAATTATTATACCCGCAAGAGATATGACCCCTAAAAAGGCAAAGAAACCAAAATAAGATCTTAGAATAAGTAATCCATATACCACGCCTATTATTCCTAAGGGTATGGTAAGGAGAACAATCGTCGTCTTTCTAAAAGAATTAAATTGTATAATTAGTAACATAATAATAATGAAAAAAGCCAATGGCAACCAAGCAGCAACAGCTCCCATGGATTCCGCCGAACTCTGAGCATCACCTCCCAATTCATAAGTATATCCTTGGGGCCATTCGCTTTCCATCTGTTGATTAAGCCAAGGCGTCATTGCACTCATAATGGTATTTGCATTAGCCCCTTCCTTTATTTGAGAAGAGACGTTAACACTTCGTTGTAAATCCTTTCTTAAAATATTTGCGAATTGCCAGACCACATCAATTTCCGCAACTTGAGACAAGGGGACATTTTGTCCAGACCCTTGAGAATAAATATTTATACTTTCGAGGTTTTCAATTTTTACGTTATCATGATTGGCATCACGCATAATAATGCTAATATTTTCTTTTCCTTCTCTATAATTACCTACGGAGTAGCCGCTTAATGCGGTCCTCAAAGAAACAGCAATATCTTGATTTGTTAAGCCCGCATTTTGTGTTTTTAAAGGATCAATATCAATAATGATTTTCTTGATCTTTGGCCCCCAATTATCTTTAATATTTTTCGCTCCACTTTGCTCATTCAGCTTTTGTTTAACTTTTTCGGCAATTTCAGATAGAACATCAGCATTTTTACCTGATATTTTTATTTCAATAGGTGTCCCACCTCCACCAGATCCTAATCTTTTAACTTTTATATCCGCAGTTGGAAATCGTTGAAATGCAAAGCTGTCAATCTTTGCTATTACGTATCCATTGTCATCTCCCGAGGAAGTATTTACCAACATGTGGGCGTAATTTGCATTTGCTTCATCAGGAGAGTATCCTAAGTCATAGGACTCAGGTCCCTTACCTATGAAAGCGGACCAATCAATTACACCCTTTGTTCTAACTCCATCTAGTTGCAGATTTTGAATAATGTAATTTTCTAATCCATCAACAACTGCAGATGTACTTTCTATTCTACTCCCTTGAGGCAATTTGATATCTACAGTGATAAGATTTCTTTCCGAATCGGGGAAAAATATAAATGGAATCTTTCCGAAAAGCATTAAAGAACTTATAAATAGCGCCAAAACACTAAGCATTGAAGCTAGTTTATGTTTTAAGGCTAAGTTGATTAAATTGTCATATTTCTCTTTTAAATAATCTATTGACCTGTCGACAAGACCTTTATTATCGTCTGCCTGCTTCTGTATTTTTAAAAAGTAGTAACAAAGCATTGTTACCATGGTCATCGATAAAAACCAGGAACAGATCAAAGCGATAGATATCACGACAAATAGTGGTCCTACTATGTCACCCATAGTACCCTCAGCTAGATAAAAGGACATGAATGCTACTGAGGTTGTAAGGGTTGATATCAATAAAGGGATGATCAATTCATCGCAAGCTTCTTTAACTGCATTCCATTTATCAATTCCTTTTTCAAGCTTGACCAATACTGTTTCAGCTACAACCACTCCGTTATCGACCATCAAACCCAGTGCCATTATGAGGGCTGCCAGTGATACCTGGTTAATACCTTGTCCCAAAATACCCATAAACAAAAAGGTAGCAAGAATTACCATTGGTACTAAAGATGCAATGATCAATCCTGTTCGAAAACCAAGGAATATTAACATTACTATTAATACCAATACAACAGTTTGCAGTAGGTTACTTACAAAATTGCTAACCTCTGAATCCACATAAAGATCCATAGAGGAAAGTCTTCTTAATTCTAAACCGATAGGCAAACGACTGTTAATTTCTGCCAATTTTTCATCAATGACTTCTCCAAGTTGAACAATATTAGCACCATCCTTTAAAGATACAGAAAGCGATAAGGCTTGTTTCCCATCGACCCTAATGATTTGTTCTTGAGGATCTTTATATCCACGCCATATTTTAGCAATGTCTTGTAAATAGAGGGATTGTCCATTAATGGACCGTATGATGGTACCTTTGATATCATTGACGTTATCAAAGTTTCCAGTGGGTTCAATAATGATACGTTCTTGCCCTAAATTCAATTCACCACCTGAATAGAGTATATTGGTACCAGCTAATATGTTTTGTACCTGGGAAGCTGTAATTTGGAGGCTGGACATTTGGGCATTATCAAACTCCATAAAAATCTGCTCCACTTGATCTCCACCTATTTCTACTTTGGCGGCAGCATCAATAGCTATTAGTTCATCCCGAATGTTATCGCATAATTGTTTCATTTCAGCATAGGAGAACTCCATATTCCCTTGACTGTCATTGTTTGAGATGAGTCCTAACATAATTCCGTAAACAACTCCAACATCATCATCTTTCAAATCGTATTTTACACCTTCCGGAAATTCAACGGTATTAAGTTTTCTTCGTATTCTATCCCATATGTTTTGCAATTTGCCGGGAGGAACCTCATCTTTTAGAGTTATTGTGGCTACGGAAAGCCCTGATCTCGATTGTGTATTTATTTCCTTTAGCTCAGGAATTTCTTGAATTTTTTCTTCAATTTTTCTACTCACTAAATTTTCTACCCTTTCTGGACTAGCTCCCGAGAATGGAGCTACTACGGTAGCAACCCTTACAGTATAAGGAGGCATACTATCTTGTGGCAAACCAAAATAAGTGGTAATTCCCATTACAGCTAAAAGAGTAAAGATAGAAATGGCTATTCTGCTTCTTTTTATGGTAAATTCTGTAAGATTCATCTCTTAAATTAATTCTGTTGATAAAGACTTACCTGCATTCCATCTCTAAGGATGTTTAATCCCGCACTGGCTACTAGATCTCCTGTGCTAATACCGGATAATACCTCAAACCCAATATCATTTAATTTGCCAACTTTTATATGTTTTTTCTTGCAGAATGATTTCTTATCAGAAGTTTCAATGAGATAAACAAAATTACCCTGTTTATCTTCTCCAACAGCACTTGCAGGAACAATCATAGCATTGTCTTTTGAATGGTGATCGTTAAATTCAAATAAAGCATTGGCAGGCATACCTGGCCTAATATCATTATCGCCATTGGTCAATCTAATGGTGACGGGATAAGTATTGCCAGAGGGACTATATCCTATTTCATGGACAAAGCCATCATATGTTTTGTCATGTATTGAATTAAACGAGATATGAACCTTTTGTTTTGCCTTGATTTCAGAAATAACATTTTCTGGAACACCCACTTCAATGTCTGGGTTGGATTCGGAGTTAAGTACAATGGCGGGAGTACCTTGATTTATAATTTCGTTTGGCTCCACATTTACAGCCACAACGACCCCAGAGAATGGTGCTTTCATTCTGGTATATGAAATTTGATTGGATGCCGATTTGGCCATACTTTCCGTTGAAGTTGTGGATGCTTTTGCTGCATTAACCTGAGTATGGGCAGCTTTCAACGACGCTTCAGCACTTTGGTAAGCGGATTTGGCTTGTTCAAAATCACTTAAAGAAATGCTGTTGGTTTCGTAAAGTTTCTCGAACCTCTGATAATTTGATTCTGCATTAATAAAATTGGCCCGAGCACTTTCAAGCTGAGCCTGAGCACTTTCAATTTGTGCTTTGGAGCTTTGTACATTAGCCAGAGATTGATTATAATTCACTTGATAATCAGTAGCATCAATTACAGCTAGAATATCACCCTTTTTAACTCTATCTCCTACTTTTACAATGACCTTATCAACTGTTCCACTTACTTTAAAACTTAGATCCGCTTCTTGTTGAGCCTTCGCCAAACCAGTAAAAGTATGTTTTCCTTCTAATTTATTAGCACCTACTTTAAAATACTTTACTGGACGAATAGTTGACACCTCGTTAGTTTCTTCAGTAGCATTATTACAAGCAATTATCATTGATAATACTAAAATGTTTGTAATAGGTTTGTACATTTTTAATTGTTTTGAATAATATAATTAAAATACTCATTTATAAAATCGTCTTTCTCTTTTTGCGTGGATAATAGATAGAATTTGTTGACTAATCTTTCTATAGTCAATGCATCAATAAGAAATTGATATCTGGTATATATTGTGTTCAATTTGGTAGATAAAGCATTGTTTTGAGCGTCTAAAAGTGTAACTATGTTAGTCGCTCCTTCTTTGTATAGATCTTGTATTATTTGCAAGAATTTTTCACTTGATGTTTCAGCTTGTTGAGTAAAAAGAATGTCATTGTAGGCATTTCCCAGATTTTCGAGAGAATACCTGATATTAGCAGAAAATGTTTGTTCTAAAAGTTCTCTGTTAGTTGAAAGTTGATCAACAGCTATCTTATCTTTTTGAATTTTAAGATTTCTCAAATTTCCTTGGAAAAGAGGTAATGATGCCCTTAACGTGACATTTCCCGTAGGATGATAAGGATCTATACCTATGGTCTCTAAAGTTTCATCGGTGATGCGAGTGCCGTATCTGCCAAAGGTTTTGTCAAGATTTCCTTGTACAGCTAATTGAGGATGATATAAACTTCTTTTATTTGATTTTAGAGACCTCTCTTGTGCTTTTATAGAGTACTTGATTTGATTTATGGAAGGTGAATGACGTAAGGCATAATCAATTAAAAATTGTGAGAACCGAGTTATGTCGTATCTGTTATTTATAGTGGTTTGAATTCTTGGATCGGCTATAAAAACAAGTTTGTCACTGATTTGTACATCTTCTAATGAGATATTGCTGTCTAAAGGCCTATTCAAAAGTTGATTAAAGCTAATTTTGGCTTGTTCCACAGTGGTTTGAGCATCATTGAGAGCAGATTTGTTTAAAGCCAATTGGGATTCAAAACCGTGGACATCTGCTAAACTAATAGTGCCAATATTGGCTTTTGTTTTTGCAATGTTTAAGTTAACAAGAGTAGTTTGAACATTATTATTCTGAATGTTCAAGTTAGCTTGTGCTTGTAATAACCTAATATATGCTGTGCAGACATCCAGTACAAGATCTAATTGATTGGATAGTACACCATATTTTTGGGCTTTAAGTAGTGATTTTTGGATAGAAATATTTGCTAGAGCAGGTTCGGAATAAATCAATTGTGATAAAGCTAAGTTACCGGACCATTGTGTCTGAGGAGTTAATTGATTAGCTGACGTAAGCCTCTCAGCGGATTCATTATCAAGATAGGTTAAATTAGAATTTGCACTGATGTCAGGAAAGATATTAGATTTGGCAATTCCAACCTCTTTACGTTGCAAGTCTATGTTTTTCTTTTCCGCCTGAAAAGATAAGTTATTATCAAGAGCTTCTGCTATCGCATTACTTAAAGTATAGTTTTTTCCTGAGGAATCTTCTAATCCTACAAAGGAAGCTTTGCTCAAGACTTCAAGGGGGGGGTAGATTTTAATTTTTTTCATAGTAGAAGTATTTATAACAAAGTCCTCTTCAATTCCTCCGATTTGAATAGGTAAATCCTTCGCATTCTGGCCTTCTAAAATTTTCATAACGCTGAGAGCTATTCTTCTACCATAAATGTTAATATAATTAGAAGGAGAATTAGAGGCCATAATTCCTTTTTTTACATCTCTTCTACCTATAAGGCTAAATGAGGGTAAGCCTTTGTCACTAATGGCGTCAATGAGCTCTTGTTCTTTTTGCGGACTTTCGTACAAGTTTGGTAGAAAGTAGACAGCGTCAACTTTTGAGCTGAGCTTTTCAATATCTTGAGAAGGGCTTTGGCTAATCGGAATAAACTCTACTTCGAAATCAGATTTGTATTTATTTAAATATGGTGCTAATCCATCTAATAATTGTGGTTCTACAAATACACCTAAATTTTTAAATGGATAAATGGATTGAAATATCTCGAAATCCTTTTCTATTGAAAAAGGACTTTGGATATAATTATAGTTATTAATATTTGTGCTTTCGTTTTGTGTCCTTTCAAGAGAAAAACCTGCAATACTCGGAACCGGATATTGATTTAAGTTGCTTAGTAAATTAGAGCTAATAAAACCAAGAGTGATAAACACATCGGATTCTGCCATCGCTTGATTTATAGCAGAAGGGGTAGGAGATAGGTCTTTTCCGAGGACTTTTTTGTCAAAACTGATCTGATATCTATTTCCCAAAAGTACGTCTATTTCAGACTTTACATTTTCAAAGAAATCCTTAGAACCACGATTGTCATCCAAAATTACGGTAACCTTAGCAGGTGTCTGTGAAAACAAAGAAAAATGTAGTAAAAAGCAACAAAGAAAAACAAGTCTATTCATGGGAATAATTTTTCATTTTAACTAAGTCAAGTCCGAACTTAAGGATATCTGAATTGAGAGATCCTAGTTATCAAATATAGTAGTATTTAAATAAATGGGGATAAAATAAGTTTGGGGTTGGATAAAAAATTAAATGATGACAATAAAATGAAAACTTATACGTCTTTATTCATGACATCAAAGTATCATTCATTTAATGAATTGTCTTTTTATTTAATAACCTTACCGCGTATTGTCCATTTGAATTTGGGATTAAAATCCACTGATTTAGATTTTTTTGGGAGGTGAGGAAAAAATTAGCAATTGAAATTAAAAACCTCGATTAAGATTCTGTTCATTAGGTTAGGACTTTCTGAAAGAATAGACTTTTTGGTTTATAGTTTTTTTTATTTAAAAACTTTTAGACAAAGAAGAAAATTTAAAGAAGCTACCTCCACCATATTTTATTTTCGAAACTTTTAAACTTGACTACAGAGCATTCTATGAAGATAGTAAGTCAAGTGCGGTCTGGGTAATCAATCATCTTTCTAAATATTTAAGTTTTAATGGGATTAAGATTTTGGATTGGGGATGTGGACCTGGCAGGGTAGTTCAACATTTAATAAGTATTCTTCCGGAAGACTGTCAGATTTTTGGTTGCGATTATAATCACGAATATGTAAGCTGGTGTAGTGAAAATATTAAAGGAGTGTGTTTCGCTGAAAATGATTTATCTCCTCCTCTTCCATATGAATCCAATTTCTTCAACGCCATATATGGAATTTCTATTTTCACACATTTGTCATTAGAAATGCATTATAAATGGATCGAGGAACTACATAGAGTTTTAAAAATAGGTGGAATTTTATTAATTACAACGCAAGGTAATGCAGCTAAATATAAGATGACAACCCAAGAGTTAAAGCATTTTGAGGAAGGAAAGCTTACGGTTCGTGATAAAACAAAAGAAGGACATAGAAGCTTTTTGACCTTTCACCCTAAGTCATTTATGAGTAACCTTATTAGTGATTTTGAACTTTTAGAATTTATCGAAGGAAAAAGAATGCGTACTGGAATACAGCAAGATGTGTGGATATTATGCAAGAAAACAAATAGTTTAACTAACTAACCTTTAAATATTCTTTCCAATCTTCTATATAGTCTATATCATTTAATTTTTCCAAAAGAAAATAGGAGAGACTCTCAGTGTTTAACTTTTTTATAGTGTCAGTCATTACATTTTCCGTGCTCCATTGAATATCTTCAAATAGTTTTGGCTGATGTTTTTTCATTCCAATCAGATAATAACCACCATCGTAAGTCGGGCCTATCACAACATCGTGCTCATCTAGGGCTTTTAGTGCATTTTGAATATGTATGCCATTGAGGTATGGACAGTCACTACCGATAAGCAAGATTTTTTGGTTGTTTTTTAGTGAATTCCTTATGGCATTGCTCATTTTTTCGCCCAAATCTTCCCCCTCTTGGATATATCTTTCAACATTATCCGAAACCTTACCGATATGGTTGTCAATGTAATCAGTAAAGTATAATAAACGGCGAGTATTAGTTGTGCTGATATTCTTCAGACAGATAGTTATTAACTTATTATAGATATCAAGGGCCTTGGCATTTCCTTCCGTTTTGGCTATTCTTGTTTTTACCTTTCCCTCTTCAGGATTTTTAATAAATACAATAAGTCCATTGATATGTTTACTATTCTTTTTCTTCATTTTCGATCACAACTCTTTCTCCCAATTTGAGCTTCTTACTTATAGCAGAATATGGCCCAGTAACAACTTCTTGATCTACGTTAAGACCTGAAACGATTTCTATGTATTCATCATCCTGAATTCCCGTGGTAACTTTCACTCTAGACAGTGTATCGTTTTCAACTACAAATACTACTTCTTCAATTTCTTCTTCTTCATCCGCTTCCTTTCGACTTTTCTTCTTTTCGTCATTTTTAGCTCTCGTAGTGACAGACATAATAGGAACGGCTATAATGTCATCCTTTTTATTAGTAAATATTTCTACCGAAGCTGACATTCCGGGTCTGAAAGGATATTTGGAATTCAATTGTTTATAAGAAGTAGCATCCATTCTTATTTTAACAATAAAATTCGTTACCTGATCTGTATTCAATGATGTTCCGGTAAGTGAAGAAATATTTGAAGCACTATTAGCTATTTGCGTTACGGTACCCGTAAATATCTGATCTAAATATGCATCTACTTCTATTTCAGCTTTGTCTCCTATAGATACGCTAATTATGTCATTTTCTGATACCTCTACTTGTGCTTCCATTGTATTTAGATTAGCGATCCTCATCATTTCAGTACCTGCCATCTGAATAGTTCCAACAACTCGCTCTCCTCTCTCAACTGATAAGCTGGAAATAATACCACTGGCGGGAGCAAGAATGGTTGTCCTTCGGAGATTGGTTTTTAATTCTTTTAAATTTGCCTGACTGCTTTTAAGCATGTATTCGGAGCCTTTGGCACTTTCTTCAGCAGATTTAATTGATGCTTGTGCAGCTCTAAGATTTGCTTCAAGATTTTTGAGACTGCTTTGTGATTGTTCCCACTCAACATCAGAGATAATTCCATCATTCCTGAGTTGAATATTTCTTTGATGAATAGATCGAGCATTTTCTAATTGAGCCATAATCTGTTCCTTTTGGGCTATGCTACTTTCTATTTGGGATTTGGCCATTGCAAGCTGAGCTTTGGAATTATTAACTCCTGCTTCTCCAGCTTCGACACTGGAAATATAGCTGTCTGGATCAATTTTAGCTAAAACTTGACCCACAACTACAGAATCACCTTCCTCAATATATAATTCTACTATTTCGCCTGATACATCGGAACTTATCTTAACTTCTGTTTCAGGGAATATTTTTCCACTGGCAGAAACCGTTTCTATGATTGTTTTCTTAGAAACATTTTCTGTAGTCACTTCAATACCATTAGGTTTACTCTTAGCCTTTACTAGGGCCAGAAGAACCAATATTACAATTAGAGATAAAAGACCAATTATCCACCATTTTCTTGATTTCGTTTTTGTCATTTTGATATTATTTAATGTTAATTGGGTTTCCTAAGTAAAAGTCTAACACTTTTGTTCTGAATATATAGTCGTATTTGGCATTGATCTCATTGATTTCAGCAATGCTTAATTGATTTTTAGATGTTACTAATTCAAAATTACTAGCAGCTCCTATTTCATAGCTCTTTAGCAAGTTGTCATAAGCTAACTTTCTAGCCTCTTTCGTAGAAATACTTGCATAATACTGATATTTCGCCGCTTTTGCAGCTGCCAGAGCTTGTTGTACATTCGTTAGTAACTGATCTTTTAGTATTTCAAGATTATTAATACTTGATTCTTGATTGAGTTTTGCTCTTTCAACACCTGCTTTGTTTTGGTAGTTTTGATAAATAGGTACGGATAATTGCAATCCAAAACCATAACTAAGGTTTTGATCCAGCTGATCAGTATAACCTTGTTTTCCGAAAACGGGAACGTCTACATCTTGTTCGAATACGACAGAAGTACTATTAATGAAAACTTCTTGGCTAATTCTTTGAGAGTTTAATTCTAATAATTCACGACCTTGATTACTATAATTAGTACTTAAGTTGCCACCAAGAAAAAGAGAAGGATATAAATTACTTTTCGCAATTTTTTCATCTAATTCGGCAATTCTAATTCTAGTTTTGGCGGCATCTATGTTTGGTTGGTTAGGAAGGGCTTCTCTATATAGATTTGATAATTCGATTTCATCAGGATCGGTAGTTACACCTATATTTTTAGGTACTTGAATTTCTAATTCTTCGCTGCCTTCATATCTCATTTGTTGTTTAAGAGATAGAATAGCGTTTTCATAATTGTTTTGTGCTACTATTTTGTTCTGTTCATCGGTGGCTTTTTGTGCTTCCAGATTATATATCTCGTTCTTAGGTCTGGAGCCAGCTTGAATTGATTTTTTGAGCTGATCTATTTGAGCTTGAGTGTTTTCTAATTGCTTTTGAGCTAATTTTCTATTTTCTAATGTAAAAAGCACATTTAAAAACCCTGTTGCTACATTAAGGGTAATGTCTCTTTTCAAAGCGTCTAAATCAAGGCTGCTGGCTTCTTTATCCAGTTTGGACTGCTTTATTTGATTATTAATGCGACCCGCATTAAAAAGAACAATATTGGAACTTAGTTGATATCCATTGTTAAAAAATGTTTGCGTAATGAACTCATTAGATGTAGGATCAATGGTGCGTCCGAAATTCCACCCACTGCTAATATTACCTGATAGGTTGGGATATCTGCTGTGTTTAGCTTGTTTAAAGTTAATATCAGAATGCCTTAAGTTAATGGCGTTGGCTTTAATCTGTAGATTATTGTTAATGGCCTCTTGAACACATTCCTGCAAAGTCCATTTCTTTTGAGAGTTTCCTGAAAAAACTATAAAAGCAATTGCGATTAAACTTAGGAAAAATCTTTTCATAACAATTCTAAAATATTAGGACAAATGTAAAATTACCACCGACTAAATTTCAAAAATATATATCAATACTGGTTTATGATAGATGAATGAACCAATTATGACTTATACAAGTGGGCTCTTTTCCATCTTTTATGTGACCAAAGCCAATATTCAGGTTGTTTGATTATATCTTTTTCAAGAAGATCCATGTAATCTTTTATAATGTCTTTTCTGGTAGTAGTGTCAATTTTCTTTAAAGTGCTTGTATATATATGATCATCTGGTTCCGTAGATAAGTAATATACATCCGTTTGAAATATGGTAGATAGTTTTTTCGCTCCATTCATACATGGTGTCTTTTGACTTAAGAAGTCTACCCATTCTACATTATTCATATTTGCAGGCCCCTGATCAGCGATTAAAAAAATGAGACAAGTGTTGTGTTGGTTTCGCTTCATAACTTTCAAAGTATCTTTCATAGCAACAGGTGTCAACTTTGTCATGGTTCTCTTTTCTACTAACCACTTATTAAGATATTGGTTGTTTACAGGTTTATAAATACCATAACTTTCTATATCCAGCTCGTAAACAACATCAGGAACGGTCAGTTCCCAATTTCCAAAATGAGAGCAAAGAACTATGATCGGTTTGTTTTTATCAATAGACTGTTTTAACACTGAAACATTGGTGGTACGTGTCAGTTTTTTAAGGCTTCTAAATCCTTTGGCCATTCTAAATATGGATTCAACAATATACCTTGATAATACCTTGTAGTATCGTTTTCTTAGATATGAAATTTCGGACTTAGATTTATTCGGAAAAGAGTTTATCAGATTGGTAGTAATTACTGCTCTTCTATAGCGGAATACAAATTCTAGAAAAAAAGTCAAAACTATTTTTAGTGGATAAATAAAAATATTTGGCAATATTTTAATGATTATGAATGCAGCACTTAAAAAATAATAAACAATCATTAATAAGTTGTTTTTTAATAGCGTAAATATATAATAAAATTGTAATGTGTTTTAGTGAATGATCTGTTTGTTGAGATATTAACATGAATACTACAATTTGATAATTCCCTTTTCATCGTTTTTGGCATCCAATTTGCTTTACAATAATTTGAATTTACAGTTTTAAACCAATTTGAAAAAGAAATGGCAATAAGAGTGTTAGTTGCTGATGGGCAAAAAATGTTTGTGGAAGGATTAAAAGCCATGGTTGAATTTACCAATTTGCCTTCAATAAAGATTGAGGCGAGTATTTCGAAATCAATGGAGATTTTGAAAAACCTTTCGGATGAAATCGATTTGTTGATAATGGATTTAAGTTTTGAAGATGGTGATGGAATGAAAATGATAGAGGAAGTGAGAAAATACTACAAATCTTTAAAGATTATTATTCTGACTTCGTATGATGACAACAAATTGGTAAAAGAATCTTTTTTGAAAGGAGCCGATGGATACGTACTGAAGTCAAATTCATACAATGAACTTTTAGACGGAATTGTAGAGGTTATGGACGGAGGAACTTTTTTAGCAGAAGGAGTGAGATTGACACCTTCTAATCAAAGAATGAAGTTTTCCACGAAAATAACTTCTAATCCAAAGTATGAAGATCGATTTCAAATTCGGCAAAAGTTGACTAGAAGAGAGAGAGAAGTACTGGCATTGATAACACAGGCTAAAAATAATAAGGAGATAGCCCAAGAATTGTACATAAGTTATCAAACAGTAGGAGTTCATAGAAAGAATATTATGAGAAAGTTAGGAGTGAGAAGCACAGTCAACCTTATAAGATATGCTATAGACCAACAATTGGTCTGACGAAAAATACAACTTTACCTGAGAATCAGTTTTCCCTTTTTGATTCTCCATTTTAAGTACATGTTCGATGAACTGAGCGACTTTTAGAACATGTAAATATTTATTATGCTAATAATTAAAAACCGATTATTAATAATGAAACAGGAGAATTTTACACGAATTTTTAGTGCGAGTCTTAGCCGATGGCTAAAGCTTAGCATCCTCCCTGCATTCATGATCTTAGTATCTTACAACGTAGATGCTCAGAATTGTCCATTAGGTTGTAACAATAATGTTCAAATCTCATTAGACGATGATTGCGAGGTAGAAGTGACAGCTGATATGATCCTTGAAGGACAAGGACCATCTCCAGACTGTGATTACGTTGTTACAGTATTAGGATCAAATAATCAACCTATCCCAACTAGTCCGGTTGTAAATGGAGATTATATTGGTCAGACATTAAAAGTTAGAGTTTCACTAGGTGCAAACTCTTGTTGGGGTACAATATCCATCGAGGATAAATTGGCTCCTGTCATTGATTGTCCGGACGATGTAATGGTTGAGTGTTATCAGACATTCAATCCAATTACACCAAGTGCGACAGACAATTGTGACAATGCGGTAGAAGTAAAGGTGCTTTCGGATGTGACCACTGATTTGGGTTGTGGAAGTACATACTCTGCTACTCGAGTATTAGTTTATCAAGCTGAAGATGACAGCGGTAACTTATCTGAGTTATGTACTAGAACAATCTACTATACTAGAATTGGTCTTGCAGATATTGAGTTTCCGTTAAATCATGATGGAGTAGAGCAGCCAGTGTTACCTTGTAGCGATGTTCCTAATTGGGATGACAATAATGATGGATACCCAGACCCATCTGAAACAGGAGTTCCTACAACGATTTCTGATGGAAGTCCTATCTATCCTAACACAGCATATTGTGAGTTAAATGCGACGTTTACAGATCAAAGAATTGACGTTTGTGAATCGACTTTTAAAGTGATTAGAACTTGGGTTGTTTTGGATTGGTGTACTGGTGAGATTGCACAAGATTTTCAAGTAATAAAAGTTGAAGATTTTGAAGGTCCAGTAGTAACATGTGAACCTGATGATCCCCATGCGGCTCCAGCAGACCCGTATGATTGTTCGGCTGATTGGCAAGTTCCAGATCCAATAGTGGCATATGATTGTTCTTCTTGGACCTATGAAGTAGATTATTTATTAGCTGACGAAAATGGAGATCCACCAGTAGATGGCTTTTATATAGATGATAATGTTACTGGAACATCTGGAAACTATACTATTAACGATTTACCATTGGGTAGAACATGGATAAGATATACAGTGACAGATGCATGTGGTAATAGTACAGAGTGTTTTACAGAAATAGATGTATTTGATAATGTACCACCAGTTCCAGTTTGTGATGAGTTTACTGTAGTAACTTTGACTACGGATGGTATGGCTTGGGTGAAAGCGGAGACATTTGATGATGGTAGTCATGATAATTGTACACCTGTGTCATTTGATGTAAGAAGAATGACTTCGGGTTGTGGAGTAAGTACTTCTACTTGGGATGATCAGGTTAAATTCTGTTGTGCTGATGTAGGAGACGATATTATGGTGGCTTTAAGAGTTACAGATGAAGACGGTAACGAGAATACATGTATGGTAACTGTACATGTACAAGATAAAATTGATCCAGTTATTTCTTGTCCAGATGATATAGATTTGGATTGTGGGGATGATTATACTGATTTGACTGTAACTGGTATGGCTACAGGATCAGATAACTGTGGAAACCCAACAATCACACATTCTGATTCCGGTTCCTTAAATAACTGTGGCACAGGAAACTTTACAAGAACATGGGTAGCTACTGATGCAGGTGGAAGAACAGCTTCTTGTACTCAAAGAATTAGAGTAATTGATATGGATCCATTCTCTTCAAGTGATATTACTTGGCCATCTGATAGAAATCTGACAGGTTGTATGAATGTGGATACTGACCCTTCAGTTACTGGAGAGCCTAATATCAATGATGATGAGTGTAGCTTAGTGGCTTCGACATATAATGATCAGGTATTTACTTTCGTAGATGGAGCTTGTTTCAAAATTTTGAGAACTTGGTCTGTAATTGACTGGTGTACTTTTGATCAAAATAATCCGGGAGCAGGAGGATATTACCAATATACTCAGGTGATTAAGTTGAACAATGGAGTAGCACCAACTTTTGCTTCATGCTCTAATGTTTCTGAGTGCGGATATGGTTCTTGTAATGGATATATAGAGCTGATAGGAAGTGCAACTGATGATTGTACACCTGAAAATGAATTGTCTTGGAGTTATGTAATAGATTACAATAATGATGGTAGTATCAATAGAAGTGGGTCTACGAACAACGCTTCAGGTACTTATGACGTAGGTACTCACAGAATAGAGTGGACAGTGGAAGATAATTGTGGAAATCCAACAGTTTGCGAACATTTGTTCACTATTAGAGATTGTAAAAAGCCAACTCCATATTGTAGAAGTGAGGTGACTACAGTGATCATGCAAACAACACAGGAAATAGATATTTGGGCGAGTGATTTTGATTTAGGATCTACAGATAACTGTACAGATACTGATGATTTGTATATCTCTTTCTCTACTAATCGATTTGATACTCAGAGAGTTTTCGATTGCGATGATTTAGGTATTAATACATTGGAAATGTGGGTAACTGATGCTGCTGGAAATCAAGATTTCTGTAGCGTGAAAGTTAATATTCAAGCTAACGGAGATATCTGTGGAAACTCTAGAATAGCAGGAGCAATTGGTACAGAATCAAATGACATGGCAGAAGCTGTTAAGGTTACGTTGACGAATATAGAAACTGAGGAAGTAATGGAAACAGAAACCAATACTAATGGTAAGTTTAACTTTCAGGGAATGGAGGCGAACAGTGACTATACAATACAGCCTGTAAAAGATGGAGATTACCTAAATGGAGTATCTACATTGGATATAGTTCTTGTTCAGAGACATATTTTAGGCTTAGCAAAATTAGATTCTCCATACAAGATTATTGCTGCAGATGTTAACAATAGTGAATCTTTGAGTGCGTCTGATTTGACGGAATTGAGAAAACTAATCTTAGGATTATATGCAGAGTTGCCGAATAATTCTTCATGGAGATTTGTAGAATCTGCTCAAGAATTTGCAGACAATTCTCATCCGTTCCCATTTAATGAAAACATTAATGTAATGGATTTTGTGAATGATGATATGGATAATGATTTTAAGATTATCAAGATAGGTGATGTAAATCAAACTGTAGAAATGGCAAACGCCAAGGATAAAGGGAGTGATACAAGAAATAATAAGACACTTTCTTTGACAGTAGCGGATGTTGACTTTACAAATGGAGAAGAAGTTTTTGTACCAGTTAATGCAGAGAACTTTGATAACATATTTGGATATCAATTCAATTTGGCATACGATATTTCAGCACTTGAATATAGTAACATAGTTGCTGGAGCAATCGACATGACTAGTGAGCATGTAGCAGTGAACAAAGAAGGAGTTCTTTCTACGAGTTGGAATGATGTTGAAGCGGTTTCGTTTGATTCTGATGAAGTATTATTCACACTAGTTTTCAGAGCAAAAACAAATGGTACAATTAACGGTAAAATTAATCTTACTTCTGATCAGATCAATGCAGAGGCTTATGACCAAACACTTACACCAATTAATGTAAGTCTTAGCGTTAGATCAAAGTATGTTAATGAGAATTATGAATTATTCCAAAACAGTCCTAACCCATTCAGCGAGGTTACTAATATTAGTTTCTACTTGCCAAAGACACAAAAAGCTACTATCAAGTTCTTTGATGTTGCTGGAAAAATATTAAACCAAGTTGAAAGAGTTTTTGACAAAGGAATGAATACAATAGAGATAAATACAGAAGACTTAAATACACAGGGGATATTGTACTATGAATTAAGTACAAGTGAATTTACAGATACTAAGAAGATGATTATAATTCAATAATCACAAAGATTTAGCTTAATAAATATGCTCTCGATCCTAAGGGTCGAGAGCTATTTTATTTTAAGGATATTTTTAATATTCTTGAAATATTAATTTTTGGCTTGTTTTTTGATACATGTATAATTAGATTTTAATATATAAAGCTTGTATCTATTTGGATTATATGTTTAACTTTGTGTTTTGTAACAAATGATCCCATGCGTTTATAAATTGAAATGGATTTATAAACATTATTTGAAATATTGAAAATGAACTATGGTTCATTGAATTGTGAAATTTAAATCAATCTAAAATTCTCATCATATGAGGAAAATATTTTTATGTAGTTTGCTGTGCTTGTTTGGTTTTACATCTTCAAATTTATTTGCTCAAGTTACAGTAAGCTTTGGCTCTGGCTCTACTGACCCAGGGATGAATGTTTCCATTGATGTACAGGTGTCTAATTTTGTGGATATAACTACAATGCAGTATTCGGTTCATTGGGATCCGGATGTGCTAGAGTATGTAAGTGTTTCTAATGTAACAGATCAGTTACCTGATTTTACCCCAACCGAAGCCAATTTTAGTACGAGTGTTTCCGGTATGATGATTGATGGCTTTTTAGGAGTTTCTTGGAATGATCCAATAGGAGATCCTAATACTTTGGCAAATAATACAGTGATTTATACGATTAATTTTGCACCTACAGGAATGCCTTGTGATGAGACCACCATTTTTATGAATGGTGACCCCATTGCAATTGAATTTGGGGATGAAAATTTTGAGAATATTGGTGGTTCTGATAGTGAAGGTACTGTTTCTATAAATGGTACAGATTGTGGAGGTGGTGGAGGTGGAGATGACTTGACTATAAATGTGCCAATGATTGAAGCACAGCCAGGTAGTCAAGTATGTCTTCCTATTACCGTGGCTAATTTTTCTACTATTGAGGCCGCTCAGGGCTCGTTTAATTGGGATCAGACAATTTTAGAATATGTATCTCTTACTTCATCTGCCTTATCAGGAATGACAGTTATAGACAATGGTGTGGATGATGGGCATGTGCAGTTTTTATGGTTTGATAATACTGGTATGAATCCTGTCACCTTAGCTGATGGAGATGAGCTGATGGAACTATGTTTTAATGTATTAGGGACGGTAGGACAGATGTCAAATGTTAACTTTACAGACGATCCATTGGAAATAGAGTTTAACGACGGGGACGTAGTTGATGTAGTTGAAGTTAATAATGGAAAGGTGATTATAGTTGATATGCCTCAAGATCCTGTAAAGCTGATTTGTTCGGATGAATCCGGATCGGAAGGAAGTAATGTCTGTGTGATGTTTACGGTTCAGGATTTTGATTGCGTTAATAGTATTGAATGTACTTTTATGTACGACGATGCATTATTAGATTGGACAGGTTCGCAAGCCTATAACCTGCCAGGACTGGATGCCACGGATTATAATGAGACCTCAAGTGGCAATATAACTTTTACTTGGAATACACCTAATGGAAATTGCATATCAGAAGATGATAATACGAAGATATTCGAATTGTGTTTTGATCTTATTGGAGATTGTGGTAATACTTCGACTATTCAAATCAAAGATTTGGAGATTAGTAATGAAACAGTGGAGGTGTCAAGTGAGGCTATGGATGGTTCAATTGAGATAACTTGTACTGATACATGTGAGATAGAGGAGGTAAGGGTGGATGATGTTCAATGTTTTGGAGAAAATACTGGAAACATTATAGTTAGTTTGACTATTGATCCTGACTCAGGATGTGAATGTGTATGGACATTACCAGGTGGGCAAGAAATTACCAGAGACCTTGATGACTGTAACTTGACAAGTGTTGGAGCTGGAAGTTATTCTTTAAGAATTGATAATTGTTCGGATAATTCAAGTTGTCCGGGAATGTCAGAAGACTTTGAGATTGAAGGTCCGGATGCAGCACTTGCTGTGGATGGAACTGAAATGGACGCAGGATGTGAAGATGATGGCAGTATTAATGTAACTATTTCTGGAGGTACACCAAATTATTCAGTTACTTGGTCGTCCACTGGTACTTCAATACCTGATGGAGAAACAAATCCAACGGGCTTAGAGCCGGGTACATATACTATAATGGTTGATGATGCTAATAATTGTGGACCTGTAAGTAAAGAGTTTGTTATTGCCAGAGATATTGATACTAATGTCACTTTTGATGTATCAAAAGATGATATTTCTTGCTTTGGAGAGATGGATGGTTCTATTACTGTAGATATGCAAAGTATTTCAGGAGGGTGTCCAGATTATACAGTTGAGATTAGTGGGGGTAGCTTCACGAATTTAGGACCCGATACCTATACTATAACTGTTACCGATGCCTTGGGAAATTCTAATACGGACGTTGTTGAGATAATTGAACCAGATGAACTTGTTGTTGCAATGGATGGTATAGTGACTCAATCTTCTAGTGAAGGTATGGCTAATGGAAGTATTAAAGTGACTTGGATGGGAGGTACATCTCCTTATTCACTTTCATGGAATACAGATGGAACTCCAATTGCGGATAGCCAAACTTCTGGGAATATGGTTGAGGAAAGTGTAGCGGCAGGAAATTATGTGCTTACAATAACTGATGCCAATAACTGTGAATTTGTCACTGATACGATTAAGATAATGGATGTTATCGAAAATGGTTCAATTGAAGCCAGTGTTAATGTGACAAATGGAATGGATAATAATGGCTTTGACTTAGCTTGTTTTGGTGATATGGATGCATCCATAATGGTGAATATAAATGTGGGATTACCTACTTATACAGCGGTATTGTCTGGAGCAGCTAGTGATATGATTGTTACGGATGAAACCTCATTTCAGTTTGACAATCTTGGAGCGGGTTCGTACAACCTAACAATTAATAATGCAAATGGAGATACACCATTTGATACTAGTTTTGTGATTACAGAGCCAGATCCTTTGGAAATATCAATTGATGATTCCGGAGGAAGTACTTCTCAATCTGATAATTGTGATGGCTTTATTGATGTGGAAGTAATGGGAGGAGTTGAAGATTATGTATATGATTGGGGTGGTACATTGCCCGATCAGCCTAATCAGGATGATTTGTGCCCAGGTTTTTATAATGTATTTGTGACCGATGTGAACGGCTGTCAGGTGATGTTATCAAATATTGAAGTTCCATTTATTGGTGGACCTCCAGTAGACCCTTGTTATATAGCGGCATTGGTTATTACCCCTAACGGAGATAATAAAAATGAATTTTTTCAAATCTCTTGTGTTGACAGTTTTCCAAATGTATTGACCATCTATGATAGATGGGGTAGAATAGTTTATTCACAAACTGATTATAATAATACTTGGAATGGTTTGGATTCTGACTTGGAAGAGTTGCCGGAGAGTGCATATATGTGGGTATTGGAAGTAAATCCAAATTCAACTGATACGAGATTATTTAAAGGTACAGTAACTTTATTAAGAGATTAAAATTTAGTGATTCTTTAGAATTATTAGAATAATAAAAATAAACAGATGAATTCTTTGATCAATAGATGTTTAGTGATATTGTTGTTGTTTTGTTCAACGCAATATACTGTAGCTCAGGAAAGATATCTTGACGAGAGGTATATATTCACTCAATCCTATATCAATCCATATTTGGTTAATGTAGGAGCAACAGGCTTTGATGGGTATCAACAAATATTCTTGAATTACCGTAACAAGTGGTCTACATTCGACGGCTCTCCTAAGACTATTACTATTGGGTATAATGGCCCTGTAGCGGATAGATTAGGTTTGGGAATAATCTTTCTTCAGGATTCATACGGTGGTTTAAAAATTACTAAGGGGCAATTGAGCTTTTCTTACATGATAGAGTCACCTAAAAACAAAATAAATTTCGGATTGTCGGGAGAGTTTATAGAACATAAAGTAGACGATGTTATTAATGGCTTTACTGATATTGACGACCAACTTCTATTGAGTAGGTTAGATGGAACACAGTTTTTTGACGCTTCTTTCGGTGTATTTGGTTTATATGATAAAAAAATAGAGTATGGACTTGCTATTCCATCATTAGTTAGTTCGAGACTTGATGAAGACGAGAATAATGAGAGAGAACTAGGGTTTATTTTTAGTCTTGGATATAAGATGACTTCAAAAACTACAGGAATTAATTTAACACCATCAATTATGGTAAAAAAGCTTAATGAAGTTCCTACGCATATTGACTTAAATGCTCGTTTTGGCTTTTTGGAAGATAAATTCACATCTGGAATAACATATACTGTTGGTGCTGATAAGAGGTTAGGATTTTTATTGGGCACAAATGTAGACGCATTAAATGTTTATTATTCATATAATGTGTCATCTCATGATTTTCAAGATTATAATAACGGATCTCATGAAATTATGATGACTCTAAACTTGGGAACTAAAAAGGAGAAAGAGTTCATCTTGAATCCTGAGATAAATTAAAGTCTATAGGAGACAATATCACAGTATATAAGCCCCTTACATATATTTTTATTTTATATATTTAATATACCATTTTGTAGTTATAATAAAATGACTTAGAGATGTATCTTTGTCTCTGATATGTTAGTAAGTAGTAATGTTTATTAACAATCATAAGAAGCTACGACTTGGAACTGAACTGTGAGGGGGATATTTTCCGTGACCTATTCTTCTCGATAAAATACATAGCACGATAATCTGGTGTTATGGAGTTTCAAAACAACTAAGGTAAAAGGAGTCTGATTGACTAGGAGAGTTGATTGGGCTAATGATGGTTATTGTATTTGATGTGTACCATGATGGGTATGTATTGAATATGATGATTGTGTTTATAAATTAGGCTAATTATTTATTTGAATAAAAATTTTTTAATCAAAACTCAATCTCATGAATTGTAAAATTATTATGAAAAGTTTGATTGTAGCGATCTTCACTATGTTGGGGAGTGTAAGTTACGGTCAGTACGTACCAGCAGATGAGGCGATCACGATCTTACAGTTGGAAATAGAGCGAGTGCAAGCATTACCGGATGTACCTCCGACAAGTAATGGTGTACAGGCTCCAAATCCTGTTGTGGATAAGAAGATGAAAGTCTACATTATGGAGCACATGGTTGAGATGATTCAGGAAGTGAAGGAGGTAGCTCCTGTATTCCAGACCATCGAGACACATTTAAGTCAAGGCCCGGCGGAGCGTCGAGTATTAGTTACGCCCTATTTAAGCGAGCTAAAGAATTTATTATCTTAATTAAAAAACAAAACTCAATCTCATGAAAATTAAATTTTTAACAATTTTGTGTTTGTTTGCACTTCCGCTGTTTCTTATGGGACAGAGTGGAACTGGAACTGGGGGTAATATACCAGCGACAGGGACATCGGGGGTGACGAACTTTGTAGCTACGGTTACAGGCGGGGTTGCTACTACGGTAAACAACCCATGTCCAGAGGCTGCGGCTGCTACATTAGATATACCTGCGACTGTTGGGTATAACTATGATATTACAGATGTAACGATTACGGGTATTACGCATACTTTTGGATCGGATTTGGAGATATCATTATTAGCACCAGATGGTACTGAATTTTTTCTAACAATAAATAATGGAGGTTCTACGGGATTAGATGCAGGATTGGACATGGTGTTTGATATGGCTGCGACGGACTGTGTTGATTCATGGACAAGTAGTACAAGTACTGTTCAGCCTAATAATGGTGTTTTACCAGAGACATCAGAGAATAATTGTATGGCATTAACAGCGACTCCGTCGTTTACATGTGGGATTAATTCAGGATCTGTAGCAGGACCCCCGGTAAATGGAGACTGGACATTAGTTGTGAATGATGAATTTGGAGGAGACACGGGGTCTTTTACTGATTGGACGATTAATTTTGCAGCGATTACACCGGCATTGGATGTAGAGACTGAATTAGCAGCATGTTGTGTATCAGCATGTGAGTTAACAGGAGCGACGGTTATCAATGAGGCATTAGAGCCAGGAGAGTGTGAAGAAGCTGTGTTTTTTGATGATCCTACATTATTAGGAGACGGATGTCAATTTTGTCCTGATCCGGTAGGGGTTATGCCTGGAAATGTTGTATCTCAGACGGGAAATGCTACTTTTGATGAGGTATTGGATGCTGACGGTAATTTGAGTGAAGTGAATTTGGGAGCAGGTACAGGAGCGAGTGGAGAGATTATCTATGAGATAGTAGCGCCTGTTGATGGAGACATGTCATTTGATTGGGCATATCAGAATGGTGAGAGTCCATTTTGGGATCCTTTCATAATAACGGGTCCAGCAGGAACAATAGCTAGTTTTACAGGATTTACCGGAGCGACGAATGCTACGGGTAGTGTATGTGAGACGGTAGTAGCGGGCGATGCATTTACTTTTGATTTAAGTACATTAGATGGAGCTGGTGGTGGAGAAGCTATGGCTCAGATTACGAATATAGCGATGGTACAAGATGTAGGGCCATGTTATAGTTTAGAGCAAGTAGGCGGTCCGATGAGTGGAGATTATTTAGCGCCAGGGACATATACAGTGATGTGGGAAGCTACACCCCAGATAGTAATGGATTGTATGACGATGGATGATCCGGGCGGAGATGTATTGACATTTGAGACTGACTTGGTAGTGATACCATATAGTGGTCCTATAAGTACGGCATTGGCATGTAATGATTTAGTGAATATCAGTTTGGATGAGAATTGTGAGGTAACGATCAGTGCGGATATGTTTTTAGAGGGAGGTCCTTATGGATGTTATGATGATTATGTAGTTACGTTGAATGATGATCCGACGGATGTAAATGGTTTGACATTGCAGTTGCCATTAGGAAGTCATACGGTAACGGTAACTGATCCTAACACAGGGAATAGTTGTTGGGGAGATATATTAGTAGAGGATAAGTTAGCTACACCGATTAACTGTACAGATTTTTCAGTAACCTGTATAGGCGATATACCAGCGGCACCAGAGGTATTTGATGTAAGTGAGTTACCGATGTCAGCGACATTTCCGGTGACACAGGCAGCGACTACGACATATCAGATGGTAGCTCCTGGAAGTTTCACGGTTACGGATTTGAATTTGGATATGGATATAGCGTTTGGCGGTTTTGATGAGAGTATAGAGATTATAGCACCGAGTGGATTTAGTTATTTGATGTGGCCACAGACGTTATCAGGCTGTCCTACGTTAGATTTGACAGCAGATAATCAAGGGATAACGGCAGGAAATGCATGTGCGACATTGAATACAGGAGAGAATGTAGATTTAGTGAGTACTTTTGCGGGAATAGGAGCGGCATTTGTAGGTTTTGGTGATATGAGTATGTTCAATGGAGAGCAAGGAGGTGGATTATGGCAGATCACAGTAACGGGCTCAGGAACGATTAATGATTTGACATTAGAGTTTAATAATGGAGTAGGTTTATTGATTACGAATCCATTACCACAGGATGCATGTGGCAACAGTGAGTTGGTATTTAGTGATCAGGTAATACCAGGCGGATGTACAGGCGGTATAGAGAGACAGATAGTAAGAACATGGCAATTGACAGATGCTAGTGGCAATTCAAGTAGTTGTACACAAGTTATTGATGTAATCAATATTACAGCGGATGCTTTGACATTACCACCGACATTGGTAGAGTTACCATGTAATGCGGGAACTAGTCCAGAGGAGATAGCGACGTTTTTTGATGATCCTACGACACGAGATAATGTAAATACGAGTATAGTAGAGAATCATGAGGGTTACCCATGGGCATATCCAACGTATGAGCAAGGAGGACACCCACAGAAGGTAGACACAGAAGTATGTAAGTTGATAGCTAGCTACAGTGATCAGGAATTGAGTGCATGTGGTGGAGTATGTGGAGGTAATAAGAAAGTGATCAGAACATGGACGATATTAGACTGGTGTAACTTGACACAGGCAGAGCATGTACAAGTGATCAAGGCAGTAGATCAGGAAGGGCCAACCTTTACGGCATTAGATTTTGAAGTAAGTACGAATCCATGGGGTTGTGAGGCAGATGTAGATATACCACATCCATGGGAGTTACACGATAATTGTGATACAGATCCAACGTATTATGTAACAGGGCCAGTAGGAACGACGGCGTTGTGTCCAGGATGTCCAGGTAATGAAGGTAATGACAAGTGGGTGTTATTAGGAGCACCAAAAGGAGTACATAATGTGACCTATAATGCAGTAGATTGTTGTGGTAATACGACATCACAGACGGTATTATTGACGGTAGCAGATAAGACAGCACCGGTAGCGAGTGCTTTCCAGAATTTGGTAGTAAGTTTAACAAGTAGTGGAACGAACAATGATGGATTGGCGAAGTTATATGCACATCAGGTGAATAATGGCAGTCATGATGGTTGTAGTGAAGTACACATAGAGATCAGAAGAGACAGTGACAACTGTGATATTCGAGGAAATGCCACATATAATGCAGATGGGCACCCACAAGATGGAAGTCCAAATCCAACGAGTCCAAACTATGATCCTGATAATGGTGAGCATGTTAAGTTCTGTTGTGCAGACTTGACGGAGATAGATCCAGAGACAGGGAGACCATACGGAATAGTAAAGGTATGGTTACGAGTATGGGATGATGGTAATATGAGTGGAGCATACGGTGATGTAGTAAATGGTCAGAGTGATAATTATAATGAGACATGGGCGAATGTGAGAGTAGATGATAAGTTGGCCCCAGCGATAGTATGTCCACCGGATGTAGTATTAACTTGTGATATGGATTACACTGATTTGAGTATGACAGGAGAAGCAGAGGCTTTTGGTACGTGTGCAGGGATAGCAGTAGAGTACAGAGACTTGGTAGTAAACTTGGATGCCTGTGGAGCAGGTTTTGTAATCAGAAGATGGAATATAGAGGGTAATACAAGTTTATTCTGTGATCAGCGAATCGATTTGACAGCCTTGGCACCATTTGATGGAAATATCAACTGGCCAAGAGACAGAGAGGTAGATGGATGTCCAGATGAAGTAGATGGAGGAGAGCCAGGTTGGACAGCAGGCCCATGTGATGTAATAGGATATACAGTAGAGTCAGATACATTTGACTTTGAGGATGGCGCATGTTTCAAGATCTTGAATCACTTTACAGTGATTGATTGGTGTCAGTATGAGCCAAATGCACCGGGATGGAATGGCGAAGGTTTGTATGAGCATACACAGGTGATCAAGGTATTTGATGACACAAGACCAGAGATATTGGATTGTGATGATAAGATGTTTAGTTTGGATGCGAACTGTGAGCATGTATTGACGTTGACGAACAGTGCGAATGATCCAGGTAGTGAGAATTGTCCTACGAGTTGGTTGAAGTGGCAGGTATTGGTAGATACATGGGCAGATGGGACGATAGACTATGAGTTCAGTAGTTTCTTACCAAGCAATGACAGTCAGTTTAATGACACGAATGGAAATGGTATACCAGATATATATGTAGCAGCGACGGCGAATGATGGAGAGATCAGTATTACGGTACCTGAGGTGATCAGTGGTAATATGAGTAACCACAAGGTAGAGTGGTATGTAACAGATGGTTGTGGGAACAACAGAAGTTGTAAGTATGATATCATGGTGGTAGATAAGAAGGCACCGACGCCATACTGTATCAATATCAGTAGTGCGGTAATGGAGAATGGTATGGTAGAATTATGGGCGAGTGATTTCAATGTAAATAGTTTTGATAACTGTACGGCACAGGAGGATTTACTATATACGTTTGATGAGTTAGCACCACAGATAACAGATACGATTATCCAGAACAGATTATTGAATGTAGGAGTAAGTCACTATTTCAATGCGAATGGGTTTGTAGATTGGAATGGAGATGGAGGAGCATATCCTGTTGCAAAGGCGAGTACGATAGCGGCTTATAACAATGGAGAGTTACAGTTGTGGATGCCAGAATTACAGACATCAGGCATGGTGTATACATGTGATGATTTTCCACAGGCAGAGGTACACATGACAGTATGGGATGAGAAGTTGAACAGTGATTTCTGTGTAGTATACTTGACATTAGCAGACAATCAGGGAGCATGTGATCCAACAGGTGGATCAAGAGTATCAGGAAACATAAGTACAGAAGTAGGTACACCATTGAGTGGAGCGAATGTATATGTAGATGCAGTGATGCCAGAATATCCAAAAGCAACGACAACGAATGCGAGTGGAGACTATGCGTTTAACAACTTAGCGAATGGCAATGACTTCCAGTTAAGTGCAGCTAATGACATAGATTACAAGAATGGAGTAAGTACATTGGATTTAGTGTTGATTCAGCGACACATATTAGGTTTGACTAATTTAGATAGTCCATATAAGTTGATAGCAGCAGACATCAATAATAGTGAGAGTATCACAGCGAGTGATTTGACACAATTGAGAAAGTTGATATTAGGATTGTATGTGAATGATGACTTACCGGACAATGAGAGTTGGAGATTTGTAGTAGAGGGCAGTTCGATGGATGCGAGTAATCCATGGCCATTTGTAGAGTTGAATGACATATCGGGCTTATCAAGTAACAGAGATTCGGAGAACTTTGTAGCGGTTAAGATAGGAGATGTAAATGGAAGTGTTGAGTTGAATGCTAAGGGAGGAGATAGTGAAGTAAGAAGTAGCAGAGTGATCAACCTACAGAGTGAGGATAGAGAAGTAGAGGCAGGCGAAGAGGTGAGATTGGTATTGAGTAGTGGGGACTTTGCGGATGTATATGGTTATCAGTTTACGATGAATCTGGAAGGCATGATCTACGGAGGAGTAGAGAGTGGATTGTTAGATATAGCGAGCAGTAATGTAGGAGTGATATCATCAGATCAGATAACGATGAGTTGGAATAGTAGAGAATCGGTAAGTTCATTAGATGGCGAGTCGTTGTTTACTATAGTGTTAGTAGCGGAGAGATCAGGAAGATTGAGTGATATGGTAGGTATTAGTTCAGATGTTACGAGAGCAGAGGTATACACAGGAGATAACTTGAGTGTGGGAGGTATAGAGTTGAACTTGACAGGAACAACAGAAGTAGAGGCTAGTTATGCTTTGGGACAGAATGAGCCTAACCCATTCAGTGGTAATACAGAGATAGTATACAGTTTACCTGAGTCATCATCAGCAGTATTTACGGTATATGATGTAACGGGTAAGGTAGTGATGGAGAGAGAACTTAGAGGAGAGAGAGGAGTTAATGTGATAAGAGTAGAGGAGAAGAGTTTGAATGGAGCAGGCGTATACTATTATCAGTTGAGTAGTGGCGATTATACGGCTACTAGAAAAATGATCGTGATTGAGTAATTAATAATATAGATCATTAAACTCAGAAATTGAGTTAAGATAAATCGGTTTTTGGGATGGCCTCTCTCTAAGCAATTGGAGGGGGGCTTTTTTTATTTTACGTCATAAAATAACTCTTATTTGAATCTATATAGCAGTCTTTTATATATATGTTTAATATTTTATATAAAAAATACCTAATAAAAGGTAGTATATCATATTATAATTATTTATATATTTGTGCCTGTATTTGCTCTGTGGCTTGAATGAGTCACTTTAAAATGTATAATAGACCTTATAGTTATTAATTCTAATAACTATTTCAACCTATAGAATGATGTTAGTCCAAAGATAACTCAATTGTGAAGACGATTGGGGTAGGGATAGTTGATTTGCTCTCTTCTTTCCCATTAACAGTAATATATATTTTAACTAACTCAAAATTGGATCTCATGATGAAAACGAATTTTACGTTTCACCGAGAGTTTAAAAAGTATTTCTTTTATACTTTGATGACTTTCACAATTTTACTACTTAATTACAATTTAAATGGACAATGTTCTTTAGGTTGTAATGGAAACATTCAGGTTTCTCTTGACTTGGATGATTGCGAAGCTGAAATAACTTCAGATATGCTTTTAAACGGACAAACCACATCATGTCCCGGAGCAGCAGGTTATACAGTGGATGTAATGTACAACGATGAAATTATCCCAACTTCACCGATTGTTACTTCATATTATATAGGATTAACTCTTACTGCTAAGGTAACAGAAACCGGAAGCGGTAATTCTTGTTGGAGTACTTTGTCAATAGAGGACAAAATAAGTCCTACAATTGATTGTGCTTCACCGGCAGATCCGTTCTTATGTTACGAACTAGAGAACTTTTTGCCAACAGCTACTGACAACTGTGATGGTAATGTGGTATTAACACAGATTTCAGAGCAAACAACAATTAACAGTTGTGATGGAACATTTAGCGATGAAGTGTTAAAAATGGTTACTAGAACTTATATTGCAGAAGATGCGTCGGGTAATGTATCTGATGAGTGTACCATTGATTTCACTGTAATTAGAATTCCTGATCTTACAACAGTTAATCGTCCAAGTAATTTTTTACTTTCGGATGATACAAATTTAGAGTGTGACGATGATTACCCAGTTGACGAAAACGGACATCCAGCACCAGTATCTACTGCATTGGGTGGTACGGGATTTCCTTACTTCATGGATGGTACGGGAGCAATTATACCATTATACCCTGATGTATTGGTAGATTGTAACCTTGCCGCATCATACACTGATCTGGTACTTCCTCCAGTTGGATGTGCAATTAAAATTATGAGAACATGGACTTTAAACGAGTGGTCATGCTCTGATCCTCAACGAAGTTATGTTTTTACACAAATGATAGAAATTGTCGATAGCGAAGGACCTGCAATAACATGTCCGAACGACATGGAAGTAACGACTACATTACACGAGTGTTCTGCTGTGTTTATGCTACCACAAGCTACAGTAGAGGACAATTGTTCAACTGACAATCATGTAACAACTTCATATCCAACAGGTTTTAATGATGAGAATGGGGGGTTGGCTGAATTAGAAGTTGGTGATCATGTAGTGGTTTATACCGCTTACGATGAGTGTCACAATTCTTCAGAGTGTGAAATTACTGTTACGGTAGCGGACAAAACACCTCCTGTGGCAGTATGTGATCAGAATACGACAATTGCTGTAACCACAGATGGTACCGCTTGGGTAAATGCGACAGTATTTGATGATGGAAGTACTGATGAGTGTGCGGTGGATCGTATGTTGGTAAGAAGGATGAACAATGATAATTGTGAATGTCATTATCCAATTTTCACTGGATATACTTACTTAGGAGAAAGAAATGGACATTATTATTATTTGTCTGATTGGGCGTCAGATTTTGATCTTGCAAGAAAGTACAGTGTGGCTTTAGGAGGTACATTAGCTGTACTTAGTTCTGGAAGTGAATTTAGCTGGGTACATACGCAAGCAAGGGAATACTTAGAGGATGGAGAAGAGTATTGGATAGGATTAGAAAGAAACTCTGTTCTAGATGACTACAGATGGGTAGACGGAACAGCTCTTACTTATACTAATTGGGGTGATAATAGCAATAATACGCTAAACGCTCATGTATTAAACTCTCCAGGATCGGCAGATGACGCTAAATGGTTTAATGATCCACAGGAATCTTTGAAATATGTGGTTGAAGTATCTGATATATGCAGCTATAGTGAGTACACTAAATTCTGCTGTGAGGATATAGGTGATGATGATCAAGTTGTTGTGTTTAGAGTAATTGATAGAGCTGGAAACTATAATGAATGTATGGTGAATGCTGAAATTCAGGATAAATTACCTCCAGCAATCACTTGTCCGGATGATATGCAAGTAGAGTGCTATTTTGCTTATGATTCAGATAATTTGAGTCAATTTTTCGGAGAAGCTACAGCTTATGATAATTGTAATGTAACAATGGAAGAAGTAGCAGTTGAAGATTTAAACCAATGTAATATTGGAGAGATTACAAGAACATTTACAGCTACTGATGATGGAGGAAGAACAGCTTCTTGTTATCAGGTTGTTTCGTTTGTTAACTCTGATCCATTTAATTATGATAATGACGATATTATTTGGCCAGCTGATGTAACAATGGAAGGGTGTGATGATCCAACATCGGTTGACTACTCTCCAGAGGAAACAGGAAAACCTGATTTCTTAGAGGATGCATGTGATTTAGTAGGAGCAGATTATGATGATCAAATATTTACTTTCAATAACTCCAACGGAGATGCTTGTTTCAAGATAGTAAGAACTTGGGAAGTAATTGATTGGTGCCAATTTGTTGAATTACCTGGTGGAGGTGTTAGCTATCCTTCTTGGCAGCATACACAAATTATAAAAGTTAACAATACAGTAGCTCCAACAATTACGAGCAGTTGTGAGGAAAAATCTGTTTGTACATATGATAATCAGTGTGAGAACGGATATATCGAATTAACAGCAACAGCGGAAGATGATTGTACTACGGATTTAAAATGGTACGCACATATCGATGCTAATAATGACGGCTCTTTCGAAGTAGGTCTCGGAGTAAGTGGAACCGGTAATACAGCAGTTGCAAGTGCTAGCTATCCTGTAGGAACTCACATGGTACTATGGTCTTTTGAAGACAAGTGTGGAAATGTTACCACTTGTGAGCAAATATTTAGTGTTGTAAATTGTAAGGCTCCGACTCCATATTGTTTGAATGGATTAGCAGTGGATTTGATGCCAATAGATACTGATGATGATGGTGTTGCGGATGAAGGTATGGTTGAGCTTTGGGCGTCTGACTTTGATAATGGCTCTTCTCACCCATGTGGATACGAGGTGTTATTATCTTTCAGTCCTGATGTTACCGAGACAAACATGACTTTTGATTGTTCGCACTTAGGTATTCAAGATGTGATGATTTATGCTTCTGTAGAAACGCCTGAAGGTGAGTTGGTTCAAGCATTTTGTAATACTTACATAGACATTCAGGATAATAACGGAGTTTGTGGAGATTCTGGTGACGCTGATGGAAAAATTAGCGGAAGAATTGCCACGGAAATGGAAGGTAACTTAAAAGATGCAGAGGTAACATTGATCGGAGCAGAGATTGAACCAGAAATGAGTACTGACATGGGGGTATATGCATTCCCAGAGATGCCTCTAGGAGGGTCATATACGGTAATACCTTCAAAGGATAATGATTATAAGAATGGAGTAAGTACTTTAGATTTAGTTCTAATACAGAGACATATCTTGAATCTTACAAATTTAGATTCACCATATAAGATAATCGCTGCTGATATTAACAATGATGAGAAGATTTCAGCATCTGACTTAGTTCAATTAAGAAAACTAATTTTAGGCTTAACGGCTTCTTTTGACAATAATACATCATGGAGATTTATTGATAAGCAATATAATTTTATTGATGAATTAAATCCATTAGGAGAGGCCTTCCCAGAGTCGTATGTTATTGATCAGTTTAATACTGATATGCAAGTTGATTTTGTTGCTGTGAAGGTAGGTGATGTTAACGATAATGTTGAAACCTCTGAGGCCGGTAAATCAAAAGCTGAAACTAGAAATAATGAATCGATTGTATTAGAAATGAATGATGTAAGATTCAATAAGAATGAAGAAATCAGTGTTTCTTTAAATACTAACGAGGATATGATTATTACAGGATATCAGTTTACGATTTCTTTTGATAGTGAAATGATAAAGTATGCAGGAGTTGCTCAGAATGATTTAGGTTTTAATGATTCTAATATTGGTACGCAAAAGGCAAACGAAGGAATTTTAACAATAAGTTTCCATGATGTAAAAGGAATTAATCTTGGAAATATTGAATTATTGAAATTGAACTTTACTGCATTGAGAAACGGTAGTTTAAGTAATACAATTGCTGTGAATGATTTAGGTATTGATGCGGAAGCTTACAATACGAGTGATGAGGTATTAGATATAGACTTTAGTGTAAGTTCAGATAATCTGACTGCTGGATATGTTTTATATCAAAATACACCAAACCCATTCTCAGCAGAAACTAGAATTAATTTTGAATTACCTAAAGATGAATACGTAACGTTGAAAATATTTGATGTTCAAGGTAAACTAGTAAGAACAGTGAGTGGAGATTATAACAAAGGCTTGAACACCGTTGTAATAGGTACTGAATTGTTGTCAAATTCAGGAGTTCATTACTATGAATTACAAGCAGGTACTTATTCATCTACTAAGAAGATGGTGGTTATAAAATAATAATTGTTGATTTAATAACAATAAATAGTATTTACTGTTTTTGGGATGAGTCCCCTCGTTTTCGCGAGGGGCTTTTCTCATTTTTAGGAATTATACGAGATTTTCTCATAAAAATTTATTTTTGCAAATGGCAAGAATAATGGCAGTCGATTATGGCCTTAAAAGATGTGGAATAGCAACTACCGATCCGTTTCAAATTATTGTCACAGGATTAGATACAGTTGGCACAGAGGATTTGATGGATTTCCTTTTGGGTTATACTGAGAAGGAAGATGTTACCAAAATAGTTTTTGGATTTCCAACTCATAAAGATGGTAATCCTACTTATGTTGTGGGGTATTTGAAAGGTTTCGTTAAAAAGTTTAAACAAAATAGGGGCAATATTATTATAGATTACGTTGATGAAAATTTTACTTCGTTTGAAGCTAAGCAAATTATTCTCAAATCTGGGGTTAAAAAAAAGAAAAGAAGAGATAAGACACTGATAGACAAAGTCAGTGCTATATTAATTTTACAAAAATACTTGGGACATATATGATACTTCCTATTTACGCTTTTGGACATAGTATTCTTAGAAAGAAGACTAAGAATATAGATGACAGCTATTCTGGTTTGGGAGAACTAATTGATAATATGTTTGAAACTATGCATAATGCCAATGGTGTAGGCTTAGCTGCTCCACAGATAGGATTAAATATTAGATTGTTTTTAGTCGATACGACGGTAAAAGAGGAAAAGGAAGGTGATGAAATCAAACAAGTATTCATCAATGCCGAATTAATTGAAGAGTTTGGCGAGAGTTGTTTATTTGAAGAGGGGTGCCTTTCAATTCCAAAACTACAGGCCGATGTAGAAAGATTATCCCATATTAAAATCAAGTATTACGACGAAAACTTTGAAGAGCATATTAAGGAGTTCAATGGACTAAATGCCAGAGTCATTCAGCACGAGTACGATCATATTGAGGGTATATTGTTTACTGATAAATTAAAACCTCTAAAGAAGAGATTAATTAAGAGAAAATTGGATAAGATTAAGGCAGGAAATATTGTGCCTGATTATAGGATGAGATTTGCGAAGTAGTTATTTTCTTCCGAAGTCTGCTGGTATCTCTCCCCAGAATTTTGTTTGCCATTTTAATATTTTATTGGGATAGTTATTTTCTTTAAGCCATTTCTCAGCCCTATCAATTAGATACATAACCTTTTTATCATTTACAGAGCTGTTAGCTTTTTTATTGGCGACCCACTTCATAGCATATTTCGAGTCCGAATAGATAAGTAAATCACTTCGATTTTTTTTGAGATATGCCAACGCATGAACAAGGGCAAGAAACTCACCCACATTATTTGATCCATTTTGTAAGGGACCTACATGAAATAATTCAGTACCACTTTCCGTAATAACTCCTCGATATTCAAAGTCACCTTTTTTATTGCATGCCGCATCAACACATATGGAAACTAGATCGGGATATCCATATTTTTTTATTTCTTCCTTGCTCATATCTTTGGTTTTTTTGAAGCTTCGCCCACTATATTTTTCGGGATCTTCTCGAAAAGCTATTTCTGCTAATTGTTTACTACCAAATGCTTTAAACTTGGGAGCTTTATACCCTGCGATTTGCTTTTCGGTTTCTTTCCAAGTAGTATAAATCCCAGGATTAAACCCTTCCCAAACCACATAGTAAACAGTTTTTTTTACTTCATTTTTCTTATATAAGTCGTAATTCTCAAAAGCTTTTTCGGCTTCTTCAAGAGAATCGAAAGATTTATATTCAGCGGCTGTAAATCCTATCACTTGGGACTTACATTCTTCCCAAGTATTGTAAATTCCAGGATTGAGCCCTTTCCAAACCACATAGAATTTTCTTTTCTTCGACAAAATGTATAGTTTGAAATCAAATATAACTTAATATTGCAAGTACAAAGTATATATAATTATATTGTTTAATTCTACCATTGGTTTATTATGAATAACAAGGTACAACTGATTGATACTCATGCACATATTTATCTGGAGCAATTTGATGTAGATAGAATAGAGATGCTAGAAAGGGCTAAGGAAAAGCATATTTCTGGAATATATATGCCCAACATTGATCTAAACTCGCTCTTAACCTTGAAAAAGTTGGCTGAACAGTCAGAGATATGCTTCCCCATGTTGGGTCTTCATCCCTGTAGCGTGACTGCAGGCTACAAGCAAGTTCTAAAAGAGATGTACACGTATATGGCTGATGAAAAATATGTTGGAATAGGAGAGACAGGAATAGATTTATATTGGGATAAAACATACTACAAAGAACAATGTGATTCTTTTCAAACACAGATAGACTGGGCTAAAGAGATGAGTTTACCCGTAATTATTCACAGTAGAGAATCATTAGACCAAACAATAGGAATGATCTCTTCAAATCAAAATGGAAACTTAAGGGGAATTTTTCATTGTTTTAACGGTTCTTGGGAACAAGCTCAGCGGATAATGGACCTTGGATTTTTGATGGGAATGGGAGGAGTAATAACGTTTAAAAACAGCGGAATGACGGAAGTTGTAAAAAAAATTCCGTTGAAATATTTGGTATTGGAGACAGACGCTCCATATCTCACTCCTACGCCATTTAGAGGTAAGAGGAATGAGCCCGCTTATGTTAAACTTGTGGCTGAAAAGTTAGCAGATATTAAGGAGACAACGATAGAAGAGATAGCTTTAGTAACTACTATGAATGCTCATAAATTATTCTCTTATACACCAAAATGTTAACATTGAGAATCTTATAATTAACGAAAAAGATACATGTATATAATTATCTTTAATTTGCTATTTAAAGTTGAAAAAATATTTAAAATTTGTACCCATTGGAGAGTTGTCCGAGTGGTCGAAGGAGCACGCCTGGAAAGTGTGTATACGCCAAAAGCGTATCGAGGGTTCGAATCCCTCACTCTCCGCAAAAAAAATCTAATGAATTTTTAATGTTTAAAGTTTATTTATATTTTTAGCAATCATTTTGGTAGAATTATTTAATTAAAAAAATAGAAAAACAAACAAACCATGCGTAAATTATTATTTGTTATTGGAGTATTTTGTCTTGCTACATTTTTTGGAGCAACCGAAGTAATGGCACAAGATGCTGCCGATGGTGGAGCAAGTGGATTTCAACTGTTAAAGCAGTATTTTATCCAGGGTGACTGGAAATTTATGAGTTTGGTACTCATATGTTTAATACTAGGCTTGGCATTCTGTATAGAAAGAATCATTACGCTAAATTTAGCAACTGTTAATACTGATAAGTTATTGGCTAGTGTTGATGAAAGACTTAGTGATGGAGATGTGGAAGGTGCATTGGAGGTATGTAAATCAACTCCTGGACCTACAGCAAGTGTAATGTACGAAGGTTTAAGAAATAGAGCTGGCGGAGCCGAAGCAGTAGAAAAGTCAATAGTAAATTACGGCAGTGTTCAAATGGGACTATTAGAAAAAGGTTTAGTTTGGATTTCGTTGTTTATAGCTATTGCACCGATGCTTGGATTTTTGGGAACGGTTATTGGTATGATCTTCGCATTTGATAGAATCGAAGCAGTGGGAGATTTATCACCATCTGTAGTTGCAGGAGGTATCAAGGTAGCCTTATTGACTACGGTTTTTGGTCTTATAGTGGCTATTATTCTTCAAATATTCTATAATTATATCGTGTCAAAGATTGACGGTATAGTTAATAAAATGGAAGACTCATCTATCAGTTTGGTAGAAATGATGTCAAGACATGGAATGTTTAAGTAATCCTTATAAAAGATAAATTATGTATAAATTTTTAACAAAGAATGGCCAAATGGTCGCTTTCGGTCTGGGCATTCTTGTAATAGCCATTTTCCTTATCAGTATTTTTACTGGTATTGATGAATGGGCAGGACAATTGACATCAGAAGGACTGAAGGATGTAAATGTTGAGGATATTAAGATATTTGACATGGGGCTTGGTATTACGATATTTCTTGCTATTGCAGCCGCTTTCTTGGCTTTTGTTTTATTCGGTGCTTTAAATTTAGCTAAGTTTCCTAAAGACGCTATTAAGCTAATTGGTTTGGTAATCGGACTTTTAGTAGTATTCTTTATATTTTATAGCATGGGAGACGTTGAGACTACAGGGAAGTTGGGAGAATTGCATCAGTCTGAAAATCTATCGGATGGAACCAGCAAATTTATCAGTGGTGGAATTTGGACTGCTATAGGGTTGGCATTGGTAGCTTTTGTTACTATGTTCGCTGGCGAATTAAGAAATGCGTTTAAATAGTCTGGCATGGGTAAGACAAGGACAAGAGATAGAATGAAAAATGAGATTAATGCAGGGTCCATGGCGGATATTGCTTTTCTCTTACTAATATTTTTCCTCGTTACAACTACTATTGCTGAAGATAAAGGAGTTTTGGTTTTATTGCCACCTTGGTCTGATGAGCCACCAGAGATTGATAAACAGAAAACTAGAAATGTATATTCGGTTTTGGTAAATGCGGATAACCAACTCTTAGTTAGAGGTGAGCCAATGAGCATAGATCAATTGAAGGATAATACCAAGATATTTATCAAAAATCCACAGAAGCTGGAAAATATGGCGGAGAGCCCTGATAGAGCCTTGGTATCTCTTAAAAATGATCGAGGAACGAAGTATAAGACTTACATGGCTGTTTATAACGAACTTAAGGCAGCGTATAACGAATTGAGAAATGAGGAAGCAGAAAAAAGGCACGGAAAATTGTTCGAGTTTTTAGAAAAAAATGAGCAAAGAGAAATTATTAAAGCAATTCCTTTAGTTATTTCTGAAGCAGAACCTACCGCCTTTGGTGAAGAAAATTAATTTGTTGAATATAACTTAAAAAGGTAAAATGGATTTTTCGAAAAAAAGAGGTAAAGCACAACCGGCCATTTCAACGGCTTCATTACCTGATATTATATTTATGTTGTTATTTTTCTTCATGGTAGTAACAGTTTTACGTGATGGAGAGGAAAAATTACAGGTAGTTACACCGAGTGCAACTGAGCTTACAAAACTGGAGAAGAAGTCTTTGGTAAATCATATATGGATAGGAAGACCTGTAGAGAAATATCAGGCGACTTATGGAACTAAGCCAAGGATACAGTTGGGAGATAAATTTGCGGATTTAACAGATATTCCTCTTTTTCTTCAGCAACATAGAGAAACAGTTTCTGAGAAGCAACAACCTTTGATTACGACGTCATTGAAGGTAGATGGAGATGTTACTATGGGTATTGTAACAGATGTGAAAACGGCTTTAAGAAAAGCAGGACAGTTAAAAGTAAATTATTCGGCAAAGGCCGCAGAGAGAAAGAAATAATTACTATTTAAAAATGATAAAAAGGGAGTCAATTTTTATTGATTCCCTTTTTTTTATACTTTTCAAGCAGCAATAGTTTATTCACTTAAGTCTACTTAGTGAATTTCAAACAAATAGAAAAGTTACTATGATTAGGAGATTAATATTTTGTATCAGCTGCGTTTTATCTATTAGTATGCTAGGACAAGAAAAAGTTTATGTCGAAGGGCCTCAAGAAGTATGTCCGGGATCTTGTCATCAATACTATTTTACGGATGGTAATGGTAATGTGCTACAATGTGAAGAATTTAGTGTAGAAGTTCTTCAAGAACCCTTTACAGATAGTTACCAATTTACTCCTAATTGGCAAACCAGTAATTTTGAATTATGCTATTGGAGTGAAGGAGATTATCTATTTAATATAATGTCATATTGCGGAGATACTATTCATAATGATACGATGAGAGTTTTCTCTTTTCCTCTTGTATATGCTGAGATAGTTGAGTTAGATGGCTCTTGTTCAAATACTTCGCAGAATGGATGTTTTACGTCATGTGTTGGTAATACTGTGACTTATGGAATCGAAGATTTCGATCCGAATGGAATTCCTTTGTTTGTGGAGTACTTCGGTTCATCCGGAGGTGAAATTGTTGCGCAGGATGATTTTACAATTACTGTAAAATGGACAACACCTGGCACATACTATTTAGATGCCTTCGTATTTAGTGAATGGGATGGATGTAGCGAAAATCTTAGTAGATGTGTAGTTGTTCTTGAAGAACCTGAAGCAGCATTTTCATTGGATCCAGAGAAAAATGAATATTGCTTAGGTGAGGAGATACAAATGATTAACGAATCTTCAGGAGCGACTTCCTTTGAATGGGATTTTGGTGATGGGAGATCGTCAGAGGAGTTACAACCTTTAATTACTTATGAGACACCGGGTAATTATACAATTACTTTGAAAGCATTAAACGTGTGTGGCTGCTTTGATATATACGAATATGAGATCGAAGTGCTCGGTCTATGGCAGCCTACCATAGATTGTAGAGGAACTATATGTGAAAACACTGAAGTAACTTATACTTCACAGGATGATTGCTCTACCTATAACTGGAAGGTACTTGGAAATGGAACTATTACAGATGGAGGTTCCACAACGGATAATTATATTACTATCGATTGGGGGAAAGGTCCTGAGGGAAATATTGAATTAAGTCTCGCAGGTTGTAACAATCAATTGTGTAGCACTACGGAAGTGTTTAGAATACCTATTATTTCTGATGATGCTTTTATAACAGGTGATACAAAGCCTTGTAAGGGAAGTACAGAGTTTTATAGTATTCATCAATATGACGCGACAGAATATAATTGGAATGTTAACGGCGGAAGTATTCTTGCGGGACAAGGTACATCAACAATTATGATCAAATGGGATAACACGGTGGGTAACGGAGATATTAATGTGGATTATTATAACTGTTATTTGGAATGCGGAGGGTCAGATGATCTTTCTATCCAGTTGTTGAATGATTTTGATCTTGAGATAAATAATTCCATAATATGTGCTGGTGATCAATTAGAAGCTTCTTCTAAAGATATTAATGGATCGGTAAGTGTCGATTGGATTTTGGAGAGAATGGATGGATCGGTGGTAACAAATTCTAATGGAGTCAATTTGAATTTTTCTATTCCAGATAGTGAAATTGGTAACCAATTAAAACTGCGTGCTGTTTCCAGTGCACACTGTAGTGATGAGAAATCTGTTGTGATTAGAGTTTTGGAAAAGTCAGCTACAGTACTTGCTATCGAAGGAGAACAAGTAGTATGTCAAGGATCGGAGTATATTTATGGAGTTACTACTGGATTGAGTGCTTCTTCGTTTAGATGGATTGCTGATGATGGGGGAAGTGTATCCGAATATCAGGGAGAAAGTATTGTGATCAAATGGAACTCTTCAGGTCCGTTTTTACTTCAGGTTTTTCAAACTAATACTGATGGATTGTATTGTGAATCGGATCCTATCAGCTTATATCCATCACTTATTACAGCAATGAACGTGGCTGGTACTAATTCCTCCTGTGTGGAGTCATTAGAAACTTATAATGCTGACTTTATAGAAGGTATGAATTACGATTGGGAAGTTATTCCCGAAGATGCAGGAACCATTATAGAGGAAGACCAAAATACTATCTCCGTCTTATGGCATAAATCAGGCTCTCATAAAGTATCTCTTAGCTCTTGTTTGTCAAATGAAGAAGTTGATGTAGCTGTATATGACTTACCATTTCCGGAGGTCGTAGCTCCTGATTACTTATGTACGAATGAAATGGTGTTTGTTTCGATCAATAGCAGTTATTCAAGTCAGGAATGGTTTGATGAGAACAATGTATTAGTCTCGACAAATGCAACACCCCAATTACGTGCTGGAAGCTATACATGTAAAGTTGTTAATAGCTATGGCTGTGTGGGACAATCCAGTTTTACCATTAATGAGCATCCTGAACCCAATATAAGAATTTCATCTCCTGATTCTACAGGTATTTGTTTGTCAGAAGGAGATAGATTTCCCGATTTATATGCTCTTGATGCTGAGGATGGATATACTTATGAATGGTATCTTGATAATGTTGCCACCGGATATACATCGGCTATCTATACAGCTCCGTCTCTAGGGACATATCATGTAGTCGTTACAGATGACAATGGGTGTACCAATAGGTCTAATAATTTGAGAGTATTTGAATACTGCGGAGAGTGTAATGGTACACCGCAAGATGGGACATGTGAGCCTCCTTGTAACACAGATGATAAAATACTTTTTGGACATACGAATTCTACTAAATGTAATCTGGTTGATTTTCAAAATATGTCAGTAGGAATAGATGTGAGTACAATACAGTGGTATTTTGATGACCCGAACTCTGGTGCTAATAATATTTCTTATGATGAAAATCCATCTCACGAATTTTCTAATGCCGGATTTTTCAATGTTGTCTTATTTGGTGATGTGGATGATAAGGATGAACCTGGAAAAATTTGTAGAGATTATAGAACAGAAATAGTTGAAGTAACTTATAAGGCAGATTTTGAGGTGATTAATGCTTGCCCTGGCGAGGTTTTAGAGTTTTTTGATAGAAGTACTTATATTCCTGGGAAAGTAATTACTAATTGGGCATGGGATTTTGGAGACCCGTCTAGCACTGATAATTTTTCTTCATTAGCGGATCCAACCCACATATATAATGCACCAGGCGAATATGATGTTACGTTGACAATAACAGGTGATGCCTGTACTGATGTAATAACTAAAACGATTAAGGTTCATGAATTTAAACCAAATGATATTCAGGATGTAACCGTTACTTGTCAGGGAGAAAGCGTATATTTTGAACTTATTGATTATGATAAAATTTCGGAGGTATATTGGGATTTTGGTGATTTGGCATCTGGAGACAATAATTACAGTGGTGGTTTGAATACTTATCATAAGTTTGAAAGCCCAGGGATATATGACGTTACTGCCGAACTGACTTCTATCTATGGATGTAAAGATTTACTACAAAAGCAAATAACGATTCACGAGAATACGTTAGCAGGAGATATCTCTAGTAGTTTAGGGAAGGATATTTGTGAAGGGGAGATTACTCAATTATCTGCCCCTCTATCTGGAATGTCATATGAGTGGTCAAACGGAGAGACGACGGAATTCGTAAATATAACTACCAGTGGTGTCTATTATCTCACGGTTACTGATGGAAATGGGTGTACCTACCAGCCTGATCCTTATTTGGTAAATGTGTTAAGTCTTCCTATTACTTCGATAGTTGGGGTTAGTACTGTAGATGGAATACCGGAAATATATTCTGGCAATAGAATAGAAATCTGTGAAAATCAGGATTTGATTTTAGAAGCTGGCAGCAATAGTAATTATAGTTATAAATGGTCTAACGGTTCTAATGGTTCTATGCTTATCTTCTCAGAAGAGTTAGGAAATCAATTACCAGCGGGAGTACATAATTTCGAACTGGAATTAACCGATGATGCAAGTGGTTGTGTGAACGTAATTGGACCTATAGAGGTTGAAGTTTTTGGTATTCCTGAGGTAATAATTGTTGCTGATAATTCAGGTGTACTGTGTAATGGAGATTCACATACACTAACTATAACTAACCCTGTAAGTTCATTGAATTACGTTTGGAATACTGGTGAAACAAGTACAAGTATAACAGTTTCGGAGGGAGGTAATTACTTTGTAACAGCTTACAATTCTATCGGTTGTGAGGGACAAAGTAATTCAATTGAGGTTTCTAAAGGTCCGGACATTAGTATGGTACCCTCGGGATGTCATGAAAGATGTGCTCCGGATACTATTTGTATGCCAAGTGTTCCTAATGTAGTTACTTATCAATGGTTTTATGAAGGAATTGAAGTGTCCGACGATGATAATGGTAATATGCCCGAACTAATAGTTAGACAAAGTGGCTCATATCATTTATCCATGACAGATGTAAATGGTTGTACTAACATTTCTGATGAGTTATTTATTACCCTGTTAGATGGATTTGGTGATGTTGAAGTGGTGATTTACAGCGACGTGGACGAAGATGGAACTATAAGCAGTGCCGATACATTAGTTAGCGGTATTGATATTGCATTAAGTGATGGGTCATTGGGCGTTTCTGATGGTAATGGTAGCTTCACTTTCAAGAAAGTGGTAGGTGGTGATTACGTCGTAAATATTAAAGAACTGGATGATGAGTATAAATCCTTAATAGATAGTGTTAAGTTTAGTATTGTAACATGTGATGACGATCAATTCATTGAATTATTGATTACTAAAAATACTCCTGAGTTTATTTATATCGATGAATATGTCCATTTATGTCATGGAGAAGAAATTGAAATAGAGGGAACCAACTATGATACAGAACAAGAAGTTATTGTAGAAAAGGATTTAGGAAATGGGCAAACGGAGGTTACAACTTATTATATCACAGCATCCAATGAATTGACATTTGATGTCGAATTCAATCACCCTTGTCACGACTCTCCTAACGGAAATATAATTCTTATTGGTAATGCGGGGCAAGATGCCAAGTTTTATATCAATGGGGTAGAAGTGAGTGATCAAAATTTTGAAGATCTTGGTGAAGGTGACTATAGTATAGAAGTCGAAGATAGTTTGGGTTGTGTTACTAGGCTTGAAGAGATCACTTTAGAAGATAAAGGAGAAATTGATTATGTGTTGGTAAATGACCCTCATTCCTGTGATCAATTGGAGTTATACCCATCAGTAGAGATACTGAATGCAGAAGAGGAAGAGTATACAGTGGCATGGTCAAATGGAGATCAGGGTAATCAACTTCAAAATTATGTCGCAGGAGCTATTTCTGTAGAAATAACAACAAGTTGTCAAAAGATTATTGAAACATTTTATCCCAATATTGAAAACAGGATTGAGGAAATCAATTTACCTAACATTTTCAGTCCAAATAATGATGGCTCAAATGACTTTATTGATCTTTCGACTGATCAATATTTAAATGGATCGATTGTAAGTTTTACGGTTTTTGATAAAATGGGGCGAGTAGTCTTCCAAAGAGGTCATAAATGGACGGGTAAAATAGATGGTATCGACTTACCTATGGGGATTTATTTTTATGTCTTGGATTATGAGTCAAACCAATGTGGAAATAAGAAGTTAATTAGAAAACAGGGAGATATAACATTAATTAGATAGTTCTTTCCATACTCAAAACACAATGCTCCATGATTAAGAAATTGTCATGGAGCATTTTTTTGTTTGGGAAGAATATTTTCAATAAAGGTCTCCCACTCATACTCTTTTTTCTTTTCCGCAATGGATTGTTTAAATATGTTAGGCTGAATTTCCAAACACCTGATTATGCCCGCAGCAATTTCTTTTGGTGTTGGCCCAATGACACAACCAGTTTTATTGTTAACAACAACTTCTGGAAGTCCTCCAACTGCAGTTACTACCATGGGCAATTCAAAATGTAACCCCATCTGCGTGATTCCCGATTGAGTTGCGGATCGATAAGGAAGAGCCATAATAGTCGTTGCACTAAAAATTGTGGCAACCTGATCATCAGGTATAAAACCAGAAATAAAATGGACCTTTTCGATTATTTCTAATTCAGAAATTAATGTCTCATATTTGATCTGATCATCATAAAATTCTCCAGCCACTAATAAATGGATATTGCCTTGATCAATATGGCTAAAAGCCTCTATTAATAAATCCAATCCTTTATATTTTCTTATAAGTCCAAAGAATAGAACATAAGTATGTTTGGAATCCAAGTTTAGTTTTTCACAAGCTTCTTCTCTACAAATCTTGCGTCCATAATGGTTATAGACAGGGTGCGGAGTCAAAGTAATGGGAAGATTTTTATTTAGCCTACGAATATCTGCTTTTACCTTATTTGACATCGCAACCCCATGATCCAAAGAATTTAAAAAGTATCTGGTTAATAATTTATCGCCTATTCTTTTTTCGTGGGGTATTAAATTGTCGATTATGGCATAAATATTACTATGTCCATTCCTTTTAATAATTTTTAATATTGTGCCTAAGGAAGGCCCCATTACTGGAATCCAGAATCGAGAAATTACGATATCAAATTTTTTCTTTTTGAGACGCTTTCCTACCATTATCCAGTTTAGGGGATTGATGGAATTTACCATACGAAAAATGGGAAACGGAAAGCTTTTTTTTTCAAGAGTTACTTGAGATTTTCCTGGAAATAAAAACGAAGGATATTGTAAAGAGAAGGTTACAATTTCTACGGAATACCCTAATTTGTTTAGCTCGAGGGCCAATTGTTCGTTAAAGGCAGCAATTCCGCCTTTATAGGGGTATGCAGGACCAAGTATACATATTTTCTTTATAGAAGGCATAACTGTAGCAAATATATGGATTAAATTAAGGTGGAGTAAGGATCATATGATTTCGTAAGTGAAGTTAATACGAATGTTAGGTGAAGATTCCGTAATTTTGCCTTATGTTGAAATCTAGAATAGAAGAACATATTCGGGTATGTGAAACCCTCATTTCTGATAAGTATATAAAGTTGGAGAAGGAGATAACCAAAGATATGGTATCTTGTTTAAAGGCTGGAAAGACTATATATTTTTGTGGTAATGGTGGCTCAATGGCAGATGCCAGTCATATTGCAGCAGAGCTTTCAGGAAGATTTTATCTCGATAGAGAACCACTTAAAGCGTTAGCTCTGGCAAATAATCCGGCATTTTGCACTGCGGTTTCTAACGATTTCAGTTTTAAGAGTATTTTTTCAAGAGAACTTGAAGCTTTAGGTGAGAAAGGGGATATTTTGATAGCATTGTCAACTTCGGGAAAATCCGAAAACATTATTGAAGCCGTAAAAACAGCAAAGCATAAGAATATCAAAGTAATTGGCTTCACGGGAGAGACACAATGTGAGATGGGCGAGATTTGTGATCTAATATTTAAAATTCCTAGCTCGAACACTCCGAGGATACAGGAAGCATATATGTTGGTACTACATACTATTTGTGAATCTTTGGAAAGTATTTTCTTCAGTCGATGAGCTTAGACCATTTAAATGAGGGTTGGTCACTATTTTTGGATAGAGACGGAGTTATTAATAAGCGAAAAGTGGATGCTTATGTAACGGACTGGACTGAATTCGAATTTCTTCCAGGGGTGCTGGAAGCTCTCTACTTATTCAGTACCATTTTTGGAAAAATCTTCATAGTTACTAATCAGCAAGGAGTAGGTAAAGGACTAATGAGTCATGATGATCTTAATACCATACATTCGCAAATGTTAAAAGAAATAAATAATTCTAAGGGAAGAATAGATCAAATATACTATTGTCCTCACTTAGCTCATGATAAGAGCTACTATCGCAAACCTAATCCGGGAATGGCCATGATGGCCAAGGAAGAGTTCCCAGAAATTGAATTTGAACAATCTGTTATGGTAGGAGATTCTGATTCTGATATCAGATTTGGAAACTTATTAAACATGTATACCGTATTGATAGAGGGAAAAGACGAGTTCAAGTGTGAAATACCTGATGCTCGATTTTCTTCGTTATTACAATTTGCAAAACATATACTTTAAAAAATGAAGCGAATTTTTAAAAAGACTTTTACTGTAGGACAAGGATCATAAGCGAGTTTCATTCAACGATTAAAAAACATAAAAACTGAATATATGAATTTAGTATTAAAATTAATTGGTTTTATAATTTTGATTCTTCCACTTTCATTAACAGGCCAGATCAAAAGTGCTGAAGTGAAATATGAGGTGGAACCATTCGATTTTACTCCACCGGAAACGGCCTTGATAGATCAGTTTTTGGATAAAAAAGCCGAGAATTTTTTAGCTAACGACATGTTGGGGAATGCACAAAGTATAAGTCAATATCTTGGTAAAAATGTACTTTTGGCTTTTGTTGATTTAGATAACAACTATGGAGTTTTTGTGTTAGAAGCACTCGATAAAATAAATAAAAAAGAAGATGTCCAATGTATATCCTTTTTATACGGAACTAAAGCAGATTGTAAAAAGAAACTTGAGGATTACAGGTTTACATTACCTTTGATTCCTAATGGTAAAATTTTTGGAACAGCTGTCTATGCTGAGGATTTAGGCACTCCTAGAGTTTTTTGTATTGATAAAGAGGGAGTGATAAAAAAGGTGATTCCTGAGAGAATGATAAAGTCACGAGATGATTTGAGTGTCGAATTACTAAATTATGGTAACTAATGAGAAAGAATTATTATACAGGAGCTAAATGGGAAAAAAAAGTGGCATATGCGAGAGCAGCTCGCATTGATTCTATTATTGAAGTCTCTGGAACCACGGCGGTAAGTGATAAAGGAGAGGTGCTTTTTTCCAAAGATGCATATAATCAGACCAAGTATATTCTTAATATAATTAAGCAATCGATTGAAGAATTGGGAGGGGATATAAAGCATGTAATAAGAACAAGAATTTATGTAATCGATATTTCAAGGTGGGAAGAAATTGGTAGAGCTCATCAAGAAATATTTCAAGGTATAGATCCTACAACATCTATGGTTCAGGTATCAGGTTTGATAGATCCGGAAATGCTAGTGGAAATCGAAGCTACCGCTGTTTTACCATCAAATCAAATTAGAGTATAGTTTTGTATAAGTTCAAAGAGATTTATTATACAATTCAGGGTGAAGGATATCACACTGGAAGACCTGCAGTTTTTTGCAGATTCTCAGGATGTAATCTATGGTCGGGACTGGAAAAAGACAGAGAACATGCCATGTGTAAATTTTGTGATACGGATTTTTGGGGTATGGATGGGGAAAATGGAGGCAAGTACGAAATCAATAGGTTAATCGAAAAGATTTTTGAATTGTGGCCTATGAGTAATGAACTTCCTTTTGTAGTTTTTACTGGTGGGGAGCCTGCTCTTCAAATGGACAAAGAGTTGGTGAAATCATTAAGGACTAAAGGCATTTATATATCTGTTGAGACAAATGGTACCTTAGAGCTGCCAGAAGTTGATTGGGTTACAGTAAGTCCAAAAGCAGATGCAGAATTGGTTCTTACGAGAGGAAATGAATTGAAGTTGGTATTTCCTCAGCAAGAGAATCATCCTAAGGACTTCGAACATCTAAATTTTGATCATTTTTATTTGCAACCATTAGACGATAATAATACTGATACCAATCAAAGTTTGACGGTTAATTACTGCTTAGAGAACCCCAAATGGAAACTTAGTCTACAAACGCACAAATTGTTGGGTATAAAGTAATTCAATTCAAGAACTGTCTGATGACGCGAATAAGACCTACTAATAGAAGATTAGCAATAATCAAGGTAGTAATGGGCATATAAAAGTTAAAGTTCTCTCTTTCTATTTTAATATCTCCTGGTAGATTGCCTATCCAGCCTAGCTTGTCATGGAAAAAGTAAATGAGTATTCCTATCACAAGTAATCCGAGAGCTACAATTATAATCCACTTACCTATTTCCGAAGTCATATTTATACATTCTTATTCTGTAAGTAAATATAATGACATTATCAATTTTTATTATTTTATACCTTTTAGGGTATTTTAGAAATATTGAATAATTATCCCATTAGGAATATAAATTATGTAAGGCATGTTAAATGTATTGATTTTTAGTGTGTTATACTTTTGTCGATCCATAATGTTTCAACTTATGTAATTTGGTTAGATGTTAATATAGTACATGTCATATTAGTAAAAATCCTGATGGCATCGTTTTGGCATACTAAGAGTTGTACACAAAAAGTTGTGAAATATGATTATCGAAACTCAAAACCAAATACTCATGTTTTATCAAAATGATGAACAACTGCCCATCAAGGATGGAAGATTTATCCTTGCTATGGGCTTGCTCACGGCATTACTCAGTTTTTTACTTATTGCGTATCCTTCGTAAGGAGGATACCAAGATTTTCCAGAATCTTTTTAGAATACTTTTTAATCAATTAATCTTCTTCTATATATACAGACTCATATTTAGGAGAAAAACTTTTGGATGTTGCAATACTCCAATGATGCATCCAGGAAGTAGGAACAGTTTCTTTACCTAGTAGGCAACCTTCAGTAATGTAAGGAAATATTTCTACATAACTCTTGCTATCATTAAGAGGACCTCTTTTTGTAATATGTGCTCTAGTGATTTCATCTAGATGTTTAATTCCGGCAGAGGCCATTAATTCTACAAAACTCTTTACAGTTTCTTGATGATAATGATATACCCGCTCTTTTTTATCACTTACCACTAAACCTTTTATCAATTTAGGATCTTGAGTGGCTACACCGGTTGGGCAGGTGTTTTTATTACATTCCAACGCTTGAATGCAACCCACCGCCATCATCATTGCCCTTGCAGAATAACATAAGTCTGCTCCTAAAGAAATGGCTCTGAAAATATGAAAGCCAGTAGAAACTTTACCAGCAGCAATTATTTGAATATCTTTTTTTATATCAAAACCTATTAAGGTATCATAAACGAATGTTAATCCTTCACGAAGTGGCATTCCTACAGAGTTACTAAATTCTAATGGTGCTGCCCCGGTGCCACCTTCACCACCATCTACAGCAATAAAGTCGGGTTTAATACCTGTTTCAATCATGGCTTTGCATATGGCTATAAATTCATGTTTTCTTCCAATGCAAAGTTTAAAACCCACAGGCTTACCACCTGATAAATTCTTACATTTTTTTATAAAATCAAGTAAGCCCCTGGGAGTGTTGAAGGCTTTGTGATAGGGAGGAGAATGCACCGCTTTATGAGGTTCAATATTTCTGATTTTAGCTATCTCAGGAGTTGCTTTTTTTGCAGGCAGAATACCACCATGGCCCGGCTTAGCTCCTTGTGATAATTTTATTTCTATCATTTTGACATTATCATTAGCAGTCCTTTCAGCAAAAAGTTTGTCATCAAAATTTCCGTCTTTATCTCTACACCCAAAATAACCTGTACCTATTTGATATATGAGGTCACCTCCGTGATGGTTGTGATATGGGGCAATTCCCCCTTCTCCCGTATTGTGAGCAAACCCTCCTTTTGCAGCACCGCCATTCAATGCAAGGACGGCAGCACTGCTAAGTGAACCAAAACTCATTGCCGAAACATTTAAAACACTAGCACTATATGGCTTTTTACAATCTTTTCCACCTATTAGTACTCGGGGGTCATGATTTAGATTGTGGGCATCCAGAGCTCCGATACTATGGCCCATCCACTCGTAACCATCATCATAAACATTGAGTTGTGTTCCAAATGGAGTAGTATCTGCTACATTTTTTGCTCTTTGATAAATCACATCTCGAAACAATCTAGAAAACGGACGACCGTCATAATCGGGCTCTATAAAATATTGATATAATTTGGGCCTTAACCATTCTGCAATATATCTACTTCTTCCTATTAAGGGGAAGTTTCGTGTGATAGCATGTTTGGTTTGAAACATGTCATAAAAAACTATTAATACCAAAGGAATAATAACTATTAATAACAGATACCACCAAGGAGAAAATAAATATCCCAGCCAGATACTGCCTATCAGAAAGATTATACCCAGAAAGCCAATAAAAAACCTCATCGTTTATTGATTTGTATTTATAAAATCAAAAATAAGGAAATGAAACTTATATTAGGATCGTTTCAAATTTAATAGATGGTTAACCACTCCAATATCTCGTTTCTAATCGTTGGGCTGCTATAAAAGTATCTATGATTCGTGATTTTACCTGATAAGTCTTCATTGTCATTTACACCAAGTACATTTCGAAAGACAATATTATTGCAGTAAAAAGCAGAGGTATCCACACTTGAAACTTTGCCTAGTCGAGGTATTCCGTTTAATTGGGAAGAAAATCCTAAGGTAGTATCATTTTCGTGATGATAAACATAGACTTTATCTACAAAATCACAGATGTCTTCCAGAGAGTTATTTTCTTTAAAAACATTGTAATGAACATCTGGTGCTGCCATGATCAACAGATTTATTTGAGGGTCAGTTTTTTGTTGTCGGAAGGTTTGAAGCATAGTTTCAAAGACCCTGTTACCCATAGAATGACACAAGAATGCAATTCTGATATCTGGAAATTCACACTTTAGCTCGTCAATTAAATCCAGATATACATCTGCAAAGATTTGACCTTTTGATTGTGTGATTTGAACGTTAGTATCATAATGAAGTGTGGCTTGCCATTTAAAAGAAATGGTAACACCAAACGGGTTTATGTCCTTGGAGTAGATATTTTCATCCATCTTCTCTAGAATATGTGTAAAGCTTACTTCATTATCGGCCCAAAGACCGTGCACATAAATCAGTAGATTTTGTCTCTCTATTGGCTGAGCTTTTAGCTGCTGAACTATATTATTTTTCCATGTGTCCAATCCAATATGAAGTTCTTGATTTTTAGTTCTTTTGGATTTGTAATAATAGCCATACATGCCATCAAACTTATCCTCTTTGGTCCCTTTAATATAAAAATATGGGTATTTGAAGACTTGGCCGATACTTGGTCCGCCAATGAATGAAATCAAAAGGAATAATAAAACTACTCTCATAGTTTATCTAACGTTGGAGTCAACAAGAATGATTATATTAAAGTGATTTTTTTTAATTAATTTTTATGGATAGTAGCAAAAAAGAATCCATCGCTATTAAGATCAAAGGAATGATCAAATCTCATGAAGCAGAATTAAAGAAGATGAGATCAATGGCAGAACCGATTACTCCCGAAAATGCTATAGGAAGGGTAAGTAGAATGGACGCAATTAATAATAAAGGAGTTGTTGATGCAGCTATTAGAAACAAAGAACGAAAAGTGTCTAAATTGAAAATAGCTCTATCGAAAATTGATCACCCGGATTTTGGTAAATGTTCAGTATGTAAAAATGATATTCAGGAAGCGAGATTAATGTTTATGCCTGAAAGTAATGCTTGTGTGAGATGTGCAGGTAGAAGATAAAAAAGGCCTTATTCATGATAAGGCCCTTGAACAAACTTAATTTCGTCTATTTCTATTTCTCATCCGCTTTTTAAGTGAATTTATCATTCTAGATTTGAAAGCTCTTTCTAAGCTATAAAGTTGTAAGACTTTCTGTGGTGGAAGTACCTGAAGAAATTGATCCGTATATTTCTTCTTAATAGCTAATTCTCTCTCCTGAGTTTCAATGTGCTCATTTAATAAAGAAATAGCTTCACTATCTGATAGGTGTTCGAAATTTTCATTTTTCTTATGTTTTCTGTCAGACTTCGCTTCCTTCAATTCATTAGATAAGCTATTATAAATAGGCCAAAAGTCTTGAGCCTCTTCGGATGTTAGATCAAGCTCAGTGGTTATAAAGGCTATTTTCTTAGCTTCTATTTTTTCCTCAATATTTTGCTCGTTTTGAGCTTGAGCAGAGTAAAAAAAGATCAGCAGCATAAAAATTTGTGTTATTCTCATATAGTGTTTATTGCTTAATAAATTAAATTAATGTTATCGTCATCTATCATATAATCTAGCACTTCATCAATATCATCTTGATAAATATCAGTGGTTAAAAAATCTTCTTCTAGGTCCTGATCTGACATTAAAGAAGCCAGATCACTTATCGATAAATCATCTTCATAGTATTCGATTATTTCATCTTCATCTATGTGCTCATTAGAAGCGTATGTTTTGTCCTCTTGATTGATAAGAAACCAACCCATACAGGCGGCAATAATAACAAAGCTTGCGGCCACAACCCATCTTTTTAAATGGAACACATTGTTTACCTTTTTGGGAATTACTTTGTTAATGATTTGATTTTGTAGCGTTTCAAAATAATTAGATTTAAGGCTTTCATCTTTTTCTAATCCTAGATTATTAGAAATATTAGTATTTAATGTTTCGAAATAGTGACTATCAATATGAAACCCATCATTTCTTAGTTTTTCGGATAACCAGGGAGATAGTTCTTTTAATTCCTTATATATTTCATCTTTCATTTTAAATAGATTTTGATTTAAGGTAATTCTCCAATTTATGGACGGCATGATGATAACTGGCTTTCAAACTTCCTATTGAGGTATCCAATATTTCCGAAATTTGAGCATAGCTCATTTCTTGGTAGTATCTCATATTGAAAACCACTTTTTGTCTTTCAGGCAATGAGGCAATTCCTAAGGCAAGTTGAAGATTAGCATGGTGTTCATCAAAATAGGGATCAGAGATTAACTTGGCGGTAAGATGTTGTAAGCCGTCTTCTCCATTCGTAGCCTTAATCGCTTTGTTTCTTCTCTTTAAATGATCAAGCGATTCATTGGTCGCAATTCTATGAATCCAAGTATATAAAGTGCTATCACCCTTAAAAGATTTGATATACTTAAACACTTTTATAAAAGTATTTTGTAGAACGTCATCAGCGTCTTCGTGAATATCTACGATACGACGAATATGCCAGTACAATCTTTCCTGATATTCAGACATTAATAATCTAAAACCTCTTTCTATGCTTTTAGGGTCCGATACCAGTTCCAAAATTATTTTATCATCAACCATTTATTTAATTGTATTGATGATCTTTTGACCGTCTTTATTTCAAAAGGTTTAATGTTCGATTAAATTTTTTCTAGATCATCTAACTTATCAAGATTGAGGGCAGTGTTTCTTTCAGAAACTTGATACATGGTTTCGAACTTATAATTCTCTTTTACTTCTGCTAGATCATAACCTCGATAATCAGTTATAAATTGTGAATAATTGTCATCAAAACCCTTAACAATAATGATAAGTTCAGCGAAATGATCCTTTAACCATTCTATGGATTTATTGAAGAGAGGACTATCCTTGTCAATGACGTGTACTATGGTCCAATTGAGGGGAAATAAATAAATCGAATCAATAAACAACTCTAATCTTTCAAATTTTCTTTTGTATTTACCTTTTTCTTCATCAAGCCATGTAAGTAACATACGGGCTTGCATATCTGTCATTTTTACATTTGATGTATTAATTATCCTTAGTTGTATCGACTTGAATTCATTTCCAAAAGGAGTAAGAATAACATTTTTGCTGAATTTAATAGATGACCGTGCTTTTGAAAATCTGGCGAAAAACAAACCAGTAGCTAGAGCAAAAGCCAGTAACCCTAAAAATGCATTAGATGCTGCCAATAAATTAGCCCAAAAACCGATAGGTCCTACAATTCCATATCCGACAGTAGTAAAAGTTTGGATACTAAAAAAGAAACATTGGCCAAATTCGTAATACCACGGACCTGATCTTATTCCTTCTAAAGTATCAATTCCGGCCCACATAAATAAAAGTCCAAAAATGGAATTGACAACAATGTACATGACTACTAAAAGGAGAAAAAACTTTGTCCAACTCATCTCTACGAGCCATTCATAGAGGTGTAAACTTCCTTTACCTGTTTTTGTTATATTAAAACTACCGTCATCATTTACCAAACGCCTTTTATTGCTAAACTTAAATCCAAAGCCTATGTCATACCTCTCTTTCTGGGTATTGTCCATTGGTGGTACTAAATTTTGAAATTTAAGATTTTTAAAAAAGCCTTTTTCCATGTTAATACACGATATTTACTGTTAATTGACGATGTCAGTAAAGATATATTATTTATTTATGTTTAGACTACTAGGTAAAGTTGTTTTGAAAATTTGGGGTTTTAGAGTTACCGGAGTGATTCCAAGACATTTAAATAAGAAAATATTTGCTGTAGTTCCGCATACGAGTAATTGGGATTTTATTTTGGGTATAGCGACACGATTGGCCCACAAATTTGAAGTACAATATGTTGCCAAAAGCAGCTTGTTTAAATGGCCGTATGGATGGTTTTTTAAAGCGTTAGGAGGTATACCGGTGAACAGGAAAAAGAGTACTAATTTTGTGGACTCTGTGGTTGAAGAGATTGGTAGACGTGAGAAAGTATCGATAGCTATTGCTCCGGAAGGCACAAGAAAAAAGGTTAAAAAACTAAAGTCCGGATTTTACTATATCGCGAAACTAAGTGGAATACCAATAGTATTGGTCAAGTTTGATTACCAAAATAAAGAAGTACATTTTGGCGAACCTTTTTATCCTTCGGATAATGAAAAAGAAGACCTAGATTACATCTACAAGTACTTTGAAGGAGTACTTGGTAAGATACCTAAGTATAGCTTTGGAGCGGATATATAATTAATCAACAATTATTTTTTCCGCTTTTATATGTTGATTGTTTAGGAAAATATTGACAAAATAAATCCCAGTGACCAAATCCGAAGTATAAAACGAGAAATTGACTTTCCCAACTTTATATACCGCTTCATCATATAATTTATCCACTATTTGCCCTTGATTATCTGTAAGTACTAACTTGATTTGATCTGCATTTTCAGGAATATTGATATCAACCGATACTCTGGATCTATTCGTTGGATTTGGATATACGCTTGTAGCTATTTCTACAGCTTTTAAATCTTCAGTTCCAACGGTAATTTCAGGTTTTTTCAATCTAGCCGTGTAAGGCCTATTAGTATCTCCGGTATGTCCTAAAAAACCTGATATCCAAAATTCGTTTGTATCGAAATCTCTTTGTGTTCCGTAGTAATCACCCCATCTTTCTATTTTACTTGCCAAAAGATCTACGTGACTATTTCCTTCTCTAACTCTAATGATATCAGAATATCCTTGCTCAGGTACGGAATAAAGGGCTGACATTCCGGGAAATACCGTTTTGGCAGAATGATTAAAAGCAATTATTGCGTCATGGTCATCTTCTGAATCACCAGCATATATAATACCTGGATAACCAATTTCGACTTCTTCACCTATAATGTGATGCAATTCTACATTTGGATTATTTAAGTCATTAATGATTCCATGATAAATACCAGCCTTGTTATTGTCCAAATTTCTAGTATTGCCCACAAACTGTATTTCATTGTTTAAAATGAAAGCTTCTAATACCCTGGCATCATTTGTCTGCAGAAATCCAAAAAATTGTTTGGCATTGGGAGGAACGCCATAAGGAGTATCTGAAATGATATAATCCATTTCGATGTAATCAATGTCGTCATCCATTACTGAACCAACTACTTTCACTAGAAAAAAAGTGTCATTTTCTTCTGCAAAATTTCTATTTGAAACAAAATGCATTTCCTGTAAATCTTGACCATCTCCACTTTCAACAGGGCACAGGTTTCGAATATTTTGACCTTCTATCTCTATGCTATCCCATCTTATTAAATTAAGATCCTCTCCATTATAAGCAGTCAATTTATCCATTTGCCAAATAATAGTTTCAACGAATCCTGCTTGCCAAGTACTGTTATCCAATAATAGATTTATTGTAATAAATACATCGGACGCCGTCATAGAAAGCATTGGATAATCAGTCCATTCATTAGTTTGATTCGGATTTCCGGTTATATCATATAAATGCCAATCACCAGTGGGGTCGTCAGTGGCAGAAAAGCCAACGATGATATGAGTATCTTGGCTATCAAAACCTGCTAAGAAGGTCAGTACATATCTATCATTTGTTCTGTCATACATAATTCTTGGATCAAACGCTTGTGCTGAAACACCTGCTTCAGAAGCCAAAGATTGAAGCCCAACGTTTTTTACAAGATTGCCTTCTTTAGAATATATTGAAACATAAAAATTTCCAACAGAAACGACCCAATCCTTACTCATTGATAAATGATTATCCAAAGGAATTCCTACTTGAACTCCGGAAAGATTAAATCCATTCACTACCTCTGGGGGGTTCACTAAACCTCTATTCTGTTGAATGGCTTTTTGTTCTTTTCTGGGGTATTTGGAAGCTATATTTTCTTTAATCTGACTTAGATGCTGCTTGTAAGCATTACCAATCGCATCCGGTGATTTAACATATTCTAAGTGTACCAAATAAGGGTCTTCAATATTAGATAAATTAATCGTACTCAGTTTTTTTATTCCGCTGAAAGTATTTTTGTTAAAATTCTCCTGAGCAGGAGAGGTATAGGAGAGGAACAGTGCAGCTAAGAAAATTAAATTTTTCATTATTCGAATTTAAATTATTTATTGAGGACCATTATAAAATATAACCGAGACACCATAGAAAACTAACTCTTCGTCAAAAAGAGAAGCATCTCTAGCGTCATTGGAAAAGATTTCTTGTTCAACGCTGTGTAAATTATATTTTTTTAAAGGAATTTGGATATAAGGTTGAATAGAGATAGCTGTGGAATTAGACGGCAAACTCAACGAAATATAAAACTTTGAGTTCAATTCTCTCTGTTTATAAACTGTTTTATTATTATTTGAACCTGAAATATCTGTTTCAAATTTTAACGTTTTGTAACCAATATTTGCCCCCCATCCAAATACTCCGAAGTTAGACTCCAAACCTACAGTATAACCATTTAAGTTGGCATTCCATTTGTCTGAAAAAAAAGTAGAATTGTTAGGATTAGTGCCTAATCCTTCCGTTTTTTTACCCAAATTGCTGAAGTCCAAACAAATACCCAGATTGTGCCATTTATATCGTAACCCAATATCTAATCCATTGAAATAATTAAAATTGCTAAATTTTTGTTCAAGCCAAGGATTCGCATCATTGTATTGATCAAATATGTTATTGATAGCCTTGCCTTCAGTGTAAGCAAAAGAGTATCCCACCTTAATATTCAACTGGCCAAACGAAAATTTAGCACATAAGAGTAAGGTTGTGATAATCAGAGTTTTAAGATACAATCGCATACAACAAATTTACTAATTATTTCGAAACCTAATCATCAAGTAATATTTCCAGAAGTTGTTGAGCCGCCTGAGAGATAACAGTTCCAGGCCCAAAGACAGCAGCGACTCCTGCATCAAAGAGGAATTGGAAGTCATGTGGAGGTATTACTCCTCCTGCGATCACAACAATATCGTCTCTTCCCATTTCTTTGAGTTCTTTAATCGTTTCGGGTACCAGAGCTCTATGACCAGCAGCTAAAGAAGATATTCCTAGAATGTGAACATCATTTTCAATTGCCTGTTTAGCGGCTTCTTTAGGAGTTTGAAATAGCGGACCTATGTCAACATCAAAACCAACATCAGCAAAACCAGTAGCTATTATTTTTGCTCCTCTATCATGTCCGTCTTGCCCTAACTTGGCAATCATTATTCTTGGTCTACGGCCTTCTTTTTCAGCGAAAAGATTTGATAACTCCCTAGCTTTTGAAAAAGATTTGTCCATATTAATTTCATTGGCATACACGCCGGATATCAGTTTGTTGTTGGCTTTGTATCTACCATAAACGTTTTCCAAAGCTAAGGATATTTCTCCTAATGTAGCTCTTTGACGTGCTGCCACAACTGCTAACTCTAAAAGATTAGAATCTTTGTTTCTAGCTGCACTTTCTAACATTGAGAGGGCAGCATTCACTTTTTTGGAATCTCTTGTTTTTTTTAATTCTGTAATTTTAGCGATCTGACTTGTCCTAACGGCATTATTGTCAACAGTAAGTAAATCAATCTCTTTAGTTTTGGATTGATATATGTTAACACCGATAATGGACTCAGATCTATTGTCTATCTGGGCTTGTTTGATTGCGGAGGCTTCTTCAATTCGCATTTTTGGAATGCCTTTTTCGATGGCTTCAGCCATCCCACCTAGATCATTAATTTCCTGTATATGCTTTTTAGCTTTATGATATAATTGTTGAGTAAGATGCTCAATATAATGTGAACCACCAACAGGATCAACAACATTAATGACACCAGTTTTTCGTTGTATATATTTTTGAGTATCTCGGGCAATTTTTGCAGAATAATCTGTGGGAAGAGCTAGAGCTTCATCGAGTGAATTGGTATGTAGTGACTGTGTGCCTCCAAAAACTGCAGCTAGGGCTTCAATAGCGGTTCTTCCAATATTATTAAAGGGATCTTGGGCCGTCAAACTATACCCCGAAGTTTGACAATGTGTCCTAAGGGCCATAGATTTGGAGTTTTTTGGATTAAATTTTTTAATTTCTTCAGCCCATAGGATTCGACCTGCTCTTAGCTTTGCTATTTCTTTGTAAAAGTTCATACCAATTCCCCAGAAAAAAGAAAATCGTGGAGCAAAAGCGTCAACTTTTAAACCTGCATCAAGCCCACATTTTAAATATTCTATCCCATCTGCAATAGTATAGGCTAATTCTAAATCTGCCGGGGCACCTGCTTCATGCATATGATATCCACTAATAGATATAGAATTAAATTTGGGCATATGATTTGAAGTATACTTAAATATATCTGAAATAATTTTCATGGACTGTTTAGGAGGGTAGATGTATGTATTTCTCACCATAAACTCCTTTAGAATATCGTTTTGGATGGTACCACTTAAATCAGATATATTAACGCCTTGCTCTTCTGCGGTCACAATATAGAAAGCCATGATGGGAATGACTGCTCCATTCATAGTCATGGACACGGACATGGTATCTAAGGGAATACCATCAAAAAGAATTTTCATGTCCTCCACACTATCAATAGCTACACCTGCCATACCCACATCACCTAAAACTCTAGGATGATTACTGTCATACCCTCTATGAGTAGGAAGATCAAATGCCACCGAAAGACCTTTTTGGCCTTGAGATAGATTCTTTTTGTAAAATTCGTTGCTTTTTTCAGCGGTAGAGAAGCCAGCATACTGTCTTATGGTCCATGGCCTGACCGAATACATGGATGCATAGGGTCCTCTTAGAAAAGGAGGAAGTCCAGCAACAATATTTTCTACCTTGGATGGATCAACCTTACTTAGTTTATTATAATTGTCAGGTGTTTTCTTTTCTGTTGAAATAAAGTTATCATTCCATTTTCTTCCCAAATTAAGATTGATACCCTTCATATTATCCTATATTATTGGCCATTTTCTCGATAAACGATATGATTCATTAGTTTGCCTACTACCTGTAATGTTCTTGGACTGATAATATCTATGTCATCTTCATGTGTATGATGATAGTGTCCAAAGCCTCCTATTCCATCACCTTTGGTATTAATGATGTCGATCATAGGAATGCCCATATTTTGCATTACATAAACATGATCATCTTCTATGCCGCCAGCTAGCTCGGGTATAAAAAAGTTACTGTAACCCAGATCTCCAGCTAGTTTCCAGACAGCTTCATGCAATTTTCTGTCAAATTGATAGCCATAAGCTTCCCACTTAAAGGTAGCACCTTTTGAACCTACCATATCCAGTAGTATTCCAAACTTTGCAGAATATCCTGGGCGATGAGGATTTTTTGACCAATATTTAGAACCTTGACACCATCCTTCTCCCTCTTCGCCTTGATCTTCAGCATCAAATAAAACAAAATCGATTCCAATGTCCAAAGGATATTCTTTGAATACTCTTGCCAGTTCAAGTAACACTGCTACTCCGCTAGCTCCATCATCGGCACCCATAATAGGTTTATCTCTTAATGTTTCATTCTTATCTTTTTCAGCGACAAGCCTGCTATCCCAATGGGCAGCTAAAAGTAACTTCTTTTTGGCATCAGGATTAATCTCTCCTATAATATTGTACGAAGGAACATTCTTTCTATCGAAAAAGTTAGAATAGAATTTTTGTAATTGTGTCTTTACACCATAACTTTCAAATTTGGAGACGAGCCAATCTCTACAAGCTATATGTTCTTCATTCCCAGGCACCCTATGTCCGAATGAAAGTTGTTTTTGAATGTGGGCATAAGCAGAGTCTCTTAGAAATTCAGGAATAAATAGAGACTTGGGTTTATCTTCCTTAGCAGTCCTATTGGTGTTGTTGTTTTCACTTTTACACGCCGAAACAAATATGATTAGAAGGAAAATTAGATTTTTGATATTCATAATTAAAATATTTATCAATGCCTTAAGGCACAATATGTTTTACTAAGATAAATTACCCAATGGACCATGACGTACCATCCTTACCATCCTTTACAACAATATTATTGCTTTGTAAGCTATCCCTTATTTTGTCTGCTGTGGGCCAGTCTTTATTAGTTCTTGCCTGTTGTCTTAGATCTAATATAAGACTCATTAGACCATCTAAAGGTCCGTTGTTATCTGCTGCCAAACTTTCTTCTTTTAGACCAAATATGTCAAAAATAAAACTAGAGAAAGTATGCTTGACTTTTTCCAGTACAGAGGTAGAGACATCAGATAGTTCAATCTGCCCATTTGCAATACTATTGATCTTCGGAACCATTTCGAAAAGTCTCGAAAGAGCCTTAGGAGCATTGAAGTCATCACTCATGTCACTATAAGCAGCATCACAAGACTTATTGAATTCTTCATCAAGTTTTCCATCACTTGAATTATCAGAGTTCATCTTTTGCAATGAACGATTAGCTTCCATCAGTTTTTTATAGCCTTTTTCTGCAGCTTGCAATCCTTCATCAGTTAGATCTACAGTACTAGTATAGTGGGACTGTAAAATAAAAAATCGCATGGTCATGGCAGTATACCCCTTCGAAAGAAATGGACTTTCTCCCGAAAATAATTCTTTGGGAGAAACATTGTTGCCATCACTCTTAGACATTTTCTTGCCATTCAATAAAAGCATGTTAGTATGTAACCAATAGTTGGCTCCACCACAGTTACAAGAACCTATATTTTGAGCGATTTCATTTTCATGATGAGGGAATTTAAGATCATTACCACCTCCATGAATATCAAAAGATTGCCCGAGATATTTGGTACTCATAGCACTACACTCAAGATGCCACCCCGGAAAACCCAAAGACCAGGGAGAATTCCATTTCATAATATGCTCTAGTGAAGCTTTCATCCAAATAGCAAAATCTGAAGGATGTTTCTTTTCACTTTGGTTTTTTAAATTATCTCTTGATTCAGCTAATAAATCATCTATAACTCTACCTGATAGTTTACCATAATCACCGGTTTCTTTAGCAAACTTAATAGTGTCAAAATAGACTGAACCATTGGCTTCATAAGCATAACCGTTATCAATAATGGCTTGTACCATTTCAATCTGTTCAAGAATGTGACCTGTTGCTCTGGGCTCAATACTAGGAGGTAGATTGTTAAAGGTTCTCATCATATCATGAAAACCATTAGAGTATTTTTGAGCAACTTCCATCGGTTCTAACTGCTCCGATTTAGCACCTTTGAGCATTCTGTCTTCTCCATCATCAAGTAAGTGACCTACGTCTGTAATATTTCTCACGTATCTTACCTTATAACCAACATGCACTAGATATCGATATATTATATCAAAATTGGTAAATGTCAATACATTTCCAAGATGCACATCGCTGTAAACAGTAGGTCCACATACATACATGCCAATAAAATCTTCTGAAATGGGTTTTAGAAGTTCTTTTTTCTTGTGTAGATTATTATATACAAAAATATCTCTCATAGGGCACAAAGTTAAATATTACTGTCGAAGAGGGGTCAGAAATATTTAAGTTTTAGATTTTATTTAGAAATAGTGGATTTAATTAGCGATGATTTCTTTACGAAACGGATTTTTTAAAGTAAGAGAGTATCTTTTTTCCTTAGTTTCATTTTTCTTAAGGACTTTGATGTTAACTTTTTTCCCTTCTTCTTGAGATAAGTAGTCTAGTATTTCTCCCAAAGTATTTTTAGGATTAAGCCATGAACCTGCACATTTAATAATATCTCCTTTTTCCAATCCTAGTAGATGAGCTGGAGAACTTTTTCGGACACTGATTATTAGAAATTCATCTAATGCAAGACCTGTAGCGATTAAACTAAGTCCACTTTTATTAATCTTGAATTCCTCCTTATATGATTTTGAAGGTTTGATATAAAGTTTATAATTTCTAAAATCTAAGAAAATATTAAATTTTGAGAGTAAGTAATTACCAATAATACCTTCTCTATGTATATCTTCTAATTTGATAATAGTGGTATCTATTTGTTGAAAGTTACATACGATATTGTCAAAATTCGAATTTACAAACTTGAAATTATCAATGATGCCGGCATGGCCAAAGAGATCGCCTCCCAACCCCTTTCCTAAATAGCCTTGAATAGCATTCTCTGGAATTTTTATATTTCCCTCAGAACCACTATGTAACATAAGTGGTAAAGCAGCACCGGTATCGATGAGCATTTTTCGAACAGAGGTAGTTCCCTCATAGTCAAACTTACAGTTAACATAAGCCTTTTTATCAATGACTTCTATATCGGTTTTTTGATAATCCTTTAATTTTTGATAGTTGTATTCTGATGGATCGTAAAATTTAATATAGTTTTTATCATAATTAATATGTACCAAAAGAGCCTTGAAAAAATCAGTACCTAATATGCCATGAATATTGGTTCCGATTACTTCACTAAGATTGAAATAGTCTTCGTCAAGCACTACGATGTCTCTTGTTACATCGGGAAGTTCTCCAACGCTGAGTTTTACATTTCTTGCTATATCCGCATATAAATAACCATTGAGATCTGAGCCTAATATTCTTATTTTATCATCAAATTCTAAGTGAGCAATGTTGGCATATGCACGGTCAAAAAGAATGGTGTTTTGAGCTCCAGTATCAAAAATAAACTGTAGTGGAATCTTGTCATTCAACACTAATTTAATAACAATCAATCCATTTTGAGGTTGGAACCGCAGCTTTTGAAAAGTCTTACCTCCTAATACGTCAAGGCCAAAAATTTGAGAAAAGACAATCAGTCTGGTACAAACGAATAATATGACAAAAATTATCCTCAAATAGCCTTTGTTTCACTTCAAATATAGAAATAACAGAAAGGTTCTTCAAAAGAAGGACAATAAAAAAAGGTGGTTCCAAAGAGAAACCACCTTTTATTCGCAATGGGTATGACTTATTTCACTATTACTACTTCAATTCTTCTATTCTGGGCTCTGCCCTCTTCAGTATCATTAGAAGCAACAGGCATTTCTTGACCATATCCTTTAGTTGCTATTCTAGAAGCATTTACTCCTTCAGCTATTAGTCTTGCTCTTACCGAGTTAGCTCTTGCATCAGAAAGAGTTTTATTGGCTTCAGCATCTCCAGTATTATCAGTATGACCTCTTACCTCAATTTTCAGATTTGGATAAGCCTTCATTATAGCACCGATGTTATTGATTTCTGCAGGATCCTTGATAGTTGCAGAACCTGTATCAAAATTCAAATTATTAAATCTGAATACAGGATCACCGTCAAATCCTCCGTCTATAAACTTAACCATTTGGTCACCAGCACTTCCGGCTACGAAAGATATTTTGTCCAAAGTAGCTTTTGCAGCTTCATCCACTACTGAGAAAACGCTTTTCAAAGCGTCAGAAGTCCAATTTACAGCTCCTGCAGCCGCATCTCCAACAGCTTCTGAAGCATCCTTTGCTACATTAGCAGCACCGTCTACTACATTTTCAGTAGTACTCAAAGTTTTTTCAGCAGCATTATCTACTACATCAACGCCAGTCTTGCATCCTTTTCTGGCTAAGAAACCTAATGCTAATAATACCAATAATAATGGTAATAACCACTTTAAAAGACTGCTTCCTGTTTTTACTGCTCCTTCTGCAACATCACCTGCAACATCTACTGCACCACCTACCACTTTTTTACCAGTGTCATAAGCTGTTCCAGCGGCTTTGCCTGCTACATCTGCAGCTCCATCCACTACTTTCTTACCTGCGTCGAATGCAGCTCCAGCAGCATCTTTACCGGAATCGAATAAATTAGATGCGAAACCTAGTACACCTCCTAAACCACTTGGCATAGCGTTGGCTACATGACTTTTCTGACCCATTATCAAATCTGTAAGAGCGGAGATTCCTCCTCCAGCTACTTTTTTACCTATAAGGCTCATTAAAAATGGAGCAGCCATTTTCATAAGTGAGCTGGTGCTTCCCGACTTTAATCCACTGGCGTTTGAGATCAAATCTATTACACCGCCTATTTTGTTTCCGAAAAGAGAATCAACGATGCCACCACCAGAGTTTAATAAACCATTTACGCTACTTGCACCGCCAGAGAATAAACCTCCAATGTTGTCAAGAAGGCCATCATCTAAACCACCAATCATTTTCATGATTGAATTTGCACCTGATTCACCTTGTCCTACTTTATCTACTACAGATCCTAACAAAGAAGGAAATATACTTCCAAGTGCAGAAGTTACTCCGCTTTCAGATTCACCTAAAAAGGAACTTGCATTTTTTGCTAATTGACCAGTAACCTGATCTTTTACTAAATCAAGAAGATTTAAAGACATTTTTTAAAATTTTGTTTTGATTAAAGAAAAATAAGCCAATTTTATTCGAAGCTTACACAAGTAAGACTGTATTTAATGCATAAGGTCACAATACACGGGCGTTCGATCCTATAAAATCGATTCAGGAGAACAAAATGATAAGGAGAATAGATTGAAATTTGATTTAACAAAAATTAGTCTTTTATAATAGACAATACAGTCATTTGCTATAAAAATATATCAAAAAATTGAAGGTTATAATCAAAGCTTTCTATTTTTGATTTCTAATTATTATAAAGCATATATATGAAGTTAAGAACTTGGCTTTTAGGTTTAGCGGTGGTATTACCGGTTTTTGTTTTTTGTCAAGATTTCACAAAAAAAGGTTTTCAAAGACTTTATGAAGTTAGTGGAGATTCCTTAATGGTTAATCTTTCATCTCTTTCATTGGCTGGTGGTGGCTATATGAGTTTTGATGTGATGGAGGATGACGTAGATACTATTGATATCAGATATCTGGTTCTTACCAATTATAATGATAAAGGAAATGTGATGGAGTCTTATAAAATAGATTCTGTGGATAACCAAAGTATAGAGACAGTGCTGTCTAAAGGAGATGTGATGATTAACAATGAGAGTAATGTATTCCATTCAGCTACGGTAAATAAAGACATGCAAGAGTCTCTTTTATTATCTTCTACCAATGGTCCAGATGTTAATTGGAGTAAAGTTGTGAATAGTGAGACGACTATTTCCTTGCTTGATAATATGAGGGACAGTTTAGTAATTATTGGCCATGATGGCGATAATCGCAATCTTTCCTTGGCTTCATTAAATAAGGACGGCCTTACCGCTAATAATTTTTCTTTAGGGTTTCAAGATACTTTTTCGGTTAGCTATACCTCTGATCTAAATGATTTGGTAGTGGTAGATACCATGATATATTTAACAAATACTCTAGTGAATAGTGGAACCGGTAATAGCAGCTCTATCTCAATTATTGACAAGGACCTTAATGCATCTTTGGCAAGGAGCTATCAGGTTGCAGGCAACAGCATAATTGTTAATGCCATTGATGTTTTAACGACCGGAGAAATTGTAATGGTAGGACAATTGACTGATGGGGTTGAAGTCAACAGTTTTATCTCGTTACTTGACACCAACGGAATGCCTATCTGGTCTAAATCTTTTAGTTCTGATTTATTACCTGTGGCTACCACTATTTTTAATGATGTAAGTGTAAATAGTAATAATGAAATCTTCGTATCGGGATTCACAACGGATTTAATGTTACTTGAGTTTTTTATGATAAAAGTGGATAGATTAACCGGAGAGCCTACACTTTTTCATCATTTAGATGATGTAGATCATTTGTTTACAGAGTTATCAGAACTTAATGATATGCCGAATGGTGGTGTTATATATAGTAGCTCTTTTGTGAAAGACGACAGATCCTATACGGGTTTAATGCATATGACTCAGGAAGGTGAGCTTTCATTTTGTGGTGAAGAAATAAATGTGAGTTTTGATGATATAAGCATAACTTCTGATACACTTGTTGTGAATTATGAAGAGGGAGAGGAGTTTCAAGATGTGGAGATTACTTATAAAAGCTTTGGTTCCCATTCGGTGACCACCTTGACTCCGGAAAGTCTTATTTTTTGTCCAAATGAACCCATAGATACTATTATAGGAGAGGATGTGCCAGGAGCTATTCGATATGAGTGGAGCACAGGAGATACTACGGCTATGATACAAATATTGGATGAGGGCACTTTTATAAGGAATGTTTGGATAGATGAGGATTATTGTTATAACCTGTGTGACACATCTATGGTTTCTAGAAGCATGGTGCCTCAGGTTACACTACAAACCTTATTAGATTGCTCAGAAGGTAATAAGGAATATATTTTGGTACCATCAATTATGGACGGAAGACCTGATTTCGAGTATTTATGGAGTACCAATGAAACTACTCAATTTATTTCCGCAGAAGTAGGAACCACTTATTCCGTTACTGTAACTGATGAATGTAATGATAGTGATGATGCTTCTGTTGAGGTAAATGAGATTATCACATCAGGAACAGCACTTATTGATTCTATCGATAATTATTGTATTGACGGTTCTTATACCTTAGATGCTGATTTGATTAATAGCGAGTTTGTTCCAATTTCATATTCTTGGAATACAGGAGAATCTCAGGAGATGATAATTGTCAACGGAAGTGGAACATATTCTGTAACAATTACCAATGAATGCGGAGATATGTTTTCTGAAGATTTGGTTATTGATCCTTTGGAGTCACTTAGATGGCCTTCAGTCTTTTTTCCAATCACTAGAGAGTTAGAAAATGAGGAGAATAGAACTTTTGGTCCTTATAATCCTTGTGAAAATTTGGTTCCTGATTCTTATGAATTAAAGATTTGGAATAGATGGGGGCAAGAAGTCTTTACTACTGATGATGTTAGCATGAGATGGGATGGTAAGCTATCTGGTGGAGAAAATGCCCCAATAGGTGTGTATGTGTACGTGGCAACTTATGATTATGGAGACGGAGAGATAAAGGCTCAAGGAGATGTGACCATTGTCAGATAATGGATAAGAGGTACGATGTAATTATTGTTGGTTGTGGACCAACAGGAATTAGTTGTGCGATTGAATTGGAGAAGGTTGGACTTTCCTATATCATTATTGAAAAAGGGACTATAGTCAATTCTATATATAATTTTCCCAGAAATATGACCTTTTTTTCAACTTCCCAAAAGTTAGAAATTGGTAATATTCCTTTTATTTCACATTTGGATAAGCCCACGAGAAATGAAGCTTTAGAGTATTATAGGCGATTAATTTTTCATTTTGATCTAAATATAAATACCAACGAAAAAGTATTGTCCGTAGAGGGTGAAGATGGTCGATTTGAGATTATTACATCAAAGAGTACTTACAGATGTAGAAAAGTCATTGTTGCAACTGGATTTTATGATAATCCAAACAATCTATCTGTTCCTGGCGAAGAGCTCCCAAAAGTAAGACATTATTATAATGAGGTGCATGAATACATAAGAAAGAGGGTTGTTGTAATAGGAGGAGCTAACAGTGCTTGTGATGTAGCACTTGAGTGTTGGCAAAAAGGGGCAGAAGTTACAATGATCGTCAGAGAATCAGAACTATATAAAGGAGTTAAGTACTGGATATTACCAAACATTAATAATAGAATCAAAGAAGGATCGATTAAAGCCTATTTCAATAGTGAGGTGCTTTCTATAAGTGACGGAAATGTTGAAGTTAGAACTCCAAATAAAATAATTAACATTGATAACGATTATGTATTAGCAATGACAGGATATCACCCGAATTATGAGTTTTTAGAATCTATGGGCATTGAAATTTTGAAGGATGGTGGAAAAACACCGAAGCATAATCAGAAATTGGAATCAAATAGAAAAGGATTGTATTTAGCGGGAGTCATAATTAGTGGTGTTTATACAAGTAAATTATTTATAGAAAATACGAGGCATCACGGAAAAATCATAATTGAAGACATTATTAAAGAATAATTGCTTTTTTCTTCATAAGTTAAATGAATAAGGCTCAATATGTTGAATTATATTTGAATAAATATATGTATAATGATTTGTAAATCAATTATATATATATTGTAATTTAAAATAAATTAAAAAATATCGTAATATATAATTACATATTATTAATAATCTTTATATTTGCCCTGTGAAGTAGGGATTAGTAGATCTATTCCCCTTCATATCTACCTGAAGATGCATCAGCATCTAATAAGAATAGAATAGGACCTAGTAGTATTTTATTTAAAACAACTAAGGTCGAAAAATGAGAAAGCATTATTTCTTTACTAGAGTTATATGCGTTTCAGTACTAATTCTATTCACGTTTTTTACTGAAAATGTAATTGCTCAATGTGTTCCAGCTACTAATACGGTAGAGGGGTTTGTTTATTTTGATAGCAACAATGATGGTATCTGGGATGATTTTGAGAAACCTATTCCGAATTCCAAGGTTAAAATTTTTGATAGCTCAGGAGTAGAGTTAGCAGAAATAAAAACGGATTCAAATGGTTACTATAGTTATTCAGGTGCTAACGATGGTGAAACTGTCAAATTAATTTTTGATATTCCTAATCGCAAAGTTCCGGCATATTCAGGAGAGGATAATGGAACGGTGGTTCAATTTGCAGAAGTTCCATCTTGTAACAATTCATTCGGCATGTTGAATGCTAACGGTTGTGAGGACAATGCAATAGTTCTACTGACTTGTTTTGTTCAAGGTAATACAGATGACAACTCTACTGGAGAGACGCTTATTTCAGTTCCTTACAATTTCGAGAAAAACAGTGCTGTAGATAAAGTTGCTATGCATGGAGAAACAGGTTCCGTTTGGGGTATAGCGTGGCACCCATGGCAAAGAAGTTTATTTTCTGCGGCTTTTGTTAAACAAAACAGCGGGTTGACTGAACATGGTCATGATGCTATTTTCAAAACAAATATTGATAGTAAAGAGACTGAACTGTTTATTAAGTTGAGTGATATTGGAGTAAAAGTAGCAGACCTAAATGTAACTGATGCAATGGACTGTACTTATGGAGCTCAAGTTGGAAAATTCGGTTTGGGATCGATGAAGTTTTCTCCAGATTTCAAAAAGCTTTATGTAATTAATATAAGTGAAAACGAATTAGTTGAAATAGATGTAGATAACCCTGTAGAAGAAACGACCAATATATATAGTATCCCTAATCCGGGGTGTTCGGACAAAGAATATTATGCTTTTGCGACTAAGTTTTATGAAAACGAGCTATACATAGGAGTTACCTGCACCGCAGAGAGTGCAAAATCAGAAGAACAGTCCTCGGCTCATGTGTATAGATTTAATAAAACGAATCCTGAGCTTTTCGAGGGAGTATTTAGTACAAATTATATTAAAGGTTTTTGGAATAATGATCCTGAAAGTATTGAGACTGCTCATTGGTTAACGGATCTTGATTTTACAGATGAGGGTAATTTAGTTATTGCATTATCCGATAGAATAGGTCATAAATATTGTAAAAAACCTACAAGTAGATTGGATAGGCAAAATCCCGATATTTTGATAGCCGGCTATGATAACGGTATTTGGGTATTAGAAGATAATGCCAGAATCAACGGATTTTTAGGAGCTCATCCCAACAATGGAGAAGGGCCAGGTGGTGGAGAGTTCTTTAATGATAACTGGATAGCAAATCCATTGACCGATCCAGAAACAACAATAGGTAGCCTTTTTGCACTTCCAGATGAAGGGTCTGTTGTTGCAGCAGCTTATGATCCGTTAGAAAATGCATATTCAGGAGGATTGATAAGGTTTGATTCAAGAAATGGAAAAAGAATTGATGCAATTGAATTATATCAAAGCAATATAACTACGACTTTTGGTAAGGCTTCAGGTTTTGGAGAGATTATGGCGACTTGTACTCCACCAAAAATAGAGGTTGGGAATCTAGTTTGGATAGACGTTAATAAAAATGGATTTCAGGATGCCGATGAACCAGGTGCTTGTGACTTTTTAATTAATCTATACGATGAAGACCTCAATTTAGTGGCTCAGACGAAAACGGATGAAAATGGGAACTACTTATTTAGTGATTTAGAACCCTATAAAACATATTTCATAGGAATAGATGAGTCAAACTTTGTAGGAGACCTTATGTATAACAAAGGTACCTATTATGATTTTACGGTAAATACTTCTGATAGCGGGGATTCAGGTTTGCAAAATAGTGACATCGATTTCAATGGTCAAAAAGCAACAGATTATCTTGTAGAAATCTTTACACAGGCTACCAGTCATAATTTCGATATTGGATTAATAGTTTATGAAGTGAATGACCTTGCACTGATAATGGAATACGATGGAGGATCGTGTAGTAAAGTTGGAAATATAACTCCATTTAAAATTACTGTAGAAAATCAGGGTACTACACAAGACTTTAGATATTCAATCGGATGTTATTTAACTCCAAATTATGAATTTGTACCTGAACTAAATACAGCGTGGTATCAGGAAGGTAATATGGCTATTTTGGAATTGGATAATGGAATTGATCCATTGAATTCAGAAGAATTTATGCTTAATCTGAGGTTAAAGGAAGGGCTAGTCAATGATTATATAATCTATGCAGAGATAATTGAATTTGAGAACATGGACGGTGATAACCTTGAAGATTTAGATTCTGAACCGGATTTCGATGTAAATAATGATATAGGAGGTCAGTTTGAATCAGAATATGATGATGTGATGGATGACTCAGGAGCAAATGATGAAGATGACCATGACCCGGCGGCTCCTCATGTTTTTGATTTAGCCTTGAAATATGAAGTTGAGAATCAGCCATCTAATTTGAGTGTTGGAGACAAAGTAGAAACAAAGGTTTCAGTCTATAATCAAGGTTTGATAACTAATCAATATTACCAATTAGCTGTGCACTTACCTGAAGGTATGGATTTTGATACTGGTGCCAATCCGGAATGGACACAGAACGGTGACATTTTATATCTGGAATCAGATACTCCATTACAACCAAATTATAAAAGTGAACATGAACTAATATTAGTAGTTAATAATTCTTCTAAGGAAGAAATAATATGGTACGCTGAAATAGCAGAGCAAAAGCCAGAAGATGAATCTTGTGATTTAGATTCAACTCCGGATTTAATTCCGGATAATGATAGAGGAGGTGTGCCAAATAGCTTTACAGATAACTTAATAACAGATGACGGAACAGAAGATGAGGATGACCATGATCCAATTAAGCTGACTGTTCAGAGAATTGATTTGGCTTTAATGAAAACAACTGCCAAGACCAAAGTAAAAAAAGGAGAAATAGTCGAGTATGAAATAACAATCTATAATCAAGGTGATGCACCTGTTAAACAAGTGCAGATAATAGATTATTTGGCAGAAGAAACAACTTGTGTAGATCCTGAATGGAACAAGTTTGATGAAGGCATGTATACGAAAATGATTGTATTTGAAGATGGTTTTGCTCCTGGAGACAAACATGTAGAAACTATTTTGGTCCAAATTAATGCTAATACTACCAAAGCACTATTCGAGAATATAGCAGAAATTGCAGCTATATATGATAGTAATGGAGAAGATATATCAGCACTTGATATTGATTCTAAGAGCGATAAAATCATGGACAATGACCTTGGAGGAGTTTCAAACTCGAATACGGATAACCAGATAAATGCCAATAAAGAAATAGATGAGGATGATCACGATCCGGCTCTTCTAAAACTGATTGAATCAGGAATAATAGCCACGGAGTGTATTGCTTCTTCGGCAACGGTGGATGATGGTTATTTTAGAGATGAAATAAGAATTATTGGTCCACCTGATGAAGAGTGGGAAGTTTTACAAGTAGTTGAGCTTTACGAAGATCCTCTTACAGATCCTCCGGTTCTTATTTCTGTTGGAACGACGCTGTCAGAAACGGTGATTACACCAGGTTCGACCAGTTATTATACAATAGAAGGAACTTACAAAAGTGGTACAATTTATACTGTAAGATTTATAAATAACGCTGGAGATACAGAAGAAGTGACTAATGGACCAAGTGAATTTGAAAGAATTTACGTGGATGGAAGAACTTCAATCTGTGGAGCCGCAACATATGAATACTCTTTGACACAGGATATCCTTGGAGCTACGTATACATGGTCATTGGATAACCCAGCAGGAGGTACTATTAATGGAAGTGGAAGTACTGTAGAGATAGATTGGAATGGTACATCCGGAGTATATAATGTTTTGGTTGAAATAGTAGATAATGTCAATTGTTATTATATAGCTTCACTTCCAGTTAGTGTGGGAAGCAGTGATGGACCGATGGCTTGTATTGGAGATTTACAGTTATCATTAGGAGAAGATTGCAGTCTGACAGTTACTCCGCAAATGCTCAGTTCTATTCCTTTAGCTCCAGATGCTCCTTACTCTGTTATGCTTACGGATCATTACGGAAATCCAATTCCTAATGCAACTTTAACGGCAGAGCATGTTGGAACAAGTGTGGTAGCCAAATTAATAGAGGCGTGTAGTGGAAATTCTTGTTGGTCAACTATTTCTATTGAAGATAAAAGAGCTCCAGACATTATTTGCGAAAATCTGTCTTTACCGTGTTATAAGATAGATGATTTTTTCGGACCTGTAGTAAGTGATAATTGTGGAGGAGAAGTGGAGATGATATTATTAGATAGCAAAACTCAGGTTTTAACATGTGATGACGATTTTACGAAGTATATTACAAATCAATATCAAGCTGTTGATCAGTATAATAATAAGTCTGAGGTTTGTGAAATAGTAATGTCAGTTGAAAGACTGGACTTAGATGATATTGTTTTTCCTGAAGATCTGTTAAAGTCTACGAGTACTAACTTGTTGTGTACAGAGTTCGATACTGATGAAAATGGAAATCCGAGTCCGTTGGTGACAGGAGTACCAATGATTGATGATGTTCCTATGTATCCTGATTTCGAAGGATCATGCTTTACAGGTGTTGGTTATGAAGATAGATTGATTGATTTTTCAGGATGTGTGAAAAAAGTAATGAGAACATGGACCGTAATGGAAGGAACTTGTTTTGATAACGATCCACTTCAATATGTTCAAACTATTGAAATTGTGGACACGGAATCACCGGATATTACATGTCCTGAAAATATAACAGCGAGTGCATCAGCTTCTGATTGTATGGCTCAAGTTTTCTTACCTGCAGCATCAGCAGTGGATGCGTGTAGTTCGGAACTTACTTATAATATAAGGGTTGAAGGAGGTCAGTACTACGAAAACACCTCTACGTTGATGTTAGATTTACCAATTGGAGTTCATGAAGTAGAATATACAGCAGAAGATCCTTGTGGTAACTCGGACGCTTGTAGTATTCTAGTTGAAGTAGAGGATAAGACAGCTCCGATTGTTAGTTGTGATCAAAATACAATAGTAGGTCTGAATTCAAATGGAATAGCATATTTGTACGCTAATACAATTGACGATGGCAGTACTGATGCCTGTGGTTTAGATTTTATGGAGATTAGAAGAGTTGAAGCCGATAATGATTGTGGTTTCGATAACGATTTTGATGAAAGAGCTCAATTTTGTTGTAATGATGTAAACCAGGGAGTTATGGTTGAATTGCGTGTTTGGGATTTAGCTGGTAACTATAATTCATGTATGGTTACTGTGGTTGTTCAAGACAAATTTGGACCCATTTTACAAGCCCCTTCAAATATTGAAATTAGCTGTGAAGTAGATTATGATTTGAATGATTTATCAGAGTTTGGGGCAGCAACAGTAGAAGATGCATGTGGAGCGAGTCTTATAGAATTAACACCACAAGAGGTAGTTGATAATTGTAGAGTAGGATATATAATTAGAACTTGGGAGTCTTCAGATGCTAATTCAACTGTTACAGCTTCTCAGACCATTACCATAGTGAATAATGATCCATTTGATTTTGTGATTGATTGGCCAGATGATGTTTACGTTGATGATGATTGCAGTCAATTGAATTTACTTCCGGAAAATTTACCTGAGGATCAAGCATATCCTCGGTATGAGGAGAGTGTCTGCGATCAAGTAGGAAGTTCTTTTAAGGATTTATACTTTCCTATCGAAGATCAAAATGGAGCATGTTACAAAATAATTAGAACTTGGACAGTAATTGATGATTGTCAGCCTGGAGAATTACCAAGAATGCATGATCAGGTTATTATGGTATCCAATTCTGTGGCTCCTAATATAACTGGAGATTGCAGTGAAGTACCTTCAGTTTGTAATAATGATAACGATTGTGACAACGGATTCATATCAATGGTAATGACCGCAGAAGATGATTGTACTCCAAACGAAAACCTTGTTTGGAAGATTAAAATAGATACATTCACTAACGGGGATTTTTCAGATGATATAGAAGGTATAGGTAATCAAGCCATTTTCAGTGGCGATTTTCCGGTTGGAAAGCATAGAGTACTATGGACTTTTGAGGATTTATGTGGAAATGTAACTTCATGTCAGCAGGATTTCGAAGTTGAAAACTGTGAAATTCCTCTTGCAGTTTGTAAAGACACGGTGAGTATAGCACTTGAATTTATGAATGCAGACGGAATTGATATTGAAATGGCTTGTTTGACAGCAGAGAGTTTAAATGCAAGTAGTTCTCATCCATGTGATTATCCGCTTACTTTTGCTTTCGATACTCTAGGGATAATGCAGGAAATGTGTTTTTCTTGCTTTGACATAGGTTTTAACACGAAGACACTATATGTAATTGATGAATTTGGTAACTACGACTTTTGTGAAGTAGTAATTCATGTACAGGACAACAATGATATTGATATTTGTCCAACTTTTGATCTTGCATTGATTAAAACATTTAATGAAGATGAATCAACGATACAATATGGAAGTGACGTAACTTTTGATATTACCGTTTGTAATCAAGGTTCTGAATCTGTTGTTTCAGTGGAAATTGACGACTATATCCCATCTGGATATACTTTGAATGATGACGATTGGTCTTTAGATGGAAATACAGCACATATTGTATTGAATGCCGGGGACGGAATTATTCCGGCAGGAGGTATTCCTTCAACAGGAGATTCTTGCATTATAGTCCCTATAACAATGACGTTAAATCAGGTTTCTGATATCAATGAGTATATCAACTATGCTGAAATAACTTATGGAGTTGATGAATTAGGATTTACAAGTGAAATGGATATTGATAGTGAAGCTGGTTCAAATAGTGACGCGGAGAATTCTGTATTACCGGATGATATGAATGATAACGACTTAAATGGAATAGGAGAAGGACAAGGAGGAGATGATGATGATCATGATCCAGCAGAGGTGCCAATTTTCGATCTTTCCTTAATAAAGGTTGTTTCAACGGATGGTCCGTTTGAATATGACGATGATGTCGAATTTTCTATCGAGGTTACTAATCAAGGAAATATTGATGCCAATAACTTAGTGATTTCTGATTATATCCCATGTGGTTATGAATTTAATTCTTTAATCAACCCTAATTGGGTATACGATGATAATACTAGAATTGCGACAAGAACAGTAGCATCTTTGACAGTTGGTAATTCTACTACTATTAGCATTTTTCTAACCTTAGCTCCATGTGATGAAGAAAATGCGTGGGTTAACTATGCTGAGATTTCATCTGCTATGGGTGGTTCTGACATTGACAGTACTCCAGATAGTGATGATGATAATGATAGTGGAGGAGTTCCAGATACGGATACTGATGACAGTACAGATAATACAGATGGAGACGAAGATGATCATGACCCTGCATTAGTAGAAATATTTGACTTGGCATTAATAAAAACCATTGAAGTTGATGGGCCTTATGATTTTGGAGATCAAGTAGTTTTTGATATTCAGATATTTAATCAAGGTAATGTGGATGCAACTGATATTCAGGTGGTGGATTATATTTCCTGTGGATATTCTTTTGTATCCAGCGAGAACCCTGATTGGAGTTTGGACGGAGATATGGCAACTGTTTCAGTAGATGGCACCCTTGCTCCTGGAGAAAGCACGACTGTACAAATTACTCTTGAAGTAGAAGAGTGCGGAACAGAAACTACCTTATATAATTATGCAGAGATTAAATCAGCGTCTGGAACGGACTCAGATAGTACTCCGGATATGATTGACGATAACGATGATACACCAATTGATGATGAAATAAATGACGAAGACGACGAAGATGATCACGATCTTGAGGATATATTCCTTGGACCTTGTAATGTTGACTTGATGGCACCTAACTGTTCAGCAAAGGATACCATGGTGACGCTTTCAAATACAGACTTTATAGTAATTACTCCAGATTTAATAGATAACGGAAGTATGGACGATTGTTCAACTATCACATACTCTTTTGAACCAGATACATTGTTCTGTTCAGATGAAGGAATGAATCTTATTACGATGGAGGTTACTGATGAGGCAGGCAATACATCTACTTGTCAGAGTACAATTACGCTCGATTTTAGCTTTGATATCGAGTGTATTCAGGATACTACGATAGCATTAGACCAGTCAGGTATGATGTTTATAGATCCGATTGATTTTATAGTTGGTGACACTACTATTTGTGGAGTAGATCTAACATTTGAAGCCGATCCTAATTTTGTGGCTTGTAACCTATTCAATACCACATCAATGGATACTATAACTGTTACAGGAACATATCTGGATGAAACTTCAACATGTGAGGTAATAGTAACTGTAATTGACACATTAGGTCCTGTATTTGAATTAGATTGTGGTGTTACAACAAGTCAATTGTGTTCAGATCCACTTGTACTTGATCCTGAAGCAGATGATAATTGTTTCCCAGAACTAATTACTTATGAAGTGGTTGATTCGATCATATCAGTTAATCAATGTGGAATAGGTAATAGAAGCTATACATTTGAAGCGACTGATCATTTAGGCAATACATCTTCTTGTACTGCCATAATAGATATAACTGGTCCTGATAATCCATTTGATCTAGAGAACACCAATTATCAGTCCCTGCCGGATACAATTGTAATAGATGATTGTACATCGACTCAGCCGGGAGAGATAGAGGGAGGAGCGTTAATAGCTTCAGTTCCTGATGAACTTTGTGCATTGGTTTCAATAGACTATAATGATACTAATTTAACACCTGGAGGTATTTGTCAGGATACTATAGAGAGATTATGGACAGTAGTGGATTCTTGTCAATCTATTACCCCGGATAGTTTAGCGACTTTCTATTTTACACAAATATTGCTTGTGATTGATACTTTCCCACCTATGATTACAGCTCCAGGTGATACACTGATCGAGCTAATGACAGTGGATTGTGAAGCATTTATAGATTTAAGTGGGGTTAGTGTTACGGATTGTTCAACTAATTTGGTTGTATCTAATAATTCACCATATTCGGATGATCCAAATAGTTTAGATGCTTCGGGAACTTATCCGGCAGGAGATACGGAAATCACATTAACAGCGATTGATGATTGTGGTAATGAAGCTGAGTACACTTATACGGTTACAGTTTATGACACAATAGGACCTATGGTTGAATGCTTCAAAATCTTTAAGGATATAGAAGATGATTTAATGGTAGATGTATTTCCTGAGGACTTTATTTTCAGTATTACAAATGACTGTAATGGAGATCTTGATTTCTCATTCTCGGGAACAGATCCGGATGTTGATATTGATACTTATGATTGTGACGATTTAGGAGATCATACATTATTCATATATTGGTTTGATGGGAATGGAGAGTTGATAGACTCTTGTAAAACACTATTGACAGTCCTTGACCCCAATGATTTCTGTCCAATGTCTCTTGTAGACTTAACGGGAACAGTTTTAACACCTAATGGAAATCCTATTAACAATGTTTCCATCCGGTTAGAAGGTTCTGGGTTGCCAGAAGAAATGACAGATAATGGAAATTATGCTTTCCCTGATATGCCAAGAGGTGGAGAATATACGGTTATTCCACAAAGGGATGATGAACCTCTATTAGGTGTAAGTACTTTGGATTTAGTACTTATTCAAAGACATATACTGAAATTAAGTACGCTGGATTCACCTTATAAACTTATAGCAGCAGATATCAACGATGATGATAAGATAAGTGCCAGTGATTTGGTGGAATTAAGAAAGGTAATTCTAGGAATTTTGCCAACATTCAAGAATAATACTTCTTGGAAAACGATTGATGCGAGGCATGAATTTTTAGAGCCAGAAGATCCATTCCTTGCCGGGTATCCGATTATAAGGTATATACCAGAGCTGTATGGAAGAATGTATGCTGACTTTACCGGAGTTAAAATTGGAGACGTGAATGAATCGGTAGAGGACAACCTTGATAAAAAGTCTAAATCTCAGAGTAGAGAATTACTTAGCACTGAAATTATGTTGGAGGACAGATTTGTTGAAGAAGGGGAAGTATTCTCTCTTGATTTAAAGATTTCGGATAAGGAATTCTACGGAATGCAGATGGCATTAAATGTTAGAGGCCTTGAGGCTTTAGATATTAGCTGTGAAGCTGTATCCGATAAATCTTTTGGCCATAATCTGAAGGGTGGTGAAGTGAAATTCAATATAGCAAGTGGATCTATACTGTCCGATGAAACAACAGTGAGAATTGAATTTAAGGCAATTGCTTCAGGAAGAATTTCGGAATTAATTGACCTTGATAAGGTATTCACTTCTGAGTTATACACAAAAGAGATGTCTACATTGAATGTAGAGTTGAGATGGGATAATGTTGAGGTTTATGAAGAACTTACATTGCTTCAAAATATGCCAAACCCATGGGTAGATAAGACATTAGTGGACTTTTATTCTCCCAAGGATCAGGGAGTTGAACTGATAGTCAGAAATGTAGATGGCAAGGTATTGTATTCCAAAAATGTAGATTCTCAAAAAGGATGGAATAGTGAAATGCTTTTTAGTGAGAACATCAATAGCAATGGAGTGCTAATAATTGAAATAAACGATGGATATTCTTCAGTGAATAAACGAACTATTCTGTTGAATAAATAATAAAAAATTGCTGCCAACTATTCATGGTTGGCAGCATCTCTCAAAATAAGATACTAATTATGAAAATGACAAAAACTTTAATTTTATTCGTGAAGAATAGAAATTTACAGTCAATCAATTTGATGCTGACTGGGATTTTATTATTCTTTGCTTCGGATTCCTTTTCTCAGGTGGATTGTGGTAATCCCGTGTTTAATGATTGTCCTACAGATCAAGTGGTAACAATTACAGATCCTAATCAATGTACTATTGCGGGGAATTGGACAGAACCGATTGATGCAGATGATGACTGTAATGCGGAAGGTTTTGTAAATCTATTTCAACCAGCTAATTGGACATTTTCCTTACTGGGTGGAGATGGAACAGATGGTACAGTTGATGAATCAAATGTGCCTAATGAAATCATTCTTACAGGAACAACTGATGGTACGTCCGGAGTCTTTACTAATACAGTGTATTGTATTGATATTCCGTCAGATGGAACACTTTCATTTGACTGGGAGGCTATTATTCTTCCAGACGGTACTTCGGGGTTTTTGCTAAACGATGAGCCAGGTTACTTTATCAATGGAGTAGAGACCTTTCTATATTCCGGAGGTGATCCTTCTGCAAGTGGAAGTGAAAGTTTGGAATTGGACGAAGGAGATAATTTTTGTTTCAGTGTTAGGTCATTAAATAGTGGCTCAAATGCCCAAATGACCGTTGATAATTTTGTTTTTGATCAGATTGAAATTACTCAAACTATTGGACCAGCACCTACTGATCTATTAGGAGTAGGAGAGTATACCATTACATATGAGGCGGAAAATAGCAGTGATAATGTTACTGAATGTACATTTACTTTAACTATTAATGATCCGGCTCCTTCAATAGTTTGTCCAAGTGATTTTACTACAAATATTACTGATGGAACTTGTTTGACCACACTGTTTTGGAATGATCCGGTGGTGGCAGATAACTGTCCGATAATTCCAGCCAACTTGGTGCAGTTAAGTGGAGCAGATAAAGATTCGTCTTTAGATGCGGGAGATGGAAGTCAGGTTGGACCTGGAACGTATGTAATTACATATGAATATACTGATGCAGGGAACCAAAGCGACGAATGTACTTTTGTTGTGACGGTAGAGGATGATTCATCTGTTGCTCCGGTTTTTACATTTTGTCCTTCTAATTTAACTGTAAGTACGGAAGATGATGCAACATGTTCTCAAACAGCATTTTGGGAAGACGCAAGGGCAATGGATGATTGTAATTTTGGAGGTTTTCAAGGTTCGCTTTCACCGTTTGCTTGGTTATTGAGTTTTGAGGGGCCAGCAGGAGGAGATGATGGTTCTGTTGATGTTTCTGCGGCACCCGCAAGTATTGAGATGCAGGGAACTTCAAATGGTACAGCTGGTGATAATACGGATACTAAATATTGCTTAACAGTAGCTGCAGATAATGTACTAACATTTGATTGGTTAGCTGAAACTATGGGGGGTGGAATGCAGTTGAGTAATGATGAGCCGGCATATTCTATAGATGGTGTAGAAACAATACTTGCCACAGGAACGGATGCATCTGCAAATGGAAGTGAAGAAATTTCACTTACTTCTGGACAAGAGTTTTGTTTTATTGTAAAATCCAATAATCAGTTTTCTATTACTCAATTAACAATATCAAATATAAGTTATGATCAAGTTACAGTTACACAGACATCAGGCCCAACGCCTGATTCAGCTGAAGGTGCTAATGACGGAGAGGCCATCCCAACCGGTGTTCATGAAGTAGTATACACAGCAACTGATGGAGAAGGCAATGAGTCTACTTGTACTTTTTACGTGACTGTAAATGATGAAGTAGATCCAGAATTTACCATTTGTCCAGATGACATTAACATAGATTTAGATCCTTTAGAATGTGAAGCTGAGGTGATATTTGCTGATCCGGAGGCATCTGATGTATGTGACAATACTGGTTTTTCTGGTAACTTTAATTTGGGAGAATGGATACTTTCTTTCGATGGTAGTACGGGCAATGATGGCTATTTTGATGCTACTTCTTTACCAGTATTGATGACGATAGTGGGTACTACAAATGGTGTAGCTGGTGAAAATACAGACACTAAATATTGTATTGAGGTTTTTGGAGATGGTAATATTGATTTTGATTGGTTTGCAGAAGCCATGGGAGGAGGAGCACAATTAAACAATGATGAACCGGCTTATTCAATAAATGGAGTGGAAACAATCTTGGCAACTGGAGCTATCTCAACAGATAATGGATCAGAATCAATAGCCGTAGCCGATGGAGATGAGTTTTGCTTTATTGTAAAATCTAATAATCAGGCAGCAACGACACATTTAGAAATTTCTAATTTCATTCAAAATACTTTACGAATAACACAAACTGATGCAACGGGAATAAGTTCTGGAGATATTGTTGAAAATGGGTCTTATACTTTGGTGTTTGAAGCAGAAGATGCTGCCGGTAATACTTCGGAATGTACATTCGATGTTAATATCAACGAGTTTGAGATTGATGCCGTCTTATGTAGAGAAGATATCAATCTGAGTCTGGATGAAATTAATTGCGAAGGAATTCTGACTCCCGAAATGACTTTAATGGGAGATCAGTATGGATGTTTAGCAAATTGTGAAATTACCATTACGAATGACCATGGAGATGAAGTTCCTAATTTCTTTACATCCGCTGATGTAGGACATTATTTCGATTATATGATTTGTTGTCAGGACAATTGTTGTTGGGGAAGAGTGTATATCCAAGATGAGGTTGCTCCCTCGATTGATTGTCCAGACGTAGAAATATCATGTGTAGAAGGGCTTGATGCTGCAGCCTTGCCAACAACAATAGATAACTGCGGTGCTGACGTGGTTCTTGTAAATCAAGAGTACAATCAGATTAATTGTATGGATTTTACAGGAGAATACATACGTACATGGAAAGCAATAGATATAGCAGGTAATGAAAGTGCAGAATGTGTGCAAACAGTTAGTTTAAGAAGAGTTGATGTAAATGCAGCGGTTATTCCTAATTCTTCAAGCCTAAACATAATTAGTTGTAACGATATAGGCTTCGATGAGGAACTACCAGTTGATTATTTAGGAGTTCCTTCACTTGGAGGAATTGATTTGTATCCTTTTGAGGAAGGTGTTATTTGTAATGGATATGTAGATTATAGTGACGAATTGGTAGCACAAACGCCTTGTAAAAAGATAATGAGGAGAACATGGGAAATTGGTGAATGGTGGTGTAATACAACAGTAACAAAAGAAGGCATTCAATTTATAGAAATAAGAGATGATGTAATGCCAACAATTTCAGGTATCTCAGATATGTCTGTTTCAACTAGTGATTTTGACTGCAAAGCTACAGTAAATTTACCTACAGCAATGATATCAGATTTATGTAGTGATATCAAGTATGTTGAAGTTAACTGGGATGGCGGTTCTTTATCTTCTAATGGGGGTGTAGCTATGTTTGAAGCAGGAGTACATACTGTAACCTATACGGCTGTTGATATTTGTGACAATGTAGGTGAAGCAACTATACAGGTTACTGTTAGAGATGAAGCCGATCCGATTACGGTTTGTGATCAATTTACAACGATTGGAATATTGCCTGACGGAACCACTCATTTAACGGCAGAAGATGTAGATGATGGTAGTTTCGATGAGTGTACTGCAGTAGATTTGGAGATTAGAAGAATGGACGATCCTTGTGGAAATAACGGAACGGAGTGGTCAGATAGAATCTATTTCTGTTGTGAAGATATTAATTCAGAGATAATGGTAATTCTTAGAGCTACGGATGAAGGAGGTAACTCTAACATGTGTATGGTAAGTATCGAAGTTCAGGACAAAGTACAATCTATATTGGAGTGTCCTGCGAACCTTGTGAGAGAATGTGATTTTGCTTATGATCCTGAAAATCTTAGTACCTATTTTGGAGTACCAGTAATATCAGGTGGAGGGTGTTTAGATTTATCGAGTGTTGCTCAAGATTCAGTTATAGATATTAATTCATGTGGAATAGGCTCTATAAGCAGAACATTTACGCTTAGTCAGCCTATTACAGGAGATATGAGTTGTACTCAAACAATTGTATTTGAAAACAATAATCCTTTTGATGAAACTGGCATTACTTGGCCAAGTAATTTTACCTCTACGGATGCATGTTCTGTGGATGCGATTACACCTGAGATAGCCGGACGACCAGTAATTGATGAAGGTATATGTGATCAAGCTGCTATGACATTTGAGGATTCAGAATATGAATTCAATGTAGATGGATCATGTGCAAAATATATTAGAACCTGGACAGTAATGGATTGGTGTCAAAGAGTTGGAGGAAGCTTTAGAACATGGACATTTGATCAAACGATCAAATTGTTAAATCCAGATAAACCTGAGTTCGTAACTATTCCTCAAGATACAGTCATATGTAGTTATGTGGCTGATTGTGGACCACTAACCATTGATGAAATAATTGTAGCTGAGTCCCGAGATACTGATAATTGTACGGATTCATTGGACTTGTTAAGAAGATATACAGTGTATAATATTGAAGATCCTACGGATCCGGATGATGATAGTTTCGTAAAGACTTCTTCAGGACATAATGTTTCAGGCACATTTGCTAATGGGCTGTATAGAGTAGAATACTATGTAGAGGATTTATGTGGAAATTTCGAAACTGCTGAATCTAATTTTGAGATTAAGAATTGTAAGGCTCCAGTAGCATATTGTATGGTAGGTTTAAGTACGCAACTTGAGGGAGTAGATTTAGATCCAAGTCAACCAGGCGATGAGTCAGAAGAGGCTATAGTAAATGCAGCAATGTTTGACAATGGTAGTTATCATACTTGCGGTTATACTCTTCAATTCAGTTTTTCTGAAGACGTTAATGATGATGAAATAGTTTTCGATTGTGATGATATTGGAAGGCAGACTGTTGAATTATGGGTGACGGATAGTGAAGGGAACACCAGTAAATGTGAAACATACATAGATGTTATAGATGATAACAACGTGGATATTTGCCAACCTAGATTAGGGTTGATTTCTGGGAGAATATCAACAGAGGATGAACAGAATATTGGAGAAGTAATGGTAGAATTAGAGAATTCGGAGTTAAACGATGCTATGAGTGATGAGTTTGGGGAATATGCTTTCCCTGAGATGCCATTAGGAGGTGCCTATATCGTTAATCCAAACAAAGATGGCGATGATGCCGAAGGTGTTTCTACTTTGGACATAGTACTTATTCAACGACATGTATTAGGATTAAGTGAGTTGGATTCACCTTTCAAAATGATTGCTGCAGATGTAAATGCGGATAATAAAATTTCAGCATCAGATCTGGTGCAAATTAGAAAGTTGGTGCTTGGGTTAAATGCTGAATTTCCGGATAATACCAGTTGGAGATTTGTTGATAAGCAATTTGACTTCATGGATGATTCGGATCCATTCTTGGGACCAATTCAGGAAAAATATTTGATCGAATATTTTGATAATAATATGAATATTGATTTTGTCGGAGTTAAAATCGGAGATGTAAACTCTTCAATTGACCTTGATTTTAACAAGTCAAAGAACAGTAGTGAAAGATATTCTTCAAGTATTGATTTGACTTATAAAAACAACCGCTTTTCCAAAGATGAAATCTTTTCTATTCCATTTTATGTAAATGAAGGAGGAATAATGTTAGGTGGTTTTCAAATAAGCTTAGACTTGAATAAATTAGAGTTTATTAATATCACTTCAGGACAGATAAATTTATTGAAGGAGCATGTTTATTTTGATAATAACATTTTAAATATTAGCTGGAACTCTAGTGGAGATTTGGTAAAGATAGATTCAGATTCACCAATATTCTGGCTTGAAGTTCAGGCTTCTGAAAGTGGATATCTGAAGAAGAATATTGAAGAAATAAATGAAGTGATGAAGAGTGAGATTTACTTTGGCGATCAACTACAAGTTGCAGATTTAAATCTCGCCAGTAGGTCTAATCAAGCGTTTTCTGGATTTAAAGTAGAACAGAATAAACCAAATCCATTTAGATCTTTGACACAAATATCATTTGAACTCCCATATAAAGGAGAGGTTGAAATAAGGATCTTTGATTTATCTGGTAAAAGATTATATAGTAATAAAATTGTTGGAGACAAAGGATTTAACTCCTTTAGTATTCATAAAAATGAAATTAATTCCAGAGGTGTTTTGTCCTATCAATTGAAATTTGAAGATATGGTACAAACTAAGAAAATGATACTAATTGAATAGGTAATTTTAGTAAGAAAATTAAAAGGCCTCCCATGGTGATGGGGGGCCTTTTTTTATTAATTCTTTTTAGAGGAGTTGTTTATAAATATTGTGTTTAACTATATGGTTACTTATTGTTTATAAATAAATAAATATTTGTATATCTGTTTTTTTTTCTATTTTAAGAATAAATTCATGGAAAACGTACGTCAATAGATTTAAAAAATTTAACTTTGCGGACAAGAAGCTACGACTTGGAACTGAACTGTGAGGGGGATATTTTCCGTGACCTATTCTTCTCGATAAAATACATAGCACGATAATCTGGTGTTATGGAGTTTCAAAACAACTAAGGTAAAAGGAGTCTGATTGACTAGGAGAGTTGATTGGGCTAATGATGGTTATTGTATTTGATGTGTACCATGATGGGTATGTATTGAATATGATGATTGTGTTTATAAATTAGGCTAATTATTTATTTGAATAAAAATTTTTTAATCAAAACTCAATCTCATGAATTGTAAAATTATTATGAAAAGTTTGATTGTAGCGATCTTCACTATGTTGGGGAGTGTAAGTTACGGTCAGTACGTACCAGCAGATGAGGCGATCACGATCTTACAGTTGGAAATAGAGCGAGTGCAAGCATTACCGGATGTACCTCCGACAAGTAATGGTGTACAGGCTCCAAATCCTGTTGTGGATAAGAAGATGAAAGTCTACATTATGGAGCACATGGTTGAGATGATTCAGGAAGTGAAGGAGGTAGCTCCTGTATTCCAGACCATCGAGACACATTTAAGTCAAGGCCCGGCGGAGCGTCGAGTATTAGTTACGCCCTATTTAAGCGAGCTAAAGAATTTATTATCTTAATTAAAAAACAAAACTCAATCTCATGAAAATTAAATTTTTAACAATTTTGTGTTTGTTTGCACTTCCGCTGTTTCTTATGGGACAGAGTGGAACTGGAACTGGGGGTAATATACCAGCGACAGGGACATCGGGGGTGACGAACTTTGTAGCTACGGTTACAGGCGGGGTTGCTACTACGGTAAACAACCCATGTCCAGAGGCTGCGGCTGCTACATTAGATATACCTGCGACTGTTGGGTATAACTATGATATTACAGATGTAACGATTACGGGTATTACGCATACTTTTGGATCGGATTTGGAGATATCATTATTAGCACCAGATGGTACTGAATTTTTTCTAACAATAAATAATGGAGGTTCTACGGGATTAGATGCAGGATTGGACATGGTGTTTGATATGGCTGCGACGGACTGTGTTGATTCATGGACAAGTAGTACAAGTACTGTTCAGCCTAATAATGGTGTTTTACCAGAGACATCAGAGAATAATTGTATGGCATTAACAGCGACTCCGTCGTTTACATGTGGGATTAATTCAGGATCTGTAGCAGGACCCCCGGTAAATGGAGACTGGACATTAGTTGTGAATGATGAATTTGGAGGAGACACGGGATCTTTTACTGATTGGACGATTAATTTTGCAGCGATTACACCGGCATTGGATGTAGAGACTGAATTAGCAGCATGTTGTGTATCAGCATGTGAGTTAACAGGAGCGACGGTTATCAATGAGGCATTAGAGCCAGGAGAGTGTGAAGAAGCTGTGTTTTTTGATGATCCTACATTATTAGGAGACGGATGTCAATTTTGTCCTGATCCGGTAGGGGTTATGCCTGGAAATGTTGTATCTCAGACGGGAAATGCTACTTTTGATGAGGTATTGGATGCTGACGGTAATTTGAGTGAAGTGAATTTGGGAGCAGGTACAGGAGCGAGTGGAGAGATTATCTATGAGATAGTAGCGCCTGTTGATGGAGACATGTCATTTGATTGGGCATATCAGAATGGTGAGAGTCCATTTTGGGATCCTTTCATAATAACGGGTCCAGCAGGAACAATAGCTAGTTTTACAGGATTTACCGGAGCGACGAATGCTACGGGTAGTGTATGTGAGACGGTAGTAGCGGGCGATGCATTTACTTTTGATTTAAGTACATTAGATGGAGCTGGTGGTGGAGAAGCTATGGCTCAGATTACGAATATAGCGATGGTACAAGATGTAGGGCCATGTTATAGTTTAGAGCAAGTAGGCGGTCCGATGAGTGGAGATTATTTAGCGCCAGGGACATATACAGTGATGTGGGAAGCTACACCCCAGATAGTAATGGATTGTATGACGATGGATGATCCGGGCGGAGATGTATTGACATTTGAGACTGACTTGGTAGTGATACCATATAGTGGTCCTATAAGTACGGCATTGGCATGTAATGATTTAGTGAATATCAGTTTGGATGAGAATTGTGAGGTAACGATCAGTGCGGATATGTTTTTAGAGGGAGGTCCTTATGGATGTTATGATGATTATGTAGTTACGTTGAATGATGATCCGACGGATGTAAATGGTTTGACATTGCAGTTGCCATTAGGAAGTCATACGGTAACGGTAACTGATCCTAACACAGGGAATAGTTGTTGGGGAGATATATTAGTAGAGGATAAGTTAGCTACACCGATTAACTGTACAGATTTTTCAGTAACCTGTATAGGCGATATACCAGCGGCACCAGAGGTATTTGATGTAAGTGAGTTACCGATGTCAGCGACATTTCCGGTGACACAGGCAGCGACTACGACATATCAGATGGTAGCTCCTGGAAGTTTCACGGTTACGGATTTGAATTTGGATATGGATATAGCGTTTGGCGGTTTTGATGAGAGTATAGAGATTATAGCACCGAGTGGATTTAGTTATTTGATGTGGCCACAGACGTTATCAGGCTGTCCTACGTTAGATTTGACAGCAGATAATCAAGGGATAACGGCAGGAAATGCATGTGCGACATTGAATACAGGAGAGAATGTAGATTTAGTGAGTACTTTTGCGGGAATAGGAGCGGCATTTGTAGGTTTTGGTGATATGAGTATGTTCAATGGAGAGCAAGGAGGTGGATTATGGCAGATCACAGTAACGGGCTCAGGAACGATTAATGATTTGACATTAGAGTTTAATAATGGAGTAGGTTTATTGATTACGAATCCATTACCACAGGATGCATGTGGCAACAGTGAGTTGGTATTTAGTGATCAGGTAATACCAGGCGGATGTACAGGCGGTATAGAGAGACAGATAGTAAGAACATGGCAATTGACAGATGCTAGTGGCAATTCAAGTAGTTGTACACAAGTTATTGATGTAATCAATATTACAGCGGATGCTTTGACATTACCACCGACATTGGTAGAGTTACCATGTAATGCGGGAACTAGTCCAGAGGAGATAGCGACGTTTTTTGATGATCCTACGACACGAGATAATGTAAATACGAGTATAGTAGAGAATCATGAGGGTTACCCATGGGCATATCCAACGTATGAGCAAGGAGGACACCCACAGAAGGTAGACACAGAAGTATGTAAGTTGATAGCTAGCTACAGTGATCAGGAATTGAGTGCATGTGGTGGAGTATGTGGAGGTAATAAGAAAGTGATCAGAACATGGACGATATTAGACTGGTGTAACTTGACACAGGCAGAGCATGTACAAGTGATCAAGGCAGTAGATCAGGAAGGGCCAACCTTTACGGCATTAGATTTTGAAGTAAGTACGAATCCATGGGGTTGTGAGGCAGATGTAGATATACCACATCCATGGGAGTTACACGATAATTGTGATACAGATCCAACGTATTATGTAACAGGGCCAGTAGGAACGACGGCGTTGTGTCCAGGATGTCCAGGTAATGAAGGTAATGACAAGTGGGTGTTATTAGGAGCACCAAAAGGAGTACATAATGTGACCTATAATGCAGTAGATTGTTGTGGTAATACGACATCACAGACGGTATTATTGACGGTAGCAGATAAGACAGCACCGGTAGCGAGTGCTTTCCAGAATTTGGTAGTAAGTTTAACAAGTAGTGGAACGAACAATGATGGATTGGCGAAGTTATATGCACATCAGGTGAATAATGGCAGTCATGATGGTTGTAGTGAAGTACACATAGAGATCAGAAGAGACAGTGACAACTGTGATATTCGAGGAAATGCCACATATAATGCAGATGGGCACCCACAAGATGGAAGTCCAAATCCAACGAGTCCAAACTATGATCCTGATAATGGTGAGCATGTTAAGTTCTGTTGTGCAGACTTGACGGAGATAGATCCAGAGACAGGGAGACCATACGGAATAGTAAAGGTATGGTTACGAGTATGGGATGATGGTAATATGAGTGGAGCATACGGTGATGTAGTAAATGGTCAGAGTGATAATTATAATGAGACATGGGCGAATGTGAGAGTAGATGATAAGTTGGCCCCAGCGATAGTATGTCCACCGGATGTAGTATTAACTTGTGATATGGATTACACTGATTTGAGTATGACAGGAGAAGCAGAGGCTTTTGGTACGTGTGCAGGGATAGCAGTAGAGTACAGAGACTTGGTAGTAAACTTGGATGCCTGTGGAGCAGGTTTTGTAATCAGAAGATGGAATATAGAGGGTAATACAAGTTTATTCTGTGATCAGCGAATCGATTTGACAGCCTTGGCACCATTTGATGGAAATATCAACTGGCCAAGAGACAGAGAGGTAGATGGATGTCCAGATGAAGTAGATGGAGGAGAGCCAGGTTGGACAGCAGGCCCATGTGATGTAATAGGATATACAGTAGAGTCAGATACATTTGACTTTGAGGATGGCGCATGTTTCAAGATCTTGAATCACTTTACAGTGATTGATTGGTGTCAGTATGAGCCAAATGCACCGGGATGGAATGGCGAAGGTTTGTATGAGCATACACAGGTGATCAAGGTATTTGATGACACAAGACCAGAGATATTGGATTGTGATGATAAGATGTTTAGTTTGGATGCGAACTGTGAGCATGTATTGACGTTGACGAACAGTGCGAATGATCCAGGTAGTGAGAATTGTCCTACGAGTTGGTTGAAGTGGCAGGTATTGGTAGATACATGGGCAGATGGGACGATAGACTATGAGTTCAGTAGTTTCTTACCAAGCAATGACAGTCAGTTTAATGACACGAATGGAAATGGTATACCAGATATATATGTAGCAGCGACGGCGAATGATGGAGAGATCAGTATTACGGTACCTGAGGTGATCAGTGGTAATATGAGTAACCACAAGGTAGAGTGGTATGTAACAGATGGTTGTGGGAACAACAGAAGTTGTAAGTATGATATCATGGTGGTAGATAAGAAGGCACCGACGCCATACTGTATCAATATCAGTAGTGCGGTAATGGAGAATGGTATGGTAGAATTATGGGCGAGTGATTTCAATGTAAATAGTTTTGATAACTGTACGGCACAGGAGGATTTACTATATACGTTTGATGAGTTAGCACCACAGATAACAGATACGATTATCCAGAACAGATTATTGAATGTAGGAGTAAGTCACTATTTCAATGCGAATGGGTTTGTAGATTGGAATGGAGATGGAGGAGCATATCCTGTTGCAAAGGCGAGTACGATAGCGGCTTATAACAATGGAGAGTTACAGTTGTGGATGCCAGAATTACAGACATCAGGCATGGTGTATACATGTGATGATTTTCCACAGGCAGAGGTACACATGACAGTATGGGATGAGAAGTTGAACAGTGATTTCTGTGTAGTATACTTGACATTAGCAGACAATCAGGGAGCATGTGATCCAACAGGTGGATCAAGAGTATCAGGAAACATAAGTACAGAAGTAGGTACACCATTGAGTGGAGCGAATGTATATGTAGATGCAGTGATGCCAGAATATCCAAAAGCAACGACAACGAATGCGAGTGGAGACTATGCGTTTAACAACTTAGCGAATGGCAATGACTTCCAGTTAAGTGCAGCTAATGACATAGATTACAAGAATGGAGTAAGTACATTGGATTTAGTGTTGATTCAGCGACACATATTAGGTTTGACTAATTTAGATAGTCCATATAAGTTGATAGCAGCAGACATCAATAATAGTGAGAGTATCACAGCGAGTGATTTGACACAATTGAGAAAGTTGATATTAGGATTGTATGTGAATGATGACTTACCGGACAATGAGAGTTGGAGATTTGTAGTAGAGGGCAGTTCGATGGATGCGAGTAATCCATGGCCATTTGTAGAGTTGAATGACATATCGGGCTTATCAAGTAACAGAGATTCGGAGAACTTTGTAGCGGTTAAGATAGGAGATGTAAATGGAAGTGTTGAGTTGAATGCTAAGGGAGGAGATAGTGAAGTAAGAAGTAGCAGAGTGATCAACCTACAGAGTGAGGATAGAGAAGTAGAGGCAGGCGAAGAGGTGAGATTGGTATTGAGTAGCGGGGACTTTGCGGATGTATATGGTTATCAGTTTACGATGAATCTGGAAGGCATGATCTACGGAGGAGTAGAGAGTGGATTGTTAGATATAGCGAGCAGTAATGTAGGAGTGATATCATCAGATCAGATAACGATGAGTTGGAATAGTAGAGAATCGGTAAGTTCATTAGATGGCGAGTCGTTGTTTACTATAGTGTTAGTAGCGGAGAGATCAGGAAGATTGAGTGATATGGTAGGTATTAGTTCAGATGTTACGAGAGCAGAGGTATACACAGGAGATAACTTGAGTGTGGGAGGTATAGAGTTGAACTTGACAGGAACAACAGAAGTAGAGGCTAGTTATGCTTTGGGACAGAATGAGCCTAACCCATTCAGTGGTAATACAGAGATAGTATACAGTTTACCTGAGTCATCATCAGCAGTATTTACGGTATATGATGTAACGGGTAAGGTAGTGATGGAGAGAGAACTTAGAGGAGAGAGAGGAGCTAATGTGATAAGAGTAGAGGAGAAGAGTTTGAATGGAGCAGGCGTATACTATTATCAGTTGAGTAGTGGCGATTATACGGCTACTAGAAAAATGATCGTGATTGAGTAATTGATATAAATATTCAGATCAAATAAGAAGCGGAAGTCATATGACTTCCGCTTTTTTTATTGCATTCAGGATTAGAATGGATTGGAAATACTATTCGGAGATAGCCTTCTATGTATTAGAAACTTTAAGGGACCTTAGAACAAGTTCTTGGAATAAACATATTATATAGATAAGAATATCAATTATATATTAAAGTAATCAGTAGAAATGTAACCGATAAAAAAGTGAGTTATAAACGAAAAGTTATAGGGTATTAAAAAACTACTTCACAAACAATAACTCATTGGCATTGCTTGAATGGAAACTATAGCCTTCATAATTAAAGCCTTTAAGCATTTCGACATCAGTGATGTTTTCTTGAATCATATATTTAGTAATTAGACCACGAGCTTTTTTTGCACTAAAGGATATAAACTTTAAATCTCCATTCCTGAATTCTTTGAAAGTCACATCAATAATGGGAACTTTGATAAGGTTTTTATTTACCGATTTAAAATATTCTTTTGATGCTGCATTAAGTAAGTATTTACTATTAGTCTTTTTAATTTGCTTATTAATAGCTTTGGCTATCTTATCACCCCAAAATTGATAAAGATTTTTTCCTCGATCATTTTGAAGAGACGTTCCCATTTCTAGACGATAGGGTTGTATATAATCTAAGGGTCTTAACAAACCATAAAGACCTGACAAAATTCTAACTTTTTCGTTAGAAGTTTCCAAGAAATTGTTGTCCCAATTATTTGCCTCTAAGCCACGATAAACATCTCCATTAAACGCAAGTATAGCCGCTTTGCTATTACTCTCATCGTGTTTTAATCTAAATTTTTTAAACCTGTTATAATTCAAGAGACTTAGATCATTACTTATATGCATTAAGGATTTAATATCATCAACAGATAATAGTTTCAAATGGTTAATAAGCTTTTTAGCATCTGATCTAAACTCTGGAATGCTACAAATAATATCTCTTTCAGTTGGACTAAAGTCAAGTGACTTTGCAGGTGAAATTATCGAAATCATAATGTATAAATATAAAAAAACCTCGAAAAGTTTTCACTAATCGAGGTTTTAAAATTGTTTGTTTTTTCTTTATTGCCCTCCGCCAATAAGAGACGGTTCTGATTTAGGAGCACTTTCTTCGGACTCCGGTTTTAGTATTTTACCAATAACATTTATTTTATGAATGTTTTGCCCCTCTGCTTCATTGGTGGTAATCGTTACTTTTTTATTTATTTTACCCAATCTATTCGTCGCATATCTTATCTCAATTTCAGAGGATTCACCAGGCAAAATTGGCTCTTTTGGCCATGTAGGCACAGTACATCCACAAGATCCTCTGGCATTTTTGATAACCAATGGCTCTGTGCCCGTGTTCGTGAATTTAACAACTCTTAGAGGCTCTCCATGCTGTTCTATTGTACCGTAATCAACAGAAGTATCACTGCTTCCATCTTCAAAAAGCATTTTAGGACCAGAAATTTCTTCTTTTTGCTCCGTCAGAGGTTTCTCATCTTGAGCAGAACTAAAGTTAGTGACGGTAAAAGTTAGGAATAATAGGAATAAAACTTTTTTCATTATAATTTATTTTATTGAAAGTAATGTTCTAGATTAAAAATATAACTACAAAACTACTACTTAAAACTCAAGAATGATGCCAGTAGTTAACAAATACGCTGTTAATAATTAGTTAACAAAATTGATGAATTACAAAATTCAGAATTAAAATTCGAATAGCTCTTCGTTATGTGGGTTGAATAGAAGAAAATTCTGTATTTTTGCTCTACGCAATAGGAAGTCTTTTATTAGATGTTTGTGTGTTGTTTTTACCCAACCTTAAATTGATAGATATGATTACGAGTTCATCGTTAAATTCAATGTTTCAGGACACAGATAATAGGGAATTTATCAATTATAAAAAGGAAGTATTAGAGGACTATTACTTATGTGTTGTATCCAGAGAATCAAGTCTTTGGGGTAGAAAAGAGGTGCTTACAGGGAAAGCAAAGTTTGGGATATTGGGAGATGGGAAGGAGGTTCCTCAGGTGGCTATGGCAAAATATTTTAACAAGGGAGATTGGAGATCAGGATATTATAGAGATCAGACTTTTATGATGTCAGCAGGACTCTGTTCTGTAGAGGATTATTTTTCGCAGCTGTATGCGGATACTGAAAATGATCCTTTTTCCGCGGGAAGACAGATGAATAGTCATTACGCTACGAAATTAGTAGATGATGAGGGAGAATGGTTAAATCAGACTGAACTGTATAATGTTTCTTCTGATGTTAGTTGTACGGGGGGACAAATGGCACGAGCACTGGGTATAGCAATGGCATCTCAAAAATACAGAGATTTAAAAGGAAAGATTGATGGCACTAAATTTTCAAATAATGGAAATGAAATATCATTCTGTACAATTGGTGATAGTTCAACATCAGAGGGAGTCTTTTGGGAAACGATGAATGCAGCGGCGGTTATGAAAGTTCCGTTACTCGTAACGGTTTGGGACGACGGTTACGGAATTTCTGTGCCCAAGGAAATGCAAACAGTAAAGAATAGTATTTCTGACGCGTTGGAAGGTTATGAAATTTCGAATGGAACCAATGGAATATGTATTTATAGGGTAAAAGCATGGGATTATCAAGGACTATGCGAAACATTTGAAAGAGCTACTGAGAAAATGAGAGTAGACCATATACCAGCGTTAATTCATGTAGAGGAATGTACACAACCTCAGGGTCACTCGACTTCAGGGTCACACGAAAGGTATAAGTCGAAATCAAGATTGGAATGGGAAAGCGAGTATGATTGCATTGCTAAGATGAGAGAATGGATGATTAAAAATGCAATTGCTACTCAAGAGCAGTTAGATGAGTTGGAAAAAGAGGCTAAAGCACTAGTTAAGGATAAAAAGGGAAAAGCTTGGAAGCTTTATACGGACCAACAAGTGGAATTGAAGGAAGGCTTGAAAAGAGCTTATGAAAAATACGTTAATCAGGATTCGGAAGAAATTGTAAGGCTTTTTGAAGAGTTTAATAGTTTGATTAATCCTACTATTGGTGAAATTGTTCAAAATGCTAAGAGGCTAAGGATGGAACTGATGTTGAACTCAGTAAGCGATTCCACTTTAAATAGTCTGATAGAACGTTATATGGAAAAGTGTAATACAACTTATGAGAAACACTTGTATAGTTCTACTCCATATGCGGCTATAAATGTGCCAATCGTTGCACCCGAGTACTCCGAAAATTCAAAAAGTATTAATGGATATCAGGTTATAAATACTTTTTTTGATAAAAAATTAGAAGAGGTTCCTGAACTTTTAGCGTTTGGAGAAGATGTGGGACAAATAGGAGATGTCAATCAGGGGTTTGCTGGAATGCAGGATAAGTACGGAGAAGGTAGAATATTTGATGCAGGAATAAGGGAATGGACAATAGTGGGACAAGCCATAGGTTCCTCTTTAAGGGGATTCAGACCTATTGCAGAAATTCAATATTTAGACTATTTGCTATATGCCATGTCTCCTTTAAGTGATGACTTAGCTACGTTGAGATGGAGATCTAACGGAATACAGGCAGCTCCTGCGATTATTAGGACACGGGGGCACAGACTTGAAGGTATTTGGCATGCTGGTTCTCCATTGGGTATGATGGTTAATTCGATGAGAGGAATTCATATTTGTGTGCCTAGAAATTTTGTTCAGGCAGCAGGGATGTACAATACTCTTTTGAAATCTGATGATCCGGGAATCGTAATTGAATGCCTTAACGGATATAGGATGAAAGAAGTCCTTCCTGACAACATTGGCGAGTATACGATTTCTCTTGGTTCTCCGGAAATATTGACGGAAGGAAACGATATAACAATTGTATCTTACGGCAGTTGTTTAAGAGAAGTACAAAAAGCACTTGTAAATCTAAACAGATTTGGGATTTCTGTAGAATTAATAGATGTCCAAACTTTACTACCTTTTGATCTAGAAAATGTAATTGTAAACAGTATCAAGAAAACGAATAAGGTTGCCTTTATTGACGAAGATATTCCCGGTGGAGGAACGGCATACATGATGCAAAAAGTTTTAGAAGAACAAAATGGTTTTCAATACTTGGATGCAAAACCAGTTACAATTTGTGCTAAGCAGCATCGACCTCCATTTGGTTCCGATGGAGACTACTTTAGTAAGCCAAACCCAGAGACTATTTTCGAAGGAATTTATGATGTAATGAGAGAATATAACCCCGACCGATTTAGTATATAAATAGAATGCCTTTTCGGTTCAAGCAGTTTGAAATACGTCAGGCAACTTCTCTCATGAAGGTAAATACTGATGCTGTATTGTTAGGTGCATGGGCTAATATAGACAAGGCGAAGACTATTCTTGATATTGGTACTGGAACAGGCATAATTGCTTTAATGCTTGCTCAGAGAAGACTTGAGGCTAAGGTTATAGGGATAGATGTTCATAGAGCTTCTGCACAGGAAGCAATTTTTAATTTTAGACGATCTCCCTTTTCGGAAAGACTACAAGGAATTAATATCTCCCTTCAAGAATATGTAAAGAATGGATCGATGGCATTTGATCTGATAGTTTCTAATCCTCCTTATTATAACTCACACGTTGTAAATAGAGAGAACGACGTAAACAAGGCTCGTCAAGAGATAGATCTCACCCATAAGGAATTGATTGATAATGCCATTGAAATGATGAAAGAAGAAGGAAGGCTGGAAGTTGTTTTGCCAACGAAGGAAGGAGGAAACATAATTACATATGCCAAATCAAAAGATCTCTTTTTAAACCGTAGAACCAATGTAATTTCGAGACCGGGAACAAAAGTAAATAGAGTATTATTATCTTTTGAGCGAGAGAAGAAAGCAACGAAAGAAGATGACCTAACAATACATGCTAGGTCATCAGGAATATCTTACAGTAGCAGCTTCAAAGAGTTGACCTCAGGTTTTTATTTGGCCCATTAATGACAACCCATATCCTCTTTTGAACGATAGTCAGCGTTGGGGAAACAAAGCCCCGATGGTAGAGAGTTAGGAGTGTATCTGGTCAGATTACCATCATAAAGCGAGTGCTCGATAAAATAGGATAGTTTATCAATTTCTTGAGAATTTAAGCCTAATGGAGCAAACTCTTCTGCCAACTGAGAATTTGGAACCCTTGAGTTTTCAGGAGTTCCGTTATTTTTATATTCTATAATGTCTCTTATTGAAGAAAAGGAGGATCCGTGACCTAGAAAATTCAATCTTTTTAAATTATATAATTGAGGAACTTTAAATTTGTATAAATCTTCTTCTTCTTGAGTAAACCCGCCTCTACCCAGGTTTTCTGTACTAGATTCAGAAGTATACAGTGTGGGTTCTTCACAATCCACAAGATCTTTAGTTCCAAGAGCGTAAAATTCCATTGAGTTTAAAGCAGGGCCAGTATGACAACTTACACAATTAGCTTTTGTAAAGAATAGGAGGGCACCTTCTTTTTCTTCTTCCGACAGTGCGGACTTGTCTCCTTTTAGATAAAGCTGCCAAGGAGAGTTGTTTGCAACCACTGTTCTTTGGAAAGCGGAAATTGCCATAGCAGCGTTGAACTTTGAGTATCTATCATTTTCTTCCTGATCTGCAAAAACTTGGTCGAAGAGTTTCTTGTAGGAGCTCATTTCCAATAGATTTTCATCTATTTTCATACCATGTAGGTCAAGTGCCGCGATGGTGTGGGTTTCCACTCCTTCCATGTTAAACCTATTAACTTCATGAATGGTATTAGTTTGCCAGAGATGTTGTGTTCCAATGTTTTTACCTCTACTTCCAAAGCTACCATTCCATCCTACGTTAGATTGAAAGGCGACATTTAAAACAGTTGGTGTTCTTATTGCTTGGGCATCATGATGAGGAATGGTTTCGTCAGGGACTCTTTCTTCTCCAAAAATACCAAATCCGAGACCTCCTTCTCCAATTCCTTGAATATTACCGGATTGAAATCCAGCCTTCGCATGATGACAAGAAGCACAGGAGTAGGTTTGAAGCATGTGAGAATTTTTAGGATTACTTCCTAAAGCGGTTTCATGGAATAGGAATGCACCAAGAGCCACCTTTTCAGGGGTCAGCGGATTGTTGGGATCTTGAGGAATTGAGCTCAGATTTTGTGATTCAGGTAGCATAAAATAATCTAAACTACGGTTGGGAGAGTGCTCCTGAATGGCATTTCTAAGTTCAATATCTAGACTGCTCTCTTCAATAGTCTCCTCTTTTCCACAAGAAACTATAAAAAGTAAGATAGATAAATAGAAGATTATTTTGATGAATCGGGTGTTAAATCCAAACATATTAAAAAATTATCTAATATGTAGTATGCAATAAATGTGCCAATTAAGAAGTGTGTGTGTTTTAATAAATAATAATTAATTATATGTCAATGTTGTAAGTGTATAAATGTGTTAATAGTCAGTTTTAAATACATATTAATATTTTACATGTGTTTTTTTTATATATGTAATTCTATTTATATCTTTATGCTTCTCAAAAAAGGTCGAATATGAAAATTATACATGTTCCATTTATTGTTTTGATATTATTATTACCTCTTCTGAGTACGGCTCAGGTGGGATTGGAAGTGGGACTTAACGCGGGGGCCTCTTATCCTATGGGGACTTTTAAACGTGAATTCAATTTTGCAAATTCAGGATATAGTTTTAACACTGATGTAGATTATTATTTTGGTGTAATTGGTTTTGGATTGTCGGCGGGAGTAACTAGCAATAATGCAATTTCTCCTTTTCAGAAGTACATGGATAAAAACTATAACTATCAGGATTATTCAATGGCTTACGAAAATTGGTTGGCAAAGTATATAGTATTTGGCCCTTCTCTTCGATTGGATTTTGGTGACTTCAAACTTGTAGGATATGGTAAGCTTGGTTTTTTAAACCTATCTATTCCAAATATTGACTTCTACACACTATATTTTGATCAGTCATATCAGGCAATGAAGTACTGGGGCGACGCTGATAAGATTATGGGAGTTTGGTTTGGTGGTATTAAGGGACAATATAAGTTTACTCCTAATATTTCTATGCAACTAAAGGGAGAGCTTATTACTACTAAGTTTTTCTCCGGAATCACTAATTCTATGATCTATAGAGATGTTAAGGATAAAAATACAAATGGTAGAATAGATGAAACAGAATTTTTTGCTGCAGATGATAGACTTATCAGTACTGATGTAATATACAGTAATTTAGTTTTGTCCGCTGGTGTAGCAATTAATGTTGGAGGAGGAGTTGAGACAGCAAATAATTATGTGGTTCAGAATACACTTGAAAATCCGTATTATATACCTAAGGATCTTACCCCAATGGAAGATGAAGAAATCGAAGAGGTAAAAGATTCATCAGTTGTTGAAGCTCCCACTCAAGAATATGAAGAAAGGGAATATGAGTTGGTTACCGTAAAAAAGGAACCAGAAATAATTGAGAAGATTCCTGAAAATTTGGACTCTACAGCAAACAAATTAATGTTTAAAGCCGGAAAAACTTATTTAGAAAACGAACAGTTTGATGATGCATTATATTGTTTTCGAAAACTAGCAGACAGTAAAGATTATCCTTTAGCAACATTTTACGAGTCGCTGACATTGCTGAAAATGGATAAATGCAGAGAAGGAGAAATAACGTACGCAAGATTTAGAGCCAAATATCCACATGAAAATACCAACACTATCCAAGAGTTGTTTCAACTAATCAGAAGATTATGTAAAGAGCAAGAATTGAGGATAGAAGAGTTTGAGGATCATAATATCACTGATCAAGAGGCCGAGAGTAGCATGGATAGGCTTGTAGAAGATAATACTAATATAGAAATAGAAAGTCATCAGCCAGAAGTTAAGTTAAGAGAAGAAATTACTGGTTTTGATGAATTAAATGATGGGAAGGTAGAGATTGCAGTACTTAGCGATAAAGAGAATAATAAAGATTTGGTAGATGGAGGACAAAAAGATTTAACATTATCAGAGGTAAACACAGAGATAGAAGGGGTTAATAACAATATTCAGAATTCAATAGAGGGTAAAGAGGTTATAGAAACAGCAGTAGAGATAACCACGGAGGAAGAGTTTGGAAAAGAAGGAAGTATCGTTAATGATAGACACGAAGGTCTACCTGTGATCGAGAATAATGAAGAAGTTATACGGGTAACCAAAAAACCTTCTGAACCAATTATTTATAAAGTACAATTTACTGCTATGAATAGATCGAATCATTCGTACAAAAGAGTTGAAAAAATTGGAAAAATCATAAAAGAGTATTTTCCAGACATGGATAAATACAGATACATGCTGGGAGGTTATAATGATCTGGAAAAGGCTAAGAACGATATGAAGAAAGTGAGAAAATTGGGGTTTGTTGATGCCTTTATAGCGATATATAAAGGAGAGGAAAGAATAGTAACCTTTTATCATCCGGAATAATACCATCTATTAAATACTTGTACTAAAATTATAGGGTAAAAGTGTAATTTTACCTGAGACATGTTAATAATGACACTATCCGTGGTTTAGTATTCATTCAATGCTCTTAAGAGTGGTTACTTTATCAGGACTAGTTTCGTATAGTCTCTTCAAGTAAAAGACATGAAAATTAAACATATGAAATATAGTATTAGTATTTTCTTATTCCTATTAATATTTCAGGTTGATGGACAGATACTTTCCCCCAACGATTTCTTTGAAGGTAGTTATGGCACCAAATTTACATTTCACCATGAAGTGATTGATTATGCTGACCATATTAATAATACTTCATCTAGAGTAAAAATGATGAAATATGGCAAATCAAACGAAGGTAGACCACTGGTGCTACTTTTTATTTCTAGTGAAAAAAATCTCGAAGAATTAGAAGATATTAGAATTTCTAATTTGGCCAATGCCGGTTACAATGTCAATAATCCTCAAAAAAGTAAACCTATTATTTGGTTGAGTTTTGGCGTACATGGTAATGAGGCTGGTGCTACCGAAAGTGCAATTAATGTTATGTATGAGCTTGCTTCTTCGGAAAAAAGGTCAATAGTAGATTGGTTAGATAAGACAATTATAATTTTAGATCCATGCGTTAATCCTGATGGTTTTAGTAGATATTCGAATTGGGTAAATGAAATTTCATCAACTCATTTCCATCCGGAGTTAACGGATATTGAGCATATGGAGCCATGGCCTACAGGGAGGGTAAACCATTATCTTTTCGATCTAAACAGAGACTGGGCATGGCAGACACAGGTTGAGACGCGACAAAGGATGAAGGTATATAATCAATGGCTACCTCATATTCATGTAGATTTTCATGAAATGGGATATAATGATCATTATTACTTTGCACCTGCTGCTGAACCGATGCATCATCAACTTTCAGATTTTCAACGTGAATTTCAAACAACGATTGGTAAAAATAATGCAAAATACTTTGATGAAAATGGATGGTACTATTTCACTAGAGAAATATTCGACCTTTTTTATCCAAGTTACGGCGACACCTATCCCATGTTTAATGGAGCTGTAGGGATGACTTATGAGAAAGCGGGCCATGGTATGGCAGGAAGGTCCATTTCGATGAATAATGGAGATACGCTTACCCTGAAAGATAGGATTGAAGAACATACTACGACTGCTTTAAGCACCATTGAGGCTGTAGCCAAGAATAATGAATTAGTCCTCGAAAATTTCAAAAATTATTTCCAAGAAGCTAGAAATAACCCAAAAGGAAAATTTAAATCATATGTATTGAAGGCCGGTAAGAACCAAAAAAGACTTGTAGCGTTGTTGCAAAATAATGGCATTGAGGTTTTCGACGGTGAAGTTTCGACTGGGATCAAAGGATATAATTACTTTACTATGTCAGAGCAAATGTTTGATCTTAACCCGGGAGATAAAGTTGTGACTACTGATCAACCAAAGTCTGTATTGACACAAGTGCTTCTTGAGCCTCAGTCAGCACTAAGTGATAGCTTGACTTATGATATTACGGCTTGGTCGTTACCATATGCGTTTGGTGTAGATTGTTATGGCCTGAAAAAAATAGTCCCTCACAAGGATACCTGCACATTTATAGATTTTGTTCCCATGATGGATCTCAGTGCTTATGCTTTTCGAATATCAATTGAGGAACCTAACTTTTCAGAATATGTATCTAAATTACTTCAGGAAGGAATACAATTAAAATATGCCAAACGAGATATTAGGTTTAATAATGTTTCGATTGAAAGAGGAGATGTAATTGTATCTAGAGCTGACAACAAAAGCGTAGCGGATTTGGGAAAGGTTTTCAATGACTTGACGAAAGGATGTGTTTACTGTGATTTTCTTTCCAGTGGATGGAGTAAAGACAAAGGTGGTGATCTTGGAGGTTCCGGTTTTCAGTTGATTAAGGCACCTAAGACACTGTTGATAGTAGGTGATGGAACATCAAATAATGAGGTAGGGCAGATATGGCATTATTTTGATGAAGTAATAAAATACCCTTTGAGTAGGGTGGAAAAGGAGAACCTTGAGTCGACCGATTTGAGCATTTTTAATGTCGTGATATTACCAGACGGTTGGTATGAGATATCTGATGAAGAAAGAAGTATTTTAAGTAAATGGGTAGAGGAAGGAGGAACATTAATCGTTATGGGTAATATAGTCAATGGTTTTGCAGGTGTAGAAGGGTTTTCTTTGGTAAAGAATCCTGATGCTAGTGAAGAAGAGACGAAGAATAAGACAAAGACAAAATCAAGACTGGATCATCGCACACAATCATATGAAGATCAAGAGAGAAGAAGTATTTCGAGATCTATGCCTGGTGCAATTGTAGAGACTAATTTAGATACTTCTCACTCCTTAGCGTTCGGATTGTCATCGCCATATTATAGTTTGAAAACTTCCAATAAAGCTTACGCATTACAAACAGATGTTTGGAATGTGTTCTATGTGCCTCAGGATTTTAAGTATGCCGGTTTTATTGGTTCTGAAACGAAAGAGGATATCAGAAATACATTGAGTTATGGAGTTGAAGAGAAAGGAGGAGGAAAAGTAGTGTATATGGTGGACAATCCCTTGTTCAGAGGTTTTTGGGAAAATGGATATCAGATATTTAGTAATGCGTTGTTTTTTGTAAATCAGTAAAAGGGCATATAGAATTTGAGATCATTTTAGTTATGCCTTGATAAAATCTCGAGGATTAACATGTTTACCATTTTCTAATACTTCATAGTGCAAGTGAGGTGCCAGAGAGAGGCCCGAAGAACCTACTTTTCCGATTGGTTCTCCTTTCTTAACTTTCTGATTTTTCTTAACACAAATCTCGTTTAAGTGATGATATCTGGTAGCATAGATTTCATCATGTTGGATCACAATATATTTACCCAAACTCTGATTTTGGCCTACTTCAATAATTCGACCTGAGGATGGTGCGATAACGGGAGTACCTAACTCCGCTTTGATATCAATTCCCTTATGCATTTTCTTTTTCTTGTCTAATGGATGGATACGATAACCAAATTGGGAAGTAATATCCAATTTTTCTAAAGCGATTGGAGAAATATGTGGTGGTTCGTTTTGGTTAGAGATAAGGAGAAAAGAGCCGAATAAAGCAATAAAAATAGTAGTAATCATGATAATATTGTTTTTGTAGTTTAGATTAAAAAATTCACTATTGATATAATTAATATCCAATTGATCTATGGATTTTTTGACTTGTGAGAAAGCCTCTGATTCCGTTTTTCCCGAGATGACGAGTTGTTCAAATTGTGTAGTGTAGTGATCCAGATATTCTTCCTGCAAGGCTTTGTTTTTTAGACCTGCTTGCTTTAGTAGTTGATATATGATTTTCATAGGGTAGGTTTTAATATCTTTTGCAACATGTGGGTGAAATGATAGAGGTCATCAATTTTATTTTGTGCAAACTCCTCATTTTTTCTGCTAAGATTATAGTACTTCCTTATTCTTCCATTCACCTTTTCTTTAGTTGAAACGATTATGCCATTTTTTTCAAGTCTATGGAGAGCAGGATAGATGGCTCCTTCGGTTAGAAGAATATAATCATTGGTTCTTTCTTTGGTGTGCATACATATCTCGTATCCATACATTCTGCCTTTTTCTTTCAGAAGAGCAAGGATGAGTGTATTCAAAGTGCCAGAAAGGAATTCTTTGTTGTTTTTCATAAAACAAACATACATAATTACATTATGCATAATTAAATTATGTATTGATATTAATAAAATCTTAACACAGAAGAATATTTCTATGTTCTCCCATGTTAAAATTTACTATTTCTATGAACTTCGGTTCCTTGCTAAAACTGTGTGTGTAATTTAACAGGAAATTGATCAGGAATCTGTTCATCCGATTCTCCCAAATTTTGGCGAAGATCTATTTCTATTCCTCTTGAGATTGTTGAAATAGGAACATCGTTTGCCGTTCCTTCAAATGGATTTTCTCCAGTTCTTCCTATTCTTTCCATTGTATGGAAAATCCAGGCTACGATGACATAGAATGGTACACATAACCACACAAAATAATTACCAAACATAGGATGGGTTTCCATCATATCTTTACCAATTTCAGCAAACTGAGGAACCAATGCCATAGGAAGAAGCAGTACAAAAATCCACATAAAGAGATGATTGAGGGTAGCAAAATGCCTAGGGTAAGGAAAGTTTTTGATTCGTTCACTTTTTCCTTGGAGTGTAAATAATTCTTCTAAAACACCTTCTAATTGCAAAAACGAAAACTCCCATATAAGTCCTTTCTCTTTGAGTTTTCTCAGATGATGTGATTGTAAATAAAGAAGAGCAGTTTGTTTATTATTCTTACTCATTACATATTTAAAGTCTTCTGACGAAATGTATGGAGAAAGATCTTTTTCTAGTGTTGATTCCTTTTCTGGAGGTCTAGCACCCCATTCCTGATTGGTCTTATGGTTGACTGTAGTTTCCCATGGTTTGGGTATTCGCATGGCATGCCGAAGAGCGGTCATCCATCCTATATGCCGGTATGTCAATATTTTTATTTCATTCTGTAGTTCTTCTTGCGAACTAGCGGTTTGGGCATTTTCATTAGTAACCATGTCTTGAACAAACATTCCAAAGGTTCTTGATGTATTGACTATTCCACCCCAAATCTTTCTTGCTTCCCATATTCGTCCATAAGCTGAGTTATTTTGAAAACCTATTACAAAGGCTACGGCAGTTCCTATGAGAGCTAAGGGGGTCCAAGGGACTTTCAGCCATTGTAGGTCTAGAAAATAATATATAGACACCCAGATAGTAATAATGACAAAAAACAACATAGTTTCAAATCGTGTCCACCATGCCATTTCTTTAGCGGTATATATTTTCTTAATATGCATTGTCTAGAATTTATTTAATGAACCAATAGATATTAAAATAGTTTGATCTTTTAATAATGATAATAAAAAAATATCTAAATATCCTATCATAAAATTGGCTTCAGCATCTAACATCCTCCTTACCTCACTAATATAGTTCCCTGATAAATAAGGTGGTTTTTCCTGTTTCTGTTCACTTGGATTTGCCAGACATTTGAAAAATCAATTAGGATCAGATGCCAAACGTAAATTTCACAAAAGTTATTATTGGAGGGATATGCTCCTCGCTAGATTCCTGGGAAAGACCACAATCTTGTTGTATCAAAGAAAATTTATTCTATGTGAATGGAATAGATACTGATCTGTGTAAAGCCGAAACAAATCTTAGCATAGTGAATAAATACTTTTCCGTATCAGGTAGATTGATATATAACAGTACAGAAAATATAATAAAAGACTTAAAGGAAGCAATAGAGGATTATTCATGGGGAGTTAAGTCTACCGCTTCGATGAAATTCGAAGAACCTATTATAAATCAAGTTACCATGCAAGTATTGGCCAGATTACAATTAGCAAAAGAATCTGATCTTCCTATTGCTTTCGTAGGTAGTAGTCAAGGGACGCTTATCACTTATAATGCTATGTTAGCCTTTTATTTTTTAGCAGAGGAGAATATGGAGTACCTGAAAAGGAAAGTTAGAGTTTGTCATGTTGGATCTGTAGTGCCACAATTTAACGAACAGACCATGAGGAACCTTCTGAATAAATATACGGCAATCACTAACCCTAAGGACCCTCTGGCAATGGTGGTGGGACTAAAGGCTAACCATAAAGTTGCTGCTCTCCTATCAGGGCCCACAGGTAAGTATCATGAGTTAAAATGGTACCTACCTATCTCAGATTATCAACATATAATAGAATACTACGGCGATGAAGAACCCTTTGTGAAAAAAGACTTTTTTGTGAATCCTGATATAACAGATCCTACATGTACAAAAGATGATTTAAGTAATAGCTGGTTACAAGCTTTTCTAAATATTTCAATGCAATATGAAAAAAACAAGGTAAAACCCAGAAAGGGAATATGGTTAGAACCATTTTTAAATAAGGTAATGAACACTTAAACAAATATTATTAACTATTAAATTTAGAATTATGTCAAACGCAGTACGAGGTAAAGTCACCACTTTATATGCCAATGAAAATGGATGTTACATAGCTATTGATGCCACTCCAAAACCTAAGAGTGGACTGTTCTGGCTACCTACAAGTCACCCAAATTACAACTCTTTGTATTCTTTGGCTGTAGTAGCATATGTAAATGATTATGATTTACAAGTGAGAAACAAAAATAACATTGTTTCAACGGATCATGGAAGTATTCAATATGTTACGATAGACAAATAAAAAAATAGATTTAATATTTATCGCCAAATCGATTAATATAGCTTAGTGTTAATAATATAAAATTTAATTGTAAATTAATGCTTTGATTCAATTAATTATTTTGTTATGAAAATTCTGAAATACATACTTTATATAGTAGTTGGTTTGGCGATCATTTTTTTTGCTTTCGGATTGATTAAATCTTCCGTTAGTTATGGTCACGAAATAACAGTGGATAAACCAATCAAAGAAGCTTGGGCAGTTGTCCAGGATGAATCAAAATACGATCAATGGCTGGAGGGATTCAAAAGTATTGAATTGATAAGTGGAGAAAAGGGAAAAGTAGGAAGTAAGTATAATGTAGTTGTCAATCCGGGAGATGGACAACCTGATTTCAAAATGGTACAGACTGTGGTATCCTTAAAGGAGTTTGATCATGCGAGCCTTGATTTTGAAAGTGAAATGATGGATTTTGAACAAACCATAACTTTTAAGGAAAAGGATGGAAAGACAACGGTCAAAACTGATTCGAAAGTGTTAGGTAAAAATATTATGATGCGATCAATGTTTGCTATCATGGAGACACTAGGAGGAGCTTTCACCAAACAGGAAACAAAAAATATGGAAGCCCTTAAAAAGTTAATAAATGAAAATACCACAGATTACTATCCTGCAATTCCTGCAGTGATAGATAGCACTATGACGGAGGAATGAATATCTTATTACAAATACCGCTATAATTCAGCAGTTTCGATTAGTAATTCTTCGTATTTTATTACAAAGTTTTCCAGTTTATTAAAAAAGGATAGGATGTCAGCTTCTGAGTTGCCCGCATTAATGGTGACTAGTCTAACAAATTCTTTTTCATCAAACGAGCCATAACCTACCAATAGCGTTTCCCTTTTATACAACTCTGTGCATAGTTTTCTTGGGTCAATATTCTTATAATTAAAACAGACGGCAACAGATTCGTCAAAACTATAGAGTTTATAATCGGGATTTTTCCTTATATAATCACGTGCTATTTCCGCAAGATGAAATTGATGATCTACCATGGCAGCCAAACCAGTACTTCCAACACTTTTCCAAAGAGTCCAAAATTTCAAAGCATCATTACGACGACCACATTGCAACGACATTTTACCCAAGTTAAATTCATCATGATCTGTCTGATATAAATAACTAGCATCGTTAGAAAATGATTCGTAAAGGTGCTTTTTATCTTTTGTCACTATAATAGAACATGAAAGTGGAGTACCAAGCATTTTATGAGCATTAATACTAAAAGAATCAACTAACTCTATTCCATCAATTAAGTGACGATATTTTTTAGAAAACAGGACAGAGCCGCAGTAAGCTCCATCAACATGCAACCACATATCGAATTTTTTAGATACTGAGTGCACGTTTCTAATGTCATCAAAAGCACCAAGAACAGTCGTACCCGCTGTACAGTTTACTATTAATGGAGTTTTGCCATTTCGAATATCCTTTCTTATCATAGCCTCCAATTGATCTGTATCCATACTCCCAAACTGATCCACAGGAACATACCTGACATTATCTCTTCCAATACCCGAGAAAGCAGCATTTTTTGGAATACTATAATGAGATTCTTTAGAAGTATATACGGTTAACTCCTGCCGCATTCCATTTTTCTTAATATTTTCATTATAAGCATCTCTGGCCATTAACATTGACATAAAATTAGTCATAGACCCTCCGGGAGCAAGAGTGCCGTCAGATTGATCATCCCAACTGAGCATATCGCATATCTTACGAATGATGGTTTTTTCAACACCTATTTGTGGACCTGCTGCTTTGTAAGTATACATACTGTTGTTAAGAATCACTGATAACAATTCACCAAGTATGGCTTTCTTATTTCTACCACCAAACAATTGATTAAAAAAAGCAGGTGTACCTGTTCTGGGAGATGCAAAAACTAAATTTCTCAAAGCTTCATATAGCTCATTATCACTGATTCCATTTTCGTTTAGGGATAGGTCTAGCGTATCATAGAGATCATTAGAAGAGATATATTTAGCAACTGGATTTTTATTTTCATCTGCCAGTAATTGACGCACTAACTTTTCAAATGTCTGTAACATATGTAGCATAAAAAAGTATATGTTTTTATTATTATTGTTGTGTTTGTCGAACATTTTTTAATGTGCTCGAAGTATTAAGATAAGAGCCCAATATAGTAGATTTTTTAACTTAAACTAGTTTTAATAAGAAAGACTTTATGAATTCAATTACCACAATTAAGGACCTTATAGAAGAATTTGACAATGCGGATTCTTCTAAACGTATGAGTGTACTCAAAAGCATTGAGATTCCCATTAAAGAGTTTAGACAATTTGCTTCATGGAAAGAGAGAGGCTACACTCGAAACTGTATTACGAAGAGGAATGGATTTGAGTTTATTTTACTCTGTTGGGATTCGAAATCTAAGACTGGAATTCATGATCATGACGGCCAAGAATGTTGGGTTTATCAGGTAGATGGATGTGTAAGAGAAGTACGATTTAAAGAAAAAGGAAGTGAACTTGAGAAGGTGAATGAAATGGAATTAGAAGAAGGGCAGTTGACGTATATGAATGATGCTATGGGATGCCACTCAATAGAAAATACAACAGACGAAACCGCGATGACATTGCACGTTTATGCTAATCCCATTGAAGAATGTCGAGTGTATGACGAGGAGAGTGAACAGTTTGAAATAAATATACTGGAGTATGACTCGGAAGCTATTGAGGTAGGAACTTAAGCTGGAGTTGAATTAAAACTTAGGAGCAATTTCTCCAACTTAAGATCCTAGCAGTTTGTTCTGTTAATCAATATTTCCACCGACAGGCAATCCGCTGGGAACATTATTGGGTATTGTCTTGTCAAAATCATCATCATTTAGTGTATTTAAGAATGCTATTATTTCATCAATTTGATCGTCATCCATATCTAAATCTTGCATTTCTTCATCTAACTGATTTTCTGACACATTAGTATTTCGTTGATCGTCATCTCCTTCAGCTATATCTTCATAAAATTCTAGTACATCTTCTAAAGTACTATGTATGCCATTATGCATATAGGGAGCGGTTAAGTTTAAATTCCTTAAGGTAGGTGTTCTAAAATCAAAACTATTTGTTGCACCCCTGTCAGATGGTGAGATATTATCTCTTACGCCAATCGTATGCAGTTCGTAGTCAGAAAACATCGGTCCATTATGACAATCCGCACAACCAACTTGAATAAACGCATTCATTCCCTGAATTTCAAAGTCAGTTAGTGCCGATACATCACCTCTCATATACTGATCAAACCTGCTATTGTTGGCAACAATACTTCTTTCAAAAGTTCCAATAGCCTCTAATATCCTATTTTGATTTATACCATTACTTCCGAAAGCTTGTTGGAACATACTCACATATTCGGGAATTGAATTCAATCTATTAATTATGGTATCTACTATTGCTTCTTCATCAATAAACTCACCTCGCATTTCTTCTTTCGAAAGCATTGGTAGCAACGCTTGACCTTCTAAGCTTTGAGCACGATTATCCCAGAACATGGGTGCTATTTCTGGATCGTAATTCCCATCGTTATCGATACCATTAAAAGCGGTATTAATAATAGTTGGAGCATTACGTCTTGTTTTAAGTCCTCCAAAACGATCGGGTCCTAATCCAGATCCTCCTACTCCTTGTGAAAAATCTAACCCATCAGCATAGCCATGACTAGGGTGGTGACAACTCACACAGGCCACATCCTTTGTGCCGGATAGAATAGGGTCCCAATAAAGGAGTCTGCCTAGGTTTTCTTTTTCTTGAGAAAAAGGATTTTCAGAAGGATATTGAACTTCCAAAGGCAATGCACTAATAAATTCTTCAAGATTTTGTTCAACTATTGTTGTATCATCCTGACAAGAACTCAATATTAGTATTGATATAGCAGTAAAGGATATTAGTAATTTAGAGATTGAAAAATATTTAATCATCTTTAAGCTTTTTGTTTAACGTAGTATTTGATTGGACTTGTAAATAATCATAATTGAAATTTTTAGTGTTAGTCCAAATAGCCCACAAAAAACTTAAAAAGGTCAATAATTGTTATTCACGATGGAAGACAAGAAGTACAGAAAACGAATTCTGCACCTTTTTTTAAGCTATATTTCCTGTTTCCTGTACTGACTGGGTGTCATCCCCATAAATTTTTTGAAAGTAGCATTAAAGGATGATTTAGAACTAAAGCCTACTTCCGTAGCAATTCCAAATAATGTGAATTGTTTATAGTTGTCTTGTTCAAGATATTCTATAAATTCTTTAATGCGATGTTGGTTTAAATAATCTTGAAATCTTACTCCCATATGAACATTTAATATCTCCGACAAGTATTGTCTGGTAATACCAAGTTGCTTTGCCAATTCATTAGCATTTAATTTTTGATCTTTAAAAAGCTTCTCCTCTGTCATTAAGCGATTGAGTTCTTTTTTTATAGATTCGATTTCGTTACTTGATAATTTGGATGATTTATATTTATTGTCCAGAGAAGGCAAAATATCTTTTGGAGAAGTAATAAGCTTATAAGTGACAAAGTAAAATAGAAAAACCGCTACTAGGAAAACACCATAACTATCAAGGTCCAGAAAGGAGAAATGGGATTTTAAAAACAAACTAGAGATTTCATCCAATAAGAAAATAATGGCTAAAGGAATAATAAAAAGTAATGACCATTTTTCCTTTTTATTTTTTATAATATCGTAGACACTATATAATAGCATCCCAACAAAAGCAAATTCAATTATCTCTTCACAAATTTTCCAAATCGAATAATCTTCAAAAGAATCTAAATTGGATAAGGCCTCGAATAAAATATAGAGAAGGTAGGGTACAAAGAAAATAATATCGGATTTATTAAAAGCATCTCTTTGAGAGCCATTATATCGAATAAATAGAAAGAAGAAAGTAATCATTAATGGTTCATGGAAAAAGACCCAGTTAGAATCTTCCACAAGTAAATTGTAGTCATCGTCGCCGATAGCAAACAAAACAACTGATATTATACAACCAATAAATAACCAGAAAACTGGCTTTTTGTACTCTAGCCTTCTGTGAAATAGAGCAAGTCCAAGAAAGACTCCTTGTAGAATCGCAATTACTTGAATTATTGTCAACAACTGTATGTTTTTTTATTTTTCTTTGATCAACTGATCTGGTAAATTAAGCTCCTTTAGTAATATGATCAAGACAATAGATAATGGTAAAAGAAACAAAGGGTCGAAATATTGTGGTACTATAGGAATAAATATATTAACCAAAGCAATTAAATTGAATAATATCAATACTTTCAATAAGTAAGAACGTAAAGTTCGAATCTTGAAAAGAACCAAAAAGTATAAGGGATTAAGCCAAAGTAAATTCCAATTCGAATAGGTAGATTGATGGTCAGTGGCGAACCACATGAATAAGTAAACGAGCCCCAGTATTCCTGCAAATGTTAGGATGCTTTTAGATAGTATTTTGTACAGAGTATTTTGTTTAGCAAGAATGCATATTATAATGAATAGTAAAATAAAGCTAAAAATGAAATTAGGATGTGCATACCAAGGAGTGATGTCTCTAGTTGGGATAAATGACATCAACTCTTGAGTAGGTGCGAGTAATGGTTTATTCTTTTTGTTGATTTTCGATAGATGATCATGTAGATAATCCGGTAAAAACATTTGATTTTGAAAATTGGATATCTCATCAGTTACTCCACTTAATATCAAATGGATGCCTAGGGTAATCCAGACTTTATCCTTCATATAAGGTATAAGTTGTTGTCTATAACTTATTTCTTGATTGTCAGAATAATTGATGCTAATGTCTGATAGTTCGTTGTTTATAATATCCCTTATGCGGGTTGAGCAGTTGTCAAAGAGAAAATCATAAGCATAAAATGCATTTTCAGGTTTAGCATTGTTTTTAAGAAACTTTACTATGCGTTGTGTCTCGACAGAATCCAAATGTATAATCTGTTCCTTTACACTTCTTTGTGTGTATTTGTATTCTCTCATAAAGCTAGAATATCTACCTACTGCCAATCTATAAGGAAGTTTTCCCCGTACGAATTTTAAAGCGAAACCGGGAGCCTCAAAATCAAAAGTACCATAATTAAAAACGATGTCTAATCCTTGATTATCTTTTAATCTTAAGGCACTATGTCCAAAAAGAGTGTGTAAATCATGACCTGGAGCACAAGTTAAAAGTGACAAGGTAATGGAGTCAGAGTCAGAAGCTTTGAGAGGATGAACGATCGATGATAAAAACCAAAAATTGATCAGTAAAAAGCATCTGATGAGATATTTATAAATCATAGCATACAAATTTAATAAAGCATATTGAAAAGCTTATTTTTGAGCTCATTTTAAAATCAGTATAACATAATATGGCAAATCAAAGGATAACAGTAGCTTATGGTGATGGAATAGGACCGGAGATAATGAAAGCGACACTTAAAGTAATGGAGGCAGCCAATGTCACTTTGGATTATGATGTGATAAAGATAGGAAAAGAGGTTTATCTTCAGGGAGATACCAGTGGCATACCAAAAGAGGCATGGGAGACATTGAGAAAGAACAAAGTATTTCTAAAGGCTCCAATAACTACACCTCAAGGTGGAGGATATAAGAGCCTCAATGTTACGATCAGGAAGACCTTAAACCTTTTTGCTAACGTTAGACCTGTACAAGCCTATGTGCCTTATATATCATCGCATTTTCCTAATATGAACTTGGTAGTGGTCAGGGAAAATGAAGAGGACCTATATGCAGGAATTGAACATCAACAGACCAATGAGGTGATACAATGTCTTAAACTAATCTCTAAACAAGGTAGTGAGAAGATCATAAGATATGCTTTTGAATATGCAAGGAATTATGGTCGTAAGAAAGTGACATGTATGACTAAGGACAACATAATGAAACAAACTGATGGAGCTTTTCACCAGATTTTCAATAAAATAGCGGAAGAATACCCTGAAATAGAGAATGATCACTATATTATTGACATTGGGTCAGCAATGGTAGCTGCCCGACCAGAAAGATTTGACGTTATAGTAACACTTAACTTATATGGTGATATTATCTCTGATATTACGGCACAAGTAGCTGGATCTGTAGGGTTAGGAGGATCTTTCAATATCGGTAACGAATTTGCTATGTTTGAAGCCATACATGGATCTGCTCCTGATATAGCAGGTCAAGATTTGGCTAATCCAAGTGGTTTACTCAATGGAGCGTGTATGATGCTGCTACATTTGGGAATGTCAGATAAAGCAGCTCTTATTCAGAACGCCTTATTAAAGACATTAGAAGATGGATATCATACAGGTGATATTGCTAATGAAAAATACACTGTGAAAAAGGTGGGTACCACTGAATTCACGAAGAAACTGATAGAGAGATTGGGCCAAACACCTACGAAACTTCCACCAGTGAAGTACAGAGATAATATTGATAGAATAATAATTACTGACCCAGAAATCAAGAAATCAAAGAAAGAGTTGATAGGCGTAGATATTTTTGTGGATTGGGCAGCAGAAGATAGAAAGCCGAGTACCTTGGGAGCAAAACTAGAACATCTCGCTACGGAGGAATTAGAGTTTAAAATACTTAGTAATAAAGGCGTAAAGGTTTATCCGGGAAAAGAAGAATCAGGTAGCTACTCTGATCATTGGCGATGTAGGTTTTTACACAAGGAAACATTATCAACAACGGACACCAAAGTGGTGAATAACAAAGAGATTGTGGAGCTACTGGGTAAAATGGTAAATGAGGGATTTGACGTAATTAAAACGGAAAATCTATATAAATTTGACGATAAGATAGCTTTTTCTCTTAGCCAAGGAGAATAGGGTAGGAGCTATCGTCGATCTTTTTTACGATACTGCTTCTTATACTTTTTCTTAAGGAGGTCTTCATAGTTTCTTTTACTATTGATCTTACTATTTTTTGCTGACTTTTCATGAAAAGCATCACCGGAAGGTTTGTGCTGTTTCATTTTATGTGGGTTATAAGGAACGTACTCGCTTGGTTTTTCCAGATCGATCAATTCTTCTGAAATTTCTAACTCATCAGGGATGCTTTTTATGGGGATAGACATATTCATGAAGCTCTCAATTTGAGATTTTACTTCCTTTTCTTGTTTAGTAAAAAAAGTAATAGCAATTCCTTGTTTATCGGCTCGACCAGTTCTACCAATTCTGTGGATATAATTTTCTACCTTTTCAGGGAGATCAAAATTGATAACATGGCTCACCATTGATACATCTAACCCTCTCGCAATAATATCTGTAGCAATAATATATTTTAGATCGCCTTTCTGAAAAGAGTTAACAGTATTTAATCGATGGTTTTGTGATTTTGATGAGTGAATAATTCCTACATGTTCACCAAATTTTTCCTCCATTCTTTCATAAAGAATGTCCGCCATTTTTTTAGTACTTACAAAGACCAATACCTTAGAAAAACTTGTATCTACGGAACATAAGAGACTTAACAAATTTACTTTAGTATTGAAGTTTTGTACAGCATAAGCGGATTGATCTATGTTTTCCAAAGGAGTGCCCGATGGTGCTGCTTCAATTTTATCAAAATGTTGAGTATACATGTCAATAATTTGTTCTACTTCAACGGGTAGAGTGGCTGAGAACATTAAATTTTGTCTTTTTTGGGGTAAATACTCTACTATGCTATTTAGTTGTGTCCTGAAACCTAAATTCAACATTTCATCGACCTCGTCAATAACTAGTTTTTTAATATTCTTGGTTTTCAGGGCTCCCTTAAGAATCAAATCTAACAAACGACCAGGGGTGCCAACTATAATATGAGCACCGGTTTGTACCTGTTGGACATGAGTGCGGATATTGGTGCCTCCATATACTCCCACTGTAGAAATACTTATATAGGTGGTTAGTTTTTCGATCTCCTGAACAAGTTGTACCACTAATTCTCTGGTAGGAACCATGATGAGTATCTGAGGATGAGGAGAATTGGTGTACTTCCAGAGTCTTAATAGTGGTAAGAGATACGCAAAAGTCTTTCCTGTACCTGTTTGAGCAATACCTACGATATTTTTTCCTCCCATTATTGGAGAAAAGGCTTTTTGTTGTATAGAGGTTGGGGTAGTTAGTCCCAGATCGTCTAAAGCATTCAATAAACTTTTGCTGAGATTTAGATCTTGAAATGTCATAAAGCAAAGTTAAACAATATCCGAAGCTTTAATAAAGGACGGGGTGAGGCTTATTTTAACTCAATCCATTTGCATACGTTTCTAAAACCCGTCCAAGCATTGGGACTATCAAAAGTATATATTTTCTTTTGATGTAGTGATTTCAATGAATCATTCCAGCTGCCACCAAGACACTTGTCATTTTGTAAAGATATCTCACAGGTATTTCCTAATACATGAAATAATCTTTTATCATGATCCTCCAGATTGTCAATTTTCACAGGGAGCATTGGGCTACTGAATAGTTCTTGATGAGTTTTAATATTTTTCGATAGAGACTAAAAAGATAGGATTGTCATCAGTACAATTATTCTTATAATAATGATCAAAATGAGATTTAATTTTTTTCCACTCTTCTTGAGAAGGAAGACTGTATTCAGGATATTTAAGAATTCTTTTATCCGGTTTGTGATTTGAGTAATGTCCGTTTAAATATCCTTTTATTGTGAAATAGTTGTTTTTGTCCTGCTTAGGGTTAGGTTGGATGATATTATTTTTAATTAAAAACATCTCGAAAACCCTATCCGATCTCCATTTAGAATAATTGCTGGCTTGTTTATGAGAAACACCTACTACAGGATAAGTGTCATATTGTGAAGACTGATAGTATTCATTGACAAAATGTTTATACCCCCTTACATGCTTCCAAACATTTGTATCAGGCAAAGAGCTATTATACTCTAAAGAGTGTTCTCCAAATATTTTCTTATTCCAATGACAATATTCTTTCCAATCGATATTAGATATTTCGGTACGATCACAATAAAAATTGTCCTCTACTTCAATACAATTAGGAGGATTTATATCCTTACCAAAATCCAATATTTTCGAACTTTTACATGAAGCAAGAATTATAAGAAATAGAAATAAGTATAGTGTCTTCATATGTTTTATTTCGATTAGTCCAATGAGCTGAAGGTATTAAACCCAACAAGACGATCGTACACGGCACCAAAATCTCTGAAATAGACTAAATAGGTATAGTCATTTTCTGTATCAGCCCAAGAACCCTCGACTTCGTTAATGTCAATATTGCCTTTGTCGTCGACTGTTACCAAAGCATAGTCATAGAAACCCTGTTTCAATAGAGCTTCACCAATATACATTTCATTTTCATAATCATATTCTAATTTAAACTCCGGACGCAATTGCCAGTCACTTAGAGCTCCAAAAACATACAGATCTCGTTTATATAACTCTGGGATTCTTAGATTAAAAATAACATAAGCATATTCCGATTGGATCGTTGCATTTTGCGTCAATTGAGTTCCTCTTAATTTGTAGTCCGATAGTGCGGGGTCAAAACCTTCAGGAAGAGATAAAGCCAGTTGATCCAAAATAGATCCTGCTATATCAACTCCATTAAAAGATTGAATTACAAACTTTCCATTGAAATCAAAATAGTATATATAGTGTTTGCCTACTCTTGTCTCACAATCATCCAATTGAACGACATATTCTCTATTCTCTCTGCTTACTCTTGCAACTTTGGGTCCTCTGGCAGGAAGGTTTCTCATGTCGAAAAAACGAAATTCATTTCCGCCCCAAAAAGAGATATCACCAAAATCATCAAAAACATATAGCCCATTTTGTTGAAATTTGGGTTGTAAATTGTAAATCGCATTATCCCATCTATTGTTTTGTAATACATGCACAAAAACATCATTGAATGGATTAGTCACATCAATGCCAGAGGGTTTTACCCTCATTTGCATTTGCTGTTTATATCTTATATTTCCCACATCAGAAGATGGAATATTGGCAGCAGAAATACCTGTTTTATTTTCATACACCATAAATCTACGGGTGAGTACTAGGTTTTCTTCTGTTCCTTCGTAAACTATGAATAGATAGTTGCCTGATATTTTAAAACTTGTATAAGTATTGGGCAATGCTAAATAATAATGAGTATAGGGAATGTAAGTAGAAACTGAAAACCGAAAATTCTCGATTTGTTCTTGTTCAAATCCACGTATATACTGAATAGGAAGCAAATTGGAGGGATTCCAATCTTTGTCGCAATGAATTATTTTGTAGTAATAATCTTTTTCATCTGCATCGAGGTCATCAAAACTAAAATTAAGAAAGTCATTACTGCCTAATTCTATAGCTGGATTAGGATATATCTGACCATTTTTATGCACCTGAGGTGTTGCCACATAGTCCTTATAGATATGATCTTCGTATACTATGTCTTGAGCCATTAGACCAGAGCTCAAAAAAGTGAAACAAATAGACAGTTTTAAAAATATAAATACCTGCTTACTCATCGTTTTTCTTTCTTTGTTTTGTTTCTTCACTGATGATTTCCTTTCCTTGAATACTGTTTTCCTTTGCTTGTTCTCTTCTTTTATTCAATTCCAAAATTAATTCTTCTGTTTGCAAAGGCTTATTGAGTAAATGCCTATGAAATGATCTCAGCATGAAGAAAACCATGTCGTCGGGATATCGCAATCCTTTGTCGACTAAGTATTTTGAAAACCTTGAACCCTCATCAAATGCCCAATTAAATCTCATCCATCTACCTACACCATAAAATAATTTTTTGGCCACCACTTCTTCAGGGACGGACACATACTTTTGTAGGGACTCTTTAGAAGATAAGCTTTTTAATTCGAGGAAGGCTTCGTTCAGATCTTTAGGAATATAAACATTATGTAAATAAGATTTTTTAACGTTGGATTGATATATAGAATCCTTTTGTCTTTTTATATCTTGGACATTTTGACTGAACAAGTTATGGAAGGAGAAAGAGAGAACTAAGACGAACACTAACTTGTGCTGTATTTTTTTTGAATTCATTTGTCGTATGTTTTTATTGTAACACGGCTTAAGTTTGAAAAAGTACAGCAAATTGTAAAATTAACAAAACATTCAATATTTAATGATTAAGATAGATAGAACGATAATAGTCATTATAAGTCTTATCCAAATAGTATTTTGGATGGCTCTGTGGTTGATTAATGATTATTTAGCTGTTCTTTTGAGTTCGATATTTATACCCATTTTTTTAGGAGTTCTTGTAGTGTCATCTATTGCAGATATGTTGGACAAGAGTTTTGTAGGTAAAAAATACTACGCGGTAATGTTGATTTCATTTATTATTCCATCAATAATATTTCTATTTTTTAACCTAGTAGTTGGTTTTGAAATGTCTTTGTTTTAATAATTATAACTTGTATCTAACACCTAAGCCTAACCTCCATATTCTGACATATGTATTTAAATCTTCCTGAGAAAATATCGGATCTGTAGTTCTTTCTATTCCTGCTTGAAGACCGAATGACCACTGATTAGTAATTCTGTAGTCTATCCCTAGATTTATATGGAAGCCTAGCAAATTATCATTCATTTGAGCTTCTTGGTTTTGGGTAATGTTGGCATGCTGAAAATGATAATCACTGTGGTTGGTGTTAAGTTCTTTAACCTTGTTTTTAATATCAATGATGTTTAATAATGAAAAGCCAATCCCTGTATTTAAGGACCATTGGGGACTCAAATAGGTTTTTTTAATAACCCCCAATTGCATGTGAAAGATCGAAAGTTCATGAGAACTAGTAATGTCTAATAGAAGAGGTGTTTCCGTATTCGATGTTTGATTGGAGTACCTCAGACCGGTATCACTTTTGATGAATCCATAAGGTGTTGCCAAAGTAAGATCAAATGTTTGATTTTCATGAACATTGTTATACGTTAAACCTGAATTATGACCAGATTCGGTATTCAACTGATTCCATCCAATAGAATAATTAATTCCCCAATTGCTAGAGAAAAAATAATCAATATTAAGATTAAAGGAGTTACCTATGCTAGACGAATTGAAAAAATTGGCAGGAGCCAAAGCTTCGGAATAACTATTGCTCAGCCGATCTTGCCAAATCATGATGCCGGCAATGGTCGAAATGGATATGTTTTGATTCTTATCATTCGAAGGTTCTATGGGTGTCTCAACAATCTCCATAGCAAATAACCTATTGGAATTGGAACTACAATTCTTTAATAGAGTCATTATAGGATGGGGGGGGGAAATACTGTTTTTGATATGTTCTTCTTTAAAGCCATCATTATATACAGGGTTTGTAGCTAAAACAGGTAGAATAGGATGAGTTTTAGTAACATTCTTTTTTTGAACACCTTTTTCTCTAGTAATAGCAGAATTATTTCTTAACTCCGTGTTCTGATTTATGTTCTCAGTAGTTACCAGTTGAGTTTGCAATTCTTTATTTTGTACCTCTGCTTTGGAATCTGCCACTGTTAGTGGTACAATCCTATTCTCATCTGTATTTGTGCTTAATTTATTCTTTTCGTTTTTTGACAATATAGTAGAGTTATCCTTTAAATTAGTTAAGATCGCCATAGAGATAAGAAGACCAAATCCAAGAAAAAACATAAGAAACCAAAGCCTTCTTTTTGGCTTTTCTTCTTTCTCGATATTGGCCATTATATTGTCAAGTACCCTGGGATCAGGTGATAACCAGTCTTCATTAACATCCGCCATGGACTGATCAAACTTTTTCTTCCAATTTGACTCAAAGCTATCCATATTGAAATATTAAGTTTTTTTCACTCATTATACCTTTCAATTTTTGTTTAGCCTTATGCAATTGTGACTTAGAGGTACCTGGTGATATGTTGAGTGTCTTACCTATTTCTTCATGGGAAAACCCATCTATAACATACATATTGAATATAGTCTTATAACCTAAAGGTAACTGCTGTATCATCTCCATCATATCTTTGAGACTCAATTCTTGTTCAGGATTCATTAGCTTAGAAGAAACATCGAACCCATTTAAACCACTATCTGATACAAATTTAATCTTTTTCTTTCTTAAGTTTCCCAAGCAAGTATTGATAGCAATTCTTTTGGACCAAGTTAGAAACTTCGATTTTTTAGGATCGTATGTTCTAAGGCTTTTGAAAATTTCCATAAAAGAATCCTGTAGAAGATCCTGAGCTTGATTTCTTCCCTCAGCATACCTTAATGTTACCAAAAACAAATCCTTATGATATCTATCATAAATAATTCTGAATTTCTCCTTTTGTCCTGAGAGTATTTCTTTAATCAGTAATGCTTCTGACGCTATGGACACTATTTTTGGCATTCATTGGTTACGTTAGGTCAAACAAACATCTATTTAAATTGTTTAATAAATGCCGGAGAAAAGTTAAACAAACTTTCTCCGGCAGTATTATTTTCTAATCTAGTTCGTTTTTACAAATGATTTTGTAAGTATTTTATTACCCGTTCTAAATCTCATGAAGTAAACTCCTGGGCTAAGCTGTTGAATATTAATAGATTCGTTATTAGCAATATTAGATAAGCTATTTACTAACAAACCATTTCCAAATATATCAACACCAAGCTGCTTTTCACTGTGCTCAATGTTTACTTGATCTATAGCTAGGGTAGGGTATAGCTTTACTTTGTTTTGATCTAAGACTTCTATAGATGACGTACCTGGTATCAATACGGCATCAATAACATGAACGACTCCATTATCAGTTTGAATATCTGCAACGGTAACCATAGCATTGTTTATAAAGACACCCTCGTTATTAATAGTTACGGTAACATCTTTTCCGTTGATAGTAGTAGCCATCATTCCATCAGAAAGATCAGTGCTTAAAACATTTGCAGCCAATGCATGGTAAAGTAAGATATCGGTTAATTGACCTTGTGGATCGTCAAGAAGAGCTTCAATGGTACCTTCTGGCAGAGCTTCGAAAGCGGCATCAGTAGGAGCGAAGAGAGTAAAAGGTCCATCGCCGCTAAGCGTTTCAGCAAGATCTGCAGCTAATACAGCAGTTTCAAGGATAGTATGATCGGGACTATTTACTACAATATCTACAATAGTTACTGTTGGAGGTAAGAGGACTGCATCAATAACATGAACGACTCCATTATCAGTTTGAATATCTGCGACGGTAACCATAGCATTGTTTATAAAGACACCTTCGTTATTAATAGTTACGGTAACATCTTTTCCGTTGATAGTAGTAGCCATCATTCCATCAGAAAGATCAGTACTCAAAACATTTGCAGCCAATGCATGGTAAAGTAAGATATCGGTTAATTGACCCTGTGGATCGTCAAGAAGAGCTTCAATAGTACCTTCTGGCAGAGCTTCGAAAGCGGCATCAGTAGGAGCGAAGAGAGTAAAAGGTCCATCGCCACTAAGCGTTTCAGCAAGATCTGCAGCTAATACAGCAGTTTCAAGAATAGTGTGATCGGGACTATTTACTACAATATCTACAATAGTTACTGTGGGAGGTAAGAGGACTGCATCAATAACATGAACGACTCCATTATCAGTTTGAATATCTGCGACGGTAACCATAGCATTGTTTATAAAGACACCCTCGTTATTAATCGTTACGGTAACATCTTTTCCGTTGATAGTAGTAGCCATCATTCCATCAGAAAGATCAGTACTCAAAACATTTGCAGCCAATGCATGGTAAAGTAAGATATCGGTTAATTGACCCTGTGGATCGTCAAGAAGAGCTTCAATGGTACCTTCTGGCAGAGCTTCGAAAGCGGCATCAGTAGGAGCGAAGAGAGTAAAAGGTCCATCGCCGCTAAGCGTTTCAGCAAGATCTGCAGCTAATACAGCAGTTTCAAGGATAGTATGATCGGGACTATTTACTACAATATCTACAATAGTTACTGTGGGAGGTAAGAGGACTGCATCAATAACATGAACGACTCCATTATCAGTTTGAATATCTGCGACGGTAACCATAGCATTGTTTATAAAGACACCCTCGTTATTAATCGTTACGGTAACATCTTTTCCGTTGATAGTAGTAGCCATCATTCCATCAGAAAGATCAGTACTCAAAACATTTGCAGCCAATGCATGGTAAAGTAAGATATCGGTTAATTGACCCTGTGGATCGTCAAGAAGAGCTTCAATAGTACCTTCTGGCAGAGCTTCGAAAGCGGCATCAGTAGGAGCGAAGAGAGTAAAAGGTCCATCGCCACTAAGCGTTTCAGCAAGATCTGCAGCTATCACCGCCGCCTCCAAAGTGTTATGATCAGGACTATTGACTACAATATCTACTATTGTAGTTTGGGCAGTAACAAGATGACATGACATCAATAAAAGGTAAATTATCTTTTTCATAATATGATTTTATGTGAACTAATTAATTTACTAGCCTATTTGTCATAAAATCATAAAGGGTTGCCTGAGGCAAGAAAAATTATTTTATTTTATTTAAGAAAAGTAATGATTGCTCATTAAATTTAAGAGGTTCATCTACGTTAACCACATGACCGCAGTCCTTTATTACGTGTAGCTTACTAGATTGATGACTCTTAACTAATTCTGTAATTGAAGGTAAAAACATATAGTCTTCAGAACCCATAATATATAGAGTAGGAATAGGACATTCCTTTATTCTAAATAGTGCAAGCAAAGGGTTTATTTGAGAAACTAGAGTAAACCATCTTTTGAATTCTTTTTGGTATAGTTTTTTGGCTTCATTAATAAATAATGTTCGCGACTCTTTGTGCTTCTTTTTCGGCATAATAATGAATGCAAAGAATCTGTATAAGACCAGATAGGGAATTACTGATTTGAAAATAACTCCTAGTCTCATTAGAATTTGACCTCTGAGATTGAACTTCATAATGGCACCTCCTAGGACCATACTTTTTATTCTTTGAGGATATCGTTCTGATAATTCTCTAATAATAATGGTTCCCAATGATATCCCAATAAAGTGGGACTTGGATATTTTGAGATGGTTAAGAACTTCGATGACATCATCTCCAATTTGATCAAATCTGTATTTTTTTAATAGTTCAAATTTTTTGATTTTAGATTTGCCATGTCCTCTTAAGTCGAGAAGCAGGACATTGTAATGTTCTTTGAAGGCTCTTAACTGTTTATACCAAATAGAGCTGCTTCCACCTGCACCATGAATGAAGGTTACCCACTCGTTAGATTTTTTATTGACAAAAGTCTGATGGTATAACATCTACAATTTTATTAACCTAATTTCCTGTTCTAATCCATTGGAGTCAATAACTTTTGCAATAATCACACCTTGGTAAGTATTTGTCACTAATAATTGATTCTGATTTTTTTCAAATGGAATCAATCTTCCCTGAATATCAAATAATCCTAATATTTCGGTATTCTCATTAATGACAAAGTGCTCCGAGCTAATAGATGGGTAAATCATATCATCAATTGGTTTATTTTGAATATTCCAGTGGATACGATTGTTATGTTGGTCAATGGTGTATGCTTTTACTTCTAATTGAGAAATATCATAATCACTTGATAAAGCAAGTATATTTTCATCAGTACGGATCTGATCAGTGACAGAAGTAATGGCTCTAAATTTATTTTGGCCGGAGATAAAGTTAGATTGTTTTAATTTTACTGATAATTTAAGATCAGTTATCTCACTAATATTAAGGATTTCTATAAAAATGCCCTGATAGTCGAAATCCTCTGATGCTAGCAACTCAATCCTTTCATTATTTTTCTTCCATTTGAGGTTTAGGTATTTCTTTTCTCTATTTTCAATTTCAATATTATTAATTATTCCAGGCCGAACACCCACGAAATCTATTCGTCCTGGTACTTCATTAAAAGGAAGACTCAATTTAGATGGCCATTTCTTTTCAGCTATGTATTTAAAAGGGATCATTTTTATCTCATTGCCACCGCTATACTGATCGGTTCTTCCAAGTATTACATCTACCATTTCTAATAGATCATTCGCTCTGATTTTCTGATCACTATCTACATCAGCTGCTATCTGTTGTTGAAAATCCAAACTCTCTAGACCTATTATATATTTTTGTACCATTATAAGATCTTCAAGGCCTGTTAGAGGAGAGATAGGCTCCTTGTCTTTTACCATGAAATTATAGCTGTCATGTAATTCCAAATTATCAATTACAAAATTGCCATCGAGACTACTGTCAATACTCTTTTCTTTCATCAAATTGTCACCATCCATAACAACGTAAGAAATGGGATGATTGATGAAATCACTATAATTCAAAACACTTCCTTCTAGAGCTATTTTAGAATTACAGCTGCCATTGTCAAGGGCGACTAGAAAAACCTCACAATAGTTTTGATTGCCGTTATCATCTGTAGCATAAACTCTGAAAAATCTGACTCCATTATTGCCACAATGCACTTCTCTTACGTTATCACCTTCTAGAGTACTAAAGGTAAAGTTGATATCTTCTTGAGGAGTACAATTGTCAAATGATCCAATATTAAAATCGTTAGCCCATATTTTCAAAGTGTCATTCATGCCATCTACTGTTGAGGAAACTACTAGTCTACAATAAGGAGTGGGAGCCTTATTATCTTCTGTATAGAAGAAGGAACTGCATGATCTGACATTACCACAGGCGTCAATTGCTTTCCAAACTATTTTATGACTACCTTCCTGCACTCTTTCAGGTAATGTAAAGGATATGGTCTCGTCAAGCTGGCTGGGAGCCACGTAAAAATCTCCACTCTCAAAACTACCATACTGATAATCTAGCGTGCCGTCTGCCCAAAGATCAATACTAGCTGTCCATTTTATATTAGGACTGGGACAATTTCCTATATCAGTAGCAGAATTACTAAAGCTGATTTCAGCTCTACAATCATTGTCAACACTAAAATAAATCTCATCACAATCATTTATAATTGGCTGATCAATATCGATAACCTTTATCACTTGAGTATGTGTCCACTCTCCTAATCCAGGATTATTAACAGGATCGTATACACACCAATTTATAACCTTAAAATGTCTCAAAACTTTGTAACATGCATCAGGTGCAAACTCAAAAATATCCTCATTAATAGTATAACCAATAGCATCACATGGTCCAGAGACCCAAGAAGGTTTACTATCCTGAATATCTGATTGACAGCCGTAAGTTAGATCTGAAGGAAAAGAAATAGTTACATTATTCACATCGCCTTCTAAAGTGATCAATTGCATACAAGAGGGCTCTCCGATATCAATGATATCATTGTCGTTTTGATCCCCAAACCAAGTCCTATTAATATAGCCGATATTACAGGCATCTATAAATTCTTCATCAAAATATTTGGGAATAAACCATGCATGTTGGCCTAACAATGATGGTTTTCCTGTCACATTTGTATTGTGATAGTCTGCATAACAATCGATTACTATATCATTAGGACAGATAATCCCACCAAATAGTGAAGATACAGAAAGTGCGAAACAGAAAAGCAAGGCGAACAATTTGTTTTGCATAAGTATATTGGTTATTGCCGGTAAAAATACTATTTATTCCTTATATCTCTTTTCTTGCGACCTCTATATTTGATCTGAAGACCGATTAAAAAATTTCTCAGGAATTGATCTTTACATATTCTATATTGGCGTTGTCCTGGTTTTCTAAAAATGGCACTTATCTCATGTTTGCTTACTATTAAATCAGCCAATCTAAACATTTCCATTATATCGTCATCTTTAAACGAAAGAGCTATTTTCAGTTTTCTAAATATAATGTTGTTATTCAGCCTCTTTTCAGGCTCAGGAGTTTTACCGTCTTTTTTGCCTCTATTGAGTATGATAATCCCATTGAGGAAAATAGCGAGATGAATATCCTTAAGTTCAGCGAAATTTTCATGGTCTTCTTTTTTTAGCCAATCGCTTACTCTTGATCTATTGGTCTTATATCCGCCTAATTCGAAAACATTGATCATTTTATCATCATTGAAATCAAAAATGTATCTTAATCTTCTTAGGATGTCATTATTTGTCATGTTGACGTGCTTTAAGGAATGAATATTTTTTTACTAGAAATTTTATTGTCTTTTATAACGCTTAGTATATAAATACCAGTAGCAATATTAGAATGATCGATAATCTCTCTTGTCTCATGTATTCTGTTTTTAAACATTAGATGACCACTTGTTTTACTCAATAAAATCTGCCCACCTAGAATATTTTGGTTTGAATAGATTTCAATAGCTTGAGGTGAAACTTTTAATTCAAATAGTAAAGCATCATCATTTGCAGATGATTCGATTAAAGGAATTTGAGATAAATCGAAGGATTGAATACCACGAGCAAAAGTAGCGGCAAAGATTTCATTTTTCACATTATTATAATCTATTTCATAAACAGGAATAATTGGCATATTCTGACCAACCCTTTGCCAGTTTTCTCCAAAATTCTTAGTATAATACACACCAACATCTGTGGCTGCAAACATTATCCTATCTTGATAATTAGGCAGTATAAATAAATCATTAATAGGAATCTGAGGAAGATCACCCTGAATATTAACCCATGTTTTTCCCAAGTCATTGCTACGATAAATAAATGGGGTAAAATTATTGTCTTTATAAGCGGTAACTGTTGCATAAACTATATTTGGATCGTAGCTAGAAGCTTGAACATCTGATATATAGCTATTTCTTATGCCTTCGGAAATATTCTCCCAATTGGTTCCTTTATCCGAAGTTACCCATACTTGACCATCTGAAGTTCCTGCTATAACTATATCAGGAGTAACTGGAGATTCATGAATGGCACTAATGTTTTTACTAAAAGCTCCACTTAATGAGTCCGTCAGTACTCCGCTGATGGGAATCCATGCTGGGAACTCTGCATTGACATTTTGATAAACACGATCAGTTCCGGCATACATTATATAGGGATCATGATGACTCCACAAATAAGGCATATCCCAGTTGGTGGGTTCACTGAGATTTATACCATCACCTCCATAGTTAAATGAAGTTCCACCATCAAAAGTATAGGATAATCTACCGTTTTGGGTTTCTACGTAAAATACATCAGGAAAAAAGTCATTAAACGCGAGATCAAAACCGTCACCTCCAAAAATCCGAGGCCATGATTCAATACTGTCCATATTACCACCTGAAGTGCCATTATCTTGAGCACCCCCATAATACCATTCTGAGTTATGAGGATTATATGCTACTCTATAGTACTGAGTAGCGGGGATGTTTTCAATATCTATCCAAGTTTCGGTATTGTTATCAGTTCGATAAGCACCACCATCAGTAGCTAGATATATAGAACTATCACGGAAAACCATGTCATGTTCGTCGGCATGTACTTGATAGGTAAACCAACTTGGAACAGGGTTTTCCCAGGTCACACCATTATCTTGAGTTCGCAACATTTCGACACCTAATATAAAAACATCATCATCATTGAGGGGATTTACTCTGATTTGCCCAAAGTACCATCCAAAACCACGAAATATATTATCATCAAAACCTTCTCCTTTTTCAAGTTCACTCCAAGATGAGCCACCATCAATGGTTTTGTAAACATTGTGAATATTAAATGTGCTATCAATGTACAAAGCATATAGTATGTTAGGATTGTTGTGAGACATGGTAATTCCTGTTCTTGAGAAATTACCTTTGGGCAGACCACCTTCTATTTCACTCCAAGATGAGCCTCCATCTAGAGTTTTGAATATTTTGGCATCATGCCCAGATACTAGAGATTGTTTATTATTTCGAATCCTATTCCAAGCGGCGGCATATACTATGTTTGGATTGTTAGGGTGGACAACTAAATCTGTAATTCCTGCGGAATCACTTACAAAAAGTATTTGTTCCCATTGATCACCTCCGTCAATAGATTTGTAAAGCCCTCTATTTTGATTTTTTTCAAAAGGCAACCCCATTGCTCCAACATAAAGGATATTAGTGTTAGAGGGGGCAATCTGTATTTTTGATAAAATGGATTGTTCTTCAAGGCCTAAATGTATCCAAGTGGACCCTCCATCAATCGACTTGTAGATACCGTTACCAATAGATGGATATCCACTGATATTAGGATCTCCGGTAGCCACATAAATGATGTTAGGATCTATGGGGTCGAAAGCGATATCGGCAATAGAAAGAGTAATTTGGTTGTCGAAGATAGGTTTCCACTGGTTACCACCATCTGTAGTCTCCCAAATTCCTCCCTCAGAAAATCCGAGCAGGATGTTTTCTTTATTCGTAGGATGTATGGCTATAGAGTTAACCCTTCCTCCTAGGTTGGCAGGTCCTTGGATATTCCAAAAGCCTGAACTTCTTTTATGAGAAGTGTTTTTCAGTATTTTTTGAAAAGTTGATTTTTGAATTTCTAATGGGTAAACTTCATTAGGATATTGCTTCATCATATGGTACTCAAAAGTAGGATACGTTTTTTCATAGAGTTTGCTATATGTTTGTTTTTCTAACGGTTGATTTGAACAAGAATGTACGATCAGCAGTACGGAGATAAAAGCGAAAATGTTTTTGGTCATGTAAGCAGTTTATCAGTTTAAATTTATTAATACTAAAGTATGATTTTTTAATAAGCTTATTTCTCAATCTATAATATTAACTGTTACTACTTGTAAGAGAAGATATAGTTGATAATAAATCTATTTTATAATTATTGATTTTAATTATAAATAATGTATATTTGCCGCCGCTAAAAATTAGAGAGGCTCCGTAGCTCAGCTGGATAGAGCAGCTGACTTCTAATCAGCAGGCCACAGGTTCGAATCCTGTCGGAGTCACAAGAAAAAACCCGTTCATAAGGACGGGTTTTTTTGTATTTGAAAATTATTTCTCTTCTTCAAGCATCTCCTTCAACTGTTCGCCTAGTTTATCAATATCTTCTACGAAACTGTCTATTGCTTTATGAAGGTCTTTGCCAAAAAGATCTTTTAGTAATTCTGTTGCATCGGATGGGAAATCATGTAATATCAATGAAGGCTTGAAATCTTCATCATTTTCGAAAAGAGCAACGGTGTTTTTGATTGCGGATTCAAGATCTTTACTATTTTTCTTGTATTGATATACCAGCACCTTTTTCCATATTTCCTTCTTATCCTTTAGGCCTAGTTCTTCTTGGTATTTTAGATAGCAGTCATTACTAACTAGTTGGTAAAGACTTTCTAAATCCGATACGTTGTCGATGTCTTTGTCATTGATTTGATTTCCAAATTCTTCAACGGATTTCATATAAGTTTCCTTGTTAGGGCAGATAGTAAGGGTGCAGGAGCTAATGGTCAAAAGTATTAGCATAGGAAGAGAGAGATTTTTCATTTTTCATTTTTTTTGTTGTGATGCTTACATTCGTAAGGTAAGACCTGATTATAACAATAATTTATACCACTGTTAACCGTTAAATTGTTAATTTTGTGCCTCTTTTGCCTAAAAAGTAAGAATTATTGGATAAATCAATAGAACATATAGACAAAACAAGGCTTCCAGAGCATATTGCGGTAATTATGGATGGCAACGGGCGATGGGCAAAAGAACATGGTAAAAATAGAATATTTGGGCATAAAAATGGTGTCAAAGCAGTACGGGAGATAACAGAAGCATGTGCAGAATTGGGGATTACATATCTTACTTTGTATGCCTTCTCTACTGAGAATTGGAATAGACCAAAATTTGAGGTTAATGCCTTAATGGGATTATTGGTTGAAACTTTGAAAAAAGAAATAAATACACTTAATGAGAATAATATTTCATTAAGAGCGATAGGTGATCTGGAAAAACTTCCTTCGAAGACTAGAAAAGCTTTGTTGGAAGGGATCGAAGAAACCAAAAATAATACGAGAATGAATTTGGTGCTTGCCTTAAATTATAGTGCCAGATGGGAAATCAACCAAGCAATAAAGAAAATTGGGAAAGATATTTTTGAAAAAACACTATATCCGCTTGAATTAGAAGATGATATTGTGTCTAAGTATCTGACGACCAGAGATATGCCGGACCCAGAGTTATTGATCAGAACAAGTGGAGAGCAAAGGATAAGTAATTTTTTATTGTATCAGCTGGCATATACTGAGTTGTATTTCACGGAAGTAAAATGGCCGGAGTTTGACAAGGCGGAATTATATAAGGCGATTATAGATTTTCAGGGAAGGGAAAGAAGATTTGGAAAGACAAGTGAACAATTGATTTAAAAGCTTAACAAAACATTAAAAAAGTAAAAGGCATCGTTAGAGCAGATAAGGCGTTACTACTTTGCTTCATTAAAAATACTTCATAAAGAAAATATGAGTAGAAATATCAGAATCTTATTTTTTATAGCCATAAGTTTTTGTTGGATAGGTGTCGCTAATGGTCAGATAGACATTTTAGATTATTCGGACAAAAGAGAGTATGAGATTGGAGGAATCAATATTATTGGTTCGGGTAATAAAGATAAAAATGCGATAAAATCTATAGCAGGTTTTAAAGAGGGGGATAAAATCGAAATACCTGGTCCTAAAATCGGGCAGGCCGTAAAATCACTTTTGAGGCTGAGATTATTCAAGGACGTGCAAATAATTCTGGACAGTACACTTCAGGATGTCGCTTTTTTAACAATCAACCTAGAAGCCAGACCACAATTATCTAGATATTATTATACAGGAGTTAAAAATTCACATCACGATGATCTAAATGATATCGTCAAAAATATTATTACCAGAGGTGGAATCGTAACAGAGGACCAAAAGAACCTTTGTATTAATAAGATTAAAGAGTATTATATCGAAAAAGGAAAACTTGACTGTCATGTAGAGATCAGAGAATCTCAGGATAAGAGTAAAGAAAATGCGGTGATGCTCGAGTTTGCCATAGATCCGAAAGAAAGGGTAAAGGTACAGGACATCACCTTTACAGGCAACGATAATTTCAGCGATCGTAAGCTCAGAAAGAAAATAAAGAATACAAAAAGGAAGGGTACATTTCTACGAAAAACCAAGTATATTCCTTCTGAATTTGAAGAGGATAAATTATCTCTGATAGCTTTCTATAATAACAATGGTTATAGGGATGCAAGGGTTTTAGGTGATTCCATATGGAGAGAAGAAGATGGAGATATCAGGATTCATTTGAATATCGATGAGGGGAATGTGTATCATTTTAGAAATATATATTGGAAGGGAAATTCTTTATATAAAGACGATCAACTTTCTCTTATCCTTGGCATAGAAAAGGGAGATATATACAATCCGGAATTATTGGAAAAGAGATTGAGATTTTCATTAGATGGAAGAGATGTTTCCTCCCTTTATCTTGATGATGGTTATTTAGGTTTTGAAGTCAATCCGGTGGAACTGATAACAGAAGGCGATAGCATAGATATTGAGATGAGAATTTATGAAGGGCCTCAGTTCACTATTGGTAATGTTACTATAGAAGGTAATGATAGAACACATGAACATGTGGTAAGAAGGGAATTGCGAACAAGACCGGGTGATAAGTTTAGTAGATCACAGATTATTAGATCGCAGAGAGAGGTAATTAATCTTGGCTACTTCAATCCTGAAACGATGGATATTCAAACTCCGGTTAATCAACAAAGAGGAACTGTAGATATTAATTATAAGTTAGAGGAAAGACCTAGTGATCAGTTAGAGTTATCAGCAGGATATGGTGGAGCGAGTGGATTGATAGGTACGTTGGGTGTTACGTTTAATAATTTTTCATTGGCTAATATAAATGATAGAAGTACTTGGTCACCATTACCTACCGGAGATGGACAAAAGTTATCTTTAAGGGTACAATCGAACAGTAGGTTTTTCAGATCGTATAATTTTTCTTTTACTGAGCCATGGTTAGGAGGTAAAAAGAGAAATTCATTTACTGTTGGAGCAGTAAGGTCAGCTTTTGATTATACCACGCTGGGATCAGGGGCATTGTCTATCACGAGAGGATTTGTGGGTTTGGGTAGGCAATTAAAATGGCCGGATGATTACTTCGTGTCCAATAGTACTGCCAATATTGAATTTATTAATCTGGATAACTACAGAACGGGAGGATTTTTTATAATAGAAGATGGTAGACCTGTGGCTATTAAAGACGGTAATTTCAAAAACTTCAGTATAAAGCAAACATTTACCAGAAGTAGTATTAGTGATCCATTATTTCCTAGACGAGGTTCTAGAGTAAGTCTTTCTGTGCAGTTGACACCTCCATATTCATTGTGGAAGGATGAGGATTTCTTCCAACCTACAGATGATCAAATAAATGAAATCACAGAAGAATTAGAATATCTTTTGGGGCCAGGAGGAAATGTTACTCAAGCACTAATAGATGATGAGGTAGCCAGTTTGAGGAATGCTAAGAGGTTCGAATATCTAGAATATCACAAATGGACTTTTGATTCAGAGTGGTACTACAATCTAGCGGGCAAACTAGTACTTAAGGCTCAAGCGAAATTTGGATACTTAGGTAAATATAGTAATTCTATTGGTACTTCTCCTTTTGAAAGATTTGAACTTGGAGGTGATGGGCTTTCAAATCAAAATGCTGGTATTACGGGAAGAGATATCATATCACTAAGAGGTTATGAAACTTCAGATTTGCCAGTCAATAGTACCGGGGGAGCAGCAGTATATGATAAGATAACAATGGAGTTGAGATATCCACTATCATTAAATCCTAATTCTACAATATATATGACTTCATTTCTGCAAGGTGGTAATGCTTGGGGAGATATTGGAGACTTTAATCCTTTCGATCTCAAGAGATCAGCAGGTGTAGGTTTGAGAGTTTTCTTACCTATGTTTGGGTTACTAGGGTTTGATTACGGATTTGGATTTGATAAAAACTTAGGAGATAATGCCAGCTGGACAGATTATAGCACATTTAATATCATCCTTGGATTTGAACCTGAGTAATGGTGTAACAATTGAAGAAACAAAACGATTTAATATAAACAAACAATGTATTCAGTAATGCTTAATCTGAATGCGGTAATTAAAAATAAGCTATGAGAAAAATACTATTATTTGCACTTTTTTTAAGTTTAACAATTGGAGTAAGTGCTCAGAAATTCGGATACCTAAATTCACAACAATTAATGGCTGAAATGCCGGACATCAAGACTGCTGATACTCAGTTGAAAGCTTTTCAAGACCCTTTGATTGAAAAAGGTCAAAAAATGCTTAAAGATTTAGAAGCGGAGTACAATAAGTATATCGAAGATGTCAATGCAGGATTGTTAAGTAACGCTCAAAGACAACAAAAGGAGCAGGAGTTCCAAACAAAACAACAGAGCCTTCAAAAGTATGAGTATGATATCCAAACTCAAGTAGCTCAGAAGAGAGAGGAATTGTATAAACCTATTATTGACAAGATCAATGCAGCTATCAAGTCTTTTGGTGAAGCTAATGGTTATACAATGATATTTGATTCTAGTGCAGGAATGTTATTGCACGCTGCTACTGGTGATGATATATACGATGAGCTTAAGGCATCAATGGGTATCTAAAACCGAATTCTTTATTGAGTGAAAATAAGGATTCTCTTACTTTCCAGTCTATTCGCATTTTCGATAGTAAGTATGTAAGAAGCGGATAAAAGTTGAGATATATTTATATCGAATGACTGTTTATGAGGCAAATTGAAATGATTAATCATATATACAATTTGCCCACTCATATTATATATGGCAAGTTTGGCATTTTCTATATCTAAGCCATTATTTTTTAAATAGAAAATACCATTGTTAGGATTATGAGATATGGAAATGTTATCAGTATTCTTACCGTTGCAATCTATATCTAAATTTATAGAGAAGAAATCATTTAGATGTGATTCGACTAGGCAAGGTCTTTTCAAAAGATAATCTGATAACTGAGAATTTATATCACTTATCCATTTTGATTTATTATCCGGGTATTGCCATCTTCTTATATGTTTGTCTATTTCTGGCTCATATTGATTTTTAATATCGTTAAGGTGTGAAATCGTAGATTGTGATTGGAATGTGGTGGTTAATAATTCGTGATATCTGGAAGTGAAGACTCTGATAAATGTCTCATTTTGTATTAAACTTCTAAATATTAGAGTTGAAAATGCGGAATTAGGCCATGTTGTGTTTGGGTTGTCGTTAGTACTATGGATTAGCATGTTGTAATCTGCATTACGAAAACCTGCATCTAAATCAAATAACATCCATCTCCACTTGCCACCGGAAGTTTTTGGCCTCCAGATTTTAAAGTTATTATCCGGCCAGTCATAATTGGTGAAGAATTGTTCGGCTATTTGATAGTCGATAAAGTTGTCAATATCTATTCGGTCTTTAACGTAGGCATAATTGACTTCATTATCCAGACTATTAGAATTGAGAAAATCAATAATCTCAAAATAACTTTCATTCGTCCAATCAAAGATTTCTATTGAATCAGGATGTAAATTATGAGTATTCGAAATATAGTGTTCGTCCAGTCTGTCTTTTAAAGTATGTATGCCCCAATATTCTCCATTTAAGTATACGATTACTGGTTGAGCCTCTTGATGATCTACGTTTAAAGTATCACATATTTTTTGAGCCACGTCATCTTTAATAATAGTCTGGCCATACCATGAACCCATTGAGGATCTTATAATAAAGCTTTTGAATTTGTCAACAGTTTTATTGACAAAAAGAGGATAGTTGAAATATTGATTGCCGTATTCCTTTCTAGCATATAGTCTTAATGACTTTTGAGCAGCGTGTCTTGTTTTGCCACCATGGATCCTAACACCTGCATTTTGGGCAAGAAGAAGATTTCCTTTTGGTGAAAAATACTCGATATAGATTGGTCTTTCCCATTCTTTGCCTTTTTGAAAATAGTTGCCCGACCATTCCGGATTATTAGTGTTATAGTGGGTTCCGGGTACATAGATTCCTGATTCTTCGGAAAAAAAATGTTTCTGCTCAGTTATTAGAGAAATGACAGGTATTGTATACTTCTGGTCCATGTTTTCTTCGATGAAGAAGGTCTTGGTGTAAACTTTGCTAGTTTGTATACCATTTTCATAACTGGCAAAACGAAGTATGTGGGCTTTATCTACTTTTTTGACAGGATTATGCCATGCAGTGTAAGAAATCAATTCTTGCTTTGGGGTAGTGGAAATAGTGGAAAAGAAATTAGGCTCATTATTCTTATTCTCGAGATGAATAGGCTGTTCAAGCCTAAGAGAGTTAATACTTGGCAAGCTGCCATCGGTAGTATAGTAAATCTTATGGGGCTCGTTAGATGTAATGTTAAGAGTAATAACGTCCTCATAAAAGCCTGAATCATGTGAAAAGAACAATTGATTGTCAAGGAAATTGACTGATCCGGGTGAAGGGATGTCAGTTTTGAGCCATTGATCCGAACCATTTGGAATTCTGGCATAAGCTTGATCTGCTTTAAGTTCGACAGGATCTGTGAAATCCACAATAGAACCTGCTGTATTACTTAAAAAGAGTGATTCTCCCTTAGCTTTAATTTTAAAATTGCTGTGTATCTCTTCACTTATTATTTGGTCTTTATCAGATGCAAAGATTATAATATACTCCTTGGCCTGTAATGTTATGCTGGGTAGACGGAATTTTAATAAATTTTCTTTTTCATCTGACAGAAAATAGTTCTTTAAGTCAATTATCTGACCACTGGAATTGTATAGTTCTATCCAATCTACATGATCGCCTTCATAATCCATTATTGAATTTTCGTTATCCGATAGGAATTCGTTTATCAGAAGATCTTGTCCCTTCAAGTAGCCCGAAAAAAAGAGAAATATAAGGGCTGTTCTCAGCAAAATAGATGTAAGCAAGAACTGGTTATCAAAGGTTTTATTCAAAAGTTTCCAATTAAATGAGAATTTAAAAATATAAGATATTATGGAATTTTTAAAAAATTGCAACTGCATTAAAGTAGCGGCTGGATAATAATTAATATGTCAATTGACGTTATATGAAGTAAAAAATATCTTATATTTGTATAAATGCAAAATATATCACTATGAATTCGCATCCAAGAGAAATTACTATTTTTTACAACTCGACTTCTGATACAGATAGAAAAACGATAGCCTTGGCAAGTTCAATGTCAAAACCTATAAAGAGTTTTGATCATTCTAAGAATACGACCAGTTCAACTGTTTGGCAAATGATTATTCATAATTTGGATAGAAGTCCAAAGATGTTGTTGAATAGAGCGGATCCATATTATCAAGCGAATATCAGAGGTAGGGATTTTGATGAGGAGGGATGGATTAATATCCTTCAGAAGAATCCCGGATTGATCAAATCTCCGATTGCAATATCAGGAAATAGAGTAATAGTGGTAGAGACCCCTACGGATATCTACAAGCTTTAATGGTTCGCTAAAATTCTCTTCATCGATTGAACTTCCATAGGATTAATTCCTTGGTATTTCCCTTTAGGACTAAGGTGTTTGGCCGATGAATGATATTCTTTACAACCACTTATATCTATTAATCCTTTTAAATTAGTAGATATGATCCCTGCACCGGGCATGATGATTATTTTTTTTTGTGAGGTTTCGTTCAACTTTTTAATCAGGTTTGCACCGATTAAAGCAGTTTTTTGTTGACCTGATGTTAAAATTCTCTTGAACCCAAGTCGAGTTATAATTTCTAACGAACCAAAAGGATCCTTCACTTCATCAAAAGCTCTATGAAATGTACAGGGAAGGGGAGATGCCAATGATAGAAGATCTTCGCATCTTTTAATATCTACCTCTTGTTTTTTATTTAATACTCCAAATACAAATCCATCACATCCCAATGTTTTTGCCTTTTTGATATCCTCTTTCATTGATTCAAATTCTATGGGGGAATAATTGAAACCACCTCCTCTGGGGCGTATCATTACAAAAAAGGGAATTTTCAATTGACTTTGTACTATCTTTGATTAATTGATGAGATGGGGTAGTTCCTCCCAAATGTGGGTCAGCACACAGCTCCACTCTATCAGCTCCATACTCTTCAGCTATAAGAGCATTTTTTAGATCAAAGGCAATAATTTCTAGAAGCACTCTGTCGTTTTTAATCTTCTGTGAAATGAACCCATCCCTGTGCTTGCAAGGGATGAATATTTCCACTGGTAGTATGTAGTGTGATTCCGTCTTTTTTATCTACAATTTCACCCACTATAAATACTTCTGGCATATATCTGATTTCTTCAAGATCTTTTTCCGAAATAGTAAATAATAGTTCATAGTCTTCACCACCATTCAAGGCACAAATTACCGGATTCATTTTGAAGTCCAATGCTCTTTCTTCTATTAATGGGTTAATTGCAATTTTACCTTCCTCTATGAATGCTCCTACATCGGAAGATTTGCAAATATGCATGAGTTCCGATGCCAACCCATCAGATACATCTATCATAGAAGTAGGTATAATGCCTTTTTCATGAAAAAACTTAACGGCATCTAATCTAGCCTCGGGTTTTAGGAATCTCTCAATGGCATACTGGTCCTCTTCAAGGTCTGGTTTCATTTGAGGATTATCTAAAAACAGTTGCTTTTCTCTTTCCAAAAGTTGCAATCCAATAAACGCTGCACCATAATCACCTGTAGCACAAATGATATCTCCCGGTCTCGCACCGCTTCTGTAGGAAATTTTGTCTGTATCAGAATAACCTACGGCGGTTACACTAATGGTCATTCCTTTAGGAGAGGATGTAGTATCTCCTCCTATCAAATCAACATTGTATAATTTGCACGCTTGATAGATGCCTTCATATAGCTCTTCCAAAGCCTCAACGGAGTACTTGTTGGAAATGGCAATCGAAACCGTTATGTGAGAGGGGGTAGCATTCATAGCACATATATCGGAAAGGTTAACGATTACAGATTTGTATCCCAAGTGTTTAAGTGGAGTGTAAATCAAGTCAAAATGAATACCTTCAACTAACATGTCAGTAGATAAAACGATCGATCTATTGTTTCCTATATCTAACACAGCAGCGTCGTCACCAATGCCTTTTGAAGTTGTATTTCGTTGCTCAGAGAATTTTTTTGTCAAATGATCAATCAGTCCAAACTCTCCCAGTTTATTTACGTCAGTGCGTTTAATATTTTGTTCGCTCAAATGTTTTTTTTACAAAGATAAAAACTAATCTAGGCTATGGGTAATTCTATGGCTTTACACTTGAGCTTCTTTTTATCAAGAAAGTCTAGCAATTTGGGAAGAGTATATTTTACTTTTTCTATTGATTTAATATTATCATGGAAAACAATTATACTTCCTGCTTTTATATTGTCAATACAGTTGATATAACAATTGGCAGGAGATAATTTAGCATCGAAGTCTCCACTTAGGATATCCCACATTATAATTTTAAATCCTTGATTTTTTAAATCTTTTATGATGCCCTTGGTTAATTTTCCGTAAGGAGGTCTGAATAAATTAGATTGGATATGGTCGGATGCCATGTTTACGTTATCCATATAGTTATGTCGATTGTTTTTCCAGGCCGATAAATGATTCATGGTATGATTACCGACGGCATGGCCTTCATCAAGAATACGTTGATATATATATTTATGCTTTACAACATTATCTCCAACACAAAAGAAGGTGGCATTAGCATTATAGTCTTGCAATATATCAAGTACCCATGGAGTGATTTCCGGAATAGGTCCATCATCAAATGTAATGAAGACTTCTTGATTACTTTTTATTTCCCATATGTGCGAGGGAAATAGCGTTTTAATCCATTTTGGTGTTTTAACCCAATACACAATAGAATGCCTGTTTAAATGACACCGGACATTAGTGTCGCACAAATGATAGCTCCAAAAGTTCCTACTCCATAACCGAGAACAGCCATTATAACACCCACTGGTGCCAGAGCATCATCAAAAGCAGAAGCGACCACAGGAGCAGAAGCAGCACCGCCTACATTGGCCTGACTTCCTACAGCCACAAAAAAGAAAGGAGCTTTTATAAGTTTAGCCACAATGAGTAGGACAGATACATGAATAAGCATCCAGATGATACCTATTAAGAACAAACCTAGGTTGGCTAATATTTCACCAAGGTTCATTTTCATGCCAATAGTTGCTACCAAAATATATATGAAGATAGACCCCCATTTGCTGGCTCCAACACCTTCCATTTTCTTAGCTTTGGTAAACGAAAGTGCAATACCGAAAGTTGTAGCGATTACTATTAGCCAGAAGAAACCGGAAAGGAGAGAATCTAGCCTATATGTCTTGAGCCATTCTTCTATAGAGTTCATCATTGGTACAAAAACATCAGATCCCCAATGAGCCAAAGCTACTCCTCCAAATGTGATTCCGAGAAGTATGAATAAATCCACTTTAGAAGGAATTTTTTCAATCTGGGATCTATAGTCAGCTACTTTTTTCTTTAGTTCTTCTATTGCCGAACTATCAGCCTTTAACCATCTGTCAATTTTGTCGGTAATATTTGAGCCATATAGCAGAAATCCCATCCAAATGTTGGCCACTACCACATCCACTACTATCATCGTACCGAAGAGATTATCTGCTACTTCATATATTTCTTTCATGGCAGTTTGATTAGCACCTCCGCCTATCCAACTGCCCGCAACCGTACTTAATCCTCTCCAAATTTCTGATGGATCTGCTTGGATGATATCCGGTAATATAGGTGCTGTTAAATATAAAGCGATAGGACCACCAATAATAATTCCAATAGTTGCTGAAAAAAACATGATCAGTGACTTGGGACCCAATCTGACAAGGCCTTTTAAGTCTATGCTGAGACAAAATAAGATTAAACTTGCAGGAAGTAAGTATCTAGAAGCAACAAAGTATAAGCTTGATTTATGTTGGAACGATTTAATGACGTCTTTTTCAAAACCTTGTTCATATAAAAAAGCCGTAGTTTCTGTAAAACTTAGGCCTTTAGGTAGTTTTAAATTATTTGAAGCCAAAAAGTCAATAAGATTATTGCTATACCATTCCGGAGAAATAAGACCTAAAGGCCAATTGAGCAATGCGGGAATAAAATAAGCCAACAAAAGTGCAGGAATATAATTATAAAATTTATTCCAAAAACCTTCTTTAATACTTGATGTATAGAAGATTAGAGCCAATACGATCATCAATAATCCAAAAGAAATGGCATCATTCGTAAAAGCTGGTTCCAGGTTATTGGAAAAAATCATAACGTTAGTTTAAATATATTTTGAAAAATGTCAACAATATACGTGACTTTTTTCATTTCAGGATCGTTATAATTTCTGTAAGCTGCAAAGTATTGGCTTTGTAGCTGTTTTCTATAGATAATAAAATTTTAAAACAACTTTATAATTATGAAATTTCAAAATTTTCTTTATTGCTTATTTGTTCTAGGAGGATTAATGTTTTTAAGTTCTTGTCAGGATGATGATACTGGAGGAACAGATGATTCACCATCAGTGACAGTATCTTCTTCTTCGGTAACTGTGGATGCTGGAGATAGTTTTACTGTGACGGTAACTGGATCCAAAGGTTCTGCAGATTTAAGGACATTGACTGTTGCGGCAGATGGAGCATCTGTAGATGCATCTCATATTACTGTTTCGGAATTGAGTGGTTCTGCCAATCCTTTATTATTAAGTGATGGAGCAAAATCTAATTTTTCTTATACGTATACAATTGTCGTGCAAAGTGCTGAAACAATGAGCTATACCTTTACACTAGAAGATGAGGATGGTTTGACTGATGTTGCTACAGTATCTACAACTGTTAATGCCGATCCTCCAAGTATAGAGTTTAATGGAATGAGTCCTGTAACCGTAACGCCAAATGGTGCTTTTATCTTAAACTTTGATTTTGTAAAAGGAACGGCGGATTTGAGTGCTTTGGCTATTTTCGAAAATGGGGAATTCATGGATTCTTCGAGAATAGAGAAATACGAAAGTCCTGGAGCGACTTATGACCCATTAGAGTCCAACTACTTTTTTATTGAAGATGATGCAAGTGGAGCTGATGGAGTTAGAATTTCTTTAAGAGCTAGTACAACACCAGGTGAGTACACTTTAACCTTTAGGTTGGAAGATACTTCGGGTTTGACTGATGAGGTTGATGTAACAGTAATAGCTGGAAATCAGGTTACGACAATTGAGGGTGTACTTTTAAATAGTGAAGGACCAACAGGTACTGGAGGTTTGGATTTAGATGATGGAGTGGGTACTGGTTCGGCTGATAGTTCTGCAGAAATTAAAGACCAAGGAATAGATGATACGATTGATCCAGCTGTAGAAGAAAATTGGCTTAAAAAGATCTCAGGTGTTAATGGAACCGAGTTAATGTATATAAGAGCCGGAGAAAATGGAGTTTCTGAGGATTTTACTTTTGAAGGAGTACAGTATAGAGAATTGATAGAGTCACTTTGGGACGCGAATAATACTTTTTCAGAAAGTGAGGTAATTAATGCGGGAGATGTTATACTTGCCAATAAAGGAGGTAAGTTTTATCTTCTGAATATCAGAGAAGTAAACGAAGTGTTTGCGAGCAATGCGGATAATTACGTAATTGATATCAAATTCTAAGTTTAGAATTATTCTAAAAGAAATGATTGGAAAGAGGAGAAGTGCAAATTTCTCCTCTTTTTTATTTGAGTAGTTATCTTTGTGTTTTATTTCATCCGTTTCTTGCAAAAGCGGCAAAATAATTAGATATGAAAAATTTACGCAATAGAGTAAATAATGATTTGCTCAAGGAAAAACTATTGGAGGATACGAGGCCTCGAACTACCATTTCATTTTATAAATATGCATATATTGGAAATCCCAACCTTTTCAGGGATCATTTGTACATTCTTCTTGATGAAATCGAGGTATATGGTAGAATATATGTTGCGACTGAAGGTGTTAATGCTCAAGTATCAGTTTTAAGTGATGAGCTTGACGAGTTTAAACAGAGATTGGATCAGATCGTATTTTTAAGAGGGGTGAGGCTCAATTATGCAATTGAAGATGATGGAAAGTCTTTTTATAAATTGAAAATAAAAGCTAGACATAAGATCCTGGCAGATGGACTTAATGATGAGACTTTTGATGTGACAGATCGGGGAAAGCACCTGAAGGCCGTTGAGTTTAATAAACTGGCCTCAGATCCGGAAACTGTTATAGTTGATATGAGAAATCACTATGAACATGAAGTGGGACATTTCAAAAATGCGATACTCCCTGATGTGGAGAATTTTAGAGAATCACTTCCGATTATTGAGGAAATATTGGAGCCGAATAAGGATAAAAATATTTTGATGTATTGTACCGGTGGTATACGTTGCGAAAAAGCAAGTGCATATTTTAAGCACAGAGGGTTTAAGAAGGTTCACCAACTGGATGGTGGAATTATAGAATATGCCAGACAAGTTAATAATCAGAACTTGGACAATTACTTTATAGGTAAGAACTTTGTTTTTGATGAAAGAATGGGAGAAACAATCACATGTGAGGTGATCGCAAAGTGTCATCAATGTGGAGAGCCATGTGACCAGCATGTTAATTGTGCCAACGATCAATGTCATATTCTTTTTATACAATGTGATAACTGCAAAGAGAAGAAAAGTGGATGTTGCTCTGATTTGTGTACAGACTTTATCCATAAGCCTATAAATGAACAAGAAAGGCTAAAAGGTACAATTGAGTTCAATGGTACCAAATATGGAAAAGGGAGGTATAATAAAGTCAAAGAAAACTTAGACGCTTAGAGGTTTTGATCCAAATGTGATTAAAAAACTTTAGGAGAGATACTACTTCTAACATAGTAATCCCGCATGTCTAAAAGGTTTTATTCGCTCAGTTTAACAAATTTTTTGTGCAACTGGCGATCATCATAATTAGCTTCTAGAAGATAAGTCCCACTTTCTAATCTTGAAATATCAATCTGACGGACAAGTGATGAAGAAGACCAAATTCTATTACCCAGTAAATCATAGATTATAAGAGACTGGAATCTATCCTCTTTGACCATATCATCGATATTGATTTGAATAGAGATGCTAGCCGGATTAGGATAAATATTTAAAGAAGCATCAGTTACTAAATCTGAGGTATTAGAAACTTGACCATTAAGATTGTATTTATAAACTTTTACATCATAACCATCATCACCACCTATCCCATTCATAATATAGACTTCGTCGTTTATAATGAATGAAGCTGGAGCCCATCTTGATTCACCTGGGTGGGGTGGTAATTCTTCCCAAGTATTGGAACTTGGATCATATTTCCAAAATTCTCCTGTTTCCATAGATGCATGATCATCTCCATCTCCACTAAGAACATATCCGTAACCTTTATGTGAGAATTGTGTGCCGGCAACTCTTCCTTCTCCAGGAATATCGGCCATTTGACTCCAGGTATTAGTAGCCGGATCAAATCTATACCATTGTCTATAAATATCGGGATCTACACTTCCATGACCAAATCCTGCGTAAATATATTGGCCAATACCAAATTGGTAGGGATGATGTCTCTTATGACTTGGAAAATCAGCTTTTTGCTCCCAGGTATCTGTAGCCATATCATATTCCCACCAATCGTTTAAATTACCCATTTCTCCACCACCCATACCAACATATATTTTATCATTTATAGCGACAAAAGCAGGATGAAATCTAGGCTCGCAAGGACATTGGGCCAATTCTCTCCATGTGTTATCTTCTGGATTGAATTCCCATAGGTCATCAAAATCTACATAAATATTAAGATCACTGTTGTATGAAGAACCGAAGCCAAAATATGCTTTGCCATTCCATGTATCACCAATTGCATAACCTCTCTTACCGCCTGGAAAGTCTTCTAGTCTTGACCAACTGTCATCGGTTGGATCAAATTTATAAACTGCCGCAGATTCTTGTCCTTGGGGCATTCCGCCTGTCATTATATAGCCATAGTCATTAAGTGAAAAAGCAAAAGAATGGTGAGAAACAAAATTGTCAGGAATAGGAGTGACTTCCGTCCATTGACCACTAAGTTGGCAAAAACATGCAATAGAAATGAAGAGGGAAAGAAAATATTTCATTTTAACTAAATTATTTGAAAACAGCATTTATAGATGACTAAAGATAATAATTCTGATAAGAAAGCAATGATGCACCACAAGAAAACAGGAGGTTTAGTCTTATAATACCTTTTTAATGGTTGATTTGAGGTTTGGCACAACGGTGGTTTCAAACCACGCATTTTTTTTCATCCATATATTATTTCTAGGAGAGGGGTGAGGTAAGACAAAATACTGGGGCAAATATTCAGTATAGCTTTTAACCGTTTCTGTTAAGTTTTTCTTTGATTTCTCACGTAAATAGTAATCTTGAGCGTATTTGCCTATTAGCAATACAAGTCTTAAACTATTGATTTTATTAAATAGCTTTCCATGCCATAATGGAGCACACTCTTTTCTTGGCGGTAGATCACCTGATTTGCCCTTTCCAGGATAACAAAATCCCATGGGGATAATAGCAATTATGGAAGTATTGTAAAAGGTTTCTTCTTCAACTCCCATCCAGTTTCGTAATTTCTTACCACTAGCATCATCCCAAGGTTTACCAGATAAATGAACTTTAGTACCCGGGGCCTGACCGATGATAGCTATCTTACTATTTGGATCAGCGGTAACAACAGGATTGGGTTTGTGATCGAAGAAAGGAGAACATACTTGACACTGCGATATTTCCTGAAGCAATAGTTTCATACTACTTTAATTTTCTATCCTCTCTTATTTCTCCTATATGATAATAAGCATGGATTTTATTTATGAGTCCATTTTTGAAATAATACCATTCACTAACCTCAAGCTTAAAATCATTTTGGTTAGCAATGTATCTTACACAAGCTTTTTCCTTTTCATAGATGGCATCAATTATCTCAAAATTATAACCCAGAAATTTCTCTTTATTATCGGATACCAGTTGTAGATAATTATCCTTTCCGTCAATAATGCCAAATGGACTGACATGACTGAATTCGTCAGTAATAGGCAGCTTTAAAAAATCACCAGATTTCCATTTATCAAACCACTCTTTTACCAGTTGTTTACTGATCATAATTAATTTTTCTACTGTGGGAAAATTCACCAGCAGAAAAATAATCATTTTGAACAAGAAGTATATTAAGTGAAGAGAAAATTACGAATAAGCAATTTACATAGCCATCTCTTCCACCTTTATTTTATTAAGGGCAAACTCTATGTCTGTGATGAGGTCTTCATAATTTTCTACTCCTACAGATAATCTAATAAGCCCCTCTGTTATTCCAATTTTAGCTTTAAGTTCCGGACAAAGCCCTACATGTGTCATAGTGGCGGGATGTTGAATCAAGCTTTCGGTACTCCCTAAACTTACTGCTAGCTTGATAAGCTTTAAATGGTTAAGAAATTGAAAAGCTTCTTTTTCTTTGCCTTTGACTTCAAAAGCTATCATCGCTCCCGGAGATGAGTACTGACGTTTATAGACTTCATAGCTTCTGGATGTTTCGTCTAGACATCCCAGATAATGAACCCTAGATACGTTGGGATGATTCATTAAAAACGAAACAATCTTTTGGGCATTTTTGGCCTGTTGCTCCATTCTAACTTTAAGGGTTTCTAAGCTCCTTAGAAGAAGCCAGCAGGTATTTGGACTCGCCATATTTCCTAGGAAAGTACGCAAGGTCTTTACCCTATTTATAACATCAGTATTACCTAATACTGCTCCTGCTATAAGGTCGCTATGTCCACCAATATATTTAGTCGCTGAGTACAATACGAGATCAGCACCTAATTGAAGAGGGTGAGACCATAATGGTCCCATATAAGTATTGTCAGTAGCCAAATAAATAGGTTTTTCTTTTGTACTGAAATGTGTAGATATGGCTTTACACATTCTGATATCTATCAGGTCGTTCGTTGGGTTAGCTGGAGTTTCGATATAAATGAGAGAGAGTTTGTCTGCAAGTCCTGTTTGCTCTACTAATTCGATAATTTCTTCTTTGCTTTGGTCAGGTCGGAATCCAATAGAGCGAATGCCTAATGAATTAAGGAAATGATTTATGAAATGATCGGTTCCGCCATATACGGGCATGCTATATAAAAGAAGGTCACCTGGTTTTAGGAACTCAAGAAGAACTGTGCTGATGGCTGACATTCCGCTTTCGAAAACGGCACATTTTTCTGCTCTATCCCATAAACATAACCTGTCTTCCAGAATTTCGAGATTAGGATTATTTATTCTACTGTAGATAAGGCCTAATTCTTCGTTTTTATTTTGTTCCCTCAGTCCATAGGCAATTTCAAAAAAAGCCTTCCCTTCTTCGGCCGTTTTAAAGATGAATGTAGATGTTTGAAATATGGGGGGTTTGACTGATCCCTCGGACAATTCTGGTTTATATCCGTAGGTCATCATTAAACTTTCCGGGTGAGCCTTTGAGTGCATCGTTTTTAGTTTTAGTATGAGTTGATAAAACAAAATTAATGTAATTGGGAATAAAATGCTTTGATATGCAAAGTATTAGTAATAATTCCTGTATTACATATATTATTTGTAATTTTATCCTAATAAATTGTTTTGATACTAGCTTTAAAGGAAAAATTCCTATGTTGAAATTAGATATAATAGATAAGAGTCTTCTAGCGTTGCTTCAAGAAGACTCAAATACCAATGTGAAAGAGCTAGCACATAAACTCAACTTGACAAAAACGCCTATTTATGAGAGAATGAAAAGATATTTGAGAGAAGGGATAATCAAAAAATATGTAGCTGTAGTTGATGCTACTAAGATCGAAAATCTAATGGTGGTATTTTGTTCTGTTACGTTGGAAAGCCAAAAATTAGAAGAGATTGATTCGTTCAAAAAAGCTATCCAAAATATTCCTGAAGTAATAGAGTGTTATTTGATGGGAGGAGCTAATGACTTTTTATTAAAAGTGATGGTCAAGGATTTGAAGGCGTATCATCAATTTTCAACGGGCAAATTGGCTACACTTCCCTATGTTTCGCAGATAAAAAGCACTTTCGTATTAGATGAGATCAAACATTCGACAGTAATTCCACTATTTTGAGTAGAGTTTGGTTTTAAGAATTTTTATTTTGACTTAGGTTTAGCCCTTTTAGATATGTGAGTTCGTCCACTATTTGGGTAATAGTATTGCTTTCTTTATAGATGTTGTGATCTCCCGAAAGAATTTGAACGTGATCTTTTCCGATTGAGTTTATCCATTCCATATTAGGAATATATGGATCCGTAACTCCAAAGTACATTCGGATAGGGCAGGAGGGTTTTTTCTTTTCTTTTCTTAATCTAGAAGAAGATATGGTGATTAATTTCTCGATGGGTAGCCCTAGTAAAGCCGCTTTCCAAGCAATAACTCCTCCTACACTACAACCAATATATATTTTAGGTCTAGTCTCTTTGATTAGCAAGTTTTCACAAGCTTTTTTAATGCCATATTTTACAAATTGGCCATGAATATGTCTTTCCTCATAGGGATTGATATTAACTTCATCCAGCATACAAGAGTCATAAAATGTAATATCATAATAGGGTGATAGTAAATTGCTCAACAGACTTACCCAATCAGATTTCTTAGCACCCCATAAATCGGAAATGATAATAATCTCTTTCTTCATATTATAACTTATCAGGGAATAGATCTTTTTCTCTTTTTTCCATTTCAGCGGCTATAATACGAGCATCTTCATTTTTCTCCATTAGTTTATTTATGATGTTCCTATAGCTTTGGGCATCTCTATCTTGACTTAATTTGAATACAGTATCTATTTCTGCAGGTTGAATTTCGAAGGCAACGATAGCCTTGACGGCCTTTTGTTTGAATTCTTCGGGTAAATTATCATAAGCTGTAGGAGATTGTTCATTTTGATTTTCGAAATAAAGCGATGTTTTTCTAAGTACATCCACAAGTGCTCCGTCATCCAGAAATTTTATTGTTCCTCGAACATGCACACTCATATAGTTCCACGTAGAAGCGGTATTAGGGTTGCAATACCAGGTTCCACTGACATAGGTGCTTTTACCTGTAAATATTGCCAATACTTCCTGATTGTGTAAAAAGGCCTTGTGATGATCAGTATTTTTCATCAAATGCCCTTTCAGCACTATCGTTCCTTCTTTATCTTCGATCAAAACCGGTACTTGAGTAGCTACAGGTCTATTACTAGAATCACATCCGGATAAAAAAACAAATGGATATTGTTCCATAAGTTTCCTGACTTCCTGTGGGTCTCGTTCTTTATAATATGGAAGACTGTACATTGATTCGAATATAAGAATTTATCGACATGGTAGTATATGGTGTTCTTTTATTTTAATTCAATCCAATCGCCATCTTCCGGAATATATACCTTTTCAATCAGTCCTTCGACATTTAATCTATCTTTTAGATTTTTTCTTGTAGTGGAGCAATGATTGACAGCTTCCATATGATTCGCAATAACTTTTCCGGGAGCGTTTTTTACAAATTTCATCACATCATCTAAGGTCATTAATAAAGGTCTAAAAATATCAAATTGAGCTGTTCCTGTGGCCACTACACTAATCGCGGGTTTATATTCTTTAAGGACCATGTGTACGTCATCCGTATAAATGGTGTCTGAGCTCAAATATATGGAGGGCTGATCAGGTAGTTCAATATAAAACCCCATCACATTACCTGTTGGTTTCGCAACAAAACCGTAACCATGCCGAGCTGGAATACCTTCTATTTTTCCACCTAAAAAGTTTATTTTTTTCCAATATTCTACGGTTCTAACTACATTCAATCCTTTTTTTCTAAGAGCCTTTTCGTCGAGAATGCTACATGTAATTGGAATTCTTTTTTGGACCAAATACTTTTCCGCTTCCTTGTCAAGATGATCAGGATGTCTATGGGTAATAAGACAATCCGTAACCCTTTCTAATGTAGAACTACAGTTTGTGGGTAGAGATACAATTGGATTTTTTTTCGGTTTGGCCCTTAAAAAAGAAAATGGTGGCATTGTTCCCATCGGACCAATCATTGGATCTACTAAAATGACTTTATCTTCGGCTTCAATAACCATCGTTGCATTTCTAAAATGTTGAACTTTCATATAAATTTTTTATGGATACAAAGAAATTCAGTTTTTAATCCAATTCCATTGATTCAAATCAAGAAAGCTTTTTTCTTATCCTACTTAGGGTTTCTGGAGTTATACCCAAATAAGAGGCAATATGATATTGGGGTATTTCTTGTAACCAGTCCGGTTTGTAGATACGGAGTTCATTATAAAGTATCTCGGGTTCCTTTGTCATTCTGTTGTATTCAAACACTTCTTTGTGTTTAAGTATGTTTTGGAAAGTTTGATCAATGAATGACTTTCCACAACTATATTTTTCAAGCAATTGAGCAAATTTCTCCCTTCCTAATTCAAGAATTTGGACCTTTGATAAGGTCTCTTGATTTTTATTGGTACGTGAGTGCTGGATGAAAGAGGAAAAATCTGTAATGAATTGAGGAGTCGTAAAAAAGTTAATATTGATTTCTTTTTTTTCTGATTTATAGAATTCTCTGATAGTTCCTTGGTTTATAAACCTAAGTTTAGTTTCAAAATCGGCTTCTTGTAATAAAAAGGTGTTTTTAGCATACTCTTTTATTTTGAATGAAGAAATCAATTCATTTACTCCCTCCTTATTGAGAGGAAAATCGGTTTCAAAAAAAGAGGTAATCTTTTCTTTATTTTTCAAATTTTTCTTTCGTTAGCTTTTTTTATTGGACTTGTATAAGTGATTGAAATCCTCCATAAACCATTCTGCCAGCATCGAATATAAGTTTCTTAGGATCAGTCAAAGGAGCAACTAGTTTTGTCATTCTCGGGTCAGTAGGTACTTTTTGGTTGGCCGAATCTCTTACCTCCTTAGAAGGAAAGACTACCCAACCAAAAATAATTTCCTCATCGTCTTTTGCATTTACGGTTGCAGCAAAGGATTTCGTACCGGCCAGAAACAAATCGTCGCCAAGGAATTCGAAATATGCAATGGCACCATACTCTTTCCAAATTTCGGCCACTTTTTCAGCTATCTTTTTATATTCCTCTAAATAAATCTTGGGAATGGGAAAAACAAAACCATCTATATAATCTTTCATGTTACTTATCTTTTATAGAAGTATATTAATAGTGAGATCTAACTGTTCATGAACAATTAACAACAAGGACATGAGATATATTGTAAATTATTATTTCTATTATTTATCTATTCTAATTGGAGTGCATATCTCAATCAAAAAACCGTTGTTGTCTCTTAAGTAACCCACTTTCTGCCCCCAAGGTTTTTGAGTTAAAGGCTCAAGTTCTACTGCTCCCATCTCTATGGCTTTCTTAAAGTCGACTTCAATGTTTTTCGTTATAAATGCCAGTTCGACACCGAACGGTTTTTCTAACAAGCTTGTTTTTTTGAATCCTTTTTTAAAATTTGAGTTCCCCAGTTCTATGGAAGCAAAAGAGATGGTTGTTTCTCCAGAATTCAACTCGCCGTAATCATTTTCAGGTGTTAGAAATTTTAATTGAAATCTAAACGCTTTTTGGTAGAAGTTAATAGTTTCTTTTACATCCTCGACATAAATTATAGTGTATCCGTATCTCATTATTATTTCACTTAGTTTTGTTCAGTTATTTGTTTTATGTGATGTTCCAAGTGTCTAACATAATCTTGAATTAAGAACTTTAGATTAAAAGAGTCGGTATTACCTGCTGTAATTGGGTAATTAAGTGTTTCCTGCGTTTGTTGTTTGATAATATTGACTATTCGATGATTCAGAGCTACTAATAAGTTCAATATTTCATCTGCCTTCGAGTTTTGGTATTTGTTGGCCAGCACTAATTCATCTTGGTTGTAAGACTTTAATTGATATGGTTTTTCTTCAAACTGAATTTCTGTAAATCTTTGGAGATTATTAATTCCTGAATCTACGAGATGGCCTAGTATTTCTTTTTTAGACCACTTTTTAGGACTTCGCTTTCTAGACATTTCTTCCTCTGAGGACTTGTCAATATACTTTGATATTTGATTTATCAAATTTTCGATATTTCTTACGACTTCTACCATTCATTTAATTCTTTGTCATGATGAATAATTTCATTTTTTAGATTGAGCAATATTATTAACACCTTTTCTTTACCACAGATGGATAGATATTGATTCGCTAGTCTTTTATTCTGCTATGAACCTCTTTATTTCATCATCCGCTTGTGCATATATGGTTTGAAGTTCTTCTTGAATTTGTTTATGAGTGTTTAATTGATTCATCGTTTTTAGGGCTATAAATTTTCCTAATAGCGATTTTGATTTTCGTGGCATTCGTGTCAGAGCCTTATCAAACTGTTCTATTGCTTCTTTATGTCGACCTTGCTGAATTAACCATTCACCATATTGCTCATAGGATGGCTTTGTAATTGAAGGTGGCCCGGTAGGGAAATTGGTCAGCTCTTCGAGCTCTACGGCCTCTTTCATTTTAGTTTCAAATAAGTTTTGATCTTCTTCTAATAGTGCTTTCAATCCCTCTATATGTGCTAAGTTGACCTGTGCAATTTTTATAGAATTTTCAGTTGGTGCATATCTACTGTTTCCAGCTGCACACATTGCAGCTCCAGAGTCTTTAATATCAAGTGAAGCCAAATAAATGTTGTTGGAAAGCCATTCTATTTCATTATTGATGGTATTGATGTCCCTATTTTGAAAAGCGACTTGCGATCTTAACAGACTACGGACAGATTTAGGTATAATTCCTATATCATCCACTTTAACGTCCAAATCAAAAGAAGTCTCTGTATTCACTTTTCCGCTTTCTGCTAATTGTCTGCTTTGCATACCTAGTAAGTAACCTCTTGCTCCTTTTGTCGGGTCTTTTGGAACTAGAGAAATCATATCATTCAAAATCTTTTCGGCCTCACCGTATCGTCCTTGTTGTAATAATCCATAATGCAACCAGGCCAAAGAATGATAACCTCTAGCACCATCATTCAATTCCTTTTTTATCATTCGCTTAACACTGGCATCATATGATTTTTGATTCGAGCTTACTACTCCATCCCACTTTCCTAATGCTAAATAGATATGTGAGGGCATATGTAAAGCGTGTGCTGCATCAGGAGCAACCTTAGCGTAGGCATCAGCTGCATCCAATGCATCCTTGGCCGTTAAAGGACCATCTAATGCATGTATTTTGTAGTGTAAGGCACCCGGGTGCAAAGGATTTACTTTGAGTATTTCATCAGCAATGGATGCTGCCAGTTTTAAATCCTCACTTCCATCTCCATATTTTTCTGTTGACCAAATAAGAGACAGTGCATAAAATGCGGCAATCTCTTGATGGTTGGGATATTGCTCATGTAAAGAAGCCAAATGGTCTCTAATCATGATATTCCTACTTTTAAACTCACCCTCTCCATACATTATTTCTATAAGTTCCCACAGCTCCTTTTTGATTGGATCTTTTATTGAAGCCAATCGTTTTTCTTTAGAATTTCCTATCCGGGTTAATATTGCTTTTCCATTATCCGTATTTTGTAATTTCCATAATGCCTTATAATGAGACATGGCTTGACCCCATTGTGTTAATATCTCTGTGCTATCAAGAGCAGTTGCTTCTTCAAACGCAATTAAAGCATCATCATATTCAAAATTGTGAAGTAACAATAGGCCTTCGTCAAATTTTTCTTGCACTAAAGGGCTAAGCGAAAATCCATGATCTAGTTTTCCCAGAGTGGTTTTAGTAGACTCATTAAGAGGTTTTTTCCGATCATTTGGAGAACAACTAAATAAGATTGCGAATACGAAAAGAAATAAGTATGTTGTTGTTAACTTCATTGGAATATGTTGAATTAGGATTGAAGTTACTGATTCTTTTCATTTTTTAATTTCATTGAGATTGAGAGAATACTTGGAATCTGGCTTAGATCGGTAAAAATGAAATACACTTTATTCTAGACGGTGTTTATTCTTCCATTTTTATGCATCGACAAGAAAACATCATTTCTTTTGATGTTGCTACGCGTACTATTTTATTTTCTTGCTTTAACTCAGTTCGATTATTTTTGTCAACTCCATAATACCAAGCCAGTTTTGATTCTTCATTATGTTCAGAGGAGGTCCAATAATATCCAATGCTATTTTCCATATTTAGGAAACCATAATCAGGTTCTTTCATTCCTCCGAATTTAAGTTGTAAACCAATAGAGTCCTTAGTCAACTCTTGCAATCTTAAATCTGATGTTGTTTTTCCCATTGGATACATTTCACCATCTCTATACGGTTTGTCTTTTTGCGTAATCATGTTCCACCATTCCTTGTCTGTCGGCACTCTCCAACCATTTGGACAAACAGAATGGATACTAGACCATAAATAAAGCCTACCAAATTTTTTACAATTTTCATCTTTTCCGTCATAGCATTCTGAGTTTTTATATCCGTATTCCAAATTAGATGCCATCCAAATTTTTCCATCTTTCATTTCAATCCATCTATATTCTGTTCCATCTCTGTCGTCCATGAAAGTCCCATTTTTTAGGCCATTATTATTTTGATTTTTGCAACTAACTGCAAAAATTAAAGCAATCAATGTCAGAGTTTTTATTACTCTTCCCATCTTTTTTTACTAGGAGAAGATTCACGAAATTTCTCTTCTTTTATCATGGTTTTCGCTTAGCGTAATTACCATTTTTTAATGAATTTAACTTCAGATTGGAGAGCAAGGTCACTTTTAAATTAATTATAGTATTCCTTTTGAGAATGAGTAAGTTCATTCCAAATAGATTATCTCATTCTTTTATTTCATAAGTCAAAGTAACATTTGCCTTTAGTGACAACATTCCAATAGCAAGAGTTGAATCTTCTATTTCACCCGAATCATATTGAAGAACATTTTGGGAAATGTTAGCGTAGTTGTGACGAGAAAATGAGTTTACCGGATTTTGAGTGGATTCACTAATATTGATAATTTCACCTAATTCTATTCCTATTTCGCTCGCTAAGAATTTAGCTTTTTCCTTTGCTGCATCTATAGCCATCTTTCTTACTTTGTATCTGTTTTCTTTTAATTGAGTAGTTCTAAATTCGATATTGTTAACTTTGTTTATTCCAAGAGTTAAAAGATCAGTTAAAATTTGTTCATATTTACCTAGATCATCTAGGATAATTGAGAATGATTGCGAAACACTATAATAATCTATGTTTATAGAATGACTAGTGTGATAATTGGGGTAAATACGAATGTAATCAGTCTGAATATATTTGTCTGGTATTCCATTGTCTTGACAATACTTGATAGACGCACTTAGTTTTTTATGATTTTCATTTTTAGTGGTAAGGAGATCTTTTCCTCGAGATTCAATACCTAGACTCAATACAACTTGGTCAGGTTGAATTCTTAGAGTTGCACTACTTGAACTGATAAATGTTTGTTTTCTTGAGTTATTGTATCCATAGATTTGTCCAATGGCTTGCAGTGAATTAAAGGTAATTAGAATTGTTATTATATACTTCATTGATTACTTTTTTTAATATATGTAAAGGTATGCATTACATGTTGTTGTGATATTATACTTAATTCCTTTTTTTATTACGTTATAAGTTATTATGTCCTTTTCGTGCTGATCAATTCTGACATACCTAAAAAACGTTTTGTTGTTTTTCTTGTTTCAATTTCTTTGGGTTTGGCTAGGTAATGATGACTAATGGTTATGTGGTATTCAGCGTATCCTGAAGGGTATGCTGTCATCATCACTTGTTATGCACATATCTTTTTTTGCCTTTTACTCCTGTTGCACATCCAAAAAAATATTTGACCATTTTTACTTCTAACCCTTCACTTTCTAAGTACATTTTGAACTTTTCGCAGTCCTTAAAACGGTCACAATAAATTCCTAACATTCTGTAGTCCATAGAGTTTCCCATAAATATTTTACCAATTAATGGTATAATAAATTTCAAATAGAACATATATGGTAGTATTAGCAATACGTTTCTAGGTTTGGATATTTCAACAAACGAAAATTGACCGTTTACCTTTAATATCCTATTTACTTCTTTAGCCAATATTTTTAGTTGTACATTTGAGAATGTCTTAAGACCAAATGTAGAAACAATATAATCACTTGAATTTGCTTGAATTTCGTTTCGTAATATATTTTCTTCTCGTATTGATATATTTATTGACTGATAATGATTTATTTTTTCATATGCTTTTTTATTCATTTGGGGGGAAATGTCAACTCCTACTATTGAATGTTTCGTTTTTGTTTCTCTATTTATAAGGTTCCAAGTTTCTCCCATACCTGACATTAAGTCAAATCCTAATTTAATTTTAGAATTCCATTCGATTTGATTGATGCATTGTTTTCGCCATCTTTCAGTAAATCCAAATGATGATATATAATTTGCAGCTCCATAGGTCTTGGACATACGGTTAAACATTTTTTTCACAAATTTTTCATCATATATATCCATTGGTTTTTTCTAGGTTATGCATAACGGCCGGTGTAAACGGCGTAGCGGCGTTTAGCCGCTATGAACGTTTTACACATTGTTGGCTTCAGTCTTCTTTTTCATTATTTTCTTTCATTACATAGATTGTTGCTCTTGCTTTACCCATTTTCTTTATAATTCCTTCTTCCACGAGATACTTCATGTCTTTTTTCAAGGTATATGAAGTCCAATTTTTCAATGCTGTAATTACATCACTAATCTTCACAGGCTCGTTATTCTTTATAAAATCAAGAAGTTCCTTTTGCCTATCATTTAGGTAGCTTTTTTTATCCTTTATTTTCGAATATCTGTCCTCTAGTTTTTTTATTGTTGCTTCAAGCGTATCTAAAAAAAACAGCATCCAATTTTTAATTATTTCTTTATCTGTTCCCCTATCTTTTTGACCATTCATCAATGCCTTATAATAATCTTTTTTCCTCTTTTCAATTTCGATTTCCATTGATGCGTATTGCATGAAATCATATCCATTTTTTAAAAGCAATAGAGTCGTTAGTAATCTCGACAATCTTCCGTTTCCGTCTTGATAAGGGTGTATGGACAGAAATTCATACACAAATGTTCCGATTATTATTAGTGGATGTAATTCTTCATTTTCAAAATTTTTATTCGTCCATTTAATCAGGCTTTCCATTTCTCCCTTTACCAAGAATGGCTCAGTAGTGTTGAATATTATTTTTTGATGTCCACCAGGATAATTTGCGACTACTTTATTGGACAATTGCTTGTATCTACCTCTATGGTTTTTATCCTTTGAACTTACTTGTAATAAGGATTTATGCAGATGATGAATATGGCTTTCTTTTATTTCTACTGTTTCGTGCGTGTCTAAAATCAGATTTAGAACCTCGTAATAGCCAAAGACCTCTTGTTCGTCTCTTGTTTTAAAAGATGTTATTTTGACGGAATTAATTAGGTTTTTCACTTCTTCATCCGTCATCGTTGAGCCTTCTATTCGTGTTGAAGAACCAATACTCTCAATCGTAGCAATTTGCTTCAATTCTTTCAAATATATCGACTCACTTACTTCTAAGCCAGTCCATTTACCTTTAAATGAATCTATAAAGGCTATTTTTTTGATGATTTGTTGAGTTGTCTTAAAATCGAACGCTAATTTGGACTCCATTTTTAAATTATTTGATATTTATCCAATTCTTATTCGATTCAAAGATAAGGACTTTAAATCAAGCTATCTGATATTTATTCGTTTTTTATTCTTTAAACATTTCATTGTATGTTTTCACGTGGTGCGGAAATTCTTCTTCATGGAAAGGGTATGGAATTCCTAATAAAGTGACTTCATATACATCACTATCCATTCCGCTTATTTGATTTCCAATTCCCTTAATTTCCATTCCCTTTTCATTTTTAACAATAAGGTTGTCTATTGTCATTGTTGATATTAACTTATCTTCTGGAAAATCACTTGCTAATTCAATGTTCATTGATTGACAATAATTTTTAATGAAGTCATAGCCCATGTTCTGTTCAGCAAAAATTATATCTCCAGATACAACGCCCATTGGAGCATCTGCTTTCTCCAACTTTGTTGTTCTTAATTTAGTCTCGCCGATATGAATTGAATATACCATAATAAATTAGCTTATATAGTCCCAGAATTTATCCATTTCAGATTCTTTGTAATAATTAATTAGCATTCTGAAATCATCTGATAATTCTAATTTTAGAAATTCATCCGATAAATCAGGTCTATATGACCAAATCCAAGATAATTCCTCTTCTCTCAAAGGAGGTTCATTATCAGGGCAGAATTCAATGCAATTTTCACAAACACCAATAGTATTTACAAACAATACACTAATCGCAGAAAGCCAAGTGCCGAATCCACCCAACGACCAGCCCATGACGTAGATTCTGCCCGCATCTATGTTCTCCGCATTCTTTAAGGAGTCGAGCAATAGGAATACCATATCATTGGGCATATCGTGCCACCACCCTGAATTTGGAGGACATTGCGGTGCTATGACAAACGCAGGAAACGAAACTCTCATTGTTGAATCCATAAGATACGGAGCCCATCCATCACCCATTTGATTGGTGTTGTTGGTTCCTTGTCTGCCATTTGGGTGGAGCCAGATAAATACAGGGTATTCTGCTTGATCTAAGTGATTGTACTGATAAGGTTCTAGCATTCTGAACAGCAAACTATCATTTGGGTAGTTTTGGTCGTAAAATGTGTTGTAGCCAAAATCGTCGACTGTAGCTTGTTGTCCATAAGAAACTATAGCCAATAAGACTAATGCAGCTATAGTTAATGTTTCCCTTATTTTCATCATTATATATGAATTGCTTGTGCCTAACGGTTTGGCGATATGGAGCGGATTTGGCGACAGCCAATCTGATCTCATATCGCATGTTAGCTGTTGTTTTACTATATGAACAAACCTGTTTCCTCAATATGATAAGGTGCATGATGGTCCATAATTTTATTGTTTTTAATATCAACTCCGGCTTCTGTATAGAATCCAACATTTTCAACATAAAACCTTTTTCGTGAAGAAGACATAATTTCAACTTTACACTCACCGTGTAAAAATAAATGGACATAAAGTTTGCCCTCGTAATCAAAAACTTGGAAATTTTGTATTTCTTTTACGAATTTGGTATCAACTAACCTCCAATCCTCAACATCAAGTTCTATATTTCTCGCTTCTAACATTAAGTAAAGATTGTGTTCTCGCATTGAATTCACTCCATCGTAAGATCCAGAATCCAATAGTTCCCAATCAATGTTTTTGACTAGCCATTGTGGGCTTATTTCTTCAATTTTACTTGAATGATCTTGAACAAATTGTTTCAAAGAATTGTAAAATACTAACTTAATATTGCTTAAGTTCAAATCTTGAATCAGTTGGGTATGAAGATCGTAACCATTTTCGTTGGCAAAATCTTTAGTATTACTTGAAATGAATATTGCTTCTTCAATCATGTCATACTTAAGGTGGTCAATAACCGATAACCAAAGTAACGTGTCTCTAAACTCCTGACCTTTAATAGACATTGGTTTTATTCTTGATAAAGACCTTCTAACGATTTCCTCTAGGTTCGTGTTATTATATGGAATTTCAACTGCATTAAATTCTTTAAACTTTACTTCAACATATTTTTTATATTCTTGAATTGCCTTCTTAATATCAAAAATCTGTTCTTTGTCCTGTTCTTTAACCAGTATTCTGTTTAAATTATTTAGGCTTTTACTAAGTGATAATGCCTTATCTTGAACACTTCTGCTATACACAGAAATTAATTCTTCCCGAACAATTTGTGGCACTAATAAATTATTACCAGTTTTGCTCAAATAGCTTTTGAGAATCTGGAATTTATGTGATTTCATTAAGAAATCACTCGCAAAAATATTTGTATCAAGAACTATATTCATTTGTCTTATTATAGCTAACGGTCTCGTGTATGAGTAGTAGCGGCTTTCTACTCACTAACCTTTCGGTTTTGCACTGACCTTTGTTTTATATTTTGTCTTTTGTTTTATCACTTAAACCGCTATTGCTTATACACGTTGTTGGCAACAGTATTTTATTCCACTCGTTCTAACGGAATTTGTAATTGATGTGGTCTATTCTCCACTTTGTCAAATGGTGTTCCGTCGACGTGTTTTGCTCCCATAAACAACAATCCGTGTTTAAAGTAAATTAAGTCGTAATCTCCAACTATTTGTCCTTCTACAATATGAAACATTGGAAATGCTTTACCTAAAATATCTTTTTTAATTTGATTCTCAAATGCTGACATTCCTTCTGGTAAAGCCATATTCAACATTTCGGCTGCTTTCGGATTTAATGGTGTAACTCCAAAACCTTCGTCAAGCATATAATCGATTTTCCAAGCTCCATTTGCAATTGGATGTTCATCGTGCCAAATCAAGTTACCCTTAAATTCAAATTCCATTAGAGGCAATTGTCCGTAATTATCGCCAAACAAAGTAATTGTTCCGACAAATTTGTCATTCGGTAAATATTTGAAATTTCTTTTCAAATATGTTGGTTCAATTTTTCCGCTACCTGTTCTGTCTTCGGTTGGTCTTAATTCTACAGATAAACTTTGCCATTCTCCCAAAGCGTATTTCTTTACTTGTTCTAATGTTGTTGGATTTTCCATTGTTTTATTTATTTTTTTTGTTGAATTACACGAAGTGATAAATGTTAATAGAATTACACTAAATCCTATTTTACTAAATACGTTCATACTTCTAAATTTTTAATTTTTTTTGTTGTTCACGTGTCAAGACCTCTTTTAAATCTGTTTCCCATTTCTGAACAGCTTGAACAATAATTTCTTTTTTTCGTCCTGCATCGTAGGCTTTTTGATGTCCTTTTGAACGCTCAAGGTTTATGTCATGTACTTTAGCTTTTTGTTCATCAGTTAGGTTTAGCTTTCTTGCCATTTTTTCGGTTATTTTCTCGACTTTTTCTTCTTGTGATAATTTCGATTGAGCGTATGCTCTAATTCCGATTACTGAAACTGCAAGGATGATACCTCCAATTATGATTTTTTTGATTTCCATTATTTTACTTGTTTAAAATTATAGTGCAAATCTCTAACATAAGTCTTATATTTGCAAGTAGTTATATATTAATGATATAGTAATGAAAAATAGACTATTGTTGAAAATCAAATAGTTATGAATAAAAATAATTTAGAAAAAAAGTCAATTGAAGTTTTTGAGTGTCCAGTTACTTATACGATGAGTATGATTGGTGGAAAATGGAAGCCGATAATTTTGTATTTAATCTCAAAAGGTGCTAATCGATTTGGAATTTTACAAAGAGGAATTGATGGGATTAGTAAACAAATGTTGACTAAACAACTTCGAGAAATGGAAGATGATGGAATTTTGAATAGAGAGATTTTTGCTGAAATTCCACCACGAGTAGAATATTCAATTTCCGAAAAAGGGAAGTCACTTTTCCCAATTATAGATGCAATGCGTTCTTGGGGTGAACTGAATTTAGCTGATTCGTGATATTGTTGCCAACGTTTATTGCATGCGCCGTGCGACGTCAGGAGCATGGTCGTCATGCAAATTGTTGTGAGTAGTTTTTATTCCTTTTTAATTGGTTGAAGAACTAACTCTTCTATTATTTCATAATCCTTATCGCCCCAATGGCTATCTCCTGGGATAGGAGGAAGTTCCAACCAATGAGTTACTTCATACTTTTCAAGTTTAGTCTTTTTTGGGTATAAATCTCCTCTTTGATTTTGTTTTATAACCTCAAGGGTTTCATTCAATTTACTGGTTGACTTATAATCACTTATTATCAAAGAAATCAATTCAAACAATCCATTTAAGGCATTTTCAACTTTCTCCTTATTCAAAGGTCTTCCATTGTGAATGAAGTCATTTCTGGTTTTCCTAGCTAAGTTTAAAAGCTTGTATACTTCCAACGGTATGAACTCCTTTTGGAACAATGTCTCAATTCGTGTAGAAGTTGTCCAAGTTCTGTAATCCTTCAGAAAATTAGTTCGTCCTTCAATTACACCTCCAATCTTATCATTAATGACTTCCGATTCCCAAATTTGATTTATTAGTTGTTCAATTGAAGTCCATAAGAAAATCAAACTCTCAGACCATTGATTTCGGACATAGTGAGAAGTTCCGTCAAGCAACATATTTGCAGACAAACTTGGAAGTTTATCTATGATTGATTTGCCAACTTTATATGTGCTTTCCACTTCATTTATCTTAATGGATTTTGGGTTTAATAATTTGATTGAATCGATAGTACCTACAAGCTTTGAACGAATTGATTTATGAAACCCTGCTACCAACCCACTGCTGCCTCCGTGAATTTTTATGTAGCCATCAAAAGACAAAGTTCCATATGAAATGTTGTCTGGTTGAACTGATTCTGAGTAAATCCCTCCAAGTAATAAAATACCTAGTGTTTGATTAAATTTTCCAAGCGTATTTTCTTTTGTTCTGAAATCCTCGGTTGCTGGTAAAACTAGACTTCCATCGAAGCCAATACCAAGTGAAAAAGGGGCAATACCAATATCAATGAACGTAGACATTCGGTTGAGTTTCACATAATCGTAGTCTCGACTGTTAATCTCTTCTAATGTCGCATTCCAATTGTCAGTGTCTCTTTCAATAATTCTGAAAGGCAGACAATTTCCTATGATTATTGGTATGTGGTTGTTTTCTTCCATTTTTAATTACTCACAACGGTTAGTATAAGCGTAGTTGCGAGGATACGAGCAATTATCGCTTATACATTGTTGGTGGTATTTGTTTGAAAATAAATATGCCTATTACAAGTAATATTGGAATTAAGTATAGCCACCAATTTTGAAAAAAAATATGTTTACTTTCCTCATTTACTTTAAAGGATGTTTTCTTTTTAGAAGTTTTAAACTTAGTCCCAAACCAAGTTATTGTATTATAATTTACTTGGTTTGTATATATATTAAACATTATGGTGTTACTTACTTCTGATAAATTATTGCCATTAAATGTCAGCAAGTAATCATTTTGATGTGTGTGACCATTTTTTTTGATTTCTTCGAATTTTTCAAATTCTAAAATTCCACCATTTCTATCTTTCAAAATTAAATTGTGTCTAATGTATTCCACAAAAGTATTTTCAAAGTCTTGCTTATTGGTAGATGTTTCAAGATTTGGATTGAATTTTATTAGGGCATTTCGCATTGACCAAGGAAGTTCTGCCTCAATCGTAATTTGATTCTCTCCTATATTGAAGATAAAAAAAGCTTCATTTGGTTCGTGTGCGAAAATTGAATTTCCACACATTAGAAAAAGGATGATATATAAATATTTCATTTATCCTCCAATCTTGAAGTCGTTAGAAGGAGTTCCTTTAAAATACCTTGGTATGCTTGGGAATTCATCAGTAATCACATAATAATAAGTGCCTGATGGGTATTCTGGCGTCACGCCTGTTCTTCCATTGGCTTCATCTAATGTTCCTAATCCATTTTCATATTCATAATCATTTGAATAAACACCATTATAAACGTCACAAGGTGCTGTTACCCCATCCCCTGGTCTTGTTCCTGTTTTTAGCTTATAGCTTGATGTCATTTCTATAATGGCTGATGAATTATCACTCGCATCAGAATAGGCATATTTATAGTAAATAGGAAAACCGTCTGCTGCATATCCGATTAGTGTCATTGCGTTAGTTGCGATATTTAAATTTTGTAAGTATAGGGTTGGCGAACCGTGATAATGATATTTTCCTGTTGGCTGTACGTGAGCATTATTGCAATCCAATCCTAAATTAACATTTAAAGCTTCTAAATTCCATTCCCAATTTACGTTCGGACTCATAATTCCCTCGTGCGGAAATGGTTCTGCTGCAACTGGGTCTAATTCTACACCATTAAGTAATACTCCAAATGAATATTGGGGTCCTGCATTTGGACCTGTTCCTGTTGTAGAAAGCAAAGGGGTAAGTGTACCTGAAAGTGTTGGGTTCAATGTAATGGTATAACTTTCATTTTGTTCAGAAATAGCATTAGGATTGAGAGCTCCTGATCCAGAACCAAACAACCCTACCATATGGTCTGGAATGCTGTTAGCCGTAATAGTCCTTGTTGTTGCAGATGTACTTTGTACAAATTCTGAATTAAAGGGTAAAGTTTCATTGCAATCACCCCGAGTATCGTCAAGAACTTGGTCTGAGGTACAATTTGTAGTGGGTGTTGTGCTGTCATCATCTTTATTGCAAGATGTTACTAAAAACACAACTAAAGCTGTGATGGTCAAAATTTTTAATTTCATTTTTTTAATTTTTTGTTAGTATCTATTTAGACTTCATTTTTAGCAAAAGGTTTAATTGGTCACGACTTTTAAATTACCGCCAACGGTTTGGGTATGGTGCGTGTCCCGCAGGGCATGCACTATACCCGTTGTTGTGCCCAGTATTTATTTTAATTCTATTCCTGCTTTATTAGCTTTTATTATCAAGTAATTTATAAAGGCACTGCATGATGTCAACATGTAAGTTGCATCTTCTAAATCTAAGTTTGGCTCTTCCATAAGCGAGTGTCTTATCCCATCTCCATCACTGGTATATCCGTATATTTTTATAAATCCTTGTTCAAGTGCCCCATGAAGTCCCAACTTATCTTTTATAAGTTTCAAAGCTTTTCCAAGTTCGGCTTTTTTGTCGCCAGAAATAATTTGGGCTAATGACTCAATTGCTGAAATAGATTCTTTAATAGAGTTTCTATAGTCAGGTGTTTTCTTATCAGATAATTTTTCCAAAGCGGAATGTAAATGGATGGAAACTCCTTTGAGACCATTTTCATTTGAAGAGTCTAGAGCCTTTTGAATTTCAGCTATTTGATTTTCATCCGAAATTGGAGTTAGTTCAAGTCCAATGAATCTATATCCCGATAGTTCTCTTTTTAAAATGAAGTTAAAAGCCTCAGTCAGTTCATTTGAATTTGCTGGGTTAGGGGTTTTTACAATAAACTCTATGAAGTCGTATACATCAAACCATTCCCAAGAGAAGAATTGTTTTCTCAACCAAGAAACTGTATCTGATTTCGAATACGGAACTGTATCCATTGGAGACTTAAAATGTGAGAACCAAAGCGTCTCAATAAAGTTTTTATATTTTGATAGACCTACACTGGTACACGATTCTCTGTCCATTGGGTCACCATAGAACATTAGAAAAACGTTCCATAATCCGCTTCTTAGTTCAGCATCGATTGATTCAAGCTGAATGGTCGCTTTAACTTCTCTAATTCCTATTCTTTCTGAAAATTTCATTATATCTTATATTGGGCACAACGGTTCTGTGATATGGAGCGGACGCAGCGTTAGCAAGTCTGATCTCATATCACTTGTTAGTCGCTGGTTTTCTTCTTTAACAATGTCCTCTGTTTTTCTTGATCTTGTACCCAATCAGCATATTTATTCATATCGACTGTTCTTACATAGTTATTCCAAAATTCATCATTAAGAAGATTTAATGCTGTTCTTATTATTCCGCTTCTTGTAAAGAATGTAGAATCAGCTTCCAGAGTTTCTAAAATGTACTCTTTGGCAACTTCATACGTTTGCAGCACTTCTTTTAAGTCTAGATTTGCATCTTTAATTTGTTCAAGAAGTTTTGATATTGCATTTAAGTCCTCTTTACGATCCGGAAATTTGGCTTGTAAGAGTGCTCGCAAAGAATCGAGATTTAGATCGTAACTTTTGTTAATTTCTTCATTTTCTACTTTTTCTCTAAAATCTTTTTGAATTTGCTCGCTTTCATTCTTTAACCTCTCAAATTGAAAATCAGACTCTTCCAATTTTGCACTCAAAAACGCAAATTCTTTTCGCATTGAAGGAGGGATTTGTGTTTCATTTTTGTAAGCTAATTTATGTTGAATTTCAGCCCATGCATGCATTAACACTGTCCTGATTTGAATTTCAAACTTATAATTGCTAAATGAATCATCAATCATATGCGGCGACCTTCCTTTAGGTATTTTTGCAATGATATGATATGACCTATAACCAAATTCGTTTTCTTTTAATAAGTCCTCCTTGTTGAAAGACTCTAAAACTTCAAATTCTTCACTAAGTAGTTTGCTAATTCTAAGCATATCACTTCGGTAGTAACATACAATTCGAAATCCACAAAAGTCCTCCACCTGATCAAAGGGATCTACATATTCTTTTCTATCTATTTTTTCAGTGAAAGATTCTAAGGTCTTAATTCGTGAATTTATAGTTAAAAAAGGTATTTGGTTATCCCATAAAAGGCAATCTAACTCAACTTTCATATATGTTGATATTCTTCCATAAATGAAAGCTCGGTCTTCATATTCTTTTTTTAGGTTGTTTTCCAATTTTATCTATTTTTCCCTACTTGCGACTAACGGATGATTATAAGCGGAGTATGACCGCAGGGAATATTCCGTCTTATATATTGTTAGGCAGAGTTCTTCTTTTTACACTAACTTATTGATTATGTATATCAGTTGTTTTCCATCGTCGATTTCAAAGTAATCAATTCCGTGGTTATGTGATTCAAATTTGTTTTTAAATTCTTCAATGCTATGATATTCCGCCTTTTGAATATGTTCTATCAAGTTTAAGAAAACTATTTCTCTATGTTTAGAATATGATTCAATCTTATCAAACCATTTGAACTCCCATAAAATCAAATTCCCATTTACTGTTAGCTTGCTTAGTATTGATTCTAATAATTTATTGTCATCCCAAATATGGTGGAAAACTTTATTAAGAATAATTACGTCAAATTTTATCTGTGATTTTATAAACTCTTCATTACTTAGAATAGTAAATTCTCCATCTAAGTCCTTAGAATCACTTACACCAAACAGTTTATTGTTTTGGAATAATGATTTGTTTTTAGTTAGAAACCATCCATTACCACAGCTGAAGTCTAGAATTTTACCTTGTTTAGGAATAATGTTTTTGAATTTAGGATGTTTTTGAATTTCTTCAATTAGCGGATCATTCTTTTTCTGATTCACGTAATTATAGAAATTTGAAATTTCGGTAAACTGATTCACTACATTGTATCCTGGTTGGTGTCCAGTTTCCATATCAGATAAGGACTCATTTATGAGTAATGTTGAAAATATACCTTGTATTAAGTTTGCTACTTGGGAATTTTCACTCTTCATTGTAAACCTTCTACCAAGAGGAGTCAATTTATATATCCCATTTTGACAAATTATTAATTCGTAAGCAATTGCAGAATCTAACCACCTGTCTAGATATGTATTGTTAATTGATAGTGCAGTTTGAATATCGGTTTTCTTAACATTTGGATTTATCAAATATTCAAATATTTTAAACCTTACTCCAATCAATGCTATTCCGAATAAGATACCATGCTCTTGAATATCAGGATAATTCATTTTGTTTTAAGTTACTGATGTAATTATCTATTTCTTCTTTTTTCTCTTTTGGTAATTGTATTCTATCTAAGTATATACCTAATGATTCAGGCGTTTGATTGGATACCCTACGAAAATTTTCTAAAAACTCATTAATGTATTTTTCTGCTAATAATTCGTTTCTCATAAGTATTGAGCTACTCATTATACTTTCATTCTCTGCAGGATTGTAATTTCTAAGTACTAATTGAATAAATTTTTCATCATATATATGGTAAGCCAAAGGTTTTACTTCACTTGTGTCTACTTCATAAAATGAATAGGTGAATTTGCCATCGTAATCTCTAATGAAAGTTTGGCAGAGTTTAAGCCAGTAGTAGTTATTTGTTAAATTTCCATTTGGATCGATATATGACATCACATAACATTTACAAGGTTTATTTTCAAATAAATCAAATATGCTTCGTGCATAATTATCATACTCAGAACTTTTATATCTGATAGGTCCTCCGAATGCGTAAATGAGCTTAGATTGATTTTGTAGTTCAACAAATTTATTGAATGAATCTTTGTTTGATTTAAAAAAAGCAATATCATTTTCTCTTAGTAAAGATGATAGATAAAAAGCTGGTTCATAGGATAGTTGCTCTTCATTGAACTCAATACTTCTCCAATCAATCTCGTGAAAATTGATAGTTTTTTGAAGTGATTCAAGTTTTGGGTTAAGGCTTAGTTCAACCTTTAAATGAGTTTCAGGTTCTGAGTCAACTAAATATAAAGCATATGGTTCGCCAGAATCGGCTACTCTATAAATGTTTATTGTTTCAGTATCTAAAAACCTTTCTCCTTCGAATTGTGTATTAGCTTGACCAACAGCTATAACAGGTTTAACATAAAACAGACCAGTTTTGACAACTTCTTCGTATGAGACTTGGTAAATATGTGAGGCACTCTTAATTGCAGTTTCAAGATTTTCAAATTGAATCACCCATGTGTCTCCACCTATTTTTTTTATTTCAGTAGCTGGAAAAATTGTAGTTGTAGCAGTGACTATAGAATCAATGATATTTCTATACTTCAATTTTACTTGAGTATCTTCTAATTCAATCTTCTCCATTCTATAAACGAGAGATTTTGCTGCTTCAGAAAAGCCTTTCAATTCAATTATTACTATTCCTTTCATTTATATTTGTTTTTAATTCTGCCTAACGTATAATTATATCCTCCGTAGCGACGAAGGAGCTATGGAGTGATATATAGTGTTAGTCATCGTTTATTTTTGTTTTCTTAATATTATCTAGTCTGATTGCAATTGATTGTAGTTGGTCATTAACTTGTTCTTTCATTACAATTAGTTTCATTTTCGAATTTAGAAGTTCAAATCGTTTTGTATATGCTATTAAACCGTCTAGAAAATATCTAATTCCAAATTGAATCATAAAAAGACTAAATGTTCTTTCTTCTAAAATATTTGTTTCTCCATACTTTTTATTGTTTGTCAGTATTTCTACAATTCTGGCTAATACACGATTTATTACGTCCCCAGCATCACTATGAACTTGAGAGCACATCATAGCATAAATTGTTCTGTAGTCCACTTCTGAGCCTGTTTCTTTAAACAAGCCAAAAATATTAGGCCAACTTGCAATTTCACCTTCAATATTTATATTGAAGTTTTGCCAAATTTCATTCTTGTTTATGTTGTCAATTGCCTCTTGCCTAATATTCGCCATCATTAAGTGACTATCTTTTTGTTCGCCCGTTAAAGTTGATGCTGTGTTTTTCCATTTTCGAATCCTTTCATTTTCCTTGTCAATGTAGGTTTTAATAAAAGAAGCAAAACCACTTGTTTCAGGTTGAGACATTATATATTTCAATCCTATACTGCTCTCTGTTGCCGTTCTTGAGAGCACCTCACCTGATAGATAATTACCCATAACATAATTTGCATATGATGCACTTGTGTACGTATGAACTCTATCTCTTAATTCAGAAGCTATTCCCCAAATTGGATTTTGTCCGAGTCTATCATACTGAGATGATTCATCTAAAACAACTTGATAATATGCATCTTCAATAACGAAAATTGAATCTTTCTCCAGCTCAGTTAGTTCCAAATTTTGGATTAGCTTGTTATTTTCAAGAAATAAACTAATGGACTTATTCTTATGGTCTTGACTCAATTTTTAATTTTTGATGATGACTAACGGATAATGACATGCTCTGTGACGACGATAGGAAGTCATGGAGCATGTCTAATGTTATGTTCAGATTCATATGAATTGCAAGCTAAGCAATCGTTGTTATTTTTTACAGCAAAAACATCCCTTATTCCCCATATCGGAATGCCGATGGCAAAAATATGACGTCATTATCTATGATATGCGTCTGTTTTTTTGACAAAAGATGACCTTAATAGTTAATTAAAACTTGACATTGTCCTTGAAATTCGCTAACTTTTGGCAAGTTTTTAAACGTCTTACGTTTTTAAAAGCAAGCTTTTAACACGACTCGTCGTAAAACTTGATCTAAAATTTAGCCCCATTACAATGTTTTATTTTCAACATAAATATTCATCCTTAGGCATCTGGTATGGGGGCTGATGTGTGAAAAATAATTGAATCATAACGTCCAAGCATATCGAGCGGCTGACCAAATGGGAAGCTGATCTGATATGCAGTGTTAGTGATAGCCATTCTATTTATATTCTATTACGCTTTGTAAGTTTAGCTTTTTCATATCCAATTCTACCTTTACTATTGGCTGTTCTATTAAGGTTATTAATTCTTCATTCAAGTTTTGACCTGCAATAAATCCATATGAGTTTTCTACTGCTGTTTCAAGAAATATCCTAAAATCATTATAATATCGTTCTGAATGGCTCTGTTTAGGTTTAATACTTTGAAAATCCATAAGCAAGAGTTCCGCTTCTTCTTTTGTAACCCAGTTAGTGAAAGTTGAATACCACTCACCTGTATAAAAGTCCATTGTTGTTATTTTTGAACATATTTCTTCGGTAATAGATCCTTTATCTGACTTTATATGCCCTCCAAAAATACTTCTGCCTAGAATGAGATGAGGATTGAAAGCTGCACACTCTTGAAAAACTATAAATACAAGAAGATTACTAAAAGTTTCGAATTGTGGTTCGTTGAGCTTGTTAAATTCTTCTTCCTCTTTACTCTTCTGTCTTATAAATTCCAAATATGGCTGATCTCGTTTTTTTGTTCTCGTTGCAATTTCAAAAAGTGTTTTATGTCTTTTCAGATCTTCAGATAGATTATCTATAAAAGACTGAAGTTGAGATATAGTTGTTTTTCGTCGGACATATTTGGCTAAATCTGATTCAAAAAAATTACTATAATAAGTGTGGAAACGTTTTACTTTTGGAACTATCTCTTCAAAGTATTTTTCACTATCAAAAAAATGTAAAGTCTTCCAAACACTCATTTTTTCCTTTTGGTTATCACTAACGGTGAAGTGTAGCCTTCGTAGCCCGCCGATAGGTGGCTATGATGTGCTACACATTGTTAGGCACAGGCTTTTATTTATCATTCTATGTGACTAAATTGATGATTTGATACACCTATTGTTATTCCATGTTCTAATTCCCATGGGCAAGAAAACACTAAATCAAAATTTCTAATTCCTTTTTTATATACATATATTACGACACAGCCAAGTTTTAAGGCTTTATAGGCATCATCTTTAGAATTAAATTTAAAATGTGCATAATTAGCATCCTCTTCATTCTGAAATCCTTCATAGTTTACAAAACCAAACCAAGCACTTTTCATGTTTCTCGAATAATGATTCCATATTTTTTCCTTGAACCAATTAATTTTATTGGGATTGAACAGTTGTAAGTCGGTAATTATTTCTGTGAGAATTGAAATTTGGGGTTCGGCATTTACACTTGAAATATTATCAACTAGAATATCTATTTGATTTCCAAAATGTTCAATATTTAGCTTGAATTCAAAGCCATTCTCTGTTTCTCCGTTATCATGCTTATTTATATAATCAATTAATTCTTGTTTCTTCATTTAATTTCAACTTTTCTAAGAGCATGTCTTCCATTTCCTTGCTTTACCTGCTTGTGCCTAACGGATAATGACATGCTCTGTGACGACGATAGGAAGTCATGGAGCATGTCTAATGTTATGTTCAGATTCATATGAATTGCAAGCTAAGCAATCGTTGTTATTTTTTACAGCAAAAACATCCCTTATTCCCCATATCGGAATGCCGATGGCAAAAATATGACGTCATTATCTATGATATGCGTCTGTTTTTTTGACAAAAGATGACCTTAATAGTTAATTAAAACTTGACATTGTCCTTGAAATTCGCTAACTTTTGGCAAGTTTTTAAACGTCTTACGTTTTTAAAAGCAAGCTTTTAACACGACTCGTCGTAAAACTTGATCTAAAATTTAGCCCCATTACAATGTTTTATTTTCAACATAAATATTCATCCTTAGGCATCTGGTATGGGGGCTGATGTGTGAAAAATAATTGAATCATAACGGATAATGATACCCAGCGTCTCCGACGAAGGAGGATATGCTGTGGTATCTATTGTTAGTGATAGTTTTTTATTCCAATAGTTTATGAAGCTCTTTTATATAATCTCTTACCTCTTCGTCTTTAGGGTTGATGAATGAGATATAGTTGGCAGTTCCAAGTAAATGTCTTAAGTAGTTTTTCTTTTTAATTGAGACTTTTTTCATATGGTCATCTAATCCATGCTTCGAAATGTAAAACATAGACTGTCTTAGTTTTCTTCTTAATTTTCTTGGAACCTGAATCTTTTGATTAACAACTATTCCTGTCACAATTTGACGTTCACTTTGTCTCATGAACTTCGTCTTTTCAGGTTTAAGTTCCAATCCTAAAATTTCTAATTTATCTGAAATTGATTTTATGATTTCATCTTTGTCATTAATATTGCCTGATATCGCTATATCATCAGCATATCTTGTGTAATGAAGTCCTTTATCTCTTATTTCCTTTCCAGTGGTTTCATCAAAACCATACATAATGATGTTAGTTAAATATGGACTAGTTGGAGCTCCTTGAGGAAGTACAGAATCCCTCATGCATAATTTAGCTAGCAAATCAGACACAATATCGTTATAGCCAAATGAATGGAAAGTTGACTTTATTGTATCAAAAGCTAAGGAAGGAAAGAAATTTTTAATATCTAGAGTAAGTACATATTCTTGATTATCATGATATTTCACATGATTTATTATTGATCTATTTTTAATGTAAGCTTTTGCATAACGACTGACTTTAATCTTGTAAAGAATATTGTGTAATATCCAATTTTGGATTTCTTTTAAACTTGTAAGAGGTTCACTTATTTCTCTTGTCCCACCTGTTTTCTTTGGTATTGAATAGTCCTTGTAAAAGAATGTTGAATATTTCGCTGCTCTTTTCAAGTAGCTTTTAGTATATCCAACACTATTAGAGAGATGAGTTGTATTGTAAATTACAGGGAGCTCTTTAGATAATAGAGTTCTTGCATAATCCAAACAATTCTCTACTATATGTGGAGGATAATTGTGTTTTTCACATTTCGCTATGAAGCTTTTCCTGTATTCTGTATAATTCAAAATGTCATAAAGTTACCTTTACCGATTGGAAAGCAATTTGCTTTCCAATTCGGTAACTAAATAGGAGCGGTTTTGAGATGAATATCTTTGATTTCAGCTTAAAACTGCGATATGAGCTTGTAAGTAAGTTCCCTTACTAGACTGACGACTCGTCAGTCGAACTCTTTATTGGATTGTCGAACATCCATAACTCTTCTAATTCTGGAAGATATACTTCATTTAATTTGAGTTTATCTATACGACTATGATGTTCAGGCTCAATCCAGATTTGTTTATGTTTTTTATTTGAATCCTTTGATTCATTGTTTATGAAAGATATACCATTTTCACTTAAACTCAAAATTCCATTGTCATTTATTACTAATCCAGTTGAAATAAGGTTCTCGATAATATCTGCAATTTCAGCATAGTTGTAGCCTAAATCTAACAATGGCTCAACATTTCCATCTTTATCAACCAACTTAAGCACATATGACTTGAATTTTCTTTCGTTCATAATTTAGATTTAGTATGACGTGGAAATGTTGGTTTATTTCTTGCAGACTTTGCCCAATAAAGAGGAAATGTATTGTTTGGAGGTTTTAGAAACTTAATTAGTGCTTCACATTCACCATAACCAAACCGGTATTTCCGTAGAAAGTCGATTGAGAAAAGTCGATTTTCTATGCTATTCATTAAATCTGTTTTCTCTTTTAATTCTGTCCCTACGTATTGATCTGTAATTCCTTTGCTTCTTATGTGGTCAGCAAATACATCAATGTTCAGTTCATTTTTAATTCTATTTACACCTTCTTTCTGAGCTGCGATTGTCGCAATAAGAATGTGGTTTTCACTCAATTTTTGACCACCAGCTTCGAGTTCAAAAAACAACTTGCAATTTGTTACTGCTGTATCACCTGTCCCAATGAAGTCGTCAATTAAAAGAAATTTATCTTCTTCAGGATTAAAATTTGCCATAATTTTATTCAAATTCATCTCAAAGTAAAACTTATCATGATCATCTAATACTGCTTCTTCCATTGAGTCAAACATGTAAAATAAGAAGTGACTGCTTTTAGGTTTTCCTTGATTTTGTCGAGTTGCTGAGCCTCTAATAATCTTAAACGGCTTACTCAATGGATAGACAAAGAATCTTGAAGTATTATCACGTATTTCCTTCGGAATATGATTAATTGAGTTAACTAAATTTGAAATCAAACTTGCTAACGGATAAATCTCAAAACGGCTTGTCAATTCAAGAATTAGGTTAGTTTGTTCTTGATTTAAATAGCTAAGTGTATTACAAAACTTATTGAACTTACTATTTTCATTTTTTGAATCAACAGTCCAATTATTTTGTGCAAATAGCCTTTTTGCATCTGATATGATTTGAAATGATATGTTTTTATTTCTGTTCATAAATTATCACTAACGGGAATGATAAGCTGAGCAACGACGAAGGAGGAAGTTCAGTCTTATCTAGTGTTGTGCGTTCGGCTTTTATTTCTCACTGGATTTAATAAAGGCGGCTGACAAATCGCTTACTTTCCTCGTTATTCCATTGTACTTGATATGTATTTCCGTTCAATTGGTCAATTAATATAAAGTTAAACATGTTATTAGTGGGGTGAAGGTTAAACCTACCGCTAATTTCCTTATCATCCCAGATAAGTGAACGTGAATTCAAAATGAGTTCACCATCGTAACCATCAGATATACTAAAATGAACTTGCCAGATTTTTCCATTTCTTGTATCCAACTTAAGAAATGTCCAGTAGTTTTCTGTTGGAAATAATTTATAAATAGGAACTTCTAATTGTTGAACGTCAGCCTTTTTTTCGACTTGCTTTTCAATTTTTTGTACAGTACTTATACTATCTTGTTCTATTTGTCCATATGAATTAATAGCAATTAAAATCATAAAAGAGAGCAGTTTAAATTTTTTCGTATTCATATTTTTAATTTTATCTACTTTTAGTTTTGTTGCTGACGCACAACGGATAATGACATGCTCTGTGACGACGATAGGAAGTCATGGAGCATGTCTAATGTTATGTTCAGATTCATATGAATTGTAAGCTAAGCAATCGTTGTTATTTTTTACAGCAAAAACATCCCTTATTCCCCATATCGGAATGCCGATGGCAAAAATATGACGTCATTATCTATGATATGCGTCTGTTTTTTTGACAAAAGATGACCTTAATAGTTAATTAAAACTTGACATTGTCCTTGAAATTCGCTAACTTTTGGCAAGTTTTTAAACGTCTTACGTTTTTAAAAGCAAGCTTTTAACACGACTCGTCGTAAAACTTGATCTAAAATTTAGCCCCATTACAATGTTTTATTTTCAACATAAATATTCATCCTTAGGCATCTGGTATGGGGGCTGATGTGTGAAAAATAATTGAATCATAACGGAGAATTATATCTGACGATCCGACGAAGGAGGAATGGCATGATATATATTGTTAGTCAGAGTATATATAGGTAATTTCAATTCAACTTTAAAATAATCCTCATTCCAATTGAATTTAGTCTGAATATATTTGTTTTCTAATGACTTCCAAAGTTCATTCAACCCCTTTGATCTTAAGGGAGTTGAGTTAATTCGGTTTTCATCTATTCGATTTCTGAACGTAATAATCACATTATCAGATGTTTCCATGATTAATATTTTCACTTTTTTATCTATGCCGTGATGTAAAACATTTGAGAAAATCTCTGTAAAAGCTTTATAAAGTGCCTTTTCAGGAACGTCTATTAATGGCAAGGACTTTAGCGTTCCTTTAATGGAAACTTTTAATTTTCCGAACATTTCAATGACGTTGTTTAATACATCTGAAAGATTACTAAGTGTTTGAGGAAGTTTTAATTTAGGTATTTTCTTTATTTCCTTTAATAAGTACTCAAATTCTTTTATTGATTCTTCTTTTACATTCAATTCAAGTTTTTCTTTCGCATACCTCATGAATGCTGATGTGTCATACATATAGAAAGTTTCTAATGAAGGAGATTTAGTGTAAATCTCATTTAGCAATTCATATTTTGGACCGAGTCTCTTACCTCTTTTTACATACCACCAATCTTCCTTGACATCACCTGTAATAAATATCAAAAATTTGGTTTTATCTTTTTTTACTTTTTTAATTATTTCATTCCAGACTATTAAATCACCATATTTTCTAATTAATTCTACTTCTCCATAAAAATATGAACCAGGTTTGCCAGAATCTTTATATCCTGGTGGAATTTCCTTTTCATATCTGGTGGCTCCATCCTTATAGATTTTTTGAAGATTTTCCTCAGTTAGACAAGGTCCAGTTTTATCCTTAAAAAGTTCTAAGATGTCCGTTTTGAGTTTATCATCTTGATGTACATCAATTTGTTCTTTCTCTAACTTATTTAAGTTGTTGATAAATTTCTCAAGATTCTTTCGTCCTTTATTTAGCTTCTTGTTTTTTAAATATTTTTCAGGTTCGATTAAGGAATGTCTTTCTTTAAGTTTAAGTTTTTTCAGTTCTGATTTCATTTCGTTAACCATATCATCATACTGATTTATAGTCTTTTCTATAATGTTTTTTACAGTTTGAAATTTACTTTTTTGATCTCCAATTGCATTGTGTCTATTATTTAGAAATTCCAACTTTACTTGAAATGGTATCCAAATATTTTTATTGATCTTCTCGTTTTTTAAAATATTAAGTAAGTCATCACGTGCAGACAACGGCAATCTATACAAGTCCAATAATACATTGGCATCAAAGACAATCGTACCTTTCTCCCAGAGATTTTCAAAATCAATCTCACTTTTATCTCTATATATCTTTTCTATCATATTCTAATATTCTGACTAACTTATCTATATCAGGAACAAATCTATCTTTTTATTCCGCTTTTTTCGAATTCTTCATTGACAGTCGATCTAATGGACTTGTAATATTAGTGCTCATGCTTTTTGTGACATGAGTATATATCATTGTTGTATTGACGTTTTTATGTCCGAGTAATTCCTGAATATAACGAACATCAGTGCCCTGATCTAGAAGATGTGTAGCAAAACAGTGTCGAAGTGTATGTGGTGTGACTCTTCTTCTTATTCCAACTTTTTGAGCTGCTCGTTTTACTAACTTTTGGATACTGCTAGAAGAATAACTCGTCTTCTTATCTTTTCCTTCAAACAGCCAATACATAGGCTTGTAAGTGTCAATATAAAGACCTAATACTGATTTCAAAGTGTCACTTAGCATAATAACTCTATCCTTTTTGCCTTTTGCTCTTCGAATAAATATCTGATTTCGATCCCATAAAATATCTTGGACCCTTAACTCTAGCACTTCGTTTACACGCATACCGCCTCCATATAGCGTATAGAGCAAACAAATGTGCTTTAAGTTCTGTGTACTTCTCAACATAGCGTCTACTTCATGGATACTCAAGATGGTAGGTAGATGCTTGTACCTTCGCGGTCTTTTTACCCTCTCTATTTCAAAATGTGGGATAAAGGCCACTTTAGTATAATAGAATTTGATCGCACTTACCACTTTATTGATATGACTCTCAGAAGTATTCATATTAATTAATTGACGGATATATCGATTTATATCCTTGGCTATCAATATGTTTGGTTCCAAAGGATGAAAGAAACTCAACATTTTACCAAACTCCCTAGTATAGGTGCTTATGGTTCTCCAACTGTACTTTTGTTGGATCATCGTGTCAGTATATACCAGAAGTATCTCTCTCGAAACACATGACCATTTTGACAATAAATGATTTTGTCTTTGCTTTATACTTAGTTTTGGTTTCAAATAGTGTCCTTTGGATGAAGGAATTCTATTGACTATCTTTACTCCTTTCTCCTTGTAGTACGATATCAGTCTATTAATTAACTTATGGTTATAAGGGATTATCCACCTTTTATAAATTTTATCATAGCTTCTTTCTGAGAGTTGCTTGATAAAATTAAAATCTATACCATAACCGCTTAATTTGATTAATATCTTGTCAGAAAATTCTGGACTAATATATAGTTCAATGATGGCTGGATGATCTGTCTTGGCTATTAAATTATACAATCGATCATATTCATCTATACTCCAGTAAGAAAAATATGATTGGAGTTTTTCTAAGTTCGAGACGTTACCTTTTGTTATCCATTTTTGATGTTTGTTATTCCACCAAGAAGCATTGAGTTCTTTGATAAAATCAATATCTCTTTTTTTATATCGAGTTGAAATAAGAAAATGTCGATTATTCCATTCTATAGACAGTTTTTTCAAATGAGTATTTGATATGTCAGTAGCCTTAATACCATCTTTAGGCAATACTGAAAAACCCTCAGAATTATTCTTCGGTATACTGATATTATCACTTTCAGAGATGGCCTCTATAGTGGTGTCAGTTTTTTTGTCTATAATATTAATAGGAATATTGGTTGCCAGTAATTGGTGATAACTTGAATTATTATAGTCTATATACCAACATCTATGCGTCTTAGTATACGCTAGTGATGGTATTGATTTAAGCTTTTTTAGCACGGTTTTATATTCTCTTGTAATGTGTATTGCTATTCGCTTTTTGCCTCGATGAACTATGGGATAAATATTTATCAATGGTTGAGTTGTAATGAATGTTAATTAATTTAAATACGGCTTCGCCCTCAATATGTCGCAGACATAGGGTAGAGATTAGCCAAATGACACCTAGAAAGATCAGCTATTCTACTTATTATAACTATAACAAAATCAATATTTACTATTTATATGCAAATAGTAATGATAATTAACTTAATGGTTTTTTGAGTATATAGCCAAACTATCATGGTGTTTTACGAGACTAAGTTAAGGAATTGGTAGGACGTAAACAAGTGGAAAGATATCTAAAGAATAATGGCATTGCCATCATCTTCTAGTCTCATCAAAGGCAATTCGACGTGAAAAGAAGTGCCTACGTTTTCTTCAGTCTCGAAATATATATTGCCATCCATAGTGTCTATCATATTGGCAGATATAGCTAATCCCAATCCGGTACCACTATTTTTTGTAGTGAAGTTTGGAGTAAATACTTTTGCCTGCATAGCCATTGGAATACCGGTGCCATTATCTTTTACGGTTATTTTAGCTCTCTTACCTTCCTTTTGAAGGCTTATTTCTATTTTCCCTTTTTTATCGGGTGGAATAGCCTGTAGAGCATTTTTGACTAGATTGTTAAGTATTCTTACCAATTGGTTTTTATCCGCATATACAATCATGTCTTCTATCGGTTCGTGTAGCACAACTTGGACGTCCTCTCTTTTTCTAAATAGATCGTGTATAGTTTCGACCACTTGATTTAGTAAGACTTTTTCATTATTGGTAGAGGGCATTTTAGCGAAGTTCGAGAATTCACTGGCTATTTGACTTAGGTTTTCAATTTGTTCGATCAAAGTAGAGGATATTCTTTTGATTAGCTGATCCGCGTTTTCAGGATTTAACTTAATTGCTTTTTCTAAATATTGGATGCTGAGCTTCATGGGAGTTAGAGGGTTTTTAATCTCATGAGCTACTTGCTTGGCCATTTCTCTCCATGCCGTGTCTCTCTCAGTTTTCGCGAGCAAGGCTGCACTTTGAGCCAATTCTTCAATCAGATTGTTGTAGTCATTGATAAGCATGCCTATCTCATCATTTCCCGACCATTCAAGAGATTGATTTTCTTTACCTAGTTTAAATTTCCTTAGTTTATCACCTAGCTGACTCAAAGGTTTGGTAATGCTATTGGATATAGCGATAGATATGGCTCCTGCCAGTAAGAAAAGAAAGATATATACATTAAGGATGGTTCCTACAAAATCAATAATGCTTCGCACTGTAGGATCTTTTTTATTATAAGATACCTGCAGGATACCCCTTAGTCTTCTGTTTTTTGAAAGTCTCAACGGGGTGTAAGTAGTCTGATATGCGTCGGAATCATCGTATTGTGTATACGAGCGTTTATTTCGTAATATTTTACTTAAAATATCATAATTAACCATAGTAGGAGCTGAATTGGTGTTTTTTTGACTTACCAATTGTCCTTTGGTATTGAAGAAACTCAGACTTACATTGTGCAGATTTGCTAATTCCGGCAGCTTTTGACTAGTGATTTCATTAGCGGCATTGATGTCAGGACTGCTTTGGGTTGCACTTTCTATACTTGATATGATGGTAGCTATTTCCTTGGTTCTTGTATTTTTTTGATTAGTATCGAAGACAGTTTTAAAATAAATGGCAGTGATAAAACCAATGATTATAAAGGAAAAGACGATTAACAATACAATTGTAAGTTGAATCCTACCTTTTAATGAAGACTTGGTAAAATATTTTAAGTCAATATCTTGAGGAAGGAAAGAATATTTTGTATTCAAATAAGTGAACAATGCCAACAAGATTCCCCCTAAAGTAAAAATGAAGGAGAAAAAAGAGATAGGTTTGATAAGTCCGGCTATCTTCCTGAAGCTGACAAATCTATAATCTTCTACTTCATGTACTACAAAAGACAGATCATCCACGATGGTATTTTCTTTTATGCTTTCAGGTTTGACACTAATTGTGGTACTTGCGACATCAAGGTGTTTTTCGACAATATGATTTTCAGTGATGATTACATAATTCAGATCATCGGATTTCTCTTGATCATGATGAATGTTTTTTAAGCTAATATACATGGTAAAAGGAGCATCATCGTAGTTAGGGTTCGAAATGTCATAAACCAAATAGTACATGTTGGAAAAAGGATGGAAGTAGATGTTTTTATCCATACGATCTGAAAGGGCTATGGTTTTCTCTATTTTCGTAAAATCAGAAAAACTATTGAGAAAGATAGAAGATCTGGTTTGGTCGAAAACCTGTATATCATGAATTTTCCATTTGGAATTTTGGAATATATCCTGTGTTAAGCTAAGGGCGAAATCTTCAAAATCACTTTTATTAGGCTTCGCAGGGTAGGGCAGTTTAGATAAATTATAAATCAAATCTAATTGAATAATGTCTTTTGATATCTTTTTGATGTGGTTAATATCCGTTGGGTATGAATACAATTTGGCCAGGCGAGTGCTTCTTGTTTTAATGTCGTTCTTTAATCCCACGTAGAACAAATTAGTGGATATGAAGGCACTGTAAAGTATCAGCCACCATAACATAGAGGTGATATTACGTATGGATGATTCGACAAAGAGTTCTAATATTAAAAAATATGCTATAAAGAAAACCAACAACGGAACGATAGGGTAGTTGCCATAAAGACAAACTACTGTACAGAGGATAATGGCCGCAAGACTAATAAGACTATTTTGAGCACCTTTAAAATAACTATGTTCTGATGTTTTGAAAAGAAGATAATGAGTATAGTATACCAATATGGATAATATCAACGTAAGTATTAAGGAGGCAATGGAAGATTTATCCAGTATAAGTACATTGTTATAATCAAATTTGATGTTTTCAGAAATAACGAAGTAGTTGAGCAGCTTTATAATGCCAACCATCAATAAAACTGAAATACCAAGTGAAACAACTTGGTAGACATATTTATGACTGGAACGATAGAATAAACTGATATATCTCTGCCCTTGAGTAACAATTAGTGAGGCAAAATATATAAGAAAAATGCATATGGTGTTTAGTTGAAGTACATTGTGTATACTTAAATCACTATCGAGATTAAATATGGAGGTCCCATATAAATATACTGAAACGAATATTGAAACCGAGGCAGCAACGAAATAACCCGTGATAACCAATAGGGGAGGATGGGACTTCAGAAATGGACCCAGAATAAATAAAACCGTAATAGATAAAAAGAGAAGAAAGAAGACAAGTGATATCTTTTTTAATGTAATAGATGATCTGGGGATAAACCTGTCTTCAATCCAGTCGTAGCTGGCCTTTTTTTCAAAACGGCGTAAACTAACGGGATCTTTTAGGTCAAGGTAAAAGTGACATGTAAAACTTTTGTGACTTTTTGATTTATACTCTTTATAGTTATTGAGTGTGCTATTCCAATATATGGGTTGTCCGCCTTTTTTTACGACTATTTTAAATGGAGAATCATCAAGAGAGCCAAAGTTTTTATCAACTATGCCATTTATAAAGTTCTTTGAATCTTGTTGGTATCGAGATTGTAATAGCTCAGTAAGCTCAGCTTTTACAGTTGTTGGGTGACACTCGGAGTAATGCAAGTAATATAACGTACTACTTACCAACAAGAATAATATCGATAATATGGATAGCTTCTTATTCAGGATAGCTGCAAATATCTTAATTAAGTGTTAAAAATAAGGATAATACACATTATTTCTTATTGCCATGTGAATTATTGTTAATTTTTTGCTTTTCAATAACACGGTACGGGCTAAAGAGGTGCTATCTTTGTGCTGTCAGTCTGTCGCATAAATTTTTATGAGGAAAGTCCGGACAATGTAGAGCACCACACCAGCTAACGGCTGGGCTATGTGAAGACATAGACAGAAAGTGCCGCAGAAAATAACCGCCTCAGATGTTATCATCGGGGTAAGGGTGAAAACGTGAGGTAAGAGCTCACGATCTTTTATAGTAATATAGAAGATGGGTAAACCTTGTGGATTGAAATGCCATGTATAAATTGGTCCTTCTTGAGGAAGGAGATAGTTGCTCGCTATTTGTCATAAGGCATCAATTGGGGTAGGCAGCGTAGATAAATGACAGACACTCAGCTTTGCTGAGTACAGAATCCGGCTTATGACAATAAAATAGGCTGCCAATCATGATTGGCAGCCTTATTAATTTAACTTATTTTATCTTTCAAACTAAACTGAATAGGATGTATCCTATTTATTCATCATTTTCTTGATAAATCCAACTATTGCCATCAATACAGTTCCTCCAATACCACCTCCGGCAACACTTGCTAAAATACTTCCTATATCCATACTTGTGCTTTCCGCCGCAGCTGCAGCACTACCTGATATCATACCTAATACTTTTCCTCCAATACCGCCACCTAATATACCGGCAACAGAGTTCCAAAGTGTTCCTAAATTAAGATTTTTGAAAAGAGCTCCACCTAAATTTCCTCCTAAAGCTCCACTAATGAGTTGGATAATTAAACCTAAGTCCATAATGTCTGTGTTTTGATTGTTAAAAACATAAATATAAATAAAAAACTAATATTTTAAAATATTTACTTGAAGTTAAAATATTATACGATATAAATATTTATAATTTTTCACTTTTGTGATATAATCTTACGTCAGTAGGGTCCGGGCATAGGGAGAGTAATTCTGATATGTTCTTTTTATATATTGGGTGTCTAAAGTGAGGTGCGATTTCGTTTAAAGGAACCAGTACGAAATTTCTTTTTGTAATTCGGGGATGAGGGATTTGTAATTGAGAAGATCTAATTATTTTCTGGCCTATAAATAGAATATCAATATCTATAAGTCGGGGACCCCATTTTCGAGTTTTGGTTCTTCCCAGTGTTTTTTCAATACTTTGTGTTTCACTCAAAAGGATAGAAGGAGATTTGTCATAATTGATGATGAGGGCTTGATTCAAGAAATCATCCTGATTTGTGACTCTCCAAGGTTTAGTCTCATAGAGCTTTGAGGCTTTTTCAATTTTTCCGATCTTATCCAGCATGGCAATGGCTTCGGCAAGATTTTTTGCCCGGTTTCCAATGTTTGTGCCCAATCCTAATATTGCTTTCATACTATAATAAATGTAAAATACCCCGCCGAAAGTTCGACGGGGTATTCAAATTCTAATCTTAATTTACTCTAATCTATACTCAACATTCTTTTGGATAATCTTTGGTTTCTATATTCTATTTCATAATATAAAACACCTGTGACCCCTATATTTTCGATATTTATCTCAAGACTATTTTGTCCTTTCTTAGCATATTCCTGATGAGCATAAATCAACTTACCGTTAATATCAAATATCTTGATCTTTACTTCATCGTCGGATGGGATATGATAAGAAATTGTCGTTCTATTGTTAAAAGGGTTCGGTCTGTTTTGATAGATCTGGAATCCTTCTAACTCTTCTTTTACATCTCTTACGCTAGAAAGTGTAATGTCATAAATATTTAAGTCATGATCATATGCCTCGGCAGCAGTTGCTGAAGAAGTAATATATAGCTCTTCACTTGCATCGAAGCTCTTCAACGCTGTAAATCGAATAGCAAATTGTGCATTTTCGTTGTCTTCCACATTGCCGTTCCAGCTTACAGTGATTTGACCTTGATCAGTATTATGGACTCCAAAATTATCTGCTGAGAAATTTGAGTCTGTATATACTATTTCTTCGAATACCATAACATTTTGATCGAACTCCAAAGTATATTGAAAACCTTCATATTTGCTAATCTCATTTGCAAAGAAAGGTATTTCTACACTTGTATTTTTGTCAACAATCATTTGTGGTATTTCAACAGTCATTTTCTGACTGCTTCTTGTCTCTGATTTCGACTGCTTGGCATTAATCACTTTAGAATCGTTTACATCTCCTATCTTAACACCAACGAAATTTTGATTGTTGGCACTAATTTGTAGGTTCTCATGCTCAAGTACTTCAAGGAAAGGGAATGGATCAGTCTGATCATTAATTCCATTATGTTCTTTTATAAATCTCCAAGAAGATTGACCATTATCAAAGCCAGCATCAACTCCTAGAATTAACTTTCTTAACTTTGATAGGTCTGAGGCAGAGACCTTTTCGTCATTATTAATGTCCGAAGCAATGACTTTGTAAGGTGAATCTAAATTCGCCAGATTTAATATATGCCTTTGAATTAATACTATATCCAATGTACTAACACCGTTTAATATATCATTATCGTTTAGTGCGGATACTGTATAGTCTTGTCCTATTGGCAAGTCGTTGAAGACATAGTTGCCATCACCAATGGTGTTCATTATTCTTGGAAACTCTGGTAAATTAGCATCAATTGTAACTTCTACTCCTGAAAGTGGTTCGTTATTTTCAGATACTATTCTTCCTGAGGTAAAAATGTTACCTAGATTATTGTCAGGACAAGCATCACCTTCATTATCTTGAAGGATTACTCCTACAGAACAGAAATCATAGTTTCCAGCATTGTCAGTCACATACATTTCCACAGGAATATACATTTCCTGACCGTCAGGTATATCATTACATGTGAATGTCAAACTAGTTTGATTCACATTTGTTGAAAATGATAATCTTAGTTCATCTTGAGGAGTACAGTTGTCCGTACTTCCCAAATCGAAGTCAGATGCCCAAATATCAACTTGCCCGTTGTTATTCATTACAACTGTGGTGACAGAACTTCTACAATATGGTGTAGGTTTTTTACCGTCTAACACAACAAACAAATAGGCACATGTGGTCACATTGCCACATTTGTCTTCTACTCTCCAATATATCTTGTGCGTACCATCATCGTAATATCTTTTCATCGTATTAGTTGATCCACCAAAATCTATAGAACCATCATTATTCGCATCTACCGTCCAGCTATAATTTAAATCATCTTCAGCCGTACAGTCATCCTCCGCTTTCAAAGTTAATTCAACTACATCACCACATGCTCCAAAACTAGATACTTTGATATCTTCACAACTTGTTACTATGGTTGGTGCCACAGTATTTTCAAGCTTGATCACTTGTAAGTGTTGGAAATAACCTTCTCCAAGAGTAGGATTGTTTTCATCGTAGGTACACCAATCTATTACGGTCCATGTTCTCAATATTTTTAAACAGGACTCATCAACAAAACTGAATAACTGATCTTTATAAGTGGCTGCGGTTAATGCACATATGTCGTCATCTATGATAGGGTATGCACTACTGTCTGGTAAGTTTTCCGGATTTAAGTTTGTACCACAAGTAAATGCTTTGTAATCATTTGGCCAGTTAATATCATCCGAGTCAAATGGGTCCATATCCTCTAGAGTGATATACTGTGTACAACTATTTTTAAAGCCGGCATGATCAACTATTGTCCATGTTCTTCTTATAGTACCTCTTCCACAATTATCCACATCACCTGAATCTTCAAAGGATAAATCGGTCACTTGACAATTGTCAATACCAATTGCCATTCCCGTAATGGAAGTATCTGTATAATCTTCGTGACAATCTATAGTAATATCTTCAGGACAATCAGTTATATAAGGAGGAAGTTTGTCTTCTACTGATACCTCAACCATGCATGAATTTTCATTATTGAATTCATCTTCAATTTTGAACTGAACCATAACTACATCTCCAATTTCTGCACAACAGAAGAAAACCTCATCTCGGTAGCTGGTACCGCTGATACCACATTTATCAGTCATTTTTCTCACTTCCCAAGTTATTTCACCGCAATTGTCATGAGATCCGTCATCAAATGTATTTGCTTTGATTACACCCAATCCGTCACTTCCAACGGCTACCTTTGTAAATTCGTCACACACAGCTACCGGAGGAGCGTCATCTATAACTGTAATAGTAAAGAAGCAGCTATTAGTATTGTTACATTCGTCTGTAACTTCCCATTTAACCCATGTATTTCCAAAAGGAACTCCGGTGATTGTTTGACCATTTACTACATTATCATCTATGTAAAAACCATCTGGATCAGGTGTTCCGTCATGAGTAGCTTGTAGATAATAAAGTCTGTAAGTTAAATTATCGCTGCACTCACTAGTTATTTCTGGTCTATCTATTGTTACTGTTGTTTCACATTCATCAGCATTTGCAGATAGAGTTATATCATCCGGACAAACCATTTGCGGACCTTCTTCATCAATAACTTTGATAATTTGATTGTGTTCTCTTACTTCACTTGTACACCATTCTAAGACACGCCATTTTCTAATTATTTTGTATGATTTAGGACATATGTCAATACGTGTGTCTTCTGGATCAAATATTTGAACATTAGAACACAAATCACCAGTAGGATATCCTGTTACATCCGGTCCAGGAACAGTTTCTCCCCATAGCAAACAATTGAGAGCATCAGCTTGAACGTCGTCTCTATCAGCGGGCCAGGTTAGGGTAGCAAGGCCATTTCGATATACATATATTGTCTGAATGCAGGATTCAGATATATTACCTTGAGCATCGTGTGCAAACCAGGTTCTTGCTATTACTTGTAGGTAGATGCTATTACAATCTTCTTCAAGAACTTCATCTGTATATGATAGGGTAGCTTCACCACATTCATCTAAGCCTTGTACAGTATATACATCATCATCCACTGTATAAGTCACATCTTTTGAGGTAGGTAGAGTAACCGTACCTCCATTTTCTTGTATGATTAATTTTACACTGCTTACATCTCCACCATTTCCTGCTGCAAGATCTGCGATAGTGATGGCCCATGTTCCGTTTGGATCTATTCCGTCATAGTTGCTGAGAGGATCAGCTGATCTGAAAATACCATGAACTGCAGGATCAGTAGTATCACAGAAGGATTGTAAATCTGCATATGTGTAAAATGCTTCATCATCTAATGTAATCATCATATTATTTCCAGGACAGCTTGCAGCTATGCTGTTAAATAAATTTATCGTATGTCCAGTAGGAGAAGTTATGCTTGCCACTAACTCGTTAGGATTAGTATGTGTAACTCCTATTTCCACATTAAGATCTGTTAACGTCGACTTATTTAATCCAAATACATCAACATAGAATGTTTTACTATTAGGAGCAGATGCATTTAAAGAACCATCGACTATGTTTGATGGAAATGTTAACATGTGACCCAAATCTGAACCAGGTGTTAGATCACCAGTACAACTAGTATATACTTCTAAGCATTCGAGTGCCGGAGGAAATTTATCCTCGATTAGAATTTCTCCCCAACAAGAATTTCCATTGGCATTTGTTACTGTAACCTTAAGTGTTTGACCAATATGATCAGCAGTCACCACATCGCCTATGCTATTACCTTGTGCATCTTCTATGTCAACAATGTAGTTGTCAAAACATCCGTAGAAACCCCCTTCCAAAATTTGATCGGCAGTAACCGTTTCTTCGCATTCGGTGTCCAGAGATATTTGAACCAAATCATTACATGCGATAGCACCTGTACTTGGATTAACACCTACTACACTTACTGTAAAAGAACATTGTGAAGTATTACCAGCAGCATCTATTACCTCAAAACCAAGGTTATGATTTCCTATTGGAAATTCTTCACCAAACTGATAATTACCTGAAGTCTGATAAATTCTTGTCGAAGATTTATATCCGTTTACGGCCATAACAAGACTTTCATTTGGATAACCCAAAGTTGAGAAAGTTTGTGGTTGAGGAACTCCACACACTACAGATGATAAGTAAGAATCTGCAGTTTCACCTCCGAAATTTGTTCCCATTACAAAACCACTAAAAAGAGCCCCAGGTACAGTTACTTCTACTGCAAATTGGTCTCCGGCTTCAACTATTGCTGAGATAGGAACATTAATGAAGTCGTCATTCATGTCAGGGACTATTACATTTTCTTGTGCCAAAACAGTCATACTAAATGGATCAAGAGTCCCTTGATAATCGTATAGAGTAATTGTTATAATTGGAGAATTAAATGCTTCCCGTACGCCTAATACAATTTCTTCTATATTTAAATATGTATTTACATTGTAATCATCAGTATCAAAAACTCTATAGTATTTCGTTTCACCTGAAGCACATCCAACAGAATTTTGAATAGTATTTATGTCATTTGATTGTGTAATAGAAATCGGGGGATTGACACAATCATCATTACCTATTAGATCATTTTCTACCACTCTACTACATTCGCCTTCTTCAAGTTGAATTACTTTGTTCTGACAATTTGTAATATTTGGAATGGATTGATCATTAACTGTTACTTGTACAAAACAACTTGAAGATCCATCTCCAGAAGTCAGCTCAACCATATGAGTTCCTATTTGAAAAAATCCACTTTGATCAATTGGATTTCCTCCACAGTTTCCATTTTGAACGGGTAAAGGTATATTCACAAATGCGGAGCAATCGCCTTGATTGGCGTTTACTTCAATATTAGCTGGACAATCAACATCACAGGTTACGACGGGTAACTGGACAATTGTGGATGCAATAGAAGCTTGAGCTTCTCCAAATCCATCTCCAACTATTCTTACGGTAATATTCAGTGGAGCAGCAGTTCCTGAAGTGTGATCTACTTCTATTCCGAATTGATGAGTTATGTCATACGTAAATGCACCACATGCACTACCTCCACCACTAAAAGCTGGAGTACCCCAGCCAATACCATTAACGGACATATGATCTCCTTGATTCATGCCGCATCCTATAAATGGAGTTGGATCCACCGATGTATAGTCAAGACTATAGCTAGTAGAAGCTCCACTTGGAAGTACAAATTCTATAAAATCAGCATTTTCGGCAGTATTCGAACTAAATGAAACACTGAATACTACATTGGTAGTTCCATTAGCAAGAAAACCTCCATCAGCGGATGCCTGGATGTCTATAATATCTGCTTTAAGAAAATGACTAAAAAATAGTACTTGAATACTGATTAGAAAGTATTTCAAGATACTACTTTTCAATGGTGAATAAATGTTTGATTTTTTCATAGTTATCGATTTTAGAGTATAGATTCTATCGTTTTATTTAGTAATTAAGTGTAGAATTTCTTTTGCATAGTAATCTTGAATAGAAGTGTATCCTTCAGGTATATCTATTTCACCAAATACATAGCTTATGCTTGGGTTGCTAGGGTCAGTAGATAGATATGAATTGACAAGAGATTCTAACTCTTGATCAAACTTTAGACCGTATAATAACTTTTTAATTATATTTTGTTTCTCTTTTAACAGAGTGCTTAATTCCTGATCTGACTCGGTTAGGGTCTCTAGCGTGTTGTATATCTTTTTTGATTCATCCGCAAGATTTTCTACAGCTACAGATGGATCGACATATGTTTGAGCGTTTGTATCAATGACCGTAGCAAATAAACATATCAGAGCGATGATGAGTGTTGATATTTTGTTTTTCATTATTTAAAATTTATATAATTTTGATATCTTATGTTATTGTCAGAAAATCAAATAATTACAAATAATACTTTATTATAAATTACTATTATTGACAATATGACAAATATTATGCCAAAAGTTAATATGTAAACTAAATGAGGTATGTCAGACAAGATTTGTGCTAACTGTGGAGCCAGTAATGACTTAGAGTATGAGTACTGTTGTCATTGTGGACAAAAATTTGAAAAGATAAAAAAGCCTTTTCTAGGTTTGATTTCAGAAGTCATTATCTCCATATTTGGAGTGGATGGAAAGCTTTGGAATTCGTTAAAATATTTATTTAAACCCTGGTTTCTTGCTGAGGAGTACTTTCGGGGTAAAAGAATTAAGTATCTCAATCCTGTGAGATTATTCATTTTTACGCTTATCATTCATATATCAGCTTTAATGTTTACAGCTGATTTCGATGATTTAATTAATGTAGGGGGTTATAATAAAATGCACAGCCTTCAACTGGCAGAAAATTATGATACGATCATGCAGGACTATCAAGTGCTATTAGGAACAGAAAATGTAGATACTATAAAGCACAAACTTTTTGGAAAAAGTGTAAAGGATACGACCTTCTTAGGAAGTATCAATGTAGGATCTTTTACAGATATTTCGAAATATAAGATTAATGTAATTGATGCATATACTAAAGATGTGGACGAATTAATAGATAAGTATGAGGTTCAAGGGTTTTGGGACAAGTTGATATTACGTCAGTCGGTGAAGTTTAGTAAGAATCGTAAAGAAGCTGTTAAGTATGGAATCGCCAACTTGTTTTGGACATTGATACTAGTTGTTTTTCTTCTTGCAGGATTTATGAAATTACTATATTATAGACAAGATCGGTTTTACATAGAAAACTTGGTGTTTTTATTCAATATTCATTCCACGTGCTTTCTTGCGGCAAGTTTGGCTTTTATAATTGATCATTACATAGATTCGGGATTTCTGGTACTTGCGATATACTCATTATGTTTATTACTATCATTATGGTCTTTTAAAAGATATTATAAGCAAGGAAAGTTTAAGACGTTTGTGAAATTTGCTTTAAGTGGTTTAGCTTATGTGTTGATCTTTATAGTTTTGGGATCAGTAGCATTTCTATTTTCCTTAGCAATATTCTAAAAAAAAATGGCCGCCCCCCAGCAGCCATTTTTCAATAAGATTATAATCCCATGAACATATCCTTTCTCTTCATTGTACCTTGCTCAAGGGTACTCAACTCGTAAAATTATTTATTAAACAAAAAACTCAATTTCTTTTTAGGTGAAATCTCTTAACCATTAAAGAAAGTTGCATGGTTTTATAGGACACGCAACTTTCTTTATAGTTTTAATCCCATGAACATATTTAAATGTTTTGATCTGATTCTTTAACCAGATGTGCTTTATTCAATTTCACAATACAATAATCGGAATGTTTAGAGGATTAAAAAAATACAATATAGAACGAGTGTAATATATAAAAAATTATAATATGATATTAAATATGAGATAATAGTTGCTGATAATTAGAGTTATATATATGTTGTATTAATTAATATGAAGTGTATATCGCATCATAATTATTTAATTGTACTATAATTAGTTATTCCTAAACCTATGTTTCGTTTTCTAGAAGAATAAATATTCTATTACTTTTTGCAAAAAACAACTGCACCGAAGTTACGGAACCTTAGTTAAAAGGATTTTGCAAGCTAGGATTCGATATAAAGGATGTATCTTCAAAGGTGAGTATAAATGCTTTAATAGCATCCAGATGGAGGGGTGTCAACTGCAGCGGTTGAATAAGACCATCTTTAGTTGCGGATGGATGGCCTCCTTGATTGTAATGTTCAAGTACTTCATCGAGAGTATTGAATCTTCCATCATGCATATAAGGAGCGGTATACCTTATATTTCTTAAGCTTGGAGCTTTCATTTTTCCATTATCCGTACTATTGCCAGTAACTATTCCAAAGCCTAGATCAAGAAAATCATCGTAATCAGTAGATGTTTGAACGCCATTATTGAAAAAATCATCACTACTGGTTAGCGGAGTGTTATGACAATGACCACATTCTGCATCTGGAACATCAGGATCTTCGTCAAAAAATAAACTAAAGCCCAGAAGTTCTAAATCCGAAAATTTAACACCTTCGACGCCTTGGGCAATTTTGTCGAACTTACTATTTGTCGATAATATTGTTCTTTCGAATTGAGCAATAGCTTTTACTGTTAAATCTTGAGTAATTTGGGAAGAGGAATTTATTCCAAAAGCTTTTCGATACCTAGAAGGGTATTCTGGGGAGTTTTTAATTTTCTCTATCACTTCGGGCCATATAGCATGTTGTTCTAGTGGATCCTCGACAGGAAAGACAGCTTGCTCTTCCAAATTACCGGCCCTGCCGTCCCAGAATAAACCATTTTTAAAAAACCCAACATTAACTAAGCTCATTGAATTTCTTTTTCCCTCAAGTCCATCAATTCCTTTGCTAAAACGGGCAGGATCTGAAAAACCATGTTCTGGAAAATGACATCCTGCACACGAAAGAGTAGAATCACCACTTAGAATAGGATCATAAAAAAGTCTTCTACCAAGCTCTATACCCTCTGTTGTCAAAGGATTATCTTCAGGAATTTCCATTTTAGTGAAGTGTGAAGGAATATCTAGATCAACGTATTCGGGATTATAATCAATATGGGTAAGATCTATACCCTGATTCATATTTACGGGTTCTTCCTCACAAGAAATATAGGTAAATAGCAGTCCAAAGATAATTACAATATACCCGTATTTTCCATTTGTTTTCATACTAATTATTCAACGTAGAATGCATTGCTAATGTTTTGTCTAATCATTAATTCAAGCATTGCTGAATCAATCGTATTATAATTTACACTATCAAACAATTCAGCATAATCTAGTGAAAGCTGAACAGTAAAATTATTTCCAATTGTGATCTCCTGAGCTTGAGAGTATTTTAGACTCAATGGAATATCTAAATCGCAACTAGTGATGGACAGTGTATCCATTAGGTCTGCACCTTTGGTAATGGTCATTTTAAATGAACACAAATTATCGTTTTCAATAAGGGCATTCTCATTACTAAAGACATGGTCGAGAGATGTGTTAGCAAATTTGTCTAATGAAAAAACATTTGGTTTTCCAATGCGGAAATTAATACTGTCAAAGAGCATATCAGATTTAGTGGAATGCAAATTATAGCGGGTAAGTCTATCTTTTATTAACATATGACTATTGGCTATTTTGCTCGAACCGCATTCCAGGCTGTCTAAAATAATATATTCACCTTGATATGGGCTAATTGTTAGATTTGTCAAGTAACAGCTAAAATCCAATATCTTGAAATAGTACTGTGAGTCTACAGTAAGGCTATCATCAAACCTCATGCTTTTATCTTCGAAGAAAAACTGATTCAATTCCAAGGAGAGTGTAGGGTAGGTACAACAATCATCACAGTTGTTGTCTGCAGTTATATCATAGTTTAAAGAGAATCTATCGAGGCAACCCTCACTTTCGGTATAGCAAGAAGTTAAAATGCTAATTAGTAGGAACAGAAGTACTCCTTGCTTAAGATTTATTTTTGGTTTCATATTCACTGACAAGTTTTTTAACTATTTGTTTTACTTGAACCGAAAAATCTTTATCTAAAATCCAGTTGTAATATTGTTTGTCTTTAAATAACGTTTCAGCAACTAATTCGCCTTTATATTTGCCAAAATTAAAAACCACTTCTCCACGAGTATTATATTTTAATCTCTGTGTAGCATCTAAATTTCTTTCATCTGTCGTAAACTTTGACAATGATTCTACATCATTTTTAATTGGTGCTTCGGTTTTAAACCCATCTCCATCATAATAGTCTTGGCCTTTATATTTATCAATTTGACCTTTTAGGACCTCTACAGTAGCAATCACATCAGCCAATGCATCGTGTGCATCGGATAGATCTTTACCACAATAATGTGCATATGCGGCTTTTAAGGTTCTGGGTTCCATTTTGTAAAATATTTTTTGCACATCTATGGACCTTCTATTGGACAAATTAAAACTTTTGCCAACTCTGGCGAATTCTTCCATTAACATAGGAATATCAAATCTATCGGAATTATATCCAGCTAAGTCAGCATTTCCGATGAATTGAAAGAGTTCATCAGCAACTTGTTGGAAAGTTGGCTTATTTCTTAACATTTGGGGGGTTATATTATGTACTGCCATCGCTTCTTCCGAGATTGGGATTCCGGGATTGATGAGCATTTCCAGTTGTTCCGGATTATCATTCCCCGGGGAATATTTAACAAGAGCAATCTGAACTATTCGGTCTTTGATTACATTTAAACCGGTAGATTCAATATCAAAAAAAACAAGATCTTTTTTTAAATTAAACATTTTAATTTTTTAAATATTTAGACATGCCTTCCGTATGCATAAATGAAAAAGCACTGTCAGATTTAAGAATAAGAAAACATTCTACGCCGTTTGAGGAAGCAACCTTTAAAGCCTCATTAGGAGGCATTAGCATTAGAGCTGTCGCAAAAGCATCTGCCTCCATGCAATTATCAGCAATCACTGTTGCACTTAAGACGTTGGATACTTTAAAAAAACCATCCTTAGGGTCGATAATATGAGAAACAAGTTTGTTGTCAACCATTTTATAGTTTCTATAATTACCACTTGAAGCAATAGATTTATTTTTCAATGATATTAGTTTAATTGCTTCATTATATTCGGAATCAAGAGTTGGCTTGTTGATACCTAATGTCCAAATTTTTCCGCTCTGATTTATACCTTTTGCTCGTGATTCACCGCCTATATCTATTAGATAATTATGGATATCATAGGAGTCCAAGTAGTTAGCAATAACATCGATCGCATAACCTTTAGCTATAGCGGAAAAATCCAGTTGAGATTTTTTCAGATTTTTAGAAATACAAATAGAGTCTTCGTATTGATTAAGTAAAATGCTCTTGAAGTCTATATAGGTTAGAATATTTTTTATTTTCAAATTATCAATCACATTTGTTGTATTGGGGTTATAACCGAAGCCCCAGTAATTAACTAATGGTCCTATTGTAGGATCAAAATAGCCAGTGGTTTCGGAGTAGACTTCTTTAGCTTTCAAAAAGACTGGTAAAAAATGTGAATCCTTAGAAAGGAGAAAGCAATACGTAGTATCACTTTGATTAAATCGAGATATAGTAGATTCCTTTATATATGTGGAGTGAGAATTGTTGATATCAACAAGTATTGAATCTATTTTTGTTTGATTAGGAATAATATTCTCTGTTCCTTGGAAAGTGATACGATAATATGTTCCCATAGTCTCACCATAAAATTGAGTATAAGACCTTGGTTTATTACATGATATAAGAGAGACTAATAAAATTACTAATATTCTCCCCATTATTTAAGCAATCCTTTTTCTCCTGCTTCTTCGCTATAAGAATGAAGTTTTACAGGATCTTGTTTTTTCCGTAGTTTCATATTCAGGAATTCTACCATGAGCGAAAATGCAATTGCGAAATAGAGATATCCCTTAGGAACAACACCTATGTGAGAGCCGAAAACAGAAAGATTAGCTAAATGACCACCTTCCAAAATTAGCATAAAACCGATAAGTATAAGAAATGAAAGACCTAATATTTGAATTGTTGGATGTTTATTGACAAATCGGCCAACCGGTGTGGCGAACAACATCATAATCAAAACAGACATTACAACAGCAATAACCATAATAACTAAGGAACCTTCCATACCATTAGTCATTCCCACAGCTGTTAATATGGAGTCGAATGAAAAAACTATGTTGATCAAAGTGATTTGAAGAATAACAGAAGTAAGTGTTACCGTTTTCTTTTTTGCTAGGTCGTTTGTTTCTTCACTACTTTCTAGTTTGTGATGTATTTCTGATACACTCTTATATAAAAGGAAAAGTCCTCCTAAAATTAAGATGATGCTCTGACCAGAAAACTCAGCTTGAAACCAATGGGCATTAATACTAAACCAAGGGGAATTCATTGCTATAAGTACTGAGATGCCTAGGAGAAGAACTATTCTCAAGACCATAGCGAGTATTAGGCCTATATTGGTAGCTTTTCCTTGATCTTTTTTTTCGAGCTTACTAGATGCGATGGAAATGAAAAGAATATTATCAACTCCTAAGACAATTTCAAGAAAAGTAAGAGTTAGAAGACTTAACCAAACAGCAGAATTTGCAAAATCAGGAAGAATAAGAGAAGAAAACATCCTTAAAAATTTATGAGCAACAAATTTAAGTAAGTTATGTAAAAGATGAAATCTCTATGTTACGAATTTCTATATATAAAAAAAGAGCCCCACTATATAAATGGAGCTCCTGTTTTCAATTCGTTATTGGTATTCTAATTAGAATCCAGAGTTTTTGTTTCCACTGAAAGAAGAACCGGTAGAATTAACTGCTCCTCCAGAACCAGCATTAGAACCTTCTGGCTTAGCCATGTCATAATCACTTGGCTCACATACTCTAAATTCAACTCGTCTATTCATATAGTGCTCAGATTCTCTTCTAGAAGAAGGAATAAGAGGTTTATCTTCTCCGCCATACATTAATTTAAATCTACTTCTATCAATGCCATAGTTAGCAACAAGATAGTCAACAGTTGATTTTGCTCTATTATATGATAAAGATTGATTATAGTCATTGCTTGCTCTTACGTCAGTATTACCTACTACACTAACACATAAGTCAGGACACATTTTCATTACGTTTGCAACATGATGCAAGTGGCCGTAAAATTCGGGTTTGACGTTGTATTTATCTAAATCAAAATGTATCATAGGTAAATACCATTTGCCACAATCTGATCTTCCAGCCATAGCTTTATTAACAATGTCTCCTGATCTCGCATCAACAATTCTATTGATGTCGTCTTCGTTTATACAACAAGGAGCATCAGCAATACCATTGGCATCTACTTCTAATCCAGGAGGAGAATAAGGCTCTTTATCTTTACAATCTGCTATTCCATCACCATCAGAATCTAACATAATACCTCTTGTGTCAGTAGGGCATCCTGCAGGAGTGTCGATTTCTTGATCTAACATATCAATTATTCCATCACCATCAGAGTCAGTTAAATCCAATTTAGGTCTTTGCTTTAATTCAGCAATATCGTTCATTGTTGCATCTAATGGATTCATCCAGTATAGAGGCTCAGTCACTTTGTCAAAATTACCTAGATTAATGGCTAATCTGAAATTAGTATAGTGTCCTATATCAACGTTATTAGTTTGATCTACGGCTGTTCTGAATTTAATACCATCAAGATAATCATTGTCAGATGCCATTATCTGGTGCTCTAAACCAAGGTTAATTCTTTTACTCAGTTTTCTGGAAACTCCCATAGAACCTGTCCAAACAACGTGAATGTTAGTCTCATCACCTAATCTGAAAATACCTTTTTTCTTGAAACCTTCAGTTTCATAATCGCCATCATAAATATTTTCTAAATTATCTTTTATTTGCTTTCTACCATCTCGTGTATCGAAATCGTTAGAGTTATAGCCAGAAGCAGATCTTAAGTTAGTATAAGGATTACCATCGCCATCTAGTAAGTCAAGATTAGCTTTATGCGTATCTAAACCAACTCCTACCGCAACATACCAATTCCACTTATTACGATCTTTGTGGAACAATAAATTACCTATATTAACAACAGCTTGTAAAGCTCCGTAGATGTATGTTGTTTTGTGTGCAGGAAACCATTCTGTGGCATCAGGAGTAGATCCGTTATAAGGATCAAACACGGACTCAACAAGTCCACCACCTTGATTTCTATGGGTCCAAGGTTGAGGGTCTAGCCCCTTAGCCTGACCATAAAATAAATCTCCTCGTATCGAAAACACATAATGAATAGCTTTTCTTAGGTGAAGTCCAACTCCAAATCCTGAAGGAATATTTCTATCTACATCACCATCAATAAAGAAGTGACCGAAATGTATTCCTAATTCCCAAGCATTTTTTGGCTTTGCAGAGTACTTATATTGACCCATCCTCCAGTTTTTATTTTGCTCGGGGTCTTTAGTCATTTCATCCGAAATGCCTGTCATGTTTGTTGTTACTTCGGATTCATTCTGAGCATTTAGGTTGAATGCTAGAAGACCAAACACAAACATCAGTAAAGTAATTTTTTTAGTCATAGGTCTATTATTTAATTCTAAAGTGTTTATCTTTTCTTAGGTATAATTAAAATACAAAAACACAATAATTGTGCCATGCACAATAATTGAAGGGCAAAATTAACCAATTTTTGATAATATCAAACTAATCGAACGTTTTGTTAATTGGGTCATCTCAGGGTTGTCTTGCCTTAGTTTATTGATAAAATCTTTTATCACCATTGAAACATCATCAAATATTTCAAAGTCGGTCATTCCTACATTGGATTTCATCAAATATGCAAAAACCCGAGCCATACCACAATTAGCAACAAAGTCCGGTATAACTGTTATTCTATTGTCCGTATAGTCTGCCGTTTCACCAAAAAATACTTTGTCATCAACAAAGGGAACATTGGCTCCACATGAAACAAGTTGGCATCCCGCATTAATTAATCTGTCAATTTGACCTTTTGTCAACAGCTTTGAAGACGCTCCCGGTATGAATATGTCACATTTTTTATCCCAAATTATTTTATTAATTTCTTCAAAACTTAACATATTATTAATGTTAAGCTGGTTTCCATTTTTGTCCAAAAACAGTTTTTCAACTTCTTCCATCGAAAAACCTTCGTCATTAATGACACCACCTACCCGATCAATGATTCCCACAATCTTTGCTCCTTTTCGAGCCAAGTAATAACCAGCGGCACTGGCAACATTGCCCCAGCCCTGCACAATAACTTTTTTTCCTTTCAGGTCCTCATCACGAAACAAATCGTAAAAGTGAACAACGGATTCACTAACACCCCAACCGGTTATCATATCAGCTATCGCGTATTTGCTCTTACCATTTGGAACATAGTTTTTATCTTCTATCACTTTGGCACAACCATATCTTAACTGACCAATTATATTAATTTTATCACCTTTGTTATATTGCAAATGGCCATTAACTATACCTTCTTGAGGATGCCATAAACCTAAATCCTCTGTGATAGGAATAACATCTTTTAATTCGTCGACATTCAAATCACCTCCGGTACCATAATAGTTTTTTAAGATAGGAAATACTGCTTTATACCATCTTTCGAGTACTTCTTTTCTCCGCGGGTCACTAGGGTCAAAATCAATTCCCGATTTTGCTCCTCCAATATCAGGGCCACATACACCAAATTTGATTTCCATAACTTTAGCTAGAGAAATTACTTCTTCTTTGGTCAATCCTTTTCGCATTCTCGTTCCTCCTCCCGCTGCACCATTCTTCAGAGAGTTAATTACTATCCAACCTTTAGCTGAAGTAAGTCTGTCATTCCACTCAAAGACAATTTCCGGAGCTTCGTTTTTATAATTGTCTAACTTTTTCCATACATTATCGATAATATTTGACATATACTTTGCTTTAAATGTTTTGTTTATATATTTGTAAAAAAAATAATATAATGATAAATAATTGGTTTAATCCAACAAATCTATCAAACGAGGAATATACATTTGAAATAGAAAAGCCCAAATATCTAAAAGATATTCCAGATTTGCATAGATCAAAGGCTGTAATCTTTGGATTGAATCAACAAATTAGTAATTCTGTTAGGAAGAGTTTATCTCTTTTCCAAAATCATTTTAAAGAGCTACATATTGTAGACCTCGGAGACGTCAAAAATACGAACCCAGAATTCATATTACAGGCAGTATCTGAGATTATTGATGGAAATATTATTCCTATTATAATAGGAGGAGATGATAAATTTTTCGAAAAACTGAACAGCTATTTAGTGACAATCAAACGTGAAGGTAATAATTGCATTATTTCCAATAAGATAGACAAATCAAATTCTTCAGGATGTAATAATTCTTTTACTATGGCTTATCAGCGACATTTGTGCGAAGAAGAGGAGCTAAACAAGGAGGAGACGATTTTACATTCATTATCTCTTGGTAAAATGAGAAGTAAGAGGGCATTATGGGAACCTTTACTTAGAGATGTTACTATTCTTAATTTTAAATTCGATTCCATTAGACGTAGTGAGGTTGATTACAATGGCTCGATTCCCACAGGGCTTACCAGTGAAGAGGCATGTCAGTTGATGAGATATACAGGTGAATCGGAATCTCTGAAAACGATAATTTTGAATTTAGGAATTGATGAAATATCAACATCGCAGAGTCTGATTGCAGCCGAGTTGATATGGTATAGCTTGGAGGGTATAAACTGCAGATTACAGGGAGATAGAATACCTAATCCTGAGACTCAAGAATTTATAGTAGATATGCAGGAGTCGGAAGGTGAATTGAGTTTTATAAGAAATAACCACACGAATAAGTGGTGGTTTAAGGTTGATTCAAGATACATACCTTGCTCTGAGGAAGAGTACCGTGAAACGGTTGATAATATTTTGCCAGATAGACTTATGAACAAAATCAAGTGAACTCAGTAAATCAGGAGGTTTTTACCCAAAATACTTTCGAAGTGTATTTAAAGACCAAATAACGGAGAAAATCATTAATCCTGGAAAGATCGCCAGCCACCAAAAATAAATATTATCTCTCGCTTGAGCTATGGTTTTACCCCAACTAACTTCTTCTACGGGTAATCCCAATCCCAAAAAAGAAATACTTGATTCCAGCATAACAGCTGCCACAAATGCGAATATGGCAATTACTAAAACCGGTTGAATAATATTAGGAATAATATCATAGACTATGATTTTCCAATCACTCTTACCTATGGACTTGGAATAAATGACGAACTCTTCATTTTTCAATTTTATGGTTTCGCTCCTAGCTATTCTGATAATTGTTGGAATCAAGATAAAAGAGATTATAAGTACTAAAAGATGAATACTTCTCTCTTCGAAAATTGAAATGAAAAAAAGTATAGCGAATATACCAGGTATAGAATTGATGACGGCAATAAATCGATTATGCATACCATCGATAGGAACTTTATGTTTTAAAAAAGCTAGTTTGGACGACAGGAAAAGAAAAATGATTATTACGCTAAAAATTGTAAGTCGTATTAGATAAACTAAATAATGGTGCTCAGTGAAGGAGTTAATATCAGCGGAAATCCAATAAGAAGATAATATTATGGCCGATATTAATAGTATAATTTGTAATTTATTTAGCCTCAGGCCTGTATCTCCAAAGTATCCGACCATACTACCTAATAAGGTGCCCAATAAAGTTGAAAGTAGAACTGAAATTCCGCTAATAATAAAGCTAATGTAGGAACCACGGATAATAACCTCTAATAGATCTCTACCAAAATTATCGGTTCCTAACCAATGCCAGTTTTTAAGATTGTCAAAGTGTAATGGAGGTATGGCTTTTGACAGAGATACATTTGAAGTAATTATGTCATCAGCTTTAAACAATTGATAGTAGATTCCGATAGATAAATAAATGATTAGAACAATACTTGCCAGTTTTATTCGCGTGGGGAGTTTGATCCAATATGCAAAATTCAATTTATGCATGGAACCTGCTTTTTGGTTGAAGTCTATAGTTAAAATAATCGCCTAAGGAATAGAAAACTAGTGTTAAGGCTGCAGTGGCTGTGATGATAAGGATAATCATGTTAAAATCCTGTAACAAGACACTTTCAAGCATTAAACGCCCCATTCCCGGTATATTAAAAACTACTTCGATTATTAATGTTCCTCCTAAAGCTTTGGGGAGGTTTTCTGCAATCAATGTAATAATTGGTGTTAATGAATTCTTTAATAGATGTTTGTTAAAGATCAATTTTTGTCCTAGTCCTTTTGCTTGCAAAGAGGTAGCATATGGCTTTTTAAATTCCTCGCTTATTGAAGACTTTAATACTTGTGATAAATAGGAAATATCCAATACTGATATTATTAATATAGGTAGGATAAGGTTATGGTAATTAGTCCATATAGAGTCGTTTTCGTAATTCCATATGCCAGCTGTATTAAAAAGCCCTAAACCGTAGTAGGAAGTACAAAGAAAGATCATTACCATGGTGGCCAGCCAAAATAATGGGATGGAAAGCACCAGTGTGGCCAAGGATTCCAAAAATCTTATAAAACCTACTTTTTGTTTTCTGAAAAACAAAACACCCAAGAGAAACGAGAAAGGAATAGCTATCATGATATTTGGTATTAAAATGGCTAATGTCCATTTCAAGGCACTGAAAAACCTTTTAGTAACCTTTTGTCCGTCCACAATGGAAATTCCATATTTACCCCTGACAAAACCATTGAGCCAATAATGAAATTGATTTTTGAAGCCATTTAATCTAAAGGAAGGAAAAATAGCATTTAATAAGTCATTATAAGAGTTTTCGACGCCACCCATTTTGCCAACATTTTTACTTGTAGAATCCATGAGCGAAAAGTAAAATATGGGCAGGTCTAAATTCATTTCCTTCGTCAACTTATGATATTCCCTTTCGTAGTATTCAGGGTTGGTAGCAGGATCAAGACCTCGGAGGCTTAATATGTTTTCAACAGGATCCTGATTCACTTGATTCTTCATAAAAAAGCAAACCAATAATACTATTAGAAGAGTAGTAAAGTAATGAACTAATCTTTTGACTAATTTGATAAAAGTGATCACTCAACAAATATAACCAATAATCAAATTTGACCGTTCCAGATTGATTTAATCTCTTAATGAGAATGTATTGGCAAGATATCCGGGTCTTTTCGAAGTGCCATTACCAATAAATCTTTTGTTCAAAGCAATCCTCTCAATAGGAGAATAAAGAAAAATTACGGCCTGATCTTCGTAAATAATTTTTTGAATCTCCTTAAAATATGGAATCTGTTCTTCAATATTTTGGGTGTTACGAATTTGTTCACAAAGTTTATCTATTTCAGGAGAAGAGTAATTAGCATCATTACCTCCTTTTTTATCTATTCTACTACTATGCCATTTGGTGTACGGATCATCATAACTCAATGATTGGCTAGCTACACCTGGAACGATGTCAAAATCATCAGTGTAAATATTCTCTTTTAAGATTTGTCGAAAGGGTTTTTGAATGATATCTAAACTTATTCCTATCTCGTCACATGATTCTTTCAACATTAAGGCTATTCTTTCGCTCAATGGGCTTCCGGGAATATGGATTCTAAGTTCTAACTCTCTATGGTTTCCGTCGATTATTTTATCCAATGTGCCATCTGCATCTGTATCCTTCCAACCATCATCACTCAAAAGCGTCTTAGCCGATTTTTTCGACTTTGTGAGAGGAACAATCTCATCGTTGTAGTATGGTTTGCGGTAATGAAATGGAGCTACCACTTTTTTAGCTTGACCATTTTCAAGGCTGGATATCAATAAGTCAACATCCAATAAGTGACTTAACGCCCTTCTAATATTTTTATTGGCAAGTATTTCGTTCTTATGATTAAGTAAAAGAAAATAGTATTTGGTCAACTGTGGCGTCAATACTTCTATTTGATGATTGTTTTTTTCAGATTCCAACTGACTCATTTGTTGACTTGTTAATCCAGCCATTACATCCAAATTGCCATTCAATAGTTGAGTAAAGGCAGTATTGGCATCGGGAACTATCTGAAAAACTAATCTATCAACAGTTTGATTTAGTTGTGGTATGTTATAATCCTGCCCCCAATAATCTTCTACGCCTTCTAGTACAATACTTTGATTTGTATTCCATGATTTCAAGGAATAAGGACCACTGCCTACCACATTCTCTCTAAAATATTTTGTACTATTAAAGTTTTGGGCAAAGTTATTTAACGTGGTATCTATTTTTATTGAATCCTGATTGTTAGAATCTGCAAGAAAGTCAAGTGAGTATTTTGATAAAGTGTTCAGAGGGTCATAGATATGGGCTGGATAAATAGCCATATTAGAGGCCGTCTCAAAAGCTAAAGGAAAATCATTTTCAAAATAAACAGTAAACTTTTTATTATTATCAGCATCTATTTGGATATCACTTATCTTGGAAATATGGGATCTATATGCAGTCGCTTGAGTTAAGGGATGGATAACACTTTTGATAGTGAAGAGGTAATCATTAGCTGTTATAGGTTTTCCATCCGGCCATTTAGCCGAAGATCTAATGGAGAAATCAAAGGAGATACCCTCAGAACCTATTTTTTTGTCCGGTATTTTGTCAATAAGAATTGGTGCCATAACCAAAGAATCCGGATGATAATCAGCCAATGGCAAGAATATGTACTGAAATACCTCTCTTGCTAAGGCATTAGGAGATATTACTGGATGTAATTTTGCAGGGTCATTACTTAGTCTAATGACCATCTCATTACTGATGATGTCGTTTTCATTTTTACAGGAAATAAGAATAATGCATAGAAAAAAGTATTTGAAAATTCTCATAGTCATATTCAAAAGTTAGTAGCTGTAAACTGTTGTATTAAGGCCTTGGAAGGTACTGCAAATATACAATAAAACGAATTTATAATAGATTCCCAAGTATGAATTCAATATTAAGCTGAGTAAAAAAATAGTTATACTTTTATGTAATTTGAAATGAGAATCCATGTTAATTTATATAAAATAGGAGGCAGGAGTGAATACAAAAATACAATGGTTATTTCTCTTAGTCTTTTTTTCCAGTAGTCTATTTGGCCAATGGGATTATAAGTTTTCATTCGATGGAGCCAGTGTTTTGCTAGATCAGGATAACAAGGACAAGATAATACTATACACAGATCAAGGTTATATAATATCATATGATGGTGCTAAAGTCAAGTCATCTAGATATTTTGAAGGTCAGGTATACCTTTTAAAAAAAATAGACAGGAAACTAATTGCATTGACATCGGAAGGACTGTATTTTCTTGATGATGCAGAGAAAATCTCAATTCCAAAGGCAGCCGAAGTTAAAGATTTTGAATATTTCAACGGATATTGGTATATACTTAACGAACAGGGCGTTTATAGCATCCAAGATCATAGGTTAATGCCTGAATATCTGCTTGAAAATGAAAAACCCATTTCATTAAAAAAGAAAGAAAGATGTCTACATTTATTTACTTCAAAACAGATACTGGAGCTTTGTGATAATCATTTTATTAAAAAGTCAAGATTTGAAAGAGAGGTCGAAGATGTGGTTCATAGCATGAATACGACTTTTGTGGCTTCAGATAATAGTATTTATAAATTTAATGGTGATAATCTATCGAAATTAATACTACATGATCCTTCGGAGTCAGTTCTTGTGGATAAGCTTTTTGTACATGGGGCAAATGCCTATTATCAATCGAAAAACAAGATCTTTAGATTTCCAGAATTAGAAAGATTTGAAATACCCGAACCAGGAATAATTGACTTATTGTTCGTTGATAAAAGCGACAATTTTTGGCTTAGTATAAATGAGAAGATCTTTTTAAAAGATCATAACACTGAGATTGATGATAGACCTAATCTATATATTGATGAGATATTTATTAATGGAGAGGTTTTTATTGGAGATACTATAATATTAAATTCTAAAGATGATGTAGTACAAGTTAATCTGGGATTAACTGGATATTCCAAAAGGACAGCAAATGTTTATAGTTATTATAATGAGGTAAAAAACAAATGGTCAGAACCTTCGAATGAAACTCTTCTTACCATTGAAGGCTGGAAGAAGGGTTTTCATCAGTTGAAATTTAGATCTCAAATTGGTCATGAGGAATTTATTTTTCTTACCGGTCCCCAAATAGTGATTAAAAATGAGTCCATTGACAAAGTGCTATACATAGCTATTTTTTCTCTGTTGGGTCTGCTAATGTTGGCCTTTGGTTTTCAAGTTAGAAACAGTAATCAAATCAAATTACTAGAAAAAGAAAGGGATCAACTAAGGGTTAGAAATGAATTATTGGTGGAAAGAGAAAAAGTACTTCAATTGCAGATGAGTCCGCATTTTCTTTCCAATACTTTGAATAGTATAAGTGGAATGATCGCTTTGGAACAAAGGTCTAAGGCAAGAAAGTATTTGGGTACGTTTAGTCAATTAATGAGGCAAGTGTTAGAACAAAATGCCCAACAATTTATAAACCTTAGTGAGGAGTATGAATATTTAGAGAACTATTTGTTGTTGGAGAAAATGATGTGCAATGACAGCTTTAATTTTGACTTAAAAATTTCAATTGATTCACCTGAATTGCATTACATCAAGCCAATGTTAATACAACCGTTTATTGAAAATAGTATTATTCATGGCCTCAAAAGAGGAGAGATCAAAGGAGGTAATATCGATGTTGTATTTAAGAAACAAAATGATAGGCTGCTCGTCACTATTGAAGACAATGGAATAGGGTTTGAAAACAAAGATAACAAAAGGACATCCCATGCTATGTTCAATGTAAAGAAGCGTCTTTCGACTTCCGAATGGTACAATGTGATAGAAAGGAAAGATAAGGGAGAAAGAGGAGTGAGTGTAGAGCTGAACTTATTATTGAGAAATACTAAAGAAAGAAGATAATAAGAACATAAAATAAGTATAGAGAAAAGGTGTGTTCGCCACGAGTGATGGCTTGTGAGTTCATATGTCAATTAAAAAACATGGAAAATGAAATACGTAATCATAGATGATCAACCTTATGCGATTGCTTCGTTGAAGGCTGATATAGAAGAAGTTTTCAAAAAGTTTAAATTCGAGGGTTCGGCCAACGGAGTAGTATCTGGAGTGAAACTTATAAAAAAGGTATCTCCTGATATTATTTTCTTGGATATAGAAATGGGTGATGGAGATGGTTTTGATGTTATGGATATTCTAGAAGATTACAGAGATAGGATCGTTTTTATTACGGGATCAAAAGAATATGCTATAAAAGCATTTAGATATAATGCTAAAGATTATTTGTTAAAACCCGTAGATCACGATGATTTGAAGGAAGCAGTAAATAAGATTATAAAAGAAAAAACTCCGATTTCGTTAAATGTGAAGAAACTTACGTTAAGTACTAATGAAGAGATAAAAGTTGTAAATGTTACTGAGATAGTTAGGCTGGAATCATTAGGAAATTATACTAACTTTTATTTCGATAACGGCGAAAAACTTTTGGTTACTAAAACGATGAAAGAGTACGCCAAAACTCTCGAGTCATGCGGTTTTGCTCGAGTGCATCAGAGTCATTTAGTAAACATAGAATTTATCGATTCTTATCAAAAAACAGAGGGAGGATATTTGCTTATGAAAAATAAAGATATCGTTCCTGTTTCTGTTCGTAAGAAATCTGAGGTTATAGACCTACTCAATAAATTATGACTATTTGCGTACCCTAATTTGTGAGTAAAAAGTACGTCGATTGTTTATCGTATGTCTAACCTCTTCTGCAACAAATTTTATTGAATCCGATTCCATTGTTCCATGTACTATTATTCGAGTTGGGGTTAAGTTTTCATATGAGAAATCCCAAAACTTACTATTGGGATATCTGGCCTTTATGCTGAAAGTACTATCCTGATCATTGTGTTTAAAATCATAACTTTCTTCACTGCCATCTTTTTTGATCACTATAAGATAATCTTCTGAGGTTTGGTACATTGCGTCCCAATGAGATAGCTGACAAGTTGTAGTATCTCCTTTTTCTCTGTCATTTATATGAAAAGAATATATCATGTTTTTTGTAGGAAAGAGCAAATCTTCTTTTTGCGATATTTTTTCTTCATGATGAGTGTTTTTTTGATCGACAAGAAAAATTAATAGAACAGTAACTATTCCCCATTTAGACAGTAGTTTTAGATGGCTAATTGGGTCCGAGCCAAGTTTATCGTAGTATACAAGCTTATGGAATTTATCTTTGTTAAGACTCAAAAGGATTACAGTAAATAAAAGTCCGATGGCAATGTTGTAATCAAATCCAAGATTGAAGCCATAAGCCACTAAGGCCGTATGGGCAACTGATACGGCAGCTAAAATGCTACCAAGAAAAGAGAATTTATTGCTAATTAGAAGAATGGCTAGAACCAACCAGAAATAACCTAACCCTATTGCATAAGTTTTTGAAATACCTATACTGTAGTAATACAGCATGCCCAGAGACATTTCACTTAGGCGGGTATCCAGACTTGCAGCGTTAGGTTGTTGATAATTTAACTCGAAGATGTTTTCAAGCCCGGCGTTAAGAAAGTATACAGCTAAACAAACTCTTATACTTAATTGCAGATTATGCTTAATATTTGTGAGGCTAAATTTATCAATGAAAGGTAGACAAGAGAGCCATATAGGAATGGAGCATAATATCGTAAGTGTCAAATGAATCCTATAATTTATTTCGATAGGTATCCAACCGGAATTAATAAAAAAGGAGTTAGAATTAGTAGGATAATTGGAAAGCCTAGAGTATATGTAAAATTTTAAGTCAAAATACCAATCAAAGTAATGTAGTAAATGGAACCCAACAATTGAAATCCATAAAATGAAAATATATAGCCAGCTAATTTTTAAAATCCGATCCTTCATGCCAAGTGTCTTCATTCTATGATTAAAATTATATAAATAGCTGGCATGTTGATAAAAAGGATGGATCATTAAGAAATCTTTTGCACTTTGTTAACGGTGTATAATCATTTAATATACCAACCTTTGAAATGATTTAAGGTATAAGACTTATATTTAATAAATCAATAAATTCGTTTATTAACAACAAGATTATATTTTTGTAATTAATATGCAGTTTTTATATCCAAACTTTCTTTGGGCTTTGTTAGCCCTTTCGATTCCAATAATTATTCACTTGTTTTATTTTAGGAGATTCAAGAAAGTACATTTTACTAATGTGCGTTTTTTGAAGGAAATAAAGGAAGAAACGAGCACAAGGAACAAACTAAAAAACCTTTTGGTTTTACTGTCCAGGTTACTTGCACTGGCTCTTATTGTATTGGCGTTTGCCAGACCGTTTTGGTCCTCAAATGGAGAAATTAAGAAAGGTAACAATGCCATCAGCATATTCGTTGACAATAGTTTTAGTATGAATGCAGGAAATTCTGGTGTTCAACTTTTGTCAAAGGCCAAAAGCAAGGCTGAAGAAATTGTAAAGTCATATTCCGAATCAGATAGGTTTCAAATTATAACGAATGATTTTGAAGGCAGGCATCAGAGATTAGTGACACGGGAGAATGCTCTTTCTTTTATTCAAGAAATAAGTGAATCACCAAAAGTAAGACCTATCTCTCAAGTTTTAAATCGACAAGGACAGCTGCTAGAGAAATATGAGGATAACAAGATATCTTATTTGGTTTCTGATTTCCAATCCCAAATTGTTGATAATATAGAAATTAGAGATACCAGCTTAGAAGTAAATCTGGTCCCTATACAATCACTACAAGCGTCAAATGTGAGTATTGATAGTGTATGGTTTGATGCCATTGTACCTATGATTGATCAAAATAATAAGCTACTGATAAAAGTAACCAATCATTCGGATCAGGATAGGGAGTCCTTAAAATTGAGCATCAAAAAAGATGATGAGGAAAAACCTATTTCTGTATTAGATCTTCCGGCTAGATCTTCGACTATTGATACGTTTGAATTGCCCATTTTTAGGACAGGAATTCATAAAGCTGAGATTTTAATTGCAGATTATCCTATTCAGTTTGATGATGAATACTTTATCTCCTTTGAAGTAGATCCTAAAATTAGAATACTTGCTGTTAATCAAAGTGAGGCCAATAAATATTTAACCGCTCTTTTTGACGGTCTAGATCATTTCGTTATTGAAAATGCTTCCGTAAATAGATTAGATTATCAATCTTTTGGAGATTATCAATTGATAGTACTTAATGATCTTGTATCTCTGTCGTCTGGTCTGGTTGACGAGTTAGAAAAATATGTAAAACTAGGAGGTAAATTGCTTGTTTTTCCAGCGGAAAAGGCTGTGGTGGATAGCTACAATGATCTGCTTAAAACATTGAAGGCAAATACAATTGGCGATAGAAACGAGGGAGAAGTGCAAGTGTCTAAATTAAATGATGATGAGTTTGTATTTAATGGCGTGTTTGAAAAAATTGGAAAAGACATTAAACTCCCTAAAGCGGAATTGTTTTATTCCAGGTCAAGTTTGATGGATCGACTACAAGAGAATTTACTAACGTTTAAAAATGATAAACCGTATTTAACAAAAAATACATTTGAAAAAGGTATCGTATATGTATGTTCAGCACCTCTTGATGAAGAGAAGAATGATCTGGTTTTGAATCCTGAAATTTTTGTTCCAATGCTCTACAAAATGTCACTGGCTAAAGTAGAGGCGGAAAAGCTGGCATATACAATAGGTAAAGACAATGTATTAGAACTCAAAGAAATTCAAGATAAAAAGGAACAGATAGTTAAAATAAAGGGCGTGGATGAGTTTATTCCGGGGCAGTCGCAGATAGCAAATAAGTTAATTCTTAATATTAATAATCAGATCGACAAGTCAGGTTACTATTTAATACAACAAGGAGACCAGAGTATAAAAAACCTTGCCTTTAATTACAGTAGGAGAGAGTCAAATACTTCCTTGGTTAGGCCAGATGATCTTCAAGCCAGTTTTAAGGGGATGGATGTAAATATTTTTAATGAGGTACAAATGGCAAACTTTGGAGAGGTCATTTCTCAGAAAGACAAAGGACTGCAGCTTTGGAAATGGTGTATTATTATGGCACTTATATTTTTAGGTGTTGAGTCATTGTTACTCAGATTTTGGAAAAACTAAACAAAATGATGAGTTGTTGTACCAATTATATATTTAGATGACCCACTCAAAAAACAATCGTAGTAGCATATTGATCAAAAATGCAAAAGTTATTGATAAGAATTCACCTTACCATATGTCTCGCGTAGATATCTTAATTGAAGAAGGAAGAGTTTCTAAGGTGTCACCAAATTTGAATGTGGAGTGCGATCATATTATTGAATCTGGAAATCTACATGTTTCACAAGGTTGGATAGATTTAGGAACAGCACTTAATGATCCTGGACTTGAGCACAGAGAGAGTTTTGAGGTATTGGCTCAGGTAGCAAGGACGTCAGGTTATACCAGATTAGCCCCGATGCCTTTGACCAAACCTGCATTACAAAATAAATCAGATGTTTCTTATTTAATACAAAAGGGAAAAGAGAATTGTATCGAGATTTCTCCGATAGCAGCTCAGAGTGCGAATAGAAAAGGAAAAGATCTCAATGAGTTGATAGATCTTAATAGATCAGGCGTCAAGATATTTTCCGATGGGATGGAAGGTATTGACAACTATGGAATACTGGAAAGAGCTTTGTTATATACTCAAAGTTTTGGAGGTAAAATCTTGGTTCATCCAAGTGACAAAGAGCTTTATGGAGACGGATTGATGCATCAAGGCGTTGTAAGTACAAAAATGGGAATATTGGGTTCACCTGCGGTAGCGGAATCTCTGGCGGTAGAAAAATCCTTGGCTATTGCGAAGGAAGTAGGTGGTCAATTAATATTTCATTGTTTGAGCACCAAAGAGTCTGTTAGGAAAATGGGAGCCTTAGGTCGTGAAAACAAAATAATACAAAGTACTGTGTCCTTTCATAACCTAGTGAATATAGATAGCGACCTTCTGACATTCGATGAGAATTTAAAAGTAATGCCTCCTTTAAGAACTGAAGAAGATAGGTTGGCTCTCGTCAATGCAATAGAAAAAGATCAGGTGGATGCAATAGTTTCAAACCATATGCCTATCGAAGCAGAAAGTAAGCAAGTGGAGTTTCCGTATGCGGAAATGGGAAGCATTGGGTTAGAAATAGTGTATAGTTCATTGAACCAAATTTTTGATACAGAAAAACTCATTGATAAATTAACTGAGGGTCCAGCACGAATATTGGAAGTTAATCTGGAGCCCTTAAAAGAAAGTTCATATGCTAATTTGACCTTGTTCGATCCTGATGAAATATTTCGTTATGAAGAGAGTTTGAGTTCATGTAGTAATTCTCCGCATCTTAATAAACAATATCAAGGCAAAGTTTTGGGTACTATTTTAGGAAATAGTGTAATCCTGAGAAAGTAAACCATCGTTCATCCTTTAAAAAGGGAAATAGGACTCGTAAGGAAGCTTTTATATCGATTTTATTCTGATTAAAGCGGGTAAAATCTTATATTTAACTTCAATCAAAACAAATTTTAAACTTAATGAGTATGAAAACACCTTTTGTAAAATATGGAGTATACCTCGGTTTAGGTATGGTAGTACTTACGTTACTATTTTATTTTGTCTCTCCTCGTTTTTATTTAACCTGGGGCAGTTGGGTTGGCTATTTATTGGCAATTGTTATGATGATAATGGCTGCGAAAGAGCATAAAAATATTCAGGGAGGCTTTATTAGTTTTCGAGAAGCATTCACCAGTTCGTGGATGACTTCAGTAATAGGTTTTATTATAGCGACTCTTTTTTCTTATATCCTGATCACCGTAATTGATCCAAGTTTGATAGATACTGTTAAGGAGATATCTGTAGAAGCAATTGATAAGATGGAAGGTTTTATAGGAGAAGAGGCTGCTGAAGAAGCCCGTGAACAAATTGAAAATGATAATCCGTTTTCTTTAGGAAAGCAATTTTTAGGATTGTTCTTTACATTTATAATTGGAGCAATTATTTCTTTAATTATTGCAGCAGTTTACAAAAGAGAAAGAACGGAATTTTCTTAGAAAATAAAAGGATAGGGGAGGTGAATAGCCTCCTTTATTATATACTGGCCTCTTTAATAAGAAAGAAACCATCTTCTCCTTGATTTTGATAAAGGGGCATCAAAAGAATTGAATCTTCTTGAATTACAATTTCAACATCTTCATGTTTTCCTAATAACTGTCCTTTTTTAACCATTTGAAAGTTTTTTAATCCTGGAACCAAAGAAAACTTACTGATATCCTTTACAGTAAATTTATCCACTAATTCACATACTTTAGGCAAATTTTTTGAAAACTCTACTAGTATTTCATCATGTCTATTTTCGATATGTTGAGGATCTACGCAGCCGACTGAGCGAAGACAATTAATAATACCTGCTATAGCTCTGTTTATTGATAAGGGATCATCATGTTGGCCTGATTCGAAAGTTACCGTAGTGGTGGTTATTCCCATATTGTCAGTGTTGAAGTAGTGCAGTGTAGTGCCGTAAATTCCACTTAACATACCGAGAATAACCGGAGCATGAAGCTCCTTAGCTATTGATATGCTTCTTGGATCATTACTTACAATACTGAAAATTCCTCCCGAACTGCTAGTCGTATGAAGATCCAGAATGATTAATTCTGTAGGATTAAGTTTTTTTACTTCATTCTTTATAAGATCTATGTTCTCTCTTATTTCAAGATCTTCGTTTTCTAGAGATCGTTTAGGAGTTTTTAAAATTATATCTACTTCCTCTTTAATCCAAGATCGATTAAGATCTTTTTTAATAAACCTAGAACCTGTTTTGGAGGCTTGCAAGTTGCCTACAAGGCCTATAATTTTTCCTTTAAACTTAAATTCAGGGTTAGTTATTGGCTCTACCTCTAACATTTTGAAGATGTACTCCAGAGCAATCCTTCCTGCAGGTTCATTTCCGTGGATTTGGGAAAATACTACCACCAAAGGACCAGAATTATTTTGTGTATAAGATCCTATAATTCGTTTTGGCATGACGGCAAACTTAAGAAAATATCGGTGGTAATTGTTAGCTTTTGGATAAGAAATATACACCCTAATATTTAACAATATTTTTGTACATTAGCGACCTTAATAATAGTTTCTATGAATAATTTTATAATAGAGGAAGTAATGCACTACAAGGTGTTTTTGTATAGCAGAAATGCCGGTGGTGAAAAAACAGATTATAGTATTCAATTTAGAATTCCCTCTGGTAAGGCGATACTTAGATTTACAAGAGATTACGAACTCGAAAATAGAGTCGAAAATCACGGTGATTCGAAGACATTTTATGTGTACCTAAGAGTTGAAAAATACTATAATTATATTGATATTCTAAGGTATGAAAAGCCTATTTTCTTCTATTATGATTTTGACTCTAATCAGAGTTATTTAACTACCAGTGATGAACCCGTAGGGGAAGAGGAAAGCGGTTCTGAAGACTAATTCTTAATTTTTAATGTTATAACAGATACTCGTTTATCTGCTTCAGGAATATCTGGAGATACGAGTTCTCCGTCTCCGATTGCTTTTATGTTTAGGAGATTTGGAAATTGGGAAAGAATGAATCCTTTGATATGATTAGCTCTATCAGAAGATAGCAGCTTATTGTAATTTTCACTTCCTGCTTGATCTGTAAATGAAGTTATAATAATAGAGTCAATTTTGTCTGAAGGAATAGATTTTATGAATTCTGATAACTCTGCTTCTTCGGACACACTTAATAGATATTCATTGATTTCATAACTAATGCGTAGTTCAGGAGCCCAGTAAGAGTCCTTAATATCCCAATAAGGCCCAATATATTTACTGGAAAAAATAATTCCATATCGATCGAGCAAGCATTGATAATACCATATTTTGATAGGATATACGTTTTTATGAAGTGGGATAGTATCGCATTTTCGAAGCATTTTGTGATCTTTATCATTGTCCAGAGCATCATGTCCATCTATCCACAATTTTGATCCATCATCTGATTCCAGACAAAACTCATAAGCTCCATTTACCGGTATAGTCATCTTTGATGTGAATATTACACCAAAGTTTCTAATAAGGTCTGTATCAGGGAATGGTTTCTCGGTAAAGGTTTCGGGCACATTGATTTTGTCCCATGATAAAAGAAAAATTGGCTCATAATCTTCGTACTCTGGTAAATATCCTTTCTTATAATTTAAGGCAGGTGTTTTTATTACTTTCCCCTCGAAAGTTAAAAAGGAGGGATCCTGCCCATAACCTGAGATATGGACAAGAACGAGAAACGATATTTTAGTTAGTAATCTCAATTACTTTATGGTTATTTCCGTCACGATTCCTGTACTCTTTTGAGTAATTAGATAGGTTCCCTTTTTTAGATTAAGGGAGGACACATGTACTTTGCCGGACGGATCATTGACTTTTAGCATCTTGACGAACGTTCCATCCTGATGGGATACAATTAACTCTTCCGGCATTTGTTTAACAGGAATGCTTAAATAACTATCATCTGTAGATATATCAAGTACGGATTTTTTGATATATTGGGAGGGAACTGATGATTCCAAATAAGGATATTTCTGTAATATTAGAAATATCTCTTTAGGTAGTTCTGTTCTTACAACTTTGATATCTTCCTTAAGGGTATTTGGATCAAAGGTTATAACGGTATCAATAAACATATGCTTTTCACCTCCTAAGGATTTGGCAAATTTATCGAAGTCAAAGCTTCTAACTATGCGAGTGGTTTCCTCATGACTTTCGGTGTCGAATATTACAATGGTATCTGTAGTATTAAATATTTCTGGGGGCGATGCGTGGGATTCTACGATTCGAACTTCTTCTTTTTTCGTTTCAGGATCAAATATTATAATGGTATCAGTATTTAAAGGAAGAGAATCGACTCCTGTAAAATCATTGAGCATTTCTACTATATCACTATAGGGTTTATCGTTTTCAACATACACTGGATAGGTTTGAAAGCAAAAAGTAGATAGGGTAATTAAAAGAACTGGTAAAATGAGTAGGTAACGAAGTTTGTTGGATTGATTCTGTTTGCTGATCATGGTTAATCTGTTTTTTATAAGTGAAGAAAAATTGTTAGTTAGTATTTGAGTGTTTTTGCCAAATGAGTCGAAGGATATCAATTTGACACCAAATTCACTTTTTTTGAGCTTGTTTTTATTTATAGTACTTTGGTCGGCTACAAATTCATGATTTTCAATAATCAGTTTGCTGACTAAAAAATACAAAGGGTTAAACCATAACAAAGACTGTATAAATAATATCAATAAACGATCGATAGAATGAAGATGTCGAACATGAGTGAGTTCGTGCTCTAAGATGGTCTTATCTTCTATATTACTTAATACTACTTGATTAAAAAAACTATAGGAGTCATTTGACAAATCGTTAATTCTAATCTGAGTATTATTAATTTTTTTGAAAATGGGAAATCTTATAATGCGGTAATATTGAGAAATTATTTTGAATGTAAAGTATGAAACAAGGACCCCTGAAATACCTAAATAGATTAGTATCCAATTGATCGAAGAAGAAGGAATCTGTTTATTAATAGCAATATGCGTGTCAGCTGGTTGATATGGCTCAATGAGAATTACTTCAGGCCACACATCAAACGAAAGCAATGGAATTACAATACTTAAAACAATACTTGTCAATAGGTATAAGCGATTAACGATGAAATACCTCTGCCACCTAAAGAAAGTCAGATATAAACCTAAAAATATGGCCAGTGTGAGTATATTTTCAAATACAAATTCAAGAGTCATTTTCCTGAGATTTTAGTTTTTCGATTATTTCTTCTAGTTCAGTGATGTTCATGTCTTCTGCTTTCAAAAAGTATGAGACCAGCGTTTCTTTTGATCCACCAACTAAATCGTGAAATAATTTTTTGAAGAGAGATTGACTGTATTCTTCTTTTTTTAGGATGGGATAATACTCATGCGATTTTCCGTATCTTGTATACCCCACGTAACCTAGTTTTTCTAATTTTCTTATGGATGAAAGAACTGTATTGTAGGGAGGAATGGGTTTGCTTAGATAGGTAATCAATACTTTCGGAAAGGCTTTTTCCAATTTCCAAAGTGTATCCATTATATCTTCTTCTAGTCTGGATAAACGTATCATTATTTATTCGTTATTATAATTAAATTATAGTTATAACAACGAATTTAAAAATATATTGTATTAGTAAGATCTTTTTTAACTAGATTTTTTTTAAAAGAAAGGAGTATTAATTCATTGGCCTGCACTTCCACTTAAACCATGACCTTACTTCTTCATCTAAAAGAGGACTTATCAATTTGAATACTTTATGATGATAATTATTCAGCCAAGCCTTTTCTTTGGAGGTCATATCATCCTCATCTATCAGAGAAATATCGATAGGATATAAGGTAACGTCTTCAAAGCATAGATAGCCTTCGTAGGTACTATGTTTCTTTGTCAAGATCAGATTTTCAATTCTAATTCCATAACTCCCATCTTCATAATAACCCGGTTCATTTGAGGTAAGCATTCCTTCCTTTTGGATAGTCCGAGACCTTTCCGAGTTTCCGGGAGCAAAACCTTGAGGTGGTTCATGTACATTGAGAAAAAAGCCTACTCCATGGCCAGTACCATGTCCAAAGTTTAGACCTTTATTCCATAAAAATTGTCTGGCAAGAATATCCAATTGCCCACCATTTGTTCCTTGAGGAAATATCGCTGATGAAAGAGCAATCATTCCTTTGAGTACTGCGGTGAAGTTTTTCTTTTGTTCTTTTTTAGGAGTACCCAGCGCAAATGTTCTCGTGATATCAGTTGTGCCATCCAGATACTGTCCACCTGAATCACATAGTAGTATTCCTTCCTTCCTAATTGTTTTTGAAGTAGATTCCAAAGGTCTATAATGCATAATAGCTCCGTTGGATTCATAGCCCACAATAGCACTGAAGCTTTCTCCTACATAATTCTCTTGCCGAGAACGAAATTCATTCAACTTTTGAGCAAATTCAAATTCAGTAAAGGTTAACCCTGAATCCAGTTGATTTTCCATCCAATAAAATGCATTGGCTAAAGCAGCTCCGTCCTTTATCATGCAATTTTTGATATGACCTATTTCAATTTTATTTTTTTGAGCTTTGAGATGCTTTACTATTGATTTGCTTTCTATGATTTCACCATTAATGGATTCAAAAACCAAAGCATTACATTGGGACGGGTCCACCATAATGCGAACATTTTCGTCTATTTGATTGACATAGGCTATTATTTGTTCGTAAGGCCTGATAATAATATTCTGACTTTCAAGTTCTGATAAGAGTGATTTCTCCAATTTGTCAGCATCGACAAATAGGAGTGATTTATCATCCTCAATAATAAAATAGGAGATAAAGACAGGATTACACTCGACATCACTACCCCTTAGATTTAGTGCATATGCTATTTCGTCTAACGCAGTCAATAGATATGAATCTGCACCTGCTTCTCGCATTTGGGATCTGATATTACCAATTTTATCATTTCTAGATAGGCCAGTTAAACTCAAATCATGTTGGAAAATATTATTGACAGGAAGGCTAGGACGATCTGTCCAAACCTTAGACATTAAGTCTTTTCTGTAGCTTACATTAATATCCGAGCCTAATGTAGATTTAATTGATCTTAATTGAGCAATTGAAAAATCTTTGCCATCCACTGCTACCGTACACCCCTTGTGTAACTTCTCCTTCAACCAGATTAAATGCTCGGGTTGAAATTGACTTTTCTGTTTGTGAAGAGTCATTTCACTGTCTGAAAACTCTTGCTCTGCCTGAATCCAATATCTCACATCTGTCCATAGACCTGCATGATCCTTAGTTATGACTACTATACCAGCAGATCCAGTAAATCCAGAAATCCATTTACGGTCTTGCCAAGCATCTGCTATATACTCACTTTGATGTGGATCACTTCCTGAAATAATAATGGCATCCGCCTTTTCTTCTAAAAGAACTTTTCTAAGTGATGCTATTCTTTGATTAATAGTCATAATTATTCATAATTAACAATGGATGCTAATTAACAAAATTAATTGAAACGACTAAGAATTTGGGACGGATTTATTGAGAAATAATAAACGATAATCACCATAAATTAAGAAACCATTCTAATCTATTATTTCCATTAGTTGTTCGGCATGTTTTTTTGTTACCACCTTCTCAATGACGTTTTCAACGATTCCTTTTTCATTGATAATTACAGTGGTTCTTAAAACTCCGTCAAACTCTCTCCCCATGAATTTTTTTCTTCCCCAAACACCAAAAGCTTTTAACATACTTAAATCAGTATCAGCAAGTAAGTCATATTGAAAGCTATATTTTTTTATAAAATTTTGATGTTTTCGCTCGGAGTCAGGGCTTACGCCATAAATTCTATATCCTTTGTTTTGGAAGTAATCGTAGTTGTCTCTTACTGAGCAGGCCGCTGCAGTACAACCCGGAGTGTTATCCCGTGGATAGAAAATTACGATATACTTTTTGCCTAATAGGTTTTCATCACTAACTTCTTCACCATTCTGATTACTTACATTGAAAGAAGGTACTTTGTCTCCTGCTTTGATCATTTGTTTATTCGTTTAATAGATATAAGCTAATCAGGATAAAATAGTTTAGTTTAGCACGAATTTTTTTTCATATACACTGTTGTTCTGATAATAATCTTGAGCCTCAATTCTTAAACTATGGATTCCCTTTTCAAGGTAATTTACGGGTATGATCAGAAGGTTGTCAAGACTTTTATAGAAGCAAGCGGTCCATTTGTTATCTATATAAACATCATAACTAAAATCATCCATGGTCCCTTTGTTGATGAGATTATCACTTAATTTGAATCTGAATTCCTTAGCAGTAGTGCTTGAAGTGAAAAAGTACTCAGGTATTATAGACGGAGGAAGGGTGTCCTGAAAAATAAAGAAGTCTGCAAATTGATTGATTTTTGTTACCAAATAACCATCTGATAACTCTCCGCCAAAACTCTTAACTTTTCCTTTTTCCCTAAAAGCAAGACATAGTTTTTCTTTGTTTTGAATAACTGTGTCGATAGGAATGGCTACCTCTATATAATCGGTTAAAGGATATTTTCTATCAGATATTTTATGCAAATTATCTTCAACTATATAGTTAAAGGGGAGATCATGAGCCAAAGAAGTATCAAAAAACTTGAATTTGGTTCCGTTGATAGAAAAACTTGAATCTTGACCACAGGGTAAATATTTCTGATAGGTGTAACTATCAGTTTGAGTTTCTGTTCTATAAACATCTAATTCTACCTCAGTTATATTTTGCTCTAAATCAATCAATGAGATTTTAACTTTTCTAGGCTTATCTTGAAAAATATCAATTTTCCCGTTTGTCGGAGTCATACTCAATATGATAGTTTTACCGCATTTGTTGTGATAGCATTTGGTTACAGACCGGTCTTCTTTCATTTTACACTCATACTGAATATGAGCGTTTATCATTCTACTTTGATCGAAAGATAAAGTGTCCATTTTGAAACCATACATTAACTGTCCATCAACTTCCATTTTTAATTCATACAGACCGTTGTAGTTTTTAGCTCCATCCATTTGATCAAAAACTTGCACTCCGATACCTGCTTTCCATGCATTGATCTTGTATACACCCATATCGAGAATGCCACTATTTTTTTCTTTACAATATTTGGTTTTTTTATCAACCAGTTGGTCCTTATAATCCAAACCGTACACATCTACAGAAAAAACGAGAGGCTTTTTATTATCGGTAGGTTTGATTCCAAAGAGGAAAGGATTGATGGGTTTTTCACTTTTCGTATCTCTAATTTCAAAATGTAAGTGAGGACCATATGATCTTCCTGTATTTCCTAATATTCCAATCATTTCACCTTGTTTGACAATTAGTTTTTTCTTGTTTAAGTGAATGTCAATTTCCCAACTCTCTAATTCCTCTTGGATTAGGGAAATATATGAACTGATACTGTCATTAAAACTGTCAAGGTGAGCATATACGCTTGTATGTCCAGAAGGGTGGTCAATGTATATTGCTTGTCCATATCCTCCTCTGTTTATTTTTATCCTACTTATATATCCGTCAGCAATAGCAAAAATTTTATCACCACCTTGGCCATTTTCGGACTTTATATCTATTCCTGTATGAAAATGATTTGAACGTAATTCACCGAAGGAACCGGATAGTTTTAGTTTATAGTCAACAGGAGAAATAAATAAGGAGTCAAGCAAGCTTTGACCTTGGAGCGAATAACTACAAAGTAGAAGAAAAAAAATGTACTTACTCAAAACCCATCCTTTTGATGACATCCAAAAAGCCTTCATATTCATTGTAATCACCATCATTAATTTTATTCAAGACGTCCTGTACTGCCAATTGTTTAGATTTATCTGAAAGAATTTTTTCGATAACGAAATGTTTAATCTTTTCGTAGTACCATAATTGATTTTGTTCTTTTCTAAGTGTTTTAAGTACGTTTCGTTGGTTGAGCAATTTAAAAAATCTTAAAACGGATTTTTCAATATTTTCAAGACCTATGGAATCAATCGATGAACAGGTCAAAACGGGAACACTCCAACCTAATGTTCCATGCATAAAATAGGAAAGAGCACTTTTGTAAAGTTTAGAAGTTTTATTGGCAATTTTTTCCATCTCGCCGTCTGCTTTGTTGACGACAATCAAATCGGCAGATTCTACTATTCCTCTTTTTATACCCTGTAGATCATCTCCCGCCCCAGGTTGAATAAGAAGTACTGTCATATCTACAATTTGCTTTACAGATACTTCTGATTGTCCGACTCCAACGGTCTCAACAAAAATGTAATCATAACCTGCGGCTTCACAAAGAGAGATACATTCTTTGGTGTAGTGAGAAATACCACCTAAAACATTTCCTGAAGGACTTGGGCGTATAAAAGCATTTGGATGGGAAGATAACCTCTCCATTCGTGTTTTATCTCCTAAAATGCTTCCTTTCGAGATATAACTAGTAGGGTCGATGGCCAAAACAGCGACCCTGAAACCTTTATTTACCAGATAGAGACCAAATGACTCTAGGAATGTACTTTTGCCAACTCCTGGAGATCCAGTAATAGCTATTCTGTGCCCCGGTTTTGATTTGTTCGAAACTTGACTCAATAACGCTAAGGATCTATTATGATTTTTATCAGTTTCTACCAAAGTAATAGCTTCACTCAAAATCTGATCGTTTTGAGCAATCAATCCATCCAAATAATATCGGATAGAACGACTTTTTCTTGTCTTCTTTTTAAACTTATTGTTAAATCCGGAAATCTCCACAAAGCAAATTTAAATATTATAATAAAAAACGTTTGATGGTTATCATATTATTAATAATTTTAAGACGTTTAAGTAATTTAAAGAAAAAAGTATGCAAACAAAGTATAGAATATCGCTGGGAATCTTCTTCCTGTTATTGGTTTTTAATTTGAATGGTCAAGCAGACAAGAGTTCAGATGCCAGAGTGGACAAGATGATAGAGAGAGTACAGGAAAAACTTAATCTGGATGAAAGTCAATTGCTAGCCTTTAATGAACTTACGGAAGAGCATCGCCAAAAGGTACAATCCATGATTGAAAATCCTGAAGTTAGCAGAGCAGATCTGGGAGGTAAGATAAAAGAAGCTTATGATACTTACACCATAAAAGTAGCTGATATTCTGAATGAGGACCAAAAGAAGACATGGATGAAAATGCAGGAAAGAAAGAATAACAAAATGGCGAGAAAGAAAGAAGGAATGAAGTCAGGAAGTTAAGAATAATAAGAATCCATCATGAAGCAGATATTTGTATTCATATTTATTGTGGCTGGTATCTCTTGTACTACCTCATATAGATCAACTCCAAAAGGGAGTTTTAGAGGAAATGCTTTTAATCCCCCGCCCGGCAAACCTGGGTCGTGCTATGCTAAAGCAATTACGCCTGATAAGTTTATATCTGTTGAGAAGAACTATATTAAATACCTTGGTAATGATTTTGATAATCCTTATGTGAAAAAGGAGAAAATAGTACTCAAAGGTGAAGAGAGTGCAAAATGGGTGAAGAGGAAAGCAGATAAAAATTGTCTTTCTTCAGATCCGGAGGATTGTTATGTATGGTGTCTTGAAAAACAGCCGGAAAGATATGTCGAATATTATGCCGTTACTGATACTTTTATGGTTGAAGAATTTGAAGTGGTAACCGAAACTTTTAAGATTATAGATACTCCAGGGGGTAATAGGGAATGGGTGGAGGTGCTTTGCCAAAAGGATATCGATTCCGATTTTTTGTTTAATCTATCACAACAATTATCTGAAAGAGGGTATGAACATACTTTTCAAGGTAAATTTGATTCGTCTGTACAATTGGCTCTTACTACATTCCAAAAAAATCATCAATTACCTGTAGGACAGTTAGATTTCAGAACACTGGACTATCTGGGCATTAACTATTAGATTGTTTGTGTTCTTCATAGGCAACAAGTTGTTCGTAAAATGCACGACCTTTGGCCCTGACAATTGCATCTTTGGAGAATTGAAAAAGGGACATCTTTAGTTTTTCTCCATTTTTACAGGCTGCAGCACATAAATCCCATCGGTCATAATTCCACGCTTCAAATCCTTGTTCAGGATTTTTAGTTACCCTAATAGGATATAGATGACAGGAAAGAGGTTTTTGAAAATCGATTTCCCTATTATTAAAAGCGACTTCAAAAGCACATCTGCCAATACCTTGATTGGTGTCATCAGTGAGAAAAATACAAGCTCCATTTTGATGAAGTTCTGTACCCAAAAATTGTTTCTCACCGTAGGCGGTTACATATCCTCTTTTTTGAATAATCTCTTTTGAAGAATCCGGTAAATACTTTTTGATTTTATGTAAGATGTCTTGAATGATATCAATCTCTTTTTTTTCAAGAGGTGCACCAAAATCTCCTTCCCAGCAGCAGGCTCCTTTGCACTTGGAGATGTCACAAACGAAGTGCTTTTCAATGATATCTTCGCTTAACAGTACATTATTTATCGCAATCATCTTCTTTTTCTTTAAATCGAAAGCAATATACTAACAGTGATTTTTATTATTGGAAAATGAAGGTAATTGGTTTCTATGTTTTTAGTTCTAACAAGTTAATTTATTATTAATTTTTAATATTTAAATCATTGACTTTTAGGTTCTTGTTTTGAGTTAAACGTATAAAATATTAGGAAATATAAGGATAATATTATATATTAGATATTAATTTAATATATACCAAATGAGGAAGTTATTTGTACTTGACACATCGGTTTTATTATTTGATCATCATTCCCTCCAAAGTTTTCAAGAACATGACATTGTTATTCCAATAATTGTATTAGAAGAGTTGGACAATTTTAAATTAGGAAATGAAAGTAAGAATTTCGAAGCTAGAAGTGCCATTCGTGTAATTGACAAACTTTTTTCCAACAAAGGACTTAATAAATGGACAAAGTTGGAGGGTGGACTTGGGCGAATAAAAGTCTTTTTTTCGGAAAAGAAGCCTAGAGTTGATGCTTCAACAATCTATGGTTCAGAAAAGAATGATCACAAAATATTAAATCAGGTAAAATTAATAAGTGAGTCAAGTAAAGACACCGTAGTTACTTTGGTGACAAAAGATATTAACCTTAGAATAAAAGCAAGAGCACTTGGAATTTTATCTGAAGATTACCTAACGGGAAAAGTGGAAAATCTTGAAGAAATAACCACAAGTTCAAATAATGTCGAAAACTTAGATAGCAAAATTATCAGAGATCTTTATCTGAAAAAGTCAATTGAAGAAAATGGAATCTTACAGGATCTTAAAATGGCTAATGGATATTATATTTTGAATAATTGTTCCGAATCCGTATTAGCCAGATATGATGAAGCCAAGAAAAGTTTGGAGTTAGTAAATAAACAGTATATTTTCGGAGTGAAGCCGAAAAATGCTGAGCAAACTTTTGCAGTTAATGCTTTATTAAATACAAACATTAGACTAGTAGCTTTGGAAGGAGTGGCAGGAACAGGGAAAACTCTGTTGGCTTTGGCTGCAGCTTTGGAGCAGAAAAATAATTATCAACAAATCATATTGTCAAGACCCATTGTTCCATTGAGCAATCGTGATATTGGCTTTTTACCCGGAGACGCTGAAGATAAGATTTCACCTTATATGCAACCTCTATGGGATAATTTGAAGTTTATAAAATCTCAGTTTAAAGGAACTGATAGGAAAAGTAAATTGATTGAGGAACTACTTGAAAATAATGACATTCAAATCACTGCTTTAACTTTTATAAGAGGGAGAAGTCTTATAAAAACGATGTTCATTATAGATGAGGCTCAAAACTTAACACCACATGAGATAAAAACCATTATTACACGTGCAGGAGAGGGAACAAAAATAGTCTTTACAGGAGATATTCATCAAATAGATACTCCTTATTTAGATGAGCAGAGTAATGGATTGTCTTATATTATTGATAGGTTGAAAGGAAATAAACTTTTCGCACATGTAAAGCTGGAAAAAGGGGAGAGGTCAGAATTAGCGAATCTAGCTAACCAATTACTTTAGAGGATGATTCTAAAATAATCTTATCTTATAATCAGAACATAAGTTTTGAAACAAAATCGATATTTTTGCGTGTGATACTTTGAAGTATCATTTAAGAATGGCCTTGAATGGGTTAAACAGTTAATCTCAGTACATTGGCACCAAAAAGAATTCTAACGAATGAAAAAATTATTGTTCGGTATATTTTTACTTGTTTTTACATTTTCTCTTGCTGGTTGTTTTGAAATCATTGAAGAAATTACGCTTAATGATGATGGATCTGGACATATTGATGTGACTTTAAATATTAGTAGAAGCAAAACGAAACTTAATTCTATCATGTTAATGGATAGTATTAATAGTTATAAGGTTCCTTCAAGAGCTGATATTAAAGAAAATATGGAGCTAATGGTAAAGGAAATAAGAAAAATAGAAGGTGTATCTAATGTCCAACATCAAATGGACTTTGATAACTTTATTTTTTCTGTTTCTTGTGATTTTCTCAATGTGGAGGTTCTAAATAAAGTGATTACACATTTCAGTTCTGATAGGGAAGCGAAGAAACTTATCAGTAATAAGCAATTTACGTTTGATCCAAAGAAAAAGCTTTTTAGAAGAAACTATCACTATAATTTGTCGCGGGAAGTGGATAAAGTGAAGTCAAAGGACAGGAAGATACTTGACGGTGCTTCTGTCACCACAATATATAGATTCCAATCGCCAATAGAGTCATGCGAAAACCCAGATAGCAAAGTGTCAGGAAGCAGAAAAGCAGTAATGCTAAAGGTGGATGTAGAGGACATGATTGCCGATAGAAAAAATATAAAGAACACAGTTAAACTAAATTAAAATTAAAGGTACTTATGTAGAGTACTTAATCATTAAACATTATTGAGATGAAACGAAATCTAATTCTTTTACTACTTTTTTGTACAGTTTGTATCCAAGCCCAAAATCTGGATCAATTTATTTCCAAAGATTGCGAGGCCGTTGTAGAGGTGAGTGGTGATCAGATTTTTACGCTCGTTAGTCAGACTGAATTGGAGAAATTAATGATGCCAGCTTCTGCGAGACAATCGGGAGAAAGTATGGATTTGACAGAATATGGATTTGATTTAAATTCGAAGGCATATTACTTCTATCAAATTGTGGATTCGATTACTTATCATAATGTAGTTATAAAATTATCAGATGTTAATAAAGCGGAGCAATTGATTAAAAACCAATTGTCTACACCTTCAACGCAACTAATGGGTTTTGAAGCGATTATTGAATCTAATATGATGGCGGGTTGGAACAATAATATGGCCGTATTTAGTTATGCAGATTTTCCAAAGAAAGTATATACGATAGAGGATATTATTGAAGAGAAAAACAATGAGATGCTAGAGCAGCTGGAAGAGGAGGATATGCCTGTTTTTGAGGATTTACCAGTAGAAGAGGAGATGGAGATGGTTGAAGAAGAATACAACGAAGAATATGACGATGAAGAGCTATTTGAAGATCCTGACTATGGAATGGACGAGGAGTCGTTAGAGTTTGAATTGATGATTAAAAACATGACTGCCCCATATATTCACTCAGAGGATGAAATGATGGGTCATTTGAAGAATCATTTCTTGGCTATTATTAATACTAAATCTTCAGAATCTGTTTCGGGTTTAAAAAGTTATAAAAAGGGAAGAGACAAAAAATCCTCCGCATATTTTTGGATGAAGAACTTTGATGGTATGATGAAGGATAGGTTCATGAATGAGATACCAACATTTTTACCGATTTCCAGTACACCAGATATGATGTTCGGAATTAATTCCGTTTCTGGAAATTTGATATTTGACAAGGATGAAATTAAATTGTCTACGAAAATAGAGGTAAATAACAGTCTGGTACGGGCTTATAAGAGAATGTATGACTCCAAAATAGATAAATCATTTCTAAAATATTTTGATGAGAATGATGTCTTGGCTTACGTGAGTTTTAGTACAAATATGCAAGGAGTTTTAGAGGAGTATCCTAATATGGCTCAAAAGATGTACGGTTCTTTAGCTCCAGATTATAGAGAAGAAATGGATATTGTTTCTGACCTCGTTTCGGTTATTCTTGATGAAGAGGCTATAGGGAAACTTATTACGGGAGATGGTATGATGCTTTTACATGATTTGGAAGAAAAGGAGATCACATATAAAACATATGAATTTGATGAGGATTATAATGCAACCGAGGTAGAGAAGGTCAAAACAGAGCAGATTCCCACCTTTACGATTATGATGGGTTCGGAAAATGAAAAAATGATCGCTAAATTAATGAAACTGGGTACTAAGTACCAAGCATCTGAAAAGCAAGGAGGATATCATAGGATTTTGGCTAAGTCTATGGGAGGCCCCTTTGATATTTATTTTGCTCATAATGACGATATCGCATTCATCACTAATTCATTAGACAGAGTGATTAAATATGTGCAAGGAAAAAAAGCTTGTAACCTTGGTAGACATAAAAAGATACTAAAAAACAACCTTTTTGCACTTTACTTCAATTCAAACAGATCATTGGAAAAGTTAACCGATATATTCCCAATGGATAAGACAATTACTGACTACGTAAAGGACAATTTTACAGAGATGTATTTTACGATGGGAAGGATGAAAGGGAGTCAGTTTGGATATGATATGGTTATTAAAACTAATAAAGACCATGGTAATTCTTTGAAGTTGTTACTTTCTTCCTTTAAGGAATTCCAGTCGTTTATGGAGGATTCAAGAAATGAATCATTATAGCCTATACTATAATGGATGATCAGTCTTACAAGACAGAAAATAGAATATAGCAATGAAAAAAAAGATACTTTATTTTTTTCTGCTTCTTCTATTTGGTTTACTATTCACATATGTTTTTAGGTATAAACTAAAGCCTTGTTTATGTGATATTATTCCTCATGATGCTAAGGCCGTAGTTTATCTCAATCTTAGGAATATAGAACAACATTTTCTTCATGATTTTATTTATAATCCTTCTTCCTATTTAAAAAGGAACAAGATATCTAAGGATACACTGGTTCAAGATGTAGTTCCAAGGAGAAAGGTAAAAATAGGAGAGTGTATAGAGATACCTAAAGGATTGATCTTATATAGCACAGATGAAAAGAAGGAGATTTGGCGGAGCTCTTGGTTAGAATTGAAGAGTAAGGAAACTTTGCTAAAGTTGCTCGAAGAATTGGGATTTAGGAGTGATAAAAGTGGAGGTTTAGAGACTTTTAAAAGAAGAGGATTTTTAGTTGTATTTAATAATGAAAAGGTAAGACTTGAGTACAATGGTGGGCGGGATAGTATTAAAGAGGAGTCGGTGGAGGAAGAAAATAAGTTTTTGTCCACCAGGGATAGCTTGTTTGAGGCCATTAATGAATCGAGTAACGATATTTTATATGTAGATAATGCAGGTCAATATATAGCTTTGAATTTTGAAACAGGGAGTGTTTTTATCAATGGTATTTATGATATAGACATACTGGGAAAGTCAACTGAGATCAATGAAAGTAAAGCTTTGGGGCAGTTGTCCGCAAAACTTAATCCTGAAAAATTATCCTTGTTGCTCGATAATGAAGTGAATAAAAAATTTAGCGATTTCGTCAAGCTTAATATGGATTCCTTATTGATAAATTGGGATGGAAGCTTGAATATTGTTTTGAATGATTTTAAGACAATAGCGGACACGATCACTACTTATGAGTACGATGATGATTTTAATAAGGTGGAAATTGAAAAGATAGAGGAGATGAGGGTTCCCGATTTTAATGTGAGAATGGGGATGTCAAAACAAGGAACTCAATATATGTGGGATAAAAAAGCTATTGTCGAGGAAAATAGAGATACTGTATTGGCCATTTTTCCATTGGTTCGTACTTTATGTCAATCTTCAGACAGCTTTCTAGATTTGTATACCTCTTATAAAGATGTATCGTTGAACCCATCTAAGTTGAAACTTGCATTATCTCTTGATGTTGAGAAATACAATATATTATCTGAGGAAAGCGTATATTTCATGGGTGATATCTCTTCAGTGATAAAACATATTAAGGCTTCCATTTCTGATGACAACGAAATAAATATTAGAATTACAACGAAGAGTAATAGAAATAGTCTCGTATCAATAATAAAAAACTGATGGAGATCAAAAAGGTAAATTTAAAAGATAAGTTTAAAGCGTTTTCTGAATATTGGACTCCTAAAATTGTTGGTGAACTTAATAACCAATATGTCAAAATTGCAAAATTTAAAGGTGAATTTGTAATGCATCATCATGAAAATGAGGATGAATTATTTCTGGTGATAAAGGGAATATTAAACATTGAATTAGTAGATAAGACACTCGAAATAAAGGAGGGAGAGTTTGTTGTTATTCCTAACGGAACGAAACATAAACCCTATGCCAAAGAAGAGGTGGAGGTTTTACTTTTTGAACCGGCATCAACCTTAAATACGGGTAATGAAGTTAATGATTTGACTATTGATAGGTTAGAAAAATTATAAAGCCATCATTTGAATGAGATATGCTCACACGAATATAGTTAGTAATGACTGGAGAAGGTTAGCCGATTTTTATATTAAAGTATTTGATTGCAAGGTAATTCCTCCGATTAGAAGTCAAGAAGGTCATTGGTTATGTAAAGGGACGGGTGTGAGTAATGCGAAATTAGAGGGAGCACATTTATTACTTCCGGGTCATGGGCCTGATGGCCCTCCCTTGGAAATATATCAATACAGCGATATAGAACAACAGGAACCCATAAGTCCAAATAGGCGAGGATTTGGTCATTTGGCGTTTGAAGTAGAAAGTGTAGAAAAAAAACTAGAAGAAATTGAATCCAATGGAGGATCAAATCAAGGAGAAATAGTATCTAGAATAGTCGAAGGAGCAGGGGAAATTACATTTGTTTATGCAAGAGACCCGGAAGGAAATCTAATCGAACTCCAAAAGTGGAAATTAGTCTGACACCAACAATACGCTTGTATAACTACGAAATAGTTATGTTTGTGGACTAAATGACACCTAATAAATTAGCATCATTTTCCTTTAGGAATGTCAGAATGACGAGCAAAAACTTAGAAAAGGAAGTCTATACTGTCGATTATAGCAGCAATTATCCTGCTATGCCAGAGTTTTGCGAATATATCTCACAAAATCATTTTTGAAAAGCACCTTTATACGTATAAATTTCTTTTCAATGACTACTACTTTGAGGCCAAGAAACTTGTGAATTGGAATTTCTTCTTCAGCTAGTTTAATAAGCCGTTGTTGAGTTTGTAATTCATTGTCATAGCATTTCTCCTCGAGCCGGATAACCCGATGCAATAATGTAGTCTACCGCCTTAATAAATGTTGGAAGATATGGTCTTTCCCAGGGATTGCTATTCATAGATGAATAATATATTTGATTTTTGGCATCAACCAAAAAAAGACCTGGTTCACTGAATTGATCGGGTTCACCTTCTTTAATTCCTTTACTTAGGTATAATCCCCAGGCTTTTGCAGACTTCTCACTCAAAGAATATCCTAAAGTAAGATTTTGTATTTCCCATTTTTGTCTGGACAACCTAGCTCTTTTTTCGGTATCCATGCTTACCGCAACTACATTTACTCCTTTGTTCTCAAATTCAGGAGTGAGATCTCTTAATTTTTGTAGATACTTTTTACAAACAGGGCAATGTAAACCTCGATAGAAAATAATCAGGGTAAAGTTTTTCGGAGTCTGGTGGTTCAAAGTCCATTGACTACTGTCTAGAAGAGGAAAGTTTAAATTAGGTGCTTCGTGTTTGGGTGTAGGTCTATTCATATTTCACTTTTTACATTTGAATGTTTTTCTGCTCTTTAATGGGAGCAGGAATTAAATGAGGTTCATCCCCAATCATTTGACGCATATCTATTTCTATTCCTCTTGAAATGGTCGTAATAGGAGTGTCGTTAGCTATTCCTTCAAACGGATTCTCTGATACTTCACCAATTCTTTCCATAGTAAAAAAAATCCAAGAAATAATGACGCTGAAAGGAATAGCAAGCCAAACGAAATTTGATCCAATCATTTCCATTATTGAACCTGATTCGGCATAGTTTTGTATTATTTGAACACCTATTTCGTCAAAAACATTAATAACACCGAAAGGGAGTAGAAAAACGAAAATCCAAACGAAGAATAGATTTAGTGTAGCAAACTGTCTGGGATAAGGAAAGTTTTTTATCCTTTCCAATTTTCCTTGTAAAGTAAACATTTCAACTAATAAAGCCTCCATTTCCAAATGGGAGAACTCCCAGATTAACTTTTTTTCCTCCAACTCTCGTAGATGCTTGGATTGTAGATTAAGACAAGCAGCCTGTTTGTTATTTTGTTTCATAACATGGGCTAGTTCTTCTTCTTTTAGATATCCATTCAATTCTTCTTCAAGAGAGTATTTTCTTTCGTTAATTTGAACATCTTGCATATATTCTCTATCCGAGGCATTTACTGTTGACATTTCCCAGGGCTTAGGGGCACGTAATGCATGGCGTAATGAGGTCATCCATGCGACATGACGAAGGACAATTGTTTTTCTAAAGTCAAACAGCTCCTTGTCTGATAGTTTTTCTTTTGATCTTTGAGTGGTAATAAAATCGTTGACCATCATGGCAAATGATCGAGATGTATTAACAATACCTCCCCAAACTTTTCTTGCTTCCCATAGACGACCATAAGAAGCATTGTTCTTAAAACCAACTATAAAGGCAAGAGCACTACCAACCAAAGCTATTGGCAACCATGGTAGATGCAAAAATTTCCAATCTAGAATAGCATAAAGAATAGTTGGAATGGTGGCAATTATTACAAACTTGTAGATATATCTACGTGTCCAAAGCAGCATTGCTGTTACAGAATAATTTCTTTTTGTATACATATGTAACTACATTTTAGGAATTTGGAAACAAGTTTTTTAAATGAATATCAAATCGTTTAAAATCTTCTTCAATTTCAGGGTTTTTCATAACATCGTAAGCCATAAAAGTAGGTAAAGGACTAAAACCAAACCATCTAAAATTCAAATGCATGGGAAGTAGTAAGTCATCTTCACTAATTCCGGAAAAAAAGATTTCTTCCTTGTTGTTAAAGGCTTCTTTAGGAGCGTTTGCAGTTATAGACATCATATATTGGCCTTTCAATTTTCCACCAAGTCCATAATTTTTTTTAGGAGCTTTACTGGTCCTTCCGTCACCGTTTGACATTTCACCCATCATCCCCGAAGAAAAGACTTCATCAATATATTTTTTAAAAGACCAACTCACACCCATCCAGTTTAAAGGAGTTTGAAAGAATACTAGGTCCGCCCATTTAAATTTTTCGATCTCTTCTTCTACTTGGTAGACATCTTCCATTGTCGTTTTTTTAATATTACATTCTTTACTTATAAAGAATTGTTCTGCCTTTTCCACTAGACTAGCGTTTAATCGCCCTTCAGAAAATGGATACTTTTGGTGTCCATTAATAATAAATACATTCTTCATTCTTATTATTTTATATATTTGTTTCGCAAAGAAACTAATATTAGTATATTTTTGACACTATTAATATTGTGAATTGTTAATTTGTGGTAACCGAAAAGTAACCAATGGCACGAAAATATATTGCAAATCCTAACTCTTGCACCTTAGTACATACAATGAATATTATAGGAAATAAATGGAAACCTATAATAATTTATTTGCTTTCTAACGGTGCTTTACGTTTCGGTAAATTGAATGTATTAATACCCACCATATCAAAAAAGGTTTTAACGAACCAATTGAAGGAATTAGAGAGTGATGGTTTACTTGTAAGAAAATCATTTGCTGAGACCCCACCACGAGTGGAGTACTCTCTGACGGAAAAGACCATTGGACTATTGCCGATTTTAAAGCAGCTAAGTCATTGGGCTATGAATGCATATCCTGAAATAAATTTTGAGGAATGTAGAATAGAGGAATCTAAAAACAATAGGTAAATTACTTTTGACTCTGAATGAATTGAGGTAAAAAGAAAGTAGGAATGCAAGACAATGAATAAAATAAATGAGTAATTAGAAATGGAGGCATTTAGAAAATATCTGGAAAAGTTTCCTCATTATCGTTCGGAAATGTTTGAGACTGTTCTACCATACCTTTCCATAAAAAAAATTGAAGCAGGTGATTATTTCCTAGAAGAGGGAAGAATATGCAAAAATATAGCCTTCATTGAAGAAGGTCTTATGAGACTTTTTTATCTAAATGATGGTAAAGAAGTAACGAGATGTTTTTGCAAAGAAAACACCATTACATGTTCGTATAAAAGCTTAATTACCAACACACCAAGTGAGTTATCTATACAGGCTATTGAGCCGACTAAATTGGTAGTTTTCTCATATCATTCTTTACAAAAACTTTATGAAAAAGAACTTTTTTGGCAGCAGGTAGGAAGACTGGCGGCAGAAAACGAATTCATTAACACAGAATGTCACAATCGCTTTTTAAGTGATTTATCCGCTACGGAAAAATATAAAGAAGTTATAGAGAGTGACGCAGAATTGTTACAACGAGTTCCGTTAAACTATCTTGCTTCTTATTTACAAGTTGCTCCCGAAACACTGAGTCGTGTGCGAAAGAAGATTATACGAACTTGACCTAAGTCAAGTGATATGATAAGCTTATGGATGACATTTATACCGTTATTAAACAAAAAATCAAAAAAATGGATACAAAATCAGTTAAGAGTTCAGTCATAGAAGGGTACGGAAAGTTAGCAAAATCTGCTCAAGGAAATTTCTTATCAAGGCTTTTTAAGTGTTGTGATCCGAGAGAGCATGCCAATGAAGTGGGAGAACTTATCGGTTATTCGAAACAAGAGTTGGATACTGCCCCTATGGGTTCAAATCTTGGTGTTGGATGTGGAAATCCTTCGGCAATGGCAGGAATAAAAGAAAATGACACTGTAGTGGACCTTGGGTCAGGAGCTGGGTTTGATGCATTTATCGTGTCATATATTGTCAAAGAAGGTGGAAAGGTAATAGGTGTAGATTTGTCGGATGAGATGATCAATTTAGCGAGAACAAATGCAAAAAAGGGAAATTACGACAACGTTCAATTCTTGAAAGGAGATATTGAAGAATTGCCTCTAGATGATGAAATAGCCGATCATATTATCTCGAATTGTGTGATCAATCTTTCTCTGAATAAGGATAAGGTGTATAAAGAAGCTTATCGAGTTTTGAAAGAAGGAGGAAAGTTATCTGTAAGTGATATTGTATTAGAGAAGGAATTGCCATCTTTCATAAAGGAATCTATTGCTGGACATATTGCTTGCATATCAGGAGCAGAAAAGATTGAAGATTATCTTAAATATATCAAAGATGCTGGTTTTCAAAATATTCAGATAGTTTCAAAGTCCATATTTCCTCTTGAATTAATGTTGACAGATCCAATGTTATTAAAGATTGCAGAAGAGATGAAGTTTGATTTAAACAGTAAGGAAGCCAAGGATATAGCTTCAAGGGTTACCAGTGTTTCCATAACTGCGATGAAATAAGTGAACGTGAAAAACTATAAAAAAACAGTTATAGGTAGTGTGGTTTCATTTATAGTCGGAACCAGTTGCTGTTGGTTAAGTTCATTAGCGATTTGGTTAGGAGGAGCGGCTTTTTTAGGAGTAATTATTAAATGGGTTGAAGATTTTCAATTATTCATTATTTTGCTCAGTATAATTCTTGGAATGCTTTCAATATATTTATATCTGAAAAACAAGAGAAGAGATTGATTAGTAGTATAATTATTCATGCCAGAAATTATTGATTTAAGCCAAGAGATTTATGAGGGAATGCCCGTATATAAAAACCTCCCTCAGGTGAAAATGACTATTCATAATTCGCATGAAGAGTGGAATGGTATTGAAAATCCTAAGGTAAAAACTCCGGCAGTTCATAAGTTGGAACTAGGTGAGCATACAGGAACACATGTAGATGCTATAAATCATATGGCGATTGAACACCATGGAAAATCTATCGATACTATGCCTCTTTCGATGTTTTATACCGAAGGAATTTGTCTGAATTTTTCACATAAGGGATTACGAGAATTAATTGAACCACACGAAATAAAAGAAGCTTGCATTAAGGAGGATGTTGAAATAAAGGAGAGAGATACGGTTCTACTTTATACAAATCACTATAGAAAACATTTTAATGATAAGAACTGGAAAAATGGCCCAGGAGTTTCAGTAGCAACGGCAAGATGGTTTGGTGAAAGAAAAATTTCAGCTTTTGGTGTGGAGACAATGTCACCCGGAGTTTCTGGAATTTCTAACAGAGGGGTACATCATATTTGCGGTGAAATGAATTTCACGCATTATGAAAATATGATTAACCTCCACCTACTTACAGGGAGAGGAAGATTTAGATTTATTGCTTTTCCTCTTAAAATAAGAGGAGGAACAGGGTCGCCGGTAAGGGCAGTGGCTATTTTTTGAATAAGATTTTATTGAAGAAACAGATTGTGTTTTAAGCCGAAATTAGGAAAGTGAAAGAATTAAAAATACCGGAAGCAGCAAGTTCTATTCAAAAAGGGATTCCATTAAAATTAGTTTTGGATAAACCAGCAATTGAGCAACTGGCAATCAATATGGGAATTGTGTATCCAAGTTTTGATGAAGAAAAATTTATTAAAAAGACATTGTCCGAAATTGATGAATTAAATCTCAAAGAGAGAGGAATGTGGATTGCTCGGGTTTTAAGAGAGTATCTACCGAATAATTATTCTAAGGCGGTAAACTTAATTCTCGATTCTTTAACTCCTCCGTTGAAAGAAACTTCGAATTTAGGTCTCTCAGGAATGTTTTATATGCCGCACATCAGTTTTATACATTTATATGGAGTAGATAAGTCTTATAACAATGGTTTGGATCCCTTTGATATATCAATGAAGGCTCAGTACGAACTGACACGAAGATTTACAGCAGAGTTTTCCATTCGTAATTTTATTATTGATCAGCAGGACAGAACGTATACAATATTGTATGAATGGATGAATGATCCCGATCCTCATGTACGTAGATTGTGTTCTGAAGGAACAAGACCAAGGTTGCCATGGGCTCAGAAAATTGCTTCTCTAGTGGATGATCCTAGCCCTTCTTTACCCATATTGGAGAAATTAAAAAATGACGAAGACTTATATGTGAGAAGGAGCGTAGCCAATCATGTAGGAGATATAGCTAAAGATAATTTGGAGTTAGCATTACAGTTATGTAGGAACTGGTTGAAAGGGGCCTCAAAGGAATTGAAGTGGGTAATACGGCATGCTTTACGGCATCCGGCGAAAAAAAAGAATGAAGAGGCTCTAAAAATTCGTGAAATGGCTAAATAGAAATCTATAACTTAACCTTATAATTTTATCCATATTTGATAAAAACGAAATTAGTTTCACGAGGAAGTATCAAAAGGAGAATAGATTCCTTATCTTGACGAAACCAAACTAAACTAAAGAGGTGAATGAAATCTTTTTTCAGAAATTTAAGGGAAAAGAATTTAGGTAGAATAGGAAGGTATCTTATTTACGCACTGGGGGAAATATTACTGATTATTATAGGAATTCTTATAGCGGTTAATATAAACGAAAGACAAACCAATAAGAAGAATAATATTTTGAGATGTCAATATTTGGAAGAGTTAAGCTTTTCCATTGTTCATGATATGAAGGATGTTGAAGAGAATATTGATCTTTTCGAAGAAAGGAACAATAAGATTAAAAAACTACTAGATGCAATTAAAAACAACTATTTATTAGAGCTAGATTCTATTTCTGATAAAATAAATACCTTGAACGGATACGTTTATTTTGTTCAGCAAAGCAAAAGTAAAATAGAAGAACTAAAATATTCTAATATAAATTTGATAACGAACAGGAGTTTAAAGAATAAGATTTTATTCTATCAGGAAAGTAAGGTAATGCCCTTATTAAGACAAGAAAAGAGATTTTTTAATATTCATGAGAAGGTTCAGAATTATTTTGACAACAAATTTTATAATGTAGATTTAAAGGAACTGGAAAAGGATAGACAATTTTTTTCGATTGCTTCTCAAAAATATGATGTGAGTGAAGGAATGAAAAGTAATTATGAATTTCTTTTGAAGGACCTAAATGAGCTAAAAGAGCTAATCAGTCTTGAATTGATGACGAAATGTGATTATAATAAATAAAGAAGGTAAAGACTAAAATGAAAGTTACTGCAGAACATAACGAAAGAATAGCAAAAATGACATTTACTTCTGTTTATCCTCATTATGTGACTAAGGTTGAAAAGAAGGAGAGGACAAAAGAAGAATTGCACCAAGTTATAGAATGGCTAACTGGTTTTGATTTGGAAAAAATACAAGAACTTATTGAAGAGAAGGTTACTTTCGAAACTTTTTTCAGGAGAGCAAAACTAAATCCAAATGCTCATTTAATTAAGGGTGTAATATGTGGATATAGAATAGAGGAAATTGATAATCCACTAACGCAAAAGGTAAGATTTTTGGATAAATTGGTCGATGAATTGGCAAGAGGAAGAAAGATGGAAAAGATTTTAAGATAGAACCATATACCAACAAATGAGCGGATAAATAGTGTATTTTTAGTATTAAGAATTATGAATCCAATATATCTACTTGTATTTTTTATGACCATGTTATTTTCATGCAATAATGAAGATATGAACAGTTCGAATACCAGTGATGAGATACTATATATTTTCCCGGAGGAGGGAGAGGACCATGAAGGTACTTGGTTGCAATGGCCTCATCATTATCAATACGGAATAGAATTCAGAGATGATCTCGATCCGACATGGGTGGAGTTGACTAAGGAGTTACTTACCAGTGAAAAAGTACATATTATAGCGTATGATGAAGTTGAAAAGAATAGAATAATTGAGCTTCTAAACGCTCAATCAGTCGACCTATCCAATGTAGATTTTAAAATTTACCAAAACGATGATTTTTGGGTACGAGATAACGGTCCGATCTATGTTCATGATAGAAATGGAAATTTAGTTATTCAAGATTGGGGATTTAATGGTTGGGGAAACAAGGCAAATTCTAATAATTGTAATGCCATTCCGAAGAAAATCGGAGAGGATCAAAATAGACTGGTAGTAGATTTAAATCAGGTTATGATCAATGAGGGAGGCAGTGTAGAAATGGATGGAAACGGTACACTCTTAGCATGTAAAAGTTCAATACTTAATGCGAATAGAAATCCGGAAATGACGCAAGAAGAGGCCGAAGAGATTTTTACGAGATATTTAGGAGTGATAAATTTCATATGGTTGGATGGACAGGCGGGACTTGAGATAACAGATCAGCACATTGATGGATTTGCTCGATTTGGAAATTCGAAAACTATCGTGACAATGGGAAATGATGATCTACTTAGTTTTGATGTTTTGCAATCGGATATTGATAAGTTATTTGCTGCCAAGAACAAGGATGGCGAAGCTTACCAATTTTTGACATTACCGCTGACACAAAAAAATGTGGTGACCACATATGGACAAAATCTTGGGTATAAAGGATCTTATTGCAATTATTATATCGCCAATACAAAAGTTTTAGTACCCGTTTATAGTGATCCTAACGATGAGATTGCCTTGCAAAAATTACAGACCTTGTATCCGACGAGAACGGTTGTAGGGATCGACTTCAGAAATGTATATGCAAATGGAGGAATGGTACATTGTGTAACACAACAACAGCCATCTGAGTAAAATATCACACTATATGAGCCTTGTTTACCGATTTGTGGAGTTAAAACATAAACATGAATGAAAATAGAGTGACTCATTTTGAAATACCTTGTGAGGACCCTGAGAAAACCATGACTTTTTTTGAAGAGGTATTCAACTGGACATTTCAAAAATTTGGAGATCAAGATTATTGGTTAGCTACTACCGGAGGTATGAGTCCTGGGATAAACGGAGCGATTATGAAAAAAAGACATCCGAATCAACCATTGACAAATTCAATATCTGTTGAAGATATTGATGAGATAATTGATCTTATCGAAAGGCATGGAGGAAAAGTTGTTGTACCTAAAACGGCTATTCCAACAGTAGGATGGATGTCTTTTTTTAAAGATCCCGATGGAAATATTCATGGGGTTTGGCAGAATGATAAGAATGCTCATTAATATTGTGTAGGAGAAAATGGGAACTAAGACCAAATATAGAAACAATGGAGCTGTCGGAGCCTTGCTTGATGAATATGAAAAAGCACTAAATGAGCTGATTGAAATTATTAAGAAGGTTTCTCCTCATGAACTCAAGAAAATAATAGACCCTTTTACAAAAGATGAAGATTGCAGATCAATACAGACTATATTAACACATGTGGTGCAAAGTGGTTATACTTATGTGATAGAAATTAGGAAATGGCTGGGAGAGTCGGTTTCGTACAAAGACAAGGTGTTTTTAGAAACAGCAGGGGAGTATGAGAGGGCCTTGAGTGCAATGTTTGAATTTAACGAAACACTCTTTTTTGATTATCCCAATCTACCCTTATTTGAAAAGGATGCTGATAAAAAGATAAATGTAAGATGGGGACAAAAATATGATGTGGAGCAACTATTTGAACATGCTATAGTACATATATTGAGACATAGAAGGCAAATAGAAAAATTTATAAAAATGGACACAAAAACCATAACTGTAGAAATAACAATCAAGGCCCCAATGGAAAAAGTATGGGCATGTTGGACAACTCCTGAACATATTACCCAGTGGAATTTTGCTTCTGAGGAATGGACATGTCCTTCAGCGACCAATGACCTACGTCCTGGTGGGATATTTAATTGGAGAATGGACGCTAAAGATGGAAGTATGGGCTTTGATTTTATGGGAACTTATGAACAGGTAAAGGATAAGGAATTAATAACGTATAATATGTCGGATGGAAGAAAAGTAATGATTCAATTTACTAATGTTGAAGAAGGAGTGAAACTGTCAGAGACTTTTGAAGCAGAAGGAACAAATGCAGATGAACAACAACGTGCTGGATGGCAGGCTATTTTGGAAAACTTTCGCAATTACGTGGAATCAAATTGATAGTAAACTTAAGATTATTGAAATAGAATTTTAGGTTTGTAGGATAGACTTATATTCTGAAAGCTTTTTTTAAGAATAATAAGAAGTATAAATCAGTAGAATATTAAAATTAAATTATGACACAACTCGCAAAAATACTATTGTTATTAGCCATGATTTTTACCTTGGGGTGTAAGGAAAAAAAGGCTAAGCTTAATGTCGAACAAACGGAAATGGATACGTTTATCGTAGATTTTTTTGATGATTTTGACACTTTTAATACAGATAATTGGCAGGACCAATTGATTTGGGTGAATGATGAAACTCATTGTTATGTTCCCGATAATCAATTTGGTACGCGAGAGGTGAGTAATGGTACTTTGAAGTTAAAAGTGATAAATATTGGTGAAAAACGTTCATGTGACAATCTAAATAAACAAGGTGAGCAGCATCCGGATACCGAATATGTCGCTGGTCGTATAGCATCCAAAAACCGGAAAGAGTTTATCAAAGGCAAATGGACTGCCAGACTAAAGTTATGGGGCAATGGTGAGAAAAGTATGTTTCCGGCATGGTGGATATTAGGGGCACGAAATAACGAGCCACCAGTACAAGAGAAGGATGAAAATGTTTGTTGGCCTGTTACTGGATCAGGAGAGATTGACATTTTTGAGCATCACGGAGATCACTTAAAAAATGAATTTACCACAGGAGCCATTAAGAACCTTGGAGGGTGTGGAAAAGCGGATTGGATGAATTATCGTACTAATATTCCTGCTCTTCTTGACGAATTTCATGAATACTCGGTGGAATGGGAAGAAAGCGATTTAGTCTATCGGTTAGATGGTAGAGAGGTATATAGAAATGAGGGAGAGGGAGATAATTATCCAGAACCTATGTTTGCTATACTGAATTATGCTAAAATCACGGATTCTCCAATGAAGGGTGAATGGGTAATGGAAGTAGATTGGGTAAAACATGAAAGCAAAAAGAAATAGTTATTGTGAAAAGAGTCTCATCTTAGATTGAAGGAAATTGAGCGAGTAAAAGATAAGAAAAGCTTAATACTGAAATGTAAGAAATAAGAATATTATAATTGAAATTGCAGGGTTTATTGTTTTGATCCAATAAAGATTTAGTATGAATAATAATAAATGGACCCTGTTAGCAGATATTGAGACGTTATGTGAAGATTTAGAAATGGAATTTGACCTAATATCTAAGGAGAGAAAGCAGCAACTTTTATTACTCAGAGAGTACATTTCAAAGAAAATCATAAGTAACCAAACACCTAAGCTGGTAGTTATTTGCACGCATAATTCCAGAAGAAGCCATCTTGGACAAATTTGGTTGGCTATTGGGGCGGATTATTATGGACTTCCTCAAATTCAGACATTTTCTGGTGGAACGGAGGCCACGGCATTTAATATCAGAGCAGTAGAAGCTTTCAGGTCTGTAGGATTGGAAATCATAACTGATGATGAAGACGAAGAAAATCCGATTTACGAGATTAGATGGAAGGAGGGAATGAAAGCCTATAGGGCCTTTTCAAAAAAATATGACGATACACCCAATCCTAAAAATGACTTTGCAGCAATTATGGTTTGCTCAGAGGCAGATGCCGAATGTCCTATGGTCCTAGGGTGCGATTTCCGATTATCTCTCCCATATGATGACCCCAAAGAGTATGATGAAACTGAATGGGAGGCAGAAAAGTATAATGAGAGGCTAATACAAATAGGTAGAGAAATGTTGTTTGCATTAAGCTACGTGCAAAGAAGATGAAGAAATATATAGCCGAGTTAATAGGAACTTTTGGACTGGTATTTTGTGGTACGGGATCCATAGTAATAAATGATACTACCGGAGGTACAGTGACTCATTTAGGGGTGGCCATTACATTTGGACTTATTGTAATGGTTATGATATATGCGTTTGGTAGCATTTCTGGAGCCCATATTAATCCGGCAGTTACTATAGCATTTTCATTTACGGATGATAGGAAAGTAAAAAGCATGTTGGGATATATAATAGCTCAATTGTTAGGAGCTTTTTTGGCTTCCGGAGTTTTAAAATTAATGTTTAAAGAACATCATGATTTGGGTACCACAGTTCCTTTTGGAGATTGGCAACGAACCTTCTTTTTAGAAATCATACTTACTTATCTTTTAATGCTGGTTATTCTTTTCGTTGGTAAGAATAAATCTATAAATCACTTTACAGGGGTTGCAGTAGGAGCTACGGTGTTATTGGAGGCCTTGTTTGCTGGCCCTATAACCGGTGCGTCTATGAATCCAGCCAGATCTATTTCTCCTGCTCTGGTTTCCGGTAATACTTCTTATATATGGATTTATATTGTAGCACCTATATTGGGAGCCATTTTGGCAAGTGTAACATGGAATTTAATGAAGGAAAAAACAAAGGTTACTAGTTAGAATTTTGTAAGTAGTATATTTGAATTTTAGCACTGGTCTTATAATAGAAGTTTCATGTAAAAAAATAGGGAACAAAAAATGAACTTCAGAAGAATGATACTATGGAGTAATGAAAATCCCAGAAAACTTTTTCTGTTAGATGGAGCCGGAGCCATATTATCAGTGTTTTTACTTGGGTTCGTATTGGTTAAATTAGAAGGCTTCTTTGGCATACCTAAAAACACATTATATTTTTTGACTGTCTGGCCTTTATTGTTCGCTATTTATGACCTATACTGTTACTGTACTTTTAATAAAAATTGGAATAGATATTTGACGGTGATAGCCATCTTTAATTTGATGTACTGTTGCCTGTCAATAGGTTTAGCATTATATCATGCTCTGCAAATAACAATTTTTGGATGGATATATATAGTTGTTGAGGTTATGATTGTTATTGCCATAGCTATTCTGGAGTTAAAAGTTAGCAAAACACCTAAAATGAACATCTAAGAAATGGATATCAGGGAAGATTGGAAGGCAATTCGTAATCATTTTAATAGAAGTTTTAGTTCGAACTTTTATGTTTCTGTGGCATCTGTCAATTCTGAAGGTAATCCAACAGTGACACCTATCGGTTCGTTATTTCTTAACGATAATCAAACGGGGTTTTATTTCGAAAAATTTCCAACCAAACTTCCGGAGAATGCACGGAACAACCCGAATGTTTGTTTTTTGGGAGTCAATAGTCGAAGGTGGTTTTGGATAAGGGCACTTCTTTTTAAGAAATTTTCGAATTATCCTGCCATTAAGCTTTATGGAAGGTTAGAGCATAGAAGACGTGCTACACAAATAGAAATTAACAGACTGAACAGAAGAATGAAGATAACTAGAGGCCTAAAAGGGAATGATTATTTGTGGGGTAAAATGGAGTACGTTAGAGAAATAAGTTTTTCAAGAGCTGAAAAAATTAATCTTGGTGAAATGACAAGCCATTTGAAATAATGTACTCATAATTTTTGGCTTTAATATGGACAATTTTATCCGATGTTACAATTAACTTAATGGCATGAATCAGGATACCAAAAGATATAATGAAAACCAAGAAGAAGGAGAAATAGAAATATGCAATCGACTAGCGGAAATATTGGATATGCAATTGCCTTACGCGGAGAACAAAATATGGCACAAACATCCCGTATGGTTTTTAGATGGTAATCCAATAGTAGGTTACAGCAAACTAAAGGCTGGAATTAGACTTATGTTTTGGAGTGGAGCAAGTTTCGATGAAGATAAATTAAAAGAAGGTACGGGCAAATTTAAAGATGCTTCCATTATCTATACCGCAGTGGATCAAATAGACCTGGAAGACTTAAAAAGATGGACAAAAAAGGCATCTGAAATTCAATGGGATTATAAAAATATTTATAAAAGAAAAGGTAAACTGATACGTATCAAGTAAATGAATAAAACTACCGATTTGTGATGGATCTAATAAATTAATAAATTGATGTTGATATGAAGACAGAGATTTCATGAGGGCTATTTGTATATCTGGATTAGGAGCTAATGAAAAAGCTTTTTCAAATATCGGAGACATAACATTACCTAAGGTATTTGTAAAATGGAAGAGAAATCTTAATTCGGAATCGTTAACTAACTATGCGGTCAGGTTAATTAGAGAGTATGATATTACCGTCGATGATGTGCTCATAGGTTTATCTTTCGGAGGACTTCTTTCTCAGAAAATAGCAGAAATAAATGGTAATAGAGTGGTTATTTTAATTTCGAGTTTTAGATCCCTAAAGGATTTAAATAACCTCTTCCAATTAGGATTAAAAAGTAAGATGTATAAACTCTTACCAACCGTAAAAATACCAATTGTTGATTCCATGGTAACTTATATGTTGAACTCGGGCACGAAATCAAGTCGACCAATTTTAAAAGAAATGTTATATGAAACAGATTATAAACTAATGAAATGGTCAATAGATAAAATTGCCAGTTTCAAAGAAATATCTAATCATAACTTCATTATGTATAATGTAATAGGGGAAAAAGATGTTATCGTAAGATGTTGGGAGAATAAAAACACTTTTAAAATTGGTAATGGATCACATTTTATGATTTTCGAGCAAGGTGATCAGATAACAAATATTCTCAGAAAGATTATAGTGAGTGAGAATGAAATAATTAACTAATCTATATAAAATAAATAAAAAATGTCCAATTTGGTATCATGGGAATGTCTTAAGTATAAAAACAAACTAAAAAAATGAAAAAGTACTTATTACTGCTACACGATGATGTTGAACAAATGCAAAATTTATCACCTCAGCAAATGCAAGAGTTGGTCGCTGCACATATGGCATGGGCAAACCAGCTTGCTCAATCGGGACATTTGATTTCGGGAGAGGGATTAGAAGAGAAAAGTGTGCGAATCTCAGGAAAGGATTGCATAATTAAGGATGGTATGTTTTTAGAATCCAAAGAAATGATAGGAGGCTTTTATTACCTACAAGCTAAAGATTTAAATGAGATAATTGATTTAGCTAAGGAATGTCCGTGCCATCTTTGGGGAGGGACCACAGAAATTAGGCCTATTATGGAGTATGAAGAATAGCATAACTTCTAAAATCGATACTAATTATCGTAAACTTTATGGAAAACTGTTTTCGTCTTTGTTTAAGCAATTTGGAGCAGATTATGTAAATGAGATTGAGGATGCTATCCAAAACTCGTTTTACAAATCCTTAAAAAGCTGGAAACCGGATAAATATCCGGAGAATGTAAAGAATTGGTTTTTTATAGTTGCTCGAAACGATATATTAAACCAAATGAAAAAGAAGGTCCATTCAGATATAGAATGTGAGAGATTTGCTTGTGGTTCGGACGAGGAGATAAATGAAGACCTTAGGTTAAAAATGATATTGTTTTTAGCAAAATCAGAAATGGGTTCTTCTAAAGCGAAGGTAATTTTTATACTCAAAAATATTTTTGGGTTACATACTAAGGAAATTAGTAATTGTACTTTACTCAAAGAAGATGCGGTATACAAAAGTATTACACGAACTAAAAAGGGCTTTTTAAAGGCATCATCTAGTCTCAATTTTGACTTAGTTTTTGAAACGGTATCGGATAGTGATTTAAGGTTAGTTGAAGACATCTTTTATTCCATATTCAATATAGGATATGATTCATTTAATGAGAAGATTGAATCAATAATTGACGAAGACCTATGCTTAGAAGCATTATCTCTTACCAAAATGTTATGGGATAAGTATAGAAGGAATAGCACCAGAAACTTGCTTGCCTTGTTTTGCTTCCATTTGGCGAGAATTCCAGAGAAAGTTAAAGAAAGTAAATTGATTCCTTTCTTTGAACAGGATAAAACGAAGTGGAATCTAGAGCTTTTTAATATGGGGCTCTACTATTTGGAAAAGCCGGAAATATTCGACAAATATTATATAGAAGGCCTGATAATAAGCAAACATATGATGGAAGAGGGCTACGGATTGAAGCATTGGAATGAGATCGTTCAGTTATATAGCTTGATGCTCACATATTCGGATTCTCCAATCATGAAATTAAATCTTTGTTATTGTTTATTTAGAGCCGAAAGATTAGCTGAGTGCTTTGAACTTCTTAATACGATTAAAAAGGAACTTCCTTCTGAACACGTATATTTAACTTTGGTTGAGTCTCATATTTCCAATAATTTTCATGGTAAATCCAGGCAAGTGCATCATATTCTTAGAAACATGAAACAAAAAATTAGAAAGGAATACATATTGGAGAATATTCTATAGAGACTATATCTTAAGAGTAGTATCTTGCTAAACATTTAAATTGCCACTAAGGGATAGTTTACCATTTGTAAATAAACGGTGTAATTCAAGAAAGTTTTCAATTAAATAAATCGAATATGATTAGAGTATTTGTCTTTTTACTTATTCTTACGGGTTGCCAAAGTAAAGATGACCCAAAAGCAAGAGTTATAACTGCCGATATAGATAGATTTTGGACCATGTTTGATGTTGTATCAAAGCGGACAGATTCTTTAGAACAATTGAGGTTACTGGAAGAGATGTACTTGTCACAAGGCACATCGGGATTAAAAGGCATTATTGATGCTAAAAGATACAGTTCAGATGAGTTTTTAAACATGATTAATCAATATCCTAAATTTTTACAATCTATAAAGTCCAATACTTATAAAGCGAGAGAGCTGTCAAGCCAGTTGGAAGAGGGAATCGAAAAATTGAAAACTGTTTATCCTGAACTCAAACCTGCAAAAATATATTTTACGATAGGTGCGATGAGAAGTGGTGGAACAACAATTGATAGTTTAGTTCTCATTGGAAGTGAGCTGGCAATGGTAGATGAACATACGGATATTTCTGAGTTTGAAGGAAGAATGAAAACGTGGGCTGTGAATTATATAGAGACCAAACCTTTAGATAACATTGTTTTGCTTAATGTACATGAATATGTTCATACGCAACAAAAACCAATTCCTGACAATTTGCTTTATCAATGTCTATATGAAGGCGTTGCTGAGTTCATCTCAACTAAAGCGATGGGAGTTCCTTCCTCTTCACCAGCTGTCAAATATGGAAAAAGTAATCCTAAAGTTAAAGAGGTTTTTGAAAATGAAATGTTCTATGACCTTACATACAAATGGCTATGGAGTAATGCTCCAAACCAATTTGATGTCAGAGATCTTGGATACTATATTGGTTACCAATTATGTGAACTACATTATGAAAAGGAAACAGATAAGAAGAAAGCAATAAAAGAGTTAATCGAAATCAATTATGAAGACACTCGATCCGTTGACTCCTTAATTGATAATACAAATTTTTTCTCCAAGCCAATTAATTTATTAAGGACTGAGGATAAAAAAAGAAGACCAAAGATTGTAAGAATAAAGGAGTTTGAAAATGGTTCCTTGGAGGTGGATCCCATGCTAGAAGAGATAACCATTGAGTTTTCGCAACCCTTAAATGGATATAACACTGGAGTAAACTATGGTGAATTAGGAGAGGATGCCTTTCCTAAGATAGTGGATAGAATGTGGTCTGAGGACTCGAAATCTTGGACGATGAAGGTGGAATTAGAACCTGATAAAAAGTACGAGATACTCATCACTAATAATTTTAGAACCGAAAAAGATATTCCGTTAGTACCTTTCTTGATTCAGTTTACAACAGGAAGCAAAGGATTGTAAAATCGTTAAGCCTCAATAACTTGTTGTCAAAGAATAGAAAACAAAACAAACCTTATTTGATTTATATGGTTATATTCGACGTTATTTGTAGTAATCGATTTAAAGTAGGTGAAAATATATTCAATGATATCAATTCGCATAGCAGTAATATTTATTTTGTCAAATGCAGTTTTAAGTGGACAAAGCATTTTGAAGGGAACCGTAGCTGATGAAAGTAATAACCCAATACCCGGAGTCAATATTCTGAATATTTCGAATGGAAAACATACGCATAGTAATGAGGAAGGAGTTTTTAGATTTGAGGAAGTTAAAGTGGGAGATACATTGTATTTTTCTCATATAGGATTCGATGAAAGTGAAATATTCATAAATTCTCTTACTGAAGTATTGAATGTTGTTCTTTCTTCATCGATTATTGATATAAGTGAAATAACTATTACTAGGGGCATCGATGCATTAAATCTTATCGCGGATATTGATATTCAAACCAACCCAGTAAGTTCATCCCAAGAGGTTCTTAGAAAAGTGCCGGGCTTATTTATTGGACAGCATGCTGGTGGAGGAAAAGCAGAGCAAATATTCCTTAGAGGTTTTGATATTGATCATGGTACGGATGTTAGCCTAACAGTGGATGGACTTCCGGTTAATATGGTATCGCACGCTCATGGACAAGGGTATTCGGATTTACACTTTGTAATACCGGAAACGATTAACAAATTGGATTTTGGTAAAGGACCTTACTATGCTGATATTGGCAATTTCAATACTGCAGGATATGTAAATATAAGAACAAGAGAAAGGCTTGATAATAGCCTTTTCAAAGCTGAATTTGGAGCTTTCAATACGAATAGGTTGTTGAGTATGTTTAATCTGGTCAGCAACGGAAACCACAATAGTTATGTTGCTGCAGAACATATACTAAGTGATGGTCCTTTTGACAGTCCACAAAATTTTAATAGAACGAATATTTTTGGTAAGTATAGTGGACATATTTCTGATACAGATAAAATAGGAGTTACAACTTCTTTTTTTAGTAGTAAGTGGGATGCTTCAGGTCAAATACCCCAAAGAGCAGTTGATGACGGTTCTATTGGTCGCTTTGGAGCTATAGATGACACTGAAGGTGGTAACACAAGCAGGACGAATGTGTTGGTTACTTATGATAGGTTTATTGACAAAAATTCTATTGTAAAAAACAGTATCTATTTTAGTAGATACGATTTTGAACTTTATTCTAATTTTACTTTTTATCTGGAGGACCCTATCAATGGAGATCAGATTAGACAGAAAGAGGTTAGAAATATCTATGGATTAAATAGTGAGTACAATCATATGTATTCTATGGGAGAAGTGGATGGAAGTGTAGCTATTGGTGTAAGTCTTAGGAACGACCAAAGCAGTGACAATGAATTGTCTTATACGCGAAATAGACGAGAAACACTTAGAAATGTCCAATGGGGAGATATTAACGAAACAAATATGGGAGGATATTTTCGTACTATTTTTGATTTTGGCAAATGGACGCTAAACTCTTCTGTTCGAGTGGATCATTTCAATTTTGAATACAATGATCTATTACAGACTAACTATGAAACTCAATCACAGTCTAAAACGATTATTAGTCCTAAGTTTAATATACTGTACAATTATTCCAGAGATTTGCAACTTTATTTTAAGAGTGGTAAGGGTTTTCATTCCAATGATACTCGTGTGGTAGTAAATAAGGAAGGGGAGGAAATACTTCCTGCCGCCTATGGTATTGATATTGGATACATATGGAAACCTTCTGCTCAATGGTTCATTAATATGGCTTACTGGTATCTGTTTTTGGAGCAGGAGTTTGTTTATGTTGGTGATGCAGGGATAGTTGAACCTAGCGGAAAGACCCAGAGGAAAGGAGTAGATTTAAGTTTGAGATATCAACCTATTAAATGGTTGTTTTGGAATCTTGACGCTAATTATACATATGCTAGAACAACAGACTCTGAAGAAGACCAGGATCATATTCCGTTAGCACCTGATTTTACTTTAATAAGCGGTATCAATTTGTTACACCAATCCGGTTGGTATGGAGGTGTTCATATGCGATTTATGAATGATAGACCTGCAAATGAAGATAATTCCATAGTTGCTGAAGGATATAGTGTAATTGATATTAATACAGGTTATAAATGGAAAAATATTGACCTTAGCTTACAAATTCAAAATGTTCTTGATACGGAATGGAACGAAACACAGTTCGCAACGGAATCAAGACTACTTAATGAATCTGAGTCTGTTGAAGAAATACATTTTACTCCAGGTACTCCCTTTTTCGTAAAAGGAATGGTTGCATTTAGTTTTTAGGGAATAATAATTATCGAAAATTACTTTGCAATTCGGGGATTATTTAGTTTTTTCTTATCTAGAGTTTGTTTGAATACACCAGTATATGAGAATTATTACTAGAGAGGATATAATTGATATATATCAAAAATTGGCTCAAAGAGGTATGGGGTTCCTGTTGTCCAAAATCAATCCTAAAGGACAAGCTCGAACAAAAAGTGCTTTTAGCAATAGTGCTATTATGAGTTCTAACTGGTGGATAATACCTAAGGTAAGAGAGCGATGGAATGAGAAAATAACTGGTGACAAGCAGGTGGATTATGAAACCTACTTTATTGGTAAATATGTGAAGGATCAAGGATCTTTGAAGTTATTGTCCATTGGTTCAGGGATCTGTAGCCATGAAATCAAATTTGCTTCTTTTGAAAACTTTGAAAAGGTAGTTTGTATTGATATAGCCGATAATTTACTTAAAAAGGCAAGCCAGATCGCCAAAGAACAGGGCCTTGATAATATGGAATTCTTATCTCTTGATATTTGGAAGGCTATGTTTAGTGTGGGAGAATTTGATGCCATTTTGTTTCATTCTTCTCTTCATCACTTTGCCAACATAAATAGTTTGATAGAAGAAAAAGTAAAAAAGTGGCTTAAACCAGGCGGACTTTTACTTTTAAACGAATATGTAGGTAAGAATAGGTTGCAGTATGACAGAACGCAGTTGGCTCATATTAATAAAGGACTTGAATTAATACCTTCGAGACTTAAAAAGAGATTTAAAACGAACTTGACAAAAAAGAGGTACTATGGTTCTGGTTATCTAAGAATGATAGTGGCTGATCCATCAGAATGCATCGAATCCGAAATGATCAGGCCTGTTATCCATTCACAGTTTAGAATATTAGAAGAGAAATCTTTCGGTGGTAATTTGCTAATGTCAATATTAAAGGATATTTCTCACCATTTTGTAGATGATTCTGATATCAAAGCTCAAGAGATTTTGGAGACTTTGTTCGAACTAGAAGATACCTATCTGAAAGATCATCAGAGTGATTTTATTTTTGGGGTATATCAAAATATTTAGAACAGCTGTTTTGTGATTCACCCTTTTTGGTGAAATTCGTTTGGTTATGATGCTCTTTCTTTGAAAGTAGATATAAACGGTCATATGGTTAATCTGCCAAGTCGTTATTTTTTAACCATAAAAAGATATCCTATGCTTTTTGAGATTGCTTTTAAGGATATAGTTTATTTGAGAACATGTAACAATTGGTTTTATACGATCTGAGGGAGTGCTTATCTTCCGATGTATCGGCATTTTATTCTAATTTTATAGGCTATAATCATGACAAAAATACTTATAGTAGAAGACGAAGGCATTATTGCGATGGAACTTGAAAAAACTTTAAAGTCTTTAGGATATCATGTGATAGGTAGAGCTATGAATGGAGATAAGGCAATTGACTATCTGGCCACACGAGAGGTTCAGTTGGCTCTCTTAGATATCAATATAAAAGGAACACTTTCAGGTATTGATCTCGCAAAGTTAATTAGAAAAAAGTATCGAATACCCTTTGTTTTTATTACCTCTTATTCTGATCAAACCACTCTCGATATGGTGAAAGAAACTATGCCTTATGGATATATTGTCAAACCCTTCAATAAAAATGATCTGAGAAGTAATATAGAATTGGCACTTTTTAAATTTGAGTCTGAGGTAAAAAAGGACATATTTCCTAGTAAAGAAGAGGTAATGAATAAACATCATGTTTCTCTTACTGAGAGAGAATATCAAATACTATTACAGATTTGTCATGGAAAGAAATACAAAGAAATAGCAAGAGAATTATTCCTGAGTATTAACACTGTTAAAACTTATCGCAAGAGAATATTTCAAGTTTTTAGTGTTTCGAGTAAGTTTGAATTAATCAATATTATAGGTTTCCATTCCAATTCCTGATCTTTTTCTTTTCACCCTTTAGGGTGTATGTCTCATGGAGCTAAGCCTATTTATTTGTATTATAAACTAATACGAATGAAAAGGATAATATTTTATTTTATTATTGGATGGTTGATTCCATCTACATTAATTATAGGTCAGACAAGAGAGCAGGACTCGTTGATATTGGTAGAAATATATAACGAATTGGATGGTGTCAATTGGATCAATTCGGAAAATTGGTTGACAGAGGCCCCACTAGAGGACTGGAGCGGAGTTTCAATAGAAAATGATAGAGTTTCGATACTTAATAGAACTAATATAGGCCTTAGTGGTGCTTTTCCAGCATCTGTATATCAATTAGAAGGCTTAAAAGAACTTAAATTTTTTTCAGGAGAGATCGAAGGTAACCTTTCTGAGGAATTATATAATCTTCAGAATTTAACAAAACTTACAATAAGTAATTGTGGGATAAGTGGAGAGATACCATTCAGACTTGATACACTCAGGCGATTAGAAAGATTAGATTTATCGAGGAATGATTTACAAGGGAGCCTGCCATTACTTCCACCAGAATTAATTGCGATGGATGTGAGACAAAACAACCTTTCTGGACCAATTCCAGATACTTATACTTCAATTCCTTTCTGGCAAATAGATGTATCAAGTAACAATCTAACCGGGAGCTTGGATATAGTAGGAAGTTGGAAAGGATTAGATAAATTTAACGGTAGTTTTAATGATTGGAATGAGCAGCCTCTTCCGCTTTGGTTAGATGAGATGCCACAAATGAGGACGTTTACATGTACAGAATGTAATCTATCTGGAGAAATTAAAGAATACAATTGGAACGGTTCTCCTAAATTTTATCAGCTTATCGCTGCTAATAACGACCTAAGTGGAGATATAGGAAATTTGAGATTGGAAATGTCAGATGTAAACTATCCATGGATCGATTTGACAAACAATTCTTTTAGTGGAACCCTTCCTACTCATAAAATCAAACAAGTCGGACGACTTTGGTTAAATAACAACGAAATAGAACAAATCACTACGTTTGAATATGATTATTTGGCAAGCATTCGATTAGCAAATAATAAACTGACACTTTCGGAGCTTATCGATGAGTTTCCAAAAATTGTTCAGGATGATGATATTTCGAACTACAGAATAGCTGATCAAAGAAGCCCTTTTGAGAATGTTGAAATGACCATATTAGAAGGAGATGTTTTGGCATTGCAAGCGGATGATATGGTAGACGGCTCAACATACCAATGGTATCACAAATTGGAACCTATAGAAGGAGCAAATAATTATTCATTTTCTAAATCAGACATACAAGAATCAGATGAAGGAAAATATTGGTATGAGGTTTCTCATCCGGAAATAATTGATAATAACGGAGATCTGGTAATTTTCAAAAGCAGAGAATGGGAAGTGAGTGTTAAAAAATCTTCAAACGTGTTAGATTTATCAAAGGGAGCAATTATCTACCCCAACCCAACTAGAGGTACAGTTTTTCTTAAAAATATATCTCAATTAAGCAAAATGACCCTGTTAGATATAAAGGGTAAATACCTAGATTCGTTTCCGGAGGGGACATCACAAATTGATTTATCTTTTCTAAAATCCGGAATATATTTCCTTTCTATATCTACTCCGACGGAGGTATACTTTCAAAAGCTTGTAAAGCTTTAGGATATGAGTAATATATGGAAAGAGAATAATGACAAAACTAAACTAGTGGCTTTAGCCATAAAACAGGACTTATTCCTATGGGAGATTACTAAATCTTTTTTAGATATTGAGGAAAAAATTGAAAAATCCATGAAGTATAATGTATGAATATTTCATAAGACTGAATAGCATCAAAAGGTGTTATTATGTGGTGATAGGACTATTTGCTTTTTCGTTAACAATTAAAGCACAGACTACCAAGATATCTTCATTACATGAAAAGGGAAGAAAACTCTATGATCAAAAGAAATATGAAGAATCTGTGATGACTCTAGAGGCTGCCCTAAAGGATTATGTATCAAAAAACAAAGTTGGTTTAATATATATTGAAGCTATGGAAGATCAGGCCAAGTCATTGATTCATAGTTGGGAATCCGATAAGGCGATAAGTGTTTATCAATCGGCGTATCAGTTGGCAGATTCTCTGGGCTTCGATAATAAGAGTATTGATTTGATGGATGCTTTGATAAGCATGTATATGTTTAAAAGCGACTTTATTACAGCAAAAACTTATACTAAACGATTATTAAGTCGGGATTCACTGCCCTACCGTTTTGAGTCTAATGCCAATCATACCAAAGCACGCATATTTATAGCAGAGAATAATTATGATTCAGCTCAGATTTTTTTTCTAAAAGCTATTCGGATAGACTCGATTCATCAGGATTCGTCAAGTATGCCGTTTAATAAACTTGATTACGGTACCTTTTTATATGAGCACAAGAAAAACTATGAAGAAGCTTTAACTACCATTTTAGAAGGAGCTACATATCTTAGGGAAGGTATAGATGATTTTAAAAAAGTAACTTTTAATGATCGACTAGCCGAAATATATTATCGCTTGGGAAATATTAATAAAACACGTCAATATGCTACTGAAAATTTGAGCTTATCTGAAAAATTTGAACTTACTAAAGCGAAATATTTAGCTCATGTGATTTTAGGAAATACATATAGATATGTAGATGAGTTTCATACTGCTTTGAAGCATTATCTCTTGGCAGATAGTATTAACGAACAATCGAGTAAAAAGAAATGGGAAAGTGTAGTAATTAAGTCTTCTATTATTGATACTAAATTGGATTTGGGAATTACTCCATCACCTGAAGAAATTGAAAAGATATTTAGTTTAGAAGGAGAGACCTCTGATATACGTCTAACTAACCATCTAAAGATGCTAAGACTTAGACTCTCTTATCAGGATTTGGATACGTTTGAATTTGAAAAACAATTTCGTTTATTATCGGAACAATCTAACACCGAAATAAATCTCCAAAATAGAAAAAGATTACTTAGTATTAAGAAGGAATTCTATCAGCGGAGAGGTGGGTATCAAATGGCGTTTGAAATAGCTCAAGAAATAAATGAAATAAACAAAGAAATTCGATTAAAAAATAACAACTACATCGTTCAGGATTTAAATGCTAAGTACGAAAAAGAAATTCAGGATAATAGAATTACATATTTAAATAAGGAAAACGAGCATAAGGAAGAGGTAGTCCGTAGACAGAAATGGACTATAGGGGTTGGAAGCTTTATATTGTTACTGATTTCAATATTGACTTTTTTCCTTTGGCGACTTAACAAAAAAGTACAGGATCAAAAATCTAAACTCGCTAAGGCGTTAGAAGAGAAAGATTTGCTACTTCGAGAAATTCATCATCGTGTAAAAAACAATTTACAGATGGTATCTAGCCTTTTATCCTTGCAAGGTGATACCATAAATGATAAAACAGCCCAAGATGCTATAACGGAGGGTAAAAATAGAGTGAGATCTATGGCACTCATACATCAAGATCTCTATCATAAAGAAAATCTAAGGGATATTGGGGTTAAAGAATATATAGAAAAACTTACGAAAGAATTGTTCGATACTTATAATCTCGACAGAAAGGACGTTCAATTGTCAATGTCAGTACAAGATATAGATTTGGATATTGATGTAATTGTGCCTCTAGGATTAATCATAAACGAACTAATAACCAACAGTTTAAAATATGCTTTTATAACGGATAAAAAAGGTATACTTCATATAGTTCTCGAACAACATGAAAAGGATCTTGTGCTGAAGGTGGAAGATAATGGCAAAGGATATGATATTTCTGATGATAGTAGGTTGAATTTTGGAAGTACTTTGATCAGGGCCCTTACCGAACAGTTAAATGGAGACTTGAGTATTGATCATGAGAATGGAACAAAAGTGAATATTGTTTTTAATAAAATTATGAAGGCAGGATTTTCACCCTAAAGGGTGTAGATAGAAGGAGTAAATCCATATAGTTTTGGAGGAAAATATTATCAATGAATTTAAATCTAAATCTAAAACTTTACATATTAATAACAATTTTCCTGACGATTCATTTACATGGCAATAATTTGGAAATAACGGATCTCGCACAGAATGGCGACCAACTGACATTTCAAATGGCGATAATCCCAATAATGCAGCTTTTGAATGTGAATCCTTATGCATCTCGCTGATGCTACATTAACCACAAGAGTTAATAATAAGGTTGAAAACTATGGAATCATCCAGATATTTGGTCTTATGAGAGTTAAGAATCCGGAAGTTGACGCTTTTACAAATACAGGAGGATTAATTTTTGTTGAAAGTTCCGGAGAATTGATAATCAAACCTTAAAAGTAAAATTATGCAATCAAAACAATTAGAAGAATACGGTACTGATACACTGGTTAAAGTGGATCTTCCGCGGTTCAATTTAGGAATTATTACTTTTTTTATACTCATAGCAATTCTAACAGGTTATTATTTAATTTTATCATGTTTATTTGTTGTTTCCGTTGTCCTTTTTTTATTGTGTCGAAGATGGTTGAAATTAACAACTAAGTCAGTTACATTTGACACGGAATTTGATGAACAAATAGAAGAAGAGATGTGGAAATAAATTCTCTGATTGAAACAAAAAAAATCTTCATCTTTGGGCAAATATTATATTACAATGAAGATATTTTGTATTGGTCGGAACTATGTTGCTCATACTGAGGAATTGGGTAATAATGTACCTACAGAACCTATGGTTTTTTGTAAACCGCCTACTGCACAGTTGAGAAATAATGACCCGTTTTACTATCCTGATTTTTCAGATGACATACACTATGAAGTAGAATTAATACTTAAGATCTGTAAAAATGGAAAGTCGATCAAGCGACCATTTGCTAAGACTTATTATAAGGAAATAGGCTTGGGTATTGATTTTACTGCTCGTGATCTTCAGACTAAACTAAAGAGTAAAGGACATCCTTGGGAAATAGCTAAGGGATTTGATAAATCTGCTCTGATAGGTGGTTTTATAAACAAAAAAGAACTGCCAGAACATATTAATTTCTCTCTGATGAAGAACCAGAAAACAGTTCAGAAAGGTGATTCGACTTTGATGATATTTAACTTTGATGACTTGATTATTCATATTTCAAAATATTTTACTTTACAAAAGGGAGATCTTATTTTTACTGGTACTCCAGCAGGAGTAGGCCCTTTGAAAGTAGGAGATCGATTACAAGGATACATTCAGGATAAAGAAATGTTCAATTGCCTAATTATGTAGTTTTAGAGGCATCTCTCACAAGGCTTTCTAGTCTCCTCACATAAATTCAATATATTTACCGAAATTTTCGATTATGTTGTATTCTATGACGGGTTATGGTAGCAGTAAGATCACGGATGGTGAATACACTGCAAAAGTGGAAATAAAGACTCTTAATGCTAAAACTACGGATGTTCGCGTACGTATTCCAGCAAGCATACAGGATAGAGAAATGCACTTTCGAAAGATTGTCCTCAAAGAGGTGAAAAGAGGAAGAATAGAGGTGATCATCAACATAGAAACACCAGACGGAGATGGAGATGCAGCCCTTAATAAAAAGTTGTTTAAGAAATACTTCAAAGAGTTAAATCAAATAAAAGAGGAGCTTAAAATAGAGCACTCAGACATCATGCAGGCCATACTCAGAATACCCAATGTGGTAGGTGTTCCAGATAATGAAGTTGATGAAAAACTAATGGAGATTACTAGTCAAGCTTGCATTTCAGCGGTAGAATCACTGAATACTTTCAGAGCAGAGGAGGGTAGAATTACGATGATGGATTTAGAAGAGAGAGTAAATGCAATAATGACACTACTTCCGCAGGTGGAACCTTTTGAAGTAGAGCGAATTCCAAAGTTGAGAGAGAGAATTTATAAAAACCTTGAGGAATTCAAAAAATTAGAGACAGTAGATCATAACCGATTTGAACAAGAGATATTGTTTTATATAGAAAAACTAGATATCTCTGAAGAAAAAGTCAGATTAACCCAACATTGTAAGTATTTCTTAGAAGTACTTAATTCAAAAAGTATTGAAGTAGGTAAAAAATTGAGCTTTATAGCACAAGAAATGGGAAGAGAAATTAATACATTGGGCTCTAAGGCTCAGCACATGGATATTCAGCAGATAGTAGTTAAGATGAAAGATGAATTAGAGAAAATAAAAGAACAATTAGCCAATGTCCTCTAGTATTAACAATAAAGTTTTTGAAGGTAAGATGATTTTGCTTACGGCCCCTTCAGGATCTGGAAAGACAACCATTGCAAAACATCTTTTATCCAGATATCCAATGCTCGGGTTTTCTGTTTCAGCTACAACAAGAGAGGCAAGAAAACACGAAAAAGATGGGCAAGATTATTATTTTTTATCGGCTGAAGAATTTAATGAAAAGATAGCGGATAGAAAATTTGCCGAATGGGAAGAAGTCTATGAAGGACAGTATTATGGTACATTGAAATCTGAGGTGGAGAGATTATGGAAAAATGGAAAACATATAGTTTTTGATATAGATGTAAAAGGGGCGAAAAATTTAAAAGAACAGTATGGTGATCAGTGTTTAGCTATTTTTGTTAGGCCTCCATCTTTGGCTGTACTGATTGAGAGGCTAAGGAATAGAAAAACGGAATCTGAGGACAGTTTTAGGAAAAGAATCGCCAGAGTAAAAAAGGAATTAACCTATGAGACTTGTTTTGATGTGGTGGTAGTGAATGATCTATTGGAAGTAGCTCTTATTGAAGCGGAACATTTAGTTGAAAATTTCCTATTTAAAAGACCAATTACAGATGAAGAATTACAAACTCTTATCAGCACAGGAAGTTAATATTACAACCAAGGTAAAGTATGAAGGATTGCTAGGAGATAGTAAACACAAGAAAAATGTGTTTAGCTATGTAATCACAGTCAAAAATAATTCGGTGAGAAGAATAAAACTGATGTCGCGTAAATGGCTTATCATGGACTCTGTAGATGGAAAACATACAGTAGAGGGAGAAGGAGTTGTGGGCCAAAAACCAGAATTGGAACCTGGCCAAAGTTTTACCTATGATTCTTGGTGTCCGATAGAAGGTCAATTAGGAGAAATGAGTGGATACTATTATTTTATAGATATGGATACCGAAGAACAGCTAATGGTAGAAATTCCTCGCTTTAGCCTGATATTACCAGCTGTGTTGAATTAAGTATTTAGTAAGCCCTTTCGGAGTATATCTTATTGACCATTTTTAGTAGAGTGCTTCTTAATTCCGGAATGTTTTCTTTCGTGATAGCTGAAATGAATATATTATCCTGTTGATAAGTGTTTTCATAGTTCTCCTTCAACTCCCGGAGAATATTAGATTTCGTTTCCTTATCTAAAAAATCATCAAAATACTTTTCCCTGTAGAGATCAAGCTTATTAAACACCATTAATATTGGTTTGTTAACAGCATCCAACTCTATCAGCGTCTTGTTTACAGTATTGATATGATCTTCGTGTTGAGGATGTGCCAGATCGATTACATGGACCAATATGTCACTTTCTTTAACTTCATCAAGAGTGGATTTAAAGCTTTCTACCAAATGGTGGGGGAGCTTTCGTATAAACCCTACCGTATCTGAAAGTAGAAAAGGTACAGCATCAACAACTACTTTTCGAACAGTTGTATCCAGCGTAGCAAAGAGTTTGTTTTCTGCAAACACTTCTGACTTACTGATTAGATTCATTAATGTTGATTTTCCTACATTAGTATAACCCACGAGAGCTACTCGAACCATAACCCCACGACTTTTTCGTCTGGTTCTAGCCTGACGATCTATTTTTTCTAGTTTGCTTTTGAGTTGACTAATCTTATCTCTTACTATCCTTCTATCCGTTTCTATTTCTTGTTCTCCCGGTCCTCTCATTCCAATACCTCCTCGTTGCCTTTCCAAGTGAGTCCACAATCCACGCAATCTCGGTAATAGGTACTGCATTTGTGCTAACTCTACCTGTGTTTTAGCCTGAGCTGTTTGAGCTCTACCAGCAAAAATGTCCAGAATTAAAGAACTACGATCTACGATTTTAACTTTTAGCTCTTTTTCAATATATCCATTCTGTTTAGCGGATAGATCATCATCAAATATTACAAGGTTAATATTTTCGTTTTCTTCGAGAAACAATCTTATTTCTTCTAATTTACCTTTTCCAACAAACGATCTTACGTCAGGATGAGCTAGTTTCTGTATGTATCTTTTCACTGATCTAGCTCCGGCCGTCTCTGCTAAAAATTCCAGTTCATCTAGATATTCTTCGACCTCCTCAAGATTTTGATTTTTAGTTACAAGGCCGACCAATATGCATGGCTCGATCTCCTGCTTGATACCTTTGGCACGTTGTTTTCCAAACTCCCATTGCTGACTCATAAACTCTATTTAGACATGTAAAGTTAAATTTTTATTTTTCTGATGTAAAGAGATTTTTTCGATGTTATTTTATGGTTAACAATCTCGTAATATTGGAGTGATTTGAGAATGTATGCTAAATGTAGTCATATGTGGTTGGTTTTCAGGATGAAGCTATTTTTGGGAATCATACTCATAGCTATGGGGCGATAAAAAGCGGAAATATCTGTTACTCAAAGGTATATTAATAAATTAACAATATATTTTTAAATCACTTCAGTGTCTTAGCTACCTTTGTGAAGTTGGATAAAAGCTTAATTTGAAATTCAAATCTGGAAAAAGTATTATTAAGATAATAATAGCATTGTTATTATTATTAAGTCTTATCCTTTTTATCTCAAAAAGTGATTGGACAGATATATATGCTAATATTAAGTCTGTAGGCCATAAGTTTTGGTTAATTATTTTGGTATCAGGCCTGGCATATTTTCTTGGAACTCTTGCATGGAGGCTTTGTATTTCAAGAGAGTATAGGACGACTTCGATAGTGAAGTTGTTTATTATTAGATTGATTGGCGAAAATATCGCTGTCATCAATCCCACAAATCTTATAGGGGGAGAGGGATCTAAGGCGTATCTGTTAGAAAAAACAGGTGTTCCCTATAAAGTAGGAATGGCTTCATTAATTCTGTCTAGGACCTTGGTAATTACTTCTCAGATTTTTTTATTCTTTCTTACGTCCGCAATTATTTTTTTCCTATCTGACAGAGTCATGGATGAATTCTGGAACGTGATAAAATTTATTCTCTTATCTATTTTAATTATCATAGTTGTGATCAGGCTGGTGATACGATTTCGATTGGGAAAAAGGCTTTTTGGTAAGTTTTCTGATCGATTTACAAAGCTGAAGTCTTTTTTGGGTAATGTTAAAGTCGAATTGTCTCGTTTTTATCGTTACGAAAAAAGAAGTCTTATTATTGCTTTTATATTAAGTGCTGTGCATTGGATGGTAGGGGCTATGGAGATATATGTTATTTTCTACGCATTTGGTTATGATCTGACAGTACTTGAAGCCATATTTATGGATATGGGAATAGTTATCCTGAAAAGCTTTGGAGCATTTGTTCCAGGCCAAATAGGGGTTGAAGAGTATGCCAATAAGTTGTTGATGTTAGCTATAGGATATTCACAAATATCTTTGTGGCTAGGATTGTCTGTTCTTCGTAGAACTCGCCAACTATTTTGGATGTTAATAGGACTGATTTTATACTTTCTCTTTTTTAGAAACAAGTTTTCTTCTTATGGAAATACTGTTCATCACTCATAAATATCCCCCATCTATTGGAGGCATGGAAAACCAATCTTATGCCTTGGTTCAAGGTATGCGTACTTTTGCCAAGGTTCATTGCATTTTTTACGATATCGAATCACAAAGTAAGCTGTGGTTTTTTCTAACCTTAAAAAAGCGAGTCAGAGCGTACATAAAATCTAATCCGAATATTGATATCATTCATGTTAATGATGGTTTACTGGGATTATTTTGTGCTTGGATTAAAAAAGAATTTAGGATACCCTTATCAGTAACTATTCATGGATTAGACATTGTTTTTCCACTTCCTTTTTTTCAAAAACGATTGATTCAAAGATTACAAAAATATGACTCCATAATAGGCGTTAGCAGTGCAACCAGAGATGAATGCTTAAAACGCAACTTTGACCCTGATAAGGTAATAGCCATTAGTAATGGAGTAGATGCTGATAATCCTTTTGGTGAAAATATTAAAAACCCTTATGAACTAATAAATGATACGTTCTCATTAGATCTCAAGGGCAGAAGGACTTTAGTTACTATGGGACGTTCTGTAAAGAGAAAGGGTTTTTCTTGGTTTATAAGAGAAGTACTGCCATTGCTTGATGACAGGGTACATTTTGTGATTATTGGCCCGTTTAATAAAAGAGATAGTTTTTTGTATAAAATGGCATCTGTAGTTTTAGGAAAAAAAAGGAAGAAATATCTCGATTTACTTTTTGGATATCCTTCCGATGAGAAAGATATCCAAAAATTACAACAGGATGATACACTAAACCATAGGTTTACTCATTTGGGAAAACTGCAAGCCAAACAGGTAGCAGCTATTTATAAGATCGCCGATGCTTTTATAATGCCAAATATCAAAATGGAAGGTGATTTTGAAGGTTTTGGATTGGTAGCACTAGAGGCAAGTGTCGCTGGCCTGCCTGTTATAACTTCTGGAATAGAAGGAATAAGTGACGCTGTGATTGATAAGAAAAACGGCATTCATGTGAAAGAAGGAAATGGAGAGACATGGAAGCAAGTAATTCATTCTTTTTTAGAGGATGGACAAAAACTTGAAGAAATGAGCATTGGAGGAAAGCGATATACACTACAAAACTATAGTTGGGAAAAAATGGTAAAAAATTACCTGCTACATTTTAAGGAAGTGATCTCAAAATACACTACTACTTCCTAACCAACCATTTTTCGGGATCTACTTTGGTTTTACCTTTCCATAGCTCGAAATGAAGTTCCGATTTGTTGGTATTCATTCTAGTGATGCCAATCTCCTGTCCCTGTGTAACTTTGTCTGCTTTTTTTATTTTGGCACTGGTCATTTTAGAATAAACAGAATACAGATCACCGTGTTTGATTATGCACATTAAATCGTAACCGGGAATTTTCGTAACCCCCACTACCTCTCCATCCATTACGGCGTATACCTTTTGAGAATTAGAAGAAACAATATCAATTCCGTTATTTGTAATTTTTATGTTTTTAATAGTAGGGTGAGGTTGTTCTCCAAATTTTTCAACCACTTTACCCTGTTTTACAGGCCAAGGGATTTTCCCTTTCGAAGCACCCGATACTGAGGTGTTAAAAGCATCTTCTTCGTGTTTGTGTTTCGAAAGTTCTGCCAAAATAATGGCTTCGATTTCCTGATTTAGTTTTTCCCTTTCTTTCTTTTTCTTGTTTAACTGAGCTAGTAACTCTTTTTCTTTTTTACTCAAGTTTTTAACAATTCGATCTTTTGTTTTTTGTTCATTTGCTAACTTCTTTTTTTGACTTTCGGTTTCATCAAGTAGTTTTAAACGGGCTTCTTTTTCCAGATTTAATTCATCGGAATCAAGACTTATTTGTTCAGAAATATAGCTCAACTCAGAAAGTTTTGAATCAGAATATTTTTCGAACTGCTGTAAGTATCTCCATCTCAAAAACATGTCATTTATGTTTCTGCTTGACAGCAAATATGACCACTTCGAATTACTAAGTTTAGTGAGATAACTTTTACGTAGTAAGTGTTTATAATTGGTTTTTATCTCTTGAGATACATTCTTGAGACTGTCTTGACGTTTCAATAATTGATCTAACTCTACTTCAGTGGTCTTTATTTCATCTTGTAGTGTAGAGATAAGATTCTTTCTATTTTTAAGTTGATTTTCTATAGCCCTTAGATCAGCGAGTGTTGAACTTTTCTTGTTTTTTGTGGTCTTAAGATGAGCATTGGTCTTTTCAATTTGCTCAATAATTCTCTTTCTTTTATTCTCTAATTCTTTTCTATCCTGAGCAAAATTATTCGTTAAGAAGAGGATATTCAGAAATACAATAATCAATACCTTAACCATCAATTCTCTCATAATGCTCAGGGATTGAAAATCTTGTAACTTTAGGTTTGTCTATTTCTATTTCCGAAAATTCCATTCTTATTCGGGATTGTTGCCCTAACTGGTCAACGATTAATATTTCTCTTTCGAAAGGCACAAAAATGCTTTCTCTTTGTTTATACTTAGATAATAGAATTTCTGTGGTACTTCCATCTTCTCTTTTGTATAAAACCTTATCGATATGATGACTTCTGGGATCTATAGTAAAAATTAAATCTATCCCTTCTTTTGTAATATTGGCAACATATTTTCTATTGATAATTTGAATATTGATAATATTAGAGCTATCGATGTCAATATTACCAAAAAGATAATCTTGCATGTCGATAAATGAAAGATCAATATTAGTCACTTGATCTATTTTGGTATAGGGTTGAATACTATATTTAGTGTTTAGTCGATCTAATGTATAAATACTATCGTGTGTAATTAGTGTCCGAATAGCTTCAGCACTATATTTTTTTATCACAGCCCAAATGATGCTATCCCTTTTCATCCTGAAATAAAGTTTACCTGAGAAACTTTCCTCAGGGCTTTTTACCTTTAATTTAGCTTTACTGACAAACCAATCAAATTGGAAATTGTTTTTACTCAATATTTCGACAAGTTGTTGGTTATTTATTTCTGGGATTGGACTATTATCTACCACCTTTTTGTTTGTAGAACATGACCATAGAGTAAGAAAACTAAATATTACAACTGCTTTTTTCATGATAAGTTATTGGTTCAAAAATTCTAAAATTTGAATAGACTTATCACCATACTTGAAAGCTTCTCGGTAATACTTATTTTTAGATTCATTATCTTCTGCTATTTCTCCTAGAGTCCGGAGAGTGAAAGTGTTACTGGGAAAGTATTTAATAGCACTGTTGAAGTGGTCATTGGCAGTGGCTCTGCTATTTTGTTTGAAATAATATATCCCTAAGATGGTTTCGATATCACTGAGAGCAAGAGCATTATCACCCGCAATAAACTTGGCTTCTTCTAATTCCGCCATTCCTTTTTCAAGATTGTCATTTTGGATAAGAGCTAGGCCCAAATAAGCATAGGGAAGCGGTTGATTAGGAAAATAATCAATACTGTTTTTAGCTACTTGTAATAGATTAGTATAATCCTTTAAAATGTTTAGGGTATTAAAGTATTGTAACCACACCTGATAAATATTTTTATTCAGCTTTAATGTCTTTTTGTATTGCAAAGCTGCATTTTCATAATTTCCAGCCAGAAACAATATATCGGAATAAATGGCTAACGCTTTGGAATTTTCAGGGTGGGTTAGAGCCATTTTTTCACCTAAAAATAAAAGACTTGATTCTAATTCTTTATCGTGAGGACTGTTTTGATATTGTAAAGTATATGGAATGAGTTCCTGAACTTTGGCATCTACATCTATTTGATCATTTTCAATAATAGGACGTAAGGCTCTTAAGTAATTATTCTGTGTGTTAGGATCGTCAATATCTTTGAGGAGGGCTAAATTGGCCTCTGAATCATTAGGATCTATTTTTAGTACTTTAGTAAATAATTTTTCAGCTTCTGCTTCATTTCCAGCCGATTGAAAATTGAGAGCAAGAAGTTTTAAGTAACGAACATCCTTGGGATACATATTAACTAAAGTGCTCAAAGTTTCGATGGCTTTGGTAGTATCTCCATGCTTTTCATAAAACTGATACTTTCTGTTCAGCGTGTATTTATTAACTCCTAGGTTTTCAGTCAATAAATCGAAAGCAAGATTTGCTTTCAACCAATCTTGATTAGCTTCTGCAGCTGAAATTAGCATATCATAATAATCTGTTCGAGTAGGGTGGAGTGAACATAGTTTTTCGAAAGTTAGGACAGCTTCGTCGTACCTTTTCTGATCCATCATAATATTGCCATAGAATAAATTAACCCATTCATTATTTGGATCAATTCTTAAAGCATTTTTGGTATACTTGATAGCTTTATCATAACCTTGAATAGACACATAGTTTTTTGCCAGTTCGAAAGATAAAGTCAAATTATCTCTATTTTGTCCATAAAGAGGCTCTAGCTTTTCAATTGATTTATTATACTTGCCTATTAAAAAATCTTTCTTTGCATCAAGTATTTTGCTTTCAAGACTTAGCGTTTCTTTAGTGAGGTGTTGTGCCGAAACATTTCCCATAAATGGATGAATTACACTTATTAGAATGATTATGATAGGATTCAAAAGTATTTTCAAAATAATGCTTTAATTGCTTAATGATATCGAATATATACTTACTTGTAATACGCAAATTTAACACAATTCGTTTCGCCAAGTCATATTTAAAAAAGTTAAATATTTAATTTAGATAAGTAAAAGGTATTTCTTTCTACAAATATTGTAAATTAGCGATTCATATTAAAAGCTTCATTTTAGTATGATGTTAAACATTTAAGCTCATAAATTTATTTAAATAAAAGAAGTTCAATTTTCCCTAATTCAATGGATCAATTAAAAGAGAAGTTTTATCAAAAATCACAGAAACTAAGAAAGGAATTAAAAGATTTTATAAAAACCCACGGCGATAAGAAGATAGATGAAGTAACGGTGAGGCAGGCCTTTGGAGGAATGCGTGGAATCAAAAGTATGGTTTGGGAGACATCGTCTCTAGATGCTGTAGAAGGAATAAGGTTTCGAGGCTATAGTATTCCTCAATTAAGAGAATTATTGCCTAAAGCAGAAGGTGGGCATGAACCTTTGCCTGAAGGCCTGTTTTGGTTGATGTTGGTTGACGAAATACCTACCAAAGAAGAAGTGGATTGGCTTACAGAAGAATGGAAGAAAAGAGCTAAAATTTCTGATGTCGTATTTCAAGTTTTGGAAGCACTCCCAAAGGATACACATCCGATGACTCAGTTTACCATGGGAATAATGGCAATGCAATCTGATAGTGTTTTTGCTAAAAGATATGCCGAAGGGATGAGTAAATTGGATTATTGGGATGCGGCATATGAAGATACTATGAATTTGATTGCTAAACTGCCAAGATTAGCGGCTTATATTTATAGAAGGACCTTCTGCGAAGGAAATCATATTACAGCGGACGATAAGCTTGATTGGGCAGCGAATTTTGCTCATATGCTGGGAGTGGAAGGAGAAGATTTTAAATCCTTAATGAGATTATACTTAACTATTCATGCTGATCATGAAGGAGGAAATGCCAGTGCGCATACTGTGCATTTAGTGGGTAGCACTTTGAGTGATGCATACCTTTCATTGGCCGCAGGAATCAATTCTTTGGCGGGACCATTACATGGTTTGGCAAATCAGGAAGTAATTAAGTGGATATTTGAGATGGTAGATCATTTTGGAACTACTGATTTAAGTAAAGAACAAATTCAAAAATATTGTCAGGATACACTGGATTCCGGAAAGGTAATACCTGGATATGGGCATGCTGTTTTAAGGCAACCCGATCCTCGTTTTACTGCTCAAAGGGAGTTTGCAAAAGACTATATAAAAGATGATCCCATCGTTAATATTGTATGGAAACTTTTTGAGGTAGTTCCGGATATTTTAGCCGCTACAGGAAAAGTGAAGAACCCATGGCCCAATGTGGATGCCCATTCAGGAGCTATCTTGGTTCACTATGGTTTCAAGGAGTATAGTTATTACACTGTTTTATTTGGTGTGTCAAGAGCATTAGGTGTGTCTGCTGCTGGCTGTTGGTCAAGGGCACTAGGGTTTCCTTTGGAAAGACCAAAGTCGATGACATCTCAATGGATAAAAGATTTTATTAATAGCAATTAAACTAAAAATGAATTTTCCAGAAAATTTGAAATATACAAAAGACCATGAATGGCTAAGAATAGAGGGTGATGAAGCATTCGTAGGCATAACCGAGTTTGCACAATCTGAACTTGGTGAATTAGTTTATGTAGAAGTAGATACTGTTGGAGAAACGGTGGGGAAAGATGAGGTGTTTGGTACTGTAGAAGCTGTAAAAACAACTTCAGAATTATTTATGCCTATTAGTGGGGAGGTATTAGAATTCAATAGTGAAATAAGTGAAGACGAAGGAGACAATCCTGCTCTTATAAACGAAGATCCTTATGGTGAAGGGTGGATCGTAAAGATTAAAATATCAGACCCTGAGCAACTAACTGATTTATTGGATGCAGCTGCGTATAAGGAATTGGTTTCCTAATTTTTTAGCACCACACACCAAAACGTTATTAAAGTTCATCTATATATAAAATTCGCATAAAGTTGTGAAACTATCTTTGATATTGGCATTAGGATGGAGTGTGATAATAATACTTTTATCATCAGTATCCGGAACTGACATCAATAGTGGTTTGAGTTTATTTGAGGGAGCAGATAAGGTTGGACATTTTGCAATATATCTTATTTGTTTTCTAGTTTGGGTAAAATACTTAGATGGGGTTTATAAACCGAAATTAGCTGTTGTATATGCGTTAGTCATTTCCATTTTGTTGGGAATAATAATGGAGTTCTGCCAATTTTATTTTTTCGAAGATAGAAAATTTGAGTTTTACGATATTATTGCTAATATTGGAGGCTCATTAGTAGGGTATTTGATTTATAAAAATTTAAATAATCAAACATGATAAAAGATTTGTCCCTAACGGGTTCTACTGTTTTGGTCTTGTTTATCTTATTGGTACTCGTCACTGTAGGTATAATTTTTTACTTAAAGAAATTATACTTCAAGGCTAATCCTGAAGAGGTAAAAGAAAAGTACAATGAACTGGAAACCGTTGATTTGATTAAGTCAAGAACTAAGTATAAAGAGTATGACTCTTTTTCTTTCAGAGGATCCTTATTAGGTTGGGGGTTGGCTGCAGCTTTGGCTACTACTTTGATTTCGTTTGCTTGGACTCAATATGAGGAGCAGGTTTATTATGACGATTTTGATGTTGAGTTGGATGAAATAATTGAACAAGAGCCTCCTCGAACAGCAGAACCACCACCGCCACCGCCACCGCCACCGCCACCGGTGATCGAAGAGGTGCCGGATGAAGAAATTGAAGAAGACCCACCACCATTACAGGATATGTCTGTTACGGAAGAGACGGTGATTGACGAGCCTAAGCCTGTGGTAGAGGATGCACCACCACCACCACCGCCACCGCCACCACCACCACCAAAAGATGAGATCTTTAAGATAGTGGAGGAGATGCCTAGATTTCCAGGTTGTGAGGATATGGATGGTACAACTAAAGAAAAGTATCAGTGTTCTCAGCAACAGTTGTTAAAGTTTATTCACAAGAATCTTAAGTATCCGGCTATTGCAAAAGAGAATGGTATACAAGGGACCGTATTTTTGAAATTTACAGTGGGTAAGACAGGTGGAGTAGAAGATATTGAGGTGTTAAGGGGTATAGGAGCAGGTTGTGACGAAGCTGCAAAAGCTGCGGTGGAAGCGATAACAAAGAAAGGTAAAAAATTCAGACCAGGTAAACAAAGAGGTAAAGCTGTGAAAGTTCAGTATAATCTTCCTATCAAATTTAAGTTAGAAGGGTAGAGTTACACTATACTTTGGTAGTAAAATAAAAGGGGATGAATACATTTGTTCATCCCCTTTTATTTATTATTAATTTATTTAATGTTTTATCTGAGTATCACCTAAAACTTCTATACCGCCTGATGAATGATTATGAATGGAACTACCCGAGGGGCCGTTGCTATCTGAAATTTCTACATTTTCAATTATTAGATTGCCTGAGTTATCTAAACATCTTCCATTAACAGCGTTTCCACATATTAGCTTCAAACCCGATATTTTGACGGTGTTTCCCGAAGAAATAGTAAACAAATTGGTAGATGTAGAGGCATCAATGGTAATATTTTGATCCATGCCAAGTAAATACAGATTCTTATCAAGAGTAATAGGTGCATTTAAGGTTATAGTATCATTCCAAATCAAGTAATCAAATATGATAGTATCGCCAGAAGAAGCACAAGATATAGCATCTCTTAGGCTGCCATAGCCATCATTTTTAGTATTAATGACATGAGAGCAGGGATCTATTTCAAAATTGGTAAGAATAAATACTTCAGATGGGTTAAGAGTGTAGGTGTCAGCAGTTGAATTGACTTGATAGCTAGTGCCATCTGTATTTAAATCACCGTTGTATTTATACCATGTGCCTGTAACATGATAGTCAGGAGATATGGTATGTGATGCATTGGGATCCAAATTGCCAATAACAATAACATAATTACCATTTCCATCATTGAACCTCATTTTTCTTGGAGTGGTAATATTATTAGAGCCTAAACCAATATTTCCATAATCAGGGGTGGTCGCATAAATAGTGTAGTTGTTACGAATACTAAAAACTTTCTGAAGAAGTCGATACAACTCTTTTCTTTTGTCATCTTCAAAATATTCCCATTTGACTGGCTTTTCTCCGGTTCTGCCATTAAAATTAATACTGATATCATATCCTAATTCTTCAAACTGCCAGATCATTCTGGGGCCAGGAAATAACATATTAAAGGCTAAACCGAGTTTCATGCGGTTAATCAATGTTTCTGTAGTCTTAGGGCCATTGAAATACTGAGATAATTCATATCCTAGTCTTTCCTCATCATGGCTTTCAGGATAACTTATCCAGTTGGCAAAAGTAAAGTCAATATCTCCAGAACTATAGATGCCGGAATTATATAAATTAGGGTCATCTGCTTCATATCCTAGAACCCAATTTTTCATTTGATTGTGATGTCCGGCACCGCTCCAATGCAGAATTCCATAGTCACCGAGTACTTTGTTTTCACTAGCCCATGCCAGATGTTCAAATATTGCTATTGATCCTGGGTTTCTGGCCCACATTCCATCAATCATTCTTTCCAATAGGTCAATTCTGTTTTGGTCATAAGAACTTGCCCAGGGATCACCAGGGTCTTGAGCCGTTTGTCCAAAGCCTTTGGTGAAATCAAATCTGAATCCATCAAACTTGAATTCTTGAAGCCAGTAATCAAGGATATCATCCATCATTTTTTGAGTATGTATACTTTCATGATTCCAATCAGCTCCCCACCATCCGGCAGGGTCAGAAACCATTTTGTGATCGGGGTTAAACCATGGATTGTCATTGGCAGGTTTATTATCTATTTCATTCCAATACATCTTAGCCATCACATTAGAATAGAAGGCATGATTCAAAACGAGGTCATTAAATACTAAAATTTCTCTTTTATGACATTCATCAATAAAAGTTTTAAGATCATCTGCTGTACCATAAGCCTTATCCGCTGCAAAGTAAAAATTTGGATTGTAGCCCCAACTGGAATTACCCTCAAACTCAGAAACGGGCATGACATGAATAGCATTTATTCCTAATGCTTTTATATAGTCTAGCCTTTCAGTAGCAGCCATATAGGTCCCCTCTTCTGTAAAATCCCGAAAGTGCAATTCGTATATGTTCAATTCATTGGTAGATGGAGCTGTAAATGATGGAGCTGACCAATTAAACAAGGTTTGATTAGTTTGTAAAACCGAAGCTCGATCAATTGCTTCTTGAGGATAATCTATGAGACCAGAGTATACTATTTCTTCAATGTATTGATCATCTGGATCTGATACTTTATGGCAATACGGATCGCCTATTTGTAGGCCATCCTTTGTAATATATTGGAATACATATTCCTGGCCAGGAACAAGATCTGAAAGTTCGATCCACCAATAATCACCTCTATCATCATCGTTATCGGCATCAGATGTTCCGTCCCATCCGTCACGATCTCTATTTAATTTATATGCCTCATCTATTTTCCAATTATTAAAATCCCCAATGACGTAAATTACTTCTTTTTCAGCAGTTGTATTAGTTCCGGTGGTGTTTCCATTACCATCTTTATAAACAGTGTATGTAGGAGCGTGTAACACTAACGTTGCTTTGGAGTTATCATCAGAGTGGTAATTAATACCTAATTTGGTCCATGTCGGTCTAGGAGATATGTTAATAGGTCCATATGCAATAACCTCGATGTATTTGTATTTAATAGTACCACCAAAATCTGCCTCTATCTTGTATTTTTTAAGATCAGTAGTATTATGGTTTATCGTATTCGAGAATGTAAGTCCACTGGACTGAGTAAATAAAGTGGATATTTCATTATTAGTTAAAGGATCAACTTCTTTAAGTTTCCATTCATCAGGTGCATTATTGGCTTCACTATCTATATCAAAGTTGGTATTGATTTCGACAATAAATGGTGAGATTATAGGAGAATTGATAACAAAGTAATCTTCTGGATCAACAGAATAATGGTAATTATTTCCACTATCATCTTCTATTGATGATCCGTCGGCACTTCTAAACAGGAAGTTTAAACCAAAAACATCATCTTGGGCAAAATTTAGACTATAATAATCATTAATACTGGTAAATGTAATTTCCCAAGTGTTTGAACCGGTAGAAGTCATTTCACCTAGGTTATCATCTTGTCCCCAATTACCAACCACTTTATCAAAATTTTGAGGAGCTGATTCAGTTAAAGAAACTCCTGAATGCAAGTAGACTTTAGATTCTCCTTCTAATGAAGTGCCGCTGGCATCAAAACTGATGGTGATTGTTTCACTTGCACTGGGAAAAGAAGGTGTAATCGTTACAATGGGAGAACCACCTAAGTCGACGTCTATGGAATATTGGTCTAAAGGGGTTCTGTTACTTGATTCATCCCAACTAGTAGCATTATCATCATTGGGAACTGCATCGAAAGACCCATGGGAATTTTGATCTCCTGTAATGTAAAACTGTATATCTCCAGTAGTCGGACTTCCAATGATAGATTTTAAAATACGGCATTCAACCCAGCCGTCTTGATCGGCACCAGATATGTTTTCTCCAAATTCACTTGAGCTAATCGAAGTTCCGACATCTGACCATGAGCTGCCATTCCAGCTATGGTATTCGGCATACGAACCAAAAGTACCTCTTAATACATAATCTGGACTTTCCGTATGGTTATAATCTATACTTCGAGACCATGAATCTGTATTGCCTCCACCTCCGTAAGTGTGAATAATAAAGACCCAGTTCATCCAGTCTGATGCAGTAATATTTGCTCCTAGATATATGTAATCGCCGTTTTCAACTACATATAATTCTTTTGCGTTGGCATTAGCCCATCCTGATGCCATATCTGCTGCAGCTACAGGATTTCCCCAAGTACCTACGCCATCAAAAGTGCCATCCATAACGGGCTGAGAATATAGAGAATTAAGACAAGCTAACAATCCAATAACCAGTAAATGTTTCATAAACGGTGCTTCAATTTAATAAAAACGATTGGTTTTGTTGGAGTCTTTAAAAAGTAATATGAAGATGGAAATAAAAAAGGATAGAGAGACTTATGAGTCTCTCTACCTTATTTTTTTAATTATGATACTTACTTAAGAACGGATATTCTTTTACCAACAATTACATTTTCATTGGTTAACTGCAGTAAATAATTTCCTGAAGTCAAGTTGGCAATATTAAGTGTTAATTCTTGACCATTTAAAGTATTTGAATTTTTAGTGAATACAATTTTACCATTCATGTCAAATATAACAGCTCTTAGATTACCTGTCAATAATTCATTTTCAATAGAAACGCTAATCGTTTGATTGGCCGGATTTGGAAATACACTAATATCACTTGGACTAAGTACGTCTTCAGTTGAAGAAGAACTAGAAAAAGTATATTCTCCAGTGTCAGATCTAAACGAGACGTTGTATGTTCCAGCCACACACTGAATATTAGCTCCATCTTGAGTAGCTACTCCAGAAGGAAAGTCCTCAGCTCCCCAATTGACCGCCCAGTCCGTATCAGCACGAAACTTTACTCCTTCATCACTGGCTCCTGCATAATCAGAAAGTGTTATTTCAGTACCTGTCCAAGCATGTGGATCGTTGGCATCTTGTTCAAGATAAGTATCTCTTGCTCCACCATCATCTGCCTCAGGCCAGCCACCAAAAGGACCGGATTTACCTACTAAACTTACCTGATCATATTCGATAATTTCTTCAAAGTTATAAGCTCCTGTTACGGAGTTAAAAGTTATGTTGTATTCTCCCGCAGTTACAGGAATGTCGCCACCTCCTGCAATAGCAACTCCAGCAGGGAAATCATCACCTCCCCAGTTAACAGCCCAGTCATCATCTGCTCTAAATTTAGCCAAGCCATCAGTTAATTCCATTCTTAATGACCAAATAGAACCATCATTCGGATCTTTCTCTAAATCTGTATCATCTGTCCAACCTCCTGGAGTGGCAGTTCCTATGATTCCAATGGTAGCATATTCTATTATTTCCGTAAAGCTATATTCTAAAGTCTCTACATTAAAAGATACCAAATAGTCTCCAGCAGTTACAGGAATGTTATCTGCAGAGCTTGGAGTTGCAACTCCAGAAGGAAAGTCTGGTCCTCCCCAATTTTCATCCCATGAATCATTAGCTCTAAATTTAGCTCCACCATCCATGAAGGTCATAGAGATTGTATATAAAGAAGGATTATTGGCATCTTGTGTCATGTCGATGTCATCATCCCATCCACCTACAGCATCTCCAATGATACCTATAGACTCATATGATATGTTTTCCTCGAAATGATATTCACCTGTAGAGGTATCTAAGGTAACAAAATAAACTCCCGCCTTTGATACCTCAATGTTATCACCGCCTTGAGTACCTACACCAGTTGGGAAGTCAGGAGAACCCCAATTAACAGCCCAATCATCGTCTTTTCTAAATTTACAAGGTCCAACAGAAAGCTCTATTTCAATATAAAATTTATTAGCATCGGCCGTGTCTTTGTACATATCAACATCTTCATCCCATCCGTTAACAGCATCCCCAATAATTCCAATATCTGAATCAACATCAAAATGATATTCACCTGTATTACTGTTAAAATGAACGGTATAGTCCCCAGTGAATACAGGAATATTTGGTCCACCTTGTTCTCCGATACCAGAAGGAAAATCCAAAGCACCCCAGTTAACATCCCAAGAGTCATCCTGTCTAAATTTTACAGGACCACCTACAAAAGCTCCAGTATAAGTCCAGAGATGAGAACTATCAGGATCTTGGGTCATATCCACATCTTCATCCCAATTACCTAAAGGACCTCCTTCTCCAATGATCCCAATAGATTGGGCTCCTAGAGAAACTCCAAGAGCAATCATAAAAAAGCTAAGAAGTATACGTATTTTCATAAGTCTAAAATTATTTAATTGAATTTGTTAATGTTAAGTTGACACAAAGTAAAATTAATTTTTAATTTTGGCAAAAGAATTTTAAATTTTAATTGAATGAAAATTAGAAATTTTGTTTTAAAAAGAGTTGCTCTAACAACCTTTTGTATTTCTTTCCTAAGTCTTTACCTTATAGGGCAGAGGACTATCAGCGGTTCTGTCGTTGATGCTGATTCCGGAGAGATGTTGATTGGAGCTAGTGTTTATTTGAAGGAAGACCCAACAGTTGGAACGATCACCGACATTGATGGTAATTACTCAATTACTTTGGGTAATGATGCAGCCGCTCTGATTTTTTCTTATACGGGTTATACTGATCAAGAAATTGTATTGGGTTCGACGGATGTGATCAATGTAGCTTTAACATCGGGAGAGTTACTAGAAGACATTGTAGTAGTTGGTTATGGTACAGTTAAAAGGGAAGATCTAACTGGGTCCATAAAATCGGTTAGTGCTGATGAATTTAATCAGGGAGCAATCACAGGTCCGCAGCAGTTAATTGCGGGAAAGGTGGCGGGAGTGTCAATAACTCCATCTGGAGATCCAGGTGGTGGATCTACTATTAGAGTGAGGGCAGAGGCTTCTCTATCTTCTTCCAATGATCCTCTGATTGTGATAGATGGGGTCCCATTAGATAATGAACAAATAGCAGGTGGTAGAAATAATTTAAATATTATTAATCCAAATGATATAGAGAGTATGACTGTACTTAAGGATGCCTCTGCGACCGCTATCTATGGGAACCGGGCTTCAGCCGGAGTTATAATTATAAAGACAAAAAAAGGTAATCTAGGCTCAAGATTGCAGGTGGGCTACAATGGAAATGTTTCAGTAGGAAAGATCAGTAACAAAGTAGATGTACTGGATGCTGGAGAATATAGATCTTTAATAAGAGACTTATATGGTGAGGGCAGTGATTTTGAAGCATTATTGGGAGATGCGGATACCGATTGGCAGGATGAGATTTACCAAAATGCTGTAGGAACAGACCATAACTTAAATTTTTCAGGAGCATATAAAAACCTGCCGTTTCGGGTATCATTAGGCTACACGGATATGGACGGAATTTTAAAAGGTGATAACTTCAATAGATTTACCACCGGTGTAAATATATCTCCCAAGTACTTGGATAACAGACTACAGGTAAATGTAGGGTTAAAATCAATGATTACACAGAATCAATTTGCGAACCGAGGTGCTATTGGAGCAGCATTGACGATTGATCCGACTAAACCGGTATATGATTCTAACAGCCCTTTTGGAGGTTATTATGCCTGGCTGGATAATAACAGCAATGTGATCGGTTTATCACCTAATAATCCTGTTGCCATGCTTGAACAGAGAAGGGATGAATCCGATGTAAATCGATATATTCTTAATGGTTCAGCTGACTATCGTTTTTCGTTTTTGCCTGAACTTAGAGCAAACCTTAATTTGGCATACGATATCTCTAGTAGTGATGGAAGTATTTTTACGGATACAATAGCTGCCTTTTCTGCGAAAGGAGAGAACAACTTGTATACTCAGGAAAAAAAGAATAGTCTGGCAGAATTTTATCTCAACTATAAAAAGGAACTCAATGAAGATCATGATATTGATGTAATGGCTGGATATTCATGGCAAAAATTTGGTTTTGAATCAACCAATACGGATGCGAATCTTGTGGATACCGTTGTTATTAATAAGGATGAAAAGAGAGAGTTGTTTTTGGCTTCAATTTTTGGAAGATTAAACTATGGTTTTAAGGACTTTGCTCTACTTACCCTGAACTATAGAATAGACGGAACTTCTCGATTTGCAACCGGCAATAAATATGGGTATTTCCCCGGAGCGGCATTGGCTTTCAAAGTATTGGATAGAGATAAAACAAGCTTGAAGGTAAGATTTGGTTGGGGAAAGACCGGACAACAAGATATTAATTCAGGAAATGGTGTTCGGTATTACGAAGCATCCGGTACTTATACGGCAAGTGAAACCTCTGCACAATATCAGTTCGGAGATGAGTTTGTACAGACACAAAGACCTAATGGTTATGATGAGCAATTAAAATGGGAAACAACAACTACATCAAATTTTGGAATTGATTTTGGTTTTTTAAGTAACAGGATCACTGGAAACATAGACATTTTTAATAGAGAAACAGTTGATCTTCTGAATAGTATACCTCTTCCGGCAGGATCGAATTTGACCAATGAGTTAATAACTAATGTCGGAGATATGGAGAGTAAGGGTTTTGAAATAGGCTTGACGGCAGGATTGTTTGATAGACAAGATTTTACTTGGGATATAAGTGCTAATATGTCCTACAGCAGTAATGAAATTACAAGATTAACGCAGTTTCCTGATCCCTCATACGCTGGTGTAGAAGTCGGGGATATAGCAGGGGGGGTTAATAGTAAAATCCAAATTCATTCGGTAGGAGAGGAGCCATACACGTTTTATGTTAATCAACAGAAATATGATGAAAATGGAGACATTCTAGAAGGACAATTTGAAGATGTAAGTGGAAACGGTACTTTTAATCAAAATGAGGATAAGTATCATTTCAAAAGTCCAACACCTGATTATGTTTTTGGACTATCAAGTTATTTGAATTATAAAAAATTGGATTTTTCCTTTGCGGCTAGAGCCAATGTAGGTAATTGGATGTATAACAATGTTCTTACAGATATGGGATATTTAAACAGGACCAAACAGATTACCAATACATTGTTTAATGTTCATCAAGCTGCTGTAGACAATCAAGTATTTGACCAAACCAATTTGACTTTTAGTGATCATTTCATTGAGGATGCTTCCTTTGTTAGGGTAGATCACATCACGTTAGGTTATAGTTTGGAAACTAGTTTTACGAAAAACTTGAGACTATACTTTACAGTTCAAAATCCCATAGTGATTACTAACTATAGTGGTCTTGATCCTGAGGTTTTTAGGGGGATAGATAATAATGTATATCCGAAACCCAGAACCTTTATTTTTGGTGTAAGCACATTGTTTTAATTTAATAGAAAGAGAGAAATGAAAAATTTAATAAAATTTGTATTAAGCCTTTTTATCATTTTATCACTCCATAGTTGTTTTAGTGATTTGGATTCTATACCTGTCGATAAGGATATAGTGGTTACTGGTATTGCATATGATAATCCTGATGCTTATCGAGCTGTTTTGGCGAAGATTTATGCAGGATTGGCCGTGACTGGACAGGAAGGACCCGCCGGAAAAGCAGATATTGGAGGCATTGATGAAGGTTTTGGTCAGTATTTAAGAATGTATTTCTATCATCAAGAATTTACTACAGAAGAGGCTATCAATGGATGGAATGATCAAACTATAAAGGATTTTCATGATCAAACTTGGACAGCAGATGATGGCTTTATTTATGCTTTATATAGTCGTCTTTTTTATCAGGTGGCCATAAGTAATGAGTTCTTAAGGCAGACTACTGATGATAAACTAAACGAAAGGGGAGAGTCAGATGCTTTGAAACAAGAAATACAAGTGTTTAGAGCAGAAGCACGATTCCTAAGAGCTTTAAGTTATTGGCATGCTTTGGATTTATTTAGAAATGTTCCTTTCGTGACCGAAAATGATCCAATAGGAAAGTTTACTCCTTCGCAGATCAATGCTCAGGATTTATTCAGTTTTATAGAATCAGAACTTCTGGCAATAGAAAGTACTTTGCTTGCTCCTAGAACTAATGAATATGCCAGAGCAGATCAGGCCGCTGCATGGATGTTGCTAGCTAAACTTTATCAGAATGCAAATGTATATATCGGACAGGATAGGGCCTCTGACTGCCTTACGTATTGTGAAAAGGTAATTAATAATGGTTATGAACTGGAGGAACTATATGAACATTTATTTTTAGCAGATAATCATAATTCTGATGAAATAATTTTTCCTATTGCTTTTGATGGTCAGAATACCAAAACCTGGGGAGGAATGACTTTCATCATCCGATCTGCACTGGGAGGTACTTATGATGCAGCAGACTCCGGGGTTCAGAATGGATGGGGAGGAACCAGAGCAACGAGACAGCATTTTGAGAAATTTCCAGTAAATGACGGAGGTATTGTGCAGGATTTCAACTATGGTAGTGGATTCTCAGAAATATATTTTGCTTCTAATCTTAATGACTTTGATGGAGCCGATGGAGAGGATAAATTAGCTAAACCTTCGGGTTCTGATGTTTACGAAGGTTATAGATATTTTCCAGACGACAATAATGAGGTATTATTTTATAGATTTCCACTTGCAGGACAGCTAGGCGATGATAATAACGATGGTGTTTTAGATGCAGATGGGGCCAGAATTTCTGTTCCCGAATCAGGTCTTTATCGTTTTCAGGTTAATTTGAATAATAATGAATATTCAGTTGAAAAGATGGAGTGGTCCATCGTTGGGAGTGCTGTTCCCGGAGGGGCATTGGATATGGAATATGATAGTGATAAGGCAATTTTAAAAGTAAATGCTGACTTTATGGACGGAGAGTTTTTGTTTGAGCAGAAAGCAGGATTTCTCACCTTGGGTAAATCGGAGGATGGAAGATTAGCAGAATTTGGAAACACCATAGAGCTTAGTTCCGGTAACTATAATATTTTTATTGATTTACGAAAACCGAATTATGCCTATCAAATAGCCACCACGAACTTTGATAGAAGAGGTATTTTCTATCTAGATGGACAAACTATTGATATTGATGATGTATCTCAGTTTACTCAAGGCGTAATGGTTACTAAATTTAAGAATATTACCTCGGACGGTCAACCTGGAAGTGATATAGAGCACGCAGATACTGATTTTCCTATGTTTAGACTTGCTGATGCATATTTGATGGCAGCAGAGTCTTTGGTTAGATTAGGAAGTGACGTCCAAAAGGCTACGGATTATTTTAATATGGTTAGAGCTAGGGCCTATAATGGGGATGTGGCTAATATAAATACTTCGGATTTGACCCTTGATCTTATTCTGGAGGAAAGAGCAAGAGAATTGTATTGGGAATGTCATAGAAGAACTGATTTGATAAGACATGGAAAATTTTCTGCGACAGATTACTTATGGCAATGGAAAGGAGGAGTAAAGGAAGGAAAATCTGTAGAGCAATTTAGGGATGTATTCCCTATTCCAAATGCGGATATTAGTGCGAATCCTAATTTGCAGCAAAATGACGGGTATTAATGATTAAAATTAAGTGTAGAAATAAAAAAAGGAGCAAATTAATTTGCTCCTTTTTCATTTCACCTTAGATCAAACAATTAGTTTAGATGCTGTCGTTTGAATATAATTCCTTTCTTAGCATCATACTCTGGCTTTACTCCTGACATTACAAGTTCAGATTTATAGGAGTTAAGCCTATTGTCATAAATAAAGACTTTGCAAGCTATAGCTCCTTGTAATTCACCATGTGTTTCTTTCCATATATTTGCTAATTCAAGAGCAGTCGCATTATAATTTTTGGTCCACTTTTTTCCAATGCTTATTTCCAAATGAATAATGCAATTTTCATATTTCATTAGCCTTGAAGATAGCCCATGTTCTACGCGGTAGTACATGTCCGTTTCCACAAAATGTTTTCTATTTATTTTCTCGATATCCATCGAAAAAATAACTGCATAAACTATGCCGAATTTTTAAAAAGTTTAAAAACTAGGAATTATTCGTCTTTAATTTTTTTCCAAATCTTGAATAATTTTTCTTGAGGAGGCCTGTTTTTTGGTATCTTTCGCAGAGGCTCAACGGGTCTCATGTTTTTTTTACAATCTTCAGGCAATGTCTGATATAATTTGGTTCCTTTTGACTTCCAGGCTATCATTTCATCACTCAATTCTTTCATTTTTTTAGCAGGGTTGCCAACCATCAGGCTTCTAGGAGCTATGACCGATTTCGATTTTATGAAACTAAGAGCTCCGACTATGGAGTTTTCTCCTATTATTGCTTCATCCATTACTACAGAATTCATGCCTATCATTACATTTTTACCAATGGTAGCTCCATGAATAATGGCCCCATGTCCAATATGGGCATTTTCTTCTAATACTACAGTAGTTCCGGGAAACATATGAATGGTACAGTTTTCCTGCACATTAGAACCATCTTTGATAATTATTTCACCCCAGTCGCCTCGAAGAGCTGCACCTGGACCTATGTAAACATTCTTTCCAATTATTACATTTCCAACTACGGTAGCTTGCGGATGAACAAAAGAACTTTCATCAACTACAGGGATAAACCCTTTAAACTCGTAAATCATATCTCTTTTGTTTTTTTAATATTGGTTAAAAGGTCTGTAAACACTGAGTACGTAATGGGACAGTAGCTGATATTATTTTTATGATATGACAGTATTTTCTTAAACCCCTTTTGCTCGGAGTGAGGATATTTTCTACATGTTTCGGGTCTTACTTCATATATAGAACATGTGTTATCTTCATTAAGAAAAGGACATGGCACGTTATTCATTGTTAATTCGCCATTAATATCTTCAAAGACATATTTTCTAACAAATTGCTTTTTAGAAATATTTAGAAATCGAGAGATTCTCTTAATCTCATATGAGTGTAAAGTAGTAGGAGCTGATTTACAACAATTAGCACAGGACAGACAATCAATATTATGATATGCCTTCTCTGTTGCAGCCTCTGCCCATTGATCTATCTTTTCTGAAGATATTGATTCAATTAGAGAGCTTTCATCTTTTAGGAGATGAACTTCATTGTCCGAAAGACTTAACCATTTCTTATAGATATCCATCTACAAAACGATAATTTTGGATATTCCCGATTTGGAATCTTTTCTTATTCTTATAAAATGTATACCTGATTTCCAGTTTTTTGTATTAATTCTTAACTGATTAACTCCAACGTTTTTTTCTGAAAAAACAAGTTGATTGTTGATGTCAAATATCATTATTTCGTCAAATGGGGTATTATTATCCAATTGTATTAAAAAGTCTTCTGAACGATTTACAACCGTTGGGATACACTTGATTTCATTATTAAGATTTTCAACATTAACTATTTCCGCAGTGATAAACTTGTTAGATTCAGAAAATTCTATTTCAAAATGATGTGAGTTGAAAGGCATGACTCTCCAATAGTATTCTTCATTGTTTTTTAATTCATCAAAATTCAGATAATTGGTAGAGACCATGGTATCTAAATTAACAATTTGGAATCCAGAGAAGGTTGATAATTGTATCAGGTAAAAATCGGCAGAGTCTACAGCTTCCCATTCCAATTCTATATTTTGATAGTGTATTACTTCTTCGTCAAATGGCTTTTGGAGATTAACGTCAAAGTTAGTTACAGGATTTTTGAATTCTTGATCGTAAAGCAATTCGGATTTCTGGTCTTTTAGATTGGCACGCATTGCTTCCATTTGTTCTTGTGAAAATCTGGCAGCACAGGCATCATCGGCATACGACATAATAAGGGTTCCATCGGATTTAAATTTTTCACCATTGGGATCTGTCTGCTCTGTTTGACTGAGGTGGTTAGACTCACTACAGGGCCATCTTGAAGCTAAGTAATCAGGCGAAGTGTCACAAAAACCATCGGCAGCGAAATGACAATTACTTCCATCCACTTTTTCAACGTAGACGGTATCTATAATTAAAGTATCTCTTATCAAAGTGTCTTTAAAATAGGTATAGTTGATCGTTACCTTTTCGGGTGCTGGATTACTAAAACTATGAGAAATGCTGCCATCCCAGGAAACACCTCCTTCCCAACCTAAGAAAGGATGAGGTAAACTAAGACCATGGCCCATCTCGTGGGCCCAGGTGTGGTCTCCCGAATTAGCACAATTATTACTTACAACCATTCCGCCATATGGAAGATTATAACCACAATTTCCAGCTCCATCTCTCAAAAAATAACAGTTAATACCGTCGGGGATATTTAACTCTTCCATCATATCGGCACCATCTAAAACGGATTCATGCTCACTCCATTGACTGTAAAAATGATGAGTAAATACATCCGTAAGAAAAAAGTGAACTTTGGAATCTTTGTAATCATTTTGTAAGATATTTAAAGCAACAAGTACTGATAGATCGGACATTCTTTTGTTCCCTTTGTCATCACCAACAACGTGCACATTAAGTGGTACATAAATTGTATCATCAAATCGAGTGTCAAAGAGATGAGGATTTTTCTGAAACTGAGATAACCAAGTATCTTTTATGGGTTGAGTACCGCAATAGTCAAGCGGTTTTTCCTGTGCAAGTAAAGAAAATGAAAAAAAGATTGCGATTGTTGTAATTATACTCTTCATTATTGGATTACTAATAATAGCCGAATATCGGGAGAATAAAGTGTTTTCCCAAAAAATGCTTTCAATGGATTAGTGAGTCTTCCAGAAATAAGGAGTGAAGATGACAAGTACAGTGAATAGCTCCAATCTGCCTAGTATCATTAGAAAACTTAAAATAAGTTTCCCCGTTTCCGAAACATCACTAAAATTATCAACAGGTCCTACGTTTCCAATAGCCGGTCCGACATTTCCCAAACTAGTGGCTGCGGCTCCGGCAGCTGATATTAAATCCATTCCGGTAAAAGAAATCAGAATAGTTCCTAAAACGAAAGTCAATAGATAGACCAGTAAAAAAACAAGAATGTGAGTTAGAATTCGAGGGGCTACTAATTCCTTGTTTATTTTAATTCGTATTAACGCTCGGGGATGGAGAATTCTCTTAAACTCGAGAAAACTGTTTTTTGCAAAAACCATGTGTCTTATTAATTTGATGCCTCCCGCGGTTGAACCCGCACACCCTCCAATAAAAAGCATGAGAAAAAATAACGAAGTTATGCCATCAGACCAAATCGTATAATCAGCTATTACAAAGCCCGTAGTGGTTATCATTGATACTACCATAAAAAAAGAAGTTCTAAATGTGGCTTCTATAGGTAGGGTTTGAGTAAATATAATCCCTATAAATATGACTAAGGTCATAAGAGAAATCACAAACAAATACCACCTGAACTCCTCATTGTTCCACGCAATGCGAAAGTTTCCTTTTAGTAGTTTATAAATAACAAAGTAATTGGTGCCGGCCAATATCATGAAAAAACCAATAGTATAATGTATTGCTGGATTGGAGTAATGAGCTAAACTGGCATTTTTGGTACTAAAACCTCCAGTAGCCATAGTAGTAAAGGAATGATTTAAAGCATCAAAAGGTGTCATTCCTTCCAAAAACAAAATAATGGACAGTACCAGAGTAAGTCCTACATAAATGAACCATAATCTTTTTGCTGTTTCTTTAATGCGAGGATGTATTTTATCTGCTGTAGGACCCGGGGCTTCGGCAACGAAAAGTTCAATGCCTGCAATACCAAGCAATGGCATTAAAGCAACGGTAAGGACAATAATACCCATTCCACCGATCCATTGAGTAAGACTTCTCCAGAGAAGAATTCCTTTTGGAAGAGCTTCAATATCGTTGAAAACGGAAGCTCCGGTCGTGGTTAATCCACTAGTAGATTCGAAAATAGCATTGGGAATATTGCCTAGACAACCATGGAATAAATAGGGTAAAGAACCAAAGATGGCCATAAAAAACCATGATAAGAGAACAATAAGATAACCTTCTCTTTTGTTGATAGTGTTACTCTTACCAACTTTCAATTTCCAAAGGACAATACCTATAAAAGAGGTAAGTGCCCCGGCAGAGAAAATAGAAGTTCCATCTCCACTATTTATAAGCATGGCATAAATCCCGACTAGAAGCATTAAGCCTCCGTAAATAACGATGAGGATGCCATTGACTTTGGATATGGGTTGAATATTAAGTCTCATTATCTAAATATCTCCTCCAATTTCCCAATACATTCGGACATAGCAAAAATGATTACCTTATCTTCTTTTTGTAGTACAAAATCTCCATTGGGCAGCAAACTTTCGTTGTTTCTTATGACACCTCCTATGACAGCATTATTTGGAAAATGTAATTCTCTTAATGGCTTTTTTGTGAGGCGGTTGTTTTTTTCCACTACAAACTCTATAATTTCTGCGTCAACACCATGAAGACTTGTTATGGCCTCAATTTTACCCTTACGGACATATCTAAAAATGTTGTTAGCTGCAATCAACTTTTTATTAATAATAGTGTCCACACCTATATTTTGAGATATATGAGTATAATCAGTGTTGTCAACTAAAGCGATTGTTTTATACACTCCAGATTCTTCGGCCATCAGACTTGAAATAATATTAGTCTCTGAGTTAGGTGACAAAGCAATAAAGGCATCCATTTCTTCTAGTCCTTCCTCTTTTAATAACTCGATATTCGAAGGATCACCCTTAATAACTAAGGTGTTATTCAGCTTTTCTACTAACTTTTTGCATTTGCTCTTGTCTTTTTCAACAATCTTGACATTGTACTTATTTTGTAATCGTAAGGCGGTCTGTAATGATAACTCCTGTCCGCCTATGATCATTATATTTTTAATCTTCTTAATCTGCTTTCTGAGGATTTCCAATATCTGTTGAATGGTTTCTTCTCTTGCGATAAAATATACGTGATCATTTCTTTGAAGCTTTGTATTGCTTCTTGGTAAGATCGTTTCATCCTTTCTAAGAATGGCAATAGCTCGCGAATTAATATGAGGATATTTGATGTTGATTTCTCTTAAGGTAAGTCCGTTAAAAGGAGAATCATCATCAAGTCCAACACCTACCACATTGAGAATTCCTCCTTCAAAAGCAAAATTATCAGTCAATTGACAAGCTTCAACAAGTCTTTCAATTTCTTGAGCAGCCAGAAGGGGAGGTGAAATCAGTTTGTCAATTCCTAGTTCCTGAAAAGTCTTTTTTTGATCCTTGGTAAGATACTCCTGATTCCTTACTCGGGCAATTACCTGTCGGGCACCCATTTTTTTTGCCAAAATACAAGCCACTATATTACTACTTTCGTGTGTAGTAACTGCAAGGAATAAGTTAGCTTTTTGGACTTCAGCTCTTTCAAGCGTACTTAAAGAAGAGCAGTCTCCTTTTACAGTGATTACATCCAATTTCGAAAAGGCATAATCAAGTACTTCTTGGTTTTGATCAATTAGTACAATGTCCTGCTGTTCGTGGGAAAGTAATTTGGCAAGATGAAACCCGACATCACCGGAACCGGCAATTACAATTTTCATTTAAACAATTTTATCTCTGAAGTATTTTACAAAGAATAACTTTTGAAGAACGAGCTTTAACTATTTAGAAAGCAAAATTTTAACGTTTCAAACAAATGTTATTTAAAATAAGTGGCAAATGTAAATAAATTTGCCATGCTCAACTATTTTTGTATCCGAATTATACGACACAAAAGGTCTATAAAATCAAACAAATGAAAGTATTAATGGTATGTCTAGGGAATATTTGTCGCTCACCATTGGCGGAGGGGATTCTTAGAGATAGAATTGAAAAATTAGGATTGAACTGGGAAGTGGATAGTGCTGGTACCAGTGGATGGCATAATGGAGAGGCACCTGATGGTAGATCTATTGATGTGGCACAGTCCAATGGAATTAATATATCGGATCAAGTTTCTCGAAAATTTACAAGAGAGGATTTCGATAGTTTTGATCTTATATTGGCCATGGATACATCTAATTATAACGAAATAAGTCGTCTTGCGACTAACGAAAGACAAAAAGAAAAAGTAAAACTTTTGATGAACTACTTATTTCCCAACGAAAATAGGGTGGTTCCCGATCCCTACTATGACGGAGGCTTTGACCATGTCTTTGATATGATATCTAAGGCCGTTGATGCCATGATTGAAGAATTGGAGGGAGGCATTACCTCTTAAAAACCTCAATATTCTTTTTCTTTAAAATGAGATCGGTAAACTTTCCTTTAAATCTTGTAGCCCTCACTATGTGATTATCAATCCAGTGATAATTACCACCTCGTGGTTTACCCATTAGTATGCCATGGTATTTAAACCCATGACGATTTAGCCACTCAGTAGTTACTTCTCGGTGGTCTTCAGTTCTTGAAGTAAAAAAGGTTATGATATGCCCCTCATCGTACCATTTGTTACACGTTTCTAACGCATCCGGGTAAGGCTCACATGTAGCCATTCTTTCAGGCTCCTCATTAGGAATGTCATCTGTTATCGTACCATCTATATCAATGAGATAGTTTTTAACATTTGGATCTAATTGTGGACTTAGACTCTCTCCTTTTTCATTCGTAACAGAATGTAATTTCTTATCCATTAAAACTATATTAAAATTTAATTGAAGTCGACAAAGTTTTGTGGATTTACGGCTTGTCCATCGTACCACAGCTCAAAATGTAGATGTGGTCCGTCGGTAAGTTTTCCCGTATTTCCTATAATAGCAATTGCCTGGCCTGTTTTTACTCGATCGCCTGTTTTTACTAACAGTGCACTATTATGTTTGTATGCTGAGACAATATTTTGATCATGCTGTATAAAAATGGTATTACCAGTTTCGACAGTCCAATCCGCGTTTATTACTTTACCTTCCATCGCCGCTACTATTGGGGTGTTTTTAGCAGCTATTATATCTATTCCATAATGTTTTTTCTCAATATCAAATTCTGCACTGATGACACCCTTTACAGGAGGTCGAAAGATGAGACGATTTAACTCTTTCGTTTTTTTAGTTTCCTCTAGTTCTACTGGATTTACATATTTATCCGTTTTGTTGAACTCCAAATTATCAATAGATTTTTTGATGTCAATGGCATCATTATTATCCGCAGATAACATATTTTGGAGCCCTTGAGTATAAACCAATTGTGCTTCTAGTTCAGCTTCCAGTTCATCAACTTTCTGGGTGAGTAAGATAAAGTTCTCATTGCTCTTAATGTCTCCATAACCAGGTATTAATGTTTTCAAAGGAGTTAGAGTAATGAAGGCAACAGTAAAAATGATTACAACGAGACATATCACACCAATAATCGTATAAAGTTTTAATAATGAGGTATCAAAAGATCTTATTTCACTGTGATCTTCTGGATCATATACGATCACACGGAAAGATTCTTTTAATCTTTCGATAAATTTTTTTTGTGTTAGATCCTGATCAATACTCACTTTAAAACTTGTGTGATTTATAAAATATTTTGGCTCAAAATTAGTTATATAAACTGTGATTTAAGAAAGCTATTGTATAACAATACGTTAAGATTTACTCACTTTTGAAATCATAATTAAATTTTTGATTTTTGTAAAACAATGGAGTGAGGGTGGTTTTTTCGTATTATTGGTTAATAATCAATAAGTAATACTTTATATTAAATATTAATTTTAGATATTTGTACCCATTTCATTTTTGATGATATTAAAAATTGGCGGAATTGAAAAAATATAAACAGCATATAACTTTTCTCTTTTTCTCGGTCATTTTGATCGTAATAAGTGGTTGTACTACGACAAAAAAGAAGGGTGAAGTATCAAAATTTAAGAAATTTTATCATAACATGACCTCTAAGTACAATGGCTATTTTAATGCCAACGAACTTTATAAAGAGGCCATGATTACTATGCGTAATGAACATCACGATAATTATAACCAAATACTAAGTGTGTATGATTACGTGGATGTAAAGGATCCTAAGATCATTGCAGCGGATATGGATTTGGCAATTGAAAAAGTAACTACAGTAGCCTCATTGCATGAGGTAGGTGATTGGGTAGATGATTGTTATGTAATGATGGGTAAAGCACAGTTTTTGAAACAGGATTATGAGAGAGCGGAAGAAACATTACTTTATTTTCAAGATCAGTTTAATCCAATAAATCCGTACGGTAGGAACTACAGAAAGAAGAAACTTTCAGCCAAGGATAAAAAGAAACTTAGAGAACAAGAGCAAAAGGAAAAAATTAAGGTAAGAGAGGAAGAGCGAAAGAAGAAGGAAGAGGAACGGGAAGCAGCTCGTGAGAAAGCGGAAGAAGAGAAAAAAAGAAAAGAAGAGGAGAAAAAGAAAAAAGCGGAGGATCGAAAAAAGGAAAGAGAAAGAAAGAAAAAAGAAAGAGAAAGAGCTAGAAAGGATCGGAAAAAGAAAAAAAGAAATTCGAGGAAGAAGAAATCTGACAAAAACGAAGAAAAGAGTTCTGAGCAGGATACGGACGGGAAAGGAAAAGAAGAGGAAAGCATTAAAAAGAAAAGTGATGACGAAGCAGTAATTCCAGTTGTGCCAGAGCCTACGGAAGAGAAGAAAGTAGAGACTAAGATTGATGAGGCCACAGGAGAAGAGGTGGAAATTGACTTGGAAGAAAGAATCAAAGAAATGAAGGCCAATGAGCCAAAAGATGAGACTTCTTACAACGAAGGATTACTTTTATTAGCGATGACTCAAATAGAAAGAGCTAATTATTTTTCGGCAGATTTTATTCTCAAAAGACTTGAAGATACAAATTACTTAAAAGATGAAGTAAGGAGAGCAATTAATCCAGTGAAAGCAAGACTGTATATGGCTCAAAAGAGGTACGATGAGGCTATACCTTATTTGGTAGCTTCAATCGAGACAGCAGATAGAAAACAGGATAAGGCTAGATATTCTTTTATTATTGGTCAGATATATCAACAGAGAAGAAACTTTGAAGGTGCTAACACATATTTTAATAAGGCGAAGGTATATAGCAAGGGCTTTGAAATGGGTTTTATGTCCTTACTAAATGTGTATAAAACAAGTTTATTATCTGGTAAGGAATCTCGTGAGAGCATTACTAAAAAGATAGAAAAGTTAGCAAAGGAGAGAAAGTATGAAGAGTTCAAAGATCAGATCTACTACACTTTAGGTGATTTGGCGTTAGAAGACAACAATGAAAAATTGGCACTAGAATATTTTCAAAAGTCAAATAGCTTTAACAGTGGTAACGATCCTCTAAAGACGGAAGCATACTATAGATTGGCGAAGATGTTTTTTGCCAAAGAGAAATATTTGGAATCCAAGTTATACTTCGATAGTACATTGACAGTTATCTCTAAGAAAGATGTGAGGTTAGAGGAGAGTGAGAAATATGTCGCAAACCTTGAAGGAATAGCCAAAAACCTTGGAATCATAGAATTTCAAGATAGCTTGTTGTATTTGTCAACTTTGAGCAAAGATGAGCTAGTTATTGTGGCGAAGAAAATAAAGGAGTATGAAGAAAAGAATGGCCTCGTTAAAAAAGATGAAGACCTTAAGTCAGGGAAGCTTTTTACGAAGGATATTAAGAAGGGAAACTATACAAGATCCAGCTTTTTTGCCTATAACTTAAGTATGAAGGAACAGGGTAAAGTGCAGTTTGAGCAAAAATGGGGGGATAGACCTTTAGAAGATAACTGGAGAAGAAGTAGTAAAGAAATTAATGAAGGATCAGAGATTGAAGAGCAACAGGATATTGTAAGTAATGAAACGGAAGATGATCTTTCTGAGGCTGAGTTTAATAGAATAATGAGGGATGTTCCTTTTAAGGTGAAGCAAAAAGAATCTTCCAACCAAAAAATTAAGCAAGCCTTATTTGATTTAGGAAAGCTGTATCGCGATAAACTCAATAACTATAAAAAAAGTATTGCTGCATTAGAAGAACTTAATGAGAGATATCCTAATAATATGTTTCAGCTTGATGCATTTTATTACCTGTTTCTTTCTCATAATGATTTGGGACAGAAAGACAAGGCTGAGCACTACAAGTCTTTAATTCTTGTAAAATTTCCGGATTCTCAATATGCTCAGTTGATTTCTGACCCGGAATATGGCAAGAAATTATTGGATGAGAGAAATAAAGAAGAAAAGTTGTACAAGGCAACGTACGCCTTGTTTGAGAAGGGAAGGCACAATGATGTAATTAAGAATGTTACTCTTGCTGAAAAACAAATTGACCAGACCAATGAATATATGCCTAAGTTTCTTTTGTTGAAAGCAATGTCGACGGGTAGTCTTGAAGGTAAAGATGAATATATTCTCGGTTTACAGGCAGTGATTACGAGGTTCCCGAATACTGAAGAAGAAAGAAGAGCCAAAGAAATATTGCGGTTTTTGAAGGGTGATAGTAATGCATTCAGTAATGTAAGTGTAGAGGAAGCTAATAGAATATTTAGGAGAGATGATGAAAGAAAACATCATGTGGCTGCTATGGTATTAAATACTGAGGGATTACAATTTCAAGAAGCCAAAATATCCGTTTCAAACTATAACAAGAAGTACTTTAAGCCTGACAACCTTCAATTAGGAGAGTTTACACTTAGCAGGGATAAAAACATACAGATCATACTCGTTCGAAGTTTTAAGAACAAGGATAAAGCTATGGAGTACTTTAACGATGTAGAGGGTAGAAGAGATGAATTTATTTCGCCTTCTATTGCTGATTATGTTTTGTTTCCAATAACACAAACAAATTTCACTCGCTTGATCAAACAAAAAGAATACCAGTCATATGGTGTTTGGTTTGAAGAAAACTACCTCAAATAGAGTTTTGTGCTATCGAATTTATGCTCGCGACGATTTGATCGGTTAGCCATTACAGCTATTGTCTTAGGAATTGTTGGGTTTTACTTTTCTAGGATGCTATCAAGCATAGGTGTCTTTTTGATGGTAGTATATATAATTGCTCATATCAGAGAGGTAGAAGATGAAATTCGCAAAAATCACTGGCTTAAGATAGTTATCCTTTTATCGATAACCACATTGATGTCAGATGTGATCCATAATTTTTCTAATATTCATTGGGACAATGCTTTTTTGAAGTTTCAGTTAACCGCGTATGGACTATTTCTAATATTGTTTAAACCTAAAAGGAAGCAAGTAACGGCGATCAATTACTTCATCATTTTCATAGTTTGTGCTACCTCGTTGTTCAGTTTGGTCAAATTTTTCTTTGCACCTAATGAAGTCGTAGATGTCTACAAAAAAGCTCAGGTAATGGATGTTTTGGCCTATGGTGACCATATTCGTGTTTCATGGATGTCTGTAATAGCTTGTGTAGTAGCTCTGTATCAGTTTAAATCGGAGGATAATACTGTGGTCAAAAGACTGTTGGTGATCTTTACACTTTTCGAAATCGTCTTTTTGCATGTTTTATCTGCAAAAACTGGTCTTATAATGCTGTATGGAACCATAGCTACATGGATACTTTTTACACTACTAGAAAAAAAGGATTGGAAATATTTAACACTACTTCCATTATTGATGGCTCTACCGCTAATAGCTTATTTTGTGGTACCTTCTTTTAAAAATAGGATTGATTTTGTACGATATGACTTTCAAAACTATAGCAAAGGAAAATATAAGGAAGGTCTGAGTGATGCGGTTAGATATTATAGTATTAGGGCTGGTATTGATATTATTGAAGAATCGCCTATTGGAGGGATAGGTTATAGCAATTTAAGTTATAAAGTATCACAGTGGTACGATAAAAATCAAAACAAGGTAGCTTTAAAGGATCGTTTTATTCCTAGTAGTCAATATCTCATTTATTGGGCAGCGGGAGGAATAATTGGCATTCTAATACTCTTGATGCATGTAGGTTATCCTTTCTTTGATAGAACGCTGAGGAGAAATAAGTACTTCATGATGATTTTTGTACCTGCTATTTTGAGCTTTACTTTTGAAACCCATTTAGAAGGTCATTTGTCAATCTATGTATATAGCTTCTTTGTATTTTGGTTTTATTTGATAGCCAGAGGGGATGAGAACTATAACTTGTAGCTGGACTTAAAATTTAGAAATATATCAAAAGCATTTTTGTCCTTTTGTGTGATGTACAACAGGGTATTCTCAAGAGAGAGGGATAGTTTTTTAGAAGGATCATATGTCGCGTTAGCCTTGAAATTAAACGTATTTCTAGTTTGATCTTCCAGAATTCCTAGATTATAGGTGATACCAGTATTCATATTTAGGTTTTCTTTTATGGTTCGGCTATAGTTGACGGCAGGTGAATAGTTAGAAATATTGGTACCTGCACCAGTTATTAAATTGAAGTTTACTCCATAAGTAATTTTATCCGTTTCACTCATAGTGTGGTTAAGATTAAGGATAGCACCATATATCTTTTTTCGGTTAAACGGATTAATGACTTCATTCTCTATAACATCAGATTTTCTGAAAGATAGACCTGCATTTAGTTGATATTGTGCTTTTTCTCCAAAACTATGACTGACATTAGTTTGTAAGCTGACATTAGTTTGAACCAGATTAATCGAATCAATGGCCACACCCGGTGTACTATATAGAAGCCTATCAGTATTTTGATTATTTGAAAACTGAAAATCAACTTTAGTGTTTTCGTTTATCTTATAGTTAGAACCTACACTGGCTATGATTCTGTTGTTTTTTGATGTTTGTTCAGTATCCAAATATTGGGTTTGGACACCTATATCTCCTCGTAGCTGAAGTACATCTTTGATTAAAGTTATTTTGCTACCAACAGTATAGTTCTTATAGTTATTATTAAAGAAAAGAGAACCTAATGTTTTGTATAGCGGGTCCACCTCTTCGTAAGTTATATCAAGATCATAATTATCTAACTTGTAAATGAGTGAACTTATAAATGCTTTATCGTAGTGAGATCCTTCCTTTTTCTCAAAAAGTCCGAAGAAGTTCCATGCTGTTGTCTGTGTTTTTATTGGTATTCTTTCACCAGTTTTATCTGGAGTGTAAGCACTAAAAGCGAAGTCAGTATTGAAGAATAATTTATCCAGTATACGTTTATTGAATTGAAAGCTAAGAATGGTGTTTTCTGCTGCGGAAAGAGATTGATGACTCTGATTATTAAGAGAATTTTCATCATCATAAGCTTTAAGAACTATGAATTTGAGAAATTCCTCGTCTTTCTGATAAGCTAATGAAACGGTAGTGCCTTTTCTTGCGAAGTAAGTGTTGAAATTGTTAATAAATTGATCTTCTTCAGCACTTGATCTCCTTAATGTTCCTTGTAAAAATTTGAACTCAAAGTTGCCGGGTGTCAATTCCAGACCGACACCTTTAAACTGCCCACCGCTATATGTGTATTTAGAGAAATCCATTGTTCGATAACCTAGATGAAGTTTAATCCATTTATATTCAGGGCTAATACCAAACCTTTGCAATGAAGGCATTCTTACCGTGTTAAGGTTGTAGTCGTATGTACTTCTACCATTGGTGTAAATGTAATTGATGGGGAGGCTACATCCGAAAATTGAGAGATTTACATTGACGGAACCACGATAATTAGCTAGAAATTCGTTGGTTTCCTTATGATACTCTAAACCTGCAGAAAAATCCAGTAAGCCAGAGGCATGAAAATTGGTGTTGAAGTATTTCTTTTTATAATTATCTAAATCTTCTTTGGTTAATTGCGAACTTTGAGTATAAGATATATTACAAATTAGAAAAGTGCTTAAGACCAATAAATATATAGGCTTTAACAATGGCATACAACCGGTTTTGTAGTTTTACTTATTTAGTTAGGCTACAAATTTTCATAAAAAAATTGACATTTTTCATAAAAAACCAATTTTATTTTATAGATTTGGCATCAAACTTGCAATTTCTATTTAAGAAACTGGTGCATTTATATACCATTTTAATTAAGATAGAAAACCGATTTAAATAACTTAAACCTGACTTTGTAATCAATTTCCCCTTGATTTCAGACTAAGGTTATTAAAAAGTATTTTATGACAGCCTCTAACTCATTATTCAAGAGTGCGATAATCGCATTGTTGTGTATTCTTTATTGTTCCTTATTTTCTCAGAAAGATTTGATGGAAAACACTTTTGGAAGTGTTATTTCTACTTCATCTTATTCGTCAGTGATTTTATCCCAACGAGCGGTATATCTTGATTTTACAAGTATGCGTGACGGAGTACCCTATTTTGCAAGAAACGCAATTAGAGGTAATTCTGATATGTTTGTAACATTGACTTATAATAGCCTCGGAGTTAATTCTCAAAGAGTAAGACTTCGATTGACTATTGAGGGACAAGGAGTGTTTATTCAAAGCTCCAATGATTTTTTTCCTAGGGCCATCGAGTTGTTTCCAAACCTCCCCATAACACTTAATAATTATGATCTTGCCGAATATTTTGATATAGATAATTTGGTGTTTTCCAATTATGACAAACAAACGTATCTAGAGAATGGAGGGCTTCCGGAAGGAAATTATAATATTTGCTTTGAAGCTATTGATTATCAATTTGATAGTCATAGACCTTTGTCCTTTCCTTCGTGTAAGAACGCAAGTGTTAATTTATTAAATGGACCTTATTTTGTTGAACCACAAAAAGATATTAAACTTGACGCTAGGGACAAAGTTGATTTTAGATGGAAAATTGACCAAAAACAAAATAGCACAGATATATATACTTTTGAAGTATATGAGTATAATCCATACTTAAAGGATTATCAACTTCTAAAATTTAAGACGCCTGTTTACAAATATATTTCTGATAAGGAGAGTATAAACTTAAATCAGTTCAGGTCTAAACTAGAAGATGGAAAGATTTACCTAGCTTTTGTGAGGATTAGTGATGCAAAAAATAATAGTTCGACATACAAAAATGGAGGATATAGCAAATCTCATAGATTCGGTTTTAAGGATCCTACAAGAAGTATAAGTTGTTCTGAGGAATTAATTCTTGAGATTGTGGTAATTGATGGACAAGAATACATTCAAGCTTCTTTATCCGGAGGATCGGATTTTTCGATTACATGGGGATCATCACAATCTTTGGTTGGTTCTCACTCCCATTTAATACCATATGAAGATGGAAATCAATATATGGCTACTGGTCATTATGTGACACCCCAAGGGGAAGTTTGCGATATATCGGCTACAATAGGCCAGGTATCCGGAGGTGGTTGTATACCGGGTAGCCCCTGTACCGAAGGAGATTGTCCAACTGAAGGTTATGTAGATTGGAACTGCAATTGTATAGTAAGACCTGAGCCAATTGACCTGAAGAGAGAAGTTTTGATTACTGGAGAGGTAGCTTATTATCCACAGCTTCCTGATGATTGTGGGTTCGCAACATTTGAATGGAACAATGGTTCTTCAGGTGGTACGGCCATATATCCGGATAATGTTGATGTGGCGGTTAAAGTTACCTGTGAAAATGGGTGTGAATATTATGGACATAATACTAACGGTCGTGTATATATTTGTTGGGCGGGCCGATCATGTTATGATGGAGACCCATGTACTATTAATGATGTAACCAGTTTTGATGAAAACGGCAACTGTCCATGTGCAGGAACTCCTGTAATACCTTGTAATCCAAGTAATCCTTATTGTAGTGGCAATGTAAGTATTGTTGTATTGCCTACTGGAAGTGGATATATAGCAGTTGCTAATACAAGTTGTTCGGGTGCTCAATTGGAATGGACTGTAGGTGATAACATTGAGAATTCATCATTTATGTATGTAGATGATTTGACAGAAGTTATCTCAGTGGTGGCAACATGTCCTGATGGTTGTTCTTATTCAGCGACTTACGATGGTAATTGTATTCCTTACTCCGTTTGTGATGATGGAGATCCTACGACGATTTCATACTATGATGAATTATGTAATTGTATTAGTGAGCCGTGTCCAGATAATGATGGTGACGGTAACCCCGATCCATGTGATGATGAAGAATGTAAGGTTACCGTTAATATAACTGAATCAACAGATATTTTAACTGCAGAAGTGGAAGATTGTTCTAATGCTACTTTTGAATGGAATACTGGAGCTACAACTGCCAGTATCCCTTATTCAAATCCCAATGCGATATACATGGTAACTGTAACCTGCGATGAACGATGTTTAGTTATTGATTCCTATGGAACGGAAGGATGTCTAATTGGAGATCTTTGTCCTCCGGATAATGATCCATGTACAGGAGATGGTTATTATCAGGAAAATTGTAGTTGCCTGTACGAAGAACCGGAAGCTGTAATTGAGTATAATGAAGGTGTTGATAATAGTCCTCCTTTTTTAACAGTTGATATAGATTGTAATCCTATAAAATATGAGTGGAGTACAGGTGAAACTACCTCTGTAATTGATGTTCAGGAGACAGGAGTTACTTATTTTGTTACTGTGACTTGTGACAAGGGTTGTACATATATTGACCAACATTATGTACCTGAAGATAATGGTTGCGAAGGAAGTGTAGAAATAATCGCTACAGATTTAGGGAATGGAACCTTTAATCTTTCTGCTCAAGTAGAGTGTGAATTGTTCTTAAGAGAAAAAGGAGGAGTCAGAAATGGGAATATAGAATACCTATGGAATACGGGAAGTACTAGCGAATCTATCAATGTTACCGATCTAAGTAAGTTATATACGGTTACAGTGACCTGCGGAGATTGTGAATATACGGCAACATATTATTTTCAATCTAACTGTAAAGCAAGTGTTGTTTTTACAGCTGTTCCGTTACCTAATAATGAATACAAATTAATTGCAGATCTAAACTTTTGTATTGGCCCTAAATATTTCATTTGGAGTACTGGTAGTACTGATAATTTTATAATTGTCAGTGATCTTGAAGAGACTTATTCTGTAACAATTATTTGTGGAAAATGCTCTTATACCGATCAGTTTTGTTTTGTAGGTGAACCTTGTGATGACTTTTCAGAATGTACGATTAATGATGTAATTACAGAGGATTGTACATGTAAAGGAGAACAAATCCAGGAAATAACCTTTGAGGTAAAAGAGATATATGAAGAAATATGTACTTATTCTATACCATTAAATATCAAAGCAGTATCTAATTCATTTATTCCAGGTACTTTCCCTTATGATAATATAATGCTTGAATCTGTTGAGTTGTTAAGTCCTAACGGAACTCCAATAACATTGAATATTGGGTCCAACAGCGAAGGATTTAGCTTTCCATATTGTACTAAATCTTCTGAACCTCCTGTTGGTTGTTCTGGTAATGCGAATTTATCTAAATTCTATTCTGATTTGGCGAAGTGGTTAAAGTCGCAAATACCTCTGTTAGCTAATAAAAAAGGATTTGGTAAGCTTAAAACTTCTTATACTATCGAGTCTTTGAATTTTACTACCGACTTGGGTAATGACTTTAGTATTGGAATACGAAAAAGAGATTGCTATAAAACAAACAAGATAGTTGGATACGAAGTGACAGCCAATGCGGACTGTGACTCAATTTCTGATATTATTTGGAGCAATGGGGAGACATCTCAAACTATTATTACTTCGGTTTCACAAGCATGTTATACAGTTACATTGACTTGTCATAATGAGGACATTACTTGTGTTCTTGAAGGGGTGTATGGGGAAGATTGTGAATGTATCGTTGGAGAAGAGTGTATCTCTGAGGACCCTTGCTTAGGTAATGGTGTTTATGATGAAAATTGTAACTGTGAATTTTACGAAATAAGTGATAGTGATGGTGATGGTATCTGCGATCCGTTTGACATATGTCCTGGTTTTGATGATACCATTGATTTAGATAATGATGGTATACCTGATGGTTGTGATCCGGTGGTAGATTGTGAAGACATAGATTTGAATCTTGAATATACTACTGAGTCAGTCGAAACAGGTGCCTGTAATTACTGTTTAGATTTAGGACAGCTTTTAGAACAGGACGGTGGATACACTCTATTAAATCAAATAACTATAAATAGTTACAAGGATAACTATATATTGACCAATGAGAAGCACAAAGACCTTCCTATATGCTTCTCACATGAAGAAAAGATTATAGAAGAGTTCTCGACAGCCACTTTTGATCCCGGTGTAAATAGTGACTGGAATTACTACCCACCTGATATTTATTATGTGGAAGATAAAAAGGCCGTTAGATTAGAACCCAATACAAATTCTTATCTCACATCTATTGTGCATAACATAGAAGACTTTAGTGAGATCAATATTCAGCTAGAAGCATATATGAAAGTAAAGCCTTCAGGTTTTTTTGCTGGATTAAGTTTAGAAGCTTCTTTTGATGGAGGAGAATGGGAATGGCTTACTTTCTGGAATGATCTTGAAGAGGGCAATACTGTCAAATTATCACATTCTTTTCAAAGTAATTCTTTTAGCTCTATGGAGTTAAGAATTAGAAATACATGTAGGAAATTAGAAGAATTTATTGAATTGGATAATATTGTGTTAACTGGTATTATCACTCCATGTGGAATGGAGGAAGGTAGTGTTACTCTAGCCAAACTATTGGAAAAATTCATTTTTAAAAACCAATATAAAGGCTCGGTAAGTATTGACATGAGTAGTGACTATTGTGAAGGAAAAGGACCTTTTATTCATATTAAAGATTCGAATCTTGATTTTGCCAGTATTTCGGTAGAGGCAGGGGGAAGTGTTTTACAATTACCATTTAATGAATTCGGTTGCTATGGTGATATACTTCAAGAACCGGGTACATGGATAACGGCAGAGGTAGAATGCGAAGATGCAACATTCGAATGGTACAATGGCAGTACGGATAATCCAATATTTGTTCCTTATCCATTGGAAGAAATTACTGCGGCACTTAAAGTTACGGCTGTTTGTGGCAATGGTTGTGAGGTGTCAGGAGCATTTACCAGTGGAACAACCAATTGTGTGGCGGGGGTAGAGTGTAATCCTGCAGATCCTTGTTATGAAGTGGGATATGTTGATGAGGCGTGTAATTGTATAGAGGATGAAAGTTCATTGAATGATGATGATGGGGATATGGACGGAATTTTGGATTGTGAGGATCCATGTCCTGGAATTGGAATTTTATTGTTTCATGAAGAAATAGTAGAGCAAGTTAAGAAATATGACTATTGTATTGATTGGTCTGATGCCTATGGTAAAAACTTAACAGAAGTGATACTGGTAACCAATGGGAAACACTTTAATCTATCTCAAGCTAATGGCTTTGATTTCTCTTATTGTGAATTGGATAATGGAGAACCATGCACCGCAAGTCAGGGAACAATTAATGATTTCCTTAATAATCTTTATGATTGGTTGTATTTGAGAGGAGATCAGGTTTCGATATATTCTGATTATACCGATAATGATTTATGTGAAGGTGGGCCCAATACCACATTTATTCTCAACGCTCCATTTGAAGAAATCATATTTAAATTTAGTGGAATATCAGATTTTAAATATGAGGTAAAAGAAAAAATTGTTGAAGAAGTAAGATATAAACTACAACCACAAATATTCGATGATTGTGAGAACCCAACCATATTATGGAGCGATGGGACTAACGATGAATTCAAAATTGTTTCGTCAGAAAACGTAGGATATCAAATAACAGTGACTTGCAATGACGGTGAGAACGAATGTATATACGAATACGAAACTTTTGACAGTTTCTGTTATGTAGGTACAGAATGTGATGATTACAATGAGTGTACAGAAAATGATGTTTATGACGAGAACTGTAATTGTATGGGTACATCGACTAAGGACAGTGATGGAGATACGGTGCCGGATGATTGTGATATATGCCCGGGACATGACGATCTTCAGGATGCCGATTATGATGGTATTCCAGATGGATGTGAGGATTGCGAAACAAGTGAGGAGATGAAACTTTGCGATTATTGTATTGGTTTTCCTGCATATCATATCTCAAGAGGGTTAGATATTAGATTTGAGGGCCAGGAGGTAGGATCTGATCTCAATGACCAAATAAATGGTATGTGTATTTGGCTGGGAGATCCTCAGGATGATCCTTGCCCTAATGGCAGTGAGGATGAGCAATTCTTATTGATGTTAAATGGATGGATACATGCCAATGGATATGAAGGTGAAGCAAATATTGGTTGGTATCAGGAGGGCACCCATCCTTGTTGCCCGGGCAATCCGGGAGATATTGTCTCAGAAAAAGATAACAGTGGAAATCGAGCTAGTGCTTGTCCGATATTAGAAATTAAGGGAACCAATCTGGAATTCAGGTATTATAGTTACAAAATAGGATTCACTTTACATGTAAAAGGTTTTAATGAGAATAATTGTGTCACAGTTGGAGGATCAGAACCTTGTGATGATGGTTCTGATTGTACTATCAATGATCAAATCGATGAACATTGTAATTGTGTGGGAGAGATACTTGATGTGGATAACGATGGCACACCGGATTGTGATGACATCTGCCTTAAAGGACCTGATAATTTAGATGCGGACGATGACGGTATTCCGGATGCCTGTGATGAATTATACATAGATTGTGGAGATGATAAGATACCATATTGTGAATATATCATCGATCGTTTAAATTGTGCAAAAGGCGGCGGAGACGATTTCGATGGAGCAGTATTGTTCTTAAATCCGTTAAAGCTTCAGCAAAGTATGAAGGAAAAGTTTTTGCAGTGGGGAACCAATGCTGGGGACTTTCCTTATCCACAGCTTTATCATGATATTATGAATAATGTACACTCCGATCCGGATGGGGTAGTAGATTTCTTGGATATTATGCCTACTGTCTCTTTCAATTATGGATCCGATGGAGCACTGACAGATGCAAAAATAGATGCTTTGATTAACTCTATTGACTGTAGTCAGTTTACCAGTGAAAGTGAATTATTGAGATTAGCTTTCCTATCTCAAATACTTTTCGAGCCCGTTTCATGGTTGACAGATGAAAATGATAATCCAATGGGATCACCTTGTCTTCATTCAGGGCTATCAGAAAACGAGAATGGTATTTTGGTAAACGAGGATGGATGTGAGGTTGAAATTAAAGTAGATTGTGCCTGTAATTGTATTGAGGAGATAGTAAGTGATTATGACAATGATGGTGATTGTGATGATGACGAGCATATTGATATTAGTGGTTGTGAAGAGCCATGTCCACCGGAGAATGCTGATCCTTGTATGGGCTATGTGTTAGGAGATGATTGTAATTGTGAAGAGGTGATGCCTGAGGACGAGGATAACGACGGAATCCCGGACATCTGTGATGTATGTCCTGGATTTGATGATAATCAAGACAGTGATGGTGATGGTATTGCTGATGGTTGTGACATGTGTCCTACCGGAATATCAGGGGCTGTGAGCTCTACTGATGGCGATGGTCCCAATGGGCCGGGTGATGCTTGTGATGACGGTGATCCTTGTACTTATGCTGACTATGTTAATTCAGATTGTGAGTGTGTGGGTTATCCGATTGATTTTGATGGTGATTATGTGCCGGATTGTGAACCATGTAATGCCGCTACCGATACTGACGGTGATGGTAATATTGATCAGGTAGAATGGGTTGAAATAACCGTAGAAATCAATGGCGTTGATGAAATACTAACCGTTCCTTCATGTGATGTTTGTCCGGGTCTCGATGATAAAATAGACGAAAATGGAGACGGCATTCCGGATTGCCTTGTTCCTCCATATCAGCCTATCGGATGTCCGGATGGCTTTGAGATAGTACCGGGAGTAGGTATAGTATTGACTTTCGAAGGTGAAGATTTCAATATAGAGGATTTCCCTCAGCCTATTAGTTTTGCAGGTGAGAATATTCAAATAAGTCCTGCGGGTTTAAATTCATTCGACTATCTCACCTATGCTAACATAAGAGAGTATGCTGAAGATGAAAACGGTGTAAATACAGCCTATACGGATGTTATTTTTGAAATACCCGATATAGGAGAATTGAATGACTACGATTATATAGCGATATCATATGCAGATCATCAGCAGTGTGTCTTAAGTGGAGGCGAGGTCGATGATGTAAAGTGTCCTGACAATATCAGCATTGTGAATGGAGCATTGGTTGTCGAGTTTACTAATAGTGATGATTATAATCCTGACTTTTTATCATTTTTAGGAGGTTACAGTTTTACCAATCTCGATTTTGATAGTGGTTCTCTCTCTGACTTTGAGCTAAATGTAGGAGATAGTAATCTTAGCTTTGGTAGTGGAGATGACATCAGTATTAAAATATTGGACTTTTCTGATGTCGACCTTGGTAATATTGTCTCGGGATCTATCACTTTGCCTAATGGAAGCGTTTGTGATTTTGAGGGGGGAGAACCTGACAATGATTGTTATGCAACCATTATAAACGAAGACGGAGTATATGAACAAATACCTGTTCAGGAAAATGATCCTTGTGACGATGGAGATGAATGTACACATCATGATAAGTATGTAAGTACTGGCAATAATGGTTGTGAGTGTATTGGAGAATTAAAACCGGATTCTGATGGTGACGGACTCTGTGATGAGATAGACCCTTGTCCGGATGATGAAAACCCGGATAACGATAATGATGGCAAAGGTGATATTGATGCTTGTCCATGTACAGAGTTTGGAGATTTATCATTCGAATTTGTCAATGGCAATGATATAGAGATAGAACTGGATATGAGTTTGGTAGATGAGTATGCCAGTATAGAAGTGACATTAGTAGGAGGACCTGAAGAAGATATGGATCCATTATCACTTTCATATTCTTCTCCTTTGGTTATTCCTAACTTGGCTTATGGATACACTTATACTATAGAGATCACCGGATTGTGTAATACAGGGAATACAAATACTGCATCTCTTGAAGTGCCGGTGCCATCTGGTGAGAATAGTTCGTTCTGTGGATTATCTGTTGATCCCGTAGATTTGAGTTCTTATACGTTATTACCCTCTCTTAATTCGGGAGATGTTTTCAGAGCATCAGACTTTGATATCAATGTTAAGAGTGCTCAAGGTTCTTACGGTAAGTTTAGCGGTAAAGGATATATCAAGATTCCTTACTTCGAGTTTATACGTATCAATGTCACCTTTGAGAATATCCATATCAGTAATGCCATGCAGATGATTCAGGGAGAGATAGAGATGAATGCTTTTGGTTTAGCCATATTAGGAGATGATTTGAGTGATGCCATAAATACTGGGGTCAATAATATTCTTAATATTCTGGATGATATATTAGACATACTCAACGAATTGGATGATATACTGGATGCCGTAGACGAATTGGTAGAGACCACAGGAGATTTGGTCAGCGAGGATACTAAGAATTGCTTGGTTACAGCCGCTGCTGAATTGCAGGCTTTGAAAGAACAGGCAGAGTCCTATACTAATCAGGGACAAGAACCACCTCAACAGCTAGTAGATGATATCAAGGCGAAAACAGCAGAATTAGAGGCCTGTCAGGCGGCTTATGATGCAGAGTTAGCCAATATTTTAGATGATCTTAATATAGTTATTACAGGGATACTACCAATTCTATTTAGTGAAGATTGTGGTGATTATCCAGATCAACTGCTGTCTAATTATACGACAAATAAGAATGCAAAGAATGTCTATTTTATGAGTAAAAATGACGCCCTATTACAAAACCTTACCGAAGACTATGACGATGTTATGGAATCGTTAGGATTAGATGCTTCAGGAGTAGAAGATTTGTCTTATCAAATCGAAGATGAGGATGTGGAAACTGAAGCTTTGACGGCCGCCAATAATTTTTATGAGGGTGAAAACTTATATCATTATTGTGATCTGTTATTTGCTATGACCGATGATGGCTCTGCGGAGAAGATTGACACACCCGCGGAAGTAGGAAAGCTTCTTAAATTGTTCTTGGAGGTAGGAGAGCAGTTAGTTCCGGCGATTACGACACTTAAGGAGCAAGGAGTAGATCCTCCGGACATTGTTACAAATGTTGATATACAGAATTTATTGAGGCAGTACTTGCGAGAATCAATTCAGTTCAGAAGCTATAATAATATTAGGAATTAATACCATTGATCAGTATAAAAATTAATATAATGAAAATCAAAATATTTTTAGTTACGACCTTATATCTTTTAAGTATTTCAACAAGTCATGCTTATTCAAATAGAGATAGTCTTATCAACAATATTATTGTTGAGTTTAAGAAAGTGGCTCGTCAAAATAAAATCAATTCCCTGGAAGGCCACCCAGAAGATAACCAATATGTCTTTAATATTGATTACGGAACAGGAATGATATCAAGTGATTGTAGTATGGTACAGTGGAGATGGTATGCAGAAGATTCGGAAGGAGAAATTGATATTCAGATTCAACAACCGGAAGGATACGATATGATTTGCGAGGACTACAATGCCTTTAATAATGTAAATCCCAGTAACATTCAGGCCTATATATTTTACATTACATTTCCTAATGTCATTCTGGAATCCTCTTTATTGGCGGACCAACAGAATTCATCGACGCCAGTAGATCATTATCATAATAATAAAGGAACTCAGGATATTGAGGATTATAATGACCTGATTGAAACATTAAAGGAAAAACTGGGGGAAGTTCCTGTAGGCACATTTGCCGAAGGAAAAGAACGCCTTTTCATGGCTATAGGACAGTATCAAGTGATTACTAATAGAGAGAAAGATTTTAAAGCTACTCTCAGATATGATTACAAAACTAGTGATTTCTTAACTTCTAATAAGGTAAGCGATTATTTTGTCAATACTTGGAGCGGCTTTGATTCTTCAAATAAATTTAATCTAAAGGACTTTCTTCAAAAGACGATGGATTATTGGAATGGAAACTTAAATCCTGATATTCCTTGTTCTGATTTAGCAGAAACCTTTGAAGAAGGCTCTACTGCTCATGATTTTATGGATGCTTGGTGCGATAACTTGTCTAATACAACAGACTATCCTTGGTTAAACAATGAGTACATTCAGGAGATTATTTATCCTTTTGCACAGCATGTCGATGCTGTTACCACTAATACCAATGGGGATAATTCTGTAGATGCTGATGCCATGGTGTTTACTCCTCAACAATACTACGATTTATTGTTGAGTGAATATGTTCCAGGAACTGGATATTATGACTATATAGGTAAATTATTTGCTGAATTGGAAGATGTTTGTGGTACAGATTTAAGTGATTTGGAAAAAAAGTCTGCCTATGAATTAGTACGATTGCAAGATCAGTCATATTACAATAGCTTGTCCATAGAAAAGCTGTTATGTCTGGTAAAGATTTACAATACGGTTTCGAGTGATGTAAATAATATTTTATGGGCAGAAGTATATGTTGATGAAAAGGACTTTTTTCAAAAAATATTTAAGGCAGTACAATCCAAAAATGATCAGCAATTAGCGGCTGACTTTTTAACAGGAGAGGGAGGAATTATACATATAGATGGTGCGACACAAGCCTTATGGAATGCAGTTACTAACTTGGCAGTAGGTCAAGATCAAGAATTTCCTTTACTTAAGATTATTAATGAGGTAGCGGCTTTGGCAGCCGGGCATTGGGATGGGAATAGTTATTCCATAGATTTTGAGAATTATGCTGCGAGCAAAATTATACCATGGGAACCAGGTCCTAATGATCCCATTAGAATTGAGGCTCCAAAAGAAGACGAATTCACGAAAACGGGTTATGATCAAACCGATGGTTATGAGTCGATAAAAGTTAATATGAACTATTGTTCCGAGATAGGCCTTGATTTTTGGAGTCCAAACGAGTTTATTCAAGGCCATGGCCCGTATGGAACCGTTTATGCGGCTATAGGTTGGGAGAAGGAATGTAAAAAATGGGAAATACCTACTTCTACTGGATTTATATCTGCATATGATATAATATTTCTTACCAATTTTCAAAAAACTCTTTTTGCACCGGCGGGCAATCAATTAGATAATAAAGCTCTGCCTATATCAGCCTTTGCTTTAGCCTGGCTTATACAACAAGATAAGGAGAAAGATCTTTTTGAAGTTGGACTTAACGTAACATTGGCTATTGTGACTATTCTGACGTTACCGGCCAGTGGTACATTGGGTGCAATTGGACTTACAGGAAGGATTGTATTGTTTGCTTTAAGAGGAGCCATATTGTATAATGCCGTTTTTTCTTTGTTACCTGAATCTGAATTTCAAGACGTGGTAGCTGATTATATTGGTCTGGAAAGAGCAACTGAACTTTGGGGAAATTTAAGCGATGTTTCTGAAGTAGTTTCATGGCTTGAATTAGGAGAAGATCAACTACTGGAGAAATTACCCAAATTAGCCAAGATGGCTGCATCTGTGAATTATATTCGGAAAACAAAAAAATTAAAAACAGGATCTCCTGAATGGGATGAAGATTCGGATATAGAAAAAACAGCTGGTGCCATAGAATCACTACACCAAACTGCTATATCACAAAATAATAATGGCTATAAAGAATTAGTAGATGACGAATTCAAAGCCTTATATAATAATTATTCGGGTATTGTTGATTATGAAGACCTTCCCTCGGAGATATTCGATCTGATGCAAGTTCTGGATTTTATTAGTCCTTCCAAACGTGCTGATATTATTAATTGGCTGGCCTCATTCCCTGAGGATAAGATGACCAAATTAGCGGCAGATCTTATTGCAAACAATAGTGCCCTAATGAAAAAATTTAGAAATAGTGCCGATGATTTCGATAATTTAGAATACTTGAAATCATGGGAGACGGTATTTCTTAAACATAGTGGTCCTAATGTGAGAAGAACTGCAGATGTAAAGCTGCTAGATAAAGTATATGAAGTAAGAAAGGATCAAGATGTTTTTGATGCTTTGGGAGGAGAAGAAGGTTTAGCTACTATTATTGAGAAAAATCCTGCTGCACCATGTTGCGGTGACGCAGCACATAATTATCTTAAGAACATAGATGAATATGTTGATGATGTCAAAAAATTCACAAAAGAATTTGGTCCTCCTGATGCCATTCCTGGATTTGACGGTGTAATCACAACTATGAAATCTGGAAATATTTGGATGACAGAATCAGTCGCTCAAATGCTGAAGAAAATCTCTTTAGAACCTGATGTATTCAAAAAGACCAATGTCCAATCTATAGATCTGTCTTTTATCACTCTTGGGAACGATGTAAATGGGCTGGATGATCTGTCTTGCCCTAATTGTAAATTTGATATAGCCATGATTAATGGCGATAAGTACGAATTTAAATCGTATATTAATAGCACTATTGACGCTATACCGAGTAGCTCTCAGTTTAGACAACAAAATAGAGCTTACTTGGAAAGTGTAACGGATGTAGATCAGTTGAATTATATCTTTGAAGCCGGTAAAATTTCTACCCCAACGGGAGTCTTTGTCAATGGAGTAGAATTATCAGCCGAACAGTTAGCACGTTATAGATTGTTGCAAATGTATCAAAACAATGCTGCATATTTTTGGACACCAAATACAGAAAATTTTTGGATGGATATTTTCAATGGTATTGAAAACGAAGATGATCTCTTGGATGAATTACTAGCTTCAACATATGATTCAGACTGGTTAGATTTTATCAAAGCAGAGTAATTATGAGATTTAAATTTATAATAAGAAATGTTGATTGGTACTGTTTTTATAGAGATGTTATATGTGTAGTTCAAGATTATATTCGTGAAGCACCTCAGTCTGGATATTCTATAAGTATGTTTAGTCTTTATAACAGTTCAAATGAGTTAATTTATCAAGTCGAGGCAGATGGGTTTGTAAGGGGACAGCCAAAAATATATAAGGAAGGTTTTCTCATTTTGAAAAGAGATATAGTTTCTTATTTAAATGTTGAAGAGTTAAGATTAGAAGATGTCTATGTTATCGACAAAAATTCTAGGTATAGTTATAAAGGAGATGAAGTATTTGTAAAAGAAATTAGGGATGAGAACTCGGACAGTAGGAGTCGGGTATTTGTTGAAGAAAGAAAGGATGAATGGAAAGTGCCAAATGACTTTATACTTAGTCTTAATTTTGAAATTTTGACAAGTTATCATCGAGATGAAAAGAATAATACGAACTGGACAAAACTTTCCAGATTATCATTTGAGAATGGAGATATTCTATGGACCTTCAATTTAGAAGACCATCTGGAGAAATTAGTAAGCAAATATCCATTTGACAAGAAAAATAAGGCTTCTGTATTGGGAGTATATAAAGATCAGTTGTGGATGTCCATGAAAAATGGTGGTTTGATATGCCTTCATAAGGATTCGGGTGAGTGGATGCATTATTTAAGAGATTGTGAGGATAATACAGAACCCGCAGCCAATGATAATGGAAGATATCCGGTCATTACCCACACACAACATGCCAATATCGTAGTAGAAGAGGGAAAAATGATTTGTTTTTACCGTTGGTATTATTGGGAGTTAGACTTAAATTCTCTTGAAATGGATTTTACCATAGTAAAGGAAGAAGTTTTGGAAAAAGGAGTCATGAATATACAGACCAAACCATTGGCACTGGTTGATAGACAGATTATAGTAGTGGACAGAAATAGTCGAAAGATAGCTGCTTTTAATAGGGATTCAAAAAAGTATGATTGGATAGAAGACATGCCAGATGATATTATTGGAGCACCACGTACAGTAGAACGGCATGAAGATAGATGCTATGTATATACAGATAAAAGAGAACTATTGGTGTATGAACAAGAAAAAAGTGAAGCGTAAATATTAGTATTCAAGGATGATACGGATGACGGATTACATGGATTAAGAACTCAGTGTCCATCCAATAATCTGCGAAAATCAGTGATGCTGACAAAAAAAAATAAAATATTGAAGACACTACAAACCATATTATTAATTCTCATGGGGATAATGATCTCCGCTCAGGAATGTGAGATATTATCTATGTTTCATGCATATGGAAAGGATGCTGGAACGATAGGTGAGTTAAGAGGAATAAAATATAATGGAGAATATGACGAAACATATTTTTATTTCTCTACTTTTTCGGATACGGTTGTTCTAAAAGATGATGTAGAATATATCTCCAAATATCCGGATATCATAAATCCCGTTATGATGATTCTAGATGGGGATTTGAAGCTAAAGGATGCATTCGAATGTCAGAACTGCAGATTTACTTCGATAGAACCTATTGAAAATGGTGGTTACATCATAGCAATAAATTATGATATGAGTACAGGTTTTGAGTTTCTAGGAGATACGATTAATGGTATAGAAGAACCAAAATATCAGGGGGGAGATGTATTGTACGTATTAGGTGATGATAAAGAAATAATTCATAAGTTGGAATTATTGAGTGTCCAATCCTCTAAACAAAGACAGTTAGACAAGATAGAAGATGACCTTCTCTACACGGGTACGTTTTATCCTCCATATATGCTTATCCGTGGAGATACCATTTGGGAGCATGATACCTATATGGGAGGGGGTGATCCATTTCCTCAACCGTTTCAGATATTTACGTTGAGGTATGATTATGGAGCAGATAGTGTGAAGTGGGTACAGTCCATAGGAGCAGGTGGGGTGGATAACTTTATGGATGCGGTAGTAGACCATGAGTCTAATGTGCTGATCACTGGTAGAGGCTCAGGACAGCTCATTGTAGAGCAAGATACCCTGAGGGACAGTTCGATAGGATGGACCTTACCCTATGTAGTGAAATTGGACAAGGATGGTGGTTTGCTAAAGCTGTTCAATACACCGGACATACCCGGAGATATGTTTACCGATATGGTAGTAGATGACATGGGCAATATGTACATAGATAGTCATTCATTTGATGGTCAGTATATCAATGCAGATACCGTGGTGACTCATGAGGTAAATGACAATCTATTGATGATTTTGAAGTACACTCCTGATTTTGAATTCGATTGGGTATGGTTTCTGACAGGAGACTTTAAAGATGCTTGGGCTAGTATCAGTATAGATATTGATCATAATAAATTGATATATGGTGGACCAATTATATCTCCAGAAGATATTAGTTATCATATTGGAGAAGAGGAGTTCTATGCACCTACCGGAGAGTTTATAGAAGAGTGGTGGACACCAGATGTAGTAAATACCAATTTTTTAGCAGCACTGGATTTGGAAGGAGAAGCCCTAAAGGGTTTTAATGTTAATAATGATCCACATGATATTATAATCATGAGAAATTTGAGCTTTACTAGAGATGGGGATGTATTGTTGCAGCTAGAGTATCCCAGTACATTACTTTCAGATACTTGGGACTTTATGGGCAATGAGATAGAACTCAAAGAGATCAGCGATAAGCGAAATGATTTTATCATTAAGCTTCCAGCCTCAGTATTGAGTAAGATGACCAGTACCACCCATTCTGTATTTAGAAAAGAAGAAGTGCTGGTATATCCCAATCCGGTATATCATCAAGATGATGTCAATATTTTATTCGGTACACGATTGAGAGGACAAGAGGCGGAGATAAGCTTGATGGATATAAAGGGCAGTTTAATAAAAAGAGAAATAAAAAGGATAGATCAGTCTCATCATATTTTCGATTTAGGAGTAGATATAGAGACCGGATCATATATGCTAAACATAAAAATAGGAGAAGAACAAATAAATAAAAAAGTGATAGTGATGAAAGAGTAAGTGACGCAGCATCACGGATGATACGGATGATGAGATAAACACAGATTAAGAAATAAATCAGTGTTCATCCAAGAATCCGCGAAAATCAGTGATGTAGACAAAAAAATAAAATATTGAAGACACTACAAACCATATTATTAATTCTCATGGGAATAACAATCTCCGCTCAGGAATGCGAGATATTATCTATGTTTCATGCATATGGAAAGGATGCTGGAACGATAGGTGAGTTAAGAGGAATAAAATATAATGGAGAATATGACGAAACATATTTTTATTTCTCTACTTTTTCGGATACGGTTGTTCTAAAAGATGATGTAGAATATATATCCAAATATCCGGATATCATAAATCCCGTTATGATGATACTAGATGGCGATTTGAAGCTAAAGGATGCATTAGAATGTAAGGATTGCCATTTTACTACAATAGAACCCATAGAAGATGGATATGTTGTAGTAATCAGATATTATAAGGAGGATGGATTCGAATTTCTTACAGATAGTAAGAACGCGGAAGAAGAACCGGATTTTCCCTATGGAAACATATTGTATGTAATCAACACAGATTTTGAAATTGTTAGTAAGTTGGATATTATTAAAGGACGTGGAAGTAGTCAACAGCAATTAGATAAGATAGAAGATGATATATTGTTTTCTGGGACATTCTATCCTCCTTATATGCTTATTCGTGGAGATACCATTTGGGAGCATGATACCTATATGGGAGGGGGCGACCCATTTCCTCAACCGTTTCAGATATTTACATTGAGGTATGATTATAGAGCAGATAGTGTGAAGTGGGTACAGTCTATAGGAGCAGGTGGGGTGGATAACTTTATGGATGCAGTAGTAGACCATGAGTCTAATGTGCTGATCACGGGTCGAGGCTCAGGACAGCTCATTGTAGAGCAAGATACCCTGTGGGATAGTGAGTTTGGTAGGACCTTACCCTATGTAGTGAAATTGGACAAGGATGGTGGTTTACTAAAGCTGTTCAATACACCGGACATACCCGGAGACATGTTTACCGATATGGTAGTAGATGACATGGGCAATATATATATAGATAGCCATTCATTTGATGGTCAGTACATCAATGCAGATACCATGGTGACTCATGAGGTAAATGACAATCTATTGATGATACTTAAATATACCCCTGATTTTGAATTCGATTGGGTATGGTTTCTGACAGGAGACTTTGAGGATGCAGGGGCTAATATAGCTATAGATGCTAAGCAAAGAAAAATAATATACGGAGGTCTTATTCATTCTGCAGATGGCGTGGGTACTATATATCAGATAGGCGAAGAAGAGCTTGAAGCACCTGCAGGAGAATTTATTGATGAATGGTGGACACCAAATAATGTGCTGACAAATTTTTTAGCGGTATTGGATTTGGAAGGGCAGGCATTAAATGGCTTTAATATCAATAGTGATCCACATGACAGATTATTATTGAGAAACTTGAGCTTTACTAGGGACGGAGATGTATTGTTACAGCTAGAGTATCCCAGTACATTACTTTCTGATACCTGGGACTTTATGGGCAATGAGATAGAACTCAAAGGGATCAGCGATAAGCGGAATGATTTTATCATTAAGCTACCGGCATCAGTATTGAGTAAGATGACCAGTACCACCCAATCTGTATTTAGAAAAGAAGAAGTGCTGGTATATCCCAATCCGGTATATCATCAAGATGATGTCAATATTTTATTCGGTACACGGTTGAGAGGACAAGAGGCGGAGATAAGCTTGATGGATATAAATGGCAGATTAATAAAAAGAGAAATAAAAAGGATAGATCAGTCTCATCATATTTTCGATTTAGGAGCAGATACAGAAACAGGATCATATATCCTAAACATAAAAATGGGAGAAGAACAGATAAGTAAAAAGGTAATAGTGATGAAAGAGTAAGTGACGCAGCATCACGGATGATACGGATGATGAGATAAACATGGATTAAAAAATCAGCGAAATCCATTAATCAGCGAAAATCAGTGATACTGACAAAAAAGAATAAAACAGATTATTTAATAAACATTTAAAAGTACCAAAAATGAAAAAATTAATCCTACTAACCGTTTTGACCATGATAATATCTATAGGCCATGCTCAAAGTGGAGAATTTAATAACAACAATGGTCCTACCGGAGTATTGACACCGGTGCCGGGAGAAATAATACCTTATTTGCCAGCCCCTGGTTCAGAGATGGATATTTACGTACTCGATACAGATGCTGATCCTTTTATTGATCAGCAGGGTAGCACTTTTTATCTGGAGAGTGACTATTTTGAAATGACAGACCCGGTATCTAAACTGGGGAGCACTGTGATGCAGTTCGGAGTGGACGAAACGGAATTTAAAGGAATGATGGCCATGTGGTATCTGACTCAGGCTAGAGAATACCTTAATGCAAGAATCGCACAGAACAGCATGCCAGGCTTCAGCATAGCGGATAAGATAACGGTGGATGTCAATGCCAGTGCCAGTAGTGGAGCCAATTATTTTAGTCCCAACGCAGCAGCAGAGCAACTTTCATTTAATGGACCTCAAGATGTAGCGACAGATGGTCACTGGATAGCCATAGGCCTTTTCGGATATTATCTAGAGCAGAATAATATCACCATCCCGGAAGGAAATGGTGTAGAAGAAGCCATCTATGAATACTTCTCGCAGTCCTTTATGTCCGAGCATCCTTTTGGACCTTTGAAGGTAAACGAAGAAAACCCTAATGGAGGGGTGAATATGTATTCTGGTAGTACCATGTTTACCTCTATCGGCACACCTGACCAAGGCAAGATAGTCGATGTAAAGGCCACGGATCCATACTCTCTTTATGATGAAAGTGAACATGATGGTTACTCGTGGGCAGAAGCCTTGGTCTCTTCTTTGTTTCGTATCAAGCAGTATGTAGGCCCAGCCAAGACGGACAAGTTGGTCTATGAAGGGATGACTCAGATAGCAGTTAATGAAGATGATTACCAATTCGAAGCGGCGATAACCTTATATGAATTTGCTTTAAATGATGGCGGGTTCAAGGATTATGATCGGGCAGTGATTTATTGTATATTTAGTGAAAAATTTGAGGATAAGTTTGTTCCTTTTGTTTCCGCACCACCAGTGTTATTATCGGATTTTCATATCAGAGATTCTTACGATGATATAGGCAATCAGCCAAATCCGGAATATTTTTCATGGCATAGCCCTGATGTATGGAACAGAAAGAACAAAGACTTTCTTACTGGCCACCAGGACCCGGAGCATAGTGGTAACAATGACCTTAATTATATCCATGTACGGGTACGAAAGATCAACTGCTCGGACCTGACATGGGAAGGTACGCTATTTGTAAATATCGCAGCAGCTCACACCAGTTGGAATTTTTATACGAGATGGGGACATCCGGATGACTATGTATGGCCCGGTACTGATGTAGTAGTAGGTAAAGAGCAGTTCGTAGATCTTTCATCCGCTACAGACTATATAGAGATCTCTCCTTATGAGCGTATCTATGCGGTAGCTTATGTGCCTTTTGACGCTTCGGATTTTGATGAAATACCGGCATATCATACTATCAGTGGCACGGATGGAACCACCATACATGCGTGTGCATTGGCACGGATAGAGGCACCTAACGATCCCTATTACCCGGGGAGGGAGTTTTTAGCTATGAACGGTACTGGAGACTATGGTATTACAAATTTTATAAAGTACAACAACAATGTATCTCTTAGAAATCTGACCATGATAGATGTGAACGGATCTGACCTAAATGGTGGTGACGATGATGGTTATCATGTATTGTTTGTTTGTCCTACTGTAGACGATGAAGATGTGCCACCAACTAAATACGTTCCTCCTATTGACATTACATGTCCTCCACACTTGGTGCCTCAGGTTAATCATACTACTATATATATAGATATGATTCCTACAGATGGGATTCAGAATGAGCAGGACTTTAATAATGCAGGCGAAATATTTATTAGGATGTCAGATGACTTTCTGGCACTGTGGAACCCTAATGGAGAGGGAGATGGAGCAACGTTTGAGTGGATAGATAGAAACGAAATAAAAGTAAAGAGTACCAATTTCGCTTTTTATAACATGAATCTAGCACCGGGTGCTATATATCCTATAGCAGTCAAATACAAAGCTTCTGAGTCTTTCAGACCCGTTATGTTTAGTTTGGTACAGGCTAATTATACAGGCGTGATACAAGGAGGGGAGACTTATGCAGTAGGTTTTGATACAGACCGAGGTAGTAAGGATGGTCAAATCAAAGGACGATCGATTTTCTTGGATGGTACCGAAGAGTTGGTAGTACTGGATGTGATGCCAAACCCTGTCAGTACAGATATCAATATCAATTGTAATAAAGTGTTTGATAATATTCAAATACATGATATATCGGGCAGAGTGATCAGGTCGATAAGATTGGATGAGCTTCGAAATACAACCATGGTAGATGTGAGTGCTTTACAAAAAGGCAATTACCACTTGCTTGTATTGAAAGGAGACGAAATGATAAGTACAGCAAAGTTTATTAAAGAATAATAACTCATCAAGAGCACCCTGTTTCTGAAATATAGGAATAGGGTGCCTTTGAAAACAGAATAAGAAAATTTCATAAATCAAAATAGTTCATCATGAAACGAGCGTATAAAATTTCTAACATACGGGGAGATAATTATGATGTGAGTTCCATATGGCCATTTGAAAAAATCAAAATCAATCATATGAAAACTAAATCAAAAATACTGTTGAACCTACTGCTTTGTGTCATGCCCATGATGCTACATGCTTCTAACATACTTCCGGTAAAAAATATTAAACCCTTACCGCATCTCGAGACTTTAGTATCATACGAACGGAGTGTTGAGATTCCTAATCATACATCTGTTACACCTACAGTACCGGTAGATCAGACTATGTTTAGTGAGATGAACTTGGAGATCAATGAAATGATAAAGGAAATGGAGACTTCGGCTGCTCCAATGAATGGTACCCAATTTGGTGACTTTATGGTTTCTTTACACAAAGCAGATGCCAGTGGAAAGGTTAAGAAAGCCAAAAAAGTTATTGAAAAAGCACAAGATATTGGCAAATATATCGATGCCCTTACCGGAGGAGACCTGGTAAGTATGCCGTTGATAAAAAAACAGGAGATAGGTAGTACGATAATTGAGATTATATTTAATTCGGCTAAAATATATCCACAGTATGCTGAGATAGAAGTATATGTTAAAATAACGATTCCCAATAAAAAGTTTGACAGCGAGGGCAATACTACGGGTGTAGACTATACCGAATTATATTTTGCTGCCGATGACATTAAGTTTTCGCAAGAGAAAGGAGTGATAGCGGGTAGTGTGGGTCTGCTTGCCGATTATGCTTTCAGAGTTGGAGATAGTGATGATGCAGGTGTATACTTGAAAAAAATGTCAAAAACACTTAACGGAGATCCTGAAAATGAATCTCAGAATAATGACAATAACCCATTAAATGACGTATATGATTATAGTGGAACCTATATCAATTTTGATTGCGATGGGTTCAAAGAAATAGGAATAGGAGGAAGAATATATTTTAGTCGAAACTGGTTGACGCCTACCAATGAATTAGGGGTTCCTCTCGCACAATCAAATGATGAGAATTCCGATACGCCAAGGGTGTTAGGAGACTTTCAGTTGACAGTACAGGATTGGAATGATTTTTTAGTAAATGTGAGCTTAGATCATTTTGTCCTGACTCAATTTCAGGATATGAGTTTCTATATTGGAAATGCCACACTCGATTTGAGTACTTATAGAAATCCGGCGGGAATTCCTTATTCGCATGCTCAGGATGAAGAATGGGAAGGTGTATATATAGAATCAATAGCGGTTACACTTCCTGAGCCATTTAAACGAACATGTAATTCTTATGGCAGTGATCCGAATGTAGGAAACAATGACGCGAAGCCTGAAACGTGCAGAATAAAAGTAAGTGCCAAGCATCTTTTGATAGACGAATTTGGTGTGTTTGGAAAATTTAGTTTACAAGGTCAGGTTCCTTTAATAGGAGGAGCTGTGATGGATGGTGAGTGGGGATGGTCATTAGATGATATTGCCTTGGAGTTTGAGGCCAGTAATATTAAAAAGTTTGAATTCGGTGGACAGTTAGGAGTTCCAATAGTAGATAAGAATGACCCCTTAGCCTATGATGGTTGGTACATGAATAGTAGTAATTTTGGACTCGATATTGTGACAACAGCTGAGACTAAGTTTCCCATCTGGAATGCAGCTCAAGTGACACTAAGCTATATAGAAGGTAGTGTCGATATAGTGGATGGTGAATTTAAGCCATCTGTATCGCTGACTGGTTCATTGACCATCGGAAATCCCAATGATTATGGAAATAGTCAAGGAGGATCACCGGTTAAAATGCCGGGTATTGAATTTACTAACTTAAGGTTAGCAACATCAGCACCTATAATATCAGTTGAAAATATTAAGGTATTGGGAGGTTCTTCTAAGGTAGTAGGATTTCCGGTAACTATTGATAATATAACATTAAAGCAACCTAGTCCTAATAATCCTGATGAGACAAGATTAGGTTTTAACCTTACCATAAAACTGATGGACAGTGAGAATAGTGCAGTAGAAGCTGGTGGTAGTTTAGATTTGGTGGGGCAGTATGAGAGAGATTTGAATGGAACAAGGTTATGGAAATACAAATCACTTGATTTCTTAGGGGCACAGGTAAAGATTGCTTTGCCGCATTTTTGTGCCATTGGCACCCTTGTTATTTTTGAGGAAGATCCGGTGTACGGACAGGGTTTTTATGCCAATGTAAGGGCAGGAATCATAGGTGATAAGCTAAAAAATGGTAATCCCGAAGATGGAAAGTATGCACTTTATATGACCTCAATATTCGGAAGTAATGATTCTTACAGATATTGGTTAGTAGATGGATTGGTGACAGGTCTTGAAGTACCACTTTTTGGACCGTTCCTGTTGGATGGAGTAGGAGGAGGAGCCTTTCATCATATGAAACCTGATCGTTACCAAGAACCCGGTTCTGAAGGAATGTCTCCAATTGGGCAGTCGACTTCAGGTATCGTCTATAAACCCTATTCGGCTACTAAGTTAGGGATCAAATTTTCAACAGCTCTTAAGTCTAAAGGAAATTTGATGAATGGTCTATTGACCTTAATTATGCGATTCGGGGATAATTTCTCACTACAGAATATAACCTTCTGGGGTACAGGAGATATTATGATTCCATCGGCAAAACAAAGTACAGAAACACCGGATATTAGTGGTACAGTAGCAGATAACGTAAAGCCGACTGATGAACTTAAACATAAACATCAAACAGAAGTGAATGATGCACCAAATGGAAAGATAAAAGCCAAGATCGGACTATCGCTTGATTTCGAACACGGATTTAGTTTCCATGGCCTGGCAGATGTTAAGTTTAATGTGGCCAATACCTTAATGGGACATGGTACTTTGGATATACTATATCATAATCCTACAAATAAATGGCATTTCTGGTTAGGGGGATACTATGATGGAAGCACCAAGACTTATGATTTCTTTAATCCCGGTGATGAAGCATCAGTTCCATTATATCCAGTCACTGTACGTGTTAAATATGGCAAATTTAATGTAAGAGCGAGTGCTTATTTCTTAACCGGTAATGATATTCCTGGTCCTCCACCTGCAGCACCGGAGGTGATAGCCTTCTTTGGTAATGAAGCCAACCAAAGTAACAGAGGTAAGTTGGATTGTGATGGCAACGATCCTGCTCTTGGAACGGGAATAGCCTTTGGAGCCAGTGCCTTTTTCGATTTTAGCAAAAGGATAAAAGGAATTTTTGGTTCTTGTGTTTTGGGATTAAAAGTGAAAGTTCTAGGAGGTATAGGTTTTGATTTAGCCCTTTTGAAATATGCAGAAGGTATGCAATGTAGTATGACTAATGAGCCCTCGAAAGGTTTTAATGGGTGGCGAGCCACGGGACGGGTGTTTGCATTTGCGGAAATTCAAAGCTCCAATATTACATGTATTCCTCTACCGGAGTTAGGAGCTGGAGCAAAGATCAATTTCGACGTGAAAGGTCCTTCATATTTAGGAGGAACACTAGTACTTAAAGCTTTTGGTGAACAAGCGAATGTCGGATTCTCTGTAGGTGATAGATGTGGAGTTGTATGTCAATAAATAGAATTGAAAATCTAACAAAAATGAAAAGAAGATATCTGATTATATTTTTCTTAGGTGTATTTTCTTCAGTCTTTGCACAGAGGGTTGTTCCTAATTATCAAACACAGAAAGTGAAGGATGGAGATGTCTTTTTAAGATGGGAACCGCGATCACCGGAGGAATGGAAGAAGGCCATTAATTCGGGTTATACAGTTGAAAAATATGCTGTGAGTCCGGAGGGTTCGAGGACATTAGTCAATAGTCAAAAAGTGAAAGTGGCTTCTCAAGGGGATTTTGAACGAGTTATTAACCTTTTGGGAGCTTCGTTTTATTCTAATTTCTATGCTGGAGTGATGGATTTCATATACGACGAGAATGCCCATGATAAATATGATGGATTGTTCTCGATGTTGGAATCAAAAGATGCTAAGACTATAGAATCATTCAAATTAGGTCTTTTGTCCTATATGGTGACCTATGATTTTAAGTTGACCGAAATGGCTGCTCTGGGGTTCAAAGATGAGAAAGTATCTGAGGGTAAGTATGAATATAAAGTTTATACATTGAATAGCGAACCTTTTATTTTTGGACTCAATTCTTCAGAAAATACTGTGTTCGCTAAGCCTGAATTGAAAGCCGAGTGGTCTGATCATATGGTCAAAATCGAATGGATTACGCATGTAAATAGGAGCTCTTATTACGGCTATTTTTTAGAAAAATCTGAAGATGGGATTAATTATACCAGATTAGATAGTGTTCCTTCAGTTAATTCGTATGATGTTGATGAGGAACCTATCATTAATTTTATTAGGAAAACGGATTCACTAGAGCAGAATTATAAAACCTATTATTATCGTGTACGCTGTATGGACTATTTTGGTGACATGAGTAGATTGAGTTCTCCCTTATCAGGATATGGCTACGATGAGATCAGGACATCACCTATGATTTTTCATGCCGATCAAATGGACAATAATGATGCACTTATCGAATGGAGAATGCCTCAGGAGTTTTTGCATTTGGTAGATCGTTTTTCTCTCTTAAGAGCGGATAGCCTTGAAGGAGATTGGTCTGTCGTTATGGACTCTTTGCCTGTAGCTGCGGAATCGTCAGTTAGATATAGAATGGAGGATGAGACCAATCATTTTAGAATAGATGCGATTCCCAAAATGGGTGAACCGGCTTCGAGTATGCCTGTGTTTGTTATGGGTATGGATACCATTGCTCCAGTCACACCCATAATTTTATCTGCTCAGATTGACACTTTGGGTAGAATAGAAATTAAGTGGGAAAAGAATCAAGAAGATGACCTATGGGGATACAAAGTATTTCGTGGCAATTTTGAGAATGAAGAACTGGGACTTTTAAATGCCACTCCGTTTTTGGATACCATTTATTTGGATACCATCGATTTGAAGTTTGACACCAAAAATGTTTTCTATAGAATACAAGCTGTTGATGACAGAAATAATAGATCGGATTTTTCGGAGCTTATTAAACTTGAAAAACCGGATATATTACCTCCGACAACTCCCGGAATAATGAAGTTAAATCAATTAGGTGATACGATAGAGGTTAATCTTGTCGCAAGTAATAGTAACGATGTGATCATTCATCAGTTGTTTAAGAGAGAATTTGTAGAAGGAGCAAATTGGGAATTGATAGCAGAGTTGGATTCTATTGCTGTTAAAGAACCGTATCTGGATATAATGGTGGAATATGGGAAAACATATGCCTATACCTTGGTTGCTATAGATGATGTTCTTTTAAAATCAAAACCGGCTCCGTACAAAAAATTAGAAGTGGTTAAAGCCAAAATTAACTTTGATAACTCCCTTCAAATTAAGTATCAGAATAACGATGATGAAATTAATCTGAGTTGGGAGTCCACTTATCCTGATAAATTGAAATCAGTAACGGTTTATAAGGGATATTCGGTTGATAAGATGTCGAAGTATCGTAATGTTAAGTGGCCTTTATCTGAGTTGTCCGACAATGTTGATGGTAAGGAAAAGGTTTTCTATAAATTGAAACCACATTATGAACAACAAACACGAGCTTGGATAAGCGATGTGATTGAAGTTGATTTGAAGGAGGAATAGTTAGATGATTGGATTTGTTCTGTCTTATTTTTGTGATAATTTGAAGGGAAAGACTTTTAAAAGAACAAATCTGGTGTTTTTTGATTTTGGCTAATAAAGAAGATTAACCGTAAAGGATAAAAGGTTTAACCGAAGATTATCTTAAAACCAATTTCGAATACGTGGTCAATCAAAATTTTTATCCAATAGAAAGACAATCTCCAAATAAAATTGTCTTATTAGTATAGCATTGTGTAATGGGAATGTATGTTTGTTGCAGTATTTCCCAAATGCTATTCTAAAAATTAAGCCTTATCCCTTATATAATTTCATCTATTTTGTTAACTTGGCTCTCGTTAATAGAGTAACTAACCAATTTCAACTAAGATTTAGAATGTAGAGGTGTTATTTTTATGTAGTAAAAACCTATATAAGAACGAACCTGCTATTGCCTAAAATTATGAAAAACTTAAATTTATACAGATGAAAAAACTTTTACGTTTGACAATGTTTTTCTCGGCATTGTTTTTAATCAACAACTTGCAAGCCCAATTACCAGATGGGTCAATAGCTCCGGATTGGACTTTGACGGATTTGGATGGCAATACGCATTCATTGTATTCAGATTATCTGGATCAGGGTAAACACGTTGTATTGGATTTTTCGGCAACATGGTGTGGTCCTTGTTGGACATATCATAATACCGGGAATCTTGAAACTTTATGGGAAGAATATGGTCCTGATGGCTCTGATGAGATTATGGTATTTTTTATAGAAGCGGATACTGATACGAATACAGCATGTCTGTATGGTTCAGGTGGTTGCGTAGGAGGTACTCAAGGAGATTGGGTGTCAGGGACAGGATATCCTATTATTGATTTACAAACCAATGAAGTGTATAACGATTATCAGATTGGTTATTTTCCAACTTTGTATGCAGTTTCTGCAACAAATAAAACGGTATGGGAAGTAGGGCAGGCTCCAGTAAGTACATGGGAGAATTGGTTATTTAACTCATTTGCTTTGGCTGGAAATGGAGCTATCACAGATGCCATTTGTGCGGGTGAAGGACAAATAGAGCAAAGTACAACTGGAGGACAAGGCAATGTGTCATGGGAATGGAGTAATGGCTCTTATGATGAGAGTATTTATGATATTTCTGAGGGATATTATTATTGTACATTGACAGATAATAATGGATATTTTTATGAAGAAGAATATTATGTGCAGGGCCCAAGTTCAGGACAACCATTTGAACTAGCGATTTCAGATATTCAGGATGTATTATGTTTTGGAGATGATAATGGTAGTTTGACGGCCGCTGGTTCAGGAGGAAATGGTGGAATAGAGTATGAGTGGAGTACTGGAGAATACGGTGAGACTATTCAAAATCTCTCTCCTGGATTCTATACAGTTACTGCTACTGACGCACAGGGATGTGAACTAATAGAAACGCAAGAGGTAGAAGGTCCTTTGTTCTATGATACTGAAACTTATCCGGTTGATGAGAGTTGTGGAAATCAAAATGGATCAGTTTCTTTCGTGACATTTGGAGGTACTTTCCCTTATACTTATGAAGTAGATGGAATCGGTTTCAATAGTAGTGGAGATTTTGATGGATTGGCTAGTGGTACATACTACTATACAGTATCTGATTTTAATAGTTGTCTGATTAATGGAGAATTTACGATAGAATCTGTAGGTGGTCCAACAGCTATGGCTTCGGCTAATGAGGATATAACATGTGCCGTGACAGAGGTTACTGTTTCTGGAGAAGGATCTGATGAAGGTGGTGATATTACATATTCTTGGACAACAATGGATGGAAATATAGTATCTGGAGCTGATCAGAAGGATGCAATGGTCGATATGCCTGGTACTTATGTAATAGAAGTTTATAATACAGCAACAGACTGTGGCGAGACTGCGGAAGTTACTGTAATGGCGGATGAAGTTGCTCCGGTAGCTATGTCAGCAGTATCTGAAATGTTGACTTGTGCGACAACTGAAGTAATGGTAGATGGATCGGGAAGTAGTGAAGGAGACGACTTTACATATGAGTGGACAACGTCTGATGGTACGATAGAATCAGGTAGTGATGAATTGATGGCAACTGTTAGTGCTACAGGTACCTATGTATTAAAGGTGACTAATAATGCAAATGGTTGTGTGATGGAGTCTTCTGTAATGGTGGAAGAAAATGTAGAAGAGCCTTCGATTTCTGTGACAGATGCAGTATTGACTTGTACTACAACCGAAGTACAGATATGTGCAGACGTAGAAGAAGGGCTTACAGTAGTTTGGCAACTTCCTGGAGGAGATGTTGAAGGAGACTGTGCAATGGTATCTACAGCTGGCTCATTTACAGCGAAAGTAACTGGAATGAATGGTTGTGAAGCAACAGCGGAGTCAACTGTTTCAGTTTCTGACGATTTACCACAAGTTTCAGCTAATCCAAATGATAATCTTACTTGTGTAGTTGAAGAAGTAGAATTGTCAGCAGAATTAGATGGAGAAAATGGAGACTATAACATAAGTTGGAATGATGATCAGGGGGAGATGATTGCTAGTGATGAACTAAATGTAACAGTTACTAATCCGGGAGTTTACACTTTAGTTGTTGAGAATAAAGACAATGGTTGTACCACAGAAATAGAATACAGCGTAGACGAGATTATAGTTGATCCTATCGCTGGATTTGATAGTGATTTAGAGGCAGGCTCTTTGGCGCTAATGTCTACATCAGATGGAGAACCATCAATGTTTAGTTGGGACTTCGGTAATGGAATGACTAGTACAGAGGAAAACCCAACAGTGGACTTAGGTGAGACAGGCGTATATAATATTTGTTTGACGATCACTAACGATTGTGGAGAAGATACTAAATGCGAGGATGTACAGTTTGTTTCAGTTCTGTTAGTAAATGCTTCTTATTCTAATATCAGTTGCTATGGTGAGAATAACGGTACTGCTTCTGTAGACGTATCAGGTGGATTGCCGGACTATATGTACTTATGGACAGATGCTTCTGGAGTAATTTCTGACCAACCAAGCGTGGATGGATTGGCACCTGGAGAATATTATGTAGAGGTTTCTGATGCCTTTGGAAGTGTTAAGAACGGGACAGTGACTATTACAGAGCCAGTTGATATAGTAGAGAATGGAGTTGATATTACGGACACCCCAATGGACGAAGCTGCTGGTAGTATTACTGTTGATATTTCTGGTGGTACGGGAGATTTAACGTTTGAATGGAGTAATGGTATGACAGGATCTACTGTTGAAGGTCTTGAAGCTGGTGAATATTCGGTAGTTGTTACTGATGATAATGGATGCTCGAGAGAGTTTGGGCCTTATGTAGTTAAATCAGTATCCTCTGTAGGTGATATCTCTATATTACAATCGTTTGAGGTTTATCCGAACCCAACAGTTGGCGATATTTTGGTCGACATAGAGTTAGAAGAAACATTAGAAGGAAGATTAAATGTGACAGATATTTACGGTAGTAATATTGAATCTATGAGAATCAATGATAAGGATATGGAGATTAGAATAGATCTATCTAATAATCCTAGTGGTATCTATTTTGTGAATATCATTTCTGATAGAGGAGTAGCTTCCAAAAAAGTAATTCTAGTTAAATAACTAATTTAATTCGAAAGTTTATCAAGCCGGTGATTTTTATCACCGGCTTTTTTTTTATCTATTAATTTTTTAAATGTTACATAGCGAAATAAGTAAAGAAACTTTCCGAAAGTAAAAATTCCAGATAGGCACCTGCAAAGGGAAGGTCGGGATGTGTTGAATTCAAGTACATGTAAGCACCCTCTGTCCTTCGGCATCTCCCTTAAAAAGGAGAATAGAATTTCAAGAACTTACTGTTTATGTAAAGGTTAGGGTTGGTTAAGATGCCCCTAATAGATTGAGTTCCTTTGCAATTGTGCTTTCGATCTTTGACCAATTATCAAGTATATCCTCATTTCTAAATCTTAATATTTTCAAACCCATACCTTGCAAAATACTTTCTCTATTTTGATCATAATGAGGTTGATAGTCATGAATTTGACCATCTAATTCTATAACCAGATTTAGTTTATGGCAGTAAAAATCTACAATAAAGTATTTTTTGGAGTTTGTAGGAATGAGCTTGTATTCGAATATAAATTGACGATTAAATTTTAGACCAAGTAATTTTTTATTTCTTACCATTCTCCAAAATATGGCTTCAGCATAGGTTGGATGCCTTCTATTCTCTCTCGCAAACCTTAGAGCGGTTATGTAATTCATGGATTAAAGATTTAGTGATATAACTCTTGCTTTTCTACAAATGAGACGATTTGGAACACTGTATGAGCTCCTTCCCTTTTAAGGGAAGGTTGGATGGGTTTTAACCCTCTGCCCTTAGGACATCTCCCTTAAAAGGGAGAATAGAATTTCAAGAACCAAAAAACTGATTGGTTATTTTCTTTTCTTCTTAAAATATTTCTTGAGTAAAGCTTCACATTCTTCAGAAAACATACCATAAGCTAATTTGGTCTTAGGATGTAGAAGGTCTTTACCATATTTCATAAAACCTCTTTTTTCGTCAGCAGCTCCATATACCACTTTTCCTATCTGTGACCAATATAAAGCTCCCGCACACATAATACATGGCTCTAGAGTTACATATAGGGTACAATCATTTAGATATTTAGCTCCTAGAAAATTGGAAGCGGAGGTAATTGCTATTATTTCTGCATGAGCGGTTACATCGTTTAAAAGTTGTGTTTGGTTATGCGATCGGGCTATTATTTGTTTATTACATACGACTACAGCACCCACGGGAACCTCATCTTGTTGATAAGCTTTTTCGGCTTCTTTGAGAGCTTGCTTCATAAAATACTCGTCACTATGTATACTTAACATTTATTATTTTTTGAATTGTAAAAATGCAATTAATAAAAAAATATAATAGAATACTTGTTTAGAAAATTAGTTAGTGTATATCTTTGCAAATGGAAACAAATAAATATCTCGACACAAGCTTTATTCCTGAAGCACTTACATTTGACGATGTTTTACTAATACCAGCATATTCTGAGGTTTTACCTCGAGAAGTTGATATTAGTACACAATTTACTACTGATTTAAGGATCAATGTGCCAATAGTATCAGCTGCGATGGATACTGTAACCGAGTACAAGATGGCCATTGCTGTGGCAAGGGAAGGGGGCATTGGGATTATTCACAAAAATATGCCCATCGAAGCCCAGGCTAGTCATGTGCGTAAGGTGAAGAGGTCGGAGAGCGGAATGATATTAGATCCGGTAACTTTAAAAGAAGATGCGGTAGTAGGTGATGCTTTGAGTCTTATGAGGACACACAGAATAGGAGGAATTCCTATTGTTAACGAGGCAAAAAATCTAATTGGAATACTGACTAACAGAGACTTGCGATTTGAGCATAATCTTGATAAACCGGTAAGGGAAGTAATGACATCAGAAAATCTTATTACTGCTCCAGAAGGGACTACATTGGAAGAAGGCAGACATATCTTACAACAATACAAGATCGAAAAGCTTCCGGTGGTCAATAATAGTGGAATGCTGGTAGGCTTGATAACTTATAAAGATATCCTTAAGGTGCAGAATTATCCATTGTCATCAAAGGATAATCATGGAAGATTAATGGTAGGAGGAGCCGTTGGAGTTACTAACGATATGATGGACAGAGTGGAAGCTTTGGTCGAAGTCGGGGTAGATGCCATTACATTAGATACTGCCCATGGGCACTCAAAAGGTGTACTTGATGCAGTTAGAAGAGTGAAAGCAAAGTATAAAGATCTTCAGGTCATCGGAGGTAATGTGGCTACAGGTGAAGGAGCATTGGCTTTGGTGGATGCGGGTTGTAATGCTGTAAAAGTAGGTGTGGGCCCAGGTAGTATTTGTACTACTCGAGTAGTAGCAGGGGTAGGGGTTCCTCAGTTAAGTGCTATTATGGGGGCAGCAAAAGCACTAGAAAAAACTGGTGTCCCAATTATTGGAGATGGAGGAATTAGGTATACCGGAGACATAGCTAAAGCACTGGTAGGAGGAGCAAGCACTATAATGGGTGGATCTATATTTGCAGGAACAGAAGAATCTCCCGGCGAAGCAATTATTTATCAGGGAAGAAAATTTAAAGTATATAGAGGTATGGGATCTTTGGGAGCTATGGAAATAGGTTCGAAGGATAGATATTTTCAAGATGTAGAAGATGATGTTAAAAAATTAGTGCCTGAGGGTATTGAAGGTAGAGTGCCTTATAAAGGAACAGTATCAGAAGTAATGATTCAGTATATTGGAGGGTTACGAGCTAGTATGGGGTATTGTGGAGCAAATTCTGTAGCCAATATGAAATACGCAAGAATGGTAAGAATTAGTAGTGCTGGAGTAGCGGAGAGCCACCCTCATAATATTACTATTACGAAAGAGTCACCTAACTACAGTAGAAGAAATTAAACTTCTATGAAGCTTCTCGATTTTTCCTACTATGAAAATCAAGATACTATAGCTATCGCGAAAGACCTCCTGGGAAAGGTTTTGGTTTCTCGGATTGATGGTGTACTTACTTCTGGAATTATTACTGAAACAGAGGCGTATCTAGCTCCTGAAGATCAAGCCTCACATGCAAAAAATAATAATAAGACGCCAAAGAATGAAACCATGTATGCTTCAGGCGGAACCGCTTATGTGTATAAATGCTATGGAATTCATGATTTACTAAACGTAGTTACTGGACCTGAAGGTCAAGCTCATGCCATTTTAATTAGAGCCATTGAGCCGCTCGATGGACTGGAAATAATGAAAGAGAGGAGAAAAATAGGTAAAAACAATTATGTTCTCACTGGAGGACCGGGAAAGGTGTCTAGAGCATTGGGTGTTACCTCTAGACATGACGGTATAAGTTTTGCGGATCAAGAATCTGAATTAAATATATACGACAGTGGGAATCATATAAAGCTTGAAAGAATGTACTCCGGGCCAAGAGTAGGAATGTCTGTATATACTGGTAAATGGGCTCATTCACCCTATAGATATTATATTAGGGACAATAAATGGGTAAGTCGTCCATTGGATATTATCTATCCAAAAGAATGGAAATAGAGACTGGCTATTGTTGGTATCCGAAGTGTTTTAGAAGTTTGTCATCGTCTCTCCAATTTTGTTTTACCCTTACATTGAGTTCCAAAAAGACTTGATGACCTAAAAATTCTTCAATTCCCTTTCTAGATTCAATTCCCAATTTTTTAATTGCGGTTGCTTTTTTTCCTATGAGAATACCTTTTTGGCTTTGTCTATCAACATAAATATTAGCGTAGATATCTGTCAAGGGTTTTCCATTTTTTTCTCTTTCCTTAAATCTTTCTACCACTACTTCACAGGAATAAGGTATTTCTTGGCGATATATTTCCAAAATTTTTTCTCTGATGATTTCACTTACAAAAAAGCGTTCGCTTTTATCTGAAATAATGTCTTTAGGGTAATATGCTGGACCTTCAGGAAGATGTTTCATTATATATTCAAATAACTCATTTACACCGCTTTTATGCAATGCCGAAACTGGAAATGTAGCATCAAAATTGAGTATATCACTCCATTTATTAATTAAGTCCTCAAGTCTCTCCTGATCGATTTGATCTATTTTATTAATAATAAAAATTTTTGGAATCTTGGCCTTTTTAAGGAGCTGAATAACCTTTTCTTCTCCTTCATATTTTTCGTATGGATCTATTACAAAAAGCAAAATATCGGCATCTTCGAAGCTTGAATAAGCAAAAGTATTCATGGCATTTTGCATTCCATACGCCGGAGTTTCGATCAGCCCTGGACTATCTGAAAATACGATTTGAAAATCATCGCCGCTTAGTAATCCAAAAATTCTATGTCTAGTCGTCTGAGGCTTACTGGTTATAATTGACATTTTTTCACCAACTAGTGCATTAAGCAAAGTTGATTTACCCACATTGGGCATCCCAATAATATTTACAAATCCTGACTTGTGCATGGTTTAGTAAGTATCTATTTGTTCCAAGGCTTTTTCAACAGTTTCGACGGGGAATTTACATACTTTATTTTGACATACATAAATCAGAGATCTATCCGGATTGTATTTCTCTTTAAGCAGAGGTAATTCACTTTCATTGTCACTACCCATAAATATTGTGTTAGGCAAGTAACTTTTAGCCATTTGACTTCTTAGGTTTTGAGCATCTTTCCCCATGATAGCTATTTCGAATGGAGGCCTAACAAATCTTAGATATACACTTAACCAGTTTGAATAAAAGCTGGGTTGCATGATTTGACTAAACTGATGCGACATTATAGATGTCATTTTTTTACTCAAATCAAGATATTCCTTATTATAAAGTATGGTGCCAAGATTAAATAAATTTTTAGCCATCATGCTATTGGATGCAGGTATGACATTATCGGATAATTCCTTTTTCCGAGCGACTAAGGCAGGATCTATGTCTGAAGTATAGAAAAACAGATGAGTTTCCTTATCATGGAAATGAGTAAGTACATATTGAGTCAAACCTTCTGCTTTATCTAACCAAGTGGTGTCAAAAGTAACCTGATACAAATTGATATAGGCATTGATAACAGTAGCATAATCATCTAAAAATGCATTGATATTTGATTTGTTGTTTTTATAATTTCTATCTAATCTGAAATCCGAAGAGGTCATTTTGTTATCAATAAAGGCAGCATTTTTTAACGCAATATCTAAATATTTAGAATCTCCTAAGGCAGTATATGCCTGAACATATGCATTAAGCATCAACCCATTCCAAGAGGTTAGGACCTTGTCATCTAGGCCGGGTCTGATTCTTTTGTCTCTGGCCTCCATGAGTAGTTTATTCCCTTTTTTCAATATTTCTGAAAGTGCTATGTCATCAATTTTATATTTTGATAATACATCGATATCGGGATTTATTCTTAAAATGTTTTTATGCTCCCAATTTCCTTGCTCAGATATTTCAAAGTAATCACAGAAAATATTTGCTTCATCATTATTATCAAAAAGGTCAAGTACTTCGTCTTTATCCCATACATAAAATTTACCTTCTTCACCTTCGCTGTCAGCATCTAGGGCAGAGTAGAAGGCTGTTTCATTAGAAGTCAACTCTCTTTCGACAAAATCTAAGGTCTCGATAATGGTTTTTTTGTACAATTCTTTTTTTGTCAACTGATAAGCATGAGAATATAGACTTACTAGCTGGGAGTTGTCATATAACATTTTTTCGAAATGAGGAACTAACCAAATATCATCCACTGAATATCTGGCAAAGCCTCCACCCAGCTGATCATAAATGCCTCCTTGTGCCATTTGATCAAGAGAAGTAATAGCGGCGTCTAAAGCAGTTTCATTACCACTGGAATGATAATATTCTAAAAGATATTCGATATTGGAGGGCATAGGAAACTTTGGTGCTCCTTTCTTACCTCCTTTTAGCATATCCATCTCATTAAGAAACCTTACAGTTATGGTATCTAATACTTCTTCCACAAATTCTGAATCGTCTGTTGCTCCCGACAGATCTTCCATCTGAGAGATTCCCTTGGTAATATAATCTGCAGACTCTTCTAATTTATCATATTTCTCATCTCTTAATTTGATGAAGTTATTCAGAATATCTATCCATTGATCTTTAGGAAAGTAGGTTCCCGCCCAAAAAGGTCTTCCATCCGGAAGAGCAAAGGCATTGAGTGGCCATCCACAACCTCTATTATTGGTTAGTTGGCATGCAGTCATGTAAACATCATCTACATTCGGTAATTCTTCTCTATCTACTTTGATGGGTAGGAAATTTTCGTTCATTATGTTGGCAACCAGGCTATCTTCGAAAGATTCGTGTTCCATAACATGACACCAGTGACAAGCAGAGTATCCAACACTAATTATCATGAGTTTATTTTCCTTTTTAGCTTTTGCTAATGTAGCTTCATTCCAAGGATGCCAGTCAACTGGATTATGAGCATGTTGCAACAGATAAGGACTTGTTTCATTAATAAGAGCATTGGTATGTTTATGGGAATCTTTCATTGATTTACATGATATTAAAGAAATGGCCAAGGCCAATAATGTGTATTTAACAGTGTTCATTTGCCGTAGTATATTAAATCGCAAAGGTAAGATTAAGTTCAAGTATTGCTCTTATTATTGAAAATTTAGCTAAGTATTTGTAAAATAATGATTTAACTAACTTTCGAGATTGCAAAAGAATAATATTAGGACGGCAATTAGAATTAATATATAGTTTTATTGAATTATATTTAAAGATAAATTTATGATAATGAAGAAGTCACTATGTTCTCTAATTTTAATTTTTATGGGTTTTTCTTCAGTAATAGCAAGTAATGAAACATTTATTTCTTTTACGGACACCATTCCTCAACTTGTTACTGAATATGATACGATTATCATATTTGATTATGATACTTATGAGGAAACCGTTAAAGTGGTTGAATCTCAAGTGTTTAATCCTGAATATTATCTACAGGAGAAATACATGAAGGATACAATCACTACGATTGATACTATTGCTACATTTGATCCAAATACAGGATCAGAAAAAATAGAGATATATGAAATGAAAATACCTTTTGGAGTAAAAGCTTTGTTAGATTATGAGTACGGAAAGGATATTCCTGATGTGGATAACTTGCAAAAATATTTGGATTTGTGCCTGAAGAAAAAGCTCAACTAGTCTGTGAGAGGCCTTCTTATTATAGTAAGTGTTATGCTTTGGGCAAACCTTATAGGTCAAAATGGTATTAGTGTGGGAATGGGTGGCGGTATAACACTGTCAACTACAACTACAAACTTAAATTACGATGCAAGTCTTTTAAATGCCAGTTATATTTCAGTACCTTTTCAATACAAAATGAACGATGATTTCAGTTTACTAGCTGAATTATCTTTTATCCAAAAGGGAAATACTTCTGAGAATGAGGCATCAAAAGTATTTCGAAAATATAGTTATTTGGAAATTCCTGTGACATTCAAATATGCTCTACTAAGTAAGGAGTATTTTAGAATCAGTTCCTTGTTTGGATTATATGGATCAAAGGGAAGACATGTTGAAATTAGAACAGATTACAGAGACTTATCGCGAAGTTTGGTAAAGATTCCGTTTAATAATTTAATAGGGGAGAGACAGTACGATTATGGGTTTGTACTTGGAATGCAATTTTCAGCAGGGTTGGCTGGTAACGAGCTTTTCTTAGACGCAAGGTATCACTTTAGCCATAGGGATATTCTAAAAGATGATATTTTCTTACTGTTTCATAATAGTTTGCGGATCGGTGTTGGAATGTTATTCAAGGTTTTTGGATAACGCTATTCATGTTCATCATCCCAATAGTACTCCTCTTTAAAATCATCAATTTCTCTTCTTTCCTTTTTAGTAGGCCTACCCATTCCTTTTTCTCGCCATTCGGATTGAGCCTTTCCTATGTACCAGTTTTTGTATTTATTTAATTCTTCTACAGGGGTAAGATTCTCATAACATTCAACAGCAAGTTTAGCTCCAACTCTTTTTTCTATAAGCTGGAGAGCTTTAATAGTAAGGTTAAATCCATTCTTTTTAACAATTACGGTATCATCTAGTTGGATTAAGGAAGACGCCTTAGTATTTTGGTCATTAAGTCTAACTTTTCCGCTTCTAATGGCATTGGTGGCTAAGGTTCTGGTTTTATAGATTCTTATACTCCATAACCACTTATCTATTCTAACCTTTGATTTCAATGAATTAACCTTTTGACAAGTCTTCGACTTGAGGTAATTGAGGATTTAGTTTTTCTAATGTCTCCAACACTTTTTTGCCAATAAAATAATTGCGATACCATCTCTTATCTACTGGAGCTATTATCCAAGGAGTGGTAGAGTTGTTTATGGCGTATTCATAGGCTTCCATGTACTGACCCCAAAACTCTCTTTCTTTCCAATCACCGGGGTTATGTTTCCAGTTTTTCTCCGGGATATCAATCCTTTCCTGTAATTTTTCTTTTTGACGATCTTTTGAAAGATGTAAATAGAATTTTAGAATAGTGGTATTGTTATCAAATTGCAACAATTCTTCCCATGCATTGATGGCCTGCATCCGTTTTTCTCTTTTTTTATCATCTATCCAATTATGCACCTTCTGAATCAATATATCCTCGTAATGAGATCGAATAAAAATCATTACGTTCCCTTTACGTGGTGCTAGTTTAGTACATCTCCATAAGAAGTCATGAGCAAATTCTTCTTCTGTCGGTTTTTTAAAACCAAAAGCATCAATACCGGAAGGGTTGCAAAACTGAAATACGTTTCTTGTAGTACCATCTTTTCCACTGGAATCCATTCCTTGAAGGACAACTAATAGACTATGTTTTTTTTCAGCATACATTATATGTTGAAGATCACCGATCCTTTTAGCTATTCGTTTAACCTCTTTTTTAATAGTTTTTTTGTCAAATCCCGGTGGAGGAAGTGTTGGTATTTCACTTAATATTATTTTACTCATTATTTCATTTTACTTCTCTTGACCAAATAGGATTGCAGTATCTGGTTAAAACCTTTGGTTATATCGGCGGGAACAAAATCTATGTTGAACTGGAGGCACTTCATTCGCAAGTCTTCATAATATGCCTTCATTTTTTTCTTATAAATCTCCTTGACCTGATTAGATTGAAGTTTAATCTCTTCTCCCGATTCCATATCAACAAAAAGATATGGGCGATTTTCATATTCGAAATTCATTTCTAAGTTATGATCCATTGTATGAAAAAGAATGACCTCATGTTTAGCATGTTTCAGATGCTGCAATGCGGAGAATAACTCCTCTTTTTGATCAGAATTGTCAAACATATCGCTGAATATAATGACTAGAGATCTTTTATGAATACTTTCGGCAAGTATATGTAGATTTTCGGCAGCAGAGGTTGTTTTGTTGTTTTTGTCGTCTCTTAAGAGCTTTTCCAAAAGACTAAGCATCAAACGGTAATGGGAGGTAGAGGATTTACATTTCGTATGTTCTACTATTTTGCTGTCAAAAAGACTTAGGCCAAAAGCATCTCTCTGCTTTTTCAAAAGATTCATTAGAGAGGCGGCAGCTAAGCTTGAAAATTTAAGCTTATTGATTGTTGCATCTTTTGGGAAATACATAGATGAACTTGTATCAATTATTATCTGACACCTCAGATTTGTTTCTTCTTCGTACTTCTTAATAAACATCTTGTCTGATCGGGCATATACTTTCCAATCTATATTTTTGGTGGATTCTCCCTCATTATAGAGCCTGTGTTCCGCAAACTCTACGGAAAAACCATGGAAAGGACTTTTATGCAGACCAATAATAAAACCTTCCACTACTTGTTTGGCCAGTAATTCCAGATTTTCAATTTGTTTTAAGTCATAGTCTTCAAAAACTTGCATGCTTGAAATTGATATGATAAAAAGCCTCTACCTTAATATTAAGATAGAGGCTAATATAACGTTTCTAAACTTGGTAATTAGTTTAGATGTGCATTAATTTTTTCTTGTAAAGCTGCTTTAGTTGTCGTTCCAACATGTTTATCAACTACTTCACCATCCTTTAGAATAAGTATGGTAGGGATAGACCTTACACTGTATTTCATTGCCACTTCAGGATTGTGATCAACGTTCAATTTGCCAATAGTTGCTTTGCCTTCATATTCATTAGCTAAATCATCTACTATTGGTCCAATAAGTCTACAAGGACCACACCACTCTGCCCAAAAGTCAACTACAGAAACCCCTTCGCTCAAGGCCGTTTCCTGAAAATTACTGTCTGTGAATTCAAATGCCATTTTATAAAAATTTAATTGAGTTTATTATTTAATCCATTTTCCATAACAGAGCTTGAGTCTGTAAAGTTGCAAATTTAGTTAGTAAATGTCATAATCACGATATTTTTGATCGGTATCGGTAGCTAATTAAATGACTTGAAAGTTTGCAACAAAACAGGACAGCCAGATGTATTAATTAAAATGTAACTATTTTTGTAAAATCTATTATATAAATCGAATGAGTAAAAAAGGAAGAGTTTTGGTTGCAATGAGTGGTGGTATAGATAGTACGGTAGCCGCGATGATGCTCCATGAAGAAGGATATGAAGTGGTAGGCATTACTATGAAGACTTGGGATTATGCCAATAGTGGAAGCTCTAAGAAGGAAACCGGTTGTTGTAGTTTGGATTCGATTAATGATGCCAGAAACGTAGCAGTTAATATGGGTTTTCATCATTTTATAATCGATATCCGTGAAGAGTTTGGGGATTATGTAATCGATAATTTTGTGGATGAATATATGGCAGGTAGAACTCCTAATCCCTGTGTATTATGTAATACACATATAAAATGGAGTGCATTACTTAAAAGAGCGGATGCTATGGATTGTGAGTTTATAGCGACTGGGCATTATGCCGTGATCAAAGAATTAAACAATAGAAAATACATAACGAAAGGTAAAGATGATCGAAAGGATCAATCCTATGTACTGTGGGGATTAAGTCAGGAGTGCTTGGAGCGAAGCAGGTTTCCTTTGGGGAACTATACAAAGGATGAAATTAGACAGATGGCCTTTAATTGGGGATATGAAGAGCTTTCAAAAAAAGCGGAGAGCTATGAGATATGTTTTGTTCCAGACAATAATTACAGAAATTTCCTAAAATCTAGAGTTAATGGGTTGGAAAAACGTGTTGCAGGAGGAGAGTTTGTGGATAAAAACTATTCGGTCTTAGGCAAACACGACGGCTATCCATTTTATACAATAGGACAAAGAAAAGGACTGGGAGGAGGTTTTGACAAACCTATGTATGTGACAAAAATAATTCCTGAAACCAATCAGGTCATGTTGGGTGAAGTAAATGAGTTGCTGAAGAATGGGATGATCGTCAATCAAATCAATAGCATGAAGTATGATGTTATTCCTAATGGAGCGGAATGCGTGACTCAGGTCAGATATAATGATCCCGGAGCACTGAGTACAATAAGAAATATATCTAGTGAAGAGGTAGAAGTAGAATTTCATGCTAATGTCAGAGGTGTGGCTCCCGGTCAGTCTGCAGTGTTCTATGAAGGAGATGATGTAGTTGGGGGTGGTATAATTTACAAAAGTTTGTAATATGTAATACGCCTATAATTAAATAATTAAGAGTTAATAATAAATTATAGTTGTTATCGTTTATAAACCGTCACTGATGAAATTAATAATTAACACAGGACTAAAATTCGATGTAAATCTTATTGGTCTTAAGCTTAAATATAGCAGTTAAAAAAAGAATAAATCAAATGAATACTTTACGTATAATCACAGTTTTAATTTTCGGATTAAGCATATTTTGTATTTCGTGTGAAGATGAAATAGATAACGCTGTAGAAGTGGAGGGAAAGGAATATTTTCCCTTGATACCCGGAAAGTATGTTAGTTATCGATCTGATAGTATGATTGTCAAGGACGGTGGGATAGAAATAGAAATTGTAACCTCATATATTAAGGAAGAAGTGGGAGAACAATTGATGAACGAACAGGGAGACACTTCATATAAAATCTATAGATACATCAAAGATAAATTGGAAGATGAGTGGGAGTTAAGTGATGTATGGACAGCAGCTGTCAATGATTTAAATGCGACGAAAACTGAAGAGAATCTTACATTCATCAAATTAGTATTTCCTCCCAGACTTAATAAAAGATGGGATGGCAATGTGTTTTTCGATACACAACAAGACCAAACTATAGGAGACGAACCAATAAGAATTTATGATAACTGGGATTACAGAATTGTTGGTACGGGAGAACAGATAGAATTTAATGGCATGGAGTTTCAGAATACTGTCCTCATTGAACAGGTGGACTATGAGACCGCTATTTCTTTGAGGAAGTCATTCGAAAGATATGCTCCTAACGTTGGTTTAATATACAAGGAGCAGGAAATATTTGACACTCAAAACGGAGATGGTACGGTAGAATGGTTGGATAGGGCAGAGGCAGGGTATAAGCATACTTTACAGATTATTGATTACAATTAATAACGAAACCAGAGCATTATGGCTCATAATAAGACAGTATCTCTTTTTTTTGAAGATTTCAGTAGCATTGGTTATGTATCTAAGACTTTTAAAACGGAGGGGTATTTAAGGTTTGTGATTGAGGAAAGATATATAGATATTTTTGAGAATCAAACACATGTGTTTTTATTACTCAATAATCAACATATCCCTTTTCGCATTGAGAGTAGCTCTTTGTCTAAAGGTTTAATCAAACTTAAGAATATTGATACTCTGGAAGATGCAGCTCGATATTCAAATAAAGAAATTTTTGTTCCAGATTATTTGGTAAGCCATATTTCTGAGGTAGAAGACAAATCGGACTATGAGTTTCTGGTAGGGTATATGGCCTATAATGATGAAATAGAAATAGGAATTATTGTAGAAGTTTCTGAAATGCCAGGCCAATACATGGCTACTATAAAATATAAAGGGAAGGATTGTCTAGTTCCGATACACGAAAACCTAATTTCTGACATATCTCAAGAAAGTAAGAAGATAATTTTTAATCTACCTGAAGGGATTTTAGATTTGTGATCTAACACCTTTTGGATTTGCGTTTAAGATTTTTTGTGTCGGTATTTTTTTTAAGCTTCACCTCTATGATTCGGGGGCAGATTACCTATACTGTTGAATCAGGTAGTATGTCTTACGTAGGGGACTTGACACCTCTTAGTTCGAGTTGGAGTTTTAGTAATCCTAAGTTTTATATTAGCAACTCTCTTGGCATACCTCTAAATAATTTTCTATCAGGAAACATAAAGTTTACCTATGGTTCTATAGAGGGAGATGATGCAGACTCTCAGGATTTAACAAGAAGAAAGAGAAACTTGAGTTTTAAGTCCAACATTTATGAATATGGTATTGGTGTACAGTTTGATATTAATAGAATGCTTTTATCATCTTTGGATAAGTATGGAGTACGTCTTTATTATAATACAGGAATCAACCTTTATTCGTTCAAACCTATGGCATACTATGATAACGAGTGGGTAGACCTAAAACCTTTAAATACGGAGTGTCAGTCATGTAATGATATTCCAGATAGAGAACCGTATTCGCTTACACAAATAAATATTCCTTTTGGCTTTGGCTTTGATTTTTTCTTATCGGAGAAAGTCAAGATGGGATTTGACTGGACGCAAAGATTATTGTTTACTGATTATTTAGATGATGTAAGTAAAACCTATGTAGACCAAAATGTACTTACAGATAGATTTGGCTCTTTGTCTGCTAGTTTAGCTGATAGAAGGGGTGAGCTACCTGGAGGAAGTACGATTGACAATACAGGGAATGCCAGAGGTAATCCTGAAAATAACGATGGATATTTTACTCTTGGAGTTAAGTTTACCTTCTATCTATCATCACCAAAAGTTGTAGCCTTGCCTGATACAAGTGAGGAGAAAATAATACCTGAAGAATAATTTAATTAGTAATAGCTATCTTATCTTTATTACTTCAATGAGTGATAAATTAAGACTTATAGAATGTCCACGTGACGCAATGCAAGGGTTGCAGGAGTTTATACCTTCTGAAACAAAGGCAGCATATATCAACCAACTTTTAAAGGTAGGTTATGATACTATAGATTTTGGAAGCTTTGTATCGCCTAAAGCAATCCCTCAAATGAGAGATACGGCCAAAGTTTTGTCTCTTTTAGAGTTAAAAAATACCAAAACTGATTTATTAGCGATTGTTGCCAACCAAAGAGGAGCTAATGATGCATCTCAGTTTGAAGAAATTAGATATCTGGGTTATCCTTTTTCGATTTCAGAGACTTTTCAAATGCGAAATACCAATGCTACCATCGAAGAATCTTTGGTACGAGTAGAAGACATTTTGAATATTTGTACTAAGTCCAATAAGGAAATTGTAGTATATATCTCCATGGGATTTGGAAATCCTTATGGAGATGAATGGAATGCGGATATTTGCTTTAAATATTTCGACATGCTTAAGAATATGGGAGTGGGGATAATTGCTTTATCTGATACCATCGGTGTGGCAACTCCGGATAGCATATCATATATTTTTGAGAGTCTTGTTCCGGAGTATCCGGAAATAATCATAGGGGCTCATTTACATACTACTTATGAGCGAGCTACTGAAAAGATCAAGGCGGCCTATGATGCAGGATGCAGAAGAATGGATTGTGCCATCAAAGGATTCGGAGGTTGCCCTATGGCTAAAGATGAGTTAACCGGTAATATGCCAACAGAGGCAGTAATTCAATTCATTCAATCATATGACCTTAAAACAAGTATTGACTACATGGAATTTGAGAAGAGTTTTCAAATGTCAAACGCGGTATTTCCACACTAAATATTTCAAGAGATAAAAAAAGCCCGATCCAAAAGGATCAGGCTTCTTAAACTTTTTATCTATTCGAGTTCTTAGGACCCGGCATTATTTACAAGTATAGCTGTTAGTACACAAAGTACAAAAAGTGATGCAGCTAAACCCCAAGTCAATTTTTCAATAAAATCTGCAGATTTAGCAGCTCCAAACATTTGGTTAGCTCCTTGTCCACCAAATGTAGAGTCAACACCTCCTCCTTTAGGATTTTGGATCAATACTACTAACATTAGTAAAACACAATTTAATGCTATTATTATGGTTAATGTCGTTATCATATCTAATCTAGATTATTAATTTCGGATATTTTCGCCGCAAAATAAGCACTTTTTTCGGGAAATACCAAACTAAGCTGCCGATACATCTCTATGGCTTGATTTTTATGACCTTGAGATAAATACAGTTCTGCCAAAGGTTCTGAAATCAGATTTTTCTTTTTTTCTACCGATTTCCTAGCAAGCTTATGTTCTTTAAATTTCTTCTTTTTTTCTTTCTTCTTTTTCTTTTTCTCCAAACCTTCCAGAGGCTCAAGAGATTTTAGCCAACCTTCAAAACTCGAAATGTTCATACTTTGCTTGCTCTTTGACTTTTGTATCGTTTTCTTAGACTTCTTCGTCTTCTTTGCTTTTTTCTTAGCCTTAACTTTGTTTTTCTTTTTTGGCACTTTTTCTTCCATGTCTTCAATCGGATCGATCAAATCATCTTCAACTTCAAGCAGTGGAGATTCAATAATTTCAATTTCATTTTCGTCAATTAAATGAGATTGATTCTCACTTATAACATCCAAATCAATTAGTTCCTTTTCTTCTTCATAATCTTCACTTTTCAATTCAACTCCTTGATCGGACAGAAAGTCGCTAGCAAAAAAAATATTAGTACTGAAAAAACCTCTGTTTACTTTTTTTCGTCCCCTATACTTGGCCAACAATATTTTCCAACCTTGTACAAAAGGCTCTTCATCGATTTTTTTAAGTATAAAATCCTCATCTAAGTTTGACAATTTAGACGGGTTCGCAAGTAATTCACTAAGAGATTGGTTCATACTTGCAAATAAATAAAAAAGAAATCAGAATCTACCAATTCGTAAAGGCTTCGTTGAAAATATTTTCATTGATTTGTTTGAAAATGTCTTCAATTAACTGGTCCTGAACTGTTTGTATATCGGTGTCACTGGGAAAAGTTTGAAAAAAGGAAAAGGTTTTCTCCCAGGTGTCATCCTCAATGACATTGTTGACATAAGATACATTAACATCTATGGTCAATCTATTTAGCTCCACTGTATTATCATCGGAAGCGGCTTGAGGAACTATCTTGAACTTGGAAATAAATCCGGAAAAAACTAAGTCGGGATCTACTTCCTGATAATTAAGTCGAGATTCATTTCTTATCTTTTCTCTTAAAGATTCTGCAAATATCTGCTCTATATCACCAGGAGCTTCATTAGCTTTAACATAGAAGTCTTCAACATAGAATGTGTTGACACTTGGGTCAATACTTATGCCCTTGAACGAATAGCATGCCGTAAACAGACATAGTATAAAAAAAAGAATATTGTTTTTCACCATCATTGAAACTAATAATAGAACGGATCAAATATCAATATCGTATTGCTTTAACTTACGATATAGTGTTCTCTCAGAGATTCCTAGTTCTTCCGAAGCATCTTTTCTTCTGCCCTTATATTTTTTCAACGCCTTTTTAATCAATTCTTTTTCCATGTCCTCAATTGATAAATTTTCTTCAACCACCTCACTTCTTTCATACCTTTTGTCATTTTGGTGAATAACTATCGGCTTTTGTTGGTAGTCTTCGGTTTCAGAAAACTCAGAGGAATATTGAATATCATCAGTATACGGACTTGGCGATTGATAATAATTCGGAATTTCTGTTCTTGTCAATGCTACATTGGTATCAGGTACGTTCAAGTCGTTTTTGTTGATTAAACCAAATACAAGAGATTTTAAATCATTAAGGTCATTTTTCATTTCAAAAAGAAACTTGTACAAGATTTCTCTTTCTTTTAGTGATTCTACATTTTCATCAGCCCTTATAGGTAAATTACGATTTCCAATTTTGGGTACAAGATCAAGTAATGTAGAAGAATCGATTAACTTCTGTTCGGTGAGGACAGAAAGTTGTTCGACTACGTTTTTTAATTCCCTTACATTTCCAGGCCACTTATAATTCTCAAGAAATAGACGGGCATCTTCATCTATTTGAATACTGTCCGTTTTATACTTTTCTCCAAAATCAACTGCAAACTTTCTGAATAACATATAAATATCTTCTCTTCTTTCATGAAGAGCGGGAACATAAATGGGTACAGTATTAAGTCTGTAATAGAGGTCTTCTCGGAATTTTCCTTTTTTAATTGATTTTTCTAAGCTTACATTGGTAGCGGCTAAAACCCTTACATCCGTTTTCTGAACTTTAGAAGAACCTACTTTGATAAACTCACCTGATTCCAAAATTCTTAAAAGGTAGGCTTGAGTGTCTAAGGGCATTTCTCCGATTTCATCTAAAAAAATGGTACCGCCAGAAACCGTTTCAAAATACCCTTTTCTTTCCGTTGTCGCACCGGTAAATGCACCTTTCTCATGTCCAAATAATTCAGAGTTTATAGTTCCTTCAGGTATCGCTCCACAATTTATTGCAATAAAATTATTGTGCCTCCTTTTACTTAATTCATGAATTACACGACTAAATATTTCTTTTCCTACACCACTTTCTCCTTGTATTAACACAGATAAATCAGTACCTGCAACTCTTACAGCAGTATCTAGGGCTCGATCAAGTTTTTCTGATCGCCCAATAATACCAAAACGTTGTTTGACAGATTGAATATTCATACTTATCGGGTTAATTTAAAGGGGGATACGTATTCTCCTATCAAGGTAGCACTGGTAACCCTATTAACCTTGACATTCACATAATCTCCAGGCTTATGATCTCCTTTTTTAGGGAAAATAACCATTTTGTTTTGAGAATTTCTAGCCTTCCACTCTTGATCCGATTTTTTTGAATTTCCTTCAATCAATACTTTGAAAGTTATTCCAACATCATTTTTATTGTGTTCTAATGAAATATGATTCTGTAACCGAATAATCTCATTAAGTCTTTTCTTTTTGGTTTCGAGAGGAATATCATCATCATACTTTTTAGCAGCAAGTGTGCCAGGCCTCTCAGAATAATAGAACATGTACGACATACTGTATTTAGCAAATTCCATCATACTCAGGGTGTCTTGATGTTCTTCTTCAGTTTCGGTACAGAATCCTGCTATCATATCTGATGAAATGGCACAATCTGGTATGATCTTATAAATTGATTGCACTCTTTCCATGTACCATTCTCGATCATAGGTTCTATTCATTAATTTGAGCACACGACTATTACCTGACTGTACGGGAAGATGAATGTATTTACAAATATTGTCATATTTCGCCATGGTATGTAAAACCTCATCGGTTATATCCTTGGGATGAGATGTAGAAAAACGAATCCTTAAATCAGGATGGATAAGAGCTATTCTTTCCAATAGTTGAGCAAAATTTACGGATTCTGTCTCATCAGGAGAAGTCCAATGATAAGAATCTACATTTTGGCCTAAGAGGGTAACTTCTCTATAGCCGTTGTCAAATAGATCTTTTGCCTCAGCACCTATAGAATATGCATCTCTACTTCTTTCCCTCCCTCTAGTAAAAGGAACTACACAAAAAGAACACATATTATCACAACCTCTCATTATTGAGATGAAAGCGGTAACTCCGTTAGAATCCAGTCTAAGAGGAGAGATGTCAGCATAAGTTTCTTCTCTTGACAAGAATACATTGATACCCTTATCACCATCTTCTGCAGTAGCTACTAATTTGGGAATATCGCGATAGGCGTCAGGACCGATGACCAAATCTACCAATTTTTCTTCATCAAGAAATTTGGCTTTCAGCCTTTCAGCCATACACCCCAAGACTCCAATCAAGGTTTCTGGTTTTGAAGTCTTTACTTTGTTAAATATTTTGAGTCTTTTGCGAACAGTATCTTCTGCTTTTTCTCTAATAGAACAAGTATTAATAAGTATTAAATCAGCGGCTTCCATATTTCTGGTGGGAGCATAATTTATTTCAGAAAGAACTGAAGCAACTATTTCGGAATCAGAAAAATTCATCTGACATCCATAACTTTCTATATAGAATTTCTTCTTCCCATCATTGGTTTCATCTCCATAAAAGAGGACCTCACCCTGTTTTTCGTCTATGATTTCCTTTTTGATACCTACTAATGTCGGATTCTGATTGTACATATTGACTTCTTAAAATTTAAGTATGCAAAGTTAATACAATTAGGCTAAATATGACAAAGTGGCAGAAGGTATGATTATTTAATAGTTTTTATAAAGTAACTTTGCAGACAAAGTTCAAATTTATGCATGAACTTCTCCGATTCAAGACAGCAATTGATTCAGAAAAAAAATCACTTTATATACCCTATATGCTTTCTATTACATTGGGGGTGCTTTTTGTAGGAATTGTATTCGTTTTAGAGTATCGAATGATTCGTATTTATTTTTTGATTCTTGCAGTAGTATTCGTTTTTGAATTGTTGTTGTTTCAATTTCTTTTTTCTGTCAATAATGTAAAGGTTATATCCAAAGGGACAACTTTATTTTTAAGAGAAACTACTAATGGCAACTGTGATATTAACGATGGGATAAAAAGTTATGTTTATCGTTGGACATATAATTGGAACAAGGGAGTCAGTAAAGACTCATTTGATGATTATGATTACATGGTAGAAGAAGATAGATATGGGTTAAAGGAGACGAGTGGTCCGAACGAGATTTGGCTTTATTTAACTCTTAACTTAGAGGGAGGTGGTGTTTCTATGTTAAAGCAAGAACTATTACCTTGGGAAGATTTACCCAAGAATGTCATTTATTCTGATGAGAGGAGTTTAGCAATGTATCGAGAAGCTGGAAATCTAAATAAATTGGTAGACTTACTTCGAAGTTTTGGAGTTGACTCATTTTAAAAAGTCATGTATATACTTCACCGCCTCGACCATATGGCTGCCATACCAACTAAATGCTCTACCGTCTACGAGCATAATTTTACTATCTGGAAGTTGGGTATTAAATTCTGTTAAGTGCTTTTTATTAAAGGGGAAAGGTTCTGAGCTTAAGAATACCAATTCAGGAGCCCGATTTTTGATCATTTCGAAACTTACCACCGGATATCTAGTACTGGAATTGAAAATATTATCATATCCGGATCTTTCTAAGATGTGATTAATGAAAGTATCGCCTCCAACAGTCATCAAAGGATTTTTCCAAATCAAATAGCATACCTTTTTTCTATTATGGATATTAATAAGGTTGAATCCATTCCGAATTTCATAATTTATTCTTTTGGCTTTCTCCGATCTATTTAAGAGTCTTCCAATATCACTAATCATTTGGTAATTATCTTCTAATGTCTTAATATCACTAACATAACAAGAGGATAAAGCTCTAAGGTAATCAATATCGGATTTGTTGTTTTCTTCTTTATTGGCTAAAATGACATCAGGTTTAAGAGCTTTGATTTTCTCTAGATTTGGGTTTTTTGTACCTCCAATGACTTCAATTCTCTGACCCTCGGGTTGATCGCAGAATCTGGTGATTCCAATTAACTGGTTTTTAACTTCTAAATCTAATACTAACTTACTAATTGAAGGAACAAGACTTATAATGTTAGGTTTATTAGGAGCCTCTAACTCTTGACCTAATTGATCAACAAGAGTTATCATTACTTAGTCTTTTGAAACATCTTTTCTCCGGCATGAATGGCAATGTTCAAATGATTTTCGATGGGAGGAATAGGACAATTATACCCATCGCTATAAGCACAATATGGATTATAACATTTATTAAAGTCCAAAATTAGTTTGCCATCAACTATTTCGCTTTTATTGTAATCCATGTATCTTCCTCCTCCGTAGGTTTCATCTCCATTGGTCAAATCTTTAAATGGCAAGAATAAATAATTTTTGTACATAGGATTTTTGAGTAATCTCATGCTTTCATATAATTGAAGACCAATGACTTTTCCAGCAACTTTACAATGAGCAGTACCATGAATTCTATATTGCTTCTCGATGCCACTAAATGTGGTAAAAGTTACTACTTTCTGGTCTTTACTATATTCATATTCACATTGGCATTCATATTTGGAATCAATGTCGTAAAAAGTTAAATATTTTTGATCTTTACTGGTGATTGGTCCATTTTCAACCATAAGACTTTTAATATGCTTTTTTCTAAACTCCGGTATATCATTTTTAATAACCGAGTTGGATGTAGAGCAACTAAATAGGGAAAACAACAGAAGTATAAGTACTCTATTCATTTGTATGCTTTGCGGTGATGACTAATTTATTTCTATGTTTTGTCATTCTTGTCACTTCATTTATCCCCCATAGACTTAAGTCAGCTACTTCTTTCCATTCAGTGGACTCATTTCGATCAAACAACAGAAGTTTATCATTTTTACCTGCTAAGTATAAATTTTCATTAAGCAATAAAAAATCTTCTACATTATCTGGCATAGTGGTGATCGTTTTCGCCTTCCTTTCATCGAAGTTATAAGATTTGAGAAAGCTTGTACTTCCTATTTTATGTATAAAAATTAGATTTCCATTTCTATCTAACTTAAAGGTTCTTCCCGGATTTTCTATTAAAAGATTAGTTCGTTTAGTGTCCAGATCGTGAAAGACTAATTGATGTGTTGTATCAACCAGGAAAAGTATTAATTCATTTTCTGAAACATATTCATAATAACCAACGTTGGTAAGTTTTTTACTTATTGCTCTCCCAAAATGACTACGATCGTATGGATATTTCCATAATAGTTGGGTTGCTCCATCTTGTTCAATTCTAACAGTAGTTACACTTTCATCTGCCTGTAATCGTGGAGAAAACTCACTTATTCCTTTAGTATCGGTATATTGATATAATAGATCTTCTTCAATATTAATAATCCAAAGATCAGTAGAATCAGGGTTTAAATAATTAGAACTAAAAATTATATTCTCTTGATCAATAAAAGAGGCTTGATTATTATAGCCTTCTTGATTGAATTCAGTAAGAAGATAGGGTTGCTTAAGGTTGATTTGATCTTCGACTAAAATGAAATCAAAGAGGTACAAATTGCAATTAGGTAATTGAGCTCGCAATGTGTAACAATAAATAGTCACTACCAGATATAGTAATTTTTTCTTCAACTATTAACTTTCATTTTGTAAGTTCATGTGATCCAGAACAACTAATATAACATCTATGAGATCACAGTTTTGTTGATTTTAATCATCAAGTGAACAAAAATAACTAAAAAATAAACTTGATTTGAAGGGTGCTGTTTGTTTTTTAGGAGAGGAATTCGATTATTACGATTATTTTAAGATTTTTGCAGGATTAAGAAGGAAAATTGATAAAGTTTTATACTTATTGAAAAGTAGTATGGAAAAGTAATTGTATCCATTGATACGAGTTTGTTGAATCAAACAGAGCGTTTTAAAATAAACACATGAAAGTAGCAGTTTTTCCAGGTTCGTTTGACCCAATAACTACAGGGCATGTTGATTTGCTGGAGAGAGCGTTGCCTCTCTTTGATAAGATCATTGTTGCTGTAGGGATTAACAGTCAAAAAAAGTATCTTTTTTCATTGGAACAAAGATTGGAATGGCTTAATGATGTTTTTAAAGATAATGATAATATTGATGTGGATTACTTTGAAGGGCTTACGGTAGATTTTTGTAAAAAAGTAGGGGCTAATTATTTGTTGAGAGGACTTAGAAATGCATCTGATTTTGATTATGAAAAGACTATTTCGCAATTGAATACTATCGTTGGTGATGGTTTGGAAACCTTGTTCTTAATTAGTCGACCTAACTTTTCTCATATAAGCTCAACAATTGTTAGAGAAATAATAAAAGGTAAGGGGGATGTGTCTCCCTTTGTACCCAATATAATAGCTAAAGATTTAAAAAATTAAAGAATATTAATATGTCCAACGCTTATTTTGAAACACCATTAGCAGTCAATGAGACTGTATTGTCTTATGCTCCAGGCTCTTCAGAAAAAGAAGAGCTTTTATCCACTTTTAGAGAGATGAAATCTCATCGAGTAGATATACCCATGAGGATAAACGGAAAAGATGTATTCTCGGATGATAAACAAACAATGCGATGCCCTTTCGAATTATCCACTGAGTTGGGTGTATTTAATAGAGGTAATGCCCAACATGTAAGAGATGCTATTGATGCCGCATTGGAAGCAAAGGAAGCATGGGCTAATATGCCTTGGCAAGATCGTGCAGCTATATTTTTGAAAGCAGCAGATTTACTGGCAGGACCATATAGAGCAAAAATGAACGCAGCTACTATGCTGGCACAATCAAAAAATGCTTTTCAAGCGGAGATTGACGCAGCCTGCGAATTGATAGATTTTCTAAGATTTAATGTACAGTATATGACGCAAATCTATACTGAGCAACCCGAGAGTGATTCTGGTATTTGGAATCGAATGGAATATAGACCTTTGGAAGGGTTTGTTTTTGCATTGACCCCGTTCAATTTTACGGCCATTGCTGGTAACTTGAGTGCTTCTCCAATGATGATGGGTAATACTGTGGTTTGGAAACCAGCTGACAGTCAAATCTATTCGGCTGCGGTAGTTATGGAGCTATTTGAGGAAGCAGGATTACCTTCAGGAGTTCTAAACATGGTTTTTGTTGATGGTCCAACAGCTGGAGATGTAATATTCTCTCATAGAGATTTTGCAGGGCTGCATTTTACCGGGAGTACAGGGGTTTTCCAGCATCTTTGGAAAACGATAGGTAATAATATTCATAATTATAGATCTTATCCAAGAATAGTAGGAGAGACTGGTGGTAAGGATTTTGTGATTGCTCATCCCTCTGCAAATGCGGAGGAAGTGGCTGTAGGTTTAGCAAGAGGAGCGTTTGAATTTCAAGGACAAAAGTGTAGTGCGGCTTCAAGGGCCTATCTGCCAAAGTCTTTAAGCGAAGAAATATTGGATAGGTTAGTTAGTGATGTAAAATCCTTTAAAATTGGTAGTCCGGAAGATTTTGGCAATTTTATTAATGCAGTTATTGACGAAAGGGCTTTCGACAAAATAGCTGGTTATATTGAGCAAATCAAAAAGGACGAAGAAGCCAAAATATTGGTTGGAGGTTCATATGACAAATCGAAAGGGTATTTTATTGAGCCAACTGTAGTACTGACTTCAAATCCGAAGTATTCGACCATGTGTGAGGAGATATTTGGCCCCGTATTAACTATTTATATTTATGAGGATGAAAAATTTGAAGAGACTTTAAAATTAATAGATAGTACCTCTGAATATGCGTTGACAGGTTCGATCTTTTCAAAGGATAGATATGCCATTAATAAGGCCACTCATATGCTCAGAAATGCGGCGGGTAATTTCTATATCAATGACAAACCAACCGGAGCAGTGGTAGGCCAGCAACCATTTGGGGGAGCAAGAGGATCTGGAACTAATGACAAGGCAGGTTCTGTACTTAATTTATATAGATGGATATCACCTCGTACTATTAAGGAAACGTTTGTTCCACCAAGAGATTATAGATATCCTTTCTTAGGAGAATAATTAATGTCCGTCTGAATGAATTTCGAGGACTTAAATAAGCATGAGTACTCCATTTTGATTCCTACATGGAACAATCTGGAGTACTTAAAACTTTGTATTGAATCCATTCGTGAATACTCTGATGCACCACATCAGATTTTAGTTTTTGTAAACCAGGGACACGATGGGACGAAGGAGTGGTTAGATGAATTCGGAATAGACTATATTCATTCTGAACGAAATGTAGGCATTTGTTATGCACTTAATGAGCTAGCAGCTCTGGCTACTAAAGATTTTATCGTTTATATGAATGATGACATGGTTGTTTTACCTGAATGGGACACAGGGTTTGCGAAGACAATCAGCAATTACGATAATGACTTATTTTTTCTTTCCTCTACACTTATAGAGCCATATGAGTCCAACAATCCCAATCTTCCTGTAATTGTCAGAAATTTTGGAGAAGAATATAATCATATAGATTTTGAAGAAATGTTATCATGTTATAAGAACCTCAAGAAAGATGATTGGTTGGGTTCTTCTTGGCCCGTAAGTATTGTTTCTAGACGACTTTGGAATGTAGTAGGAGGATATAGTATAGAGTTTTCTCCTGGCTTTTATTCTGATCCTGACTTTTCAATGAAATTATGGAAGTACGGAGTTCGAGAATTCAGAGGATTAGGGAATTCATTGGTGTATCATTTTGGGTCAAAATCTACTAAAAGGGTGGAAAGTAAAATCAATGCACGAAAAGTATTTATGAGAAAATGGGGAATGAGTGCGAATTTCTTTTATCATAAGTACTTGCGAATGGGAGAGAAGTACGACGGAAAATTAAAAGAGCCTTCAATTTCAACCTTCGAAAAGATGAAAAATCGCTATAAGCAAATGATGGCTTAACTACCTCCTTCGACCGTTTCTATAGTCAAATCTAAAGCCTAGCCGAAGACCAAATTGATGTTGATTTTCAGAGGTGTCCAAAATGCCATCAACGGAAGATTCTGATTCTATCTCAATTTCTTTGGAGAAAATGTAGTTGTATGTATAAATAGGAGTGATGGTAAAAAAATCATTAAACCCGATGTCAAAACCAAATCCCAAACCCAGCTTCGGACTTATGGTTTTCGTTTCTCTATATACGCTTTCGATAAGTCTTGCACCTTCAGATATCGAATAGACTATGCCAGGAGAGGCATGAACAAAAAACCCTTTTCCAAAGCCAGGCCCTTGCTTTGAAAAAGTAGGACAGTCGCAATCTTCACCAAAGTCCAGTAAATAGAAATGAGTTCTTAGTGTTAAAGAGATTGATTGATTTTTGAGTTCAATGGCCGTTATTCCAACATCTGCATTATTAAAAGTTTCATCTTTTGAATAGCTAAGAGTGGGGTAGAACTCTATTCTTTTTTTATTTAATCTAAACCAATAGTCTACACCGAACTCATAACCGGACGACAATACCTTTTCATCTGCTAATTCGTACCAATCCGGATGGTCGTTGGAATTGTAGTGGGCAATAATTCCAAATTGTGATTTCAATGCAATAGAACTGAAAAGCGAAAAAGCAAGAATTAAATACCTCATCATATTATTTACAGTTAACAATTAATAACTACGAATTTTAAACTCTTTCAACTTCAATATTAACTACAATATCGTTTACGAGTTCAAATTCTTCACCTTTAACATTATCTTCACAAGATACAGAATCAGCAAGAACTTCATTGGCGATATATTCTCCAAATGTAGCTACACATTTGATCATTTTATCATGTGATGATATTTTAACATTGATTCTATCGGTTACATTGAAGTCACTAGACTTTCGAATATTTTGAACTCGGTTGACTACCTCTTTCGCCAGACCTTCCAATTCCAAATCTTCAGATAAATTGACATCAAGTGCTACAGTAATTTCTTTATCTATAGCTACTTGCCATCCTGGAATATCCTCACTAATGATTTCTACATCTTCCGTTCCCAAATCATAAAGAGTTCCATCGATATTGAGTTGATAACTACCATTTTTTTCAAAGTTAGCTATGGTTTCTTGATCAAAAGCCTGAATTAATGATACAGCGGCCTTCATGTCTTTACCTAGTCTTCTTCCTAAAGTTTTGAAATTGGGCTTTGCTTTTTTACTAATGACACCCGTCGTATCAGTAATGTATTCAATTTCTTTAACATTGACTTCCGAAAGGATCAAATCCTTTACCTCGTCAACCTGGTGCATAAAAGTCTTATCCAATATAGGAAGGAGTATCTTTTGAAGAGGTTGACGTACTCTAATCTTTTCTTTCTTTCTGATGGATAGGATCAGTGATGATATGCGTTGAGCATAACTCATCTTAGTTTCTAATTGGTGATTGATCTCGGACTCCATAGCAACAGGGTATAGGGCAAGATGAACAGACTCACAGTCTTCTAAACCAGTGGCATCATTTAGATTTTTATATAGCCAATCCGCGAAAAATGGAGCTACTGGAGCCATCATTTTAGATAGTGCACTGAGGCATTCGTATAGCGTTTGATAAGCAGCTATCTTGTCCTTAGAATATTCTCCTTTCCAAAATCGTCTTCGACAAAGCCTTACATACCAATTACTTAATTGTTGATCCACAAAGTTTTGAATCCTTCTAGTAGCATTGGTAGCTTCGTAATCCGCATAATCTGCTTCACTATTTTTTATTAGTGAATTCAATGATGAAATAATCCACTGGTCTATTTCAGGCCTTTCTTCTACAGGAATTCTTTCTTCTTGATACTCAAAACCATCAATATTTGCATATAAGGCAAAGAAAGAATATGTGTTATACAGTGTTCCAAAGAATTTTCTTTTTACTTCCTCTACACCTTCCAAGGCAAATTTTAGGTTGTCCCATGGCGGTGCATTAGATATCATGTACCATCTGTTTGCATCGGCTCCATGATCCTTTATGGCTTCAAAAGGATTGATTACATTTCCTAATCGTTTGCTCATCTTGACACCATTTTTATCAAGAACCAATCCATTGGAAACTACATTTTTATAGGCTACATTGTCAAAAACCATGGTAGCGATAGCGTGTAATGTATAGAACCAACCTCTTGTTTGGTCTACTCCTTCTGCAATAAAATCTGCAGGAAAGGTGGTTTCTGAATCTATTTTTTCTTTATTCTTAAAAGGATAGTGCCATTGAGCATAAGGCATACTTCCTGAATCAAACCAAACATCAATAAGATCTAGCTCACGTTGCATTTTTTCGCCAGAATCGCTTATCAATACCACCTCGTCAATGTAAGGTCTGTGGAGATCTTTAGGACACTCTTGATTTAGGCCTAATACCCGATTTGCTTTATGTATCTCGTTTTTCAATTCTTCTATAGAACCCACACATTTTTCTTTTTCACCATCTTCGGTTCTCCAAATAGGCAAAGGAATTCCCCAGTATCTAGACCTGGACAAGTTCCAATCTTGAAGATTTTCAAGCCAGTTACCGAATCTTTTCTCTCCTGTAGCAGCTGGTTTCCAATTAATGGTTTTGTTCAACGCTATCAATCGATCTTTGACAGCCGTGGTCTTAATGAACCAGCTGTCCAGCGGGTAGTAAAGAACTGGTTTGTCGGTTCTCCAACAATGAGGATAGTTATGCACATATTTTTGAACGCTGAAAGCTTTGTTCTCTTCCTTAAGCTTGATAGCTATTTCAACATCTACGGATTTATCTGGGGCGTCACCTTCATTATAATACTCGTTTTTTACATATTTACCACCTATTTCCTTCAGCTCTGTTCTAAATCGTCCCTGAAGATCAACCAGAGGTACAGGATTTTCGTTGTCATCCAATACTAACATAGGTGGTACCGGAGGATCTGCCTCTTTAGCCACTTTGGCATCATCTGCTCCAAAGGTTGGGGCAGTATGTACTATGCCTGTTCCATCTTCTGTGGTTACGAAATTCCCGGGAATTACCCGAAAGGCATTTTCTACGTTTTCATAGGGTAGAGCATAGTCTAATAATTGTTCATATCTTACTCCTACTAGGTCTTTTCCTTTACACTCATTGATAATTAGATAAGGAATTTTTTTATCACCTGCTTTATATTCTTGTAGTTGACCCTCGGATTCTGCCAATTGATATTTACCAGTGAATTGCTTTACTACTAATGCCTTTGCTAAGACTACGTTGATAGGAGTATGAGTGTATTGATTAAAAGTTTTTATTACCACATAATCAATTTTCGGACCCACAGTAAGAGCGGTATTAGAAGGTAATGTCCAAGGCGTAGTTGTCCAAGCCAATATATGAATGTCACCACTACCTTGTAATGAAGATGGGAGGGTATCATTAATAGTTTTGAACTGAGCGACTACGGTAGTGTCACTAACATCTCTATAAGTTCCTGGTTGATTAAGTTCATGAGAGCTTAATCCTGTTCCGGCAGCTGGTGAATATGGCTGAATAGTATATCCTTTGTACAAGTATCCTTTCTTGTATAATTGACTTAAAAGCCACCAAACAGACTCGATGTACTCATTTTTGAAAGTAATATAAGGGTCATTTAAATCAACCCAATATCCCATTTTTCGAGTGACGTCATCCCACATATCTTTGTATCTCATTACTGTCTCTCTGCATTTGGCGTTATAATCATCAACGGATATTTTTTTACCAATATCTTCCTTAGTGATACCTAATTCTTTTTCTACACTTAATTCTATCGGAAGACCATGAGTATCCCATCCACCTTTTCTTTCTACTCTCTTACCTTTCATTGTATGGAATCGACAGAACAAATCTTTAACTGTTCTGGCCATTACATGGTGAATACCTGGTTTCCCATTGGCAGAGGGGGGACCTTCATAAAAAACGAAACTATCAGACTCAGGTCTTGAATTAACACTTTTTTCGAAAATTTCATTTTGTTCCCAAAAGGCTCTGATAGTAGTATCTATTTCAGGAAGGTTTAGATTTTTAAATTCTTTGTATTTCGCCATATCGTTTGAGTTCACTACAAATAAAAAAGCTCCGACATTTTTGGTCTGTCAGAGCTTTAAATATTATTACTTAAGTCTTACAGACCGTTTTTCTTATCAATAATTATAATAATATGAATACTGCTAATAAACATGAGGTGCAAATATAATGTAATATACTATAAAGTCTTATTTATAGGGTATTGTTTTGAGTATATGGGAAATCGCTTTTAAACGAGCATGAGTTTTTTTATTTGCATCAATGATAACCCATGGAGCCACTTTGGTATCTGTCACCTCAAACATTTTCTTTTTATACCTTGTATAATCATCCCAAAGGGCTTGGGCCTTTTCATCTACAGGGGTCATCTTCCATCGTTTTAAAGGGTCATTTTTTATTTCTTCAAACCTTTTCGCTTGTACTTTTTTAGTAATGGAAAAATAAAATTTGATAAGATAAGTATCTGATTGTACAAGCATTTTTTCAAAATCATTTACTTGAGACATGAAAACACGATATTCTTTTTCCGTGCAAAAATGATTTACGGGTTCGACAACTGCTCGATTGTACCAACTTCTGTCGAAAAAAACTATCTCCCCAGGTTTCGGTAATTCGTTGATATATCTTTGAAAGAACCATTGCTTTTTTTCGTCATCTGTAGGGATATTAAGAGCTACAATTCTGAAATGTCTTGGATTGATATATTCGGTAATTCTTCTTATAGCACCACCTTTACCGGCTGCATCCCTTCCCTCAAATACAATGACTACTTTTTTATCATTTTTAATAACCCAATTCTGAAGTTTAATTAGTTCTTCTTGTTTCTTTTTAAGTCCAACGATGTAGTTGGTTTCTTCGAGAACCTTTTCTAGGTTAATTTTTTTATTTTTTAGTAAGGTATGTAAACCTATTTTAGAGTTAAGTAATGATATCTCTTTATCGTTTAGTTCTATATGACTCATTTTAATCTTTTAAATGTCTATTTGAATTGCACTTCTATGGTACCTCATGATTACGTTAGGGTCGGGAAGAAGGGAAATATTTGATTCACCTTTTCCTTCATAATCAAAGTGAGATAAAACATATCTCATACTTTCCAGTCTGGCTTGTTTCTTATCATTGGTTTTTACGATGATCCATGGACAGAAATTGGTGTGTGTTTTGCTAAACATTAATTCTTTATAATGTGTGTACCTATCCCACAATTCCTGACCTTTCATATCTACCGGACTAAACTTCCATCTTTTGAGAGGATTGTTGAGTCGTGCATTGAATCTTTTTTGTTGTTCTTCCTTAGAAATAGAAAACCAAAATTTGATAATTTTTAAGTTGTCCTCATAAAGTAGGTGTTCAAATTCAGGAACTTGAGCTATGAATTGATCATATTGTTTTTTTGAGCAAAAACCCATGACGGGTTCAACAACTGCACGATTATACCAACTTCTATCAAAAAATACTACTTCTCCCGGATTAGGAAGTACTTTAATATATCGTCTGAAGTACCATTGCCCTTTCTCAACTTCCGTTGGTTTAGTTAGAGCGACTACCCTAGAAGAACGAGGATTTAAGTGCTCTTTAAATCTTTTGATAGATCCTCCTTTACCGGCTGCATCTCTTCCTTCGAAAATAATGGCTACTCGCATTTGCTTTTTAGCGATCCATTTTTGAAGGTTAACAAATTCGGATTGAAGTAGTCTAAGCTCTTCTTCGTACTTTAGTTTAGCTAGTGTCTTAGCTATAGGTATATGGTTTTTCTCTGCAATTGTGATTAAGTCACCTCTTGTTTTTGCATTGACCAAATGTTCCTTTTTAAATGGCATTTGTTTACTGTTTTAACGTTGTATCAATACACTAAATGTACTACCATTTGAATACTTTATTTATATCCATAATCGGTATCTATACTATTTATAGCGAGTATAAACTAGAGGTCTTTTTGGCCGAAAAAATCTTTCTATTCAGTCATTTTGATAAAACGAGAAGAAAGAGAATTCGATGAACGTTTATCCTTTAAACGAATAAAATAACAACCATCTGAGAAGGAGCTGATATCAAGGATTACAGATGAACTATTTTGGACATCCATACTAAATTTTTGATTTCCATATATATCGAAGACCATAAGATCGAAACTAGTGAATGGAGCGGCAACCTTAATGTTTTCAGTCGATGGATTCGGAGAGATTTTAATATTGTCTATCCCTGATATGTTTTCTACGGTTGAAACTAGTTCGTTACAAAAAACCAGACTATTTCCATTAGTTTCTTCAAAAGAAAGTAATTCCTGCCATATGATTTCAACAATGTCGTTATAATTGTTTCTGATAATGGGATGGATAATATCGTCAGTCTGATAATTTGAAGGCGGTCGTTCTTCGTACATAGCCATATTTGTAGTAAGTGCAGCTAAAAAATAAATAGAAGGCCTTCCATGTGGGGCATCGTCTTCATATAATTCCGTAATAGGAATTTGATTGTACGGATCATTCAGTAGAAGATTATTAATAATAGGCCCTACAGGAATCATTTTGACGCAAACATTCGGAAAAGCATTTTTGACTTCATCGTAATATTCCAAAAACCAATGGTGAAAATCACCATTTAAGTATTCAATATAGTTTTCCCAATCTGATTGATTTGGTGGAAAGCCATCTGAAAGGTATGGAGCCATGTCGGGCCAGTTCTCGTAGATGTAAAATTGTAAAGATTCTTCCTGTTCGATGCACCAATCAAATATGGTTTGCGTGGCTTCTACAGGTGTTGTGTTTTCACTGGGATAGTCTATTGTTGGTCCTTGCCATTGGATAAAATTACCTGGCGTAATAAGTATGTTGTTGAAATTAGCCTCAGAAAAAGGCTCGTTGTCAGAATCCCACGCAGGTGTAACGAAATCAAACCCCCATTGGGCAATAGGTGGTAGATTATCGTGTTGAGGTAAAAAGCCATATTGCCCACTTACTGCATACTGATGATTGGCTTCCTCAGCGAGAAAATGAATCCAATGAGGAACGGATGTTTCTTGACTTGGAGTAGGATTTATTTTGAATTCGTGATTGATCAGACTATGTCCAAATATAAAACTTCGTATTTCTTTTTGGGCGATTAAGGTTGAAATGGAAAGGATTAATAAACCAATTAAAAGGACAATTTTTTTCATATTATGATATATAATTCTTTGTCCGAAAGTACGACATTATCAATGATCAGTATTTAGCAAAGTACATATTCTTCTAATTTTTGAGCTTCATATCAGGTAACCGCTCTTCATTTTTTAAAAATCTATTGAACCAATTTAATACTTCCGTATCGACTTCTTCTCTGAAATGCCTCAACCCGTGATCACCTCCCTCAAATATTTTTAATCGATAGGGTATTCGATATTTTTCAAACTCCATGGCAAGTTTTAAAGAATGAGTTGATTTGACTCTCCAATCAGAATTACCATGAAGCATAAGAATAGGAACATTGTTCGGAAACTGATCTGCAAAATATACGGCTGACCTTTTCTTTAATTCCTCTTCTTTATTTTCCCAGTATTTTGGAATAAGTTCTGCATAAACATTTGTTTCCATATTTGGCCTATCTATAACTGTTTTGTCGGAAGGAGCTCCACCCACGACAGCTGCCTTAATTTCGTTTGTCTTTGGTAAGGTGAGATATGTCATCATTCCTCCTCTACTCCAACCATACATACCTATTTTATTGATGTCCGCCTTAGGAAGTTCTTTAACAGCTTGTATCAGATTCAAAACATCGTTTACATCATTACCTCCAAATTGATCTTGTCCCTCACTTTCTCCACAACCTCTATAATTACAACCTATCACTATATAACCTTCGTTGGCAAGTTTTGAGAAGAAATAGGCAACAGGATATTTGGCCTTGCCTCTAAATAGTTGAAGAGCACCAAAGTCTCGGTTACCTCCGCGATTATAAATGATTACAGGGTAAACACCTTCTTTCTTAGGTACGGCAGCATATGCCTGAATTTTCAGTCCATCACTGAGGTAAGTTATTTCTTGCATGTCCACGTTTTCCAAAAAATTGAATTTTTCGATGAAAGTTGTCTGTAAGGAATCTTGAAAAAGACTGGGATAATCTTGCCAGTTGATTTTTTCATTTTTCAGAATCAATGTTTCTTGAGATTGACAGGTAATAAAGAGAAAAGAAAACAATGGGAACATTAATTTACGCATAAAATTTATTGTTATAGAACCCTTAAGATACGTCATAATAGCGTATGCAAGAAAATGACTTAAATTATAATATTAAAGAATTATACTAATCCATTTCATAGATAGACAGATGATAATAATCCTTGTGTTTAATCTACATAAAGAGTCTTTTTATTACTGTGCTTAACTTTATAACTGAATTGAATAGTTTGTTCTGATTTCGCCTGAATCTTTTTAGTCCAGGTCAATATCCCCGTTTTTTCATCTAGATGAGCCATAGATTTATTTTCGAACTCTACTTTAATATCTTTGTCAGTAGATACTGGAATTTGATCATATATTAGAATTTCTACGGGAATTGACTTGTTATTCGAAGCTAATAATTCCCAATCTCTGAAGACTGTTTTCTTTCCAGATAATAATGGTTTTTTGACACTTTCTGACAGTTTCCTTCTTGAAACTTTTAAACTTTCGTCAATACCTAGAGAGAGGAATATACTGTCGTTTTCTGAAGCTACATTGAAAACTGATTTGCCAATGTAAGTATCATTAAAATACAAATTGGCTTGACCATCCAGTAAACCTTCTATGCTCCAATCTATGATATGTGCATGAAGAAACACTGCTGGATTCACTTTTGGAGCACTTACGTATTGGTATTTGGGATTAACCATATATTGGTTAATATTTACGGTTTTATGTTTCTCACCTGACTTAAGAGATACCTTCTCTTCCAGTATGTATTCATAACCTGTAACTTGAAACTTGAAATTCTGCTTAGAGAAATCAATGCTATAGTCCTTTTTTTGGTTTTTTATTTTTCTTGCAGAATAGGTTGAAGCTCCGGCTGGTACTCCATCGATAACAACTAGCTCTGAAAGCATTTCACCTCCACTTAATTCGATGACATTCAAACCTGATTGTGCTCTTAAGACTTTGTCATTATAGCCGATATAGCTGACTCGAATAAATTGATTGCCATCTTGTAAAGAGAGTTCAAATCTACCTTCTATATCAGTGATAGTTCCAATGGTGCTACCATCAATTAAGACATTTGCTCCAATAAGTGGTTCTCCAGATTCGCCAATTACTACTCCTGAAACTAATTTATGACTTGTATTGTACCTTGGAGGGTATGTTTTATAACTTATATAGTATGGCCTTAAGGAGTTAAAATTTTTAGAGGTTAATGGGTTTTCCGTAGAAAGAGTTAATGGAACATTATTCCAGTCTTCACCCATTTCTTGTTTGATATTCGCACGGTAGAATATTTCTAAGGGAGAAGAAATATTCTTGCATCTGATGTCATATTGAGGAATCCAAAAAGCTCTTTGACTATAATAGTTAAATGACAATTTATGCAGTCCATCTTCATGAGCTTCAATTTCAATAACTATTTCTCCCGATGCCTGTTGACGGGTATAACCTAAATTATTTAATTGGCTTTGTATTAGATTGGCCTTGTTTTCGAACAGCAGCTTTTTATTATTAAGACTAATTTCCTGTAGTTTGAGAGCTTTTAATCTATCAGAGTAATAGGAGGATATATTTTTGACATCCATGACATTTTCAAGTTTGCTTAGTTTTTGGTTAGTTTTGATAAAAAGTATATCATCCTTTGCGACACTAATTAAGGCATGGGTGGTTTCTAAACTATCTCTACACGCTTCTAGTAAGAGATTTAGCGAATCAATGAGCATTTCGTTTTTATGTTCATCTAAATAGTTCTTCTCATACCTGATAGCCATAATTCTTGCATTTCTATTAGCTTTTATTTGAATGCTATTAGATTCGATATAAGGTGATAGATCGATCAATCGAATATAATAAGTACCTTTTCTTAAATTTATTTCTGTAGATCTATCTACTTGAGCACCCTTTAAGAATAGATTTACCTTTTCTATACTTGATTCTTTTTTGACTTCGTAGGGTACTTTGTTATTTGGTGTACTTGAACCAAATATTAAAAAGGGAAAAAAGACCAAAACGGATATAAGAGATTTCATACTATATAAGATTTTAAGTGAACAATTATTATATAGATGACAATAAGTCTGGGATTACATAATTTAAATTCTTTTTAAAAAAAAGATATTTGAATGAGGAGTAATTGAGGGCAGAGATCTAAGGCTATCTTACTATGGTATTGTATTCAATGCACTACTTTTTTATTTCATTTCTTGACTATTTTAAATCATTAGCATCGAGCCGTTTTACGTTTTTTTCCTACTTTATTTTTATCAATTACTTTTTGAATGTAATCTTTGGCATAGGGTACTTTACATGCAGTACCATTCATATCAACTTCAACAGTACCTATTTTCTCAGCTATTTGTTTTGCTATTTTGGTTAAGTCAGTGATATAGGAGCCAATGGCAATAACAAAGCCGTTCATAGTATATTTCACCCTGTTTTTTGCAATAGAAATATCGTTGCCTACAGTTTGGAGTAGTTCTTTATATTTGGGAATATCTAATTGTTCATCAGGATTTACAGCTGCGTAATATGCCAAAGTAGACCATCCAGCAGATGCAATGTTTTCATCATTTGATGTAATCCACTCTAATCCCAAATCAAAACCAAAATCTGTTTCTGCAGCGACCCATGGAACTGCATACTCACTTAGATACGACCAATATGCCTTTTTAACCCAATCAGAAAGTTGCTCACGGGTTATTTGCTTTTCATCGGCCATTAATCCTGCCAGATACATAGCATCAGAATTTCCCGTGTCATATAGAGCCAATGACAACTTATGATTTTTCTTAGTCTTCTTTAAGATTTTTTTTAAATCAGCGACTTTAACACCAAAGAAAGGTTCTTGAGCCCCATGATTAATAAGAGTTTTTTTAGTTCTTTCATCTCCATATTGTTCCAATTCTTGAAGAACTTCCTTTACTGTCATGTCTGAGTTTGTTTTTTGATAACCTTAAATTAAGTATTTTAATCAAATTAATTTAATTCTTTAGTACTTGCCATTAAAGATTCTTTGGAATGAAGTAATAGATTGATGAATAAATTAATATTAAATGATTTAGGTATGAAGAACTTGATTTAATTATAAATCTGGGCTTATTAGAGTAGATGTCCGTATGGTACAAGGCAGTTTTTCTACTTAAATCAAACTTTCTTTTCTTCTATTTATTAGCCAATACGCAAACAAAATATTAGGTACCCAGCATAACCAAGCTACTATCTTGTAAGCCGTGAGGAATTCTCCTGTGAGAGAAGTCAAAATGGGAAGCCATAGCCTTAGTGTAACTGCAGAAAAACATGCTGCATAACTGAGAATCATTAGATTTTGATGAGTTTGTATTTTTTTATCCAAAACTGCTTTGTAGGCAAGAATGGTACTTAAAACCCAAATTATCCCCAGAAGGATAAAACCCGACATACTAATGAAACCACCAGTGGCAAAAAAACCAATATAAATACTACAAATTCCACTTATTAATACAGCTATTAAGTAAGTTTTCCCTACGTTCTTGTGCCACGTGATTCTGGTATTTCTAATATGTGTACTAAATTGAATCCAGCCTATTAAAAGAGAAATTCCTCCAAATATAATATGGCCGTAGAACCCAATGTTCCATGCTAAATTATTTAATAACTCTTGGCTTTTAGAAGATAATAGTCCGAAATGCCGGTCAATAACGAAATATGTAATAGGGTAGAGACCAACCAGTGTACACAATGTGGCAAATAACCACCAACTGAATTTCTTAAGATATGCATTCATTGATTGAATAAATTAAATCATAATACATTGCTTTGGTTCAAGTATTAAAAAAAAATAAAGATAATCGTCTCCTTTTTTCTTCACTTTCGAATATAAGAATTTTATGTTTTATCATAAATTATAATATGAATAACTCATTAAGCTTGCTGTGCTGCTTCCTTCTTGTTTTAATTTAGCATCTTTGCGGCATGATGACATTTAAAGAAACGGGGCTTAGGGAAGAAATATTAAAACTACTTGAAGAAATAGGATTCGAAACCCCAACACCTATACAGGAAAAAGCAATTAATTTATTGATCAATTCAGATAAAGACTTGGTCGGTTTGGCTCAAACAGGAACTGGGAAAACGGCTGCTTTTAGTCTTCCTATTTTGAATAACTTAGATTCAAACAATAAGACTGTTCAAGCATTAATTCTGTGTCCTACACGGGAATTATGTTTACAGATAGAACGTGATATTAAAACCTTTTCGAAGTACTTGCCAAAAATAACTTCTTTGGCTGTTTATGGTGGATCTAGTATCAATGTACAAATAAAGGCTTTGAAAAATGATGGAGTACAAATTGTGGTGGGAACTCCGGGTAGAACACTTGATTTGATAAAAAGGAAAAAACTTGATGTTTCAAATATAAAATGGCTTGTACTGGATGAAGCTGATGAGATGTTATCCATGGGCTTTAAAGATGATTTGGATGCTATATTAAGTTCCTCTCCTGAAGAGAAGCAGGCTTTACTTTTTTCTGCTACCATGCCGAAAGAAATAAGGCATATAGCAAGTAGATATATGAAGAATGCAGATGAAGTGTCGGCAGGAAAAATTAATGTGAGTAACAAGAACATTACACATAAATATTTTATGATTAATGCCAGGGATAGGTATATAGCTTTGAAAAGGCTGGCAGATTTTTATCCGGGTATATATTCTATCGTTTTTTGTAGAACTAAGAGAGAGACACAGGATATTGCAGACAAGTTAGGGCAAGATGGTTATAATGCGGATGCTATTCATGGAGATTTATCTCAGGCTCAGCGGGATTACGTAATGAATAGATTTAGAAAGAAACAGATTCAAATGCTGGTAGCAACTGATGTTGCTGCTCGTGGAATAGATGTTGATAATATTTCTCACGTTATTCATTATGCTCTGCCTGATGATCCTGAAGTATATATTCATCGAAGTGGAAGAACAGGAAGAGCAGGTAAAGAAGGCGTATGTTTCTCACTTATTCATAGTAGAGAATTGAGAAAGATCAAATCTATTGAGAAAAAAATAGGACGTCCGATTGAAAGAGAAATGATCCCTTCTGGTAAAGAGATTTGTGCGGCTCAACTTTGGAATTTGATAGACAAGGTCAAAAGTGTAGATGTTGATGAAAACAGAATTGAATTGTTTCTTCCGGAAATATATGAAAGGTTTGAAGGATTGTCTTATCATGATTTGATCAAAAGATTTGTATCTGTAGAGTTTAATAGGTTCTTAGAATATTATAGTGGAGCCAAGGATATTAATTTTACTAAGAAAGTAAAAGAAACTGAAGGACGTGAAGGAAGAAGCAGAGGTGATAGTGGTGGTAAATTCACCAAATTCTATATCAATCATGGTAGATCGAGCAAAATGACTCCTAAAATGCTTATAGGATTGATTAATGAACATACAGAAGGACATAGCATTGATATCGGAAGGATTGACATTCAACAAAATATAAGTTATTTTGATATTGATAGTAACTTTAAGGAAATTCTACTAAAGTCCTTTAGAGATTCCGAATATGAGGATGTCAAGGTGGAAATCGCTAAAAAACCGGAAAATAGTGACGACGGTGGAGGAAGAAGACGAAGTGGAAGACGAGGCGGTCGAAGGGATGGAGGAAGGTCATCGAGACCAGGAAATGGCCGAAGAAATCGAAGAAGAGATTCTGGTGGTTTTGGAGGTGGAGGTAATAGAAGAAAAAGAAGAAAATAGATTTTAGAAGGGATTTTATTTAAGAAACTTATCAATAACTCAAAGACAGTATAACTTATGTCAAGAAGAAGGAAGAGCAAAGTAGATGCAGTTCCTTTAAGTAAGGAAAACATCAAGAAAACCTATCGGATTTTTAAATATGTAAAACCTTATCTGGGCTATTTTTTTCTTGGTATGCTTTTTCTTGTATTAGGAAGTTTGATATTCATGGTTCTTATGGGTATCCCTGGAGAGATGGCTAATGTGGCTATTGGTCAACCCAAGTGGAATCTGGGGATTACAGTGAAGCAGTTTGGTTGGGTACTGCTAATAATGTTGGTCATTCAAGGGGCATTATCCTATTTTAGAACAATTCTTTTTACCATTGTTTCTGAGAAGGGAATGGCAGATCTTAAAAAAGAACTTTATGACAAAATTATAACCCAGAATATGTTTTTCTTTGAGGAAAGAAGGGTAGGAGAGCTAACAAGCAGACTTGTGGCGGATGTGGAACAATTACAAAGTGCTTTTTCCATAACGTTGGCCGAGTTTTTGCGACAAGTAGTTATTCTGATAGCAGGACTTTTTATTATTATTTATTGGACACCTGATCTTTCTAAGATAATGCTTTTAACCTTTCCTGCTATTGTAATCTTGGCAATGATTTTTGGTAGATATATTCGAAAAATATCGAAAGAAAGACAGGATCAATTAGCCGAAACAAATACCATAGTAGAAGAAACCTTTCAATCTTTTAGTATCGTAAAGTCCTTTGCGAATGAATGGTACGAATCTACCAGATATGCAAAGTCAGTAAAGGAAATAGTAAGTATCTCCTTGCGGTTTGCAAAAGTGAGAGGATTATTCTTCATGTTTATCATAACAATTTTAATGGGAGGTATTTTTTTCGTTCTATGGCAAGGAGCTTTGTTATTGGAAGCTGGTAAGATGGAGGCGGGAGATTTATTTTCGTTCATTATTTATACTGGAATTTTGGGAGGAGCAATAGCGAGTTTCGGAAACCTATATACGGAGATAGCTAGGGCGGTTGGAGCGACAGAAAGGGTGAATAATATTTTGGATACCCCTTCTGAAACAGAAATTATCAATTCATCTGAACATAGAGAAGATTTTGAAGAGGGAGATATTATATTCGAAAATATTGATTTTAGTTACCCGTCGAGACCCGAAATACAGGTGTTGAAAATGGTAAATATGCATATTAAAAAGGGCCAGAAAGTGGCCTTGGTTGGACAAAGTGGGAGTGGAAAATCAACATTGGTTCAATTGCTAATGCGTTTTTATAAGCTTAATAATGGCAGTATCAGTATAGCTAATATTGATACTAATGATATCGATTTATTCAATTTAAGAAGAAATATAGGAGTGGTGCCTCAAGAGATTATATTATTTGGTGGTACCATTAGAGAGAATATCTCATATGGCAAACCCAATGCTACAGAAGAAGAAATAAAGCAGGCTGCGGATCAAAGTAACTGTACTGAGTTCATTAATGGATTTCCTGAAGGACTTGATACCGTAGTAGGAGAAAGAGGAGTAAAACTATCAGGAGGACAGAGGCAACGAATCGCTATAGCCAGGGCCATTTTGAAAGACCCCAAGATACTTTTGCTTGATGAAGCTACTTCATCATTAGATGCAGAATCAGAAAGGGTGGTTCAGGACGCATTAGAAAAACTAATGGACAATCGAACCTCAATAATAATAGCTCACAGACTTGCTACAATCAAGGAAGTTGATACTATTTTCGTACTGGATAGTGGGGAAATAGTGGAGAGAGGAACTCATGATGAGCTAATGGATAAGAAAGGAATTTACAGCAACTTAGCCAAGTTGCAATTTGAGAGTTAAGCTAATTTAGTGAAATAGAGTGTTTATATGAAGATATTTCTGTATCTTCGCGGCGTTAAAAATCTGATGCTTGATTTTTCAAGTTGCTCAGGTATGGTTAAACCAATGAAATTTTAGCAAAATGGCAGTAAAAATTAGATTAGCCCGACGGGGTAGAAGAAAACAACCTTATTACCATATTGTGGTAGCTGATGCAAGAGCTCCTAGAGATGGTAAATTTATTGAGCAAATAGGAAGTTATAATCCTATGACAAAACCGGCTACAATTGAGTTAGATCGGGATAAGGCCCTTAGATGGCTGGATAATGGAGCTCAACCTACAGAAACAGTAGACTCTATTCTTAGATTTAAAGGAGTAAAGTACAGAAGACACTTATTAAGAGGAGTTAAGAAAGGTGCTTTTGATATGGAGACCGCTGATAGAATGTGGAAAGAATTTATTGATGCTAAAGAGGCAAAAATAGCAGCTAGATTTGAGGAGGAAAGATTGAAGAAAGAGAATTACTGGAAAGTGTATAGTGGAGAGGTAAAAGAAGTTAAGAAGGAGGATACATCAGAAGCAGCTGAGGCCTTTAGAGAAAAGGGAGAAGAAGAGTAGAATGTAAACCAACCTTTTAGGTTGACTGAAAAACTAAGTTTGGATACAAAAGACCTGGTAAAATGAAATAATTTTTACCAGGTCTTCATTTAATAAAAGGTATTAAATATTATTATGGAAGCTTTAGACAAAATATACATAACGGAACTGCAGAATTTATCGGGCAGTATTCAAAACTCTGATTTACTTGCTCAGTTTTTGGATGAAGAAGAACCGGATATGTACAAAGCCTTGGTGGATGAGTTTGAGCCTAAAATTCATGAATTGTATTTAAAGGTAGCTAACAATAATCCTTTGCAAATAGAAACTTTTGAAAAGGAGCTTTTGAACCCAGCTTTTGAAGGACTATACTTACCTAAAGTTTTAGGCTATTCAGTATTAAGAGGAGAAGTGAATGATAATTTCAAATATGCTAAACCTCAAAATCATTTTAAGGATGTACTCAATGCTATTTGTAATTCAGCCAATTTTGAGCTGATCAGCCAGAGAACAGGCCAAACGATAAAGATCGGTTTTTTACTAAGTAGTGATATTTGGGTAACTAACTTTCTGGATGGAGTAACTAATAAGAGAGTTTATCAGTTTCTACAGGGATTAAGAGATCATAAATACAGGGTAGCAAAGAATAGAGAAGTAGATTATAAGAAGTATTTGATGCAGTTTTCGAAGTTGAACTTTCAAAGTGCTGATTTTCCAACATCAAAAATTGAACTAAAGACAAAGTCTAACGCACTTAAAGATTTTCTTTTACATAGAGCCAGTAAAGATTTTAATAATTCCACATTGATGGGATATATTACCGACTTTCTTAATAATAGCGACTTATATTCTGAGGACGAATATCTAGAGTTGTTAATTATTATAGGAATGCTATTCGATCTATCGGATGAGGCAAGAAAGAGTTATTCCAAGGCGTTTGATCAAGTAAGAAAAAGTAATCCTAATGTCCAAAATGACTTTTTCACTTTGTTAGAAGGATTGCATGACGATCCGAATATACTAATGCTTCCGGAGTATGATAGTAATCTTTCAAAACTAATCAATAAGAAAGATGATGACGTATCTCAGTACTTTGGATTGATGGATGTTATTCATGGGAAAGGTTATATACATCAGGATGCAATAGATGCTACTCAGGTATATGTGGACAATCATGATGGCCTTTCGTCGCAAAATGAATGTGTAAGACACACTGTTCATGCCTACTTCAAAAAATTCCTTAGTAATCTAGATGAAGGCTCATATGCTGATTATTTTGAGATTAACAAAACATTTGTTTTGTATATGAATATCTTCTATAATCAAAGATTTAATCAGGCAGTAAAGGCGATCAGTATGAAGTATGTGAAGAGATTGCTCAAAACTTATACGGATAAAAGAGGAAAGGATTATCAAGATATTAAGAAGTATATTTCGACACATTTTCTTGATATGGGCTTTCTTAAAGAAAAGGAGATAAAAGAGTTATTTAAGACTAAGAGAAAGAAAGCTTCCTAGCTTAGTCGATTGCAATTATGATTTAATAGAATATCACAAAATGAAATAAGCGTTTTGTGATATTTTTGTTTCAAAAGCATATAAGTGATTAGAGACACTATTTCGGGTATTTTGTCCTACTTCAGGGCCATGTCCTTTGCACTCAAATATGGGTTTGTTAGGTATTTTATTTTTTCTGGTATTGTAGGAGTCATGTTAATGGCTTTGGTTATCATCGTGGCATATTTCACCTCAGAACCTTTAACAAATTTATTGCTGAATTGGTTATCAATTGAGTGGTTGCCTTCTGATATATTACTTTGGTCAGTTAGATTTATTATTATCTTCTTCTTCTTTGTGATCTTTAAATACATTTATATGATTGTACTTTCTCCATTCATGGGAAGCCTTTCGGAAAAGGTAAATGCCGTTATTAATGGAGATATTAGGGAAAAACCTTCCAAGCTACAATTTGTAAATGATATGCTCAGAGGAATTTATTTGGCGATAAGAAATCTATTTCGAGAACTATTCTTTAGTTTGCTGATTTTATTGCTCGGTCTTTTGATCCCTTTTTTAAGTGTACTTAGTCCTTTTCTATTATTTGTAATTCAGGCGTACTATGCCGGATTCGGCAACTTGGATTACTACATGGAAGGTAAATATACAAGTAGAGAAAGCGTTAGGCTTGTAAAACGAAATAAAGGAATGGCGATAGGCAATGGAATCCCATTTATACTTCTTCTTCTGATACCCGTTTTGGGAGTTGGTTTGGCCCTGCCATTAGCCACTATTTCAGGAACTATAGAAATGAATAGGAAAGGCTTTTAAGCCTCAGGTTTATTTAGACTTTCGGTCATTTCTCTTGAAATGGCATTTTTTACAAAAGGAATAAACGTCTTTTCAGATACTTGCAAGGTCACTTCATTATCAACAATTTTGCTGATCTTACCAATGATGCCACTAGACGTCACTACTTCATCACCTTTTTTTAGATTTGATAAGAAATTGTTTTGCTCTTTCTGCTTTTTGGCTTGTGGCCTAATGAAGAAAAAATAGATAATAAAAAGAACAATGATCATTGGTAACAAGCTAGAAAATAAACTAGGTTGTCCCGACTGTAAGCTTATAAAAAATTGTAACATCGTTGTTTCTTTTTGTTCTGTTTTTGCGAATATACTATCAAACATTTATTTCTCCTATAAAAACTTAAATTTGTTATAAATCCTGAAGCAGTGGGTAAAAAAATCATTTTAGTTGGATATATGGGAGTAGGTAAGTCAGTACTTGGAGCAAAGCTGGCGGAGAAATTGTCAATTCCTTTCTTTGATACAGATTCTATATTAGAAAGGCAAGAGAATAAATCAATCACAGATATTTTTAAAGATAATGGTGAAGAATATTTTAGGATCAAAGAATCCTTACTATTGAGAGAATTAGTGAAAAACAAATCTTTTGTGATGGCAACAGGAGGAGGACTGCCCATTTATAAAAATAACATGCAGTTTATAAATAGTGCATCAACCTCAGTTTTTATTATTCAGTCGCCTTTCAAAATCTATAAAAGAATTCATAATGAGAGCCATAGACCTCTGGTAGGTAGTCAATATGGTTTTGTAGATATGTATTATAAAAGACTTCCTATTTATCGTCAGGCACGGATCAAGGTCCTTAATTTGGGGAGACCAGAAGATATTGTTTTAAGAATCCTTAAAAAGATAGACTGATCTTTTCTTTTAGAGATAAAAAGAAAAGTATAATTCAAGTTGTAATTTTTAGTTTTACACCTTCATTTAAACAATACGAGGTGAATCAAAGAATTGAAAAGTCTATTTGGGATGGTATATCTTTGTTAGAATTGACAGAAAAGTACGGTTGTCCGCTATATGTATACAACACTTCAATTATGGAACGGCAGTATAGCAGACTGAAAAGTGCTTTTACCGTTGATAGCTTAAAGATTAATTATGCATGCAAAGCCTTGACAAATCTTAACGTACTTAGATTTTTTAAAAATCTAGGTGCAGGATTGGATACTGTTTCTATTCAAGAAGTCAAGATGGGAATTAAAGTGGGTTTTGACCCAAAGGAGATAATTTATACCCCGAATTGCATAAGTATGGAAGAGATTTCCGAAGCGGTTAATCTTGGTGTCAAGATTAATATTGATAACTTATCAATATTGGAACAATTTGGTGAAAAATTTCCCGAATATCCAATTTGCATCAGGATTAATCCTCACATATTGGCGGGAGGAAATAGTAAGATTTCAACGGGACACATAGATTCTAAATTTGGAATATCATATCATCAATTACCTCTTGTAATAAGGCTGGTTGAAACCCTTAAAATTAATGTAGAAGGCCTTCACATGCATACGGGAAGTGATATTTTAGACTCGGAAGTCTTTTTGCAAGGTGCTGAAATATTATTTAACACTGCACAGTATTTTAAGGAACTGGAATATATTGATTTTGGAAGTGGCTTTAAAGTATCATACACGGAGAACGGGATAGAAACGGATATTGAAGATTTAGGTAAAAAGTTGTCTGAGAGATTTAACTCTTTTTGCAAAGAATTCGGAAAGCCCCTTACACTAATGTTTGAACCGGGGAAATTTTTGGTGAGTGATGCAGGTGTTTTTCTGGTCAAAGTTAACGTCATTAAACAGACAACTTCTACTGTATTTATTGGGGTTGACTCAGGTCTAAACCACTTGATTCGTCCAATGTTATACGACGCTTATCACGATATTATAAATATCTCATCAAGTGGAGGAAAATCTCGAATCTATACAGTGGTTGGATATATATGTGAAACAGATACATTTGGTGTTAATAGAAAACTTACTGAAGTTAGCGAAGGAGATGTACTTGCTTTTAAAAATGCAGGAGCATACTGTTTTAGCATGTCTTCCAATTATAATAGCAGATATAGACCTGCTGAAGTGATGATTCATGAAAAAAAGGATTATTTGATTCGGAGACGTGAAACTTTTGATGATTTAATTGCTAATCAAATTGAGGTTTTAACAGACTAATTATTTGTAAATAAGGTATTGAGGTTTGAACTTGGTAATTATTAGTTACAATAGAGATGCTTTACTTGCCAATATTGCTACTTTTGTATTTTATTACTATAAGAGAGTCTAAGGTTGCATGAAATTAAAAGCAATAACTTTTAGCAATTGGTGTTTCGGAGTTAGTACATTTTTTACTCTAGCCATATCTTTTCTGATTCTTGTTGAATCTTGTAGTTCTTATGATGATAATTTAGATGGTAGTCATTTAACAAGTATACATAGGGATGTTATTGACTTGGACGGAAAAAAGTTGGATCTCTCGGATGCAGATTTTATTTGGTATTTAGTAAGGCATGCAGAAAAAGATACTATCGGAGAAAATCCTAATTTGTCTGATTTGGGCCTAACCAGAGCAGCAAGATTGGCTGATCTGTTTAAGAAGACGAAAATAGATTATATCTATACGACATATTATAATAGATGTTTGCAGACCGCTGATACAGTGTCTCAGCTGAAAGGAATGCCAATGAAAATCTATAAAGCGAACAAACTTAAAGAACTGGTTGAAGGGATTAAGAGTTCGGGGCAACAACGGGGTGTCATAATAGGACATTCAAATACCATTCCGGCTACCGCAAATGTTATATTGGGGTCTCAATATTTTCCAAAGGCTATTGACGAAAGTGAATATGATAATATTTATGTTATTAGCCAAAAAGACTCAATATCTCAGGTATATAAATTAAAATATTAGTTAGAAGATGATTGAAACAAGGTATAAACCTAATGAAGTAGAAAGTAAATGGTACTCCTACTGGGAAGAAAACGGTTATTTTAGTTCTAAACCAAATGACAAAGAACCCTTTACAATAGTCATTCCACCACCTAATGTGACAGGAGTGCTGCATATGGGGCATATGTTAAATAATACAATTCAGGACGTGCTTATTCGAAAGGCAAGAATGGAAGGTAAGAATGCCTGTTGGGTTCCCGGTACTGATCATGCAAGTATCGCTACAGAAGCGAAGGTGGTCAAGATGCTTAGAGAAAAAGGAATTAAGAAGTCCGATTTGACAAGAGATGAATTCTTAAAACATGCTTGGGAGTGGAAAGAAAAGTACGGGGGTATAATATTACAACAACTTAGAAAGCTCGGAGCTTCATGTGATTGGGATCGGACTGGATTTACAATGGATGAAGTTAGATCTGAAGCAGTAATTAAGGCTTTTGTAGATTTATACAGAAAAGGTAGGCTATATAGAGATTACAGAATGGTTAATTGGGATCCTCAGGCTCTAACAGTATTATCCAATGAAGAGGTGATATATAAAGAGGAACAATCTAAACTTTATCATGTAAGGTATAAAATAGAAGGAGAAGATAGGTATATTACAATTGCAACCACAAGGCCAGAAACTATATTAGGAGATACTGCTATAGCGGTTCATCCTGATGACGAAAGGTATGCAAATCTGAAAGGAAAGAGGGCTTTGGTGCCGTTAGTAGAAAGAAGTATTCCGATCATTTTTGATGATTATGTAGATAAAGAATTCGGTACAGGAGCATTAAAAGTGACCCCAGCACATGACGTTAATGACTACGAGATAGGAAAAAGGCACAATTTAGAACTAATAGATGTGCTAGAGGACAATGGAAAGATGAGTGAAGCAGCTCAACTTTTTGTAGGTAGGGATAGGTTTGAAGTAAGAAAATTAATATCAAAGGATCTTGAAGAGAAAGGTCATCTTGTTGATACTGAGAAATACAAGAACAATGTAGGACGATCGGAAAGGACAAATGCGATAATTGAACCTAGATTATCATTACAATGGTACGTAGATATGAAGTCGTTGGCTAAACCAGCATTGGATGCGGTTGTTAGTGACGATGTTGAGTTTTTCCCCAAGAATCAGAAGAATCTGTACCATCACTGGGTGGCTAATGTAAGGGATTGGTGCATCAGTAGACAATTGTGGTGGGGCCATCAGGTTCCGGCATGGTATCTGGACGATCATGTTTTTGTAGCAGAAACAGGGGAAGAAGCTTTAGCAGAAGCCAGAAAAAAATTAAATAACGAGTCTCTCAAAATGGAAGATTTAAAGAGAGATGAGGATGCTCTGGACACTTGGTTTTCTTCATGGTTATGGCCCATAAGTCTGTTTGACGGTTTCAATACTGAGGAAGAGATTAAATATTACTATCCTACTTCCGTTTTAGTAACAGGTTGGGATATTATATACCTCTGGGTAGCTAGGATGATAATGGCTGGATTTGAGTGGAGAGGAGAAAAACCCTTTAATCAAGTTTATTTTACAGGGATGGTAAGGGATAAGCAGCGAAGGAAAATGAGTAAACAGTTAGGTAATAGTCCTGATGCCCTTAAACTGATTGAAGATTTTGGTGCAGATGGAGTTAGGTTTGGGATGTTGAGTTGTAGCCCGGCAGGAGGGGATCTACTGTTTGATGAAAAACTTGTCGAACAAGGAAGGAATTTTTCTAACAAAATATGGAATGCTTTAAGGCTTATAAAGGGGTGGAAACCGAAAGATATTGTTCAAGAAAAATCTGATGAATTAGCTTTTAATTGGTTGGATAATAAGTTTCATAAAGTATTACAAGAAGTAGAACGAAATTTTGAGGAGTATAGATTATCAGAGGCCTTGATTACGATATATTCTTATGTATGGAATGACTTCTGCTCATGGTATCTAGAAATGATTAAACCTAATGGAGCTGAAATTTCTAAAATTACTTATGAACAAAGTATAGAATTATTTGAAAGAATTGTTAGGCTATTACACCCATTTATGCCATTTATTACTGAAGAAATATGGCATCAACTTTCGAAGCGGGAAAACGGAAATGACTGTATGATACAGGAATTTCCTCGATCTCGTAATTTTGATAATGAAATAGTGTCCAAAATGGATACGGTTAAAGATGTTATTTCTAAAATTAGAGAAGTAAGATCTAAGAACGGATTAAAGATGAAGGAGTTGTTGAAACTGTATGTTAATCCTTCTGAGAAAGTGGAAAAACTTCTAAACAATGATGCCATAATCGGAATTTTGAAAAACATGGCCTTTCTTGATATTGTTGAAATTACTGGCGAACAAATATCAAACGGTGTAGGTTTTGTGAGTGGTACTGATAAATTTTTCGTTCATTTTGATCAAAAAATTGATGTGGACGCAGAAATAGAAAGAGTTGAGAAAGAGCTAAAATATCAGGAGGGGTTTGTTAGATCAGTAATGGGTAAACTCGGAAATGAAAGATTTGTTAACAATGCTCCTGAAAAAGTGGTCGAAAATGAACGTAAAAAATTAGTCGATGGGCAAGAAAGGGTGAAAATTCTTACCGAAGAGTTAAATAGGCTGAAAGGAATGAAGTAAGATTTCCGTCAATACATTTCTTTGTCTTCAAATATAATTTGGTTAAAGTATTGAAAAGCAGCATCATCTGAAATATAATTTGGCCTTATTGTTAACCTAATGTCTGTTAATAATTGGTTAATTATTAGAATTTTATTGAATTTGCCTTGTTTAAGGATAGAAAATACTGAAAAATGTGCGTTATTTGCACATATATTTTGGATATAGAATAAAATTATAATATGAGCGATAAATTGGATAAAATTGATTTAAAGATTTTAAGAATTCTTCAAGAAAATAGCAAGATTACTAATCTTGACTTGTCTAAGAAGATTGGACTTTCTCCTGCCCCTACTTTGGAGAGAGTTAAAAAGTTGGAGCAAACTGGAGTTATTCAGAGTTATCATGCGAAGGTTGATTCTGCAGCTATTGGCTTAAATGTAAAAACTTTTGTTTTGGTGTCTTTGGCATGGCAAAAGGAAAATGCTTTAGATAATTTTATCAGTAAACTACAAAATATTGATGAAATTACTGAGTGTTACATTATTACAGGAGATGCTGACTTTTTGTTGAAAATAGTTTGCAAGGATATTGCCACATACGAGAAATTGCTGTTTAAAACCCTGTCACAAATAGAAGAAATAGAAAGATTAAAGACGCTAATGACTTTATCTAAAGTTAAGAAAGCAAAAGTTCTACCTTTTGACTATGAAAATGGTTTAGTAGATTAAGATTTTTAAAATAAAAACAAATAGGCCATCGATCAAGAATGATCGATGGCCTATTTTTATGTTAGAAGTGCCCTATGTACAAACTTAATTCTAAATCATTGCTCTGGGAGTTTTATTATCCAGAACACAAACGTCGAAATTTTATTTTCGGAACAATGCATCTTAAATCTAAAGAGGCTTTGCAGTTTTTTGAAGGTGTTAAACCTTATATCAAACAATGTCAAGCGTTAGCTGCCGAAACGAACTTGGAAGAGTTGGAGAGCAGCGAACTTAATCATTTCTTTGCGTTTACCAGCGAAAAGGATTTACGTAGCTTTCTCTCTGAGAAAGAATTCATAAAGATGCGTCGGATCTTGCTAAAATCTTTTGATATTGATTTGTTAGAATATGTGAGATTTAAACCACTGTTTATTATTAATATGATTACCGAAAGAGTCCTGAAATCATTAGGTAATAAGTCTCTGGATCTTAGCCTTTGGGACTATGCTCTTTATGAGGGTAAGCAACTGTGTGGGGTAGAGAGTATTCATCAACAAAAGGAAACATTCGAGAAAATAACACTGGAATATCAACTAAAGCAATTAAAAGGAATCTGTAGAAATGTTTCTAAATTTCGGAGACAACTATATCAACTTTCGAGATACTATACTGCCCAGGATATTACAAGCCTTTATAAGGCTTCTAGGAAATCAATGGGTTCACTAAGAGAGGAATTGATTTATGGAAGAAATACCCAAATGTCATCATCTATTTTGAATTTAACCTCCGAAGCTTCTGTTTTTGTAGCTGTTGGGGCTGCACATCTTGTAGGAGAAAAGGGAGTCCTAAGAAATCTTAAAAATGCAGGACTGATGGTGAAGCCGATAGTTCTATGCTAACGAATTGATAACAATGTCTAAATAGAATCTTAGTTAATCGTTAAAAAGTGTTAATTCGTCCAAGTGCTTGCAACCAAGTTGTCTATGAGAGGTCCTATGGGTAAAATAAATCTTTAGACAAATGAAAAAAATTAAAAATTTGGTTTTACTTGCTGTTTTATTAATGAGCACTTTCAGCGTTAATGCTGCTAGGTACACTTTTGACTCCTCAAATCCAGGGTCTCCAAGTCTTAGACATGAGATCAAGGAGTATATCGACTCTGGAATAGATCATATTTCAAAAAAGGGGACGGTGACTTTGAATTTTTTAGTTAATTCTAAAAACGAGCTTGTAGTAGTAAGTATTGATGACAACAGACTAGGGGAAAGTTTAAGGTCACTATTAAATTATAAGAGAATTGATGCAGAAGATTATGAGGTTAATAAGTTATATACAATGAATATTACAGTAGAGAAATAATTATAATTCTTTTATAATTAAATTGGTTTAAGGCTCAGTTTTTAGAATTGAGCCTTTTCTTTTTATTCTATAGAAACTATGGTAACTTGAGGCCAATATTTGTAGCGAATGGGAAATATCGTATTAAATGGACTTGTTATTGGTGGAGATGGAGGACTTATTAGATCGAAGGTTTCAATAATTAAAAATCAGGAAAGGAAAGTTTTAAAAATAATCGCTTCAGCCTTGAATCACAGAGATGTCTGGATAACCAAAGGGATGTATCCGGACATAAAGGCTAATGTGATTATGGGATCAGACGGACTTGTTTTACTTGATGAAAAAAAATACTTAATAAATCCAGGAGTAAACTGGGGAGATAACGAAAGAGTGCAGTCTGGAGAATTCTCGGTTTTAGGTATTCCTGAAAATGGAACATTTTGTGATCAAATACAAACTACGGAAGATGGACTTGTCGAAAAGCCTTTGCATCTAACTGACCACGAAGCCGCGGCTCTTCCATTGGCAGGGCTTACGGCTTATAGGACATTATTTGAAAGATGCGGTGTAAAACAAAACGATACAGTTTTAATAAATGGAGTGGGTGGGGGAGTAGCAATGATGAGCCTTCTTTTTGCGGTTGCTTTAGGTTGTAAAGTTTATGTAACCTCAAGCTCTGAAATCAAAATTGGAAAAGCAATTGAATTGGGTGCTTTGGGCGGATATAGCTATAAAGATGAACTTTGGGTCAAAAAATTTCTAAGAGACACTGAAGGAGCGGATGTGATCATCGATAGTGCAGGAGGATCTGGATTTATGAATTTGGTGAAAATAACTAAACCGGGAGCAAGTATTGGTTTTTACGGAGGAAGTGGAAACTGGCAAAATGTGAATCCAAGAATTCTATTTTGGAGGCAAATAAATTTGGTAGGAAGTACAATGGGGTCAAGTGTTGATTTTAGAAACATGATCTCTTTTGTAAATAAACATAAGATTAAACCAGTGGTTGATTCTATATTCGACTTTAAGGATTATAAAAAAGCATTCGAGAGGATGGAGCAAGGCAGGCAGTTTGGGAAAATAGTATTGGATCATTCATCACTTCATTAATGCCAAACATCGCACTCATTTCGGATAATCATAGTTACTTCGGCGAGGATATTAAAGAAGCAGTGGAAGGATGTGATGAGATTTGGCATGTGGGAGATATCGGAAATCCTGAAAGCATTAAATATTTTGAAGAAAATTTTGTTTTTCGAGCTGTTTTCGGAAATATTGATGGAAAGGAAATTAGAGTCCAATATCCTCAATTCAATAGCTTTGAAATTGAAGGAGTTAAGGTTTTAATGACGCATATTGGTGGGTATCCCGGAAGATATTATAAAAAATCAATAGAAATGATTACCAAGCATAATCCGGATTTGTTCATTTCAGGTCATTCCCATATACTTAAGGTAATGAGGGATAAGAAAAATAACTTATTACATATGAATCCCGGGGCTTATGGTTTTCATGGTTTTCATCATATGAGGACATTCCTAAAGTTTGAAATAAAAGAAAAAAAAATTCGAAATGTCGCAGCGGTTGAATTGGGTTTTAGAGGAAAATTAAAATAAAATCAAAGCCAAAGTCTAAAACAATAATTTGATTAAAAGTTAAATAAGCTAGCTTAATCAAAATTAAATTTGGAGCAAAGGGCTTTCAGCCATTACAAGAAGATCATTTTTCTATTAAAAATTAGTATTTCTATGGCTGCTTTAGCAGCACTTTTTCTTAATATTGTGTTAATAATACGTTACTAAAATGCTACGAAGGAGCAGTTTAGTTTTTAATTTATTGACTTAAACGAATAATGATTTAATTATTTAAACCAAATTAATTATGAAAAGAATTTTATTATTGATTGTGTTTATTTCAACCTCGAGTTGGATGATGGCACAACGTACCGTTACTGGTACAGTAACCGATAACACCGGTGAGGCTTTAATAGGGGCCAACGTAATAGTGCAGGGTACTGACGTTGGTACAATAACTGATATTGACGGTAATTTTTCGGTCAATGTGCCTGATGGTAGTAATACTTTAGAGGTCAGTTATATAGGATTTAAAGCTATGACTGTTGATATTTCGGGATTGTCAAGTGTAAATATAACCATGTCGGAAGGAGAAGTTTTAGATGAGTTAGTTGTAATGGGTTATGGAACACAGAAGAAGCAACAAATAACGGGTTCGGTAACGAGTATTAAGGCTGAAGATGTCGAGCAGATTCAGAGTGCTCATGTTGTACAGGGACTGGAAGGTAAGGTTGCAGGTGTTCAGATCATTCAACAGAATGGACAACCAGGTAGTTCTCCTACGGTTTTATTTAGAGGGATAGGTTCTATCAATGCGTCTTCTTCACCTTTATATGTAGTAGATGGGGTGCCTTTTAACGGTAATATCAACTCAATTGCTCCTCAAGATATTGAGTCAGTAAACTTTCTTAAGGATGCTTCAGCCAATGCACTATACGGGAGTAGAGGAGCAAACGGTGTGATCGTTGTTACAACTAAGAAAGGAAGAAAAGAAGGAATCTCTGTTACCTTAGATACAAAAATCGGAATTAGTGATAGAGCGGTTCCTGATTATGATATTATCACAGATCCAGGTGAATATTATGAAACATGGTATAATAGAATTAGAATCAGTGATATTATGGCTGGTACTGATCCTGCTACTGCGGCTCAGAATGCGGCAGCAGGTTTGATATCTAACGGAGACTTTTCTTTAGGATATAATAATTATAATGTTGCCGATGATATGGTTATAGACCCTGCTACAGGATCTATAAGATCAGGTGCTAGTCTTAAATACCAAGATAGTTGGGAAGATGAGTTGTTTTCGAGCAGTACAAGAAGTGAGACACACTTAGGAATTAGTTCTGGTTCTGAGAGCACTCAGGCATATCTTTCCTTAGGCTATTTGGATGATGAGGGTTATGCCCTTAATTCAGGTTTCGATAGATTGACAACAAGAGCTAAAATCGATTTTACGGCTAATGATTATATTAAACTTGGTGCTAACGTTAACTATGCAAAGACTGATCAGGATGCTCCTATTCAAAATGTAGCTTCTAATACATATAGTAATGCATTTAGCTGGGCAAGAAATGTTGCTCCTATATATCCGGTTTACGCTTATGATGAAAACGGAGATAGAATATATAATTCAGACGGTTCAGATCTTTATGATTTTGGAACATTGGACGATGGAATACCAGGTGTTAGACCTTATGGAGCTTTCAACAATCCGGTTGCTACAAGTTTATTGGATATTGACAATAACGCATTAAACAATTTATCTACAAGAGCATATGTAGGTATTGATTTTTTGGAGAATTTCAATTTCAGATATAATGTGTCTGCTGATTATATTGGTCAGCATATTACAGCTTTTGCTACTCCAATTGGAGGAGATGCATCATCTGTTAATGGTAGATTGACTACAACCAACTCTACTGAATTGACAGTTGCTCATCAGCAGTTGTTGAGTTGGAGAAAGGAACTAGGTAATAGTAACCTGTCCATATTATTGGGACACGAGCATAACAATAATGAGTTTGACTTAGTTAGAGGTCAGAAGACAGAAAACTTGCTGAGTGATGTTCCAGTACTTAATAATGGAGCAAATATTCAATATTTAGAAGGTTATGCAAGAGAATATAATGTGGAGGGGTATTTTTCAAGTGTAAACTATGATTACCTTGAGAAATTTTTCGTGAATGCTTCATTTAGAAGAGACGGTTCATCTGTTTTTCATCCTGATAACAGATGGGGTAATTTCTATGGTTTTGGGGCTGCTTATGAGCTTACGAAGGAGGCTTTTATGGAAGATATATCGGCTGTTAATTATTTGAAGTTAAAGGCAAGTTATGGACAGCAAGGTAATGATGCCTTATTGTATCAATTTAATAGAACGATAACAGGAGATGGAGATAATAGAAACTACTATGCTTATCTAAATCAGTACGAGGTAGTGAATGCAGGTGGTGGAGTTCCAGGCGTTAACTTTGTATCTCTGGGTAACGAAGATTTGGTATGGGAGACCTCAACCAATATTAATTTTGGATTTGAAAGTAGACTTTTTGATAGAGTTACTTTGAATGTGGAGTATTTCCAAAGAAATGTGGATGACATGATATTTTATGATCCATTACCAGTTTCTGAAGGTAGAGGGTTCTTCCCGGATAATGTGGGTGATATGAAAAATAATGGTGTGGAAGTAGAGGTAGCGGTTGATGTATTGAACTCAGGAGATTTTGGACTTAGCCTTGCGGCAAACGTAACTACGTATAAGAACGAAATTACTAGATTGCCACAGGAATTTATTGATGACGGTAACTTCCGATTAGAAGAGGGTAGATCAAGATATGATTACTATATGAGAGAGTTTGCAGGAGTTGACGCTGAAAATGGAGATGCTCTTTGGTATGTAGATGAAGTAGGTGATGATGGTATGCCAACAGGCAATAGAATCACAACTAATGAGTGGAGTGATGCAACAGAGTACTTTGTTGGTAAGTCAGCTCTTCCGGATTTCTATGGAGGTGCATTCATTGATGTAGATTATAAGGATTTTGGGTTGGATATTGGATTTTCATTTGCCCAAGGAGGCTATGGAGTTGATGGAGTGTATCAAAGTTTACTAGGTTCTGCAGGGGATATTGGAAACAATTTCCATAAAGATGTGCATGATACTTGGACGCCAGAAAATACTGATGCTTCATTACCAAGATTAGATGTTACTGATGACGATCAGTCTAATACTTCTGACTTTTTCTTGACGGACAAATCATATTTTGCTCTTCAAAATATTGGATTGTCTTATAATGCAAACTTTGCTTTCTTGGATAACATTGGAATCAGTAGTGCTAAATTCTATATAAGAGGAAATAATGTGAAACTTTGGAGTGAAAGACAAGGATACGATCCTAGGTTGAGTACGATAGGAACGGCATCTAACGAATATTCCTTGGTTAGAACTTGGTCTATTGGTACTCAATTACAATTTTAATTAAAAAAAATATTAAAAATTATTGATATGAAATATTTAAGGTTTTTATTAATACCAGTTTTCGTCGTTGGTTTATTTAGTTGTAGCGAGGACGATTTAAACACTGCTCCGGAGAGAACAATTTCTGATGTGCAGTTGGCTTCTAATCCTGCATCATTTCAAGCTGTGGTAGATGGTACTTATGCAGCTATGAGAACGTTTCAAATTGGAGATAGAGGTGGTCATATTGACTATGGTCATAAAGCTATTCAATTAGCTACTGACTTCATGTCTCATGATGTTACTATGTCTTTTCTTCATTGGTATGGGTTCTTTTATTCGTACGATGGAAGAGTTCAAGCAAATAGTAGAAGTAGAATGGTATGGAATACGTACTATAAATTCGTAGCCGAAGCTAATTCTATCATTAGTTCGGTTGATCAGTCTAATTTAGATGATAATGGTAGAGCAGTATTAGGTCAGGCATATACGGCAAGAGGTTTTTGTATGTTCTATTTGGCGAGAATGTTTGCTCATACTTACCTTGGGCACGAGGGCGAGCCGTGTATTCCCTTAGTAGATGGAGCGAATTTTGAAGGAAAGCCAAGAGCTACTGTTGCTGAGGTTTACGATCAAATAGTTAATGATTTGACAAATGCAGTTGATTTATTAGCAGGCTATGCTAGACCAAACAAGCAGGCTATTGATCAGAGTGTGGCTTTGGGGCACTTGGCAGCGGTTCATTTAGAAATGGGTAACTGGTCTGAGGCGGCATCTGCAGCAGCTCAGGCAAGAGCTAATTATACTTTAATGTCAGGAACTGATTGGTTAGAAAGTGGTTTTAGAGATATTAGTAATCCAGAGTGGATGTGGGGTGCGGATATTGATAATGAATCGAGTACAGTCTTTGCATCATTTTTCTCTCATATGGATAATACCAGTGGCGGTTACGCAGGGGCTCTTGGAGTTTATAAGTTGATCGATGCTGACTTGTATTCTCAAATATCTGATACTGATATGAGAAAGCAGGCATTTGTAGATCCTGTTAATGGAAATCCTGATTTCCCGGTTTTACCAGCTTATGCAAATACTAAATTTAGAGATAATACATTTTTTGAAGCTGATTACGTATACATGAGAGCAGCAGAAATGTATTTGATTGAAGCGGAAGCTTTGGCTAGAATGGGAGATGCTAATGCAGCTCAGGTGTTGTTTGATTTGGTGAGCACAAGAGATCCAGGGTACAGTCTTTCTTCTGCTACGGGAGATGACCTTGTTGAAGAAGTATATTTACACAGAAGAATTGAATTGTGGGGAGAGGGAACAGCATGGTTTGACTTAAAGAGGCTTAAAAAACCTCTAGTTAGAGATTATGAAGGATCTAATCATGCAGCTTTTGGTTTATTTAATGAAGAAGCAGAAGGTAATAGTTTCAGATTCCAAATTCCTGAAGATGAGATTAATGCAAATGATGCGATCAGTGCAAGTGATCAAAATCCGCTATAAGAATTTTAACTTAAGTTTAAGTAAAAAGGCAGTCAATTTGACTGCCTTTTTTTTGTTTAGGCAGCATTTTATCTTAAAAAAGTGTTAAGATATTGTTGAAAGTGTTAAGGAATATTTGTGCATTAATATTGTCATTTCTTTGATTTTCAAAAAGTAGAAATTAACTTTGAGTAAAGCTTACTTTAAGTTTTTATTAAAAAATTAATTAATAAACCAATTTGATTATGAAAAGAATCTTACTTTTTATTGTGTTTCTCACGGCCTCGAGCTGGATGATGGCACAACGAACTGTTACAGGTACCATCGTAGATAATGGAGGAGATCCATTGATTGGTGCTAATGTAATCGTTCAAGGAACTGATGTAGGTACTATTACCGACATCGATGGAAATTTTAGTCTTAGTGTACCTGATGGTAACAATACCTTGATTGTTAGTTACATAGGTTTCTCTGATAAGACGGTGGATATCACAGGGCTGAGTAGCGTTTCTGTTACGCTTGACGAAGGTGAAATTTTGGATGAACTAGTTGTGACTGCAGCAGGTCTTAAGAGAAATTCGAGAGATGTGGTTTATGCGAATCAAACGGTTTCCGGAGAAGATTTGCTTTCTTCCCCTAATAAGAATACGTTAGAAGCATTGAGAGGTAAAACGGCTGGGGTGCAGTTATCTACCGGATCTGGTTCTGTGGGTGCATCTACAAGAATCGTTTTGAGAGGCCCGGGTTCTTTGACAGGAGATAACAATGCCTTAATAGTAGTGGATGGAATTCCAATTGACAACTCTGCTGTAGCAGCAGGAGCGGGCAGATCTACAACAGGTTATGCTGATCACGGAAACAGATTTAACGATATTAATCCTGATGATATTGAGTCAGTGACTATCTTAAAAGGACCTTCGGCTACTTCTTTATATGGTTCTAGAGGTGCTTCGGGAGTTGTGCTTATTACTACTAAAAAAGGTGGTGAAGGTGGAACTAATTTTAAGGTGAATCTTAATTCAAGTTTCTCACAGGAGAAAGCTTATGTGCTTTTACAAAGACAGGATCAGTTTGGTCAGGGATACGATAATCTTCATTTTGATTCTGGTGAGAACTGGTCATGGGGACCTGCATTTGATGGAGTAGTAAGACCATGGACAAGCCCTGTTGATACAGATGGAGATGGTGCGTTAGAAGCATTGGTTAGACCATATAGTGCCGTACCTAACCAACTGGAAGAATTCTTTAATATCGGTAATACTGTTTCAAATTCTATTAGTATCTCAGGTGCAAACGATGCTTTTTCATATTATGCTTCTTATAGTAATACAGATCAAAATGGTATTCTTGATAATACTAGCTATAAAAGAAATACAATCTCTTTGAATGCGAGTGCTAAGTTAACAGATAGATTGAGTTCTGATTTTAAAATAAGTTATGCCAACATAGATCAAAATACCGCTCAAGAAGGGTCAAGAGCTTTTGAAGGTAATAATGCATATTCAATGGCTGTTCAGTCACCTGTTAATATTCCTTTTGGAGAATTGAGAGATTACAATAGTCCTTTTCATGATATTAATGGTTATTGGGGGTCGTATTCTTCTGTTAACCCTTATTATATACTTAATGAATATGGGAACGAAGCTGATATTAATAACTTTTTAGGAAATACGTCTTTAACGTATAAGTTAATGGATGGATTAAGTGTGATTGGAAGATTTGGTGCTAATGTAGTTAATACTAATTTTGATACATGGACCCCATCATTTACACCGGAAACTCAGTTGATTTGGGGTGATGACTTCAGCTTGACTACTAGAAATACTAGACATAGTTCAGTGGGTGATTACACTGATTTTGCAAGACAATCGACGAACTTAGATATGTCAGCAATGTTAAATTATGCAAGGAATTTAACAGAAGATGGAATGTATACCTTAGATGTAACTGGTGGTTACAATTGGTTCCAAAGAGAAATAAGTGAAGTACAAGGTTCTACAAATGGAGGTTTAGTAGTTCCCGGGTGGTATAATTTGAGTAATAGTGTGCAACAATCTATATCTTCTCAATACTCTGAGCAGTATAGAATCTATGGTATTTTAGGAAATGCAAGAATAGGGTATAAAAATGCTTTATTCTTGGAATTGTCGGCTAGAAATGACTGGTCATCGACATTGCCATCGGCTAATAATTCATTCTTCTATTCTGCAGCGGGTGTTTCTGCTGTATTGTCAGATTTATTAGAGATGGATAGTGACGTGCTTAATTTTGTAAAGGTTAGAACAAGCTACGGAACATCAGGTAAGGATGCAGGATTATATTTGTTAGAATCTTCGTTTTCTGGAAATCCTGATTTAATTGACTTAGGTGACAATACAATTAATTTCCCGTTGAATGGACAGTCTGGATTTACAGTAAGTGATCAAATTGGAAATCCTGATTTAAAACCGGAATTAACAACTACGTTTGAAATAGGAGCAGATTTAGGATTTTTCGATGATAGAATTGGTTTATCGTACACTTATTATAATGCAAAGCACTCTGATCAAATCGTTGTTATTAGTTTGCCGGAGTCCACTGGATTTGATGAAACATCAACTAACATTGGACAAATGACGAATAAAGGACATGAATTGACCTTAAATTTGAAACCAATCGTTGGTATGGTTTCAGGTTTGGAATGGGATTTATTTGCAACATATGCTAAGAATACGAATACAGTAGATAAAATTACTGATGAGATAGATGAATTGGTTGTAGGAGGACCTTATACTCCAGGTGTATCTATAGTTGCCAAAGAGGGGTTACCTTTTGGAACATTTAAAGCACAAGCTCCTAAGACTAATGCAGCAGGGCAGGTGATAGTTGATGCAAATACGGGATTCCCATTATATACTGATGATGAGGTGTATTTAGGATCGTATCAGCCTGATTATACAATGAGTGTTGGTTCCAATATTAACTATAAAGGAATAGGACTTAATGTTTTATTCGATGTGAGGAGCGGAGGTAACTTTGTATCTCAAACTCAGTTTTTTACAGAATTTAATGGTACTGCAGTTCATACAACTGAGCATAATAGAGAAGCTTATGTATTTCCTAATGCAGTATATGAAGATGCTGACGGCAATTTCGTTCCTAATGATATAGAGATTACGGAACAGGATTACTTTACAAGTTATGATCCTGCCGCATCAACCTATATAGTTGATGCTAGTTTTGTTAAGTTGAGAGAAATAGGACTGAGTTATCAGTTACCTTCTAAAATTGTGAAGAAGACTCCATTTAGTCAAGCAACAGTTTCTTTGTTTGCCAAGAATGTCAAGTTCTGGTTACCGGATGAAAATACATTTGCAGATCCGGAAATTAACGGACCTTCTTTAACTGGAAATGCTACTGGTGTAGAGACAACTCAGACACCTCCAGCGAAAAGCTTAGGCTTGAATCTAAACATTACTTTCTAACATTAATTAAGAGATAAAATGAAAAATATATTTTTAAGATCATTAATTTTAATAGTGGTTCTGGCAAGTGTGGCTTGTGAGAAAAGCTTAGAAGAGGTTAATATAGATCCTAATACCTCGCCCACAGCTAATGATGCACAGGTTCTGACCAGTGCTCAGGGCTTCTTGGGATACATAGTAGATGTAGACCTAAATTCTAATTCATTTCTTTGGGGTCAATACTATACATGGGGTATTGGTGTTTCATTAGGGAATGAAGCAAGATTTGTGGCTCAGCCTGATGATTATGATGGCTATTGGGGAAGAGCATACTCTGATGCTTTAAATGATTTAAAGTTTTTAACGAACAGTGAGAGTGCTGCTTTTAGAGGGACGAGTAAATTGCTAACAGCTTATATTTATCAAGGCTTAGTAGACCATTTTGGTAATATACCTTATTCGGAAGCTTTGAAAGGGGAAATAGCTGATGGCTCTAATTTAACACCAGCATATGATGATGCAGCTTCTGTTTATACAAGCTTAATTAGTCTTGTAGACGACGCTTTAAGTGATTTAGAGAATGCGAGTTCTTCTGATATGGGAGCAGCTGATTTAATTTATGGTGGTAATGTAGCGAGTTGGAGAAAATTTGGAAATTCACTTAAGTTAAGATTATTAATGAGAACATCTGAATCGAATCCTCAAGGAGATGCGATTAAGACGCTAATAAGTTCTGGAGACTTTATTAGTTCGGCTTCAGATGTCGCGGCTATTCCTTTTGATGGCACTGCAGGAAATGAAAATCCGATGTATGCTAGATTTGAGTGGGGGGTAGGAGATTTTTACTTTGCAAGTAATGCTACCTTAAATGTACTTAGAGATTTGAATGACCCAAGAGAGTTTGCTTTTTATTCTGCGGCGACTACTGGTCCTGAAATGGGCAATATTAGAGGGATAGATCAGGGAGCTGTAGATAGAGATGTTCCTTTTACAGATCCATCTTCGGATTATAGTGGGTCTTCACCTACAGCTTATTCTGCAGATAACTCAGTAATATTAATTAGTGACTGGGAAGTTTGGTTTTTGAGAGCAGAAGCTGCTGCAAGATATGGTACAGATGATGATGATGTGACATCTTTACAAAATGCAGTGAGTGCTAACTTCAATTATTGGGGAGTAAGTGGGGCTTCTGATTATGTGTCAAGCTTAGGTTACGGAGGAAGTGTTGACAACAAAGTTGATATTATTGGTGTTCAAAAGTGGATAGCGTTAAATGGAACACAAGAGGATGAAGGATGGGTTGAAACCAGAAGATTGGATAGACCAGCTAGTAGATTGTTTACAGATGGTATTTTTCAAACACCACCTTCGTCGGTTCTTTCTGCGGGAGAATTTCCAGCGACTTGGTTGTATCCAGCTTCTGAAAGAGCTTTGAATCCAAACGCTCCGGCCCAAAGACAATTGACAGATCGAATATTTTGGGATAATTAATTTGAGAAATTATAAAAACGTTTAAATATGAAAAACATAAAGTATTTAATTTGCTTGGCTATATTTTCACTGGTTGTCGTTGGATGTAGTGACGATAATTATGATAATTCAGCTGAAGCATCGGCAACAACTTTTTTACCTAAGTTGACTATGAATGGTTCTCCAAGTGTACAACTAAGTTGTGATGCTTCTACATATACAGATGCCGGAGTTGAAGCTTCCGAAGGAGGCAATCCCGTTGATGTATCAACAATAACTGCTGGTAGATATTATGGAAGTTCTGCAGTTAATGGAGTAGATATTTATGATATCAGTTATGTAGCTTATAATAAGGATAGTATTCCTGGTGCTGCGGTTAGAAATGTATTTTGGCCCCCATGTACTGGTGACTTGGTGACAAGCCTTGAAGGAGTATATATGGCTGATGTGGTTAGAAACGGATCAGTAGATCCTACTTATCAGAATCTTGGATATATCCTTATTAAGAGAGTAGGCGATAATGTTTATCAGATATCGGACGCAATAGGTGGATATTATGAGCATGGAAGAGGGTATGGACACCCTTATGCTGGTACTGGCATGACAGTAACAGCTAATGATATAAGTGCAAATGATTTTACACATACTGACGTAATAGGAGTTGGATTGTTTGGAGGTGAACTGAGCATGACAGCTTTTTCAGTTGATGCAGCAAATAGAAAGATTAACTTGACTACTGATTGGAGCTTCGGATTTGTTTTTGAAGTTGAATTAACTCAGGTTGATTTATAGAAGATATTTTAGAATTATTATTTAGGGGTAACGAAAGTTGCCCCTTTTTTTATACATTCGTATTATAATTTTTTATAATATGAAAGAGAAGGTAGAAGATTACTGCGGTTTTCTAAAGAATATAAGGAATTATTCTTTCCATACTATTTCATCGTATAAGAAGGATTTGGAACAATTGGTTACTTATTTAAAAGTAGATTTTGAAATCAATGAAATTGGAGAGGTTAAGTCTTTTATGCTTCGTTCATATATTGCTAATCTGTCTAGAGAGGGTTTGGCTGCAAAATCGATAAACAGAAAAATATCATCTATCAAGAATTTTTTCAAATTTTTAATAGCAAAGGACATAATAATTGTTGATCCTTCATTGAAACTTCATTCTGTGAAACTTCCAAAAAGATTGCCTTCAGTCATTGGTTTCGATAGGATAAAGAGATTGTTTGAGGATTTGACAATGGACACAACCGATTTTGTTCAATGTAGAAATGTTCTTATTGTCAAAATGTTTTATTTAACCGGAATTCGTAGAAGTGAACTTATAGGATTGAAGTTGACAGATATAAACGATCAAAGAAAAGAACTGAAGGTATTGGGTAAAGGTAATAAAGAGAGAATATTGCCAGTATCAAATAAACTGTTATTTGATATTCAAACTTATATAGGTTTAAGAGAAAAATATGCTCGTGAGTATAGCAATCTGTTTATTTCTGAAAGAGGAACTCCTTTATATCCCAAAGCAGTATATAATATTGTTAAGAGCGAATTGTCAAAGGTTACCACGGCTGATAAGAGGAGTCCTCACATACTTCGACATAGTTTTGCCACTCATACCTTAGATGAAGGTGCCGACCTTAATGCCATAAAAGAAATATTAGGACATGCTAACCTATCGGCTACACAAGTTTATACGCATAACTCGATTTCTAAATTATTAAAAGTATATAAAAAAGCACACCCAAAAGCGAACTAAATATGATGTCAATTCATTTATATAAATGATACTTGATCTTTATGGCAAGTAGATAAGAAAGTTAGTTTCATAACCTATAAAAATTACAGCATGAAAATTAATATTGAGAGTGTACATTTTACCATTGATGGAAAATTAAAGGAATACATAGAGAATAAGTTAACAAAGTTGGAAAGGCTATATAACCGTTCTACAGGAGTGGATGTTTTTTTAAAACTTGAAAATTCAGGTCAAGTAAAGGACAAAGTTTCAGAGATAAATCTTCGGGTACCCGGACAAAGCATGTTTGCAAAATCTACGGATAAATCATTTGAAGCCAGTTTTGATCAAGCTTTAGATTCTCTTAAAAGGCAGGTGAAAAAGTATAAAGAAAAGCAAGTTGGCAAATCAATCGCTTAGTGCTTTCCCTCTATTACTTTGTTAGGCGTAGATATTTTCAAAAAATTGTAGTAATTATTTTTAAATAATAGAAAAAGCTATATTTTTGCATCGCTTTTGAAGAAAAGCATGTGAATGACTTATTGCCAGTGTAGCTCAGTTGGCCAGAGCAGCTGATTTGTAATCAGCGGGTCGGGGGTTCGAATCCCTCCACTGGCTCAATCTATAATATTCTGAATATTAGAGATTTATGTTATTTTATTGATAGAAAAATAAAGTTGGGGGTACGCCGGAGTTGGAGAGCCGGGCCAGACTGTAAATCTGGTGACTCTGTCTGAATAGGTTCGATTCCTATTACCCCCACGATTTTTTACGATATGAGGATTAAGTCTTTTGCATCTGAAATTGATTTTAAAATTAAAATATAATAGGCGGGAGTAGCTCAGTTGGTAGAGCATCAGCCTTCCAAGCTGAGGGTCGCGGGTTCGAGTCTCGTCTCCCGCTCTAATTTTTTAAATTTAAAACATTTATTGGGATTTTTAGTTTGTTGTGTGAAACACTAAGCTAAGACCTCAGCCTGACTGCCAATGTAGCTCAGGGGTAGAGCACTTCCATGGTAAGGAAGGGGTCGGGGGTTCAAATCCCTTCATTGGCTCAAATATTTTTTATTATAAATATTTATCACTTAATTTTTTAGAAAAATAATTATCTAATGGCTAAAGAAACGTTTAACAGGAGCAAACCTCACGTAAACATAGGTACTATCGGACACGTGGACCATGGTAAGACAACTCTTACTGCTGCAATCACAAATGTGTTGGCAGATCAAGGTTTAGCACAAAAGAAAGACTATGATTCAATTGATGCTGCTCCGGAAGAAAAAGAAAGAGGTATTACTATTAACACTGCTCATGTTGAGTATGAAACTGCTAACAGACATTATGCTCACGTTGATTGTCCTGGTCACGCCGATTATGTAAAAAACATGGTTACGGGTGCTGCTCAGATGGACGGTGCTATTTTGGTAGTTGCAGCAACAGATGGACCAATGCCTCAAACAAGAGAGCATATACTACTTGCTAGACAGGTGGGTGTTCCAAAAATTGTTGTTTTTATGAATAAAGTTGATTTGGTAGACGATGAGGAGATGTTGGAATTGGTTGAGATGGAAGTAAGAGAGCTACTTGATCAGTATGAATTTGATGGTGATAATTCATCTGTGATTCAAGGTTCTGCTTTAAAAGCTCTTGAAGGAGATGCAGGTGCAGTGCAGGCAATTATGGATTTGATGGCAGCAGTTGATGCTGATATTCCTGAGCCAGTAAGAGATGTAGATAAGCCATTCTTGATGCCTATTGAGGATGTATTCTCTATTACTGGTAGAGGTACTGTTGCAACAGGTAGAATAGAAAGAGGTGTTATTAATACAGGAGATCCTGTAGAAATAGTTGGTATGATGGCAGCAGATGCTAAGCCTTTGACTTCAACTATTACTGGTGTTGAAATGTTTAGAAAGATTCTTGAGAGAGGGGAAGCAGGTGATAATGCTGGTCTTTTGTTAAGAGGTATTGATAAGACAGATATCAAAAGAGGAATGGTAATCGTTAAGCCAGGTTCAGTTACTCCTCACATGAAGTTTAAGTGTGAAGTGTATGTGCTTGGAAAAGACGAAGGTGGAAGACACACGCCTTTCTTTAACGGGTATAGACCTCAGTTTTACTTCAGAACTACTGATGTAACAGGAGATTGTAAATTGCCTGATGGTGTGGAGATGGTTATGCCTGGAGATAATGTATCAATGGAGGTTCATTTGATCAACCCTATTGCAATGGAAGTTGGTTTGAGATTTGCAATTAGAGAAGGTGGTAGAACTGTTGGTGCAGGTCAGGTGACTGAAATTATTGACTAGAATTTAAAGAAATTCTATAGAATATATTTGGCAAATTAAGCACTATTTGTAGTGCTTAATTTTGCTATTTTATTGAAAATAGGGGAGTAGCTCAATTGGTAGAGCGACGGTCTCCAAAACCGTAGGCCGCGGGTTCGATTCCTGTCTCCCCTGCAATTTGTGAGAAAATATCATTAAGGCGTAAGAGCTTTATAAATACTAATAAAATGAATAGTTTTTTCTTATATGTAAAAGACAGTTATAACGAGTTGGTCAATAATGTTACTTGGCCCACTATGTCAGAACTGTTTAGTAGTGCTACAGTGGTTATCATTGCTTCGATTATCATTGCTTTGATTGTCGCCTTAATGGATGCTGTGGCTAACTTTATTACCAGTACATTGTATAATATTAATTTTTAATAGCTCTTATGTCTGATAACAAAAGATGGTATTCGCTAAGAGTAATTAGTGGAAAAGAAAAAAAAATTAAGGAAAGAATAGAACTGGAGGTTTCTAGGTCTAAGTGGGATGATGTTGTTACTCAGATATTAGTGCCTACTGAAAAGGTGTATAAAATTAGAAGTGGTAAAAAGGTAATCATAGAAAGAAATATTTTACCGGGATATATACTTGTCGAAGCGGATTCATCGAGGTTTACAGGTGAGATTATTCAAGCGATTTCTAATATGACTAATGTCATACATTTTTTGGGAAGAAATAATCCTATCCCTATGATGCAGGCTGAAGCGAATAGAATGCTTGGAAAGGTTGACGAGTCATCGGAAATGGGAGAAATGATGATTGAACCATTTTTGGAAGGAGAGACGGTAAAAATCATAGATGGCCCTTTTAACGAGTTTGTGGGTGATATTAAAGAAGTAAACGAAGAAAAGAAAAAGCTAAAAGTTATTGTTAAGATTTTTGGTAGAGGAACTGAAGTCGAACTTAACTATATGCAAGTAGAAAAACAATCATAATCTCATTTCTAATTTTAGTGCTTCCAATGAGATAGTGATATAATATTTACGTTTAATTATTTTAAATTAAAATAGACATGGCAAAAGAAATCGAAACGTATGTAAAACTTCAGGTGAGAGGCGGCCAAGCTAACCCTTCACCACCGGTTGGACCTGCTCTTGGAGCCAAAGGGCTTAACATTATGGAGTTTTGCAAAAGATTCAATGCTGCATCACAGGAGAAGCAGGGTCAATTACTACCTGTTATAATTACGGTATATAAGGACAAGTCCTTTGACTTTGTTATTAAAACACCACCTGCAGCAAATCAGTTATTGGAGGCAGCTAAGTTGAAAGGTGGATCTTCGGAGCCTAATAGGCAAAAGGTTGGTTCTGTTACCTGGGATCAGGTGAAGGAGATAGCGGAAGGAAAAATGGTAGATTTAAATGCCTTTACCATTGATTCAGCAATGAAAATGATCGCTGGTACAGCACGAAGCATGGGGATTACAATCTCTGGAGAAGCTCCATGGGATCAAAATAACAATTAATTATTATTTAACAAGGGAGTAAGGAATTACGTTTGCACCTTAAAATTTTGAAATATGGCTAAATTGTCAAAAAAGAGAAAAGAAGCCAATGCTAAAGTTGATGAGAAAACACTTTATACTTTAGAGGCGGCATCAGCTCTTGTAAAAGAGGTTAATACAACCAAATTTAATTCATCTGTAGATCTTCATATCAAGTTAGGAGTTGATCCTCGAAAAGCTGATCAAGCGATACGAGGAACGGTTACTTTGCCTAATGGAACGGGTAAAGTAAAAAAGGTATTGGTTCTCTGTACTCCAGACAAGGAGGAAGAAGCAAAGAGTGCAGGAGCAGATTATGTAGGTCTTGATGAGTACGTACAAAAAATTCAACAAGGTTGGACGGATATTGATGTAGTGATCGCTACACCTAACGTTATGGCTCAAGTGGGTAGAATTGGTAGGATATTGGGACCAAGAGGCTTAATGCCAAACCCTAAAACGGGAACTGTTACCATGAACTTAGCAGCAGCGGTAGGTGATGTTAAAAAGGGTAAAATATCTTTTAGAGTAGATAAGTACGGTATTATCCATTCTTCAGTTGGTAGAGTGAACTTTACTCCTCAACAGATAAAAGAAAACGCTGCGGAGTTACTTCAAACTATTGAAAAGTTAAAGCCTTCATCTGCTAAGGGTACATATATGAAGTCTATTTCAATGGCCTCGACAATGAGTCCGGGGATAAAGATAGACCCTAGAAGTATTTAAAATTTGGTGACTAAAAAAAAGAACAATGTTAAAGTCAGATAAAACTATACTAATTGGAGAGTTAAAAGATAAGCTGGATAATGCACCATATTTTTATTTAGCTGATTCGTCTACTCTTACAGTTGAACAAATAAATAAGTTCAGAGCACTATGTTTTGAAAAAGGCATAGAAGTGAAAGTTGTTAAAAATACGTTGGTTCAAAAAGCAATGGAATCTTTAGATGAAGAAAAAGGATTTGATAGGCTTTTTGATGTACTTAAAGGACCTACAACTTTATTAGTTTCTGATACTGCAAATTTACCGGCAAAGGTAATAAAGGAATACAGAGGAAAAGATGGAGAAAAACCTGCTCTAAAGGCAGCTTATATTGACTCCGCAGTTTTCTTTGGTGATGATCAACTTGATGCTCTAGCTCAGCTTAAATCGAAAGATGAGTTGCTTGGCGAGATCATTGGGTTATTACAATCTCCAGCGAAGAACGTTATCAGTGCATTGAAATCTGGTGGCAATACTTTATCTGGATTGTTAAAAGCTCTAGAAGATAGAGCACAATAATTGCGGCTTCCAAGACAACGCATTTCATATATTTTATTAATTATTGATTAGCGAAACATTAAAAAAATCCATTAAAATGGCAGATTTAAAATCATTTGCAGAACAGTTAGTTAACTTGACTGTTAAAGAAGTTAACGAGTTAGCTGAAATTCTTAAAGAAGAGTACGGTATCGAACCAGCAGCAGCAGCAGTTGCAGTAGCAGCAGGACCTGCAGCAGGTGGCGACGGTGGTGGTGCTGAAGAGAAGACTGATTTCGATGTTGTATTGACTTCAGCTGGATCAGCAAAATTAGCGGTAGTGAAAGAAGTTAAAAATCAATTAGGACTTGGTCTTAAAGAGGCGAAGGAAATGGTTGACGGAGCTCCTGCAACTATCAAAGCCGGAGTACCAAAAGAGGAGGCGGAATCTTTGAAAGCTGCCCTTGAAGGAGCTGGTGCTTCTGTAGAATTGAAGTAAGTAAAATATATGGAGTTATCTGAAAGAGATTTTTCCATATAAAAATAGACATGGCTTAACTGAGTTTTTCAGTTAAGCCTATTGTCGTTTGAGAGATTGAAAATTATTCATGAATAATTCTTCATCGTAGTAAATTACTTTGGAGATAAAACAAACTTGAAATATGTCAGCAAACGCAATTGTTTCCAATGCCTTTGACGCACGAGTTAATTTTGGCAAAATTAAATTGACATCAAATAATCCTGACTTGCTGGAAATTCAGCTTAAATCTTTTCAGGAGTTTTTCCAACTTGAAACTACTCCAGAGAATAGGGGAAATGAAGGGTTGTATAAAGTTTTTCAGGAGAACTTTCCCATAACTGATGCAAGAAATATTTTCGTTCTTGAGTTTTTGGATTATTTCGTAGATCCTCCTAGGTACTCTATTGATGAGTGTATGGAGAGAGGCTTAACTTATAGTGTGCCGTTAAAGGCCAAACTAAGGTTATCATGTAATGATGAAGAACATGTAGATTTTCAAACGATCGTTCAGGATGTTTTTCTTGGAAACATTCCTTATATGACTCCTAAAGGGACCTTTGTTATTAATGGGGCTGAAAGGGTTGTGGTTTCTCAGCTACACAGATCGCCCGGGGTGTTCTTCTCACAGAACTTTCACCCGAATGGTACAAAGTTGTATTCGGCAAGAGTTATCCCGTTTAAAGGTGCTTGGATGGAATTTGCAACGGATATTAATTCCGTGATGTATGCTTATATTGATAGAAAGAAAAAGTTTCCTGTAACCACTTTACTACGGGCAATTGGTTTTGACAGTGATAAGGAAATATTGAATATTTTTGACTTATCTGAAGAAATTGCTGTTAATAAGAAAAACTTAGGCAAGGCAGTTGGTAGGAAATTAGCAGCAAGGGTGTTAAGAAAATGGACAGAGGATTTTGTAGACGAAGATACTGGAGAAGTTGTAACTATAGAAAGAAATGAAATTATTGTTGAGAGAGATGTTGCATTGGATGAGGAAAATATCCAACTAATTTTAGACGCTGATCTCGAAACTATTATACTTCAAAAGGAAGACTTAGAGGAGGACTATTCAATCATATATAATACACTTCAGAAGGATCCTTCGAGCTCGGAGGCTGAAGCTGTAACACAAATTTATAGACAATTAAGAGGTAGTGACCCACCAGATGAAGAAACGGCTAGAGGGATCATAGATAAATTATTCTTCTCCGATAAGCGATATAATTTGGGGGATGTAGGAAGATATAAGATTAATAGAAAGTTGAATCTGGAAATTAGCAGAGATACTTTAGTTTTAACAAAGGAGGATATCATTTCAATTGTTAAGTACTTGGTTTCATTGGTAAACCAAAAAGCAGAGTTAGATGATATTGATCATTTAAGTAATAGAAGAGTCAGGACAGTTGGTGAGCAATTATATGCTCAATTCGGTGTAGGTTTGGCAAGAATGGCAAGAACTATTAGAGAAAGAATGAATGTTAGAGATAATGAAGTTTTTACTCCAATAGATTTGATTAATGCCAGAACGTTATCGTCTGTAATTAACTCTTTCTTTGGAACTAGTCAACTTTCTCAATTCTTAGACCAGACGAATCCACTTTCGGAAATTACACATAAAAGAAGAATTTCAGCACTAGGACCTGGAGGACTTTCTAGGGAAAGAGCAGGATTTGAGGTTAGGGATGTTCATTATTCTCACTACGGAAGATTATGTACGATTGAGACTCCTGAAGGACCTAATATTGGATTGATTTCTACCTTGTGCGTACATGCCAAAGTCAATAAAATGGGATTCTTGGAAACCCCATATAGAAAGGTGGAAGAAGGTCTTGTAGATTTAAGTGACGAGGGAATTTACCTATCAGCTGAGGGCGAGGATTATAAGAAAATAGCTCAGGCTAATGCTGTCATAGATGAAAAAGGAGCATTTATTGGAGATAGGGTGAAATGTAGAGAACATGGAGATTTCCCTGTTTTGGTTCCAAATGAGATTGAGTACATGGATGTGGCACCAAACCAAATTGTTGGTGTTTCGGCTTCACTTATCCCATTTTTGGAGAATGATGATGCAAATAGGGCTTTGATGGGATCAAACATGCAGAGACAAGCAGTTCCACTTCTTAATCCTAAATCTCCTATAGTTGGAACAGGATTGGAAGCAACTGTTGCTAAGGACTCTAGAATGCTTATCAATGCTGAAGGAGAAGGTATAGTAGAATATGTTGATGCGAATGAAATTGTTATTAAATATGACATATCTGAGGAGGACAAATTAGTTTCTTTCGATGATAATGTTAAAACATACAAACTGACTAAGTTTAGAAGAACTAATCAGGGAACATGTATAAATCTAAAGCCTATTGTAAGTAAGGGAGATAGGGTAGAGAAAGGAAGTTTGTTATGTGAAGGCTATGCGACTGAAAAAGGTGAATTAGCTTTGGGACAAAACTTAATGGTAGCGTTCATGCCTTGGAAAGGGTATAATTTTGAGGACGCTATTGTATTGTCGGAAAGGGTAGTTAAAGAAGATGTCTTTACTTCTTTGCATATCGAGAATTTTGATATCGATATTAGAGATACAAAGTTAGGAGAAGAGGAGTTGACCAATGATATTCCTAATGTAAGTGAAGAAGCTACCAAGGACTTAGACGAAAATGGGATTATTAGAGTTGGTGCGTGGATAAAAGAAGGTGATATTATCATAGGAAAGATTACTCCAAAAGGGGAATCTGATCCAACACCGGAAGAAAAACTTCTACGAGCCATTTTTGGAGATAAAGCGGGTGATGTTAAAGATGCTTCTCTTAAGGCACCTCCATCTACAAAAGGAGTGATAATCAACAAGCAATTGTTTGCAAGAGCTAAAAAGGATAAATTCCAAAAGGTACAAGAAAAACAATTGTTATCTCAACTTGAAGATAGACATGCTGTTGCGATGAATGAACTTAGAACCATTTTGGTGGATAAGTTGATGTATATGCTTAAGGGCAAAATGTCTCAGGGAGTTATGAGTATTTATAGAGAAGAATTAGTGCCAAAAGGAACTAAGTTTTCTGCAAAAGTTCTTAAAGATTTAGATTATTCTCAAGTTGATTATTCTAATTGGACAAAAGAAGAAAATACCAACTCTCTGATTTCTAAAGTTCTTCATAATTACACCATCAAGGCTAACGAAGAATTAAGTAGATATAAAAGAGAGAAGTTTAATATTAGTATTGGAGATGAGCTTCCAGCTGGAGTATTGAAATTAGCTAAGGTTTATATGGCTAAGAAGAGAAAGTTGAAAGTGGGAGATAAACTGGCTGGTAGACACGGTAATAAGGGAATCGTATCCAGAATCGTTAGAGAAGAGGATATGCCATTCTTAGAGGATGGAACTCCTGTGGATATCGTTTTGAATCCTCTAGGTGTACCTTCTAGGATGAACTTAGGACAGATATTTGAAACTGTTTTGGGTTGGGCAGGAAAGGAACTTAATGTTAAGTTTTCTACTCCAATTTTTGATGGAGCTAGTCTAGATGATATTGAGACTTATATTCAAAAAGCAAAACTTCCTTCTCTTGGTCAGACATATTTATTTGATGGTGAGACAGGAGACAAATTCCATCAGCAGGCTACAGTTGGTGTTATCTACATGTTGAAATTATCTCATATGGTTGATGATAAAATGCATGCAAGATCTATAGGGCCTTATTCGTTGATCACACAGCAGCCATTAGGAGGTAAAGCTCAGTTTGGTGGACAGCGTTTTGGAGAGATGGAAGTATGGGCTTTGGAGGCTTTTGGAGCTTCAAATATTTTGAGAGAATTGTTGACTATAAAATCTGATGATATTATAGGAAGGGCAAAAGCATATGAGGCTATTGTTAAAGGTGAAAATATCCCTGAACCTCATATCCCAGAATCTTTCAACGTACTTGTTCACGAGCTTCGAGGATTAGCTCTTGATGTGAAATTTGATTAATATTTTTATAATCTTAATAAAGAACAAACATGGCATTTAAAAATAAAAGTATTAAACCAACTAAACCATTTGATTCGATCACAATTAGCCTAAGTTCTCCTGATGAGATTTTAGAAAGATCTTTTGGTGAAGTATTGAAGCCAGAAACTATTAATTATAGATCATATAAACCTGAGAGAGATGGTTTGTTTTGTGAAAGAATCTTTGGTCCGGTTAAGGATTATGAGTGCTATTGTGGTAAGTATAAGAGAATAAGGTATAAAGGAATAGTATGTGATAGATGTGGGGTAGAGGTGACGGAAAAGAAGGTAAGGAGAGAAAGAATGGGACACATTAAGCTAGTAGTTCCTGTTGTACATATTTGGTTTTTTAAGTCTTTACCTAATAAAATTGGATACTTACTTGGAATTAGTTCCAAAAAATTGGAATCTATCATTTACTACGAGAAGTACGCGGTTATACAGCCTGGAGTGAAGGAAGGAGAGATAGAAAAGTTAGACTTATTATCTGAAGAAGAATACTTTGAGGTATTGGAGACTTTACCTAAAGATAATCAACATCTGGAAGACTCAGATCCTAATAAGTTTATAGCTAAAATGGGAGCTGAAGCAGTTAAAGACCTATTAGCTAACCTTGATTTGGATGAATTATCATACTTTTTGAGGGATAAAGCTGCTAACGAAACTTCTCAACAAAGAAAGTCTGAAGCACTTAAAAGACTAAGAGTAGTAGAGGCATTTAGAGATGGTCAAACTAGGGTAGAAAACAGACCAGAATGGACTATTATTGATTATTTACCTGTTATACCGCCTGAATTGAGGCCATTGGTTCCTTTAGATGGAGGTAGGTTTGCAAGCTCTGATTTGAATGACTTATACAGAAGAGTTATTATCAGAAATAACAGACTAAAAAGACTATTGGAGATTAAGGCTCCTGAAGTTATTTTGAGAAATGAGAAGAGAATGCTTCAAGAGGCGGTCGATTCATTATTTGATAATTCTAGAAAGTCTAATGCCGTTAAAGCCGAAGGTGGTAGATCATTAAAATCTCTTAGTGATATTCTAAAAGGAAAGCAAGGTAGATTTAGACAAAACCTTTTAGGTAAGCGTGTGGATTATTCAGGAAGATCAGTGATCGTTGTTGGACCTAAACTTAAATTACATGAGTGTGGTATTCCAAAAGATATGGCCGCAGAGTTGTTCAAACCTTTTGTAATTAGAAAGTTGATAGAAAGAGGAATAGTTAAGACTGTAAAATCTGCTAAGAAACTTGTTGATAGAAAAGACCCTGTAATCTGGGATATACTGGAAAACATTTTGAAAGGGCATCCGGTTATGTTGAACAGAGCCCCTACACTGCATAGATTGTCTATTCAGGCTTTCCAACCTACATTGGTTGAAGGTAAGGCAATCCAATTACATCCTTTGGTATGTACAGCATTTAACGCGGATTTTGATGGTGATCAGATGGCGGTACATGTCCCTTTGAGCCATGGGGCTATACTTGAGGCTCAAATGTTGATGCTATCATCTCATAACATGTTGAATCCACAGGATGGATCACCGATTACCTTACCTTCTCAGGATATGGTATTGGGTCTATATTATTTGACGAAGTCAAAAGAAAGTGATAAAAAGGAAATTAGAACATATTACTCTTCAGAAGAAGTTATTATTGCTTATAATGAAGGAAAAGTAGATGTTCATACACCGGTTAGGGTGAAGACAAGGATTGAGAATGAAGAAGGAGAGCTTGTGATGGATAGGATAGATACTACAGTAGGTAGAGTTATTTTCAATGAATCAACCCCGACACAGGTACCGTTCATAAATATATTGTTAACTAAGAAAAACCTTAAAAAGGTAATTAGTGATATTATTGAACGAACAAACTTCACGATTACTGCTGAGTTCTTGGATAAAATCAAGGAACTGGGATTCTATTGGTCATTTAGAGGAGGGTTATCTTTCAACCTTGGAGATTTGATAGATCCTTCTATAAAGGAGAAGACGTTATTAGAGGCACAAAGTGAAGTGGATGAGGTTTGGGAGAATTATAATATGGGTCTTATTACTGGTAATGAAAGATATAACCAGGTAATTGATAAGTGGACTTATGCCGATAATCAAATCACGGAAAATTTAATGAAAGAGTTGGCGGAGCATAAAGGAGGTTTTAACTCTGTATATATGATGCTTGACTCTGGAGCAAGAGGATCAAAACAACAGATTAAACAGTTGGCTGGTCTTAGAGGTTTGATGGCAAAGCCAAGAAAATCTGGAGATACTGGAGCCGCAATTATTGAGAACCCAATCCTGTCTAACTTTTTGGATGGTTTGTCAGTATTGGAGTACTTTATTTCTACGCACGGTGCGAGGAAAGGTCTAGCGGATACGGCACTTAAAACTGCCGATGCGGGATATCTTACCAGAAGACTTGTGGACGTGGCTCAGGATGTGATTATTAATGAGCACGACTGTGATACGTTAAGAGGAATCGATACAACATCTCTTAAAGAAAATGATTCAGTCATTGAATCTTTGGCGTCAAGGATCAGAGGAAGATTCTCTTTACATAATATTCTTGACCCCGTGTCTGATGAGGTGATATTGGAAGCAGGAGAATATATCAGTGATGAAATAGCTAAGAGGATTGAAGATAGTGGCATAGAAATGGTAACTATTCGATCTGTTTTGACATGTGATACTAAGAATGGTGTTTGTGCCAAGTGTTATGGTAAAAATCTGGCAACCGGAAGACTAGCAGAACTTGGTGATTCTGTAGGAATCATTGCTGCACAAAGTATTGGAGAGCCGGGTACACAGTTGACATTGAGAACATTCCACGTAGGGGGTATTGCTTCTGTTAGTAAAGCAGAGTCAGAGATTGTTTCGAAGTTTGATGGGGTTGTTGAATTTGATAATATAAAATTAACAGATAAACCTGATGAGAATACTGGACATTACTTAATATTGTCAAGATCTGGAGAATTGAGAATTAAGGATAAGGATTCTGGAAAGATATTTGTTACACATCATATACCTTATGGAGCACAGATTAAGGTGAAGAATAAGGGTAAAATCAAGAAAGGTGATGTGATTTGTGACTGGGATCCGTTTAATAATGTGATCATTTCTGAATTTGAAGGAATCGCTCAATTCGAAAACGTAGAAGAAGGAGTTACCTATAGAGTGGAAAGAGACGATCAGACTGGTTATGCTGAGAAGGTATTGATAGAATCTAAGAACAAGAAAAAGATTCCGGCTATTAAAATAGTATCTCCTTCTGGAGCGGAGTTAAAATCTTACAACCTTCCAGTAGGAGCTTATATCTCAATTGAGGATGGTCAAGATGTAGCAATTGGAGAAAAGATCGTAAAAATACCGAGAAGTGCAGGTAAGATATCGGATATCACTGGTGGTCTTCCTAGAGTTACCGAACTTTTCGAAGCACGTAATCCTTCGAATCCTGCAGTAACAGCCGAGATCGATGGTATCGTTTCTTTTGGTAAGATAAAAAGAGGTAACAGAGAGGTATTTGTTGAGGATGAGAAAACTAATCAAAAGAAGAAATATTTGATAGGTCTTTCTAAACACATTCTTGTTCAAGAGGGTGATTTTGTTAGAGCTGGAATGCAATTATCAGATGGAGCAACTTCACCAATCGATATATTGGATATCAAAGGACCTTTTGCTGTACAATCATATTTGGTTAATGGTGTTCAGGAGGTATATAGGTCACAAGGTATCAGTATTAATGATAAGCACATAGAGGTGATAGTTAGACAAATGATGCGTAGGTTATTGATTACTGATCCGGGTGATACTAGCTTCTTAGAAGGAGAGCCAGTGGAGAAAACGGCTTTCTTAGAGCAGAACGATTGGATATTTGATAAAAAGGTAGTTACTGATGCGGGAGAATCAAATAAAATGAAAGTTGGTCAGATTATTTCTATACGTCAATTGAGAGAAGAAAACTCTATTTTGAAAAGAAATGATAAGAAACTTTTAGAAGTTAGAGACGCTATTCCTGCAACATCCAGACCTATTTTGCAAGGTATAACAAGAGCATCTTTGGGAGTGGTGAGTTGGATTTCTGCGGCTTCTTTCCAGGAGACAACAAAAGTACTTAGCACTGCGGCTATTGGTGCAAAACGTGATGAGTTGGCTGGATTAAAAGAGAATGTGATTGTTGGAAAGAATATACCAGCGGGAACAGGTCAGAAGCGTTTTGATAGTTTATTAGTAACGGAGGCGTAGAGCCACTAAATAATAAAAATGGATAAAAGGCCGCTACGAAAGTAGTGGCCTTTTTTGTTAGAATCACTTTTGGTATAATTATTGTATTAAATATTTTAATAATATGTAAATCATAGATTTTATGATGTAAATGCATGTGTTAAAAATTTAATATAAAGTGAGATTCAAAACAAAAAATATTATTACATGTTTGCTGATGGCACTTTTTATAGGAACGACTATTTCCTCTTTTGCATATGAATCTCTGGCCATTATTGTGTTTGCTGGAGAAGATACCAGTATGTGCGACTCTGAAACTTTGGAATTGTCAACTCTTAATGCCGAGATATCAGGAGATGTGAATGATGGAATGTGGTTTACTAATGGAGATGGCTACTTTCTTCCCAATGATTCGGAAAACGAAATTTTTTCGATAGCTACTCACTATGTTCCAGGTCCTCAGGATATTAATAATGGTGGATTTTCCTTAATACTTGTGTCTGATGATCCTGATGGAAATGGTCCTCTGGTGGAGCAATCTGACAATGTTTTAATTACATTTAACATGCCTCCCAGTCCATCTTGTGTGAGTAATATAAACCTGTCTCTTAATGATGAGTGTAATCAATTATTGGACGTGACAATGTTAATAACTAATCCACATGTTCCTTATGATAAGTATATTGTTAAATCATATGATGAAGATGATAATGAAATTCCCAATAATCTATTGGAAAGTGAACACATTGGTCAGAATATCACATTCAGTGTTGTACATGAATGTACTGGTATAGGTTGTTGGGGATCATTAACGGTAGAAGATAAATTATCACCTCAGTTTCAATGTACTTCTATAGAAGTAAGCTGTGGTGATAGTATTGTGCCGGAGGTAATAGGATTTCCTATACCTCAGGGATTTAGCTTTGATACGATTTCAGACTTTACATATCTAATTCATAATTGGGATGCATGCGGTGATGCTTCTCTTTCTTATAGTGATGATGTCGTAGATTTACCGTGTACAAGTGAGTATGATAGACAAATAATCAGAGAATGGAGAGCTGTGGATGAGTATAATAATAATTCTATCTGTAATCAATCGATATATGTGTTACGCAAAGCTCTAGATGATGTAGAGTTACCACCTCATTACAATGATATAGAAGAGCCCTCAATTCAATGTAATGATGTTTATCTTCAGACCGAAAATGGATATCCATCTCCAGAGGTTACCGGATATCCAACCACATTTGATTGCAGTGATTTAGAGGCAACTTACACAGACGCTGAATTTGATCAATGTGGAGCAGGATACAAGGTGGCAAGAAATTGGTTTGTTATAGATTGGTGCTCCTACGAATCTTTTAATCATATACAGATAATAAAGGTATCGGATGATATAGACCCTATATTAACTTGTCCGGATGATGTGGTAATTTATACTAAAACCTATACATGTGTGGCTGAAAGTAGCAATCTTCCATGGCTTGATATGGTAGAAGATTGTTCTTCATATGAGGTGGAAATCACATTAGAGGATACTTTGGGAAATGATTACACCAATTATTTAAGTGTCAATGGAGAGATGATTAGTGTAGAAGATCTTCCATTGGGTGAGTATGAAGTATTTTTTGAGGTAACGGATGATTGTAATAATGATAATATATGCTCCTATAAAGTCACTATAGTAGATGACAAAGTTCCTTTCATGGTTTGTGATCATTTTACTAGTGTTGCTTTAGGAGCAGATGGCACGGGAAGATTATATGCTATCTCATTGGATGATGGTAGTTTTGATAATTGTGCGATTGACAGTTTTTTTGTAGCTAAAATGGAAGATGAATGTGGATGGGGATTAGATTTTGACGAATATATTGAGTTTTGTTGTGCGGAAGCTGGTGAGACAAAAATGGTAGCTTTAAAAGCCACGGATATTCATGGTTTATCAAATACCTGTATGGTAGAAGTAATGATAGAGGAGAAATTACCACCAACAATTACTTGCCCGGACCATATAACAGTTAGTTGTGATTATATTATAGATTATAGTGATCTTTCAGTATTTGGAGAGGTCCAGATGAATGAAGCTTTAATTGAGCCAATTACAATTTATGATCAATACAACAACGGAATAGCGGGTTACGATGGGTATATCTATGATAATTGTAAGGCAGAGGTAGTTGATACTTTTTACAAAGATATTTCTTGTTTTGAGGGTACTATTTCAAGAAAATTTACTGTCGAGGACCCTGCGGGAAGTAGTGATTCATGTTTTCAAACTATAACCATAGTTAATCTAGATCCTTTTGCTGTAGCGGATATTATTTGGCCCGATAACTATGAAGATTTAGGTTGTAATATTACTGAGCTTACTCCTGATATAACCGGAGGACCTACGTATCAAAATGAATATTGTGCAATAGTTGAAGCTACCTACGAAGATCAAAACTTTTTTATCGCTGATGGTGCTTGTATCAAGATATTAAGGGAATGGACGGTGATAGAGTGGTGTCAGTTTGAAGAGAATCAAAATTCCATCTGGAATCATACACAAATAATTAAGGTTTTCAATTCAACACCACCGGAGTTTTCTTTTATTCAGCAGGATACTTCTGTATGTGCTTATGATGAGTTTTGTGTTAATGGAAATTGGCTTTATAAAATAATAGGAACAGATGACTGTACCGCCGATAGTCTGTTAGCATATGAATGGAGAATTGATGAGTTTTCTGATGGGGATATAGACCATTCAGGTATTAGTGATAGTATGGACCTGGAGTTACCTCATGGCACTCATAGTTGCTTTTTGTCAATTGAAGACAAATGTGGGAATAGAACGACTCATGAGTTTAATATAGAAATGAAGGATTGTAAGGTTCCATCACCATACTGCAAAAGTTCTTTAACTACCACAGTGATGGATTCGTTCGGATTTGTGACTGTATGGGCTAGTGATTTCGACCTCGGAAGTACTGATAATTGCACTGCACCAGAGGATTTATATATTTCGTTTTCCGCAGATATTAATCATACTTCGGAGACGTTTTACTGCGAAGATATTCCAAACGGTGTAGCAGCGATCTTTGAGCTGGAAATATGGGTGACGGATGAATATGAAAATAAGGAATATTGTACGGTAGAAATAGCTGTACAAGATAACGTAGATCAATGTGAAGATTTAGATGGGGCAGGAGTAATATCGGGAGTTGTAGGTACCAGAGATGGAGAGCTGGTAGAGAATGTTAAAATATATATTGAGTCATCTGAAGGAACTTATTCGGATAGCACTTTAACGAATGAAGAAGGTGCGTATATGAAATCAGATTTACTATCAGGGTTGTCTTATTTATTAACTCCTAGCTATGAATCTGAAACCAGAGACGGAGTCTCAACGATTGATATTGTGCTATTACAAAGACATATCCTGAAGTTAAAACAATTTAATGATCCATATAAAGTACTAGCGGGGGACGTAAATGGTTCAGGGAGCTTAAGTGCGAGCGATTTAGTAGAGATGCGGAAAGTTATTCTGGGTTTACAAGCAAAGTATAAAAATGACAAGCCTACTTGGGTATTTGTTGATCAAGATTATGTTTTCTCAGATACTTTAAACCCATGGGAATATCCAAATTATTTGAATTTTGAAGCATTTAATGGTATTGAAGATAACGCTAATTTTACGGCAGTGAAAAGAGGAGATGTCAATGGAGATTGGAGTTCGGAAGAGTTTGGTAATAAAGGGAGTGGAAATAGAAATATATCTGAAGTTGAATGGAAAGTTTGGAGAAGCGAAGAACTATTGAAAGTAGTTAACACCAGCAGTGAGTTAATATATGGATTCCAATTAACGATAGATAATGTTACAGATGATCATGTAATCATTAGTTCTGAATATGAAGACTTAGAATTGGATTATGCCATAGTTGATGAAAAACTTAACATTATTGCAACATCTCCGTACGGTCTTAATGTTCGTGATAATAGTAATTTACTTATCATAGAAGGGAATATTGATAATGCAGAATTGGGGTCTGTGCTAACCCCTGAAATCTATACAGTAGAGGGAATATTTGATATAAACTGGAAAATAGAAGATAATTTCGATAAGGTTAATACAATTAGGTTTGTTCATACTTCTTCAGGTAATATAATGTACACTGGGGCAGATATACTTAATGCAGATCTTCATTTGTATAGTACTGATGGCAATATGATTACTTTAATTAACGATTCTCCTTTAGCTAACGGTGATACTTTTGATTTAAATCATTTACCAGGAGGAGTATATATTGCATACCTTCGTTCTAAAGAGGGTACTTATTCTCAGAAAATGATTTCCTTATAATATTGAAAATAATTATGGTATTTAGTGACTTAAGAAGATTTTTCTGTCAAATCTAGTATGACATTGAAAGAGAAAATAGTAGAGTTGTTTGATTACCGCAAATTTCCTGTTTTACTTGAAGAAACAGGAGGTCTTCAGGAGGAGATAGATGATCTAGTAGGGGAGTTAATCGAGTTACAGGAAAACATCTATTATCTGGATGCTTATTTGGAATCCAATTGGAATTTAGATAAGAAAATTATTTCTGAGAAGTGGAAGGATATTTACAACTCTAAATTATTTACTTCTTTTGATAAAAGGGAAAAAATCGAGAGTTGCAAGGAAATCTTTAGATACCAAACTCATGAGATGGAGTTAAGGGAAAGTAAGCTTCCTATACAATTAGATATGGAGTTTTTCTATTACTATAAATCATGTGATGTCAAATTGCTAAGGAGGCTTATTTATAAGAGATATCCAATATTGGAAAAAAAATATAGGATTGAAGATTGGTTGTTTTTTGATCTTATCACCGAATTAAACGATGATATCGAAGATGTATTTGAAGATCAGCAATTTTATAATGGTAATTCATTTAATATATCAGTATTGTACAAGGGAAAAGAAATAACCCATAAAACTTTCAAGGACTTTATTCTTGATGTCGTTTCCAGATCTGAAAGAAAAGCTTTTGTGGACGATAATTACAAGAGGGTCCATAAGTGGACACTGGAATATGCCAATAACACCTTAGATCTTCTTGATCAGAATATGCAAAAAATAGAAATCGATAAGCTTAAGGAAAACAAATTGTTTCAAGTTTTACAGACGGTTTAAATTATCTTTTTATAATTTATAATATATTAGAAGCGTAAAATAGTCTATTTATTAATTCATTACGCTGTGAAATTTAAAGGTTACGTGGATATAAGTAAACCACGAGAAGAAGTGGTTCGTTACTTTTCTGATCCAAAGTATCTTGGTGAGTACCAAGATGGATTTGTACGGAAGGATCATATTAGTGGAGATACAGGCCAGGATGGAGCAATTTCCAAAATGTATTATCAACAGGGAAAACGAAGTCTTGAGTTGACTGAAACTATTACCTCTAATCAATTACCAGAATCTTTTGAAGCTTTTTATCATCATATCCATATGGACAATACAATGAAATGCAAGTTTATTTCCTTATCGGAAAACAATACGAGATACGAGTACGAGTTTGAATACGTAAGGGTAAAATGGATAATACCTAAATTAATGTCGATTCTTTTTCCCGGCATGTTTAAGAAAATGGGGGAGAAATGGATGAGGCAGTTTAAGGAGTTTGTTGAAAAGCAATAGTATGTGGAAAGAGAGATTAGCCATTTATGATCAAATAGTCGATAAGTGTCCTCGATTTGAAAGGAAAGGCAAAACGATGCCATACACTTCAGCCAATGGTCATATGTTTTCACTATTAAACAAGGATGGAGAATTGGGTTTTAGATTCTCTAAAGAAGTACAAGAAAAGTATATAAAGGAATTTGATTCTTCAATTTTTAAATCATATGGAGCAGTAATGAGGGGTTATGTACTGATCCCGGACAATATGTTGGATGATTTGGATATACTGGCAAAATATCTCAATGAGAGTTACGATTATGTAATGTCATTATCACCTAAATAAAAGGGTCCTGTCATCATCGAAATTAGCCCGGATATCATATTAAATTGTTTTTGAAAAAGGATAATTTTTCATTTGTACTTATAAACATGTATAAATGAAAAATAGGTTAATCAATTTTTTGATTTCTAATAATATCTGGATTCTTCTATCTACAATTATTTTGATTAGTTTTAAATGGGTCCTGACCTTTCACGAATTTTATGGATCATTGGTCTATTTAAACTGGTTCAAATGGGTTTTATTCTTTAAACTCATGGGAGCATTGATATTGGTTTTTACGCCATTACTTCTATTTAGCCTATTTAGGAATATTCTATACACTAAACTCTCTAAACAAGTATACTACGCTTTATGGACCCTAGTTTGTTTAGGGTATACTATTGCCTTGTTTTTTACTGATATTCTGTTAATTATAATTCCTGTTAGAATGGAGTCAGAAATGCTTGGGATCATTGGGTTAGTGTTGGTTTTAGTAGACATTATTTCTAGCCCAATGAATAGGAATAACTTTAAATGGACATTAAATAAATGGAGAGATAAAGTCTCCTTGGAATGGATAATATTGAGTATTTACGTTTTAGTTAGCCTCTTTCTATCCATAGGTGGAAAAATGGAATATCCAGAAACATCATGGTTTGTTGTATGGTTACAGCATTTTTCTCTCTTAATGGTTTATTATGCTTTCTATTGGATAAATCATTATTATTTAGTTGACATAATATATCGGAGAAAAGGGTTGATCTATTATCTATTTGGCTTTCTATCACTAGTGATAGTGTTTTACATTCCGGTTATTCTTATACTGTATTATATGCCTTCTTTGAATTATCTATTATCATATAAAACGGGAGATAAGTGGGTTGGAGAAAACGCACCTTTTGTGTTTTGGGCGATTGATGAAATGGTTCCTACGTATCTAATGTTATTATCTATACCACTTACTATACTAATACAATGGTTTAAGCAGTCGAATAGAATAAGTAATCTACAAAAGCAAAAGTCTGAGACAGAGCTAAATTTATTGAAACAGCAGATAAACCCTCATTTCTTTTTCAACACATTAAATAATGTATACTCTATGAGTCTTACTAAGGATCAAAAAACTCCTGAGGCTATTTTGCAATTATCTGAGCTAATGAGGTACGTAATTTATAAAGGACAGGAGGATACCGTTTCGATTTCAGAAGAGATAAATTATATTGAGGATTTTCTAAGATTGCAAAAACTAAGACAGTACGCAGATTTAGACATTAAGTTTGAAAAGCAGATTGACAACAAAGATTTTCAGGTTACACCTCTTCTATTTATAATATTGGTGGAGAATGCTTTTAAACATGGAATTGACAATTCTGATGGTGAAAGCTATTTATACTTAAGGCTTGTACAACGGGAGGGAGATTTGGAATTCTCTTGTCTGAATTCAGTGAAAGAACCTTCAGATGTTTCGGAGAGTGGAGTAGGATTAGACAACTTAAAACGAAGGTTGGAGCTGATTTATCCTAACCAACATGTATTGACACACGAACCAATAGACGAAGGTTTTAAGGCGACCATAAGTCTTCAATTAGTAAATTAATTATATTTAATCATTAATATATAATTTGGTGCCTCTCAAATGCTTAATAATAGATGACGAGCCACTGGCTCATAATGTAATAAAGGAATATTTAGTAGATATTGGAAAAATGGATTTAATAGGGCAGGTATATGATCCTATCAAAGCAATTGAGTTTCTGGAAAAGAACGAAGTAGATCTTATTTTTTTAGATATTAAAATGCCTAAAATAAGTGGCCTTGAATTAATAAGGTTAATTAATCCATCCTCCCAGATTATTATTACATCAGCATATGAAGAATATGCCTTGGAGGGTTACGAACTAAATGTTTGTGATTATTTACTTAAACCGTTTAGATTTGAAAGGTTCTTACAGGCCGTTGAGAAAGCTCGTTCTAATCTGGGAAAATCAGAAATTAAGCCACAAAAAAATAAGAGGAAAATATTCGTCAAATCAGATAAAAAGTGGATTCAAATAGATATTGATAATATTTCATGTATAGAGAGTTATGGCAATTATGTCAAAATTTGGGGAGATCAGTGTTTATTAGTAAATAGGACACTCCAAAGTTTTGAGGAAGAGTTAGATGGATACACTTTCTTCAAAGTTCACAAATCATTTTTCATAAATAAGAATAAGATTAAATATGTAGAAGGTAACCGCATTACATTAAAGAATAATAAAGAGGTTCCCATCTCCAAAAACAAAAAAAGTGAGTTCTTTAAGTTCTTACAATAAGTTTAATCTATTATGCTTCCTTTCCTTTCACTATTACCTTCTGAATATGATTACTTCCGAAAGCATATGGTATAAAGGCCAGTGAAGGAACTGGTTTAGTAATTATTAGATTGGCTATTTTACCTTTAGTAATACTGCCATAGTCGTTTTCAAGCTCCATGGCATAAGCACCATTTATAGTTATTGCGTTTATGGCTTCTGTTGGTAAGAGCTTCATTTTATTACAGGCCAGAGACAAAAGGAATGGGATATTTCCGGATGGGGTAGACCCCGGATTATAGTCTGTAGCAATAGCAAGACCCAAGCCTTCATCTATCATCTTACGAGCGGGAGCATACTTAATATTAAGATAGAAGGAACAAGAGGGAAGCACAGTAGGAATTGTATCACTCATTTTTAAAGCTTCAATTTCTTTATCTTCTATCATTTCCAGATGATCGACACTGATGGCATTATGTTGTATACCTATTTGAACTCCTCCTGAGTTCGCTAATTCGTTGGCGTGAATTTTTGGTTTGAGACCGTATTTTGATGCAGCTGATAAAATCATATCCGTTTCCGAAACCGTAAAAAAACCTTTGTCACAGAATACATCCACATAATCTGCTAACCCTTCACCACTCACCGTAGGCAGCATTTCATTTATAACTATGTCAATGTATTTAGCTCTGTTGTCTTTATAAATTGTTGGAATAGCATGTGCACCCAAAAAAGTTGCTTTTATTGGAATATCAGCAATCTCCTTTAGCCTTCTAATTACTTTAAGAATTTTGATCTCACTTTCATAGCTCAGTCCATAACCACTTTTAGTTTCTAAAGCACCAGTACCATAGGAAATAACTTCTTGAAGCCTTGTATAAGCTGATTCGAAAAGTTCATCTTCATTTGTATTAGAAAGTCGTTGTGCTGAGTTAAGAATACCACCACCCCTTTCTGCTATTTCTTCGTAGCTCATTCCTTTGATCCTATATACAAACTCTTGTTCTCTACTTCCTGCATAAACAATATGTGAGTGGCTATCACACCATGAGGGTAGAACGATACCTTGATTGGCATCTATTGTTTTATCAACCTGACTGGGAGCATTTGACATTTCTCCGAAGTCTTTAATTTTATCGTTTTCGATAAGAATGTATGCATTATTGAGACTGTCTAATTTAGACATGGCCGCACCCTTTTTGAAAGAGTACGGCTTTTCTAATAGACCGTATATGGTCTTTATATTGCTAATTAGTACGTTCGACATATAAATTAATCTATTATAGAATCTAGTTGGAAATCATTACGAAGTATAACCCTGAAGCTTTCAGCTTCATTCATGCTTTGAAATTGCCCCATCATAACACGATATAAAGACTTCCCATTCTTTTCATCACTAATAACCACTATAGGTTCGATAAAATCTTCCCTTAATTGATTTACCATGTTTTGAGCTCCATCAAATTTGCTAAATACACCCATTTGCAGTCTATATGTGGATTGTTCAGGTTTGGTAAAATAATCTCTATAATCTTCTGGAGACATCATTACATCATTGTATTCATCTTGCGATAGCTTGTCTTCTCTTATTTGATCGGGAGATTTATTCACATATGTTTTCGATGAAGAAGGAACAGCATTGGATTCATATGATCTAAGAATATCTTCCATTTGAGAAGGAGTGAGTGTTTCCTCTATTCTTTTAACCATAACACCTTGCTGATTAAAAATAATTATTGTGGGTAAGTATCTAACATTGTATTTACTTTTTAACTCAAATCCTTCAAAATCGTCAATATCTATTTTTACAGAAACAAAGTCTTTTTTAAGTCGATTCACTACATTTTGATCTTTAAAAGTTGTTTGATCCATCCATTTACAAGGGGTACACCACTTGGCATGGAAATCAACTAATAAAAATTTTCCTTCATTCTGTGCTTGCATTTTGGCTTTTTCAAATCCGCCGTAATGGAAAGCCTTATCAGTAGAATAAATATTAAGGATAAAAACACAGCAGCAAACGAATGTAAAAGTTAACTTCAGTAACCCCGATTTTTGAAATAAGCCATTCATATTAAAATATTATTTACTTTATAAATTATTTTAAATCATCTATTTATAATGTATCAAAAGACGTACCAAAAGAGTCGAATTTTCATAAATAAAAATTAATTTAATGTTTAAATTGCTGATTTACATTACTTAATAAGTTAAATAATTTATTAATGTTTTTGATTTACGTAGATGATTAACATCTTTTGTCAAGTAATGATTAAAAATAAAGGCTATATTGCGGCTTCTTTTTTTAAATGTAAATTCGTAATAATGGGTAAGATCCTGGCAGCAATAAAAGGAGTGGGAGCATATGTTCCAGAAACTGTTTTAACGAACAAGGATTTAGAAGGTATGGTAGATACCTCCGATGAATGGATTACCACAAGAACCGGTATTAAGAAGCGGCATATTTTAAAGGATATGGATCAGGCAACTAGTGATTTAGGTGCGGGAGCTGTTAGGAAACTAATGGAAGAGACAGGTTTGAAGCCTGAGGATATTGATCTATTAATATGTGGAACAGTAACCGCAGATATGACCTTCCCAGATACAGCAAATATTATTCTGGATAAGATCAATGCAAAGAATGCCTTTGGTTTTGATATCAATGCTGCTTGTTCTGGATTTTTATTTTCTATTAATGTAGGAGCTAAGATGATTGAATCCGGAGCATATAAGAATGTAGTGGTAGTTGGAGCGGATCTAATGTCCAGAATTGTTGACTATACGGATCGTACGACTTGCGTTATTTTTGGGGATGGTGCCGGTGCAGTTTTATTACAACCGGACTCAGAAGGTTATGGACTTTTAGACGCAGAACTTAAGGGTGATGGAGCAGGTAGAAAGTTTTTACATATGAAAGCAGGTGGTTCTGCCAAGCCAGCTAACCACGAGACTGTCGATAATAAAGAACATTTTATCTATCAAGAAGGGAGAACAGTTTTTAAATATGCGGTAAATGGAATGTCTTCAACTGTAAAAGAGGTGATTGAGAGAAATGGATTGACAAAGGAAGATATAAGCTGGGTAGTTCCCCATCAGGCCAATAAAAGAATTATAAATAGCGTAGCGGAAGCTCTGGATTTTCCTAAAGAGAAGGTTATGGTGAATATTGAGAATTATGGAAATACAACATCTGCTACTATTCCTTTGTGTTTGTATGATTATAGAGAGAAGTTAAACAAAGGAGATTATCTTGTGTTGACTGCATTTGGTGGTGGATTTACTTGGGGAAGTGTTTTACTAAAATGGGCTTATTAAACTAAATTCCTAGAGAAATCATTATTATCTTTGCAGCGATTTTGATTAAAACACAATTAAAGTAAATTATGGCAAGTACTTCCGATATAAGAAATGGTATGTGTATTAACTTCAATAATGATATATATTCCATTATTGAATTTTTGCATGTTAAACCGGGAAAAGGCCCTGCTTTTGTAAGAACTAAACTTAAAAGTGTAACTAATGGGAAAGTAATTGATAATACTTTTCCTGCAGGACATAAAATTGATGAAGTAAGAGTAGAAAGAAGAAAATATCAGTATCTATATAAGGACGATATGGGATATAACTTCATGGATAATGAAACTTTTGATCAAGTTCCTATAAATGAGAACTTAATAGAAAGACCTGAGTTTTTGAAAGAAGGAATGAATGTGGATATTCTATTCCATGCTTCTGAAAATATACCTCTTACATTAGATCTACCACAACATGTAGTTTATGAAATCACGTATACTGAACCCGGACTTAGAGGTGATACTGCTACGAATGTAACCAAACCGGCCACACTTGAGACAGGAGCAGAAGTTAAAGTTCCTATATTTATAAATCAAGGTGACAAGATAAAAATAGATACTCGATCAGGAGATTATTTAGAGAGAGTTAAGAATTAGAACTTATTTATAAATTTGAAAATAGCAATCAATGACTTACAAGGAGATAACAGATTTAATTAAGTTGATTAACAAAACGGACTTAGGAGAATTCAAGTTAAAAAACAAGGACGTTGAAATTCAGATAAGAACTAAGAAATTCCAAAAAGTATCAGAAACTTTGGTACCGACAGTAGCGGCACCTACTGTAACTCCAATTGCTCAGCCTACGGTTGTGCCTCAAGAAATGGAAGCACCTAAACCGACTGAAAAACCAGCAGAAGAAAATGTAAGTAGTGCAAATCTAATAGAGATAAAATCACCAATCGTTGGTACATTTTATAGATCAAGTTCTCCCGACAAGCCACCATTTGTAAAAGTTGGAGACTCAGTAGAAAAGGGTGGAGTAGTTTGTATCATTGAAGCGATGAAACTGTTTAACGAAATAGAGAGTGAGGTGAGTGGCAAGATTGTCAAAATTATGGTGGAAGATGCCTCTCCAGTTGAGTATGATCAGGTGTTATTTTTGGTAGAGCCTTAGTGATAATTTTCCTTCATTAGAATTAAATCAGTATGTTTAATAAAATACTTATCGCCAATAGGGGAGAGATAGCACTTCGAATAATAAGAACGTGCAAAGAAATGGGAATTAAGACCGTAGCGGTTTATTCTACAGCGGATAAAGAGAGCTTACATGTGCGTTTCGCTGATGAGGCAGTTTGTATCGGGCCACCAGCAAGTTCAGAATCTTATTTAAATATTCCAAAGTTGATGGCAGCGGTAGAGATTACCAATGCAGATGCTATTCACCCAGGTTACGGATTTTTAGCAGAAAATGCTGAATTTTCAGAAATATGTGCCGAGTACGGAGTTAAGTTTATAGGCCCATCCGCGGACCAAATACGTATGATGGGTGACAAGGTAACAGCTAAGGAGACAATGATTAAAGCTGGAGTACCATGTGTTCCCGGTAGTGATGGATTATTGAAAGATGTAGAGGAAGGCTTAGAACTTGCCGAGAAAATTAAGTATCCGGTAATACTGAAAGCAACAGCTGGAGGAGGAGGTAAAGGAATGCGGATCGTTTGGAATAAAGAAGAATTTGAGAATCAGTGGAATATGGCGAGACAAGAGTCTAAAGCTGCTTTTGGTAATGATGGTATGTATCTCGAAAAATTTGTCGAAGAACCGAGGCATATTGAGTTTCAAATCATTGGAGATCAGTTTGGTAAAGTAATCCACCTTTCTGAAAGAGACTGTTCTATTCAAAGAAGACATCAGAAATTAGTGGAAGAAAGTCCGTCTCCTTTTATGACTGATGATCTTCGACAAAGGATGGGTGAAGCGGCCATTAAAGCAGGAGAGTCTATAAATTATGAGGGAGTTGGTACAGTAGAATTCTTAGTAGATAAGAATCGCGATTTTTATTTTATGGAAATGAATACTCGTATTCAAGTAGAACATCCAGTAACTGAGGAGGTTATAGATCATGATTTGATCAAGGAACAAATAAAAGTAGCGGCAGGAATTGCTATTGAAGGAGATAACTATATACCTGCATTACACGCTATTGAGTGTAGGATTAATGCAGAAGATCCTTTCAATGATTTTAGACCTTCACCTGGTAAAATTAGTTCATTTCATAGCCCTAAAGGACATGGTGTAAGGGTGGATACTCATGTTTATGCAGGGTATTTGGTCCCTCCTTTTTATGACTCTATGATAGCGAAGTTGATATGTAGAGCACAGACTAGAGAAGAGTGCATTAAGAAAATGCAACGAGCTTTGGATGAATTCGTTGTTGAAGGCATTAAGACCACGGTGCCTTTTCATGCTGCATTAATGAAGGATGAGGATTTTAGAGCAGGAAATTTCCATACCGGATTTATCAATAATTTTAAAATTGAGGAAGACTGAGTAACGAAAAGGAGCGAATAAGAAAAAAGGGTTTTAGTGGTTTATTTCGCCGACTGGGTAAATATAGATCGAACTTGGCTTTCAGTATTTTATCCAATATATTACTTTCAGTATTTACAGTTATTAGTATTCCGGTTTTCCAGCCATTTCTTGAGATTTTATTTAATGAAGAGACTATTACGGTAGTCAAACCTGACAGTTGGAATATAATTGAGCATATTAATTATTACTTATCTAATATTGTAATAGAGCAGGGAAGGTATAATGCACTAGTAACAGTATGTATATTTATAGTAGTCGTTTTTCTCTTTAAAAATCTATTCCGTTATCTGGCCTTATTTTTCATGGTTAGGATCAGAAACGGAATTATTACTGATCTTCGAGAGGACTTATTTGATAAATACCTCGGGTTGCCTTTATCCTATCTGAATGACAAGAAAAAAGGAGATCTTATATCGCGACTTACCTCTGATGTTGTTGAGATAGAGTGGAGTATTCTTAATATGATTGAAGTCATTTTTAAATCACCTATCATAATGATCGGTTGTATTATTTATATGGTTTCCGTTTCTGCAGAACTTACCTTGTTTGTACTTGGGTTAATGTTGATAACGGTGTTTATTATAGGAGGTATCTCTAAAACTTTGCGTAAATCATCCTCAGAAGTTCAACATTATTTATCTGAGATCAATAGTACCACTGAAGAAGCATTGGGAGGACTTAGAATTATCAAAGCTTTTTCGGCTGAAAAGTATGTAAAGAGCAAATTCGATTATCAAAATATTGGCTTCTTTAGATCTTTGTCGAGATTGATGTACAGAAGGGATTTGTCATCTCCTTTGTCGGAATTTTTGGGAGTTAGTCTCGTATGTGTACTGTTATGGTATGGAGGAATAAAAGTACTGGCCGGAGATCTTAATGCAGCCGCATTTCTGACCTATATATTTGCATTTTATTTAGTGATCGAACCCTCGAAGAGTTTGTCTTCAGCTTATTACAATTTACAAAAGGGAAGGGCTGCTTTGGATAGAATTGACCATGTTCTGCAAATTGAGAATAGCATTGTGGAACAGCAAAATGCTATTGCTAAAAGTGATTTCAATGATAAGATTTTATTTGAAGAAGTTTCATTCGGGTACGAGGAGGAAGTTAAGGTACTAGATCAGGTATCTCTGGAAATAAAAAAGGGTCAATTGGTGGCATTAGTTGGTTCTTCGGGAGCCGGAAAATCAACCTTAGTTGATTTATTACCACGTTTTTTTGATGTAAATGATGGAAGTATTAAGATTGATGATGTAGATATCCGTAATCTTAAGATCCAGGATCTGAGAAATTTATTTGGAATCGTAAGCCAAGAAGCTATCCTTTTTAATGATTCCATCCGAAACAACATATCCTTCGGTTTGCCTTTCGAGGATGATGAAATTTTGGCAGCGGCTAAAACAGCTAATATTTATGACTTTATATTATCCCTTCCTGATGGACTTGATACCAACATAGGTGACCGAGGGGTGAAACTTAGCGGCGGTCAACGACAGCGATTGACGATTGCCAGAGCCATTCTACGAAATCCTCCTATTTTAATTTTGGATGAGGCTACTTCCGCATTGGATTCTGAATCCGAAAAGCTTGTTCAAGAAGCATTGGAAATAATAATGAAGTCTCGGACATCGATTGTCATAGCACATCGATTATCAACTATTAAGAATGCGGACACCATTTTTGTAATGAATCAAGGAAAACTGGTGGAAAAAGGTACGCATCAAAATTTGATGAATGAAAATGGATTTTATAAGAAATTTGTTGAAATGCAAAGTTTCGAAAGCTGATTTAATAACCGGTTTCTTTATTTGAGCTAGTATTTTTTACTTCCTTAATTCACTAAACTCGTAATAATCTCTAATTTCGTTTTATGGATATGAGATTTATTGTCTATATAGTTATTTCTTTTTTGATGGTCGGACCATTATGTGCTCAGTCATGGATTAAACCATATAGCAATGGACAGCAACTTCTAGTTGGAAATCATATAGGAGCTTTGTCACCAGCTTATTTTAGTTCCAGAGAAGGGGTGCTTGATTTCAATTTTTTGCACAGCCCTTTTTATACTACAGCGGTTGTCCAGAAGTTTAATGATACGATCAAAATAAATTTAACAAAAGGATATGTCATTAAATTATTTGAAACCAAAGCTGGTATTTTTTACTATGAGGAAAGTGTACCGTTTTCATATTGTGACTCTCAGACGGCCAGAATTAAATATATAGGAGAAAGACCATATTTATTAAAAGATAAGAGATTGTCAACAATCAGAAAAAATTATCAGCAGATTTACGAAATAAAAAATCCTACGGGAAAGCTTGAGGAATTTTTATCCCCTGGTGTTGAAGGGATAAAAATAGATATTCATCGTAGTTTTTCAGTCGACAAAACGGAGGGTACTTCAATCCCATTAAGTAAACAGTCAAGAGATGTGTCCCTATGGTATAATGACCAGACGGTGAAATCGATTAATGTATTTTACAAGAAGAATGGAGAATGGATTTTAATGGAAGAGGCTATGGGAGAAGAGTTGATTCAAAAGTTTTTCCAATCTATTATTAACTCAAACAAAGAATTGCGGATAGTAGATAATGATACAAATATTTTACTGTTACAAAGTGACATTGAGGACAACAAGTTCATAAAATCGAGATTTCTCGCTCTTGAAGCAGAAAAGGATTATTATATATTGGGGCCATCCGATAGAGATATTGTGCTATATCCTAACCCAACTTATGGAAAGGTGAATATCGCTCTTGTTAACTATCCTATAGGGAAATATAGCTATCGGGTGTCTAATATTATAGGTAAAGTGATCTACGAATCAGAGATTTATTATTCTAATCATATAAAAGATGATTTATCGTTTTTACCCAAGGGATCATATTTGTATAGTGTATTTGATGAAAACAATAGAAAGCTAATGACTAAAAAATTAATAGTGATTACGCCATGATTAAAACCTTTGCCAATCAATATCGACTTTTACCTATTGATGAAAAACTAAATTTTTTTACCCATGCTTTGGGTGCAATTTTAGCTCTAGCTTATATTGCGATACTAGTGTTTTCGTATAAAGGGCCAATCCCGTATATAGAAAGATTAGGAATACTAGTATTTGGTATAGGAGCATTATCCCTTTATCTGGCTTCCACTACTTATCATCTACAGATTGAAGCGAAGAAGAAATTTTTTTGGAAAAAAATAGACCATATAAGTATTTACCTTTTGATAGGAGGCTCTTACACTTTATTCATACTAAAATATTATCCTACGCCTAAAGGAATTATATTTCTAATCCTACATTGGGTAATTATATTTGGAGGTATCGTGTTTAAGGTCTTTTATACAGGAAGATTTGAGTTTATTTCCGTATTACTTTATTTGGTTTTAGGATGGATGGTCTTAGGAATATACGAAGCACTTACGGCATCAATGAATAGTCAAGTGGTGAACTGGCTTATTTACGGAGGTGTTTTTTACTCGTTGGGTATTTTGTTTTACGTTTGGAAACGATATAAGATAAACCATACAGTATGGCATCTATTCGTTCTTATGGGCACATTTGCTCATTTTTATTCATATTATATGGGAATTAATATTTGATGACTTTCGATATTAAAAAGGTACTTGTACTACGCTTCAGCAGTATTGGCGATATTGTTATTACTACACCTGTGGTTAGGGCTATTAAAGAGCAACTTAAAACAGAAGTACATTACCTAACGAAGGCGGGTTTCGTTTCTATTTTAGAGGATAACCCATATATCGATAAGATTATCTGCTTTAAATCGAGTACAGAAGAAGTATTACCCGAAGTAAAAAGAGAAGGTTATGACATTATTGTAGACCTTCATAAGAATATACGCTCGATAGGATTATCTAGGAAACTGGGTATTAAGTACTTAAGTTTTGATAAATTAAACGTACAAAAGTGGCTTTTGGTAAATTTCAAGTGGAATAGGTTGCCAAAGGGATGGCATCTAGTGGATCGTTATTTCGAAGGATTGAAAGAATTAGGATTAAAAAATGATGGTAAGGGCCTAGATTTTTTTCTGGATGCCAAAAATGATGGCTATGGTCTTAATTTTAAAGAGAAGGAGATAGAATACGAGGTATTAGTATTAGGGGCTAATTACTATACTAAAAGAATTCCTCTGAATGTGGCTAAAAAAATTATTAGTAGGAAGAGAGAAAGAAAAGTGGTTTTAATAGGGGGGAAAGATGCTCAGGATGTTTCTTTAAGTCTTGAAAATAATTTTGGAGACGCTATTCGAAATATGGTAGGTAGTATATCGCTCCAAGAATCTGCTGCTATTATAAAATATTCTAGTCATGTACATACATCTGATACGGGAATGATGCATATTGCTGCTGCTTTTAATAAAGAGATAACTGTATATTGGGGGAGTACAGTGCCTTCTTTCGGCATGTATCCTTATATGCCAAAGGATAGTAAATCAAAGGTGATTAATATGGAGGTGATGGGATTGAGTTGTAGACCTTGTTCAAAAATAGGTTATGGTACTTGTCCAAAGAGGCATTTCAAATGTATGAATGAGCAAAAAGTAGATACTTAGTCGAGATTCTCAGGATTTTAATCTGTTTAAGAGAAACATATGCACAAACTATTGTTATTATTATAAAATAGAAATTTATAAAATGTAATAAGCACGTATTTAAATATTTCACACTTGATGAGATGATGCGAGTTACACTTGATCTTTTAAAAACATAAATTATAAACAAATGAATCAAAGGAATAATTTACCTAACCTACCTAAAGGATTTTCGAAATACATTTTCATAGCATTCTTTGCATTGATATTAATGATGATGTTATCGAATACAACCTTTTTAACCATAGATCCCGGAGAAAAAGGGATCAAGTTTAAGCGTTTTTCTGGAGGACTAGTAAAAAATGAAGTATACAGTCAGGGATTTCATATCATAGCTCCTTGGAATAAGATGTATATATATGATGTTAGGGTTAATGAAGCTTATGAAGAAATGGATGTTCTTTCGAAAAACGGTTTAAGTATTCAGGTGGAGCTATCGTATAGATTTAATCCTGAACCGGATAAAATTGGATATTTGCATGATGAAATTGGCTCTGATTACGTAGAAAGAATTATAAAACCTGAGATCAGGTCGGCCACTAGAGAAGTTATAGGTCAATACTTGCCGGAAGAATTATATTCGACAAAAAGAGAGGCTATTCAAGTAGAGATATTCAATAAGACTAAGCAGGCCGTGAGTGCTAAGCACATTGTATTGGATGCCGTTTTAATTAGGTCCGTACAATTACCTGATAATTTGAAAAATGCTATTGAGCAAAAACTTCAGGAGGAACAATTGGCGTTCCAGTATGAGTTTAAGTTGGATAGAGAAAGAAAGGAGGCAGAAAGAAAGATCATTGAAGCCCAGGCTAAAGCAGATGCTAATAAGATTCTTAATGCATCGTTGACAGATAAGATATTGAAAGACAAGGGTATAGAAGCAACATTGGAGTTGGCGGAGTCTCAAAATTCTAAAATTGTAATTATTGGAGATGGTGGAAATGGGGGCTTACCATTGATTTTGAACGGAAATTAATAACAGAATATTTGACGTTAAAAAAAGGGGACACTTAAGTGTCCCCTTTTTCATTTATAAACTTTTCCTTACCATTGTATTAAAATTACTAATCTGGATATGGGCATCAAGTCAACGCTTATCAAACCACTGGCTGCCAAGCTTTCAGCTGATGTTAGGAAGATAAGACAACATGCAATCAGGGATCAAAGAAATATTCTTAAGTCATTGCTTGGAAAAGCCAAAGAAACCAGATTTGGTGTTGACCATCACTTCACAAAGATTGATACCCATGCATCATTTAAGGAAAATGTTCCTATCAGAAATTATGAAGCTTTAAGAGGTTATATTGATGCCATGATCTCAGGGGATAAGGATGTATTGTGGCCAGGAAGGCCTAAGTATTATGGGAAGACTTCTGGAACAACATCAGGAATAAAGTATATTCCTATTACAAAGGAAAGTATGCCCTACCATATTAAGTCCGCCACTATGTCGACCATGAATTTCGTTCATCAGACAAAATTGTACAGAATATTTGATGGGAAAGTGATGTTCTTAAGTGGATCTCCTGTGTTAGAAGAGAAAAATGGAGTTCCATTGGGAAGACTATCTGGAATTGTTAATCATGAAGTCCCCAATTGGCTACAATCTAATCAGATGCCATCCTACGAGATTAATTGTATAGAAGATTGGGAAGTAAAGTTGGATGAAGTGGTGGAGGAAACATTAAAACATGATATGAGACTGATCGGTGGCATCCCCCCTTGGGTACAGATGTATTATGAGCGTTTGATGGATAAAACAGGAAAACCAACGATTAAAGACATCTTTCCCAACTATCATCTTTTTGTTTATGGAGGAGTCAACTATGAGCCGTATCGCCTACAAATGCAACAACTCGTAGGAGAAGGGGTTCATACGTTGGAAACCTATCCGGCATCAGAAGGTTTTATAGCGTTTCAAGACCAAATTAGTAATGACGGACTGCTATTAAATACCAATGCCGGATTGTTTTTTGAGTTTATCCCATTATCCGACTATCCCAACAATGAAAAAAGACTTGGATTAGAAGAGGTCGAAATGGGAGTAGACTACGCATTGATACTTTCTTCAAATGCAGGATTATGGGGATATGATATAGGCGATTGCGTGAGATTCGTATCACTTGATCCGTATAGGATTATTGTATCTGGTAGAGTAAAGCACTTTATCTCTGCTTTTGGAGAGCATGTGATCGCGAAGGAAGTAGAAGAAGCTATGCAACTCGCTATAGGAGAAAAAGACATTTCAGTAGTTGAGTTCACTGTAGCACCTCAGATTAATCCGGAAAATAATGAATTACCTTATCATGAATGGCTGGTTGAGTTTGCAAAGCCTCCTGAAGATGTAAATGCCTTTTCGAATAGGCTGGATAAAGAAATGAGAGAACAGAACATCTATTATGATGACCTGAGAAGAGGTAATATTCTACAACGATTGAAGATTACGGAACTTGGAAGGGATAGTTTTAGAGATTATATGAAGAATATAGGTAAATTAGGTGGACAGAATAAAGTGCCCAGATTAAGCAATGATAGAAAAATAGCAATTCGAATATTGGGCAATATATAGGGCATTGTTATAATTTGAATAATGGAAGATAACACTGGAGAAATATATTCATTTAGAAGGGTTCTGATGCCTATACTATTTTTTTTACTTCTTCTAGTATATGGGTTATTTGTACATCCCGTTTTTTTAAAAGGCAAGATGTTTCCTCTGGAGATCTTGATTCTTCTGGCTTTCTCATTTAATATCTTTTATCTTTTTTCTTTAGGATTTGACTGGAAAAGTATTGAAAAATCACTTACTAATAAGGTGAAAGAGTCAATCCCTGTTGTATTTATATTGCTATCGATAGGTGTTTTGATCGGAAGTTGGATGGTAAGTGGTACAATACCCATGTTGATACACTTTGGCATATCAATTATTGATCCTAACTGGATATATGTTTTCTCTTTTCTAATATGTATTGTTTTTTCAATGCTCACCGGAACATCCTGGGGGTCTGCAGGCACAATAGGAGTGGTGATGATGGGCATAGCGGCTATCTTTGAGGTAGATCTGGGCATAACAGCTGGTGCTGTAGTGGGTGGCTCTTTTTTTGGAGATAAAATGTCTCCTCTTTCGGATACAACGAACATAGCATCATTAGCCACAAATGTTCCCTTGATGGAACATATAAAGTCCATGATGTATACCACAATCCCTTCTGCCTTGATTGCTATAATTATTTATGCTTTTTTGACCCCAAATATTTCCTCCGATGGACAGGAAATGAGCCAAAACATATCTTTGGCAATGAGCGATTTGACATCAATATTTAATTTTAATATTTGGCTTCTTATTCCTCTGGTTATAGTAGTCTGGGGTTCCGTTAAACAAAAGCCTATTGTAATTATACTTCTTACTTCCTCATGGATAGCAATTGTATTGGCTATGTTTTTTCAAGATTTTAGCGTTGACCAAATTTTTCGATCTTTAAACAAAGGCTTTTCAATTGAAATGATTGCTGCGGATATTCGTATAAAATCCGATGTAGTTAACATCCTTAATAGAGGGGGACTTTATAATCTGATAGAAGGAGTGGTCGTTTGTCTTTTGATATTTGCCTATATAGGCACATTGGACGTTATCAATGCCATTGAAGTATGTATAGCTCCTTTGATGAAAAGATTGAAATCCATTAGGACTACAATTGTAGCTTCATTGTCATCTACATTGATCACGAATATTACCACTTCTAACCAATACGCTACAAGTTTTATTATTGGAAAATCATTTGAAAAAAAATATAATGAGTTGAATATTCCAAGAAAAGTACTTAGTAGAAGTATAGAAGATGCTGGAACAATGATGGAGAATCTTTTTCCTTGGACTCCGTCGGGTATTTTTATGGCTGCCACACTGGGAATAAGTACATGGGAATATGCTCAACATCAATACCTATCTTTAATTAATATTGTAATTGCTTTAATCTTTGCATTGACAGGGACCGCATGCTTTTTACCAAAAAATAAGGATGAGGCAAACAGGTGAAAACTATATGGATTAACGGGATGATTATTTACGAGTTCAGTAGACATGTGAACTCCATAAACAATGCAAATGAGTAAGAAAAAAAAGACAGAGACGTTTTTAAATGAAGATTTTCTTGAATATGACGGATACAAAGGAGCTGTTGTACCTCCTATATTTCAAAATTCATTGTTTGCCTTCGAGTCCTGGGATGGTATAGATGAGGCATTTGACAATTTTTCAGATTCGTATATCTATAGTCGAATTAATAACCCAACTTCCAGTATCGTAGAAGAAAAAATAGCAGCCCTCTGTAATGGAGAGAAAGCTAAGTTGACAGCAAGTGGTATCTCCGCAATTGCAATGGCTGTATTACATCTGCTAAAGTCCGGTGACCACATTATAACCGTTAGTAACGTATATGGACCTGCTAACAACTTTTTAGGGAAATATCTTAAAAAGTTCAATATAGAAACTCAATATGTAAAAGGTACCAAGGTTGAAGATTTTGAAAGGGCTATTAGGCCGAATACAAAGCTAATTTATTTAGAAAGCCCAGCTTCTATGACTTATGAACTTCAAGACATAAAAGCAATAGCTAAACTGGCTAAATCACAAGGAATATATACTATTATTGATAATACATGGGCTACTCCGTTGTATCAAAGGCCATTAGATATGGGGATTGATATTGAAGTCCATTCTATCTCAAAATATCTGGCAGGACACAGTGATATCATAGCGGGAGTCCTCATTGGAAAGAGAGCTTTGATTAACGATATTATTGCTAACGAAGTTGCTTTGCTTGGGCCAAAAATAGCACCATTTGAAGCATGGTTGATTTTGAGAAGTTTGAGAACGTTTCCAATGAGAATGGAAAAACATGCATTGAACACTTCAAAAGTTATTGATTACCTTCTTAGGCACAAAAAAATCAAAAAAGTAATATATCCGGGTTTGAAAAGTTTTGCTCAACACAAGTTGGCAAAAAAGCAAATGCAAGGATTTAGCGGATTATTTTCTATTGAATTGAATACCACTGAACTACGAAAGGTTAAAAAGTTTGTTAATGGGCTTAATCTTTTCAAATTAGGTGTTTCTTGGGGAGGACATGAGAGTTTGGTCTATTCCCCATCAATAAGCTATGTGAAAGAACTGCCTCCTGACAAGTTTAAAGCCATGGGTATCAAAATTGGATTGGTAAGATTGTCAATTGGTTTAGAACATTATAAGGATCAAATCAAGGATTTGAAGCAAGCTCTCTCTAGAATCTAACAAGTTTCAATTTTGATCAACTCATATAACAAGAGTTTACTTGGACTTGCATCTAATATCATACTTGTGATTTGTATGTTGAGAAAATAATTGCCATCCTTGATGCTATCGGGTACGAATACCATTTCAGTGATGGTACGATCATCATGTATCTTTTCGCCTTCAATCCAGAAAGCATGGTGGGCCAAAAGCTCTCCACCATCCTCTTCTTTATCAATAGATGGAAGATCAACAATCAAATGATTAATCCCTCTTTCGACTAATTCCTTAACCAATTGATGATCCAGATAGCATGGGTTGGTGCCGCTATACACTTTATTCAATTTGTCAGGATGATTTGGTTGCGTACGGATAATCAAAGCATTGATATCTTTTGAAAGATAGGGAATGACCTGACTCTTATTAACTATTCTATCGTCATTCTCTATTTTTTGAGGAAGAACGGTGATAAGTTGTGTAATAAAGTGAAATCTTTTCAGAGAATCATTGATGGAATAATTGCCTTTTTTGATATGGCCTACACATTCAGTATGGGTGCCATTGCCATGAGGGTTCAATTTGATGTTATAGAAGTTAACAGGGGCTCCAGCTTCCAACGAACCTATGAAATCTCCAGCTTTTAATGGAGAAGTTTCAAAAGGTGGTGCCCAAAAACAATTAGGTCCTTCCGCTCCAGAGATCAGAGGGATAGAAATGTCGATGGGCTGGTCCAAGTCTACGGTATAATCTTGCCCAGAATGATGAACCCTGATCTGCATTATTGAAGTTTAGTAATTAATTCATTTGCCTCATTGATCACCACGACATCGTCATCGGCATATTTTCCAATTTGGAGGATCCTGTCTAATACTTTTCTAGCATTTTTCTTATCTTCTTTTTCTATTAAAAAAAGTGCATACTCAATATTAGAGTCAAGATTATAAGAATGATATTGGTCAACATTAGCAAAAAATTCTTGAGCAAGTTTTTCATCATCTTGAAGTCTTGCTGCTTTAGCAACCATTCTACCTAAATCAACCAAATCATTACCAGTCTTGTCACTAAACTCTTTAAATTTAGCAAAGGCTTCGTTGTAATCCTTAGTAAGATAACCCTTGAAAGCATCACACATCAAAGCTCCATTTTCTCCCATGGACATGGTTTGAAAGGATTTATACTTTTCGTAGTTAGCAAGAAAATCTTCAGTATCCTCTTTTGCTACACTGAGTACATATTGGTTTAAGCCCATCGTAAGTTGCTTGCCCAAAGGATAAATGTCATATATTAGCTCGAGGTAATTCTTCATAGCCTCATAATCTTCATTTAAAGAAAACATTGAAGAATTTTGATACAATTCTTGTATATAGGCAATCTTAGGCCTGATTTTGAAAAATTTATTTCGATAAACTTCTTCGGTAGCTATCGCTTTTTTTAGTTGCCCAGTGCTTTTGTAATATTGCATTTCGGTCTTTTGGACACTTAACGTATCATTGAGATCTTTGGAAACACGATACGCATTTTGAAGTAAGTCAGGAATAACATCTATTTCTCCTGTTTTTAATTTGAGATTAATCAGTTTATTTATCAGTGCACGATCATTTGGGTTTAATAACATCTTTTCATCCAATATTTCTCCAGCTCTTTTATAATCTCCTAAACTTGTGTATACATCGCTTAATACCGTATTTTTCTTAGCCTTAACAGGGTATTTTTTTTCAAATATTTTGATAAGAGAATCTGCCTTAGATGTGTTTTTTTGATCCGCATATAATTTAGCAAGATCTACATATATAGAACCTCCTATCCCATTAGCAAGAGCTTCTTCACCTACTTTGATGGCTTTGTTTTTGTTTAATCCGACATTATTAAAGTAAATAAGATTGTAGTATGGCTTAGAATCTCGAGGATATAGTTTTTTCCACATTTCGCAAAGCTTCATAGCTTTGTCAACTTCATTTTTCTGTAGGTAATACAAATATTTGTATTCGAATTGAAGTCTTTCAGGGGCATTTCTTGAAGACTCCAACATTTTTTCCATATCCTCTTGATGAGGAACATTTTGAACCATTTTATATCTTATGACTTGTTGATAACAAGCAGCACAGTTAGGATCTATCTGTGTTGTCTTCAGAATGTCGTCATACGTCTGACTAATGTTTTCTTCGAAATCTTCTTCATTGTTATTTTGGGTCTTCATTAGTAATTTAAGAACCTCAGGATTGGTTGAAATAATATCAGAAGCGGGGAGATCAAGCACTTTTTCAGACATCTCTGTTTGTTCTCCTACGGTGTAGCCTTTTATGAAGTTTGAAATATTGTCCACAATATCATAAAAGCTGTCACTAACAAAGGTTTCACTTTCAATTTGCTTGGCGGAGGAGGTTTTATTTAAATTGATGGTAGCCTCATATTTATTATCATCTGTCTTACTTAGGCTTCCATCGACAAAATAATCTCCATAAAGATCGTTGCTGATCTTGACAAGTACCGAATACGGGACTTTATCGCTACTGTCATATCCCGCATCTCTTATTTCCGCCTGAATTCTTGATAAAGAAGTACTGTAGAATCTCATGTCCTGTTCCAGATCAAATTTTGATAAAAACGGAATTCCTTCTTTAATCCAGCTTTCTTCTTGATCAAGGCCTTTCATCTCCAGAGGGAAAAATTGAATTCGATAGGTATGCTCAATATTATGGACTTCCCTTGTTATTGTATCTCCCGTTTCTGTAGTTAGCTGAATTTGAGTGGTACTTGGACTGGCATGACCAGAAACCAAAAGCATAGGGGCAACCAAAGCTAGGATTATATTGAGAGGGTAGAGGTTCTTTTCATAAGGTTTCCATTCATCAGGACCTGGTTTGCCGTGATTATAAATGAAGAGAATAATAGTCGGAGTCAATAGGATAAGAAACAATCCTACTCTTTCCACCCATATATCAGTTAGATTATAACGGTCTGTCAAAAAGTTTGTAAATTGAATGAGGACCCAAGCAATTCCCAAAAAAGTAGCGAAATAATAGAAGAATCTTCGCTGCCAAAGTTCCATTAAAAAATTATTACCCAGAGAGCTCATTTAAAAACACAATTTAAAGTTCATCACAAAAGTATGAATAAATAGCTAATATTTATGCTGGATAATTATCTCATAACGAGTTATTAATTTGTTAATTGAAGGAAAGAGGTGATTAAGAGTGTTATCCAGTCTATGGTTTATTATCTTGCTCAATTACAAATTATAATATTAATTTTGTGAACTTAATGTATCAATGAAAACAATGGATAAAAGAGGCTTATTTGTTGATGAGGTAAATAATGGTTATAAGTTCGAAGGAGAATCTATCATATTGGGTGCTTCTATATATGAACAGGAAGTAAATGGTGAAAACTTTATTCGGATACCGTTAAGCACCTTAAACAGGCACGGATTGATAGCTGGAGCCACTGGAACAGGAAAGTCTAAAACTTTGCAAATAATTGCGGAACAATTATCAGAAAAGGGAGTACCTTCCCTAATAATGGATGTGAAAGGAGATTTAAGTGGTATTGCAGTTCCCAGTAGTGGACATCCGAAAATTGATGAAAGGCATGAAAAAATAGGATTTCCATTTATAGCAGGTAGTAGCCCAGTTGAATTTTTGTCACTGAGTAACGAGAAGGGAGTGAGGCTTCGTGCTACGGTTACTGAATTTGGACCGGTTTTATTTTCCAAAATATTAGACCTTAATGATACTCAGCAGGGTATTATGGCATTGATTTTCAAATATTGCGACGATCGTCAATTACCTCTTCTTGACCTAGAAGATTTAAAAAAGGCATTGCAATATGTCACTAATGAAGGTAAAGAGGAAGTTAAAGAGGAATATGGTAGGGTTTCATCAACTTCAGTGAATACAATTATAAGAAAACTGATTGAACTGGAACAACAGGGAGCTGAGTTGTTTTTTGGAGAAAAATCTTTTGATCCCAAGGACCTTTGTCGACATGACGAAGAGGGTAAGGGAGTTGTTTCTATTTTGAGAGTTACAGATATTCAAGATAAACCTAAGCTCTTTTCTACTTTTATGTTGCAAATTTTAGCAGAAATATATACCACTTTCCCTGAAGAGGGAGACATGGATAAACCTAAGCTTTGTTTGTTTATAGATGAAGCTCATTTGGTATTCGAAGAAGCGTCAAAGGTATTGCTTAACCAAATAGAAACTATCATTAAATTGATCAGATCAAAGGGAATTGGAGTGTTTTTTATCACTCAGAATCCAGATGATGTGCCGGACGATGTGTTAGGACAACTAGGGTTAAAGGTGCAACATGCTTTAAGAGCATTTACAGCTAAAGACAGAAAAGCAATAAAATTGGCGGCACAGAACTTTCCTATAACCGAACATTACGAAACCGAGGAGTTGTTGACCAATATGGGAATAGGTGAAGCTTTGGTAACAGCACTAAATGAAAAAGGAATTCCAACACCATTGGTTCATACCTATTTAAGAGCACCACAGTCAAGAATGGATGTATTGACGAAAAAGGAAATGGATCACCTGATTGGACAATCTAAATTAGTGGGTAAATATGATGAAGTAATAGATAGGGAAAGTGCTTATGAGATTCTTTCAGGAAAAATTGAAGAAGCTCAGAGTGAAGAAGTTCAGGAGACAATCAGAAGGAGTAGGGGAGAGAAGTCTACTATGGAAAAAGTACTTAATAGCACTACTACCAGACAAATAGGACGGACAGTAGCTCGTGAGATTACTAGGGGATTATTAGGGGTGCTAGGAATCAAGACAACGAGGAGAAGAAGAAAGAAGAAGTCTGGTTGGTGGTAAAAAAGTTTAAAAAAAAGACAGCCAATTGAGCGAAATACTTAAATACGATAAGAGGGGAGTGTCAGCTTCCAAGTCCGAAGTGCATAAAGCGATCAAAGGACTAGATAAAGGTCTGTATCCTTATGCCTTTTGCAAAATACTTCCTGATTACGTAGGAGGGGATACTGATTATTGCAATCTGATGCATGCAGATACAGCAGGTACAAAGACCAGTTTGGCATATATGTATTGGAAGGAAACAGGAGATATTTCAGTCTGGAAAGGAATTGTGGAAGATGCAATTGTAATGAACCTTGATGATATGGCCTGTGTAGGATGCACTGATAATATCATACTTTCTTCCACTATTGGAAGAAATAAAAATCTTGTGACTGGAGAAGTGATTGCTACGATTATTCAGCATGCCAATGATTACATTGAAAAATTGAGGTCATTAGGAGTTTCTATACAATTGGCTGGGGGAGAGACGGCTGATGTAGGCGACATTGTACGTACAGCGGATGTAGGATATACTGCTTTTGCAAGAATGAAGAGAAAAGACGTGATAGAGTCAAAGATCAGACCAGGGGCATATATAGTGGGTCTGGCATCTTTTGGCAAGGCGAGCTATGAAAGCGAATATAATGGAGGAATGGGAAGTAATGGATTAACATCTGCCAGACATGATGTTTTTGCCCCTATATACAGAGATAAGTATACTGAATGCTATGATCCTAATGTTGATAAAGAAGTAATCTTTTGCGGATCCAAAAAACTTGATGATACGATAGACATAAATGGAGAACAAATCACTTATGGAAAGTTAGTATTATCACCTACTCGTACATTTATACCTGTGATTCAAGATGCACTAAAGAAATATAAATCAAATATTCAATCGATTATCCATAACACGGGAGGAGCACATACCAAAGTGCTGAAGTTTTGTGATCAACCTGTAAAAATAATTAAAGACAATCTTTTTGATCTTCCACCTTTATTTGAAGTAATTAAGGAGGAATCAGGTGTCAGTATGAGAGAGATGTATCAGGTGTTTAATTGTGGAACACGGTTGGAATTTTATGTGGATGATATAGGAGTGGCACATGATATTGTAGAAATATCGAATATGTATAATATTGATGCACAATTAATTGGAAGAGTAGAGCCATCTGATGTACTGACCCTTCATGTTATGGGTGAAGAGTTTAGCTAGATGAATTATTTGGCACATATGGTATTGTCATGTGGCAATAGAGACCATCTGATCGGTAATTTTATGGGAGACATCCTTAGTTTCAAAGAACAAAAGGTATTAAGGTCACAGATTTATGATGGTATAGAGCTGCACAGATTGATAGATAGTTATACAGATGCCCATCCTGAAGTAAAAAAGGCAACTAAGCTTCTTTCTACGAATCATGGGAAATATGCTACGGTTGTTGCCGATGTCCTGTTTGATTATTTCCTATTTATTAATTGGAATGAGTTTATGTCTACTCCTTTTGAATTGTTTGAAAGAGAGTGTTATGATATGTTGATAGAAGGGTTATCAGAATTTCCAGATCGGTATCATAGTAAGATCAAACGTATGATTGAAAGTAGATTTTTGAGTTCTTGCAATAGCTATGAAGCTATTCATAGAACTTTTTCTTTTATCAATCGACGTGCTAAATTTGATAATAATTTTGATATTGCTGTAGAGGATTTAAAATTTTATGAGAAGGAACTGAATGTCATTTTTCTTAACTTTTTTCCCGATATAATTAGAGAAGTGACCAGCTTTTGTGATTGTTAGTTGACGGAAGGAGGAATTGTAATGTATATGGAAAAAAGATAAGCCTTTGATTAGGATCGGAAACTGTAAAACTTGTTCATGAACATAAATAAAGATATAAGGCCTTATAACTGTATTTTTTTTTAAAACTTTGGTATTTCTTTGATTGACTATAATTTCGTAATATATTATTAAGACCATCCGAAACCCAAAGTATTGAATAGTATGTAAAACGTGATAATCATAAAACGCTAGAATAAAAGGAAGAGTATAATAAAGAAATCAGAAATTTATATCAATATCTGGATTTACATAAACCTTATCTTGAAGAAATCCTTTTGCTTCAAAATTTAGCTCAAAGAATCGGCATTCCCGTAAAAGATCCATCCTTTAATGGATAAAATAATTCTTTCGTTAATTTTTTGTAGAAACGAAATATATTATTGGGTGGAGAATATATGTAAAGCTCCTAGTTTAAGGTTTTACTAGGAGCTTTAACAAAACAACTGATATCAGTTAATTGTCGTTAATGAAGATTTACTCGTATTTTATTTAAAGTTTATAAGAGGAGTATTACATTACAAAACTACCTTTTTCCTTGTCATCAACCCAACGTGATATGGAGATGTTATTTGAGTGATGGTAACTTGATTGATGTGCAATTATCTTCTCATTCTCAATAACCATTAGAAAGTTTAATTTATAATTTGTCCTTGAACCACCGTTGCTCCATGAAATATTATAAATTCCTGAATCTATTCTTTGTCCCTCAGTTTTGTTCAGATAAATCTCATCTTTTGAAAGAACTAAATCATCCATTTTGAACAAAGTAGAGTAATAGTCCTTTATTTCCTCTCTGTTTCTCCTTATTCTACTTGAAAAGGACGGTACAAGAACAGCACTATCATGATACAATGCCAATATGCCGTTAATGTTCTTTGTATTTACATTATGAATCAGTTTGTTATAGATAGGAACTTGTGGGTCAATAAGAGCGTCCTCACTTTCAAGTTTAAATATTGGCTTGTCAGAAAAGGAACTTTTAAATTGATTCCAAATTTCTTGATTTGATTTTCCTAATCTTTTCATGAAAATAAATTGGATTATAGCATGTGCAGCCAAAACAATTAGTAAACCTTCAAATATTCCAAGTTTAAAAACTAATAAACCACAAACACCCGCAAGTATTAAGGCATACCTACCCTCCGCTCTTACATGTGTAATATTGGCAATCATTTTCCAGCCGGAATAAACCATTATTATTCCCAGAGCGTATTCCGGTAAAGTTGTTATAACAATAGGGAACAAAACAACCAAAAAAAGAAAGGCAGAAGTAAACAAGTTAGATAACTTCGTTACTGCACCTGCTACAGTGTTTGTAGTACTTTTAGCAAGTCCATCTAAATTGGTCATTCCTCCAAAAAATGTCGCTCCAAGGTTAGCGATCCATATGGCCAATAAACTGTTATTGGTATCACATTTTCTGTTAAATGGATCCATTTTTTCAATGGCAACATTACTCATTACTTGTTCAATCACATCAATGGTTCCTAACATCATCGCAAAACCTATCATTTTGATAAGAGTTATTCCTAATGCTGAACCATCTATCCCGGAGAAATTTGGTATTGGAAGTGCTAATCTAAATGGAATAGATTCTATGGAAATTTTTGGTAAGTCTATTAAAAATGTCATCCCTACGCTGGTTATCATAATAATAAAATACGGTAAAGCAGGCATCTTCTTTTTGTAGAACCTATATAGTAGAACGAAAAGAGCAAACGAAAATACGGACAAAAGAATTACCTTATCTCTTTCAAAATTTAACCAATCAACATGAATCCAATCATCAAAATTGTGTAACTCGCCAGATTGTAACTCAAATAAAAAAGGCACAAATTTTAACGCTATTTTAAGACCTACACCTGCTAGTAATCCTTCTACTAAATAGTGAGGTACAAGACGTAAAATATATTTTTCTAATTTGAATTTCCAGACTACAATTTGGAATATAGAGGTAAGGACTATCACAAATGGCATATTTTCTATACCAAATGTCATTACACCTAATGCTAGAGCAGGAGCAAGTCCAGCAGCGACGCCCGGCATTCCAGTATAATTTCCTGGTTTAAATAAGTAGGTAATGAAGCTGACTATGCCCGCAAAAATTACAGTGTATAGTCCTGTCATTACGGGGTAATCTGACATTAAGCAAATTCCAATTGTTAGAGGAACTGCCATTACGCCAGCCACAGTTCCAGCCAATGCATCTCGTTTGAGATATTTAAAAATATCTTTATTATTCATTTTATTAATTTAAAATTGATTATTCAATAGATACTGATTATAGCGATACAGTATCCAATTATTAATTAGGTAATCTCAGAAAAGTAATTATCTAGGATTTTAGATAATTGTTTGAAATGATCTAACAATCAATTTTTGGACAACAGTAGAGTAAAAAAAGATGTTTTTTGATGAAATGCTTTAGTGAATTTTTGTACCGAGTCGAAGCATACCAAAAATAAGGATTTACATTTATTTTTGTTGGAGTTGAAATTAGTCCATTCCCACAATCATTTGAATCCGTAATTTTTTTTAACGATTCAGACTCTTTAATATCGTTAAATGATTCTTCAAATTCAATGTCACTAAAGAATTGTTTGGAAAATGATAAATCATTTCCAATAGTGTTCAAGGAAAAAGATCCTAAAACAAAAAACAATAAAATGTTATATAGTTTGTTATACTTCATATATAGTTCGCAAATATATTTCTTTCTCTTCAAATTTTGTTAGACTAGGTTATTTTATATTAGATGATAAAGAGTCTGAACTAAACTTATTTTGATTAAAACAATGAATTGGATTACTACAGTTTCCTTTATGAGACATATACCCAAATCCTTGATTGGCGGCTATATGCTCTTTATAAATAAGATATTCACAACCATCAATTTTAACAATTTCTACTTGTCCATCTTTGATTGACTGAAGTGTTTTTTCTGTTTGACTTTGAAAAGAAGTTTCTTCGTTTTTATATGCTGTCTCACATGAGGTTACAATGAGTATTGAGGCAAAACCGATTATAGAGTAAGCAATTCTTATTTTATTCTTCATTTTTTATATTTTGTACAAAATTGTAATATAAGTAACTTAGTGTTTATAATAATAATTGAATAGGTTAATTTGAAAGTTGATAAACTTTACAATTGCAATAATGATTAATAACTCCCAACTTTCAACTGTAGAATTTTTTGCAAATTTAAAGTACCACCCGCTACTAAAGTTAACATTGTAGTAATGATCTAATCAAAGGGTTTATTATATAATTGTTGATTAATATATTTCATTTTTTAAGACAACTGGTGGTCTAAGTTATACATAGTGAAGTTATTGCTAAAGCTATAATTGTGTGACATATTATCTTGTAATTATTGTTTCACTCCAAATTGGTTTAGTAATAATTGGGTCAATAATCCATTAAATAGTGACCGAGTAAATATGCACTGACCGTAAGCAACAATTCCATGCATAACGAAGAACAATGGAATTGTCATTGACGGTTTAATTTTTTATAAATTATAATTTACGAATGAAATATCGTTCTTATAAATTAATTTTGCGACTTAATGAATGATTTATCATACGTTTTGTCGATTATTTATCGAAATATATTATATTTGTATGATATTCAATTCATTAAATTATTAATATTTAAATAATGAATGGTATTTCATACTTAAATTGGCAAATAATGAATGATGTGGCCATAGAAAAGGCCATAGGTCGTTTTGTAAAGTCTGTTAGACAACAACAGAATAAGACACAATCAGAAGTCGCAGACGCCGCTCGTATCAGCCGTTCGACCCTAAGTCTTTTAGAAAGAGGAGAGACTGTTACATTGGCTACATTGATACAAGTACTAAGAGTACTAAATCAGCTGCATGTCTTTAGCTTATTTGAGGCTAAAGATCAGGCAAGTCCATTGGCACTGGCTAAAATAGATAAGATGAAGAGACAAAGAGTTCGCAAGAAAGGACAAAGCTCATCAGCTCCAAAGACTGACTGGTGATGATCAATACGGCATTCGTTAAAATATGGAATAAACTGGTAGGAGCAGTCGCTTGGAATGAAGATTATCAATTAGCTAGTTTTGAGTATACAGAAGAATTCATAAATATGGGATGGGAACTTTCACCTTTAAAAATGCCACTTTCATCAGGAGCTCGTATATATAGTTTCCCGGAGTTAAGAGCAACGAGAGACAGTACATATGATACTTTCAAAGGACTTCCGGGATTATTAGCTGATATGTTGCCTGATAAGTATGGAAATCAATTGATCAATATTTGGTTAGCTAGAGAAGGTAGAGCTCCGGAATCTATGAATCCTGTGGAAAAATTATGTTTTATAGGGACCCGAGGAGTAGGAGCTCTGGAATTTGAACCCAGTACTCCCAAAGGAAAAGGAACAAGCTATGCTATAGAAATTGATAGTTTAGTAGATGTATCTCGTCGTATGCTTCAGAAGAGAGAAACCTTCGTAGTAGATTTAGAAGATGATGAGGAAAAGGCAATGATCGATATTTTAAAGATTGGAACATCAGCAGGTGGAGCCAGGCCTAAGGCGGTAATAGCATATAATGAAAAAACAAAAGAAGTAAGATCTGGTCAGGCGAGAGTACCCAAAGGGTTTGAACATTGGTTGATTAAATTGGATGGAGTAAGTGATGCACAGTTTGGAGATACTCATGGATATGGAAGAGTAGAAATGGCATACTATATGATGGCTCGAGATTGTGGAATTGAAATGATGGAATGCAGATTGTTAGAAGAAAAAAACAGAGCTCACTTTATGACCAAACGCTATGATCGCGAAAGTGGTAATATAAAACACCATGTACAAACTTGGTGTGCTATGAGTCATTTTGACTTTAATGATATAAGAAGTTATAGTTATGAACAATTATTTCAAACTATGCGGGCATTAGGCCTATACTATGAGGCTGCAGAACAGATGTTTAGGAGGATGGTTTTTAATGTATTAGCAAGAAATTGTGATGATCATACCAAAAACTTTTCTTTTATTCTTAGAAAAGGAAACAACTGGCAGTTGGCTCCAGCATATGATCTTTGTCATGCGTACAGACCGGATAGTTACTGGGTGAATCAGCATACCTTAAGCGTAAATGGAAAAAGATCGGATTTTGATAGGGAAGATTTGATAACGATTGCTAAATCAATGAATATCAAAAAAGCGAAACAAATAATAGAGCAGATAAATGAAGTAATACTTAATTGGAATATGTATGCTGATCAAGTGAATATTGATACGGGTATTAAGAAATCAATAGCTGATACGTTACTTAATTTATAGGCGAATCATTAGAAGAAATTAGCCAAATGAAGAATATATACGAACAAGTATTTGAACGAGAAGATTTTCGTAAAAGTGACTTTTCAAAGGGAGAATACGAGTGCTGTGTTTTTAGAAATTGTAACTTTTCAGAGTGTGAATTATCAGAAATACGTTTTATTGATAGTAGATTTGAAGATTGTAATTTGAGTAATGCTAAAATACATCAGACTTCGTTTCAAACCGTTGCTTTTATAAGTTGCAAGATGTTAGGATTGCGTTTTGATACCTGTCGTGATTTTGGTTTAGCCTTACGATTGGAAAGTTGTGACCTAGGTCATTCAAGCTTTTATCAAATGAAATTGACCAGACTAGAATTTAAGTCATGTATATTATACGGAGTAGATTTTGCTGAATCGGATTTACAGAGTATATCACTGAGAGAATGTAATCTTGAGAATGCGATTTTCGAAGGATGCAACTTACAAAATACAGATTTCAGGGGAGCTAAGGCGTATCACATGGATCCTGAACTTAATAAAATGAAAGGAGCAAAATTTTCAATGCCTGATGTCACAGGTTTATTGAGTAAATATCAAATAGAGATAGAATAGTAGTCGCATGAAAGATCCAGTATTAAAAACTAAATGGAGAATTTTTGGGTTAATACTTACATCACTTATAGGATATTTGGAATGGGGTGGAGGCAATCATGCTTTTTTAGGAGAAATAGAATTTGAAGTGCTTTCGAAATTGATCAGTGATCCTGTTTCGGCGATACATCCTTTTACAATTCTTCCGCTCGTAGGTCAGATCATATTGATGATTACTCTTTTTCAGAAAGAACCAAATAAACGGATGAGTCACATAGGAATAGCATTGATAGCATTTTTATTCGTTTTTGTTCTATTTATAGGTCTGCTTAGTATGAATTGGAAAGTGATGCTATCTACCTTACCATTTATAATATTAGCAGTGATGCATATTCGGATAAGCAGAAAACGAAAACTATAAAATTTTAAAAGAATTATATGAAAATACTGATTATTGGAGGTAAAGGAACTATTGGTAAAGTAGTTGCAAAACATTATTCAACGGATCATGAAGTAATTGTTGCAGGAAGAAGAGATGTAGATTTGGTGGTAGATATAACAGATAGCGAGTCCATTACAACAATGTTTGAGAATATAGGAAAATTAGATGCTATTCTTTGTATTGCAGGAGAAGCAAAATGGGATTACTTTGAAAACTTGTCCGAGGAAGACTTTTATATCGGCATTAAAAGCAAATTAATGGGGCAAGTAAATCTGGTTAAGATAGGAAAGGAGTATATTAAGGAAGGTGGTTCCATTACTCTTTCAACAGGGATTTTAGCAGATGATCCTGTATTAATGACTAGTAGTGCAGCTATGGTTAATGGAGCAATACATAGTTTTACTCAAGCAGTTGCTCTCGAGCTAAAAGATGTAAGAGTCAATGTAGTTTCATTAGGTGTGGTTGAAAACGCTTATGAAAAGTATAAAAAATATTTTCCAGACCATGAACCCATAAGTATGGAAAAAGTGATTCGAGCTTATGTTAGAAGTGTTGAAGGAACGAGGTCAGGTGAGATAATTAGAGTCTATCAGTAGAATTCTTTTACTCCGCTTTCACAACAAAACTTTGCTCAAATCCTAGTTCAGCTAATCTCTTTTTTGCTTTAAATGCGTCTTCCCTGCTTAGGAAATTTCCTACCTGATATTTTAACCAGCCGTTTTCTTCGACAATGGTCATTCTATATCCTAATTTTTGTGGTATATGGTCATAATCCGAAGTCTTTGATTTCATTGCAGCTATCTGGAGTCTGAAGATGTTTTCTTCGGTTTTCTTAGTTATGGTTTGTTTTTTTACGACGTCATTCTCGGTTGATTTTTGGGAAATAGTTTTTTTAGTTTGTTCACTTTTTGCAACTTCTGGTTGTTCGTTGGACTCTATTTGTTGCGAGTATTTTCCTAAAGCAGTACTAATGCTTGAGACGATTTCGTTTTGCCCCACTTCACTGTTTAAGTATTTTTCTTCGTCACTATTACTTAAAAAACCTGTTTCTATTAATACAGCAGGCATGGTAGCTCTTCTTAAAACAACAAAACCGGCTTGCTTAACGCCTCTGCTCACACTTAATTTAGATCCGGGCATTGAGGTTTCTACCTTGGAAGCGAAGTCTATACTTTGGTCCAAATACAAATTTTGATACATAGATAATATAATATGCCCTTCGGTAGATGAAGGGTCAAAACCATCATAAGTGATCTCATGATCGTTTTCAAGTAGTATTACTTCGTTTTCCCTCTTCGCGACATTTAAATTTTCTTCTGCTCTGTGCAATCCCATTACAAAGGTTTCCGATCCTTTGACTTTTTTGTTTTTTGCATAGTTACAATGAATAGAAATAAATAAATCTACAGAGGCTTCATTGGCCATATTTATTCTTTCGAAAAGAGGTACAAAAGTGTCATCTTTTCGTGTATATAAGACTTCTATATTTTTGAATTTTTTAGTGATTTCTTGACCCAGTTTTAGAGCAATAGTGAGAGAAATATCTTTTTCTTTACTATATGATCCCAGACAACCACTATCTTTTCCTCCATGCCCCGCATCAATCATTATTTTTTTTATTTGATTGGACTCTCCGGTTTTTAAAGCTTTTTTAACATGGCTTTGAGCATCTACAGAGCTATGAATGCTGATTATTATCGTTAGAATAAAGAACAAAGGTGAACGTAGTTGATTTTTACTGAAAGGATAAAGTAGCTTATATTTAAATTGAAACATAATGTAGTTGATTGAAGACCTTTGTTAACTTTGTAATTAGAAACAACAAAAATACAAATTATATTTTATTTTAATATTTAAATATATTTGAAATCTGTATTATACATAGTATGTTTTATTTCAATGTATCAGATTTCTTGGTTTCAACAAGATTCTGTTGCATTGGATTCGGTGATTTATCCTACCAGTACGGTAATAGATACTTTATCTCCGGATACCATCGGTATAGATACATTAAAACTCCCAAAATCTAACGAAGATCTATTTGCCCAGGAGGGTATTGATGCGAAAATTGATTACGGATCAGTTGATTCTTCTTATACTGATTTAATAAAAAATGAAATTCATCTTTTTGGTGATGCTTTTGTAAAGTACCGAAGTTATAATCTCAATGCTGACTATATTATTTTCAATTTTACTACAAATGTAGCTTCAGCTTTTACAGTAATAGATACTGCCAAAGATGAAATTGTCAAACCTGTATTCAAGGATGGGAACTCTAGTTTTGAATACGAATCTCTCAGATATAATTTTAAGACAAAAAAGGGGATAGTGTCCAGTGCAATAACCAAAGAAGGTGAATTTTATCTGGTAGGTAAGAAAACAAAATTTGTGAGTAATACCATAGATAGCAGTGGTACAGAAGAAAAAGTATTGTACAATCAAAATGCAATTGTAACAACATGTGATCACGAACATCCTCATTATGGAATCCGTGCCTCTAAACTGAAAGTAATCCCAAATAAATTGGCAGTGGTAGGTCCATCCAATTTAGAATTAGGAGGTGTACCCACGCCGATATTTCTTCCATTCGGTTTTTTCCCATTAACAGATGGTGCTTCTTCTGGTCTCATATTTCCTAAGAACTATGAGTATGATCCTCAGTTAGGACTTAGCTTTAGAGATATAGGTTATTATTTCCCTATCAACGAGTATGTGGATGTTAAACTAACTGCAGACATATATACAAGAGGAAGTTGGGCTGTCAAACTTTTGTCCAACTATAAAAAGAGATATGGATATAATGGGACGGTAGATCTTAGATATTTTAACTGGGTACGAGATGATGATAATACGGGTGGAAAAAACAAAGAGACCGCCTTTAGTATTAATATTAGTCATACCCAGGATAGCAAGGCTCACCCTTACAGAAATCTAAGTGGTTCCATAAATATATCTGGTAATAGATTTGATCAACGTCAAAGTCAATCGGCGGCACGAAGATTGACCAACACATATACCTCTAATCTAAACTTTAGGCATTCAATGCCAGGAACCCCTTTTAGTTTTAGAGCAGGATTTTCACATTCTCAAAATACTCAGACTCGAAATGTATCTATCACTTTACCCTCCGCAAGTTTAAATATGAATACCATATATCCTTTAAAAAGAAAAAATCAAGCTGGAGGAGAAAAATGGTATGAGAAGATAGCTCTGAAATATGATGCCTCATTACAAAATATGACTACAACAACCGATACGACTATATTTGATCAGCAAACGTTGGATAACTTAAAGACTGGGTTACAACATAGAGCCAGTGTGAATACAAGTTTTACAGCAGCTAAATACTTTCAGATTTCTCCAAGTATTAATTATACCGAAAACTGGTATCTGAATAAAGAATTAAGAAGTTTCGATCCGGCTAATATCATAGAGATGGACTCTATTGGTGTTGATCCTGAAGGGGTCACAATTTATAGAAATGATACTATCTACGGGCAGCAACTCAGGGATACCTTGAGGGGCTTTTATACTTTTCGGGATTATAGCGTAAATCTATCGGTAGGGACCCAATTGTTCGGAACCAAGAGATTTAGTAAGGGATTAATCAGGGGAATTAGGCATGTTATGAAGCCCAGTTTTACCTTTTCGTATGCCCCTTCTTCAAAAGACAGGTACGAGTTGATGGTGGATACAGATAACAGACCTGAAGAAAATGAAATAGACTTATATAACCCTTTCCGGGGCAATCCTTATTCTCCAAGTTTGAGGGATAGGCAGATGACACTGAGTTATAGTTTTACCAATATTTTGGAGGCCAAGTATTATTCGAAAAGAGATAGTACCGAAAAGAATATTAAACTGCTTAATAATTTATCACTGAACGGAAATTATAATTTCGCGGCAGATTCTCTTAATTGGAGTGACATTTCAGTGAGTGGTAATACGAATATATACAAGGGATTGACCAAGTTTAGATTTTCTGCAAGGTTTCGACCATATGAAACGAATGAGTCTGGAAGAGTAATAAACAAAACCTTGTGGGATACTCAGGGTAAATTGGTAGAAATGAGAAATCTTACACTAAATTTTGATACAGGTTTTACTTTTAAACAAATCAGAGGGCTTTTCTCTTCTGAGAAAAAGGAAGAGAAAAAAGCCAGCAAGGAAGAAGATAAAAAAGAGAGGGATTCAAGGCCCGGTATACGAATAAAAAAGGGCCAAAAGAAAAAGGAGCTAAGATCATTTGCAGACCTGTTTGATAAATTCAGAATAAGCCATGTATTTCAATGGGTTAAGAGAAAAGAAAATGATGGTCGTGATACTTCCTTTGTGTCTTCAAACTCTATTAGATTTAGTGGTAGTATCCCTTTATCAGAAAATTGGAATCTAACAGTCGGCAATCTCTCATACAATTTCGTTACTAAAACATTTCCTTATCCTTCATTTGGGTTATCAAGAGATCTGCATTGTTGGACGATGAGCATTCGATGGAATCCTAGCCAAAGGACCTATGGTTTTTTCATCGGTGTTAAATCAGGAGCACTTAATTTCTTAAAGTATGAATATGGACAGCAAAATGCCAATAATTACTTTGGAGGATAAAAAGTCTTGAGTATTATGAAACTGCCAGAGAAGGCTTTAACCTTCTGTATTCTCTAAAAGTAATCATTCTCTGACTTGTTTCATCCCAAAGTTTATTTGATGCTAATTTTAAACTATCAATAAAACCTATAGTTGTAGTCAATTGGTTGATCCATTGATTTTCCCTTAGTGCTTTTTTCAAATTATAGTTCGGTATAGCAGGATTTAAATGATGAATATGGTGAATACCTATATTACCTGTGAGCCAATTGAATAAACGAGGGACTTTATAATAAGTACTTCCTTTAATGGCTGCAGTAATGTAATCCCAATTTTTTTTCCATTGTTTATAAGATTCTTCGTGTTGATGCTGAACATAAAAAAACCAAACTGCTATAATCGCAAAAATGAAAAGTATAGTGAAATGAGTCAGGATAAATTTCCAAACCCCTAACCAAATGGCAAGACCTACAAATATTCCAAGCAAGATCACATTATTGATATATAATCTCCATTTTTCGTTTTTGAAGATTTCCATTTTAATGAGATTCATTCTGTTGTGAATAGCGATATAATATATAGGGCCCAACACAAACATCACAGGAAATGAACGATACAGGCGATATTTAAATTTTTTCCAATTAGATAATGAAAAATATTCTTTAACAGTTAAAGTGGTAATGTCACCAATGTCTCGTAATTCTAAATTTCCGTTATTCGCGTGATGAACATGATGAGATTTAGCCCAATAATGATAGGGAATAGCACTGAATAAACTACATATATAGCCAACCGTATGTCTAAATTTAGAATTGGCTACAAAAGAATTATGCCCACAATCATGTTGAATAATAAAAATTCTAACGAGAAAGAAAGCGTTGATAATTCCTAATCCAAAAGTTAGCCAGTAGCTAATATCCAATGATAAGTACATTAATATCCACAAGCCTACAAATGGTAAAAACGAGTTGACTATCTGTACGATAGCCTTTGTATTACTAGTTTCAGTATATTTTTTAAAATTTCTAATCTTAGAAAGATCCAGGTTAAGCTTTTTAATTTCACTCATCTTTTTTACAAGTTCCAGTTATCAAAAGAGCCATTAGAATTTCAGTGAGTCGCAATGATAACGAAAATTATTTCAGTTTATGTAATATTTATGTCACCTTTTTTAGGTTGTTTCCCAACCAATTTGTTTAATAAATAGTCTTAATAAATAGAGAGTATATTTTAACTAAAACGTAAGGATATTATGAATACTAAATCACTTCAACTTTTATCGTACTTATTACTGCTGATTTTTTTTAACTCCTGCGGAGACGAAAATAGTCCAGTTATTAATGAGAGTATAAATGATATAAATATTACGTCTCCAAATAGTGACTTTGGACATGAATTTTTTCTTAGAGTTATGGAGAAGAATGATAGTGATGAGAATATTTTAATATCTCCGTATAGCATACAAGTGGCTCTTTATATGTTGGTGAACGGATTAGAAGGAAACTCAAAAAAGCAAGTACTAGAGGCCTTAGGCTTAGATGAGAATTCAGTGAATGAGATCAATAAAGCTTATGCCAAATTATATACCGATTTACATACCAATAAGGAGACTGAATTTATTTCAAATAATGCCTTATTTTATGATGCCAATAGGGTGGATGTATTGTCCGATTACAAACAGGCAATTGAAAACAGTTATCTGGCAGAAATACTTAACGAAGATTTTAGTAAAGCAGAAACTGCGAAATCATCGATTAACCAATGGATAGAGAATAATACGGAAGGTAAAATCAAGAAACTGATAGAGAACATAAAACCTGAGGATGTAGCTTTTATTCTTAATGCCATCTATTTTAAATCAAATTGGGCTAATGGATTCCCGGTTGATTATACATCTGAGGGTGATTTTTACCTTCGTAATGGAGCCGTTGATAAAGTGAATTACATGCGTCACGATGCTATGTTTAAATATCATGTGGCAGAAGATCACTTCGTATTGAATTTACCATTCAGTGATAGTGTTTTTAGTATGACCTTTCTTGGATTAAGAGATGAGAATATAGGAATTGAAGGTTGGATCACTCAGAATTGGGACATGTTTCAATCCTCTTTAGAATTATTGACTGAAGAAAGAGCTTATGTTACACTGCCAAAGCTTGATATAACTTATAAGACATCTCTTATACCGTCTCTTAGAGATATGGGGATAGAAGATATTTTTCAATCATCAAGTTGCGATTTATCGAATTTTGGTTCGTCCAAAATAGGGTCTTTATATGTTAGTCAAGTTGAGCATAAAGCGACCTTAGTTATGGACGAGAAGGGAGTAGAAGGAGCCGCTGTTACTTCTATTGGTGTCGGTGTAACCTCTGCACCTCCTTCATTGACCTTTGATAAACCCTTTTTATTAGTGCTTCGACATAAGTCAACTGATATACCGATTTTTATGGGTATTGTAAATAATCCTTCCAAGGATTAAATCACTTATGAAATAGATTGTATGGTGGAGTAAGGCAGGAAGCCCAATATAAGTGATATGGGCGGAATAATGCGACAGCCCGCTTGAATTAGAGGAATAAGTGTTATATTTATAAGTACTTGATTTGATATCATCTTACTACATATTAAGATGATTTAATAAAAATGTAGTGCTTATGAAAAATCTAAAATTTACCAATGTTGTTAATACGACTGTATTGAGCTTTATTCTATTTATATTCTGTATTGGTTGTGAGCAAGGACCTCCAAAAAACTCGTTGGCTGCACAGGCACAAAGAGGCGAAGTACATTTTAAAAAATACTGTGTTTCATGTCATGGAGATGATGGTAGGGGAGTCAGGGTAGATACTCTGAAGAGTTTACCTGCTAATTTAAGAACTATTAATAGTAGAAGAAAATTAAACAAATTTCCGGTGCAACAAATTGCCAGAATGATAGATGGAACGACAATGCCAAATGCTCATGGCTCTAGAGAAATGCCTGTTTGGGGAGAAGTATTTGCAAAAGAAGAAGAGTTGGATAAAAGGGAGATTAAAGGAAAAGTGAGTGAAATTATTGCTTATCTTATCAGTATTCAGGATTAAAAGAATGTAATATTAGAGCTATTGATATGTTAGTAATTACCTTTACATGACGAATTGACATCTTATTTTCTTCACTACCTGCCTTTTTTACCTTTAACTGTCACCTAATTCCTGAAATAAAGGCAGAATAATGTATTGGCATATAGATTGATTAGGATTTACTGTACATTTTTTTGACAATAAAATTTTAATCATAATAATATGGGAAAAATAATAGGAATAGATCTGGGAACTACAAATTCATGTGTTTCTGTGATGGAAGGAAATGAGCCAGTAGTGATCCCAAATGAAGAAGGAAGAAGAACTACACCTTCTGTAGTTGCTTTTTTGGATAATGGAGAAAGAAAAGTAGGAGATCCGGCAAAAAGACAGGCAATTACTAATCCGACACGGACCATATCGTCTATCAAAAGATTTATGGGTAATAGGTTTTCTGAAGTCTCTAAAGAGGCGGGAAGAGTGCCTTATAAGGTAGTAAAAGGAGATAATGATACAGCTAGAGTAGAGATTGAAGGTAGACAGTATACTCCACAAGAGATTTCTGCTATGGTACTACAAAAAATGAAAAAGACCGCAGAAGACTTTTTAGGACAAGAAGTAACGGAAGCTGTAATTACAGTACCGGCTTATTTTAATGACTCTCAAAGACAAGCTACAAAAGAAGCTGGTTTGGTAGCAGGATTGGAAGTGAAAAGAATTATTAACGAGCCTACAGCAGCAGCTTTGGCTTATGGTTTGGATAAGAAAGGCCAAGACGCAACAATCGCAGTATTTGATTTAGGAGGTGGAACCTTTGATATCTCTGTTTTAGAATTGGGTGAAGGTGTTTTTGAAGTAAAGTCTACCAATGGAGATACTCACTTGGGAGGAGACGATTTTGATCAAGTAATTATTGATTGGTTGGCTGAAGAATTTAAATCTCAGGAGAATATGGATCTTAGAAAAGACCCTATGGCTCTTCAAAGACTTAAAGATGCAGCCGAAAAGGCCAAAATAGAATTATCTTCTGCACAGGAAACAGAAATCAATTTACCTTATGTAACAGCGGTTGATGGAGTTCCTAAGCACTTGGTATTAAAGCTATCGAGAGCAAAATTTGAACAATTAGCAGATGAGCTGGTACAAAGATCTTTAAAACCTTGTGCCGAGGCTTTAAAAGATGCAGGATTGTCTAAATCTGATATAGATGAGATTATTTTAGTAGGAGGTAGTACAAGAATACCTAAGATACAAGAAGCAGTTGAAAACTTCTTTGGGAAAAAGCCTAATAAGAGTGTGAATCCTGATGAAGTGGTGGCAATAGGTGCTGCTATACAGGGAGGTGTCTTAAGTGGAGATGTAAAAGATGTATTACTTTTAGATGTTACACCACTATCATTAGGTATCGAAACAATGGGTAACATTTTTGATACGGTTATTGAAGCGAATAGCACTATTCCAACTAAGAAAACCAAAACATACAGTACTGCTGCAGATAATCAACCAAGTGTTGAAATTCATATTTTGCAAGGAGAAAGAGCTATGGCTAGGGACAATAGAACGGTAGGAAGGTTTATTCTTGATGGAATTCCACCTGCTCCAAGAGGAGTACCTCAGATAGAAGTTACCTTCGATATGGATGCAAATGGTATTTTGAATGTATCTGCAAAAGACAAGGGAACTGGAAAAGAACAAAATATCAGAATTGAAGCTTCTACTGGTTTATCACAGGAAGAGATAGAAAAAATGAAAGCGGAAGCTGCAGCTAATGCAGATGCAGATAAAAAGGTGAAGGAGGAAATTGAAAAATTGAATATGGCTGATTCTTTAATTTTCCAAACTGAAAAACAGTTGAAAGAATATGGCGATAAAGTTCCGGAAGATAAGAAAGGACCAATAGAATCTGCATTGGCAGAGTTGAAAGAAGCTCACCAGGCTAAGGATCTTGAAAAAATAGAGTCTGCTACTACAGCATTAAATACGGCATGGCAAGCAGCTAGTCAGGATATCTATCAAGCTCAACAAGCGGCAAATGGAGGTTCTCAAGCCAATGCTGGTGATGCTGGAGGTGATAATGCAGGAAGCGATACTTCGGATGAAGACGTTACTGATGTAGAATATGAAGAAGTTGATGAATCATAGACTAGTATAGTAAGTAGTGAATAATTTAGAAAGGGCTTCAGAATTGATTTTTGGAGCCCTTTTTTTATCTCATTATTTGATAGTATTCTCTCACTCTCTCGTCAACCAATATATCTTTAAAAGTAATGGGTTTAGACAGATAGATACCGTTTAATGTTCGGCATCTGGAAAGGGCAACATACGTTTGGCCATGTTCAAATGCTCCTCTTCCCAAATTGACTATAATTTTATCGAATGTTTTACCTTGACTTTTATGAATAGTAATAGCCCAAGCCAATTTAAGAGGATATTGAGTAAAGACACCAGTCACTTTTGATTCTAGTTTGTTGGTATCAGTATTGTATTCGTATTTGATCATCTCCCAATCATGAGGTACAACCTCTATTTCTTTTTCATATCCATGAATATCTTCTATAATTACTTTAATAATATCATTGTCCAAATAGCTTACTTGACCAATGGAGCCATTTACAAATTGTTTTTGATGGTCATTTTTAACAAACATGACTTGAGCTCCCTTTTTTAGAGTAAGAATAGTATCTGTCGGTAGATTCCTTTCACTAAAATTACCCGATATTTTGCTCAAGTATTTGAAAGATTCAGTAGAGAGCGTGTTTAGTTCTCTTGAATTAATAGAATTTGCAATTGAATTGGTGCTTGTAAGGGTTAATAAGTATTTGATATCATTTTCAGGGTTAACATGTCTTGAATTAAGTTCAGCCAGATCGTCATAATCTATATGGTTGAGTCTTATATTATCTAATAAATTAATGAAATTTCTCTCCTCCTGACGATATACATGTCGTAGCTCTATCATATGATATTGAAAACCGGAGTTGTTAAAAGCGAAGGCAGAGAAAAAGTATGGACTAGGATAATGGCTACTGAAATACTGTTTTTCAAAACTACTCGAGACTACCGGAGGTAATTGAAATAGATCACCGAACAATAGAAGCTGTACTCCGCCAAAAGGGAGAGATACTTCTCTATTATTTCTCAAAAAAATATCGATATAATCGATCATATCAGCTCTCACCATCGATATTTCATCAATTACAAGTACATCAATATTTTTGTATAAACGATGATTTCTCCTTTTTCTTAATTCTCTTGGATCAACGAGCTTGGGAGGAAAGCCAAAAAAAGAGTGAATGGTTTGCCCCTTTACGTTTAAAGCGGCAATGCCAGTAGGAGCGACTACAGCAATTCTTTTTTTACTTGTCTTTCTAAATAATTGAAGTAGGGTAGATTTACCTGTTCCAGCTCTTCCAGTTATGAAATATGAGAAAGGTGTCTTTTCAATTTGATCAAGAACATCAATAAATTCTCTGCTCAGATTAAGTGGTTGACCTAAACTATTCATATGACTTAATCTAACTGGAACTTTTTCCATTGACCATACTTTCGAAACCATGTCATTTGCCGTTTGGCATACCTACGAGTATTTCTCTTTATTAATTCAATTGCTTCATACAAATCAATATTACCGTCAAAATAAGAGAATAACTCACTGTACCCAACTGTTTGAAGAGCTTTTAAATGTCTGAGAGGATATAGAGCCTCTACTTCTTCTAATAACCCTTGTTTCATCATATTATCAACACGTAAATTAACTCTATGGTATAGATTTTTTCTATCCCTTACTAAAAGATAGCCAAGTACATCAAAGTTTCTCTTTTTTCTTTTGTTAATCAAAAATGAAGAAAATGGTTTTCCCGTAGCATCAATTACTTCAAGGGCACGTGTTACTCTTCTTGGATTGTTAATATCTATAGAATTATAATAGATGGGGTCTTTGTCCTGTAATAAATTCTGAAGATACTTAAGGCCGTTGGATATCAATTGCTTTGATATATTTTCTCTTATTTCTAATGGGATATCAGGAAAACGATCTATTCCGTTAATAACAGCTTGAATATATAGACCAGTACCTCCTGTTAAAATGGCAATATTATGGGTCTGAAAATATTGATTCAAACTCGCCATCATTTGCGATTCATAAGTACCTACATTATATTCTTGATGGATCGAAATATGGTTAATAAAATGGTGATTAGCTTGGCTTAACTCGTAATGGGTAGGTTTTGCAACACCTATATTGAGCTCCTTATATACCTGTCTACTGTCCGCAGAAAAAATTTCGCATTGGAATTTTTTCGCCATTTTTATGGAAAGACTTGTTTTTCCAACAGCGGTTGGACCAGCGATAACGATCAATTTTTTTTTGTTTAAAGACAATAGGTGAAATTTATCCTTTACTTATCTTAACTTCGTGACCTCAAAATTAAATATTTGACTCAACATATATAGATGATCTATCGAATATTAAAAATTATAGCCAATATGGCCATTCGATTATATTATCGGAAAATATATGTTGATGGTTTCAATCGCATTCCTAAGAATAAGCCCGTTTTTATTACGAGTAATCACCCTAGTGGATTTTTGGAACCCATAATAATGGCTTGCCTGTGGCCTAAGCCTTTGCATTTTTTGGTACGTGGTGATTTATATGATAAACCGGTATTAACACCGTTAATGAAAGCCACTAATCAAATTCCTATCTACCGTTTTAAAGATGGTTTTTCGAACCTTAGAAATAATCATAAAACCATAGATATTGTAGTTGAAAAGCTACAAAAAAACGAGCATGTGATAATCTTTATCGAAGGAGGAACGGAAGATGTCAAGTTCTTAAGACCTTTCAAAAAAGGAATGGCTAGAATGTCTTTAGAGGCAATCAGAAAGGACCATAACCTTGATTTACAGATTTTACCAGTGGGAATAAATTTTACCAACGTAGGTGGATTTAGATCGGATGTATTTCTTAATATTGGAGAACCTGTGTCTTTTAAAAGTGAAATAGAAAAGATAGGAGATAAATCGGATAATTTAATTTATAAGGAAATAACTGATAGAGTTTTCGAAGTGACGCGACCAATGATTTTTGAAGAGAAAGAAAGACCTCATAAAATTGGCAAGCTTTACAGTAATTTATCTGCGTTGTTAGATAAGAGTGGAAAATCAGTAATATTTGGGAGTAACTTATTTCATAAGATTCGGGCGTGTGTTAAGAATTATCAACAAGGAGAGCCTATAGATAATCTAACTGAAAAGAATATATATCCAAAACAGGATTTTCTGGAAATTACTCTGGCAACTGTTTTGTTGCCTTTAGCCCTGTTGGGATTTTTAGTTTATTTTCCTTTGATGTTTCTTTCCTATTGGATAGCTCGTAAATTAGTGGGAAGTATCGAATTTTTATCTTCTGTTAGGGTGGTCATCTTTATAGTTACGGCTTCTCTCATGATTGCTCTTTTAAGTATACTTGCATTTGTTCAACAAGGGATTATCTGGGGAATAGCTTCATTTTTTGGATTACTTTTCATGGGGTTTGCTATGTATTATTCTTATTCCAGAATTTTTGAAAGGAGGTTTTCAAGTCAAAATAAAAAATTGGTATTAAAATTGAAGAGTATTTTAGAGACCTAATTGTTTTCTTACTTTTGGCCATAGGGCAATTTAATCAAGAAGTGAATGATCCAGTACTTTATAAAAGAGTCGAACCATCTCAGAAAGATCAATGATCTGAGAACATGCTCGTGGATCAATCTTTATCCTCCTTTCGAACATGGAGAAATTGATGAGTTAGCTCTTAATTTAAATATTCCGGTTGATTTTTTCACAGATGCTTTGGATATCGACGAACGATCCAGATATGAGAGAGAAGATGATTTTACTTATATTTTAGTAAATACACCTATTTTAAATGATGATAACAAAGAGAATGAGGCTATTTATATTACCTCTCCTATAGGTATTCTTATTACAGATGATCAAATAGTGACGATCACTCCAAAGGAGAATCCAATTATAGAGAAATTTATGGATGATAAGGTAAGAAACTTTAGTCCTGCAGATAATAAACTATTTGTACTTCAACTTTTTGAACAGAATGTGTTTAGATTTTTGGAATGTTTGAAGAAATTGAATTTGAAAAGAAATTTAATTGAACAAGAATTATATAATAGTAGTAGAAATCGTGAATTGCAACAATTGTTACGGATTGAGAAGAGTTTAGTCTATTTTGTTACGTCATTGAGTACGAATGAACTGTTGAAACTCAAGATGAAAAGAACGGACCTTTTGCGATTGGAAGGGGAGGAAGTGTATACTGAATTGTTTGAAGATATTTTGATTGATAATAGCCAGGCGTTGGAAATGTCAAATGTTTATACAAATATATTAAGTGGCACCATGGAAGCATATGCTAGTATTGTTTCTAATAACCTTAATGTTTTCATTCAACGATTGACCATTATTACTATTATTTTGATGGTTCCTACATTGGTAGCTAGTTTTTATGGAATGAATCTCGATCATATTCCTTTTAGAAGTAGCAGATTCGCCTTTCCTTTAATAATACTCGTTTCTGTTGTATTAGGAGGTGGTTTGATTTGGTTTTTTAGTAGGAACAGCTATAAGAATAAGTAGTTGTTAAACTAATTAACAAGGCGGATATATATTGCTCATTATTTTCCCATTTAATACAAAATAATAGCATATAAATTATTTTGTCAAAAGTTACTTATCTGGTGCCTTTTTTTAGGATTTTCAATAGTATTTTGATTGTGTTAAAAACTTTACATTTTATTCTGTTAAATCATAACATCTACAAATAAATGAAGTTGTGGATAATCAACATGTAACATAGATTAATATAAATATTTATATGTTTTAGGTTGATTTATAGAAAGGTAAATTCTTTTATTAATAAGTTCTTAACATTTGCTCAAATAACAAAAAAATGTAATATGTTGAATCATAAGGATTTATATATGTTATCCACACGCTGTGGATAACTTTGAAAAAAAAGCTTTTAAAACAAATTAAATTTTATCTTAATTTGTGTCACGAAAATAAAGGATACTTAGTAGGACTTAAGTCACTGCTCAAATCAATCCAAATTTTCCAAAAGTTCCAACCGAAAAAACACAGGGAAGCGAAAATAGCATTTTGGTTCTCCGTGCTTTTTTATCGATAAGAAAACGCATGATAAATTTTTTGCATATAAAGTAAATCCTATAAGTATGAGTAAAATTGAACCTATATTAGTTGACAATCCAAACCGATTTGTAATTTTCCCTATTAAACATGATGATATATGGCAGTTTTACAAAAAATCAGAGGCTAGTTTCTGGACAGCAGAAGAGATAGATTTGCATCAGGATCTTTCGGACTGGGATAACAAACTGAACGATAACGAAAGGCACTTTATAAAGCATGTACTTGCTTTTTTTGCTGCAAGTGATGGTATTGTTAATGAAAATCTTGCTGAAAATATGGTGTCAGAGGTACAATATCCTGAAGCAAAATTTTTCTACGGTTTCCAAATTATGATGGAAAATATTCATTCTGAAACATATTCTCTTCTTATTGATACCTATATAAAAAATACTGAGGAAAAGAATTATCTGTTTAATGCTATAGAGCATTTGGATTGTGTTAAAAAGAAGGCCGATTGGGCATTAAGGTGGATAGAAAAAGGAAGCTTCCAAGAGAGGCTGATAGCCTTTGCTGCAGTTGAAGGAATTTTCTTTTCTGGTTCGTTCTGCTCTATTTTCTGGTTGAAAAAAAGAGGCTTAATGCCTGGACTAACCTTCTCAAACGAATTGATATCTCGGGACGAGGGTATGCACTGCGATTTCGCATGTCTTCTCTATAATAGACACATCCAAAACAAATTAGATAAATCTGTAATAGAGAGCATTATACGAGATGCTGTTGAAATAGAAAAGGAATTTGTATCCGACGCCCTTCCGGTGAATTTGATAGGAATGAATGCTGTATTGATGTGTCAGTATATAGAGTTTGTTGCCGATCGTCTTTTGGCTTCTTTAGGTAATGCTAAGATTTATAACGCAGAAAACCCATTCCCTTGGATGGATCTTATTTCTCTACAAGGAAAGACAAACTTCTTTGAGAAAAGAGTGGGAGACTACCAAAAGTCAGGAGTAATGGCAGAAAAAGAAAAGCAGGTATTCTCCTTAGACGAAGATTTTTAGACTATTAAACCTAAGCTCAAGGAATCAAGATAATTAAACTACAATATTCAACACTAAAAAACTAATGAGATGCAAGTAACAAAAAGAGATAATAGAAAAGAAGATGTAAGTTTTGACAAGATAACTGCCAGAGTAAAAAAACTATGCTACGGGTTAGACCAGAAATATATAGAACCTATCGATATTGCGAAAAAAGTAATCCAAGGGTTATATGATGGAGTGAAAACCACGGAGCTTGATAATCTAGCTGCAGAAACAGCGGCTACAATGGCATCTATGCACCCGGATTATGCGATTTTAGCGGCTCGGATAGCCATTTCTAACTTACATAAAAATACGGATAAGTCATTTTCTAGTACAATGGAAAGACTATATAATTATATAGATCCAAAGACTGGAGAACCAGCAGGACTTATAAGTACTGAAACAATCGAGACAATACGAAAATATAGTAGCAAACTTGATTCAGCGATTATTTATGATAGAGATTATAGCTTTGATTTCTTTGGTTTTAAAACTTTAGAGAGATCATATCTTCTAAGAATGGATAAGGAAATAGTGGAGAGACCACAGCATTTGTTTATGAGAGCAGCAGTAGGTATCCATGGAGAAGATATAGATGCAGCGATAGAGACATATAATCTGATGTCAGAAAAGTGGTTTATACATGCTACTCCTACTTTGTTTAATGCAGGAACACCAAAACCACAATTGTCATCTTGTTTCTTACTATCAATGACTGAAGATAGTATTTCAGGTATTTTCGAAACACTGAGTAGATGTGCAAAAATATCTCAATCAGCAGGCGGGATAGGATTATCTATTCATAATATCCGAGCACAAGGAAGTTATATTAAAGGAACAGGCGGCACATCTAATGGTATTGTTCCAATGCTTAAGGTTTTCAACGATACTGCTAGATATGTAGATCAAGGAGGTGGAAAGAGAAAAGGGGCGTTTGCCATATACTTAGAGCCATGGCATGCCGATATAAAAGACTTTTTGGATCTTAGAAAAAACCATGGAAAGGAGGAACAAAGAGCGAGAGATTTATTCTATGCATTATGGATTCCAGACCTTTTTATGCAAAGAGTAAAGGACAACGGCGAATGGTCTTTGTTTTGCCCTAATGAGTGCCCAGGATTAGCTGATACTTATGGCGGAGAATTTGAGGCTTTATATCATAAATATGAATCTGAGGGAAGAGCGAGAAAGACAATAAAAGCTCAGGACCTGTGGTTTGAGATATTAACAGCTCAAATTGAAACTGGAAATCCTTATATCCTTTATAAGGATGCAGCTAACAAAAAATCAAACCAGAAAAATCTTGGTACAATTAAGTCTAGCAATTTATGTACAGAGATTATTGAGTATACAGATAGAGATGAAGTTGCAGTATGTAATTTGGCATCTATATCATTACCAAAATTTGTAAATAACGAAACCAAAGAGTTCGACTATCAAAAACTTGAGGATGTAACCAGAGTTATTACAAGAAACCTTAACAAGATAATTGATATCAACTACTATCCGATACAGGAAGCCAGGAACTCAAATATGAGACATAGACCCATTGGAATTGGGGTTCAAGGTTTGGCAGATGCATATATGCTAATGAGATATTCTTTTGATAGCGAAGAAGCTAAGCAAATGAATAAGGATATATTCGAAACCATTTATTATGCATCAATAAGTGAATCTTGTGAGCTAGCAAAAGTAAATGGTCACTATGAAACCTTTAAGGGATCTCCGACTAGCGAAGGAATTCTTCAATTTGATTTGTGGAATGTGGAACCATCGAATAGATACGATTGGGAAACTTTAAAATCTAATATAGTTGAGAATGGAATAAGAAATTCACTTTTGTTGGCTCCTATGCCTACGGCGAGTACGTCGCAAATATTGGGGAATAATGAGTGTTTTGAGCCTTATACTTCAAACATTTACACTAGAAGAACATTATCGGGAGAGTATATTATAGTCAATAAGCATTTACTTAAAGATCTAATTGGTTTAGATCTATGGAACGAAGACTTGAGACAAGAATTAATGGCAAATAACGGTAGTATTCAAAGTATAGAGGGGATTCCGGATGAGATGAAGAGCTTATACAAAACAGTTTGGGAACTAAGTCAGAAAGTTATCATAGATCAGGCGGCAGATAGAGGAGCGTATATATGTCAGAGTCAGAGTCTCAATCTTTTTGTTGAAAATCCAAACTTTGGTAAATTATCTTCGATGCATTTTTATGCATGGCAACAAGGCCTTAAAACTGGAATGTATTACATGAGAAGTAAGGCGGCTGTTGATCCAATTAAGTTTACTCTTGCAGAAAAACATCAAAGAATACGTGCGGGAATGGGAGCTGAGAATGAAGTGATAGACCTACAAGAGGGGGCAGTATGTACAATGGAAGAAGGGTGTATTTCTTGTAGCGGTTAGACATAATTTAATTTAATGAATACGAGCCTTTATTAGAATACGTTCTAATAAAGGCTTTTTACTTTATACAGTTTTCAATTATTCATAGATGAAAAATCAATTTTTTTTAGTTGTTATAATTTTCTTTTGTTTCTCTTGTAAAGAATACAAAAATGTAGATAATATAACGGTTACATCAGTAAGCTCAACAGATACGATCAGTGAGTACGATGTGATTGTCGGAGCCGAGAGAGTATCTCTTTATCACCCATTTTTAGAGAATAAAAAAGTTGCTTGCGTGGTTAATCATGCCAGTACAGTGGGAAAAAGTCATTTGGTCGACACATTACTTTCATTAGATGTAGATATTGTAAAATTGTTTTCTCCGGAACACGGCTTTAGAGGAGAAGCTGATGCAGGAGAAAAGGTTAATGATGGTGTTGATTCGAAAACAGGAATACCTATTGTCTCCTTATATGGTAGTCATAAAAAGCCTTCGGATGAAGATCTAAAGGACGTTGATGTCGTAATATTCGACCTTCAGGATGTAGGAGTGAGGTTCTATACCTATATTTCTACTTTATCCTATATGATGGAGGCTTGTGCCAAAAATGATATAGAAGTAATTGTACTAGACCGGCCAAATCCTCATTTAGATTATATTGACGGTCCAGTATTGAAGAACGACTATAAATCTTTTGTTGGGTTACACAATGTGCCGGTTATCTATGGAATGACAATAGGAGAATATGCCACCATGGTAAATGAAGAGGGATGGTTAGAGAAATCAGATGCCTGTAATTTGAAAGTTATTCCATGCAAAAACTTAAAAAGAGATAGTTATTACAAAATACCACTGGCACCATCACCCAATTTACCTAATATGAAGTCCATATATCTTTATCCTTCGCTATGTTTTTTTGAACCGACAGCGGTAAGTGTGGGAAGAGGAACATCATTACAGTTTCAGCAAATAGGTCACCCGGACTATATGGTAAAATCTTATGTATTTACACCTTCACCTAATAAGGGAGCCAAGAATCCTAAACATAATGGTATCGATTGTTTTGGAGATAACCTAAGTACCTTAACTCTAGGGGCATTACAAGATCTTAATAAGTTGGACTTAACATATCTGGTAAATTATTACAGAGATTATAAGGACAAAGAACATTTCTTTAGTAATGCGGCATTTTTTGATAAGTTGGCAGGTACGGATCAATTACGAGAACAATTGGTAAAAGGAATATCTGAAGAAAATATTAGAGCAAGTTGGCAAAGTGACCTGACTACTTTTAATGAAATAAGGAAAAGATACTTGAGGTATTAATTTGATTTCACAGGCACTGCTCTCATGAAGATTTCTTCAGAAATCATCTTTCTTAACTCAGGATTATTTTCAACAGTCAGGTCCAGAACTGCAGATTCAATATTATTTGAGTTTTTCAATATCAGAATCCTATTTAAGTCATTGACATTTCTTGCAAATTCAAAATAATAATCATGTTTGCCTAGTTTTACATTATAAACTGGCTTTTGGCGATTAGTGAAGTAATTAAAAGCTAATGGCTTTTTTCTGCCAAAGAGCAACGCTAAATTTTCAAAATTTTTCTTTGTATAATTGCAATCACTGTATTCTAGGGTCATTATATCTTTTATTAGACTCCGAACCTCGTCTTCTATTGAGTTCGAATGATTATAGGATTTTTCCAGATTATAATTATGAATGTAAAAAGTCTCCTTTGTTTTATTCCTTAATATCTTAGCTGAATATTTAATCCCATTCTTATAAATAAACAAACTGAAAGATTCTCCTTTTTTGATGCCAGAGTTCAGATTATGTGGGATAACATATTTGCCTAGAATTAGTTCTTTTAGTTTTACTGCATAATTTACTTTAAAGGACCTTGAGTAAGTTGGATTTGATTTTACCAATTTTACCGACTGTGACCATTTTTTTCCTTTTTTCACCAATTCTGTTTCTAGATCATAGTGATTCGATTTATCTGATGTATAAATTTTTAGCTTTACAATTACTGAGGTATTTTTTGGTAAGTAATTGTTAATCAATTTATGATAACTGTAATAGTTTTTTGGAATTGAAGTAAGACTATAAGATGCTGATAATATTTCAATATTCAAAATGTTGTTTATTTTATCATACTTCTTAGTAAGTAATTTAGTTTTAGGTTTTTTAGAGTAAATATTTTTATAATATTCATATTGTTTTTGTTTGAAACTTTTTTGGTGGTTTGACTTATTGCTAATTATAGTTACAAGTATTATTATTTTAAAAAGAAAAAAAAATGGCACCCAATTATTCTTCTCTGAAGACTCTCTATTTCTTGAATAATCGGGGCGACTATATATAGCTCGGAAATAATCTAGATTTACTAATAATTTATGTTCCGGATTAAAGCGTTTAACATAGAGTAAAATTTTATAAATATGATTATTAATTCTTGAATGAAATTCTCGAAAATCACCGTTGCACTTATCGATTAATATAGAAATGAGTTTAGAAAATTTTTCCAAGTAATAGGTAAGAAGTTCATGATCATTTATAATTTCATTGATGATTTCCATTTTTTCCAAAGAATAATCTTTAACAAATTCCTCTTTTTCCATCATCATTTCAAGGGGCGATTTTTTGGAATATTTATGTAGAGTTTGATTAATGTCTTTTCTTATAATATTGTACAATTCAAATTTGGCATTAATGAATAACTCTTGGGGCAGTTCTTGTCTGATATTTTCAAATCTCTTAATATATCGGAAAACATCAATTATATGAGCAGATTTGTATAAGTTTTTCACGTTTGTAAAGAAGATAGAATTGAAAAATGGTTTTAGAAAGTTTAAAAACTCTGAATTATTCTGAATTTCTTTGCTCATGGTTACATAATTGTAACTTCCAACTTCTTCACTAATTAGAAATTTATGTAATTCTTTTGTAGAAAGAATTAGGTTATGATAGTTCAGATTCGTTTGAAACTCGTCAAAAATATTTATAATATCATTTTTCCGAAAAGCTCTATTTTTAATCGTAATAAACTCGGTATTGCTAAGTTCTATTTTAAGAAATAATTCTTTTTTCTTTCTTTTTAAATCTTTACTTTCTATTTTGGAATTTTGATTTTCAAAAAAAAATGAAGGATTTAGATAGGAATACATGGTTATTTACTAGATGTATTTTTACGAAATATTTGTTATTTTAAGTCTAATATATGAATTTTTCTCATTCTAACGCAATAGCTATTCTTAACCAAATTCATAACCTGAAATTGAAGTTGGTTAAGAATTCTGAATTGGAATCTTATGAAAGATTTTTTCATCGAATATTTTTTCATTTTGAGTCATTAGGGGTTTTATATTATGATCCCTTGGGTGAAGAGTATGATATAGAAAGAGTGGATTGTGATGGAACAATTGTCAAATCAGAAAGAAATTGTTTAAAAATTATTGAGGTTATCAAACCAATTATTTTTAGTTTGGAAGACAGTGAACGAAAACTGTTACAAAAAGGTATTGTTTTAGTAGGTTGAAAATTTTATGAAAAAAAGTATTGATATAGGTATTGATCTAGGAACGACTAATTCCAGTATAGCAAGATTCGCGGATGGCGTATTGAACATTTACAAGAATTTTAGTACGCAAAAAGAGACCACAGCTTCTGTTGTAGCATTCAGAAAAGAAAGAGTCGTTATAGGAGATAAAGCCAAGGAATTTCAGAAGAGAAGTAGCAACAATGTTTTTTCTCACTTTAAAAGAAAAATGGGTACTAATCATACTTATTTTGTTGCTTCACGAAATGAATTCGTCACACCTGTGGACCTTTCCAAATATATTCTGATGGAGCTTAGCAAATTTGTTCCGTCAACTGTAAACAAGGATGCCGTTGTCATTACAATTCCAGCATCTTTCGATACTATACAATCAAATGCAACTAAAACAGCTGGATATAATTCTGGATTTAAAGAGGTAATTCTTTTGCAAGAACCAATTGCTGCATCTATTGCGTATGTAAATAAGTCGGGACAGAGCTTGGAGTCTAAAACATGGATAGTATATGATTTGGGTGGTGGAACTTTTGACGTGGCCTTGATTAAAATTATAGATGGAGAGATGAAGATAGTAGATCATATTGGAGATAATTATCTGGGAGGTATGGATTTCGATGAGCTTATTATTAAAGAAATATTTCTTGAAAGAATTAAACTAATAAAAGGTTATGAGAACATTTTGACAGAAATAAATGATATTGATTCTGACAACGGTATGTTTTATCAACGATTGATGTACTTAGCAGAAGAAGTTAAGAAGGAACTAAGCACGTCCGAAATTGTTGAAGTTGACATCGACCTTAAAGAAGAGGATTTGTTTTTAGAAATCAATAGAAGAGAGTTTGAGAATCTCATAGAACCTGTTTTGAAAAGGACTATTGAAATGACAAGAAAGATGTTAGTTGCCAACCATATTACGGATTTGGATCACATTTTTTTGGTAGGTGGATCAACTTATATTCCTTTGGTGAAGGAAAAACTAAGGAATGAATTTGAGGTGAAAGTTGATGATTCAATAGACCCAATAACGGCAGTCGTTAATGGAGCCGCTTATTATGCTAATTCTAAACTTTATAATGTTGGTTTAAATGTGGAAGAAAAGCAGAACCGACCCTTTTTTAAGGAAAAAGAAAAGATTGAAATAGAATTAGCGTATCATGCTTTTGAATCCGAGATGATCTCACTGCTATTGGTTAGATCTAAAGGAAAAACCAAAGAGATCAAAGTTAGATTTATGAGATCAGATGGAGGATATGATTCGGGCTATATAAATTTAGAGGGCACTTTAGATCTTACTGTTAACCTGATAGCCAATACCTCCAATACTTTTAAGATGCGTGTCTATGATAAAAATAATAATGAAATAGAAGAGTTAATACAGGAATTTACCATCAATCAGGGTAAATATACTGTTCAGGGTCAGCCTTTGCCCCATGACATTTGTATTGAGTTGGATTCACCAGAGGATTCAAAATCGTTTCTAGAGCCGATTTTCAAGAAAAATGCAATCTTACCACTTAACAAATTTATGATAAGACAGGTAGCTCAAAATGTTAAAAGGGGTTCTTCGGACAGTTTACAAATCAAAATATTTGAAGGCAGCCATCACAATCTTCCATCTGCTTCCATTCTAATAGGTAGTGTAAAAATTGAAGGAACCGATTTAGAAAGAGATATTATTGAAGGAGTGGATATTGAATTAAATTTTTCTATGAGTGAATCTAGAGATTTGAGCATAGAGGTATATATACCTATGATTGATACAGAAATAAAAGAAGTATTCAAACCTAATTCAAACACCGTAGATGCCAATATCACATTGAACGATATTAAGGATTTAAAGAGGATTTTGACCAAAGAGGTAAGTGTTTCGGAAAGGACTCAAAATTTTGAAAGAGCACAAATATTGAATTCATATATTTTAGAGCTGAATACTCTGAAGGAAGAATTGTTAATGATATCAGGTAATGACAATTGGAATAAAAAATTGAAAATTGACATTAGAAAACGGGAATTAGCACGAAAAATTGGAGAGACAGAAGAAAAGTCATTATTGACTAAATTAGTTTCGGATTTTTATAGTGAATTAAATAGTTTTAAAAATATTTTAAATTCTAAAGAATCAAATGATTCGGACAAGGAGTTTTATAAAGCCATTAAAGAGGAAGGTGATTCAATTGTTAAAGAAGGATCAATATTAAAGTTGAAAATAGTACTGGAGAAACTTGACGTAAGAAAAAAGCATATCTTCCAAAGACGCGAAATGACTTTTACAGAGTATACTTTTTTATTCTATTATTATGATTCTTTAAATTACATCAATATCGGACTAGCGGATCAGTTAAGAGAAAAAGGTCGAGAAGCAATTCAGACGAATAATCAAGGAGGATTAGTATACGCTATTGTTCAACTTGATAAGTTATATACTTCTGAAAATCCTAAAGTTGAAAGCGAGTACAGTTTGAGAACTGGCCTTAAGTAGTCAAAGTTCTTCCCTAAACTCCTTCCCTCTTTCTTCAATCTTTTTATATTCGTCCTTACTCCAATCAGTACGATCTAATATGATTTTTACACAAATTTCAAACTCTTCGTCTTCAACTACTCGCATAAGTGTTCTTTTCTTTCTTTTGGAATAATAATAATATTTGCTCAATCTTTTGAAGTCAAAACCCTTATTATTTTTAATGCACTTCAAATAGGACTTGGCACATTTAGAGCAGTAAATCTTTATTAATTGCTGATGACAACGATCATCATCATCAAATATGCAGTAAAACTCCACAGGATATATATCAGGACTTATAACATATGCTAAGGTATCGGCACTATCTATTATTTTGTAGACAGTACGACCTACTTGAGTCATTCCTTTTTCAACATCTTTTCTCTTTTTATCTATGAATAGTTTTTGAGCGGATAGATTATATCCTATCAGTATTAAAATTATAGAAAGTATATATGGTTTCATCTTAGACAAATAATTAATATCCTAAAAGGGCCCTGTAGTTAGGGTCTATCTTCGTATAGTTAGCAGAAAGAGCCACTTGAAAGTCTTTTTTTGCATTTTCTATCTGACCTATCTGATAATAAGTACGGGACCTTTCATAGTAAAACAAAGGATTATTTCTATTGTATTTAATCGCTGTGGTATAATCCTGAATAGCCACGTTAAAATTCTTGAGAATTCTCTCTGCTCTAGCTTTTTCGTACCAAATATCAGCATTATATGGATGAAATTCAAGATATTTCTTTATATCTATCAGAGCTGCATCAATCCTACCCATAAATTGATAGATAATGGACCTGTTTAAATATCCGGTGGCATGATTGGGTTTGAATTTAAGACCATTATTTAAATCTTCTAGAGCTAATTCATTATTGTTAAGTCTGGCATAGGTAGCTCCTCTATTCACATAATATTCTCCATTGTCGGGATCCATTTCAATGGCTTTACTGTAATTTTCAAGAGCCAATAGCAATGTATCCCTTGATTTACCATGATCAAAAAACACCCTGGCTCTACTATTAAATGTAGCGGCACTTGGCTTTAGACTTACAGCTTTGTCATAATCTTTTAATGCCTTTTGAATTTCACCATTGTCTCTATAATAATTGGCTCTATTACCATAAGGAAGCGTAGCATTCTTATAATATTTTATGACATGGCTCCACATGGTACCGCTATTCTTCCAAATTTTTACCTGCCGAAAAGTAATAAATGTGTAGCTGATAAAAGTGATGGCAATCAAAGAAGTAATGATTTTTTTGTAATTGGGATATTTGTTTATCCATAAATCAATATAATAACCAAAAATAAAGAAAAGGCCAAAGTATGCGACATATGTAAACCTATCTGCTATAAAACCTTGCCCAGCTCCCAGTATTTGTAACAACATGACAATATTGAGAAAGAAGAAAGCCATGCCAAAAACGATGTGGCGCAATTGCTTTTTGTAGGAATGGTATAATATATAAATGTATCCTGGAAAAACTAGAAATGAAACATAGAAGAACCAAGGTATAGATGCAGGATATGGATATAATGGAGACATTCTGTAAGGAATAATGGATTTAATCATATATATCAGAAGGCTATATGAACCAATAAAAACTCTTGAAATCCCAGTATAAGTTTCATTTGCTTCTAGTGATCCATGTTCTTTTAGGGAGTAGATCCCATAAACCCCAAAGACAAGGGAAAGTAGAAATAGAGGAGCTTTTGATAAAAAGTTTTTGAATTCTATTCGTTTGTCTAAAAAATAATCGATACAAAGCAGGGATAGAGGAAGTATTACCGCTTGTATTTTGGAGAATAGAGAAAGAATAAAAAGAAAATATATCCAAAAAATCCGGATAGATTTGTGGTCGTTTTTCCATTTTATGTATTGAAGGATAGCTCCTAAATAGAAGACGGCGTACAAGACATCTTTTCGCTCTGTAACCCAAGCGACTGACTCTACCCTTAATGGATGAAGGGCAAATAAGAAACTTATGATAAGGATAGCTCGTATGTTTAAACTTAGGTTAGAACAAATTTTAAATACAAGTAATACTGCAATTAGATGCAATAATAGGTTTGTCAAATGCCACGGACCTGGATTATCCAATCCATATATTTGCTTTTCGAAAGCGAATGTCCAAATGGGAAGAGGATTGTAGTTTCCAATAACCTTGGTAGTGAATATTTCTTTTGTGTTTTTCCAAAAATTGTTGTTACTAAGAGATGTGATAAGTTCATTATCATAAATGTTTTTATCATCGTCCCAGTTTACAAACTCATAATTTCGAACCTCTAAAAACACAAATGTTGTAATGATCAAAATAGCCAATATCCATACCCAGTTTTTTTCTTTAGAATTATTGTTAAGGTTTTTGTCGGGCTTGTTTTTATTTTGCTTTTTGGACATTTTAAGAGAATATTACTTCAAAGATAATTGTTTCATATAACTTTATACCTATGCTAACTACGTCACTTTCTTGTGACTTATATATTGAAATTTAACTGATATTATATAATTATTAATACTGGTTAAAGTTATGTTACGAATAAGAGAAATTTTCAATTGATCAACATTATTAGTATTTTAGTGTTGCGATATATTTCGCCAGACAGTAGAGAAACCATATGGAAATTTCATTAAAAGTCCTTAGGAAGGAGGAAGATTTCATCTCAGCTTGCATTGCCAAAGAAAAATGGGCGTTAAAATTGATTTATGAACAACATTACAGCCAGATGATGTTGGTTTGTAAAAGGTATACTAATAATGATGAGGATGCCTTGGATATTTTACATGATGGCTTTATCAAAGTTTTTAGGTACTTGGAAAAATATAAACCTGGGACTTCGTTACAAGCTTGGATTCGTAGAATAATGATTAATACATGCATTGATTATTATAGAAAAGAATCAAGGAGAAGAAATGAAGATATCGAGACTGCTTATGGTCTTGATTCAGGAGAACCTGATGCTATTAGTATGATTTCTGCAAAAGATATTTTGGAAGCACTGCGACATTTGACCCCTGCTTATCGTTCTGTATTTAATCTTTATGTGATGGAAGGATATAGTCACAAGGAAGTAGCGAAGATATTAAATATCACAGAAAGTACTTCTAGGTCTAACCTTGTAAAGGCCAGAAGAAAGTTGAAAGCGATAATTCTTGCGAAAGAAAACTTTAGATGAGTAAAGAATTTGATAAGGAAATAAAAGAGAAACTTAATAATATTCCAGCCGAAGAGCAGAGTGACTGGGAAGAGTTTTCGAAAATTCTGGATGAGGAGTTTTCTGATAAGGCTTTTGATGAGCAGATGGCTTCTAAAATTCAAGATAATTATGTTCCTTATGAAGATTCTCATTGGGAACAACTGAAAAGAAGAATGGATGAGGAAGATCGCTTGATAAAAGGAATCAAACGTGTCAAAGTGATGGAGTTGGTAGCAGTATTTATGCTATTGCTAGTATTTCTTGGTATAACAGGAAGTTTTGAGAAAGAGGAGGATAGTTATTTTGCTGATGCACAGAAGAGATTTCGTTTAAACAGAATTCTAGAAGATGGTTATTCTATTAATCTGGTTAATAATAGAACATATGATCGATTCCCTATGGAGAAGGATGCAATATCATCTCAGGAGATAATAGGGAAAAGTTTTGATAGGGATATGAAGATTCTTTCTAAAAGTATTACAAGTTCTAATTATGAATTGATTTCTTTTCTTAATGATATCAGAGCTATTGAGAATACCGAGATTTTGGAATTAGACCCTATACATAATAAAATAAGGAGGATAAGTGAAGATGACGATTTGATAATGGATATGGCGTATATTAAAAATGAGTCGACTACATCTTACGATAATACGAATAAATCTACTTCATTAGGGATTTATACCGCTGCAAATAAGGTTCAAATCAATACACCTTTCGATAAAATCTCTAATATAGAAAGTTATTCAAAAAGTACCTCTACCAATGAATATGGTTTTTATGTTTCACAACGGATAGGAGGAAAAATTGGTTATTCAACAGGGTTGTCTTACTATGGGGTTGTCTATGTTCCCAAAGAGGTAGGTTTATTAGACAATTCTTTAGATGAATCTGAGAGTTTTACAAGTATAACTTCTATAGAATATGATATAATTTCTATTCCAGCGATGTTGAAATGGGGAGCCGTGTCTAAGGGTAAATTAGGCTTGGATTTACTATTTGGTATAAAGTCTAATTTTATTATGCATTCCGAATATGATGTGGCAAAATCCTTAAGGTCGAGTGAAAGATTTCAGGAGATTTCCAGTACGTCTAATTATAATGTTTGGGATAAGAAATTTATTCCTGGAATTATTGATGGAGGTAATGTTATCCAGAATCTTTTTGTTTCTTTTGACTTAGAGTTAGGAATCAGCTACCGTTTAGACCCTCAATTTAAGCTTAACTTTTCTCCCCGATATTCAAGACATGTTTTAGGTGATGGTATTGGCCCCAATAGAGATAAAATTCATACCGCATCGTTCAAAGTAGGTTTAGAGTATTTACTATAAAATAGCTACGATCTAAACTCATTAAGTCTTGAGCTTTCCCAAAATTATTTTTATTTTGTCCTGTAACAAATAATACATTATGTTTAATAGTAAGATAGCAGGTCTGGGGATGTATGTTCCTGAAAATGAAATTACTAATAATTGGTTGACAGAGTATATGGATACCAGTGATGAATGGATTAGAGAACGCACAGGAATAGAGTCAAGGAGATATGCTAATAAACATAAAGAGACCACCACCACATTAGGGGCAAGAGCTGCTAGACAAGCTATTGAAAGAGCAGGAATAGAGAAGGAAGATATTGATTTTATAATATTTGCTACACTTAGTCCGGATTACTATTTTCCAGGTTGTGGTGTGCTTTTGCAAAGAGAACTTGGAATTACAAAGACGGAAGTGGGAGCTTTGGATATTCGTAATCAATGTACAGGCTTTGTATATGCTATATCTGTTGCGGATCAATTTATCAAAACAGGTATGTATAAGAATGTATTAGTCGTAGGAGCAGAAATGCATAGTATGGGACTAGACTTTAGTACTAAAGGAAGGGGAGTGACTGTTATATTTGGAGATGGGGCAGGTGCTGCAGTCTTGCAACCAACTAAGGAAGAGGGTAGAGGAATTCTCACCAATCATTTACACTCTGATGGAACACATGCGGAGGAGTTAGCAATGATCAACCCAGGATCTCATGGTGGATATCATTTACATGACAAGGATTTTGGCTTTCCTGATGAAAATAAACCAGGAGAGATTTTTGTTACGCAAAAAATGCTGGACGAAGGTCTCACATACCCATATATGAACGGACAACTTGTCTTTAAGAATGCCGTCGTGAAATTTCCTGCCGTAATTATGGAGGCACTGAATAAAGTAGGACTTAAAAGTACTGATATAGATATGCTGGTCCCTCATCAAGCTAATTTGCGTATAAGTCAGTTTGTTCAAAAGAGGCTGGGATTGAGAGATGATCAGGTTTATAGCAATATTCAAAAATACGGTAATACAACTGCTGCTAGTATCCCTATCGCCTTGTGTGAGGCTTGGCAAGAAGGAAAAATAAAAGAAGGCGACTTAGTTTGTCTTGCCGCCTTTGGATCTGGATTTACTTGGGGAAGTACCCTGATTCGTTGGTAAATTACTCAGGTAAACCGTCGTTAATCCAAGTTTCAATTTTGGAAATATTGCAAGAAGACAATTTTTCCGCTCCTTGAGGCATTGGAGAAACTCCATCTTCATGTTTGATGGAACCAATTATGTTCCCACCATTATCAGAAAAAGCTTTTACATCAACATACGAAGCTAAGCTACCATTTACAGAACCAGCTTCATGGCAACCAGAATCAGTACAAGTGGTTAATATTGGAGCTATATTCGAATACGTTAATGAGTTGGTATCACAAGAACCATCGTCATCATCGTCTCCACATGCAATAAATAAACAAGCTATAAATAGTGGGAAAAGTATTTTTAATTTCATTAGAAATAGAATTTATCTTTGTGAAGTAATAATCAAAAATATAAAAATTAGTCAATAGAAAAAAGTGTGTAATATGATTAAGGTGTACAGAGAAATATCGAAAGTGGATATATTGGCAATAGGGGTACACCCTGATGATATCGATTTATGTTGTTCGGGTACGGTTCTTAAGCATATTCACATGGGGTATAAGGTAGGTTATTGTGATTTAACAAGAGGAGAGATGGGAACTAGAGGCAATGCGAAATTACGTCTTGAAGAATCGGAATTGGCTGCTCAAATAGTCGATGTGGATTTTCGTGTAAATCTTGAAATGAAGGACGCCTTTTTTATGAATGATACAGAAAATGTTAGCAAAATAGCACGAATAGTGAGATTATGCACGCCTAAAATAGTATTAGCTAACGCGATCAGAGATAGGCATCCCGATCACGGAAGAGCTAGTAAACTAATAAGTGATGCTTGCTTTTATTCAGGCCTTAGGAAATTTGAGTTAGAAGGAACGCAGGCACATCGTCCAAAGTCAGTCTATCATTATGTACAGGACAGATATGTTAAACCAGATTTTGTAGTGGATATTTCTGAACACATTGAGGTAAAGATGGATTCTATTAAGGCTTTCAAATCACAATTCTTCGACAAAAATTCTAAGGAGCCGGTAACTCCTATTTCAGTGAAAAATTTTCTTGACTACATCAAATCAAAGAATAGGATAGCTGGAAGACATATTGGTGTTGAATATGCAGAACCTTTTACTACGGAAAGGCCTGTTGGGATATCAAATATGTGCGACTTGGGTTAGTTTAGATAACGGAAAATTCAACTTCACCCAACGTTTCTATGTGAGTTTTTACCTGAGAATTCTTCTGTATGAAAGAAGCACTAGTTGCCGCCCCTGCGAGAATTATCTGACCTTTTTTGATAACATAACCATATTTAGAAGTCAGGCGAGAAGCATGTACAACTGAAGACCAAGGATTTCCAAGAATGTCTGAACTAGAACCTGATGCCTTTTCATCGTCACCAAAAGACAATGCAATTTTGAGATCTTGGATTTCTGTATCAACAGGAAACCATTTTCCTAATTTATATGCTGCAGAAGAACAGTTATCTGCTATCACATCTTCAAGAGAAAACTTAAAGTTTTTATATCGTGAATCGATAACTTCGATTGCTCCACAAATACCATCGATATACTTATTTTGTGCTTCTTCGATGGTTATTTCTTTATCAATGTCCTTACCAACTTTCAAACAAATCTCAGGTTCTGCACGTGGATGAATAAAAGAATCTAATTGGAGAGCATTTCCCTCTTCAAGGTACATATCACTTGTCAATAATCCCCAGATCATATCACTTACGCCCATTTGTTCCATTTTGGCGTAACTAGTGAATCCCATCTTAATGCCCATTAATGAATTCCCTCTCGCTATTCTATGCTCAATTAATTGTTTTTGAATGGCATAAGCCATATCTAAGCTCTTAATCACACCATTATCCCATTGAGGAATGGCCTTTTGGCGAGTAGCGGCATTATCTAATATTTGAGCTATTTCTTCAATTAATTTTGACATTGTTAAGTTATTGATTATAAAATATTACTCGGGTGTCAACTCCAAGTGGACCCTCAAGTGAAAGATAATACAAACCGATAGGATAACCTACAAAGGGGAAAGTTAAAGACTTTAAACCATATTTTGGCGGCGTAATTTCTTGAACAAACACGATTTGGCCTAAATGATTTGTAATTCTTAAAGTATAATTGTTTTCATCAGGAGTTACGTACTGAAGATAAATTAAGTTACCTATTCTATTTATTATCTCTATTTCTACTGGTCCCACTTTTGACGGAATATTTAAGTTACCGTCGCAGAGATCTTGCAATTCTTGCATGGTGCCCAGAATATCTAATCTTTTGCCTGTGGTGGTAATAACGTCTAAATCTTCTAAGGACTCACCTCCTACGAACAAAGCATCTCTAATGATCATAGCGGCAGCCGCTGGATTATTTTCTTTTAAATTGTCTAAATTTTCACATTTCAAACTGTGAATTAAAGCGATAGCTCCGGCTACATGAGGGGTAGCCGCACTGGTTCCATCAAATCGGTTGTAATCATCATTAGAGGTAGTGGTTAGAATATTTATACCGGGAGCTCCGATGTCAACACTTAAGCTTCCATATCCGGTACTTAATGCCCTTTCATCATCGATAGTGGTAGCGTTGACCACGATAAGATATGGTGATTCACATGTACTGGCCATATCTCCTGCCACGTCCACATCAATACTTTCATTAGTAGTAGCAGCAACAGAGAGCACACCTAATTGCCCCAATTCATTATAAAGTTCACACCAAACACTATATGGGAAGTTATCGGGAAACTGATTGGGAACACCTCCCGAAAAGCTTGTAACTACAATGTTGGCACCCATTTGACCATCAGAAGCAATATATAAGCTTTTCATTTTCTTTATGTATTCATAAGCTTCGATTATGGCCGAGGTGTTTTTAACACCACTGATAGTCAATAATTTACAATTCCAATTGATGCCACTAATTCCTATCGAATTATTACTAGAAGCTCCTATAATACCTAAAACTGAGGTGCCGTGATCAAGTACGGGGTGCGAGTCGTTTGACATATTTATATTAAGTCCCTTATAATCGTCAACATATCCGTTCATATCATTATCGAGATTATCATTAGGAATTTCTCCTGCATTGACAAAAATGTTGTTCTCTAAGTCTTCGTGATTTATATCATAACCGTCATCAAGCACAGCGATTACCACATCGTTATTATTGGCATCTTTACCTCCTGTTGTATTGATCCATGCATCCACTGCTCTAATTTTGTTTAAACTCCATTGAGAATTAAAGTATTGATCGTTGGGTTCCATCCGATATTCTACGATTTGATCTTCCGCAACCATTACTTCAGGATTCGTAGAAAGTGATTTTTTTACTTTGTTTAAAAAATCCGGATTACCATGAAGCAGATGAACATTCTTGGAATGAGAAATGGTTCTTAAAGAATGAGATACAGCATAAATGACTTTCCTCTCATTTGTCTTAATAACCTTTTGAATATCTGGAATATTTCCATGAATCAAGAGCCCCTTTGGTCTATCTTCTTGTGATATAATCCAACTGGAACTAAGGACAAAGACTAAAATGAATACTAATTTTTTTTTCATAGTGAAATAACGAGGAGTATTTATTCTTGATTGTTTCATTAACATCTGTAAATATAAATAATTCTAATATATCCTTAATTTTACCGACGATTAAAGACAATAGCGTTTGGATTATAAGTTAATAGCCAAGGATATCAAAGAGAAAAGACTAGCTCCGATATATCTTTTTCATGGAGATGAGCCTTATTATATTGATTTTTTGACCCATTTGGCAGAACAAGAAATTCTTTTGGATTCTGAGAAAGCTTTTAATCAATCTGTACTCTACGGTAAAGATGTCAATGTGCAAAGAATTACTGATGAGGCAATGCAATTTCCGATGATGTCTTCAAGGAGACTTATTGTGATAAAAGAAGCACAGGATATTAAATCTATCGGAGAACTAGGAAAGTATTGTGAAAGCCCCAATAATCAATCTGTTTTGGTATTAGCTTATAAGAAAAAGTTTGATAAGAGACAGAAATTATACAAAATAATAGATAGCAAAGGAGTTGTGTTTGAATCTAAAAAGGTATATGATAATCAGGTTCCTGGTTGGATTCAAAACTATTGTGCCGAAAATGGGTATAAAATAGATATGGACGCCTCTAATTTAATAGCTGAATTTTTAGGCAATCGATTAGACAAAATTTCCAACGAATTGCGAAAATTATTTGTTAATCAGGATAGTGAAAAAACGATTACAATAAATGAAGTTGAGGAAAACATTGGGATAAGTAAAGAATATAATGTTTTTGAGCTTCAGAAAGCAATTGGGCAGGCAAATTTTTTGAAATGTGTTCAGATCATTAAGTATATGGGAGAAAATCCTAAAACCAATCCTATACCCATGGTAGTGTCAAGTTTATACAACTACTTTTCCAAAGTTTTTATAACCTCTGTAAACTCAAAACAGAATGATAAAGATTTGATGAGATCAATAGGCTTATCTTCGCCGTACTTTCTGAGAGAATATAAGGCGGCAGCGAGAAACTTTCCCTATAACAAAATGTCATTAGTGATGAATGCTTTGAAAGACATGGATCTTCAAAGCAAAGGTGTTGGTCATAGAAATTTGAAGGAATCAGATATCCTTACCGAGTTTTTAACCAAGATATTTTTAGAGAGTCAATATAACTAGGTTTTTCTTTTCTTCTTTTCAGCCGCAGGAAACAAAATATTGTTTAAAATCAAGCGGTATCCAGCACTATTTGGATGGAGGTTTAAGTCTGTTTCTGGATCGTTAACATAGTGTCTGTAGTCTTCAGGATCATGGCCACCATAAAAGGTCCAAGTTCCATACCCATGTTCTGCATGTATGTAACGAACTTCGCCTGCTGCTTTGGTTTCACCTAATATCAATACGTCGGGTTTTACATGATCTTTTCTGAATGAGGTAGACTGTCCCATAAATCCCTTAACTGTTCTCGTATGGTTTTGTGTAAGCATGGTAGGAATAGGGTCCCATTTAGCACTGAAATCAAAAAGATTGAAATAATCAACTTCTGGGGTAATCTTTCTGCTCTTATTATCAATACTACTATGTTCATAAAGTAGGGGATTGGTAACTAATTCAAAATCTTTAAAAGCAAGAGTTTTATCAAAATCCAACTTTAATTGAGCTTCAGGATCTTGACCGTCACCATCAAACATGTCTGCACAGATATCTAATCCTTCAGAAGCCAAAGCAATATCATATGTATCGGTAGCAGAACACATAGCAAACATAAAACCTCCACCTTCTATATATTCTTTAATTCTTAAGGCGACGGCTAGCTTCAGTTGTGACACCTTACTAAATCCTAGGCTCTTGGCAAGGTCCTCCATTTTTTTCTGATTAGCTCTATACCATGGTTGGCTGCCTTGAGAAGCATAGAACTTTCCATATTGGCCAGTAAAATCTTCATGATGCAAATGAAGCCAGTCATATTCCGCTAGTTTGTCTTCAAGTATTTCTCTGTCATACAAAGTTTCGAAAGGTATTTCAGCATAAGTTAATACAAGTGTTACAGCATCATCCCATGGTTGGACTTTTTCACCTTTTGCGTTAAAGTCAGGTGTATATACTGCAATTTTTGGTGCTTGTTCTAGTTTTATAACTTCTTGGTTGACTTCGGGATTGGCTATTTGTTCTCTGATAGATAGAAATTTTGCATCCGGGATGACTTCATAGCTGACATCTCTTATTTTACATTCTGCCTCAAAGTTTTCGTGATAGGGGAAAGCAAAGCTACCTCCTCTATAATTAAGCATCCAATAAGCTTCAACACCTTTTTCTAAAACCCAATAAGTTATTCCATATGCCTTGAGATGATTTTTTTGGACATCTGCTTCCATAGGTATTAGAATATATGAAGCCTTCAAATTAGAACAAAAGAACACTAAAACACAAAAGGCAAAAAACCTTAACAATAATTGAGATTTTTCCATCTATTTAATGATTTCTTAGTTAATTTATAACGAAATAATATTAAAATCAAATATCATCTTTCGTTTGTATGTCATCGATTCTTAGTGAAAATACGTTGATAGCAAAAGTAAAGTTTTATATTTTAAGTTTTTATAATACTATTAACATTTAGCTAGTCGTTTTTTCTCATATTTGTCTTTCAATAATTTTAAAAGTTTAGGTGTTACATAATATCTCGTTACAATACCCTGTTTGGTATCTTCTGTTATGTCTGGCCCTCGGTTTGATGTTTGCACTCTTAGTATATTTTAAAAGTGATACGATAGAGGGAGCCCCAAAATTAATTAAATGGATTCTGGGTATAATCAGAACTTTAGTTGTAAGTGGTTTAGCTTTTTTCCTATTATCACCTCTTCTTAAAAGCACCAGTCAAGAGACCAAGGAGCCAATAGTAGTAATTGCTGTGGATCAGTCCAAATCTATTAACGGGGAGAAAGAGGAGAGCTCCTTGGAGAAAGTAAGAGAATTAACCAAAAATCTGGCTGAAAAATTTGAAGTTCGGGAATTGGCCTTTGCTTCACAAGTAAGTGAAGATACATTGGACCCGTCAGAAATACAAAGTACTAATCTTTCGCAGACAATAGAATATATCAATGATAATTATGGTGATCAGAATATAGGGTCCATAATTTTGGTGAGTGATGGAATATATAATGAAGGGAAACATCCCATATATGCAAATAGCCAGTTTACAACTGAGATCAATGCTGTATTACTAGGAGACACCACGAGAATTAAGGATGTCTTAGTAAAAAATGTGTACTATAACAACATAGCATACTTGAATGACAATTTTCAGGTTCAATCTGATATTCAAGCCGATAATCTTAAAGGAAAAACAATAACAGTTAAACTGCAGAAGGAGCAAAACGCTGGATTTATTACTGTTGATGAAAAACGTCTAAAAATAGAGAGTAATGAATTTTTTGAAACACTTGATTTTGTTTCTGAGGCTAATAGTGTGGGTGTGGTAAAATATAGAGTTATGACCTCTGTATTGAATGAGGAAGTTTTAAAAAATAACAATAGTAAATCTTTTTACATTGAAGTAATTGATGCTCGGAAAAAAATTCTTCTTTTGGCAAATGGTCCGCATCCTGATTTATCAGCACTGAAACAGAGTATGCTTTCCTTTAAGAATTATGAGTGTGAAATATTTTATGCTGATCAAAAGAATATTAATATAAAGGATTATAATATGGTGGTGTTCCATAATCTTCCTTCTAAAAAGTATAAAATTGGTGAGGTCTTAGAGCAGGTAAGAAAGGCCGAAATACCTAGTTTTTTCGTAGCAGGTTCTCAAATAGATATTGAAGCATTTAATGAAGCTCAAGAAGTAATTACAGTTGGAGGAAATGGATCGAATATAGAAGATATATTAGCTGAAGGTGCTGAGGTATTTAATAGTTTTGATTTATCCGATGAACTAATAACTTCTGTTGAAAAATGGCCCCCACTTAAGGCTCTTTTTGGAGAGTATACAAAGGATGTTAACGCTCAAGTTCTCTATTATCAAAAGATTAAGAAAATAAATACGAAATATCCTCTTTTAGCTTTTAATAATGGTAATAACGGCAAGCAAGGAGTTTTTGTTGGAGAGGGGTTGTGGAGATGGAGAATAGAAAATTATTTGGAGACTAATGACTATGAAAAGTATGACGAGCTAATAAATAAGAGTTTTCAGTATGTTTCTGTAAAAGATGATAAGAGGAAATTTAAAACGTTCATAAATAAAGCCATTTTCAAAGACAATGAAAATATTGTAATTACCGCAAGATTATATAATGATATATATGAACCTGTAAATAGTTCTGATGTGAGTTTGACGTTGACGAACCAAGATGGAAAAGAGTTCGAATTCAATATGTCAAAAAGAAATGATTTTTATGAGATTGATTTGGGAAGATTTTCTGAGGGAAACTATAAATATGCAGCACGAACTATTTTCAATGGGGTGGAAATGTCATCACAAGGGAAATTTAGTATTGAAGCTATTCAGTTGGAAGATTATGATCAGGTTGCGAAACATGATGTTCTACAGGCATTGGCTCAAAAACATGGGGGCAAGACATATCTAGCTGAAGAAATTGAATCGTTAGAAAATGATATTTTAGCTAATAATTCGGTGAAGCCAATTATATATCAAAGCAGCTCGACTTCTCTATTACTTGACCAAAAATGGCTATTTGCTTTATTATTGATCTTGTTGACTTTAGAGTGGTTTTTGAGACGTTATTTTGGTAAATATTAGGATTCATACTTAAGTGAAGAACACAGGGGGATATTCAACTTTTCCATTAATTTTTTTCAAACGCTTCTCTTGAATTGGAAATATCATTTGATTAATTAGAGGAACGTCAAATGGCATTTTTATATCGTATTTATCCAATATTTGGTATCCAAAACGTGGGTAGTAGTTTTCATGCCCAAGAAGTATAATTCCGGGAAAATCAGAATCTTGTGCTCTTTTGTGGGCTTCTTTGATGAGGGCCGAACCCACTCCTTTTTTTTGATACTTAGGTAATACGCTAACAGGAGCTAATGCCAAAAAATCAAAATACTCAGAGTCTCTTAATACTTTGATTTTCGAGATCATAAGATGTCCAATGATTTTTGATTTGAAAACTGCGACTAAGGTTAATTCAGGTAAATAGTTTTCCGTTTTTCTGGTTCTTTCTACAATAAGGTGTTCGGTATTGTCACTTATTTCTTCTCCTTTGAAAGCTTCAATAATAACTTTTCTAATTTCATCATTATCACTAACTTTTTCACTTCTTATGATCAGCTCATTGAATTTAAACATTACAAATTCTTTGTTGAAGAAGGACAATTTAGCATTAAATAAGTTATAAGTGAAAATACCATATTTATTTAATCAAATTTAGCCAAATGCTCCATCGGATTTTTTTGCCTCGGATTTTGTTAATTGATATAGAAACTGTTCCATTAAATCGAGATTATAATCTTTTACCATCGAAGCTTAGGAAACATTGGAAACGTAAAGCTTCTCTTCTTAAAAACGTAGATAATAAGAGCTTATCGGAGTTGTTTAATTTGAAAGCTGGAATTTATGCAGAGTTTGGTAAGATAGTTTGTATATCAGTCGGGAAGCTACAATTTGAGAATGGTATTATATCATTGCTAAGGGTGAAAAGTATTTATAATAGTAACGAAGGAGATTTGTTAAGATCTTTTGTCGAACTTATTGCGAATGTTGATGAGAAAAGTATTTTGTTCTGTGGCCATAACATAAAAGAATTTGATATACCATTTATTTGTAGGCGATTGTTAATAAACAATATTGAAATTCCTAAAAGTCTTAAACTTTATGGGAAAAAACCATGGGAAACTAAACATCTTATAGATACCATGGAACTTTGGAGATTCGGAGATTACAAACATTATACATCCCTTAGCCTATTGACTTTTTTAATGGGTGTCAAATCTCCAAAAGAAGATATTGATGGCTCAATGATAAGAGATGTTTACTTTGAGAATAATGATTTGATACGAATAGTGAAATATTGTGAAAGAGATGTATTGGCAACTTGTCAGGTACTTTTAAGATATATGAATTTACCTTTACTTGAAGATGGTCAAATGCTAAGTTTGACGTTTTCTTAGATAAACTTTGGAGGTAGTTAAGGAGACGTTAGCATCAATATTTTAATTACCTTTACACATATTAAAATTAATTGCCACATGAATGCTGGTTTAGTAGCACCTTCTATTCTTTCTTCTGACTTTAGTTATTTAACAAAAGATATTGAAATGGTGAATGAGTCCTTGGCGGATTTACTACATGTCGATGTAATGGACGGTAACTTTGTTCCTAATATTTCGTTCGGACAATCCATTGTTAAAACAATGTCTCAACTATCGGTTAAACCTCTTGATGTTCATTTAATGATCGTTGAGCCGGAAAAATATATTGAAGAATTTAGAGAGGCAGGAGCGGAGTATATCACAGTACATTATGAAGCTTGTCCTCACCTTCATAGAACAATTCAACAAATTAAAAATTGCGGGGCTAAGGCCGGTGTGGCAATCAATCCTCATACTCCGGTAGAAAACTTATTTGAAGTTCTTGGAGATATTGATTTGGCACTTATTATGTCGGTAAACCCAGGTTTTGGAGGACAAAGATTTATTAAACAAGCTTTATCGAAGATAGCTAGATTAAATAGTAAAAGAAAGGAGTTAGGAGAGAGCTTTTTGATAGAAATCGATGGAGGAGTTAGCTTGTCTAATGCGGAAGAAATTAGCGATGTAGGCTGTGATATTTTGGTAGCTGGAAGTGCTGTTTTTAAATCCGAAGACCCACCCAATACCATAAAAAAAATGAAAGAGCTTATAAAGAATAATTAATATTTTAATAGTTCGTTTGTTAACTTATGAATATGCAAAAAGGATTTTCTAAGCTTTTTCTTTTAAGCTTTTTTTTGTTGATCTATGGAATAACCTTTGGCCAAAATCCTATTGTTTTTGGTACAATTAAAGATTATTCAACGAAAAACCTGATAGAGTTTGTTACTATACATGTCGAAGGAGGTTCACGGGCTGTGGAGTCGGATGCCAAAGGGTATTACAGGGTTGAGGTAGAACAGAACAAACCTTGCCATCTTATTTTTAATAGATTGGGCTATAAGGAGGAAAGGATTTATATATCTTCTATGCCCATTGATGGCAAAAGAAATATTAATATAGAGTTAGTCACGAGTGAATCCGAATTAGAAATCGAAATTACAGCCAGTAGGATAGAGGATGTAGGTATGGTTCGAGAAGAAGTTACTGAGCTAAAACTACTTCCTACCGCTTCGGGAAATTTCGAAAGTGTACTACCAGCAATAGCACTTGGAGTTAGTGCTTCTCAAGGTGGAGAACTTAGTAGCCAATATAATGTCAGGGGTGGAAATTATGACGAGAATCTCATTTATGTTAATGATTTTGAAATATTTAGGCCACAGTTAATTCGTTCTGGTAATCAAGAGGGATTGAGTTTTCCGAATATTGACCTTATACGTGACATATCATTCTCATCTGGAGGTTATGAATCAAAGTATGGAGATAAAATGAGCTCTGTTTTGGATGTCAGGTATAAGAGACCGGATAAATTTGGAGCAAGTGTCACAGGTAGTTTATTGGGGGCTGCTGCACATATTGAAGGCTCTAAACGACTTGGAGCTAATGCATATAATAAATTGAGGTTTTTAGCCGGAGTCAGATACAAAACTACTAGATATTTATTGGGTTCTTTGGATGTAGAAGGTGAATATATTCCCGATTTCGTTGATTTACAATCCTATATAACTTATGACATTACTAGAGATTTACAGATTGGACTTATAGGTAATTATAATAGTAGTGTTTATGATTTCACCCCAAAAACTAGAGAAACTTCTAAGGGAGGATTTGGGCAAATCCTTAGGTTATCAACATTCTATGAGGGAGGAGAGACTGATGAATTTGTTAATGGAATGGGAGGACTGTCACTGACTTATGTGCCGAGCAATGCTAACAATCCTACCTATTTCAAATTATTGGCATCCCATTATCAAAGTTCTGAAAGTGAAGCTTTTGATATTTTAGGTTATTACAGGTTATCTGAGATTGAAATTGACCTCAGTGGAGATGGGGAAGCAACTGAAGAAGTTGGGGTGCTTGGAACGGGTCTTCAACATACTTATACAAGAAATTATTTATTCAATACAATTACAAATATTCAGCATAAAGGAGGTATAGAATTTGTGTTAGATGACGATGAAGCACGAAAATCTAATTTTGTCCAATGGGGTGTTAAATATCAGAGAGAAAGGTACGAGGATGACCTTAATGAATGGGAGAGATTGGACTCAGCAGGCTATTCTATTCCTTATTTGGAAGACTCGGTAGTGCTTAATCAATCTCTAAGGACGATCAATGAACTGTCGAACGAGAAGATAACAGCTTTCGTGCAAAACAGTTATAGCTATTTGTCAGAGGAAGAAAGAGAGTTTAAGGTGACAACAGGACTGAGATCTACATATGTTAATCTAAGTGAGGAATTTTTATTTAGCCCTAGATTTCAGTTTCAATATAGGCCGATATCCTGGAATGAAAATGTGAGTTTTAAGCTGGCAGGGGGTGTCTATTATCAAGTTCCTTTTTATAGAGAATTGAGAAGATTAGACGGTACGATTAATGAAGGACTAAAATCTCAAAAATCAATTCATTTCGTCGCTGGAGCTTCATATGATTTTTTCATGAAGAATATTAGTAAAAAACCTTTTCGTTTAATTACGGAACTTTATTATAAAAGTTTGTCTAACCTAGTTTCTTACGATGTTGATAATGTAAGAATAAGATACTCGGGAGAAAATGATGCCACAGGATATGCGATGGGTTTAGATGTGAGAATAAATGGAGAGTTTGTGCCTGATGCAGAAAGTTGGATAAATCTTTCTTTTTTGAGAACAAGAGAGAGCCTGGATAATATTCAGCACCTAGAAAGAGTTGATGGACAAGATGTTGAAATCGATGATGTACCCAGACCTACTGATAAGTTTTTTAATCTTAGTATGTTTTTCCAGGATTATCTACAGAATAACAAAAATGTAAAAATGAATTTGGGACTTTCTGTTGGTACTGGACTTCCCTTTGGATTTGTGGGCAATAATGAGGTGTATAGAAATTCGTTTAGATTTAATACATATCATAGGGTTGATGCGGGTTTTTCATTTTTATTATGGGATAAAAAAATGAAGGAAAGAAAACCAAATCATCCCCTTAGAAACACTAAATCGGCATGGATAAGTTTTGAAGTATTTAATCTTCTTCAAGTGGCGAATGAAGCTTCAAATACTTGGATTAAGACAATTACAAATGGATATTACGCTATTCCGAATAACTTGACATCGAGAAGGTTGAATTTAAAGCTAAAGGTTGAGTTTTAACATGGAATTTAGTGCAACTATTCAGATTTTTGAAGAACACTTATGGAGTTATCATGCGGCCATTCCTGATGAAATTTATGAGAAGTTAAAAAACAAGACAAAAAATAAAAGGGTCAAGTGCACTGTTAATAAATCTCTTACATTTCAGTGTGGTATGATGCCATCGGGTAGAGGATATCATTTTATAATGTTTAATAAAGAAAGGCGGAGTAAACTTGGGTTAAATGTGGGGGATGAATTATTCATACACCTTGAGCCAGATGATAGTATTTATGGAATAGATATGCCGGAAGAAATGGAAGCAGTATTGTTTTCAGATCCTAATGCCAGCGATTTTTTTCATAAGTTAACACCAGGAAAGCAAAGAAGTCTGATTTACATTGTTTCAAAGGTCAAAAATCCAGATATCAAAATTCATAAATCAATTGTAATATCCAATCATTTAAAAAATAGAAATGGAAAATTGGATTTCAAAGTTTTAAATCAGGATTTTAAGGATCATCCTTTTAATCCCAATATTCCATTAATTTAGGATATAATATTGAACTATTCTAGTTTCGATCAATTACTTTTGAAAGTAGATGTTGTTTAGACACAAGTATTTATGTATAAATCTTTAAGAGAAGTAAGTAACGATTTGGAACGTTCTGGTCAATTGATTAGAATTAAGTCTGAAGTGGACGGATATTTGGAAGCTGCAGAAATCCATAGAAGAATATTTGATCTTAAGGGACCTGCCATTCTATTTGAAAATATTAAAAACAGTCCGTTTCATGCTATTTCAAATTTATATGGAACGTTTGAAAGAACGGATTACTTGTTTAGGAAAACGCTTCCACAGGTAAAAAAGGTGATTGAGTTAAAAGCTGATCCGGCCAGATTGTTGAAAAAACCGTCGAGATACCTTTCTTCTTCTATTACTGCTTTACGGGCATTACCACGAAAAAAAAGATGGAATGTACCTATAAAATACGGTACAACCACTATCGATAAGCTGCCTTTGATCACTTCTTGGCCTAAGGATGGAGGGGCATTTGTTACAATGCCTCAGGTACTAACGTTACCACCTAATGATAAGAATATAATGCATTCTAATCTTGGGATGTATAGAATTCAACTGACAGGAAATGATTACAAACTGAATGAAGAGATAGGATTGCATTATCAATTACACAGAGGTATAGGTGTACATCACCAACAGTACAATAACTCGAGTGAAGAGTTTAAGTGCAGCGTTTTTATTGGAGGATTACCTTCTCATGCCTTTTCGGCGATTATGCCAATGCCTGAAGGCATTTCGGAGTTAACGTTCGCAGGAATGTTAAGTGGCCAAAGATTTGGTTACTGTTATGATAAGAAAGGTCATGTTTTAAGTACCGATGCTGATTTTGTTATAACAGGCACCATACTCAAAGATAAAACCAAACCGGAAGGGCCTTTTGGTGATCATTTGGGTTACTATAGTTTGACTCATGACTTTCCGGTTATGAAAGTGGATACAATATATCATAGAAAAGACCCATTGTGGCATTTTACAGTAGTAGGAAGGCCTCCTCAAGAAGATAGCAGTTTTGGTTATTTGATTCACAAGCTTGTTGGAGAGCTTGTGGGACAAGAGTTTCCAGGACTCAAAGATTTACATGCTGTTGATGTTACAGGTGTACACCCTCTATTATTGGCAATAGGTAAGGAGAGGTATATGCCTTTCAGAGAAAGAGTTCCAGAAGAAATACTTACCATTGCGAATAGGATATTGGGTAGTGGGCAAACTTCATTAGCTAAGTATCTTATCATTGCCGCTGAAGAAGATAATGAAAACCTAGATATTTATAATGTAGAAGCTTATTTAATACATGTATTGGAAAGAATAAAATGGGAAAGAGACTTGCACTTTATGACCAAAACGACCATAGATACTTTGGATTACTCGGGTGATGGCTGGAATGCGGGATCAAAGGTTATAATGGCTTGTCGGGGAGACGTTATTAGAGATTTGGACACTGTGATTACAATGGACTCTTTTAAGACCATAAAAAAGGCGAAGCCTTTAATGAAAGGAGTACTTGGTCTAGAAGTAGAAAACTTCGAAAATTATGATTTGGCCAGTAAGGAAATAGAAGAGCTTACAAAATTTTTAAAGAAACAGAAATTGGCCGGATTTCCATTAATTATTATTTGTGATGATGTTGATTTTTGTGCTAAAAATATAAATAATTTCCTTTGGGTTACTTTTACAAGATCTAACCCTTCGCATGATATATATGGTATTGATTCTTTCATAGAAAATAAACATTGGGGATGTAAGGGGTCGTTAATTATTGATGCCAGAACTAAGAAGCATCATGCTCCTGAATTGGAACCTGACGAAAAGGTAGCCCTGAAAGTTGATAAACTTTTTTCAAAAGGAGGAGAACTTTATAATAAATATTGAAATGGAGATAAATAGCAGGGAAAATGAGATAGTTCGCCGAAAAATGTATGATAACGATGCTTTTTCCAAATGGTTGGGAATTGAGATTGAAGATGTGAAGAATGGAGAATGTACACTGGTTATGCAAGTGAGATCTGAGATGCTTAATGGCTTTGGCATAGCACATGGCGGAATAACATATTCATTTGCAGATAGTGCTTTAGCATTTGCTTCCAATTCACTAGGTAGAAAGGCTTTATCCATTGATACTTCTATCTCTCATACTCAAGGAGTGAAAGTTAATGAGACCCTCAAGGCAAAAGCTGTATTGAAAAGTAAATCTTATAAAATCGGGTTATTCGAAGTTGTAGTATCTAATGCGAAAAATGAAAATGTGGCCTTTTTTAAAGGAACAGTCTATTTTAAAGATGATTGGTGATATCTTTGTAAACTAAACTTATTATAGTTTTGAGAATAATTGGTGGTAATTTTATAATGTGCTGTTGTTTCCTATTTTATTCGATCGGAGTTTTCGGACAGGGAGAGTTTAGAACAAAGTCAGGTAGTTTACTAAACTATAAATCTGATGGATCTTGGTCTTATATATCTGAAGAAGAGGCCGAAATAAATCCTTTTGAAATCCCTGGTAAAACCCCTGTTTCTAGAAATGAGAATGAAATAAAGTTATTTGAGCAATTGGTACGTCAATATAAGATGATGGAGGCAGAGTACGCTGTAAAATCCTTGTTAAAGAAAAATGAGATATCAAGGCAAGAAATTCAGGTGTCATATTATAAATCACTGAAAAATGACTTAAGTGCTGATTTGGCTAAGAAAAAGCTCAAAGAGATAAAAACAGATAAGAAGGAATACGAAAAATTATACGAAAATTATGCGGACACGTTGGAAATGGTGGCAAAGTGGCAACAGGACAAAGAGGCTTTTAAGGATGATAAATTTTTGATTTTACTAAAATCTAACAACCTGAAATTTAATTCTCTTAATAACAATTATGGAGATCTAGCTATTCGAAGAAATACTTGGAAGCATTTTGAATTAGATAATCGAGATAATTTTGCTGTCGAAAACCAATGTTTTTTAATCTTTAATGGAGATAATCCTAATGGGAAGGGAAAATTAATTCGCCATGAACAGGAGCCTTTTTTCACCTATACACCAGCCAAAATAAAGCCATTTTATAAGGAAGAAGATTATTTAGTTGTTTCTGCCAGTCTTGAGAAAATCGATGGCAAGTATTACTTAATTCTTAATTTAAGGTTTAGGTCAAAAGACGTAGGTAAGTCCTATGGATATGTTAGGAGAGGAGAGCATCTTTTTCTATATTTTGTAGATCAAAGAAAGACCTTGATTAGTTCTGTTATTGATTCCGACCCTCAACTCGAACCAATAACTGGAAATACGAAGTACGAGTTAGTTTACGAGATCGACAAAGAATCTAAAAATCTATTAAAAGAAGAGTACCTTGACAAAATAGGTATAATGTATTCTTCTGGATACGAAGAATACTTATTGTATGATGTAGATTTAATTATGAATCAACTTAATTGTGTAGAGAATGCAGACTAAAACCAAATTAGGATTAAACTTGCCAACGGATCCAAGATGGGTCAATATGGCAGAAATGGATCTTGAAGAAATATTGACTGATCACGCCTATTGTGAGCAAAAAGCGGCAGCAAGTTGTATGTCTCTAATACAACAATATCCGGATAAAGAAGAACTGGTAGAAGAGTTAGCACCCATTGTTACAGAAGAATGGGGACATTTTAGAATGGTGTTAAGAGAGTTAAAGAAAAGAAACCTTAAGTTAGGTAGGCAACGGAAGGACGTTTATGTAAATGAACTTTTGAAAAGCCAAAGGAAAGGAGGAAGTAGGGAGGATGGCTTACTTGAAAAACTATTGACTTGTGCTTTGATTGAAGCTAGGAGTGCCGAGAGGTTTAGACTTTTGTCTTTACATATTGCAGAGGTTGAACTCAGAGATTTTTATCATCAATTTATGGTGTCGGAGGCGGGACATTATAAGTTGTTTCTTCAACTTGCCAAATTATACTCAGGAGAAGAAAAAGCTCTAAGAAGATGGAAGGAATATTTGGTTAATGAAGCTGAAATATTACGTAATATTCCGACAAGAGGGGATAGAATGCATTAAATATTTTATTATCAAGCAACCTTTTGGTAATTGAGGAATAATATTATAAGTAAAGCCAATTACTTATGCGAATATTCTTCACACTGCTTTTTTTATCATTTTCAATATATGGTATTTCACAATGCACTGGTAATGATTGTGCCATCTGTGATATAACAGTAGAAATAACAGAAACTAATGCAACTCAAATAGTATCTACTTCTACAGTTTCCGGAACAATAAACGCAGGAAGTGAAGGAACTGGAAATGCATTGCAGGTTGAAGCGATAGATTGTGGAACGATTTCGTTTATAATAGAGATTACTTTTAATTGGCAGCAAGGAGTGAATATAAACTGGATTCATGGCGTCTCATTTGATGCATCATCCGGTTGGTCTAGTGCCGCTGGAATAGTACCAAATAACTGGGTTTTCGAAAACTCTATAACTGGAGATTGTTCTAATGTTACATATGGGATGGGAGGGTTTTATTTCGATGGCACAGGCCAAAGTTCTCAATGCATTGGTCCCAATGGAGGGGCTAACGATGGAGATCCTTCGAACAATTGGGGCGTGAACTGCACGGATGATTGTCCTACATTTGGTTTTAAATTAGAGTATTGCCCAATAGAGTCTGGAGATGTTGAAGAAACGATTTCCTTTATTTTTACTGACGATGGAGAAACTGGGGATTGGGATATGCCAGCTGGGTGTATTTTTACGGTTGATATTCCCATACAAATTTTAAGTTCGGGTATTCAAATTCCTGAACAGTTTGGACCTATTTGTAGTGGAGAATCAATAGATATAGATGCGGGAACAGGGTGTAATTCTTATGAATGGAATACGGGAGAAACGACTAATGTAATTACGGTACAACCAGCAAAGACAACGACCTATTCAGTTACAGTTGGAGCAGATATGTGTGAAATTATTGGGGAGGTTGAAGTTTTGGTAGAAGAGTGTTGTGAAGCTGAAATAGGAACAATTACAGCTACACCAAATCAATTGTGTCCGGGAGAAGAGACGTCAATTAGCATAATCGGTAATAATGACGAAGAAGGGTATTTTACCAATATTTTGATTGTTGATGCGAATAATGAGATCGTTGAAATCATAGAAAACTCATCAGGAAGTTATATTTATGGCTCTTGTGGAGAATTTGATATTTATGGATGGAATTATTGGGAAGATTCTATATCTATTACTCCTGTAGTTGGGGATGATATAAATATTATTGATTGCTCTGACGAGGAGGAATGTTGTGAATTAATTTCGACAACAGTTAATTTCGAAGATTCAGAATTACCTGTTTTTACTAACCCTCTGGATGACGTTACTTATAGCTGTATTGATCAGTTACCAACCATGGAAGAATTGGATTGGACTGACAATTGTTTGGGTATGGGAACGGTCACTGGTCTTGAAGATAACTCAACTACAGAGTGTGAAGGAGGGATAATTACTAGAACTTGGTCTGTCATTGATAGCTGTGATAATGAAATAATACATTCTCAGTCTATTACAATTGAACCGTTACCTCCACCAGTTTTTATTATGCCTCCAAATGATAGTATTATAACATGCGAAATTGCTGAAATATTTGAGCCAATAATATTGGATTATACAAATTCTGCTTCAGGAGATTGTGAAATTATGGGTTCAATTACCCCTACTTCGGAAGGTAATTTTGAACTTTGCGGAAGTCAAGTTACCTATACTTGGGAGTATACTGATCAATGTGATAGAACAATTACTCATTCCCAAATTGTTACTGTTCTGGAGGTAGGAGCAGCAAATGAGTTTATAGACCCGCCTGAGAATATTACATTGAGTTGTGAGGAATGGATAGTGTTTACACCGGCAGTGTTGAGTTATAGTAATGATCAAAGTGGTAATTGTGAAATTAGCGGTAGTGTAAATGCTGTTACTTCAGATATTCATGAACCTTGTGGCAGCAATGTGGTGTACACTTGGGAGTTCACTGATCAATGCAATAGAACGATTACACATTCACAAACAGTGACTATAGAACCTACTCTGCAATCTAGTTTTGTGGATCCTCCGGGTGATGTGACAATCAATTGTGAAGAGTTACAGACATTTAGTCCAGCGGTATTGAGTTATACGAATGGCGGCATTGGATCATGTTTGATAGAGGGGACGGTAGACCCTGAGAGTGACGGCACATTGGATATCTGTGGTAATAGTGTGACTTATGTGTGGGAATATACAGATGATTGTGACCGGACGATCAATCACAGTCAGACGGTGACAGTGGAACCGATAGCAGAGGCTAGTTTTGTGGATCCTCCTGGCGATGTGACGATCAATTGTGATGAGTTACAGACATTTAGTCCAGCGGTATTGAGTTATACGAATGGTGGTATTGGATCATGTTTGATAGAGGGGACGGTAGACCCTGAGGGAGACGGTACGTTGGATATCTGTGGTAATAGTGTGACTTATACATGGGAATATACAGATGATTGTGACCGGACGATTAATCATAGTCAGACGGTGACGGTGGAACCGATAGCAGAGGCTAGTTTTGTGGATCCTCCTGGCGATGTAACGATCAATTGTGATGAGTTACAGACATTTAGTCCAGCGGTATTGAGTTATACGAATGGCGGTATTGGATCATGTTTGATAGAGGGGACGGTAGACCCTGTGGGAGACGGCACATTGGATATCTGTGGTAATAGTGTGACTTATACGTGGGAATATACAGATGATTGTGACCGGACGATCAATCATAGTCAGACGGTGACAGTGGAACCGATCGCAGAAGCTAGTTTTGTGGATCCTCCTGGCGATGTAACGATCAATTGTGATGAGTTACAGACATTTACTCCAGCGGTATTGAGTTATACGAATGGCGGTATTGGATCATGTTTGATAGAGGGGACGGTAGACCCTGTGGGAGACGGCACATTGGATATCTGTGGTAATAGTGTGACTTATGTGTGGGAATATACAGATGATTGTGACCGGACGATCAATCACAGTCAGACGGTGACAGTGGAACCGATAGCAGAGGCTAGTTTTGTAGATCCTCCTGACGATGTGACGATCAATTGTGAAGAGTTACAGACATTTACCCCAGCGGTATTGAGTTATACGAATGGCGGCAGTGGATCATGTTTGATAGAGGGGACGGTAGACCCTGAGGGAGACGGCACATTGGATATCTGTGGTAATAGTGTGACTTATACGTGGGAATATACAGATGATTGTGACCGGACGATCAATCATAGTCAGACGGTGACAGTGGAACCGATCGCAGAAGCTAGTTTTGTGGATCCTCCTGGCGATGTAACGATCAATTGTGATGAGTTACAGACATTTACTCCAGCGGTATTGAGTTATACGAATGGCGGCAGTGGATCATGTTTGATAGAGGGGACGGTAGACCCTGAGGGTGACGGCACGTTGGATATCTGTGGTAATAGTGTGACTTATGTGTGGGAATATACAGATGATTGTGACCGGACGATCAATCACAGTCAGACGGTGACGGTGGAACCGATAGCAGAGGCTAGTTTTGTGGATCCTCCTGGCGATGTGACGATCAATTGTGAAGAGTTACAGACATTTAGTCCAGCGGTATTGAGTTATACGAATGGCGGCAGTGGATCATGTTTGATAGAGGGGACGGTAGACCCTGTGGGTGACGGCACGTTGGATATCTGTGGTAATAGTGTGACTTATACGTGGGAATATACAGATGATTGTGACCGGACGATCAATCACAGTCAGACGGTGACGGTGGAACCGATAGCAGAGGCTAGTTTTGTGGATCCTCCTGGCGATGTGACGATCAATTGTGAAGAGTTACAGACATTTACCCCAGCGGTATTGAGTTATACGAATGGCGGTATTGGATCATGTTTGATAGAGGGGACGGTAGACCCTGAGGGTGACGGCACGTTGGATATCTGTGGTAATAGTGTGACTTATACGTGGGAATATACAGATGATTGTGACCGGACGATTAATCATAGTCAGACGGTGACGGTGGAACCGATAGCAGAGGCTAGTTTTGTGGATCCTCCTGGCGATGTGACGATCAATTGTGATGAGTTACAGACATTTACTCCAGCGGTATTGAGTTATACGAATGGCGGCAGTGGATCATGTTTGATAGAGGGGACGGTAGACCCTGTGGGTGACGGCACGTTGGATATCTGTGGTAATAGTGTGACTTATGTGTGGGAATATACAGATGATTGTGACCGGACGATCAATCATAGTCAGACGGTGACAGTGGAACCGATAGCAGAGGCTAGTTTTGTGGATCCTCCGAGCGATATGACACTTTCGTGTGATACTAAGCCGGAAGCAGGAGAAGGAATGGAATTAATGTATACAAATGGAGGTGCAGATGCTTGTGAGATTGCTGGAAGTGTAGCTCCAACAGAGGAATATAATGTGGATGAATGTGGAGGAACAATTGTTTATAGTTGGGAGTATATTGATGATTGTGATAGAATGATTAATCATACCCAGACTTTAACAATAGAACCTGCTCCTCAAGCACAATATGAAAATCTTCCTCCATCCAGTATTACGATAGAGTGTAATGAGCATGTAGATGATGGACCTACCTTGATAGTGACGAACGGATTGACAGATGATTGTATGATAGCATCAGAAGTGATACCGGTTAAGGTTGGAGACGCAGATATCTGTGGAGGTTCTTTTGAATTTGTATGGGAATATACAGATGATTGCGGTAGGACAACTAGTTTTACCCAGACAGTGAATGTAAATCCGGCCCCGATAGCGAGTTTTGATAGTTCACCGGGAGAAATTACTATATCGTGTAGTGGAACTAATGATTCTCCAGAGGATTTATCCTATTCAAATGGAGAAACAGGAGATTGCCAAATTTCAGGATCGGTAAGTGGAGTAAGAGAAGGGACAGTGGACTATTGTGGAGGATTGCTTGTTGATGTATGGGAATTTACGGATGCCTGTGGTCGTCCCATTACATATGAGCGAGATGTAATTGTGGATCCGGCCCCACCGGCTTCGTATATAAATCCACCGGTCGATATAACGGTGGATTGTTCAGATGTAGGCTCTGTATCTACGACATTAAACTATACAAATGGAGAAGCAGGGATATGTCTGATCAGTGGGACGAGTACGGCAGTGGTGAGTGGAAGTTATGATGCCTGTGGAGGGAGTTTATTGTACACTTGGAGTTTTGTGGATTTATGTGGACGTCCGATTTCTCATTCTCAAACGATAACGGTGGATCCAGCACCGGCACCTGAGTTTATTGATCCACCGGTAAATATTAGTTTGGGGTGTGATGAAGTATATGGAGGAGCTGATCCGTTGGGTTATACGAATGGAGAAACGGGAGATTGTGAAATTACGGGTATTGTAAATGCGACATCAGAACAGATAGATAATGTGATTACGAATACGTGGGAATTGATACTTCCATGTTCTGGAGATATACTGACTCATGTTCAGACGGTGACGCTGAGTGTAGTTCCGGACATAGAGCTTATGCCGACCAATATTTTTCTATGTTTAGGAGAGACGTATGATTTGTCAGAGATAAGTGTTACAGATAATAATGGTACAAATATTACAATAACGTATCATGATGCAATTCCTCCGAATGCAGGTAATGAAATTGGAGCTGAGGTGAGTCCTACATCAGATATTTTTTATGTAATCAATGTGGTTAATGAATTTGGGTGTGAGGATTATGATTTAGTTAATTTCTTTATCGAAGAACCGCCTTATGCTGGAGGGGATCAATCGACAACGGTATGTAGTGATGGTGTGCCGGTTGATTTATTCAATTTCTTGGATTTGGATGCGGATATGAATGGATCGTGGTTTGATTTAGATGGAATTGGGGCGAATCTTTCCAATCCAAACGGAGCTACTTTTACTAATGTTCCGGCGGGTAATTACAATTTGTACTATATCGTGTTTGGCACAACGGTATGTGAGAATGATACGATGGTATTAAATATAGAAGTAATAGAGGATGTATTTTTTGAGATTACGGAGATTACATGTATTGGGTCCAATGATTTCTATGAAGTTTACTTAAATTCCTATGGTTATGATATACAGGTAAGTGATGGCGATTTGATACAAATATCAGGCAATGATTATGTGGTTACGGACATACCTATTACGACAGGAGTGTACATCACGGCATTTGAACCTGTGAGTGGTTGTTTTTATGCGGAGTATGTGGATATTCCGGATTGTGACTGTTCGGACATAGATCCACCTACAGGCGATGATGTGAGTATATGTGAGGATGATCAGCCTTATGAAATAGCGGTGAATGTACCATCGGGAATGACAGCGAATTGGTACTTGGCACAAAACTCAACTACAGCGATAGTAGAAGGAAGTACGACATTTATATTACAAGATTCGATGGCGGGCTTTTTTAGTTTTTTTGTAGAGACGTATGATCCTGCGACGGATTGTTCATCTAATACGAAGTTGAAGATTGATGTGGAGATCAATGCCTTACCTGAGGTAGTAGACACGTTCGAAAACGTTTGTGATGTGCAGGATGATGGAGAGGAAGAAGTGACGCTAGCAGATTTTAATTCATTGATTAATGACAATCCAGTGAATACGTTTAGTTACTTTAGTACATTATCAGATGCTGAGGCAGGTATTAATGAGCTTTCAGGGGATATAACGATTAGCATAGGTACTACGGATCTTTATGTAAGGGTTGAGAGTTCGGCGGGATGTGTAAGCATAGGAGAATTATCATTGCTATTAAATGATTTACCGGAAGCAGATGTAGAGGCTACTGCACCGACTTGTATAGGCGAAGAAGATGGAGTGATTACTATAGCGGAAGTTGATGTGGATGGAATGATGGAAACGAGTATAGATGGAGTTAGTTATGATACCTCTGTGGAATACACAGGTTTGTCAGCGGACCTATACACTGTATATATAAGAGATGAAAACGGATGTATTTCAGAGTATGAAGTTGAAATTCCCGCAGGCTTGGATATAGTGGTTACTAATTTCTCTTTTGCATGTGATGACAATGGAACGAATACAGATCCAAGCGATGACTATTACACAGTAACGGTATTAATAGAAAACAATATGGGAAATTCGGGGACCTATCAATTAATTTTTGATGGTTCTGTTCAACATACCTTTTCATATGGGGTGTCAGAGAGTTTTACGATTCCAACGGATGAGGGTAACAATTTGGAGATTACGATAGAGGATGTAGAATTTTTGTGCAGTGAAGTTCAAACCATAGGTCCTTTAAACCCTTGTTCTACCAATTGTGAAATAACGATTGATGAGCTAGAGTATGAATGTAATAATAATGGTACGGAGACGGATCCTACTGATGATTTTTATACAGTTACGATCAATGCATCTGCTTTGAATGGTTCTCAGAACAACACCTATAATGTTTTTTTAGATGGAGTTCTGTTATATAATTTCACTTATGGGGTAGAGGAATCATTTGATGTTGATGCAAATGGTAATAATTTAAATATTACATGTCAGGATAATGAGGATTTACAATGCCAGACGTCAACAGATATAGGTCCATTGGTGGCATGTAGTGAAGGCTGTCAAATAGAATTGAATGTGGTTTCCTTTGTTTGTGATAATAATAATACGTCTACGAATCAAGGAGATGACTTCTATACCTTTACTTTGTCAGGAACTATTCTGAATGGTTCAGGATTGGAGGACTTTGAATTGTTTATAGATGGAGTAAGTGAAGGGATTTACAATTATGATGAGGAGTTTTCGGTTGATATTCCAGCGGATGGTATGGTGCATACGATTAGCATAAATGACAATTCAAATTCAGGATGTACAGATGAGGAAGCAACGATAGCTTTGATTAATTGTTCTACGGATTGTGAGGTTATTTTGAATTCGATGGATGAGGAATGTTTTGATAATGTGACACCTACGGATTCGAGTGATGATTATTATGAGATTACGATTAATGTGTCATCGGTTAATGGAGCGGCTAATGGACTATTCAATTTGATAGTAGATGGTAATTTTGTAGATGATTACCCATATGATACGGATAACGTAATCACGTTACCGGCAGATGGCAGTATCCATGATATTACGATTCAGGATAGTGAGGAGTTGGCATGTACATTGGATTTAGAGACATCCATGTTGACTCCATGTTCAGAAGCATGTTTGATAGAATTGGTAATTCAAGAATATGAATGTTCAGATAATGGAACGGCAACGAATGTAGATGATGATACCTACACCTTCACACTAGTGGGTAATTTATTGAATGGAGATAGTAATACAAGTTTTGAATTGTTTGTAGATGGCGTATTGGAAGGAACATATGCTTATGGAGAAGTAATAAACCTAGATATACCTGCGGATGGAATTGCACATTTATTATCGATAGTAGATAGTGATGATGGTAGTTGTAGTTTTGAGGTATCGACGATAGATTTGATTTCATGTTCTACGGATTGTGAGATATTGGTTGATGATATAGAATATGAGTGTTTTGACAATGGGACACCCACAGATTCTAGCGATGATTATATAGAAGTTACGATATCTGCGAGTGCGGTTAACGGAGCTTCCAATAATATGTACAATTTATATGTCGATGGGATATTGGAAGGGATTTATTCTTACGATTCTGAGGTTGTAATATCATTACCGGCGAATGGTGAGACGGTGGTGTTGCGAGTACAGGATAGTGAAGAGTTAGCTTGTACATTGGAGGTAGAGACTTCTGCATTGGAATCATGTTCATCGTCATGTTTGAATGAACTGGTGATTGAGTCCTATGAATGTTCAGATAATGGAACAGCAACGAATGTAGATGACGATACCTACACCTTCACACTAGTGGGTAATTTGCTAAATGGAGATAACAATACAAGTTTTGAATTGTTTGTAGATGGCGTAATGGAAGGAACGTATGCTTATGGAGAAGTAATAAACCTAGATATACCTGCGGATGGGAATATTCATGTTTTATCTATAGTGGACGGTGATGATTCAGAATGCGACTATGAGGTGTCGACGATAGAATTAGTTTCATGTTCTACGGATTGTGAAATTATATTAGGAGATATAGAATATGAATGTTTTGATAATGGGACACCTACGGATTCGAGTGATGATTATATAGAGATCAGCATAACCCCCGGTTCGATCAATGGAGCTTCGAGTAATATGTATAATCTGTATGTTGATGGCGTATTGGAGGGGATCTATAGTTATAATGAAGAGAATATAATATCCGTGCCTGCACAGGGCCAACGAGTTGAGTTGAGGATACAGGACAGTGAAGATTTACAATGTGATATTAGCATTGAGACAGATGTTCTTATGTCTTGCTCTGATGGATGTTTGATAGGGATTAACATAATAAGTGTAGAGTGTTTTGATAACGGTACGCCAACAGATGTTACAGATGATTATTATGAGATAGAGGTGGGAGCAGAGGTGTTAAATGGTATTACGGGCAGTACTTATGAAGTATATGTGGATAATGTATTAGATGGAACGAGTGCTTATGGAGACAATGTGGTGTTGACAATTCCAGCGGATAATGCCTCTCATGAGATTAGTATATCAGATGTTGATGATACGGATTGTACAGATTCTTATCAGACGGATGTTTTGAATTCATGTTCTACGGATTGTGAGATTACGTTGGAAAATGTGTTGTTGGAATGTGATGATAATGGGACATTGGATGATCCGAGTGACGATACTTATACGTTGAGTTTAGTGGCAACATCAATTAATGGAGGTACGAGTTTTGAGTTGGTACTTTCGGGAGTATCACAAGGGAATTATAATTATGGAGAAGATGTGGAAATAGAATTACCGGCTGATGGTTCCACATTGATAATATCACTTACGGATAATTCAGATGATCAGTGTGTGTATAATGATGTATTGGGTAATTTAACGCCATGTTCAAATTTATGTACGATTGAACCAATGATATTAGCGACGGAGTGTTATGACAATGGCACTCCGATAGATCCGAGTGATGACTATTGGGAGGTTACAGTACTAGTGAATCCGGCAAATGGAGTAGTTGCTCCCAATTATGATTTGTTTGTAGATGGTATTCAGGAGGGTACATATCCATATAGTGAAGAGGTGATTATTACAATAGGAGCGGATGGTAGTAGTCACACACTACTGGTAAGTGATGTGGATGATATGACATGTTCGGCATCTTTGATGACTTCTATTTTAGAGGTATGTAGTACACCATGTGAAATCACAGGTACGTATGATAATGTAAGTTGTGATAACAATGGGACAAATGATACGGGAACTGATGACATTTTTTATGCAGATGTTGTTATTTCTAATCCAATACAGGGAGAGTTTAGTATACCGGCTTTGGGAATCGATGGAGATTTTGGTGATGTAATAAATGTAGGACCTTTTAACATTTCCGATGGTAATATAACTTTAGAAATATTTGATGCGAATCAAATGCTTTGTTTCATCAATTTGGAGATAGAGGCTCCGGAACCATGTTCTGAATGTTCTCAGACGGTAGATGCAGGAGTAGGAGGGACAATATCATGTGAGATTACAGAAATATCTTTAGCAGGGACATCTTCTGAAGTAGGGGATTATTATTGGTATGGCCCGGCAGGTAATCTTATTAGTGAAGACTTAACAGCTACGGCGGTGAGTGTGGGGACATACACTTTCCGTGTAGAGTTTACGGATGGATGTATAGCGGAAGATGTAGTGGTGGTAGATGCGGATACGGATGTTCCTGTGGCTATCGTAGTGGATAATGGTGATATTACGTGTGAGAAGGCGAGTTCCGTACTGGATGGTAGTTCATCGGGTAGTACAGATGATTACTTTTTCAATTGGTATGATGAAGATGGTAATTTGTTATCTGAAGAACAGATATTGGAGGTAAATGAGGAAGGTGTATATTATTTACAGATAGAGTCTAAGGCTAATAATTGTAAGTCGGCGTTGGAGCCAGTGTTGATAGAGGAGTTGACGAATGAGCCGACGGCAATAATATATGCAGAACCTAGCAATGTGATAGATTGTGTGATAGAGACGATAGTTCTTACGACGGATGAGGAGGAGAATGTTAACTATACGTGGAGTATTAACGGAGTGACGGTAGATAATACTTTGGAGATTGAGATATCGGATATTGGGACGTATGGATTGTTGGCGGTGGATACGATTACGGGATGTTCAAATGAAGCGGATATAGTGATATCTAGTTTGGTAGATTACCCCAATATAAGTTTGGAAGGAGAGATGTTGGATTGTGAGAATGAAGAGATAGTGATATATGCGAGTAGTTTACAGGTGGTGCCTAATCCGAGTTCATACTGGGAGAATTCCGGAGGATCTGTGGTAGCAGAGGGACAGGATAGTTTGATTGTTAGTGAACCGGGAGAGTATTATTATACATTGATAGATAATGATAATGGATGTGAGAATACGGATAGTATATTGATAGAGGAGTTTGAGAATGAGGTGTTTATAGATGTGATACCTGAGATTACATATATAGAAGGCCAGAGTGTTATATTGACAGCGAGTGTGAATTTGAATTCAGGAGAAATCGAGAGTGTATCGTGGAGTCCTGATGAGAATATGAGTTGTTCTACGTGTTTATCGACGAGAGTAGATGATCCGACGGATAGTATATATGTAATTACTGTAGTGGATATATATGGATGTGTAGGCGAGGCTGAGATAAGATTGATAAAGAAGGATAAACCAGAAGTGACGATACCGAATATAATAAATCCGAAGAGTAATAGTGGTAATTCAAATTTCACGTTATATGGCAATGAAGAGGTAGATAGGATATTGAAGCTTCAGGTTTTTGACAGATGGGGAAGTATAGTATTTAGTACGGAGAATATAGCTGCGAATACTCCTTCTTTGGGATGGGATGGAAAGTTCAATGGGCAGTATGTGGAGCAGGGAGTGTATGTATATTTGATAGAAGTGTTGTATGTAGATTCGTCGGTGGAGTTATATCATGGAGATGTGACGATAATAAGATAATATGGGATTGATTATTATTCTTTTGATCGATGATCTAGTGTCCTTAATCTAAATGTATACCTCAGAGCCACCAATAAGAATAAAGGATAGGGGGAGATCTTAATTTTAAAATTTATATTTGTTAGTGCATCATTTCCAAATTTCCTTTTTCTTTAAATTAAAATTATAATAATGAGGACATTTTTGATCATTGCTATTTCAGTACTTATTTTTTCATGTAAAGAAGATAAAGCAACAACATTTAAAAAGATTACGGTGACATATCCTGAAACTAGAAAAGATACTGCTGTATCCGATGATTATCACGGCACTATAATTCAAGACAATTACAGGTGGTTAGAAGATGATAATTCGGAGGAAACCAAAGATTGGGTTAAAAGACAAAATGAAGTTACATTTGGTTTTTTGGACCAGATTCCTTTTAAAAATGATATCACCAAAAGGCTAGAAAAGCTTTGGAATTATGAAAAGTATTCAGCCCCTTTCAAGGAAGGAGATAAATACTATTATTTCAAGAATGATGGTTTACAAAATCAAAGTGTGTTATATCAAACAGATAATGCCAAAGAAGAAGGAAAGGTTGTGTTAGATCCGAACACTTTTTCTGAAGATGGAACTTCTTCTCTCGGAGGACTTGAATTTGATAAGACGGGAAGATATCTTGCATATGCTGTTTCAGAAGGTGGGTCTGACTGGCGAACTGCTTATGTAATGGATATTGAGAAAAATGAATTGCTAGATGATAGAGTGAATTGGATCAAGTTTTCCGGATTATCATGGAGAGGAGATGGATTCTATTATAGTAGATACCCAGAGCCAACAGAGGGGGGAGAATTAAGTAGTAAGAATGAATACCATAGCCTTTATTATCATAAACTAGGTGATTCTCAAGATAAGGACAAGTTAATTTACGTGGATAAAGAAAATCCTCAGAGAAACGTTTTTGGATATACCACGGAGGATGGAAGGTATTTAATTATTACTACTTCAGAATCTACTAGTGGCAATGCTTTATCATTTATTGATTTTGAAAGTGATCCTGAAAAGATAGTTAACATAGTAGATAATTTTGACAGTGACTACAGTGTGGTTGATAGCAAAGGAGACGAACTACTGGTTTTGACTAATAATGAAGCTTCGAATCAAAGATTGATTTCAATTGATACTAAAAGCCCGGAAAAGAGCAATTGGAAAAACGTAATACCAGAAAGCAAGGATGCTTTAAGTGGTGTTTCTTCTGTTGGAGGTAAACTATTCGCTGATTATATGCATAATGCAAGCACATTGATCAAGGTTTTTGATACAGATGGTAATTTTATAAAAGATCTTGCATTATCTGGTATAGGAAATGCTTCTGGAATCAGTGGAAAAAAATCTTCAAATCAAGGGTTTTATTCTTTTACTTCATTTACTCGGCCAACTACCATTTATAGTCTCAATACGGAAACATTAGAGTCAGAGATTTTTAGAAAACCTACAGTTGATTTTGATTCAGACGCCTATGAGACGATACAGGAATGGTATACGAGTAAAGATGGTACCAAGGTTCCGATGTTTATTACCATGAAAAAAGGTACTAAATTGGATGGACAAAGACCTACACTCCTTTATGGATATGGTGGTTTTAATATTCCATTGTTACCTTCCTTTAGTATTTCAAGATTACCTTTAGTAGAACATGGAGGATTATTTGTAGTAGCTAATATCAGAGGAGGAGGAGAATTTGGAAAAGATTGGCACAAGGCAGGAACTCTAGGGCAGAAGCAGAACGTTTTTGACGATTTTATAGCAGCTGCTGAACATTTAATTGAGAAAAAGTATACTTCAAAAGATAAATTGGCTATTCAAGGAGGATCGAATGGAGGTCTGCTTGTTGGTGCTTGTATGACACAGAGACCAGATTTGTTTAAAGTGGCTTTCCCAGCAGTGGGAGTTTTGGATATGTTAAGATATCATAAATTTACTATTGGATGGGCCTGGGCAGCTGATTATGGTAGAAGTGATGACCCAGAAGCTTTTGATTATTTGATAAAATACTCGCCATTACACAATGTTAAGGAGGCAGCTTATCCAGCGACTATGGTCACTACGGCAGATCATGATGACAGGGTAGTTCCTGCTCATAGTTTTAAATATATATCAGAACTTCAGGATAAACATAATGGAGATAATCCTGTATTAATTCGAATAGAAACAAGTGCTGGACATGGAGCTGGCAAGCCAACAAGTAAACAAATAGAAGAGGCTTCAGATATTTTGTCTTTTATGTTGTATAACATGGGAGAGAATTATGAATACGAAACCGAGGAAAAGACGATTAAAGACTAAGGATTAACATACTTTTGGGCCTTTTGATAGTATCTGTAAAGATATTATTATACATTTGCAACTTCTAAAAAAAAGTAACTTTTCTATGATTGCTTTAATAATTGTTGTATTTGTAATAGGGTATTTGGCAATAGTCTTCGAACACCCATTAAATCTTGATAAAACAGTGCCGGCTTTAATAATGGGGGCATTGTGTTGGGCGATATTATCTCTTTCTTTTCATTCGGGAATGATTGATGTTATTGATGGCCATGACCACTTGTTTTCAATGAGTGGCGGAGGTCATGGAGAAGAAGCAGAAGAAGGGTTTGTATCTTTGTTATTACATCATTTGGGAAAAACTTCTGAGATATTGGTGTTCTTGATTGGGGCTATGACAATTGTGGAGATCATAGACCTTCATAGAGGCTTTGAAGTCCTTAAAGATTGGGTGAAAACCACGTCTCGAAAAAGACTATTGTGGATACTTGGGATTTTGGCTTTTATTCTATCTGCAATAATTGATAACCTTACTGCAACTATTGTTTTAGTTACTCTTTTGAGAAAGATTATAAAAGATAAGAAAGATAGAATTTGGTATGCTTCACTAATAGTAATTGCCGCCAATGCAGGTGGAGCTTGGAGCCCAATAGGAGATGTTACTACAACAATGTTATGGATTGGTAAGAAAGTAACTACTGCAGGACTTATTGAGTGGATAGTGATTCCATCAATAGTATGTTTTGTAATTCCTTTTTTGATAGCCAGTTATATGAAACCGTTTCAAGGAAATATAGAGGTCGATGCTAGTGAGCCCGAAAAGCAGATGAGGTTACTATCAAGTCGAAAGATGTTGTATTTGGGTTTGGGAGCTATTGTATTTGTTCCAATCTTTAAGACTGTAACCCATTTACCACCTTATTTGGGAATGATGTTAAGTATGGGGTTTGTATGGTTAGTTTCAGAATATATTCATCCTGAGGAAGATTTTTCAAAAGAAAGAAAACACTTATATTCTGCTCATAATGCCCTTTCAAGGATAGAGATGTCTAGTATATTGTTCTTCCTTGGTATTTTGATGGCGGTAGCGGCGATAGAGAGTATTGTTGTTAATGGAATGGGAGCATTAAAATATGCAGCAACTGCGATGGATAATGCTATACCCAATCAGGATGTTGTAGTGATGCTGCTTGGAGTGGGTTCTGCCATAATTGATAATGTACCATTGGTAGCTGCTTCGATGGGAATGTTCGATCAAGCTATAGACTCTAAAATTTGGCATTTCATTGCTTATGCTGCAGGTACTGGAGGTAGTATGTTGATTATAGGTTCGGCAGCCGGAGTAGCAGCAATGGGAATGGAAAAGATTGATTTTATTTGGTATCTGAAGAAAATTACTTGGTTGGCAGCGATAGGTTTTGTTGCAGGAGGAGTTGTTTTCGTAGCGATGTATTCGTTACTGGGATAAAATATTCTACTTACTATCATATTTTAGGTTAGATTAAATATTTTTGTTAGTACTAATCTAGTATTAACAATTTGAAAGCTATTTCTATTCTGGATTCTCCCATAGAATTTATAAAGGGAGTAGGACCTGTGAAGGCATCTGTATTTAAATCAGAATTGCAGGTTAGCAATGTAGGCGATTTATTAGCTATTTTTCCATTTAGGTATATTGATCGAACCCAGTTTAACTTTATCAATGATGCCAGAGCTGATGGCGATATTCTGCAGGTAAAGGGAAAAATCGTTGATATTCAAAAAATAAGAGGAAAAAACAAAAGATATCGTTTGGTAGCGACACTAAAGGATTCTACTGGATTTATGGATTTGATCTGGTTTCAAGGGATCAAAATGATCGAGAATATAGTGCAGCTAGATACGGAGTATATCGTCTATGGTAAGATCAACGTATTTAAAGGACATAAATCAATCGTCCATCCCGAACTAGAAAAATTCGAAGGGACAGGAACATTAAAGAGGTCATTCGAACCAGTTTATTCTTCTACAGAAAAACTGGATAAAACAGGAATGGATAATAAATGGAGAAGGAGAATTATCAAGACTATTTTTTCGAAAATAACTGCTTCTGATTTAGCTGAGATTTTGCCTGCCTATATTAAAACTAAATTGAAACTTGTAGATCGTTTTGATGCATATAAATGGATTCATTTCCCGGAGGATAATGAGAAGAAGATATTAGCCCAGAATCGTCTTAAATTTGATGAAGCCTTTTTCATGCAGTTAAGATTGATTCAGAATAGGAAAAATCGTCAAAGAGAAATAAAAGGATACGCTTTTGATAAAATCGGTCATTACTTCAACAGTTTTTATAAAAATCATTTACAATTTGAGCTGACCAATGCTCAGAAAAGAGTGATAAAGGAGATACGTTACGATTTAGGTAGGGGGATACAAATGAATAGACTTTTACAAGGTGATGTGGGAAGCGGAAAAACAATAGTAGCCTTACTTTCTATGCTTATAGCAAAAGATAATGGTTTTCAGTCTTGCTTAATGGCTCCAACAGAAATATTGGCTCAGCAGCATTATAATGGACTTACAGAACTATTGCATGGTTTGGGTGTTAGAGTTGCATTTCTGTCAGGGAGTGTCAAAGGAACTAAAAGAGCAGATTTACTTAGGTTTTTGGAAAGGGGAGATTTAGATATTTTGGTAGGCACACATGCTCTTATAGAAGATAAGGTTAAATTTCATAGATTGGGATTAGCTATTATAGATGAACAACATCGGTTTGGGGTAATGCAGCGATCAAAACTATGGCTCAAAGGAGAATCAAGTCCTCCTCATGTGCTGGTGATGACAGCAACTCCTATTCCCAGAACCCTCGCTATGACTATTCATGGTGAACTGGAAGTGTCGAAAATTGATGAACTTCCTGCCGGAAGAAAATCGGTAAAGACGACACACTTTTTTGAATCTAGGCGACCACAGGTAATCAAGTTTATGCAAGAACAAATTGCCCTTGGACGTCAGATTTATGTAGTGTATCCATTGATAGAGGAATCAGAAAAACTGGAATTGCAGAGCCTTAACGAAGGGTATGAAATGCTATTGCCACATTTTCCACGACCAAAATATCAAATGTCGATAGTTCATGGAAGAATGAAACCTCAGGATAAGGACTGGGAAATGCAGAGATTTGTCAAAGGGGAAACACATATAATGATTGCTACAACGGTAATCGAGGTAGGAGTTAATGTACCCAATGCTTCGGTTATGGTAATAGAAAACGCTGAAAGATTTGGATTGTCTCAATTGCATCAGTTGAGAGGACGTGTGGGGAGAGGAGCAGCTCAGTCATTTTGTATTCTCATGTCAGACTATAAGCTCTCAAAAGAGGGTAGAGAAAGATTGAATACGATGGTGAGAACAAATGATGGTTTCGAAATTGCAGAAGCCGACCTCAGATTGAGAGGGCCGGGAAGTATACAAGGAACACAACAAAGTGGAATTCCGGACCTAAAAATTCTAAATCTTATTCAGGATGAAGTGATATTGAAAACGGCAAGGCATATAGCAACAGATGTTTTGAACAATGATCCTGTATTAGAGGACCCTAGAAATTCTAGCCTAAGAGATTATCTTAACATTCTAAGAACAAGATATAGAGATTGGGGAAGAATAAGTTGATTTTAGACCGTTAGAGCTATAATCTTGGTTACATTTGCATTATTTAGAAATAAACTATAAGATTTGAAGTTACTTAACGGAAGAGAATTGGCGACCACTTTAAAGGCAGAGATAAAGGAGGAGGTTGAAAACTGGGTAGCGAAGGGAAATGATAGACCTCATTTGGCGGCTATTTTAGTGGGAGATAATCCTGCTAGCCAATCATATGTAAGAAACAAGATAAGATCATGTGAACAGTCAGGAGTTGAGTCTACATTGGTCAAGCTAGATAAAGATATAACAGAAGAAGACCTACTTCAAGAAGTAGAGAAATTGAATAAGAATGAATCCATTGATGGATATATCGTACAGCTTCCACTGCCAAAACACATAGATGAAGATAAAGTATTATTAGCTATTGATCCCGCAAAAGATGTAGATGGATTTCATCCAATTAATTTTGGAAGGATGTCACAGGGATTGCCAGCTTATTTACCTGCTACTCCTAAAGGTATTATTACACTGTTAGAAAGAAATGAAGTGGAGACCAGTGGGAAAAATGTAGTTGTTTTAGGTAGAAGTAACATTGTGGGAACACCGATTAGTATTTTGCTTTCTCGTAAATCTAAAATGGGAAATGCAACTGTTACTTTGACGCATAGTAGAACTCAAAATATCGAAGGGTTTTTAAAAAAGGCGGACATCATTATAGCTGCTATTGGGATACCTAAATATCTTAAAGCAGACATGGTAAAGGAAGGATGTGTGGTAGTAGATGTAGGGATTAACAGGGTAGAAGATGCAAGTAGAAAGTCAGGATATCGTTTGGTTGGTGATGTAGATTTCGATGGAGTGGGTGAAAAATGCGAGATGATAACTCCTGTACCGGGCGGTGTGGGCCCCATGACGGTGGTTTCATTAATTCAGAATACGGTTTTAGCTGCTAAGAGAGAAATTTACGGTTAATGAACTATATCTGTTTTACTTTTCAATCTACCGATGAGATTTTCCTAGCTTATCTGGCTCAGTTGCCGTTTGAATCCATGGTAGAAGAAAATGAATGTACGTTGGCTTATATATCGGAAGAATCTTTGACTATAGAGATCGAAAAAGAAATTTCTAATTTATCAAGTCAGTTTAATGTTGTTTTGAATAAGACTATTGAGCCCAAAACAAATTGGAATCAGGTTTGGGAATCTTCATTTCAACCGGTAGAGGTAGATGATTTTGTTAGGGTAAGAGCGGATTTTCATGCCAATGAGAATAGATTTCAACATGAGATCATTATTAATCCAAAAATGTCATTTGGAACGGGCCATCATGAAACTACTTTTATGATGATCAAAATGATGAATAAATTGGCTTTCGGAAATAAGCATGTCCTTGATTATGGAAGTGGAACTGGTATTTTAGCCATCCTTGCTTCTAAATTAGGATCAAATAATGTATGGGGTGTAGATATAGAAGAATGGGCTTTTGAAAATTCAAATGAAAACAAAGACATTAATAATACAAGAGAGATTACTTTTCTTCATGGGACTATGAATAATGTACCCCTTAAAAAGTTTGATATCATACTGGCCAATATTACTAAGAATATTCTCTTGGAAAGTGTGGAAGAAATTGATACAAGATCGACAAATGGTACTGACTTACTTTTGTCAGGCATTCTTTCAACGCAGCGAGAAGAAATTGTGAATAAATATAATACACACCAATTTACACTTATTGAAGAATTAAATAAGGGCAAATGGGTATGTTTACATCTCCAAAAGACTAAGTACAAATGATTAATAGATATTTCTTAATCGCTTAATCTATTTTGATATTCCTGCCAGGTCCAGCAGGAAGACGTATTCCATAGCTACCTCTCTATATCTTCTAAATCTTCCTGAAGCACCTCCATGTCCTGTATCCATATTACAATATAAGAGAAGTGGATTCGAATCTGTTTTCATTTCTCTTAATTTAGCTACCCATTTGGCAGGTTCCCAATACTGTACCTGGGAGTCGAAATAACCAGTGGTAACCAATAATGGAGGATATTCTTTGGCTTCTACCTGATCATAGGGCGAGTATGATTTGATGTAATGGTAGTACTCTTCATCCTTTGGATTTCCCCATTCAGAAAATTCTCCAGTTGTTAATGGAATTGTTTCGTCAAGCATGGTAGTAACGACATCCACGAAAGGTACAGCAGCTACAACTCCTGCCCACATATCAGGCTCCATGTTAATTATAGCTCCCATAAGAAGGCCTCCTGCACTTCCTCCCATAGCAAACAGCTGATCTTTAGCTGAATATTTTTGATCAATCAAGTATTTACCACAATCTATAAAGTCATAAAAGGTGTTTTTCTTTTTTAGAAATTTTCCATTTTCATACCATTGCCTTCCCATTTCCATTCCACCGCGGATATGAGCAATGGCATATACAAAACCTCTGTCCAATAAACTCAATCTAGGACTGCTAAAGTAGGGATCCATGCTGTTACCATAGGAACCATAACCATATAATAAGGTAGGATTGGTGCCGTCCTTTTTTACTCCTTTCTTATACACAAGACTGACAGGTACTTTAGCGCCATCTCGAGCTGTAACCATAATTCTCTCTGACACATAATTTGTTTTGTCAAATTTTCCGATGACTTCTTGTTCCTTGAGTAAGGTCATTTGTTTACTTGACATATTGTAATCAAATACAGAAGAAGGAGTGGTCATAGAAGTATATCCAAGTCGCAAAATGGGGGTGTCAAAATCCATATTGACAGATGTATAAGCAGTATATGCATCTTCTCCAAAATCAATATAATGACCTTCGTTTTCCCATGGTTTTACCAATAGTTGAGTAATTCCATTTTTACGTTCAGATACAACGAGATAGTCTTTGAAAATATCTATACCCTCAAGTAAAACATCCTCTCTATGTGTGATAAAGTCTTTCCAATTCTCCACACCTGTAGCCGATTCGGGAGTGACCATTACTTTGTAATTTTCAGCATCATCCTTATTAGTTTTTATGAACCATTGATCTCCATAATGACTAATGGAGTACTCTGTTTTTTCAAGCCTTGGTTGGAATATTTTAAAATCTCCATCCGGATGATCAGCATTTAAAACTCTGTACTCTCTACTCAATGTTGCATAGGACCCAATAACAATATATTTTCTAGATTTGGTTTTATATACAAAAGTGGTAAAAGTGTCATCATCTTCATGATAAACCTCTTCGTCCATAGCACTGTCTGTACCTAATCGATGTTTAAATATTTTATAAGCTCTTAAGGCATCATCTTTTCTAGTATAAAAGACCGTTTTGTTATCGTTGGCCCATGTTACTCCTCCAGTAGTATTTTCTATTTTATCCTCATAAGACTCCCCCGTTTCTAAATTTTTAAAATGAATCACATATTGTCTTCTACTAACCGTATCTACCCCATAAGCAAGAATTTTATTGTCAGGACTAACACTTCTTCCACCTACGGCATAATATTCATGCCCTTCAGCCAGCTTATTAACATCCAACATGATTTCTTCGTCGTTGTCAAGATTGTTTTTCTTTCTGGCATGGATGGGATATTCTTTTCCTTCTTCGTATCTGGTGATATAAAAGTATCCATTGTTTTTGTACGGAACACTCATATCAGTTTGTTTAATACGACCTTTGATCTCTTCAAAAAGATCATCTTCAAAGCCTTTTAAATCCTTGGTTACCGAATCACGATAGGTATTTTCACTATTTAAATAATCGACCACCTTTTGTGTATGATTATCTAGTTCTTTTGCTGACTTCTGTTCGTCAGTTAATCTCATCCAATAGTAATTATCAATACGAGTGTCACCATGGATTTCTAATTTCATTTCTACTTTATTAGCTTTAGGTGCTACATGATTAGCCACATTTTCCTTTATCACAGATTTTATCATTTTAGATTCGTTACGATTATTGCTACAACTATTTAATAGAATGAGAATACATAAAAAGGAAGGTAAGTATCTCAAGTTACGCATCGCTTAAATTTTTAATAAATATAGCTACTGAAAGTACAAAAAGATAAAAAAGTTGTTATAAATAAATATCTTTCAGCGTCCGATGAATTTAAATACATCATATAGGCAGATTATATCCATATCATTACCCATAATGTTGGGTAGTGCCGCTCAGAATATCATCGTGTTAAGCGATAATATTTTCTTATTTCATAAGTCGGAACTTGATTTCGCTGCCATTGGTTTGGTGGGAGTCTTTTATTTGATTATATCATCGATAGGTTTTGGTTTTAGTAGGGGAGGGCAGGTATTAATGGCTCGAAGGTATGGTGAAAAGAAATATTTGGGTGTAGGAAGTTATTTCCAATCGTTGGTGATTTTTGAGATAGCTATTGGGTTTTTACTTTTTTTATTTCTTCAATATGGCTCCGAGTGGTTTTTTAAACTTTTTGTTGATAACGAAGCCATTTATCTTAAATGTCTGGAGTACATAAAACCTAGAAGTTACGGTATCTTTTTTAGTTATGTAGGCATTTGTTTTGTGTCACTTTACGTTGGGATAGCACGTACATCGTTTATAGTTACTAATACTATTATTCTCACGGTTACAAATCTGGTTCTGAATTATGTATTGATTTTTGGTAAGTGGGGTTTTGAACCCATGGGAATTGAAGGAGCTGGATGGGCAAGTACTTCGGCAGAAGTAATCGCATTCATTGTTTTTGTTTTGTACATGTTGCAGGATCGAAAACTAAAGAAATTTGGACTACTGCGTATTTCTGATTTACCTTTGGATAGGATTGTTGAGACTTTCAAAATTTCTGCACCTCTGGTACTTCAAGCAGTTTTGGGCTTAGGAAGCTGGTTTATATTTTTTAGTTTTATTGAAAATGTGGGGCAGAAGGAACTGGAAATATCTAATTTATTGAGAACAGTTTATCTTATTCTTTCGATTCCATGTTGGGGATATTCAACCGGAATAAATACACTGGTGAGTAATTTTATAGGAAATAACAAGCGAATAGCTGTATTGCCTATTATCAAGAAAACAGCTATTTTAACTGTATTTACCACATTGATATTAACTCTTCCGGTAGTATTATTCCCATCTATAATCTTAAATCCTTTATTCGGTGGAACAAACAGTAATATAATAGAGCTGGCTACACCATTGATGCCTGTTTTACTTCTAATAATGGTGATCTTTAGTATTGGAGGAATATATATGAATGGATTGATAGGCACGGGGCATACCATAACAGCATTGCTCATACAAACAGTATTTACAATAGTTTATTTGGTATATAGTTATCTTGTAATAAAAGTTTATAATTTAGGGCTTTCTTGGGCATGGGGTACTGAAATAGTGTACTGGTCAGGGATTTTTCTTGTCACTTTACACTATCTACGCTCAAATAAATGGTATCATAGAAAATTTTAAAGACTTATGGATAAAGCAGTTTTGATTTCAGAAACTAATGGAATAGCAACTTTAACAATCAATAGGCCTAAGGCGTTAAACGCTTTAAACGAAAGTGTTTTTGACGAGTTGGATATTTTTTTTACTTCAGGATACAAAGAATACGATGGCTTAAAAGGAGTTGTGATTACAGGGGCTGGAGAAAAAGCTTTTGCTGCCGGAGCTGACATCAAAAAATTCTTAGAGTTGGACAAAGAGATGGGAGAGAGACTTTCGCGTCGCGGACAAGATGTTTTTTTTAATATAGAGGAGTTCCATTTACCAGTTATCGCTGCGGTGAATGGATTTGCTCTTGGTGGAGGATGTGAGTTGGCTATGGCTTGTCATATTAGAATAGCAGGAAGCAAGGCAAGATTTGGGCAGCCGGAGGTTAATTTGGGTTTAATACCAGGATATGGAGGTTCTCAACGATTGATTCAGCTTATTGGTAAAGGAAAGGCAATTGAACTGTTGCTAACAGGAGATATGATCGGAGCTGAAGAAGCACATAGATTAGGATTAGCTAATCACGTTGTAGAACCTGGACAAGAGGTGGAAAAAGCAATTGAAATAGTAGAGAAAATATCAACTAAAGGGCCTACGGCAATATCCAAAACTATAGAATGTGTCAATCAGTTCTTCAAAGATAAAGATGCGTTTTATTTTGAATCAAGAGAGTTTGGAATACTTATGAACTCCAAGGAGGGTAAAGAGGGAGCATTAGCATTTATAGAAAAAAGGAAACCTAACTTTAATGTGTGATTAGGTTTAATGATCTTTTTTCTTCCAGTAGAAATAAACTCAACACTACGACGTATTCAAAAGCAACAAACCAAAGGTTTTCGAAGTATTCAATATTGGAATAATTGATATAAGTTAGGCCAATTAAAAAGGACCAGATGATAGGTGTTTTTTTATTTAACATCAATCCCAATAGCAAGAGAATCATAATATACCAAGGATGAACGGTCGTAGATATTAATAAATAGATGAAATAGGAATAGTACCCAAATAGGAGTATTCCGGTCATTCCTTGATCTTTATAATTGATCGCGGTTCTGGCTATGAGAATTATTCCTATCAACCCTAGTAAGGGACCAATGAATGCTATTAAATTATAACCGGATAATAGCATGCCAAACCACCTCAAGAGATAATAAATGCTGGCGTTGAATTCAAATCTTCTAAAGTATAAATCAATACTACTTATAAAATTAGCTGGTTTTATACCCAAGAATATGGGCAACATGCCAATAACTATAAAGGATAGGATATAAATAATTTGCTTGTGATATTTTTTGAAATTGGCTAGAAAAAAAATGATAAAAATTCCAGGATTTAGTTTGACGAGAATGGCAGAAACTAAAGCTGCTATTGCTTGGTAAAGTTTAGAAAGTGAGACGAAAAGAAAGAAAAGGATGATAAAGCAACAAGCTAGGAATTCTGTATGGAGGTTTCCAATACCTTCTATAACCACTAGTGGATTAAGAAAAAAAAGAGTCAATGGATATTTCCATTTATTATAGTACTTAGACTTAAACAAAACTAACCAGATAATTACTAAAGTTAGAATATAAAGAGCTCTTAGTATTACACCAAACTCCTCAACATCATTGGAGAAAGAGCTGGCAATAAAAAAATAGATTTGACTTACCGTCGGATATACTGAAAAATAGTTCTGGGAATTAAGATGTTCGTATACACTGTAATCAAAGGAATCAATTTGCAAAGCAAGCATTTGGGTGGGAGTATATTTGTAGGGATTTATTCCTAAACCAATCAAATTTCCATCCCAATAGTACCTGTAAATATCATCGCTAAGACTTGGAAAGCTGGGAAGTATAGAAATTAGGCATATAAGTATGAATATCAATGATTTATAATTGTTGAATATTTTTAATTTAATAAATGTTAAATATGACAGAAAGAGAAGGGAGTAACAAACGAAATATTGATAAAAGGAAGACTGAGTAATATGGTAAGAAATATAATGTATGGAGTAAAGAAATATAATCCCGGCAATGATGGCGGTCGCATTTTTCTTATCAACCATAGACACTTATACTCTTTTTACAGAATAGTAGAATGTAGCAGAATAACCAACGAAAAGAAAAGCATGTAATAATATAAAGCTATAGCTTTTCGAATAATATCCAACTATTAATCCAAACAGAAAGTAAAGTGCTAGTAACCCTTCCCAAATAGTTACACTATTAATTTTCTTAATAAAATATGAAGTGCTGGAAATACTTTTTGAAGTTTCTAATTCACCATATTTAGGTGTTCTCACGAAAGCAGATTTGTTACCCTTAAATCCACTAATAACAGCAAGAGAGTTGTGAAGAGATAACCCCATGGATAACGCAAGAAAAACGGGAAATATAAATATAAATTTAATGACCATTAAAAACATATTTTCTCTTGGCCAAGCCTTTCCTACATTCGCAATTAAGTAAATGAATGTAATTGCGATTATGGATACAATAAAAACGCTCATAAATCCGGGATCAATGGGATGCATTGTCTGCAAAATCAGCAATGGAACACTAAAAATACCTAAACAAAAAATAGATAGAAAAACACTACTTGCAAGCAAGTGAGTTGATGCATGCAGTTTTTTTGGAAGACTTAGGCTGGACTTCCATATATTGGGAAGCAATTTTTTGGCCGTTTCTGCACCTCCTTTCATCCATCTATACTGTTGTGATTTTAGTCCCCTCATCTCAGCGGGTAGTTCTGCAGGTGCAGTGATGTCCTCATAAAAGGCTATTTTCCAGCCTTTCAACTGAGCCCGGTAACTTAAATCCAAATCTTCGGTCAATGTATCTGCTTCCCATCCACCAGCATCTTCTATGGTTTTTTTCCTCCAAACTCCCGCAGTTCCGTTAAACTGTAATAAATAATCAGCGGTTTCTCGTCCTTTCTGCTCAACAGTAAAATGAACGTTCAACTGAAAAGCTTGAAGTTGTGTCAATAGTGAATGATTTTGGTTCAAGTGAGCCCACCTTGTTTGAACAACACCAATATTATCATCTTCAAATTTTGGAATAGTCTTAATCAAAAAATCTGAATGGGGTAAAAAATCGGCATCAAAGATGGCAATGAATTCTCCTTTTACATTTGACATAGCATTTTTCAGAGCTCCTGCTTTATATCCTGATCTATCTACACGATGCAAAAGCTCTATATCAAACCCTTTTTTCCGGTATTCATCGCATTTTGATTTACTTATCTCTAGCGTATCATCTGTAGAATCGTCGAGTACCTGAATGTGAAGTTTTTCTTTAGGATAATTTAGCTGACAGATATTGTCGATTAATCGATTTACGACGTATTTTTCGTTGAAAATAGGTAATTGAATGGTAACTACAGGAAATTCTGATAGGATTTCGGAGTCCTTTACATCTTCTTTATTTCTAAATGAATAATGGATTAAAAGGTGAAATTGCATTAAGCAATAAACCGTGATATAAGTTAGGCATATTAAGTAAATTGCTAAGAAAGTATATGTAATTGTCGAAATCAATGTTACAATAATTTAAATATAGTCCATAATATTTTGTAACCGGCCATAAATGTTCCTTTGATAGTGCCTGAAACTTTTGATATGCCGATCCTTTTTCTGTATGTTACAGGCACTTCAATGCATTTTAAGCCAAGTTTAGCAGCCTTTACTTGCATCTCAACAGTCCAGCCAAAATTCTTATCCTGCATATCTACAAGTAATAGCTTGTCATATCTGATAGCTCTAAAAGGTCCAAGATCCGTAAATTCGTAACTATATATTAGCTTAATCAGTGTGGTGGCCAACCAGTTTCCGAAAATCTGTTGAGGCATCATAGCTCCTTTTTCAAGGTTTCCTAATGCCCGACTACCTATAACCATATCTATTTGGTCATTTACTATAGGGGATACTATTTTAGTCATCTCCTCCGGATGATCAGAGTAATCTCCGTCTAAAAAAACAACAATATCTGGTTTAATGTCTTGATTTTTAATAAACTCAAGGCCCTTTAGGCAAGCACTTCCATAACCAGAAATAGGAGCATCTACAACAACAGCACCTTTATCTTTAGCTACATTGGAGGTATTGTCGGTACTATTGTTATTGCAGACAATGATGTTTCTTACCAAGCTTTTAGGTATATCATTAATTACTAAACCTATTGACTCTTCTTCATTATATGCTGGAATTACTACATCAACAATCTTGTTCTGCATATTTTACATTTCGCTTCGAGTTGCAAAAATAAAATTAGCGATTAATATATTATTTAAAGTCATATGATCTAAATAATAAATTACTTTTGTCGTTATTCTTCATATTGGTAGATTCGTATATGATAATTCTTAGATATTTAGGTATTGCTTTAATTATTGGGTTGGTAATAAGTTCTTGTAGAAAGGATGATTATTACACAGGAAGTGATGTAGTCCTTAGATTTTCTGTAGATACGTTAACTTTTGATACTGTTTTTACAGAAGTGGGTTCGGCTACCCGTGTTTTGAAGGTCTATAACGACAATGAACAACCTGTATTATTTAATGCTCATTTACGGGAGAGTAACTCAGTTTTTAGACTAAACGTAAATGGACAGAGTGGAACTGCTTTTGAAGATGTAGAGATAAGAGCAAATGATAGCATATATGTGTTTGCGGAGGTTACGGTTAATCCTGATCAACCTTTGTCAGTTAGCCCGTTTATTATTGAAGAGTATCTTGATTTCGAAGTTAATAATAGTAGTCAGGAATTGTTAATAGAAGCTTGGGGACAAAATGCTAATTATATCCCATTATCTCGAAAATTTAACGTTGAAAATATAAATATATGTGAAAGTGCAGGTAAGATCATTTGGGATGATCCTAAGCCATATGTATTATATGGAATAATATTGGTGGACGGTTGTGAATTGGAAATACCAGCCGGCACTCAGATATATGTACATGGAGGATTTGATAGGCTAGATGGACAATATTTTAATTCGGGTCTTATTCTCGTGTCGGCAAACGGTAGAATTACATGTAATGGAACGATGGAAGAACCCATAGTATTTCAAGGTGATCGGTTAGAGGAAGAGTATGAAAGTGATCAAGGGCAATGGGCTGGGATTAGATTGCTACAGGAAAGTAAAGGCAATAAATTTGAGTATACCACCATAAAAAATTCTATTGTAGGATTGAGATTGGATAGTCTGGCTGACATGGAAATGAGATACTCACAAATCTACAATACAAGTAGTTCGGGAATCGTATCTATCCATGGTAATACAAAAGTTGATAATAGTTTATTTTATAACAATGCAGAGAATGCAGCCCAAATCACTTTTGGAGGAACACACGAATTTCGATACTGTACATTTGCAAATTATCTGAATGATAAACCTGCTGTAAGTCTTAATAACTTTTTTTGTTATGATCCACCATTTTGCAATAGGATAGAGTCTGCGATTCTTGATGCAGAGTTCACTAATTGTATTCTCGCTGGAAGTAATGCGGATGAATTATCAATGTTTGATATCACAGCTGGACAACCTGGAGCATTTAATTATCAATTTGATAATTGTATTTTAAAAATCGATGAAATTCTTAATTCAGAAAACTATCCAAATTTTTTCGATTTTGCTCCTAACTCAAAGACGATACAATTTTCGGACCCACTGTTTATTGATACTGATGGAGATGATTATCATCTTGATACATTGTCAATAGCAGATAAGGTCGCAAGACCTTTGAATGGTTTATCGATCGATTTAGATGGAGTAATAAGAGATGCCATAACTCCTGATGCGGGTTGTTATGAGAGATTACAATAAAAAAAACAGACGACCAACTTCATGACCGTCTGTTACCGCCGAATTTGTTAAAATTGTATAAGGATTAAAACTATCTTAAGGATAGTATTATCTTATTGAAGCCCTAATATGACTTATATTTTTTTCCTAAAAATAAGTATCGAGAAATATGGGGATTTTTCCCCTATAACTTTAGGGTGATATTCCCTGTGTCATAATTTAGCACTAGGTGACAGTAGACTTGTTATTTGATAAGTAAGTAAAACGGAGGTGCTATAAAAAAAGTGAGACCGGCCCAGTTTTCCCCCTTGGACCAGTCTCGAGTAACAACTTGCTTTAAGTACAATCCTTAAATTAAACTGAACTGATAGACATAGTGCCAATACCTTGCCAAACTCTGAATCAAATGATGTGAAATGTCGTATAATATCACATTGTGTTATTTTTTAATGCGTAAAAATTTGTTAATTATGTGTTTATGATTTTTATAGCTTTATATATAAAAAAGATAAATATTAAAATACCATTTTTAAGGTATGTGACAAGCGATGAATTTATTCCAGATTTAATGTGTATGAACTCAAGAACCAATACTTGCTGGGTATAATATTATTTTAAAAGCTCTATTTTGTAAGCTAGTAAGTTTATATATTCAAGGATTCGTATAAATAAAAATATGGGTATTATGATGAGATTAATCCGAGCTTTTATTTGCATGGTATTACTTACATCTACTTTTATGTGCGTGGGGCAGGATAGGGAGCATTTAGAAGATATAAATAAAGTATGGGAAAAATTCTACATGGCTTTTGATTCCTTAGAATATAAATACATGGCGAACATACATGCCAAGGACTTAATTAGGATATCAGGAGGAAAAAGGATTAGCGATTACAATAAATACATAGAGGGATACAAATCTACCTTTGAAAACAGGAAAAAGGATAGTATACAAAGCAAAATTTCATTACGGTTTTTTGAGAGAATAAATAATGAACATGTTGCTAGTGAAAGAGGAATATATAAGCTTATAAGTATCAAAGAAGGAAAGGAGAAAAGATATTATGGAGAGTTCCATGTAATTCTTAAAAAAGAAGAAGATGAATGGAAGATTTGGATGGATTATGATAATAATCCTGATAATTCAATAGGGGAGGAACAATATATGACATGTTACTCTATTGATAATTTTGAACCATTTGTAGGCAATTGAATAGGATGAAAGGCAAATATTTAGAGTACTTAAACTTCCTTTACCTACTTCTTAAAGAGTAAGACAAGTAATCTATATTAATTAAATAGCTTAACCGATGATTTACTTCTTCGATACCCATTATAGAAATAAAAAAGCCTATACGGCAGTAATAGGTATAAACAGTTGGGAATCTATAGAGCCAAGCGTAGAGTTGATAAGTGTTTTCGAAGATGTAGAAGAATATATTAGTGGACAATTCTACAAAAGAGAATTACCCTGTTTGCTTAAAGCTTTGGAAGAATTGAAGCTGGATCAGGACAAGGATATTTTAGTGGTTGATGGTTATGTGTTGCTCTCAGCGCAGGGGAAACTTGGGTTGGGAGGATACTTATATGAAAGTCTTAATGGGATTATTCCGGTGATAGGCGTTGCTAAAAATGGGTATGCCCAGAATATCAAAAACATGGTTAAGGTGTTCAGAGGAGAGAGTAAAAAGCCATTATATGTAACTAGTCTTGGGATAGATATTGACTATGTAGGAGAGCAGATCAAGGCAATGCATGGAGAATTTAGACTCCCTACTATCCTTAAGATGGTTGATCTTAAAAGCAGGGAAAATGTGATCTAAAGTAATTATCTGAAATAGTTGATATTTGATATGAAAGAAGATTTGGTAAGTATAAGGTTTCAAAATAGTAAAAATCCGAAGTCAGCATTTGATTTGTTGAAACTGGAAGAATTATTTGTACGCGAATCTCTTGATCATAATATAGAAATGCTTCATAGAGTTGATTTTTTTGCTCTTTTACTTATTGCGGAAGGACACGGGAGACATACAGTTGATTTTATTGACTATGCATGTGACAAAGGAACGATTTTAACTATTCGTAAAGATCAGATTCATAAATTTTCCAGAAGTAATGAGGTGAAAGGATATTTATTATTATTTAAGGAAGAATTTGTCATCAGTTATCTTGAGAAACTGGAAGCCCAGAAATCACTACAACTATTTAATGAACTTCTAGGAAACCCAAAAGTACAATTGTCTGAACCTGAATTTGAAGATGTATATCGGATTATCGGAAGAATTTGGGAGGAGTATTTTGACACCATGGATGATTATTCTTTAGGAATTATTAGAAGTGAATTGCATATACTAATAACCAAACTATATAGGATTAAATCAAAAGGCAATTTGGTAATAAAGGATAAAAAGTATTTAATGGATTTTATCGCATTTCAAAAACTCGTTGAAAAATATGCCAAAGAAACAACACGTGTTCTATATTATGCGGACAAAATGGCGGTCAGTACTAAAACGATAAATAATATGGTAAAAGCTACATTAGGCAAAACAGCCAAAGAATTTATTGATGATGTCAATGTTAAACAAATAAAGAGATTACTTATAAATACGTCGGATTCCATTAAGGAAATAGCCTACGCTTCGGGCTTTGAAGAAACTAGTAATTTTTATAAGTATTTTAAAAGACATGTAGGTATGACACCTGAACAGTTTAGGGCTAGTTTTTAAATACTTCCCATTTTTACAGTCTTTAGGCCCTTTTATATATTCCATGGTTACAAATGTATCCGATCTTTGTAGCATTAATTCAAATAACAAATTATAAAATAATGAGATCATTATCGATTTATGTTTTATTGACTTTAACTCCAATAATTAATGGATGTGGTCAACAAGCAGAATCAAATTCAAAAGAAAAAAAAATAGAAAAAATGGAATTAACAAACAAAGAAAAGGTAGTTGTCTTACTCAACAGTTTTAATACAGGAGATAAAACTCCTATTTCCTACATCAATCCAAATAAATATATTCAGCATAATTTATCTGTAGGTGATGGATTGGCCGGATTTGGAGAGGTAATGAAGAATGCACCTGAAGGAGGTTTCAAAGCGAATGTGATACGTGCTTTTGAAGATGGGAACTTCGTATTTACGCACACAGAATATGATTTTTTTGGGCCTAAAATTGGTTTTGATGTCTTTCGATTTGAAGATGGGTTAATAGTAGAACATTGGGATAATCTAATCGAAGTAATGCCTCCAAATCCGAGTGGCCATACACAGACTGATGGCAGTACTGAAATTAAGAACACGAATAAAACTGAAAGTAACAAGGCTTTGGTGGAAGACTTCATAAATACCATTTTAGTTAAAGAAGAAATGGATAAAGTAGCAGATTACTTTGACGGTGATAATTATATACAGCACAATCCATTAGTTGGTGATGGACTCTCAGGACTTGGAGCTGCTATTAAGGCTATGGCAGAACAAGGTGTTTTTATGAAATATCATAAAATTCACAATGTAATCGGTGAAGGGAATTTTGTTCTAGCTATGAGTGAGGGAGAGTTTGGTGGTAAGCCAACCTCTTACTACGATCTATTTAGAATTGAAGAAGGAAAGATAGCTGAACATTGGGATGTAATGGAAGCTATTATCCCAAAATCAGAGTGGAAAAACAATAATGGGAAATTTTAGTCCTTTAGGTAAAATGATGATTTTAGAAGGCTACTCTGTTAAGGAGTAGCCTTTAATTCTTTCAAGATATACCTGTCTTCACATTTAGGTTTTGTTAAAATGATAAAATGCCTACTCATACAGGATCCGATTTTTGCAGCTTTTTAAATTCTTTTTTGGCAAAAAAAAGTTTTTCAAATGGTGTTTGTTAATCTAGGCGTCATTTAGATTGGCACTAAAATTCTAAAATTATATTGTTTAGTAGAAATTATGAGCCTCCTAGTCTTACCATTGGTATCAAATTCTAAACATTTTGCTACATTGTAGGAAAATGGAATATATGCAAAACAGTCGACGGAATTTTTTAAAAAGCAGTATGGTTTTAGGAGCTGCAACTACATTGACATCAAGCACTTTGGGGTATCCCAGGTACATAGGAAAAAGTGATAGAAAACTAAAAATTCTTATTTTGGGAGGTACCAGTTTCTTAGGTCCTCATCAAATAGCTTATGCCTTAAGTAGAGGGCATGAAGTGACAATATTTACCAGAGGGAAAACCATCCCAAAAGTTAATTCAGAAGTGTTCACTCAAGTAGAGCAACTAATTGGTGATCGAGAAAACGACTTGGAAGCGTTGAAAAACAGGAAGTGGGATGTAGTAATCGATAATTCTGGACGTAGAACCAAATGGACGGAGGATACTGCTAAGCTTTTAGTTGATTCCGTAGACTCCTATATGTACACCTCTTCTATTAGTGTATATTATCCGTTTACAGGTGATGATTTCTCAGAAGGTCGATCTTTAGTAACTGAAATACCTGCTGATGTTGATGATATGGAACGACAAACATATGCATATGGAGTGATGAAAGCCACTTCGGAGATGGCAACGATTAATATCTTTGGTAAAGATAGGTCGATCATAGTCAGACCAACACTAATAGTAGGACCAGGAGATAGAACGGATCGATTTCCCTACTGGCTAGCTAGATTGGAAAAAGGAGGTGATATTATCATTCCAGGAGGAAGAGAAGAAGTAGTACAATATATTGATGTACGAGATTTGGCCGAGTGGATGATCCGATTATTGGAAAGTAAAGCAGCTGGAATATACAATGGCTCTGGACCAGGATTTCAAATGACGACCAATGCTTTTGTGCATGGTGTTCATGCCAATTTTAATTCTTCAGTCAATTATATTCAAATAGACGACACCCAATTTCTAGAAGAACATGGAATCATTGGTATCCAGCCATGGGTGATTCAACTTCCTCAATATGCAGGAATGTCGAAAAGTGATAACAGTATAGCTGTTGAGTCAGGATTGACTTTCAGACCTTTGTCTCTGACGGTTCAAGATACTTGGGGTTGGTGGAATTCTGATGCTGTAAGTCAAGAAAGGAGAGAGGCTATTTTGAGTAATGAGGGATCATTGATGAACCGTGAGAAAGAGATATTACTTAATTGGGATAATAGATTGCAGGACAAGATTAAATAATAAAAAAAGAGGAATGAAACTGTTGTAAGGCATTCTTCATTGCTTTAGTTAAGTTGTTTAGTAATGGTTTTTGATAAATCACTAACAAGAATAATTGCTAAAAAATATTTAAATCTTTTCATGTCTTAAAAGCATTATTATCTTTGTGGAATATTCAATTTCCTTTGAGATCATAGTATGAAATCTTAATATGTAAACGATTGAATATGAGTGTTTTTTACTTTTGATTCTTTAAGAATCCATATTTAATGTTAAATAGGCATAAAAAGTAAGGCTTGAGAGGGAAGATGAGATTTACATGTGGGCTGGTTTTTGTTTTGTTGCAATGTAGTCTGGTAGCACAAGATATTCTTTCGGAAAATTCGAAGGGGGCTACCATATTTAATCCAATACCGCTTTGTGCTGTAAACGGTGAATCTTTTACAGGTACATTGCCCGATGCTGTATACGGACCTCAGCCTGACTACGCTTGTGATCAGGGGACGGTTGAAAACCCAATATGGTTTTCTTTTATTCCTTGTACAGATGACATAATAATAAACATTACACCAGCAGGTTGTGATAATTTGGAGGGAATACAAGCCGGAGTGTACGAATCAAATAATATTACTCCATCCAATATTGAGAACAAATTGGGAATTATTTGTGAGACTGGAGTAAACAGCACCTTTTCCTTATCCTACATGAATAAAAAAAATACCCTAAATGATATTGAGCCGGGAGAGATATATTATCTCATGATTGACGGATTTAATGGAGACCAATGCGACTTTACTGTGGAGTTTATACAGGGATTTTTAGACGAAATACCTTCCGTAGAAGCTAGTGCTTTAATTGATTTTTCAGACACTATAAAAGATTGTAGTTCGAGGACGGAGTTTTTAAGTGTCAATTTATTGCCCTTATTTTCATCAGAGACTTGTCTTTTTCAAGCAACAGGTAACTTTGAAGCGGATGAACTCTATGAGGTGGTGATCACTCCTGATGTAGTTGACGTTGAAGAGAGAATCAAAAACAAGAATGTAAACACATTTGATATTACATTTAATCAAACATATACTGGAGATTTGGATATTTCAGTACGATTTAGTGACTCTATTCCAATGATTAACTGTTTAGAAGATATACATTTTGTATCATTTATAGACATAACTAAAATCGATACCGTAGATAAATTAGTACGATATTGTAACGATGTATTTCCTATAACAACGGATAGTTTAACAAGCGAATATACTGATGAAGTATATAGTTTTAATAGCTATGGTATTTATGAGTTTCAGTTTGATTTTGATACCTGTGTAAATGTGATGATAAATATCGCGGAGATGACCGCTGACACCGTGGATATGGGCGTAGCGTATATCTGTGCCTCGGATTGTTTCGATTTAGGGAATGAAAGTTTTTGTGACGAAGGAGTATTCTATGCCCTTACAGATGAAGCATGTAATGAATATAGCAGGGTAGAGTTAGTCTATAATGAAGTGATTTCTGATTTACCTGATGAAGTGGTGTTGGATTGTGATGATCTTACAAAAAGTATTACCATTAATACACAGTCTTCTTTGGATATAGAGAAGATAGAATGGTATAATGAATCAAATGTGTTAATAGGAGAAGGAAGTTCTGTAAGCATTAGTGAATCAGGTATTATAACCGTTAGATATCATTTTGAAGGAATATCAGGGTGTTATGAAGAACAAAGTTTTGAAGTGGAAAAAGATGATGGGGCACCGGAATTTGAAGTGAGTGATATTACTCTTGATTGTAATAATCCTGTCCAACAAATATTGATAATGACTCAAGATGTGTACACATCTTATGAGTTTTCAGGACCTGATCTGACAGGATCTGATATTTCTGGACCATTGGTTGATACTCCAGATATTTATACTCTTAGCATAGTTGGTAATAATGGATGTAAGTCTTCTAAAACGATAGAGGTAAAGGGAGATTTTGATAAGCCGGAGGTCAATTTGGCAGCTGAACAATTGTTATGCTCGAACTTAAATCCGACTATTTCTTTTGAAAGTTCAAATCAATATAGTGAAGCTATTTGGTTTTTTCAGAGTAATCAAATAGGAAACTTAGAAAATATTACTGTAGGGGAAGCTGGAATTTATGACCTTAATATACAAGGGATAAACGGATGTGAGCTTGATACCTTTGTTGAAGTACATGACCGGAGAGTTTATCCTTTGTTAGATTTTAATGAACAGTACACATGGTATTGTAGTAGCGAAGAAATTATTCTGAAGAATGGATCTTCTAATAGTTCTCCGACAAAATATACCTGGGAAGGAGATTTAGATTTTGATGCAAACAATGATGAATGTATTGTAAGGGAAACAGGAACTTTAGTAGTTACGGCTGAACATATTAGTTCTTCTTGTATAACCAAAGACACTATAAATATAGTAGAAGAAGACAATTGGATCAGTGATGTCAAATTTAGAAGCGAAAACCCGAATTGTTCGGATGAGGAGTATGGTAGGGTAGTGTTAGAAGAAATTGTGGGAGGAGTGGAACCTTATTCTTATAAACTGGACGGTTTTGATGTGTTAGAGGGGGAGCTAAATTTTGTTCCTTTGGGTAAGCATACGGTTACCATTATTGATGTCAATGGGTGTGATTTTGAATTTGAAGTGGAAATATTGCCAGCATCACCATTTTATCTATGGGGTGAAGATGTATATGAATTGACTTATGGAGAAGTAGCAGAGATAGAAATCTTTACTGATTTAGATGATAGTGAGATTCAAAATATATATTGGTTGGATGAAAAGGAAGAAGAGATAGCATGGGAACTAAAGTTAGAGTACGGAGAAAATAAGGACGAAATAATTAGTGTTTTTGTTGAAAACTTGAATGGATGTATTGAGTCAATGGATGTTACCATACGGTACCTAAGCGATATTGATTTTATTTATCCAAATATATTTTCTCCTAATGGAGATGATATTAATGAGTATTTTTCAATTTTTGGAACAGGTTCTCCACATAAGATAAATTTACTTCAGGTCTTTGATAGGTACGGTGGTTTGGTCTACGAAGCTTCATCCCCATCATCCTCTGAGAATCCAATTGTTTGGGATGGAAAGTTCAATAATCAGTTTGTGGAATCTGGAGTATATGTGTTTGTAATACAATATTCTATAGAAGAAAATGAGACTTTATACTATTCGGGAGATATTACTGTCATTCGATAAAAGTTGAAAGTTAAGTTTCTCATTGATTCATTCCTGTATATCCACCTAATCTGGTTAATTAATATTAGATTTAATTATAATACATACCATAAATTATTAATTTTGCACTGTTTGATACTATTCTGTAAGAAGGTGTCGTTCATGTAAATATTAATTTTGACAAAATTTTCAAATGATTACACTAGGTTTTTTATTATTCCAGAAGGGTGAGGGACAAGAGGAAGTAAAGCAAAATTTGATTGATTTAATAATACAGGGAGGACCTATAGGTATAGCTATTGTTGGTATACTTATTATTTTGTCTTTTATGTCTGTATATATATTCATTGAAAGATGGTTAACAATAAAGAGAGCTGGTAAGATAGATCAAAACTTTATTAATAATATCAGGGCTTCTGTTTCAGCGGGTAATATTGAGGGAGCTAAGGGATTATGTAGAAATACGGATTCACCAATAGCAAGAATGATAGAAAAGGGGTTGCTTAGGATTGGTAAACCGTTAAGAGACATAGATGCAGCAATAGAAAATGTGGGTAATCTGGAGATATTCAAGTTAGAAAAAAATCTATCAACTTTAGCTTCTATAGCAGGGGCCGCACCTATGATAGGATTCTTCGGTACGGTTACAGGTATGATTTTAGCATTTTATAAAATGGCCTCAGAACAGAACGTTACTCCGGATGTATTAGCGGGGGGTATTTACCAGGCTTTGATTACAACAGCTTTTGGACTTTTGATTGGTATTATCGCTTTTGTGGGGTATAATCTTCTTGTGGCTAATGTTGAAAAGGTGGTTTTCAAAATGGAGCAGAGTACAATAGAATTTATGGATTTGTTACAAGAACCTGTATAAAGTTTAAACACAATTGAAAAAGAGAAATAAAGTAAGTGCTGAATTTAGTATGTCCTCATTGACGGACATCATTTTTCTATTGCTTATCTTTTTTATGTTGACTTCATCAATGGTACAGATCAATGTGAGGTTGCCACATTCCCAATCCAAGGTTATTGCTCCATCGGATTTGGCGGTTATGCTTACCAAAGATGGCAGAGTTACTGTCAATGGTAAAAAATCCTCTAATGCAAGGTTAGAAAAAGATATAGCAAAGGCAGTTAGGTATTCGAATAATAAAGAGAATGCTACGTTAAATATTATCGCTGAATCAGGAGTTACATGGGATAAAATTCACCCATTAATGAAGATTGCTTCTGGATTAAAGATAAAAGCTATTATATCTACTCAAGCAGCTAAAAATTGATCTAATGTCAGTAAAAAAGAGAAATAAAGTAAGTGCTGAGTTTAATATGTCTTCGTTGACGGATATTATATTTTTACTTTTGATATTTTTCATGCTTACGTCTTCCATGATTGTTCCTAATGCATTAAATCTACAATTACCAGGAAAAAAAAGCAGCACTCCTCAACAAACAAGTACGCCTAATATTGTAGAAATAGAAAGCAACGGTAATTTTTTCTATAATGGCAAGAGGATCACTTTGAGTAATGTAGAGAAACAAATGAGAGATCTGAAGAAAGCAAAAGGAGAGAAGGCAAGTGTTACGGTTAGACCTGCAAAAAAAGCATCTAATGATGATGTGGTAGCTATTTTAGACATTGCTTACAGGTACAGAATTACATCTGTACTTGATCAACCAAAGTAGAAGAAAAACTTCTACAAGTAATAATCAATCCATACACAATTAATCTTAGAAATAAGATCATCAATAGTAATACCTATAGATATGGATGGAAATATTATTTTAGAACATAAAGGACAGGAAAACGAGGACCGGAACAAGGGAATGATCACTTCTTTTGTAGTGCATTTAATTTTATTATTACTTTGTTTGATTCCAGGATTATCTTATTTGGACCCTCCAGAGCAAATAGCTGGTATCTATGTACAATTGGGAGAAGTTGAAGAAGGAGGTAAAGAAACGGTGACCTTAGAAGAAAAACCTGAAGAAGTAAAAAACACCAATACCACTAAGAAGGAAGAAGAGAAGAAGACAGAAGAAAAACCTGTTCCTGTCGAGAAAAAGGAGGAAGCAAAAGACTTACAAGAAGAATCGCCAGTTGTCCAAGAAGAGGTCAAAAAGAAAAAAAAGGAAGAACTTGCAGAAGAAAGAAAAAGAGAAGAAGAAAGAAAGGCGGCAGCTTTAGAAGCAGAAAAGGAAAAGAAAAAAAAGGCTTTTGGCGATTTATTTAAATCTAATGGCAAAGGAAATAATGATTCCAGTGGCAATGAAGGTAAGTCATCAGGTGATCCCGATGCTTCTGTACTAGATAAACTATCAACTGGCTCTGGAAGGGTGGGAAAAGGGTTGTCAAACAGAAAAGTAGTTTATGAACCTAAGATTCGGGATAATAGCCAAAAATATGGAGCAGTTGCTGTAGAAGTGTGCGTGGATAAATCAGGTAAAGTAATAAAGGCCAAGTATACTCAAAAAGGATCAACAACTACAGATCGTCATTTAATAAAGGTAGCTGAAGATGGAGTAAGGAAATACAGGTTCAACAAGTCGGAATTAGATGAACAATGCGGAACTATAACCATCAGATTTGATCTTGAGTAGAGTCATTATAAAAAATCACAGATTATATTTCTAATCTTCTGAGGATGTGTATTTTTGATGGGTAAATAGATAGAATGGGACAGGTTACTAATACAATCATGATGATAAGGCCCGCGAATTTTGGCTTCAATCAGGAAACAGCACAGAATAACAGTTTTCAATCCGAACCAAATGATGATAATATAGAGGGTATAGCAGCTAAAGCGATTGAAGAATTTGATAATGCAGTTAATGTTCTTAAAACAAATGGAGTACACGTTGTAGTTATTCAGGATTCAGAAGAACCTATTAAACCTGATGCCATATTTCCTAATAACTGGTTTTCTACCCATGATCCTGATGTTTTGATTACTTACCCTATGTGGGCTGAAAATCGAAGAATAGAAAGGAGGCAAGAAATAATAGATCAGTTATCTGATAAGTTCAAAATTAATAGAAGGTACAATTTTGAGTATTTGGAAGAAAACAATCAGTTTTTAGAAGGAACAGGTAGTATGATTTTGGATAGAGAAAACAAGATTGTATATGCCTGTCTTAGTCCTAGGACAGAAGCTTTGGTTTTAGAGAAGTTCTGTGTTTTAATGGGCTATCAAAAAGTGATTTTTACTTCTTTAGATGATCAGGGCGATGAAATTTATCATACTAATGTGATGATGGCGGTGGCTGATCAATACGTGGTGATATGCCTTGAGAGTATTGCTGATGAAGAAGAACGGAAGATGGTGTCAAATACGATTAAAAATTCAGGAAAAGAAATATTTGATATTACAATTAGACAAGTCAATCATTTTGCAGGTAATATGCTTCAGGTCAGAAATGATCGAGGGGATCTTTTTATGGTAATGTCAGAGGATGCCGCTAAGTCTTTAACGATGACCCAGAGAGAACAATTAAGACAATGGAACGAATTAATCGTGTTGCCGATTCCAACAATTGAAAAATTTGGAGGAGGAAGTATAAGATGTATGATGGCAGAAATATTTTTGGAAAGAAAAGAAAATTAGTTGATCAACGTACGAAATAGGTCGTTGATTTCTTTTTTCATTGATCGAGCTACATTAACGATTGAATCATCATTCAGGACTATATAACCGCCATCAGACTTTATGTATTGTTTTATATGTTGAGGATTGATAAGGTGTGATTGGTGTACTCTGATAAATCCATTTGGTTTTAATGTCTCCGAAAAATGTTTCAAAGGTTTACAAACGAGTATAGATCGTTTGTCTAGTAGTGTAATTGTAGTGTAATTGTTATCGGCATCACAACGTATAATTTCATCAATGTTTAGTACTTCGTAACCGTTGCTTATCGGGATAACCATTCTTTTTGATAAGTCTACGTTGTCAAATACTATACTAGATATATCACCAAGATCCGTTTTAGAGATAATTCTTTTATTGGTTTTAATTTTGTCTAATGTGGCCTTTAAAAGGTTGGAATCAACTGGTTTCAATAGGTAGTCAATGGCATAATATCTAAAAGCTTTAAGGGCATATTTATTGTATGCTGTAACAAACACAACTTGCATTCCACTATAATCTTCTAATAGTTCCAATAATTCGAAACCATTGATTTTAGGCATTTCGATATCGAGAAATAGCACATCGGGCCTTTCCTTTTTTACAACCTTTAATCCTTCCAAAGGATTGTCATAAATACCTAATATGACAATAGTAGGATCTATTTTGTTGATTTCGTACTGAAGAATTTCAGAACTTGAGTACTCATCATCTATAAGTATTGCTCTCAAAGTAATAGTTAGTTTGTTTGTTAATCCGAATTTATAAAAAAATAGATAAATATGGTTTATCAATGGTCAAAAAGGGGGTTTTTACCCTAGATGATCTATTTGGATGATTACTTTTGTACCCTTCGGTTCACCTTGAGGGGATATCAAGTCGATGATTTGAATGGAGGCAAATATCTGAGAAAGTTTGTTGAGTTGTTCTATTCTTTGAGTCGTTATTCTAGTACCTAGCGAGGTTTTGGTTTTCTTTTTGATATCGTTTTCTTGGCTATATCTTCCTACTCCGTTATCTATTATTTCACATCTAAAGCCTTGCTCTGTTTTTAAGATATTAATCAGTAGTTTTTTTTCTTCTGCTTTCGGCATGAGTCCATGCCATATGGCGTTTTCAACATATGGTTGTAGAAGGAGAGGAGGTATCTGAAGTTCGTTCATGTCAAGACTTTCATCGATGTTGATTTCATAATCAAAGCTCTCTCTAAATCTTTTTTGTTCTATGGATATGTACAGTTTTAAAATATCAACTTCTTCTCCCAATGTAACAAATTGCTGAGCAGAATTTTCAAGAATATTTCTAACAAGTACTGAAAAGTCGGTAATATATTGACTGGTTTGTTCTTTATCTTTAAATAAAGTATAGTGTTTTATAGAATTTAATGTATTGAAAATAAAATGAGGGTTCATTTGCGATCTAAGGAGTGAACTTTCTAGTTGAAGTATCTTGTTTTTGGCTAAATATCTTGCTTCTCGTTGATTCAACAAATATTGATAGATTAGCATTAGTGTACCTAATAATATAATACCAATCAATATCTTAAACCACCAAGTTTGCCAAAATGCAGGTCTTATGGATATAGAGATAACTCTATTAATATGACTAAAACCATTGTCTTCTTCAGCTCTGATTAAAAAGGTATAGTCGCCTGGGGATAGTTCTGTATAATTACTATAAGTTTTCGAATCATTGAAAATCCATTTTTCGTTTAGACCTTCCAGTTTATACCAATATTTGGTTTTGGCAGCCCATTGTTGTGGGGTAGAGTAATGAATAGTAATATAATTTGAATCATAGGGCAATGACAAATGATTAACATGATTATGCAGATTAGAGGAAGTCATTATTTTATTATTCACATAAATGCTTGTCACCTGTGGTGTAGCAACTGTACTTGATTTAGTAGTATCCGAAGGGTTTATAATATTCATACCTTCTGTTCCGCCAAAATATAGATTTCCATCTTTTGCTTTCAGAGCTGCAGCCGTATTAAATTCATAGCCTTGGATTCCATCCAACAGATCAAAGTTGGCAATATAATTATTCGCAGGATTGATTTTACTGAGACCTAAGTTGGTAGATACCCAAAGATGTTTGAGATCATCCTCTAAGACAGCATAAATGAAATCATTTGCCAACCCATCGATTTTACGCCAATGTTTGTATGCTTTAAAAGTTTTTCTATCGACTTGAACCAGTCCTTCATCCGTTGCTAACCAAATGAATGCTTTAGTAAGATGAAAATGTCTGGCAGATCTTGAAATTTCTATCAAATGATCAAACTTTGTCAATGTACCGGATTTAGTGTTATATAATACCAAATTGTAGTTGGTCGTAGCAAGCAATATTTCTTCATCATTAAAGTGCTGCATATGCCTAACTATAAGAATGTCAGATAACGAAGAATCTCCCCTTAATTCAGGAATGTGAAATTCTTTTTTTTTCAGACTATATTTTAAAAGACCACGATTTCCTCCTAAAAGCAGGGTATCAGAATCCAGGGCCAGAATATCATACAAATTTTTACTCTGGTCATACTCGGAAGTTATAGACACGAATGTTTTGTCAACTTTATTGTAACTAACGAGACCTAACCAAGTAGCTAGGTAGATAATATTACCACGATCATGAAAACCATATATGTTCATGGCTTCTCTTGGTAGACTTTCTGAGTTTATTATTTCTAAATTACCATTATTGGGATTGTATATTTTTAGTCCCTCATACAAGCCACCCATATAGATATTATCGGATTCGTCGACATGGATTCCTAGTACCATATCATCAGATGTTCTTTTGGGATTGAGTATTGACGGTTTTATCTGTTGGAATAGACAAAGCTGATTCAGATTCATAGCGAAGCCACCACCACTAGTCCCAACCCATAAGGTATTATTACTATCTTCATAAATGTTTAGAATAAAATTTGATCGAAGACCACTGATATTATGGTCATCCGATGATTTGTAGCTTTTTCCTTCTATTAAGTCTATTTTGTAAATACCGCTATTTCTTGTTCCTAACAGTAAATTTCCTTGGTGATCATTTTGTATGGCTGAAATGTTGGTTGGTGAAGCGAACGGAGCATATTTCAATTGTTTGACTTCGTTATCAATATTATCGATAAAGCATAAAGGATGCCCTTTGAGAACCAAATACATTTTATTTCCAACAAAGAGTACCTTTTTAATTTCACTCTTGGATATACCATTCCAGTTTAAGTCTATCTCTTTAAGATGATCGTTCTCAATGCTAAAAATTGAATTTTCAGAATTACAGTATAATTTATTATTAGGTCCTTTCGTAATAGTATAAATAATTGAATCGGTACGATGCACATCGTGAAAAGAGAATAATGATCGATTTTTAATGTTATACTTTAACAAGCCTCTATTGGATGAGCATAGATAGATGACATCTTTTTCTATCCATGTGTTTCTTACCGTTGTATTCGGGGAAGGAGAGAAGTTAGGGAAGTATTTTTCAGGCAACTCAAATTCTCCAGTTTTAGTATCGAAACATAGTAGACCTCCCGCCATTCCCAATAAGAGTATTCGATCGTTATAAAAATTTAAATGATGAATAACTGATCCATAACCTTTGGTTTCTGTAGTGTTTGGCTTAAAATGCATAAATTCATTGCCATCATATCTATTCAAGCCATCAATCGTAGCTACCCAAACCATGCCATCTTTAGAAGTAGTCAGGTCATAGACAGAATTCTGAGAAAGCCCATCAGAAATATCAAATGACTTAAATTTTAAGATTTCTGTTGTTTGGCAAACACTTTGAGTCAGTAAAAAGATTGAAATCAAGAACGTAAATATCGAGGTCATGTGGTTGTAAAACACACTATTTAATGCGTTTATATATATATTAAAATTGATATTTGTCTTCATTTCTCCTAGTTGTCAGAAACGATCCAATCGTAAAACTAATGATTTACATCAAGAATTACTTTTGTGCCGAGTGGTTCCGATAGCTCGGATATCAAATCGATGATTTGAACATTCACTTTAATATGAGATATTTTGTTAAGTTGTTCTATGCGTTGAGCTGTTATTTTAGTGCCTAAGGAGGTTTTAGTTTTCTTTTTGGTGTCGATTTTTAGACTGTTTCTTCCGACTCCATTATCCACTATTTCACATCTGAAACCTTGTTCTGTTTCTAAGATATTAATCTGTAGTTTTTTTTCTTTTGTTTTTGGCATTAGACCATGCCATATGGCGTTTTCTACATATGGCTGTAGAAGGAGAGGAGGTATCTGAAGTTCGTCCGTGTCAAGACTTTCATCGATGTTGATTTCATAATCAAAGCTCTCTCTAAATCGTTTTCGTTCTATGTCTATGTATAGATTCAGAATTTCAATTTCATTTTTCAAAGGAATTAATTGCTCCTGAGATTTTTCCAATATATTCCTGATTAAAGATGAAAAGTCGGTAATATACTGACTGGTTTGTTCCTTATCTCTAAACAGGGCGTAATGCTTTATAGAATTTAATGTATTGAATATGAAATGGGGGTTCATTTGAGCTCTAAGTGCTTTACTGTGCAATTGTTCATATTTGAGATTGTTTTCTGTTTTGAGTAAATCAAGTTTTAATAAATGTTTTTTACGATTTGAATAAAAAATATAACCAAAAAACATAAAGGAAAAACATAGAAGGGAGAATAAGATTAATAGTTGGGTTTTACTTTTTTGTGACTGATATGAGATAATCTTATTTTTTTGACTAAGTATCTTAATTTGATTGGCTTTTTTTTCAGCTTGGAATTCCTCCAGACGAACGGCAACTTTATTGCCCTCTAAACTATCAGACTTCTGTTTGAATTTTTCCAAATAATAAATAGCATTCTTATGATCTTCTTTTTGCTTGTACAATTGATATTGTAAGCTATCAATTGAAATGTCTAGATCGATAGAAACATTGGGTAACTTTTTGGCTACCAAAAGATGATATAATGCCGAATCGGTTTGGTTAATTTTATTGTGATATTTTGCCAACTCATAAAGCGTATATTTTCTAATTGCCGAATTGTCTTGCTCCAGAGATAAGTTATTGGCTTTGTATAAATATATTTTTGCCGAATCCAAATAATCTTTCGCCAAGTACATTTTACCTAAAATGTATTGTGCAGGAATAATATGCTCTTTACTTCCAAATTTTTGATCTGTAGCTAAAGTCTTGTGTACAAAATATATAGTTGAGTCAATCTCTCCCAAATTTTCGAAAATGCCGGCAAGGTTAAAATAAATATATGCATAATTGTCCTTGCAATTATTAAGAATCTTAATTGCCAAAGATTCTTTGAAATATTCCACAGCATCGTAGTGATGATCCAGATATTTATACACTTTGGCTATGTTATGCAGAGAAGTTGCAATGCTGCACTTGTCGTCGATAGCCTTGTAAATATTCAAGGTTTTTTTGAAATACTCTAATCCTTGCAATGCTTTTCCAATCTGGACCAAAGCAATGGCTTTGTTATTGTATGCTTTACCAAGTATTTTTGAATACTGAGTTGTATCCATTAGCTTAAGAGAGTTTTCAGCATAATATAGGGTTGAATCGAATTGATGCAATGGAGTAATAAACAACCAAGATTTTTTTACATATGCTTTAGCAAGTAATGCATTGTTGTTATGTTTTAAAGCTTTATGAATTGCTAAATTCACGTACAGTTGAGTAGAGTCTAATTCTCCTCGCGGATACAAGTTTGCTATTTGCAGAGCTATATCTCCCTTTTTATGAGAATCGGTATGAGCTAGTAAAGACTTCAGGCTATCAAGTCTGCTTGGTGTACTATCTAGCTGTGCATTTAGATTAGTTACCGTGAAGATTTTCAATACAAAAAAAAGGACAATTAGTGTCAGATGTTTTCGGCGATATGAATCATTAAAAATAATTATGGTATTGTTTTAAAGTAGAAGAAATTTCTCATTTTGTACATCCAAAATAGACCTTTTTAAAAATTCCTTCTTTTTTTAACTAAATTATTGTAAATCTAGTCAATAATACAATCTTCGATGGAGTATTTAAAATAGCAGTTAAAATGTGCATCGTTTTTAGGGTTTAATGGAGCAGTTGCTCTAAATCCTGGCAATAAACGGATCAAGCCTTCTGAAGTCATCTCCACATTAGTTCCAAGAGAACCTTCAGATGAGCGACTGTTATCAATAGAGTTCAGGGCAGAGTACCTTTGAAATCCAGGAAAACCATCACTTGGATCATTACCATTAGTGAGTATTAGAGAAGTGGGACAAGCCGATGGCAATAGTGTTCTCCATACACCATTGCCGTAGCACATAGCGTATAAATATCCATTATCAATATCTAATCGATGTACTTTTTTATAGCCTAGTCCCATGCTCATGGGAACCCAATTGTCAACGCCTTCTAAATACCAAACTCCTGTATAAGTGGCAAGATATAAGTCATAGGTGGTGGGATGAATTAAAATATCCGTTGGCCTTATACTAGGTAAATTATAATTTATGGGAGACCAAGAATCTCCACCGTTTGCTGAGAAAAATACATTTGGAGCATTAAAAGACCCTTCAATCCAGTATAAGTAATTGCAAATGTTAGGGTGCACCTTTATTCTCACCCCTAATTCTATATTCATGTCGGGATGTAAGTTTGCTGTAATGTCAGTTGCAGTATTGTTACCATAGTCTAATTTATATAAAGTATCTATTACACCAGGAGTGCTATTTTGTACTATGGCATAAGCGATGTCATTATCGGCAGCACATACAGCCAATTCTTTTATCCCAAGCGAATCTGTCAAATCAATGGGTTCGGTAAATTCATCATCGGACTTACTGTATTGATAGATACCACTATTGCAGTAGTAAATGATGTCACTATCACCAGGATCTTGAAAAAATGGCTGTCCCCAGGGGTCAGACCAATTTGGTCCGGATACATAACTGCTGTTATGATAAAATCCATTGCCTTGATTCATGGCATAAGTATCCGATGGATTTGATGGATCGTAAAATACACCGAATCCATCCCCTCCACATACTAAAGAGGTTTCATTATCCCCAATCGTCCATTTTTGGCATCCGTTGTGCCAGTTTCCTGTAATCACCTGATTATTATGGACATCAAATCTTACAGAGGCCAATGTCTTCATTCCTTGACTGATCGAACCATCCCATCCAGAACTACTGAGTGTTGTATTTACATTGATTCCACCATCGTTGGAGACATAGAGTACATCATCATGAAACAAAGCATCTTGAAAATCAGGATGTACATCACCATTTATACCAGAAAATGAGCCAGAGTTACCACTTTTTGTAAATTCATAAGGATAGACCGTAAATACAAATACCTCATTGACGTCTTGAGGATTGACGACCATTTGTAAGTTATGAAACCTTTGGTTACAGTTTATATCTTCAATACCCTCATCTAGAGTGATCCAAGTCTCTCCGGCATCATCAGAATATCTCATAATATGAGGACGTTCTTCATCCTCATCTTCATCCTCATTGACATTAGGGCCAATATAGAAGGCATAGATGATATCAGGATTAGATGGGGCGATGGCTATGGTACTCACGTCGTAAATAGTATCTACGTTATCTACAACCGCCCAGTCTAAACCTCCATCAATGGTACGGTACAGTTTGCGATTACTTGCGGCGAATATGGTGTCATGGTCGGTTGGATGAAACTCCAAATCTCTCACTGTGCCTGCCGTGTCTCGATCCATACGTAACCAATATGTGGAGCCTAATGATGATCGCTCATAGACTCCATTAGAAGTTAGTGCAAATGTTTGTTTGATGTTGCTCGGGTTGGCAAATAGTCCAAAAGTGCTTAGCCATCCGTAAAAATTTGGAGAGTCATAGAAGTCAAGTACAAGGGTGTCTCCAAGGACTATAGCCATCAGTTTAGGGTTGCTCCATGATTGACCTCCATCAAATGACTCATAGATACCAGTATACAAATGGTGATGATGGGCTCCGGTAAGTAAGAAAATGGTATCTTCTTTTGCAACAACACCTGAGGCATCATTAATATATAATTCTTGGGTTAAGTGCTCCCAGTCGCCTGTCCCATCTTTTCGATATAACCCTGCTTGAGCACAAGCATATAATCTATCATCATAGGTTTCATCAAAATAGATATCCCAAACTGGAGTACGACCCTCTTCATCGTTGTATTCGCAGATTTCAGGTGTTACGTTTTCCCAATTTCCAAAATTGTTGCGACTCGTAGCCTTATACTTTTTCTTAAAAGAAGTAACTTGGGTATTGATCTTAGTTGCCATCTCTATAGGGCTAATATTGTCAGTATAGTAGGGTTCGACCATAGTCTTCCATCTATAGAAATGTTTGGCAAGCCTGTTTCTCTTCTTGTCATTATTTATAGTAGAAATATATCTGTCGACCTCTTTATTGATTTCGACCAATGTTTTCCCCTCACGCTGTAGATCCAACCAAATCTGCCCGTTTAATACATCAGTACTTAATACCAATCCACAAATAAGAGCAGTGGTTATCCAGAATTTTTCCATTATTAATTCCATGATCAATTTATTTTTTATCTGACACAGATTCTAATTGTGCAATTCTTTTTTCTAGTTCTATGATGTATAAGGTTAGTTCTTCTATCTTCTCCATTTGCTTGGTAATCATATCGCTAGTTAATAACCCGTTGGCTTCGACCTCTTTGGCTGCAGGTATGTTAGGAAGATGCTTGTTTGCTTGGATATATTTTTCCAATTCTGGTAGGCTTCTAAGTTTATAGTCATCTTGAAATACATAATCAGGCCAGCTACTTGAGTATTGTATAAGGACTTCTTCAGAAACTATCTTACCATCGACAGAAAGCATATAGTCGTCAGGAATTGGAGACAAACCAATTTGAGTTCTTCCATCGCTGTATACTTGATATCTTGATGATGAACCATGTCTGCAATCGATAAACCTCGAATCATCACTAGATGATGCGTTGTTATCTAGTCTAAGGATATTGTCGCCGGCACCCATCCCATCGTAATCCATAAACACAAGGTTTGTAGGTGTCTCTTCCCGAGCATCAAAGGTGAACTTTCCCTGAGAATAATTGGAATCAAAGTTGATCGATCCATTAGAGAAAATCTGAAAGTGATATTGACTACCATTATAAGCACGGATACTTCCAGAACTATTAATATTCATGAAGACATCATTTCTCCGAATCTCAGATGCAGAATGAGTCATTTCTTTCCATCCACCGCTTACACCATAGTCTTCATCAAAATACCAAAACTCATTATTATAGTCCTCCGTTTGGAATACCATGAGCCCATTCGGCGGATCCACTATAGCTAATCTCTGGGCCTCTGTCATCCGTGGTATGAGTAGTCCCTTTGTAGTACTATTGATATCTAATGCCGCATTTACATTAGGAGTGTTTGCATTGATGGCTACATCACCGTTTAAACCTATCTCGTTATCTGCAAAATCGCCATATATTAAAGGATTAGTGGAGTTGCTATTTTCAATATATAGTTTGTCACTTTCTGTTTCATTTTCACCGGCATCACTTCCTATAAAAATACTGCTACTTCCTGTAGCATTTTTACCAGCATCATTGCCCACAAATACATTTGTGCTACCTGATGCATATCGCCCTGCATCATAACCTAAAAATACGTTTCGTTCACCATTGATTACACTCTGTCCAGAGGCTGTCCCTAAGGCGGTATTGTATCTTCCTGATGTCAAATCCAATAGTGAGTTGCCTCCAATAGCAACGTTTTCACTATTAGTGGCATTTCGAAGTGCTGCATGACCAAGAGCAGTATTCCAACTACCTGTAATGTTGGATTCACCTGTATAATTTCCTATGTAAGTGTTATTACTTGCAGTCGTGTTGAATCCAGCTTCCTGACCGATGTAAAGTCCAGAGTATGAGGGCTCCAATGTGTTTTTGTCTATTCTATATCGCTCAACACCTTCTAAGGTAAATCTAATGAAATCATTTGACGAGCCATCTTGAACAAAAACTTCTGTATCGTTGTCAGTATCCACAATTTTATCAGTAGCCCCACCTGAGTTCTGGTTTACCCAAGAATAAACCCCATTACCATTCGTACTTAATATCTGACCATCCAGGCCACCATCTGGCAGTTCGATTTCGTTGGCGGGATCCGAGTCGGCATCATTTATTTGATCCGAAACCCAGCTATATGTTCCACTACCGTCGGTGCTTAATATTTGGCCATTAGAGCCACCGGAAGGAATTTCAATTTCATTGTTAGGGTCATTATCTGCATCGTCAATAGCATCGACAGACCAGTAATAATTGCCAGCACCATCTGTGGTAAGCTTGTTTCCATTAGTTCCTCCAGCTGGGAGTTCATCTTGATTGATAGATTCCCATGTGTTTTGATTCATATACCAAAAAGCTCCTTCATCTGTATCGTATATAAGTAATCCATTGGCAGGATTTGAAATACTCACTCGCTCAAGACTAGTCATTCTAGGTACTAATAATCCTTTGTCTGAACTTACAATGTCGAGCATTGCACTGAAATCAGGTGTGTCAGTACCAATTCCTACTCTTGGAGGTGCAGTTGTTTCAGCTCCGTGATGTAAAGTAATGCTCCAAGTGTTATTATCTATTTTTTGATAGTCAGTTCCGCAATCTGGACTGGTACCACCATAGGTTCTCCAAGCCCTCATTTCAAAGACTATGGTCGTTCCTCCTGGATATAATCCATTAGCAATATCTATATTGGTTCTATTGTAGTTGACAGGATTTCCATCGTTTAAATAACTGGTATAAATTTGTAATTCGGATTTAGAGGAGTTTTGACAATGGATGTAAGATTGTTGATCAAATTCTAAACCACCATTATCAGGTGTCATCGTATATGAAATATCTATTCCTGTTACTTGATAAGCTTCACCTGCTGGTAAGGTAATTGATACAGTTGTGACAGGGCCTGTACAGGAAGGGTCATAATCATTGAAATCAGGTAATTGTGTGGTGCTAAGAGATGTAGGAATATCTCCAGAGCTATAAGTTGTACTAATAGTTCCCTGTGCAGTAGTGTTGATCCAAAAACCAATTGTTAGTATTTTTACAAATAAGTATCGCATGTTGATTTATCAATTTTGATACAATATTATGATACATATTCTCACTTCTAGCCGCTATTTGGTAGCTGGTTGTTATAGATTAGAATTTGGTATAAATGGTAATAGATATAAGTTTACTCTATTGTTTAAAATTACCAACAGTTTTGCCAGGAAGTGCCGTCAAATACCTTCAATTTATTATCGATATTGTCAAAATACATAGTTCCTTTTTCTGGATCGGAGGGTGGAGAGCCTAAGGGTTTTAATTTTAGTGTTTCAGTAATATTGACAGCACCATCAATACATAAATTACCTTCACCTTCGATCACTGGTTTGTCATTGTCAAAACTACAGTCATCAACTGGGTCGGGTGTTGGAGTACCATTGATACCGCTGTAGTTGTAGTCATAAGATGTATCCCATGCTATTTCTTGTAACTTTACGGCTAGGGAAGAATCTATGTCGGGAAAGTCGACACCCCATTCACCTACTGTTTCGTTAGTAAGCCCCTCGGGAGATTGTTGATAAATACAAGCAAAATGCACCAAAGCATTGAAGTACTTTCCTTTGTAATTGGAATGAATATCATCTTCAAAAAAATCAGTAAATATATCCGTAGCCGTTGGTACTAGACCTGCGTCAATACTGTCTTTTAAATTAGCATATGCTTGACCGGCTGGAATGATATAAACTTGGTTTTGGTCTGGATGCCAAGTGCTAAGTGAGTCAGCTACTTCCTCTCAAGTGCTAAGATCTTGTCTTATTCGATTTGTCCATAGAATGGTATCACCATCATCATACATACAACCTTCGGGTAAACCCGTATTAATGCAATTCCAAGTTTCGTAAAGAAATAATTGTATATCGGGATTGCCGGTAATCGCAAGGGTGTAAAAACTGTCTGCATATGCAAAGAAGTCATCCATGATAGGATCCCAAGGTACACCTTCTGTCATCACGAAAATATCGTAATCACCTGATGCTAACTCAACTTTAGAATTGACAAAACCTGCTTGATATCCTACACAGTCATCGGGATTGTCCCAGTGCCAAAAGAGTGGAGCTCCATTAATAATGCCCAATTCATAGCTATGATTGACTTCTGAGGCATCGTCACATAATGATTGAAGCATGGCGGGCATATCGTGATTTACTAGGCTGTGACCTAATTCAAAAATATTGTAGGTTTGGGCAGATATTGAAAAATTATATACCCAAATAGATATGAGCATGAATATAGTTTTTAAATATTTCATATGATTATTAATTAGAACATGATGATTCTAGTTTTTCTTATAAAAATACACAGGCTGATAAGTAGGGTTATAGGTGCCTGTAATAACATGAGATCCTGATATCCCTACCGCTCTTGGAGTTTCGTCATCGGAGTTGGTTAGTTTAGCGATTACTTTACGAGTAGATGTGTCAAATAAAAACGTTTTAACATCACTTGTTACTGCTACCACACCATCACTTATGTCAACATCCCTTCCAAAATTGTCTCCTGTTGATATTTCATCAGTCTGGAGGTTATAGGTTCCTTCTGGTGTTCTAATTCTTACTTTACCTGTATTCGAATCAAAATACTGAGTGCCGAGTACATAATTTCCTTCACCATCAAGAGCCACTGTACTTCCCAAATAGGTATCTGATATTAGCCAAGATACACCGATCCAATCATCTTCGGACCATGAGCTTCCCGATCTTGAAAATATATAAGCCCCTCCTGTGTTGATATATGTACCTGAATAATCAAACCCACTAGCTCCAATAATACATTCGTCGTCAACTATGTCTACAGAGCACCCAAAGTAATCTTGTGCATCACCATCTGAGGCAGTTAGTTTAGCTTGCTGAGTCCATGTATTTCCGCTTCTGTGAAATATGTAAGCAGAACCTTGATCGTCATTACTACCTATGTGATCATTTTTTGCACCTATAATCACATAATCTTCATGTATTGCAACAGCAATACCGAAAAGGTCGTCTGCATCACCATCAGAAGCAGTTAGTTTAGCTTGTTGTGTCCAAGTATTTCCACTTCTATGAAATATATATGCAGAACCTTGATTGTCATTCCCTCCAATATCATCAGCAAATGCCCCTATTATGGCATATTCTCCATGGATATCTACTGCGGTACTGAAAAAGTCATTCTCATCTGAATCAGTTGGTGTAATAATTGCTTGTTCGACCCAGATTCCATTTTCTCTTTTAAAAATATAAGCCTTTTCGCTGCCGAAGCAATCAAAGAAACACGAATTGGAAGTACCTACGATGGCATATTCTCCCTGAATAGCGACAGGACTTCCAAAATAGTCATGGGGCTGAACATCGCTTCCTTGGACAGTTTGGTTCTGATTGGACTCAGGAGCTGCTACAGGACCCCAAGCTCCTGTAGTCTGTGTAAGAGAGACCCACTGGGACCCATTATAACCTTCGAAGTCATTGGTGGAATCATTCCACCTAATCATTCCAGATACAGGAGGTATGTCTGTTTTACCTAAACGTATTTCTCCTGCAACATCTAAAATAGCTCCAGGAGCGGTATTATTTACTCCTGTCATACCAGGTAGTTCTGGACATGTTGTGCATGTCACAGTTGTCGTCCTAAATACTGATTCAGTACCGCATGGTGGTGAAGAAAGGTTTACATGCATGGACAGTATATCGTCTCCGTTGATCGTATGGGTCAATGGAGATTCTCCATGAGCGATGATGTCAATTCCGTCTATATCCCTGAGTGTTATATAATCACCAGGAGTGGATGAAGAAAAGGAATAGGTTTCACCTTGTTGAAATCCTTCAAGATGGGAGTAGTCACCAGCCCACGAATTTGTGCTAATGACTACCTCGTTGTAATAAGGTGATGTTTCAATAGGCGTGGTAGGATACAAAGTAGAGCCTGTGCATTGAGAATTAAGCAGTAAAGGGGCAATAGACCAAAATAGTATAAATATTGATTTATTCATATTTGTTATTTTCTTGTACTAAATTAGAGAGAAGAGGTAGTCGTCTTGTGGAATAATTAGCTAATGGTTAACCTCATTGAGTATTAGGTATAAGATTACTAACAATTATGTTCTTGTTTTATCGGAATGGAAGAAATGATTGAAAATTTGGTACGTCTATCAAATTAAAGATGAAAAGGTTGCTAAAAAAGAAGGAAAGTTTAGTAGAAGTATAAGGAGGGGTTATTATATGTCTTGTATTGTGATATACTTTACCAATTTATAGAATAGTACAGGTTAGCGATTCTTGCGGTGAAAAATTATTTTCACACATGTGATCTTTAACAATAACGTTGCTTTTGTTTTTGATACTGAAACTGTTTAATATCAAAGATTTGAAAAGATTTATGTCATTTTGCTCATTATTGAGGTCAAAACATCCATCACACATGATGGATTCGTCTTTTTCAACTAGTACGCCATTATGAATATTCAACTGAATTTTATAATTTTCAAGACTAACTGGTTTTTCAAAATAATCTATACGTGAATAGTGCTCAAGTTGAAATGAATTTTCGAATATCAAATTATTGGATGAGTCAAATTGATAAGAATTTATATTCCAAGGGATATTATGAGATTGATAGGAAGTATTTTTTAGTTTTTTATGTTTTGCAAAAAAGAACAGTTGGCAGCCATAGTTCATTTTGCTAAATAGACTATCAGATAAATAACCTAATGAAGGATTAGAAATGATGTTTTGGATCAAACTTTTGTTTTCATCCGACAAGTTTTCAAAGTCCAAAATCATTTCTATTTCTAACTTATATTTTTTTGAGAAGAGAAATTTTTCCTGCTTTTCATATACAGTCTGGCATGAGAAGATATAAAAGCTAACCAAAGCTATAGCTTTCAATATTATTGATAAATTCATACTCTCTACAACAATTAAATGATTGTACAATATAAAACAATAGGAAATATAAATAACTGTGTGGTAAGAATGAAGTGATTAAAAGTAGAAGTTTACAATATCAAATTCAATATTATTCGGGGCAGGTGATCTTAATGGTTTGTAGCTGTCCATCTAAATCCATATAAACTCTAAAGCATTCTCCGAGTGCGTTTGTTAGTATCAATCCCCTTTTGGTATCACTAAGATATAATTCTGAAGCTGATATTTCAAGTCCAGCTTTTGGATCGGGAGTATTGATACCCGCTTTTCCAGGCTCGAGAGTCTCACAAGCATCTCCGATAAAGTTATCATTATTATCTAATTGATCCGTATTAGTTATGAGAGGACAATTATCACAAGCGTTACCAATATTGTCATTGTCACTATCTTCTTGATTAGGATTATAGATGTCAGGGCAATTGTCACTGGTATTAGGGTATCCATCAGAATCTGAGTCACTTGAATAGCAATTGTATAAAATAGTACTGTAACTTGAACAATTGGCAGCATTACTATGAATTATTGGGAGGTGAGGAGTTTTGATAGGGTATGTATTATTGAGTATACAACAATCATTGAGTGAAAGATTTGTATGAATACTGATTTGACCAGCGACTAAATCTAAGTTTGATAAATCAGCAATAAAAACTAGAGTAGAGTTATTTGAAATTTCTAAATCACCTCCTATAGACGAGATGTTAAAGCCATTTAAAACAAGTAGACCGTCTAAATAACTAAATGATACGTTGCCACCTACAGTTATTAGATTGCTTAAACCGTTTAGATCCAGAGTGCCACCGCAAGACGAAACAATTACATCACCACCGACGGAAATAAGATTGTTTAGAGTATTAATATCAAGGGCATCATTTTCCGTTAATCTTAGGTCGCCACCTATGGTTGAAATATTTTGCAATCCATTAAGACTAGCAAGATCATTGGTAAATCCAATTCTTACATCACCAGTAACTTCAGTTATTCCCTCTAATCCCGATAGATCAGTTAAACCTCCACCATAAAGGCCATCGATAAAAATTTGATCTATCGAAGGACCAATATTACTTAGGGCATCAATGGAGTTGATAGCAGGACATGATTGCAGAGCAAGACCACCCAATGAAGTAACATTTTCTAAACCATCTAGTGATGTCAATGTGTATTCATCGAATAGAAAAATTTGCCCAATTGAAGTAACATTATCTAACCCTGTCAAATCGGTAAGGTCTGTTTCGTTTAGATAAAGCTCGCCAGAAATGTAAGTTATATTAGTAAGAGTAGAAATATCATTAACATCCCAACCTAGATTTAAATCCCCGTTGATTCCATTACAATCAAAACTATTTACAAAATCTGAAACATCAGATTGCTCATTAAGTCCGACGCTTCCGGCAGGACACCCATATAATGTTATACTCCATGTGCCGTTGTCTACCTTATTGTATTCAGTGCCACAAGTGGGGGATGTGCCATAAGTTCTCCATGCTCGCATTTCAAAGGTAATCGTTGATCCTGCGGAGTATATCCCATTAGCAATAGTCACACCACTTCGATTATAGCTCAACGTTCCGGCTGAATCTCCTGTTCCTGATATGACGGATTCGGAAATTGCTGTATTTTGACAATATATTTGAGATCTCTGATCTGACCTCCAGGCAGGAGCCGTAGCTGTCATAACATAATTGATATCTATACTACTAATTTCAATATTTCCAAATCCACTAGGAAGTGTAATACTTAATGTTGTGGTTGGCCCATTACAAGAAGAATCAAAAGTGTTATAGTTTGTAGGTATATCACCAGCTGTATACGTTGCTGATATGGAGCCTTGAGCACATATAAGTAAGGGAAATACAAAACATAGAATAAAATTAAGATATTTCATTTTAAAGGACATTTAACTGTAAATATCCTTTAACCTCAAAAAAAATTTATTGTATTGTTGGAATCAGGTCAAATAGGTTTATCAATTGGAGTAACCCACTTAGAATTTGGCAGAACTACTAATTTTGCCTTTAGTTTCCTACCGGTATGGCTCTTGGGTTAGTTTCTGTTTTTTTTTTGTAGTTGCGAGTATACTTTCTCCATGGAGTTGTTTCATGGAAGTCTCCAGCAAAATAGCTAGCTATCATTTCCAAGCTTTCACTATTTTGATATCCTGGTATTGGTTGTATTAATTCCAAATCTTCATTTAGGAAAACAATAGAAGGGTAGGACATCTTACCTCTTAACAGTTGAGCTGCCAACTCATGATAACCACGACGGCCAGCCTGAACATATTTATACTCAGTACCATTAAGAACGATAGTTTGTTTCATTTCGGCATCAAACTTTATAGCATAGTAATCTTGATTAATCAAAGCGATGATGTTTGGATCTGCAAAAGTTGTTTTATCCATTTTTTTGCACCAACCACACCAATCTGTATATACATCTATAAATACCTTTCGCTTATCCACTTTGGACTTTTCGATCACTTCATCCCAGGTCATCCAATTAATCTTTTCTTGAGCACCTATTTCGGTGGAACAGAAGGATAATAAAGCAGCTAAAACAAATACGTATTTTAATGCCATTATATTTTTTTATTTAAAAACAATCAAATTTACAATTTAATCAACATATAAAGCAAACCAAATGGAACGTAATCTTATAGTTTTAAAATAACTTTAACTTTTACTTATTTATTTTATATCCTAGGTCGAATCCTTAGCAATATGTCCGAATCAAGATGAATTTTTTCCATTAGATTTCCCTCAAGTCTAGGGGCTTTAATCCCTTCATAGATTAATGACTTTGTCTTTATGATTAAGGCTTCGTCCCAATACTTGTGTTGTATAAAGGCCTTTAAGGTAAATCTTCCACCTTCGACAATAATGCTGTAAATCTGATTATCAAAGCAATATTTCAAGATGTAAGGGATTATTTCATCATCATGTTTAGGAAGAAGAATTTGTGTTTTATTTTTTGGTAATGATCTTTTTATATGGGTAAATATGATCGTTTTATTATCATCACAAAGCACATGATGAGAGAGGGGAATTTTAGCTGATTTATCAATGACCAAACGTATGGGATGCTCACCAAAATAATTTCTATTAGTAAGTTGCGGGTTGTCGAGTATAGCTGTATTAGTTCCAACAAGAATCCCATCATATTCCGACCTAAGTTTATGGACATAGGTTTTCGAATAGGAGTTGGATAGCCATAATTGTTCATCTTTTCTACCCATGTAGTTATCTTTTGATTGGGCAAATTTTAACAATACATATGGTCTCTGTGATATGTTGGCAGTAAATTTTTTTAGAAGCTCTTTCCCTTTTTCTTCTAATATTCCTGTGGTTACATTTATGCCATGAGACATAAGTCTGGAAATACCTTGCCCATCTACTTTTTTAAAGGGATCTTGGCATGATATCATAACCTTTTTTATTCCTACATCGATAATTAATTGAGAACAGGGAGGTGTTTTACCATAATGATTGCAGGGTTCTAAAGATACATATAGGGTAGACAAAGGTATTAACCTTTTATCTTTGTCGGATACACTATTAATGCAATTTACTTCTGCATGTGCTGATCCATAGACCTTGTGATAACCTTCACCTATTATTCTCCCCTCATGTACTAAAACTGCTCCTACCATAGGATTGGTCTTTGTATGTCTTCCTCCACTCAAGGCAAGCTCAAAACACCTACTCATATATTGCTCATGCATTACTTGCATGGAGTCAATGTTTTCAGGACCTCAATAGTTCTATCAACTTCTTCCTTAGTGTTGAGGTGCGAAAAAGAGAACCTAATGGCCTTTCTTTCAGATGGATGATGAATGTTTTCCATTACTTGGCTATCTTTAGGAATGCCACTACTACAAGCACTACCTGATGAAACACTGATACCATTTATATCTAAATTAAACATTAACATGTCAACCTTTGGGGTCGTAGGAAACGAGACATTAAGAATGTGATCAACGGACGAAACATGATCTCCATTGATTTTAATGTCCAATAACTCATTTTTCAATTCACTGATAAAATAGGATTTAATATCTCCCATCTTCTTTTGGTTCTGAGGCATTTGTCCAGATGTAAATTCTAAGGCCTGAGCCATACCTTCTATAAAAGCAATATTCTCTGTTCCTGCTCTCATATTTCTTTCCTGAGCTCCTCCCACTATCATAGGATCTATGATGTTATTACTATTCATGTAAAAAAAACCTATCCCTTTCGGTCCATAAAATTTGTGAGCAGAGGCACTAAGAAAGGATATATTAAGCTTAGATAAGTCAATAGGTATTTTTCCAATTGCCTGAACTGCATCTGTATGAAATAAGGCATTATATTCTTGGCAAAGAGAGGATATATCTTCGATCGGATTAATATTTCCAATTTCATTATTAACATACATTAAAGAGACAAGACAATTATTGTTTTGTGATAACAGTTGTTCCAAATGATCAAGATCGATTTTTCCGTTTCGATCATTTTTCACATAATTTACTTGGACTTCCTCTTCTATTTTTTTGATGGCATTAAAAACACTGGGGTGCTCTAATTTTGAACTAATTATGTTCTCAATTTTCTTTGATCTAACGACCTGAGAAATGATGGCATTATTGGCTTCAGTAGCACATGATGTGAAAAAAATCTCACCAATACTTGCTTTGAGAATATTGGCTATTTTTTTTCGAGCTTGTTCAATTTTAGTTCTGGATTGTCTACCATGAGAGTGAATTGAAGAAGGATTGCCTTGAAGCTCTTGGAGAGATACATATATAGTTTCTAAGACTTCAGGAAGAATAGGAGTTGATGCGGCATTATCAAAATAGATTTTGGACATTGAGCTAATTTAAATCAAACCAGTGTTTAATAATCTCTTGTTCAATGATAACTGATCCTTCATGTTGGTATTCATTGGTTTTAGGATTATAAGAATATTCCTTACTCCATGACTTATGATTATCTGCCAATTGTTCAAGAGCATTACAGATAAAATTGATTTCTTCATCACTCATGATAGGGTGGATCGACATCCTAATCCATCCAGGTTTGTTGGATAGAATTCCCGAAGAAATCTCGTTGGTAAGTTTATTTGATAATTCTTGACTCACTTCTAAGAGGTAATGTCCATAGGTGCCGGCACAGGAGCAACCTCCTCGTACTTGTATGCCGAATCTATCATTAAGTAATTTTACACCTAAATTGTAATGTAAATCTTGAATGTAAAAGCTTATAACACCTAAGCGACTTCTTTGATTATCGGCTAAAACAATTAAATTAGGAATGCCATCGAGTTTTTCCCATATTATTTTTAGAATCTCTTCCTCTCTTCTAAGGATGTTTTCAACTCCCATATTATTCTTCAGTTGAACGCATAAAGCAACTCTTATTGTTTGAAGAAAAGAAGGAGTACCTCCATCTTCTCTGGCTTCTATTTCATCATGATATTTATGGTCTCCCCAGGGATTAGTCCAGTCCACAGTACCTCCTCCTGGGCAATCCGGAATAGTATTATTATATAAAGTTGGGCAAAAAACAAGAATACCTGAACTACCTGGACCTCCTAAAAATTTATGTGGTGAAAAATAGATAGCATCAAGTTTTTCACCGGCATCTTCCGGATGCATATTGATATCAATATACGGGGCAGAACAGGCGAAGTCTACAAAACATTTACCTCCATGCTTATGAATGATTTTTGCAATTTGATGATAAGGTGTTTTAATACCTGTTACATTGGAACAAGAAGTTATTGCGGCGTATTTAGTCCTATAATGTTTATATTCTTCTAAAAGCTTTTCGAAGCTATCCAGACAAACCAATCCTTCTTTAGTGGCTGGAATAACTACTACTTTTCCAATGGTTTCTATCCATGAAGTCTGATTGGAGTGATGTTCCATATGAGTAACAAAGATGACTGGCTTTTCAATTTTAGAAAAATCGACACAATCATGGTATTTTTCGTGTATTCTAAGTCCGAGTATTCTTTGAAACTTATTGATCACCCCTGTCATTCCTGAATTAGAAGATATCAAAATGTCTGATTCATGAGCATTTACATGATTTTTAATAATGGCTTTTGCCTTTTGATAGGCAAGAGTCATCGAACATCCGGTAGTATTTGTTTCGGTATGAGTATTAGCTACAAAAGGAGCAATCTCATCGATCATTTTCTCCTCTATCGATTTATAAAGTCTTCCACTTGCCGTCCAATCAGCATATATTATTTTTTGGACTCCGTAGGGGGAATCAAAATAATGATCTATTCCTATTACTTTGTGACGGAAAGAACTAAAATATTTTTCAAGACTTTTCATCTGTTTATTTTATATTTTTAAAGATCAGATGGAACTCGTAAATAATCATCCCATGCGTATAAAAGACTTTTTTATATGCTCGTTCCATATCGAATCATTAAAAAAGAGATTTTACATTATTAGCCAGTTCGAATGCTTTTTCCTTGGTTTGAGCCTCGGCATATACTCTAATGATTGGCTCTGTATTTGATTTTCTCATGTGTACCCAACCTTCCTCAAAATCGAGTTTTAGGCCATCAATTTTATTCTGAGCAATATTTGAGAAATGGGAACTCACTTTATCAATCATTTTATCAATGTCAATATCAGGAGTAAGCTGAATTTTATCTTTAATTATCCGATAAGAAGGATAAGAGCTCTTTAGTTCTGTCAGAGACATATCTTTCTGAGCAATATGTGATAAAAATAAGGCAATGCCGATTAAAGCATCCCTTCCAAAATGGAAATCTGGAACAATAATACCTCCATTTCCTTCTCCACCAATGATGGCTTTTTTCTCTTTCATCATATTGACTACATTTACTTCACCTACCGCACTGGCAAAATAATCTTGACCATGACTTTTAGTAATATCTGATAAGGCCCGAGTTGAAGAAAGATTGGATACTGTACTTCCTTTACGATATCCTAAAATATAATCTGCTATTGATACTAAGGTATATTCTTCTCCAAACATACTACCATCTTCTGAAACAAAGGCCAATCTGTCAACATCGGGGTCAACTGAAATACCTAATAATGCATTTTGCTTAACAACAGTCCGAGATAACTCTTCAAGATGCTTAGGAAGAGGTTCGGGGTTATGAGCAAACTCGCCAGTTACATTGTCATTGATCAAGTGATAAGAAACTCCCAGTTTATCTAATAAAGGTGGAATTGACAAAGCTCCTGTAGAATTAATACAGTCAACCACTACATGCATTCTCTTTTTCCGAATGAGCTCGGCATTTACTAAAGGATAATTTAGTATTAAGTCAATGTGATCTTCAATAGCTTTTTCATAATAAGTCAAGGTACCTAGCTCGTCAACTGAACTAAACTCTAATTGCCCATTGCTTATGTATTCAAGAATTTCTTTGCCGTCATCTGATGATATAAATTCGCCACGATGATTTAAGAACTTTAATGCATTCCACTCCTTTGGGTTGTGACTGGCCGTAAAAATGATTCCTGCAGAACCAGAAAACTTCGTCACCATCATTTCTATGGTAGGAGTGGTGGAAAGTCCACAATCAATCACATCAATACCCATGGCTAGCAATGTATGAATCGCGAGATTACTTACCAAAGGTCCACTAATTCTTCCATCTCTTCCTACAATTACTTTTGGGTTATCGTGTCTGGATTTAATCCAAGTTCCAAAACCAGCTGTACATTCTACTATATCGATAGGCGTCAGGTTTTCTCCTGATTTCCCCCCGATTGTACCTCTTATTCCACTTATTGATTTTATAATACTCACTTAACCATATTTAGTCTAGACAAATGTATAAAATATGATAATCATTACATTAATATATTTCTAGTTATTAGCTTTGGCATAAATAAGCTCATACATTGATCACCTTTCTGGACAATCTGGATAAAAGTATATTGAAATGGATTAATACTGCTCAGACTATAGATTTTATTGAACTCGTCTTAATATGGTTGAGACACCCTTTGATATGGGTTCCAGTTTACGTATTCTTTATAAGTTTTATCATTTTTAATTATAGAAATAGATGGTATAGAATTTTATTATACCTTTTTGTAGCAGTTGGTGTTACGGATTTGATAAGTGCTAGATTGTTGAAACCTTTTATAGGTAGATTGAGACCCTGTCATCAAAACCTGGATTTTGATTTGATTGAACGGGTTCATTGCGGAGGATTATATAGTTTTACATCTAATCATGCCGCTAACCATTTTGCTATTAGTACCTTTTTATATTTAGTACTCAGACATTATTTTCCTAATTCGAAATATCCTCTTTTTATATGGGCGGCAACGGTTTCTCTTTGCCAAGTGTACGTAGGAAAGCACTTTCCCGGTGACATCGTTTTCGGTGCACTATTGGGTATTTCAATTTCTCTGTTATCCTACACCATTTATAATAGATTTGTAAATACGTAGTAATTTTAATTACAAAATATTATACATTAGCTTTATTTATATATAAATTTGTTCTCTTAGGTTATTTTAATCACAACACCTTAAAATGCTTTAGAGATGAAGGCACCATGTTGTATTGTGTTACTACTATTCCCTTTATTTTTATTTGGTCAGGGCCGTAATTGTGGTTTTGAGGAATGGATTGAAGAAATAAAGATAACTCAACCAGATTTATGGAAATCCTACTCGTCACATCAAGAGGATATTCGGAAAAGGATAGCATCAGGAACCCGACTCAATTGTGATCAGGGTACTATCTTGGTGCCAGTAGCTGTTCATTTCAATGGATCAGTTAATAATTCAAATTTAAATTGTATCCACGATGTGATTAATGATCAGTTGGAAGTGTTAAATCAGGATTATGGAGGTTATAATAACGACATCAATGATTTTTGTGAAATAGCAAATGCTTGCTCAAATCATTATTCCCCTAACGATATTGCCACAGAAACATGTGTTCAATTTTGTTTAGCTACGGAAAATCATCCTTCAGGATCTGGACTTAGTAATGGTGACAAAGCGATAACATTTGGCGAATACACGTTTGACACAGGTGCTGCTGGCTGGGAGGGATACTTAAACTTTTTTATATCGGATGAGTTTCCGTCCGGTTACAATAATATTCTTGGATTGGCTCCTTTGGGAGGAGGAAGCAATCCAAATGGGAATGGAGTTTTTATTCATGTGCCAGCATTTGGTGGTAATACATATTCTTGCATATCCGGTGTTGCTTTGAATTCCTCTTCTATATATAACTTAGGTAGAACGGGAACTCATGAAGTAGGGCACTATATGGGTTTGTCTCATGTTTTTTCGGGTTGTAGTGATGGAGATAATATTGCTGATACTCCTAATCAGTCTATTGAGAATTATGGGGCACCTTCTGTAAACTTATCAGATTGTACATCAACTTCCAATAATTCATGTAGTACATCGGATTACTTCTTCAATTATATGGATTATGTAAATGACAACTCGATGTTTATGTTTACCGATGATCAATCAGCAGTCATTTATGAAAATGCTAAGGATGGTGCTAACCATATTTCAAATCCGTGGAAAACAAGTGCTATAAATTGTAGTAACAACTATACACCTCTACTTCCTTTAGGTTGCACTCAGACAGAACCTCCAGTTTCAAACTTTACGACAGCAACTAATGATTTCTCCTTTTGTCACTATGATGCTAATATAGAATTTGAAGACATATCATCTAATTTTCCAACAGGATGGGATTGGACATTTAGTGGGTCAGGAGTAAGTCCTATTTCTTCTTCGGAAAGTAATCCGATTGTCACTGTTACGGAATCAGGAACCTTAACGGTTTCACTTACAGCGTCAAATAGTGCAGGTTCAGATCTAACACCACATACCATTCAATATAATATCATCATATTAGGTGATGATGTATGTGCAGATTGCGGAGATATATTTACTGATTCCGGAGGAACATCATCGAATTATGGGAATAACGAAATGACAACATACAGTTTTTGTGGAGGAGAAGATCAATTTGTGGTGATGGAGATAGACGAGTATGATATTCAATACACGAATACTACCTGTAATGATGTGCTGTTGGCTTTTGACGGAAATTCGGTTCCTAGTGATCCTTTTGCAGCGGATAATATTGGATTCTTATGTGGTAATAATGCTCAGTTTGGCCCTAAGACTTTTGTAGCTTCTGGAAGTTGTATTTCATTTTTATTTGCCTCTGATGGTTCAGTAACAGGAGCAGGCTGGGAAGGAAATGTAGTATGCAAGGATATTGGTTCCATAATATGTGGAAATTCATTTGTAGATAGTGGAGGATTATCTAATAATTATAGTAACTCGGAAGTTAGTGATTACCTCATTTGTGCTGATTCTCCTGAAGAAATTATGAGTATTGAATTTACTCAGGTGGAGATAGAGACAGACGTGCCGAATGGGGGAGTAAATAACACTGGCTGTTGGGATTACTTGACTATTTATGATGGCGATTCGCCAGTAGCTCCAGTAGTTGGAGTGTATTGTGGAGAAACAGGGTTATCTCCTACTTCTGCTAATCATTTAGAGGTAGGTGATATTTTCGAGCCGTCAAACACCAACGCAACCAATTGTTTATATTTTAGGTTTTTATCCGATGCAACTGTAGTTAAGCAAGGCTGGGAAGCCATGGTTACTTGTTGTTTGCCTTCTTCACTTCCTGAGGGTGTTTCTGGTGCAAATGATTTGCCTTTTCCAACAAATAATGGGCAAGCATTTAACTACGAAATTGATAATTCATGCGTCAGTTTGGCATCTACATGGGAAGATGCGACTGATTTTTTAAAAAAAGATGAAGCAGAAACAAGGTCATGTAATCCTGGTCCAAATTTATTAAATCAGGTTTTGGCAGCTTTTGATACTGGAAACAATAGTGGAGAGATTAGTGTAGATATTTCACCGGGTTCAAATGGAGGCTTAGTAGATATGGCAATATTTGGTCCAGTATCGGGAACACACCCTAATTATTCAGGGGGAAGTTTAGTGGCTTGTAGCAGTGGAGCGGATCCATCGGAGATATCAATTGTGGTAGGGGAGGGAGAGACTTACTTCATTATTGTAGCTTCGGAAAACGGGGGGCAGTTTACTCTTACGGGAACAGGAGCATTAGGAACTCTTGCATTAGAAGAAGAAAGAGTAGATTGTGGAATGGAAAATGACAAGCCTTTTATACAGTTTGAGACTTCGAGAGCAGATGTAGTTTATTTAGAAATAGAATCAAAGGATTATGAAGGTTTTGTTGAGATAATAGCAAGGGAAGATGGAATTTTGAATGAAGAAGGGTATTTTAAGTTGTATATAGATAACTACGTGGTTGAGGATAAATTATTCAGAATTCTTGCTCATTATCAGGATGGTTCGATCAAGGAAACCGAATACTGTCAATTTATAAGTTCTTTAGAAAAGATAAAAATCTTACCCAATCCAGCATCAACGGAATTAAGAATCGAATTCTATAATTCTGATCTCATCGTTAATGGTAAAGTGGAATTGGTTAACACGATGGGGCAAAGAGTAATTGAAAAAAAAGTAAATCACAAAGAAATGTCATTAGATACAAGTGATCTTCCGTCAGGTGTTTACTATATATTAATCAGTAATTCAAGGCAAAACAGATTGTACCCCATATCCATTTTGAACTAATATTGGTTATTTGTTTTCTACGAAAAGTTGAACAAACCAATTATTGTTTCCGACTATAAAGCCATTGGCATTACCTAGATTTATAGGGCTGATACTTTTGGCGTTTTGAAAGGCATTGATTCCAGTATTTCTAATATTGTATTCCGATATAAAATTTCCTTTTTGGTCATTGAGTAAGATTAACCCTTTATTTGAATCGTAGGAGGGGGTTTCGGGTTCAGTTTCGTCAATACATCCTATTGTAATAACATCTTGATAACCATCACCATTTATATCCTTAACTAGCATGTCCAGAATAGGACTTGATTGAGCGATTTTATCTAAATGTTTTATGTCGAACGAAAAATTTCCTTTGTTTACAAGTAGAATATGGGAAAAGTTATTTACTTCTTTTTTTTCGGCTCCTTGGATTTTAGTCTCACCCAAAATTTCATCAATGCTTGAACTCGCAAAACCGGAATAGGTAGGAAACTTTTCAGATATAAAAGGCATTTGTTCAGAAGAACACTCCTTTCCTCTAACAGGGACAATATTTCCGTTATAATGCTTAGTTAACACAATATCTAGGGAGCCAGAATCATCAAAATCATTTAGAAGAACGCCCAATGGTTTTTTTATAGAGGGCTGAAACTTATTGTTTTGACTTATGTTCCCAACCACAAAATCCCGATCACCGTCATTATCTACATCTAACGAAATGATCGATTGCCACCAGCCCTTTAGATTACTAAAATCATTCGTTTCATTCAGGACTAAAGACCCATTCTTATTTTCAAAGACTACAGGTTGAGACCATTCTCCTACGACAATTAGATCCTGATCTCCATCGGCATCAATATCGATGGCTGAAGCATCGCTCACCATATCAGGCAGGTTTTTTTGAAAATCTTCGGTAGTGATATCTTTAAAAGAACCCTTATCATTTCTAAGTAGATAGGATTTAGCTTTGAGGGGGTATTTTCCTGGATTATTCCTACCACCTACAAATAAATCCATATAACCATCTTTATCAATATCTAGAGGAATGATGCATTTTGTACTACTTTCAATTTTTGGTAGAGCAGTCGAGGCTTTAGAAAAAATAGCTTTACCATCATTTAAATATAGTCTGTCCTGGAGTAGAGCGTTTTTTTTAATTTCACCTCCACCTCCTGAAGCCATATATAAGTCAAGATCTCCATCATTATCAGCATCAAAAAATAGAGAGCCAAGGTCTTCGTAAGCTTTATCATTTTTAATGGAAGGAGAGCTTATATTTTGAAAACTACCATTGTTGAAAGTGAATAACTGAGCTTCATTACCCGCTGCTCCCCCTACCAAGATTTCATCGACCACCGTGCTATTTAATTCTCCTGTGATTACACAAGGACCAAGTCCCGAATACTTTTGGGGTAACAGAACTTCTTTTTCAAAGTCATCGAAATAGGGTTCTTCATGAATCATATGAAATTTTAAGACACCTTGGGTTAAATCATTGTAGAAAGCTTTTTTAGGTGCGATTTGATAATTGGATGAGTTGGAAGTGTTTTTATTTACTGTAATGGTTTGTCCTTTAACTTCAACATTGGATAATTGTGTTTTGGTATCGTCTCCCCATATGATATTAATACTATCTATTACGCTTGATTTAAAAGAAAACAGAACGGTAGGATCCATATGCGATAGATAACCTCTTGTAAAGTGATAATCTTGCCGTTGTAAATTGTTGTTAATATAACATGTTATTTTAGAGTGATTTATATATTTGTTTTTATCGTTATTTGAAAGTTTTATTTTTATGTAATTATTAGGGTTTGAGTTGTTTTTCATAACTGTGGCTTCAGCACCTAGATTATTAATAACAAGATCTAAATCCCCATCTCCGTCAAGATCTCCATAGGCAGCTCCGTTAGAGAATCCTTCTTTTTCTTGTAGCTTTTGGGATTGATCAGTAAAAGAAGCAGTACCATCATTAATGAACATAAAATTCTTAAGGGGAGTAGACTCCAATTTTGAAATGCGATCTTCGAACTCTTGGGGAGTTAAATTTGTGGATATCATGCCTGTCATAGGGTCAATTGTGGCAGTATACTTTTTTGAACTTTGTCTAAAATCATTATTTTTTGTATCTCTTAGATACCCATTCGTAACATAATAATCTTTCATTCCATCAGCATTGAAATCCGCCAGTAAAGCGGTCCAACTCCAGTCTGTCATTGATGTTTTTAACTGTTTGCCAATTTCATTAAAACTGCCATTGCCAAGGCCCATTTGTACAGTATTAAACATAAATTGATTGGTATATTTTAACTGATATTTTAGGTAATTAAATCTATCCACATCCATGGATTCCATCATAACCTTGTTTCTATAATGATCACTGGGTGTCATATCAACAGCTACAATGTCTAGAATATTATCATTGTTGAAATCTGCGGCATCACAACCCATAGAGAAGAAAGTAGTGTGATCTAGTAGTAGGGTACTGCTTTCATTAAATGTACCATCCCCATTATTGATGAAATAATAATCTGTAAGAAAATAATCGTTACCAACATAGACATCAACCCATCCGTCATCATTAAAATCTGCTGTTGCCAAACCAAGTCCAAAACTCGGTAAATTAATTTTGGCCTGCGAGGAAACATCGGTAAATTTATTTCCATCATTTCTAAACAATTGCAAACGATGTGGCTGAGAAGCTTGACTCAAAGAACTATGTTTCTTCTGAAACTCCTGAATACCTTTATAGTGATCTGTGTTATTAACCCAGAGATCTAAATCTCCGTCTTTGTCGTAGTCCAGAAAGTTGGCCTGAGTAGATTGTGAAGGTGAGTGAAGTCCGTAACGGACAGTTTCATCTTTGAATGTGTTGTTTTGTTGATTAATCAAAAGTTGGTTTTGCATATGGGAGGCATCCTTTCCCATATTCATATTGCAAACAAAAATATCTAACCATCCATCATTATTAATATCTGCCATTGCTACTCCACTTGACCAAGATTCATTTCTTGGTAATGCTTTTTTAGAAATGTCTTCAAATCTAAAGTTTCCTTGATTTAGATATAAGGCATTGGGGCTATCATTACCTGTAAAGAAAATGTCAGGCAAATCATCATTGTTAATATCTCCAATTGCCACACCGGCTCCATTATAAAAGTTGTCATAAAACATGGTGTTTCTTAAATGGCTTTCTTCAATCTGATTGATGTAGTTTATTCCTGATATAGTCGAGGAAATAGTATCGAAAAGAAAATCACTTTTAACAGATGTATTATTCTCTTTTAATTTCTCATCAGCACATGAGATTAGAAGAGAAATAGAAAATATTACTAATATGAATCTGATCATAACTTTTGGAATATGCCTTTTGCACAAAAATAGAGTTAATTATCCTTTATTTTTTTTGAATAATGAGGTATAAAATACATGATAAAAGATTACATATGAAGTGTAAATTATTAGAAACAATGTTGGGCAAACACATAGAAAGCTTCTTAAATTGTAGAGTTAGTTTATGCTTATATTAAACATTCAAAGTACCTTTGCACTTTTCATTTAAGAATCAAATTAATAGAATTCTATGTCTGATAAAAAAGTAATATTTGCAATGGAAGGGGTGAGTAAAACCTATGCCCCTAATAAAGAAGTACTGAAAAATATATGGCTGTCTTTTTATTACGGTGCTAAGATAGGTGTATTAGGTCTTAATGGTGCTGGTAAGTCTAGCCTACTTAAGATAATAGCTGGTTTGGATACAAATTATAGTGGGAAAGTTACTTTTGACAAGGACTATAAAATTGGTTATTTAGAACAGGAACCCACACTGGATGAAGATAAAACAGTAAAGGAAGTGGTTCAAGAAGGGGTTCAGCATATAGTGGATGTGGTAAACAAATATGAGGAGATAAACCTAAAGCTAGCTGAACCGATGGGTGATGATGAAATGATGAAAATAATAGAAGAACAAGGTGTTCTTTTAGAACAAATGGATCACTACAATGCTTGGGAATTAGACCACAGACTTGAAACAGCAATGGAAAGTTTAAGATGCCCTTTGCCGGATGTTAAGGTTTCAGTATTATCAGGAGGAGAAAGGCGTAGGGTTGCATTATGTAGACTTCTTCTTAGCCAACCAGATATTCTTTTATTGGATGAACCAACAAACCATTTGGATGCGGAAAGTGTACATTGGCTGGAACAATATCTCAAAAAGTTCCCGGGAACGGTTATAGCAGTGACCCACGATCGATACTTTTTAGACAATGTAGCAGGATGGATTTTAGAACTTGATAGGGGAGAAGGTATTCCATGGGAAGGGAATTATAGTTCTTGGCTAGACCAGAAATCTAAGAGATTAGCCGCAGAAGAAAAGGCTGAATCTAAAAGACGCAAGACACTGGAAAGAGAATTGGAATGGGTGAAAATGAATCCTAAAGCTAAGCAGGCTAAAGGAAAAGCAAGACTTAATGCCTACGAAAAACTGTCTAACCAGGAGGTTAAGGAAAAGGAAGCAAAACTTGAGTTATATATTCCTCCCGGACCAAGATTAGGAGATAAGGTTATCGAAATAAAAAATCTTTCAAAAGGCTTCGAAGATAGATTGTTAATAGATAATCTTAGTTTTTCTGTTCCTAAAAATGCCATTGTTGGAATCATAGGGCCTAATGGTGTTGGAAAATCTACCTTATTTAAAATGATTATGGGGCAGGAAAAACCAGATAGTGGAACACTGGAAGTAGGAGAAACTGTTAAACTGAGCTACGTAGATCAATCTCATGAGGATTTGATACCTGAAAGGACAATCTATGAAGTAGTGGGAGGAGGGAATGACCTTATAACAGTTGGATCAAATCAGGTCAATGTAAGGGCTTTTATAAGTAAATTTAACTTTACGGGATCTGATCAACAAAAGAAAGTGGGCGTATTATCAGGGGGAGAAAGAAATCGACTTCATTTGGCTATTACACTAAAGAATGGAGGAAATGTGTTATTGTTAGATGAACCGACTAATGATATTGACGTAAATACTCTTAGGGCGTTAGAAGAGGCTATCGATAATTTTGCTGGATGCGTAATGGTAGTGTCTCATGATAGATGGTTTATAGATCGGTTAGCCACCCATATTTTGGCATTTGAAGATAATTCTGAAGTGGTTTTTTTTGAAGGGAACTACAGTGCTTATGAGGCTGCCAAACTAGAAAAATATGGAGAGGTTTCTCCGAAAAGACCGGTTTTTAAAAGTTTATTAAACTAGAAATATGGAAATAGATTTAAGTAAACTATTCGATTCACTAGAGGATAGCAAATCGACAAGACTAATGTTATCTGCTCTTAAGGACAATTACCAGGAGAATTTTGATTACCTGAAATTTAAAAATGCAATTAACGAACTTATTAAATTGGGCCATGAGGAAGATATGGCATTAAAAAGTGCTTTTACAACTGCACAAAGCTTGGGTATAAGCAAACAGATTTTAGTAAAATCTATCAGGCATTATTTAAATGTTTTGGATAACGAAAAAGATAAATTTGCTGATGCACTTAAGGGGCAAATGGATAAAAACATTGCAACTAAAAAGAAGGAATTAGAGTACTTGGAAAAGAAGAGGTTGGATAAATTGCAAGAAATAGAAAGGCTGAAAGGAGAGGTTGAGTTGATAGTAGGAAAGATTGAAGAAAATAAGGTAAAAATAGATGTTCAGGAAAAAAAGATAGGAGAGACAAAGTCTGAATTTATGTCTGCTTTCTCGGCACTTAAGGAAGAAATTCAAGGAGATTTATCGAAGGTAGATACAGTTTTGTAAAATTATATTCATACTTGAATAGAATATTTATATATTGTAAAAAAAAGAATTTGTATGGAAACAATAAACAACAAACCTAAATCATTTTGGTCTAAGCCTGAAGGTAAAACGGGAGCTTTTTTCTTATTGGCTGGATTAGCAGGCTTGGGTTATGTTCTTTTCAAATATAGTGCAGCTATTTTAGGAATGTTAACAAATACTATAGGTATTGTTATTGCTCTGGCTGTATTAGGACTGATCATTTATATGATTTTGGACCCAAAGGTTAGGACTTTGGTTTCGTACATGTATAAAAGCTTTATGAGGTGGCTTACAGGTATTTTTGTTACGATAGATCCAATAGGTATTCTTAAAAACTATATAGAGGATCTGCAGGACAATCTAAAGAAAATGGGAAAGCAGATTGGAAACCTGAAAGGACAAATGAGAAAGCTTAAGAACACTGTAGAAAATAACAATCAGGAGATCAATCAAAATATGATGATAGCGAAACAAGCCAAAAAACAAGGCAATGAAAAGGCAATGCTATTATCATCCAGAAAAGCTGCAAGATTAAAAGAGAGTAACACTAAATACACTCAACTACATAACAAAATGTCTATATTATATAGGGTTTTGACAAAAATGTATAATAACTCTGAAATTCTTTTAGAAGATACTAAGGACCAAGTAAAGGTAAAGGAAGAAGAAAGAAAAGCGATTCGAGCTTCTCATTCAGCTATGAGATCAGCCATGAGTATTATTAAGGGAGACGCAGATAAAAGAGCTATGTTTGACCAAGCAATGGAAGTAATAGCCGATGATGTAGCCAATAAAGTTGGTGAAATGGAAAGATTTATGGAAATGAGTTCGGACTTTATGAATAGCATAGATCTGCAGAATGGAGTATTTGAAGAGCAAGGATTGAAAATGTTAGAAGAGTATGAAAAGCAAAGTACATTATTACTACTCGGTGGACAAGAAAGCAGCGATGAGGACATATTAGAATTAAAGACTCCAGAGATAGAAATGCGAGAGGAAAATAAGTCATCAGGTAACTCAGATTACGGAAAGTTATTTGACTAAAAAGGTATAAAACTAGTTTTTAGAAAAGCTCTGTTTATTATTAAGCAGGGCTTTTTTAGTACCGTTATTTAGGTAATAGACTCGTAAGTGCAAAAAATAATTTATAATTTTTAAGTGATAAATGTGATAGTGTATATTATGAATTTTTGATATATGTATAGGACATTTTATCAGTATTTTATACCTTAAATATAGTTGTCCAGTATTTTTTACCCATACATAATATATTATGAGTTAATTTAAATTAAAAATTATTCTAATACATTTGGTACACTATTTGTTTACGTATGATATATAGAATAAATTGAATACGTAGCATGAAAGTTAACACCAGAAAACCGAAACGAAATTGTGCTAGAACAATTCCTATATTAATTGCATTTGTCCTTTCATCAATTTACAGTTCAATAATTTTTGGACAAAGTCAAAATTGTGGCTGTGAGTCGGAAGTCGAGATGCAATTCGTATATGATGATTGTGTTAGTATCAGTGATAATTTCGAAGTAGGTGTTTTTATAAAAAAAATTGGAGCATCGGATAATAATTCGGTATTAGAAGTACTTGATGACAGCTATAATGTACTGTCTAGTTCGAATGTTGTGTTTTCTAACTCAGGAACCTATACCGAGGTAAATGCGATTGACATAACTAATACTGAACAAATCTATTTTAGATATTTTTGCTCTGACTTATGTTATTTTGAAGAGTTTAGTATCATTAATACATTACCAAGATATGATCTTATCACAGATCCCGGAGATTGTAATGATGATAAGGGAGCAATTGAAATATCACCTAAAGACAATACTACACTTTCTGCTATCTGGTCGGATGGCTTTTTTGGTTTGAAAAGAGATAATTTGGATGCGGGAACTTATGAAGTAGAGATTGTGAGTTCAGGAGGTTGTAGAGCTAACGAAAGTGTTGTTTTGAAAGAATACACAAAAATAGACGCGGATGTAAACTTAATGAAAGTCGATTGTAACGGAAAAAATTCGAATACAATATCTATAAGTGTACAAGGAGGTAGTCCAGAGTATAGCTATACTTGGTTTTTGAACAATATTCAACTAGGGGAAACCTCAAATATGCTTTCTAATGCTAATTCTGGTGCATACGAAATTATTATAACAGATGGTTATGGGTGCACCAAAAGTGAAAGATTTAATGTTGATTTTGATGTGCATGATTCTGAAGTGATTTCTCCAAAGACAGTGGAACTGCAACCTATTGAATTTATGGGGAATGGAGTTTCTAAATACATGTTATCCCAATCTCTTAATATTGCTTATGGTGACCTAGATAATGACGGGAAGGATGGAGCATCTCTGGATGTTTCCTTTTATGAAGATGAAAGCAATGCCGTTCTCAAAACTAATAAGCTTCCCATGGAGTATATTACTAGCCCAAACCAGTTAGTTTATGCAAGGGTAGAAGCGAATGAGGATTGTTTCGAAATAGAGCAAGTTAGTTTGTCGGATATGGATTATTGTTTACTTCAATCAGAGGCTTGTGACAATGATCCACTAATTTTGTTACAACCAGTAGAATGTAGTGCCGCTGCAACACCTTTGGCATCAGGAGGCACATATATAGTTTACAAAAGGGATGGTAGCGATCTGGTTTTACAATCAGGACTTCTGGTGATGCAAAGTGGAGAATGGTATATAGACCCTACAGATAGAGAAGGTAGTTTTGAAATTCATTATACATATGACGATGGAGGTATGGAGGTCACTAAAGTTGCTTTGTTTGATATACAATCCCTTAACCCACAAATTATAATCGATGATGAAGTAATATGTGGTAATCAACCCATTCTGGAAATTAGAACAAACCCTGTGGGAGGAATATTGTCTGGACCTAACATTGTGGATAGTTTGACTATCGGAACAAATAGATTTTATTTTGTAGAACCTGCTGGACTAACTCCAGGTTTAACATACGAGTACAATTACTACTATCAACAGACCAATGGTTCTGGATTAATTTGTTCTAAGACAGCCATAGATGCAGTTATGATAGATGAATATCCGGAAATAGAAATAACAACTACTATAGATGGTTATTGTTCAGGATCGGATGTTGAGCTTAGTATAACTAATATAAAAAACACACCTAATCTTTCTTACGAATGGTTTGATCCTAATGGGGATGTTTTTAGTACCAATGCAGATGCTACAATAGTGGACATATCACTAGATGGAGATTATATAGTGAACGCAGAAGCAGAAAATGGCTGTATGGACGCGGATACGATCTCGATACAGGTTATTCCATTGCCTGTTTTGGATTGTGATATATCTGGAACAGTTACTTGCCCAAATGGAGCAGATGGAGAAGCTACGGTAGAAATTATTGGAGCAGCAGATATAACCAATTATTCTTTTGAATGGGATAATGGTTTTATGGGTCAAACACAGACGGGATTACAGGCAGGTGTATACAAAGTTATCGTAACAACTGATATGGGATGTGTTGATTCATGTGAAGTAGAGATGACACAACCTACACTGTTTAATATATTGTGTACTAATGATATAGAACCACCGTTGTGTTATGGTACTGCCTCAGGAACTAATACAATTGAGGTATCCGAAGGAGGAACTCCTCCGTATCAATATAGTAAAGATGGTAATACCTTCAGCAACTCTCCTGTAATTACAGATTTAAGTGTCGGGGATCATAGGATTTATGTAATGGATGCCATTGGCTGTGTTGATTCTTGTTTTTTTACAGTAACAGAACCTGCTGAGTTGCAATGTAATGCCGTACTTCAGTCTCCTGCCAATTGTAATGGAGATGTCAATGGTAGGGCACAAGTAACCGCAACAGGCGGAGTAGGTAATTACAGATACTTATGGGATAATGGAGAAACATCTCGAACAGCGGTATCGTTAAATGCTGGAAATCATATGGTTACCGTATATGATGAAAACGATTGTGAATCCATATGTTCTGTACTAGTGACAGAGCCCAGTAGTTTAACTTGCTCAATAGGTCAAAGTCATGATGTAACTTGTAATGGCGGTAGTGACGGAAGAGCATTGGTTCTAGCACAGGGAGGAAATGGGAATTATTCATATTTATGGGATAATGGAGAAACTAATGCCCAGGCGGTAAATCTAACGGTTGGAAACCATAGCGTCACAGTTACAGATGTTAATCTATGTGAGACTGTATGTAATACTATAATCGGACAACCGGCTGCATTGGAAGCTAACCCTGAAGGGAAGATGGTATGTACTGGAATGATGGAACCTATTCAGTCAAATGCTTCAGCAAATGTACTTTACCATAGTTGGGATTTTGCCGCTGATCCCGGGACAGCTGAAAATGTACAACTAGAAAACACAGATCAACCCGCGGTAATAGTTAATACAATGAATTCCAAAGAAGGAATGCTTCATTTGGTTTATGAGGGTTCTGATGATACGCAATGCCTTGTACAGAGAATGGTTAGTGTGGAAATACTTCAAGCACCGTCGGCAGGAGAGGATGTAACCATAGATATTTGCAATCTCGACGCCTCGGAGTATATACAGAGTATTCCTGATTTACTATCGGACAATGCTACATTAGGAGGAACATTTACTTATATAAGTGGACCTGTTATTGATCTTTCTGATCTTGATAATGTCAATTTTGAATGTGCAGAGACTGGGCAGTATATCTTTGAATACGAGGTGATGGACAATGCCAATTGTATGGGTTCTACGTCGACTATTACTATTAATGTCACTCATTGTTTTGATTTGGCTCTTAGGAAAACAGTGTCTTCGGCTCCTCCATATTGCTTAGGGTGTGAAGTTACTTATAGAATAGAGGTGATTAATCAGGGAGAGGTAGATGCGGAAGAAGTTACAGTAACGGAATATATCACTTCAGGTTTCATATTTGAAGAATCAGCCAATACAATATTTCAAACTGGTAATTTGGCAAATTGGATGACTTCAGGTGCTAATGCGATAATTAATACAGGAATAATCCCTGCAGGTGATACAAGAGAGATATTTATTAATTTGACAATAGATGAAAACTACCCTGATGCGGAAATCACTAATAGTGCGGAGATTACTAACTATGCTTATTTGAGATCAGATAATGTACTTAAATTTTTACCCACAGATGAAGATGACCTTGTTATTGACCCCTCAGAAAATAATGACGATATATTAGATGAGTCTAATGGGGAAGAAGATAACCCTTCAGATGACGATCAGTTTGATTTCGAGACGATAAACCTATGTGTAGATGACACCGGAGAGATTGCTTGTAATAATCTGGTAAACCTTTCACTTGATGGCCGATGTGAAATTATGATCACTGCGGACATGATACTGGAAGGAAGCAGTAGTAGTTACTATACTATAGAAATTCTGGATTCTTTAGGAAACGTAGTTGAGAATCCTGTTGGAAGAGATTACTTAGATCAAAATTTACAAGTAACGGTTACAGATTTTTGTGGCGGTAATAGTTGTTGGTCAACAGTGAAGATAGAAGATAAACTTCCTCCTTTTATAGAATGTGCAGACGATGTTATTGTAAGTTGTGTAGAAATTAATACAACACTTCCTTTACCAATTGCAACAGACGATTGTACTGACTATATAGACATTGTTATCACAGAAGATGATTTAGAGAATCTTACTTGTTCAGATAATTATATTGCGGTAAGAACAATAACAGCATATGCTGTTGATTCCAAGGGTAATAAATCCAGGGAATGTACTTCAAGAATATTTTTCGAAAACATAGAAATGGATGACGTAACGATTCCTGATGACACACATTTGGAATGTTCGAATCAAAATATTTGGGATAGTAATAATAATTTATACCCTGATGTAAATGAAACCGGTATTCCAAGCTACAATAACATTCCACTTGGTGATTTGACAGAAGAGGGAACTTTGATAGGGAATAATTATTGTTCGATCAATGTTTCTTACTTAGATAAGAGAATTGAAAGTTGTGGAAATACATTTAAAGTTATCAGATATTGGTCTGTATTGGATTGGTGCTCTAATGAACTTGGGCAGTTTACCCAAACCATTTTTGTAGAAGATAATAATAATCCTGTTGTAACATGTGCTGCAAATCAGGTATACAGTATAGATGCAGATTCTCATGTATGTACAGCAAACTGGGTAGTACCTGCACCTGTTACAGTATTTGATTGTCACAACACAACCTACATTGTAGAATACTTATTAGCAGATGAAGATGGTAATGCACCTAGTGATGAGTTCTACACTCATGACAATGTAGTCGAATACGGAGATGGTTACCTAATTACTGATTTACCTATTGGAAAAACGTGGATAAAATATACAATCGTTGATGAGTGTGGAAATGTAAGTTATTGTTTTACAGAGGTGGAAGTTGTTGACAATGTTCCTCCTATTCCAGTATGTGATGAATTTACAGCAGTATCCATAAATTCAGATGGTTTGGCAAAGGTATTTGCTACTACATTTGATGATGGGAGTCATGATAATTGTAGTGATGTAAATCTTGCTGTTAGAAGAATGAGTAGTGGAAATTGTTCATATACTTCTACAAGGGAAGTAGTGGACACATATAATGGAAATACCTACTACGATTCTGAAATATTCTGTTGCAACGATGTTGGGGTTGGAGATCTTCAAGTTGAATTGCTTGTTATTGACGGAAGTGGCCATAAGTCTACTTGTATGGTAAATGCTCAAATTTCACTTAAGTTTGAGCCTACTATTAGTTGCCCCTCAGGCGTAACTATAGATTGTGATGGTGATTATTCTGTAGACTTATTGGGAACAGCAAGTTATGATGCAGTTTGTGATATCTATTCCTTATCACACAGAGATGTTTTTCAAGATTATTCATGTAGTGAAAAGGACATAAGCAGAATTTGGGAATTGACGAATAACAATACGGGAATTGTAGAGAAATCATGTACGCAGGTTATTAGTTTACAAAACCTAACTCCTTTTGATCTTAATTCAGTAGTATTCCCTCAAGAAGTTACTTTGCATAATGAATGTTTGGAAGGTTTGGATACATCTCCAGATAATCCGGCAACTAATGGTTATCCTACATGGCCAGCCGATCCTTGTGCCCAAATAGCCTATAGTTACGAAGATCACGAATTTACAGTCGTAGATGATGCATGTTATAAGATTTTAAGAGATTGGACAGTAATAGATTGGTGTGTCTATAATCCTTTTGTAGGAACCGAGGGCATAATTAAATATACCCAAGTAATAAAAGTTATTGATACAGAGTTGCCAACAATTGTTTGTAATACTCATATAGCAGAAGTAGGTGATGATTGCATGACATTCGAATCTATTAGTGCCAGCGGTAATGATAGTTGTACCCCTACAGATGAGTTAAGATGGGGGTATTATTTAGATAATGATGAGGATGGAATCTATGAGTCATTTATTGAAGATGGCGTTTACAGAAATAATTTTACCATTGGAACATATACTGTAAAATGGCTTGTATCAGATCGATGTGACAATACTGCTACTTGTGTTCAAAATATTGTAATAGAAGATAATAAAGCTCCAACACCATATTGTCATGCAGAGTTGATTACTGTATTAATGGAAAATGATGGAACAGTTGAGCTATGGGCAAAGGACTATGATTTAGGCTCATCAGATAATTGCACTTCTGAACTCTTATATACGTTTGGTGGACAACCAATAAATAGAAACTCTGAGCATTATTTTAAAGTAAATGCAGATGGTATTTCTCAATTTGCAAGTGCGGCAGAATATGCTTTGGGAGAGGCTCAGAAATGGGATCCGATCTTACGCAGCTCCTCTAGGTCTTTCACATGCGAAAACCTAGGAGATAATGAATTAGTGATGAACGTAGTTGATGAATCTGCTAATGATGCTCATTGTTATGTCACTGTCAAAATTCAGGATAATGCAGGTATTTGTTCAGAAGAGATTACTATTTCCGGTCGCTTGACATCATTATTGGGAGATCCATTCTCTATGGCAAATGTGTATCTAGAAGCTAATTTACCGGAGCATCCTAGATTGGAAGTGTCTACAAATGGCGATTATGCATTCACAGAAGTTATTAAAAATGAGGACTATACGGTAAGACCTGAGTATAATGAAGATCATCTAAACGGTGTATCTACACTTGATATCGTATTGATACAAAGACATATACTTTCCTTGGCTAGGTTTGAGAATCCTTATCATTATTTAGCAGCTGATATTAATAATAATGAAAAAATATCTGCCAGCGATCTATCTCAGCTTAGAAAACTGATATTAGGATTCTATGAAGAATTACCTGATAACGAGTCCTGGAAATTCATAGCCATTGATGAAAATACTAATCCTTCGGAAGAAGAAGTATTTTATATGAATGATAGACGATGGTTTGAAAACTTAAACCAAAATATGGAAGAAATTGATTTCATGGCGGTCAAAGTTGGAGATGTAAACAATTCAATTGAATTATCCAGTAGCAAAGAGAATGATTTAGATTCTAGAAATCTTAATATGGCTTATATTGACATAAGTAATATTCACATAAAAATAGGGGAAGTACTCAGAATACCTGTGTATGCTAAGAATTTTGAAGAGCTTTATGGTATGCAGTGGTCAATTCAATATGATATAGATAATGTAGAATTCTTGAATATTCATTCTGGAATATTGGATATTGGATCAGAGAACTTTTATCACAAAGGAAATGCTATTAATTTTAGTTGGAATGATAAAAATGTCAGACAGTTTAATAACAGTTCTCCACTTTTTTATCTGGAATTGGAGGCGATTAATTCGACTATGCTATATGATGCTTTATCAATTAATAGGGAAGGATTACAACCAGAGTTGATAACCGAAGAGCTAGACATTTTTCCTTTGGATCTAAGCCTAAGAGATACGGAGGAGATCAATATTGAAAAATTGATGGTATCACAGAATAGACCAAATCCATTTACTGAAGAGACCATAATTGAATATTCAATACCGGAAGCTTCATTGATTAATATTAGTATAACAGATATGTTAGGGAAGGAGATAGAAAATCTATCATTTAATCAGGAGAAAGGAAGTCACAGGTACGTGTTCAACAATCGACTCCATAATGTGAGAGGAGGAGTTCTATTTTTGACAATTAGTGATGGTACTCAGCAATCAACCATAAAAATGCTAACACTTAAATAATCGAGTTTAGATTGTATAGTAAAGGCTCGACTTTTATAAAGTCGGGCCTTTTTTTTGAATAAATTTTATTTTACTTTTTTACTTTTTTACTTTTTTACAGACTAAATTCTAAATTTATATCTCAACATTATTGATATGAATGAAGCTCAAAAAACCAGTATTCCACAAGAATATAAGTTTAAGGAACTTAAGACCTATTCCTCTTTAGAGTGGCTTGCAGAAAACAAAAAGAGATATAGACAAGTTTTTAACGCTTCAGATACCAGGTATATCTATGCTGAGTTATCAATGTACAACAAATATTTTGACATTGATAACTGGGATTTAAATGTTCAATTAAAATGTTTTAACGCAGATAAAAAGAAATTACTGTGTAAGCTGGATGTCAGTAAGTCAGTATCTAAAAATGAGAACATTATTTACATACGTGAAGGTTGGGGCAATAAAAAGAAAGGAGTCTTTTGGAAAAAGGGTACATATAAATGGGAAGTTTGGGTCGATGACCAAAGAATTGGAGTGAAATATTTTTATGTGGAAGATTTGGATCTGGATGTATTAACCTTTGATGATGAACACCTTATCAATTCGCTAAAACTATATGAAGGCCACTTTGATGATGTTATTTATGAGGAACGAAAATATTTAAGGGAATTTTCAAGCACTCAAACGAGATACGTTCATGTTGAGTTTGGAGTGAATAACCTTTTCCTGGAAAGGAATTGGAATGGAGAGTTTGTTGTTAAGTTTTTTAACGAAGCACATGAACTTAAAGGACAGATTATCAAACTGCATAAATTCAATGTGAAGGATTCAGAAGTACAATTAACAGCAGGATGGGGATCTAATGTTAAAGGCTCTTGGGCAAAGGGTAAGTATACAGCAGAGATTATTTTTATGAATAAGTTAGTAGGATGGGTACCCTTTGTTGTGGGAGATGATCATCTGACCGGTTTATTACCACTTCATGTCCCTAAAGAGGACAAGAACTTAATTATAGACCCGGAAGAGATAGATGGTGAGTTGACATTTAAGGATGTCTTTAGCAGGTTGGATGAAATGATTGGTCTGGAAGAGATAAAATCTAAAATTAAGGACCATGCCCAATATTTGAAGTATTTAAAACTAAGAAAGGAAAAGGGATTTGATGAGGACTCGGGGATAAATATGCATTCTGTTTTTATTGGAAATCCCGGAACAGGAAAGACTTCAGTGGCAAAAATGTTAGGTATGCTTTATCGAAAACTTGGCTTGCTTTCAAAAGGTCATGTTGTAGAAGTTGATAGGGCAGAACTTGTTGGTGAATATATAGGACAAACTGCTCCCAAGGTTAAAAATGTTCTTCAGAAGGCTAGAGGAGGAGTATTATTTATTGATGAAGCATATTCTTTGGCAAGAGCTAGTGATGATAAGAAGGATTTTGGCAAAGAGGTGATAGAAATACTGGTTAAGGAGATGTCCAATGGTCCGGGAGATATAGCGGTAGTAGCCGCAGGGTATCCTCAGCAAATGGCTGATTTTATGGGTTCAAACCCTGGCTTAAAGAGTAGGTTTAAACATGAATTTACATTCAAAGATTATAAGCCCGATGAGCTTTTAGAAATAGCTTACTATGCAGCTGATCAGAGAAATGTAATTATTTCAAAAAAATCGGAGGATTCTTTAAAGAAGATCATTCAAAAGGCATATAGAAATAGAAATAGCAGCTTTGGTAATGCTAGATTTATTAATGACCTACTTGATGAAGTTAAAATCAACATGGGGTTAAGGATTATGTCAAGAAAATCACCACAATCTCTAAGTAAAAAAACAATCTCTACTTTGTTGCCATCTGATTTTAATAATTTGTTATTCGAGGATAATAGACTTAAAAGAGCTCAGTTTTTAATTGATACTGAAGAATTGGATAAAGCCGTTGCTGAATTAAATGAGCTAACAGGAATGCAGGAGATTAAAAAAAGAATTACGGAGTGGATATCTCTTATCAAGTACTATAAGGAGATAGGCAAGGATACCAACTCCATACTTTCATTCCATACCGTTTTTATTGGAAATCCGGGAACAGGAAAAACAACAGTGGCTAGGATCTTAAGCAGAATTTATAAAGCCCTTGGTATACTTGAAAAAGGGCATCTTGTGGAGACAGACAGACAAGGTTTGGTAGCTGGTTTTATAGGTCAAACCGCAATAAAAACGAACGAAAAAATTAATGAAGCTTTGGGAGGAGTTCTTTATATTGATGAAGCTTATTCCTTAAGTTCGACATCCAGTCAAGGGGATTACGGATCAGAGGCTATTCAGACACTGCTTAAGCGGATGGAAGATGATCGAGGACAATTTTTCGTTTTTGTGGCGGGATATACAGACAATATGAAGCAATTCTTAAAGGCAAATCCGGGACTCTCGTCTAGATTTGATAATGTTCTTCACTTTCAGGATTATTCAGAACAAGAACTATTAGATATAGCCATCCAAATGTTGAAATCGGAGAAGTATAAATTGTCAAACAAAGTCAATCAGGTATTACAAGAAAAGATATGGGAAATGAGAAGGGAGCAGGATAAATATTTCGGCAATGCAAGGACCATAAGACGACTAACTCAAGATATTATAAAAAATCATAATATAAGAATGGGTGCTACATCTCCGGAATTGAGAACTAAGAGATCTCTTCAGTTTATAGAAGTAGAAGATGTTATAAAAGTAAAGTTTGAAAATCTGAACGATTTTGACAAGCGAAGAATCGGATTTTAAGTATATAATAGAATAATACGTCAAGGGTGGAATCAATTAGTGCTTTTGAATTAATAAAAGTTGGAGTAGGTCCTTCAAGCTCGCATACCATGGGCCCTTGGAGATCGACTCTCTTATTTTTGGAGAGGCTTGACCAATCATTTGGTTTAGAAAATTTGGTAAGATTAAAAATTACACTTTACGGTAGCTTAGCTAAAACAGGAAAAGGACATGGAACGGATGTTGCCATTTTGATGGGGCTACGAGGAGAACACTATACCACTATTGATACAACAAAAATATTTGATTATCAGGATGAGATATTAGAAAACAAAATAGTCGAGATTCGATTATTAAATGGAAAGCAACTGGATCTTATATTTGACTATGACAATGATCTAATATTTAAGTATGACGAATTCCTTCCGTTTCATCCCAATGGAGTTACATATGAGGCGAGGCTAGGGGATGGTAGTAAAGTCGATAAAACGTATTATTCTGTTGGGGGAGGTTTTGTAATTCAGGAAAAAGGAGAAACGATAGCGAAGAATCCAATCGTTACACCTTATCCGTGTCATGATGCAGCTAGTATAATAAGTAATTGTAAGAAATTGAATTGCGGATTGTCTGAGTTAGTGAGAATTAATGAGTTAGCCTGGAGAACAGAGGAAGAGATTGAAAAACAAGCTCTTAATTTATGGAACGAAATGAAAAGTAGTATTTATAGGGGAGTCTGTGCATCGGGAATTTTACCTGGAGGATTGGAAGTAAGAAGGAGAGCTAGTATTATTAACGAAAAACTACTACCTAATAAGAAGTATAAAGACATTGAAGGTTGGATCTCGTTGCTTAAAAATGAATCCTTTAACTTCAACCAGATCAATAAGTGGATAAGTTGTTTTGCTCTTGCCGTAAATGAAGAAAATGCCAGTTATGGGAGAATAGTTACCGCTCCTACAAATGGTGCTGCGGGAGTAATTCCTGCTGTGTTAATGTATGCCTTTTGTTTTGAGGAAATGGAGGTTAGGGATAAAGAGATTATAGACTTTATAACTGTTGCTGGAGAGATAGGAAGTCTTTTTAAGAAAGGTGCTACTATTTCGGCTGCTATGGGTGGATGTCAAGCAGAAATAGGGGTTTCATCTGCTATGGCAGCAGCAGCTTTAACTGAAATAAAAGGCGGTACGGTAGGGCAGGTGTTAATGGCAGCTGAAATAGCCATGGAACATCATCTTGGCATGACTTGTGACCCTATAAAGGGATTGGTCCAGATACCCTGTATCGAAAGAAATTCAATGGGGGCAATGAAAGCGATTACAGCTTCAAATATTGCGATGGAAACAGATGAGAGAGATGCTAAAGTGTCGTTAGATCAGGTTATTAGATCAATGAAAGAAACTGCCGAAGATATGAATTCTAAGTATAAAGAAACATCGGACGGAGGGTTGGCAATAGCTGTTAGCCTTCCTGAATGCTAAGCTCATAATTTGAGTATCTATCATGGATTTGATCTAATATTTCAAACAAAACGTCCGGGTTATTTTCTGTGACCAAAAGGGTTCTAAAGTATTTAATATTTCTAAATCCCCTGAAATAATTGGTATAATGTCTTTTCATCTCATTCACACCAAGTTTAACGCCCTTCCATTCTATGCTTCTTTCTAGATGTCTTTTAGCCGCATTTACTCTTTCTGATACAGTAGGCGGTGCCAGTTGCTCTCCGGTATTTATGTAATGCTTAATTTCCCTAAATATCCATGGATTTCCGATACTTGCTCTTCCAATCATGACACCGTCGACTCCATATCTATTTTTGTATTCTACTGCTTTTTGAGGTGAGTCAATATCCCCATTGCCAAATATAGGAATCTGAATTCTTGGATTTTCTTTAATTTTTCCTATTAAGGTCCAATCGGCTTCGCCCTTATACATTTGCTTTCTCGTACGTCCATGTATGGATAACGCTTTGATTCCGACATCTTGAAGCCTTTCTGCCACTTCCTCTATAAACATTGTTTTTTCGTCCCATCCTAGTCTTGTCTTCACTGTAACTGGTAGATTGGTCGAATCCACAATACTTTTGGTCAGTTTAACCATTTTAGGAATATCTTGTAATATTCCAGCACCCGCCATTTTACAAACTACTTTCTTAACCGGACAACCAAAGTTAATATCTAAAAGCTCAGGCTGAGCTTCTTCGACAATGGCAGCAGCCTTTCGCATAGAGTCTATCTCAGCACCAAATATTTGAATTCCTATGGGCCTTTCTTCTTCATAAATATCCAATTTTTGAACACTTTTGTCAGCATCTCTAATTAGACCCTCTACACTGATAAACTCAGTATACATCATGTCCGCTCCGTTTTCTTTGCAAAGAGCCCTAAAAGGAGGATCACTAACATCTTCCATTGGTGCCAGCAATAAGGGGAATTCTCCCAATTCTATATTGGCAATCTTAACCATGACACAAAAATAATCTTATGAATTTAAAAAACAATAGAAAGAGTTTGCGGCTAATAAGTCTTTTAGGGATTTGTCGCAAAATAAGGACTTTTGTTATCTGCTAGAATTTGAGATACAGTGGATAGTTATTATTTCCAGTATTTGTTAATTCAGCTGGACTTTAATCCATGCCGTTATGACTGCTAGTACTTCATCTTCAATGGTTTTTTCAAGGAAAAAGTATTCTACAGGACCACCTGTTTTGCACCTTTGTAGTAAATGATTATAGCCACTAAATAAGATGTATTCGATTGTTGGATTTGATTGTTTAGAATTTTGTATTAACGTATTCAAATTTTCTATACTTTTTTGTGGAGGTACTTGTAGATCTTTACTACCATAAACGAATATTGTGGGAGATTTGAAAGTGTAATTGGCGTTCATTGGGTCGTAGGCTAATATGTCAAACAGTACGGTTTCTGTCAGCTGAAAAACTAATCCGTTGATGAGATTACTATTTAAACTAATGGAGTCCATATCATTGATTCTTTGGGTTAATAAAACTTTTAGAGAGTCGTTACCTCTATTCGTGTTAAGGAAATTATAGATTTCTTTCATGTTGTTAACTCCCTTTTTCACATCTTCGATATTCACATCTGTAAAAAGACTTTCAATTAATTCTTTTTGTTTTAACATCATATGATCTCCTCTTTCGAATGGAGTACTTAGTAGAATGGAAAAATCTAAGTTATTCTCTTTGCTTAATTCTAAAGCGATCATGCCTCCCAAGCTATGTCCTAGAACTCCGGTTTTACTGAACGCTATACTCGATTCTGACTCAATTTTTTGGATCGAATTAAGTATCAGTTCATGATCTCGTATTTCATCATCAAGTCTTGAAAATATATTTCCGGTTGATTTTCCAACTCCTCTGTCATCAAAACTAAGAGTGGCAATCCCGTGTTGATTTAATCTATCAGATATTACTTTAAAAGGTTTTAGTTTTCCTATGGATGAATGTCGATCCTGACCCCCTGATCCGGAGATCATTACTACCAAAGGGTAAACTCCGCTAGAATCGGGAGCAGAGAAAGTACCCGCTAATGTAACGGAATCTTTTACATTGAATAGCTCAATGTCCTTAGTATAATATCCATCCGTTTTCGATATTTGTTGCGAGTGTAAAACACCGTTGTTTACAACGAACTGAATAATAATGATGAGTAAGTTTATATATGTCTTGAACATTCAAAAGTCAATTTTTTTGAAAAAATTATTGGTTAAGGTATGAATGAACGGCTTTACTCACATTTTGTCCATCCATTGCAGCAGATAATATTCCACCGGCGTAACCCGCTCCTTCACCACACGGAAAAAGACCCTGTATTTCTGGATGCATAAAAGTATCCTTGTTACGAGGAATACGGATAGGGCTACTTGTTCTACTTTCCGTCGCTACAACATTCGCTTCCTCAGTGTAAAAACCTTTTATTCTTTTATCGAGCATTTTTAATGCCTTACCTATTCTGTCATAAATTATATTGGGTAATAGATCATATAGAGGGGCCGGGTAAACTCCCGGTATATACGAACTTTTATTAAGATTTGTGGAAAGTTTTTTATTTACAAAATCTGTCATACGCAGGGTCGGTGCCTTTTGAGATCCATCACCAAATTTGAATAACTCTTGCTCAACATTTCTTTGAAAGTACAGATTGCCAAAGACTCCCTTATAACCAAGTCGTGATATCATAGAGGAGCTCACCTGTGTTACAAATCCTGAATTAGCAAAAGGACTATCCCTTTTAGATAAACTCATGCCATTGACCACTATTTCTCCCGGACTTGTGGCAGCAGGTACAATCAATCCTCCAGGACACATACAGAAAGAAAAGACTCCATTTCCTTCTACTTGACACACGAGTTTATAACTGGCAGCGGGTAGGTTTTTTTCTCTTACTATTTGATTATATTGAATTTTATCGATTAGTTGTTGTGGATGTTCTATTCTTACTCCCAAGGCAAAATCCTTGCTTTCTAGTCTTATCTTTTTTTCAGCTAAAAGATAGTATATATCCCTCGCGGAATGACCTGTAGCAAGGATAACAGCCTCACCAAAATGGTCTTTTTCATCCTGTGTTTTTATGCCTATGATTTTCTTTTTTTCAAGAATTAAGTCAATCACTTTATGATTAAAATGAACTGAGCCTCCATTACATTCTATACTATCTCTTATGTTAGCAATTATACCTGGTAATTTATTGGAACCAATATGAGGATGGGTATCTATTAAAATATCTGTCTTAGCACCATGAAAAACTAAAATGTTAAGAATTTCGGCAATACTTCCTCGTTTATGGGATCTGGTGTAAAGTTTACCATCTGAGTAGGTCCCTGCCCCTCCTTCACCAAAACAATAATTACTATTAGGGTTAACTTCACCATATTGTTGGATGGCTCTTAAATCTCTTCTTCTATCTCGTACATTTTTTCCTCTATCGAAAACTATAGGAATTAATCCTAGGGATAAACATTTTAGTGCGGCAAAATATCCAGCAGGTCCTGCTCCAATAATAAGTACTTTTTTACGATTTTCAATTCTTGGAATATTTAAACTGTAATTCTTTGCTTCAGGTTGCGACCCAAAAAATACTTTAACGCGAAGTAGGAAAAAAGGTCTTTTAAATCTAGCGTCGATAGATTTTCTAACTACTTGAATGGTTATTTCTTGGTCTTGATTTATTCTTAACTTCTTTTTGCATTTATCTTTCAGATGATCTATATTATCTATCTTATCAGGATAAACCTTAATTTCTACTTCTTTCATCTGTTCATTTTATGTTCTTTAAAGATCAGATAGAACTCACAAACAATCATCTCCTTCAACCTAAAAGATATTTTTACTAACTCGTTTCATATGTCTCTCTTCTGTTCTATTGGTTATACTAACATTCAATAATACGAAATTACCAATACTTGAAAAGTAAGTTCAACAATAAGAGTAATAAAATGTTATATAATAATAAAGACTAATGGATCGATGACTTCTAGTTGGTTAGTTTTGAGTACAAAAGGTACAATAATTTCAGAAGTCATGTCGTTTTAAAAACACGTACTAAATTGAGGCACTATGAAAAAGAAAATTGATAGTTATAAAAATAGAATTGCCAAGAAATTTAAATCCATCAAACGTAAAAAGAATGATTCTAATGACCTTAAAGAAGTAATTGAACTTATCGACGATAACGTGATAGAAGTAAATTCTTCTGGCAGTAAAATAAGGGTTCCTCTGGAAAAGATTGTAATGATTAAGAAAAAAGCACTACAAAGTGTCTTTTATTTAATAAGCAACGAAAAAATTGTTTCGGATTTCAGATTTGAAGATTTGTGGGTTTTATTGCCAAGCAATATTTTCGAGAAATCAAACGATGGACTAATTTTTCAAAAGTCCTTTATATAAATAAATGTCTTAAATCAGTTTTTGTTTATCAGTATTACGTTTGTATACTTGGAGTGATAGGTTCAGTATCCGATGGAATTATATTTAAAAGTTCCTTTATTTCATTTTTTACTTTAAAGTAGTTTTGTAGTTCTGAATCCGGCATTGGGTCAGCCGGAGGAAATACTTCTCTACGGTGATTTATCTGTTTCCCGTTTTTCCAAAACCTAAAACAAACGTGGGGGCCTGTTGCCAGTCCTGTACTTCCTACATAACCTATTACTTGGCCTTGTTTAACTCTTTTTCCGGGCTTTATTCCTTTTCCAAACCTTTGCATATGAAGATATTGAGTTTGATAAACCCTGTCATGTCTGATTTTCACATATCTCCCATTTCCCTGTCCGTAACTTGCAGCTTCTACGACTCCATCAGCAACAGAAATAATAGGAGTGCCGTAAGGAGCAGCATAATCAGTACCTAGATGAGGTATCCTTCTTTTCTTAATGGGATGAAAACGTCTCAAATTATATCCAGATGATACCCTGTACGATGACTTGATAGGGGCTAAAAGGAAAGTTCCCGTTACAGGCCTCCCTTCGTCATCGTAATAGCCTGAATACTTGTCGTTATTATAATAATAACTGTAGTGTTCTCCATTAGAGTTTTTAAAATATGCACCAATTACTTTTCCTAGTCCAACAGATTTATTTTCAACGAATTTCTTCTCATAAATGAGTTTAAATTCATCTCCTTTTTTAATGTTATAAAAGTCAACTGAACCGCTTAAAGCGTCTTCCATCAGGTCGATAATATGAGGACTAACATTTTGCTCTTCAAGAGCTACCCATAGGGAAGAGTTTATTGTACCTGCGGCAATATCATGGCACACATCCACTTTTTTATTAACGAGTTTAACGCTTACAGAATCTCTGAAATCATACTGTACATATTGTAACGGATTTGGCTCGTAGATAAATGACAATAATTCGCCACACTCATCATCTTTCACTAAATGGTACTTTTTACCACTTCTTATCTTTCTAACACTAAAGATAGATTTAGCTTTGTTTTCTAATTCGGCAATGGAATGGAAACCAATACCTTGATATGAAAGTATATCTCCAACCAAATCCGATTCTTGTATATAATGATTCTCCATATGAACGGAATCAGTATTGAAGCCAAATTTATAGGTGATCGATTTTTTTCGAGGGGCAGGAATTTCTTTAGTATGAATGGATTCTAGGTATTTATAACCAAATATCAACAAAGCAGTTATCATAAGAGCAAAGAAAAAATCGATAAACTGTGTCGATCTGAAATTCTCGTTAGTCGGCATTTTTGTAAGTGTAAGTAAAAGTCTAAAACCTCAAAGGTGTCAAAAGTACAAAAATATTTAATGCATGAATTATGCCAATTGTTAGGGTTTACTTAAAATATTCACTTTTGTAAAAAAAAGCCTGCCTGAAATTCTTTTACCTCAGACAGGCGACTCCCATTTACGAATAAAAATACAGTAATCTTTATATTAAAACATTGCTAGAATGTCTAAAATTTCAAATTTTGAAGTCAACTCAGGAACTAATACCAAATTAGTTTTTTCAGAAGCAAAACCATCCACTCTTCCAAAATAATACTCGTCTTCGTTCCATGAAGAAATAACAATGATATCAATTTTCTGACCTTGTAAAACTTTGACGTTTTCGACACAGAATATACTACTGTTCGTACTTGTCATAGGAATAACCGTATTAGATTGATCTAATACCATTAAAACTTTTGTGTTTTTACTTGTAAAAGTTTCAGGAAGTGTCAGACAAGGTTGCAATTGAATAGAGCCATCACCACTTAGAGGTATACTAACAGCAAAATCTGTAGGTATAGCACCTTTTAAACTAATTCCCTCATAATTCATACCATTATAACTCCAATTATCATACCATTTATCTAATTCTGCACTTCCTGCTTCAACAAATGACCAATCGTTCGATTCCGAACCACTAACTTTTGCTACAAGACTTGATTTGTCATAATCAGATAACTCCATAGGGATTGAAATTACTACGTCACTTCCTTCTTCGAATTGATAGAATTTAGTGCCATCAAACATGCTGATATTAATGGTGTTAACGAAATTCTGAATTTCTCCATCAACAATCGTTTCGATTCCTTTGAGTATATAATCAGAAATGTGAATATTATCAGAAAACTCCAAGTTAATTTTTCCCTCAGGTAATAAGCCAGCATTGTCTACAATGGATTCAGCGGGAATCGTAAGCCTTACCCCTGATTCCAAGTATATTTCTTGTGCTGTAAAAGGATCAATTTCTTCTTGATAAATAGGTTCAGGTTGTACACTTTCGAAGAAAATCGAAGCATCACCTTTAATCTCATCGGGTGTAAATATCTCTTGATCTTTATTACAAGATGAAATCCCCATTAAGATCAACGAAGCTAGTAATATTGTAAATTTATGTTTCATATTCAACTGATTCTTTTAACTAAAATTTCACCCTCACTCCTGTAATAAGTCCAGGGACTATATACTTTTGACTAACCGGATGACTACCTAACGTCATCGACCCTAGATTTACCCTTAGGTTAGGCTCAAGCATAAAGTCGAAGTATTTATTTATGGTATAATACATTCCTAAAGATCCATATAGGCTAATACCTAAGCTGCTCTCAAAGGCGTCATAACGATCGGGTAGTGAAGAAGAAAACCATTGTGGTTTTAATGAAGTAGGTTCGAGAATTCTTCCTCTTTGATTAAACGCAAAATTCATTAATACGCCTGCATTACTACTAAAATAAAATCCATGTTTTCCTGCCCATTCGTAAGAGAATAAGAGAGGGATATCTAGTGTTCTATATTTATTATAAACTCTTAGTTTTTCTTCTCCACCAACCTCAATAGTATCTAGCTTGAAAGTACTATCTACTGCCACTCCATTTTCATATGTATACTCGGTGATTTGAATTATTTTTTCTTTAATTGATTCAGGATCAACATACTCAAACTTTTCATTGATTTGAGAATAATTTATACCTGTTTTTAGACCAAAATTATTAGGTAACATAAGAGAAACCCTGATACCTGTCGAAAAAGAATATAGAGACTTTTCCGTTTCATCTCGTTTCTGAAGATAATCACTCACAGCGTCACTATCCGATTGTTTATTTAGTCTTCTAAAGGCATATTCATGACTAAAGTATAAGTCTAGGAAAACCCCGGCTACCTCCTTATGGAACGAAGGACACTCTGTTCTCATTAGTGCTATTTCTCTACTTAGTTGTTTTAGCTGTTTGCTACTTTCACTTGAAGAGATATACTTTTTATAACCGAATTGATTTATGCTAAGAGAACTAATATTTGACAAAGCTCTTGATTCTGATACTTGAATTTCAGATTCATTAAGTAAATGAGTATTAATTATATCTGAAATAGTATTTTTTTCAATTACAGACTCAATGATGTTTTCCTCTCGTGTACTGTTTGTGTCGTCAGCAACTAGAACAATTCTTTCTTCAGTCTCGGGTGAAATGTTCTCTTCGGTGTTCTTATCACTTTCATATTCAGCATCAAAAATGGTTTCTGTTGAACGATCAATCTTCTTGTCAGATACAACTGTACTTTGACTAACACTGGGTTTACTCTTAGATTTATTTAAATAGATAGCTAAACCTACTGCTAGTATTAAAGTTGTTGCAGAAAAAATATACCAACCAAAATATCTTTTCTTATCATGAACAGGATGCAACTCTGCCTCTATTTTTGACCATAAGTCATCCGAGTAACTACCAGAATAGTCATGAATTTTGTCCTTTATTATTTTATCCATCTTGCTCATATAGCAATCCTTTGAATTCTTTCAATTTTATTCTGTAATATTCTTCTAGCTTTCACCAATTGAGATCTTGATGTGCTTTCTTGAATATTTAGCATTTTGCTAATTTCTTTATGACTGTACCCTTCGATAGCAAATAAGTTAAATACATGTCTATATCCATCAGGTAGCTCTTGAATTAAATCTAAAATTTGTTCTTCATTAATTTTAGAAAAAACTGAAGGATCTAAAGCATTTTCCGGTAAACTTTCCAACATTATTTTCTCATGTGTAAAATGTTTTCTGGAAATATATTTAAGAGAAGTATTTACCATAATTTTTCTTACCCAACCTTCAAAAGAACCTTCTCTTTTGTATTTGTCAAGATTTTTAAAGATTTTGATAAATGCTTCTTGCATAATGTCTTCAGCCTCCGCTTGATGTCTAGCATATCTTCTGCATACAACAATCATTTTAGGAGCATATGCCTCAAAAAGCTTTCTCTGTGCTAACCGATCGTTATCCAGACATAGCTGAATTAACTCGTTAATAGTTGGAGAATTAAGCATTAAAGGAGACATTATTATTTTTATTCAGTAGGATGACCCATTGATGACAGAAAATGCTGCCTGCTATTAAAAATTATTCTTCTTCTGTTATGGCATCATCTATAATCTCATTTCCATCTCCATCCATATCAACAAACCCAGCTGCTTTCCCTTCTTTTTTAAGGGGTTCTACTAGATCGTTATTATCGATAATCTTTGGACCCGATTCAAAGGCATTATAATCTCCATCAGCAAATTCAGAAGCTTTTGAAAAGAAATCATCTTTACCTTCTAATAATGATTCGTCGGAAACAGATAAATCATCATCAGCAAATTCTTTTTTAGGTTTGGCGTCTTCTTGCCTTTGCCATTCTTCTGCTTTTTGTACCGTCTCGTCAAATTTTTCTCCTATCTTGTCAGCAGCCACCTTTGCTTTATCGGAAAGATCGTCTTTAATTTCTATGGCCTTTTCACCGATTTTTTCTGAAAGAGACCCTGCTTTATCCAAAATCTCACCACCTACTTTCTCAGAGATATCTTTTGCTTTTTCAACTAAATCCTCGCCTTTATCCAATATTTGTTCCCCTAATTTTTCACTGACATCGGCTGCTTTCTGAACGTATTCATTCTCTGATACTTTTTCTAATGTATCTTTGGCCTTTTCAGAAATATCTTCACCAATATCTTTGATTTTTTCAAAGGTGTCACCAGCAAGTTCTTTTGATTTTTCAATTAGTGACTCTGAAGATTTGGCAAGATTTTCCTTAATATCCTTAGTGCTATTAACAAATGCTTCTCCGGATTCTTTTAAAACTTCATTGCCTTTTTCTTTTATTTCGGTGGATTTTTCTTTTAAATAATCTCCGGTTTTATCGGCGGCACTTTCGACGATAGATTTATTTACAAAAAATAATTTCTTTAAAGAGCTTAAGATTCCCATGTCAGTTCTATTTAATTTGCATAAAAATAATACAATAATGAATATAGCTCTTATTTTTACCATAAACAAAAATAATAGTGAAACCACCTGAGAGGCCTTTTCTTAATTTATATAAAATACTGATATGAATGAACGTGAAGTGTCCGAAGAGATAAAAAAAATATTAACCGAACTTACTAATTTACGTTTGGTACAAGAGCATCAGGAAAGTACGCAGGATTTGTTGTCTAAAAAGCAGAAAGAGTTTGATGAGCTTAGTAAACAATTGGGAAAAGAACTTGATGATGTTAATAAGCTTGAAAAGTTGAGTATCAACTCAATATTTCACAATATCATTGGCAATAAAGAGGCTAAATTGGATAGAGAGAGGAGAGAGTATCTCGAAGTTTCTTTGAAGCTTAAAGAACTTTCAGAATCATTACAACTTATGGAGTATGAGAATAATATTCTAGAGAAAAAAGTTGTAAAGGTCGGAACACTTGAAAACCGATTGGATGAATTGAAAGAGATTAGAGAGAGTTTAATCCTTTCTATGCCTCATAAATTAGCTTCGTCATTACGTTCATTAAATTCGAAAATAGAGGAGAGGGTTGTTTATCTAAAAGAGGTGGAAGAGGCTCGAGATACGGGACAAAAGGCTAAAAATGCGATTACACGTGTTTTAAACCATCTAAATAGAGCTATTAGAGCTATACAATTTGATAATTCCCGAAATAGAAGATTTGGTGTTTCTTCAAAACATCGTGAATTGGATCATGCAGCGAGAGAGGCTAATAGGGCTCAATATCTGATTTCACTTTTGCAGAGAGAACTTAGTGATATAGGAATGTCTTTTCAATATTCAAATTTTAATATAGAAGGAACCGGAGGTTTGGTTAATGTTTTTTTTGACAATTTAATAACTGATTGGATATTACATAATAAAATTAAGAACACGAAAAGAAGTATAGAAGGAGTATACGATAAACTTAATACCATGATGCTGGCAATAGATAGTGAGAAAAAGAATACGTTAGATATGTTAGAGTCATTTAATCATCAAAAGAGTAAGTTGCTGGAATCATAGCAGATAAGAATTATTTTGAATAAAAAATTGCCATTAGGTCACAAAAGCAATATGGAAAGGTTATAAAGTCGTACTATAAAGAGAATATAATGATAAAGTCTATGACCAAAATATTTTCTATCTCGGATAGAAAATCAGGGAAAAGAAAAGGTGCAAGTCAGAATTTCAACTTAACGGAAGAAGAGTTTTATAAGCTTGTCAAAGAATTGAAAAACGGCAATGAAGAGCTACTAACACATATTTATAGTAGCCAATTAGATGAAACCGTTAACTATCTTAAAAGTAAGTTTTCAATCTCAAGTGATCGGGCATATGATCTTTGTCTGGATGCATTGGTTAAACTGAGGAAAAAAATATTAAACGATAAAATATCCTATGGAAATTTAAGATATTTATTTACTAGAATAGCTTCTAATTCGCTTATAGATGCCGCAAAAAAAGAAAAAAAGATCAACGAAGCGATTGAGGTCTTTTTAGGGGAGTCAGAATTTTCCGGAGTTGATAGCCAAGAGGTGTTTGAGATGTTAGATAAAGCCTGCGATGTGTTAAAGGAGGATCAAAAGGAATTAATTCAAAAGCTCTTTTTCGAAAAGATAGATATGAAAACTTGGGCACGAGAAAAAAACATTGATTATGGAACCCTGAGGAAAAGAAAGCAAAGAGTGCTTGAGAAAATTAGGGAAGAGTATATAAGACTATTAAATCCGGTAAAATAGGGACTATGACAGATTCTAAAAAAAATAATTTTAACAATAAAGAGGAAGCCTTAGAATTCTTGCTGGAAGAGAAATTCAATAGAGAGCTTAAAGAAAGAATAAAAGCAAATTCGAAATCTGAAGAAAAAAAAACTAAAGGACAACTGAGTTGGGTAAGAATTGCCGCTAGTGTCGTTCTCATTTTGGGAGCCGCTTATTTTTTTATACCGTCAGACAATGTATCTACTATGGCAGGTAATATGTTTGAAAAAACGCCTTTAGTTTTGTTGGAAGATTTGAATACAAGAGGCGTAAATACTGATAGTGATACACTAGTGTTAATGAGTGCTCAAGAAGCAATTAAAAAAGAGGATTTTCTAAAAGCTCAGGAGCTTTACATGATGAAGGAATCAAAGCAATCACTTAATAGTATCGATAACTACTATTATGCCTGGAGTATAATAAAATCGGATAAAGGAGATTTGGGTAAAGCTGTCAATTTATTGAATCAGGTAGTTGAATCTCAGTCACCTCTTGAAAAAGAGGCATTATGGTTGATGAGTATTGCTTATATTAAATTGGATAATATGGTGAGAGCCAGAGAGACGCTGATTAAGTTAAAAGAACGATCAAGTTATCAAATTAAGAATGTTGACAAATTATTGTCCAAAATAAATTGAGAAAAGGAAAATGATGCAAAAAAGCCCCAGATGGGGCTTTTTTTGTGGACGATATTTTTCACATAATTTATTTTCTATATATGTAATTTTATGATTATTAGTTCCTAATATAAAAGTATAAATTCTTCATATTAATTTGATACAATATGTCACAACTAGAATCTGCAGCAGTTATATAATTGATTAATAGCTTACTCAGTAATAAAAAGAAGTTATGAAAACAAAAGAGAATGATTTTCAGAAAATAAAAAGAGGCCCCATTTAATCTTCTAAAAACTATCATCTATATAACTCTCTCTAAACCGATTTTATATATCTAACATAATCAATCAAGATTATATACCCTCTTTATAGTAAGGGGTGGTCTATTGCATATAGGCCGCCTCATTTTATTTTAATGAGTCAATGTCAGTACAGAGCTATCTATAAAAAGTATATTTGTCCAATTATTTAAAATGGGATTTTTTGTTTCTACGTTTATACTAACTACAAAAAACGGGCAAGATGAAATTTGAAGATTTGTTACGTGATTATTCTATTGACAATATAGACATTAGCCAATTTCTATTGAATGCTTTAATAACTACTTTGTTGGCATGGATAGTTTCTAAATTCTATAAGAGATATGGAAAGAGTATTAGTAATCGTGCTTATTTTGCTAATAATTTTATTCTTCTTGCACTTTGTACCATGCTTATTATAACGATAGTCAAGTCGTCAATAGCACTTTCTTTAGGCCTTGTAGGGGCTTTGTCTATAGTAAGATTCCGGGCCGCAATAAAGGAACCGGAGGAATTAATTTATCTTTTCCTAGTCATTGCCATAGGATTAGGTATGGGGGCTAATCAAGGGGGTGTAACATTAATAGCTTTTGTTTTGATTATGACAGTTCTTTTTATTAATGCAAGTATGAGCAAAACCGGAAAGGGTTTAAAAAATGCACAAATGCAACTATCTATTAGTGGAGAAAGTGTTGATGTCAATCAAATTAATAAGATATTGACTGACAATCTTAGTATGATTGATCTTAGAAGAATGAGTGAAGGAAAGAATAAGGTGTATTTGTCCTATGTGATTGATGTGCAGGAATTTGAAAAATTGGCGGCGGTCAAAGAATTAATCCTAAATTTATCTCCTTCTTTGGAAGTTTCATTCGTAGATAGCAGTGGTATAGCCGGTTAATGAGGTTTTTATTATTTACATTGATTTGGATTCCTTGTCTAAGTCTCGCTCAATCCGGTGAAAGAATTGAGAGTGAGTATAAACTTAATGTTCCACTGAATAAATCAAATGAATTATGGACTTATCTATCCGGAGAGACTTTTTTGAATGATTTTGGTAAAGAGAATAAATTGAATTTGGAGATATCTGAGGAGGATTTTATTGATATATATTTTGACAATGATATTGAAGAATTATTTCTTCAAGAAGTTGGGTTACGCCATAGGTCAAGATATAAAAATGATTCTCTACTCAAAAAACTAATCCAATTAAAAACACCAATTGAACAGGGTGGGGATGTGGCCAGAAATGAAATCAAATATGAAGTAAAAAGATCCGTTGACAAAAATGATTTCTTTGCACGTCATGATTTCTTGAAATATGTAAAAAAAAGAGACAGAGAAGATATAAACTATCAGCTTAATAAATTTGGAGTTAAAGCTCAGGAAGTGGGGGAAACTCATACATTAATGCAAAATAGAAAAAGAGTATATATACATGATGTTAAAGGAGCATTGGCAACGTTAACTTTGGATAGAGTAGGGAATTCAAGTTTTCCGTTTCAAAAGTATACAGAATTAGAGTTAGAGCTTAACGAAGTAAGGTATACTGAGGCCGATAGTATTGAAAAATCACAAATGGAAACTTTTAATACACAGATTAAGGAGAAGTTGAAAAATAGGTTTCCTTTCTTAGAAGAAGATCAAACCCCTAAATACAATAAAATGAAAAACTTAATAGACCAAAGTTTTTTGTCGACGTGTTATAAATATAGAATGTGGATTATTTTATTTGGTCTAGTGTTATTTGCGATATACGTTTGGATAAGAAATGAGAATAGATAAGAAAAAGGAGAGCCCAGATTTTCTGCATAAATGGCCTAGATTGGTTCTGGTACTTGTTTTGGTCCTTATGGGAATCACTTATGTGCCAAGATTCTTTGAAAGTAAGGACATAGACAGTTATTATTGTGGAGCTGAACGTTTTGAAGAAAATCACTTTGTATCCTCTTCGGCAAAATTTTCTACAAACTGTAAAACTTCGCAAACCCAAAAGTTTAAAGGTAAGTCTTCCTGCCTTTGCAGTGAGGATAGGAGATACGGCATGACATTGGAGTTGGATAAGCTCAATGATGGAGACACGTTGAGTATTAGTTTTATGCATATAAGTAAGAAGTGTAAAACCAAGTTAGTAATATCTTCAGATAAGGATCACTATTATGCTTTTCCAAAATCAGGAGAATCAAGTGATCAATGGGAAAAAATTGAATATCAATTTATTGTTCCTTCTAAATCAAACGGAGCCAAATGGCGAGTATATCCTTTTAGAGCTGAAGGAGACGGCCCGGCCTATTACGATGAATTGTTTGTTGAAGTCAAAAAAAATGATAAAAGCAGTAAGGTTGAAAGATTTTCTCAATTGGAATTGCAGATCAACGATCAGAATTTTAAAAAAATAAGACGAAAGAGAGAAGAAGCATTGGAACAAGGTTTACTTTTTTCTTCAAAACTAGATTTAGTACCCGCTAATCTAAGAATAGACAGCACAGTAATAGATGCTCAGGTACGCTTGAAAGGTGATTTGCTCGACCACCTTCGAGGCGATAAATGGTCTTTCCGTATAATTTTAGAGGGTGCTGAAACATGGAAAGGAATGAAAGTTTTCTCCATACACAATAGTAAATCAAGATCGCATATAGCAGAATGGTTCATGCATAAAATGATGGAAGATGAGGGGATAATGACTCCGGAGTATGATTTTTTCAGATTTATACTGAATAACAGAGAAGTGGGCGTATATGCCTATGAACAACACTTTGATAATTATATGCTCTCAAAAAATAATAAACTGGTAGGCCCAATTATTAGGCATAATGATGATGGATATTGGAATAATGTACAGGGAAAACTTAAAGATTATGACTGGGTTGTTTCATCACAGATAGAACTGTTCAATAAAGAAAACGACGGAGATAAGGATTTCATGGCACTATATAACTATGGTCATAGTATGTTAAATAGCTTTTTGAATGGTAATAAAGAGGCAGAAGAAGTTTTTGATTTAGATAAGATGGCCAGATATTATGCTCTCATTGAGGCAGGACATGGAACACATGCTCAACTGATTACTAATATTAGATTTTATGTAGACCCACGTACTGCTAAACTTGAACCAATAGGATATGATTTTTATGGAGAGTCCTTACCAAATATTACAGAACATTGGCGGCCGGTAGGACAATGGGAAAATGGAGATAGAATCTATGAAAGATCAAAGACGGGAGAACCATATAAACATAGACTTTTCGCTGACCTTGATTTTTTTAAAAAGTATATGTTCTATCTGGAAAGATATACAGAACAATTTTATCTGAATAGCAAATTTGAGAAATATAAAAATGATATAAAACGTAGAGTTGATTTGCTTAGAGAAGATAAGGACTATAAGCATTACGATTATATATTGGAGAAACAATTTCGAAAAGCACCGTATACAAATGCAAAGATTTATCCGTTGGAAAATGTTTCTCTAAGATCATTTCGTACTTTAGATAGAAATGAAATACTTCTCCAGAATTTTCATTATTTTCCTTTGGAAGTGATAGGTTATCAAATGAAAGATAAGGATTTCCTTCTTGACAGTGTTTTGATATTAAAGCCTTTTTCCCCTGAGTCCAGTGTCGATTATTACAAAATGAAATGTAAGGGAAAGCCGGATAAGGTAATATTTAAGACATTAGGATTAGATTCTAACTTCTACCAAAATATTGGTAATGTTATAAAGCCGTCTGAAAATACTGTTTCCCAATCGGAATATTATAGGCCTCTTAGAGCTCATTCACAAGTGGATTTAGTGGATGGTGTAATCAGAGTAAAGGGAAATGAACTTATTATTAGAGAGCCGTTGAGTGTTGATTCTGATGAGACATTAGAAGTCCACGGCGGGTGTGTAATCAAGTTGTTGGATCGAGGTTCGTTGACCTTAAATGGAAAAGTCACTTTTGTGGGAACTAAGAATAGCTCTATTCAGATAGTCGGAGAGGGTAAAAGAGGACAAGGTATTTTAGTTTCAAACGACTTTGAAAATATATTTGTTAATACTATTTTTTCTCAGTTGGGACCATATGGTGTTGGGGTGATTCAAAAAGAAGCAGGAGTAAATATTTTTGATACGAAAGTTTATTTTGAAGACTGCCAATGGATAAAAAATAATTCAAAAAAGGATCTTCTCATTGCAAACTCGGAATTCAGAATGACAGGTTCTTCTTTCTTGGATAATTCTGGTACTGCGATGGTAGCTTTTTATTCAACAGGAGAAATGCAAAATATCAATGCCATTAATTATGGAGGAGATTTTATAAATATATATGGAGGAAAGTTATCAGGAGAGAATTGGTGGCTTAAGAATATATTAAGTAAGGGAGTGGAAATTCAGGAGTTTGGACATCTTAATCTTAAAAAATTAAACATTAGCGATAGCCATATTGGACTAGTGGTTAAAGACCATAGTGAAGTTAGTATTAGTAACTATAGCAGTAAGGAAGTGACGAGAGATTATGAGGTTTATGATGCTCAAAAACCTCCTTCGAGATTATATATGACAGGGTTTGGTAATTATAATAAAAGAAAATTCTTTGTAGAAGAAGGAGTTTTTTGTAAAGTGAACGGAAGTCATCAAAAGATGAAATAATGAGATTTGAACGAAAGTATAGAATCGAATCGGAAGATTATCAAGTTGTCCTACAAACTATGCTTGGGATTCCGGGAGCTTTCGACTATGCTTATCCTGATAGATGGATAAATAGTATTTATCTTGATTCTTTGGATTTCAACGCCTTACGGGAAAATTTGGCAGGTATTTCAAATAGGAACAAATTTCGCCTCAGGTGGTATGGTGAAGATTACCAGACCATTACAAAACCTATATTAGAAGAGAAAATCAAAAATAATCTGTTAGGGTACAAAAGATATTCTTCTTTTCCAGATGTAGTGGGGAAGTGGCCCAAATTGGAAAGTGTTTTGGATATAGAAGTACTTAAAAACAAAAACCTTTCACCTGTAGTAATGGTAAGATATAAAAGAACCTATTTAGAATCTTTTGATCGACAAGTGAGAATAACCATTGATAGATATCTTCAGTATTTTGCAGTTAACAACTACATGTTAAACCCATTTCCAGACGAAGATGAGGCCATTATATTAGAAATCAAATACGATCAGGAAATAGAAGAATCTATAGATTATATCCTGCAAAGTATACCTTTTCGAATGACAAAGAATTCGAAGTTTGTAGGTGCTATGATGACTCATTGGGGTAAATAGCTGTAATAAAAACTTTCTAGGGTTGAGGTTCGGTGTTTTAATGCCATAGATCAAAACGTTTTCAAGATAGACCCAATAACACTTGATAGACCGGTCAAATTGTAAAAATTAATGTAGATCGGGATGTGTAGATAATGATATAAATTTTTAGATAAAATATCTATCATTTAAATATTATTGTGTTTCTTTATAATGTAAATCAAATAAGTCTTTATATGAACTTCTTACCTCGTCTATATTTGCTTCCTAAGAATTTGGAAAACAGTATATACCATCTTGATATGGTCTATTCGGACGACATAAGTAGTAAAATTCCTGTGATTGCTTTCACGAAACTTGACGAAAATAAGGTGGTTAATGATATTGAAGAAATTGATCTTAGAGGGTCGGAATTAGTAAGAAATGCCTTTAAAAATCTAAAATCTTTAAGTCTTCGGTGGTCTCGTTTTAAAAATGAGGGAGTAGAGTATTTATTTGTGGACAATAATGATTTTGCAGCTGAAAAAATTCTTGATAAATCATTCCTTAAAGAAGCAGAAGAATTATTGAGTACGAAGGAGTTGTTAATATGTATTCCTTGTAGAGGAGCAATATTCTGTTGTGCGGCAACCGATTTAGAGTCTAGATCTTTGCTTGAAGAAAAGGTAGACGAAAATTTCAATGATTTTTCAAAACATCCCGTTAGCAATCATTTGTATTTGATAGAAGAGGGTATTATTAAAAAGGTATTGATGGTACAGTCCAGCCATAAATCAAGGAAGATAAAAGTAGAACAATCCGATACATTCTCATTTAGTGTTGTTAAGATGACACTGTTTCAGGAATTGTTTACGATCAAAGTTATGGTTGAGGCGGATAGTATGAAGTCGCTTACTAATGAATTATTTAAGGTTATTTACAATGTCTTAATAGAGTATGGATCCGAAAAAGGATTTAATGGATCAATCTCCATACAATCAGCAGAAAACAAACCAGTCAAAAATGGAACTAATGTTAAGCTGTTAAAGGAATTTTACGACAGACTACAGGCCAATGGAAAAATCAAAAGTCTTTCCTTAGCGATGAGTGAAAAGCTAAAGCTTTCTTTTCAGTTTGGAGTTGATTTCAATAAAGGAGATTCTAACAATAAGTACACAACTATTTTTTAACATATAAATCAACAAACATGAGTTTTTTTGGAAAATTATTTGGAGAAGGGGAGCAGATAACTTCACTTAGTGATAAAGAGTCATTCGTAGGGATTTTGTATGCGATTATAGCCGCAGATGGAGAGATTACCCAAGAAGAAGGGCAAGACTTTATGACGACTTGTTCTAGAGCAAAAATAATGTCTTCAGTTACAAGTAACCAATGGAGGGACATTATCGGTAAGTGTACCAAAATAGCTAGGAAGCAGAGCCCTGAGGCTCTCGTTAATCTAGCAGTACAAAATATTCCAGAAGGAATGAAAGCAGGAACTTTTGCATACGCATGTGAGCTGGTCTTTGCTGATGGTTTCGCTGATCCAGATGAACAAAAATTGTTGGATATAATTAAAAAAGGCTTGGATATTTCAGATGAATTAGCTTATAAGGTAGCTGAGGTAGTGACAATAAAGAATAGAATTTAGGTCACCTATTTAATTTATAATTGTAAAGCCTCGAAAAGAGGCTTTACTTTTTTTTGAATAATTTAGTATGTTAGAAGAGGTAAATCTAACTAAGGAAGGAAATTAAAACACCTGCTGCCACAGCACTTCCGATTACACCACTAATATTACTGGACATGGCATATTGAAGAATGTGATTTTTTGGATCATGTTTTAAAGCAATTTCGTTCGCTACTCTTGATGCCATGGGTACAGCACTTAGTCCTGTAGCTCCAATCAGGGGGTTGATTTTTGTCTTAGAAAAAAAGTTATAAATTTTTGCTGCCAGTATTCCACCACCTACAGAGATTACAAAAGCAATAAAACCTCCAACAACGATCATAATTGTCTGACTATTGAGAAAACTCTCTGCGGTCATGGTAGCACCAACCGTTAACCCCAGAAAAATTGTTGCAACATTCATAATGGTATCCGAGGCGGCTTGATATAATCTGTTAGTAGACGTACCAATTTCTTTTAGAAGATTTCCAAAAAGTAAACATCCAACCAATGGCACCGAACTAGGAACAAGTAAGGAAACAATAACGACCAGTACTATTGGAAATAATAATTTTGCTTGCTTTAAGTTCTTAATTTCTTTCTTTTTAGCTAAAGCCTCTTGCTCCTTCATATTAATCTTAAGTTCCTTTTCGTTCATCAATAACTTGACAACAAATGGTATTATAACAGGAACTAATGCCATGTATGAGTATGCAGCGATTGCAATTGGACCTAATAGTTCCGGAGCTAATTTAATAGAAGTGTATATAGCGGTAGGACCATCCGCTCCTCCGATGATACCTAAGGCAGCTGCTTGTTTCATTGTGAAGCCCATCAGGCTAGCACCTATTAAAACGGTAAATATTCCAATTTGGGCAGCGGCTCCAAAAAAAGCCAACTTCAAATTTCTTAACATTGGTCCAAAATCTGTCATGGCTCCTACGCCCATAAATATTAATGGTGGTAACAAACCCGTTTTGATGAGACTATAATATAACATGTTCATGATGCCATGATCTTTTGCAATTTCTAGCAATGTGAGATGCATGATATTATTGTCATCATTGGAGGGAGTGACAGCCATGCCTCCTCCCGGAAAATTGGCTAAGAGAATTCCGAAGGCTATCGGAACTAATAGTAATGGCTCAAAGTTCTTTTTTATTCCTAAATAAAGGAACAAAAAACCTATAAGAAGCATTACAACAGATAACGGTTGATGAAAAATTTCACCCAGAGCTGTCATTTCGAAAAGCTTATTAAGAACGTCCATTCGTTAAGCTTCAACTTTTAAGATTACATCATCTTCCTCTATATCTTCACCATGTTTAGCTACTATATCAACTACAACACCTGATTGGTCAGCTGATATAGCATTAATAACTTTCATGGCTTCTATGTATCCTATTGTATCTCCTTTTGTTACTTTATCTCCTATTTGTACACCTTTTTCGCCTGGATCTTTTGTTAGATAGAATTTACCTTCCAACGGAGCCTGAATAGTTAAAGCATTATTGGAAACTCCATTGGAAGAAGGTTTTTTAATTCCTTGTTCGCTTGAGCCTGAAGGCTGTTGGTCTTGAGAGTCATAAGATATTTTAACTTCATAAGGACGACCATCCACTTCTATTTTCATTTTTGTTGGCATTGCTTGAAGAGTGGTTGGAACTGAGGCATTGGCAATGTCTGAGCTATCTTTTTTCTTTCGTTCTTCAAGATCTTTTTCAAACTTTTTCTTAGCAGATCCATCTTTAAAGGCCTCGTATTGATTCGGATGCATGGCATACTCAAATAGCTCTTCTTCATCTGTTCCCAGATCCCAAGATTTCTCTTTCATCTTTTTTCTGTAGATATCCAGCTCATCGGAGTAAAGATCTTGAGGGTCATCATTATAGAATTCTCTATTCTGATCTTTGGCCATTTCTTTTATTTCTGGAGCTACTTCTCCAAGCAATTGGCCTTGTCTACCCAAAATCATTGACCAGGTGTTTTCGTCGATCAATGCCCATCTATTTTTACCTTTTATTAGGTTAATAGTATTCATTAATGAGACATTTTTTACATACTGACTATATGGAGTAACTAGTGGAGGATACCCCAGTTTTGGCCAGACATATTGTACTTCATCAAACAGTTTGATAAGTAGTTGATCTGTTGCCATTTTAGGCTTATTATTTTTTTCAAGCCATTTATTTAAACTCTTTAGATTGTTTTCCAAATCAGCCATCAAACTTCCCATCATCCCACCAGGCAAACCAGGACCGATAAGTAAAGAATTCATTTTTCTATTACTCTCAGCTATATAGTAGCCGAGAAAATCATCTATAAACTCCTGAGTTAGTGTTCTTACTCGCATATAAGCATCCATATCAATGTCTTTGAGGATAAATCCATCATCTTTGAGCATTGCATGAATGGTTAAGAGGTCAGCATGGCCCGTACCCCAGGATAGAGGCTCCATTCCTACATCAATATAATCAGCACCATTTCTTGCTGCTTCGAGAGAAGATGCTACGGAAAAACCGGGAGTAGAATGTCCGTGATACTGAATAATAATACTGGGGTGATTCGTTCGTATTCCTTTTACTATTTTTCCAATAGATGAGGGTCTACCAATACCTGCCATATCTTTTATACAGATTTCTTCTGCACCCAATTCGAGGTATTGATTTGCTAAATCAACATAGTAGTCAACGGTATGAAGAGGAGAGAAAGTTATACTTAGTGCTGCTTGTGCGATCATCCCGCCTTCCTTGGCATATTTAAATGATAGAGCTAAATTTCTAGGATTATTAAGGCCATCAAAAGACCTGGAAATATCTGTTCCTTGCTTTTTCTTCAGACTGAACATTTTTTTTCGCAGGTCTTTTCCTATAGGACTCATTCGGATACCGTTAAGTCCTCTCTCCAGCATTTGAGTTTGAATTCCTGAATCATTAAAAGGTTGAGTCCATTGTCTCACCGATTTATTAGGATTTTCGCCAAAAAGTAGATTCACTTGTTCAAACCCCCCTCCATTGGTTTCTACTCTGTCAAAGCAACCCATTTTTATAATTTCGGGAGCCACCCTTATAAGTTGATCAACACGAGGAACAAATTTTCCTGAGGATTGCCACATGTCTCGATAAACGAGAGCTAACCTAATTTCTTTTCTTTTCATCGATCTTTAGTTTTTAATTGGGTCTATGGATTTGATGTGTGCTTTTCCTCCAGATAAGGACGCAACTGCCGCAGTTATTACGGCAATATCAACATTTTGATCATGATCATCTGCTTCTTTATCAATGGAGTTGTTATCGAATTTGTTAGTGAGAAAAATCAATAAATTTCCAGAGAGATATATTATACCCAATATTAAAAATACGGTACACATCCCTATCAATAAAAGGGATAGTTCGGTAATATTGGAATTTTCCATTCTTGTGCGTTTAAGCCAGTAAAGTTAAAAAATATCAGATTATTATAAATTTTTGACTAAATAAGTTTACTTAGCACATTCAACGAAGGTGAATGTATATGGATATTAAGGTGTTTAAATTTGGAGGTGCATCAGTTAAAGATGTAGAAGGAATTCTAAATGTAACGAAGATTCTCAATAATTTTAAAAATGAGAAGATAGTTGTTGTCGTTTCGGCGATGGGGAAAACAACCCTGGCCTTAGAAAAAGTGGTTGATGCCTATTTTCACCACACAGGTGAGGAAGTTCGTTTTTTGGAAGGAATCAAAGAGTGGCATTATGAGCATATTAAAAACCTGTCTTTGCCTACGGAGTCTACATTAATTCAGGAAATCAATGATCTTTTTGTAGAAGTGGAATGGGTAATAGAGGAGGAATTATCTGATCCATATGATTATTTGTATGACCAAATAGTATCCATTGGAGAGTTGGTGTCGACTAAAATTGTGTACCATGCTATAAAATCTGTTAATGCGAGTGTTGAGTGGTTAGACGCCCGAGATTGCATTATTACGGATAATAATTATAGAGATGCAAGAGTTGATTGGAAAATCACCGAAGACCGAATAGATAAGAATGTTGGAAAAATTTTTGAGAGGGGTAATTTAATAGTTACTCAAGGGTTTATAGGTTCTAGTACAGAGAATTTTACCACTACTTTGGCTAAGGAAGGCAGCGATTTTACGGCTGCTATTTTTAGTTTTTGTCTGGGAGCCAAATCTATGCATATTTGGAAGGATGTGCCAGGAATATTAACTGCAGATCCGAAGCTGTTCCCGAATGCAAAGAGAATTGACAAATTATCATATAGAGAGGCTATCGAAATGACGTACTTCGGAGCAAAGGTTATTCATCCCAAAACTATCAAGCCGATAGAGAATAAGAGTATCCCTTTATACGTCAGACCTTTTACTAATCCTGAAGATGAAGGGACGTGTATCAGTAATGATGGATTGGAAAGTTATCCTCCAATAGTTATTATTGAAAACAATCAGGCATTGCTGTTGATTAGAACCAACGATTTTTCTTTTGTCGCGGAGCATCATTTATCGGACATATTTCAAAAACTAGCAGAACTAAGGATTAAAGTAAATGTAATGAAAAACTCGGCGGTAAGTTTTACCATCTGTATAACTAATCTACCTCATAAAGTACAAACTTTTATAGAGTTTTTTAGAAATAAGCTTACCATTGAAATCAAGCAAGATCTAGAACTGATTACTGTGAGGAATTATAACGCAGAAACGGTTAATGAGTTAACAAAAAATAGAAAAATCATATTTGAAGAGTTCAATCAGAACACAAGGCAGATGGTTGTTCAAGCAAGCTAAAATAATGGATGCTATCAAATATAGAGACATAATTCTAAATAAGTGGAAGCTTAAATATATGCTTTGGCGAAGGTTACCAAGCCTCTTATTTTGGGGAGTTTCTGTGGAGAATTTAACAAAAGAAAAATCAGCAGTGATTATTAAACATAATAATTTTAATAAGAACCCATTTAAATCCATTTATTTTAGTGCTTTAATGGGTACAGCGGAATTTTCCACAGGTATATTGGCACAGCAAACCGTTATGGATTTGGGGAGGTTTTCAATGTTAGTCGTGAATGCGGAAGCAGAATTTTTAAAAAAGGCTACTGGAAAAATTACTTTTCATTGTGATCAGGGTAGAGAAGTGTTTGAACTTTTATCAGAATTGCGTACAAATGAAACCGCGAGCCTTTTAATGGAGTCAGAGGGTTATAATGAGGACAATGTTTTAGTCATGAGAGCCAAATTTAATTGGTCATTTAAAAGAAAATAAATATGGTGTTGGATTTAATAGCTCTGGAGAATCATTCCAAAGTATGGATTTATCAAGGAAATAGAGAGCTTAATGATGCTGAGTTAGCTATGGCTAGGGAGCCATTATTTGATTTTTTGGAAGCTTGGACTGCACACAACAAATCTCTGCTTACGTATGGAAACATTTTTCATAGGAGATTTCTTTGCATTTTTGTGGATGAGGGTCATCAAATGGCATCGGGTTGTAGTATAGATGCATCAGTTCATTTTATTGAAAAATTAGGAGCTCATGTCAACATAGATTTCTTTGATAGGCAAAATGTATGTTATTTAGATGAAAATGAAAGAGTTCGGTCCATTGGACTTTCAGATTTGAAATCTGCTTTCGACAATGGGTTAATTGGAAATGAAACTATTTTCTTTAACAATTTGGTTAAGACTAAAAACGAATTTCTGACAAATTGGACTACTCCTCTAAAAGACAGCTGGATTCATCGATTTGTTAAGTAAACTTTCGTAGATCTAACTAATTTTAAAAACAAAATGCTCAAAAAAATTAAACATGCTCTGGGAATAGAAAGCGTTAAGATAGAGCTTTTGGAACCCAGAGTTAATAAAGATGGAGGATATGTAGAAGTAGAAGTAGTTTTTACTTCTCAAAATGATGCCACCATTGAATCTGTTGAGTTAAAGTGTGTAGAAAAGTACTTTCGGGGTAGAAGGAGCAGCAAATTAATTGACGAATACACGATAGGTCAATTAAGTTTGGACGAAAGTTTTCTGATTTCAAAAGATGAGGAGATACGAAAAGAATATAGAATAAAGGTGGATCCGCCAAAATCAGAAATGGATAAATTGGCTGATGGAAATTTTATTTTCCGAGGGATGGTGAGTGTGGCGAAATTATTAAAAGGAGTGAAGTCAGTATATAGGATAGAAGGTGAGGCGAAAGTAAAGGATATGAAGCTACATCCTATAGCAAGAATAGACTTCGATTTTGAATAATTAACCTTGGTTAAACAAAAAAAATGTTTATTTTTGCACTCCATTTAGAAAAAGTTCTAAAGAATGAAGATTTTAGATCAATATCGTCTTCCGATTCAGGGGCTACAAAGTGAAGAATATGAGTTTGTATTTGATGTTGAAAACGATTTTTTTCAATGCTTTGAACACTCTTTGATTCAGGAGGGAAGTTTTCGTGTAGTACTTAAATTAGATAAAAAGTATGATCATGCGGAAATGGATTTTGAAATCAATGGCTTTTTTAAGACTAATTGTGATAGATGTTTAGCAGGCATAAAATTGCCTATAAATTCTGATCATAAGATGTATTTGAAAAGAATGGAATCTGAGGAAGAATTGAATTTGGAAGAAGATGTTTTGGCATACTCAAAAGACGATCCTTATATAGACTTATCTACTCATATTTATGAAATGATAGTAGTGAGTGTTCCGGCATCAAAAGTTTATAATTGTGAAATAGAAGTTCCGCGACCTTGTGACATGGAGGTATTGAATAAGCTTTCAGATCAAGAAGAACCTTCTAATAGTCGATCCATTTGGGACAGTCTTAAAAACCTTGATTTAAATAATTAAGAAATAGTTTAACATTTAAAATAAATAGAAATGGCACATCCGAAAAGTAGGATTTCAAAGCAAAGAAAGAGAAAGAGAAGGACTCATTATAAGTCTACAGCTCCTACTGTTGCTACTTGTAAGACAACTGGAGAACCTCATTTGTTTCATAGAGCGTACTGGCATGAAGGAAGTATGTACTATAAAGGCCAAGTGGTAATTCAGGGTAGCGTTGAAGAAGTAGAAATAGAGGATTAATTAAAGAAATAAAGAATTAAGAAAATAAGCTCCCTGCGGACCGCAGAGGAGCTTTTTCTGTTTAATTATATATTATGGCAAAGAAAGTAATAAACTCGCTTAATGCCCCTGCTCCAGTAGGGCCTTATAATCACTCTGTCTTGGTCAATGGTATGCTTTTCATATCTGGCCAGATTGCTTTAGATCGTATCACTGGTAAATTGGTGATTGACGATATACAGTCAGAGACACATATGGTTATGAAGAATTTGGGATTAATTCTAAAAGAAGCCGGTATGGATTTTAATCATGTGGTAAAATGCAGTGTTTTTGTTTCCGATATGGAAAATTACGGGAAGATTAACCAAGTGTATTCTACCTATTTTAAGGACGAATCGGCACCAGCACGAGAGTTGGTGGAAGTGGCTAACTTACCAAAATATGTCAACGTAGAAATAAGTTGCATCGCATATAAAGAAGATATTTAATAAATTCAAAAATTCAAAAATTGAAAAAATGAAATCGGTACTTTCTGCTATTCAACCCACAGGTGAGATGCACTTAGGTAATTACTTCGGTGCGGTACAGAATTGGGTTAGACTACAAGAAAAATACAGATGTTTTTATGGTATTGTTGATTATCATGCGATGACAGCACCTTATGATGTGAAAAAACTAAGAAGTAAAACATGGGATTTAGTGATAAATTTGTTGTCTGTCGGAGTAAAAGCTGAATCAATCTTCATTCAATCTCTGGTGCCTGAGCATACCGAATTAAACTGGATTTTGAATTGTTTTTGTTCCTATGGACAATTGTCAAGAATGACCCAGTTTAAAGACAAGAGTGCTCAGCATTCGGAAGGCACTGGATTTATTTCAGCGGGACTTCTAAATTATCCTGTTCTACAGAGTGCAGATATATTGATTTATAAAGCGGATTATGTTCCTGTTGGAAAAGATCAGGAACAACATTTGGAATTAACCAGAAATATTGCTCAGCGATTTAATCACCAAGTTGGGAAGGAATATTTTGTGTCACCCGAAACGTTATATTCTGAAACTCCGAAAATTAGATCTACAGCCGATCCGTCTCGTAAGATGAGTAAAAGTGCAGGAGAAAAACATGCCATTAGTGTATTTGCGGATGAAACTGTACTTAGAAAGAGAATTAAGTCTGCAGTTACCGATACAGGAGAGGAAAAAGAAGGGATGAGTGATGGCATAGAAAACCTATTTATGTTACTTAAGGCTGGAGGAGGAGAAGAAGCCTATGTAAGTTTGATGGATGATTATAACAATAATGGTCTAAAGTATGTGGATTTAAAAATGGCTACGGCCGATGCTTTAGTAGCTATGACACAACCTTTTATTGAGAAGAAAAAAGAGTTGTCTGCTAATAAGAAAATGATAAAGGATCAGATTAAACAATCTTCTTATGAAATAAGAAAGGTTGCACAACAAACGGTTAAAGAGGTAAAGGATTTGACTGGTTTGATAAACGTAAGATTTTAATAGGTGATGAAAAAATGGCAAGACCAGGGCTTTTGGAAATCTAAGCTCTTTTATTGGCAGTCATTATTTTATTATTTCTTTTTTTCTTCAAAATATAGGTCTTTTACTTGGTTTTCTGTAGTTAATCCGGCATTTCCCTTTAGTGGCATGTTAGAGGATAAAAAGTCAGATATTCATGGTTTCATTCCGTTCAAATATAGACCTGAGATTTTTAATTTTCAGTCCGAAGATGATATCCGCTTTCCGGTTATTGTTAAACCTGATGTGGGGCTCAAAGGATATCTAGTGACTCGGGTTGATGACATAGAAAGCTTATCAGATATCCTACAAAATGAGAAAAATATTGAATGGATCGTTCAGGAATATATAGATTTGAAATGTGAATACTCGATTCTTGTGTACAAAGTTCCGGGTACGAAACAGAAGAAAATTGTTTCATTTACACAAAAAGAATATCCCTCGGTATTGGGAAACGGAAAAGATTCTCTTAGGAACTTAATAGATGGGTTTGCAAACCCATTTTTGGATAGAAAACAATTATATAATACCCTAAAAAGGGATTTGGATAAAATTCCTGAATCTGAAGAGTTAATAGTATTGCATACCATAGGTAATTATTCAAGGGGGGCTAAGTTCATATCTCTGCAAAATAATATTGATCAGGAATTAGAAAAAAGAATATTTGAACTGCTTGAGAATATAGAAGGCATGAATTTTATTCGTATAGATCTTAAGTCGAATTCCTTAGAAGATTTAAAATCGGGTAATTTTAAGATTATAGAAATAAATGGATTAAAAGGAGAGCCTATTCATATCTACGATAAAAATTACCCTTGGCGACAAACTTTTACTGATATACACCAACACTGGATGATCATAAATAAGATTGTTAAAGTTCAACTTAATAGGGGTTTGAAATTTACGCCTTTCTTTGATACCTTATCTTCGTTAAGATCGTTAAGAAATAAAGTAGAAGTAAGTGGTTAAACCGTGAAAGAGATTATTAAAGAACCATATAGTTTTTTAAAATACCAAGATTAGAGATTAAGTTTGCTACCCATTAGATATTTTAATAGTATTGAAATGAAGAAATACAATTTTTTATTGCTGATGTTAATTTTCTGTTTAAAATCATATGGTCAATATGATATTCAGATAGAAGTAGATAATTACGAAAACGATACTTTACTTATAGGCTATTATTTTGGAGATAGGCAGTTAAGTAGGGATACAATTTTAAAAAAGGATGGTAAATTTAGTTATGAAGGTTCTGATACTCTTGAAACAGGAGTATATATGATACTTTATAAACCAAATCATGAATTCACGCAATTCTTGATTGGAGATGAAGCTCCGTCTTTTACTATGAAGGTTAATTTTGACGACCTGAACGATGTAAAGATAAAGGGTTCAAAGATCAACGAAAAGTTTTATAGTTACCTACAATTCTTAAGAAATAAAAGGGAAGTTGCTAATAAAATAAAAGAGGAGTTGAAAGGAGAGAAGGAGGGCCAAGAACTTGAAAACTTAAACGCGAAACTCGATAAAATTGATGAAGAAGTGAGGGCCGAACAGAGAAGACTGGTTGAAGAAAATCCGGAGTCCATTTTAGCATTGATCGTTAGAGCTAATTTCGAAACCGAAATCCCAGATTTTGAGGGAAGCGAAGAAGATGTCCAGTATCAGCGATATTTGTTTTATAAGAATCATTATTTTGATCATGTTGATTTCAATAATAAAGGGCTGATAAGAACTTCTTTTATTCACGACAGAATTGACTATTATTTGGAAAAATTGACGGTTCAACTTCCGGATAGCCTAAATAAATCAATAGATACTATTTTACATTATTTATCACCTAATGAAGAAGCCTTCAGGTTCTATCTAAGTAATATATTTAATAGATATATTGCTAAGAAAATAGTAGGTATGGATGCGATATATGTGCATATGGTGGATATGTACTATTCGCAAGGAAGGGCTCCATGGGTATCTGGAGAGCAGTTGACTAAAATGAAAAGTAATGCTGATAATTTCAGAAATATATTAATTGGCAAAATAATGCCTGACTTCACCACATATAAAAAGGACGGAACACCAGTTAGGTTATATGATATTAATTCAGATTATACGATTGTATTATTTTGGGCTCACGATTGCGGCCATTGTAAAAAGTCTATGCCTGATGTCATAAATTTTTATAATTCGTACAAAGGGAAAGCGGATTTTACACTATTATCCATTTGTACTAAAGGTGGAGATAAGGAGTCAAAATGCTGGGAATATATCGAGGAAAAGGGTATGCAAAATTTTCTTAATACATCAGACAAATACCAAAGATACAGAAGGAATGTATATATTCAATCTACACCTAAGCTGTTTATTTTGGACAAGGAGAAGGAAATTATAATAAAGGATATTCCAGCCGATCAATTGGAGAGAATTATGGATGACGTTATTAAGTCAAAAGAAGAAGAGGATAATAAAAAAGAATAGATATTTAGTAGCTTTGAAGATATAATCATAGAATGATTTTGATAAATGCAATAAAGAAGTTTTCCTTTCTGGTCTTTATAGTTGGTGTCATAAGTTGTGGTATAGGGAAGTCAGTAAAAAATGCGGAAATAGCTTTAGAGGCAAAGCAATACTCGGTAGCGATAGAGTACCTTTTAGATGATTATAGAAATGGCTCAAAAAGAGAAAAACCAATAATAGCTAATAAACTAGGCGATACTTATCTTATCTTAAGAGAATATGAAGAAGCTAAAAAGTGGTTCAAAAAATCCTTTGATAAAGAGAAGACAAAAGCTAATATTCTTGGATTGGTTAAATCTTCTAAAAATTTAGAACAGTATGAAGAGTCTCTTTTATATTTAAAAGAGTTGGAAAAAGCGTCATATGATCAAAACTATATTTCTAATGAATACAAGTTTTTAAAAGAGGCGATAAGAAGGAAGGGAGTAAAGGATGATACTGTAGATGTAGAATTGGCTCGTTTTTCGGAAAGATCATCAGACTATTCTCCAGTTTTTTTTCGGAATGATTTCATAATATTTACTTCTGATCGTCAGGAATCGGCAGGCTCTGATGACTATTTATGGACAGGGTATTCATTTTCTGATTTTTTCATAACAAGTAAGTATGGAAGGAGAAATACGAAGAACTTTGACGCAATATTTAATAGTGATGCGAATGAGGGAACCATTTGCTTTAACAAAGATTTTACAGAAGCTATTTTTTCCAGATGCCCTAGGTTAACTCCGGATAAGGAATCATATTGCAAGTTATATAGTTCGCAATTGATAGAAGATTATTGGTCAGAACCTCAATTGCTTAATATATGTATAGAAGGTTATAATTACGGACATCCTGTATTATTCGAAAATGACAGCCTACTCATATTTTCAAGCGATCAGGATTCAGGTTTTGGAAGTCATGATCTTTTTTATTCAGAAAGATTAGAAGAAGGTAACTGGAGCTCGCCTTATGCCTTTCCGGAAGTCATAAATACTAGGAACAAGGAAATGTTTCCTACAGTAGATGGCGATACGCTTTATTTTTCATCGGATAAAAACGGTGGATTAGGGGGGTTAGATATTTATAAAACGTACTTAGATAGAGAAACTAATAAATGGTCATTTCCTGAGCCATTACCGGTTCCTTTTAATTCAGGAGCTGACGATTTTGGTCTTATTACTGATCGATCTTCTGAAGATGAAATATCAGGGTATTTTTCTTCAGGGCGTCGAGGAGATGGAGTAGATGATATATTCTTTTATAGAAAGAATGGCCAGAGTATATTTACTAAGAAACCCACGAAAAAGGATACCACAACTTCAGAGGTGGAGCAAGATATTTTTGTGCTTATTACTACCATCGAAGATAAATACGAGGACAGCACAAACCCAAATAGTTCCGTGATTGGAAAATCAAGTTTGGCAGGAGTAAAAATTGATATACAAAGCACGAATGATAGTTTGACCTTAAGGTCTGATGATGATGGTAAGGCATTTAAGGAACTTTTGATGGAAACCAATTACGTTATCAAGGCTTCTAAAAAAGGTTATTTAAACAGGGTTGTAGATTTAAGTACTATGAATATAGATTTCGAAGGGCAAAATAGTCAGACTATTAACCTAGAGATTAAAATGGATAAAATTTTCGTGGGACAAGAAATTGTACTTCAAAATATTTATTATGACTTTAATAAATGGGATATCAGAAAGGATGCAGAACCAACTTTGGACCAGTTGTCAGAATTGTTACACGCTAATCCAGATATTAAGATAGAGCTTGGTTCACATACAGACTGTAGAGGTGAGGATAAGTATAATTTGGACTTATCGCAGAAAAGAGCGGAATCTGTAGTTCAGTATTTAATTAATAAAGGCATTGATCCTGAAAGAGTTATTCCAAAAGGGTATGGAGAAACACAGCCTAATATATTGTGTGATTGCGATAATTGTTCCGATGAAGATCATCAGGAAAATAGAAGAACTTCATTCATAATTATAGAATGACAAATTTTCGCTGATAAAACAAACCATTATGATTAAAGCGTATATAATAAACTCCTGAAGGCAGTTCAGAGATGTTGAGTATTTCCTTTTTATTATATAGAACCATATTTCTCCAATTTTTGCCATGAAGATCTATAATTTCAATAGCTATATTTTCGATTTTAGAAATAATATTGATTTTGTTTAAAGCAGGGTTAGGGAATATATCAAAACTGTTATCTAAGCCTGTTTGGTGGATGCTCAAGGAGTGATCGAGCGTAATTAAAGTATCTCGGATGCAATCATTATCATCAATTACTTCTATTTGATAATCACCCGCTGGCAGGTCACAATGATTCAGAATGTCATCTTCTAATTCATTTGGCCAATTTATGATGTAGGGAGGATTACCTCCTGTTATCTCCAAGTATATGCATCCATTGGCTACATTTTCCTCAGGATGAATGACTTCACTCTCTATTTTGATTTCTCCAGGATCAGTAACTAAAATGCTATTGGTCTCAAGCAAACATTGGTTCTGATCAGTAATGGTAAGAAAATAGCTACCTGATTTCAAATCAAAAATGTTTACCGTCGATTCTTGGTTACTCCAGCTGTAAGTCAAATCACCAGTGCCACCTTCAACAGAGATATAAACGGCACCCAAGGAATCTTCAAAACAAGGATTGTTATGTATACTATCTACGACGTATCGGATAGCTTCTATTTCCGGGATTATTATCGTTTCAGAAATGGAAACACATCCTTCGTTATCCGTTATTGTAATTTGATAATCTCCACTATGAAGGTCAACGATCGTGTCAGTGGAGTTGTTTGAAATGATGTGTTTACCTATGCTCCAATTATAGTCAAACGGAGGGACTCCACTGGCTATAGTTACTGAAATATCAGCAATGCTATCATTGTGACACCTATTGAAGGAAATGACATCAGCACTTACTTCAGATGGCTTGTTGCCGTGTTCGACTTCAATATTAGGAAAAGAGACCTTACAATTGCTGGCATCAAAAGCAGTGAAATGATAAACACCGCTAACCAGGCTATCTGCTATTAGAGTATCCGAATCTGAGCCTTTCCATGTATAGTTGAGAGGCTCAACACCTCCTTCCAATGACATTTTAATCATTCCATCATTACTGCTTAAACAACTTGAACTTATTATCGTATCTATACTGGCCACGAGCTCTTCCGGGTGATTAAGAACAATAATTTCAGATTCTGCCATGCAGGCATTATTGTCAAAGATTATTAATTGGTATTCTCCAGCACCTATATTAATAAAATGATTGCTAGCGATGGGATTATTAATAGGAAGACCATTTTTTTTCCATTCGTAATTGTATGGTAGTTTTCCTCCTAATATTTCTGTTTGTATTGATCCATTGGTCAGATTGGAACAGCTTGGATCTATTTTATCAACAAGATCTATTTGAATAGAATCAGGAGAAGAAATGTTTCCCATGACCATGGATTCACAACCTTCGTCATCTATTATTGTCACTGAATAACTTCCGTTAGCCAGATCGGTTATTCTTTGAGTGGTATCTGTGGTGCTCCATTGATATTTGTAAGGAGCAGTACCATTTTGAGAGTTCACTTCGAGAATTCCAGTTTGGTCACCAAAGCATTTATTGTTTTTTTGAAATGAGATGCCACTTATTAAACTCTTTTCAGCTATCAATTCTATATTTTGAATAGATTTGGTACAACCTAAAGAATCCGATACAGTAACAGAGTAAATTCCCTCGTCTAAATCTTCCAGAATAGAAGCAGTCGGGCCATGATCCCATTCAGTTTCATAAGGAGATACTCCAGATAGAAATTGTAATTCTAAGTATCCATTGTTTGAGGCGGAACATGTTGGATCTTGAGCATTTATATTTATTTGAAGTTCGGAATTATAAAAGATTTCGATACTATCTGAGATAGAAACACATCCTCCATCATCAGATACGCTGACCTGATATTTTCCAGGTAATAGATTTGTAGCGATGGTGTCCATATCTCCATTGCTCCAAACATAGTTATAGGGAGGACCATTTCCTCCTGATGCTTTGATTATAATGAATCCATCATTTTTTCCTTGACAAAGGGCATTTTGAATATCCGTTACTTCTATTTGAATGATATCTTCTGGATCGTTGTCATCATCCATGCCATTACAGTTTTCATCCACTTGATTACATTTTATTTCAATTGAATTGGGGTGAATAGCAGGATTATTATCATCACAATCTCCTGACATATCTGTAAATCCATTAGGAATATCATTTTGACAAAAGCTTATTGCGGTACTTGAATCACCAAAACCATCGCCATCTTTATCCAAATAATATATTTCTTCTTCAATGAATACAGGTCCAAAAAATTTAATATCATCAACTGCGATATCTCCAAGAGAACCTAAAGAACCGAAACTGGAAAATCTTAATTTAACCTTAGTTTGTGAATATTCTGTTAGGTCAATAATTGCTTCTTGCCAAACATTTGATTGATCACCACTGGTAGTAAATATGGTCTTCCATAGTGCACCTCCATTAGTTGAAATCTCTAAACTAAGTCTACCGATATCAGTTCCAAACATAAAATACTGAAATGACATACTACATTCGGAAGGTTCATTAATGTTAATGCATTTGGATAGTAAAATACTCTTTTGATCAAGACCACAGTTACTAGGATCTACTTCGGTATATACATAATTTCCTCCCGGGTTGCCATATGCTTGAAAAGGACCGGTATTTGTAGTTGGAGTATTTCCTGAGAAGATTTTCCAATCTCCATCATCAGTTTCTACATTTTGCCAAAAGCTGGTATCAGGTAGAGTACATATAGAGTCACAATGTGTATTACAAATATCGTAGTCATCGAAATTTTCAAATTCTGTAATGTCGGTACATGTGGTGCAAAAGGAATAAACACAAGTCTCAGCCGCTTCAAATTGATTGCAATCAGATTGGAGAATGACATCATAACAAGAATCAGCCATTAAACTGTCCATGGTAAAACATAGTTTGTTACACTCTAAAAAACCAACACTGAATAGTTCTCTGGGAGTACCTTCTAACCCATAAAAAACCTTCATTTGTTGACAATTCGAAGGAGGAGTCCAGCATATATTAGCGGTAGTGGCGTCCACGTCTTCAATATATGCTTCTTGTACTGTTTCACAGGAATTATTGTCAAATTTCAATTCCACATATCTTAATTCTCCAATATCATTAATAGTATTGTCACATATTCTTAATTCCCACAAACCGTTTACTTCAGTTCCATATAAATCTCTAAGTGGGCTATCAGGACTGTACTCACCTATAAAAGGAGGAATACCACTAGAAATAGGGGAGCAAGAATCATCATTGAAAATGGTATTAGAAGAACAAGAAAGATCATTAATGTCACCAAAATCGTCAGTTACGACACCGTTATTTTCACTTAATACGGAAATTGATCCATTTGGCGAAATAAGCTCAATTTTTAAGTCTGCAGGCCAGTCATGCTTGATATTTAATTCGACAGAATTAATAAAGATGTCCTGACCAAGAATACCTTGTTCTTCAACCTGAATAAAAAACCTATCTGGAAAATTACAATTATTATCTCTGAGTCCAAGTCCAATGTCACAGGAACTCGGATTGTTAAATGCTGTTACAAAGTTATAAGGTCCATTCCAATCACTGGTATTATCCTCATTACAAACGGTTCGAATATAGAGGGAATAAATACTTGAACTTTCTAATCCATTAATATTTAATTCAGGAGATATTATATTGGTGTGCGTAGGTAACCCCGAAAAAGACTCATTGGCTTCTACTAATTCCAGTTCCCAATATAAAACACTTGAGTTAAAATCTAGCCAATTTACTTGAATGGAAGAGGTCGTTCTATTTGAAAAGGAAGGATTGTAGGGTTGAAAGCATTGAGAAAAAGCAGACGTACTTATAGAAAGCCAAGTAACAATCAGCAGCAAATAGACTATCTTAGAGCTCGGATTGTTCATGGTCCTTAAGATTATCGATCCAAATTAAGAAAATATGATATTCTTATCTAAATAATTAGGAACTTTTATCTAACATATGGAAAAATATTAATTAATTGTCGGGAATATATATTCATATACCTTATTGTAAACAAGCTTGTTCTTATTGCGATTTTCACTTCTCCACCTCTTTAAAAACAAAGGAAAGGTTTTTAGATGCCCTTTTACTAGAGATAGAACTAAGAGCGGAATTCCTGGAAAATAAACACCTTGATTCCTTGTATTTTGGTGGTGGCACACCTTCTTTGTTAAGCGTTGATGAGTGGGTAAAAATACGTGAAAAACTATCGACTTTTTTCTCGTGGGAGAGCAACGCTGAAATCACGATGGAGATCAATCCAGATGATGTAGAGTGGAAAAAAATGAAGCAACTCGTTCAGGAAGGTGTCAACAGATTTAGTGTAGGTATTCAGTCTTTTAGTGATCAGGATCTGGTATATATGAATAGGGCACACAACTCAAAAGAAGCTATACAAGCTTTGGAAACATTAAATGAACTTGAAAACGTACGTATCTCAGCAGATTTGATTTTTGGAACACCCACCACATCAGATCATGACTTAATAAAGAATATTGAGATCTTAAACAAATATGACAATATCGTACACATTTCTGCTTATGCTCTGACTGTCGAAGAGAAAACTCCTCTTGAAGCTTTGATTAGAAGAGGATTAAAAGTAAATATTGATTCAGAGCATCAGAAAAGACAGTTCGATATAGTTTATAATAAGTTAATCGATTGTGGATTTCAACACTATGAAATCTCAAATTATGCCAAACCTGGCTTTGAAGCAGTTCATAATTCAAGTTATTGGAAAGGCATTCCTTATCTGGGGTTAGGTCCATCTGCACATTCTTTTAATGGAGATAAGAGAGTTAGTAATGTTTCAAATAATCTGAAATATATAAACGGAATTTCCTCGGGTGAGACTGTACAATTTTTAGAGGTGTTGACCCCCGAAAATAAATTCAATGAATACTTGCTCACTTCATTAAGGACGAAATGGGGAGTAGATATTCTATATGTTAAAAAATATCATAATGTATTTTATCATGATTTTATGAGTGTTATTGATGATAATATGTCTAATGATTGGTTTTTGATAGAGGAGGATAAAGTATATTTGACAAGGCAAGGAAAGCATTTTGCCGATCAAGCGGCATTGTTGTTTTTTAAATAAAAAAGGTGTCACTCAGAAGCAACACCTTTTTTATCAACTTGAATCTTATTAAGTTAGTCTAGTTCTTTAATTATTCTATCAGCTTTATAAATATATTTCAAAGCGGCATAGATTCCTCCTGCATGAACAGATACAGTTCTATTCTTTTCTTCATCAAATATGAAGTTGCCAGGAAGAGATTCAATATTACCGTCAAAAATTAACCCAACAGCTTCCTTATCTTTATTAATTAATGGACTCCCTGAGTTACCTCCAATAATGTCATTGGTAGAAACACAGTTTAGTGGAGAACTTAATAATCCAGCTGGTGGATTCATCCATTTTTCAGGAAGCGTCCATGGGAATTCCTGATTGTGGCTGTAATGCCTGTCGTACATGCCATAGTAAGTAGTATGAACAGGAGCAATTGTACCATTGTATTCATATCCTTTCATCACACCATCTGATATTCTTAACGTAAAAGTTGCATCAGGAGGTAATGAAGTACCGAATACATTAAAAGCGTGATTAGCGATTTTAGCTTCAAGTGCTCTTCTTTTTGGACCGGAAGTCTGGAATTTATTTCCAGCTTCTTGGTATTTAGTAGAAAAAATTCTTGCTGCCTTCATCAACATATCTTTGTCCTTAGTTATCTTGTCACCTTTACTCAGACACTTTTTCGCTTTTCCTTCCTTTTTAAATCTGGTTTTTTCTACCAATTTGGCCACATAATCATCTATGCCCATACCTTCCAATACATTTGCAAGAGTCATGTCTCCTTTAGGAATATTATTTTGTACTTCTTTTAAAAATGTTTTAAAATATCTAATCTGCTTAGGGTCTTCGAAAGCATTACAATATGTCAGAATATCATCAATTGCCTTTTGTCTATCTTCATCACCAATTTCCGATTTAACAGCTTGCTCAAAGCTTGTCAATTTGTACATCATCATATAAATGTCTCCTCTCAATGGGCTAGGGGATAAAAGGCTTACTGCCCATCCATGTGGCCTCAATTCATCATATGAGTCTTTAAGTTCAACCCAGTCATCTTGATTCGCTGTTTTAGATCTAATGTAGTTTTCCATTTCAACTTTTCTATTGAAAAATTCTTCATTATTGAGACCTCCTAATATACCTGTGTATGCCTTCATTGAATTGGCGACATTAGCAATATTGTTTAATAATTCCTGAGCTTCGTACTCTTTTGATGGATCGTCTTTCATAGCCATGTATTCTTCCATCATCATTTCATTTCTGTTTGAAAGAAATTCCACTTGAGCAGGAAATCTAATATCTCTATCATATTCTAATTGAGCAACAGTTCTATATCTCTCAGTTCTTCCAGGATTACCAACAACAAAAACCGGCTCTCCCTCAGAAGCTCCATTTTTATTAAATTTCAAATAGTTTGCAGAGGAATTAACAGGTTTGCCGTTTTCATCATAGGCTCTCCAAAAGGTACAGTCTAAATTATATCTTGGGTACGTGAAGTTGTCAGGATCACCACCATAAAATCCTAAATCTAATTCTGGAATTAGGACTAGTCTTATGTCATCATATTTTTTATATCCATACAATGAGAATTTACCTCCGGAATAATAAGTTACAGTTTGTAATCTCAGGTCCTGCCACCCATCCATTTCGGCATACTTACTTTCTATTTCTTTTAAAGCTGCAGCTCTTAATTCCAATCTATGAGCATCATTATCAGCATTGGCTGTCTTAGACAAGACCATATCAGTGATATCTGCTACTTTAATCAATTGCTCAACGAAAAGGCCCTCTGCTCTTCTCTCATCCTCTAAGGTTGAGGCATAGAATCCGTTTTTGTCAAAGTTTTCTCCTTCTTTTTGTAAGGCAGCTACTACATCTCTCGAACAATGATGATTTGTCATTATAAGCCCGGATTCTGACACAAAAGAAGCACTACACCAAGTAGCAAATCTTAAGCTACTTTTTCGTACAGAATCAAACCATGCATCATCAGCTTCAAAACCATATGCTTCTTTAAACCATTCTTTTGGCGGATTTTCAAAAGTCCACATTTTTCCATAGTCAAACGGATTAGGTGCTTCTCCCTGACCAAATCCAACTACAAAAGAAAAGATGACAAGAAAAATACTTAATAGATTTTTTTTCATTTTACTTATGTTTTAAGTTATTCGAAAATTACTTTAAAATTATTTAAATAGTGACTCGACAAAGGCACGTTTATTGAAAACTTGTAATTGCTCTATTCCTTCACCTATTCCAATGTACTTAATAGGAATTTTGAACTGATCACTGATTCCTAGAACAACTCCTCCTTTAGCCGTTCCATCCAGTTTAGTCAGAGCTATGGCGGTAACATCGGTTGCTTCAGTAAATCTCTTGGCTTGTTCTATAGCATTTTGTCCTGTGGTTGCATCAAGAACCAAAAGCACATCATGTGGTGCACCGGGGTATTTTTTATTAATAGATTTTTTAATCTTAGTTAATTCATCCATTAGATGTTTTTTGGTATGTAGCCTGCCAGCAGTATCGACAATGGCTACATCCAGAGACATATTTTGAGCAAATTGCACCGTTTCATATGCTACAGCGGCCGGGTCCGTGTGCATACCCTTTGAATAGAAATATGCTTCGTTCCTATCTGCCCAGATCTTCAGTTGATCCACAGCCGCCGCTCTAAAAGTATCTCCAGCCCCTAATACTACGGACTTACCTATTTTTTTTAGCTGATAGGTGAGCTTTCCAATGGTAGTTGTTTTTCCAACTCCATTTACCCCAACCACTAATAGTACATAAGGGCATTTATCTTCTGGAGGGGTGAAATCATCAATATCTTCGGTATTGTTCTCCGTAAGGATATTGATAATGACATTTTTTAGAATTTCGTTTAATTCTTCAGTATTAATGTATTTATCCTTGGCAACTTTTTCCTCTAAACGGTCAATAATTTTAATAGTAGTTTCCAGACCTACATCAGAGCTTATAAGTATTTGTTCCAACTCATCTAAAAAGTCTATATCGACCTTTGACTTTCCCGCCACCGCTTTGGTAATCTGCGAAAAAAAACTACTCTTGGTTTTTTCTAGTCCAGCATCTAACTCCTCTTCTTTTTCCTTAGTAAACCACTTTTTAAATATACTCATATCTTGATTTTCAAATATACAAAAAAGGGTACCCTAATTGATTTAATTAGACTACCCTTTATAAGTTTTTAGAAAGAGAATTCTACTTGTTTTCAGCAAAAAATTCTTTCACTTTATCTTTGTGAATGATCATTTCTTTAAAAGTATATTTTCCAGTTATTGGATCTTTAATACTCTTTACCACTTTAGCATGATCTTTTCCTGATCCTGCATTGGCAGCTCTTTGAGCTACTCTGGCGTTTTTCGATACTTTAGCCATAATTACTTAATTTCTTTGTGAACAGTATATTTCTTTAAAATAGGGTTGTATTTTTTTAACTCAAGTCTGTCAGGAGTGTTTTTCCTATTTTTCTGAGTTATATATCTAGAAGTGCCGGGCATACCTGATGCCTTATGTTCAGTACACTCCAAAATTATCTGCTGTCTATTTCCTTTTGATTTCTTTGCCATCTTGAATTATTTAAATGTCTAAAGATTATAATTTTACCCCTGTATCAATTCCCTTAGATTCACATCTTTTTAGGTATTCATACAAACCTATCTTGTTAATATTTCTTAAAGCCGAAGTAGAAATTTTCATAGTAACCCATTTGTCCAATTCAGGAATGTACATTCTTTTCTTGATCAAATTTGGTAAAAATCTTCTTTTCGTTTTTCTATTCGAGTGAGATACATTATTACCTGTTATAGGTCTTTTCCCAGTTAGTTGACAAACTCTTGACATTTTATTATTCTTTTAGTGACTCCGGAAGGGTTCGAACCTTCAACCTCCTGATCCGTAGTCAGGTACTCTATCCAGTTGAGCTACGGAGCCATGTTTTCTTTCTCTTCCGAGTCTACATGATTAATTTAAGGCTGCAAAGATAAAATTATTTTTTAATTTGAAAGTAAATGAAGATAATATTTGTCACATCTTTTTTAGTGTAGTTTTTTTATAAATGTGGGACTTTCTATTCCAATAACTACTTATTTGGTGGGCGTCTTTTAAAGCAGATTGGTTTTTTAATGTCTATAAGACAACCATTGCAATTATTTTTTAATATTACTTGTATATAAATTTATATTTTGTGCTAAAATTTAAACAAACATTGAGAATGAAGTCAATATTTACTTTTTTAATACTTTTTATTGCCGGTTTTGCAATTTCTCAGGCTCCACATAGATGTGGTACGGACCAGCACATGGATAATTACTATCAGGAATATCCACAACGATTAATAGACAAGAATAATTCGTTTACAGAATTTTATAAAAATAGGAAAGGGAAAGGAGAAAATCGAATGATCATAACCATTCCAGTCCATGTAATTATAGTTCATGCTCCAGGAGAATCTGTAGGCTCTGGAAGTAATTTTAGCTTAGAGCATGTGCAGAGCCAAATCGACGTGTTGAATGATGACTTTGCCCGGACTAATTCAGATGCCGGTAATACACCTCCCGAATTTGATGTGGGAGATACAGGCATAAGATTTCAATTGGCTTCTCAAGATCCTAATGGAGGAGCTACGGACGGAATTACAAGATTTGGTACAAATCAGGACTTCAATAGCAATGCATATTCAATAAGATCTCAAACTGCTTGGCCCAGAGAGGATTATATGAATATCTGGGTTGCACCAAATTTACCATATCTAGGTTTGGCTTCAGTGCCATCGATAAATTTTGTGCCTAGCGACCCGATTAATGATTTTATACATGTGGAATCGACTACTTTTGGAGGGCCGGGATATGCTACACAAGCTCCTTACAATCTTGGTCGTACAAGTACACACGAAGTCGGACACTGGTTAGGCCTTTTTCATGTCTGGAGAAATGGTGGATGTGGTCAGGATGATGGAATGGATGATACTCCTTTGCAAGATGACGAAAATTTTGGCTGCCCTAATCATCCAAGTCCGAGTTGCGGAAATAGTGGAGATATGTTTATGAATTATATGGACTATGTGAACGATAATTGTATGAATGCTTTCACAGTAGATCAGGGAGATTATATGAATGAAGTGTTGAACAACTCAAGGGCTTCATTACAAAGTTCTCCTGGATTAAACACTCCTGATCCTCTGGAAATATTTGTAAACTATATGGAAATGCCTCTATGTCATGATAGCTCCGATGGTTTGATAGAAGTAGGTGCTACAGGAGGAGATGGAGATTATTATTTCGAAATAAGTGGTATAGGAGGCAATAATAATGGATATTTCAACGACTTACCTGCAGATACTTATGTGATCACCGTTGAGGATGGGAATGGACAAACAGATGAGTTGATTCAGGAGTTGGATGCTCCAGAAATACTTGTACTTTCTATTAGCAATGAAACAGATAATTTATGTGCAGGTGGTAGTGATGGTGCAATAGTGGCTACTGCGGTTGGAGGTACAGGTTCTTATTTATATCAACTGGACGGTGATTTAACAAATGGAACAGGGGTGTTTACCGATTTAGAAAATGGAACTTATGAAATTACTGTTTTAGATGATAATGACTGTACTGATATTATGATGGCGACGGTTTCTTCGCCTGATTCTATCAAAGTAGACAGTAGCTTTGTTTCGAACGTTTCTTGTAATGGAGATGAAGATGGTGTTATCGAAATATTTGCTGTAGGGGGCACAGGAAATTATAAATATTCTAAGGATGGAATGAATTTTCAATCTGAAAATATTTTTGAGGATTTGAGTACAGGGTCATATAATATTATGATTCGAGATACAAATAACTGCGTCATTCAATTGGACACTGTAATCAATGAACCGATGACTTTGGATTTAATGGCAAGTGAAACCTATGATCCTGATTGCTATGAATCTATGGATGGATCTATTATAGCTACAGCCAGTGGAGGAAATGGTAGTTTCACTTACGCAATAAATAGTGACGACTATGCTTCTCAGGACACCTTTGAAAACTTACAGGCAGGAGAATACAATATATATGTCAAAGATTTAAACGATTGTAAGGATACCGTAATGGTGGAATTAGTAAATCCTGACAGCTTAATGCTGACCGAAACAATGGTGGTTGATGCTGATTGCGGAATGGATAATGGAGAAGTTTCGGTAACCGCATCTGGAGGAACAGGTGATTTAAGTTATTCATTGGAGGGATTAACTAATATGGACGGTATGTTTGATGGCTTAGGTTCCGGGACGTATGACTTAGAGGTGACTGACGAAAACAATTGTAATAATACATTTGAAATAACGGTACAAGATAAGGATGGTGTAATGATAGAAGATATCATGATCGTTGACGTTTTATGTGTTGATCAGGGAGGTTATGTTAATGTTTCAGCTTCTGGAAATGGAGAGATTACTTATTCTTTAAGTGGGATGACAAATAATACCGGAGAATTCGAAAACGTTGCTTCTGGCGATTATGATTTAATTGTGACTGATTCAAATGGTTGTGAGAGCACTTCAATGGTTTCTGTTGAAGAAAATTTAGTAATAGTTACAGAATCAGTAACTCATGTATCTTGCTTTGGAGAATCGGATGGAGCAATTTCTGTTTCTATTTCTGGAGGAAGTGGAGATTTTGAATATTATTTGGATGGAGTTTTATATAGTGATTTAAGTTTTGACAACTTAAGTGCTGAGACTTACGAGTTCATGTTAATAGAGACCAATACCAATTGTATGACGGAAAGAAGCATTGTAGTTGGAGAACCAGATGAATTGGTGCTGAATTATAATCTTAGCCCCGATGGGAAGAACATCGAGATATCTGGTATGGGAGGAACAGAACCGTATCTTTATAGTTCAGATGGCTGCATGACAACACAGGATTCAGGTAGCTTTATTGACTTAGAAGATGGAATGTACATCTTCTGTATAATTGATGCAAATGGATGTAAAGATGAAGTGGAATTGAATATTAATGCATCTTCAACAGAATTGCCTGATTACATTAACAATATTTACCTAGCTCCAAACCCATTTAGAGAGTTACTACTAGTACAATATGAATCTGAGCAAAAAAAGAATGTTGAGATTTCGATTTTTGACATTAATGGAAGACTTATAAAGAAGGTCGTCGATGTTATTGAAATAGGAAACTCTTATATTGAACTAGATATCGTCGATATGAACAGTGGCGTTTATCAAATTCAATTCAAAACAGATAGAGAGTTTTTCTATTTGAGGGGGACTAAAATATAGGATATAAATATGAAGTGAAGCTCGGTTTTCTGAGCTTCACCGATTTTGCTCAATGTTTAATCGATAGATTTAATTTCAATGCAACACATAATATGGTTACTATTAATTAGCATTGGATTTGTAGGAATCAATATAGGACAGAATATTGTCGTTAAACCCTATCTTCAGAATGTTTCAGATACTTCGGTTATCGTCATGTGGGAAGTAGATGGAGTAGGAATAGGTAATGTATCTTGGGGGGTAGATCCATTTAATTTAGATTCAACGATTAATAGCAGTTCAATTCTGGGCTCTGGTAGTTCTCAAATTCATGAAGCTTCTATTACATCATTATTACCTGATTCAAAATATTATTATCAGATGAACATGGAAGGAGGCCAAAATTCCATTGTGTATTCTTTCAAGACTTTGGCCGAAACATCTTCGGAAGGTTCTATTCAATTGATGGCCATAAGTGATATGCAGAGAGATGGCAGTTTTCCTGGAAAATTTAAGGAAATAATAGAAGAAGGAATTATACCGGTCTCATTATCAGATGTAGATGCGGATATTAATAATCTGGAGGGAGTTATAATACCGGGGGACCTAGTGGTTACAGGAGGTAACTATAGCCAATGGGAGAGTCATTTCTTTGACCAGACAGATAGTTTATTTCCTTATGTTCCATTGTATCCCGTACCTGGCAATCATGAATACCATGGAGGGGGATTAAATAATTTTAAGAAGTACTTTTCATTACCAAATAACGGAGTGTCTGGTTTGGAAGAGGAGTGCTGGTATAAGGATATTTCTAATGTTCGGATAGTAGGATTGAACTCTAACAGTGGTTCTGCAGATCAAAATCTTCAACTTGATTGGTTGGGAATGGTTCTTGATTCGGCGTGTACCGAAGAAGATATAGATTTTGTTTTTGCACAATTACATCATCCTTATAAATCAGAACTTTGGACACCTGGTGAGAACAATTTTACAGGAGAAGTCATAGATTCCCTTGAAAACTTTACCAAAGAATGTAGCAAGCCTTCTATCCACTTTTTTGGACATACTCATGGTTATAGTCGCGGTCAGTCTCAGGACCATAAGCATCTTTGGGTTAATGTGGCCACAGCTGGTGGTGCTATTGATAATTGGGGAGAATTTCCGAACGCCGATTATGCTGAATTTGTGAAAAGTCAGGATGAATATGGATTTGTTTTAGTGGAGGTAGAAGCTGGTGATGATCCACAGTTTACATTGAAGAGATTTTCCAGAGGGGATCAGAACTTGATACAAGATAATATTTTAAGAGATGAAATAACCGTAATTAAGAATGATATCAAACCATTAGCTCCGGTGGCCGTTTTTCCAAAAGACGATACGCTAAATAGTAGTTGTATTGTACTTAAGGCATCCGATTTTTTTGGAATAGAAGATAGTCTTCAATCTTCTCACTGGCAGATTGCTTTCGTAAACGATTTTGAAAATGAACTAGTAGTGGAACAATGGTGGCAAAATGAAAATTTCTATTATGAAACAAATTTGCAAGCTGGAGATGATCTGACAGATGCTTCTTTTGATCCACTAGATCCTGATACTACCTATTATTGGAGAGTAAGATATAGAAACCAGAATTTGCAGTGGAGTGAATGGTCAGATACATCCAGTTTTTTAATTTTAGATGATATGGACACTCTATCCAATAATTTGGTATTAAATGGTGGAGCTGAGGATGGGATTTCCTCGTGGTCCGGCGATATAGAATCGTTAGAAAATGGAGAGTGTAATTCAGTATCGCCTTATTTAGGAAACTATAATTTTGGTGTAGGTGGGATATGTCAGAACGAATCGGATATGGGTTTGGCAACACAAAGTATAGATTTGACGGATTACAGTATGGAAATAAACTCAGATATGGCTTCACTTGACTTTGGAGCATACATGAGAAATTATTCTGGTTCCGATTTGCCAGAAATGTATGTAGAGTTTTATAAACAGAATTCACTATTATTTACTTCGGAAATTATTTCAAATAACACGAATACTTGGACATTTAAGCATCAGATTGTGGCTATTCCGTCAGGTGCAGATGAATGCATCGTTAACCTCAAAGGAACAAGAAATGCGGGCAGTGACAATGACAGTTATTTTGATGAAATAAGAGCATATATTATCGATAGGGTTGACTGTTCGCCATGTTATGGAAAGTCAGGAATTGATACTGATTTAGATGGATATTGTGATGATATAGATTGTAATGATACCAATGATGCTGTTTATCCGGGAGCATTGGAATTATGTGATCAAGTAGATAATGATTGTGATAATGTTATAGATGCAGGAGAAGTCGTGTCTTGGACAGGGAGTGGAAATGGGAGTAGTTGGGGGGATGCCGCTAATTGGGATCAGGAGTTAGTTCCTTTGCCTTGTCAACATGTGTTGATTGATGATTCGGCTATTGTTTCGATCGATGGAGACTATCAATGCAAAAGTATTGAACTGGCAACTGGAAATGACTTGACAATCGAGGAGCAATCAACACTACTGGTAAATAGCAATAATGACAACGATTATCCCTCAGTTTTATTACATGGAACAATGACTGTACACGGGCGTTTTGATTTGAAAAATTCAAGTGATGCAGCCATCGAAGTTTTTGGCTTATTGATTAATAATAATAAAATCAATACTACTGATATAAATACTATTTCTGTTCTCGTTCAGACAGGAGGAAGATTTGATAATCTTGGCGAAATAACGTTGAAATAGCTCAATAACTAAAAGAATATATGGAGGTGCATTTTGTACAGTACACCTCCGTTTAGTATTAGCCACCCATTCCATTTTGACCTCCACTACTTCCACCTCCTTGTCCTTCTCCCGCTTTGAGATCATCATTTTTAATTTTGCTTTTTCTTTCTTTAAAGTCTACACTGCCAAACTTATATCTCACGTTAATACCTACTGACCTGAAGGGTAGGGTAAATACATTTTTCTGAGAAAATCCATCACCCTTAAGATCTGAAGTGAAGACTTTGTTTTCTGAAAATGGCTCAATTGCATTTACACCTAAACTGAAATTACCCCATTCTTTTCTTAGGCCTAATCCCCAAATGGAGAAAGAAGGATTGTTTCCCTGCAAAGTTCTTTGAGGAGAACGGAAGAATCCGAAAAAATCAGCCTTAAATGTACCAGTAAACTTGTAGTCTCCATTAAAAAATATATTATACTCTATGTTTTGATTTTCTAATTCTTGGCCATTGATGGTTCCTGTTACATCATAGGTATTGATATTCCCTCCAGCCCTGATTGTTATTCTATTGATAGACTTTGTTGAAAACAAACTAAGTCCTACCGAATTGTTGGTGCCCACATTAGAAAAGGTATTTGTTGAAATTCCATCATCTCCAACAGTTAAAATAGATTCAATAATATCCGAAGTATGTTTGTAAAAAGCAGAAGCGAAAACTGTAACTCCTAGAATACTTGTGTTATAACTTAGTTCGAATTGATCAACAAGCTCAGGCGATAAATATGGATTGCCTTCTGTTCTGTTGAGAAAATCTACATTATTGTTAAATGGGTTTATATAGAATAAACTAGGTCTTTGAATTCGTCGGGTATATGATGCCTTTATTGTTCTAAATCCTTTTAAGCTTCTACTCACTGTTATACTGGGTAATACATTATCATATTCGTTTGTGAATTCATCTGGATTTTCATCATAGGATCCGGCTATTTTTGTGAATTCATATCGAGCCCCTACATTAAAAGAATATTTTTTCCCAAGAATAAAACTTAATGTAGAATATGCTGCGTAGACGTCTTGGTCATAATCAAAGATATCAGAGAATTCATCGACTCTTTCGAAAATATTGGTTGTTGGATTTAAATAAGAGGTATAGTAATCGCTTTTGATATCTCTCAAAACAGATTTTCCACCGATTTCAAGTTTGTAAGATTTTGGCAGCGGATGAGTATAGTCTAGTTGAAATGTGGTTTCTGCATTGTCACCATCATTAAATATTTGAGTAGTTCTGTCTATAAAAGTCAGGAAACTATGTTCTTCGGAAGTTTCAAACTCTTGATTATTGTTATCCTTTGAGTATTGAACGGCTATGACCAGTTCTCTTTCATCATTATCTTCAAAAGTTCGGGTATAATCAGTGTTCCAATCAAATCCCCCGAAAAAATTGTCTCCAACGTTAGTTCTTGTGAAAACGTCATCCATTGCTAATGAAGGGTCTTTTAAAGTCCCATCCATAGATCCATCTAGATCAAACCCGAAACCTCTAAAATTGAATGAAGAGTTAATACTATTGTATCCATTAATATCATAGAATGCACTAACATTTCCATTGCCACCAAGGCGAGAGGTGTTTTGTATTCCGTACTGAGAATACTCTCTAATATTTCCATCCAAGGTGTCTATTCTTATATAATCATTGATTCCGTCATTGGGAACACTATAAAAAACAGCTGCTGACGATGACAATCCAAATCGACCCTTACCAGCATTTAGGTTCGTAAACATACTATTTTGCCTTATTCCGATGGAAGTATTAAGGGATCCTGCAATTCCTTCAATATTTGATTTTTTCGTAATGATGTTGACAATTCCAGCACTTCCTTCTCCATCATATTTGGCCGACGGAGCGGTAATCACCTCCACCTTTTTTATTTGATCGGCTGGAAACATTTTTAAAGCGTCTCCTACATTATTAGAAAACATTCCTGAGGGTTTCCCATTGATGAGTATTCTAACATTGTTCGATCCTCGCAAACTTACGTTTCCATCTAAGTCAACATTCAATAAAGGAACCTTTCGAAGTACATCGGTGGCATCTCCACCAGCGATACTTGCATCATTTTCAGCATTGAACACAAGTTTATCTACCTTGTTCTCGTAGAGAGACCTTTCTTCTGTTATTTCTACACCATCCAATAATAGTTGAGAAGATTTTAACTGAATGATGCCAAGATTAACATCAGGTTTTTTTAGAGTAGTCTCTACGCTATCTAATTTTAATTCTTCGTAACCAAGAAAAGAAATGTATAAATCATATACACCTGTTGTTACATCACCAAATTTAAAAGAACCATCTTCTTCACTTATTATTCCATCAATGGCATCTTCTCTACCTACTTTTTTAAGTGCAATTGTGGCAAAAGGAATAGGTTCTGAACTCTTAGAATCAATAATCTTTCCCTCAATTTTTCCTTTGATTTTTTTACCTTTATTCATGCCAAACCCACCAAATATCTGAGCCTTAAGAGCAGAAGAGAAGATCATCAATATAGCTAATGATAGTAATTTAAAATATTGATTTTTCATAAATTGGATATTGCTATGTACCAAATCTACAATCTAACCATATAATCATTGAGGATTTTCGATTTATTGATTTATTCTGTCTACTAATGATGAGATACGATATTTAATTGAGGTATAAAAGGGAATAAATAGTATATTTATGATTTAACAAACATAACCGTATTTTTATATCATGAAAAAGCTATTCATACTATTATTACTATTTCCAATGCTTTCCAATGCTCAGGAAAAAATAAAGATTAAGTGGGGAGAGGTGTCTAAAGAAGATTTAGCAATGCAAGTATACACTCCGGATTCATTAGCTGAAGCGGTTATCTTGGAGAAGATAGGAAAATTAAGGTTTGATAGGAGGGGGCAAAAATTTGTGTATCTGCTTAATGTGCATCAGAGAATCAAAATTTTATCTGAAGCGGGTTTTGATTTTGCAGATATTTCTATAAGATACTTCCATTTAGAGAGGAAAGAGAAAGTAAGAAACCTTAAAGCTCAAATAATTCAACCAGATGGCACTATAGAAGAATTATCGAAAGATAAATTTTTTTCGGAAAAGACGAACAAATATTGGGGTAAGAAGACATTCACTTTCCCTAATGTTCAAGTAGGATCTATTTTAGAGTTTAAGTACGAATTACAATCAGAAAGATGGACGGTGCCAAGAGACTGGCATTTTCAATATGATATTCCGGTCAGACATTCTCAGTTTACATTTAGAAATGATGACTGGCTAGACTTTATGGTGTTGTTACAGGAAGGACACCTTGTCACAAGAAAGGATGATACGTTTATAGCCAATGGAATTCCAGCAGCAAGGGAGGAGAAGTATGTGACAACTATGGAAGACTATCGAGGTAAATTAAAATTTCAATTAAACAGATTTGATAGAGGTTATGGATTTGAGCCTTTTTTGAGTACTTGGGAGAAAATTACGAACGAATTATATGAGGATCCTGATTTTGGAAAGATGATTACAAAAAAAGGAAAGACAAAAAAAATATGGAAGCTTTTAGAGGAAGATTTGGATCGAATAGAAAGTAAAGAAGAGAAAATTCAATTCATTTATGACTTTGTGCTGAAAAACGTGAGTTGGAATGAATTTTATGGGCTATACGTAGAGAAAGATTTTAATAAAATTTTTGAGAAGGGAAATGCTTCATCTCAAGAACTTAATCTGTTAGTTGTTGCTCTGCTCAGAAGAGCAGGTATAGCTTGTGATCCAGCATTAGTAAGTCCGAGAAATAAAGGAATGATGTATGAAATATATCCTATTTTAGACCAGTTTAAATATGTATTTGCCGTAGTATATGCGGATGATGGCAGCTTAATTTTTCTCGATGCTACTGATCCTGATAGACCATTAGGCATGTTGTCTTCAAGTTTGTTGAATAAGAAGGCTTTCTTAGTTAATGAAAAGAATCCGAGATGGATAAGTATTGAAGCAAAAGCATCTAAGAAAATAATTTCCATGCGACTGGATTTTGACAAGGATTTTAATATATCAGGGTCTATTTCGTGTAAATATCAGGGCTATGCATCTGTGTCTTCTCGACGCAAGTATCGTACCTTGGAAGATGAGTCCCGATGGGAGAAAATTATTAATACCAGGTATGATGATGTTGAAATAGATAGTTTTAGTTTTGATCAGTCGTCAAAAATAACCGATGAGTTTTGGGATAAGGCTTATTTTTCAGTGGAAGAGGCCTATGATCAGTCGACCCTTCTATATATTCCTTCATGCCTTTTTTCTGACTATACCGAAAATCCTTTTAAACTGGAAAAAAGAACCTATCCCATTGATTTCGGTTACCCTTTGATAGAACAAACGATTATGAACGTTGAGATTCCAGAAGGATATGAGATAGAATCGGTTCCTGAAAGCACTTCAATTACACTTTCTGATGGTTCTGTTAAATATAAAATATTAAGTAATGTTCAAGGATCTAAAATTCAGATTGTTAGAAAATTAAATATTAGATTTCCTGAGATATATCCTGAACATTATTCGGCGATCAAGACCTTATTTGATCTTATGATTGAAAAATATAAAGAACCAATAATCCTTAAAAGGAAGACATAGTATGAGGCGGATTATTTATGTTTATACATTGTTGCTTCTCCCTTGGATTTCTTTTAGTCAAGAGGATTTTTCTATTGATCTAATTCCTGACAGTTTGCTGAGCCATGCGAATACCATTATTAGGCTGCATGAAGAAACCATAGATGCAACTAAGAAAGGAGAAACTAAAAAGAGAATTAGGAAAGTGTTTACTTTAACGAATGAGGATGGAGAAGGAGAAATATATATTGGATACGATGAGTATTTCGAAAAAATAAAAAAGCTTAAAGTCGTTATTTTAGACGCTTTTGGAAGGGAGGTCACAAAGTTTAAAGAGAAGGATTTTTTGAACCGTTCTGCGTTTGCCGGCTCCAGTGTGGCTCAGGATTACAGGTATTATTATTTAAATACAGATAGAACAGACTTTCCTTATACCGTAGATTTGTCATACGAAGTACACAATAAAAGAGGGGAGTTTAATTATCAGGATATTGAGTTAAATCATTTTGGTCGATCTATTCAACATTTACAGGTAAATTATCATGTTACAGATGACACAGATATTAATTATTATCTGGTTAATACAAATGAGGAACCTCACAAATCAATGGATGAAAAAGGGATTATTACTTACAGTTGGGCTGTGAGTAACATAAAGGCATTAGAGTCTGAAAAATGGATGCCGGCAAGTACGAATTTATTATCTAGGGTAGCTGTCAATCCAAAATTTTTTAAGCTTGAAGATTATGAAGGTACCAATGAGAGTTGGAGTAATTTCGGAAAGTTTATTTATGAATTGAATAAGAGTAGGGAAGTCGTCACGTCGGATATGAAAATGGTAGCGAACGAGTTAACCATTCATTGCAAAAATGATAAGGAGAAAATAAATGCTATTTATGATTATCTGAAAGAAAAGATGAGATATGTAAGTATACAGCTAGGTATCGGAGGTTGGCAATCTCTATCTTCTGATTATGTACATGAAAATAGTTTTGGAGATTGTAAAGCTCTTAGTCTCTATACTAAAGCCATGTTAGAAGAAGTCGGTGTGGAGGCTAAGTGTGCTTTGATTAACCGAGGGGGTGATAGAGCAAAGCAAAGAACCCAAGAAAATATTGTTGATCCAAGGTTTAATCATGTTATTGTTTACTTACCCACTGAAGATATGTGGTTGGAGTGCACCAGTAATTCATATCCAGCCGGATATATTGGAATTGATAACGAAGATAGATTTGCATTGATTTGGGATGAAACTGGAGGGAAAGAGATGAAAACTCCTGATCCAAAAAGTGAGATAAATTTTGAAGACTTAAAAGCTCAGATAGAATTAAAAGTTGATGGATCCGCAAAATTAAAAATAGATCATCTGTATTCTGGAGGTTTTCATCAAAAATTAAGGAGATACTTGGCAAGGAAGAGTGACGATGATGTAGGTAAATTACTTCAGGAGCTTCTTTCTCCAACTCCTGTGACAATTGAAAATATCAGAGCAGAATACGATAAGAATACACCAATAGCGACAGTTACTGGCAACTATGAAACTTTTAAATACGGCAGTGCTAATGGGGATAGATTATTTGTGCCAATAAATGCTATTGATCAGGTGGGCCGCAATGTCATGAAAGATAAAAATAGGATATGGGATATCTATCAGAAATGGGACTATCGAAAACTATTGACACTTGAATTTGAAATACCTACAGGGTATAAAATTGAATCGTTACCTTTTCAAAACAAAGAGTATGATACAGTTTTTGGGTATTATTCTATAAAAATTGAGTCCAAGGATAACAAAGTTTTTGTAACTAGAGAGTTTGTTGAAAAATCAGGTACCTTTCCGAAAGAAGAGTTTAAAGAGTTTAGATCATTTTATAGGAAAATATTGAAAAGCGAGAATGCGAAAATGGTGCTTATAAGAGAGTAGAAATATGCAATTGACTCATAAAGATCATATAGTTTCCAAGGTAAACTCTAATGTATATATATTGGCAAGTAATTTGACCAGCCCCTACAATGTAGGAGCTATTTTTAGACTTTCGGATGCATTAGGTGTGACCAAAATTTTCTTATCCGGAACAACAATTTGCCCTCCTAATCAAAAAATTCGGAAAACTTCGCGTTCTACTGAGAAATACATTGATTTTGAATACTGTGAAAATCCATTGGAGATATTAGATGGATTAAGATCTGAGGGAGTAAAAATTATTTCTTTAGAACTGACAAGCGGAAGTAAGGATATCAAGAATTTAAAATTGGAAAAAGATGAAAAAGTTTGCCTGATAGTAGGTTCGGAGAATCATGGTATTGCAGAAGAACTTCTCGAAATTTCGGATGCCATTATTCATATACCTATGCTTGGGAATAATTCGTCAATGAATGTATCTGTGGCAACGGGAATAGCCATTTATGATATTGTCAGCAAGATTAGATAAGCACTAAAAATACTTTCTCATCTCAGACTGTAAATCAGCTGCGGATTTATTTACATTTTCTGGAAATTGATGGGTGTCATCAGAAGGATAAATGATTCCACGAGAAGAATTTATCAAAAGTCCCTGATCACCATTTCTACCATTTTTTATTACTCCGTGTAAATCGCCACCTTGAGCACCGATGCCAGGAACCAAAAGAAAATGATCAGGTATTATATCTCGAATCCTAAGAAATTCATCGGGATGTGTAGCTCCAACCACATACATCATATTTTCTGTAGAACCCCAATAAGAAGATTTACGCAATACCTCTTCGTATACATAGGAACCTTTTCGCGATTCTATTTTTTGAAAATCTTTACTTCCTAAATTAGAGGTGAGTCCAAGCAAAACAACCCATTTGCTTTCGTATTCAAGGAAAGGGGTGACACTATCAACGCCCATGTAAGGAGCTACGGTTACTGCATCAAAATTATAATATTCAAAAAATGTTCTGGCATACATTTTTGAGGTATTACCTATATCACCTCTTTTGGCATCTGCTATTTTGAATATATTGTTAGGTATATATGCTATAGTTTTTTCGAGAGAAGTCCACCCTCTGGGACCTAAGGATTCATAAAAAGCAATATTGGGTTTATATGCTACGGTATATTCTTTTGTGGCATCAATGATATGCTTGTTAAATTCAAAAATGGGATCATCAAAGTCTAAAAAATGCTGAGGAATCTTTTTTAGATCAGTATCCAAACCAACGCACAAAAAAGAATTTTTCTCAACGATTTGATGAATTAAATTGGATTTATTCATTAACTATACCATTGAGTGCTTTAACAGTTGTTATTTCAGGATGTCTGGCCTTTAGGGTTTGTTCAATTCCTGCTTTTAATGTCATTTCCGACATGTTACAAAACTCACAATTTCCAGACCATTTGATTAGTACTACACCATTTTCTTCTACGTCCACAATTTCAACATTGCCTCCATCGACTTTCAAATGAGGACGTATCTCATCTAGCGATGAATTAAGAGATTTAATATATTCTTCTTTTTGACTTAAATTCATTTAGTAAAATTAAGGGATTTTATTTTACTTCAACAATTTCCGTAGGTTTCATATTTTTATTCCTACGTTCAACTGCTGAAATGAGTTCTTTTGTAATGGAATCAAAATGTTTTACAACCACATTGTTAGAATCCATCGATATAGGATTTCCTTGATCACCAGACTCTCTAACTGCCTGTACTAGAGGAACTTGCCCTAGGAGCTTTGTTTGACCATATTCCGATAGCTTTTCACCCGCTCCTTTTCCAAAGATATAATATTTATTGTTGGGAAGTTCTTTAGGAGTGAACCATGCCATGTTTTCAACAACACCAAGTATAGGGACATTGACATTAGGAAGCAAAAACATATTCATGGCCTTTACGGCATCAATCATAGCAACTTCTTGGGGGGTAGTAACCATTACGGCACCTGTTATGGGTACGGTTTGAACCAAGGTAAGCTGAATATCACCTGTTCCCGGAGGAAGATCTATGAGTAAATAATCTAATTCAGGCCAAATACAATCCTGGATGAATTGTTTTATAATGCCACCTAAACGAGGACCTCTTAGTACAACAGCTTGTTCAGGTTCTACTACAAAACCGATACTCATTAGCTTGATACCATGAGACTCTAAAGGTATAATTTTATGCTTTCCATGTATCACTTCTACTTTAGGCCTTTGGCCTTTTAGTCCAAACATGGTAGGAATAGAGGGGCCGTATAGATCAGCATCAATTAAACCTACTTTATATCCGGATTTAGCCAGAGAAATGGCTAGGTTAGAAGAAATTGTAGATTTGCCTACACCTCCTTTTCCTGAGGCTACAGCTATGACATTTTTGATTTGTGGTAGTACTTTTCGGCTATTACCTATGTTTTGATCTAATTTCAAGTGGATATGAACATCTATGTCTGGGTAAACATTTTTAATAGCTTCAATACATGCAAAGTTTAACTTATCCTTTACGGCAGAGTTCTTTTCATTTATAATCAACGAAAAAGAAACATTTTTTTCATCCATTTTTAGATCATGAACAATTTTAGCTTGAATAATATCCAAGCCAGTCGCAGGATCTAAAACTTTCCTTAAGGCACTTACTATTTTGTTGTTGTCTATACTTCTCATATCAAGTAATTTATATTGGAAGACAAAATAATATTCGTTATGTATAAGTCAAACCAAGTCTTACAACAAATATTATTGCGGCAAGTTTACTACTTTTGTGGCTTATTTGGATAATTGTTACTTAATAATTTAATCCCTTCTATAGTTAGATGAGAATATATCGAAATATTGATGATTTACCTACGTTTAAAAAGGCTGTAGTTACTATCGGTTCTTTTGATGGTGTGCATTTTGGACATAGGAAGATAATCAGTAGAATCAATGCCCTAGCGGAAGAAGTTAATGGAGAGAGTGTGTTAATTACTTTTCATCCGCATCCCAGGAAAGTAATTTTCCCCAATGATAAAGATTTAACTTTGCTAACCAGCTTAAATGAAAAGGTTTCTATTTTAGAGTCACTGGGTGTAGATAATTTAGTAATAATACCTTTTACTATAGAGTTTTCGCAATTACATCCGAGAGAATATGTGGAGAAATTTCTAAGTAAAAATTTCAATCCTGCATATATAGTCATTGGATATGATCATAGATTTGGTTTGAATAGGAGTGGGGATATATTTCTACTAAAACAGTATGAAACGGAGTTGGGTTTTAAGGTGATTGAAATTGACAAACAGCAAATAGAAGATATTGCAATTAGTTCAAGTGAGATTAGAAGAAGTTTGTCTAGTGGTGATATAGTCAAAGCAAATAGCCTTTTATGTCAAAACTACGAACTAGAAGGTAGAGTTGTTCATGGTGAAAAAATAGGAAAACAGATAGGCTATCCTACGGCTAATATAAGTTTGTTAGATTCCGATAAGTTGGTGCCAAAATACGGAGTATATGCAGTGCAAGTTTATATGGACGAACAGTCATATAATGGAATGCTCTATATTGGGGAGAAACCTACCCTGTCTGGTAAAACAAGAACTATTGAGGTCAATATATTCGATTTTGATCAAGAAATCTATGATCGGGTGGTTAGAATAAGTTTTCTATCATTTATAAGAGAGGATATAACCTTTGGGGGAGTGGATGAGCTAAAGAGTCAGTTAGGAGAGGATAGAAGAGCGGTGCAGCTTTTTTTTGAAGGGGATAGGGAAGATAATTCCAAAAATTTGAATTGCACCGTTGCAATATTAAATTATAACGGAAGGGAGTATCTTGAATCCTATTTACCTTCTGTTTTAAATAGTAGTAAAGAAGATTTTGAAATTTTAATGATTGACAATGCCTCTGTAGATGAGTCTGTTTCTTTTATTAAAGAATGGTATCCTGAAGTTCAACTCTTAGAGTTTACAAAAAACTATGGCTTTGCAAAGGGATACAATTTGGCCATATCAGAAATTAAATCAAAATACACTGTAGTTTTAAACTCTGATGTCAAAGTGTCTGAGGCATGGTTAGATCCTTTGATTAGAGCTATGGAAGATGATGCTGAATTAGGGGCTGTTCAACCTAAAATATTGTCCTTGGAAGAACCTGAATATTTTGAATATGCAGGAGCGGCAGGAGGTTTTATAGATCGTCTATGTTATCCTTTTTGTAGGGGTAGAATTTTAGATAAGCTTGAAAAAGATGAGGGGCAGTATGATGAAAGAACAAAAGTAAGCTGGGTAAGTGGTGCTGCAATGGTGGTTCGTACCGAAATATTTAATAAACTTGGAGGATTTGATCCCAGTTATTTTGCTCACTTTGAAGAAATAGATTTTAGTTTAAGATTGCAAAGAGCTGGATATAAGTTAGAAGTAATTCCGAATTCTGTTGTATATCATTTAGGTGGGGGAACTTTGGCTTATCAATCTGACAAAAAGTTATATCTCAATATTAGAAACTCTCTGGCAACTATTGTGAAGAATTTTTCGACCTTTCGGTTATTGTGGATGATCCCAACGAGATTGGTACTAGATGGAATGGCTGGTTTGAAATTTATATTTGAAGGTAATATCTCAAAAACTCTTTCAATTCTAAAAGCTCACTTTTCGTTCTACTATCGATTATTGACCATTATTAGAAGAAAAAGAACGGAAAAAATATTAGTTGATAAATTCAGAATTAATTATCCGGGCTCAATACGTCAATCATCTTATTCGATTATATGGAAATACTATATTCAAAAAATCGTAAAATATTCCAATCTTTAATAGTGTACTGAGGTGAAAAAAGGAATTGAAATTATTTTTGAAGATGAGAATTTGATAGCAGTAAATAAGCCAGCAGGTGTTTTTACAATCGATCAAAGGTTTATAAAGGAAGAACCAAGCTTGAAGGCTATACTTGAAAAAGGTAGAGACAGATTATTTGTCGTTCATCGGTTGGATAAGGATACTTCAGGTATTATAATCTTTGCCAAGGATGAAGATTCGCACAGACATCTTTCTTTACAATTTCAACACAGGGAAATAGAAAAATATTATCTTGCTTATGTAGAAAGAACTCCAATTCCTGCTCATGGAGAAATAGAATTGGCTCTGGCAGAATCCAAAACTACCAGAGGAAAAATGGTTGCCCATAAAAGAGGTAAGTACGCCAAGTCAAGCTATGAAGTTTTGGAGTCATTTAAGTCATTCAGTATTCTTAGAGTTAGAATTTTTACTGGTAGATTACATCAAATTAGGGTTCATTTATCTAGTATAGGTCATCCATTAATCATAGATAGTTTATATGGTGACCGATCTTCTTTTTTTGTTTCTGAGATCAAGGGAAAGAAGTTTAATAATAGAAAATTTCAAGAAGAAAGGCCTTTAATGGAAAGACATACACTTCATGCTCAGATGATTGTGTTTAGACACCCAGTTTCTAATGAGATAAGGTCTCTTGAGGCAAAGATTCCAAAAGATTTAAAAGCCCTTAGAAATCAATTGATAAAATGGAATAAATGAAAAGAGATTATCTTATTTCAGTATAAAACTGAAAATTCATTATTCAATATTATGATTATATGTGCTGCATGGACTTATTTAGAACTATCTAATAATGGCCGAAGTTTTCACTTCGACCATTAATTGAGCTGTTTAACGCATTATTATAATTCGTTTAATTACGGTTTTATTCTCCAATTCAATTATGACAAAATAGATTCCTTTATTTAAATGACTGATATCAATTTCCGCATTTTCTTCAGATGATATTTTCGATGTAATTCGCAATACCTCTTTGTTTGCAGTATCGTATATAATAATATGGGCGTCTCCTGAAAATCGAGAATTAGTCAACGAAATATTTAATAATTGATAAGCAGGAATAGGATAAGCCATTATTTGTTCCTGTTCAGAAATTTCAATTTGTTTACATACTCGTTCCTTACATTCATTACCATAAATATCGACGCGGTAAACAGTCATGCATACTTCATATTCGCCAGGTTCCGGAAAAATGTGAGTTATGGATTGATTTCCGACAGTAACACTATTAGGAGTTCCATCTCCCCATTTCCATTCTATTTTGTCGCATTCAGTAAAATTACCTGCAGGAGAGAATTCATAAGCTAATGGTTCTCCTGTAAAGTCACATAATATTCCCTTTGCTATCTCTTCTTCAAAGGAAGCATCGCAAATGCAGAGTTCATCATTTTCGCATTCCGGTAAAATTATAATTGTCTTGAATTCGCAACAGTCTTCATGTTCGTCACCATGATTGCTGGCATGAAGCGTTGTGATAATACAAAGTTCTTCTCCACTATGAGCTTCTGGACCGATATAAATAGAGAATGGACCATAGATTTCACCTGGAGCTAAACCATTTAGGGAGATACTTTGATCATATGGGTCCAAAGCATCATTTCCGAAATCAATATATGCAGAGTTCATGGTATCGGTCGAGGTATTGACAATATATCCCGTGAATTTCCATCCTCCTTCCTCGTGACATGTGATGAGATAGTCTGGTTCAATATATCCACAATCACCAGGACAGAACAATGATATGGTATCTTCACACTTAATGTCTTCTCCAACCATCCATTTGACTGCTATATCTATAAAGGCTACGGGACTTTCTTCAATACATATTTTAGGCAAAATATGCGAGCCGTTAGGTAATAAATCGTCATCAGTATAATCGAATATTCCAGATTTATCGTCGAGATAAACCGTTGTCCATTGTGAACCTATAGGGTTAGAAATTCCTAAAGAGACATCAGGAGTTAAGGCACAGATACCTATTCCTGTTAGTTCAAACTCTGTGGCATTATTAATTACCTGGATGTCATAACAACAACTATCAATTGGGTCTACAATTATATCCGAAACGTAAACCATGTCACAAGGATGACATCCGGGTATCTGAATACAATAAGTGGTATCTGTAGAACAACAAAGTGCAGATGGATCTTCTTGTGGATTTATCTCATGACCAATCAAGTTGAAACAAAACATTTCGTTGGCTATAGAACTTCCTGATAATGTAATACTTAAGCTTATACAATCACCAGGATCTAGTGGTGTTATTAGGTCGAAATTATCAGGGGTAACCACAAGGCCAGCTGGAGAAACGTCTATGAGATCAATAAAGCCAACAGAAAAATCGGCATCCAAAGGATTACAAACTTCGAAATTGTAATAAACAACATCATCTTCACAGAATATTTCGTCTTGTACAATATAGATACAATCTGGTTCTACGGGACATTCTAATTGAAGAGTATCCGAGCATAGAACATCACTATTCATATCTAGCCAATCAATAACTACTATAGTAGGTTGATTAGTAGGATCTTCAACACAGATTTTACCAAAATCGGGTAGGTAACCTTGATAAATAGGATCAGTAGGGGAAGAATTGTTTAGTATTATACTAGGACTACTGGAGGTAACCTGTAATGAAGAATGTATTGAGCCAAAGTCAATATTTAGATTAGCATTAGGAGAATGTATTGATATTCCATACAAAAAAGAAACATCTATGTCATAACTGAGAGAAAAGCAACAATCTCCGTCACCTTCTATCGGTTCTGCGGTAATATTGGTATCTTCAGGATAACAACAAGGAATAATCTCCATATGTAAAGTGTCAGAGCTGGAACTACACCCAAAATTGTTGGTTCCAGTGAAGTGATAAGCTCCTGATTCTGTCACTTCTAGACATTGTTGTCCATTGGCACTACTTATTAAAGTACCGTTTAGAAACCATTGATAATCTGTAAGTCCATCAGGAGCACAAATAGTATCCGGATCACAGGCAGTATAACATCCTCCAGGAATTATACATAAGTCTGGAGCTGGATAAACAGTTATTGTTGCAAAAGAAGAACATCCTGTAAGAGGATCGGTTGCTACCACTGAATAAGGTCCTGCAGCGATAACTGTTATGGATGGGGCAGAGCTGCCTGTGCTCCATAGATAATCTAATGCCGGGTCATAAGGTGTTATTGTTAATACAGTGGGTACACCTTCACAAGGTATAGGAACTGAAGGAGATATATTAACAGTTGGCGATGTTTCGTAAGCAATTAAAATTGTAGGAGAATATCCTAAGCATCCGTTGGCATCTTCAACCTTCAGGTAAACTTCTGTTACTCCTGAACCAAAACATATATCAATACTTTGATTTGTTCCTATTAGATTTCCATCTTGATCATGCCAATAATATATGTAACCTGCAGCTTGAGCCGCATATAGAGTAGTGCATTCATCATCACAGATTACCGGATTTCCGTAGATATTGGCATCAATTTCTGGATAGACAATGACTTCGACAGAATCGGGAGAATACACGCAATTGTTTGCATCGGTTATAGTAACACTATAATAACCTGCCATTGAAGCAGTAATAGTTTGTGTTATTTCCGTAGTATTCCAAACCCAAGAACTTCCTGGAGGAGCTGTAAGATCTACTGATTCTCCCGAACATATGAATAGATCAGGACTATACGTAATATTACCAGGAGTGGGTAGAGGAAATACTGTTAAGGAAGAGGTAGCCATTCCCGTACATCCATTTTCATTTGTTACCGTTAGAGTGACAGTGTATGGGCCATCTGAAGTATAAGCATGTGAAGGACTTGATCCTCCGTTATCTGAACCATCACCAAAATTCCACAGCCAATCAACGATTCCGGTATTATTAAGATTAGTAAAGATAAATGGCTCTCCTACGCAAGCTGAACCCGGTATAATATCAATTATAGGTGTTGGATCAGGAGCTACGGTAACTGGTTTTGTGATGCTTGCTGTACACCCATTTGCATTTTCTACGGTCAAAGTAACCATAAATGTTCCAGATGAAGAATAGCTATACATGGGGTTAGTCATTGAGGAAGTACCTAACATATCACCGAAATCCCAGCTCCACATTGTGATGTCAGCACCCGTAATAAAGGAAGAATTGTCAGTAAAAGTATAAACGCCACATTCGGACTCGAACTCAAAATCGGCTGCTAATGGAACACATACAGCAGTAGTGTCCGATATGGCACAATTGCTTGTCGAACCATCTTCGGGAACAGTTCCGGAAAATGTAGCAACATAATATCCTGCTTCATCATATGTGACAATAGGATTGGTTACCGTACCGGTATAAGATGTTACAGATGGGTCTCCAAAATTCCATCCCACAGGTGTTACATTAGTTGAACTAACCATAAATTCTACTTCGTTACAAATAGGCATTAAATTGGTATTGGTTACATCAAGTGTATATGACTCTGGAGTACAACCACCGCTTCCACCTCCACAGATTACTTGATTAACAACTAGATTGTCACTTTGATTGGTACAACCCGTTACTAAATCAGTAGCTATATAATAATAAGTGAACGAAGCAACAACATTAGTATTCGTATGAGTGATAATTGCAGGGTCCGGACTTCCCGGTCCTTGTGAAACACCATTTTTAAACCATTCAATTGAAACACCACCGTCCAAACCATGAATTTCTACGGTGCCTCCTGTCCCAACACATAAAGGAAGTATATCTGGCGTTGAAATTCCCACTATGGGAAGAGCGTGCTCTACGGCCTCAAAATTATTAACGGCTGTGCATCCATTCATGTCTGTTACGGTAACTATGTAATTTCCAGGTGAAGAAATACTTAATGGATTACCACTCCCACCTGGAGACCAATCATAGTTTATATAACCTGATCCTGCATCCAGGCTGGCATTTCCGCCGGGACATAAAAATCCTGACTGCGTTATATTGGGAATAGTAGCCTTGTTTAAATTGATAGTTTCCATAATAGTGTAGTTGTCATCACAAAGTGTTATAATACAGGTGATTGTGACTATTCCCGGAGTGTTGTTCCATTGTATATCTATATTGGGGGAACCATTTCCATCAATAATGCTTCCTGAAGCTGGTGGAGAAACTGACCAATCGAAATACGCATCGCCATGTTGAGCAGGGAGAACTGTATACGATTGAACTTCATTAACGCAATTAACAGAGCTCGTAATAGATGTTGGGGGGAGTAGTTCTTTTTCTGAAATTGAACAAAAAATAGTATCGGAAGGGCACATAGGATTAGATTGTAATATCTGTCTTAATCCAATTTTGTATGGCCCTGAGACTCCCCAATCAACAGTTACAGGATTTCCTAAGTTTCCACTAGTAAAAGATCCTCCCTCCACAAACCATTCCATTAATGTATTATTGGTTGATGTGTGTCCAAAATAAGTATGGGTTTCATTTGGACAAATTTCTTTTGGTCCAGTAATACTATCAGCAAGTGGTACTTCCAAAATCTCAATAATTTGACGCAGTGTGTCATTACAAAAAGGATTTGGAAAGTTGGGATAAACGATTACTTCATAAGATCCCGAATTGCTAAAGGAAATATTTAGTGGAGTATTACCTAAGCCAGTAATGACTCCGGGTGAAGGATAAACTTCCCAAGTGAATCCATTGATAGAAGGTATCGTAGTTGAAAATGTCAGCATATCGTCAATACAAAATTTAGTGCTAGGACTTATTAAATCATATTCGGGCAAAATATCAATCTCTAATGAGGCTATACCAGCACAATCTGATTGAGAATGATTAGGAAGGCCGCCCAAGAAATCACTGTAATAACTAACATTTATAATTGCTGAATTTGGAGCGGCATACCAATCTATTACAATACTGTTAGTTCCTTGGCCTGATACAATAGCCCCTATTCCAACAGGATCAATGGACCATTCATATTCAACAGATGGCCATTTGGGTAAGGAGTAGTAATTAAATGAATATGCACATACTACATCGTCACCAACAATTTGAGAAGTATCTTGTATTATGGGGATTATTGCCGATACCGGTTGCTCACAAAAATCTTCGTCACAATTATCCACTTCTAAAGTGACGATTCCAAAAGGACCTTCTTCCCAGACTATGCAAATAGTATCACTGGTAGTTGACCCAATAATACTAACAGCATTTCCAGAAGCGTCCATAGCACTCCAGTTATAGTCACAGTTTTCTGCATCAGTCCAGTATTTGGTAGAGTCACCTTCACATAAGGTGGAAATACAAAATATCTCAGGCCCCTCTAGAGGTTCTATCTTAATTTGTTGAACAATGGAATCAGTACAGCAACACAAGGGACTGCCATCTTTGGAGAAATTGTCCTGAGTAACGTACAAAGTAACATCATAAATACCTGGACTGGTATAAGTGTGTGTAGCCGAAAAATCTGACGAAAAATTTCCATCACCGAAATCCCAGAAGAAGTCATTTCCACCAATACTTGTATTTGTAAATGAAACTGGTGAGTTTAAACATCCACAGTCGTTTATGATCTCAAAATTAGCAGATGGTGACTCGAGTACTTCAATGCAAAAAGTGTAAGTATTGGTATTGCTGCCATTTGATTCAGTTAACACCATTGAATAGGAGCCAGTCCCAGGCCATAGAACTTCAATCTCTCCACTACCTAAAGTCGTAAATGGTATTCCAGCTAAATCCCATGAGTAGGAGTATCCTGGTAATTCGGATACATAATATATTACAGAGTTTGAGTCGCAAGCGTGTATTAAGGATTTGTTGCCATTGGGTTCTGAATTGTAGTTCTTATAGTCGTCCAGATTTATAATACTACACTCTGGTTTAGGTTCTTCGCATTTAATGGTTAAATATATGGCGGATACAACGGTACAGTCTTTGTATCCATATGGTATTTCAAAAGAACCACAACACATTTCATTATCACTAATCAAGGTTAAAATTCCATTGGAAGTAAGTCTTACGCATTCCGATTGGAAATCTTCACAAAACTTAGGTGCTTCTCCAGTCATCATAAAATAAGGGTCGTTTTCTACGACTGAAAAGGGTTGAGGGTCATTCATAAATATGCAAATTGTATCTGGATTGATCTCATCATTCTGAGAAATAAGAAAGTTTGGAAGTAAGAGAAAAGCAAGTGTGAGGCGTGTAATATTTTTCATAATTGTTTTATTATTAGTTGTTTTACTTTGTTTTAATTGTTTGTTTAGAACTCAATATTTGCATAGGGATTATCATTGGTGTTGATGGTTCCGCTATTAATAATTGTGCCGGCAGTATTGGATATTCCGATAGAATAGTTGGAAGCTGAGTTTCCACTGGCTGTATTATTGGTGATTACATTGCCTGAGCCATCAATAAAAAAGCCATGTTGTCCATTATCTGTACTATGGTTATCCTTTATTTTTCCGTCGGAAAAGGAGGTGTAGAATCCAGAGGAATCATTACTGTCGGCAGTGTTATTAGTTATCTGTACATCGGAATCTAACTCAAAGCCATGGTTGCCGTTGGATTTGCTATTGTTCTTATATGCAATGGTCCCTGATTTTAATTCAAACCCATTACCTGAATTAGCGATGGCATTACATGAATTAACGATAGAGCCTGTGCCAGTAGATATTCCTTTTGATCCATTTGAAGATGCTAGGCAATCGATTATGTTTATGTTATTCCCTAAATTATAACCAGACCCGTTGTTTCCTGAAGCGACACAATTTTTAACTATTGATTCGTCACCAGTTTCTATTCCATCAAAAGAATTGTTTGAAGAATTACAATCGTAGACCATCCCAAAATCTCCTATGTCAAGGCCATCACTTCCATTGTTTTCGAACTGACAATTAAAAACACTAATGGAATTATTGAGCCGTGCACCTTCTCCCTGATTATCAGATATTAGTAAATTGTTAAGAGATGAATTGTTACAGGAAGTTCCTAAGATACCATTATTCCAATCTTTGATTATACCATTGATAATGTTAATTCTGGACCTCACTCCATCAATTATAATCGCATTTGTGGGGCCTGATGGGCTCCCCATAAGGCTATTCCCATTTAGATCAAGAGTGACATCGGAAGTACTTATTGTAATGCCGTTATCCGTACCAACTTGAGTTAAGCTTTCAGTAAGATAATAAGAACCACTACTAGAAATAGTATAGGGAAGAGATTCAATAGGTATCCTACCTTCACAGTCTCCTCCCAGTAAGGTCCAGATAGGAGCTGCGGGAGTACCATTGTTAAAATAAAAGCCTGGTTTTGCATCGGTTTGATAGATTAGCATAGAATGGGCTGGTGATACTATTCCATTTTTATCAGTTTCTGTCATTCTCGGTATAAGTAGACCCTTGGAATCACTGGATATATCAAGGATAGAGGAGGGATTTGGCGGTGAACCAGTTTCATTGATTCCGACCTGCGAAAAAAGAGATTGAGGAATTATGAAATAATTGAGTAATAGATAGCAAATTAGCATGGTTGATTGTTTCATAACCAAATCTTTAAAAGTGTTAAATAAGTTAGAAAGGCGAATAAGGCCGAATATTTATTTGCACATCTGGGTAAAAGGCGAAATTATGGAGTGTATAGTTGCCTTTTAGCAGAAAAATTCACCAAAAAAAGTTCATTTTATTCAAATGTAATATAAATAGTTAAAATAGTGTTTTTTTTAACAACAATTCGAATTATATGTAAGATATGATTTAGTAAACGCTATGAACGTCTTCAAACTAATGCCTGACTTCAAGTATAGAATAGCTATAAACTATTAATAATTTTAGATACTAATTATTGAAGTTTAGATAGGGCGAATTCTAACCTTTTTATTGCCTCCTTTAATTGCTCTTCTGAGGCTGCATAGGATATACGAATACAGTTGGGTGCACCGAAAGCAGATCCGCTTACCAACCCTACGTGTGCTACCTGTAATAAATAGTCCGCAAGGTCATCGGCATTATTTATAGTATGAGAATCACTAGATTTTCCAAAATAATGACTTACATCTGGGAAAATGTAAAAGGCTCCTAAAGGTTTATTTACTTTAAGTCCTGAAATATTTGATAGCATTGATAACATCATGTCCCTTCTTTGTAAAAAAGCTTTTTCCATCTCATGGGTAGGTGAGAGGCTTTGAGTAAGAGCTTCTATTCCGGCTCTCTGCCCAAAGGCATTGGCTCCGGAAGTGAACTGCCCTTGAATTTTGCTACAAGCTGCTGCCAGCCATTTAGGCCCTCCCATATAACCTAATCTCCATCCAGTCATACTAAAGCCCTTTGAAAAACCATTCACAGTGGCAGTACGATTTTTCATAGATTCAATAGAACCGATACTAAAATGGTTTCCTGAAAAGTTTATATGTTCATAGATTTCATCAGAAACAACAAGTATATTCTCATGTTCTTCCAATACCTTGGCAATGGCTCTTAATTCATTTTCTAAATACACCGATCCGGTGGGATTACATGGTGAGGAAAAAATGATCATTTTGGTTTTATCCGTTATAGCATTTCTTAATTGATCCGGACTTACTTTGTAGTCTTGTTCTATACCTGCATATAGTATGACAGGAACACCTTCCGATATTTTGACAATAGAACTATATGAAACCCAATAGGGAGCTAAAATAATTACCTCATCACCGGGATTAAGTATAGATAAGCAGATATTAGCAATACACTGTTTTGCCCCATTAGAAACAACAATTTGATTTACATCGTAGGCTAGGTCATTTTCATTTTTAAATTTTGTCGAAATCGCCTTTCTTAATTCCAGAAGTCCTGGTACAGGAGTATATTTTGTATAACCTTCATCTAAGGCTTTTTTTGCAGCAATTTTAATATGTTCTGGGGTGTCGAAATCTGGTTCTCCTAAACTGAGACTTATCACATCAACGCCTTGCTCTTTTAGATTCCTTGCCATTTGTGCCATTTTTATGGTCGCGGATTCTTCCATTTGCTGGATTCTGTTGGATAACATTGTTGCTATTTGCATGCTATAATATTAAGATTTGAAGTACGTTCACTACATTAAAAGTATAAATAGACTCAAATGTATTATTTCTAATTAATCTTGAAGTATTGCTCAATTGATTTTTTAATTTTGGATTTCAAAATTTTCAAACGGGAACTAAAAATAGCTATAAGGGCTTTAAAACAGATTCGTAAATTCAACAATTTTCTATGAGTGATATATTGAAAAAACTGCAGGAGAAAAAACAGCAGGCTTTATTAGGAGGAGGGGAAAAGAGAATTGAGAAAGAACATGGAAAGGGCAAACTTACTGCAAGAGAAAGAATTGAAATACTTTGTGATATAGGGTCTTTTGAAGAAGTTGGGATGCTAGTTGAACATAGAAGTTATGATTTTGGAATGCAGGATAATATTATTCCTGGCGATGGAGTGGTAACAGGTTATGGGAAAATTAATGGAAGATTAGTATACATATATGCTCAAGATTTTACTGTTTTTGGTGGGTCGTTAAGTGAAACACATGCCGAAAAAATATGTAAGATAATGGACCTTGCTTTACAGAATGGTGCTCCAGTTATAGGTCTAAACGATAGTGGAGGAGCAAGAATTCAGGAAGGAGTGAAGTCATTAGGGGGATATGCTGATATATTCTATCGAAATACTTTGGCATCAGGAGTTATTCCTCAGTTGTCCGTTATTATGGGACCTTGTGCAGGAGGAGCTGTTTATTCTCCAGCATTGACAGATTTTATAATGATGGTGGACCATACGAGTTATATGTTTGTAACTGGTCCCAATGTTGTTAAGACGGTGACCAATGAGGAAGTCAGTGCAGAGGAGTTAGGTGGGGCTCAGGCACATGCCTCCAAGAGTGGTGTGACTCATTTAGTAGCTCAGAATGATTTAGATGCCTTAGAAAAACTAAAAAATCTTCTCAGCTATATGCCACAGAACTGGAAGGAGAAAGTAGATGATTTGGCTTATGAGTATGGGGAGGAAATCATTGAAGATTTGAATAAAATCATTCCGGCGTCTTCTACAGTGCCATATGACATGAAGGAAGTTATCAAGGGAATAGTTGATGAAAATTCATTCTTTGAAATTCATGAAGAATTTGCCGCAAATATAATAGTAGGCTTTTCGAGAATTGGAGGTAAGTCAGTGGGAATTGTAGCAAACCAACCCAATTTTTTAGCAGGTGTTTTGGATGTCGAGAGCTCAAAGAAAGGAGCGAGATTCACAAGATTTTGTGATGCTTTTAATATTCCTCTTTTAGTATTAGTTGATGTACCCGGTTTTTTGCCGGGGACGGATCAGGAATGGAATGCTATTATCACAAATGGAGCGAAGCTATTATATGCTCTGAGTGAGGCCACCGTACCTAAAATTACCGTGATTACAAGAAAGGCTTATGGTGGGGCTTATGATGTGATGAATTCTAAACATATTGGAGCAGATTTTAACTATGCATGGCCTACAGCTGAGATAGCGGTTATGGGGGCTAAAGGGGCAAGTGAGATTATTTTTAAGAATGAAATAAGAAATGCGAAGGAACCGGAAAAGGTAGCCCTACAAAAGGAAAAGGAATATTCAGAAAAGTTTGCAAATCCATACAGGGCGGCAGCTCGAGGTTTTATTGATGAAATAGTTATGCCGTCTCATACTAGAAAGAAATTGATCAGGGCCTATAAATCTCTGGAAGGTAAAAGAAAAGAATTGCCTAACAAAAAACATGGAAATATCCCTTTATAGAAATGAAAGAGAAAAAGTTTATTCAAGTATTTGTGACTGGAGGTACATTTGATAAAGAATACAATTTTATAACAGGTGAGTTGTTTTTTAAAGATACACACCTGAAATCAATGTTTGAAAGAGGTCGATGCACTTTGAATATTGATGTCAAGACCTTGATGATGATTGATTCTTTAGAAATGACTGAGGCGGAAAGACAGATAATTTTATACAATTGTGAATATTCTAAGTCAGATATGATTATCGTTACCCATGGTACTGATACGATGGTGGAAACGGCTAAAAGCTTATCAAAAGGGAAGGTGGAAGGAAAAACTATTGTATTGACTGGAGCAATGGTCCCATATGCATTTGGAACATCATCTGATGGTTTTTTTAACTTGGGAAGTGCACTAGCCTTTGTACAGGTTTTGAGACCGGGCATATATCTTGCTATGAATGGACGTTTCTTTAAATGGGACAATGCAAAAAAGAACCGAGAAACAGGATACTTTGAGTATTTGAAGAATTGATTAAATAATAAGATTTAGTTACTAATACACTATATATTATATTTTTTTATAATATTTAATTTGTATTCTTTATTATTATAATAATTAATTCTAATTTTGCATGATTATAGGTGTATGTCAAATAACGTAAAGAAAATGACTTTTAAGCTTTTGACCCCTATTGTTTGAGTTTGAAAATTTCGATGGAAAGAATATAAAAAGAAAAGAATGAAGAGCATTAAGGCTATTTTGATTTCGGCTTGTTTATTATTAGTATTTGGTGTTAAAGCACAAAACCCGAATTATAAATCAGGGATAAGCTTTAAGAAGTTATTTGTAGATTATCAATCACAGAATGGAGGAAGTATCACCAGTTTCAAGGAATATCATCACGGTTTTGAAGTTGGATATCAGAAGAACTTACAGCCTAATCTAAATTTGGTTATCCCATTTAAAATGGGAGAAGTTGACGCTCATCGTGATTCTTTGGATATGACTCATAAGACTATTTTTGGATTGGATTTGCAATTGCAATATCAGTTTTATAAAAAAGAATCTAAAGTGACTCCTTATTTTATGGCAGGACTAGGAGGTGTTTCCGAATCAGTTGGAGAATTTAATATACAAGCTCCATTCGGATTTGGTCTATATTTTAGAGTAAGTGATGAGTGCTTCGTTAACTACCAGTCTGAATATAGATTCTCTTTCTCAGAAGATAGAAATAATTTACACCATGGTATTGGATTTACATATCTGTGGGGTAAGAGAAATATGGAGGAGGAAGAAGTTAAGGAAGAAATGGAGGAACTCATAGATAGTGATGGAGATGGTGTAGAGGATCGATTAGATTTATGTCCTCAAGAAGCAGGCCTAAAAGAACTTAATGGATGCCCGGATACTGATGGGGATGGGATTGCTGATTTTAAGGATAAATGTCCAAATGAGTTTGGGTTAATGGTAACAAACGGATGTCCTGATGCTGATGGAGACGGAATAGCAGATAAAGAGGACGAATGCCCAGATGTTTTTGGTGTTTCTGATCTCAATGGATGTCCTGTTTCAGATAGCGATGGAGATGGTGTTGCTGATAATTTGGATAAATGTCCAGATCAGAGAGGAGTAGCAGATAATGGAGGCTGTCCAACAGAGGATAAAGACAATGATGGCGTTTTAGACAGAGTAGATAGATGTCCTAATGTTAAAGGACTGCAAAGTTTAGCAGGATGTCCAGATAGCGATGGAGATGGAATAGCAGATCCGGATGATAAATGTCCTTCACAACAAGGACCAAGTGTTTATAATGGATGTCCGGATAGTGATGGTGATGGTCTGGATGATAGTGTAGACAAATGTCCTAACAGTGCGGGATCAGTTGCTACAGGAGGATGTCCAGAAATAGCAAAAGCAGATAGAGAAACGTTGGATATAGCCATGAGATCTGTACAGTTTGACACTGGAAGATCAACTTTAAAGGCAGAATCGTACCAAATCTTGAGACAGATTGGAGATATTTTGAAGAGATATCCTGATTATAATTTGAGTATAAGCGGGCATACTGATAATACTGGTAATGCTGCTGCTAACCAATCCTTGTCAGAAAGAAGAGCTAAATCATGTTATGATTTTCTTGTAAATCAGGGAATAGTTCCTGGAAGGATGAGTCACGCAGGATATGGTGAGAGCAGACCAATAGCAGATAATGCCACTTTAAATGGTAGATTATTAAATAGAAGGGTAGAGTTTACCCTGATTCCTCGGTAATCAGATTAACGTAATGTGATAAGATTAATTAGGAAAATTTTCCAATAACTGTTTTATTGCCATAAACGGTGTCGTCGATCTTTACGTTTAATTGCGTGTCGATGGGTAGATATAAATCCACTCTGGATCCTAATTTGATAAAACCCATGTCATCTCCTTGGGTAACTTTATCTTCGTCTTTGAGGTAATTCACGATTCTTCTGGCTAAAGCACCAGCTATTTGTCTCATAAGAATCTTATGACCTTGCTCAGACTCGTAAACTACTGTAGTCCTCTCATTTAGTGTCGAAGATTTAGGGTTCCAAGCAGCTAGATATTTTCCCGGATGATATTTAGAATATAATACTTTTCCGCTTATAGGATTTCGATTGACGTGTACATTCAATGGAGACATAAATATGGAAACGAGAAGTCTTTTTTCATTAAAGTATTCTTCTTCCATTGTTTCTTCAATGACAACAATTTTTCCATCTGCGGGGCAATTAATTACTCCAGGGTTTAACTTGTTTAGTCGACGATTTGGGTTTCTGAAAAATGAAACTAGAAATAACCAAAGTATTATAAAAATGGCAAGACCTGGATATCCAAGTTGTGGAACATATTTAAAGATTAGAAAAGAACTTAAACCAAATAAAATGGCTGTCAAAACTAATGTGGGATAGCCTTCTTTATGAATTGTCATTGTTTCGTAATAATTGATGTGAAAGATGCAAAAGTGGTATATTTTTCGAATATTTTTAATTCTTTTGCCAAATATCATTGATATCTAAAAGTGTGACACGGCAATTTTAGGTACACCCCTTACTATTAAGATCAAATCTAAATAGCAGATCATATGTCAATAATATTGTTATATATGTTGGCTAATTTTATTTTTGCAGCGTTGGAATTTGTGTAAATTTTAACAAAACTTTAATAATCAATTGTTTATACAATTTAAAGACATATGATGAAATTTAATCATCTAAAATTGTTGGGTCTTTCATTGATTTGCTTCTTTGGAATGATTCAATTCTCAATCGCACAAGTCAGTCCGGACGCCGGAAAAACCCTTTTCAAAAATTACTGTGCTTCTTGTCATGCTAAGGATATGCGATCTGCAGCAACAGGTCCTGCTTTAGGTGGAGCTCAGGAAAGATGGGGGGATGATGTAGCATTATACGCTTGGATTAGAAATTCTCAAAAATCTATTGCTGATGGTTACCCTCGTGCGGTAGAACTTTGGAATGAATACAAGCCTACGGTAATGACTGCGTATCCAGATCTCACTGATGATGAGATAGGATCTATTCTAGCTTTTGTCAATGGAACTTATGATGGTACATATGGAGTGGCTGCTAATGTTGTAGTGGCAACGGATGATCAAGTGGGAGATAAAGGACCAAATAAATATTTATATTGGTTATTATTTGGTGTGCTTGGGGTATTGGCGTTAGTATTAGCTAGAATAATCAATAATTTAAATAAGATTTCGGCAGCTAAAGAAGGTAGAATATATGAAGAGAGGACTTTATGGCAATCGTTGACATCAAAAGGTATGATTAGTTTTCTGATATTTGCTTTGGTAGTGTTAGGTGGTTACACCATGGTTAATAACGCTACAAATCTGAGCAGGCAAGAAGGGTATAAGCCAGAACAACCCATTAAGTTCTCCCATGAAACACATGCAGGAGTTCATCAGATAGATTGTCAGTATTGTCATGATGGAGCTAGAAGATCTAAACATTCTGTAATACCTGCCGCTAATACCTGTATGAATTGTCATAGAGCTATCAAGACAGGCTCACAATATGGGACAGCTGAAATCACAAAGATATTTGCTTCAATTGGTTATAATCCAAAAAGCAATACCTACATCTCTAATTATAATGATTATCCACAGGATTCTATCAAGAAGGTTTATACGGATTGGATAAAGGAGAACTATGTGAATGATAATGATTTGGCAGAGCTTGATGTCAAAGGGAAGAAAGTAGTAGAGGATCAATGGAATGATATCGTGAGCTCACTAACAAATAATGTAAAGAAACAAATTCAAGGTCCTATTGAATGGACACGAGTACATAATTTACCGGACCATGTTTATTTTAATCATGCACAACATGTTGAGGTTGGAAAGGTAGAGTGTGAGACTTGTCATGGAAATGTGGATGAAATGGAGGTTGTTTCACAAGAAGCACCTCTTTCTATGGGATGGTGTGTAAATTGCCACAGACAAACGGCAGTACAGTTTAATGATAACGAGTATTATAAGAGTTACGAAAAATATCATGAAGAAATGGCATCCGGTAAAAGGGAGAAAGTGACGGTATCAGATATCGGTGGATTGGAATGTCAAAAGTGCCATTATTAATTGAAAATTATTCTGAAATAAGTAATATGAAAAATAATAATAATATTTGGATTGGTGAACAGGACCTTCTGCAAAAAGAAGAGTTTTTCAAAGATTCAGATAAGGAAAAATCTCTTTTGGCTTCTGAGACAACGGCTGAAGCCATCGATAACCTCTCTGGAGATAGAAGGGATTTTTTGAAGGTGTTAGGATTTGGAGTAGGTGCTGCTACCATTGCTGCAGGTTGTGATACTCCTATTAAAAGAGCTATACCTTATGTTGTGAAACCTGAGGCCATTGTACCTGGAGTGGCTACTTATTATGCTTCTAGTTTTGTAAATGGAGGAGACTACTGCTCTATTTTAGTGAAAACAAGAGAAGGTAGACCGATTAAAATTGAAGGAAATGACTTATCTCCAATAACTAAAGGAGGTACTAGTGCAAGAGTCCAAGCTTCTGTTTTGTCTCTTTATGATACCAATAGATATAAGACTCCTATGAAATTAGGTGCTGACGGAGAGTACGAGAAAACTGATTGGAGTATAGTTGATAGTTATGTAAAAGAATCTATTAGTGCTGGAAGCAATGTGAGAATTGTAACGAATTCTTTAATATCACCGTTTACTAAGTCTTGTATTGATAGATTTAAGGCAAAGTATCCAAATACAGAAGTGGTTACTTATGATGGTGTTTCTTATAGTGGAGCTTTGGATGCAAATGAAACGAACTTCGGCGAAAGAGTAATGCCAAGTTATCATTTTGACAAGGCAGATGTTGTAGTAAGTTTCAATGCTGACTTTTTAGGAACTTGGCTTTCTCCTGTTGAGTTTGCTAAGGATTATTCGGAAAGAAGAAAAATTGATGATGTAAATCATCCAAATATGTCTAAGCATATTCAGGTGGAGAGCCATATGTCTATGACAGGTTCTAATGCTGATAATAGAATATTGGTTAAACCTTCAGAGCAAGGTGTAGCTATTGCTCATCTTTATAATGAAATTGTAAGGGGAGGAGCTACTAGTACTGGCTTAAATGCTAAGGCTAAGACGGCTCTAACAAAAGTCGCTGGATTATTGAAGGCATCACCGGGAAGATCTATTGTTGTTTCTTCGTCTAATAACAAAGACGAACAACTAATGGTTAATGCCATTAATCAGGCTTTGGGTAATTATGGTACTACTATGAGTATGTCAGATGCCTCTTTACAGAAAAGTGGAAATGATACTGCTTTCAATAGACTTTGTGATGAGATGAATAGTGGAGCTGTAGATGCAGTTATCGTATATGATTGTAACCCAGCATACGATTCTTCAAATAGAGCTGCTTTTGTTACAGGTTTAGCGAAAGTTAAGGCCAAGCTGGCAATGTCTTATGCTCCTAACGAAACAAGTACTAAGTGTGATATTGTAGCTCCAATACATCATTATTTGGAAAGTTGGGGTGATGCAATGCCTAAAAAGGGACATTATAGTTTGATACAACCGACGATTTCTCCACTATTTAGTACACGACAAGCAGAACAGAGTTTATTGACATGGTCTGGAGAATCTAATATTTCTGATGATCAGGCAATGTATAATGCCATAAGAGATAGTTGGAGAAATGGTGCATTTACGCAACAATCAAAGTATGGTTCTTTTGAATCATTTTGGACCAGTGCGTTACATGATGGAGTGGTAGAAATGAGTACATCTGAAAGTTCTTCTTTCAGTGATGCTAGTATTAATATGGGGGCAATATCCAAGCCATCTAACACAGATTTAGAGGTTTCTTTCTTTGAGACGGTTAATATGGGAGGAGGACAATATGCTTCTAATCCTTGGTTGATGGAAATGCCAGACCCTGTGGCTAGAACTTCATGGGGTAATTACTTGTCAATTCCGGTTAATTTCGATGGAAATAGATCGATGGTTTCACTAAATAATCTGTCTGATGGAGATTTGGTAAAAATTATAATTGATGGCAAGGAACTTATAGTACCTGTAATCAGACAATTTGGGCAGATGCCTGGAACTGTGTCTCTTGCGTTAGGGTATGGAAGAAAGGAAGCGGGAGAATGTGGTAGTGATATCGGTGTAGATGTAAGACCATTCGCTTCTAAAAATGGAACTGCTCAATATTATAGTTCAAATGTGGAGCTTTCTAATAAGATTGGTAAAGAAGAATACTTCTCATGCGTACAGTATCATCATACTTACGGAGTTCAGGGGGTAGATGAAGCTTCTGGTGAAGTGATTAATGCTGATGAGCAATCTTTAGTTGAAGGCGTTAAAGGGTATCAGGGAGCCTTGACAGACAGATCTGTGGTATATACAACAAATGTTAAGGATCTGAAATCCAAAGTAAAAGAAGTAAAAAAGAAAAGAAAGCATGCTCAGCATTTGAATGAGCAGCAGATATATGGTGGACATGACGATCTCTATGCTGCGGGTCATCATTGGGGGATGCATGTTGACTTGAATTCTTGTATAGGATGTGGAGCATGTACAGTAGCTTGTATGGCAGAAAATAATGTTCCTGTAGTTGGTAAAAAAGAAGTTTCTAGGCACCATGAAATGACATGGTTAAGAATAGATAGATATTATTATGGAGATGTTGAAAATCCTAATACTGTTTATCATCCTATGATGTGTCAGCATTGTGATAATGCTCCCTGTGAGAATGTATGTCCAGTTAATGCAACAAGTCATAGTTCTGAGGGCTTAAATCAAATGACGTATAATAGGTGTGTTGGAACAAGATATTGTGCGAATAACTGCCCATACAAAGTAAGAAGGTTTAATTGGTTGGATTATACAACGGCAGACTTGTTCCCCGGTAACCAACCAAAATTAACAGATGAAAAAATACCTTTTGGTGGTGATGACCTTACAAGAATGGTTCTTAACCCTGATGTTACGGTTAGAGTTAGAGGAGTTATAGAGAAGTGTAGTTTCTGTGTACAGAGGTTGCAAGAAGGTAAACTTACCGCTAAAAAAGAAGGAAGAAGGCTAAGAGATTCGGATGTGAAGTCAGCATGTCAGACAGCTTGTCCAACAGGAGCTATTACTTTCGGGGATATGAATAATAAAGGAGGTGTCCTTAATGAAAAATTGGAGTCCGACCTTAATTATATTGCATTAGAAGAAATCAATGTAAGATCTTCTGTTACTTATACTATGAAAGTAAATAACAGAGACGAATCTTTAGACGCTTAATTAAATTAGTAGGAAAATTAAAATCATTATAAATGAGTGTTCACGTTAGTCCAATAAGAGAACCACTTGTTACAGGGCATAAAACCTATCATCAGATCACTGAGGATTTGGTTTCTCCAACAGAAAAAACACCAAGTACGTCTTGGACGATTGGGTTTATTATTTCTGTAGCTTTATTAACATTTGGTGTTTTTTGTATTGCTTGGACGATTTGGTTTGGAATCGGTTCTTGGAATCTAAATAGAACAATAGGATGGGGATGGGATATCACCAATTTTGTTTGGTGGATCGGTATTGGTCACGCTGGTACCTTGATATCGGCCATTTTATTACTTTTTAGACAGAAATGGAGAACAGGTGTGAACAGAGCGGCGGAAGCGATGACTATTTTTGCAGTAATTTGTGCAGCTCTTTTTCCTGGTATTCACGTAGGTAGAGCTTGGGTTGTATTTTATTTCTTTCCTTACCCTAATACAAGAGGACCTCTATGGCCTAATTTCAATTCACCATTATTATGGGATTTATTTGCGATCAGTACTTACTTTACCGTATCACTATTATTCTGGTATACAGGACTTGTTCCTGATTTTGCTACTGTAAGAGATAGAGCTAAAGGATTTAGAAAGAAGATATATAACTTCCTATCTTTCGGATGGACGGGTTCTGCGAAGCATTGGCAAAGATGGGAATCATTGTCTCTAGTTTTGGCAGGTATTGCTACCCCTTTGGTTCTTTCGGTACACACTATCGTAAGTTTTGATTTTGCCACTTCAGTAATACCAGGATGGCATACAACTATATTTCCTCCTTATTTCGTAGCTGGAGCTATTTTTTCTGGATTTGCAATGGTGTTAACACTTATGCTTGTGACAAGAAAAATATTGAAACTTGAGGACTACATTACCATAGAACATATAGAGTCAATGAACAAGGTGATTTTATTGACTGGTACTATAGTGGGTGTTGCATACTTGACGGAATTGTTTATTGCGTGGTATTCAGGTTATGTTTATGAACAATTTGCTTTTTTCAACAGAGCCTTGGGACCTTACTGGTGGTCATATTTTGGTATGATGTTCTGTAATGTGATTTCACCTCAACTCTTTTGGAAGAAATCATGGAGAAGAAATATCACTTTGACTTTCTTCTTATCCATTTTGATAAACATAGGAATGTGGTTCGAAAGATTTGTGATTATTGCTACGACATTAGCAAGAGATTACTTGCCTTCTAGTTGGAGTTACTATTCACCTACATGGGTTGAGATAGGAATTTACTTGGGTACAATAGGACTCTTCTTTACTCTATATCTCATATTTACAAGAGTGGCCCCTGTGGTTGCTATTGCGGAAATCAAGAGTATTTTGAAATCATCGGGTGATCAATATGTAGGAAAAGATGCTGTTCATCACGAAACTCATTCTCACTAAAAAAGAATACTAAAAATGGGAAATAATAAGAATATAATTTTTGGATTGTACAATGATGAGCAAGACTTGATGTCAGCTGTTAAGAAGGCAAAGGAAGCTCACCTTGATATTCACGATGTATACACACCTTTTCCGGTACATGGTCTGGATCCTATTTTAGGTTTGGAAGAGTCGAGACTACATGTAGCTGGTTTTGTATATGGTATGATAGGTACCTTGACTGCATTTTTGGGTATGACTTGGATATTTACAAAAGATTGGCCTGTAATATTCGGTGGTAAGCCTTATTGGTCTGTGCCTGCATTTATTCCAATAACATTTGAGTTGACTGTTCTTTTTGCATCTATAGGTATGGTAGTAAGTTTTTATACAGTTTGCGGATTAGGCCCAGGAGTGACGAATAAATATTTAGATGATAGAATAACGGACGATAAATTTTGCTTGGCATTTGATGCAGATAGTGTGTCCAATAGTGAAGCTGAAAATTTCTTCTCGGAAACAGGGGCTGATTCGGTTAGTAATGCTACTGTTTAAGTAGATTTTATTTGACAAAGCGTAAATGACTAAAATAAATGCATGAAATAAAGATTACTGAAAAGCTACAAATCGATTTAGATTTGGCGAACAGTAAGTTTCATGTAACGACTTAAAGAATTGAAAAATAAACACATGAAATTAATAAACAATTATAGTTTCATTTTGCTGTTTGGTATGTTATTGACTGTGATTTCTTGCCAACAGCCCGGAGTTAATAATCCCGGTAGTGAGTATATGCCAGATATGGCTCATTCTGTTGCTTATGAAGCAAATTATTATAGTTACTATTATAACAACACTTGGGGAACAGAAGAAGAGTATTATGGCTACGCTATGCCTAAGGAACCTGTTCATGGTACGATACCAAGAGGAGCGGCTGGAGTGGCTAAGAGCAATTCTCATGTAGGAATTGATGTTCCAGCGAATGGATTTAAGCCTTATGCTTATGCAGATACTGAGGAAGATAGAACTAGAGCGTCAGAAGAGATTACCAAAAGTCCTTTTCCAATATCAGAAAAGGGATTGAAAAACGGAAAAAATTTATATGATATATACTGCGGGTTATGCCACGGAGAGAAAGGGGATGGTGCAGGTTATTTGGTTAGAGATGATGGTGGAAAATATCCGGTACAGCCTGCAAATTTTCTATTGGATGAATTTGTAAATGCAAGTAATGGGAGATATTATCATGCGATAATCTACGGAAAGAACTTGATGGGTGGTTATACTGATAAACTTTCTCATGAAGAGAGATGGCATGTTATTCAATATATCCGAACGTTGCAAGCTAAAGAAAAGGGATTAATGTATTCTGCTAAAGAGAATACATTCAACGAAGATCCATTATTTGTGGAGGAAGTGAAGGAAACAGTGGAAATAGAGGATGTTCATGATCATGAACATAACCATGGAGAGAATCATGATCACAGTCATGACCATGATCATGATCATCATGATTCACATTAAATTATTAGAAAAACGAAGCATTTAAGTAAAGATATAATATGAACCAATTTAAATTTTCAGGCTCGTTAAGAACTATACTAATAGGGGCGATCGCTTTGGGAGTGGTGTGCTTAGGATGGACTTGGATGATAGATGATGATTATCATACAAGATTTTGGTCTAACTTTTTGCATAACTCAGTTTTCTTTACAGGAATAAGTTTTACGGCTATATTTTTTATAGCAGTGTGTATCACAGCTTATGCTGGTTGGCATACTGTATTCAAAAGAGTTTGGGAAGCTTTCGCGGCTTTTCTTGTTCCAGGACTAATACTCATGGGAATAATAGCCTTGGGAGTATATATGCATTGGCATCACCTTTATCATTGGACAGATACCAGTATTTTAGATCCTGCTAATGCGGATACTTATGACCCTGTATTAGCTGGTAAGTCTTCTTTCTTAAACAAGAATTGGTACCTTTTTGGAACGATAGTTATAGTTGGTATATGGGTGTACTTTGCTTCTAAATTAAGGAGTCTATCAATTCAGGAGGATAATAGTGAAATAGATAGTAATTTTTCTATACACAGAACGATGAGAAAATACGCTGCCGTTTTCTTACCTATAGCTGGATTCTCCAGTGCTGCGATTATATGGCAGTGGGTGATGAGTGTGGATTCTCATTGGTACAGTACGATGTTTGCGTGGTATGCTACGGCAAGTTGGTTCGTGTCTATGATTGCTCTAACCATATTGGTTTTAATCTACCTCAAGGGTAAAGGATATTTTGAAATGGTACAGCAGCATCACATTCATGATGTGGGTAAATTCTTATTTGCTTTTAGTGTTTTTTGGACTTATTTATGGTTCTCACAATATATGTTGATTTGGTATGCGAACGTAGGGGAGGAAACAATATATTTCAAAGAAAGATATGATAATTATCCTGTTCTTTTCTTTGGAAACCTTGTGATCAATTTTGTAGTGCCATTCTTGGTTCTAATGAGAAATGATACAAAATATAAGTTAGGTTCTGTTGGTATCATGGCAGGAGTTGTATTATTAGGCCATTGGTTGGATTTCTTCTTAATGATAAAGCCAGGAGTAATGATTACGGCTTCTCATGCAGCTCATGGGACGGAAGATCATGGAGCAGTGCATGATGCATTGGCACACGGAGATCATGGACATGCGGTAGAACATGTGAGTAATTTTGTATCGGGATTCACATTACCTGGACTTTTGGAAATAGGTACTTTCTTAGGGTTTTTAGGATTGTTCTTGTTTGTTTTCTTCACGGCTTTATCCAAAGTATCATTAGTGCCAAAAAATGATCCGTATTTGGAAGAGAGTGTGCATCATCATGTTTAATATTTGAAAATAAAGTAAATTTTATAGAATGAATTTTCTGATCATATTTTTAATACTTATTCTGATAGGGGTTGTTATCGTTCAGGTAGGTAAAGTCTCAGATCTGGCTTCTAAATTGAGAGGAGAGGAAGAAGTACAGTTACAAAACTCCAATCGATCGGCAATATCACTGGTGATTTTTGGTGTATTGTTTCTAGTATTATGCGTTTGGTCGGCGATCTATTACAAAGATCAGATGTTAGGCTATGGTCCTTTGAAATCAGCTTCAGAACATGGTAGTCTTGTAGATTCAATGTTCAATGTAACTTTGTTTTTTACAGGTATTGTTTTCGTCTTGACTCATATCGCACTATTTTGGTATTCTTATAAGTATAGAGAAAGAAAGAATGGAAAAGCTGCTTTTATGGCCCATGACACCAAGCTTGAAATGGTTTGGACTTTAGTTCCAGCAATTGTTATGGCATTTTTAGTTGTGAAAGGTTTAGTAGCTTGGAATGATATAATGACTGATTTAGGACCTGAGGACGAATATTTAGAAATTGAAGCTACTGGTTATCAGTTTGCTTGGGATATTAGATATACCGGTCCGGACAATCAACTAGGACGTAAGGATTTTAGATTAATCGACCCCGCTAATAATAGTTTAGGTTTGGAATGGGCAGATTATGCAAGTTTGGATGATATTGTTTTGGGAGGTTCTGATGTAATTAAGCTACCTGTGGATACAACAATTAGAGTAAAGATTACTTCTAAAGATGTGTTACATAATTTTTATTTACCACATTTCAGGGTGAAAATGGATGCAGTTCCTGGATTACCTACTTACTTCATATTTACACCAACGAAGACAACCGAAGAGTTTAGACTTGAATTGAGCGAATATCCTGAATGGAATGAACCTTATGATCCTGAGGATCCGGAAAGTAAAACTAGGTGGGAGGAATTTAACTATGAGTTGGCTTGTGCTGAGTTGTGTGGTAAGGGACATTATAGTATGAGAAGAATTGTGGAGATTGTATCGAAAGAGGAGTATAACGATTGGATAGCTGGTCAGCAGTCTTTTTATATGAAGAATATAAGAGGAACAGAAATGGATCCTTATAGTGATAAATTATTTGAATCCGAAATATTATCTCGAAAGAAGGAATTAACTGCTGAATTTGAGACCAAAGTAGCTCCTGATTTCGAGCTAAAGGAAGGTGAAGATATCATATTGTTGAAACATGTTTTTTATAATACAGGTTCTGCGGCATTAAAAGATTTATCTAAATACGAATTGGATAATGTATCAGAGCTGATGAAAAAGTATCCTGATGTTAGACTCGAATTGAGGGGACATACAGATAGTGTTGGAGACGATGAAATGAATATGGAACTTTCTAATAGTAGAGCCTCTAATGTAAAAGGTTATTTATTGCAAAAGGGTATAGATGACTCCCGATTATCTTGGAAAGGATATGGAGAAACGTTACCGGTAGATAGTAATGATACAGAAGAGGGTAGACAAAATAATAGAAGAACTGAATTAAGAATTATTTCAAAATAAAATAGATAAAATGGCAAGTACGGGAATAAAATATTCTAAAGAAATGCTATTTGAAGATAATGGATATGATGATCATTTTTATGAGCATCACCATGGTGATAAATATCAATCATCTTTTATCAATCACTATGTGTTTTCCATGGATCATAAGATTATTGCTAGACAGTTTTTAATAACTGGTATTATATGGGCGATAATCGGAGCAGCAATGTCTGTTATATTTAGGTTTCAACTTGGATTTCCTGAAGAAAGTTTAACATGGATCAAACCTTTATTAGGTAAATGGATAGTAGTCGATGAATTGGGAGTAGGTAAACTTGCTCCGGAATTTTACTATGCCTTAGTAACTATGCATGGTACTATTTTGGTATTCTTTGTACTTACGGCTGGATTGAGTGGTACCTTTAGTAATCTACTTATTCCGTTGCAATTAGGAGCTAGAGATATGGCATCTCCATTTCTAAATATGTTGTCATATTGGTTCTTCTTTTTGGCTGGAATAGTTATGTTCTACTCTTTGTTTATAAGTACTGGGCCTTTTTCAGGGGGTTGGACAGCCTATCCTCCCTTGAGTGCATTACCTCAAGCCTCAACTGGATCAGGAACAGGTATGACACTCTGGCTTGTAAGTCTAACTTTATTTGTTGTATCTGTACTACTCGGAGGTATTAACTATGTGACAACAGTACTGAACTTAAGAACAAAAGGAATGACACTTTGGAGAATGCCTTTAACAATATGGGCGTTTTTCATTACCGCTATTATTGGTATATTATCATTTCCTGTATTAGCTTCTGGATTCTTTATGCTAATCTTTGATAGAGGTTTAGGAACCAGCTTTTTCTTAAGTGATATTTTTATTGGAGGGCAGGCCCTTGAACAAGTAGGTGGATCACCCATACTGTACCAACATTTGTTTTGGTTTCTTGGGCACCCTGAAGTATACATTATTATTCTTCCTGCTATGGGTATTGTTTCAGAGGTACTATCAGTTCATAGTAGAAAACCAATATTTGGATATAAGGCGATGGTATTTTCAATTATGGCGATCGCTTTCCTATCTTTTATAGTTTGGGCACACCATATGTTTATGTCAGGTGTTAATCCATTTATATCTAACTTTTTCGTGGTGTTTACACTGATAATTGCGGTGCCATCAGCTGTAAAAGTTTTTAACTGGATAACCACATTGTACGGAGGAAATATTCGGATGGTTTCGGCGTCATTGTTTGGAATTGGATTTGTTTCATTGTTTATCTCTGGTGGTTTGACAGGTATTTTCTTAGGTAATTCTACTATTGATATTCAAATGCATGATACATACTTTGTAGTTGCCCACTTTCACATTGTAATGGGAGTAGCGGCATTTTTTGGGATGTTTGCTGGTATATATCATTGGTATCCTAAGATGTTTGGAAGATTTATGAATGAGACATTAGGGAAAATTCACTTCTGGGGAACGTTGATCATGGCTTACGCTATATTTTGGCCGATGCATTATATTGGAATGGCTGGTGTTCCTAGAAGATACTATAGCTTCGATACATTCGATGCCTTCAAGCATTTCAGTGAAATGAATCAATTTATTACGGTGGCAGCGGTGTTGGCTTTTGCTCTACAAATCGTTTTTGTAATTAATTTCTTTTATAGTATTTGGAGAGGTAAGAAAATGACAACACAAAACCCTTGGGATGCTACTACCTTGGAATGGACAACACCAATAGAGCCTTTACATGGTAATTGGCCGGGTAATCTACCTGTGGTTCATAGATGGGCTTATGATTACAATAAGGATGAAAGAGAATTTGTTACACAAACGACTCCTTTAAGAGAAGGAGAACATGACTCTCACTAAGTAATATTTTATAAGTGAAGAATAAAGCAGCTACATATTCGATTACCAATAGTCAAGCTAAATATTCAAAGCTTGGTGACTATCTTATGTTACTTAAGGTAAGGTTATCGCTAGTTGTGGTACTAACTTCTGCAATTTCTTATGGTATTGCAGCAGGGGCGGCTTTTAAATGGATTGATTTGTTTTTATTAGCCATTGGAGGTTTTTGTATAACAGGAGCTGCAAATACTCTGAATCAGGTTCTGGAGAAAGATTTTGACAGATTAATGGAGAGAACTGCTAATAGACCTCTGGCAGTTGGCAGAATGAAAATATCTGAAGCTGTTCTTTTTGCTGGTTTGATGGGAGTGTTTGGCATATTAATTTTGGCAACGTTTAATCCGCTTACCGTTTTATTGTCTGTGTTGGCTTTAATAAGCTATGCTTTTGTATATACGCCTATGAAGAGATATTCTACATTGGCGGTAGCAGTAGGAGCAATTCCCGGAGCTTTGCCTGTACTGATAGGCTTTTCCGCTTTTGATGGATATATATCTTCATTAGCTTTTGGTTTGTTTTCTATTCAGTTTCTATGGCAATTTCCTCATTTTTGGTCTATTGGCTTTTTATCATTCACAGATTATAAAAATGCAGGTTATAAACTTTTACCACAGAATGCATTGGGAGAAATGGATAGAAAGGTAGGATTATATAGTTTATTATATTGTTTACTTATAATGCCTGTTGCGGTGTTTATATTTAAAATTAATGGAGCAGTTATACCTTTGATTGTATCGGTGATATTAACTGTTCTGTTTGGGTATACTTGTTATAGATTACATAAGTTTTTCGATAGAAAGTCAGCATTGATGGTTATGTTTGCTTCCTTTATTTATATGCCGGTTTTATTAATTATGTATTGTATAATATGATGAATTTGACGGTAGATAATACATATAATAAAACTAGGAGGATTCACCCTCAATTATTTGGGTTGTGGATAGGGATGGCAAGCATAACAATGATGTTTGGTGGTTTTACTAGTGCGTATATTGTTAAGCAAGCAGCTGGGAATTGGTTGAATTTCACATTGCCCAATTATTTTTATGTGAGTACTTTAACAATAGTATCAAGTAGTATATTTCTTCAGTTATCGTATACTTATTTTAAAAAAGGAGATGAATCAAAGTATAAGATATTTCTTACCACGACATTTATCTTAGGTCTGGCTTTTTTAGTATCCCAATATTTAGGATGGGATGCATTATATAATAGAGGAATTGATCTGAAAATAAATGTTTCAGGTTCTTTTCTTTTTTTAATAATGTGGGTCCATGCGGCACATGTTTTGGGGGGAATAGCATGCCTTACTACGGCTATGATACATGCTTTTTCATTGAAGTTTAAGCCAACTGAAAAAAGAAGACATAGGTTTGAATTAGTGCTTCATTATTGGCACTATTTAGGAATATTATGGACGTTTTTGTTTTTGTTCATTTTATATATAAAATAAAATTTTGAATTTATTAAAGATTAATAAATAATGGCTACAGAAGAAACAACAGCTCATATCGAAAATGTAAATGATGGACACTGGGATGGTGCGAGTCGACCTTTTAAGGCGAGTTATGGAAAGTTAATGATGTGGTATTTTCTGGTTTCTGATGCATTTACTTTTGCAGGATTTTTGATTGCATATGGAGCATTGAGATTTACTATGGACTCCTGGCCAATTCCTGATTTTGTATTTAGTACATTTCCTGGTGGATTACATCATAAACCATTATTGTTTGTAACAGTGATGACGTTTATTCTACTTTTTAGTTCTTACACGATGGTGAGAGCCGTTCAGGAAGGACACAGGGAGAATAAAAGAGGGGTAATCATTTGGATGATTTGGACTATTATTGGTGGTTTGGGCTTTTTAGGTTGCCAAGCTTGGGAGTGGAATACACTTATCAATAAGGAGCACATGACCGTTTCTACAAATCCATTTGGGACACATGTAGAAAGTGGTATATATCTGGAAGGTGATGGACATGAAGTTATGGAGGGAGATACTTTTGAAGCTGGCACACCTTATCTAATTCACAAACATGGAGATGAATATCATAGATTGAAATACAGAGTAACGGATGGCCCTGATGCAGGAGTGGAGAAGCAGTTAGCATTTGGCCCTAAGCAGTTTGGAGCTCTTTTCTTTTTTATCACAGGATTTCATGGATTTCACGTTTTCTCTGGAGTTTTATTCCTTATTATTATTTTGGTTAACGTAGCCACGGGCTTATATGTAAAACGGAAGAATGGATATGAAATGGTAGAAAAAATTGGCTTGTATTGGCACTTTGTGGATTTGGTGTGGGTATTTGTATTCTTATGTTTTTACTTGTTATAATTTAATATTTTAAGAGAAAAATTAATATAGTCGGATGGGACATTTAACATATGAAGAGTCAAAAAAGATAGTACTTAAAATAATTTTAGTACTCGGTGCAATTACGATCTTCGAGGTTTTATTTGCTTTGTTGGGAAAAGGATACCTTATAGAAGGATTTACATTACCTCATGTTTTAGTTGGTGGAATGATGATCGCCCTTTCGGTGGTAAAGGCATACCTGATTATTTATGAATTCATGCATATGAAGTATGAGGTACCGGGAATGGTTAAATCCGTGTTGTTGCCTACCTTACTACTTGTTTGGGGTATTATAGCCTTTTTATATGAAGGTGATTATTGGAATAAGGTTAGGAAAGAAAAACCGAAATCCGAGGTTAATAAGCCAATAGGTGAACTTTTGGAAAGGAACAGTGATATTTACCGTATGTAAAATATAATAGCGAGATTTTGTCTCGCTTTTTTTTTAGCTTTATTCGTATGAAGAAGATATTTGGTCCGATTTTACTCTTTATTGTTCTATTTATACTTCCGATAGGGTCATGGCTTTATCTGAAAAAAGGCCTCGATTACAGAAAAGAAGCACTTAAAGAACTTGAGGTTAAGGGGGAATTTCAGGAAGATATATTTAATGTATCGTTTATTCCTGAATTGAAGGGATATACTACATTATTAAATGTTGACAGAGATGTTGATACTTCAACAATGGAACGATTGTATGATCAGTTTGGGAAGTCAAGGACTTTTCAGGTAATAAGCCCTGTGAATATATCTGAAAAGGAGAATAATTTTCATTTAGTATCAGAAGATTCATTAGAGTTTTTTGGCAAAAAGCATTTTAAAGAAGCATCTTTTCTTCTCGTGGATAGCTTGAGAAGAGTCAGAGCCTTATATAATGACGAAGAGGGAAGTGTGAAAAACATGATCAAACATATATCAATTCTATTGCCAAGTGAAGCGAAAAGAAAAATTAAGGTTAATGAACAGTAAAGTGATTAAAAATTATAACGTAGCGGCTATTGCAATTTGTGTGGTTGTATATATCTTGGTAGGATTAATGAGATCCGAAACGAAGTTGGATTTAGGCTTTGATACTACATTTTTACCTGGAGTCATTGCAATAATCAATACACTTGTGGCTATTTGTTTATTAGCAGCGTTGTATTTTGTTAAGCAAAAAAATATAACCGCCCATAAGCAGAGTATCAATATAGCTATGATATTATCTGCTTTATTTTTAGTTTGTTATGTACTTTATCATTTTACAAATGTTGAGACACGGTATTGTTATGAAGGAACTAAGAAAACGATGTATTTGATTATTTTACTATCTCATATTGTTTTGGCGGGCATTTCTCTACCATTTATTTTGTTTACGTATATAAGAGGTTTAACGGGACAAATAGAAAAGCACAGAAAGATGGCAAAATGGATTTATCCAGTATGGCTATATGTGGCAATAAGTGGACCTGTTGTATATTTGATGCTTAGACCTTGTTACAGCTAAAAATGAAAAAAGAATACAAAATATTACTAGGAGTAATACTGTTAATCTTTATAATAATGGTAGACTTAAGTGCTCAATGTCCCATGTGTCGAATGAGTGCGGAGTCCAATTTAGCTAATGGAGGGTCGGAAGGTAAAGGATTAAATAAGGGAATTTTGTATATGCTGGCAATGCCTTATTTAATAATTATGACTTTAGGTTATATTTGGTTTAGAAATAGAAAGAGACTAGATCAAGAAAATAAAGCCTCCCTAAATTAATAGGGAAACTTTACTCATCAATCCTAAAATCTATACTCATAGCCTACATTGAAAGAGAAGAATTTATTTCTCAATTCAGTATCAATAAAAGTCTCTCCAATAGTGCTATTTAGAGCATGACCGAAAGACCCTTCGGCTAGAAATCTACCACTATCAGTATTGATAGCCATTCCTAATCCTATGTTTAGATTAAAATCAGTACGATCTATATAATCTGCATCAAGACTAATATCAGTTTCCGAGACGTTAAAATCGAATAATAAGGTAGCTTTGGTTCTAAGTTTCGCCGCGGTAGTATATGATATTGATGGCCCCGCATTGATAAACAGGTCTATATTTTTCAAGCCGTAATTATATTGTATTAGAAGTGGAACTTCAATTTGATTTATATCTAATTCTGCTTTAGCTCCTATAGGAATATCAATACCAAATACATCCAGATTTGTATTCTGTTGATATTGGAATCCTCTGTTCGTAAAAAGCAACTTAGATCTGAGAGAAAAGTTATTTGCGAAAAAATACTCAGCCATTAATCCATAGTTAAAAGATGTTCTCGACTGTAACTCACTATCTAAGATGGATATCGAAGCATCTGCTTTTGCATCAGTAACAACTAATCCGACAGTAGCTCCTCCGTAGAATTGAGCATTGGAATTAAAGTGAGTTATAATAAGAATGGCAATAATTTGGAAATATAACTTTTTCATAATCATTGATTTTGACTTAAAACGGTAGCTAGAAGCCTACAAGCGTTAAATAATTGTTAGGGTACTTGTTAAATTATAGTTACTGATAATGTGACAGTAAGTAAAATATATGTTTAAAACTATGGTAAGTCATTGACTAACTTTGTTATAAGTAGGGTAGTTGTTCAATTATTTTTATTGTACAATTGTTAGCGGTTCGATATAAATATTTAATGTATTACAATAAAATATAAAGTTTGGCACAGTATTTGAATATTAGTAATATGAGTTTTGGTTATTAAATTGAGTAATGCCCGTGTTTTTAGAGTAAAACATGGGCTTTTTTAATTTTGATAACTTTAGCTGATTTCAATTAAAAAAATTCAACTTAGTTTCTCCCTAACAAGGCCATATAGAATCCATCACAATTCATTTCGATCGGAGATATATTTTTTTGTTCGATAAGATAGAATTGTTCATTTTTTTCTAAGAATTTTTTAATCTGATCTTCATTTTCTGATTTCAGAATACTACATGTAGCATATACCATTTTACCTCCAGGTTTAAGCATAGCACTATAGTTTTGTAATATAAGGCTTTGGGTTTCTATAAGTTTATCTACAAATTCAGGTTTAATTTTCCATTTGGAGTCAGGGTTTCGTCGTAATACCCCTAAACCGCTGCATGGAACATCAAGAAGCAATCGATCGGCAGAGCTTTTAAGCCTGTTAATAGATTTGTTATTCTCTATCACACGGGTCTGAATATTATGAATACCGTTTCTTCTTGCTCTTTTCTTTAATTCATCCAGTTTCCATTTGTGAATATCCAGTGAAATTACTTGCCCTTTATTTTGTAGTATTGTTCCAATATGAAGTGACTTACCGCCCGCTCCGGCACAGGCATCGATAACTCTCATCTTGTTTTGGATATCCAGATATCGACTTATATGTTGACTACCCAGATCCTGAACTTCAAAGAGGCCTAGTGTAAAGGCCTTTGTTGCGAATAAATTTTTACGCTTAGATACCATCAACGACTCTTCAGAAATCACTGATGTATCAATACCTTCATCTGATAGAATTTTCTGAAGCTTTATACTCGAAGTTTTAAGCAAATTAGTTCTTAAATATACCTTAGCTTCTTCATTTAATTTACTTATGTATTGATCCCACTCCTTACCTAGTGATTGAAGGCCTAGATCATCTACCCAATCGGGGATTGACTGAACAATTTTTCTAATTTTATCTGCTTCAATTATTTTTTCGTTGATAGAATCGAAATCTACATATTTTGTCTCCGACCATGTCAAACGATGATCGTAATTCATAAATATCCATATTCCAAAAATATTCCAGATATTTTGAAGGTTAGGAGACTCATGATCCGTATCGTTTATAAAATTTAGCTTTCTCCACCATCTGACGATTTCATAGCTATTTTTTGCTACAAAATCTCGATCTCGAGAACCCCATTTTTTGTTATTCCGAAAGGTGAATTCTATTGATTTGCTGGCCTGTCGGTTACCCAAAAAAGTATTACATAGGATCTCTATAATACCATCTGCAAGGGGCCTGTGAACTCTAAATTTATTCGTTTTCATCAAGTAGGTCTGGTCTGTGTGATTTTGTTATTTCAAGAGACTTTTCGTATCTCCATTCTTCAATTTTTTTTTGATGCCCGGAAAGCAAGACTTCAGGAACTTTTCGGTTATTATAAATAGAAGGTCTGGTGTACACAGGAGGTGCAAGCAAATTATCTTGAAAAGAATCGGATAGGGCAGAGGTCTCGTCGTTGATCACTTTAGGAATTAATCTTCCAATACTATCTACTAGAATAGCCGCTCCTAACTCACCACCACTGATGACATAATCCCCAATAGATATTTCAAGAGTTACATGCATATCTCTTATTCGTTGGTCTACACCTTTGTAATGACCGCAAATCAAGATAATGTTATTTAGTAGGGAAAGTCTATTAGCTATATTTTGATTATAACTGTTTCCATCTGGAGTTAAATAGATGACTTCATCATAGTTTCTTTCCTTTTTTAATTTAGATATTAGAACATCAAGAGGTTCGCACATAAGTACCATGCCAGCACCTCCACCATATTGATAATCATCTATTTGCTTTTGATTACCAACACCATATTGATGCAAATCATGTACTTCTATATGCAAAAGCCCATTGTCAACAGCTCTTTTAATAATCGAATGTTGAAATGGACTTTCTAAAAGTTTAGGAACTGCGGATATTATATCAAACCGCATGTTTTCCTAGTCTAATATTTCTATCAATTCTACATCGAAAATTAATGTAGAATAAGGAGGGATTACAGCTCCAGCTCCTCTACTCCCATAAGCGAGGTCATATGGAATGTAAAATCTATACTTGTCTCCCTCCGACATTAATTGAAGGCCTTCTGTCCAACCGGGAATAACTTGGTTAAGTCCAAAAGATATGGGCTCTCCTCTCTCGACCGAACTATCGAATAATGTACCATCTATCAATGTTCCATGATAATGAGTAAGTACTTTGTCAGTCGCTTTTGGGTTTCTAGTACCTGTTCCCTTAGTGATAACCTTATATTGAAGTCCACTTGATGTAGTCGTTACACCTTCCTTATTGGCATTTTCAGCCAAAAACTTTTCACCTTCTTCTTTTACCATTTTAAGCTTTTTTTGTTTTAATTCTTTTTTAAACTTATTTACAATTTCATTAATAACATCCTTGTCAATTGCTGCTTTGTCATCAAAAGCTGCCTTAAATCCGTCCAGATATTTTTCAAAGTCAAATTCACTTTTTTCAATAGAGTTTAGCTCCATTCCGGCTTTATAACCTATAGAGTAATGTAAAGAATCACTCTGCGTACTCAATTTTTGAGCTAAAGCAATGGAGCTGAAGAACATCAGCAAACAAAATAACAATCCTTGAATTTTATTCATTTTTAAGATTTCAGTTGTGAATAATAATGATAGTAATAAGGTATAGTCTCTATTCCTTTATAATAATTGAATAAACCATAATGTTCATTAGGACTATGAATATCATCTGAATCCAAGCCAAAGCCCATTAAAACGGTTTTTACATTGAGTACTTTTTCGAAAAGAGCGACGATAGGAATAGAACCACCGCCTCTGACAGGAATAGGCTCTTTACCGTAGGTCTTATTCATCGCCATGGCAGCAGCTTTATATTCTGGAGTGTTGGTAGGAGTAACAGCAGCTTCACCTCCATGATGAGGTTTAACTTCGACTCTAACACTCTCTGGAGCAATAGCTTCAAAATGTTTGGCAAACAATTCCGTAATCTTATCACTATTTTGATTAGGTACCAGTCGCATGCTTATTTTGGCATATGCCTTAGATGGTAATACTGTTTTTGCACCTTCACCTATATAGCCACCCCATATGCCGTTTACATCTAATGTGGGGCGAATAGACGTCTGTTCTAACACTGTGTAACCTTTTTCACCGTGTGTAGCTTCAACATCTAGATCCTTTTTATATTGTTCTAAACTAAAAGGAGCTTTGTTCATTTCTGTTCTTTCCTCCGCAGAAACGATCTCCACGTCATCATAAAAACCAGGAATGGTAATATGATTATTTTCATCCTTAAGAGATGCAATCATTTCACAAAGTATATTAACAGGATTACCGACAGCCCCTCCATACACGCCAGAATGTAAATCCTTGTTTGGCCCTGTCACCTCAACCTCTACATAACTTAATCCTCTTAATCCAACTGTCACGGATGGCACGTCATTGGCTATGACGGATGTATCGGAAATAAGCACCACATCGGATTTCAATAGCTCTTTGTTTTCTTCGCAAAACTTACCTAAGTTATCCGAACCCACTTCTTCTTCTCCCTCTATCATGAATTTTACATTACATGGTAATTCCCCACTTTCCATCATGGCTTCAAAGGCCTTAACATGCATATACATTTGACCTTTATCATCACATGACCCTCGGGCAAATATAGCTCCATCAGGATGTAATTCAGTTTTTTTGATGATCGGTTCGAAAGGAGGGCTATCCCATAAATCAAGTGGATCAGGGGGTTGTACATCATAATGTCCGTAAACCAGCACAGTAGGTTTTGAATCATCGAATAAGTATTCTCCATAGACTATCGGATGTCCGGTAGTTGGAAAAACCTCAACTTTTTGACATCCTGCAGAAGTGAGTTTCTCAGCAATGAATGCCGCGGTTTTTTTGACATCTTCTGCATACGCAGGATCAGCACTAACTGAGGGGATTCTCAGTAAATCAAGAAGTTCGTTTAGAAATCTCTCCTTATTGGAATTTATAAAATCTTGTGTTTTTTGCATATCAATATTCTTAATTCTAAGTCTTGCAATTAAAATAATGAAGTAAAGTATTAGTCCTTCACTTCATGGCGGCGAAGATACAATAAAGTTGACATTAAAATGACTTGTTTAAAGACGATTTGACTCCCAAATTGGTTAATAGACAATAACTTTCGATTTTATTATAAATTTGTATTCTTAATATAAATGTTGGCCTTCAAACAGGGATTATTGGAAGCAAAAAAGAAATTAAGCGTTTTGATTGTTGAAGATTCTATTAGTTATGGAATCGAGTTAGAGAGATTGTGTAATGATGTTGGTTTTGAGGTGTTGAGCGTGGTTGAAGGTTCTGCTGAAGCACTAGATATTATTTTTGCAGAGTCACCAGATATGATTTTGATGGACATTGATATTAAGGGAAAGTTAAGTGGTATTGAAATCGGAAAAAGTATTGTGCATCTTGATATACCGATACTATATATTACATCTTTTAATGACCAGGAAACGGTTAGAAAAGCAAATGAATCCAACATGGTGGACTATCTTGTAAAACCGGTTTCAAAGGAGAGATTGATAGAAGCATTTCAACACATTGTAAAAAGTGAGTTTGATGTGAAGGAAGATGGTGATGTTCAGATTCTTTCGAGACCAAAGGATAGAAAAATATTATTTTTTCAAAAGAACGGTGAATATGTAAAAATAAAAGTAGATGAAGTAGTATATGTAGAGTCCGATGATAACTATTGCAGATTTTATCTTTCGGATAAGAGTTACTACTTGATGAGAATCAAGATTTCGGAAGTTGAAGATAAACTTTATAAACATGGATTTTTAAGATGTCATAGAAGGTTTGTAGTGAACACTAAAATTATCAAAAAAATTGATGCTAAGACTTTTAAGATAGCTTTGGTTAATGAAATGGTTCTTCCTTTTAGTCGATCCAAAAAAGAAAAAATATACAATTACATTGAACTCTTGAATAGATAATGAAGAGACTTCTACTTTAATATAATCCTAGACAGGAATTAGTACGCTAAAAGTACTTCCTTTACTTATTTCGCTTTGTACTTTCAATTCTCCGTTTAGTTTTTCTATCATGTTTTTTACAATGTTCAAACCCAGCCCACTTCCTTTTTCAGAAGCAGTACCTTGAGTGCTGGTTACAAAGTCTTTTGACAAGATTTCGTTAAGGCGGTTAGACTCTATTCCTAATCCATTGTCTATTACGTCGAGTCTTAATTTATTTCCCGTGACACTACTCTTGACTTCTATTTTTCCACCGCGTGAGGAGAATTTAATGGCATTATCTAGCAGATTTCTGACGATCACCATCAATGATTCTTTGTCCGCAAATAAAGATTGTCTTTCATCCACAGCATTGGTCAATAAAATATTTTTGGTTTCAACCAAATGAGCAAACGAATCCATACTTTCTTGAACCACAGAATGTAGATTTACATTTTGAGGGTTTAAAGTGATCAAGCCTTTTTGTTGTGCTGCCCAATTAAGTAAATTGTCAGTTATGTTATAAAACTGAACAGCATCTTTCTCAATTTCATTACCCATTTTTTTCAATCTTTCTGTATCTCCTTTTTCCAATAGATAATTAATGTTCTTACCAATTCCTCTAAAAGCTAAAGAAGGCTTCCGTAGGTCATGCCCAATGATTTGAAATATCTGATCTTTAACGTCATTTAGTTTATCAAGTCGCTTATTCTGTTCGGATATTAGTTTGTTTTTTCTTTTAGTAAAAAGGTAAAGAACTAAGCCAAATATAGCTAGTGACAAAGCCAATGCTCCGGCAAAAAGAGCCTTGTTTCGTTGACTGGTTACTTTAAGATTTTTGGACTCATTTTGCAACGTGATGAGTTCCTTTTCTTTGGAAAATTCGAAGTTCATTTGTGCTCTTGTGATTTCCGCTGCTTTGTCTTCATTTCTAAAGTCTTGCTCTAAATCCATATGTTTCTTAAATACCTCTAAAGCTTTTTCATATTGTCCTTTAGACTCATATAGTTTGGATTGGGCTAGATGGACAACGGATTCACTGCTCAAATCATTATAAGCTTTAGCATCAGCATAAGCGTCGTTAATATATTCTTGAGCCAAATCTGTCTTTCCTTTCTCGACCAAATATTGGGCTACAAATGTTTTACCATATGCGTGGTAACCATAGGAGTCTTTAGGATCTATGCGGTTTAGGTATTGAAAATAATAATATGCACTGTCTAATTTACCTACGGTATAGTAGGTATCCATAAGATTCAAAATATAAAGAGGTTTATTGATATAGGTATTTGGAACTAGATCAATTGCTTTTTTTAATAAGGGGACTGCTTCATCGTATTTTTTTTCATTCATTTTCGCATTTGCCTCACTTGAAAAAGTAGTGGACAGAGACATTGTATCTCTATTTTCTAAGGCTATTTTCCTTGCTCTTGCTATCATTTCGTAGGCTTTTTCAAACCTACCTTGCTCTTGGTGATAAGCGGCTTGATTAACATATGCAAGTACTGTATTGTGTGCGTTTCCGTCTTTTTCGCTACATTCTATGAATTTCTGTCCTGCCTGAATGGCTTCGGCTGTTTTACCTTGATTTTTTAAATATTCCTGAAGAAGGTTGTAAAATCTAGCTCTGTAATAGTATTCTGGCACCGTTTCGGATAAAGTGATTCCTTGATGCATTATATCTATATCGCTGCTATCCTTTTGTGATAGTCTAAATTGAAGTTCTGCATTAAGACAATATAATTGAAGTAGTGGGAATTTATCCTGTGGTAATATTTCATAGACCTGATGAAAATAATGAGCAATTGAATCTACATTATGTTTAGTGTTTCTCAATTTGAGACCGTTAAAAAATGTGAAAATTGCTTTTTCACTTGGATTAGATTGATAAGTCCACCAATCATCATTTGAAGAGACACTCTCTCCTGATTTTATGCTGAAAAGATGAGACAATGAGCTTACATAGCTTCGAAGTTTTGTGCTAGACTCATTTGCCAATAGTTCATTGAGCAGTTGTTCGACCTGGTTATCACCCTTGATTATTGCTAATTCCACTTCTATCCATCTGGGGTGCTTTTCTAGAAGTATTTTATTTAATGCATCAACATTATCTTCCACATATTTCTTATTGACAGCTTTCAAGGTGATAACACTTAATAACGTGTCCTCAATAGAAGTTGATTCTTCTAAATTAGTTTTGAAACGTTCAATATGATCCGTTTGGGCATGAGCAATCAAAAAAGAAAATAGAAAGAAGTAGGATAGCACAAGTTTTGTCATTTCACGCAGTACTCTATTGATTTAAACTTTGAGTGAAAATAATATTAATAATTATAAGTAAAACTTGAAATTTACTATTTATGCCCACCCGCCACATTATTCTACCGTTCGCCACATTTCAATATTATTGATAGATATAATACGAATTTTTGCATAGTATATAGTTTGATTTTATGCCTAAATCCAATGACTTATATTTATTACGAAACGGGGTATACACCAAAGTGTCTCCCGAGCATATAATTTATATCAGTTCATTTGACAATTATTGTCGATTTCACCTGATTAATGGGGAGATATTCGTGGTACGTATCACGCTTAAAAGTGTAGCTAGAACATTGGAGAAATACCATTTCTTAAGATGCCATAGACAATATATTATAAATACCCAATCAGTAACTTCCATAGATACTATCAACAGAAGGATATTTTTAATGGAAAGTCATCAGGTTCCTTATAGTAGAAGCAAGAGAAAAGAAATAATGAAGTGTATTAAGTTGAATAATTGACCATTCACCACTTTATTTCTCCATTCACCACAAAATGTTAGTCAAACTATAGTTTATGGTTAGTTTGAACTTAATAAAGTAAAAAAGAAAGAGATTATGAATAAAGTAAAAAGTAAGAGGTATTTATATGTTGTTTTATTTTTCGTTTTTGTCACATTTAATATTTATTCCCAAAATTATGTAGGAATCGGAACTTCGACACCAAATGGAACACTTGAGGTTGCAAGTACCAATAGTGGAGTAATCATACCAAAATATACCTCACTTTCGGATGTTAATTTAAATGTACTTCCTAATATGATGTCAGGCACTCACGATGGCTTGCAAGTATATGTACAAGAAGAAGCTAATAGAGGCTTTTGGTTTTTTAATGGTACTGCATTTGAAAAAGTGGGTGACTCTGGAGGAGGTAGTTCTAATGGCATAGATGTACTTACTAAAGCACAAAGAGATGCCCTTGTGAGCCCTGCCACGGGTAAGGTTATTTATCAAACGGATGAGTATCAGGGTTTGTATGCATACGATGGTACATATTGGAGATGTCAAAGTGGAGATTGCCCTATTCATTTTATAGATCTTGGAGAGGTTACCTCTTCAAATGTTAGTAATATTTCTACTTTAACATTAGATGGAAGTCATCATACTATATATGTGACCGGAAAATGGAATGTTGACGATTTTTGGACAGGACCTACATTCGTTCTTAAGCTTCCCGACCCTACAACCTGCAAGGGTCGAGTGTATAAAATTGTAGTTCAAAATAGGAGTACAATTAATGGATCTGACGCTGAAGACGGTAATCATATACTTTTAGAGCCTAGTCCTGCAGATGGTTATACAGGATATAATTACCATGAACTAAATCCTTTTTCAGACGCGGAGACAGATCCTTTAGGTTACCACCTAGGTGATGGAAGGTGTACAGTGCTCCAAAGTAATGGAGTAGAATGGTATCAGATAGAGGATGATAAGGTGGATCAAACACAATTTTAAAATTTAAAACTAAAAGGTATGTCAGTAGATACATATGGGTGGGATTTGGTATATGCTATGCGATTTCCTTCTGTCAATAGAGTTATGAAAGTAAATCATGGCCTTGAGTCAAAAGCGGTAAAGGATTTTAAAAATAATCTGGCTCATAAAGTAGCGGATAACTATAGCCATGGAATAATGGCTAGGGTAAGAAGATCAGGAACGGGATATACTAAGCTACCAACTATTAGGGTTATGGATTGGGAAAATGACAGACCAACTACTGCTACCGATGCAATCATTAGCCCTAGATTTAGTGTAGATAAAATAATAATTTTAAATCAGGGATCTGGTTATACCGGAAATCCGACAGTAAAGATAACAACTGCACAAGGAGTATCAAGAACGGCAATGGCAGCTGCGAAGTTAGGAGTGGCATCCATAACAATTACGGCTCCTGGTAAAGTATACACAACTCCTCCTACCGTTTCGTTTACGGGTGGAGTAGGCTCCGGAGCAGAAGCTCATGCTATTTTAGGAACTGATGGGAAGGTGATAAAAGTAGAAGTCACTAAGTCAGGTAGTTACTCCGTCGCTCCTACTGTCAATTTTTCACCCAATCCTTTACCTAAACTTAAAGCTACGGCCAATCTTGGTTTGGTAGTCGAAGTTACAGATCCTGGTCATGGATATAAGGATATACCAACAATAACCTTAGAGGGAGGGGGTGCAACTGTAGCGGCTACAGCATATGCTGAGATGAGATTAGATGGGGTTAATATGGATCAAGCAGGTACCGGTTATATGTCCGCACCATTGTTGGAAGTCGTTAATGATCCAGGTGATACAACTGGAAATGGCACTTATGTTGCCAGTTCCTTGACTTTCACATATCCAGCCAAAACTTCTTTGTTCCCTTCTTCTAGACTAAATATAAAGCATTTTATAAAAAAGCATATTGAAGATTTTTTACAAGTAAATTATAAAGATGAGCCTCAATATCAAGAGATTGTAAAGCATGCGAATAATGAAATAGATATACATAACGGGCAAGATTCTGAGACCGTAGCTGCTTACTTTGGAGAGATTTTTAAAGGGATTTATAAAAATGCTATTTGGCCGAGGACGTTTAAAAGAGCTGATTTGACTCAGGAAATTCTTCAAAAAGGAGCTCATGATACAGGAAAGAAAGAATATTATCAAGAGGCGTTGTATTTGGCAAATAGTCTTGCTGATAAGTATGGAGTTCCCAAGGAAGATGGATTTAATACGATCAATGGAGTGCTTAATAAAATAGAAGTAGAGGAACTCGCCAAGATAGAAAACAATATCATCAAGGAGTTTCAATCCATGAATGACCTAACAATATATGACCTCAATAAAATTCCCAATGATCCCGATTTTGAATTAAAAATGGGTAATCTAACTATCAATAATGATAACCGAGTACCATTTTTTAATCTTATGATCAATGGCATGGCAGGAGCATTAAGAAGACGACACCATGACTATATAAATGCCTTGGGTTATAGACCTGCAGATACCAGCTTTAAGCTTAAACAAATAAAACTTCAAACAGGTCCGTGGCAGTTGGTGACAGGTGGCGATGGTCCTATCTGTCGTATGAAAATCCCCATCACTGCGGGTTATTTAAACTTGGGAACGAAAAGTAAAGTATTTCACGGAACAGATAATTATATTCTTCTTGAGTTAAACCTCAATTGGGTCCGATCGGTGTCTAAAGCTCATCTGGTCATACCTAAGGAAAAGTCCGTAAAGGTAATTGACATTAAAGCAAATACAACTCCTGCTTTATCAGATGATGACAAGATACTTTTCAAACACTACATAGAATCTTCGATAAATAAGTCTCGGGTTCCTCCTTCTCCTAGTGATATTATAGAGCAGCCTATCGACAATGGTTATGAATATCATGACACCTTTGCATCTCTCGATGTATTTGAGGAAATAGCCGTAAAAGATAAAAAATTGGCTTGGATGTTTCCAACCACTTATGCTTTTGCGGTAGCAGACGAAGCGGAGATACCTGCTGATCCTAAGAATAGTGTACTATCCATCTGCTGTATGGTCAAAGGAAGAAAAAATATGGGTAGTGGTATGACAGATATTAATGCTATACCGGATGGAAGTGATACAGCTATATTGATATCTCAAGAAATTGTAACCGATGACTTAATCTATCCCTCTATTATAAATGCTTTTGATAAAGATAAAGGTTCAGTAAGTAAAGATGACTTCGAAAAAGATGGATTATACACCATTGTCAATAAAAATGAATTAAAGCTTTCTAGCATCGGTTATAAAAATAGTAACGGAGATCCGGTTTCAGCAGAAGTAAAACCGGGGCATTTTACCTGTTCTGTTAATCAAGACAATGTTTTGTTTAAAGTCGAGAAGGCTGAGGTTGTGTATGACGCTAATAATGATCTTAAGTCATTGATATCTAAAACTGAAAGGGCAACATTTGGAGTAAATCTTGGGAATGAAAGCAATGATACCCGATCATTCTACACTAAGGTTACCGAAAAAAGAACGAACATAGAGCCAGTTCTACCACCGGATAAATTCAATTTTTTGTATCTGGTATATTTAATGCTAATTGAAGTATTTGTTGCTACTTTAGTAGCAGCCCTATTTGCATGTAAGAGAGGAACACGAAATGAAAATATACCAAGAGATAATCAAGTACTGCCAAGGAGACAAGTTAGAAGGGAGCTAGAGGATAATCAGGATTTTATGGCGATGATGCAGGAGGAAGCAGCTTTGGAGAACGAGGTGGAATTGCAAGAGATTAATAATAATCCTAGAAGAGTTGAGCAAGAAGTTGTAAATAGAGAGGAAATTCAAAATCAAAATCGAATGACATATGGCGAAACATTCAAATCTATATATTGTACAAGGGATTTCGCCATAGGAACTGGCATAGGTATGTTACTGACCATAGCTAGTTATATCATAGCTGTTATAGAAAGTAAAAGTACAGAGAAGACCAAGGAAAATATTAAAAAAGGAGGAGATAACCTTTCTGGAAATACCTTAAAAACCGTCGTGCATAACTTATTTAATAAAATTACTTGGCCTCAAGCACCACACACTGATCTCATTAATTTTGAATTGGTCAATTCGATGAGAATTTCAATGAAATATGAAAACAATTATAAGGGGTATATTTCAGAAGAAAATCCTAAGCAAATATCACCTTTTATAAATTCAGAATTGCTAGAGTCTGTTACAGTAAAGAATATAGGGAAACACAATTTGAATTTTTACAGTGTTCAATATGAGGAAGATCTTATGGAAGTTCCGAATAAAGTGGGAAATACTATTGTTATTTCTGCGGGTTCGTCTGAATCCATTAACGCTGACCAACTCCCTCCACTGGAAAAGAATATGATGTGGGTATTGGATGTAGATGATAATGACACAACTTTTGAACTAATCATAAAAAACAAAAACAATGACTGAAGAAAAAACTAGATCGGTTCATCTCAATGGTTGGGATGTAGCCTATGCCATAGACTTTAAAGATGCAAATCGCATAATTGTAAAAAAGAAATCAAGTCCTACCAATTTCTCTTATACTACCGAGTCAGGAAATATGATTGGGGGAAATTTTGGGGATTGGCAACTAAAAGTAGGAGGAAGTGGACATTTGGTGTGGATGGACATTCCTATCAACAATGTTATTTATGATTTTAAGATTGAGAGAAAGAAATACGAGATTAAATCAGCTAATATAGTGGCTGAGGTGTCGTTAACATGGGTGGAAGATTCAGAAAAAGTATTTAATCTGCGTTTGTGTGATGAAACAGATATGACAATTGAAAAATTGAATATTGGTGAATCCGTTCCAAAATTGGATCCGGAAAGTGATCCCTATATATTACTCAAAGGATATATAAGAGAAATGCTTGAAGAAAAGAAAAAGGAGTTTGCCCATATTTTCGCTACTTTAGATTATACACGTGAGGCAACAGAGGCAGCTAAGAAATTGAGTTGGTTACATATCACGGATCATGAATATCGAGTAAGTACTTCAGAGAAAGGCGATCAAGGATATTTGGTAATACTGGGAATGACCGAGGGCAGAGAGAAACCTAGTGAATTTGTAGGAGGCTCAACATTAATACCCAAGGCATGCAATGCTGGCTTTGCCTTTAACGAATGGTTGGTTTTAGAGAATATGGTTCGTCCGGGACTGAAATATATTCTGCCTAATTGTGACCCGAACAAGGATTTTGATTATACCAACGATTCAAGAACCATTTTGCAATCAGGACAAAAAGAATTACACTTTAAAAAACAGAAAGTTGATTTTAATCAATTTGGCGACAAAGATGACTATGTTTATCCCATTTTGCCTTATGATAAAAAAAAGAAAAACTTTGGTTCTATGACCATTAGTGTCAATAATGGTCAACTTTGGTTTACACTGGATAATGCCCAATGGACGCATAAGGGAAATCCAATTTTCACCAAGTATGACAATCTAGTCATAATGAACGGAGAATTGAAAGGAAGTGTAAAACTGGTTAAAGGAAAGGATGATAAAAATAAAAATTTGATTGCATTTAACCTCGATAAAAATAGCCAAATACATAGTAGGGTAGCTCCCATTATACCGGATCCAAGTTGGGGGAGCTTTTGGAGACAAGAAGGAGTAAACTTTGCGGTTTCTTTAGGGGTGATGGTATTGACCATGGGGACTATGAAAGTTTTTGAAAGCATAGGTCGGAAGTGTGGAGGCATAAGCAAAGGGGCAGATGATGCCGCAAGTGGGAATTTTAATCCTGAAGATGAATCAGTAATTGATGGAAATGCTGTGGATAAAGAGATTCAGAACCTAATTGACAGTGGTCAAGAGAGTGAATCGACTGACACTATTGACAATAGTAATTCAATAACCAGAAGTACGCAGCAGAACATGGATCGAAATGAAGGAAAGTTATCAGGATTCTTAAAAAACAGTTGGGGAGCACTTGGTCTATTCTTTATTATACAATCTATGTATAACCTTGGGTGGTCGACACTCGATTTTCTGAAGAATATGAATTTTAATAAAGAAAAGGATATTCCAGACTTCAAAAAATTTGCCGATCAAGCATTTCTTAAAGTGAATTGGCCTGATGTGGAAGATTATGATATTGTTAATGGTGAGTTAGTTGATGGATCATTTTCTATTGGTTTGAATTTAAATTTTAAAGATCAATAATCAATTACAATGAATACTGTATCTGATCAGTACGATTATCTCTTTGGGATAAAGGCAAATCTGTTAGACTTTACCAAATTGGATACATTTTTGGGCAATAGAGAAATAGACATTCAGATTGACGGGACAAGATTTCTGTTATTTTGGAATTGGTGTTTTTCTAAGGGGTCAGGCAATTTATGCCATATCTCCACTGATTTTGGAGTGGGCAGAAGTTATGCGATATTCAAAGAAGATAATGATCGAAAGATAAGTCTGGACAACTCCAAAATCACGCTAGAGATTGACCTAACAGAACTATTTTCGGGCAAGCTTCAATGGGGTAATCTAAAAGGAACCTTTGATACTTCTATTACAGAAGATGACTCAATAATAATAACAGCTCGTCTTCAGAACTTTCTAATAGAAACACTTAATCCAGATGTATTTAAAAGTTGTTTTGTTAATGTAAAAGAACATTATCAACAAATAGATGGGCTGCAGCCATCAATTAAAAAATATGGAATAGTTGAAGGAGAAAAAGGAGACAATAGCTTTTTTTACTACGGGTTAATGTTTAAAGATAATCCAAAACCTGATGAATTAGAGATATCACCAAGTGAATTGGCATCTGATTATTTTTTCAAGATATCTGATAGGTTCTTTCTCGAAAGTAGTCAGTTGGATCAAATGAATCTTACCTATACTGATATTGATAATGCTACATTTTCCGATTATCAAGAGATATATTTTAAAAGACCCTACTATTTTCCAAGAATGGATGAAAATGATCCACCTTCTCAAGTGTTCTCATTTGACAATACGAAACGGATAATCCAGAGTGCAACCGATAAAATAAGAATTCCTGAAGCTAATATAGCCGACAATGTGGGAGTTGATTATACCAATGTACTTGAGAGTAAGGCAAATCAGATAAGCTGTAGTTTCAATAATAATAATCTGGTCATTAGGACTATCTCGACTATAAGAATAGATAAGGAAGCTGATTTATCCATTTTCGGAATTTTCGATATTCCTGAAGGAGACGAAAATTACCTAATTAATTTAGATTCTACTCGTGAATATAAGGCTCAAATTTGGGCTGTGGACGGGGAACAAAAATTGTACTTTATAGAGGACAAATCAAGAAGATCTGATAATCATAAGATAAATATTACCAAGTCTGGGTTAGAGGAATTTTTTGATAAGCTGCAAGTTATCCTAGATGATGTAGTCGATGGATTTATTTCTATAATTATACCAACGGCATTAGACATATTGACCGATATGAATCCTATTGCGGCATGTGTACTGTTTACTACTTGTGGAGAGTTGGCTAAAGTATTTACGAAATATGAAAAAGATAAGCACATGGAAGATTACTTCAATACATTTTCTAAACTAGAAAGTGTTCAAAATAACTTTCAGAAATTACTTCCTATTGGTTTAGGAGAGATAAATATTACAAATTTTTATATAGATAAAGGGCTTGTTGTGATAGCTCGAATTGATTAGCGAAAAAAAAGGAATTATGGATTCAAAAAAAATTAAAAATGAAGAAAACGCAATGCGAAAAGTGGATGTTACCATTCAAAATGATACCGATGAAAAGCTTATTTTGATTACAGGCTCTGATACAAAACTTATAAGTGGAGATTGGCAAGGTTCGGATATGCCCCCCATATCAATTGAAGCCAACAGCAGTAAGCATATTTATGTGAAAGGTGACACTTTTATGGATGGAGCTTCATTTAAAGTTAAATATGAATCGGAAAAGACAAAACAATCTTTCAAAGTAGAAGCCCATAATCCCTATATTGGCTCTAACACCTTTGATGTAAGTGCATCCACTGGAAAGTGGCAAATATACTCGCAGGGAGACATCAGCGGCAACCACATGTCTGCTAAAGCTTTAATTGATGACCCAACATAATTTGGAAAACATGTAAGATTCAATTTCTTTAAATTATTGTCAATAAATTTAAAAGGTGATTGATTATGCTCAAAGTATAGTATCTCTTGAATTGCCTTACAGTAGAATGTCTTGGACGAAGTTAAGAAATCTCTCTTTATTGTATCTTAAAATGAAGTTTTGGATATTGTTCTAATACCATTTTACTTTCAAAGTAGTATATAGTATACGTTGTTATTAAAAGATATCAATCTCTATTAGTGGTAGAGTGTTGGTATCTTTTATTATGTTGTTGTGAGTTGTAAGACTAAAACCATTCACCACATTATATTTCCATTCACCACATTTCCAAATGAGGTAAATCCCAATAGTTTATAATTGTACTATTAATTGTTTTGTTGTTGCCCACAAGCAGGAGGTCTTAAATAATTATTGAAAACTAGCACCGAGTGTTAAAATTTTAAATCTAAAAACTAACAAATGAAAAGAGTTATTTTTACAATGTTATGGATGATAGCAACTATATCTTTAGGTGCTCAAGGAGTTGGAATTAATAATGACAATTCTAATCCTGATAATTCGGCCATCCTTGATGTCAAATCTACGGAAAAAGGTATTCTAGTTCCGCGAATGACAGAGACTCAACGGGATGCTATTGGTTCACCTGCTACTGGGTTGCTAATTTATCAAACAGATAATACAACTGGGTTTTATTTCTTTGATGGTACTACTTGGAATGCTATCGGCGGTGGTGGTTCCGCAAGTGTATGGACTGCTTCGGGAGATGACATTTATAATTCTAATACAGGCAAAGTGGGTGTTGGTACCACCATGCCAGATGGAGGACGTTTGCATATAGTTGGAGCCAACGTGGTAGACAGTACTTACACCGTTGATTTGAAAGGATATGTATACGATCCGACTGGCAGTTTTTCGGGTTCATCGGATGGAACATTTGGACTCTCTGAATTAATGGTGCCAATTTTTGTAGCTAATAATGCAACTAGTGTGACTTTGGCGATCAATTTGGGAGGCGATGTAGAAGGTTTTCCTGGATTCCCCGTAGATGTACAAGCAGAAGTAGAGGGTACTGTGATAGGGACTAATTTGAATGCTCCAACTGGAGTAAATGGTTGTGGTGATCCTGACAATGGAGGAGTATATTACCCCACTTCAATAACAGCATTTGATGCATCAGCTACGGTACTTGGAGATTCAATATTGTCTCTTAAAGCAGAAGATTATGGAGGAAGTGGATTTGGCGGTACTTTTTGCGGCTTTACAGGACTGTGGATAGAATATGTATTTACATATACTATAGAGATAAAAGAACCAGCACTGGTCATTGAAGATGGAAATATTCAGCTTAAGGATCATTTTGGTGGAGATTCTTCTCCAGCATTTATAGATGAAGTAGGTCATGTCCAAAAAGCTCCAGGAAATGGAGAGCTACTTGTTCGAGATAGTGTGGACGGCCAATTTTACATGAGAAACTATACTCAAAATAAACTCTCTATTGCCAGTACACCTCCAGACGCTATTCTTTTTGGAATCACTTCTTGGGGAGCGATGGAAGAGTCAGCACCTTTAGAAATTAAGGGAGGAACATATAGACCATTGTTTGGCGGTAACATCAGAGAGTATGACAGCACAGGGGTAATAAGAACCCACACAAATGGACATATAGATATTCTTGACAAAATGTCTATACATACGGAGTTCAATATAGCAGGAGGAAATTTCTTTGCCCACTCGGATGCCCGTATTAAAAATATTTTAGGACTTTCTGATCAGAAAGAAGATTTAGAATTGTTGAATATGATTTCGATTACAGATTACAAATATTTAGATACCATTTCCAAAGGTAATAGGGTAGTAAAAAAATTGATTGCACAAGAATTGGAAGAAATATACCCAGAAGCCGTAAGTTATACATCCAAATGTATTCCTGATATTTATCGACATGCAAGAGTAGATAAAGATTGGATATATCTTTCTACTGATTTAAAAGTTGGACAACCGATTCAATTAAATGTAACCAATGGAAGTCAAGAATCTATTGAAACTGTATTTGTAACGGCTGTGGAACAAGATAGGTTTAGAATTCATCAGCCTATGAGTGTTGATCAAGTATTTGTGTATGGTAGAATGGTAGATGACTTTCATATCGTGGATTATGATGCCCTTACAACACTTAATATCTCAGCGACTCAAGAACTCTCAAATAGAATAGAAGAATTAGAAAGAGAGAATGTAGAGCTAAAAACCCGACTTAATGAAGTGTATGAATTAAAAGCATCAGTGGCAGAACTCAGGACCTTGCTCACATCTGAGAGGACTGCTAATTAATGGAAATTATTACTATAACTAAAATTGTAAACAATGAATCAAGGAGTAATAAGAATGCCATTAGGTGCGACTTCTAGAGTGCTTAAAAAAAATACTTTCAACCTCAATAAATTGGCTATATCAGGGATATCAAAAATAGATTTCATTGATAAGGATAAAATAATCTTTTGCGAAGCAAAAAGTAATTATACAACGGTAGTGACAGACGATGGTCAAAAGTATACACTTTGCAAATGTCTCAAACATGTGGTGAAGGAATTAAAAGCTCACTATTTTTTCAGATGCCATGCGAGTTTTGTGGTTAATCTAAGATATTTGGATTCTATTCACACTGGAAGTGTAAAGTATCTGATTGCGTCGGGTCAAAGTATACCGATATCACGAAATAAATTTGGAGAGCTAAAAGAACATTTAGGCCTGTGACAAACTAAAAGAGGAGCAAAAAAGGGAAGCATACATCTATGTTTCCTTTTTTTATTGTCATTGTTGATATTTTAATAATATCTACCTTCGAGTTTGTTTAAGGGTGATATTTTGGAATAGGCAGTCTGAACTTAAGAATTACTCTTTGACCTCTTCCGCATCTCTTAGGATATAGTAGAATTCATTTGGGTCGTCCTGGTTTAGATGCAAAGTGCCTTTGAATTTTTTAAAGTCATCTATTTTATAACGTTTGCCTTTTTTCTTTATATACAAACTTATTACCGATGCGGGGCTGGCTTTTCCACAGAAAAAACAAGAGGAGTATGGATTTAAGGATAGAGCTACTAAATCTTCCTCTTCATCAAATGGTATAACAAACCCTTTGATAGTTACGGTTTTCTTATCTAACGATTTGGCTGCTTCCGAGAATACAGGAGAGTATATTTCCATATCAATTTCAGAGAAATATCTAAGCTTATACTCAATATCCATAAGTACTTCCCAATCAATTTCTATAGGGTCGTTTGATGAGATAATAGAATTAATTATAACATCTTCTTTCTCAGAAGTATTTAACTGCATAACATCACGTGCTATCCAGTCAAATAAAGAGTCATTCCAAACATAAATTGAGTCATTAACGAAATAATCTTTTTTCAATACAACATCAGTGAATAATACTTCTTTTTCATTACTTAGTTGAGAATTATCTTCAACCTTGTTTTTATTTTTCCCTAGAATAAGATTGTAAACACTGTCGTGTGCAAAAATGCCAACGAACAGTAGTGCTACTATAATAGTTTTAAAACTCATTCTCTCCTTATTTTTTAGAAAGTGTTGAAGATACATCCATTTTCATGGCTCTCCAAGCAGGAATTAAGGAGGATAAAATACCAACGAAAATAGTAAGTAGAAAAATCCAAATTTCTCCATCAATTAACTCCCAACTAAATTTTAGATTAAAGTCGCTTTCAGCTCTGGTACTTACAAAGTGAATACCAACTCTACTAAGTAGCCATCCCAATATATATCCTAATATGGCAAAAGCTAATCCTTCCAAGATTAACAGCAAAAATAATTGCTTGGGACTATATCCAACTGATCTTAGTAAAGCTAACTCATAATTGCGTTCTCGAAGTCTGTTGAACAATACGAAGAAAACACTTAAGCCTGCCATTAACATGATTCCACCGGCTATTAGTTTAATTGTTGTAGCTCCAACTCCGATCAGATAAAACAATCTATTTATTTCAAGAGCAGGTAATGCGGCCTGCATACTGGTTTGTTCATTAATAATACGAGGCATTTTAAGCACCGACATTTTGGATTTGTACTTAAGCAAAACTGCCGTTATTTCCATTGAGTCTGCGGTGATCACGTCTTTGGAATGATCATGGTCATGCTTGTGGTCATGATCGTGATCATGCTTTAAATCAAGTTCCAAAGAATGTACAGTATCAATATGGGTATGTTCATTTTTATGAGAATGCACCTGCCAGACACTTTCTATATTGCACAAAACCAAGCGATCCAATACACTATTGGTTTTCTGTAGCATGCCAACAACAGTATACGGATGATTCTCATGTACATGACCATTGTGTGCATCACCATGTGTACCATGAAAAACATCACCAACTTTCAACATGGTACTTTTTGCAACATCTGCTCCTAAAATAGCTTCCATTGAATTGGAATAAATGTTTCCTTTAGCAATTTTGCCATTGTACTTATCAATATATTCTGTTGTTGTACCTAGAATACGATAACCCTGATAGGAGTCTCCATAGGCTAAAGGAATTGCTTCTTTTACTTCGGGACTTTTCATAATTTCATTAGCTTCAGCTAAGTCAATATTTCCCGTTGGAGAATCAAGATGATAAATGGCAGATAAAACTAATTGCAATGGACTTCCTTTGGCCCCAACTACTAGATCAACATTCTTCAAATCCCTTTGAAACTTATCTTCTAATTGATTTTGAATTAATAACATTAATGTAATAATGCCTACTCCAAACAATAGAAGGCAGATACACAATGCAGAGTTTAAAGGTTTGTAAATGATATTCTTCCAGACAATTTTTCCTAACACCTTATTTAACTTTGTTTATCGCTGTTTCTAAATCAATACAATTACTTATCTCAGAACGCAATCTGTCATCATGTGTCACAACTATTAGTGCAGCATCATTTTTGTGAGACTCTTCCATTAAGAGGTCTATTACATACGAACAATTCTTATTATCTAAATTGCTAGTGGGTTCATCTGCCAAGATGAGTTTAGGGCTATTCATTACGGCCCTTGCAATACTAGCTCTCTGTTGTTGTCCAGTACTCAATTGATTGGGATGCCGCGATAATAATTTGTCTATATTAAGTCGATTTGCTATTGTTTTGACCCTGTCCTTACTAGTTGTAAAAGGAGATATAAGTAAATTATCCCAAACACTTAGGGATTCTATGAGGTAAGATTGTTGATATACGATCCCAATATTTTTACCCCTGTATTCATCCATTTGCGAAAAAGACATATTGCTAATGTTTATATCCTCAATAAAGATTTGACCCTTAGTCGGTCTTCTCAATCCCGCTAACAAGTGCAATAATGTGGTTTTTCCGCAACCTGATTCTCCATATATTAATAAAGCTTTGCCGCTATCGACTTGTATATCAGGAAAGATAATGGGTTCAGATTTTGGATAACTATATTTTAAATCAGATGTCTTAATCACTTCAAATATTATTTTTTAGTTCGACCTTTGCAATGCAACTTGTCAACATTCTTTCTATGCCTTCTCTCTGTAGTTGTCTTCCGATAAATACGAGAACACTCTGCTTTGTCTCAGTTGGATTCCATGTTCTTTTTTTACTAAAATCAAATCTCTTTCCAACGGATTGAAGAATAAACTGTTGTTCCTCATTTTCTAACCAAATTAATCCTTTTATTCTGTACAATCCTCTGGATTGAAAAGTTAGGTAAACGGATAATTGAAGTCGTAACTTATCTAAATCAAAAGGTTTATCAAAGGTAAAAGAGATACTGTTTACATCCGAAGTATGTTGGTGATGATGATGACTGTGCGGTTTTTGAACAGGAAAATCCAACTGGTTTTTATCATTCACGAACTCCCTTTTAGACTGCTCAAGAATATCGTCCAGTTTTGTATTGATTCGACTGAAATCGATTTTGGGAAATTGATTTTTGCTTCCTGAAACTACAGTAGCCAATGGATTTAATTGTTGCAACTTAACTTCTAAATCCATGAGATAGCTTTCACTTATTAAGTCGATCTTATTGATCAGTATTATGTCGCTGAATGTAACTTGACTCATAGCTTCCTTTGTTTCAGCGAGTTGATCTTCAATCAATTCAGCATCTACTAAACATACAATGGAGGTAAGAGGAAAGTGTCTTTTAACTAAAGGATGAGAAATAAACGGTTGTGCAAGCCCGGAAGGATCTGCTACTCCTGTAGCTTCGATAATTATTTCATCAAATTCACCCCTTCTAGTATATAACTCATTTAAAATATCGTAAAGATTATCATTAAGTGTACAGCAAAGGCAACCGTTGTTAAGCTCAACGATGGTTTCATCGGGTTTAATTATAAGTTCGTTATCAACACCTTGTTCTCCGAACTCATTTTCTATTATGGCATATTTTTTATTTTTATTTTCTTGAAGCATGTGATTCAAAAAAGTGGTTTTGCCAGCTCCTAAGAATCCGCTTAATATGGTGACTGGAATTTTAATCTCTTCTTTTTCCATAATGAGGCTAAGTGGGTGAAGCAATACAACATGATTCTTCAGAACATTGACAGAATTTTAGATTGTAAATGTGTAAAGAAATCATAGCTACGGCAGCTAGATATTTCCACCATTCCGATAAATTAATAAATCCCATTTTATCATTCAACATAAGAAATGACAAAATCACCCATGTTCCGTATAATCCTGCTTTCATCCAATCTTTACTAGTGTTCTTACTCGATTGATAGACAGCAAAAAAAGTAATTGCTATAAATATGTAATCTATAGAGCTCCACCAAGTCGGACCTGAATCACAGCAACTTTTACTTACCGAGCAACTCTGTACTACAAATAAAAATGGAGTGGCTATACAATGAATTACGCAAAGTCCACTTGCTATAGCACCTAATACATCTGATTTTATGGCTGTTCTTGCTATCACTTTTTCTATTAATTGTAAGAAATATGGTTAAACAATTGCCCTTTCCATTCCATGTCTGTTATATTACAGAACTCATCATTGTACGGTTGATAAATATAAGCATTAAGACACAGTTTATTGTTCTTAATTTGTTTCCCCAAATATTCCGTATTTATCAGTCGATTAATTTGTTTTTTCAAATGTTGATAAACCAAAAGATGAAAGTTATAGTGGAATAGACCAGCATGCGAGTCGTTATAGATTTTTATATGAGTTCTTTGCAGTGATTCAGTCAGTGGACAAGGGTATTTAATTCTATCTTGTAATGCATCTTTGTAAAAGGAGTTAGCTATTGAAGTTACAAAAGTAATTTGATCAATATCGTTTTCGTGGATTATTTTCCAAAGGCTCAATTGGGAATTAATATCAAACTCGAAATATACGCCTAAAGCTGTATAAAAATATACATCTCCTTTAAACTCGGTCTCAATCAAATGTTCCAAACTATCTGAGGGACAGATTAAATACAAACTACTCATTTTGTCATTGTCTATAACTAACAGTATTTAGGAATCTAACGAAGGAGGATTATATGGGAATGAAGAATGGTGCAAATCAATTTTAAGTTCACCATTGTACAGTTTGTATCCAAACGTATATTCCACTTTTACCTGAACTCCGTCCACTGCAGTAAAAAAATAATTCCCCATTGCTATTGCTCTGTTTTCTTCCAAGATTATCTCGGAGTTTTCAAATCTAACATTTGTCCAAGGAGCAATAGCGAATCCTGTATCTTCTTTGCAAGCTCGATCTTCTCCGGCTATAAAGTACGACAAAGCTTGAGATTTTTGTGGCCTGAATTGTTCAATAGCACATTTAGTAGGTTTGAACAAAACTCCACCTTTATCGAAGGCATAAAGTTCGTCTAAAAAACCATTGGCAAAAGATTCACATTCCTGCCTATCATCTTTTAATGACCCAATTTTTACGACTCCTGAGCCCCATTTTACTTGGGCATCTAATACTTGTTGTTTTGAAATCATATCTTAATTTTTAGTTTAAATTATACTGTCAATAAATCATTTAGAAGGTTGAAATATATGACGTGATCAAATAAAGCCTTACTCCTTAAAGGGACATTTAAAACACATATTCAAATGCAATAGCGTTGCAAATATAGCAAAATATCATAAATGCAACATTGTTGCAAAAAATAAAATCTTAGTATATATTTGCCACGAATCTGATTTAAAAAATTTAATAGTTTTTTGAATATCAGGCAAACGATATAGAATAATAGTATACAATTATATGGCACCTAAAACGGTATTATCACCTACTAATGCAGCGATTAAAAATGATATAAAAGTATTACGGAATATTCATTTGAAACATAAAAATATTGCTATCTATAGAAGGAATATTGACGATTGGGAAGTAGAATTAGAACATTTACTTACGTCATCATTTGAATGTCGAGTTAGTGGTACAATGAAAGAGATTGCCTCTTCTTTACAAACCTATTTCGCGGATAATTTTCCCAGCCACGATTTTCTGCTTGAAGATATATCTGAATTGGTGGAACAATTTTCACAAATAACAAAAGTAACCTCTTTTCGAGTTTTATTGGCCACGATCGATACGAATATGTGCCGAAAGTTTCATGCAGATATTAATTCACTAAGGATGCTTTGTACTTATGTAGGTCCCGGCACCCTATGGTTACCCGATACCGCGGTAAACTCCGACAGTCACAAAATCAAAGACAAGAACCAAAGTATGGAAGTGAATGAGGACTCTGCCCAACAGGTTAATTCAGGAGATGTAATTATATTAAAAGGAGCATTATATCCAGAAGCCAATGCCGTACTACATCGCAGCCCTATTATAGAAAAAACGGGTGAAAAGCGACTTTTACTCAGAGTTGATACGAATGAAACTTTAAACTTTTGGACATGATACCACGAACTTTTGAGGAATGGAGAAACTGTATTGTTAATGATTGTAAAATAGAATTGACCAAAGAATTCGCTATGAAAAGACTTCAGGTGTATGAGAATAACCAACATCCTGAAACTCAAAAATTTGAGAAATCTTATGGTAAGAAACACTTAGATAATATTATTTACTGGTACAAAAAAATCTTATGATGATTCAAAAAAAGCTTCCTGTTACTGTTTTAAGTGGTTTCCTAGGTGCGGGTAAAACCACTTTACTTAATCATGTCTTACACAATAAAGAAGGCCTGAAAGTAGCCGTTATAGTAAATGACATGAGTGAGGTAAATGTGGATGCTGAATTAGTTAAAAATGAGAATACTTTATCTCGTACTGAGGAGAAATTAGTCGAAATGAGTAATGGTTGCATCTGTTGTACGCTTAGAGAAGACTTGATGATTGAAGTCGAACGTTTGGCAAAGGAAAACCGTTTTGACTATTTGCTTATTGAAAGCACTGGTATTAGTGAACCTATACCTGTGGCACAAACTTTTTCATTTATAGATGAAGACAATGGTATTGACCTTTCTAAATTCAGCTACGTAGATACTATGGTGACCGTAGTTGATGCTTTCAATTTCTTTAGAGATTTTGGAAGCTCTCAAACTCTAATGGATAGGGACTTAACAGATATAGAAGGTGACTATAGAACAATAGTAAATTTGTTAACAGACCAGATTGAATTTGCCAATGTGATTATTTTGAATAAAACCGATTTGGTAACAAAAGAGCATCTTGGTGTTTTAAAAGCGGCAATTCATAAATTAAACCCTTCGGCTCGGATTATAGAGTCTGTTTTTAGTAAGGTTCAGCCCAAAGAAATTATGGATACAGGCTTATTTAATTTTGAAGAAGCAGAACAAAGTGCCGGCTGGATGGAAGAACTAAATAAGGAAGAACATACTCCTGAAACAGAAGAGTATGGTATATCATCATTTGTTTACCGTGCAACAAAACCTTTTGACCCTGAACGGTTTTGGCAATATGTACAGCACCAATTTCCTAGAACGATTATTAGAAGCAAAGGATTATTTTGGTTGGCTTCTCGTCCTGAACAAGCATTGGTTTGGAGTCAGGCGGGAGGATCTTTGAGAGCTGACAGTGCAGGTGTGTGGTGGAGTAGTATGCCATATCAAAAGAGGATTAACTACTTATTGTTCGTAGAAAATCAGAAGTTAATTGAATCAGATTGGGATAAAACTTTTGGCGATAGAAAAAATGAGATAGTATTTATTGGTCAGGATATGGATGAGAACAAAATAAAATCGGAGCTTGACTCGTGTCTTTCATCTACAGAAGAACTAACCACTGAAAAATGGAGAAAAGGGTACGTTGATGAGTGGGTTGTACAAAGGGTTCAACCATTGGAATAAAATATGTTAATTATTTTTTAGATATCAGACTTTTAAAGTATAATTCCCCAGTTGTCCGGCTAATTAGAGGAAAGTATCGATGAAATGGTAATTTGAAGTGTCGATAGGGTGATTTCATAATATGAAGTTGTATATTGGAATAAGCTAATGTGGTAAGAAGTGAAACAAGTAAGCAAATCGTTTTTTACAAAGCGATAATTATTAGAGAACTCTATTTGGACATTAAAAGACATGATAATAAAGAGAGATGAAAGCTTTTAAAAAAAAATACAATAGAAAGGAATTTCTTTCCTTTTTGGGAAAGGCCAGCGTGGGATTGACAATACCTCCTTTTTTGATTCGTTGCGGAAGTACCAGCACACCTGTAAAGACTATTGAATATGGTAATCCCCAATTGGATAAAATAAAGAATCTCACCATAGAAAGCTTGACAGCTAGTGATAAAGATGATTTATTACTTACAAAAGGGTTAGAATATCATGTCGTAATCAAGTGGGGAGATGAAATTAGTAATAGAGATACTTTTGGATTCAATAATGATTTCACATGTTTTATTCCTCTTGATGATGAGAATCCTAAGGATGGGTTACTTTGGGTTAACCATGAATATGTAGACCCTCTTTTTGTTTCTGACTTTGACTACAGAAAATATTCGAACCCTCAGAACCATCGGACCAAACAACAAGTGGACAAAGAGATGTATAATGTAGGAGGAAGCATAGTTAGAATAAAAGAAGAAAACGGGAAGTGGAACATAGTAAAAAACGATCCATTAAATAGACGAATAACAGCAAAGTCTTCAATTAAGTTAAATTGGGATAGTCCCATTAAGGGTAAGACTTCAGTAATAGGTACCCACAGCAATTGTTCGGGAGGAATAACGCCATGGAAAACTTTTCTAACCTGCGAAGAAAATTATGATCAGTTTTACGGAGAAACAGAATACGATGAACACAATATAGCCACTCATCGGTCAAGCAACTATGGTTGGGAAAACTTTTATAATTATCCTCCGGAACATTACGGTTGGGTGGTTGAGGTAGATCCAAAAACAGGATTTACTCAAAAGCATATTGCACTGGGAAGATTTGCACATGAATGTTGTACTCTGTATGAATTAAAAGATGGTAGAGTCGTTGCTTATACCGGTGATGACAAAAATGACGAACATTTATATAAGTTTATTTCTTCAAAACCGGGATCTCTGAAAGAGGGGACATTATATGTTGCTGATACCATTAATGGAAAATGGCTTGCTTTAGATTGGAAAAGTCAAGCTGTTTTAAGGAATAAATTTAAGGACCAAACTGAAGTACTTATCAGAGCGAGAGAAGCTGCAAAATTACTGGGTGCTACAGAATTGAATCGTCCTGAGGACATTGAAATCGATCCTATCTCAGGAAATATTTTTGTATCGCTAACCAATAACAAAAATAAAGGTGATTACCATGGTTCAATACTGAAAATAGAAGAAGCAAATGGAGATTTTGATTCTCTTAATTTTAAGGCATCTTCCTATCTGGCGGGAGGAGAAAAGAATGGATTCTCCTGTCCTGATAATTTGGCCTTTGATCAGGCAGGAAACCTTTGGATGACCTCCGATATGTCTGGAAGTGCAATGAACAAAGAAGAGGGACCCTACTCATCATTTAAGAATAATAGCCTGTTTGTTATTCCAAGGCATGGGAAAGACGCCGGCAAAGTTATTCGAGTGGCATCAGCTCCCAGAGATGCAGAATTTACAGGACCTTGGTTTTCACCTGATGGCAAGACTTTGTTTTTAAGTGTCCAGCATCCTGGCGAACAAACAAAGGACTTGAATAATCCAACAAGCAAATGGCCTTTTGATAAAGACGGTATTCCGAGACCTGCGGTAGTGGCCATTAAAGGAGCATTGATAGAAAAAATGAATATGCTTAATAGGTTGTAGGCAGACATAGAAATTTGTAAGTGGTCATTCTATCAGATTTAGAAAGGGCATGTTTTAGTAATGCGTTAATAGGGTAGGAAGTTTAGATTCTCTTACAAAATAAAAAAAACGAGACAAATCTTACGATCTGTCCCGTCTTGGGAGGATAATCGGATTTGAACCGACGGCCCCTAGAACCACAATCTAGTGCTCTAACCAACTGAGCTATACCCTCCGTTTTTCGGATTGCAAAATTAACATAGTATCATTAATTTCAAACAAATCCAGTAATTAATTTTCTACCAAAGTTTCTTCTTTCAAGGTAAAGGTTCTGGATACCGGATTATATGGAGTTTCTATTTGAATACCGTTTTCATCAATTAGGGTAAGGGTAATAGTGTTTTCTCCCATTGGTAATCCATGTATTTCATAGGGTTGCCATTTTGTGACAAAATGAGTTTCTCCATTTATGTTAACCAATACTTTATTGCCTTGAGGACTTATCTCAGTATTAACTAGATAAAAGTCGAGCATAACTTTATCTGTGTTTTCTTTTCCTACATATGTGCCTTTAGGTCTGCTGTAGAATATCATCTCTTTATCTATTTTCTTTTGAGCAGTTAAAGTTCCATTATCTACTGAAATAAAATCTGCAGCAAAAGCTTTTCCATTTTTGATGCTTTCATGATATGATCTTGAGAGAAAAGCCAACATATAGTAATTCCCATTTTCTAATTCATAATCAAAAGATGATTCATATTTCGCTGCATAGGGCTTGTTATTGAGTATGAGGTGTATGTGTTGTCCTTTAGCAGAGTTAGCACACATCTTTGATGGAGCATCGGGTGTTTGAACTCCCAGTTCGTAATTGCCAGATATCTTGAAATCAAATTTATTTTGCTTGAAAGAATAGCCATCAATTGTGGCATCCGGAAAATCAGTAGATTTTTCAAAAGCTACCAGCTTATATTTCTGTATGTTTTTGGTAGTACTTTCACTTTTGGTAGGAATTTCTTCTGTAACTTTTTTATCCTGTTTGCAAGACAAAAACATTAAGAAAGAAGACAAAATAAATAAATAAGAAAATTTCATCGCCAAATTTTAATGTGAGTGTAAATTGTATATTTTTGTGTGAAATTACTAATCTTTAATGCCAAATCTAGTATAGAGCTAGATTAAATTTTATACAGTTTTCCTATAGTCAAATTTATTTCAATCAAAAATTCGAACACACTTAGTTTAAATGAAGTTTATAGGCATTACTATAATGAACTATGTGTTTCTGGTATGAGATTGTTGAAAGAAAGAAAGAAAGCAGAGGATATTGTGCAAGAAGTCATTATTGAATACTGGAAACATAGCAACAAAAACTCTATTCAAAATCTAAAAAACTATCTTCATAGAAGTGTATATTTTAGAGCTATTAACTATATCAAAAAAGAGAAAAAACTTAGTTTTTCGGAATTAACTCCTTTAAATGATCCTGTGGATGACAGTAATGTACTACATGACATAAATTACCGTGATACTAAATCAAAGATAGATAGGGCAATAGATCAGCTACCGGAAAAATGTAGGGTGATTTTTATTTTGAGTAGATTTGAGAATAAATCATATAAAGAAATAGCAACTGAATTAGATATTTCTGTAAGAACTGTGGAAAATCAAATCAGTATAGCTTTAAAACAGTTGAGAAAAAAAATATTAAAAAAAATGTAGATATAGTTAGGGGATAGGACTAAAAACGTTGTCTATACTATAGTAGGAGAATGATGAATAACCGTTTCGACATATTAGTAACTAAAAAATTAACTGGTCAATTAACTGAACCAGAGAGAGTTGAACTTGAAGGATTACTTGATAATCCTGAGTTGAAAGAGGAATATGCAGAATTAGTTCAGTTATGGGATATGACTTCTGTTTACAAGGCAGATAGTCTTTTTGATGCGGATAAAGCATATAAAGATCATCTTGCACAATTATCAACCAGCAAGAGGTCTTATGTAAGACCTTTGGCCGCTGTTGTGATATTATTGCTGGTTTCCTTGTTCGGTTTTCAATTTTTCTTTGGAAATACAAATTTGAGTTCTGGAGAGTTTGTTGAAGTGGTTAAATTACCTGATAATACGTTGGTAACGTTGGCACCTCATTCGACTATTAGTTTTGATGATGATTTTGGTACATCTAATAGAGATATAGAACTCAAAGGAAAGGCATTTTTTGACGTTTTTCACAACCCCGAAAAACCTTTCGTAGTATCTAAGGAGGATGTTCAGGTTACTGTTTTAGGGACTAAATTTGAAATTAATGAGTCCGATGTAGCGGTAAAATATGGAAAGGTGTTAGTTAGTGATGTAAAGGATAATGAACAAATTCTTTCGATAGGGCAAAAGGCCTCTATGTTCAATATAAATAATGTTTCTGAAGTTAATGCAGAGTACTTTAAGTGGACCAATGATAAATTAGTTTTTGAGGACGTGAGTTTTATTACAGTTCTGAATGACTTAGAAAACCACTTTGACATCATTTTTAAATACAACGATAAAAGAGATTATTCTAACTGTAAGTTCACTTCTAAATCTTTAGTGAACATCGATCTCGAGTCTATATTAAGTATTTTAGAGTCTACCTTTGAGTGTAATATAGCCTTTAATTCAAACGACAATACTTATGTCGTTAAAAATGTTAGGTGTAGATAATACAGTAATTTTATAGGGCTGTTTTTAAGATTCTTTTTTTTGCAAATTTTTTTAAGTATTGCTTAAAAAATGAACTAAAAAGAACTAATTTTCTTTTTTATCTATAAAAGGAATAAATAAAGTTGCGTAAATGAAAAAACTTAACATTATTGATGTAAGGGAAGACCATGAGTTTTCTGCAGGACACTATAAAAATGCAATCAGTATACCCTTATCTGTGATAACAAGTAAAGTAGATTTTATAAAGGAATTAGAAGGTGCAGTACTTTTGTATTGCAGGTCAGGTATTCGAAGTAATCAGGCTTGTGTTTTTCTCAAGGAACAAGGTGTTACAGACGTATACAATGCAGGAGGACTGGATGATATCGCTGGCGTAGTGGAAGAGTTTAATAACCATCCAAATTAATCCCGAGATATTATTTAAATACTTAGTAAGGTCCATTCAGAAATGTTTGGGCAGTATTAATTTCTGTATAACCTAATTAATCTAGAAAATAAATATATGAAGGAATTACTTATCGTACGTCATGCCAAATCTGATTGGAACAGTGATTCTCTTTCAGATCATGACAGACCACTTAATAAGAGGGGATTAAGAGATGCCCCTATGATGTCTAGCATAGTGGTTGAGAAATTTTTTCGACCGGATTTGATAATTAGTAGCTCTGCCAATCGTGCTTTAAGTACTGCGACCTATTTCGCTCAAGAAGTTTTTGGGGACTCCTCTAAAATTCAAATAGAAAGACGATTGTATCACGCTTCTGAGACCGAAATATTGAACTACTTGAATCTTCTTGATGATAAGTATCAAAGAGTGTATTTAATTGCCCATAATCCTGGAATTACCTACTTTGCCAACGATATAAGGAGCAATGAGCATATTGATAATGTTCCGACATGTGGAATTGTATATGCGGTTTCTGATTTAAAATATTGGGCGGACTTAACCTTTGAAGATATAGAATTGAAAAAGTTTATTTACCCTAAAATGTTCAAATAGTTAATTGATTGCTATGTTAAACATTCGAGGTATAAGCGTATTTACACTATTGTTTTTTTTTTCTTGTAATGAAGTAAGTAAAACGGAAGAGCTTAACTTAACTTTGGATAGGGATAGCTTGATTAATATTTTGGTAGATCTAGAAATTGCAGATCAGGCAGCACGAACATATCCAAGAAATAAAAGAGACAGTGTTAAAAATGTTTTCATCGATCAGGTTTTAGAAATACATAAAGTAGATAGCTTACAAATGAGTAAGGAATTTTTAGCACTTCAAACGAATAAGAGGGGGTACTTAAAAATACAAGAAGAAGTAGCTGCTAAGCTGGATTCTTTATCAAAGAAGATCAAATAATTAACATTAAAATAACACTCAGGTAGTACAATCGGTTTTTACCTATATTACCTTTGGCTTCGTCAGTAAATCTGAAACAAATTATGTCAGAACCTATAAAAATATTAATTGTAGATGATGAAGAGGATATACTGGAGATTCTCAAGTATAACCTCGAAAAAGAAGGCTATCATGTAAAAACTGCAATGGATGGAAAAGAGGGACTCAAAAAAGCAGAAAAGTTTGAGCCCCATCTAATCATATTAGATATTATGATGCCTGAAATGGATGGTGTTGAAGTTTGCGAAAGACTTAGAAGTCAATCTAAATTTGAGAATACGATAATAGCGTTTTTAACAGCTCGAAGTGAGAGTTTTACGCAAGTTACAGCTTTGGAAATGGGAGGTGATGATTTCATCAATAAGCCTATCAAACCAAATGTATTAAAGGCACGTATAAAAGCGTTGCTTAGAAGGGTGTACAAAGAAGAGAAGAGATCTGAATCTGAATATAGCTTTGGAGAATTGACGATTTATCCCCAAGAATTTAAATTGAATATTAAAGGGGAAAACATATCATTGGCAAAAAAGGAATTCGAGCTTTTACTTTTGTTAACATCCAAGCCAGGAAGAGTTTTTAAGAGATCTGAAATAATGAAAAAAGTTTGGGGAGATGAAGTGATTGTGGGTGATCGAACGATTGATGTGCATATCCGTAAACTTAGAGAAAAGATCGGAAATCACTATATTTATACTATTAAGGGAGTAGGGTATCGGTTTGACGCTTAAGTTATCTTCCGATACTTTAATGTCCTTTTTTTATAAATAATTCTAATGTTTAAAGCGTTGAAAAGCCTTTCTCTGAGGCAAATATCAATTGCCATTACTTTAATGGTTGTTCTAATTAACGTTACCTTGTTTGTTATTTTCAATTATTATTTATCTTTTGATTCCTCTACATACCGTTTAATTGCCTTTTCTGTTGTCTTACTTGGAGCTTCTTTCTTAATTATTCGTTTCATTTTGGAATATTTTGTTTTTCGAAAAATCAAACTTATTTATCGTCTAATCAACAAAGAGAGTTCTAGTGTAGTCAAGAAGGAAATCTGGGACTTTAATGTAACTTCTTTGGACGAAATTCAAGATGATGTCAAGAAATTTACTGCTTCCACTAGAGAAGAAATAAAGAGTTTGAAGACACTGGAGGATTACAGGAAAATATTTGTAGGAAATATATCTCATGAATTGAAAACTCCTATTTTCAGTATTCAGGGATATTTGCACACTTTGTTAGAGGGAGGAATGTATGAGGAGAAAATATTGAAAAAATATTTGAAAAGAGCAATTTCAAATGTAGAGAGGCTCGAATTGATAACGAGGGATCTTGAGGTAATTTATAAATTGGAATCAGATAGAGAAGAGCTTAAATTTGAAAGATTAGATCTTAAGTTACTGGTCCAAGAAGTTATGGAAGACCTTGATGTATTATCTTCTGAAAAGCAGATTAATTTACTTTTTAAGGAAGGATCTAATTCGCAATACTTTATTTCGGGTAACAAAGAATCTTTAAAAAGAGTGTTCTCCAATCTGATTTCTAATTCCATCAAATACGGTGTCGAGAATGGTTTTACCAAAGTAGCGTTTTATGATCTTGAAGACAAGGTGTTAGTCGAGGTATCCGATAATGGAATTGGAATCAAAAAGGAACACCTTAATCATGTTTTTGATAGGTTCTATAGAGTAGATAACAATAGATCCAGAAAAGAAGGTGGTTCGGGATTAGGTTTATCAATTGTGAAGCATATAGTTGAAGCTCATGGCAGCAAAATATCTGTGAGGAGTGTAGAGAATAAGGGATCTACGTTTTCTTTTACACTAAAGAAACTCAAATAACTACTCCATCAATAGATTGGTTTTAGCATTCATAAGTTCGGACAAAGAATGAAAATCATTTTGTTGCTTAGCAATTTGAATACCTTCATCATATATTTTGATTGCTTGATCTAACCGTCCTGTATCTCCAAGAAGTTGGGCATAATGATAGTATAGACCAATGTAATCTTTATTCGAATTATATAGGTTAACATAGTATTCTTCAGCTCTTTGATAATTATTTACTTTTTCATGTTCTTTAGCAATGGCAAATAAGAGAAAAGAATCTTTCGGCGTACTAGCTAATAATTCCTCGAGTTGCTCAAGTCTTGATTTCATAGATAATTTTAATTAACTTTTATAAACTCAAAGTTAATTTTAGTGTTGATATTTCGTTATTTTCGCCGTTCAAAATATTTTAAATGAATATATTAGTTTGTATTAGTAAAACTCCGGATACAACATCAAAAATATCTTTCGTTGATGACAACACTAAGTTTAATCCTGATGGGGTATCATTTATTATGAATCCTTACGATGAATGGTATGCTTTAGTTAAAGCAATAGAACTAAAGGAAAAACTGGGAGGGACTGTTCAAGTTGTTTCTGTAGGAAAATCTGATTATGATATTGTCATAAGAAAAGCATTGGCCATAGGAGCGGATTCAGCTGTAAGGATAGATGTGGATGCTACAAACTCGTTACAGGTTGCAAAGCAAATTGCTGCTTATGCTAAAGGAGTAGAGTTCGATGCCATATATACAGGTAAGGAAACCATTGATTTTAATGGGGGAGAGGTAGGAGCAATGATAGCAGAACTATTGGAAATTCCTTATTTTGCCAATGTTTCTAAACTTGATCAAGACGGTAGTACGGTAAAAATACAGAGAGATATAGAAGGAGGAATAGAAATGGTTCAAAGTTCTGGGAAATATGTGATTAGTGCTGCGAAAGGTGTGGCAGAACAAAGAATACCTAATATGAGAGGAATAATGATGGCCAAAAGAAAGCCTTTGGAAGTTGTATCCGGAATTTCGGTGGAAGACAAAGTAACACTAACTTCTTTTGAAATGCCGGAAGCAAAAAGTGGTATCAAAATGGTTAATTCGGAAGATATGGATGAACTGGTAAGATTGCTTCATGAGGAAGCTAAAGTAATATAAAACGGTTTCTTAATTAGTTGATTAAAAAGATATAAAGGGTATGAATGTTTTAGTTTATACAGAACATAATAAAGGTAAGTTTAAAAAAGCAATATTTGAGGCTATTACGTATGGTAAAAAGGTAGCAAAAGACACAGGAGGAAATTGTTATGCCTTGGTCCTAGGTACTTGTGATGATATGTCAACTATAACTAATTATGGAGCCGACAAAATTATCCATGTTAACAATAAAGCTTTAAATAGATTTGATAGTCAACAGCATAGTCATGTTGTCAAAGAGGTAACTAAGGATAAAAATTGCGACCTTATAGTATTTGCCAATAGTGCGAATGTGAAGAGTACCGCGGGAAGAGTATCTGCTGCTCTTGATGCAGGGTTGGTTTCTATGGTATACGATTTACCGATATCATATACTCCGTTTACTGTAAAGAGAAAAGTGTTTTCTGGAAAGGCGATTGCGAATTATAGCATTGTATCGGATAAGAAGATCGTTGTGATAGCTGCTAATTCAACAAGCCCTGAAATTCAAGAAGTAGAATCGGGTATAGAAGTTTTATCTGTAGAGATTCCATCTTCTGAAATTGAAATTATAGGACAAGATACAGTTGAAGGAGTAGTTCCATTGCCGGAAGCAGAGTTAGTTGTCTCGGCGGGAAGAGGAATGAAAGGACCGGAAAATTGGGGTATTATAGAAGATTTAGCAGATGCACTGGGAGCCACTACGGCATGTTCAAGACCAGTTGCCGATAGTGATTGGAGACCACATCATGAGCATGTAGGACAGACAGGAGTGGCAATAAGCCCTAATTTATATATTGCAATTGGCATCAGTGGAGCTATTCAGCATTTGGCTGGTGTTAATAATAGTAAGGTGATAGTTGTTGTAAACAAAGATCCCGAAGCTCCGTTTTTTAAAGCTGCTGATTATGGTGTAGAAGGGGATTTGTTTGACGTAATACCTAAACTTACAGAAGCGATAAAAAGATTCAAAGCAGCACAAAGCTAAATTCTGTCATTTAATACATTATTAGTTAATGTAATATAGTTATCTTCGTTTTAAACAAATTGGAGGATGAGTAAAATTGGATTGGAAATAGTCGCATTATCGCATAGTGTTTCTCAGTCTCATAATTATGCTATTGTGCTAGGAGAAAAAGGAGGTCTGAGGAGATTGCCTATAGTTATTGGTGCTTTTGAAGCTCAGGCAATAGCGGTAGCTCTTGAAAATATGTCACCCAACAGACCATTAACCCATGATTTGTTCAAAAACACATTGGATGCATACGATATATATATCGAAGAAATATTCATAAACCAACTGGTAGATGGTATATTTTATGCTAAATTGATTTGTAATCAAAATGGTAATGTGATAGAAGTTGATTCGAGAACATCAGATGCAATTGCCATGGCCATTAGATTTGAATGCCCTATTTTTACAACTTCTGACATCATGGAAGTAGCGGGTGTAATCTTAGATGACCCTGAAGAAGGAAAGACTAAAGAGCCTTCAAAGCCAAAGAAAAAATCGGTAAAAACTCTTTCTATTGATGAGCTGAACAAGAAACTTGATGAAGTCTTGTCAAAAGAGGACTATGAGTCAGCAGCTAAAATCAGGGATGAGATTAATAGAAGAAAGGAGTCAGAAGGATAAGAATTTCTTTATGCCATTATTTTTAACCTATTATCCCAAAATTTAATATGATAGGTAAGCAGCATTTCTTGTTTAGAGGGAATCAGTAATACGTGTTTGATGCTTTAGTAGACTCATGAAATTGCACTAAGACATCATACCGTAATAAATACTAAAGTGGAACGATTGTTGAGTAGTTTATTTTGTCAAATTCAATGATTCATTGTATTTTTATCGATTCCAACTTTTAGAGAAAATAATTACAAAAGAAACTTTAACAGAATGAGTAATTTTTACCCTTTTAAAAAGCAGAACCTAACTTTCCTACTAATTCTTTTTTTAAGTATCGGACTGTCAGCTCAAAACATAGTTTATGTAGATGTTTGGCTAGATAGTAATGGTAATGGATTAGTTGACGGAGGGGAATCTCTAGGGACTGGAAGTGATGAATTAACGCTTGAACTTTGGGAAGACACTGATGCGGATGGAGTAGGTGATCTAGATGTGACAGCAACTTATCCTTTTTCTTGGAATGGCGGCGGTTATAATACAGCCACTGCTGGAACAACGGTTCCCGACGGTGATTATGAAGTGAGGATGACTAGTTATACAGCTGGTTCGGGAACTTATTATCTACCAGGAGTTAATGCTAATGGAAATTCAACATCTCCTGACGACACAGATGATTCAGATATGGATTTATTAACGTCATCTCATGTTTTTACACTTACTGGGGGTAATGATGCTACTGATGATATTGCTGTAGGTATGTTTCTACCTGTAGTGATAAGTGATCAGGTGTTTGAAGATTTAAATGGAAATGGAATTAATGATGGCGAACCGGCTTATGACGACGTGACCATAGAAGTATGGGATAACATCACCGGTTTGCAAGTTACGACGGATTTAGATGGTAATTTTATAAATCCGATTACACCAGCTGGTGGTATTTATACAAGTGGTAATTTGTCTCCTGGAGATTATTACTTAAGATTCACAACTAATAATGTCGGCACTGACTATTTGACAACGGCAAATGCTACTGGAGATACTAATGATAGTGATCCTGTATGGATTTCAGGAACAAGACATACCGGAGATACAGAAGTTTATACGTTGACATCGGGTGATAACTTTGATCACGTAGATGCAGGATTTTGGGTAGAGGCTACAGTATCAGATTATGTCTGGGAAGATATGAATGGCAATGGAATTGATGATGGAGAACCAGCATTAGATGATGGGAAGGTTGTAATTGATATTGAATTACATTCTGTAGGTGGAGCCGTTACCGAAGATGGAGAAGGAAACCCTTTCCCACTTACCGTAAATAATGATGGTCTTGGGAATTATATTTTCGAGGCAGTTCCTCCTGGTGATTACTATGTTATTTTTGGTGATGACCCTGATACAGGCACGGATCCGGTTTTTTACAGAACCCAAATGTATGCCGGAGGTTCGACTTTAACGGATGTTGATAACAGTGATCCTGATAAACTTACTGGTCAGACGGAAAACTTTACATTGATGTCAGACGATGATTTTGATTATATAGATGCTGGTTATTATGCAAAAGGAACAATAAGTAATTGGTGTTGGCACGATATAGATGGAGAAGGTGATCAGGATGGTACAGAAGTGGATGGAGTTGAAAACGTGATGATAACTATCTATGATAATGCAACTGGAGCCCCAGTCGCTTTGGAAGTGGATGGTGTAACGGCATATACAGCATCCCAAAATTCTGATGTAGCAGGTAATTATTTATTTGATAATTTACCACCGGGAGAATATTACCTCGAATTCACAGCTCCAGTGGATTACTATTTGACAACGGAAGATTACAATGGTGGAAATACAGATGCCACTGATGTAGATGATGATAGTGACGTAGTACCTGTTGGTGGACAGCCTTATCTTATTGGTGAGACTCATATTGTGGAGTTAGAATCTCAAGAAGAGAATGAAGATATAGATGCCGGATTTTACAAGGCGGCGGTGATCAGCGACTTCGTCTGGGAAGATTTGAATGGAGATGGAATAAATGATGGATCAGAACCTGGATTAGATGGAGTTACAGTTTCTTTGGCGGATGATGCCGGTGCAGCAGTGAATGATGTAAACGGTAGTGTTGTCGCGGATGTGGTTACAGCTGGAGGAGGTATGTATATGTTTGAATTACTACCTCCAGGAACATATGTTGTAACTTTTGATGGTACTACTGTGGGTGGAGATGATTATTATTTGACAATTGAAGATTATAATGGGGGAGATATGGATGCAACGGATGATGTGGATGATAGTGATGCTGTTAGAGATGCTGGTTTGATGAATCAAATAGGGGAGACTCACGAAATAGAGATAGAATCGGAAGAGATGCAAGAAGATATAGACGCTGGATTTTTTAGATCTATTAAAATAGGAGATTTCGTTTGGTGTGATGAAAATGGTAATGGAATTCAGGATGATAGCGGTGCAGGAGCAGATGGAGCGGAATTAACTTTGATAAATCTAACAACTGGTGCTCCTTTGGATTTTGATGCAACAGGTACTGCTGTTAATCCAATTACAGTTGACGGAACAGGGATGTATATGTTTATGGATGTGCCACCGGGAGAATATAGAATTGATATCACTCTTCCAGCAGCAACTCCCGCTTGGAGTCTTACACTGCCTAATGTAAACGGTGTAGATCCTGAAGATGCAGCTTCAAATGACAACACGGATAGTGATGTCAATGCTGCCATAGGCGACACCAATGGTTCTACGCATGACTTTACTCTGACTTCAGGAGATGACGATGTAGAATATATCGATATAGGAGCTTTTACTTTTGTTGAAGTAGGAGGTGGAGTGTGGTTAGAATCAGGTAATACCGGAGATGGTGTGTATACAGGACCTCCGGATGATAATGATGTGGCAGTTACTGTTCAGATATGGACAGATAAAAATTGTGATGGGTCATTGACAGAACTATATGACGAATTTGATATTGTACCACCAGGAGATATGGGATATCTATTTGAAGAAGTGCCTCCGGGTTGTTATGTAATAGTTATTGCTGAAGCGGCGTTCATGTCTGGAGGACCTTTGGCAGGTACGGAGCATGTTGATTTGTATGAAGATGCTAGTGTAATAGTTGATAATGATAATAACGGATATATTGATGGAAGTATATCAAGAACGTCGAGTATTGAATTTCTTAGTGATTGTGCTGGTGGGGTAGGACAGAAAACTGAAATTGACTTTGGATTCAAATTTGATTGTGATGAGATTAATGATTTAGCAGCGACTTCATGTGAAGAAGCCGAAATCATCTGTAACCTAGCTGTGTTAGATGGTTTTTGTGGAGCTATGACTCCTGTTGTAACAGGAAATGGACCTTCTCCACTTTGTGATGGATTTGGAGTGCCACATAACATATCATGGTTTGCATTTGTAGCAGGTGATGGGGACTGGACTTTTATACTTGATGCATATGCTTGTTCTGGAGACGGTATACAAATGGGTGTGTTTGATGGTTGTGACTGGTCCAATAATATATGGTGTGATAGTGATTGTGGGGGAATAGAACCAGTAGAAATAGAATCAAACATTTTTGAACCTGGACAAACTTATTGGATGTTCTTGGATGGATGTAGTGGTAGTGTTTGTAGCTATGAAGTAACTATAGAAGGAAACTTTATAGAGCCGGATCTTAATCCAGATGACATGTGTATTCAAGATGTTGGAGATACAGACGGTGACGGCTTATGCGATGGTACTACTATCTGCCCTGGTTTGTCTTTAACTTTTGAAGTTTTAGGAGTTCCTGAAAATGTTATTTTCACTTGGTCTATCACACAAGATGGAGGTACTCCTGAGATTCAAGAGACAGATGTTAATTTATTGGTTAATACTTTCGAAGATGTTGGAACTTATACTGTTTGTATTGATGCTGTAACTAATGGCTGTCCGGGACAGGCTTATCCGGGATCGATTTGTCAGGAAATTATTGTTCAAGAGTGGCCTGACGAAGTTTTCCCTGATGAGGAGGCTTGTACTAAAGATTTTCCTTATACAGTCCAATCAACAGAAGATCCTAATGGAGATGGTACTCCTGGATGGCAATGTGATGCTATTCCACTTCCTACACCTCCAGATGAGTCAATTACTGTAACTTGTGATGCGACTACACCCGAAGGTTGTGAGTATACACAAACTATCACGGTACATGAATTGAAAAATGAGCGGGGAGATGTATTTATTGCATCTTGTGGACCAACAGATTTTCTTGGAGTAGTTGATATTACTGAATCTTTTGAAAATTTACCTTTTGATATACCTATGGCGGCTGCGAATGGTTGTGATAGTTTGGTAAATCTTACTGCAACAGTATTACTTGCGGAAGGAGAGTTGACTGCTGGGCTTTGCTTTGATCATATGGTTTCGCTTACTGTGACTGGACTTATTACAGATCCGGTATATGGTGATCCTGATGCTTCATTTAATTTTATTTGGACCCATGATTCGGGAGATGTTATTTGTGAAGGACCGGATGTGTTGTCTTGTGAAGTAGCGGACGATGGAGAGTATTGTCTGACAGTAGAAATTGAATATTTAGGTGAAATGTGTAGTTTTGATTTAGATTGTATAGACGTTGATATTTCTTCGTTCTTACCTATTATACCTTCACCTGATAGTTGGCAATTGAATTTATGTGAAGGGGTGGAGAGTTCTACCTTGTCAGTATTAGATCCTGATGATTCCTATATATATAATTGGACTGTAACAGGCGGTACTGTTCAAAGTGGGCAAGGAGATGAGTCAGTCGTTGTAGAGTGGACGCCAGATGTTTTGAATCCTGAGGTTTGTGTGTCAAGCACTAATGTTTGTGGAGATGGTATGGATACTTGTATGACTTTCACTATTACTCCAGCTCCTTCGAGTGCATTTATGAGTACTGATACGACATGTGTGGACAGTATTTTTACAGTTGAGTATACAGGTGGAGCAGGAGGAACTGCGACATTTGATTGGAACTTCGGTGGTGGAGTTGGAGGAGGTACAGGACCAGGTCCTCATGAGCTTGTTTTTGGTTCCAGTGGTGATGTTGAAATATCACTTCAAGTGAATGAAGGAGGATGTCTGTCAGATACTACATTTATTGATGGATTTATATCATCTCCTTTGGCATTACCTCAGATATCATGTACTTCTAATTCAACTACAATTACATTTACTTGGCTAGATGTTGCAGGAGCTGATGGTTATGATGTACAGATTCTTGATGGACCGGGAACTGAAACACTTGATTATACAGGTGGAACTTCAGCCCAGGTAACAGGGTTAGTTCCTACTAACGAAGTTACCATTCAAGTGACTGCTTTAGATGGGGGGTATTGTAGTGATGTATTGGCCTCTCTTCAATGCGTTGCTCAAGATTGTGCTCCTCAGGAGATTAACTTATCGGCAAGCAGAGATACATTCTGTTTCGAACCGTCTGTAATGCCTGTTCAAATAATGGCTAATGTTACTTCTGGTGATCCGGGAACCTTTACTTTTTCAAGTTCTTCTGATGGAGTAAGTATGACTGGAGAATTTGATCCTTTAACTGCTGGAGTAGGTACTCATATAATACAAGCTACTTATGTTAAAACAGATGATGGGTGTACATTTAATGAGAATATAATAATGGTGGTATTACCGCTTCCGGTCAATGATTTTTCTGTTTCTGATGATACTATTTGTATTACGGAAAGTGTAGATGTGAATTATACAGGTGGTACCTCTGGAGTAGATGCAGTGTGGATTTTAAATGATGCAACTGTAAATTCTGGAGATATAAATAGTACGGGCCCAATTAATTTGTCATGGGCTACCGAAGGGTTAAAAGAAGTAGATTTGGATATTTCTAAAGGAATGTGCGATGCGGAAGGAATACCTCCAATGAATGTATTGGTTGATCCACTATTAGAAACACCTGTGATTTCTTGTGATCAAGCATTAGATAATGTTTCGTTTGATTGGACAAGTGTAAATAACTCAAGTGAATTTATGGTTACCGTTGTAGTTACTGATGGTACTGGAGCGACAGATGTTATACAAGATGGAATCATGACAGGAACGACTTTCGATGCGGATAATCTTAATCCTGGAGACTTGGTAGATATTACCGTAACAGCTATTTCAGATAATGCATGTCCAAATACTATGGCCATGGAGCAATGTGAGGCCACTAGTTGTCAAGCTATAGATTTGGTTTTTGATCAAGATGGAGATAAAATTTGCCTGACTGCAGGCACAGCGGCAATTCCTTTAACAGTTAATATCGGAGGAGGAAATGGAAATCAGGATGGTAGTCAAACATGGAGTGGGCCAGGAGTTAGCTCTGATGGTGTTTTTGATCCAAATACTGCAGGAGTAGGAGATCACACTATATACCTTGACTATCTGGAAGATGCCATTTGTGATGAGAGAGATTCTTTGGTGATTAGCGTTATCGCTGTACCTAATACGGATTTCACCATTGATGATGTGATATGTATCACCAATAAAGCAACTGTTAATACCCTTAGTGACGCAGGAACTACTACGAATTATACATGGCCTACTGAGGCAACTGTAACCGATTTAGGTAATGGGGATTATGAATTAGAGTTTAGTGCGGCCGGCACCTACGAGATTCCAGCTGTGGCAACTAATGGTGATTGTGATGGAAATGAAGTAAGAAGAACCATAGTTGTTGAACCGGAAATAGAGGCTCTCGAATTTAATAGCTGTAGCCCTGAAATTGATATGGTATCCTTTAGTTGGGAACCTTTGGATTGTGTTACAGAATATGAGGTGTTTATTGAAGGAGTGTCGCAGGGTACGCAAACCGAGACGACATTTGATGTGGATATGTTATCTGAGGGTGATGTAGTTAATATTGCAGTTTTACCGATTAGTGATTGTGCTTGCCCGGCAGCAAGTGCAATGGATCAGTGTACGGCTAGTCCGTGTCCGGATATTACAGCTAGTCTTGACGATGGAGGGAATAATGATTTGTGTCTGACCAGTGACCTAACTGCCTTTAATATCACAGCGACATTGATGAATGATGATGGTACTGGAACAGCTACTTGGTCAGGAATGGGAGTAGATAATAATGGTCTTTTTGATCCACAGGTAGCTGGCGTAGGAAGTCACCAAATATCTTATGAGTATATCCAAGATGGATGTAATTATCCAGCTGAGATCACAATTAATATATTTGAGGTGCCTAATCTGGAAGTAGCTTTTGATAATCCAACTTGTTATGATGTAGAAGAAGTCGCGGTAGATGTACTTTCTACTGGTGGGGATGGAAACTATAGTTACCAATTGAATAATGAAGATGTTACCATTATTGATAATGTTATGACACTGATGGAAGGACAATATACTTTGGCGATGACTGATGGAAACAATTGTTCCGATCAGGAGGCATTTACTATAAGTGTACCTTCTGAACCTACGACTTCGATTAGTGGACCAATTGAAATAACCGAGTTGCAAACCGGTAATTTCTCTATAGATCCTTCTGATTTGACTGGATTATCCATTGATAGTATTGTTTGGACTATTGGTGGCACTGTAGTATGTTCTTCTCCTACATGTTTTAGTATATCTGGAGATTATGATCCTGCTGAGTATGATATAGAAGTGGTTGTTCACTTCAATGATGGATGTATGATAAGCTCAACGCATGAATTCTTGGTTACTGAGGTATTTGTAGATGTGGTTACTTTCCCTAATATCTTATCATTGAATGATCAGGATGAAAATTCTACATGGCATTTACACTCGAATATTGATCTTACTATCTATAAGGTTCAAGTTTTTGATAGATGGGGTTCAATAGTATTTAATTTTGATGGAGAAACAATTCAATTGGCCAACGAAACAAACGGTGCAGCGGGAACAGAGTGGGATGGAACGTTTAACGGTAAAAACCTTCAACCGGGTGTCTATGTGTACTATGTTGAATATAAAAAAGGAACAGCTAACTTGGAGGATTTAGATATAGAGAAAAGATCAGGAGACATAACGATAATTAAATAATAAGATAGGTGGTAGCACTCTTAATTTGAGAGTGTTACCACTAATTTTACTACACCGGATATTATATATTCTATTCCTATTGACATAACAATAAAACCCATTATTCGAGAGATAGCTTTTAGCCCCCCTAATCCTAATATTTTAAATAGTAGGGGAGAGCTTCTTAAAATAGCATAGATTACTGCTCCTAGGGCTACAACAACACCAAATATTAATAACCTCTCGTTTACGCTGGCATATTCGTCGAAATAGCCGATGAGTAATGAAATCGACCCAGGACCTGATAACAAAGGCATAGCCATTGGTGCAAATGAAATATCTTCTTTTTCAAGGGCTTCCTTTCTAACCTTATCGTTGATGGCTCTACTCTGGGCAAATTTTCCTTGCAATAGGGCATAGCCTGAAGCCATGATGACAAGACCTCCAGCAATTCTCATTGCACTAAGACTTATACCAAAGAACGAGATTATTTGTGTTCCCAAAAAGAAGAAAGCAGATAAAATTATGGTGAAGTAGATACTGGTATAGAGTGCAGACTTATTTCTTTCAGAATTAGAATAATCTGGAGTAAGTCCTAAAAAGACGGGCACCGCTCCCAAAGGGTTTACCACTGATAAAAGCGAGACAAAAATAGTAGCAGCTAAAGTCAACATCCAAATAATATTTTAATTAATGCAAAATTATACATTAATCCAATATAAAATACTGAATAAGATGTTAAATATTAATCTTATTTTGAATTATGCCTATGGCTTTATTAAGTTGTTCTTCTTCGCTTAAGTAAGAATTATCAATTAAAATAGAATCTTTTGTTCTTATTAAGGGGTTAGTTTTTCTAGTTGAATCAATATGATCCCTATGTTTTAGATTGTCAAGTACTTGTTCTAATGTAACGGAAATGTTTTTATTCTTTAATTCAGTTAATCTCCTTTGAGCTCTAATTAATGAATCTGCTGTAACGAATAATTTGATATCTGCATTTGGAAAAACATTACTACCAATATCACGCCCGTCCATGACGATACTTTGTTTTTCTCCCATTTTTCGCTGTAAGGAAACTAATTTAGTTCGTACCTCGGGCATTTGAGCTACTTCGCTTACTATAGCTGCTACTTCGGGAGTTCTTATATTGTCCTCAACATTTATACCATTCAAAAAAGTTTGTGAACTACCATTAATAAATTTGAAATCAATAGAAATCTGATTTAATTGATTAACGATCTCACTTGTATTCTGAATGTTGATATCATTCAATAGTAAATACAATGCGACGGCTCTATACATCGCCCCAGAATCAACATAAGTAATTTCGAGAGATTTGGCAATAGCTTTTGCAAGGGTAGATTTTCCACACGAAGAAAATCCATCAATTGCTATAATTATTTTTTTCTTGGTCAATCTACCAACTATTTTAAAGACCTAAGATATCGAACTATTTGACAATTATAAAGAATTTAAAAGTATACCCTGCTTTGATCGCATTTAGCAAAGTTTAATATTCATCCTCATTAAAAAGAAAGTCATCCTTTCTTGGGTAATCAGGCCATATATCTTCCATAGTATCATACAATTCACCTTCGTCTTCCAACTGTTGAAGATTCTCTATTACCTCCAATGGTCTGCCTGATCTCATGGCATAGTCAATCAATTCATCTCTTGTGGCAGGCCAAGGTGCATCTTCTAAGTGATGAGCTAATTCTAACGTCCAGTACATAAAATAATCTAATATTTAAATTAACTAATAATAATATCTATAATAGAGACTATCTAATTTCTAAATTTGATACAAATTATAGATATCAAATTTCTTAATACTATCTGATCCAAAAAAGTTCACAAGAAGTAAAAAAAATTATAAAATAAGCATAGCATCACCGTAGCTAAAGAACTTATACTTCTCCTTGACAGCTTCGTGATATGCATCCATAATTAATTCATGTCCTCCGAAAGCACTTATCATGATCAACAAACTGGTCTTTGGCAGATGAAAATTAGTAATCATACAATTTGCTATACTAAAATCGTAAGGTGGATAAATAAAGAGGTTAGTCCATCCCTCAGATTCCTTAAGATTGCCCGTTGCTGATACTGAAGATTCGATAGACCTCATAGACGTAGTTCCTACAGCACAAACTTTTTTATTCAACTCTTTGGCTCTATTTACCTTTTGAGCGTCGGCCTCACTAATTCTGTAGTATTCAGCATCCATTTTATGCTTAGACAAATCTTCAACTTCAATACTTCTAAAAGTTCCTAATCCTACATGAAGTGTGATTTCTGAAAACTCTATACCCTTGATTTCCATCCTTTTCATCAACTCTCTACTAAAGTGCAGCCCTGCAGTAGGAGCCGCAACTGCACCTGTTTCTTTGGCATAGATTGTTTGATATCTTTCTAAATCTATTGATTCAGGTTGCCTATTGATGTATTTAGGAAGGGGAGTGTTACCCAACTTTCGCAATACTTCTTTGAATTCGGCATCATCTCCATCATAGAAAAACCTTATGGTTCTACCTCTACTGGTTGTATTATCGACTACTTCAGCAACTAATACTTCCACACCATTCTCATCATTAAAATGAAGTTTGTTTCCAACTCTTATTTTTCTGGCCGGATCAACCAAAACATCCCACAATCTCATGCTAGTGTTTAATTCTCTAAGCAGAAAAACTTCTATTTTGGCTCCATTTTTTTCTTTGACACCAAATAGCCTTGCGGGAAAAACTTTGGTGTTGTTGAAAATCATAGTGTCTTTATCATCAAAATAGTCGAGAAGGTCTTTAAATATCTTATGCTCTATCTTACCTGAATCTCTGTGTAAAACCATTAATCTGGATTCATCCCTTTCTTTAGAAGGGTACTGAGCTATTAATTCCTTAGGTAAGTCAAAGTTGAATTGAGATAATTTAGTCCGCATGTATAAGTATTAAATTTTGTATGTGCCGCAAAAGTATAAAAATCTATTATAATAATTGTTTTGAGCTCATTAGGTTCCGCAAAAAACGATTTTTTTTTGAATAAGCACCTTTAGCATCTGGCATGACAGTAAAATATAGATGAAATTGGAGATAATGTAAAGGTGTTTTTAAAGAATTACTTCCAGCGATCACTTTTGGCAAGTAGTTTTTTCAGGATTTTCATATCTACATCTTTTAGACTTTTAATATACAAACACCCCTTACCCGCACGGTATTTGCCCAACTTATCCAATAGTTCTTTTTCTTCGTTGACATTATACATAAGATATATGGATAGATGAGCTTTAGCAGGAGAAAAACCTACATTGAACCATTCATACTCTTCGCCATTTTTTCTCTTATATGAATATTTGCCGAATCCAATAATACTTACACCCCAAATTTTAGGTTCCTTACCTGTCATTTCTTTAAGAATGGTCAATAGTATTTTACTGTCTTCTTTCCTTTTTTTATTACTTACAGCTTCTATGAACTCATTGACATCCTTGTCAGTTTCCGTATTTACTAATGTCTTCATTATCTCTTGAGTTTATGATAAAATAAACAAAACGATTAAACAGTAACTTCGTCCTTCATACTAATAGGTTGAGACTTTTGTTTGGACTTAAATGGTCGTATAATCAGACGTAATCCATTATTATAATTAATATAATTCCATGTCCAGTTGATAAAAACTACCAATCTATTTCTAAAGCCCACTAGCAACATAAGATGTACAGCCATCCAAAGTACCCATGCGAAAAGTCCCTGAGTTTTAAAAGAATTGAGCTCTACGACTGCTTTATTTCTACCCACAGTTGCCATAGTTCCCTGATCATTATAAGAGAAAGGTTTAGGTTTTTTGTTTTTGGCTATCTGGTTAAGATAGTGTGCAAGGTATTGACCTTGTTGTTTGGCTACTGATCCAAGCATGGCCAATCCTTTAGGATATTTTTGAGACTGTAAAAACGCAGCATCACCTACCACATAAACATTTTCACTCCCTTTCATCCGGCAAAATTGATCAACAAAAACTCGATTTCCTTTCCCAATTTGAGATGATTCGATACCTTCAGGTATATTACCTGAAACACCTGCCGCCCAAATGAGTGTATCCGACTTAAATGATCTTTTACCACTGGTACTTACCAAATTGTTCGTATAGTCGGTTACCATCGTATTCGTCCAAATCTGTACACCAAGTTTTTTTAAATAATCATGGGCTTTCTTTGAAGACTTATCGCCCATTGCGGATAAAACTTTTGGAGCGGCTTCTATAAGATTTATTTGCATGGTACGAAGATCGAGATCGGGAAAGTCATTGGGTAAAATTTTGTTTTTTAGCTCAGCTAGAGCCCCCGCGAGCTCTACACCTGTTGGACCCGCACCCACGATTACGAAATTCATTAACTCTTTGCGTTTAGCCAGATCCATGGTATTAAGAGCCTTTTCAAAGTTACCAAGTATTTTACTTCTTAAGTCCAGAGCGTCTGTAACGGTTTTCATGGGTAGTGAATATTTTTGAATGGATTCATTACCAAAAAAATTATTTGTAGCTCCTGTAGCAATGACTAACTTGTCATATTCCAGACTTCCGATAGAAGTATTGACAATAGCTTTATCGAAATCAATATGTTCGACTTGTGTTAGTCTAAAGAAAGTATTTTTCTTTTTTCGAAGTACCTTTCGAACGGGATAAGCAATGGAATCAGGCTCTAATCCAGCAGAAGCTACTTGATACAATAAAGGCTGGAAGGTGTGATAATTATTTCTATCAAGTAAAACTATTTGATAATACTGAGTATCAATATTTCGTGCTATTTGAAGTCCCGCAAAGCCCGCACCTATAATTACCACTCTAGGTAAATCGGAATCAGGAATATTCATGGAAATGAGATCAGAGATCATTTGATTATTCGCCATTATCGAAGCATATATGTTACAATACTGATAACAATATAATGAGAGGATTAGTTTTTTATTTCAATCAAAAAAAGAGGTTGCCTACTATTAATTACAATTAACGAAATATAAGTGATATCAAAAGATTTTTTGAATTTCCGGGACAATGTATTCTGACAGTAATTTTGAAGTTTGTAAATGTGATTCGTAACCGCCATTATAAAAGGTACTAGTGAGAACAACTACTAAATCTAATTCAGGAAATACTGCTATTTTATTACCTCCGGAGCCTGCCATGTAATAAGCTTTTTCGTTACTGAAGTTAGAAATCCACCAAAGGTAACCATACTCAGCACCTCCGTACTCCTCTGGCATTTTAGCTTTTGGGGTAATAGATTTGTATACCCAATTCTCAGGAATGATTTGTTCATCGTTCCATTTTCCTTTGTTTAAATATAACTGACCGATTTTTAGTAAATCTCTGCTTGATAATCCTAAACCACCACCTGTCATTGGAATTCCAATAGGGATGATTTGCCAATGTTTTTGTGTTATTCCAAGCTTATCAAAAAGCACCTTGTCCGCGTAATTTTGTAGGTTGCCAGTTACATTATTTATGATATCTCCTAGAACGACTGTGCCAGCCGTGCAGTAACTAAAATCTCTTCCAAACTCTGATTCTTCAGGTGGAGTTTTCCACTCTGGATACCCTTTTATGGGTAGGTCCCAATAGAATTTAACCCAATCTTCTAGTAAATACATACGTTCTTCATTACCTCTGGATAAGCGATGCCAATCGTCGCATTCAAGAATTGAAGACATCGTTAATAGGTCTTCTATAGTTATGTTATCTTTCCGAGCGTCGGGATAATATATGTCATCTCTTCTTGAGTACTTTGATGCATATTCTTTTTCAGATCGAAGAAGTTTATCATTTATCAGACAGCCGATAAGAATCCCTGTGATCGTTTTTGTTGCAGAACGAGTATTGTGGAGAGTTGTCTGGTTACTTTTGTTGCAATAGCCTTCGAAAATCAGCTTACCATTTTGTGCAATTAATACACTGGAAATCTGTTTAAAATGGCCTTTGGAAATCAAAGTGTCCATTTTTACGATATTCTCTTTATTATGCAGAATTTCTGCGGTCCTCCATCCATCACTTTTGTCTTTCGGAGAGAACGCACTTTTTTGTGCCGAAACTAGAATGAAGGAACAGACCACCAGATTAATAACCAAATAGAATTTTTTCATAAATATTATTTTTTGCAAAAATGGAATATTGCTTATTCAAAAAATAGGAAATTGTTAACCTAATAATTTGGTGATTGCTTTCGGTGACATTTTGAAGTTTTTTCTGAAATCAGAATTCATATGACTTTGATCATAATAAGCACTTAGGTAGGCTATGTCAGTTAAGTTGTGTTGTTTTGATAAAATAGATGAGATGGCTTTGTTAAGCCTTAATTCTCTACAGAACTGGCCAAAAGTAATTCCATAATGACTATGAAAGGCCCTTGATAGGTAGACATGATGTAAATTTAACTCTTTACTTATATTTTTGAGAGAGAGCCTTTCTTCTCTACTTTCGTATATTAACTCGTTTAATCTTTTTGTCCATTGAGGTTTGTTGCAATTCTTATGTTTTAAATCTGAATGCAATGAAGCAAGTAATTCTGTGACCAACATTTCTATACTTGTTTGACTATATGAATCACTACATTTCGATTCAAGTAATAGTTTAAAAACCAGATTTTTAGTTTTGGGGTTTTTGATTTTAAGACTTCCTTGTACTAGATCTAAGCTAATATTATATTTATTCAGCCATTCTCGATTGACCTCGATATGAATACCTCTTGTAAAGGTGGGAGGCTTTATATTTCTATGGCAATCTTGCCAGTTATGATAAATCAGGCTTCCTTGTTTAAGAGTGTAGCTTTCTTTTTTATTCTCCTCTATTAATTGACCTTCAATTAAAAAAGTAAAATAGGGATTTTCATGGTAGTGCCAATCTACGTATTCATGAGTATATTTCGTATCACTTATGATAATGCCATTAACATGGGTAATAGAATTGTGGCTTCCAAAGTATTGCCCCTCCTTAAGTTGTTTGGCCATTTCTGAATTCCAGATAAATAATTTAAACAATAATTTCTAATCAAAAATTAATAGTATACTCATAACTTTTTCTTTTCTCCTTTTTTATCTGATAATTGAGGTGTAAGCCTTTTTTTACTTTGGGTTTGGGAAGTTTAAAATTGATTCTTATCGTTTTATGAAACAATATTTTGAGTTTCCTAGGAGCCTTTGGAACTATAAAGGTGAATAGCTTAACTATTCTTTCCGCTTCTTCATTACATCCGTATCCCAGCCCTGATATTATCTTAGTTTTTACCACTTTACCTTGATAATTGATACTATATCTTAAGTGAACCTGACCTTCTATTTTATTTTTAAGAGCTTCTTCCGGATATCTTAGATTTGACTTAATAAAAGTACGCATGGCTTTTATCCCACCATCGTAATAGGGTTTCTTAATAAAGTTTTCTTCTTTCCTTTTTGTTCTCATCACATAATTTATTGTTTCCCAAACTTTTAATTCTATAATACAAGTTGAAATTTCAAGTAAGAAAAATAAAGTCTCTCATCTCAATCAGAAAATCTGTATCCGACACCTCGTACCGAAAAGAAAAATTTTGGATTTCGGGGATCTTCTTCAAAATATTTTCTAAAAGCAAGGATAAAGTTGTCAATGGTCCTCGTACTGGGGTAGATGTCATATCCCCATACGTTTTGTAGTATTTGTTGACGACTAACTACCTGGTTTTTTCGTTCAATTAGCATTTTTAGAAGCAGGACTTCTTTATTTGTAAGAATAAGTTCCTTTCCTTTCGCTTTTGCCCTATATGTTAAAAAGTTTACAGTATTAGTGCCGAAACTATATTCGGTCAGATCATCCCTGGTTTCATCTTTACTTCTTTTAAGTAGTATCTGGACACGAAGAAGCAATTCTTCGAGATTAAAGGGTTTTGTCAGATAATCATCTGCTCCAAGTTTTAAGCCTTGTATTCTATCTTCAGAGCTGTCTTTTGCGGATACAAACAGGATGCTGACTTTATTATTTCTGAGTCTTACCTGTTCGCAAATCTTAAATCCATCAACGTGTGGCAGCATTACATCGAGAATTAGTAAATCGAAATGTTGGTTAGCTATAATGTCGAGGGCTTCAGCTCCATCAGACGAACTTACCACTTCATAACCTTCTGCCTCTAAGTTGAGTTTTATCATTTTCCTTATCTGATCTTCATCCTCTACAAGTAATATTCTCATTTCTTTACTTTTGGTATCGTTATTTTAAATATACAACCTGAAGGTTTATTATGTTCAACACTGATTGATCCTCTATGAGCCTCTACGATTTTTTTAACAATATACAGTCCCAATCCCGTTCCTTTCGTTTGTCGTGTCGATTCATTCCCTAGTCTTACGAACTGATCAAATATTCTCTTCATGTCTTTTTCTTCTATTCCTTTTCCCTGGTCGGCAATAGTTATGTAATGATTTTTTAAATCATCCTCTGATGTGATATGTATGGGAGAGTTCTCTCCATATTTAATGGCATTCTCGATTAAGTTAGTCATTAAAGAATAAAAAGCTTCTTTATCAACATTAATATGTTTTTCCTTATGACCATTATTATAAACTATAGCATAGTCTTTATTATATTTTTCCAAAATAGGATCAAGTATTTGAGAAATCTCTACCTGTTCAAAGTTATACTGATAGGCTTTGTTGATTTTTACGGAAAGCAAAATATTGTTAATTAACTTTTCCAATCTATTACTTTCTTTTTTTGCATCTTGTGAAAGCTCTTTGACTGTTTCTCTAGGCATCTCTCTTTTGTAGATGGTGTCTAAAACGAGATTAATAGAGGCTAGGGGAGATTTTAATTCGTGGGTTATGGATAATAGAAAGTTTTTCACTTTATTATTAGCTTCCAATTCTTTATTAAATGCTCGTTGAATGAGCCAAATACCTATAATAAGTAAGAGGCCGAAAACCATCGCTTCCCCCATGATCATTTTATTTTGCCTTTCGTATTTAGATTCGATGATACCCCTTTCGAGATAAGGATAAACGGTTGCATGTTTTTGTTGCATCTCTTTACCCAATTTATTGAGTTCTATTTCATATTGGTAAATAGTCGAATTTTTGTCATGAAGTAATACAGACCACCATATCAGTGCCATTAACATATACAGCATAACCGCATATGACAGTATTTTCATCTTATCCAATTTCAAAGCTTAATTGTAGTTTTTTTACAAATTACACGTTTTTAATTCAATTAACAGTCAGAATATCGTTTGTTTATGTTTTTGGCACAATTATTTCTTTACATTTAATAACAAAGACAGGATTTACTTAGATTATCAATTAGATTCTGTTGATATAATTTTATGACAATACAAAGAATAGAGAGACATCTTAGGTCATTCTTATGGCGATATCAGCGGCTACATATTCCGGGAATCGGCCTATTTGTATTACATCATAAAGAAGCGGATATCAGGTTGCAAGAGGGGAGAATATATCCACCAAGTTCTAAACTGACCTTTGAAGAAACCACATTGAAGTCTAAGGAGCTAGCTACTTATATAGCTATGTTGGAGGGGATGGGAACTTATGAGACCCAGGATTATTTGGTTAAGTATGTAAAGGATTTAAAAAAGTCAATTGATAAAAATGGCTCGGCAAGAGTAGGTGACCTCGGCTCTTTGACTTTGGATGGGGAAGGGAAATTGGTATTTAAGGAAGATCAAAGTCTTTCATTCTCAATGTATCAAAACTTGGACAGTTATCCCATTAGCCCTATCAAACGTATAGTTCAGCAAGAAGATTTTAATACTGAAGTCATAGATAGAGAAGAAGAAAGTACATTAAAATACTGGTTACCTTTCATAATTATTTCTTTGATCACATTAGCAGGTTTGTTTTGGTGGTATAACCAGGAGAGAGATATTCCTACTATTACAGAAGAAGAGCAGTTGGATCAAGTGATTGAAGAAGAAAAAGAGCAAGGTGATTATGAGCTATATCAGGAGATTAATGATGTCAAAGATACTTCTATAGAAGAAGTAATATCGGATGAAATGGTTTCGGATACCTCTGATATGCAAGAAGTGTCTAGTGATGGAGAATCCACTGATGCTTATGAATGTGTTATGATCGTGGGTTCATATAAATCTGCTAAGTCTACTTTGAAGATGATGAATAAACTGGAGGACTTAGGATATAAGGTTTATACCGAAAATTACGAAGACTATACACGAGTAGGTATTGCTTTCATTTGTAAAGAAAAAGATTTAACGTTGTTTATCAGAGAAGTCCGCAAAACCTTGGCTCCCGATGCTTGGTATTTGATACCGAGAATTACCGTTCACTAGCCAATATGTTTGTAAAATAAAGTTTCCGAATTTTCGGACCATTCTTGAATTTGCTCTTTAAAACTTCGGTACGAGTTAAATATTTTTTGTGTAAATGAATCTTTCGAGGCTATGTCATTTACTACCCTTTGTGAAGTAGTTTTTAATTTTTCCAATACATCTTTTGGTAATGTTCGTATCTCAACACTACTCTCTTTTTTAATTTTATTAAGATAGATATTGTTTTTTGCTTCAAATTCTGAAAGAACATAAAGGTTAAGCTTGGAGGCTGCTACTTGTAAAATTTGTTGTAGATCATTGGGTAGGTTTTCTAACGTTCTTTTGTTAAAAAAGAACTCTAGCGTCGATCCCGGTTCATGCCACCCGGGAGCATAATAATATTTGGCTATTTTATGGAATCCCATCTTGTAATCATGATATGGTCCTATCCATTCCGTGGCATCGATTACTCCTCGTTCTAAATTCGTATAAATTTCTGATCCAGCTGATAGTACCGCGGTTCCTCCCATTTCATTAAGTACTTTGCCACCTAATCCAGGAATTCTCATTTTCAGACCTTTATAATCTTCAGGTACATTTATTTCTCTATTAAACCATCCAGCCATCTGGACACCGGTATTTCCTGCGGGCATTGGCACTAGATTGTAGTTAGCATATAATTCTTTCCATAGGTCCAATCCGCCGCCATGGTACAGCCAAGCGTTCATTTGCTGGGCATTCATGCCAAAAGGAACCGTTGTGAAGAATTGGGTGCCGGCATTAATTCCTGCCCAATAATAAGAGGCTCCATTAGCCATTTCGACAGCACCACTTGTAACTGCCTCAAAGGCTTGAAGAGCAGGTACCAACTCTCCGCTGCCATAGACTTTAATTTTGAGCCGTCCAGCTGACATTTCTTCGACCCATTTGGCGAACAAAGAACAACCTTCTCCTAATACAGGGAAATTAGGAGGCCAAGTGGTCACCATTTTCCATTGGTATTTTTTATTGGTAATGATATTTGGGCTATTAGAATTTGTTTTTTCATCCGAACTACAACCTGCTAATCCCGCAATGACACCAGAAGCTGCTATTGAAGTTTTTATAAAATCTTTTCTACTCCATTTTTTTTGCTCGGACATATTTTGTTTATTTCGATTCTTAAAATTAAAAAGTTTAACGAAAATTAAAATACTGTGAATAGATTTAAGGAGCCCAATGGATTAAATGATGTAGCGGAATTTCATGATATGTTTTCACTTCCGATATTGGAATGTCCGGAGATTCCATCTGAAAAAAGATGTGAACTTAGGATAAACCTTCTTCAGGAGGAATTAAATGAACTTAAGGAGGCGATAGAAGATAAGGACATAGTGGAAATTGCAGATGCATTGGCGGACTTACAATATGTGCTTTCTGGAGCTATACTTGAATTTGGTTTGGCATCCAGATTCAAGGAGTTGTTTGATGAGGTGCATAGCTCTAATATGAGCAAAACATGTGATTCAATGGAAGAAGCGGAAGAAACACAAAGGCACTATTTGGAGAACAAAGAAACTAAATCCTTTATCATAGAGAAGAATGATCAGTTTTTAGTATATCGTGAAGGAGATAAAAAGGTACTTAAGTCAATTAATTATAGAGCTGCTGACTTAAAATCGATTGTCAATAAGTAAATTATAGAAATTAGAGTCAGCAAAAACTAAGTATACTGACTCTATATCTATTTTTTAGTTTTTAAATTCTTTAAAGATTTCACTTCCTTCAAAGTCGAAATCAAATTGTCGTAGCTCGTCGTATATAACCTCACCTTCTAGAGTTAGAAAAATCCTTTTTCCCATACCTTTCATTTCTGCATATAGGTGTGTGATATATTCCTCTTCTTCTATAACAAACAGTTTTACACTACCATCTTTGCTTTTAGCGTTCATTAGTTTTTCATAACCATTGGATTGAAGTGATTTTTTTAAACGGACACGGTCTTTTTCCGAAATATCTTCGTCATCACTGAAGACCATAATGTTAAGTTTATCTATTTTAGACAATAGCTCTTTGTTTGATAACATGCTACTAAAATCTCCTGAAAGATCTAGTGCTACCACACCAGAGTCATTTTTATACTTTCGGAGCACATGGTCCACTTTTTTTTGAGCTTGTAAATTGATACTAAGTATAACTGCCAGTATAAAAGTGGCTAGAATTCGATATGTGACTTTCATTTTTCTTGTTTTAACTGTTAAAATTCAATTCATTAATAATGATAGAAGGATATCTATTTCTTCTTTTCATTAAAGGAGAAATCCAAATCTTGAAAAGTAGTGATAGGAACTTCCGTATTTAAATTTATAGCAAAAGTGGTATCTTCAGATTCACCTATCATGAATATTCGATCAATCAGATCTTTTTTCGTTCTAACCCATAAATGGAACCGATTCCCATTTTCCTTAATGCTTGAATAAAGCTCGAATTTATCACTGCTTACAATTTTATCGATATACTCACTCGATATTTCAACTTCTTTACCAATAACGCTAAATCTGATTTTTCCAAGGTAGTCCTTTATTTTTACAAACTCCTGATTGTCTTTTTTAGATGGCAAATCTATAGTTTCGTTAGTGAAAATATCGACGGTCCAATTTGGGAGACTCAAAGTAATTGAACCTTTTTCTCTTTTGATTTGGTCAATTATTTTGTTAGCAAACTTTTGAGCAGTAGCCTGACTCGCTAAAGCCAGGCACAAACTCAAGGTTAGTAATATTATTCTTGGCATTATTCGCCGTTTTTGTCAATATTTTTTAGATGCTTCGCACCTTTGACATCAAGACCTTCTGCTAATTTTCCTATTTTATCGAGGTCTAGTTTACCTACTAAACTTACGAGAACGAATTCATCCACTCCACCCACGAGGATAGCTATTTCGTCAACTATATCCGAAGACCCTTTACTAAATATCTTGACATTTTGATCTTCTTCTCTTACTTTCATCAGTAGGTCAAAGTTGTTGCCATTCAATCCAGACTCTAACTCTTTGTAATATTTCATAGCATCAATCTCGGTAGTCAATACCTGCAAACCTTTCAGATCTTTAAGAACATCTTGCAATTCTCCTTCTATATCTTCCTCGGCTACTTTTGTAACCATATCGATCATTTTAGGGCTTACATATACAGAAGTGAATTGATCATTGTTCTCATATTTAGCAATAAAATCTGAGATGATAGGACTTTGAGCGTTGATAGATAATGAAGCGATCAGCATTGCAAAAAGGATGAACGTTTTTTTCATGTGTTAACTGTTTAAAGTTTTGTATTTCCGAATTGGAAATGGTTTAAAAATTATTTAATAATATTTAATTTGTCAATATGCTGAATGTTCTTTTTTACTTTAGAAGAACCAGTATTCAAAGTATTTGACAACAATGCCAATGCTTCTTTCGTGATTTGAAGGGCTTCCTCGGTATCCTGAACTTCAGCCATTGAAGATTTTGTTTCTAGATTAGAATTAACAACCCATATGCTACATAAGGCCAGAACAACAACGGCCGCCGCAGCGTAGATATATTTTTTGAGACTAAGAGTGACAACTTTAGATTTAGGAAGCATTTGTTCCAATGGCTTTTCTAATTCAATTATAGCCAAATCTTTTAATGGAGAGAAGTATTCAACGTATGGAAGCAATTCTTCCGAAATTTCAGAACCTGTAAAATAGTTCTTAAGAATATTCTCTTGTTCTATAGTAGTTTCACATTCCCAATATAAATCCAGCAATTCTTTTATTCTATTGGTGTCTTTCATGACTATTAATTTCTTTTAAAGCTTTTGTCTTTTAATAATTTATCTCTCAAATTCTTTCTTCCACGGTGCAAGTTTATTTTTACCTGATCCAGTGTTAATCCTGTTATCTCACTGATCTCTTTATAACTGTAGCCATCCACATCTCTCAGATGAATTACATTCTTTTGATTTTCACTGAGTCCGTCAATCAGCCCTTTAAGTTTTCTCATCTGATCATTTCTAACGATCACCTCATCAGGAGTTGCACTTTTGTCCGAAATTCCATAACATTCACTAATATCAAGATCGCCTTTGCTTTTCTTGTTTTTTCTCAGTTTGTCTATTGAGAGATTCCTGGTGACCGTCATACACCAAGCCTGTTTGTTATCAATTTCAACAAATTTTTCTTTTCTACGCCATATTCGGATAAGTAATTCTTGCATTACATCTTCGGCATAATATCGATCATTTAAAATGCTCAAAGCGTACCTGTAAAGTTTATCCTTAAATGGAAGTATCAAATTAATAATATCACTGTCTTTCATATTATTTAGTTGGTTGACGGCGTAAAATTATTCTTTGTTACATGGTAGTCATATAAATTTTTAATTTTTTTTAACATATGTTAAAATTGTCATATGAATTTCAGGATCTGAAGTAGATTTAATTATATGACGGATGATTAGTAAAGGGTTAAATATTAAATAATTGTCGGTAAATGAGATTTTTAGGAAATATTGAAATATCTTTGCATTGTGTTTAGCATTATTTTCAGCTTTCCATTTGTTTTCAATTAGATAAGTATGTTATGTTTTGCTATCAGCTTAAGTTGTAATTTTTTTTAATTTTTTATATATGAATATTTTTGTAGCAAAACTTTCTTATCAAACGGAGGAAGATGAATTAAGGTCAGCGTTTGAAAACTACGGATCAGTAGATTCTGTAAAAATCATTTGGGATAGAGAGCAAAACAGATCAAAGGGATTTGGATTTGTAGAAATGTCAGATGATAATGAGGCTTTGGAAGCTATCAATGCTTTGAATGACTCTGAATTAGATGGAAGAACAATCGTTGTTAAAAAAGCTGAGCCAAGATCTAACAATCGTGGCGGTGGTGGATTTAACAGAAGGTATTAATATTAATGTCGTTCTGAAATAAAAAAAACCGCATTGATTATCAATGCGGTTTTTTTATTAGCTAATCATTCTAATTTTAGCTTTGAGGAATTCTCAACATTTGACCCGGATAAATTAAATCTGGGCTTTTAAGCATAGGTTTGTTGGCTTCAAATATCTCATTGTATCTCATAGCATCACCATATACCTCTTTAGCAATTTTAGAAAGAGAATCTCCTGATTGTACTTCGTAGAATTTAGATTGTGGTGGAGCCACCACGGATAATCTATCATCTACTGTTGCGATACCTTCCATATTTCCAACAATTAGAATCACTTTCTCTTTGTCTTCAACAGAATTGGTCTGTCCATAAATGGTAACCTTGTCATCTTCTAAATCAATACTTAGATTTTCGACAGGTAGCCCAGAGCTAGTTACTACAGACTCCAATAAGTTGATTTTGTTTTTTCTGATTGCTTCAGCATTAGCAGCTGCTTCTGCATTTTTTTCTGCTGAACTTTTTAAAAGGTTTGATCCTGCTTTTTTCAAAAATGAAAATAATCCCATTCGTTTTACATGTTTTAATTAATTAATAAAAGATTGGAAACATGTTGCTTTAGTTTCCGGTTTGTTAACGTTAATGTAGTAAATAAAGTTCTACTCTCAAATAATTAATAATTTATTCAAATATTTAGTAGTATAATGTGCTGTAAACCAGTCATATGTAAATTTTATTAATTTATAATTGAACTAGTCTTGAAGAATGTTCAGATAATATAATTAAAGACGTATATTTGCGGAGTTTTTTTAAAAGAAAAAGTGAGACATCGTCATGCAAGGAAAAGGATTGATAAAGTTTTTTTTAATATTACTTACACTGGTTTGCTTACTGCAATTAGCATATTTTATTCCTACTAATAAGGTAGAGAAGGACGCTACTAACTATGCAGAACAAATGGTTAGTGGAATGTCAGAAGAGGAAGCTAAAGCTAAAGCTCCGGAATTTGAAAGAAATTATTTGGACTCTATGACCAATGTTGGAATTTTTAAAATTCCAGGGATTGTAGATTACACATATAGTGACTTAAAAGCTCAGCAATTGGCTCTTGGACTTGACCTTAAAGGAGGTATGAGTGCTGTTCTTGAGGTTGATCTTGAAGAGATGCTTGTTAATATAGCAGGTAGGGGATCAAAGGATACTAAATTTCAAACAGCCCTTAAAAATGCTAAGGAAGCTCAGAAAAATTCTCAAACAGACTTCATTACACTCTTTGGAAATGAATTTCAGAAAGTAGCGGAAGGAAAATCACTGGCTAGTATTTTTTCTAAGTCTGATTTATTGCAAGATGTAAACCTGAGTTCATCTGATGCCGATGTAATACAAAAATTAAGAGAAGAAGGAGATCAGGTTGTAGGGTTGACTTATAAGATGTTGAAAGAGAGAATTGACAAGCTGGGTGTTGCACAACCCAATGTGTCATTAGATGAAGGTAGGGATTTGATATTGGTAGAGTTACCTGGTATCAAAAATGAAGCAAGAGCGATGCAATTTCTTCAATCTACTGCTAAACTTGAGTTTTGGCATGCTAAGAGAATCAATGATGATAATTTGTATGCATCGTTGATTGAAGCTGATACAAGATTGAAGGATGAATTTGGTATTGAAGATGATACTACTGGTATTGACTCTCTGAATATGTTCCAAAATAACGGACCTTTACTTTCTAAACTGCAATTAAATGGGGCCGATGGTATAGCAGCGGCAAGAACAGTTTTAGGAGTAGTGGAAAAGAGAGATAAAGATCAAGTAATGGAATTGTTGAACAAACCCAATATTCGAGCTTTATTTCCTAGGAATATGAAGTTTATGTATTCTTATAAGCCATATACAGATCAGGATAAAAATGCGACAACGAAATACGAATTATACGCTGTTAAACTAACACCAGGTACAGATAAAGCACCACTTGAAGGAGATGTAATTACGGATGCCTCACAATCAATGGATCCAAATACTGGAGAAGCTGAAGTAAGATTGGTGATGAATAAAAAAGGTGCCAAAACCTGGGGTAAGATGACTGAAGTTGCCTATAAGGGAGATACTCAGGGAAATCAGAGGGAGATAGCCATTTCTTTAGATGATCAAATTGTAACTGCTCCAAGTCTTTTGAACGGTGCTATACAAGGAGGTATATCATCTATTTCTGGTGATTTTTCTGTTCAGGAAGCAGTAGATTTGGCTAATATTTTAGAGGTGGGTAAATTACCAGCTAAGCCTAGAGTTATTCAGAGTTCTGTAGTTGGACCTTCTTTAGGAAAGGCTAATATTCAAAAGTCTTATAGATCATTGCTTATTGGATTTGGTTTGGTACTATTATTTATGATATTGTACTATTCTACAGGAGGTGTGATATCTATTATTGCGTTGTTAGCAAACCTATTCTTTATTTTTGGAGCTTTGTCTTCATTTGGAACTGTATTGACTCTGCCAGGTATTGCAGGTATTGTTTTGACGATAGGTATGGCAGTGGATGCGAATGTGATCATTTATGAAAGGATTAGGGAAGAATTAAGATCGGGTAAAACAATGTTGGATTCTATAGCCGATGGATTTAAGAACTCATATTCGGCTATTATTGATGCCAATGTAACAACATTATTGACTGCATTTGTACTTTCTTACTATGGATTGGGGCCTATCAAAGGTTTTGCAGTTGTATTGATAATTGGTGTTTTATGTTCGTTATTAACGGCGGTATTATTTGGTAGAATGTTAATTGATTGGTGGACAGGAAGAGGAGGAAAAATTGCATTTTCGAATTCATTTTCAGATACTGTCTTTTCGAATATAAAATTCAACTGGATAGGAAAAAGAAAAGTAGCTTATGTTATTTCGGGAATAGTTTTTCTAACGTGTTTAGGCTCTATTTTATTTAGAGGCTTTGATTTAGGAGTAGATTTTAAAGGCGGATATTCTTACAATGTTCAATTTGCAGAATCTGATAATGTAAATATTGAGGACGTTAGGACAGCATTGAGTACTGCTTTTGACGGCAATCCGGTTATTAAAGCGGTTAGTACTGAGAATACGTACAATATTACTACTTCCCATATGATCGACTCTGTCGATGAGACCGCTGATAGACAGGTGGTTGAGACTTTGTATAATGGTATTAAGTCTTTAATTCCTTCTGTGAGTAATGTAGACGAACTTCTGGATAGTGATTCCGGAGATGCACGTACACATATAACGAGTAGTGCTAAGGTGGGTCCTACTATTGCAGATGATATTAAGAAAAGTTCTTATTATGCAGGGGCATTTGCACTTTTGTTAATCTTTATCTACATATTACTTAGATTTAATAAGTGGCAATTTAGTTTAGGTGCGGTAACTGCATTGTTTCATGATTCGATTATTGTATTAGGTATATTCTCCATTTTTAAAGGAATACTACCTTGGTCGTTGGAGATAGATCAGGCTATTATTGCAGCATTGCTTACGGTAATTGGATATTCTATAAACGATACTGTTGTTGTATTTGATAGAATTAGAGAGTATTTGGGTATATATACTAATAAGGACAAGGATGAAGTGATGAATCTGGCTATTAGTAGTACATTTAGCCGAACATTAATAACATCTTTGACTACATTGATAGTTGTATTGATATTGTTTATTTTTGGAGGAAGCAGTATTAAGGGATTTGCATTTGCTTTATTAATTGGAATTTTAGTAGGAACATATTCTTCAATATTTGTAGCATCTCCTATCGTTAGAGATTTTTCGGGAAACCTTACTGGAAGAAGAAGTGATTCTTAATTGAATCGATTATAATAAATGAAGGGAATCAATTAAATAATTGGTTTCCTTTTCTATTTATACGTTAGTCCAATTAAAATTTCCTATGTTTATAAGTCTTCTCAATTTAGAACTGCTGTAATTGTTTTAGTTCAGTAGGTCAAGAAAATAAGATATTGTTTACAAGCATCTTAAAAAAGTACCTCTGTAGCTCCTCCTTGGTGGACAAGACCAAATAGCTTTACTTCTTTAAAGCTTTGTAAAAGTGCATGAACGTGAGTTTTAAGAATTCCCTCTCCTTTTCCATGGATTATTGTGACCGATTTTCTTCTGCTAGCAATACTATCTAAGATAAATTCTCTGCACGCCTCTAATTGATAATCAAGGGCTTTTTTCGTATTTGAATTTTCTAAATGCGGGGCAAGAATGTTAAGATGCAAGTCAATTGAATGATTAGAATTATTATTAAGTGATGTTTTTTGGATAGAATTGTCTTTTGACAAGAACCTTTTGTCAATTTTCAGTTTCCAGTTTTCTATAGGCTCTTGGTATTTAGAAACATTTCGGATTGTCGACAATATAATGGTTTCATTAACCTTTACTCTGACTTTATCGTTTTTACCAAAGCCTTCGAAAGTGCCAATTTTACCAGACTTATGAAGAACTAGTTTATCTCCAATCCAAAGATTTTTTAATTCACTTTTACGCATTGTAAGCCAATAAACGCTAAAAACTAAACTTGAGTTGAGCTTTTAAGTCAGTTTTTTTATTATCCATAATCTCTTCGTTTCCACTACTAATTTCGTCTATATTAGTGTATTGCGTTCTCGAATATCTGAATTCAGCAGTAATTAACTTATTAATTTTATATCTGGTATTAATATAAAATCTGGATCCCCGATTTTGGAAGAAGGGAATAGCAAATTCATAAAGAATATCATTTTCGTATGCATATATTCTGGATTCAAAACCATCGGTATCAAAGAGACAATAGCGTGCAGTAAAGGAAAGGTTTTTTCCTACTGGTTTGTAAATAAGATCTTGAAAAATCAGATATCCATATGACTGTAAATCGTGTTTTTCGAAATAGGATAGTTCAAATCTATTCCTAACTTCCCATTCTCTATTTAGTTTGTTATTAAAATGAAATCTTAACCTATGCAACTGAAGGTTTGCGAGACCGTCAATTTTAATACCTTCTATTTCCACGTTTTCTTGCTTATGTTCTAATCGGTATTGCACATAGGCATAAAACTTTCTCTTTTTTATGTATTCCGCTTTTACAAAAAATTCTTTTCCGTTAGAAGGAGCATCTCTTCTAAATCTTAACCAGGGATGATTCCACATGTCGAAATAGCTGCTCAGCTTAAATGATTTGGAGACATTTACTAGAATTCCCATATATAGTCCCTGTTCATTAATCGGTGTGGAGCTTTCTGCAAATGCATTAGCATTTAATACATGGTAATCCTTGGCATAGTTTCTATAGACAAGTGAAATATCTACTTTAGGATTGATACTGGTAAGAAGACCTGCAAGCAAAGCATTTCCTCCAGTATCAGAGAATGCCAATTCACCAAAAAGATTGTAGTTTCTATAACGATATGAATAATCTAGGCTAGTGTTGACAAGTCTATCCCCGGTGAAATTAAATTTTTTATATAACTCATCACTGGGAATAATAGGTACTGAGAGTTTGGAATACAGAGCGTTGACGGCTAGGTCCATTCTTCCAAATTGAAAAGCTAGTCTACCACCGGCATTTTTTGTGGTTACCGAGTTTTTCGTCAAAATCTCAGTAAGTGTTCGATGATTCCCATCCTGTCGAATACTACCGATAAATTCAAAATTTTCTCTGTCAATGCTGTCAATTCGAATACTGCTTGCGAGATTATTACTACTACCAAACAGGGTCAAATCTGTATTTTTATTAATGGCTATAGTAGTAGCTATACCTCGAAAAAAGTTTATCTCATTCACGGAGCTATAAGGACGAATTGTTCTCCCACCTCTTTTGACGTTCATAACGTAGCTGCTTTTTCCTGCTCCGAAACCGTTATGTAATATCAAACCCTGACCAAGACTAATACTATAATCCCCAAGGGATAAATACTTGATCCTATTGGATAGATCTCTGGCATAAATAAATCCAGAGTAAAAGTCAAACCCATTTTTATTTGACCCAGTAAAGAATTCTTCACCGGCATCTCTTTCAGCTGTAAATCCGGCAATAAACCTATTACCGTTGGCCATACGATATCTTAGGTATAGATAGTTAGGATCTCCCAAATAATTACTGAAACCTTCTTCATTCTTTTTATACCCTTTCTTTTCCTCGACCGTTCTTTCCCACTTAAGATATAATCTATGATTGGCTTGAGATAGTTGTTCACCAAATTTAAACTTAGAGCTTCCAGAGCTAAAACCTATAGAAGTAAACTGTCCCAGTAAAAACACTGTTTGAGCATCAATGGATGGGACAACTTGGAGTTCCTCAAGTCTTATGAGATCACCGAACTGTTCTCTGTGATTTAAGATATTTTGAACTTGAATATCTGTTAAGAAACTCAGTTGCTTTAGATCTTCATAAGTTGCCTTATTGATATTGATTTTATTATTTCTAAAGGCAACTAGATCTTCAAAAATAGTATTGTAATCAAAAGATTCACCTTCAATACTTTCAATATAATCTTCTAATAAATTGGTAGGAATATTTACCAAACTATCCTCTTGTCCAAAAAGAGGGCTGGATAGGAGACAAAACAAAAAAGATATGAACCTAATGATCTTCAAACATACATAAGTTACAGGTCATAAAATTATTATTTAAATTGGTCTTGTTGGCAAAATAGTGTATTATATTTTTTTAAGGATAAACCAATACTGATTTTTGATGTTTAAAGGGTGCAATCAACAAAACAGGCATGCGAGATTCCAAAAATGTAGTTGTAATAGGATCCGGCTTCTCTTCCCTTTCTGCGGCCTGCTATTTAGCAAAAAGTGGTATGAAAGTGACAATTCTTGAAAAGAATACCCAATTTGGAGGAAGGGCCAGACAATTGAAAAAAAATGGATATACATTTGATATAGGGCCAACATTCTATTGGATGCCTGATGTTTTTGAATCCTTTTTCAATGATTTTGAAAAGAAAACTTCAGAGTATTATGATTTAGAAAGATTGGATCCGGCTTATGAGGTGTACTTCGGACAAGATAAATCGATAAAAATAGGAGACAGCTATGAGAAGATCAGAGATACGTTTGAGGAAATTGAAGAGGGTAGTGGAGGTAAATTAGATCAATTTATTGCTAATGCTAAAGAGAATTATAAAATAGCGATAAAAAAATTGGTATATCAACCCGGAGAATCCATTTTTGAAATAATCAATTGGAAGACCATTAAGAAGTTGGGGTTGTTTTTTTCAACGATTAAAAAACAGGTACGATCTAAACTGAAAAATCAGGAATTAATCAAAATTCTTGAATTCCCCGTTTTATTTTTAGGAGCTAAGCCATCTACTACACCTGCTTTTTATAATTTTATGAATTACGCGGACTTTGTTCTAGGTACATGGCACCCCAAGGGGGGGATGTATAAAGTCGTAGAAGCAATGGTCGCTCTGGCCAAAGAATTGGGAGTTAAATTAGAAAAAGACCATGCCGTGGAAAGAATAAATGTTGAGAAAGGAAAAGTGACTAGTGTAGTGTCTAATGGAAATACAATTCCCTGTGACATATTGTTAAGCGGAGCCGATTATTATCATACGGAAAGTCTTCTGAATAGTAGTTTTAGACAATACTCCGATAACTATTGGAATAAAAAAACTTTTGCTCCTTCAGCTCTTTTATTTTATGTAGGATTCGAAAGGAAATTAGAGAACATCTCACATCACACTTTATTTTTTGACACAGATTTCGAAGATCATGCGGCTACGATTTATGATAGTAAAAAATGGCCTTCTGCTCCCCTGTTTTATGCAAGTTTTCCAAGTGTGACAGACGAGCTATCTGCTCCCGAAGGCAAGGAAGCAGGGATATTTTTGGTTCCATTAGCTCCAGGACTTGAAGATACGCCTGAAATTAGGGATAAGTATTTTGAGATTATTTTGGAAAGGTTGGCCATCAATACAAAACAGGAAGTGAAAAAATGGGTGGAGTTCAAAGAGTCTTATTGCGTTTCCGATTTTATAAAAGATTACAATTCGTACAAGGGGAATGCGTATGGTTTGGCGAATACATTATTCCAAACCCATATTCTAAGGCCAAAATTAAAAAGTAAAAAGGTATCCAATTTATACTTCACGGGACAACTTACCGTGCCTGGCCCTGGGGTGCCTCCTTCTATAATTTCTGGGAAAATAGTAAGTAAATTGATCGAAAAGTATGAAATTTAGAATGAAAAGCTAATTGAAAACAATTAACACTTGATTGAGTGATGAAAATATATGAATGAAAAAGGATTAAAAATCTATAATTTGAAATGCAATGAAATATTTATTTGACGAATCTTCCCAAAAAGTAAGCCAATTAATAACTAATACTTACAGTACATCATTTTCTTTGGGAATTAAACTGTTGAGCCCTTGCATAAGGAGGCAGATTTATAGTATTTACGGGTTTGTCAGATATGCGGATGAAATTGTAGATTCTTTTCATGATTTTAATCAGGAAAAATTGTTGAATGAGTTTGAGAATGAATATAAACTTGCGTTGAAAAGAAAGATAAGTCTTAATCCTATATTAAACTCTTTTTCTTCCGTAGTTCTAAAATATAGGTTAGAGGATTTAGTTGTTTCATTTCTAAAAAGCATGAGGATGGATTTACATAAATCGTACTACAATACAGAGCAAGAGTATGAAGAATATATATATGGTTCAGCAGATGTTGTTGGGCTGATGTGTTTGAGAGTATTTGTCAAGGGAGATGAAGGAGAATATGAGCGATTAAAACCATATGCCATGAGTTTGGGCTCTGCTTTTCAAAAAGTTAATTTTTTGAGAGATTTTAGAAATGATACAGAAGAATTAGGCAGATCTTATTTTCCAAACGTTGATTTATTAAATCTAAATCTTGAGACTAAATCGGAAATAATAAGTGATATAAAATCTGATTTTAAACATGCATTTGAAGGGATTAAGAAACTCCCAATGGAATGCAGGCTTGGTGTTTATGTGGCTTACAGATACTATTTAAAACTTTTGAACAAACTCGAAAAGAAGCATTCTGATGAAATTGCCAAACAAAGAATACGAGTCCCTAATTCAATGAAAGCAGTATTGTTGTTAAAATCGTATTTACGATATAAATTTAACTTACTTTAAACTTTTACTATGAGCTATTTTGTCTACGGTTTGATTACCTTATTGGTTTTTCTTGCGATGGAAGGAGTCACATGGTGTACACATAAGTTTGTCATGCATGGTTTTTTGTGGTATTTACACGAAGATCATCATCAACCTAGATATCAGAGTGTTTTTGAAAAGAATGATGCTTTTTTTGTGATCTTTGCAATACCGAGTATCTATTTGTTTTATGAGGGAAGTATAGATGGAATTAATTTCTTGTTTTTTATTGGACTTGGTATTTTGCTGTATGGGATAGCTTATTTCTTAGTCCATGATGTCTTGATACATAGGAGATTTAATTGGTTCAAAAATGTACGATCTCCGTACTTAAAAGGTTTGCGGAAGGCTCATAAAGTACATCATAAACATTTGGGGAAGGAAGATGGGGAATGCTTTGGGATGCTATATGTTCCTTTTAAGTATTTTCAAGAATATAGGAATAAATGAACAACTTTCTGTATTTAATCATTAATCTGTCCTGTATAAGTATTCCGTTAGTTTTTAGTTTTTACTCAAAACATCCTTTTTACCGTGAATGGAGATTTTTTTTGCCCGCAAATTTATTGGTTGGCACTTTTTTTATCGTATGGGATGTTTTTTTTACTAAATGGGGAGTCTGGGGTTTTAATCCTGACTACTTAATAGGAATTAACTTTTTGGGATTACCGTTGGAAGAATTACTTTTCTTTTTTTGCATACCATACGCTTGCGTGTTTACTTATTTTGCAATGAAGTACCTGCAACCAGATTTTAAACTTAAATATCATAGGGCAATTGTGATAGTTTTAGTTATAATGTTGTCAATCGTAGGAGCTTTTAATTACAATAAGTTATACACAAGTACTACTTTCTTACTTACTGGGGCCTTCTTAGTTTACTCTGTCAGTAAACGATGGAATCTTGATCATGCCTTGTTAAGCTATGTATTAATAATTCCATTCTTTTTTATTAGTAACGGTATATTAACGGGGTCTTGGATTAATGAACCCATAGTTTGGTATAATAATGCAGAAAATTTATCCATTAGACTTGGGACTATTCCGCTGGAAGATAGCATATATGGTTTGCTTCTAATATTGATGAACATAACTATATATGAAACTATAAAGGGAGCATTTAATAAGCATGAATCATGTTAGCCACTCCGCTTTTCAGACTCATGTAATTAAGATAGGAAAGAGGGATCAGTTTCTCAATTCATATTTAAATTTTTCGGGATAGTTTTTATAACCTCCTTCCAAGGTAAACGACTTTTTCTGTTTTAAAACATTTAGTAATAAGTCTATATTGTTTAGGTTTTGATCATTTACCGTTGTTATTACATATCCGGGATTTATGTTAGCCATATCGGCTTCACTATTTTTATAAACCAATGAAACCATATAACCTTGCGATCTAAATATCATTTTTTCCTCAATGCTTAAGGAACGTAGTTCTATACCGAAATCAACTAATTCCTCATTTTTGAAATTTTCAATTATTTCTGTTGTGTTGATCTGATTTTTTAAAATAGCTTTTGCCTCTTGTACCACTCCATTTCTGAAATAATATAGAGATATCTTATCACCAGGCCTGTATTTAGCGAGTTGCTCCATAAACTCAGAAACTGTATTAGTAGCTATATCATTTACGGATAGAATAACATCACCTTTTCTTATGCCAGCGATTTGAGCTGCTCCCTGATTGTACACCATTTCAATATATGCTCCACCTACTTCCTTGAGCCCGAGTAATTCAGCGATATCATTATCTACACCTACTATTTCGACACCTAACCAACCCCTTTGTACACTGCCATATTCTATGATATCCTTGACCACTTTTCTGACTATATTAGACGGTACAGCAAATGAAAAACCTTCATAGTTTCCTCCTTCGGATAGGATGGCAGTATTAATTCCAATAAGTTCTCCATTGGTATTAACAAGGGCCCCTCCACTATTGCCTTTATTCACAGCAGCATCAGTTTGAATAAAGGATTCGATTCCAGTTCTTTCTAATAGATTAATACTTCTACCTTTGGCACTGACAATTCCAGCTGTTACTGTAGACTGAAGTTTGAAAGGATTTCCAACAGCCATTACCCATTCTCCAATCCTAACAGAATCAGAATTTCCCATCACTAGATAAGGAAGATTTCTTTCATTAATTTTTATTACTGCTAAATCAGTATTAGGATCATTACCAATCAGTTCAGCACTATACTCTTTTTGGTTGTTTAATAAAACAGTAATTCGTTCGGCATTTTTTACTACGTGATGATTAGTGACTATGTATCCTTGGTCATTGAAAACTACACCTGACCCATTATTCGTTTCTAATCTGCGAGATAGAATAGAACTTCCTTCTACAATTGCTTCAGACTGTATGGATACAACGCTGTTAATACAATCGTTGGCAGCTTTTATGAAATCATTTGGTTGAGCAGCGGAAAAAATGCTCTTGAAGCGATCTGAAAACTGAATTTCCGTCTCTGCCATACGTAAAGCCAAGTCTTTATTATTTTCGACGGTTTGGTCAAATTTTAAAATGCAAAAATGATGATATACAAATAGGGTAGAAATTGAGAATATAAGGGAAAAGAATATACTTACATGTAAATAGCTTTTGTTCATACCTTTTAAAATATAATTTACAAAATTACAGTATTTTATAAATTAAAAATAATTATAATGTATATAAGTTTTTAGATGCCTTACTATTTAACGTAGTGTTGGTTTTGGTCGTATAATATTGCTAATTAAAATTTTGTTAACGCTTTCTAGATTTTCTTGATCTAATAAACTCTCGTTTTCTTGACTTTTTTTGGTCCCCTAATAGCTTTTGCACTAAATCAGGGCGGTCCATACTAATTAACTTATCTCTTATCTGTTTTTGATTTTCCTTTTTGTACCAGAAGAAAAATTGATGTTGTTTTTTCTTTTCCTTAGATGTTTTAGCAGTGTAAATGGGTCTGAGTGTGTAGGGATGAATTCCAGTATAGTATATTACTGTTGCGACCGTCATAGGTGTAGGAGTAAAATCTTGAACTTGTTCAAGACGAAATCCCATTTCCTTAGTTTCAGCTGCTAAGTTAGCCATGTCTTCCTCCTTACACCCTGGATGGCTAGAAATGAAATAAGGAATGAGAGGTTGGTTTAAACCATGCTTTTTATTGGCCTTTTCATATTTCTTCTTGAATTCATGAAAGTATTTAAATGAAGGCTTCCTCATTACCTTAAGTGTATCATCACTTGTGTGCTCAGGAGCGACTTTCAACCTCCCAGAGATATGTCTACTTACTACTTGGTCAATATAAGCATCAATACTGCCATTGGATTGTTTGTTGTATTCTGGAACAAGAAGATCATAGCGAATACCACTGCCCACAAAAGCTTTTTTTACCATGGGATGAGCATCTACTTTCTTATACAATTCTGTCATCGCCGTATGATCAGCATCGAGATTACTGCAAACTACTGGATGAATACATGAAGGACTGACGCATCTATCGCATATCTCTTGTACCTTGCCTTTTAGCTTATACATATTGGCTGATGGCCCACCAAGATCACTAATATATCCTTTAAAATCCGGCATTTCCGTTACCTGATCTACCTCCCTTAATATACTTTCTTCAGATCTGCTGGAGACGAATTTTCCTTGATGAGCGGATATAGTACAAAAACTACAACCTCCGAAACACCCACGATGCATATTAATGCTATGCTTGATCATTTCATAAGCAGGAATCGTTCCTCTTTTTCTATACTTAGGATGTGGTAATCTGGTATACGGTAGGTCAAAAGAACTGTCAATTTCTTTTTCGCTCATCGGTGGGTATGGAGGATTAACAATAAGGTTGTGATCTCCAACAGCTTGTAAAATCCTCTTTGCCTGAATCTTATTACTTTCCTGCTCTACATGTTTAAAATTGGCAGCAAAAGCTTTTTTATTTCTCATACATCTTTCATGGCTTGAAAGAGTAATTGTTTCCCATAGCTCTTTATTTGGAACTGCATCGTGCCTTCCAATTTGATAAGCTGTTTGGGGTATATGGGTTATGTCTTCAAATTGGGCTCCGTTCTTAAGTAACTGAAGTATAGCCCTAAGAGGCATTTCGCCCATCCCATAGACAAGCATGTCGGCACCACTTTGTTCTAAAATATTGGGAAGAAGCTGATCTTTCCAATAGTCATAATGAGTTACTCTTCTGAGAGAGGCTTCTATACCACCTATTAATACAGGAACATCAGGATATAGTTTTTTAAGTATCTGAGAGTATACATTAACAGCATAATCAGGTCTAAATCCGGACTGATCGCCAGGTGTATATGCATCCGAGGATCTTCTTCTTCGGGCAGCTGTATAGTGATTAACCATACTGTCCATACACCCTGAAGTAACTCCAAAGAAAAGCTTAGGTTTTCCCATTTTTTTGAAATCCCTTAGATCATCTTGCCAGTTAGGTTGAGGAACGATACCAACCTTAAATCCCTCACTTTCAATTATTCTTCCAATAACAGCGGTTCCAAATGCTGGATGATCTACATAGGCATCACCTGATATAAGAATAACATCTAATTGATCCCAACCACGCATCTCGACTTCTTTTTTGGTAATGGGTAACCAATCCTTAATATCTCTTGTAGTTAGCATGATTACAAAGATAGAATATATTACTCCTGATAGCTAATGGTGCGCAAAAGAATCTGATTGGATATCCTTCATTCCTATTTATTGTTAAATTTGGTTTATAATTTCTGTAATAATTTGAGTTTTGGAATAGCAGCAGGTCATGAAAAGACCATGGAAGCGGCAAAAGAGATTTTGTACATGGGAGGAAATGCTGTGGATGCAGCGATAGCATCCCTGTGGATGATGTGCTTTGCCGAGCCTTGTATGGCCTCTTTAGGTGCTGGAGCTTTTGCTACGATTAATTTTAATGGACGAATTCATTGCCTTGATTTTTTCTGTCAAACTCCTATGCAAAAAAGAGGAAGAGAAGAATTGGAGTTTTATCCAATAACAGTTGATTTTGGCTCTACTACTGAAGAGTTTCAAATTGGTAAGGGGGCATCGGCTACTCCCGGTTTTATTGCTGGTGTTTTTGCTCTTCATGAGAGATTTGGTTCTTTACCGATGCCGGTTCTAGCAGAACAGGCTGTACATCAGGCTAAGGAAGGTATTTTGATAGATAGATTTCAGGCTTATGATTGGTATTTGTTAAGGAACATTTTTGCTATAGATAAGAGCGTAAATGAAATATATTTTAAAAACGGTGAAATAAAGAAGGAAGGTGATGAGGTGAGAATGGATAAGCTGGCCGATGCAATTGAGAATCTGGCAAGAGAGGGAAAAGCCTTGTTTTATGAAGGGGAAATAGCTAGATCTATAGTCAATGATTACGAAGGATCAGGCTCTTTAACCATGTCTGATTTTACAAATTATAGAGCGATATGGAGGAACCCATTGAGTTTTAAATGGAATGACTATTCCATACATTCCGTTCCTAGCCCTTCACAGGGGGGTGAAATCATAGCAGCCGTCCTTAAAGAGTTAGAAAATGATAGTGAATACCAAGTTTGGTCGTCAGGACATTTTGAAGATTGGGCGAAGGTGTCCAAAGAAATCTTCGAATTAAAAACCAATGAAAGAAAGTTAATTGAGTTTCTAAATAACAAACACTCTTTTAATTTGAGTTTTGAACCAAAAGGAGGAAAGTCAAGTAAAGGCACTTCACACTTTAGCATCATTGACCAGAGTGGAAATTCTGTCGCATTAACTATATCAATAGGAGAGGGTAATGGATATATAATTCCTGAGACACAAATGATGATGAATAATATGTTAGGCGAAGGGGCATTACTACCAAATGGGTTCCATAGTTGGGAGCCGAATCAGAGATTAATGTCGATGATGTGTCCGACTTTAGTTACGGATTTGAATGGAGAAACACGATTAACTATTGGATCTGGAGGTGCCGGTCGAATTCCTTTTGTTATAGGGCAAGCAATACTTTATTATTTGAAACACCGACTTCCTATTCAAAAGGCTGTTGAAGCACCGAGGGTTTTTTTTGATGGAGAAAAGATTCAAGTAGAAAAGGGATTTGAAATATCGAGAAATAGTCTGATCAACGAATGGGAGTCTTCCTCTCTGTATTTTGGAGGTACTCATGCGGTTTGTAGAGAAAGAGATAAGTATCTTGCTATTTCAGACATTAGAAGATTCGGATCATCATTTACAAAAGATTAAGTCAGAGCCTCTGTCGAGACCCTGACTTACAGATTTACATATTGAGTTGATACCAATCGATTTTTCTCGTTATATACATGATGGTTGCCAGAATAACAAATAGACCTATACATCCTGCTAGTAATGCATAGTTTTCTAACCTCAATAAGATAAAAATATAACTGTAGAGTAATGAAAGTACACCTGAGAGGATAGCAGTGGATTTCATATCTTTAAAATTGGCGTAAGAATAAAATGAAATGAGTGCTATGGTAGCAACCCCTGATACTATATATGCTCGTGAAAAGCCGATATGTTCTGTAAATGATAGTAATAAGGCATAGAATAAAACCAGAGCAAAACCAATAAAAGTATACTGAATAGGATGGGTTTTTGTATTCTTGAATACTTCGAAAAGGTAGAAACTAATAAAGGTTAGGGACAAAATAAGAAGTGCATATTTTGAGGTTCTTTGATTTTTCTGATAATGATCCACTGGCTGAATGAGCTTGACTCCAGGATGTTTATTTTCATAGTTTGAAGTATAGGGTTGGTGGGCATTGTCATACCAATAATCAGGCACAGATCTCTTATATTCTGTACAATGATACTCTGATGTGAAACCACTTTCACTAATATCTCTGTTTTTTGGATATGGGCTTCCTATAAAGCTAGGAGAATGCCAATCCGATTGGATATTAACGGTGGTACTTTTTGCAGTTGGGTTGAAGGTAAATTGTTCATGCCCCAGAATAGAAATGTCAATGTCAAAAGTAAACTGTTTTTTAGGAGAAAGACTTAAGTTAGCGTGAATTGCCTTTTCACTTCCCAGATAACTGTTACCACCAGAAACAAAGCTTATTTCTTCGTTGTCTACTTGGGCTTTGATATCTGTACTGATTGTACTTGGATCGGTAAAGCCAAGATAAAGTTTGGCTTCATCAAGGATATAAACTTCGTTCTCTACTGTAGGAAGAGATTCTAAATCGAATTTACCATCTATTTTAATATTTGCATCGTAAAGCAATACTTCGTAGATGCTCTTTTTTCTAATTTGAGTAGGAAGGTTTACGTTGATATCAACTTTTTCTGGAGTTAAAAACATGTTTTTCTTATAAACAGATTTTTTTCCATCGACTATGGAGGTTTTATCTATTGGAATCATGAGTATTGGTGTGCTAATCATTTGTCGTGGCCCCCAAGATTCTGCAATTTCTCTTTTGGTTTGAAAGGAAAGAGATTGTCTTTCTCGAACCAGAGAACTAACCATTGAATTAGGAATCATTAGAATGAGTATTAGAAAGAAGATAAACGTTAGCTTCAAAATTAGTTTATTCCTGGACCAGAAGCTTTCTTTTTTAATTTGTGAATTTTCCATATTAGTATTTATTAATTGTTATGAATGTATATGAGATTATCTCTATCAAAAATGAATAGAGTTAGTTGCTTAAAAATGAATTTTCCCAGAATAAAAAGTAGGGCAGAAACCATTATTATATGGGTATTGGATGGCGATAAAATAATTTTAAAGGTTAGTGGATCGTAGTAACTGAATAGATAAGAACAAATAAGTTCGGTTAAGCTAGTAACTATTAATAATGATGCTAATTCAAACAGTAATTGTATAATATATCGGAAGTATGGGACTATTTTTTTGAATAATTTTTCGATTAAAGGAACGACCATAAAGAGGAATGGGAGTAGAGAAAACGAAATTTGGACCATGTTAGCTAGGTGAGATTCCTTACTTGACATATGGTAAACAAATATTAGAAATAACAGAAGTAAAGAAAGGATTGATAGATAGTGCCAGAGACGACCATATTTAATTACGTAATATTGAATAAGTAAGAAGCAAATGATGACTGGACTTAGAATCAGAAGAGACAAAAGAATAAGAATTATATGATAATATTGAAATATTGATAAAATATGATCTGGCTTAATAATTAATTCAAAGCATTTAGGATTGTACAAATCTTTTAAGAAAGCATGTGCTGTAGCCCCATCCACGAATTGTCCACTTAAATTTTTAGCCTCATGTATTGTTTTTTTTAGAATAGAATAATTGGAAGTCTCTTCCTTGATCTCCATTTTTTTAATGTTAATATGTTGATTGGTTGGAGAAATGAGATAAGCAGTCTTATTATTTAAAGTTTCTTCAATGACAATTATGGGAGTTTCGAAGAAGTTGATTTCTGTTTGTTTTATCATATCAAACTGCATATGCTCACCAATTCCATATTGATAGTAGGTGTGAGGAATACGAATGTATTTCGTACCCAGTACTAGAAGAACTAGTAAGAAAAAATTTAGTACCGCTATTAGTTTATTTTTTAAAAGCACTTTGAATTGCAAAGTTTAAAGTCAAAAAAATTATTTTAATTGTTTCAGTATTTTTTCCAGTTCATTTATATGAGATTTAAATGCCATTTGCCCTAAGGTAGTGGCAAAATAATCAGTATTTGTTTTCCTACCGACAAAAGATTTTTCTATATTGATATATTCTAATTTTTCTAATGCCTTTAAGTGGCTCGCCAGATTTCCGTCCGTAACATTAAGAGACTCTTTCAGTGTGTTGAAATTGACAGAGGACTCAACCATAAGTACTGACATGATACCGAATCGAACCCTGTTCTCGAAAGCTTTATTTAGGTTTTGTATCTCTTTTTTCACCTTTCGTATTTAAAATGCATTAATGCCCCATAAATGATATGAGCTACTCCAAAACCCAATGCCCAGAATAGAAGCCCGTGCCCGGGAAAACCAAGGGATACTAAACCTATAATGCATATGGTAATTCCAAGTTTTCGAATATCTGAGAAAGTGTAATTAGCGGCATTAATCAGTGCTAGTCCATAGAAAATCAATGAACTCGAGGAAATCAGTGTGATGTACTTATAATGAAAAAGAAACAGTATGAAAACGGCTCCTATAATCATAGGTATAGAAAAATTTATAAGTACTTTAATAGCTGCTGCATTCCATAGTTTGGCCTCTTTTCTACGGGCCTTGTTAAAACTAAAGATTAGCCCTGTGATGATCGAAGCAATAAGCACTACGCAAAAAATAAAAAGAAGTTTTAACGCATCGAAACCCAGATTAAAATCAGCTAAATCATAGTAAATAATTCTTTCAGAGGTATAAATAATTCGATAGGCTAGATAAGCCCCTATAAGAGCATAAATTCCGGCCAAAATCCCAGACAATCCGCTTAGGAAACTAAAGCGAGTTCTTTCTTCAATGATGTGTTTGATTTGGGATAACTGATCTAGATAATTTTCTTTCATTAAAAGTACTTTGTATTGCAAAGTTAAATAAAATGTTTTAATACTGCAAGTTTTACAATCTAATCAGTACAAAGTAATTTTCCGGATTTGACTGTATTCCCCTTTTTATCTTTCAATTGGTAGAAATACAGACCTGTGTGAGGAAATACTACATAGTTTTGAATCTCCGGAGCATTTTGAAAAATCAAATGTCCTTTAGTATCATATATGAGTAATTCGCTAACTCTTTGATAATTAGAAATATAGAGTTCTCGGGAACTAATATTCACAAGAGATGGGAATACATTTATTAAATCTTCTTTTAAAAGATTATCCGATGATTCTGAGTTGATGGATATTGAGGTTTGTTGTGGGTTAAAAAATTTTTCTTTTCCCTGAATATCTATGGCTCTATGCTCAGTTATATTTATGTTCGTGTTACTGAGTTTCTCGGCTGAAACGACATCAAAATGAATAACGCCTAGTAAACCAGAACCCAGGACTTCATTTTTATCATATCTGGATATACCGATGGTCGTAGAGTAATTATTATGATTTCTAACCAATGTGGCACAATCATCATCAGAACAAAGCCATCCATTAGGAAGAAACTCTTTAAAACTTAGGTGCTCCGAATGCTGGATGGATAGCCACATACCTAAAATATTTGTTTCATATATATCCTCTTCTACAATAATATCCGCCTTTGCTATCTCTCCATATTGGTAATTATTCTTATCAAATTGGAGCGAAATTCCGAGTTTTCCCAATTTATTATTTCTTAGTATTTCATGCTTTTTTGAGTAGTTTTGAGAAATGGCCAAAGTATCATTTAAATCCACTAAGCCATCACCATTACAGTCTAAATTGGAAATGTCAATATTGTTAGCAACCATTTTATTCCAATAGGGTACTGATACCCCTTTCCAAATAATGTGTTGATCGATCAATGGTCGAGGTGTGCCTGATTCACCCTGAGCCAACATGAGCGTCAGAAAGTCATCCATATTTACAATTCCGTCCGTGTTACAGTCACCGGGCCAAATTCTATGATGGTAATTGTTTCGAACATATTTTATAATACCGGAATCGAAGGAACCGAAGTATAAATTTTGATTTGAATCTTTAACAATAGTTCTGATTCCATAAAAATCTTCAAAAGGGATTAGGTTGTTTATATCCCAGTCATACTCTCCTTGTGTAAAAGAAAACATTTGGGAAGGGAAATAAGCTCCTCCCCAGATGGTATCATTATCTACAAACATGGATTGAAATGAAAAAGAACCGAATGGCGAATCAACTTCGAAATGTTCAATTTCTCCATTGCTGTGCTTTCCATATAATGGCGTATTTTTATAGCAAAACCAAAGATCGTTATTGTTGTCGATTTGAAGATCAAGGGCAAGTTGTAAGTCGGGGGTATTTATTGGATTCCATATTTCCCAATCAGAGCCGTCATATTTTGAGAGAATAATACTTAAAGGATTTGAAGTATAGGTACTGGAAACCCAAATATGATTATTGTGATCCAATATTATATCCCAAATCCATTGTCCTACATTATATCCACTATCTTCCAATGAATATTCAGGCTCGAAATAGGTCCAACTTTCAGTATCAAAGCTATAAAATCCCAAACCACCCAAATTTTCGTTACCGTTGCCACCATTACCTAATGACTTGGAAGCATTGGTTGCTACCCAAAGCCCATTTCTTATAGAATCAAACTCTAATTTCCTGACAATATGGTAGGGGAGACCGCTGTTGATTTCATCTTGGTATTCTAGCCCTTCAACTCCATATTTATAGATTCCGTACAAAGTAGAGATCCAAATATTGCCCTTATTATCTTGGCAAAAATCCCTAGCTTCATTAGGGATAAGATTTCTTCTTAGGGTCTCAACTCTCCAAAAACCATCAGACATTATTGCCATGCCGTTCTCCTGCATACCTATAAAACAGGTGTTATCAAAGCACTCCATACTAATTACTTGATTTGACTGAAGGCCGTCATTAAGAAAGGAATGTTCAATGTTCCAATTATTATTTTTGAGTTTTCCCACTTCGCCATGTGATGTAAACCATAAGTAACCATCCTGAGATAAATATAAATCTTTGAAATGCCCGAAGCTAGAACCCATATTAATATAATCATTTAAAGAGAATTCTTTGGAATAAGGATTTATTTCAACAATTTCTGCTATTCCTCCGAACCACATCCTATGTTCCACTGAGTCATAAGTTATGCTGTATAATGTGTTGTTGAAAATACCTAAATCATCCTTTCTTAAATATTGAACGGTACTATCCATTGGGTTAAGAATGATAACTCCATTATTACTAGTGGCTATCCATACTTTAGATGTGGTATCTACTGCAATGTCTTTAAATTGGCTAGCAAACGGGGGAGATTCTATATCAAGATCAAATTCGGTCAATAACTGCACCCAGTTTTTTCCATCATAAATTCCTATTACATTTCTTTTTTGAGGACCTCCTTCAAAATAATAGGGATCACTATCAAAACAGACTACTACGCTAGTGTCGTTATAAGACACTATCTTTCTAATATAACCGGAGGGGACTTCAGGATGGCCAAAATGCTTAGTGGAATCTTTAGTAATTTTGTAAAAACCGTTATTACTTCCTATAAATAGGCTGTCTGGTCCGGCAATATATATATCATTTACTCCTTGGAATGGAAGTTGAGCACTAAGGGTATCCCAGAGATTATTATGTAGTGTAAATAGTCCTTCTTTTGCACCTATGTATAATTTATTCAATGAGTCAATTTTGAGTGCATATACATCAGAAAATGGAGCATTTTGTTTATTCATGGAATAGTTATCCCATTTTCCATTTTCAAATTTAGAAAGGCCACCAATACTTCCATACCAATGCGTTCCATAATCATCTATTACCATTGTTTCGATAATGGGATAAGTTGGATCTACTAATAAGCCAGACTCTTCTTTTTTTATTAAGCTCCATTCTTGAGCGTTAATAATTACTACAGAATAATTTATCAGCAAGAACATTAGGGATATTCTTAAGATCATAAATGTTCCAGTTAAGAATATTAAATTTACGATTTTCTGAGTAATGGGGAACTTTTACTAGGGAAATAAAGTTAAAATGAAGCTTTAATTAACCAATAGGTTTATTAGAGTGTTTGCAAAAAAGTTTGCTACAAAATATGGGGCCGTTTTTGGTATCGACAGGAAAGATAACTGATACGTAAGCATGTCGGAGAAAGATTGTTCACTCCGTTAACAAATGATAATCGAAACAATAATTGGCGAAAGAAACTTCGCATTGGCTGCCTAATCTAGGATTAGAAAGCTTTTTATGCCGCTCGGTTGATGTCCGATACACATCGATGCCGCATATCAACAAACTCTCGGACTAGGGAATAAGAGTGTTCTGACTTGGACCTGAAATTTAAGAACTAAGATGATGGTTTCGCTTCTTTTATGCCTGCCTGATTCCTACAATCAGAATAAAAGATAAACATGTAGAAAGCTTATGAGTGCTTTGTCTGGACCCGGGTTCGACTCCCGGCGGCTCCACTATTTAATTTTCCTGATTTGTAACTCTTTATACTCAAATATTCTAATTTCATAGTATTTGTGGGTGTTTCAAGATGATTCATCTTAACTCAAGATGTTTAAGTTTGTTTCATTATGATTAATCTTGTATCATTTTTTTGTATCTTTCCGTGCAAATTTTATTCACGGGATCGTGCAAATGTTTTTTAATGGCTACTCTTCAACTAAAACTTGACACTAGATACAAATTGAAAGACGGTTCTTATCCTATTGTGATACGTTTAAGATCTAAAAACAAGTCAAGGAATATAAAATCTGGAATAAAGATATTGAAACATCAATGGAAGAATGGTCAAGTTATTAAACATTCCGACGCTCAAACGATTAATTCAATTCTTTACGATAAAATGTCTGAATACCAAAATTTGTTATATCAGTGCCTCAAAGAGGGTAGGGATATTATTGATGCAGTTGATAAAAACAAAAAGATTGGTTCATTCAATTCTTGGTTTCGAATAGTACTTGAAAGAAAGAGAAGTATAGGTAAGAATGAATATGCTCGAAAACTTGAGAATGTACTTAATGATATTGAGGTATGTTTTGATGGCCATCAATCTTTTCAAAATATGAATAGGGAATGGATCAATAAATTACATACTTATCTTTTGGGGAAGGGCAATGGTGCGAATACGATTTTTAAGAAAATGAAGGTGCTTAGACAAATGTTTGAAAATGCTCGAAAAGAAGGATTAACTAATGCACCTAATCATTTCTATGGCTATAAATTAAAAAAGACACCGGTCAAAAAGGAGAAGTTAAGTGTTGAGGAAGTTAAGCTTTTGGCTATGACACCCATGAAGGGTAGAATGAATGATGTGAGAAATCTTTTTATGTTTTCATATTATTGCTGGGGTGTGAGGTTTAATGATTGTATAAAGGCCAAGTGGGAGGATATTAAGGATAATAAAATAATTTTCTCGTCAACTGCTAAATCTAACAAAAGTATGGCTATAGAGTTACATCCCAAGCTTAAAGAATTAATTGGTCAGTATGAATTTAGAAGAGAGAAGGAGTATATCTTTCCATTTGAAGCTAGAAAGGATTCAAATAATGCCATGTGTAATCGTTATTTGAAATCAATAGCTGCCTTATGTGGTATCAAAATCAATCTTACCTTTCATATTGCTCGTCATTCTTTTGCTTATCATATGAAGCTCAAGGATACATCGATTGAGGTGATTAAAGATTTATTGGGCCATTCTGATGTCCGGATAACTGAGGTTTATCTTAAATCTTTTGATGATGATAGACTAAATAAAGAAGCAAATAAGCTATACCATTTTGAGTAATGAATACTACCTAAAACAATTCTGTGATTCTTCATGAGACGAAAGAAGCTAGATTTTTATCTTATTAGTTTTTACAATTTGAACTCATTTTTAGTTTATCATTTATTTTTATTCTATGATGCTCCTGATATATTGCACCCAAACACATCGAGAGACTGATTGAAGGGAAGTTAATCTCATATATAGTGTTAGTTATATACTTTTCATTATTATTCTTTTATACAATTCAGAATAGACATGACTTGTTTCTATATTTGCTTACATCTTCTAGTCCAATTAGTGCTATTAAAAAGTATAGAACTTGCATTCCATTTACAATCATTGAAGAAGAATTACAGGGTCGTGTTAGTCATAAATTGGTTATAGTAAAGTCTATACCTCACCTATACAAAGGCTTTGAGGTACGGGAAAAGGTTTAAACAACTACTTCTTAACAGTTCTACAAAACAATCATGATAATAATATTTGGCATGTTTACATAAAACCAAATATTGCTCTGTATAGTTGTGGTCACAAATTTTTTCAAAAAAATAAAAAGAAGCGGTGACTGCTACATTTAATACTAAGGACTGGCAAGTATTTTAAGGAGTTACGCATATTCATGTAAAAAATAGGTGACAAATAAATTTTGTTGCATTGGTACGAAAAAATGTCACAAAATGAAATCAGCGTCGTTATAGACCACTAAATAAAAAATTTAATACTATGAAAAATTTGAAATTATTATTTATCTCATCTATTTGGATAATGCTGGTCACTTCTTGTACCAAAGATCTTGACCACGAATCCTTAGCAGAAGTTGAAGCTTTGATGCGAAGCACCTCCAGCATTTTAACTCAAATGCCACAAAACGAAATATCTTCCATCACTAGCGGCTTTAATCCTAACTGTCCAAACCCAACCTTAACTTTAGGTAGCGTGATCAATGATAACGGTGTTCTAAAATTCTCTGATTTGACTCATTTTGAGAATTGCGTTCAATGTCTTGAAGATCTTCTCGAAAACCATCTTTCCGGATTTGAGAATACTTATATTAATGCTTCAGCTGAAGAATTGGATAGTATTGCTGAAGCTATAGGTTTTGACTATTTTGACCCTTTGGTGATCTTTGAAAATTCGTTGAATTTCACCTCAAGGAGAAGTGTCATCGAAGATCAGATTGTTTCTTGGCTTGATCAGGATTCACTGTCATTCGATTGGAATGATGATCCTGATGAACTAGACGATTTCAGTGAAGAGGAACGCACATTAATGAGTGATCAAGGATTAGTTAAAATTGGTCAAAACATAATAAATGTGTTTGAGATGGACAACTATTATTCCAACCAAGCTATGATGATGGGTTGCTTTTTTTCTGACAAAACAAAAGATTATTTCTACCCTTCCAACAATAGAAGAGTTAAGGTGAAGCTTAAAAATACAAGTTATCCCTGGAAAGCTAAGATAAAGTCTAAGATAGTACATTATAAGAAGAAAAGAGGAAAGTGGAGAAGAAGAAGGGCAGATCTACGTGCTCAATGTTCTGGTGTTATTACCCTTAGTGATTGCACCCCTGCTGCTGAACATGGTAATGTGAAGAATTGGAAGAAAAGAAGATCTCGAAAAGCTAAATCCGTAATATGGGGAAGTGAATCATGGAACAAACACCAAGATAATAATCAATGGGGGAATTTATGTGTATACAATAATTGGACCTGTTATACTTTAAATCATTAGCAATGAAGAATGGTCTAGAAGAGGGTGTTTGTGTTAAACGTTACGGTAATAACCTGCGAAGCGTAACAATTTGCATAACCCTTCTAAAATGGCTATACCTAAAATATAATTAATTACACAAAGTAATGGACTGGTCATCTGATTATTTAATTACTATTAAGGTCACGGGTTAGAAGAAATTCGTGACCTTAATAATGTTAGAATTATAGGGTGGATTAGTGGGGGCATTTTGCAAAAAATTACGGTTTTAGAATGATTAATAAATCGAGTATAAATTAAAATACTGAATTTGTCTTTCTTTGAGAGGTTAGGTTTTCTAAGAATTGACAACTAATAATAGAACATCTTTTTTGATGAGGGCGGATGCCGAAAAGCCATGGTTAGAGTAGGCCATTAAATTAAATTTATACAGATGAGATATGTTCTATTAAGTTTTGTTTTGTTCTTCTTTACTTTTTCTTTAAGATCTCAAGATGCGATAATCGAAATTACAGATTTACAAACGGGAGGCATTGAAATATATGATTTTATAAGCAATTCTAACCCTGTTCATACTGTAAATGGAGGAACAGGGGAAGAAGTACGACTCAAGATCGAATTAAAAATTAAAACCTTCACGGGGGATATTTATTCTCTTCCTGATTTGGGGTTCGGAACTCCATCTTCAGACTGTCATGTTAGTTGGAATATGTCTTCTGTAGCTGGGGCTAACCAAGTGAGGCTATGTGCAGACGGTGCCAATCCATTTTGTTTTAACGAAGTCTGGCCCGGAGACCAAGAAGATGGTGTTGTTTATGCTGTTGGGCATATCTACAATGAGGATTACCAATTAAATGTTGATCTAAATGATTATAGTTCGTTCCCTGGCCCCTATTGTTTAATAGATCCTTTTGGAAATACACCAATATCTTCTATATTTCCTTCTTTACCAATAATTCAATTAGAGTTTAGAGAAAGTATGTGGACAGATATAAATTATAATACATGTGACGGATCTTGGAGTAATTTTTGTGATTCTCCATATATAAACGATTGTAATCCAGATCCAGATGTATTGATGCCAAACAGAAGTCCACTACTTATTACTCCTAGTGATGCTCTATGCAAAAGTGAATCTGAAGAATTAGGAGATCTCTTGTCATGGCTTATGTCAAATTACTATGAAATCACCAACTACGATTCTGATTTTATTTATGATTTTGATATTTATGAAAACTTGTACTCTTATGATCCCGCAGTTGACTTCACGATTGCCTTTGCTAATCAAGGTTTTGTAGTTCTTGACAATACCCCAAATACTTTTAATCATGCAGTGATGATTACACAAGGAACTTATGTTGGTAATTATTCTTACTATAATAATTACCTCAATACGACTAGTTCAGGGGGTAATCCCGGGTGGCAGACATCTTGTGTTTACAATCCTATAAATTCACCTTGCTATCCAGAGGATGAAAATAATATCAATACAGTCACTATAAATGAGATAGCTGAGTATGCTTTCACACAAAACAATCATATTCGTATAAAGGAAACAGATATTAACGACTTAGGTGATCTTGATGAAATTGAATTGGAAGTAGAGGCTGTTGTCGAAGAGAACAATGATAAGTTAATCTATGATTGGTTTTTTGAAGATAGTACAGGCGAAGTAATATTACTCTCAAGTGATAATTCAGTGATTTATGTTGATGTTCCGGGAAATTATTTCGTAAAAGCTAGAGCTAAAAACACACTGAATTTAAACACTGATGCCGATGAATTATGGGCGGGACCTTCAGAATTCTATGTCTGTTCAACTGATAAAATTAAGATAATTGATAGTTCCTTAGAGGATCCTGAAATTATTTCATTAAGTTGCACTCCTACACCAGCATACGAAAGTATAAGCGTTAAATCCGAATATATTGGCAATCCTAGTTCATCAAGGTTAGTTATAATTTCTAGCCAAGGAGAAATCGAAGTTGAAATTGATCAAGAACTGGAAGGTGGGTCCGGTGAGGTAGTTATGGATGTTGATATTTCTGAATTACAATCAGGAGTATATTATGTTATTCTAATCTTGGATGAAGGAGTGTCCACAGAAAACATAGTAATATATAAAGCAGAAAATTAAAACATTAAGTTAATAGAAAATCTAAATGTCCTTATTGTTGGTGATGTGAGTAAGGGTATTTAGATTTTTAGGGAATCTCAATTTGAAAGTACATTGCTAAGCCAATGAGAAAAACAGGAATGGTAAGAGCCGAAGCTCGTGGAAAAGAATTTCAAGATAACTCAATAGGGCTAATCCCCAGAGTGGGTTATGAATTAGGACACCTAAGACTATCGGCAGAATATAATCTCACCTTTGACGATGCCGTTCCTGATTACATCGGAATCCATTTAGGTATTACTTTGTGGGGAGGATATAAAGAATAGATTATTCCTTGAACGACTTAAAGTTTATCTTAATAATGGTTGGATAAAACGTTCGTAATATTTCCTATTTAGGGTGTTCGTGTATACTTAATATGAAAAACTCGGGCACCCTAAAAGGAAAAAACTATAACTCTGCTTAAAACACACTAAAAACCACAATCCAAATATCTTCTATTTCTAAGGCCATTTTACAAAATATTATATCGGATCGTTTCTATAATTTGATTCGTTTTGCCTAATTTTATTTGGCTTTATATCTTTATTCCGTATTTTGTTCTTTCGGTTTTAAATAAATTGGCGTCGTGTAAGTTTTGTGCCCAAAATCGAAATTATATTCTGTTGAAAACCTGTTTTTTAGGGTATCAAAAAAATATGGGAAAAAGTCATCAAATGAAATTACATCAAAAACATCAAAATAGCTATGATCAACAACCTCTCGAAATATTATTCGGCAAAATCTTCCCACTTTTATCTTAGAATGACTGTGTTTTATGTTTAGTAACGATCATTTAATGCTTATTTTGGTTAATTATTTCCACCAAGTGGTTGATTCCAAATATTATACTGTTGAGAGATGGTTATTTAGGGGGTCAAAAAAAAATCGTAAAAAAGTCATCATTTTCTTGCTACATACTAGTTATTCCACTAAGGATATGAACAAGTGTTCCTGTTCGTGCCGTTTCGCTCAAGAAATAATGATGCGAGAATCTCTGCTTTAATGTCATAGATGAGAAGAGAATGATAAATTTACGCACGTAATTGAAACAAAAACGACCTGCAAATGGTTATACCCTTTGAATAACCTTAACTTGAGATACTATTTAAGCAGAGAAAAAAACCTTACGTTTACTATGGCATATGATTTGATATAGATGTATAAATGTGAATAAAGAGCTTACTACTACCGCTCGGTAGTTAAGTAGGGGGTTATATAGAATGATGGTTGCCCTCGTGCTCAGTAGAGTGCGGGGGTTTTTGCATGTTTGTCTTATCCTGAAATAGGTTGACCGAAAATTTAAAAAGATGTCAACAATAAAGGATGAGAAACCTAACAAGGTGCCCCCGAAAAAGTACAGTGAAGTATTCAAACGGCACGTGGTAAAAGAGTTTGAACAGGGGCTGTATACTATATCGGAATTACGAAGGAGATATGAAATAAGAGGTAAGAGTTGCATTCCAAGATGGTTAAGGAAATATGGTAAATTTAGCTATGAAAATAAGTTTACTACAGGCAGACCGATGAAAGATATACAAAAGCAAAGGATTAAGGAATTAGAATGTGAATTAAAGCATCAAAAGGAAGCTTTGGCAGTATATAGACAATTGCTTGAAATAGCGAGTGAAGAGATGAAGGTAGATATATTAAAAAAGTATGGCACCAAGCAGTCCCTGAAATTAGTCAAACCCAAAAGATAAGTATAACAAGAGTTTGTCGATTGCTTGGTTATAGTAAACAATCGTATTATAAACGAAAGAGTAAGGATAATAGGGATAAAATAGATCGGGAAGAAATTAGAGGATGTGTGATGAGAATACGGCAGAAATTACCAAAAATAGGAGGTAGGAAATTATACCATATGCTCAAATTGGAATTAATAGAGTCTGGAATAAAAATAGGTAGAGATAAATTTTTTGACTATTTACGAGAAGAACGTCTATTAGTTCCAAAGCTAAAGAGGTACTACAAGACAACAGATTCAAAGCATTGGATGAAAAAGTATACTAACTTGCTACTGGATAAGGTTGTGGACGGACCTGAACAAGTATGGGTGGCAGATATCACTTATTTACGGACTAGAGATAACGTCTATTATTTACATTTAATCACTGATGCTTATTCTAAGAAAATAGTAGGGTATAATTTAGCAGATAATCTATTGAGCAGTTCGACTTTATTGTCCTTAAAAATGGCTATAAGCAACAGGATTTATAAAGGTAGTTTAATTCATCACTCTGATAGAGGTTCCCAATATTGTAGCAGAGAATATACAAAAGCATTAAAGGCTCATGGAATTTTAATTAGTATGACCGAAAAATACGATCCTTATGAGAATGCCATTGCTGAACGAGTAAATGGTATATTAAAGGATGAATTTGGGTTAGGAGAGATATTTGAGAGCTACTACTTTCTGCAACTACAAGTAAAAGAATCTATAGACAATTACAACGAACTAAGAGTACATTTCTCAATCAATATGCTCACTCCTAATCAAGCTCATTTACAAAATGAGGTCAAATTAAAACGATGGCCCAAGAAATTTAAAGAATACAAAAAAGAAGAATTTGTATTTTAGAGTTATAAATTACAAAACCAGTCAACCTATTTCAGGACTGTACAGTTTGTAACGTCCTAGTATGAGTTGACTAAAAAACTGTACAGTCCTGAAATAGGTTGACTGGTTAATAAATTGTAATGCTAATATTATCTCCTGATAATGGGTTTGATAATAGGTAAATCATACGCTTTCCATATATATACACTTATAAATCTTCTAGCCCTGCATTTTCATTACTAGGTAATGGCTAGGACATTTTACCTTCCGTTTTTGTCATTTTCCACATAAACCAAAAGATATACCCAACTTCCTGATTTTATCTGGGGATGCCAAAACGAAATTTAACTTCTTTTTTCGTGCATAAACCCTATTTTATAAGGCACTCCAAAATATTAAAAAAATTATATGTGTTTTTTCGTTTTTATTATTGAATCTCTTTACATAACTTTGCGATACCACAAACCGATTTAATCATGAAAGAATTATCATTTCTGTCGCTTATTGACAAACAGAACTATCAGAAATTTCATTTTACCAATACCAATTACATAAGCATTGCCCAACATCGGCATCTGTCTTTACACCTTTCGGGATAATCATTGATTATTGCTGTTATATAATGTGCTGAGAATATGCGACTTATAATTTTCCATATGTTTTATATGTTAAAATTTGTCTCAACGCCCTGTTTGGCATAGTTATAGCAACGATAGTAGATAGCACCAAAGAACCAATAAACTGATGTAGTACGTATCAATTAAAGATATTTTGCTTACATCACCTATTATATAACAATAAAAAGAGCGGATGATTGAACAACCACATTTAATGAAATTTACCTCGATGGGTATTTCCAATTTAAAAATCAGAAATAAAATGATACAATTTATTTACCAAATTATTTACAATATGTTGACTCAAAAACTACCGAAGCCGCTAGTAATGGCGTTATTACTTATATTTTCTTTTTCAATGCAGGCTCAATCATATCAGGATTGTATTTCTACTTTTCCTGTTTGTGAGATGAAAACTTATCACATCGGAGAAATGAGAGGAAAGGGGCAAGTGGCCGACCTGCTTAAAGACTTACGATGTTCCTCTCAAATGCAAGAAACCAATTCCTTTTGGTTTAGCTGGGATGTGATAGAAGAAGGAACGATGACTTTTGTGATCAACCCGATCGATCAAAAAGATGATATAGATTTTGTACTATTCAAAAGAAAGAAAGGATCATGTGCACAGTTGGAAGAAGTCAGATGTATGGCTTCAGGAAGAACACATGGAGCGGATGAACTGCAGAGCAATTCTCCCTGTGAAGGAAATACAGGACTCTCAATTCAATCCAGAGATGATTTTGAGAGAGCCGGGTGTAAATACAACGATGATAACTATCTAAAATTTTTAAAAGCATCGGAAGGAGAAGAATATGTATTGATGGTCAATAATTTTAATTCGGCTAACGGATTTTCTATCACCTTTGAAGGAGACTGTGACTTAGAAATGGTTTCGAATTGTAGTCGTTTTGATATCAATGAACCTGTGCTTATCACAGAACTATACCCTAATCCTACCAATCAGCAGATTAATATAGAATTTATGTCGGATAGTGATGAAACAGCAACTCTTCATATATACAGTGTATCAGGAGAGTTGATCAAGGAATCTGAAATGAATGTCAATAGAGGGATCAATACTTCATCTATTCAAGTAGAGGACCTAGATTCAGGAAGCTATGTCATCAAATTGACACAAGGAGCCTTCACAACCAACAAACAATTCATCAAACAATAAATACTATCAAAAACCTAAGATTATGTTTAGAAATGAAATAAAAGCAACGATCATAATTTTCTTGCTTCCAATTTTTGCAATGGCTCAAATAGCTAGCATTGATGATGATTTGTCGTCTGTATTGGAAACTGAAGAATATACCTATCCTTCCACAGCCCACGGTGATCCTATTTCGACCGATCCAGTTAAAGGATGGCCCGAGTGTGAAGTACCTGATGAGGTGAGGATAGAAAAAGAAAAAAATGTAGAATATATCATATGGGATAACCCTACAAATGATGAATTTGAGATTCAATATCAAAACGCTAATGGTGAGCGATATGATCGAACATATACCACTACCGCTAGCAAGTATATAATCAATACAAGTCTAAGAGATAAATATGATGAAGTAAGTATTAGAAGAGTATGTAGAGAGGAGCAAAAAGTCTTCTATAGTGATTGGGTAAATGTCGTATATTCATTTATGGGAGGGGGAAATGATTGTACTTGTACTGAATTGGTTCAATTTGATAGTAATCCTCAATATTTTCGAGATGGAGACTGTTTGTTTTATAAGGTGGACGATTGTAGTGAATCGGATGAAATGTATAAATTTATTTTATACACTCAGGATGGAGTTTACAAATCCAATAGTACTTCCACAAGTGGAAAAATAGAGTTTCCTTCAAATGAAGCGATCACTAATTTTACGGCGGTACTGTCAGCTTCAGAAGGAGGATGGTGTAAAACACTTTTCTTTGAAAATGTGGAATTTGATTTAAATGATTATGGTCTTATAAATACATGTTCCGATGAATTTGCGGAAATGTGTTTTCTAAATCAAGAATTCAAGGCATTTAACGACAATGGAAATCTTTTACTCAAAGCTCCAGAAGTTGATAATCAGGAAATCAATAATTATATCAGTGACCTAAACATCAGTCAGTTAAAGCTGAATGTTTTTGGATCGACCAATTCAGGAACGATTATTAATGAGAGTATTACTGTATATGATGGTGGTTATTTTGATATGAGCAGCTGGGAACATACCCTATATGGAATGGGAGATGCTAGTGAGATATATGTGGTTCTGGATATTTACTATAACAACAATGTAGATTTATATTCATGCTCTGCGGCTATTGAAGTTGAGGTTTCAGCCATACCGGATGTTTGCGAAATATTCGAATATCTATTAGCTACTACACAATCAGGATCAAACTCTTTATTACTTGATTTCAATGATTTGGCGAATCCAAACTATTTCGACAATGTATTAAATCAATTAGGGCTAAATGAAGCAGCATTTGATTATGAAATGCAACAAAATTACTCGCAGGTCATCGGAACGATCAGCTATTCGAATAACGGCCCGTACTCACAATTGAGTCAAAATTATCCTATAGATTCTGAATTCAGTATTCGAAATTTTGCTATGCTATTTTCTGTGCAGGATGCGGCAAATATAACAGCCAATTTAAGTTTAGATTTTATTGCTGCTGATGGTTCGATAGTTGCTGAATGCTTCTACCATCCTTTGAATATAGTTGAGGAAGAAATCCCTGATGAAGACCCTTCAGGCGGTGACTTAGGATCGTTACTGTGTGATCCTGATGCAAAGAATGCCACGATTACTAATTGGACTCTTCTTGATAATGCTTTGATAGTTGTTGGAAATGTATATACGATAAATGATATACCTTTCTTATTAACAAGTATAAAGTCGGGGACTAATCAAACTGGATTTGAGGGCACAGGAATAGTAACATTACCGTTTCAGGATAAATCATTACAAATTGATTTATCAAGTATTCAAATCAATACTGAGTTTCAGGTTATAAGTGGAAAAGCAAGCGGTGTTAAGTGTACCTCTGGTTTTGATCCTTCTAGTTTACCCACAAATACAACATTGTTTGGAGGTGATATTTGTAAAGATCCTCCTGAAAAAAAACCAATTGGAATTGATCCAGAAACTGGAACTGACGGTTTCGGATTTGGGGAGGATGGGAAACATTACCTAACTGGTGAACCATGGGATCCGGGAGGGTTCGATGTAAATGGAATTCATCAAGATACTGGTCAACCTTGGAATGAAGAAGGTTGTACTAGGGATGGAGTACACCACGAAACAGGAGAACCTTGCGATCCATATGGAGGAACTCCTCCTGAACTACCTGGATTCATCAATGATGTTAAGATTGATTTGCCTGCTCTTTTAGATTCTCTATTAAATGAAGAAAAATTAGAAAAACAAAGTAAGCTTGAAGACTGTGATTCAAAAAGAACAGAACTGGAAAATATAAACACTTATGACACCAATGATGTTTTTGGTCCTAATAACGAGCTGATTGATGAAAATATGGCTGGATTTTTTGAAGAAAATCCAAATGAATTTGCTAATGCAGTTGGGACAAGAAATCAGAACGCTTTAACTCAAGAGAAAAAGCATATTGAATTATTACAATGTAGAATAGAGAACAGCAAACTAAATGAGCAAATTGCAATCCTTCAAACAGAAATAGAATCTTTAGATGATGAACAGTTGGCAAATTACATTGAAGCTCAATTAAAAGAATTGGATGCAGCTGTTTTTGAAGAAATAAAGAATGATTATTCTAAGTATAGAAAGTGGGTGTTGCAAAGAGTAATTGAATATTTAAAACAAAATCATAGCGATTATGCACTGGTTAATGATCCTGTTAAGAATAATTTAAACTATGATGAATTCAAAAGTTATTCGCGAGTAGCTTCAAATGATAAAGAATTTATTGATGGAGAGGATGATCTTATGAGCGAAATGCTTTTTTTATACGAACAAGGAAGGAAGAATGTCATGGGGTATCCTTCAGCTATAATTACTGAAGCTATTGTAAAAAACAGGGATTTACTTGGAGGGTGTGATGAACAAACACTTCCCTTCGGCATGACACAAGATGATAATAAATATGAATATACTATTTATATAGAGGACATTCTCATTGAACCGATGGGTGGGACTCTTAATGCTTCATTGGTTATTCATGATAAAGTAAATGATAGTTATCTTTCCTTTGCCCACACAGCAATTCCGTTTAACTTGGGAGGTTTGGGATCCACTGATGGAAAATTATATCTTCATAATGAGGCAGAAATAAAAATATCTAATACTGCAAAAATAACCCTTTCTGCTAGTCAAGATTCAACTTATGTACTATGGAATTGTGATGGTATTAAAGAATTTGCCATTGGAGGAAGACTTGAGTTTTGCACCAATTATTTAATAGGTTATGATATTGAAAAAGAAGAAGTTAAACCTGATTCGATTTATGCATTACATTTTAAAACCACATTTCAGGATTGGTTAGATTTTACAGTTGATATTCCTAAAAGTGATGGGTTTTATATTAAAGGAGCAAAAGATTACATTTGGTCCGTCGGAAGCTTGTCAATAGATGCAAGTAATAAAATGAATATTGGTGCAGTGGATGTTCCATTGGGATATGAATCGCCTCATTACAACAATGGATTTGAGAATTCGTGGAAAGGGTTTGTACTCAAAGATTTAAAAGTCAGATTTCCAAAGTCGTTTAAGAAAGGAGGAAATCCTTTAGAAATAGTAGTCAACAATTTGTTGATTGATGATACGGGTGTTTCTGCACATATTTCTGGAAACAATATCTTGAATTTTTCTGAAGGAGATTTAGATGGTTGGGGCGTATCAGTTGAAAATCTTCATTTGTATATTTTACAAAATCATTTCAATGGAGGTGGAATAGGCGGAAAAATTGGTGTTCCTATTTTTGATGGTCCACTTTCTTACTCTGCTTCTATTTTAAGCAATGATATTATACATATGTCTGTTGGTTTGACGGAAGATCAAAAAATACCAATGTGGATAGCAGATGCCAAGATTAAAAAGAATTCTAAAGTAGATGTCATTTACAAGAATAATAAAGCTGAAGCCATTGCAACGCTAAATGGATCAATACAATTTAGAAGCGATACCACCTTAATCGGAAAACTTGGTAGTTTACCTGCGGTTAGATTTTCAAAATTGCGTGTTTCGAATTATGACTTGAATCCGAATACAAGTGAAAACGAATATTTTGATGTCGGAACTTGGGGTATTGATAAAGGAAATTTGTTTGAACAAATAGAAGGTACGAGCATATTTGGCATAACGATTGATTCTATTTATTTGAGGAATAATGGACTCAATCAAACATCTTTAGGGCTTGCGGTTAGTGCAGAACTTGTTGATAGTGTTTTGTGGGCAGCCGGAGGACTAAATATTGATGGAGGATTAGAATTTGTCAATGGCAATAGACATAGTTGGAAAAATCTAGGAGTCAGTATGGATCACTTCTGTATAGGCACTGGAAGTAAAATTAAGGAAGTTGCAGATATTGAGGGATGTTTACAATGGTTTGATGATCCTGTTTATGGATCTGGGTTTAGAGGAGGATTGAACGTGAAATTTGGAACTTTTGGTATTGAAGATGATGGCAGTGGGATATCTGTTGCTGGTCAATTTGGAAAACCTGAAGATGGCGACAAATACTTTTTCTTGGATGCCTTAGTTGATATACCTATGAAATCAAAAGCGAAAGCTGCTCCATTCATGATAACTGGAGTTGGATTAGGATTATCGAAAAATATGGAACGAGTCCAAGGTCTTCCAACAAGTCCTCCTATTGTCGGGTTTGATGCGAGCAATTACCTTAGCTATCCGGTTGGCACTACAGTGACAGGCTGGCAATATACTCCCTCAGACAATATCGGATGGATTATTAAAGCAATTGTTGGTTATTCAATCAAGAGTGGTCTTGTGACTGGAACAGGAGAGCTTGCTGTGGCTTTTGACAAAAAAGGTGCATTAGATAACATAGAACTTCGAGCGACAGGTGTACTATTAAAAGGTGTAACTGCTGGAGATTCACCATTTACATCGAATTTTGTTCAAACCGTAACCGATGTTTCCGATAAACTTAGTCAGGTTTCTGGAATAGATATTAACAAATATACTAACATTGATTCTTTACCAAATTTAAACCTTGATGAATCCCTTTATGCTTGGGTATTCACTCAAGTAAACTTTCAAAGACCTCCTTTTTTACACGGAAAGTTGGCTGTTTATTTAGACACTCCAGTTCTATACGGAGGAGGTGATAATAAGGAGTTGGTTTGGGCTGAACTATATATTGGGAACCCTGATTTTTATTTATACGTAGGACGACCTGAACAGAATCAAAGATGCGAGATTAAACTAAATCTTGGCATAGTTTCTGCTGATTTGAGTGCTTATTTGGATATCGGGACTAAGGTACCACCGTTTCCTGGGCTACCTGACTATATGAAAGATATGGGGAGAGATATAAGAATTGATGAGAATGTAAGATCATCTGGTCTAGGTTTTGCTTTTGGTGCATCTTTTGATTTCAAAATGGATTTCGAGGTACTAAAATCTGGCTTATTTGCTAGAATTGCTTCAGGGTTTGATATGATGATTAGAAAATATGAAGATGTTCAATGCTTACAAGATGATGGCAGTACTAAAGAAATTGGTATAAATGGCTACTACGCTCAAGGGCAACTATGGTCATTAATTCAAGCACGAGCCAAAGTTGCAGGATGGACGATTGTTGGTGTTACTTCTAAGTCTATATTGCAGATTGCGGCTATGAAGCCTACTTATATCTATGGGAAAATTCATTTAAAAGTAGAATTGCCAGTGGTGCCAGACATTAATGTTAGACCAACTGTTGTACTAGGTGAAAAATGTATTCCAGTATATGAAGAGGGAGAAGAGTTTACAGTGGATTTAATTGATTATTTCAATCCGGGAAATGGTAATATAGTTAATACAGATATGTTACCCATAGTAAATTTCTCCATTCCTTTAAACAAAGAGTATGGTATTCAAGGCTTTGATGGTTACAAGACTTATACGTTTGAGTACGATCATGATTATTCAGGGGTTTATTGGGGAGAATCAAAACTTTATTGTGTTGAAAAATATGATGTTGAAGATTTTCGTAGCGTTCAATACTTTCCAGATAATTTACTTCCAGCTAACGACTCCGTAATTGTAAAATCAAGAATAATAATTTTCAAAAATGGGCAAGAATTTGAAACTCAGGAAAAGGAAGTAGTTCTTTATACTGGCAATCGTTTTGAGAATATTCCCGAAACAAATGTAGATTTTGCATATCCTATTAATGGAATGGCAAATTACTATAGAAATCTGTATAACGTTGGATATATTAAAATGAAAGCTGGTCAACATTACCTGTTTGAAGATCTTAGTTTACTAAAAGCTATTTTTACAGATCCCGATAACAACAGTTTCGAAACAGAAATACAATATGCACCTGATAAGAAGGAATTGACTTTTTTAATGAATCCTTCCAATTTTGAATTAGGAGAATTCTACAAGCTTGAAATATTTAAAACTCAAGAAATTCAAGATCAGCAATTCCAACCTGCTGGGTTAAAAGTGGGAAGAAGCGGAAAGGTTCTATATACTTCATATTTCAGAGTAAGTAATTACAACGATCTCTACGAAAAGGAAACAGCAATCATAGATGCTTTCCAAGATTATCAATTCAATTTAGGAATTACTTCTAAGTCAGATGATCAAAATAGGAATAATAATGAAATTAAAAATGACTATAACATTATTCCTATTCTTATAGATGAAACCTTTGACTATTATGAGAGATCTAAAAAATTAGGAAAGTTTCATATTGGATTGGATTACAATCAGATAAATGAATTCGAAAACAGTTTGTTTAGTAAAAAATTCTATCCAAATCCCGATTTCAACCCAATGAATAGGTATTATGTTGGAGCGGATGAAATATACCTATCTCAAGTCGAAGGTTTTGATTATCAAGAACTTGTTGCTGGGTTTTCATCAGGGGTGGTTAAGGAAAGCAATTGGAGAAATCGAGACTATCAGTTCCAAAAAATGGTTTGGGCATCTAACTTTGGTGCTTTACGTAATGCAACAACTCGATTTGATGATCAGGTAAATGATTTGCTCATCAATATCTGGGAACCTGTTAAACATACAGAAGATAAAATAGATGTTTTAGGCGTTGAACTTTTTGATATTATTGAGAATAACAAGTATAAGTTTCAAACGATTAGAGGCTCTTATTTCGAGTTCGAATACAAATTGCCAGGACATCCTGAAATATTCTTACCGAAAGCACTGATATTTCAAAGATTTGTTGAAACAAATGATGGTGTTGAATACTTCAATAATATTCAATATTTAAAGCAATTATTGGGACTTAATTAATAATCATTCAAGAGAACATTAAAATTATTTAAAATGAAATATATAAAATCCATTCTTTTCAAACTGAAACTTACTATTTGCATATTGTTGCTTGGGTATTTCAATACATGGAGTCAATCACAAGCTGTTTTGATTTCTGAATCTACGGGTAATTCCGTGATGCTAAAATGGTATCCTTCTGATTATCAAACTTGGGAATTGATTATGGAGAACGGAGTGAGTTTGACACGGTATAAAATAATGGATAACGGAATTCCATTAAACAATAATCAAGCACTACTTACTAAAATGAACTTATTGGAATTTAAGCTTCCTGAAGCAGAAGCTGAGTGGGACTTGTACCCCTTAAACACTATTGATGGTCATCAGGCAGCTAAGGCTATTTTATATGATCCTGAGTTTGATGTAGAAGTCACGGGTAGCGGTTTGGCAGAAGCAATAGAGCTGGAAGAATCAAAAGAGAATAGATATGCTTTCACATTATTTATTGCAAATAGAAGCATGGACCTAGCCAAAAACATGGCGTTGGCATTTGAGGACAATAATTTGGACATTAACGACACCTATCAATATGTTTTATCCATTAATGATGGCAACGGAAATGAAATCATAGATGTTACTCAAGCAATTGCTAGTGTATCGAAAGTTCTCAATGCACCGAGAGAATTTAATGCAGAGGGGGGAGATCTAGGAGCTGTTTTATCTTGGAAGCAGGTTGATCCTACATATGATTATTATGCATACAATGTCGAAAAATCTGAAGACGGAGTTAATTTTGAAACGGTTAATGACATTCCTTTTACTTTTTCTGGAGATGAGTCTTCTGAACAGTTGTCGGCGACTGCGGTATTTACGGATACATTGGAACAAAATTTCAAGGATTATCATTATAGAGTTAGAGGAATTAGCCATTTTGGAACTTTAAGTGAGCCTTCGGAAACGATAGTGATTCAAGGGAAACCTGCTCCAATGAAATTGAATATTTTGGTTGGAATTGATACAGTTACCTTTACCTCGGCAACCATAGAGTGGGGCGGAATTGATCCTTCTCAAGAACAATACATAGATCATTTTGATATTTACAAATCTGACAATCCTCTTGAAGGAATGACACAGGTAAATACATCTCCGTTATCTCCAAGTACACGATCATTTCATCAAGAATTCGCTGGCATCGCAGATTATTACATAGTTACGATGATTGATATCTATGGCAATTACTACAAAAGTAATGCAATATTAGTACAGCTAAAGGATGCCGGACCTCCAGAAGTGCCTAAAAACCTTAGTGGAGTTGCAAATGTGGATGGAACTATCTATTTAGATTGGGATGACAATTTTGAACTCGATTTTAAGAATTATAGAATATATAGAGCAAACTTGAGAGAAGGTAAATTTGCTGAAGTAACAGGTTCTTTTGAGATTAAGAATTCAGAGTTTTCAGAGGTTCTAAGTCTGAATAATGAAACAGATAGCGTTTTTTATAAACTAGTTGCAAGTGATACCAGAGGTAATTTTTCAGAATATAGTGAAATCATAGGCTTAGCAAGACCTGATAATGTCGGTCCTTCTAATCCATTAATGGCAAATGCATTTGCTCTAGGAGATGGAATTTATTTGGAATGGGAGCCCAGTGAGAGTGGTGATGTATCTAGTCATAAATTAGAAAGAAAGCCGAAAGCATCTAATCTATGGGAGGTTATTCTTGAATTTACACCTGAAGACACTTCGTTCTATAAGAAGATGATCATTTCATCCAATAAATACAACTACGTGGATAATTATGAATTAGAAATACAAGAATATAACTACAGGTTGCTGGCATACGATCATTTTGGAAATGTATCTTCAAGTGAAATCTTATCAATATTTCCATTTGTAAGTATGACAAGAGGTGAAATTCCAGAATTACGACCACTTATTTCATGCATAAACAACGTCAATACAGTGATAGTCAATCAGCAGAACATGTTGAATCAATCTATCCAATCAATCAATATGGATCCAAGTAGTCAAAATATGACGAATACGTTGATGCAACTGGTACAACAAAATGTTTTTACCATACAGCAATACAACTATGCTAATTCCTTACCTCCGCATTTGTTAATGCAATATTTACAGGAACAATTAGCATTGATTAATGATGAGGCGAATACTTCAAATTGTAGTGTGGATATATACTGGCCTTACACGGAAGAAGATGATGTGTTTTTTCATATTTATAGAGCTATCGGCCCGAGTGACATGAAAGAAATAGCAGTAATTGAAGGTCAGTTTTTTGCCATAGCGAATGACATGTATAAATTTTCTGACTACAAATTAAGACCTGGTCACAAGCATTTTTATAAAATAATGGCTGAACATAGAGACGGTACAAACTCAAAATTTTCTCCTGTAGCTGTAAAGTTTGTTCCAAGTAATTAACCAATTGATCACATATAACAAATAAATTTAGACGGATGAAAAAGATAATCTTATATAGCATTTTGATGCTGGTATTGAGCATTGATTTGAATGGACAAGCGAATCCTTATCAGAAAATAATTGATCATGTAGAATTGGAAGATCACCCTTCCGTGGCTTTAGAAACGGCTTCACAACAAGTAGTTGATCAAATAGTAACAGATGATGGAAAGGATTTCAATATTCTGAGTTACGATTTATATCCCATCTTGGCCTACGTGGATGCGAGTTTAGGTTATCCTCATGCACATAATATGGCAAAAGATGATTTGAAGACTAATTATGACAATCATCATTTAGCGATAGTAAAGGAATATAGATCGTATAGTGAAGAGAACTCACTACATTCTGAAAATGTTACTACTGCAGCAGTTTATCTCAAGTTGCCAGATACAGGACAATTTGATGATGTGTCTTCTATAGATATTATGGCACTCCGGGAAAGAATGGAGAATTTAATTAATTCAGAGCTAGAGAATGGCAGCAGTATGGTAGTGGCGGAGGAAAAAGCGATGTTGCAATTTAACACGGATTTAGCCTTACTATTAAATGGAGGAACTCTTGATAACAATTGGGAAGAAGCTGGGTTTACACGCTATAAGTTGTCTGAGATTAACAACGTATTTAGAACTGGAGAAGATGTGGTTATAAATGGTGGTAATATAAATGTTGTAAATAAGGAAGGCTACCATTTTAACGATGTAGAACTGGCATCTGCTTTTAATTCATCTGATCCTCAAAATCCTTATAGCTATTCCATTTTCTTTACTGGCAAGGAACTGGAATCATCGGGCGGAATTAGCACAGTTTTTGACCAATTTGAAAATGATGGCAGTAAGATTAAAGTGTGGATTCATTTTGACTTTGAAACAATTATTGATGATCCATCCTTAAAGACTAACAATAAAGGAGATAATAGGAACGGAGAAGATAAATACATGTATGTCAAATCAGACAATAATTTGACACTGGAAGAAAGTAAAGAACAATTAAATGCTAGTTATGAAGAGCACTATAATAAAACGAAAAATGCACTAAGTGAGGGAGAATCGTTTCCAAGTAAAAATTGTAGTATTTCTTGGGAATGGGGTAAAAATTGTATTTATCAAAGTATAAAGGAGGATCCTTCTAGTGTTGGTCTTGGGTTAACTGGGTTCAGCGTAAGTACAGAAGCTGCTTTCTTGGCTGGATTGGTAGATGGACTTTTGGGAACGATTAGGTTCTTTTGGGACTCAGCAAATTTTCTTGAAAGTTTGATCTCGGCAGAGAATGCCATAGTAGTTAGTTATTTAACCAATCCAGCAACTATTGGAGCAGGTTTGGTGCGGATATTTAAGCACGAGACAACTAAAAAAGTATTACGTACTTTAATAAGTGGAGATACTAGATTCATGGGAGAATCAGTACATAACGCCCATAAAGTCATCTTAAAAGTATTAGGAGACTTTTCTTCAATGAATTATGATGAACTGAAAACATCTGTCAAATTATTGGTAGATGCAATAAGACAACATTTACCTAAAGAATTTGTAGGCAGCCTCTCGGATTTTGTTGGATACCAATCCGGAGTTTTAGCATTTGATATTGTACTGGCTGCTTTAACTACTGGAACTACAGCAGTTTTAAACATTAGTAAAATAGGAGTAAAGTTAATGGATTGGTTAACTGAAGTTTGGAAGAATGTTGACAATATTCTTGACTTTACCAGAAACATACAGGGCAAATTTTTAACCCAACTTGGCAAAAAAGGACCTCGAGTGACTAAATGTTCGATAATACGGGGTGGATGTTTTGTTAAGGACACCCCGGTGTTATTGGCAGGCGGAATTAATAAATTTAACTTAAGAAACTCTTCTAAAGCAGTGGCCGTCGCAGCAGCAATACCAATTGTTACTGTGCCTATCCAAGATGTGCAACTCCTAGACTACGTAGTGGCTCATGAAACCGTAAATTCTACTTATGGATTAATGGCAAACGTAGGAGATGATGAAACTTACTTTTTAGATAAAGACTCTTACACGAGTGATGAGCAGAGAGAAAGGGACAAATACGAACTTGATGATAAGAATTGGAATGCAGTAGTTTTTGAAGAAGTTTATGGAGGCTCAACGGCCAAGCTAGCGTTACATAATGATTGGATAAGTGAAAAAGGCTATAGGGTAAATGTGGTAGTGGAATTGAGGCTGCCTGAGCAAGGAATAAGTGGACCTTTTAAGATCACTTCCATCAAGCATATCATACCTCAGAAAAAGCCAATAGACGATGACGAGACTGATGAGTATGACTATCGACCTGTAACAGCCTTGTTCACTCACGAGTCGAATCAGGTTTATAATGTCTCTTTTGATAATGGTGAGCAATTAGGAGTTACCTATCAGCATCCGATTTATTCGACTACAGCTGGTGATTGGAAGTTAGTAGGTGAGTTGGAGATCGGTGAAGAAGTACTGACGAAGTCTGGAACTACAAAGATGGTAAGCTCAACTAAAAAAGGGGGAAGTGAAACAATGTACAATCTTGAGATTAAGGAGTTGCATAATTTCTTAGTCGGTAAATCGGGGATAGTAGTACATAACGCTTGTAAGAAAGCTGATGTAAAAAAGCTTTTGGACAATCCTAGTCAAATTGACGAGTTAGCTGATGAACTTCCTTCAAAAACAGCACTTCAGGAGTTAAAACAAATGAAGAATAGTGGTGATCCAGATTTTGATAAGTTAATGGATGATTTAGATGAAATTCCATTAGAATTGGGTGAAGGGTTGGTTAAATCATGGAAAGCGATTTCTGCATTGCCAAGGAAGTTTAAAACTGTTGACAACCTAAAAGCTATTGATGGTTTTGAAAAGATTAACCCTGGATCATTGAATGCAATAGAAAATATAGTTAATACTATAAAAACGAGTAGAAGGCAACCTTTTCTCAATGCATTAAAGCATGTATCAAATAATAACGTTTTAGGTCAATCACTGACAAAAAGTAGAATAGCTACAGCCGACGAAATAAAAGACGCACTAAATAAAATTAGAGATTATCGTTCTGGTGTACCTTCTGGTGGTAATTATGGTTATCTTGAAGGTAATGTAACTGGAGTAACTATTGATAATAGCAAAATGTGGAGGAGTGTTTCTCTTGAGGATGCACAAGGCGAAATTCATATCTTTGATGCAATAGAAGCACCGGGAAGTACTGGCTCATGGGAACGAATAACGGATTCAGAATATAGAATGTTAAACAAGTTGGCCGATGATTTAGGTGCACAATCTGGAAATGTTTACTCAGGAGTAACGGGAAGTGTGAAAATAGTTTCTGAAAACCCTTATTGTAAGTCATGTCAGGGTGTTATAAAGCAATTTAATGATATGTTTCCTAATGTTGAAATAATACTAATAGATGGAGTTAAATGATATTTTAATATTCAAGGTCATGGTTACTTTTCCAACAGTTTTGGAGCAAAGAATAGACTCATATAACAAATTGAATGGAACTGATTTTGAGATTATTGAGACTATTTATGATGATGTTCCCTTTTGTAGGATTCGAGTTACCTCTTTCAATGCAAGTCATATTTTTAATTTAGGTTATGGTTTAGCAACTTTGCAATACTCTTTAAGAGAAAAAGGAGAGTTGGAATGGTGACTTTTTTTATAGCACAAGAACTAAAAAAAAATTAGTGAATATATTTATTTGAGGTAAGTTTATATATTTGTAAAAACTTAAACATTTATGAAATCAATAATACTTTCTTTTTTACTTGTTCTTGGAGTAATATCTATATCAACTGCTCAATTTGGAGTTGGTCTTGGAATTACAACCGGGACCAATACCGCAATAGATAATTTAGATGGATATAAGGTAGGGGTAGGATTACAATTAAAAGGACACTATGTTTTGAGTAGTAAGTTTGAACTTTCTCCGGATTTTCAATATTTCTTTCAAACTAAAGGAAGAGATGATTTAGGATATCAGGTCAAAGGAGATTATATGGATGCTAACCTTAATATCCAATTTAATACAATCAACAATGACTACAATAGAGGCTATTTTTATGTTGGTCCTACTTTTGGTTGGAACACTGTGTCAGGCAATGCTTATGTGAATGGAGAATTTGCAGGGATTATTGATTTTAATTACAATGCTATTGGATTTAATGTAGGATATGGAATAGAACAAGCGATTGGTATCTATACGGATATCAAATATCAGCATAAATTCTTTCTTTCAAGTAATTTTGATGATCTGGAACCAGAACATAACAATTTTTCGCAGGTGGTTTTAACATTGGGTTACCTGTTGAGAATAGATAAGCAACCTACAGAAGTTGTTGAAGAAATGTAATAATAGTTTGAAAATTATCTAAATGAGACACATTATTTCTGTATTTTTCTATTGCTGGGGATTTTGTATATATGCACAATCTCCATCATTTCATTCAGAATATCCAAATGAAAATGAGAAATGGCCGTTTTTATGGTTTTTAGAGTATGACTCTAATGAAAATTTATGGGTATGTTCCGAAACGGGTAAACTATATCAAAGAATTGAAGAGAAATGGACAGAAATGGTGTTGCCGGATATAGAAGGATCTGATATTCGAGAATTTACTTTTGATAATGATGATAATATTTATGTAGCTACTGAAGGTAACGGACTATATATTTATAGAAATGACAGCTGGGAGGTTTATAATACCGATAATAGTGGGATAAGAAATGATTTTCTTTATGAAATAGAAGTTGAATTAAAGGGTAAAGTTTGGATCATAAATGATAACGGAGAAATTATATCTTTTGATGGAAATATTTTTTCCAATCATACGGAGAACGGTGTTATTAATCATGAATATATAGAAGTATTATTTATTGATTCCCAAGACAACGTTTGGGCAGCTGCTAAAAATTTTGTATTTAGATACGATGGTTTTAGTTGGACGAAATTTGATTTGGATAACATTTTAGGATTTCAATCATGGGTGAATGACATTATCGAAGATACATCTGGTAATCTTTGGTTTTCTACTTGGAAAGGGATAAAAAGATTTAGGAATAACCAATGGGAAGACATGTCAAATGTTTCAGGAGGAAAGAATCACATTGTTAAAACTCTTATTGACGATAAGGGACATTTATGGATGACTGAGTTATTTAAAGGCTTACGAAAATGGGATGGGAGTTCAACAATGGAATATTTCAATTCGGAATTTGACGAAATTCCATCACAAATATTTGCTTTAGAACACTATGATAATCAAATTATAATGGTAGGAAATATTGGCTCAAAAGTTCTTTGGATGAATGAGAAAGTGTCAAGTTTAGAAAATCATCTGAAGATAGGTTTAGCTATTTTCCCAAATCCAACTCATTCTTTGCTTACGATAGATTCAGATAGTAAATTCACCAATGCCCAAATTTTTAACATCAATGGTAAGCTTGTAAAAGGAGATATATTCCTTTCCGATAAATACATCAATGTGAAAGGACTACGATCAGGACAATATACGATTAAGCTTGTTAATGAGGATGGTCATATCTCGATGGGGAAATTTATTAAATTATAATGGTTCAACTGAGATACTTATTCTAAGCATAAGCAGGTGTGATTTGAGGTCGAGATGATTTGGGATATCAAATCAAAGGAGATTATATGGATACCAATCTTAATACCCAATTTAATACAATCAATAATAACTACAACAAAGGTATTTCTATGTAAATCCAACTATTGGGTTTAGGAGAACTCAGATCTTTGCAAATATTGTTGAAGTAGATTTCGTTCTAGTTGATTTAAGTATCAATGAGTTGGATTAGTATTGGATAGGGTATAGAACTAGCTTCTGAAAGCTATACTGATATTTAAGTGCCAATATAAATTCTTTTTGCTAAGTAATACTGATGATTCCGAACCCGAAACATGACAATTTTTCTCTAGTGGTTTTAATATTGGGCTATTTGTTTAGAATTGACAAACCAGCTACGGAAGTAGAAGAAAAGATATTGTTTCTTATTGTAAATCGTGCAAATAATTTTTTAGCAAGTTGTAAGTAGCTCTAAATCAATATTTTATACTCGAATAATGTAGTCCCGGCGGCTCCACTATTTGAACCCCGTGGACATCATTATAGGATCTGGTTAAATAGTGATGCTTAGGGGAACAGTGAAACTAGAATTCACCTCAAATTTATGAACTACTTTCTCTCTTTTTCATAATCCTATTTACATATTTGCCTAGGATATCATACTCTATATTTACCTGATCTCCGACTTGAATAGTATGGAAATTGGTATGTTGATAAGTATATGGGATAATGGCAACTTTAAAATGATGGTCATCGACGAGTATTACTGTTAGGCTTGTTCCATTTATACAAATAGAACCTTTGTCAACTATCAATTCATAACCTCCATCTGGAATCCTGAAAGTAAAATACCAACTACCATCCACTGAAGATATATTGGTACAAACACTGGTGGTGTCCACATGACCTTGTACAAAATGACCATCGAGCCTTTTGTCAGGAGTCATACATCTTTCTAAGTTTACTTTCGTACCTACTTGCCAATTCTGGAGGTTGGATTTTAAAATACTTTCTTCGATTGCAGTAACAACATAGTTATCTTCAGTAATCTCAACAACAGTCAAACAGACGCCATTATGAGCTATACTTTGATCAATATATAACTCCGATTCTAAACCTGAAGATATGGTAAAATGCAAATTGGTCCCATCTTTAGTGATATTCTTTACCTTCCCTAATTTTTCTATTATTCCTGTAAACATTACTCCAAAATATTAATATGTCCTCTTAGCAAATCAGTCGACTCGACTTCTCCATCTATGGACTGATAAAAAACTCTACATGTATAATAATATGTACCATGAGAAAGTTGTTGTCCTGATGAGTTTTTTCCATCCCAATTAATTAAGGGATCCTCAGTTTCGAAAACTTTATTTCCCCAAGTATTGAATACTTGTAAGTCAATACGACTAACGAATCTGTTAATTCTGGGTATGAATGTTTCGTTAAATTCATCACCATTAGGAGTAAAGGTGTTGGGTAATTCGTAAAGCGGACAGTTTTCCTTGCAAATGGTATTGCTAGGCATACTTTCATTTCCTAAACTGTCAATAGCGGTTATATAATAACATCCTGATAAAGAAGCATTCTGGGAGAAATGCAAATATTCAAATGAATTCTTAATATTTTCAATAAGCACAAATTCTTGATTTTCGAACTCACTATAATATATGTTAAAGGAGGCCATAGGCTCCACACAAGAAATATTCCATAGAAGTTGGTTATATACCTCATCTATAGGCTCACCGTTGTTATCATCGCAGAGATTGGTAATTTCTAGGGTAGGGGTACAAGGAGGTACATCATCAATAGGAGAATCACAGCTTTCTTGAGAGTCGTTTTCTAAAGGAGCTCTTATGTTAATAAGATTATATGATCCAAAGCTTTTTACGAAATAACAATATGCCCTGCCATTTTCCAGCCCTTCATCTGTATATGAATTTTGATTTGTACTGTCAATTTTAATATAATTTCCTAAGTCATCGAGTCTGTAGATATCATAATTAAAATTAGTCCATGGGGTATTTACATTCCAATTTAGAATATTGGACATATCGGAAGGGTCGATAACGAGATAAATACTTGAAGCTTCAGGAGACATACTAAAAACCTCACCAATCACACTACTATAAAATCTTACTTCATAGTTATACTGTAAATCTGATGTGTTTAATTGCTTGTCTATGAAAGTAAATTCTTCTGTCTGGCTTCCAAAGCTATTTTGTACAATGGTGGCATTTGACACGAGCTGGAACTCAGCATTTATAGAACTGTTTCTCCAGAGCTCATATACATAGGGAGGCCCATTAGTAATAGTGTCCAGTTCGTTCGCATCAGGTTTTATCCAAGAAACATATATTTCGCCATTAGATTCGTCGGTTTCAAGGACAGATACATTTGTCAAAAGAGGAAAATCTTGTCTTAATATATCGCAACTTTCATTGGACGGAAGACTAGACACTTTATTAAAAGGTTGCCCCGTCCCTGAGAGTTTTGCAAACTCTGCAAGAACACGATAACAATATATATTTCCATGCTCTACTTCTTCATCTCTGTACGTATAATTGATGCCATCATTTTCTTTGGTAATAAACTTAATTATTTGATATCCTTGACCGTCCAAGCCATTTCGGCAACTATCGTACTGAATATTCTGACTATTCAGTTTTCTCCACACGGAAAAACCTCTGAAAAATTCATCCTCAGCCAATTCACAACTATAAGGCAAATCCCAACTTAAATTAATTGCATTTTGATCTGTTTCTGCGACTAAGTTTTCAGGAGGAGGCCCAACTACTTTTATTCTTAACGTTTTTAGAGTTGCCAGTCCAAATGTATCATTGAGATAATCATCAACAGCTCTAAAAACGACTTGGTAGTATTGATCGGATATATGATTGCAATTAGTTTGCCATTCAAACCTCGCTTCATATTTTGGTTCAAGAAACATGGAGTCATTGACGAGTATTGCTGAATCTCTTCTGACGACAAAAGGTCCACCTGAAGCAAAAAGACCTACTTTTTGACCAATGTCGGGATCATCTACCGTTACGGTAATGTCAATTTTTTCCCCAGCTAGTATACAGATTTCATCAATGACATCTATTTCTGGTGGGTTATTATCACAAGGTCTTACTAATATTTGCATATCCCTTATAATGGTATTGATAAGCAAGCCTTGTCTATATTCCTTAATCAATATAGCTATATTATACTCACCCTGTCTTTGAGGGGCATTCCATGTAAAGCTTCCTGTTAATGGATCCAAATCTATTTGATTATTTGCCCCAGGAAGTATTTGATCCGGATATACATAATTATCAACTACTTCATTCTCAGACATTAGAGGAGAAGTTAACTCAAATGCAAGTGAATCTCCATCAGGATCGTAAGCATTGGGATTATGAATAAATACTTCTCCCACACATGCAAAATCAATTGGTGGTTGTAACAATACAGCACTACTATTTAAACCTTGAAATTGATTGTCTAAAAGAGTCAAAGTTGTACTGAGAAAAAAGGGAACATCAACTGATTTGGGCCAATTCACATTCAAAATATTAGCTATTCTATTAGGGTCCTCAAAATAAATGGTATAAGAAGCCCTGCCGGGATAAGTATGGTCTGCTTGATAGGTATTGATTTTAATATCGTCAGGAAGGGCGACTTCTTTTGTTCTTTGAATAAATTCACTTGTACCGTCTCCCCAAAACAACTCAAGGCTGTCCCTATCTGCTGAAGAGCTGCTGGTCTTAGTATAAGTTGTTACTGTTACTCTTATCGTGAGTGGATCTAATTGTACATATGTGATTTCTCCAGATCGGTTATGGGTAGCGGACAAATTATTTAATACAGCAAGAAGTAGAATTAATAATGAATATCTCTTCACCTAATTATTTTGTTTCTTTTGTTGTGGTAAGATAAAGTCATTGTACTAAAAAGGCAAATAATTATTTACAAATTGTCTTTTAAGGCTTCTAGTGGATAATCACAGATAATATAAGTAGGGTTTTAGTATACCGAACTATAAAATCAAAAAACTAAAAATCAGTATATTACGGTCATATTGGGCTTTGAAGTGGATTGTTTGACATAAATCGACTATGATGAAAAAATATTTACTTTTATCACTTCTTTATTTAATCTCCACGGATTCATATGGACAAGTCGCTAATGATTTAAAAAAATCAGTTCCGGCATGGTTTAGTTTCAACGAAGATAGTAATGAGGCTGTCATTAAAATTCTAAATGATGGGAATGCCACAAAATATGATATTGAAGAAGTAGTATATGAACCATTCCTAACTTCAGAAAACATAGCTTCAATAGGAGGAAATGTAGATAGTTTTATAGTAGAAAACTTCCAAAAGGGTAAGTTGTTTGAATATAAATTCGAAAAATTTTTAGGACAAACCAGTCCGGAAGGAGTGGGTTTTTTGAATTTCGGAGTTGAGTTACCATTAATTCATGATAGGGGAAGATGTCTTTTAGTTATTGAATCTAGTTTTAAATTACAATTGGAATTTGAGATAAAAAGATTAATGGAAGATATGAGAATGGATGGTTGGGATGTTGAAGAAGTCTATATTTTGGATGAGGGAGTAGATCAGGTAAAAACTATTATACAGAATTGGTATTCAGAGTCCTATGAATTGTCGCAATCAGTATTTTTGTTGGGTCATATTCCAGTCCCTTATTCAGGAAATAACGCGATCGATGGACATACTAATCACCAAGGGGCATGGGCCGCGGATCTTTATTATGGGGACATGGATGGGGTTTGGACAGATAACAGTGTTAACAATGCTACAGCTTCAAGAGTAAAAAATAGAAATACCCCGGGAGATGGGAAGTATGATCAGACTATCATTCCTAGTGATATAGAATTAGAGGTTGGAAGAGTAGATTTTCATGATTTACCGGCCTTTTCTGATAATAAAGTGGAACTTACAAGAAAGTATTTGGACAAAAATCATGCTTTTAGAAATGGCCTCAGAAAGCTTAATAGAAGAGGAATTGTTGAAAACAATTTTGCCAATTTTGCAGAAGGATTTGGACAAAATGGATGGAGAAACTTTGTGCCAATGTTTGGTGGAGATAATGTAGAAGTGGGAAATTACGATATAACGCTCGAAACAGAAGATTATTTATTTTCTTACGCCTGTGGTGGAGGCAGCTATACGAGTTGTTCAGGTGTAGGAACTACTCAGAACTTATGGGCTTCTAAAGAACTGAAATCTATATTTACCATGAACTTTGGCAGTTATTTTGGAGATTGGGATAGTCAAAATAATTTTCTCAGATCTGCATTGGCCAGTGGAGATATTTTGGCTAATATGTGGGCAGGAAGACCAAATTGGTATGTGCATTCTATGGCATTAGGAACCCATATAGGTTATTGTGCTAAGTTGTCGCAGAATGCTTCAGGTTTTTATTCTACAGGATTTGGCACTAGACAAATTCACATAGCACTACTTGGTGACCCTACTTTGAGACTTCATCCCTTGACTCCCATATCAAATTTAGCGGCAACGAGTAATCATGGGAATATTTTATTGACTTGGAAGCCTAGCGAGGACGAAGAATTGGGATATCATATTTTTAGAAAAACGGATTCGAGCAGTTGGAAGCTTATTGCTGAAAATGTCCAGGATACATTTTTTGAAGCCTCTTGCTTAGAAAGAGATATTGAGTATGAATTTATGATCAAAGCGATTAGATTAGAAAAATCAGGTAGTGGATCGTATTATAATTCAAGTCAGGGAGTAACTGTTAGGGCCAATACGGAAATATCTAGTTTGCCTATGTCAATATTTAATTTAAGCAATGATTACGAATTGGTTATTACTGAAAATTTATCTCAGAATGCGGACTCTTACTTCTGGGAATTTGGTGATGGGAGTACGTCAATAGAAGAATCTCCAACGCATATTTACGATGAAAAAGGAGTCTATGAAATCTGTCTTACCATAGAGAATAACCTTTGCGGATCGAAACAAAAATGTGAGATGATTAATGTAGAATCCAGTTTGCCGGATAGTATATCGTATAATATTATGGAGCCTTCTTGTTTTGGAGCTTCAGATGGAACTATTATTGCTGAATACAGTGCAGGGGCAGAAGATCTTAACGTTTACTGGAATATTGGTACAGTAGGAGATACGCTTGAGGATATACCAAAAGGAACATATGTTATTAATTTGGAATATGAACCTGCAGCGAAATATTTAAAAGATACGATTATACTTCAAGAACCAGATCAAATCGAAGTGAATATTGAACTGATCGAAACAACAGGAGGTTACGTAATGGCAAATCCGGAAATCACAGGAGGAACACCTCCATATGAATTGATATGGGGTTTTGAGGTTGATCCAAATATGATTTTTGAAGGAGAATACACACTTAAAGTAATTGATTTAAACAATTGTATGGTTGAACATAATTTTAGCGTAATACTCTCCAATACATCGGATATTAATAGAGAGCTGATAAAATTGTATCCTAATCCTGCAAATGATATGATCGTGCTTGAAAGCGAGACTCATGATTTAAAGAATGCAAAGATTTATATTATAGATACCCATGGTAAGTTAGCCCAGCAATTTTGTGAAATTAAAACAAGTGACAAAATAAAACTAAACGTATCCAGTCTTGCACCAGGTCTTTATCAACTGATTCTTGTAGGACAAGAAAACAGATATCTTGAAAAGTTGATCATTACCAATTAAGTCTTCGTTCATAACGTATCGTTGTACCTATACTGCGATATCTTTGCTTAATAAGGTTTTCGTCGTGGTTGATATCTTCGAGTTGAGAGTGAAAGTTGAACAGCATCGAAATGGAATTATTTCTATTCAATTGATATGAAAATCCTCCGGCAGCGTGAAAGGCAAATCCTATATTGTTTTTAAAGAAAGAAGTATTTTTCTGAATTTGATAAGTGTTGTGTCGAATACTGCCGGATACCATATGTCTAATATTGAAGGTAAGCCCTGTTTCAAAAAAAACATGACATTGAGCAAATGATACTTGATAGCCAAACGAAATAGGAAGATTGAAAGATTTAAATCTAGAATATCTTGTGTCTATACCTAAGGTAGTTGATTTTACTTCAGCAGCAGCGTATATATATTCTTTTGAGCCATTTGAATAGGTGATTTCCTTAGTTAAGTAGCTAGGGTCAATGTATGTGGTATCATGGATGGTATTGATGTATTCATTACGTTCAAGTATATGTCTGTATTCTATACCTGATGAAAAATAAAGTGATGAATTGAAAGCATATTTAAGTCTTGTTCCAAGGGAGAACTCGTATATAGGTGTTTCTTCTTCTGATCTTAATTTTAGAACATTTCCCCAATAGTTATTAACTACCTGTAGATCTTTTATGGGCTTTGCGATTCCAGAATATATCGCTATAGACCACTTATTCAGTTTGAAAATGTCTTTTTGAATTTCTGGCATCGATAGAGGTTTTTGGATTAGAATAGTCGTTGCATCTCCAATTAGATTTTGAGCTAATATGTCAATATTGGTCAAAGTTTCAAGTGGCATTATCAATCTGGAAGACCTCGCATTTGGAGGTAGAATTATTTCATCATCTTGGTTTTGAGATACCAAAAGATTCTTTTCTTTTGAAGTAGAAGTCTTATCTCGTAAAGTACTATTATATAAACCAGAGGTTATAGCTTCGTTTTGTTTGTTAATCGGTTCAAAACTTATTTTAGCTGCGGCAATGGTATTCTCATGATGTTCTTTATTTAAGTCGATTCTAGGAGCTAGCATATCAGAAGGGTTATGTGGAATTAGTATTCGATAAACCAGATATATCGTAAATCCTGTAAATAAAAGTAAAAACGGAAGCCACTTTTTATCTCGTGTTTTTAACTTAGGATGAATTTCATTCCATAACTCATTTGTATTTAGGAATTCCTGATGATTGTACATTTTATTTTTAATCTCGTTTAAATCGTTTCTATCCATGCTTCCGATTTACTTATTTTACAAATCTTACTTTTGATCATAGCTTTTGCTCTTGATAATTTGGCTCTAGAAGAAGATTCCTGAATACCTAGTATTTTAGCAATTTCTTTGTGCTTATAGCCGTCTATTATTGCTAAATTGAAAATCTGTCGATAGTCGTTAGGTATGGTTTGAATTATCTTAAGAATAAATTCAGCGTCTAGATTGGCTATTGAATTAGGGAACACTTTTGAGGTGTTCTCAACAAATTCATTGATAGATATAATGGGGATTTTTTCTTTTGAGATACTCTTTAGACATTGGTTTATAGTTATTTTTCTGAGCCAACTTTCAAATTGACCTCTTTCTAAGTCATAAGTCTTTATGTATTTGAATATTTTTATGAAACTTTCCTGCAAAGCATCTTTAGCCTTTTCCCGATTCCCCATATACCTTAAACAAATGGAGAATAATAAAGGTGAGTAAGTATCGAGAAGAACCCTTTGATATTTTGGGTTCTCCAGGATACATTCTCTTACAATTTTTTGAATACTCGGTGCTATTTTCAATTTTTACTCAGGTCTGAATCCACAATTAAGGTTTACCAGGTCCTCTCCATCATCCAAGTAAAAAATATCTGTTCGATAAATATCGTATTCACCATCCGTCGAATGGAAGTAGAATTCGGAGTCAAGTTCGTCATTTAGTCCAATATTTGGATTAACTGTGACAAGCCCATATGGAGGCAACTGGATTTCTACACTATACATATATCTTGTTTCAATGTTATGAAATTTGAAATATCCATCTTCTCCAGGACTATTGGGTTTATGGCCTGAATATAAACTGTCAATGACTTCAAATTCTTTTTCTCCTGTACAGATGGAGCCAGGTATTAATTTTAGTAGTTTTAGTTTGATGCCGTTGATTCCATTCTCGTTCGAATCTATGACATCGTTTCCTTCGACATCATACCAAACGGTTCCCTGCATTGAACCATAACTTTTGCTGGCAGAAACAATAGGGGCATTAAAAGAACCTTCTATGTCTAATCCTTCAGTAAGATTGTTATTGTAAATACTTCCTGAGAACTCTCCGGAGATAAATTGATCAGATATTTCCAAGATAATGAGCAAAAAATCTTGGCATTCTGAATTGTTGGTTTCGAATTCCTTGATACTTCCTAGTTTGTCTAGAATTTTTATTCGCGAATTCAGAACTCCTCCCAAGTTTTCTATTTCAAGGGGAATTGTCAAGGAAAGCTCGTTAATCGAGTCTCTACTCTTGACAATTAAATAATCTTCATTTGATTTTATAGCCTCAACTTCAGGAAGCAATAATCCGTTTTTATCATCTAGAATGATCGTCGTTTCTATTTCTGGATCTGGTCCTTCTACTAGAACAAATTCTTCATAATTATCCTTTTTACAGGATATTATGAAAAGAATACTTATTAAGCATATTACAAATTTATAATTATTCATTTTTCTTACTTTTAATATTTAAAAAACCTTTAATATGAGCCCATGTAAACTAATACTTCGGTTTTTGGAAAAACGATGCAAGAAATCGTGAAAAAATTATTTAATAAAAATATGTTCTATGATAATGCATTGAGGCGAATAAGTTTACCTTTGCCGCCTTAATTTAAACTCGAGATGCAAGATATCAGGAATATTGCCATTATTGCCCACGTTGATCATGGTAAAACCACTTTGGTGGATAAGATCATTCACTTTTGCCAAGCTTTAGATACGAGAAAAGATACCGGTGAACTTATTTTAGATAATAACGATCTTGAAAGAGAAAGAGGAATTACCATTTTGTCTAAAAATGTATCGGTAAATTATAAAGGGACAAAGATTAATATTCTTGACACTCCGGGTCACGCAGATTTTGGAGGAGAGGTAGAACGTGTACTTAATATGGCAGATGGAGTATTATTACTTGTTGATGCATTTGAGGGTCCTATGCCACAAACTAGATTTGTCTTAACCAAAGCAATAGGGTTGGGACTTAAACCTATTGTAGTTGTTAACAAAGTAGATAAGGAAAACTGTAGACCAGAGGATGTACAGGGCGATGTTTTCGATCTAATGTTTAATCTTGGGGCGACTGAGGATCAAATGGATTTTGTTACCATTTTTGGATCTTCGAAGCTTGGTTGGATGAGTTATGATCATAATGAAATTACTGATAGTGTAGAACCACTACTGCATGCAATTATCGAAAATATTCCTGCACCGCAGATAAATGAAGGACCATTACAACTGCAGATTACTTCGTTAGACTATTCAACTTTCCAGGGAAGGATAGCTATTGGTAGGGTAACTCGAGGTTCCATTCAAGAGAACCTTGATTATATTCTATGTAAACGAGACGGTGTACAGAAGAAAGTCAGAGCAAAAGAAATCTTTGAATTTGTAGGTCTGGGAAAGGCAAAAATATCCGAAGTGAAGAGTGGAGATATCTGTGCTGTGACGGGTATAGATGACTTTGAAATAGGAGATACCATTGCTGACTTGGAAGTTCCTGAAGCTTTACCGAGAATAGAAGTAGATGAACCAACTATGAGTATGTTGTTTACAATTAATACTTCACCATTTTTTGGAAAGGAAGGAAAATTTGTGACTTCACGCCATTTACGTGATAGATTATTTAAAGAGATGGAAAAGAATCTTGCTCTTAAGGTAGAAGAGACAGATCGTGAAGATAGATTTAATGTATATGGAAGAGGTATTCTTCACTTATCTGTTTTAATAGAAACCATGAGACGTGAAGGTTATGAACTACAGGTAGGCAAACCACAGGTAATATTTAAGGAGATCAATGGTCAAAAACATGAGCCATTTGAGACTCTGGTAATAGATGTTCCAGATCAATATTCTGGTAAGGCAATAGAATTAGTTACTCAACGGAAAGGAAATCTTTTGGTGATGGAACCCAGAGGTGATGTGCAGCATTTAGAATTTGAAATTCCTTCAAGAGGTTTGATAGGATTAAGAAATAGTATTTTGACACAAACTGCTGGTGAGGCAATTATGACTCATAGGTTTTTGGATTATCAACCTTACAAGGGAGAAATAGCAGAAAGGAATAAAGGTAGTCTTGTTTCTATGGAACAAGGACAGGCATTGGCATATGCCATTGACAGGCTGCAGGATAGAGGTCGCTTTTTTATAGAACCGGGAGATCAGGTATACAAAGGTCAAGTCGTCGGAGAACATAGTAGAGATAATGACCTTGATGTTAATGTGATCAAAGGAAAGAAGTTGAATAATATGCGAGCTTCAGGATCAGATGACGGGGTAAAGATCGCTCCCAAAGTAGATTTTTCGCTCGAAGAAAGCATGGAATACATAAAGGAAGATGAATTTCTTGAGATTACTCCTGTTAGTCTTAGAATGAGAAAAATTAACTCTTAATTTACTTTTTTTGCCAAGGTGATGTATACAGGAAAGTGATCACTATACCCACCTTGATAGTTATCAAAATTAAAGGTTCTATATGGATATCCTTTCCATTTTCCATTTCTTTGGATGAGCATTTTCTTATTGAAAATATTCGCTTTATAAAAAAAGTATCCTTCTTGATCTTTGTCTAATAAGGAATGAGTAAAGAGAATCTGATCAAAAAGACTCCATTCATCTCTATATGCATTCGAGCCCAAACCTCTTCTGAAAAAATCTGACATAGGATTATACAGTTGATCCTCCTGCACATCAGCTTTTTTACCCAAAGATTTTAAGTATTTTTTGACACTATCGTTATTAGGGTTGTCATTCAAATCTCCCATAACGTATATTTTATGTTTGGGGTCGAGTATTTGTAAGCTATCTATTATTTCTCTACAAAGCATAGCAGCTTTGTTTCTTTTGTGTGCAGAACTACTTTGACCACCTCTTCTAGATGGCCAATGATTAACAAGAAAGGTCATCTTCTCACCATCCAAATCACCTGTTACTACTAGTATATCTCTCGTGTTTTTTCTTTCAGCTCCTTCCATAAGGATTAACTCTTTCACATAGCTTGTATCTGGTTCGAAGTGCAACGGATTATATAATAAGCCAACGTCTATACCTCTATCATCGGGGGAATCATAGTGAATGATTTTATAGTCACGATGAGCAATAGAGCTTTGCTTAACTAAATCTTCTAATACTTTTCTGTTCTCAATTTCAGAAACTCCAAGTATAGAAAGGCCTTGAGGAGCGAGATCTGTACCCATTTGCGAAATAACATAAGCCATATTGACTAGTTTTTCTTGATATTTATCGTTGGTCCATCTCTTTTTTCCTTCAGGAGTAAATTCTTCATCTCTTATGGAAGTATCTCTTTCAGTATCAAATAGATTCTCCAAATTATAAAAACCTATAGTTGCAATTTTAGCCTGATTAGACTGTCCGGTAAGTGAATGAAAAATTAAGGTTATTATAAAAACTATAAGGATATCTTTTCTCATTGTTTTGATTTGTTGTTATTAGAGTTGCCAGACTAATACTTTTAATTTTTTTCAATAATAATCAAAAATAGTCGTGGCAATGTTAACTGTATGTTTTTAAATTACAAAAAATTATTTCGTAGTTCGGAAGATTTAATTTTTTACATACTTTTACGTGACTAAACCACACCTTTGAATGAAAAGACGTACATTATTATCAATTCTTTCATTTCTCACTTTTTTTAGTATTTCTTTAACGGTTGGACAAAACATTACCGGTACTGTATTTGATGAATCAGGTGTAGCTCCTTTAATTGGGGCTGAGTTGAGCCTTAAAAATACTGATTTTGTGGCTTTATCCAATGCATCAGGAAAATTTACTTTTTACGATATTCCTGAAGGGAACTATAAGCTAATTGTGAATTATGAAGAAGACGAACAAATCATTGACTCAGAAATTGATCACCGTGGTGGAGATACTGATCTTGGTAAGATCATGATTGTAATTACACAACCGGGATTAAGAGAAAGAGATATAGCAATCATAAATTTAGATGATTTAGAAGTAGAGGATGATGCAGGTTATTCGGTACTTCTTACGGCATCACGCGACCCCTTTGAGAATGCCTCTCGATATAATCTAAGTTCCGGGAGGTTTAGAATTAGGGGCTATGATAATGAAAATACGTTACAATATATCAACGGAATTCCTATGAATGACTTTGATGATGGACGTGTTTTATATGCAACGTGGGGAGGTCTGAATGATGTATTTAGAGCAAGTGAAGGGCAACTGAATATGAGATCTACAGACTTTTCGTATGGAGGAATAGGAGGAGCAACAAATGTTGATTTATCGGCATCAGCTCAACGACCTGGAACTAAATTGGTATATACCGAAGGTAATCGATCTTATAGACATAGAGCAATGATTACTCATTCGTCAGGAATGCAAGAAAACGGTTGGGCATATAGTCTTTCTGCAAGTCATCGCTGGGGAAATTCTGGTTACATTGAAGGTACACACTTTGAAGGAAGTGCTTACTTCGCTTCAATCGATAAAAGACTAAACGATAACCATCTTTTGAATCTAGTCATATTAGGATCACCTCAAAGGAGAGGAAGGAGTAGTGCAACAACACAGGAAGCCTATGATCTGGCAGGATCGAATTTTTACAATCCTAATTGGGGCTATCAAAATGGAGAGATAAGAAATTCCAGAGAATATAGAATTAATCAACCAGTTGGGATTCTAAAACATGATTGGAGTATTAATGGAAATATGAAATTGAATACTTCACTGGGCATAATGAAAGGAACCTTTGGAAGTACAGGATTAGATTGGTTGTACGCAGCTGACCCAAGAGCTGATTATTATAAGAAGCTCCCTTCGTATTATGAAGGAGAGTCAGCTGAAGCAGTTGCTGAGTATTGGCGAGAAGATATTGCAAATCGTCAGTTGAATTGGGATGAGTTTTATAGAATTAATAGAAACAGAAATATCAATGTCAATGGCCGTGAAGAAAACATTTCGGCTTATATAGTGCAAGAACAGCATTACGACAATGATAGATTTACTTTTAATTCAGTTCTTAATTATACTCCAAGTGTTAATTTCAATATAACTACAGGTTTGACGGGAGGACAAGAGAAGGTGCATAATTACAACGAGATAGTCGATTTACTCGGTGGAGAACATTACCTTGATGTAGATGATTTTGCGGAAAGAGATTTTCCTGATAATCCCGAAGCTTTCCTAAATAATCTTGATGAGCCTTATAAGTTGCTTGAAGAAGGTGATCGCTTGGGACATGATTATGATATTGTAACGAACAAAATTGAATTGTGGAGTCAAGCATTTTATAATATTAACAAGGTGGAGCTATTTGGAGGATTTACTGTAAGTAACACCAGCTTTTACCGAGAAGGATTTGTAAGAAATGGACGTTTTCCTGATAACTCTCAAGGTAAATCAGAAACACAGGACTTTACTAATTTTGGTGCAAAACTTGGAGTAAATTATAAGTTTAATGGAAGAAATTTCTTATACGGTATAGCTAACTATAGAACAAGAGCACCTTTCAGCAGGTTTGCTTACATCTCGCCAAGGACTAGAGATCAAGTGATAGATGGTTTAACCAGTGAGAAAATATTAAGTGCCGAAGGAGGATATATTTTTAAGTTTAGTGGCTTGAGTGGTAGATTAAGTGCTTATTATACCACATTTGAAGATCAAGTGAGTACGGCAGTTTATTATCATGATGAGTTAAGAAGCTTTGTGAATTATATAATGACGGGTATAGATAAAAGGCATTCAGGACTTGAATTATCTTTAAAAGGAAGACTTTATAAGAGGTTTACGTTTCAGGCAGCCGGAGCTATTGGGAAATATATTTATACCTCACGCCCTACAGCTACAATTATACAGGATAATAGTTCTGAAGTGTTGGCTGAAAACAAAACTGTTTATTTAAAGAACTACTATTTTGCAAATGGACCACAGGATGTAGGTAGTTTTACACTGGAATACGAAGGAAAGCAAAACTGGTTTTTGAATCTAACACTTAACTATTTTGATAATGCCTATTTAAGTTTAAATCCAGATAGAAGGACTACGGATGGGGTAGGTGAAGTTTCCAAAAGTTTTGAAAATGAACATTGGAACGAAATTCTAAATCAAACTAAATTGGATTCCAATATTACGTTAGATTTATTTGGTAGAAAATCTTTTAGATGGGGTGATAATTATTATATGGCTGTTTTAGTAAGTGTAAATAATATCTTAAATAATAAAGAGTTTATTACAGGAGGTTTTGAGCAGTATAGATATGATTACGAAAATAATGATGTGAATCGTTTTCCTCCTAGATTGTATTATGCCTTTGGAACCAATTATTCTGTTACCGTTAATTTTAGTTTTTAAAATTGTAAAATATCAAAGATGTATAAATATTTGAAAAGTTTATTTTTTCTTTTGTTGGTCTTAACTATCAGTTCTTGTGTCAAAGACGACTTTGACGAACCACCTTCTGCTGACGAGATAGATATTAGTTCAGAAGATGTTGTTTCTATTGCGTCTGTTTTAGATATGCTCGACATTGGAACTCCTAAAGCAATAGGTTTAGACAAGTACATATATGCTACAGTAATCGGAGATGATGAATCAGGAAATATCTATAAAACATTAATTCTAAAGGATGATTCTAATAGAGGCATTGCAATCCTCATTGATGATACGGATTTATTCAATCAGTTCCCCGTAGGAAGGAATATATATGTTCATCTAAAGGATTTATTTATAAGTGATTACAATAACTTGCCTCAATTAGCTTACGTCAATGGAGATAGAATTCCTGCGGGAATTTACAAGGACATAGTTTTTGGGGATTCTTATAATAACCCTGTAGAGCCTGTATCAAAAAATATAGGTGATTTAACGTTTACAGATGTCAATACTTTGATCAGATTAGATGAGGTTGAGTTTTTAAGATCAGAAGTCGGAAGTCCATTTTCCGATCCGGATTTTTCCACTAACAGAATGATTGTAGATTGCAACGACGAAGAGATTATTATTCGAACGAGTTCTTTTAGCAGTTTTGCTTCTAATGCTATTCCTGGAGGAAATGGTCATATAGTCGCTTTATTGGGTGTTTTTGGAAATGATTTTCAGTTGACGCTAAGGAGTTTAGAAGACTTGGAAATGAATAATCCTGCCTGTGATTCCAATACTACAGGTAATGAGGTAAAAATGAATATTTCAGAAGTGCGGGATCTTTATGCAAATGGAACGACAACAGCTCCAGAAGTTTATATTGAAGGAGTAGTGATATCAGATTTTTCTACAGAGAGTGTACATCCTCTGAATATGGTAGTACAGGATGGTAATAGTGGAATAGTTTTAAGATTTACAGGAGATCATAACATCACTAAGAATACATCGGTACGTGTGGTGCTAACTGGTGCAAGTTTATCTGAATTTAACGGTCTTCTTCAAGTTTCAGGGCTTGGAACTACGGAAATCACTAATTTAGGAAGTGGATCAGTAGAGCCTACTCAAATTACAATTGAAAATCTATTAAACAACTTTGAGAGTTACGAATCTACCTTGATAAAGATAGTAGATGCGGAAATAAATGGTGGAGGAAGCTTTAGTGGTGGAAAGGATGTAACTGACGGTACTGGTACTGTGGAAATGTACACTAGATCGGCATCGTCATTTGCAAATACGCCTGTGCCTACTGGAAATGTGAGTGTTACGGCCATAGCATCTGAGTTTAATGGACCTCAAATCGTGGTTAGAGATGCTGATGATGTAGAAGGAGGAAATACTGGAGGAGGAGAAGAGTTGGTATCCATAAGAAGTGTTAGAGATTTATATAACAGTGGTACTACATCAGGGCCGTTGGCCTATATTGAAGGGGTAGTTGTTTCGGACTATACTACTGGAAGTGTTACGGAGAGAAATTTACATATTCAGGATGAATCGGCTGGTATTGTTATAAGATTTGATGATGCTCATTCTTTTGCGTTAGGAACTAAGTTGAAAATTACAACGACAGGACTTGAAATATCTGAGTATAATGGTCTGCTTCAGTTAAATAATGTTCCACTTAGTAAGGCAAGTAATTTGGGGACTGAAAATGTAACTCCAGTGGTACTAACTACTCAAGAAATAAAAGATAATTTAGAGCAATATGAGTCCATGTTGGTAACAATAGAAAATGCTTCGTTTGACGGAGGTGCTGTGTTGGACCAATCTGTTAACATTACTGATGCGACAGGTAGTATCGTCACTTATGTGAGAAGTCAGGCTAATTTTAATGGACAGTCTGCTCCAAGTGGTACGCATAATATTACGTGTATTGTATCCGAGTTTAATGAGGCTCAAGTGGTATTAAGAGATATGGATGATATAGATTAGTAGTAAAACTGAAAGCATAAATGATAAAAAAGCAAGCTTTTTAGGGCTTGCTTTTTTTATATATTCCATATCCTCTTTCTCAGATACTTTCTGATATTCAATAAAAAGGCAGCAATTAGATAGAATAAAATAGGACTTCCTAAAGTCGCGAAAGAAAGGTAAATAAAGTATAATCTTACATTAGATAGTCGCAATCCGATACGATCGGCGATATATGTACAAACACCAAAACCATATTTTTCAACAAAGTCTTTTAGCATCTTCCTGAGATTCAATGCCATAAATATAAAATAAAAAGATCTGCTTAAGTGAATAAGCAGACCTTAAAAATTAATCGGTTCTATTACGTGGGAATATTCTATCCCTTAATCTTTATTTTTTTGCTTGCTAATGTAGTTATTAAGCCTCTCTTTATTTCTTTTAACTCCAATCGATATTTTCCTGCCTTTTGATAGGTATAATCGAATTCCTGAGAAGTTAAGATAAACCTCATTTCATCACCCATCTCTAGGACATATCTTGAGGCCTTAAGATCACCTAGAAATGTAAAAGTTAGTTTTTCTCCTACCTTTTTTTCTCCACTTATTTCAAAATATTTATCTAAATCACCTAATTCTAAATCAGCATCCATATCTGGTGTGGTGGTGAAGAGTTGAATATTTGATTCTGAAGGACCTCCAGGTAATAAGGTGTTATCAGCAAAAATATATACGGAACCTAATAACCCCAAACAGGCCACAATAATTAATAAAATTTGTTCAAAATGCTTAGAAATTCCGGTATCGAGATTGATACCTTTAAAAGTAGTGTAATTGTCTACTTGCATACAATCAGTTTTTGGTAAAAAATAAGTACGTTCTAAATCGGAATACAAATATAGTATAATCTTAAATTGTTTTGTACCAATTTAGAATAATTATTCTCCTTTTATCTAATATATAAATAGCTGAGAAGAAGTCATATGATGATTTATTATATAAGTTATTATATATAAATGTTTTATGAAAATACTTAATTATATATAAAATAAAAAAATATAATTTAAATGTTCGATATGAGATATTTTAGAACTATTAAAGCCAATATTATTGAACAGTTATGTGATTTTTTTATTTATTCTTTACTTTGGCACAATATTTACAAATTGAAATTTAGAACATGGCGGAAGAGAAAAAGAAAAATCAGTTAAACATAGAACTTCCTGAAGAAGTAGCAGAAGGTGTATATTCGAATTTGGCGATCATTGGTCATTCACATTCTGAATTTGTGGTCGACTTTCTAAGAATATTGCCTAATGTACCTAAGGCAAAAGTGAAAAGTAGAGTTATTCTTACACCACAACATGCGAAAAGAATGTTGAGAGCACTAGCAGATAATGTAAAAAAATACGAATCACAACACGGACCTATTGATGAGCCCAATCAGAGTACTCCGTTTCCTATGAATTTTACACCTACGGCACAAGCGTAGTGTATATTAGTCAAATAACCCTTTTTGGATGCTGCCGGGCCTGCTAACCCCAAGGTGGAGATAAGCTTTGTCAGTAGCTTCTCTTCCACGTGGTGTACGCTGAAGATAGCCTTCCATTATTAAAAATGGTTCATGTACCTCTTCAATAGTACCTGACTCTTCTCCTACGGCAGTTGCTATTGTAGTGATACCTACAGGGCCTCCTTTAAACTTTTCTATTATAGCGGAAAGAATCCGGTTATCCATTTCATCAAGCCCACTTTGATCTACATTTAGAGCCTCTAATCCAAAATCAGCAATCTTTTTGTCTATAGTACCATTACCCTTTATTTGAGCGAAATCTCTGATTCTTCTTAGAAGAGCATTAGCTATTCTTGGAGTACCTCGACTTCTTCTTGCAATTTCATGGGCTCCAGCTTCTTTAATTGGGACACCCAAGATTTGGGCACTTCGATTAATAATTTTCTTTAATGTAGGCACATCATAATAGTCAAGGTGAAAGTTTATTCCAAACCTTGCCCGCATAGGGGCTGTCAATAAGCCCATTCTAGTAGTGGCTCCCACTAATGTAAAGGGATTCAATGACAATTGAATACTTCGAGCATTGGGCCCTGAGTCTATCATTATATCAATCATATAGTCTTCCATGGCGGAGTACAAATACTCCTCAACTACATTATTTAATCTATGGATTTCGTCTATAAAAAGAATGTCACCTTGCTCTAAGTTGGTAAGAAGTCCAGCCAAATCTCCAGGTTTTTCTAATACAGGCCCTGAAGTTAGTTTCATATTAGCTCCCATTTCATTTGCAATGATATGCGAAAGGGTGGTCTTACCAAGTCCGGGAGGCCCATGAAGCAATACATGATCCAAAGCCTCACCTCTCATCTTAGCTGCCTGAATAAAAATACTTAGATTGTCGACAATTTTTGGTTGGCCGCTAAAATCATCAAACCCCTTAGGCCTTAATGCTTTTTCAACCTTAACGTCTTCAGATTCAAAATTTGAAGTGGTAGGGTCTAAATATGGATTCATTTGACAACATATTAATAGTATTGCAAATATATAGAATAATATTCAAGACTATTAATCCTATTCATTACCCATAAAAAATCTATTGCCTGTTTAGATAATCTCTTAAGTACTCAAAATGAGAAGTTAAATCTCCCTTTTCGCAAATGGTCGCCTTCTCTAACAAAGTACTTGAAGATTTTTTTAGCTCTTCAATTACATGTTCAATAAACATATTACCAAAGGCTTGAGAAGCATCTCTTGGTAATTCATTAGGAAGGTTATCAATGGTCATCATATCTAAAGTGTCTTTTAGAAAAGGGGTTGTTTCTGACACTGTGTTTTTGTCAATTCCAAAGACGGGATCTTGGATTGTACTAGCTTTTAATGTAGTAGGAATCGAACTAACAGGAGCAATATCGCACGTGACGTCAGCAATTACCTTAACTTGGAAGTGAGGAGATTTCAGATTGGTTCGATCGAAAAAAGCAGGAGCATTGTTATCCCAATAAATACCGTTGATCATTATATCCGAATTTTTATAAAAATGGCGAAATTGAGACTCATAATCAGCAGGATTTTGATAAAAATCCCTTACATCATCTAGTATTTTTCCATCTTTTCTCTTTACATAATAGAAACTGCTTAATTGTGTAAAAACTGGTTGATCAAAATCTTCCAAAAGGTAATCTAGGGCTGAAACTTTTTTAATGCCAAGATCTTGTAAAACTTTTGCTGCCCCATTAGCAACCCTTCCAGAACCAGTTAATACTACCCTTAAATTGGGCAGAGAAAGATTCTTATATATTTCCATTGCATGTTTGTAATCGGTTAGATCTTTCAGTCTTGGTAAAGAGTAAGTTTTGGTTTTCTGTCCATAAGTCCATAGAGCATTATGTGCACCTACCATACCTGCAAATTTTCCAAATGCTATTACTCTGGTACCTTTAGGATTAGTGAGAACTTCATAATCAATTAGACGAATCTTTTTTTCTACGATAGCTTTGAGTAAAGCTTGATTGTAAGGTTGCTTTTTTATGGTGTGGGAAAAGAAAAAGTATGTTTTATTTGATATGAGATCCTCAATAGGAACCTCCTTAACTCCTAAAAGGATATCACAATGATCCACAGTATCTACCAAAGGAATGCCATTCCTCAAATATTCTTCATTAGAAAAGCACCTGTTCTCGGATTTTTGAACCGAAATATCCCAACCTGCTTCTATCAGATTTTTACACTGCGAAGGAGTTAAGGGTACTCTACTATCCGGGGGAGTCTTGTTTTCTTTTATGATTCCAATTTTCATAATTACAATTCTTAATCCGTAAATATATTCTTTTGGCAGGAGTTAAATAAAAAATACTAGAGGAGAGCAGCGATTTAAATATTTATTTGATCATTTAATAAACCAACTAAAAAATGCTGAAAAGAATATTATTGTTTACCATTACGTCTACGGTTATAACTTTAAATGCCCAACAAAACATTGAATCATTTATGTTTGGTCATAGCCTTATGGATCATGCATCGGATACAGAACAAACTGAAATAGCGTATTGGATAAATCAATTTGCTCAGGAAGCAGGACATACTTACGAGACAGGCGGCCAATATGGTTCAATGTTTGTGCATGCCGATTTTAATGTGGTATCCCAATGGGGAGTTATGGGAGTGCCATCATCGTGGGATCAGGATAATGAAGATTTTGAGGAAGCTTCGATTACTAACTCTGTCTTTACTTGCCGGAACTTTGTTCAGGATATACCTTGTCATGAAGATTATTATGGAGAGAGCAAATCAGTTTTACAGGCAACACAAGAATTAATAGACTCTCTTGATAATTATCAAGCTCCGATTGATCTTTTTTTATATGAGAACTGGCCGGATATGGCTCCATATACGGGTGAAGACCCTTTTAATCCAACTGAATCGGAATTTCAACAATACAATGATTATACGTTGGGAGGTTTTCATAATTGGTGGCTAGAATATCATGACTCATTAATTATATCGCACCCTTCCCTTAATGTTAGAATGATTCCGGTTGGACCGGTCATAGCGGAATTGATCCAAACATATCCATTTGATACCATTCCAATAATGGAACTTTATGAAGACAATGCTCCACACGGAACTCCAAACATTTATTTTTTGGCAGGTTTAGCAACTTATATGGCAATATACGGCGAAAAATCTCCAACATCATATACCGTTCCCTCGTCTATTCATGAGACAATTTCAAATAATTATCAAGCGGCTGTAGATTCCATATGGAATTATTTTATTGCTTTTGAGGATGATGAAGGTAATAATAGAGTGTTTCTTGAATCTACATCTCCTGAGGATGATATGGATGGAGATGGGGTATCTGATGAAGAGGATAACTGTGTCGATACTGCTAATCCTTCTCAAGAAGATTATGACATGGACGGAATAGGAGATGCCTGTGATAGCCCTGAAAATGCAGTAATTATTGAAAATGGTGTGCTTTTTAATTCAGATGCCGAAGGAATATTGGTCAAAGGAAGAGATGACAACTGCTATCTGTTGTATATTGATTCGAATGGGGAGTTGCAAACTGAAACAAGACCTTGTCCTGAGTAGGTTGAGAAGTATAATTTACAGAGAATAAAAGAGCGATATTCATAAGGTTCTTTCCTAGTCTTTTTCTACTTTTGTTGATATTAAATATTGAAAATAAATGGAAAAAATAAAAGTAGCGAATCCTGTTGTAGAACTGGACGGTGATGAAATGACAAGAATCATTTGGAAGTTTATTAAGGATAAATTGATTCTTCCTTATTTGGATGTAGACTTAAAATATTTTGATTTAGGAATCGAGTCGAGGGATCAAACTGATGACCAAATAACCATAGAGGCAGCTAATGCGATCAAAAAATATGGAGTAGGAATAAAATGTGCCACAATTACTCCCGACGAAGCGAGGGTTGAAGAATTTGGATTAAAGAAAATGTGGAAATCTCCTAATGGAACTATCAGAAACATTCTTGATGGTACAGTATTCAGAGAGCCCATTGTTATGAAAAACGTTCCTCGCCTTGTTACCAATTGGGATCATCCAATTATTGTGGGTAGACATGCTTTTGGAGATCAATATAAAGCTACTGACTTTGTTATTAAGGGTAAAGGAAAGTTGACCATTAAGTTTGAAGGTGAGGATGGATCGGTTATGGAACATGAAGTGTATGATTTTCAGGGTGATGGTGGTGTTGCCATGGGCATGTATAATACGGACGAATCAATTTATGGATTTGCCAGATCATGCATGAACGTTGGATTAAATAGAGGATGGCCGGTATACTTATCAACAAAGAATACTATTCTGAAAAAATATGATGGTCGTTTTAAAGATATCTTTCAGGAAGTATGGGAAAATGAATACAAAGATAAAGGATTGCAATACGAGCACAGATTAATAGATGATATGGTAGCAGCTGCTTTGAAGTGGAATGGAAAATTCGTTTGGGCTTGTAAAAATTACGATGGTGATGTTCAATCGGATACAGTAGCTCAAGGCTTTGGATCATTAGGATTGATGACTTCAGTATTAGTAACACCAGATGGAAAAACCATGGAGTCGGAAGCAGCTCATGGTACGGTTACTAGGCACTACAGAAGACATCAAAAAGGCGAACCAACTTCTACTAATCCAATAGCCTCAATTTTTGCTTGGACAAGGGGATTGGCATTTAGAGGGAAATTGGATAATAATCAGGCATTGATAGATTTTTGCGAAACCTTAGAACAGGTATGCATTGATACGGTGGAATCTGGCAAAATGACCAAGGATTTGGCCATCTGTATTCATGGTAATAAAGTAGAGCCTGGAAAAGATTATTTATTTACTGAGCAGTTTTTAGAGGAGCTGGATAAAGCATTACAATTAAGATTGTCTTAAAGATATAGTCAATCAAAAGATGTAAAGTGATCTTCTATTAAATTAGAGGATCACTTTTTTATTATGCTTATTATGAAACTATTGAGAAACTTCCTTTTTCTTATTCTTTTTGCATTTTCTTGTGATAATGAGAATGATACGTTGGGCATGCTGTCTGAGTTAAATTCAATAGAAAAACAGACTCAGTTTTTGGAAATGATATATGATAGGGATCAAGGGATAAGAAAACAAAGTAGAAATATTGAAAATGAACACGAGCGGGAATCAAAGGAGTATGATGAGCAAATCTACAAATATCGAAATACTGATATGACCAATTTAGAGTTGATTGAAGCTTATTTAGATAAATATGGACATCCAACTATAAAGATGCATTCTCAAAAAGCTACTGGGACTCCTATCTTAGTGGTTCATCATGCTTCAGAGATTAAACCAAGGTTGAAATATTTTGATCCGTTTTATAAGGCCTATAAGAAAGGTGATATTGATGGAGGTATGTTTACTTTTTATCTGGGTAGGCTATATCGTATGACGTTTAACGAAAGAATGGATATACGAGGAGCCTACACTGAAGAGTTTCAGGTAGATACTTTGCTTAAGGAATTGAAACTTGGTAAATATAAGATAGACTGATTATGCAGAAAAACTTGTGCCACAACCACAGGTTTCTGAAGCGTTAGGATTATTAAATATAAATCCTCGATTGTTTAAACCATTAACCCAATCTATCTCCATGCCCAATAAATAAATGGCATGGGCTTTTTCCATAAAAACTTTAATACCACTTACCTCATAGACGTCATCCATATCTTTTTGCTCATCAAAGCCAAGGATATAACTAAATCCAGAGCAACCACCACCTTTTATTCCCACACGGAGTCCATAATCCGCAGGAATGTTTTGCTCATTGATAATATTATGAAGCTGCTTTACAGCTCCTTCAGTAAGTGTTATAGGTTTAGTTTGTGTATCAACATTTTTCATAAAGGTCAATGCTTATCATTTGAATCCGCGAAAATAAAATATTTATTTTTTAACGTACTGCACATCTAAACATTAATAATATGTATTAAGTTCGCAGTAGATTAAAAATAATTCTAAATCCATATGGACGTATTGTTAGAAATTATTAAAATAACTGTGCCAGCTCTGGTAGTTTTTATTACAGTTTATTTCCTGATAAAAAAGTTTTTTGAAGGACAATTAGCACTTCAACAGTTTAAACGGGCCAAAAGAAAAACAAAAGAGTCACTTCCTCTTAAACTGCAAGCGTATGAAAGATTGATGCTTTACTGTGAAAGGATTAAGATTTCAAATCTGTTGTTGAGATTAAATGTAGCGGACAGCAAGGCAAAAGAACTGGCAAATGCCATGATAGTTGCCATTCATCAAGAATATGAACATAATATGGCTCAACAGATTTATGTCTCGGAAAAATTATGGGAGATTATTAATACAGCCAAAAATCAGACTATCGGAATAATAACAGAAGCAAAGTCTAGAGCAGGAGATGGAGCTGGAAATAGTCTAATGGAATATTGTGGAGATGTTATTAATTCTTTAGGAGCAGATCCACTTGAAAGTGCGAAAAAGGCTATCAAAGAAGAAGTAGGTATTATTTTAAATTGATGACAAACAATGAATAAATTATATATTTTAATCTTAGTCGTTGTATTTGGTTGTAGTCCGCAAACAAATCATTTGGCTGATGTTGACTCTCGAAGATATGAAGTGGATTACATCTATAAAGAGGATAAGACAATCAATGAAATAATAAAACCTTATAAGGAGGAATTAGATGCCAAAATGAATCGAAGTATAGCTTATACCTCTACTTCTATGGGGAAATCTAGACCTAATTCATCACTTGGCAATTGGTTTACGGATTTGTTGTTGGATATAGCGATAAAGAGATGGGGGGATACTGTTAATTGTGCTTTTCAAAATTATGGAGGTTTGAGGTTGTCGGGTGTTGGAGCCGGTAATATTTCGGTAGGGACAATTTATGAGTTAATGCCTTTTGACAATACTTTGGTGCTGATGGAGATGGACGGAGTTACTTTGGATAGATTGGCTAATCATATCGCTTCTTCTGGAGGAGCTCCGATAAGCAGAGGGATAAGTTTTGAAATGACTGGAGATAGAGCGATTAATATAATGGTCAATGGAGCACCTTTAGATTACGAACGAGTTTATCAGATAGCAATGCCCGACTATACAGCAAATGGGGGTGATGGATGCGATTTCTTGATAGATAAACCGAGAAAGGATAGTGGAATTTACATTCGAGATTTGATAATAGAATATTACGATACTACGGATGGACTGGATTCCGTGTATGTAGACAAAACTGTAAGAATAAAAACTAGTAATTAATGAGTATGAATAGAAGAGGGTTTATTCTGAAAAGTGGAGTATTAGCAGGAAGTGCTGTAATGCTTGGAAATCCACTTTTAGCGGGAATAAGTAGACATGACATTATCAAGCTCACCATTCTTCACACGAATGATGTTCATAGTAGGGTAGAGCCATTTCCTAATGATGGATCAAGAAATTCTGGTAGAGGAGGAGCAGCTAGAAGAGCTAGTTTGATTAGAAGTATAAGGTCCAAAGAGGACAATGTTTTACTTTTTGATTCTGGTGATATTATTCAGGGAACACCATATTTTAATTTTTTTGGAGGAGAGGTAGAAATCAAACTGATGAATGCGATGCAATACAATGCAGCAACTATTGGTAATCATGATTTCGATGGTGGAATGGATGGTTTGAAGAAAATGATCGATGATTCTTCTTTTCCTTTTTTGGTAAGTAATTATGACTTTTCAGATACATTACTTAATAATAGTGTTCAACCTTATAAGGTCTTTCAGGTAGAAGGTGTTAAGATAGGTGTGTTTGGTTTAGGAATCAAAATGGCAGGATTGGTACCTACAAAACTCTATGGTGATACCAGATATTTGGACCCAATAAAAAAAGCAAATGCCACAGCCGATCTTTTAAGGAATGAGATGGGCTGCGATTATATAGTCTGTCTTTCCCATTTAGGGTATAAATATAGAGAAGGTGATTTGATATCGGACGTAGTTTTGGCTAAAGAGAACAAGGAAATTGATCTCATCCTTGGTGGGCATACCCATTCTTTTTTACGTAAACCAGATGTATACGAAAACAAATCAGGTAAGACTACGTTGGTAAATCAAGCCGGGTTTGGTGGATTGCTTCTTGGTCGAATAGATATTTTATTTGAAAGAAATAAAAAGAATAAATGTTTGTCCTGCAAAAACATTGCTGTATAATATTTCGATTGGGTGAAATTTTAATTTTTCAGATCAATATTTTTCACTTAACTCGTTAGATTACTATAGGTTTTAAATTATCAAAAAAATCTATATGATTATTTGGTTATAATTTTTCAAAAATTATTTGATTTTGATTGAAAGTTACTAACTTTTTTCTCAAATTTGTGATCGTTCCCAATTGCTGATTTAAACTAGATGGGAACCAACCTAAGGCTAGCTTTTCTTGAATGAATAGTGGTTTTAATTCCAAATACAATCTAGTGTTTTAGGCTTTTAAAAGAGAGAATGTATGAACGAACACGTAAGTGAATGGAAGGATTGTCTGTCCATTATAAAAAAGAGTGTAGAACCACAATCATTTAAGACATGGTTTGAACCTATTCGAGCTGTATCATTTAAAGATAAAGTACTTACTGTTCAGGTACCCAATCAATTTTTTTACGAGTGGTTAGAAGAGCATTACCTTGGAATTTTAAAAACAGCGGTAAAATCTACCTTTGGAGATAAAACAAGATTGGAATACCAGATTTTAGTTGACGAGAAGCTGATGAATAATGAAGTCAAGGAAAAGGAAACTTCTTTTGTTCAGGATGCTCATTCTATTCAGAATCCATTTGTAATTCCTGGGATTAAAAAGATGAAAATCGATTCTCAGTTAAATCCTAATTATACATTAGAATCATTTATAGAAGGAGAGTGTAATAAATTGGCAAGATCTGCTGGATTTGAAATAGCTAACAAACCTTTTAGAAATCCCTTTAGCCCTTTGGTAATTTATGGAGATGTAGGATTGGGAAAGACACACTTGTCTCAAGCGATAGGTAATGAAGTTATAAAAGTAGATAGTAAAAGACAGGTTCTTTATGTGACTACTGAAAAGTTTACCAATCAGGTGATTCAGGCAATCAAAAATAATAGTGTAACCGATTTTATAAACTTCTATCAAATGATAGATGTATTGATAGTGGATGATATTCAGTTTTTGGCAAATAGACCTAAAACACAGGAGATATTCTTTAATATTTTCAACCAATTACATCAGAATGGCAAACAAATCATTTTAACATCTGATAGGGCTCCTAAAGATCTTAAAGATGTCGAGTCTAGATTAATATCTCGGTTCAAATGGGGTCTGACGGCAGAACTGGAATCCCCTGAATTGAATACAAGAAAAGCAATTTTGGCCAAGAAAATGGACGAAGACAAAATAGAGCTTCCTGAAGATGTGATTGAGTTTATTTGTTACAATTTGAACTCCAATATTAGAGAGTTGGAAGGGGTGCTTATTTCTATTATGGCTCAGGCTACTTTAAGCAAAAAGAAAATAGACGTCGACTTAGCACGAGAAGTGATTTCTCAGTTCGTCACTGTTAATTCAAAAGAAATATCTATTGAAAATATCAAAAACCTCGTTGCCGATCATTTTAAACTACCGGTAGATAAATTGCAAGCCAAAACAAGAAAAAGATCAGTTGTTATAGCACGACAATTGTCAATGTACTTAGCTAAGAGCTTTACTAATAGTTCTTTAAAAAGTATTGGTAGTAATTTCGGAGGTAGAGACCATAGTACAGTACTGTACTCATTACAAGCGGTCAAGGATATGATGGATACTGATCTTTTATTTAAGGATACTGTAATTGAACTCGAGAAAAAGGTTCAAATGTCATTACAAGCATAGTATAATTTAATAATATATTATCTTTGGATTTTGAATGGATTGATGATAATTCAAAATTTTAGCTATTAATTATGAGTATAAGATCTTTTTTATTAACGCTTGTTGTTACATTATCTTTTGTATCATGTAAGGAATCCGGTGACTACACAAAGAACACGGATGGTTCTTTAACATGGATAAGTATAGATCAGGTTTCTACTATTAAAAATGTAGAGGACAAAATGTTTTTTGTAGATTTATACACTTCATGGTGTGGATGGTGTAAGCGAATGGATAAAACAACATTTGTAGATGCAGATGTAGTGAAATATTTAGATGATAATTTTCATTCTGTCAAGTTTGATGCGGAGCAAAAGGAAGAAGTAAATTTCAATGACAAAGTTTATAAATGGAAGCCAGGTGGACGAAAAGGAGTCAATGAGTTAGCCGTTGAGTTATTAGATGGACGCTTGAGTTATCCGTCATTTGTAGTGTTAAACAAAGACTTTCAAGTAATTAAAAAGATAGTTGGTTATAAAAAACCAGATCAATTATTAGAAATATTGAAGAGTATCTAAATATTCTACTTTAATGGAACATTAGCTCAGTTGGTTTAGAGCACTGCCTTGACAGGGCAGGGGCCACTGGTTCGAGTCCAGTATGTTCCACTAAATAAACCATTAATAATATGTTTTCACAAGAGAATGTAGAAGATTCTATTCGGGATGGTTATGATTTCGACCTCGGAAGGGCTTTTTCTGGAGGATGGAGGATTTTCATTAGTGCCATAGGCTCTTTTATTGGGTATAATTTGATTGTTTTTGTAATCATGATTGTTGTGAGTATTGTTTTAGCCTTTATACCTATAGTGGGTCAATTTGGCGTGAATATACTTGTAGCCCTTTTTATTCTGGGTTTTCCTATTGTTGGCAATAGAATCAATACAAACTCTAATTACGATTTCGAGAGCTTTTTTGATGGCTTTAAGAAAATGGGGGGTATAACTTTAGTAGTCTTGCTTAAGTTAGTATTAAGTTTACTAATCATTATACCTATGTACTTCTTGTTAGGGTGGGATATACTTGGAACTATACTTAAAGGAAGCACAATAGAGCCTGAAGTATTTATGTCTAAACTAGTATGGTTCATACCCATTGTAATTTTAAGTTTTTATTTCTATCTGACCACGCGTTGGGCAGAATGGTTGGCGTATTTTTTTGACTATAATCCCATGGATGCATTGAAAAAGAGCATACAATTAATAAACAAACAAATAGTTTTTCATATACTTTATATTATTTTATTCTTTGTGATCTTTATAGCAGCCTGTCTTCCTTTTCTATTGGGGCTGATATTTGTAGTGCCGTTATACCAATTGGTTGAATATCAACTATTCGAAGATGCTACTAAAATGTTGGAAGATATGGAGAGCGATAAGTTTAATTTATACAGAGATGATATACTATAAGTTATTTAATCAGTTTATAGTTACGGTACTCCCAAGGCATAATACCTGTTAGCCTTTCAACAAAAAGCCTGAATCTTTCTATTAGAGATAGATTATTAAAAGAAATGTCCTTCTCAAATCTCCAATTCTTATTTTTTATGAGCTCTTGGATAACATGAGGATGTTGCCCCTTAAACAGGTCTAACTTATCTATTTGAGAATAGTCAAAAGATCCTTGAATCTCCGGTGTTGTTTCATTGTTAGAATATAGTTTTTTAAAACTCCTTATTTTTTCGAGCATTATTTCTGGTGGGCGAACCCATCCGTAATGATAAATTGTGGCATCTAATGCTTTGACGTTGAGTTTTTTATTAGAAATCTTTCGAAATCCTTGAGCATCTCTGTAAGAATAAATGGACTTGTCATTTTTAATTATTCTTATCTCATGTCTGTACCAGTCACTTGATGTTGCAATGTAGTCGTAGCTACCATAAAAGTGAAAATACTTAAATAATAGTCCATCAATTCTTTTATCATTAAGGTTGTCAACCATTGCTTTTCGTATCACAGGGAAATCGTCTTCATGCATCATTTCATCTCCTTGTATATATATACACCAATCATATTCATTGGGGATAGCTGCGAATGCTTTATTGGTTTCTTTAGCAAGAACAGCACCACCTTTCTTTAATGAATCATCCCAAATGGTAGGAATGATTTCAATTTTAGAAGGATTGATGTTTTTTACCAAATGAAGTGTGTCATCTTCAGAGTCTCCAACAGCAACAAATACTTTGTCGCATAAATCAAGAATACTCAGAATAGCTTCTTTAATTGGATAACCGTATTTAACTGCGTTTCTTATGAAAGTAAATCCAGCTACTTTCATTTTTCCAAACATTTTTGCATTTGTGACTCAATAATAGTTAATGTTGTTTCTTCTTGATTGCCAAACTTAAAGTTCAGATAATTGACTAAATTGGTCATTTCAACAGGAGTGATGTTTATCAGTCCCGGCATTACTTGAGGACTTCTTTGTTCCAGAGGAATTACTTCTGTTCCTTTAAGAATAATGCATACAAGATCAGAGGAGCTTTTACTTATATATTGACTGCTCTTAAGACTAGGAATAAGTTTTTTAAGGCCTTCTCCCTGTTCCATATGACAGTTTTGACACCTATTTAAATAAATGCTTTCTCCTTGCTGAAATGTATTCTGGCAAGAAGAGAATGTAAAGAAAGCAAACAGTAAAACACTAATTGCCACCCTCATAGCTCGATAACAATCGTTTAATATCTCTAATCAATTTTGGAGTGGTCTCAGGATCGGTTCCTTCCGAAAAGGACCTAATATGCCCATTCCTATCTACTAAAAGTATTTTTCCGCTATGATCAAAACCACCCGGGACACTTGGGTCCTCATAAGCAGTGACGAAGTACTCATTGGCTAGCTCGTAAGTGAAATCTTGTTCGCCATGCAAGAAAATCCATTTGTCAGTATTGACATCTAAATTTTGAGCATAGAGCTTGAGTCTTTCTGGGCTATCCCTTTTCGGGTCCAAAGTGAAAGAGACGAGCTTTATACGTTCTTCATGCTCAAATTCTTCATAAATCTTCAGCATTTCTTTGGTCACTTTTGGACAAATGGAAGGACAATTAGTAAAGAAAAAATCAGCTACATAAACATACTTTGATAACTCGCTATTGGTCAGATGAGAACTATCTTGATCCATAAACTTCCAATCGGGGACAGTATGATAAACAGTAACTCCATCTTCTACTGTTTTTTGACCTAAATAGGGTAATTCTCCATTTTCTTCTCCACAAGAGAAAAAGATAGATAGGATGAGTAGAAATGTAAACTTATTTAATGCCTTCATATCTTTTAATTATTTCTCCTGACTTTTCAATAGCCTTTAACATTTGATCTCTAACTGAACTTATTTCTTTCTTTTGACGTAGGAGATATTCTTTGGCTTCATTATCACTTTCAGGAATTTTATATTCGCCCATCCATTTCATCATTGCCTCGTCAGCTTCTTCCAGTTTCTTAATGTGTAGGCTAAGCACTTTTTTATTCTCTTCTCCTTCTACTACCTTAAGTGCTTTTCTAAGCATTTTCTTATTTCGATGAATGTCAGACATTTTTGGCATAACGTCATCATGTATAGCCATTACCTCATCTTTTAGGACTTTGTTTTCATCGTTTAATTTAGGCCCGCAAGAAAGATAAGTTAAGCTCAAAAGCACAACAAAAAAAAATTTCATTATAATCTGTTTATTAAGTATTTACAAAGATACGTTTTGAATCGATAATGCTCTTTGATTTTTAAAGTATTAATCAAGTTTCTAAAAGAAGAAATTAGATCTTTTATATTGCCTTTATTTCAACCAAATGTTAACTCTTTATGTTAAATTTGATAGTATTTTCTTGCTATCAATATGAGGGAAAAAGGAATAATTTGGTTTAGAAATGATTTAAGGTTAGTTGATAATGAGGCTTTAGTCGAAGCTACTCAACAATGTGAGAGTGTATTGCCAATATATGTGTTTGATAGTAGGTTATTTCAATCAAAAACTAGATATGGTTTTCCTAAAATTGGAGTCCATAGAGCACAGTTTGTAATTGATTCTATTCATGATTTAAGAAAGAACCTACGGAAATTAGGATCTGATTTGATAGTTAGGGTAGGGATACCTGAAGAAGAGATATTTGAGATAGCGAGATACTATAAATCCAGTTACATCTATTGTAATAGAGAAAGAACCTCGGAAGAGGTTATGGTACAGGATAATCTGGAAGAACTATTATGGTCCGTAGGACAAGAATTAAGATATTCTAGAGGAAAGATGTTATATTATACTTCTGATCTTCCGTTTCCCATAACTCATGCTCCTGATCAGTTAGTAGGTCTAAAGAAAGAGGTTGAGAGATATATTAAAATAAGAGAACCATTGCCAAGACCTGATTATTTATTTACGAAATTCGATGACCTAGAAGTTGGCAAAATACCTGAATTAAAGGATCTATATTTTGATGAAGAGCCGGCTACGCACTTCACAGGTGGAGAGACAGCTGGGATGGAAAGGCTTTCTAAGTGTTACTCCGGATCCAAGGATGACAATCTTAGTAATGGAGAAATGGCTCTTTCTCCTTGGATTTCTTTGGGTTGCTTATCTCCTAAAATGATTTACCATTACAGGAAAAAAGATTTAAGTTTCAAATCTAAAGGAGATCATCCATATTATAAATCTCTTATGGTGAGGGATTATCATAGATTAATGGGTAAGAAATATGGGAACCAGATATTTCAGTCTTCTGGTATTTCTCGAGTAGGTAAGAGAGGACAAAGAGATGAAAATGTAATTATAGCTTGGATCAATGGAGAAACGGAAGAGCCGTTAATTAATGCAATAATGAAAAACTTGAAACATGATGGTTATGTGGGTAAAACTGCAAGAAAAATAACAGCAAGTTTCTTTATTCATAACCTTCAACAAGATTGGTTGATTGGTGCACAATACTTTGAAAGCAAACTGATAGATTATGATCCATGTTCCAATTATGGAAACTGGATGTACCTTGCAGGAGTAGGAGCGGAGAGCAAGGAGATTAAACCTCTGAATATGCGTTATTTGTCAGAAAAACTAGATCCGGATAGAGTATATCAAAATAGATGGAATATCAACGGATAAGTAAACATTTAATTATTCTTATATATTCGTACTTGCTTTATATATAATTTCCTTTCTTCAACTTGAGAATCTATTTTGAATTCGATATCAACCGCGAAATTATTATACTCACATTTACAATTGTGATTTATTTGATGATAATAATAGTCTTTGATGGATGTGCAATAATCTGCTAATAATCTTATTTCATCATCGCTCAACACGGTTTTATTACCCAGTTCCTTTACATTAGAATGAGATAGATATTCAATAGTATATTTTTGACCATCGGAATCCAAAGTATAGCATAAGATCAAATCATGCAATATATTGGGTTCAGGTTCAACAATGCTATATTCTTTGTATTGAGCATTTATAGTATATGCATGGTTGATATTGTAGAGGTTTTTAGTTATTACAACACCGTTCGCATCTTCATCAGGAAAGGATCGATGTACCAATATTGCCATTTTACATGAAAGGTGATTTATTTTATAGTACTCTCGTTCTTCAAAAGCGGCAAGATTCCATAGACTGGCCCATACTTTCCGAACTGCATTTTCTATAGTTTTATTATTATGATTTCTTTTTGCCGTAAAGGAGCTGTATAACCCAGCACCACTAAAATCGTTTAAGTCTTCTGCATTACTTGAAGATCTAAATCTATACGAACTAAAATTATCAAAGTTATTGATACGTGATTTAATTGAATTTACGAGCGTCTTATTGATTGGTGATTTTATAATTTTTTCTCTTAGCATACTTAACTGATCATGCCTATAAGTCATGTTATTGAAGAATTCTTCTTTTTGTAACATGTGTTCTATAAAAGTATCAATTCCATTTTCTTCCAAATGTTGATCATAATAATAAAATGGAATGGCAAAATAATCTTCGGGTAAAGGAATTGTGTGAAGACGCACCAATTCTGAGAAGTTTGCTGCCTTACCTCCTACAATATCAATAGCAGAATAATCGATATTCTCTAACTCTTTTAATCCCGATATAGAAGAATTGTACGGTAATATAACTTCAGTATTTGGCTCTCTTTCATTCCAAAAAAAAGTCGCTTCATTTATCGTAGCCTCTCGAAGACTGAAGGAATCGTTTTGCACTGATAAATGTACTAGCTTTCCTAAGTGATTATTTATTATTGTATCGTTCCATCCTGTTTTAAGAGCCATATTAGGAGTATTTCGATTATGACTTAGTATATTGATATGACTCAATGGCGTTTGAAACTCAGTGGTAATGATGCCTGAGACAACGGGTAAATCATTAGGTATACCATTAACAAGAAGAATGTCATGCTTGTCGGAGATTATCGTATTAACTTGTGATATATCCAGTTTTTTCAAATAGCCGTAGTTCTCCGCTATATTAAGAGCTTGGTAGTTTTGTCCAAAATAAAGTTCTTCTGAATCTATAATAGGTATTTCGCTGCATACATTCCATTTTAGATTATTAACGTAGAAGAAAAGGCGGTTTTTTAAATAGGAGGTACCTATTACTTTTTTATAAAGATTGCTAATTTGTTCACATGTCACCTCATTATAAGAAGCTATGTCTAATACATATTTATTAATATTCTTATGATAATTAATAGAAGCAGCAATCATCATTCGGTTAGAATTATTTTGATATTGAGATAAGTAAAAATCCCAACTTGAACCTTCAAAGCCCAAGATTTCTTTGGCAAAGAAATAATGGCTAGTATATTTTTTTGTGTTGATATAATAAATGGTGTCAGAAATAAAGTCAAATAATATTTTAATAGATTGTATCTCACCAAAATTGGTTTTGGAAGGACTTCCCTCAATCATTTCGAATCCCTCATATCTAATTAATTCGTGGAAATATTCAAGATTATCATAGGCGTATGCCAGCAAATTTATCTGTTTAGTTTTCTTTAAATTTGATAAAGCTATTTCCCTTTCATAGAAACTATCCTTCGTAAACAGCAAACTAGTGTCCTTTAAAATGATCTGATCATCAATACCATTTTTAGAAGAGATCATTTGACGGACACCATCTGAAAACAACATATATTGGCGATGCCCGGATTTACTTACGAGGGTCATAATATAATAACCAAACGGGATTGATGGCAATTCCCATTTTTCACCAACTAAACGAAAATGGTGCAACTGTTTTCCCATTGTTGAGTGAAGGTAGATGTCAGCATGCCCGCTATTCGTATAGAAGATATTTTTATTTATATAGGCATAAAAAGAATCTAGCTGCGAAGATGGACTATTTGAATAAATACTATATCTTCCTTCATGATCACCGTGAAAACTTATTTTAGATGGAAATCTTTGAATGCCAACGTGAGGAATAACTTTTCTCGTCCCAACATCATATGTCTGACCCTCGATCGAAGATTGACCGTTTAATAAACTAATGGTAAATAATAGAATACAGATTAAACGAAACATAAAGATGATATTAAGCTGAAATAACAATTTACTACTAAATCAACTATTATCATGTTGTTTCTAGGAATATCTTTACAACAATGTCTTGAAAATCATGAATTAAAGACTCTCCGCATTAAAACTTAAGGGAAGGATGTCAAAAATTGAAGAAATGTGGTAGACATCTTCACTTTCTGCTTTTAGATAAATCTGTATACTTTCTTTCTGTCGATTTTGAAACTCCGAAATGATTTGTCTGCAGGAGCCACATGGCGAGGCTGGTGTTTCTACTTTTTTAAGGTCATTTTTTACAACAATGGCAATCGCTTTAATAGAAACATTAGGATATTGTGCTCCCGCATATGTCAAAGCGACTCGTTCACCACAAGTACATTGAGGATATGCAGCATTTTCTTGATTGCAACCTGAAACAATTTTATCATTTTCCAGTAGTACTGAAGCACCAACCCTAAAGTTAGAATAGGGAACGTATGCATCTTTTAATTTTGCTTGAGCAGCATCGAGTAACAACTTGACTTCATTATGTAAATTGTTATAGTTATATACATGATATTGTATTCTAATTTCTCTTTTTGCCATAACTTCTAATTACATTAGCGGAGAAAGTACAATGTCATTTGAGGGATATTGGTTCCCCAATGCTGTAATAATTACTAAGTAAATGACGGAAAGCGAAGTAGGCAAGCACATTTTGATGCGGTTGACTCCTAAATTTGGAGAAAGAGAGTCTTTGGCAATGTTTAGGATTTTGAGAGAAGATTTTAGAAATGAAAAAGGAGATTTTTGGAATCAGAATTGGACTGTTAGGGTATTAAATAATATGTTGGAGCCGCTGCTCAACGATTATCCTATACAATACCTGGTTGGTAAATGTTATTTCTACAAAAACTTCTTTGATGTGAATGAGTCAGTTCTCATACCTAGGCCTGAAACAGAAACTTTGGTCCATAAATCAATTGAAAGTATTAGAAATAATCAGTATACATCTGTATTAGATATCGGTACCGGAAGTGGTTGTATTGTTTTATCGATCTGTTCAGAGTTAGGAGAATTGGATTGTTATGGAGTAGATGTATCGGATAGAGCTCTAGAAGTGGCAAAAAAAAACGGAGAGCAAGTGGGGTGTAATGTTTCTTTCAGTCGTCTGAATATTTTGGATGAAGATAGATGGCATATGTTACCACAGGTCAATTTAATAGTATCAAATCCTCCCTATATAACGAAAGAGGAAATAGGAAAAATGTCCACTTCTACCATTAAATTCGAACCTCATTTGGCCTTGTTTACCAATGATAATGATGGATTAGAGTTCTATAAATGTCTAGCCAGATATTTTGAAGTATCGAGTGCCTCCACTCTTATTATGGAGTTAAATGAATTTAGCAGTAATAGAGTAGAACATTTATTTAATGATATTGATGGAGTAGAAATAGCAATACACCAAGATTTAAGTGATAAGGATAGGGTGCTTGAGGTAAATAAAGTTAATTAAGCAAATTTTAACAACTATTATTTCAATCTGTTGATTTTATACGTTCTATATTTACGAGAAACGTTTATTGATATAATGATAATGCTATTCTTTTCTTTTTTGATGGTTCTTAGCACAACTAATCAAGGTTGGAAGCCCCTTAAACCCAAAGAGATCAAGGTGGAAGTTCTACTGCCCGGTCAACCCATAAAAGCTTCACGTACCATAGAGACTGAAATGGGAGAGGTTAAGAATTATTCTTATCAGTATAACGATATAGAAGAAGTTAATTTTCTTTATGTAGTTAATGTATTAGAATATCAAAACCCCATTTCTACTTCGAATTACGAAAGAAGTGAAATGATGACTGATTTTCTTGATTTAATGATTGAAAACTATGATGCTACGTTAGTCTATCAAACCGATATTTCCAAGGAAGACCACAAAGGGATATTGTACAGATTTTCTTATGATGAAGATTTCTACATTTGCAAAGGAAAACTATTTGTAGTTAATGGTAAGTTATTATCACTTATGGTTTTTACAAGCTTAAATAACAGTCTTAATGATGATATGGACCATTTTCTTAACTCTCTTAATATATTAGAGTAATAATATATATATCTTTACCTTTAAATAAAGGATTCATTTGAATACTGATCATATTGTTAATTATAACGGAGTAACCTTGGCTCAGGACAGCAAAGTGGTCTTCGAAAATTTAAACTTCACTTTAAGAAGAGCGGAGCAGTGTTATATAATTGGAGAATCAGGAAGCGGAAAGTCAACCTTTATAAGAAGCATGTATGCAGATGTCAAAATCCAGAGTGGGTTGGCATATGTCTTTAATTATGATCTGGGAAGAATTAAGAGAAACCAAATTCCTTTGCTTCGTAGGTCATTAGGGATTGTGTTCCAAAATTTTTATCTTTTTGACCATTGGACGGCATCTGAGAATTTGGCATACGTGCTAAAGGCAACGGATTGGAAAGATAAAGCTAAAATGAGATCTAGAGTAAAAGAGGTATTGGAATTGGTCGGTATCAGCAAGTATTCGGATGTGGCTGTTCATAAGCTCAGTGGAGGAGAAAAGCAACGATTAGCAATAGCAAGGTCTTTTATTAATGCTCCCCAATTGATTATAGCAGATGAACCTACGGGTAATTTAGATCCCGACACAAGTGACGAGATAATAGAATTGCTTCTAAAAATAGCTAGTGACACTAACGCAGCGATTATTTTCGCGACACACGACTATAGAATTATTGAAAAATACCCGGCCAGGGTCTTTAAGTGTAATAATAAACTACTCAGCGAAACATCATTAACCTAATATTGTTAGAAATAAATAAGAGCTATCCATTACGACGATGAAAATTTATACGAAAACTGGCGATAAAGGAAGTACTTCACTCTTTGGTGGTAAAAGAGTAAGTAAAGATGATATTAGAATTGAAGCATATGGTACAGTAGACGAGTTGAATTCATTTGTTGGTTTACTACATAGTGTCGTTGAAATCGATATTGTTAAAAAAGAACTTATATATATCCAATCTAGACTTTTTGATTGTGGAGCTATATTGGCAACGGATCCAGGTAAGGATATTGTGGCAAGCAAAATGGAAGAAAAGGATTATGAAATATTGGAGAAATCCATTGATAGATGTAATGAAGAATTATCTCCTCTACAATCCTTCATATTACCTTCTGGATCGAATGCAGTTTCAATAGCCCATATTTGTAGAACAGTTTGTAGGAGAGCAGAAAGAAGAGTAATTAGCTTACAAAAGACTAGCGTGCAGTTAGATGAAAAAATAATAGTCTTTCTCAACAGACTTTCTGACTATTTTTTCGTTCTTGCTCGATACATATCTTTAAAATCGAACGTTGAAGAGGTAAAGTGGGAAGCAAGAAAAGTATAAATTCTATCGAATAAAAAAATTGATTAATAGAAAATTGTAACCTCCGAGATAAGTTTATCGTACTTTTATTGTAGAATTTTCAAACAATTAAATATCAAATAATAAATGACTATGAAAAAATCACTTTTTAGTATGGCGATGGCCTTTATTATGATTTCTTTTCCAATGATGGCCCAAACAACACTAACGGAAGGCCATATTAAAATGGAAATTACTGAAGCCACATCTGACGACGAACAAATGGCAATGGGACTTGAAATGATGAAGGGAACAGAAACACATATTATATTTAACGAAACGACTTATGTATCTAAGATGAATATGATGGGGGGGATGATAGATATTAAGACTTATGTGACAGAAAGTAGCGATGAGTTCAACATGTTGATGGATGCTATGGGGCAGAAAATGTGGGTGGCCAGTTCGATTAAAGATGCAGAAAGTTCTGATTCTCAAAATTTAGCTAAGAATGCTAAGGTGACATATGATGAATCTAATACAAAGGAAATATCAGGTTACAACTGTTATCAAATGAAGATAACTACTCCTGATGCTCCGGATATGGAGGTAACAGGTTATGTTACTAAGGATATTAAAACCAATGCGAATATCATTCAAGGGATGCAATCGTTAGATTTGGATGGTTTTCCTTTAGAGTTTACAATAAAGAATACAATGATGACCATCACTATGAGTGCTACTGATATTCAAAATACAGTAGATAAATCGGAGTTTGAAATGAAAACAGATGGGTTCAAAAAAATGACGATGGCCGAATTTGAGCAAGCAATGGGCCAGATGGGTGGCGGAATGGGTTTTTAAATAGAGGGTTCCAAAGAAAAAAAAAGACTGTTGGCCTTTGCTCCAACAGTCTTTTTTTATTTTCGCCTTTGCTTTTAGCTAAACAACAATGGTAATGAACAAAGTTTTAGATAGTATTGAAATTAATCATCCTAACATTAAGAATGTCTATCGAGGGAAAGTTAGAGATGTATACACATTTGATAATGGTAAACTTGCGATGATAGTGAGTGATAGAATATCCGCTTTTGATCATATATTACCAAAGAGAATACCACATAAAGGAGCTGTTTTAAATGGAATTGCGAAACATTTTTTAGAAAACACTTCAGATATAGTGCCTAATTGGCTGCAGGATACCCCGGACCCAAATATTTCTATTGGTTTGGCTTGTGAACCAATAAAATTGGAGTTAGTAGTCAGAGGATATTTGGTAGGTCATGCATGGAGAGAATATAAAGATGGTAAGAGAAAACTTTGTGGTGTATCCCTGCCAGAGGGCCTGAAGAAAAACCAAAAATTTGATGCACCTATCATTACTCCAGCTACTAAGGCAGAAGAAGGACATGATGAAGATATCAGTAAGGCAGAAATTCTAGAACAAGGCATTGTTTCAGAAAGTATTTGGAATAAATTGGAAAGCTATAGTTTAGCATTGTTTGAAAGAGGAACTCAGATGGCCGCAGATAGAGGACTTATATTGGTAGATACGAAATATGAATTTGGTATGTATGATGATCAAGTTTATCTAATCGACGAGATACACACTCCTGATAGTTCGAGGTATTTCTATCTTGATAGTTATAAAGAGAAATTTGATAATGGAGAAGATCCTATACAATTGTCCAAAGAGTTCGTACGGGAATGGTTAATGGAGAATGGTTTTCAAGGTAAAGAAGGACAAGTGATGCCAGTGATGGATGAAGAGATGGTCGATATTACTTCAAAAAAATATACAGATTTATACAAGCTTATTACAGGAAATGAATTTCTATTAAACAGTGATCAAGCCATTAGTGAGCGTGTGGAAACAGCTTTGTTAGACTATCTTAATTCTACCAAATAATTATTCTATCAATTCAAAGGTAAAGGTAACCACTTCTGCACGATTGGCATCCGTAACGGGATCAATATTGTCCAGATATAATTCTACATCAACAGGTTCAGAGTCCTCCTTTTTCCCGCTATCAAAAAGAACTGATACCTTGCCATATTCTTGTGGTTTTATAGGTTTTCTGGTCCAATCAAGTGTGCTACACTCACATGCCGAAGCTACTAGAATGACAATGTCTTCACTACCTGTATTCCGAAAACTGAACTCAAATTCTTTTATATCACCTTTCGTAATTTCCCCCAGTTCAATCAATCTCGAGTCGAAATCAATACCGTAGCCAGTAGTGTTGTCCTGAGAATAACTAATGTTAGCTGTCCAAAAGAAAATAAGTATTAAGGTAAGTATTCTTGTCATTTCAAAAAAATAATATCTATAAGGGAATAAAGTCTTAGACAATATCCGAATAAAAGACGAGCGAAATTAAGAATCGTTAGTTAATAAACTCTTAAAATTTATTTGATAACAACTAGTCTTTGAATTTGAGAGAAGCCAGAGTAATTAAATACTTGAATGTAATATATACCTTCCTTGAAATTATCTAAATGTACTATCTCATTAAACTGTTGAGTAGTATTTTGTGCCTGTACCAATCTAGATTGTGAATCAAATATTTGGTAACTCAATATTTTTTCTTGACTTACTAATGTAATAGACTCTTGTGCCGGATTGGGAAATAATCTAAAAGTGACGTCTTTCTTATCGTCAATATCATTGGTATTGCTTACATTGTTTACCGTAGTACTTTGATTGATTAACAAAAGATTGTCTCCGCCATTATTGCCATTTCCGTTAGCTAATAGTGCGGAAGCATAAAATGTAACCGTCTCTCCATCATTAATTGAAGGTTTAGGAGTCCAATCAACTTGGAAGTTTAAAGTATCAATTCCACTGTCAAAATCGGTAGCAGGTTTATGTCCAAAATATTCCTTTCCATTTGCTGTTTTGACTGAAGTCTTCTCTACATTGTTTTCAAAATTACCTCCATTGGTTAAATTATCTTCTAGACTTACAACTTGGAAACCTGCCCTTGAAATATCGGAGTTTTTTCTTATGACCTGAACATTAATGGAATATGTATTTCCCACTTGGACAATATCAGGTAAACCAATAATGTTTAATTCTCCCTCTAAGTCAGTACTACTTGGAGAATGACATTTACTGCAGTTTTCGTCTCCCGGAGCACCTGTATAACCTCCATTTACAGAAGTAGGCTGATTAGCACGGTATCCCATACTAAGAATGAGTACTAGGATAAATGACATAATGTAAGATATTTTCATCGACGAATATTTTAAGCTTTACAATTTTAATTAAGTTCTAATCCAGTACATTATTTAGAATCAAAAGGTGAGTCGGATATTGGGACATAATTCTTTTCTTTACCTAATGAATTCAATTGATGTAAGAAAAAATACGCTCAAAAATAGAATTTTAAAGCAATTTAAAAACTTCAATAATGAAGAATCTAGCAGATTAGTCTTGGAGATATATAAATTTCAGATTACCTATAACATAACGTTTAGGCAATATATTGAATATTTAGGTCCAAAATTTATGGATGCAACTACCATTCAAAAAATGGCATTTTTGCCTATTTCATTGTTTAAAGATTATGATATTAAGACAGGAGAATGGGTGGAGGAAAAACTTTTTGAATCAAGTGGAACGACATCTTCTAAAAAATCAAAACATCTATTACGAAATGGAGAATGGTATAGAAAGATAAGTAGCCATTGTTTTGAAAATAGCTTTGGAGATGATATCTCAAATTACTGTTTTTTGGCACTATTGCCCCATTATTTGGAGAGCGGACATTCCTCTCTGGTATATATGGTCAATGGATTTATACAGAAATCGAAATATAAAGAAAGCTCATTTTACCTTGATGACAAGGAGACCCTGTATCGAGCACTGATGGATTGTCGAGAAAGGGATATTCCCACTGTTTTATTTGGTGTATCCTATGCGTTGATGGATTTCTTCAAAGAATTCAATATTGATTTCGAAGACTTAATAGTTGTTGATACTGGGGGCATGAAAGGAAGGAAAAAGGAGCTGACTAAAGAAGAGTTATATGGAAAATACAGAGCTAGCACTAATGTTAGAAGCTTTAGGTCTGAATATGGGATGACTGAATTATTGTCTCAAGCATATGCTATAGACGGTATTAACCTAAAACTTCCCTCAACAATGTTGCTTTCTGTTAGAGATATAAATGATCCATTTGAAGAAGTGAAAAAAGGTAAAGCGGGATTAGCATATTTCATTGATTTGGCAAACATTGAAACCTGTTGTTTTATTGCTACCGAAGACATAGTTATTTCAAATGATGACGGTACTTTCAAAGTTATGGGCCGATTAGATAATGCAGACATCAGAGGTTGTAATTTATTAGTGCTGTAATTTTTAAATTATTATTAGTTAATACATTGATATTAGAATAATAAGTATATCTTTGCAACCTTATTTGAAATACTTGCTAAATTTTAGTTATGGATTTAATAAATTATGTACACTCGCAGGTAACTCCTGAAAAAGATTATCCAAAGTTTAAATCAGGAGATAATATTGCTGTAAGTTATAAAATCATAGAAGGAGCGAAGGAAAGAATACAGGTGTTTAGAGGTGATGTGATTCAAATAAAGGGTCATGGTGCAACTAAGTCTTTTACTGTAAGAAAAATGTCAAATGGGGTAGGAGTGGAAAGGATATTTCCTTGGTCGTCTCCAAATATTGATAAAATAGAAGTTTTGAAAAGAGGTAGGGTGAGAAGAGCTAAGCTATACTATCTAAGAGATTTAGTAGGTAAGAAAGCTAAGATTAGAGAGAAAAAGCACTTCTAGAAAAAGATAATAGTAAACTTTGAAGCCTTGTTCGTAGGACAAGGCTTTTTTATTTCATTCTTTTTGCCTTAATTTCTAAGTATTTATTGATGGTGTCAATGGATAGTTTATCTGGTGTGGTGAGAATAGTTTGTATACCTGCCGATTGTAACTTTAGCATTATTTTTTCTTTTTCAATGATATGGTTTAGAGCAAAAGTACGATAGTACGTACCACTTATATTCCTTGGTTTTTCATCGATCTCTTTGATGACCTCAGTATTTTTGAAGGAAATGACAACAAGTAAATGAAGTTTATTGATGCCTATCAAGTATTTTAAACTATTATTAAGGTCGTTTAAACTTTCAAAATTAGTAAAGAGAAATAGTACACTTCGCCTCTTGATCTTAGATCGAATACTTTTAAACAATAACTCGTAATTCGATTCTTTGAAATCTGTTTTCTGATCATACAATATATGAGCAATACGTTGTAATTGATGTTTTTTGTCTTCCGATTTGATGAAGGAATCTATTTTTTTACCGAAGGTGATCAACCCTATTTTATCATATTTTCTTAAAATAATATTAGCAATTACTAAACTAGAGTTAATAGCATAGTCTAATAAGGACAAGCCTTCAAAAGGCATTTCCATAACTCGACCTTTATCCACAATGCAGTATACCATTTGAGATTTAGTGTTTTCAAATTGATTTACCATTAATTTATTCATTTTGGAAGTGGCTTTCCAATTGATGGCTCTTATATTATCCCCTGATACATAGTTCTTAATATGTTCGAATTCCTCGTTTTCACCTCTCTCCCTTATGCGTTTGATTCCAGTAAGTGTTGCAGTTTTTGAAAATAATTGTAATTCATACTTTTTCATCTGTATAAAAGATGGAAATACTTTTACCGAATTTTGAGCGGGAACGGTTTTTCGCCATTCTATTAGTTTTAATACTGATATAATGAATATTTGAATATTACCGAAAACATACTCTCCTCGCGTTTTAGGAATAAAACTATAGTCAAAATCTATTACTTCATTAGCATCTAGCGATTCTTCAAACATGGCATTCCGAATCTGTAACTGGTAAGGGAATTCATCATAAATAGTTAGAGATACAGATTGTTTATTGTTATTGCTTATTTTATACATTACCATCTGAAAATCACCCAAAGCGTATTTCTCGTCCAAAGTTCTTGTAATATTTATTTTTCTTGCAAGTTGTTTGAGTAGAAAAAAATCGGCGACTAGAAAAATTAGAAAAACTAATAATGCAATCCATGAAATATTGTAGAGCAGGGGAAAGGGAAAACTGAGTACAAATAAGGTTATCAGAGCCCACATACTCCTAAAGAATCTATTATGAAAATATATGTGTTTCACGACTTTATCTAGGAATTTCAATCTCTTTTAAAATGCCGTTAATCACATCAAAGGTTGTTAGGCTTTCCATTTCTGCATCAGGGGTAAGGATTAGTCTGTGATTTAAAACATAGGGAGCAATGTATTTGACGTCGTCGGGAATAACAAAGTCTCTCCCAGATAAAATGGCCATTAACTTTGATAATTTAAGAACGGCTAAGCTAGCACGAGGTGATCCCCCAAGATATAATTTGGGATGATTTCTTGTCGCCTGAACAATTTGAGAAATATAGGTGATGATTTGATCTTCAATATGAATTGACTTTGCTAATTCCTGAAGCTTTTTTAATTCAGAAGCTTTAAGAATAGGCTGAATAGCTTTCAAATTAACTTCACCCAGATCGTTTTGAAATCTTTGTAAGATAATCTGTTCCTCCTCAAGGCTTGGATATTCCAAAATAATTTTAATTAGAAATCTATCAAGTTGTGCTTCAGGTAGTCTATACGTTCCTTCTTGTTCAATTGGATTTTGAGTAGCAATTATTATAAAAGGAAAATCAAACTTGTAGGTTTTACCATCATATGTAATTTGTCTTTCTTCCATAACCTCAAACAGTGCAGCCTGTGTTTTTGCCGGTGCTCTATTAATCTCGTCTATAAGTATGGTATTTGAAAAAATAGGTCCTTTTTCAAATTTAAATTTTCCTGTATCCATCTCGTAAATAGATGTTCCTATTATATCTGAAGGTAGTAGATCCGGGGTAAATTGAATTCGACGAAATTTACTATCCACAACTTGGGCAATAACCTTGGCCGTTAGGGTCTTGGCAATTCCCGGGACACCTTCCAAAAGTACATGACCACCGCATATCATACTGCAAATGATGAGATCGACTAAATTTTCGTGGCCTACGATAATCTTATTACATTCCTGTTTAACTTCTCTTAATCTATCGGAGAAGTAACTCAATTGCTCCTGTCTTTCATGATTAACTTTTGGTTCTTCGTTGTTAGACTCCATATTGTTATCCATCTTACTTCGTTTTTTTTATTAGTTTGAATATTTCTCTAAAAAGATGCATTAACTCTGCATCAGAAAAATCTTTTTTCTGTTCAGCCTCTTTAAAATTTCGTTCGATAAAGTTTAATTTATCAATATTAATCTTAGATTTTTTTGCCAGTTTTTCTGTGTAATCGATAGTATTCTTTGGTATATAATATAACCTTTGCATTTCATGATAAAATATATTTTCTAGTTTTCTAACGACCTTATGATGTTGACCATTATGCAAGTACAAATCACTTAACATTTTGATATATTCTAAGGAGGTATTCTCTTTCTTTTTCAGCACTGGAATAACCTTTACTCTTCTTTTTGACTTAAAGAAAGCGGAAATAGCTAAAACAATTAAAGCTAGAAGATATGCAGATTTCAAACTTCGATGATCGAATATAAAGGCAAGCGGGTTCTCTAGTTTTGATTTGTTTGAAGAGACTCTAATTTGGTTTGAATAATAAACCTGTTTTGGCTCGAAATAACTCAATACACCCTCCATATGCTCTTTCGCATCATCTTCGGTAAAATAATTATTTACAAACATGGTCGGGTTGAGGTGGTAGTAAATATTTCGTGTTGAATCCATTAATACACCAAAAATCACTTTGTTAGAGTCGATTTTTATCAGTTCCGATCTTGCATCCTGAGCATCGAAATAGTATTGGAGATAGTTAATCCTTTTATGCGACCAATAATAATCTGTATTCACTCTGTTCACAAATCTCAGCGTATCAGACTGTGTTAATTTGGAATTAGTGAAGAAGTAACTGATGGTGTCTCTCCTTTCATTGTCGTAATCATAAAAAGGAGATTGTATGGAGTCAAAAGTACTATTGAGACTAGGAGTTATGTATAGGACTTTTACCCCTTGTTTTGCCAACACCAGTAAACTATCTTCATCATTAGTTTGTGATGTGGGGTGATCCATTTTAATAAATAGACTGGTGCTATCTCTAATAATACTATCTAAATGGTATATCTCCTTTACTTTCTTTAAATCATATGCTTCCGTTAGGAATTTGTTAAACATCCAAAGTCCAAGGTCATCCTTGTTGTATAGCTCATATTGATTTTTAATACTATAATCAGACACTTCTCGGAACTCAAAGAAATAAGCGAAAATGGCTACAAAAAAAAGGATTATTATCCCCAGTATGACAATAGATCTTTTCATTGCAAGTATTCGTTATAAGATTTATCGTCAAGGAAATCATCAAAGTAGCTCAATGAATTACGAAATTGAGATTCTCCAATTTCTTTATCACCATACCAGATCATATCAAAAACTCTTGCTAGATTTCTGAACGATACGGCTTTTTCATGTTTTTCCATCTCTCTTTGATAGTCAATGTTGGTTTTTTCAGGAGTCCATTTAATAGTTTTTGTGTTTTGAAGTTCTTGAAGTGTTCTTAAAAACAACATTCTGAAGGCTTGACGATAATTCTTATTCCTTAAGAAGAAATCATAACCTTCAAAGGTATTGACCTCTTCAAGATTTTCAATTTTTAAATTTTCTTTAAAGCTAGCTTTACTTTCTGGACGTTTAAGTTTTATACTTGCTAATAAAAGATAAATAATAACGAGAACAAGAAACCCAATAACAATGTAAAGTATTGCGTTGGTGAAACCCGATATTCCGGAGAAATTTGTTTTTCCTGTGCTTTTAGTACTATTCTTATTAGATTTTGATTCTTTAAGCTTAAGTACTTTTTTCTTTTTTTCAATGTTCAGTTTTTCTTTCCAATCCTGATATTTTTGATCGTTTATTTCTATTTTTTGAGTGGAGAGGAGAGGGATGGGATCTTCATTGCACCAAGACATATTCCAGATACAAAGAAGCAACAGTGTCCATATGGAATATTTAAATAGCATAGTTATCTAATATCCCTTTTCCGAACTGATTTAATTTCTCTTTTAGATCCAATGCTTTATGGACGGCTAGGTTTGAAAAATAAGTGCCCAAACTAATAAGTTGGTAGAAAACCAACATGATCATGTGGATAAAAACAGTAATAAGTGAAACGAAAAAAACATAACTAGTGTTTTGGTTTGAAAAAATATCATGGTAGCTAATGAATTCAATAAGAAATGTACTAATGGCCGAATTTAGACTTGAGTATATTATAAAATGTACAATGAATATACATACAATGGGAATAAAATTGTACCAGTAATTGATATAGGAACTTGAAAATCTTTTTCTAAGAGTTGAAATAAAGTTGGTATCATCAAAACATAAATGGTAGCATAGACTAAAGAGTGACTGAAAAGGAAATATTATAACAAGTATTGCAAAAGCATATAGCGGCAGGAAATAAACTGTGAAAACTAAAGGAAAGCATAGTATCAGAATACCAATAAATGCTTTTTTGTAATAAAACATAAAGCTGTTCACCTTATTAAATAACAAATTAACAAACAAAATACACTGTGCCGATAGTACCCAATAGACGAAAAAGATACCAATACCTCCATCTTCTATTCTGGTAAATATTTCATCATATAGTATTGATCTAAAATCACTAACAGAAATCCAAATAATATAAGCTAATGAGCAAATAACTACAGCTGGTAATAAGACATATCTAAAAAGTTGTGATAAATTATTGCGAATAAATGCCAATGATAATTCAATGTTTTGTGCTAGTGTTCTCCCTTCATACTTTTGAAAACTTAATATTTCTGGTTGTGACGGATGAACTTCATATCTGCCTTCTGTTTTTGACTTGGTCCGATAACGAGGATATATGATATACATTATAATTATGAAGGCCAAAGAGCCAACTATTATTAATAGTTTTAATAGAAAGGGCATACTAGTCAGTCTAGTGACAAAAGATTCCAAAAACCCGGCAATAATAAAGAGAGGAATAATTCCTGCGATAATCCTTACGGCACGTAGAGCTGATTTTTGAATAGATATATTTCGTGAATAAGTGCCTGGAAAAAGAACGCCCCTTCCTAAAACAAATCCTGCAGCTCCCGCAATAATAATCGCAGATATTTCTATAGTACCGTGAATCCAAATGGTCATGAAAGATGTTAAAAATAGTCCTTTTTTATAAAAAAAATATTGAAAAGCCCCTAACATAATTCCATTGTTAATAAGTACGATAGCTGTACCTAAAGAACCTAAAATGCCCAATACAAAAGCTAAAAAAGACACTCTAATATTATTAAAAGTAATATAGAAGAACATTTCGTTTCTTCCTGCATCTTTATAAACTCGCATTGGGTCACCATCGTTAATATTCTCCTCCGTCATTTCTATATAATCATCACCAAGTATCATTTTTGGGAAATCAGTATTTTTCATGCTTGATAGTACTCCGATCATTACACTAATGGTAAATATCAAAAATGAGTACAACAGTTCCTTACGTGCATGGAACAATTCATAAGGCAGAACATTTCTATAAAAATCAATTAAACTTCTAAAACTGAAAGTAGTCCTTTTTTTATCAATAATATTGAATACACCTTGGGTAAGACCATTTAAATAGAGTCGTACAGATCTGTTAGGAAAGTATGTTTTGGCATAAGCTAAATCATTAGAAACTTTTATGAAAAGCTCTTGTAATCTATCAGGATCCTTATAATTGCTTTTTAGCAATTCTTCTAACTCTCTCCATTGATCTATGTTCTGATTTACAAATTGTGATTCTGTCAAAATCTGGTTACTATTGAATCAGTAAATTTATAACTTTTTATAAATTTACTAAATATTAAATCTAATTTCAATATTGCATTTTAGAAAGAACGTATAATTGGCACAAACGATAGATATATACACGGCACACAATATCAGTATTCAATATGAATTAGCGACTTTTTTGCAACGATTTTTAGCATTTGTTGTGGATATGTTGATTATAGTTTTTGTCGTTATTATATTCTCAATGTTATTTTCTTGGACAGGGTTGTTTTATTCGGTTATAATACTACTCTTTAGTTCGTTGTATCATTTTTTTTTCGAAGTTTTTAACAAAGGTCAGAGCCCTGGGAAAATGCTTCTCAAAATTAGGGTGATTGATTTAAAAGGAGGAAAACCGGATGTTGAGTCATTATTTGTAAGATGGTTATTTAGAAATATTGATGTGACATTGAGTTTTGGATTTTTAAGTTTTTTATTCATCAATTCATCTAGGTTTAAGCAGAGGTTAGGAGGAGTTTTATCTAAGACTTTAGTTATTAAATTGCTATCTGACGAGTTGGTTTCTTTAGATTCAATTTTGTCATTGAACAAAGACACAAGAAAGATAAAATATCCTAATGTACGAAGATTTGATGACAAGGATATGCTTTTGGTTAAACAAGCATTAAATAGGTATAAAGGAAAGAAATCTGAAAGCAACCTTAATGTTATTGAAGAGCTATTTGAAAAGGTAACGCAAGGTATTGGAGTTAATCCAGATGATGTACGTGACAAAGTTAAGTTTTTGGAGACAGTTCTCGTTGAGTATATATTAATTACAAGATAATTGAAATGAAAGTAATGCTTAATATAAGTGATCCTAAGATACAGATTAAGTATTCGATCCTTCTATTGATTATTGCAGGAGGGATAATGAAATTGATATTAGCAATGGATTCGAATAATCTGGATATATCGGAGCCTTGGATTATATCTTGTACGATATTATTTGTTTTTATTCTAATAAATATAATGTTTGCTTTTCGAGATGAAAGTGGAGTGAGATATTGGAGAACTTCTGTGTTTGGGTATATTATAATTATGGTTCTAAGTTTTTTGATTGCTACGATAATTTCTGATTTGCCAATATCTGAGACAAGGACCTATGGATGGCTATATGTCGTCTTCACGATGGGATATCTAATATTACTCTCAATAGTTCAACTAATAAAAAGACTGGTTGTTATAGCTCAACAAGATAAAAGGTAATATTAAATTAAAACTTAGCATATGAAGTATTTAGTGATAGTATTTGGATTGTTAAATTTTATGTTTTGTAAATCGGCTGAAAAAAAGCAAATTAAAAATTCAGAGATTGCAGTTATACAGGATTCTTTCATTGTTTTAAATAATGGGAAGAAAATAAGCAAGGTTTATAAGAGCGAAGAAGAATGGAAGGATGAGCTTACCAAGAAAGAATTTTATGTTTTAAGGCAGAAAGGTACTGAAAGAGCTTTTACTGGAGAGTATCATGACTCCAAAAAGGAGGGAAGATATGCCTGTGGAGCCTGTGGCATTCCTTTGTTTGATAGTAAAACTAAATTTGATAGTGGAACGGGGTGGCCTAGTTTTTATGAGCCTGAGGATGAGAATGTTATATTAGAGGCTACTGATTATAATTTGGGATATCCTCGTACGGAAGTTATGTGTGCAAGATGTGAGAGCCATTTGGGGCATGTTTTCGAAGATGGTCCTGATCCCACTGGACTAAGATATTGTATCAATAGTGTTTCACTTGAGTTTATACCAACGGAGAATTAACACTTGATAAAATGTTCAGTAAGGTAATAGAAGTTATTGGTAAGTACGCGAGCTACCTCAATTTGGTGTTAATTATATTAATAGTTTTAGATGTAATATTCAGGTATGTATTCAATTCTTCTCAAACATGGATCATTGAGCTGGAATGGCATCTTTTTGCTCTTATCTTTTTATTAGGAATAGCTTATACTTTGCAGGTGGATGAGCACATAAGAGTGGACATCATTTATAATGGCAGGGGAGAGAGATATAAAAGAAATGTAAATATTTTGGGACATATTTTTTTCTTAATTCCCTGGTGTTATATTGGCATTGTCAAATCATATAAGATATTTATTAATTCATGGGCATTTGGAGAAGGTTCACCAGATCCAGGAGGACTACCGGGCAGATTTGTAATAAAAGGCTTTATTGTATTGGCATTTGTTCTCTTACTTATTCAAGGTTTGATACAAATTCTAAATTATTTTATAAAAAAACCGACTCAAGAATAAATGGAGTGGTTGCCGATTATATTGTTTATACTTGTTCTGGTATTTACTTTGGTAGGTTATCCAATTGCCTTAGTGCTTGGGGGTGTTTCTGTACTGTTTGGGTTAATTTTTGTGCCTGATTTTTTAGATCTTTTGCCCTTGAGAATAATGGGCATACTTCAAAATTATGTTTTGATTTCTGTTCCTTTGTTTATTTACATGGGACTGATTCTTGAGAAATCCGGTTTAGCGGAAAGCTTACTAGTTACCATGTCTTCTCTTTTTGGAAAGATAAAAGGAGGGTTGGCGGTTTCCGTAATTATAGTAGGGACTCTTTTAGCGGCCAGCACGGGTATTGTTGGAGCGACGGTTATTACCATGGGGCTGATTTCATTACCATCGATGCTAAAGAATAATTATAGTAATGCACTAAGTACAGGAACCATAGCTTCTTCAGGAACTTTAGGGCAAATAATTCCCCCATCTATTGTACTTATTCTATTGGGAAGTGTATTGAATGTGTCAGTAGGTGATTTATTTTCGTCTGCAATTTATCCTGGGGTTTTGTTGGTTGTACTATATATAATGTATGTGCTTTTTAGGGCTAATTTCACAAATGAGGGCCAAAACATCAAGATAGATCGAACGGATAGTCATCGAATAAGTCTAAAGGAGATGGTGTATGTTTTCGTTTTGCCACTTCTTTTAATTCTTCTTGTGTTAGGTTCTATTTTTATGGGAATAGCATCTCCTACGGAGGCTTCAGCAGTGGGAGCTATGGGGGCCATGATTATTTCCAAATTAAGTGGAAAATTGAACTGGGAAACGATTAAAAGAGTTAATGTGGAGACCACCAAATTGACGAGTATGGTTTTTCTTATACTACTTGGGGCTACTACATTTGCCTTGGTATTCAGGGGTTTAGGAGGAGAAGATTTGATGATTGCAATGGTCAATAACCTTAACTTGACAGCTGATCAGTTTATTTTAGTTTTAATGGTTATCATTTTTATTGCTGGATTTTTTATCGATTTTATTGAAATCATATTTATCATAGTTCCTATTGTTTTGCCCATTCTGACTTCGTATAATATTGATCTATTATGGTTTGGAATATTAATGGCACTAAATCTTCAGACTTCATTTTTAACTCCTCCATTTGGCTTTGCCTTATTTTATCTAAAAGGAGTAACGCCTCCTGAGGTCAAGACTATTGATATTTACAGAGGAGTATTACCTTTTCTTGTTATTCAATTAGTCGTCCTGTTACTTGTCTATTTCTTTCCGTCTTTTTGGATATAAAAAATTGAACATTTTACGATATTTTTGGGTTATTCGTTAAAACAATAGAATGAACGAAATAAAAATAAAAGTTGAGAATATAAAGTGTGGAGGATGTGCTAATTCGATTCGTAAAATTATCGATTCAGTGGACAACACATATGAATCAAATATAGATATAGAAACTCAAACTATTTCAATAAAAGGAAGAAAGGTAGAAGACACTAGAGAAGAGATAATATCGAAACTAGCTAATGCTGGATATCCCTTGCATGGTACTGGTACTGGGTTTCAAAAAGCTAAATCTTTTGTGTCTTGTATGATAGGAAGGGTTAGTTAAATAAACCATAAAGCTCAGCATCTATCATATTTATGATTTTACCAAAATCATCTTTCTTTTCTTTGAAATCAAGATTATCGGTGTCAATGATGAGTAGTTTCCCATCTTTATAATTGGAAATCCATTTTTCGTATTTAGAGTTTAATCTTTTGAGATAATCTAAGCTCATACTTCCTTCATAGTCTCTTCCTCTCAAATGAATATGTTTTACCAAAGTTGGAATACTTGATCGAAGATAGATCAGTAAATCTGGTGCTTCTACCTGAGAGGACATGGTTTTGAAAAGATCGTAATAGTTTTCGAAATCCCTTTTTTGCATAAGTCCCATGTCGTGAAGGTTAGGGGCAAATATATTGGCATCTTCATAAATGGTACGGTCTTGAATAACTGTTTTGTCTCCTTTTCTAATATTAAGAATTTGCTGATACCTACTATTAAGAAAGTAGATCTGTAGATTAAATGCCCATCTACTCATATCTTGATAGAAATCACTTAAGTAAGGATTGGTGCTGGTGTCTTCGTACATCGCTTCCCATTTATAATGTAGAGCTAACATATTGGTAAGAGTAGTTTTGCCTGCTCCAATATTGCCTGCAATGGCAATGTGCTTAATTTTATTCATGGGTTGGTCGATTATTAAATTGCTGATCAAAATTACATATATATAATCAAATAGCATAATAAGTGTTTAAACGATGGTATGCTACATCTTATCTAAATTATTATGCCTTCTGAGGTATTTTTGAAACCTTTGTCTTGTACTTAGCTTAGTTAAATAATGAACAAATTAATAGAGACTAAAGAAATTTCTAAGATTTATAAAATGGGTGGTGAGACGATCCATGCTTTAAAGTCGATATCATTGGAGATATTTTCTAATGACTATGTGGCTTTAATGGGGCCTTCAGGTTCGGGAAAGTCAACACTAATGAATGTGTTGGGATGTTTGGATACACCTACTTCCGGGAGGTATATGTTGAACAATATTGATGTCAGTAACATGACTGATTCCGAATTAGCCGAAGTTAGGAACAAACAAATAGGATTTGTCTTTCAAACATTCAACCTTTTACCACGAATAAGTTCTTTAGAAAATGTAGCCCTTCCTTTAGTCTATGCTGGTATTTCTAAAAAACAAAGATTGGAAAAGGCCGAGTATGCACTTGATTTAGTAGGTCTTGGAGATAGGGTAGACCATAAGCCAAACGAACTTTCTGGAGGTCAAAGACAGAGAGTGGCTATTGCAAGGGCTTTGGTTAATGATCCGGCTTTGATTCTAGCGGATGAACCAACAGGAAATCTTGACACTAAGACTTCTATTGAGATAATGTCCATTTTCGAAAAATTGCATAATGCCGGTAATACGATCATTTTGGTCACTCATGAACCTGATATATCAGAGCACGCCCACAGAATTATTAGACTGAGGGATGGATTGGTGGAGTCAGACATCAAAAATGAAAAGGTGGTTACTATTTCTGATCCTAATCATCGGTATAATCGATAACTATTTTCCGTTTAATTTTTCATCAACTTTTTCGAGTAGCCATTGTTTGTTTACCACTCCTTTGGTTTCTATGACTTGATCTTTTAACTGTAATAACTTAGAATTTTTATTAGTGGGAACTTTTACTAGTTTTTTAAGAAATTTAATAAGGTTTAAGTAGTTGTTTTTTCTATTTCCCAAAGACCGCTCTCTACGAATAAAAACTTGAAAACTAGATAGTTGAGAATCCAATACTTCTTGTTCATCTAATTCATAATAACATGCCAGTAAGAGTGTTCTTGAGTTTAAATTATACCACACGTCGTCATAACTAACTAATTGTAAATTACTAATAGAATCCCAGAAATTACCTTGATAAAAATGTAATCTGGCCAAATTAAAATTCAGAGCGTTTTCTTGATATTTTATATTGAGTTTTAGAGAAAACTTATGAATAAAACTTTCAGTCCATTCGAATTCTTTAAGTCGTAGAGCAACAGCCACTACATTTCTAAATGTTGTGGGAGACAGTTCGTCATTTTTTAAAAATACATCATCTTTCAAAGCTTCCTGATAGAGATCAAATATTTGTCGATTCATGGATTCATCTCCTTGGTTTAGTTTATGAATACAATAAGAAATAGCTGCCTCGTAAATATTCTTTAACTCTTCTAGCTCAAAGTCATATTTGTGCTGTTTTATAAGTTCTTTCAATTCCAAAAAACTTTCTCGAGCTTCATCTTTTGTTTGCAGTTGATAGATAATATTGTAGATTTTGATGGCAGGTACATTTTTAAAGAGATCGGTGGCGATGCGGCTAATAAACCTTTCAAATTTATTATAATTGAGTTCTATTTTACTCAATCTAGACCAACTTAGTAGGGTACTGTATATTCTTAGTTTTTCAATTAGATAGAATTTATCAAGATCATATTCTAAGTCTTTTAAAGAAGTTACTATATCACCTTTGTATGATTTATGTTTCTTTTCATATTCTATCTTAAGGCCATAGAGATCCTTTTTCAATAGAAAGGATTCCAGAATTTTATTTGAAGATACAGCATTGGTCTTTTTGAGATTCAGTTCTATTTTGCGATTGATATCGCTGTGCACCACTTCACTGTTGATATTCTTGGCATAACGAGATTGTAATAATAATTGATAGTTGTCATCGTTTTCTAAAGCTTTTTGCGATAAAAACTTTTCAAACAAACGATACAGATCAGAACTTAATTTTCTAAACTTTACATTTTCGTATTTTTCTTTGGTAAGGTTTTTCCATACCTCTTCATCTTTTAAAAGATCAAGGGATTCTTCATTTCTCAAAGTACGTTCTAGTAAAAGGAAGTATTCTGTGATTTTTTCATTTTGATTGAAGTATGGGGAAATGATGAATTTTTTGAATGCGTTAAGTTGATATATATCCAAGCCTTGCAATGCTTGATGAATTTTTTTCTTTCTCATTTCTATTCGTTTTAACCCCTAAATCCCCTTAAAAGGGAACTTTTGCCTATTCTTTCTCTTTTAAGGGAAGGCCGGGTCCGGGTTTACATATTATTCAATAATCAGAGTTTTGATTATTACCTTCTCAATATCCACTTTCAATAGCTACACTATTTTAATAAAGATACTAAACGTACCATTATTTTGTGTATTCAATATTGGGTTATTGTAATATATTTTTTTTATAATATGTTGAAGCTTGATTGATATATATTGATATATGTAATAATATTGTTATTTGTATAATAATTATTTTTAATATATGTACGCAATTGATAATGTGTAAGTGTTTTATTTTCAAACAATTTTTTATATTTAAAAAACTTAACATTTCGATAAGAAAGATTCTTTATATTAAATGACTAAATGTAAAGTATAAAAACGTATATTGTGGTCTTAAATAACCTAACTTGAACATCGCACGGAATATAGTTATGATACAGCGATACATTAAGGGCTTAGCTTGTGCTGTTCTTTTTATGTGCTCTTGTACCCTTTATTCTCAAGATTTTACTGATACTCTGTATGCCAATCAGATGTTTTATCATACCATTGAGACAAATGGAGGGTCTAATTTTTCTTTTGATGGTAACCCAACGGGTGGCGAAATAATTGTTGACGAAGATGGAGAGTTGTCTTTGACTCCTGACACTGATTGGACTGGAGTTATCTCTTTTGATGTGCAGTGGTTAGAGCCTCCTATCGGATTTCCTCCGATTCCACAGACCAAGTCAAAATCGTTTGAAATTACTTATGTTAATTCTATTGTGGATGCAGAAGATGATGCCATTATTGTCAGTGATCTAAATAGCTATGATTTTGATCCATTGGCAAATGATTCCATTTCATTGACTGATTATACAGTTCATTTGACCCAAACATTATATGGAACTTGCTCTATATTAAATGATACCTTTACATATGCTCCAGTTGATAATATTGATAAGGATTATATAAATTATACAATAGTTGATTCCTTAGGCACACATTCTAGAGCCACGGTATATGTGGTGTATGAGGATTTGAATGTGCCTTCAGAAGACTCTTTATATTATTCGGTATCAGAATCCGGATCTACGGTAATAATGTTTACTCATGGTGGATATGAATTAGAAGAAGAATCCGATATTGCCAGTGTGGAGGGAGTGAATTCTGCTGTATTTAAATACAGTATTGAAGAGGAAACATCGGAAGTGGGGGATACACTTAGTTTTATTGCGGATAACGGCAATTCCAGAACAGTGTTTATTAACATTATTCAATCGGAAGACGAGGGATTACTTGTTGAGGACGATATATATACGGCAAAAAATACTTCAGTTTCTTTCAATCCTTTGGATAATGATGATACAGAAAGCGATATTGTTGATTTTTCAGATGATTTGGTTTTAACTGATGTTAATACACTTACTTATACACCACCCACTGGTTTTGTAGGAGTCAAGAAACTTTGGTATGAAGTTGACCTAGACGGAACAACTATTGAGAAAGAGGATATTTATATTTATGTCGGTGATATGGCTCCTCAGTATTCTGTGAAGTATGAATTTAACACTCTTAAGAATACAGACTTGGTTATAAGCTATGAAGTTCCTTTGGAAGGATATTCTTTTGAAGAACAGGTGGCACCTATGCATGGAACGTTGTACTTTGAGGATGGAGAAATCTCTGATGAGTGTAATGAGTACTCAGTGGTTAGTAGCATCAGATATACGCCTTTTACAGGTTTTATAGGAAATGATGAATTTACAGTTAAGTACTGTATTAATGGTTCTTGCAATAACTATAAAGTTTATGTTGAAATCCTGGACATAGAAAATGATGATTGTGTTTGCGAAGGGCCGGATTGTGTATGGGCCGGAGATTTAAATAAGGATGGAAAAGTATCTGTGAGAGATATTCTTCCACTAGGCATGTGTTTTGGAAATGCAGGGACAGATAGAGAAGATTCAGGTGAATGGCTCGGAAATTTTAGTGATAATTGGGATAGTGATTATTATAATGGAATCAATGGAAAAAATGCAGATGCTAACGGTGATGGTATTATAGACATTGAGGATTTAGATGTGATAGAAGACAATTATTCTTTGTTGAATAATTTTGTGCCGTTAGAGAATTATTATTTAAAGGATTATCCACTGCTTTTTGACTTTCAACAAACAGAAGTAGATTCTGGTGATTTACTTTTAATAGATGTAATCTTAGGCAATGAAGCATTTCCGGTTATTGATATGGAAGGGTTTGCGTTCAATTTATCAGTAGCGGAGGGTATTGCGGATTCGGCAAGTATGGATTGCGTTTATCATACGGATAGCTGGCTAGCTAATAATGCATCTAATGTATATTTAAACCAAGTACCACAAGATGGTACGATTGAGTCAGGTTTTACGAGGACATCCGGTTTGTCGGCTTCAGGATATGGGGTGATTGCGACACTATCCTTTATAGTAGAGGATGAAATAGAAGGCTTTAAGCTTAAAAATTCAAAAGAGTTTGAGTTTAACATCAATATGAGTAATGTCGTAATGCAAGGAGCAGATGGTCGAGTATATCGGTTACCGAATACGTCAGGCTCGGCTACATTACGATTAAAAAATAAGGAGGAAGAATCTACATTAGACATCAAAGACCTGATAGTATTTCCAAATCCTGCTCAGGGATATACTACCATTCATATGAATGATGGACACCAGATGTATTCACTGAGTGTACTTGATCTACAGGGTAGGATCGTCAGTAGAGCGAATAATATTAATAGTAATTCATATCAACTAATTACTGAAGATTGGGACAAAGGATTGTACTCAATCTTGGTCGAAACTGATAAAGGAACATTAGTGAAGAAACTAATGGTAAGGTAAAAAGATAGTCTCTTATTAGCTTGTTTGAATTTTAATTCAATGTTTTTACATCAGCACCCCATTTTTAGCTTCTATCTTAGGTGGAATATCTTTATCACCAAGCATTTCTTTTAAATCTATTTCTATGACTCGGCATAATGATAACATGGGGATATCATTTCCTAATCCTTCAAACGGATTTTCAGAATAGTCACCTACTAGTTCCATCATAATATAAACCCAGCCTATAATTACTGTAAACGGTACGGATAACCAAACTGCAATATGCCCTAATTTATGAAATTCAGATACCATTCCGAATGGTAATAAAAAGATAAACAAACCTACAAAAATGAAACTCATGCTACCATACTGTCTAGGCAAAGGAAATTTCTTGATTCTCTCACATTTACCTTGATGGGTATAGAAATCGTTTAAAATATTTTGTAATTCCATGTGTCTGAAGTCATCAATAAGATTTTTTTCTCTCAACTCTTTTAAATCCTGACTTTGCTGATCAATAATTTGAGTAGCTGTGTTTTGATAATTAATAAGCCTATCAAATTCACATTTGGGTAGATAGTCAGTCAATTCTTTTTTAGTTACTTCATCATTAACCAATCCGACCCCCCATCTCTCCATTCTCTTCAATGTAGCATTTCTTACATGTTTCCCTTGACTAATATGCTCCCATGGGGTGGGAATCAAGAGTTGACTACGTAAAGAATAAAGATACGCTATATGTCGATAAATGAGTTTTCTCTGCCATGCTATGAGTTCATCTTTTGGAATATCAGATTCAGTAAATTGATTACTTACGAAGGCCCTTATACCAGCTCCCCACATTCTACTTGAATTGACAATGGCACCCCATATTTTTCTTGCTTCCCATAGTCTGTCATAAGCCTGATTGTTTTTAAAACCAATATAAAAAGCCACAGCAGTACCGATGATTGATAAAGGAAGCCATGGAATATTGAGCCATTCGAAATGAAAAAATAAATATATTGAGGTCGCAACTATAGACCATAAGGTAATCCATAGTATGTGTCCACCAGAGAATCTAAGAATACTTTGTAATCCAAAATTTTTCTTTACGTACATAATTTAATTATTTGCTAAAAATGTCTTTCATCAATTTCAGACCATTCATTGAATTGATTTAAATTTAGGGTAAAACTAAATCTATCAAACAAACTGCGTCCTAAATCATCGTATTTATTGTTAATATCCTCATGGTTGATCAATGGGAGATGAATTTCAAAACCATCAAATAAATGCCATGTAATACCCAACGAATAAACGAAACTTCCCGTCAATTCTTCATTTTCAGTAGATTTGACTCTATAATAACCAAAATCTCCAAACAAATTGAGGTCGAGAAAGTTCGGTAATCTCATTGGTAAATCAGCGGTTAGGTTGGCGGAAAGTGCAAAATCATTACTCATTAATAGCTTTGAAGTATTGCCTATAGCAGTTTTAAATCCACCTCCTACCTCTTCACTAACTTGTTGGATGAATCTACTAGACTGATCTTGTCTCGTATGGAAATATTCATCATATGAGTAATCATTAAAACCTTGTTGAGCCAATGATAAACTTCCTGTAGTGAAAAAGTCAGCATAATTAGAGGATAATCTTTGTGAATTACTTATGAAATATCCGGCCCAGAGTCGAATGCCAATTCGCTTGTTCCTTTTATAATAATATTCATTTTTAACATAACCACTAATCCTTAGATAACTTTTGTCTTCATCATAACTTTGATATTCTAAACTAATTCGGTTTTGATTGCTAAATACGCCGGATTTAAACAATGAGCGATATGATGTCCGGTATATATTTCTATTTTCATATGATTGTCCGATATATTCTCCAGCATCGAATTGACTTAACTCACTTCTCGTATGGATATATTCAAACTTGAGCTTTGAGAATTTCCACTTCGAAGTACTATGCCTAAAATTAATGGATATTTGAGGGTTAATTCTTATGAATCTTAAGGGGTCAGTTTCTTCTATAAAACTTGTTTTTTTATAATGAAAAGATCTAATATTCAGTGCAGGTTCAATACTTCTTACTTTGCTTGATTTTAGTTGAAAAAATTTTCCTATTCGTCCTTCTCCCACCAATCGATGAGAGCCGATACCATAATAAGTTGCTATTCGCCAATTCCATTTTGCAGGCCTTTTAGAAGAATTATTTAGAAGTAATCCTAACGTAGTGCCATCCGCATTATTAAACCCTAGAAGAGGGAAAATATTGAAGATTTTCGACGAGTGATCTCCTTTAAATGGAGTCATGTTAATGGAATACTCATTTATAACACGTCCACTGCTATCAATATGGTTTCGGTAATTGTTGTGATCTAGCATCAAATTTTCTGGATCTAAATACAACGATTTAATTCTTTTTTGTTTGGGCAAATCAATTTTTTTAACGCCAATAAATGGCTTTACTTCAATATCTTCATGGCTGTAATCGTCAAAATATATTCTGATTTTTGTTGGTACTTCACTATCTCCGTGATTGATGATTTTTGCTGAATTAGAACGAATATTTTTGGAATTCCATCTTAGTTTGGGGTGAGTCTCGTTTAATATAACTGAATCAAATAACCAGGAACTATTAGTGCCAGAAAAATTGGAAAAGCTCTTTTTCAGAGTTTTTAGATCTATTACTTTAAATGGAGGTGATACCATGTTCTTAATAAATTGCCGAAATTTTTCTTCTCCCAAATCATACTCCATGAACCGATAATATATTGCTCCTTTCATCGAAGAATTGCACTGACAATAATTATCGTAAGAACTATATATTTTCGTGTCAAACTGTCTTTTCCTTCTAGCTGGTATATCCTCTTCCTTGAAATATTTACTAAAATAGTCCGACCTTATCCTATTTTCTTCCTTTCTTTCTAAATAATCATAAACTATATATTTTGCAAGACCCGATATCATCCAGTAGTCTTTTTCATTTGGAAGTGAAATATACTCGGATACTGCATTCTCAGATATATCCATTAGAATAGAAGTCCAAAATTCAGACATAAACGATTCCTGACCAGCCGTACGCAGATAATTAGGACTACTCGTATATATTCTTTTCTCACCTTGAGATATAATCATTAATTGTTCGGGAACACTTAACTTATATTCGGAACTAAGAAAGGATAGAAATTCATTGATTTTAGAAATATCCTCGAATAAAAGCCCTTTGTGGTAAATGGTAAGATTGCTATTATCAATTCTTAAGTGCTCTTTTCTTAATCTAGAAGGAGCATGTGCCAGTAGTGTAGCGTCAGTAATATTTTTTAGTTCTATATAGTAATTTCCTAATCCTTGAGGAACTAATCGGCTATCTAGTACGGGATAGTTTTGATTAAGACGCAATGTCCCTGAAAGATCGAATTTATTAAGAAGTGAAGGAATACCTAATCTAGTACGACGAAGAATGAAGTTATCATTATGGCAGTAAGCCAATTTAGGAAACCAATTTTGCAAAACCAGTTGATGATCTACATCGTTCATCACACATAATTCGTCCCGTATATTAAATGCATATCTGATTTTTATAGAATGTGATTTTTGTGTATTCAATATAAAGGCGTATTCCTTATCCTTAGAATATTTAACTTCTTGAATTTCATTATTAATGCTTATTTCCAAATTCGTATAACCTAAGTTGTTGGTTTGTGCGTCAAAATATAAATCATTAAATCCTCTAGAGATTTCTTCTCGTACGAGTTTGGTGTTTATGTGTGAATAAGCATTTTGATAAAGATGAAACCATAAAGTGTCATTAGAAGCAACAAGGTTGCTTGGAAGCGTAAGTTTTAAAACTCCATTGACTTGGCATGAGTCAGTAATTTCGGCTTCAATTTCATAGATTGGATTATTAGTTTTCTGGCATAATGATTCAATAGCCAAACTTAGAAATGTGATAAATAATAAAAGTTTATTTGCATTCATGATCAATGAATTATGAATGCAAATAAACACAATTTAATAGATAAAGAGGGCTTGATTAATTTAAAAATCCTTGTATCTATTCTAAGCCACTACTTATTTAAGAATTTCCTAAATTCTTCTATTCTCTTCTCTGTATGGGAAGTTTTTGCACACATCACCACATAACTTATTCAGTATCTCGGAATTGTGATCTGTTAATCTTATTTCTCTCTCTTTATCATAAATCCAAATAGGAACTTCTTCGTAAAGATCTACCAATTCGGATCGTACTAGTGCAGAGGTCATTTCAGTCCTTGTGGCTCTATCGAGAATGTCATTATCTAGAAGGATAGAAGCCGTTTTTACGACTGTTTTGGCCAAATCCTCGGACCTATCCGTTAGGAATACATTGGTATTGATTGTGGTTCGCAATACTGCATCTACTTCCAAAATTTCTCTGAGTTGAAGTTCAGAAACGTCAGCTATGTTGTTAAAGTTTATATTGTTTTCTTCCAATAAACGATTAGTTGAATGTATTGATTTAAGGATGATTTTTATTTCCCTTTTATCTCTGCCTGACGATTTTGCGATGAAATTATATAAGGTGTTTTGAATTTCATCGCTTTCATGTTTTAGTCTACTATTTACTTCCTCTTCAGACATTTCTGTAGTGATTACTTTACCTGTCAGATTAATAGGTAATACTGCAATTTTTTTATGATTTGGAGCCAAACTGTTATAGGAACTGGTTTGGAATCGGTCTATAGATCTACAGGACAAAAAGCTGATAAAAATTGTAAAAAGTATAATTCTCATATTTCTAAAGTTTAAAGCAAAACGGAACATTGATAATAATGTACCAATTGGAAACAAATTTGTGGAAAAATTAACTTTTAATTGAAATTTGTTAAAGTAATTTGTCTACGCGAGAAATAGGTTTCAAAAAATCTTATTTTTGTCGTCTTACTTTCCCTATTGGAGAACTTATTTTGATTTAAGAACGGTAAAGCTTAGAAAATGCCTATTTATCATAAATTAGGAAAAATACCTCAAAAACGCCATACACAATTTACAAACCCTAAAGGAGGAATATATTATGAACAACTATTTGGAACCATTGGATTTGATGGTATGTCCTCTTTATTGTATGAGATTTACAGACCAACTATGGTCAAAGAAATATTGGACTCTAAAGATATAAGACCTGATGTCGCTGTTGAAAACAACATGACCTCACGAAAGCTTATTACTTTTGATGTTCCTTCTCATAAGGATTATCTGGAAAGCCGTTATCCTTTGATGTGTAACAAGGATATAATTATTGGTGTATCTGCTCCTAGCTCTTCTCTTAGTTCTTACTTCTATAAAAATACCGATGCAGATGAAATGTTGTTTATACATAAAGGAAGTGGGACACTCCGAACCCTACTAGGGAATATAAAGTTTGAATATGGGGATTATTTGATTATACCTCGGGGAATGATTTATCAAATAGAGTTTGATACTTCTGAAAATAGAATATTGTATGCTGAATCCTTTCATCCTATTTATACTCCTAAACGGTACAGAAATTGGTTTGGTCAACTTTTGGAACATTCACCTTTTTGTGAACGAGACTATAAACTGCCAGAAAATTTAGAAACACATGATGAAAAAGGAGAGTTTTTAATAAAAATTAAAAAAGAAGGTTTCCTTCATCACCTAGTATATGAAACGCATCCGTTTGATGTCGTAGGTTGGGACGGATATAATTATCCTTTTGGATTTTCTATTCATAACTTTGAACCTATTACAGGTAGAGTACACCAGCCACCTCCTGTTCATCAAACCTTTGAGACTTCTGCATTTGTCATATGTAGTTTTTGTCCAAGATTATATGACTATCACCCTCTATCTATACCTGCCCCATACAATCATAGTAATATTGATTCGGACGAAATGTTATATTATGTAGATGGTGATTTTATGAGTAGAAATGATATTGGACCAGGCCATATTAGTTTACATCCTGCTGGTATTCCTCATGGGCCACATCCGGGAGCTTATGAACGTAGTATAGGAGAGAAAGAGACTCATGAACTCGCGGTTATGATAGATACTTTTAAACCCTTAAAATTAACAAAGCAAGCATTGTCTATTGACGATGGGAAGTACTATAAATCATGGTTGGAGCACTAGATAGGGTGTATTGGCAGATTTTAATATAAAATAAATATTTACAATGAATAGTTGGATAGAAGTTTCTAGAGAATCAGATTTTAGTATTTATAATATCCCATTTGGAGTATTCTCACAAAAGAATAGCTCTCCAAGATTGGCTTCAAGAATAGGAGATTTTGTTATTGATTTAAGAGAACTGGCTAAATCTGGAATTTTTAATGACTTAGGGATCAATAATTCTATTTGGGACTCTGATTTTTTAAATGATTTTATATCACTAGGGAAATCTATTACCCAAGAAGTGAGGAACAGAATTCAGAAGGAATTAAGTGATGAAGGATCTTCATTAAGAAGCAACACTTCTTTTTTAATTCCAGTATCTGAGGTAAAAATGCATCTACCTGTACGAGTAGGAGATTATACAGACTTTTATTCTAGTATTGAACACGCTACGAATGTAGGGAAGATGTTTAGGGATCCAGAAAATGCTTTGTTACCTAACTGGAAGCACATTCCTGTAGGATACCACGGTAGGGCCTCATCTATTGTAGTGAGTGGCACCGAAATAAAAAGACCTCATGGACAGACTAAGCCGAGTGAAGGGTCACCTATTTACGGACCTTCCAAAAGAATGGATTTCGAATTAGAAATGGCTTTTGTTATAGGAAAGAAGAGTGAATTGGGACAGCCTATAAATATAAGTGAAACAATGGACCATATTTTCGGAATGGTATTGTTTAATGATTGGTCAGCAAGAGACATTCAAAAATGGGAATATGTGCCACTAGGACCTTTTTTGGGAAAGAACTTCGCATCTTCAGTATCTCCTTGGATTGTGACCATGGAAGCTTTGGAACCATTTAAGGTAGCAGGACCCGATCAAGAGCCAAAAGTCTTGGAGTACCTTAAGTATGATAGAAATACTAATTACGATATAAATCTTTCCGTAAGCCTTAGTCCAGAGGATGGAAGCAAGAATGTAATATGCAATTCTAACTATAAATATATGTATTGGAACATGCATCAACAATTGGCTCACCATACTATCAATGGATGTAATGTTAATGTAGGTGATATGATGGCTTCTGGTACTATTAGTGGTAAGACAAAAGACTCTTATGGGAGTATGTTGGAACTTTCTTGGGCGGGAAAAAATCCTTTGCAGCTATCAAACGGAGAAAGTAGAGTTTTTATCAATGATAATGATACTATAACTATGAAAGGCCATGCGGAAAAAGAGGGAATAAGAGTTGGTTTCGGAGAAGTAGTAGGAAAGATAGTTAAGTAAATAAATTAAGCATATAGTGCTTGTTTGACGGACTTCATTGTCCATAGCATTTCTTTGGCGATTTGTTCATGAATTTCCTTATCATTAGGAAGGTGAAATTGATTATTTTTGGAATGCTTATGGTTTGGGTAGGGTAGATATAAAAGAAATTCTGCACCCATATTTGAAGTGTAATATTTACGGGCATTGGGAGAGGTAATTATAGCTCCGAAATTTTCATATGGATTTGGAAGATCGTCATATCGCTTTGAAAATGCCATATAAGGTTGCATTTTATCAGACCACTTAATAGAATATCTGGGATTCTCTCTTGTACTGTTCGTTGTTATTTCGAATCCAAGATGTTTTAGTCTATTTACCTCGGAAGGATCAAAATTGGTTGGATTAATACCTCCGGAATAAGTTCTAAGTAAGGGAAGTAAATAATAGTCTGCAGCGGCAGTAAGCCATATTTGAGCTATTTGACTGCATCTGGAGTTATCAGTTCCAATCATAACTATCTTAGGAGTTAGGTCAGTTATGAATAACACTTGAACATAATTGCTAAGTTTTGTCAATTCTGTTTTGCGTTTTTCTCCTATTGTATGGAAAGTGTTTTCGATACCTTGGCAATACTGATGTATTATTTTTTTCATTTTATGACTACAAAATTACTTCTGTACATTAAGTACATGTTTATATTTTAGGAGCTAAAGTTATGATTATAGTCTATACTGCATAACTTTGCCGTTGTAAAACTAAAATTTTAGTATGTCAAATTTAGTGGCCATTGTCGGTAGACCTAATGTGGGTAAGTCAACATTATTTAATAGATTAATTGGAGAGAGAAAGGCTATTATTGATAATGTCAGTGGAGTTACTAGAGATAGGATTTATGGTTTCTCGGATTGGAACGGTAAAGAGTTTTCTGTAGTAGATACGGGAGGTTTTGTAAAGAACTCAGATGATGTGTTTGAGTCGGCGATTAGAAGTCAGGTGAGAATAGCAATTGATGAAGCATCTCTAATTTTATTTGTTGTTGATGTGACTACTGGAATCACGGATCTGGATGATGAGGTAGCACATATTTTACGTAAAACGGATAAGCCTGTAGTTTGTATAGTTAATAAGGTGGATAACAACGAACGTATGCTAATGGCTAACGAGTTCTGGAGCCTAGGATTTGAAAATACTGTTTTTTTATCATCTATTAGTGGAAGTGGAACAGGGGAGATGTTGGATATGGTGGTTGAGCTATTACCTGAGGATAAGGTAGAAGAGTTGGAGGAGGATGTTCCTAGAATAGCAATAGTTGGACAACCGAATGTTGGAAAATCTTCACTGACTAATGCACTGTTAGGAGAAGAAAGAAATATTGTTACTAATATTCCTGGAACAACAAGAGATGCTATCTATGCCAAGTACAATAAATTTGGAAAGGAATTCTATTTAATTGATACTGCAGGAATACGTAAAAAGAATAAAGTTCATGAAGATTTGGAGTTTTATTCTGTCATCAGAGCTGTAAAAGCAATAGAAGAAGCAGATGTATGTATTTTAATGATCGATGCCAAGGCAGGATTAGAGTCTCAGGATATGAGTATTATAGATCTTGTCATTAGAAGAAAAAAAGGACTGGTGGTCATGGTCAATAAATGGGACTTAATAGAAAAGGAGACGAATACTGCCAGAGACTATGAGGTTGAACTAAAGAATAAACTGGCTCCGTTTAATGATGTACCCATTATATTTACTTCGGTTCTGGAAAAACAAAGAATTTTTCAAGCAATAGAAAAAGCTCTAAAGGTTAATGAAAATAGGAGACGTAAGATTAAAACTTCTGAACTCAATGAGGTTATGCAAGAGGTAATAGAAAGATATCCACCTCCTGCCCATAGAGGGTTGATGATAAAAATTAAATACATCACACAACTACCTGTGTTTTATCCTTCGTTTGCCTTTTTCTGTAACCATCCCAAGCATGTGAAGAAACCTTATAGAAATTATCTCGAAAACCAACTAAGGAAGAATTTTGACTTTAGTGGAGTTCCTATTTCTATTTATTTTCGTGACAAGTAATTTACTAAGGTGAAAGTTATTAAAACTAATATAGAAGGAGTCATTGTGCTTGAGCCTCGGGTGCATGGTGATGAAAGAGGATATTTTTTTGAATCGTACAATAAAGAGTCACTACCAAAAGAATTAAAGAATGTAGATTTTGTGCAGGATAATGAGTCAAAAAGCAAAAAATATACTTTAAGGGGTTTGCATTATCAATTACCTCCAATGGCCCAAGCTAAATTGGTAAGAGTTGTTAAAGGAGAGGTTTTAGATGTAATAGTAGACATTAGGCCCAAGTCGCCAACCTATGGAGAAAGCCTTTCTATCCTTCTGAATGAAATAAGTAAGAAAATGCTTTTTGTACCCAAAGGTTTCGCCCACGGATACATTACGCTAAGTGATGAAGCGATATTTGCTTATAAATGTGATAATTATTATTCTCCTAATCATGAAGCGGGAATTAATGCTCTTGACAAGAAACTTAAGGTAGACTGGATTTTGCCTGAGGATAAATGCATAATGAGCGAAAAGGACAGAATACTACCTGATTTTTCTAATCATCTGGTTTATGAAGGTTAAGAGCTGTATTGTTTTATTTGGAAAATCGGGACAGCTGGGGCAGAGCTTTGAAGAACTTAGAAGTTTGATTGATGGAGATTTTGAATTTTACTCTTTTTCGAGAAAAGAGGCAGATATATTAAAGTTGAATGAACTTCAAACCATTAAAGAAAAATATCGTCCGAACTATATAATAAATTGTGCTGCATATACTGCAGTTGATAAGGCGGAATCTCAAGTAGAAGAAAGTATACAGGTTAATAAAACTGGAATTGCGAATTTAGTTGAGATTTTTGGAGAAGATGCAAGAATCATTCACTATTCTACCGACTATGTTTACAACTTGGAAACTATATTTCCTTTATTAGAATTGGATCATTGTTCACCTTCCGGTCAATATGCCACGAGTAAATATCTTGGTGAGAAAGAACTGTTTTTAACACAAGATAAACATATCTTAATAAGGACATCTTGGGTTTATAGTCCGTATGGTACCAACTTTGTAAAGACCATGTTGCGTTTGGCCAAGCAGAATAAAGAAATTAGGGTAGTAGGAGATCAGATAGGAGGACCTACCTATGCCCTGGATTTAGCGGAGGCTACCATTCAAATATTAAAATATTTGGACGAGGCTGGACTATCTTACTCTTTTGGAGGAATATATAATTATGCAAATGAAGGCACCATATCCTGGTATGATTTTGCGAAAAGCATATTTAAAATTAGTGGTTTAGATATTAATATAAAGAAAATCAATTCTGAAGAGTATCCTACAGCAGCCAAAAGACCAAAGTGGAGTAAGATGAATCTAAATAAAATAAAAGCTACTTTTGATATAGTAATTCCTCATTGGAGAGCAAGCTTGAAGAAGTGTTTAGACAAGATTAGTTTAGGAGACTAGCTTTCCTCTTCCTCGAAGAGATCTTCGAGAATACCCATTTTTTTCATTTTGATAAAACATCTGGCGGCAGCTATTACATCAGCACGTGCATTACCCGAAGGACTATACCTTTGATGAAAATTAACCGCATGCAATTCCGTAAGAGATGGCCACTTAAAACCACCTCGATTATTTGGGATTTTACAGAAATGAGTTCCTTCTTGCATTAAACAAATACGTTCATTTCTAAATATTGGATTATCAATACTTTTTCTAAGATACTCAGCAGATAATACACATTCATTCATATTCATATTATGAGCAATCAAGTATTTGCTATTTGCAACGGCTTTTGAAAATTGCTTTAAAACTTCTTCTAGAGGGGATGCTTTGGTTTCGATATCTTCTGAATCTATCTTAGCATATTTAGCAATTTTATCGGTAAGAGTAAATCCCTCTGGTTTGATAATACAATCAAAATCCTCACTTGGTTTAAGTTCTGAATCTAATAAAATCCATGAAAGATGAATCATTCTAGGCCAGGCAAAAGTGTCAGAAAATGGAGCCTTATAATTTGTAGGCTTGGAAATAGGGCTAACATCAAAAACCAAATACATGAATAATTATTTTAAATGTAAAATTAAATCTTCGGCTAAATTAACCGTAGTCGAATAAGACAATTCCTTTCTAACAAGTTGATTTTTTTCTTTGTTCAAACGGACACCATAAATATGATAATTGTCAGATAAATCTTTTTCACAATAAACACCGACATTATTGTCAAAAGCTTTACTAACTTTCCTTTCTATATTAGTACATATGGCAGTGTGTTTATTATGAATTTTCGTTAGGCTTTTTCTTAGCTCTATATTTTCCGAATTGCACACAAGAGCCCATGTACCAGTTCCCGGCATTGGAACGATTTCTTTAGGACTTAAATCAAAATGTATGTAATCAGTTTCCGTACTTTCTATCATCTCTTTGTTTACGATAAAGGAAGTTTGCGTCATTGACGTTTCTATAGCTGAAGATAAATCAGATTGATCCATAACCTCGATTCTTAAATCGGGTCTAAAATAAGACATTTGACTCCGGATGAGTTCGGATGAAACAGTCAAAGAACTATTTTTTTGTAATTGAAAATCATACTTTCGGGAATGTAAATGCGATGGAATAACCAATGTATGTATCGATTTTGTTCTATTAGAAAGAGCGGCAATCGAAGTATTATAAAAACTACCAAAAGGTATATCTACGAGAGGCAATAAGATCAGATCAAGTTGCTGGTTTTCCAGATCCTTTAGACTAGAGTTTAAGTCAGTTTTTTCAATGAATTGAGGTTTCATCGCTATGCTATCCCAATCGAATAAACTTTTGGTTCTATCCAAATGACAATTACGTAATGCTATTTTGAGTTCTCTGATATCTTGTTGTGTTAGATCGACAAATTTAGAATAAAACTAATGTCTTACCAATTTTTCCATAATTTCAAATAGCCTGATTTCTTCATTTTCCCAACAGAGTTGCTTTGCAGCTATATGACAGTTTTCTTTTAAAGTAAGGTATTCATTTTTATCTTCAATAAGTTTGTTTATCGTTTTAGCTACTTCTTTGGCATCCAGCTTATCAATTAATAAGCCTACTTTATGCACTTCGTTCAAAGCTTTATACTCGGGATAACTCATGTTAATACTCGGAAGGCCTGCCTGAATGTAATCAAAAAACTTATTGGCCAGAGAATAGTAATAGTTTAGGCTAGAGCTTTCTATTAAATTTATACCTAAGTAAGCCTTTTTGGTAATTTTAATTAGTTCCTCAGGTTTTTTATATCCCAAGAATTTGATCTTTTCATTTACAGAGGAAGCGGATGCTTGATCTTTCAGTGCTTGGGAAATATCACCTTCTCCGACGATCCATAATTGATAATTCTGAATTACATATTCCATTGCTTCTATCAATTGTTCCAAACCTCTGCCTTTATTTAGAGCCCCTTGGTATAGAATAACTTTTTCACTTGTATTTGATCTTCCTCCTTTGTATTCAAAAGGAACATTTCTTACTACATGAAAGGAATTGTTATATTTTTTTTCAAGATATTTTTTCACTTCATCCCCGACAGTAATACAGACACTCTGAAGGGGGATGCAAATTTTCCCGACACATTTCCAAATAGTTTTCTTAATGAATCTGTTTTGTAATTCCGGTGTTTCCTCGAATATCTCATGTGAGTCAAATATAGATCGTTTGAATCTTATTAGTTTGATTATAGAACAGGAGGTAATAGTGTCTAGATCTACAGAATATATCATATCAAATGGTTTGAATAGAAGGAGTGTCAGTATTCTAAAGTTAAGTTCCAAATAAAACAAAATTCCATAGTTGAAAAATAGAGAAAGACGCAATTGTTGGTAGGGTCTTTTAGTCAATGGAATTGAATTTTTCTTTACTCTGCCTATTAGAGTGACATCATAATTTTTGGATAAACTTGTTGCAATTCTGATCATTCGTTGATCATAACTGAGATCATTAGATAGACAAATAACGATATGCTCTCTTTTTTTGGTCAATCGCTCAGTTAATTTTGGTGAATTTTCAAAATAATCTGATCACCTACTAGACTTAATATTTCCTTATTTTCCAATTGAAGAAGAGTATTTCGTACGGCCTTCCGTTTATGATATGGCCATGCCAATAGGTATTTCTTTAAGGAGTAACCTTGAGTAAACTTGTTGAGATGAGATTTTAGAATTTTTTCGTCTTCTTTAGACAAATGTATATCGTGACTACCCATGCAAATATCACACCTTCCACAATTCTGAGATTCTTCTTCGAAATAGGAAAGTATTGTTTTTTGTCTACATTCTGATGTAGTAAAATAGTTAATCATTTTTTTTAATCTCCTTAGAGTCATTTCCTTGATAGCTGCATAACGATGTTTTTCAATTGAGAAGTTGCTATTATGAGGCCGAGATCTAATAAAGGAAATACTATTGCCCGATGTAGATGCTTTATAATTAACAATCCCATCTTTGGCCATTACTTTGATGAAAAATATTAATTTTTGAATATCGATCTCCAAATCCTTAGACATCTTATGTTCATCTATGTTGGTCATAAGTGTCCAAACACCTTCATAATTTCTAAGTGTATATGATAATATGTCACTATATAATTCTTCCGAATAAGGTAGATTGTAAATTTCTTCTTTGGAAGCAGTAATCATTAGTTTAGGAGGCTGTTTGATGCCTTCGGATCTGGTAATCCATCCTTCTTGTTCTAAAATTTTAAGAGCACTATGCACTATAGATTTCTCGATAGAAGTAAATTCGATAAAATCAGAGATATCAATTTGACGTGTTTCATTAATTCCAGCTCCTATAGCTATTTTCAAATATTGACAGAGAGTAATATAAGTAGATTTGATCTGATCAAATGTTGGAAATTGTTTTTCGAACAGATCAAGAAGATTTGTTAAGTCATGATTATTATATATGGATATTGCGTATGAGATGTTGCCATTTCTTCCAGCACGTCCTGCTTCCTGATAATATTCTTCGATAGAATTAGGTATATCCATGTGAATAACAAATTGAACATTTGCTTTATCAATTCCCATCCCAAAAGCATTGGTAGCAACTACTATTCTGATATCACCTTTTTTCCATTTTTCCTGAACAAGATTTCTATCCATTGCAGACATGCCAGCATGATAATGACCAGTGCTAAATTTATACTGTTCTAACCACTTAGCTAACTGAACAGTTTTTCGTCTATTTCTCGTATATATAATTCCGCTTCCATTCAGTTTTCTTAATATGTTTAATAACTCTATATTTTTGTTATCACTTTCAATAGCAAAGAATTGAATGTTTTCTCTGGCGAAGGATTTAGAAAAGATTTTTGGTCTTCTCAATTCTAATTGTTTTTCTATATCGGAAATTACTTTTTTGGTAGCGGTAGCTGTTAGAGCAATTATCGGTACAGAAGAATGAAACTGGCGAATCATTGGAATGGTGAGATAAGAAGGACGGAAATCGAAACCCCATTGAGAAATACAATGAGCTTCATCTATAGCTATTAGGTCGATTTTCATTTTTCCAAGGCGTGTTTGGAATAATGGAGATAAAATTCTTTCAGGAGATATGTATAAGAAATGATAGGACCCATAAATGAAATTATCTAGGGCAATATCTATTTCGAATTTCGAAAGACCACTATGTAGAGCTATAGCTTTTATCCCCTGTCTATTGAGATTATCAACCTGGTCATTCATTAATGAAATCAAAGGAGAAACCACTATAGCCTTTTTGTGGTGCCCCATCATAGTAGGAACCTGATAACAGATGGACTTACCACCCCCTGTGGGTAGTAAAGCTATAGTATCATTGTACTCTAATACAGAATTAATAATGGCTTCTTGAGTATCTCTAAAACTATTATATCCCCAGTACTTTTTTAGAACTTCTTTACTTGTCATTTTAGGTTTCAGAATATCTTATAGCATTCTTTTCAGTTATTAGTAAATTAGATAAAGCCGCAATAATTAACGAAATACCTGCCAAAATCATTGAGTTAATAGCTGCATCTCCTAAGAGATTTGAAAAGAAATTTATTCCTCCCAGACTGGCTGTTATCTGTGGTATAACTATAAACATATTGAAAAGTCCCATCATAATACCCATTTTTTTGGGATCGACACTACTTGACAGCATAGCATAAGGCATGGATAAAATACTACCCCAGGAAATTCCAATACATCCAAAACATAAAAAGAGCATGGAAACAGAATTTGAATAGTACATGAGAATAAAGCCTAATCCACCAATAAGAAGACTTGCCATATGAACCCATTTCCTATTTATTGTTCTATTTCTTGTATATAATACCAAAAGAAGTGCGAATGCCATAGATGTCAGACCATAGACCCCCATCGCAGAACCTACTAGATCAGAAGCATCGTTAAAAGCTGCTTCGGCTTGAGTATAGTCTACCGGATTGGGAAAATCTGATTCGTTGGGCTTGGGTGATGAAAACACATGTTCAGTTAAAGACGGATTGGCCATACTCCACATTGTAAAAAAAGCAAACCATGAGAAAAATTGAACGACGCCAAGCTTAATCATAGTACTGGGCATATTTTTCACATTGGAAAAAATCTCCTTCAAACCGGCGAGGAATCCACTATTTTCTCTTTTTTCTCTTTCAAATTCTTCCATATCCTCAGGAGGATATTCATCGGTGGTAAATACAGTATACAGAATACTAATCAAAAAAACCATCGCACCTACAGCAAATGCTACTTTTACATTCATTGGGATGACATTATTCTGTCCTTCATTAGAAATACCAAGTTGATTAATAAACCAAGGTAGATTGCTGGCCACCCAGGTGCCTATTCCAATTATTAATGTTTGTACAACGAACCCATAAGATCTTTGTGAATCAGGTAACTTATCAGCTACTAGTGCTCGGAAGGGTTCCATACTTATATTTATACTGGCATCTAATATCCATAGACAACCTGCGGCAACCCATAACACTGGAGAATGAGGAACGAAAAACAAAGTAATACTTGCCAAAATAGCTCCTATTAAGAAAAAAGGTCTTCTTCTACCAAATCTGGGATGCCATGTTCTATCGCTTAGGTATCCAATAATTGGTTGTACAACTAGACCTGTCAACGGTGCTGCTAACCATAAAAGAGGTATTTCACCTTTATCTGCTCCTAGCGTTTGAAATATTCTTGACATAAATCCACCTTGTAGGGCGAAGCCAAACTGAATACCCAGAAATCCAAAACTCATATTCCATATTTCCCAAAAACTTAGTCTTCTTTTTTCCATTTTACTAGATGTATTATTGACACTAAGATAAAAATTTAAATATCTTTTTGCTTTTAACCCATTTCTAATATTTTAGATAAAATATTCTTGGTCAATTATAATCAATGTGATTAGCATGACTAAATCTCCACACCAAGATTTAAACCCTTAAGGATAATATATAAGATGAATAGATTAAAGGAAATAGGTGCATTATTTTTTAAGTTGGGATGCTTTGCTTTTGGCGGGCCTGCGGCACATATTGCTATGCTGAATGATGAAGTGGTAGAAAAGAGAAGATGGATGTCGAAACAACATTTTTTAGATTTGGTAGGGGCAACTAATTTAGTGCCAGGACCTAATTCTACAGAAATGACCATGCATTGTGGTTATGAGAGAGGTGGAGTCAAGGGATTATTTGTAGCAGGAATTTGTTTTATCTTTCCTGCCGCACTTTCTACATTGATCCTGGCGTGGTTCTATATAGAATATGGAGAAGAACCAAATATCAAACCATTTTTTGAGGGAATAAAACCTGCGGTACTGGCAGTTATTGCCGGAGCAATATTTAAATTGGGTAAAAAAGCTATCAAAAATAATATGCTCATTATTCTAGGACTTATTGTGATACTAGTGAGTTTTTTGCGTTTTAACGAAATTGTTGCTCTATTGCTGGCCGGAATTTTAGGAGCCATTTTCTTTACTTGGAAAGATAAGGCATTGATGTCTTTTGAGATGGCGACTTTTTTGTCTTTGATAGGCTTAGCAAAGAGTCCTTCACTTTTAAGTACCTCCATTTTTTTAAAATTCTTGAAAGTGGGATCTATTTTATACGGAAGCGGATATGTATTATTTGCTTATTTAGATACAGAACTTGTTCAATCAGGATTACTTACTCGGCAAGAATTACTGGATGCGGTCGCAATGGGACAATTTACACCTGGTCCCGTTTTGTCGACAGCTACCTTTATTGGGTACCAGTTGGGAGGTTTTAGTGGTGCAGTATGGGCGACCATAGGAATATTTCTTCCTTCTTTCTTATTTGTATGGTTACTTAATCCATTAATATCTAAAATGCAGAAGTCTATTTTCTTACGAAATTTCTTGGACTCCGTTAATATAGCCGCAGTAGCAATTATGGCTGTAGTACTAATAAGAATGAGTGTAGATACGTTTACCTCTTGGCAAAACGTGTTAATAGCAACTCTAGGTTTTGTATTCTATTTTGGAGTAAAAAAAATAAATGCTATTTGGATAATAATAGGGGGGGCGATACTAGGTTATCTTTTAAATATGATTTAATGGGGATTTTATAACAATGCTATAAAATCCCCATTCAGTATTTTACGCAAATATTTCTGTTCCGGAAAAATGAAATGAACCCTCTATCTGAGCGTTTTCATCACTATCGGAACCATGAACAGCATTTTCTCCAATATTCTTGGCAAATCTAGCTCTAATGGTTCCTGGGGCCGCTTCTGCAGGATTGGTAGCTCCAATGAGTTTCCTAAAGTCCTCAACAGCATTGTCTTTTTCCAATATAGCAGCAACAATAGGTCCTGAAGACATAAAATCAACTAACTCTCCGTAAAAAGGTCTTTCTTTGTGAACTGCATAGAATTCACCAGCCTTTTCTTCCGAAAGTTTTGTGTATTTCATGGCAACGATTTTGAATCCAGCTTCATTGATTTGAGCCAATATGGCACCGATATGACCTCCTTTAACCGCATCAGGTTTAATCATAGTTAAGGTTCTTCTTCCAGACATAATTTTCTATTTTTATATGTTAATTCATTTAAATTTATAAAACCCCGCAAATGTATAAAAGCCATGTAAATTAAGATATTTTAAATGCTATTATTTTGTAATAAGACTTTAAATGCTCAATTTCGCCCCACTTTATGGAAGATATTAAAAAATTAGAAAAGATTATTCGAGGGGAGCCAAAAAAAATGGTGATCCTTTCCCATAGAAATCCTGATGGTGATTCTATGGGATCATCTCTTGGTCTGGCAATGATGCTAAAGAAATTTATGCATACTGTTACCATAATTTTTCCCTCGGAATATCCTGTCGTTTTTTCTTATTTAAAGGGACATGAAGATATTAAGATCTATGACCTGGAAAATCAAAATTGTATAGATGAGGTTTTGCAAGGAGAAGTAATTTTTTGTTTGGATTTTAATGATTTAGATAGGATTGATAAATTAGGGGAAGCAGTGAGTCAAAATGAAGGAGCTGTCAAAATTCTCGTCGATCATCATTTGTATCCTGGAGCATTTCCTGATATCATATTTCATGATACTGAGGCTAGTAGCACTTCCGAATTAGTGTTTAAAATTTTCGAAGATCTTGAGTTATTTGGCAAAATGGATCCATTTATGGGAGAAGCATTGTTGACTGGGATAATTACAGATACCGGATCTTTTAAGTATAGTACCAGATCTTATACATATCAAGTGGCTGCCAAACTTAAGGAAATGGGAGTTGATGATTATGCTCTTCAAGATTCTATATTTAATAGTATGGAGGTAAAGAATCTCAAACTTCTTGGATATTGCTTAAATCGCAGGATGAATATAATGGAAAAGGCCAAGGCAGGATATATTTACCTTACAAGAGAAGATTATAAGAGATTCAATATTCAGAGAGGAGATACGGAGGGAATAGTGAATTATTTGCTGAAGATTAAAAAAGTGAGGGTAGCAGGATTTATAACAGAACAACCTTCTATTATAAAAATATCTCTCAGAAGCAAAGGAGATATTAACGTGCAAGAGATAGCTACTAAATACTTTAATGGGGGTGGACATAAAAACGCATCTGGTGGAGGCGTATATGCAAAACTAGATGATGTGATAAGAAGATTCGAGACAGAAATTAAAAAATTAAATTTATAAAATGAATAGATTATTAGTTCTTGTGCTGCTTATTTGTGGCACAATATCATGTAAGAATGATAAAAACAAATTGATGACTCTTAGTGGTTATGAATATACCGTAGATAATACAAATGCAAGTGAAAAACAGGCTCAAATAGGTGATTTTGTCACTTTCGCTTATAAAATAGTGGGAAGTAATGACGAAGTACTTGATAATTTTGAAGACGCTAGCAATATGCCATCAGTTAAAGTTCCCGATTTAAGTGACCCAAAAAATGGAGCTTATAAAAATAATCCTGTTATGGAAGTACTTTCTAAAGCAGTGCTTGGGGCAAAATATACTATCGTTATGCCGATAGACTCTATGCAGGCTAGAGAAAGGAACCCAAAGTTGGATTCTATGACTCATGTAAACTACGTATTGGATATCAAGGAAATAATGACTGAGGAAGAGAAAAAGGAAGAGGATAGAATCAAGATGGAGGAAGGCCTGAAGAAATCTGCGGAAAAGGAAAGTAGATTGGCTGAGATTTTGGCCGATTATAAAGCGGGCAAATTGGACGTGAAGACAACGGATACTGGTTTGGAGTATATAATATTTGAAGAAGGTAGTGGACCTTTGGCTAAGGAAGGTGATTATGTCAGTGTTGATTACTTTGGGGTTTTGGAGTCGAACGGTTCTAGATTTGATGATTCTTTTTCAAGAGGAAGACCATACAGTTTTCCTTTAGGGAAGGGACAGGTAATAAAAGGATGGGACGAAGGAATTGGCTATTTGAACAAAGGAGCTAAAGCAACGCTATTTATACCTTATGATCTGGCATATGGACAAGTGGAAAGGCCGGGAATACCTTCAAAATCAGATTTGGTATTTTATGTTGAGTTGCAGGACATTAAAAACTAGTTATTATTTTATAACTTAAAAAAGGACTTATGACAATTGATCAGTTAAATGATATCAAGAGTCGTTTGGCATCGATAAGGAGGTATCTTTGACGTCGATAACAGGAGACTCTTAGCCGAAGAAAAAGAACAAATTACCTTAGATCCTGAATTTTGGAATGATGCTGAAAGGGCACAGTCAGTAATCAAGGAGTTAAATATTTATAAGACGGCTATTAAAAAATTTGAGACTTTACAATCTTTTTATGATGATGTGGAAGTGTTGTTTGAGTTTCAAAAAATGGGTGAAGCTTCAGAGGATGAGGTGGATGAAAAGTATTTAGAATTAATAGATAGGGTAGAGGAAATAGAATTTAAATCAACTCTGGATCAGCCAGAAGATACCTTGTCCTGTACATTGGAAATTAATGCAGGAGCTGGAGGAACGGAAGCATGTGATTGGGCTGAGATGCTGATGAGAATGTACTTGCTATGGGGAGAAAAAAGTGGTTATAGGGTAAGAGAACTTTCAAGGCAGGACGGTGATGTGGCTGGGATAAAGAGCATTTCAATGGAATTTGAAGGGGAATATGGGTATGGAATGCTGAAGGGAGAAAATGGTGTCCATAGATTAGTAAGGGTAAGTCCTTTTAACGCTCAGGGTAAGCGAATGACTTCATTTGCATCTGTTTTTGTTCATCCGATGGTAGATGACAGCATAGAAATAGATATTAATCCAGCGGATTTACACTGGGATACATTTCGAGCTAGCGGAGCTGGAGGTCAACATGTAAATAAGACGGAGTCTGCTGTTAGAGTTAAGCATATTCCTACAGGTATTGTGGCAGAATGTCAACAAGAAAGAAGCCAACATCAAAATAGGGAAAAAGCCATGATCTTGCTAAGGTCTAGGTTGTACGAATTGGAATTGGAGAAACAAAGGCAAGAAAAAAATGCTGTCGAAGCCCAAAAAATGAAGAATGAATGGGGGTCGCAGATCAGATCTTATGTATTGGATGATAGGAGAGTTAAAGATCATAGAACTATGCATGAGAATAGAAATACCACAGCTGTACTAAACGGTGAGATTGATGGATTTATTAAGGCTTTTCTTCTTTGGAATCCATAGGGTGTAATAACGCTCAATCTTTTAGTTTTAGGGGATGAGAGATGCGTAATGATGTTTTTTGCTGATTAGGCATTAAATATTTTATATATGTAAATAACTATATGACAGCACTTTGTTGTGTATCTAGATAGCGAAATATGGTTTTGGACGATTTTTGAGGTGTAAATTATATATTACCAAAATATTTAATATATTTGCGTTTACAAACACCCAAGTTAAAATGAGAAAACTATATTTGGCTGCATGGCTACTGCCTTGCTTAATGCTTGCTTGGAATACATCTATTGCACAATTTGCAGGAACTAGCGAATGCGAATGTTTAAACAATCAGACAGAACCCGGAAATGGACAGTTTAGAGACCAAGTAATGGTTAAGTCGGGAGTCGGTGAAGTATGGAGTGTAGCATCGATCGAAGGGCTTTATAAAATGTCATCAGAGGCTCCCCCAGCAAATCCAATACCCATTGAGGTGGGTACTATTTTAGAAGAGATTAATCCTGGAGTATTTTTTTTAGAAGGAAAGAGAAAGGAAACCATGGGATGGGGATTGACCCTAACTAATGGTACTGAAACTTTAGAGGTTAATTCTTTTCATAAGTGTAAATACAATAATCCTGAAATACTAACAGAAGATGAATATTGTATAACTTCTGAGAATAATGTTTATCTATCAGTTCCAATCGATTTGTATTCGAATGTTGATTGGACAACCACTAACGGAAACATTATTGAGAATAATGTTGATTCAATAAGAGTAAAGTGGGGAGAGAATACGGGTAGTGCTTCTGTCGAACTTTCAATTGATGTCATGCCTTCTGAGTTTGGTAATGGTACAGCTTGTCATTTTGATATTTCGAAAGAGGTTACATTGATTGATGATGCAACAATATGTGCTTTTTTGTTACCTGTCGAATTGATATCCTTTCGAGCTATAAAATCAGATGAAGGAGTTAAGCTCAATTGGATAACTGAGGGTGAAGTCAATATGGACTTTTTCTCTATTGAAGTTTCAAATGATGGACAATTGTGGGAAGAATTGGATAGACTTAGTTGTTCCAACAAGTTAGAAAAAGTGGAGTATAACTTTACACATTACACCAAGGTCGAAATGCTTAAATACTACAGACTACGAATGGTAGAGTACGATGGTAGATATACTTATTCTAATGTGGAAACTGTTTTTCCAAAAATGGATACTAAATCTAATTTAAGTATATATCCAAATCCATCCAGTGGTATATTTAAGTTAAAAGATTTTAATAATTCAGAGATACACAAGATTGTAATCGAATCATTGGACGCCAATGTAAGTGTTCAGAAATTCTCTCAATTTGAAGAGATAGATTTGTCAGGCTATAAGAATGGAATGTACAATATATACATTACTACTTCCAATGGATTGATAATTAAGAGAATAATAAAGTTATAAATTCCTAAAACCGATATTGTGCTGATCATAAGTCAGTTAGAACTAACTGACCTATGATTTTTTCGCCGCAATTACTTAACGCTAAGTAATATTATACATTAAATCGGAAATGCATAATATCTCCATCTTGGACTATATATTCTTTTCCCTCTACTGAAAGTTTTCCGGCGTCTTTTACTGCTGCTTCAGAACCTAGAGTTACGAAGTCATTGTATTTCATAACTTCGGCTCTAATAAATCCTTTTTCAAAATCAGTATGAATAACTCCTGCAGCTTGGGGTGCCGTAGAACCATTGATGACTGTCCAGGCCCTAACCTCTTTTTCTCCGGCTGTGAAATAAGTAATAAGGTTTAAAAGCTTATAACATGCTTGTATAACTTTATTGACACCGGGCTCATCAAGTCCCATTTCTTTAGCAAACATTAGTCTTTCATCTTCATCGTCCAATTCTGCAATTTCAGATTCGATCCCTGCTGAAATAAATATGACCTCAGCATTTTCGGATTTAACACAATTTTTAAAGGAAGTAGTATGATCATTTCCGGATATGACGGAGTTTTCATCTACATTACAAACATAAAGTATGGGTTTAGCAGTAAGAAGATACATGTCTTGATAGTACTCTATTTCAGAATCTTCGTTTTCAAAACTTCTTGCAGATGAACCGGAAGAAAGATGACTAAGTAGTCTTTCAGCATATTCTACTTTCTTTAATTCATTTTTATCTCCGCCCTTTGCTTGCTTTTTAAATTTTTCTAACCTTTTCTCAACGGTTTCAATATCTTTAAAAATGAGCTCTGTATCTATTATCTCTTTGTCCCTAACTGGATCTACGGACCCGTCTACATGTATGACGTTTTCGTTTTCAAAGCATCTAACAACATGAACAATAGCATCAACCTCACGTATATTTGCTAAAAATTGGTTTCCCAAGCCTTCACCCTTACTGGCACCTTTTATTAAACCGGCTATGTCTACTATATCGACATTAGTGGGTTGAATTTTTTGTGGCTTGACAATTTGAGCAAGTTTATCCAGTCTATCATCCGGAACTTCGATTACCCCAATATTAGGTTCTTTTGTTGCAAATGGATAATTGGCTGCCAAAGCTTTGGCAGACGTGAGAGCATTAAACAAAGTGGATTTGCCAACATTTGGTAAACCTACAATACCACATTTTAGACCCATAATTATTCTTGTATTTATGAGGCGGCAAAAATATAAATTTAATGTACTAAACGATGTAATATGTACATAAAATAATATAATGAGGCAAAAAAAATAAAAAAATAAGTAAAATTAATCATGTGTAATTCGTTGATATATAGTATATAACAAATTAATGAATATTTATTTGTGTAGTTTGATAAAAAAAAGACAATTATGTATTTAATATTTATATAATATGTTATATATTTGCATTGTGTAAGTTTTGGTTATTAAATTGTAAATTTGTTTTTGCTCGTGAAATGTCACGAGCAATTTTTTTTTACAGTAAAAATCAATTAATCGATTTTGTACCCCTGAATATCCGTCATATTTTTGAGTTTGTCTTCTTTAATGGTTTGTCTATGATCTATATTCTCAACTTTCAGTACTTTTGACTTTAACTAGCTAAAATACTTATATGTTATTACCGCTTTCTGAAATTGCTAAATATATTGATGCCGAAATAATTGGTTCTAGCGAGGAGCTTATCACAGGCCCTTGTAAAATTGATGAAGGGCAAAAAGGAAAAATAACTTTTTTAGCAAATGAAAAGTATGAACCTTATGTTTATGATACGTTAGCTTCTGCGATAATTGTTAGCAAAGACTTTACTCCTAAACAACAGATTAAGGTATCTCTTCTTAAAGTTAATAATGTGTACGGGGCTATAGCTACTCTCTTCGAAAAGTTTGGACACAAGAACTCTATTGCTAATGGTATTGCGGAGCAAGCCGTTGTTATGGCTAGTTCCAGTATTGATGCAACAGCTAGAATAGCGGCTTTGGCATATGTGGGAGAACGTGTTAAGTTAGGTAAAAATGTAACTATCTATCCTCATGTTTTCATTGACGATGATGTTGAAATAGGAGATGATACGATTGTTTATTCAGGAACCAAGATTTATCATGGTTCAAAAATTGGAAAGAAGTGTATAATTCATTCCAATGCAGTCATAGGTTCTGATGGCTTTGGGTTTACACCTGATGGAAATGGAGGAATTAAAAAAATCGAACAACTTGGAAATGTTGTTTTGGAGAATAATGTGGAAGTTGGCTCGGGAACAACTATTGATCGTGCAACGATGGGAAGTACAATAATTCGTGAGTTCGTTAAATTGGACAATATGGTCCATATTGCTCACAATGTAGAGGTAGGAGAAATGACTATGATAGCGGCTCAAACAGGCATAGCAGGAAGTTCTAAATTAGGGAAATACTGCATGGTAGGAGGACAAGTAGGAATTATGGGCCATATTAGACTAGCTGATCGAACTTCAATTCAGGCAAAAAGTGGAATTGGACGTAATATTAATAAGGAGGGTACTAAGTGGTATGGATATCCCGCCATTGACTATAATTCTTATTTAAGATCATATGCTTATTTTAAGCAGTTGCCAAAATTAGAGCAAAGAATAAGAGAATTAGAGGAAAAATTAAAAGAAAACAAGCTTTAACTTTTTGATATAATAAGTTCAAATTAGGAACAGGATATCATTGAAAATCAATGCTTATGAAGAGAAAAACGATTAAGGATGTAATATCTCTTTCTGGTGAAGGATTACATACGGGAAAAACAGTAAAGGTTGAATTACATCCCGCTAAAGATTTACACGGAATAAAGTTCCAAAGAACTGATATGGAGAAGGAACCCATTGTGCCTGCTGATGTTTCCTATGTTTATTCCACAGATAGATGTACAACACTAAAAAGAGGAGATGCTGAAGTAAGCACGGTAGAACATATATTAGCTGCTGTTACAGGGATGGGAATAGATGACATATTAATTAAGCTTAATGGCCCTGAGTTACCAATTTTGGATGGAAGTGCTAAGCATTATGTTGAAAAGATTGATGAAGTAGGTGTGGTGGAATTAGATACAGATAGGGAGTATTTCGAGTTAAAAGAACTAATTACTTACTATGATGAGAAAAGTGGTGCGGAGTTTTTAGCCGTACCAAGTAATAGATTTCAAGTGGACACTTTGATTTCCTTTGAAAGTGATCACGTGGGAGAACAGTATGCATCGTTGAGTAAAATTGAAAACTTCAAAGAACAAATAGCTTCTTGCAGGACCTTTGTTTTTACAGATGAAGTTAGACATCTTCTTAACCAAGGCCTTATTAAAGGAGGACGATTTCATAATGCATTGGTAATTGCTTCAAATGACATGACGCAAGAGATATTGGATGAAATAGCGGGTAAGTTAGGGTATGAGTCTCTTAATATGGATCAAAATGGTGTGATTAATACAACAGAATTACTCTTTAAGAATGAACCCGCTCGACATAAACTGCTGGACGTAGTCGGGGATTTGAGTCTGGTAGGTAAACCCATTAAGGCGAGAGTATTTGCGAAAAAACCAGGACATCATGCTAATACCAGATTTGCGGAGATATTAAAAAAGAAGTTTCAAGAAGATAAAAAACTCAAGGGTAAACCTATCTACAATCCAAGTATTCCTGCTATATATGATGTTAATCAAATACAAGAGTTGCTTCCTCATCGATATCCTTTTTTACTCGTTGACAAAATAATTGAAATTAGCAACGAGCAGGTAGTGGGTATAAAGAATATTACGATGAATGAATATTTTTTTCAAGGCCATTTTCCTAATAATCCTGTATTTCCAGGTGTTTTACAAATGGAGGCCTTAGCTCAGACTGGAGGGATTTTGGCATTGCACAATGTCGAAGATAAAGGAGCTTGGGATACGTATTTCATTAAAATGGATAATGTTAAGTTTAAACATAAAGTGCTTCCCGGAGATACTTTAATTCTAAAAATGGAATTACTTTCTCCTATTAGAAGAGGAATTGTTCACATGAGGGGCACCGCATACGTTGATAATAAGATAGTCAGCGAAGGAGAGTTGACTGCTCAAATAATTAAGAGAAAAGATGGAAATTAGTAAATTGGCTGTAGTGCACCCGGATGCCAAAATTGGTAAGAACGTAATGGTCGATCCCTTTGCAACTATAGGTGCAGATGTAGAAATAGGAGAGGGGACCTGGATAGGGTCTCATGTGACCATAGCAAATGGTGTTAGAATAGGTACAAATTGTAAAATATTCCCTGGAGCTGTTTTGGGAGCTGTTCCCCAAGATTTGAAATTCGATGGAGAAGAATCTTTGTTGGAAATTGGTAATAATGTTGTGATTAGGGAGTATTGTACTCTTAATCGAGGAACGAAGGCCAATTATAAAACTCAGATAAAAGATAATGTTCTATTAATGGCTTATGTTCATGTGGCTCATGATTGTGTCATAGGACATAATTCTGTTATCGCTAATAGTTGTAATCTGGCAGGACATATTGAACTTGGTAAGTATGTTATTCTGGGAGGAGGAAGCGGAGTTCATCAGTTTGTAAAAATCGGTGACCATGCCATGGTAGGTGGTGGATCACTGGTTAGGAAAGATGTTCCACCTTTTGTCAAAGCTGCAAGAGAGCCTCTTTCATATGTAGGAGTGAACTCCGTAGGTTTAAAGAGAAGAGGTTTTAGTAACAAACAGATCAATCATATTCAGGATATTTATCGCATCCTTTTTGTAAGAGGATATAACACCAGGCAAGCAATGGAGTTGATAGAAGCCACCATTAAAACAACTCCGGAGAGAGACCAAATTGTGGGATTTCTTAAAGAGGCTGATAGAGGAGTTATGAGAGGTTTTAGACAAGTCTCTTAACTGGTACTTAGATGGAACAAGCTACTATAGCATGTGTAAAAATTAGTAAGAGATTTGGTTACCAACAAGTGCTTAAAGGACTTGACTTTGAAGCCTACTGTAATCAAATCATTGGCGTAAAAGGAGATAATGGAAGTGGAAAGAGTACATTTCTAAAAATTATATCGGGCTATTTATCTCCTTCTTCGGGCACTATAACATATTCGATTGATGGAAATGAAATAAAGAGAGAGGGCGTTTTTAGACATGTCAGTTATTCGGCACCTTATATTTCTAATTACCCACTCTTGACTCTCAATGAAGTCTTGAATATCTACCAAAGATTTAAACCTTCGATGGAGAGATTAACAATTGGTGAATTTTATGAATTTTTGGAACTACCCAATCAACAATTAAAAATGTTGAAAGACTACTCGAGTGGTATGGCTCAAAAGGTACAATTGGGACTTTCAATATTGTCAGGAACTGAAATTCTCCTATTGGATGAACCTAGCTCGTATCTTGATGTTAAGGCTATAGATTGGTTTAAAAGAAGGCTCAAAGAATACAGTAATGACCGTTTAATAATTATAGCTTCAAATGAAGAAAATGATTTTGAGTTATGCAACGAAAAAGTAAGCTTAGATGTCTTGCAGGTTACTTAAGTTACTTTATAAGTGAATAGAGATATCTAATTTTAGCTTTTGAAGTTATATATGGTAGAAAATAAAATTAACAGAACATGATACGGATACTTGCATTTATATTTTTAGGATTTACAGTATTTAGTAGTTGTAGTGACGACTCAGAGTCGCAAGTGACAGTTAGTTTTGAAGCCAATTATGACGGTCATGAAATCACTACTCTTGATAAGTATGAGTACCCGGGAGGAGGGGAAGTTCAATTCTTCAGAATATCATTTTTTGTAGATGAGTTAGAGTTTAGGTCTAGTTCTAAAGAGTATAAGACGGAATCTATTGATTACTTTGATTTTACTTATCGAGATGATTTATCAAAACCAAAAATAGAACAATCATTTAAGTACGAATCAGTGGAACCCGGAACTTATACAGATTTCAGTTTTTTAGTAGGGGTTAATGATACGGATAATGCTAAAACACCTGCTGATTTTGGTTCAGGAAGTGTTTTATCAGAAACTGGAGAGTACTGGGCGGCATGGGATAGTTATGTTTTTGCAAAGTTTGAAGGTAGGTATTTTTCTACGTCTGGTGATACAACAAGTTTTGTACTACATATAGGAGGCTCACAATCATTGATGAATATTGATCTTAACAATGAGGTTCAAATAGATTCAGACCAGGATAAGACCGTATATATTGATTTGGATATTAAAAAGATTTTTTCAGGAGATACTATATATGATATTGAAGGTTTTCCTTCTCTGCATAGTGATTCACATTTACCAAAAATGCTAGAACTAGCCGGTAATATAGAAGATTCATTTACGATTCGATAAGTAAGAGATTCTTTCTTACCTATTATTGGTTTAATAATAGATTTCTCTCTAAAGGATTTACTAATTGGTGTATTTTTAGGTCATGAAATTGAATCTAAAGGATACAATAGTTGCTTTGGCAACTGCTCCCGGATTAGGGGCTATTGCAGTAATTAGAGTGAGTGGACCCAATGCTATTTCATTGGTGGATACAAGTTTTAAAGGGAAAAACCTCGCTAAGGTTGAAGGTAATACAGTTCATTATGGAAAGATCGTTAATGCTAATGATGAAATTATCGATGAGTGTTTAGCTACAGTTTTTAGAGCTCCCAGATCTTATACGAAAGAAGATATTATTGAAATTTCATGCCATGGATCTTCGTACATCATTATGGAAATTATTAATCTATTTCTTGGTAATGGGGCAAGGTTAGCTGAAAGAGGAGAATTCACTCTAAGAGCGTTTCTAAATGGTCAAATGGATTTGAGTCAGGCAGAAGCGGTAGCGGACTTGATAGCTTCAGAAAACGCAGCTAGTCATTCTATGGCGATGAGCCAATTGCGAGGAAAGTTTTCTGATAAAATTTCGGAGTTAAGGCAGGAATTAATTGATTTTGCAAGCTTGATAGAACTTGAGTTAGACTTTGGGGAAGAAGATGTTGAATTTGCGGATAGAACGAAACTTAGAAAGTTGGTCTCGAAGATCAAAAGAGAAATCAATCTGCTGCTAGAATCTTTTAGTTTGGGAAATGTTATCAAACGTGGTGTATCAACAGTGATAGCGGGAAGGCCAAATGCAGGAAAGTCTACATTATTAAATACCTTATTGAACGACCAAAGGGCTATTGTTTCTGATATAGCAGGTACAACCAGAGATACTATAGAGGAACCATTGGTTATTAAGGGAATACAATTCAGACTAATTGATACAGCCGGTATTCGGGCAACTCAGGAATCAATTGAACAAATTGGGGTGAATAGGACAATGGAGAAGATAGAGAATTCCATGATCGTAATCTATGTGTTTGATGCTTCACGGACCACTAAGGAGGAACTTTGGAATGATGTAGATACTTTTTTACAACAAAGCAAACCGATTACAGGAGGAAGCAAAGTACTTTTTGTTGCCAATAAAATGGATATCAATCCCTATATAAAGCCAGAAGAGTTTCATAAAGAAAATGTAATTCATGCTGATAATCTAATACCAATATCAGCTATTAATGATATGAATATTGAGTGGTTAAAGGAAAAACTATATGATTATGTTATTGAGGATTCCTCATTAATGGATCAATCTTTAGTTAACAATTCTAGACATTTTGAAGCTCTTCAAAAATCCTTACATGCTCTAGATGAAGTAGATAACGCCTTAGATAATGAAATCAGTGGAGATTTTGTATCTATGGATATTAGGCAGGCTTTACACCATCTTGGTGAAATAACGGGAGAAATAAGTACTGATGATTTACTGGAATCTATATTTTCTAGGTTTTGTATTGGAAAGTGATGCTATGTTAACTGGAAAATGATGGTTAACTTCTTCGATACCAGCCTTGTGATAGACGACTAAAAGATAAAGAACAAACGAGGTGCATTGAGTATCTCGTTTATTTTTAATTAGTTCTATGAACTAATTTTATTTGTGTAGATAGTATACAACATATCGTTTTTTGAGAAATGTCACAAAGGGAGTCTTTTAGCGTTATAGGCTGATTTTTATTCGTTTAATCAAATTTTTAAATTATGCTCAAAAGATTACAATTCTTGATGATTCTAATTATTCCTATAACTATTTATGGACAAAATCAATCAAATAATTTTAACTATAAACCTTCTGATCCATGTTGTCCTTTTACAAGCCCGTATTACATAATTGGTTATGGATGTAGCTGGGAATATGATGGTGAAAAATGTGTGTATGATTTTGGTGTTGATATTGATGACTTCGAAATGTTTTTTTGGGAAAACAAACTTTATGTAATTCCAGACTGTAATTTTGGTGATCTGAATAATCATTGTTGTCCTGATGGATTTACTTTCGACGGACAAAACTGCTATTTTGATGAAAGTTCTAGTGGATGTCTTCCGCATATTATAGATAATGAAGACAAATGGATGTATGACGATATATATACTGAAGACGGGGTTTTATATCTAGAGCTTGAATGTTGCGAATGCCCATTAAATGAATTAGAATGGGATGAGGATCCTTTTTGGATAAATAGTTATGATGATGAACTAATACCTAGATCGTATTATACTGGCAATGAAAATTGCAAGACTCCTGTTGAATTTAACCTGGATTCAGAGTATTTCGTTTGGAATAACAAGTTTTATGTAATGAGAGATTGTAATTTGTACACGGGAAATGATTGTTGTCCTAATGGATTTACTTTTAATGGATGGGATGCTTGCTATTATGAAGGGCCTTATATACCTTCTGGTTTGGATCCATCTGGAGAAGATTGGTTTGTCTGGGATGGAGCACTATATTTTGAGGCTGATTGTTGTGTAGATAATGTTCATACTAAGGCTGATATATGTGATTTTATGACTGATTCGGCCAGTAACAATATTAGTAATAGTAATACATTTACAATGGTAAATGATGATTTTATTAACTTGTCCTTTACAACGTTTTGCGTACGAGATAGAATTATAATTACAGTCAATGGAAATCCAGTCGTTGATTCAGGAAATTTTTCTAGTAGTGCGTGCAATTTAGGAGCTTGTAATAGTTTTCTTTTACAAGCTTGTGGGAATGATACCTTTGGCTGTGGTAATCCTTTTACTGCAAGCTTTACATGGAATGCCTGCGATGTGATTAATGTTCAAATTCTGGCAGACCCTTGCAATGATGGTGGCTCAACTGATTATGACATTATATGTAATTAATTGATTATAAACATCTAATTAAATAAGAGAATGGTATAATTTACATTCTCTTGTTCAATTTATTATTTTTGACGTGATATACATTACTTAATGTGCTAATACGTTTCTTAACTGATATTTTTTATATAGCTCTTTAGTTTAATCACAAGTGGACTTTAGCCGAATTGGAGTTTTTTAATCAATAATTTGGGAATAAACATTTATTTTTATCCAAAACATTTGATCTGGATGAAAAATTATTTCTAATTGTTTCAGGTTTTTTTATTCTAATTTTGAGTAGCTATAGTGGTGTTAGATTGGATGTTCCGACCTTTACGATTCTAGATAATAACGACTTTCATCATAAGGTTTTTAGTAATGAAAATCCTACCAGTGCTACTCATGGAGATAATTTTGAGTTGAAAATCAATAAATCTTATAGGATTGACATCGTGTAAGATTTTGACGCATTGCTGGAAAAGGCTGAATTTGGAATTTAGGAAGATTCAAGCGTAGAAATTATAGTAGAAGAATATAAATAAGTTTTTAATTCTGAAGGAATATCTGATATTGATAATAAGCCTTGTGAGAGAATATTTTCGTACTGAAATTATATGGGAACAATTATGGAAATGTTTTGTTAACGCAATGAAATATAATCGTATATCTGACAATATGTAAATTTACAGGAAATGATACTATTTATACCGGATATAAGCGGCTTTACAAACTTTGTCAAATCTGTAGAAGTAGAACATAGTAAGCATATTATTAGTGAATTACTGGAAACTATCAGTTCTGTTAACCCATTGGGTATGCAACTTGTAGAGATAGAAGGAGATGCTTTGTTTTATTATTGTGAGAGAGATAGTATTTCGAAGGGTTTATTTTTAGAACAAGTCAAGAGTATTTACATTGCCTTTCATCATAAGTTAAGGCAATTTGAGAGTCAAAGAATTTGTCATTGCGGTGCCTGTCGAACAGCTACAAATCTAGAGCTTAAATTCGTAGGACATTATGGACCGTCTAATTTCATAGAGGTACTGAACTCAAAAAAACCTTTTGGTCCTGACGTTATAGCTGTGCACAGATTACTAAAAAATGGAATAGGGAGCAACGAATATGTCTTGCTAACAGATAGTTTAGCTGATTTTCTTGACGGTTCATGGAGAGAGTTAAACTGGAAGAAGGGAGGAGAGACCTACGATGTCAATCATATAGATTTTGTTTATGCTGATGTTAGATCATGGCAAGAGGAGATTCCTGATATTAAAGAGGTATTAACTGATCATGGCACTTCTAAGTACTTTATTGAATTCGACCTTGAAATAGAAAAAGAGGTTGATATAGTGTATGAGTACTTATCTAATTTTGAATTGAAAAAAAAATGGGGTGGAGAACTCGATGATATTAGATATGAGAAGGACCGAGTGAACAAGATAGGAACGAAGCACGTTTGTGTAATTGATGGGAAGGATATAAGTTTTGAAACTATTAGACCTTCTATGTCTGATGATAGTGTGATCACATACGGTGAAGTAACAGGGGACGTACCTTTATTTAAAGAAGTTAAGTCTCTTAATTTTTTGGAAGCTAATAAAGGAGGGACTTACCTGAAGGTGGCGTTTCAGTTTATACCCAAAACAAAGTTCGTCAGCATTGTTTTTCCAATTTTAAAGAAGAGGTTGTTAAAGAAGCTCAGGTCGCCTTTTCAAAATTTAAAAAGAGTATTGGAAGAAGGATAAGGTATATCATTCCCGAACAAAATATTAAGCTAAGAGTGTAGGTATGTAGTATTCGATTTTAGAATATGGCAGAGTAATAGCTCAAGATTATTTAATGTATTTTCTTTGTTTCACTATATTTATCGTAATATTGCAATAAAGCGATATATATGGGTTTGACAAAATCTGACATTTTTACAGAAGAACAAAATAACTTGGCGAAAGTGGCTAAAGTTTTAGGACATCCGGCTAGAATAACTATACTTAGTCATCTTGTAGAAAGAAATACATGTATTTGTGGAGATTTAGTTGAGGAAATAGGATTGGCACAAGCTACCATATCACAGCATTTGAAAGAACTCAAAAGTATTGGTTTAATAAAGGGAAGTATTGAGGGGACAAGTGTTTGCTATTGTATAGATCCATCTGGATTTGAAATAATAAAAAATTATTTTACGAAGTTTTTTGCTTCGATTTCTAAACAAATAAATAGTTGTTGTTAATAAAATTAAATTAAACACATGAAATTATCACAGGTGAAATCAATTTTGGAACAGTCCGATAAAATTAGTTTTACACTTCCCAATGGAGCATTAGTACCTTCTCATTTCCATGTAACAGAAGTAGGACAGGTCCAAAAGGATTTTGTAGACTGCGGAGGTGTGGTGAGAGCTGAAAAAGTGGCAGTTTTTCAACTCTGGGAAGCAAATGATTACGATCATAGATTACATCCGGAAAAGCTGATTAATATTATCGAATTATGTCAAAAGACTATTGGAATTGCAGATCTGGACGTGGAAGTGGAATATCAAGGAGAAACGATTGGGAAATATGAATTGGGACATGATGGAGAATCGTTCCTACTTTTGGCGAAAAAGACAGCTTGTTTGGCTCAAGATATGTGTGGAATTCCTGAGAATAAGAAGAAAGTATCTTTATCTGAATTAGTAACCGGTGGTTGTACACCGGGCTCAGGATGTTGTTAATTGTATGTATGATTTGACACTTCGGAGAATTGATTCCACTAATTTTCGGTATATAATGGAAATATATCAACAAGGAATTGATACCGGTGTTGCTACTTTCGAAACTAACCTTCCTTCTTTCGAAATTTGGAGTAAGGGGCATTTTGATTTCGGGAGAATTGCTGCGGTTGATTCTGCTGGGAAAATCGTTGGTTGGGCAGCCTTGTCTCCGGTATCTGATAGATGTGTATATACTGGAGTAGCAGAACTCAGTATATATGTATCTGCGAAATCAAGGAGAAAGGGAATTGGAAAATTCTTGTTAGAAAATCTTATTGTAATTAGCGAAAGAAACGGTATTTGGACTTTACAGGCAGGTATATTTAGCGAAAACTATGGGAGTATTGCTCTGCATGAAAAATGTGGTTTCAGAAAAATTGGATGTAGAGAAAAAATAGGAAATCTTAGAGGGGAATGGAAAGATAATATATTGATGGAAAGAAGAAGTAAGAAGGTGGGCATTTAAATATTATGGAATTTAATTAATTGTTAAAATAGCTAATAAGCAACTTTTGCATAAATCTATTTGTCATTTTTATCCAAGTTTCACAGTAACGGTTTACGTTAAGAATTTTGTTTAATTTCAATCTTTGGGTAGAATGTGTAGAGCTTTCCTTTTTATTTGTTGCTTTCTTTTCTCATCTTTCTTAATATCTCAGCAGTATTCTATTAGTGGAAAAGTGGTTGACCCTAATAACGAGGCGATCGAATTTGCTAATATATACCTAAAACAAGATACCTTCTTTGTCGATGGAACTTTTAGTGATGAAAAAGGAGAATTTATATTGAATGCTCCAACGGGAAATTATCAACTGCATATTGATTTTATAGGATTTAAGAGCTATTCCGATACCATTAGTTTATCGAGGGATATTAAAATGGAGAATGTGATGCTTGAAGTAGGAGGAGAAAACTTGGATGAATTGGTGATCTCTGAATTTAGAAACGAAGTAAAAGCAGGTATTGATAAAAAAGTTGTATACGTATCTGAATCCTTAAGAAAATCGAACAGCAATGTATCTCAACTTTTGGAGATGGTACCTCTAGTTAATATGGATTTCGATGGTAACCCTTCTGTTCCAGGGAAAATAGGCACGGTTATTCTAGTAGATGGAAGAGAACCGAAAATTCGGGCAAACGATTTGGCTACAGTACTTAGACTCATTCCCTCAGATCAGGTAGTGGCTATTGAAATAATGACGAATCCTCCTGCCAAATATACCAAGACAAATGCGGCCGTAATTAATATTGTGACAAACAAGAGACCACAAAAGGGTTCTTTGGTTAATTTGTGGTCACGATACAATGATCTGGGAGCAAAGACATTTAGCGGTAATTTTACATATAAGAATGGTAATTTTTCAAGCTCACTCTGGGCTGGTAGATGGGAATATAGAAATAAATCAAATTATAATTCGTCTCTTACCAATATTAACGAAGAGGAACTTTACCTAATTCAGAGATCGTCTGAAAGTGATTATAGGGGACATGGGGTATATGCTGGATGGGCTCCGGAATTTGAAGTAAATAATAAGTTTATTGTGAGTCCATATTTAGGTTATTATGAGTGGAATAATGATAACAATAGTGAAGAAGAAAGTAATATTTATAGTAGAGAAAACATACTGACTAATTCTTACGATATTCTTGATAATAGTCTCTATTCAGGTAAGGGGTACTATGCGGGATTGGAATTGTTTAAATATTTTGACGAAGAAGAGAAAGAACTAACATTCGATGTAGGCGTAGAGCTTTTTAAATTCGATAATTTTTCGGAAAATACACTTAATAGATCTGGAGAAACCCAAAGGCAACGAGAAGATAATAACTCTAAAAACAATTCATTGGATATCGATCTGGAATTCTTTGATCCAATTGATAGTACTAGCAGCTATAGTTTAGATTTTGAATTCGAGTATGAATTTCCTAACGAAGTTGTACAAGATTTTTTCGTTGGTTCTATGGGAACACACTTAGTTAAAGACGAAGCAATGTCTTATATCAATGAAGAAGGGTCTATGACTCAAGAGTTCAGTGTAAGTTATTCAAAAAGATTTGAAAATACATCACTTGCTTTTGACCTGGGACAAGTGTATTTTAAATACGATAATATATACGATCAAACAACCGTCGTAGACAATGACTATTTATTCCTTGTTCCCAAAATATCATTGAATCAAAAACTTACTAGTACCAACGAAATAGGCCTTAGTTATAAATATGGAAATGAGGTTCCAAATGCTTGGTTCCTGAATCCAAATATTAGAACAAGCGTAGATGGTCTTGACATTAGATATGGTAATGCCAATTTAGAACCGGAAAGGAGTCATGAGGTAGAATTAAATTATGGTTTTTACCTCGGAAAATTTAATATTGGATCGACTGCCTTTTGGAGAAAGAACGTAAATACAATTTCTAGCTTTAACATAGTAAATGATGACGGAATCAAAATCAATACCTACCAAAATAATGGAACTTTGACTAATGCAGGTGTTCAGGTTAGTTTATCCGGTAGTTTGAGTCAGTTAATGAGAATTAATGTGGGGGGAAGTTTTTATGATAGTAGGCAAAATAGAGATGGAATTGAACTAAGTACTGCCAGTTATAATATTAATAGTAGAATTGATATTAGTGCTCCATGGGATTTAAAACTTTCGTTAAATGGTAGATATAATGGACCGGAGTTAAGTATTCAAGGTAAAAGTGAGGGAAATGGCATCATTAACGCTAATATCAGAAAAAGCTTTTTAAATGACAGACTAAATTTAACTCTTAGATATACAGATATTCTTAGATCTCAAGAAGTAGTTTCTGATATCAATGCTCCAAATTTTAGTCTTAATTCAGTACGTAAGTCATTACCTGCTCAATTTGGAGCCGTGGTAACTTACAGAATGGGTAATTTGAAGGAAAAACCTCGGTCTACAAAAAGTCAATAAGAGATGTGCATGTGATTGTTCTGCTATTATATGTATTAAAGAAATAATAATCTAAAATGTCTTATTTATTAAAAATATGATATATCTTTGTTAGGCAATGATAAAGAACCTAATTAGATATCTCGTATTGAGTATTGGATCACTCGTGATGATGTGTGACATTTCCGCACAAGAAAATATATCGAGTGCACCTGAGGTTTTCCTGATTGGAGAATATGAAGAAGAATATGAGAATATCATTGCATCTCAAAATGATCTTTTACTTTCTGTTTGTGATAATTCTATGGACAAAGCCTATTCTCTTTGGACGGGAATGTTGAAAGACATGGAAATGCTTAGTGAAGAGAGGAATATAGATATCAAAGGTGTAAAGATTTGGTTGAATGTTTTTTGGAGTAAGGATGGTAAGATCGACCATTTAGTATATTATCCTAAACCTCATAGTCGAAATATGGATTTCGATTTGTTAACTGATTTTTTCGAAGAATTTATCGATGTTTATTCTGTTAATGTTGAGGCCGAGAAGGGGTTTAGCCACTACGGTAGTGCAAGTTTTCCTACCTTTTCTAGTCAATTGAATGCTAGGGAAAAATAATTTTATAAGATTAATTTCATTCTGCTGTTTCATATGTTTGGTAGCCTGTGATAAGAATGTCGTTATTCTTGATTATGACATTCTTGAGACACCATTTACTTATGATTTGGAGGAAATCAAAATATCTCAAGAGGGAGAAATTCGAATAGTCGGAGGAAGAACATGGGATATTGGTTTTATATGCTCGACTCAAGATTTTGAAAAGTATACGGTAGAGACTATAAGTGACAAATCTATACACACGGGTGTTTTTTTCGATGATCTATTCATTTGTGGAGGTGTCAATAGAAATTTATATCAGTTAGATAATGAATTAGAGGCTTTAAAACAACTAAGTTTGAATAATGAAGCTGGCCCAGCAGTAATAAATGGTATGGCTAAAGTTCAATCTAAAGTACTAGTTGTAGGAGGGAAGAATTATAATCATGGTCGTATTTTTTGTATCGATTCGAATCTCCAGATAGATACCGTTTTTGAATTGGAAAATCAACTGAATGATATCTATGCAACTGATGATATCATTTTAGCAGTAGGGTATGGCCAGGTGCTAAAATATTCTATAGAAAATAGAAGATGGAGGCAACAGGAAGTGTCCGGAGATAATTTCAGTAGCGTTTATATTTTTGAGAAAGAGGCTTGGGTATGTGGTTATGATGGTAGCATACGTAAGAGCATAGATTGTGGGAAGAATTGGATAGAGATTCTTGATAACAGAGAGCTTTTGAGTGGAGGAGAAAGCTTGAATGACATATTATTTTTAGACAATAAAAATGGAATTTCAGTAGGAGATGAAGGCCTAATAATCATTACGAATAACGGAGGTAAATCATGGTCCAAGATGGATTTTGATAGAACTACAAATTTAAATGCAATCCTTCATCACAACGGACATTATTATGTAGTTGGTGATGAAGGGTTAATTGTAAAGATATAGGTTATTCTTGCTTAGTACCGGATATATCGCAAACATCAGTGATTGTGCCCACAAATGGAACATCAAATATTGTTATATCCATTGATCCACCCATTGTTACTTCATCGCTTTGGAGAATTAGTGTAATACCTACTTCAGTTTCAAATTCATCACCATTAAAAGGAATAGAAAGCTTGGGAGGATTATATTCTATTACATTGCCATTTATTTCTATATCTTCCGGTTCTCCTTGTAAAATTGAATTTACAAGTTTTATTTGTACAAAATTAACGTCTGACTCAGAAGGAACGATTTCTACTTGAAATTCCTGACCCGCTAGAGCAGTTTGTATTAGTTGATTATTACAATCCAATTCAATATCCCAGATACCCAACCATTTATCTCTAGGATATACACAACTACCATCATCATTGTTTGCTTCTGGATTATAGTTATCTGCCATAGGATCAGTACATCCGGAAATAATACAGCTACCATCGTCAGAATTGGCGTTGGGGTTGTAATTGTCAGCATTAGCATTGGTACATCCTGAAATTACTTCAGGTTCGTCATCTCCACAGCTTAGAAGAAATAAAACAGAACAAAAGGCCAGGATGAGTTTTACGTTTTTCATTGGAATTAGATATTATAGCGTTATTTTTTTTTCTTTTTCTTCTTTTTGAAATCACCTCTTCTCCAAGCATCTACAAATTGTTTCCAAGCAAGAGGGTCAAATATCCTTTGAGGTTTTATCTGTCCGGAATACTGATATTCAATCTGCTGTTTTTGGAATTCATACTTAGATGTCTCGGTCCCATCAGCAGGTATAGTATATCTAAGTTCACTCATCACGTTTTCAGCTAGATTGGCGAGTGCCGCTTCGCGAAGTTCATTACTTACATCCAAAGCTAAAAACTCTTGCTTAAAGTGTTCTCTACTAGGCCATGGTAAAATGACCACTTCAGGTAGCAAAATACTATCCTTACTCATTATTTGGATATATGTATATCTAGATTGATCTAAAGTGTCAGGTATCACATATTCTACTGTTTTATAACCTATTCTGGAAAAAGAAACGGTTTCTCCTGCAAGAGCAACAAAAGAGAAAAATCCATCATAATCAGAGTAATCTCCTCTACTTGAGTTCAGAATTGCTACGTTAGTGTAAGGTAGTGGAATTATATCACCGTTATCATCAGAAGTAACGACTCTTCCCGAAAATTGAAGGACCGCAACGGAGTCTTGCTGTCCAAAACAAGCACTAGTACCCAAAACCAATAAAACTGCAAATAAGTAATTTTTCAAAACTAAAATGCTAATGTTATACAATATTAAATAATTTTCAATAACAGAACGACCTTTGTTCTATCAATTCGATCTGTTTCTAAAATTTAACAAAGATTTATGATTCTAGTTTATATTGATATGGAAAGACTATTTTATTCCGCTATCTGAACTCCGGTAGCCATAAATTTCAATTCTTTGATAGGCTCCACAATAGCAGCGATTTCTTCTTCTGATTTTCCTTCGTCTTCAGCATAATGCCTTAATTCATCCACAGTTGTTTCCTCATAATATGCTTTACCTTTCATGATAACATCACCAGTCAAATCTAAGGGCATAAAGAAGCCGTAGTCATGAAACTTTACAAACATGCTTTCTGCTAAACTGTCATTGGAAGATACTATGTTCATCCAGCAGCCTTTAACCTGACAGACCCCATCCACTTTTCCTTTTACAACAATATCTACAAGACTATCTTTTTCAGCTATTTGTTGGAGCATGCTATCATAAGATAAGATATTGGAGGCTTCAAAGTCCTCTCCAAAGGAAGTAGGTTGTTCTGTATTTTTAGTTGTTTCGGACTTCTCCTCTGAAACCTTTGCTTCCGTATTTTGCTTGCAAGAAAGGGAGCCAATAATGATTGTAATTAAAATTAGTATTCTCATGTTTATTGTTAATTTTAACATAAATGTATTACTTTTTATGATCAACCAATTAACCTGAGTTACTTTATTCTATCAAGCCCACTTTTTGCTTTTTGATGAAGGCTGGTTTTGTATTCTTTAGGAGACAAAGAAAGACATTTCTCAAAATACTTTTTTGCTAATTCTATGTTGTGTTGACTCTCATTAATTAAGCCGGCCTGAAGGGCCGCGTTACATGCAAAATAGTTTTTTTTATCTCCTTCTTTAAGTGTAAGTTCAAAGTATTCTAACGCCTCAGTATAATTACCCAAAGCTTGAAGAACTCTTCCCAATCGATATAAATACTCAACTCTAAATGAATTATTAGGGTCAACAAATTTATACGAATTTGTGGCAAGTAACTGATAGGACTTTTGGTAATAACCTCCATCGAAAAGTACCCTTGCCTTTAAAAGTAAAGGATCAGGAAAATCCTTATTCTTTGCTTCTTTTAGAGCTTGCTTATCTTCGTCCACTACATCATTTCCTTTTGATTGACACAAACTCATATAATGTGAATAACCAGCGAAATTTTCATTTATGATTAATTCGTACCAAGCCAATTTTTGGTAAGCTTCTTTTATAAAATGCTGACCCTTAAAGTTTTTAGTAAATGATAATATATAATCTTTGGCTTTTGGATCAAGTAGAGCAAGTAATGATTTACCCATCATTAAATCTAAATAATGAAAAGCTATAAAGTTATCTCCGGTAGGTTGTGATTTCAATATTTGAAGGGCTTCGTCATTATATCCATTTCTTTGAGCCATTCCAGCCATTAGGAACGTACTTAAGGGATTCATACTTGGTTGTAAAGAGCTGTTCTTTATATAATTATAAGCTTCCGTTTTTCTATTACTTTGGTAAAATAACATGTATGTGTAGATAGCTATAACTTCTTTTGTAAAGAGGAATTCATTAGTTTCGCAGTGTTCAACCAGTTGTTCTATTTCATCCATGCCCTTTTCGATGGAACCCTCTATTCCTCCAAAAAAACGAATGATACCGGGAATTGATTCTGCCAGCGAATGGAGTATGGCGAGACTTTTTTTATTGGCTATAAAATCAGGAAATTGCTCTTCATTTTTGTTCAACAATTTAAATGCTCTATAAACTTCACGACCTGCATTAAAAAATTCCTCAAATTTAGATCTTGCCAGTGCCCATTGGAGGTTTATTTCTGCCTCACAAAATAGACGATAGGGGCTACTATCAGGTCCTTTTCTTATATATTCTATTCTTTTATTCTTGTTGGCTTCTAATCTTTCGAAAACGGATTTCTCTTCTTGAATAAAAACTGTGAAAAAATCTATATAATTTTCGACATGATAGACAAGCATATTAGAGGGCTCAAATTCTTTTAAGCTATCGATTTTTTCTTGGGCTCTAGCAAGTTGTAGGGTAGTGGCTAGATTATATGCTTCTTTTAAACCTTTGGACTCTTCAAAATAATAAGTTTGAGCATGGCAATGACTCCATAGTCCTATAAATAAAATAGCCCCTTGCAGTATCAGCAAAGGGCTTTTTAAAAGCTTTATATTTTTAAAACAATTACTCGGCACTTTCTCCAGTGATCGTAGCATCAACTAGTACTCTTCCACAGTGTTCGCAAGCAATTATTTTTTTCATAGCTCCAATTTCAATCGCCACCTGAGGTGGTATTCTATTGAAACAACCTCCGCAGGCCCCTCTTGATATAGGAGCAACGGCAAGTCCATTTCTATAGTTACTTCGAATTTTGTCATAAGCTTTTAACAATCGAGGTTCGACTATCTTTCTAGCTTTTTCGGACTTCTTTTTTAATTTCTCCTCTTCCTTTTCGGTTTTGGCAATTATTTTTTCAAGCTCTAATTTCTTTTCCTCTAGCTCCGAGTTTCTCTTTTCTAATCTTTCTTGAGTAAATGTCATTTGCTCTTCTTTGTTGGTCTTACCAACAGTGGCATCATTTATTCTCTTATTAGAAAGTTGAATCTCTAATTTTTGCATCTCAATCTCTTTGGTCAATGCATCATACTCCCGATTATTTTTTACATTGTCCAGTTGCTTTTCATATCTCTCTATCAATGCTTCGGACTCTTTAATATTAGCATTGTGTTTAGCTATTTCAGTACCTATTTCTCCTAAAGCAACATTTATCTTATCTATTCTTTTGTTAAGTCCTTCGATATCATCTTCTAAATCTTGGACTTCCATAGGTAATTCACCTTTCAAAACGGCAATCTCATCAATTTTGGAATCTACTTGCTGTAGGGTCCATATATTCTGAAGTCTCTCCTCTATAGTTAACTCTTTTGTAGCCATATTTTTATATCAAATTAATTGTAAAATACCGGATTTGTGTTATGTTTTGTATAACGGACGGCAAAGTTACTAAAATTATTCCTAATCAAATCCTTCAATAATTCAATAGTATATTTTTCACTTTCATAATGTCCAATGTCATAAATGACTATTTTATCATTGGCGTCGAAGAATTGATGATATTTAAAATCGGCAGTTATAAAAACATCTGCTTTCAATTTTATTGCATTTCCAAGTAAGAAACTTCCTGATCCACCACAGATTGCTATTTTTGATATTTCTTCAGAAATATATTTGGTTCTTCTTACTTGATCTATATTCATTTTTTGTTTCAAATAATTGGTGAAACTATCAGGTGTCATCTTATGACGTAGTTTACCTATTATACCTGCACCTACTTGTTCGGAACTGTGGGTTATATTGGCAACTGGATTCATAATTTTGGTATTAACCAATTCTAATTTTTCTGCAATTTTGGCGTTGACACCATTGGTCAGTATATTGTCTAAATTGGTGTGAATGGCGATAATAGAAATATCATTTTTGATTGCGGCAACAATCGTTCTTTCAATATAATTTTTTCCTGTAATAGTTTTTAAACCACTGAAAATAATCGGATGATGAGAGACGATTACATTGCAATCATTTTCGATAGCCTCTTTAACAACTACTTCAGTGCTGTCTAGGCATACCATAACGCCGGATATCTTAGAATCCCAATCTCCAACAATAAGGCCCGCATTATCATAACCTTCTTGTAATTGAAAAGGGGCAATTTCATTTAAATATGCATATAAATCTTTAACCGTACTCATGTGTTGAGTTTAGAATTTTCAATAATTGATGAAGTACTATGACTTTTGATGTAACTCAGAGATTTTACTAGGCCTCCATTAGCAATAACAATGTCACTTCCTACAATATCTTCTACTTTCCAATCACCTCCCTTAACAAGAACATCAGGAATCAAATGGCTTACTAAATTTAATGGGGTATCTTCTTCAAAAACTATAACAGCGTCTACAGATTCTAAAGCGGCTAAAACAAAAACTCGGTCCATTATTTTTTTTATAGGTCTGTCAGGACCTTTTAAACGAGTGATGGATTGATCACTGTTTAATCCAATAATGAGGAAGTCACCTAATTTTTTAGCCTCCTCTAGATATAGTACATGCCCTTTATGTAATAAATCAAAACATCCATTGGTAAACACAATCTTTTCGCCTATTGATCTCAGCGAATCAATTTTTTGCTTTAGTCCATTGATATCATCATATATTTTTTTTTCAATCATTACCCTTATTTATAATTGGTAAGTAAATGTAAGATATGATGCCAATTAAAATTACACCAAATATTTGAACTGAGAAGAAAATAATATTCGCAAAAGAAAATGCATTGGATATAGAAATGCCGAATATAAGTAAAGCTTGTTCTATCATTAAGTGATAACTCCCCAGGCCACCGGGAGAAGGAAATATCATTCCCATAGACCCAAACAGAAAAACAACTAATCCGGCTAGAGGTGTTAAATGTTTTGTTGAATCAAGAGCATCAAACATGAAGTAGGTCATTAGATAATACAGGACCCAGATCGAGATACTGTATATAATAAAGAGTATTGGATTTCTTACCTGTCTAATACTTTTAATTCCTTCTATTAGTCCCGTGATAAAATTCAATATTTTTTGTCCCCATGTTGTTGTTTTTATGTTCTCTAAATTCTTCAAAATATAAAAAAGAACAAGTGCCAAAACAACAATAATTGATAGAAGAAGCGTTTTGTTTTTCAAAAAAGGAGCTAATTTATCGTATAGATCAAAATGTTCGTTGAAGTAATCTATCAGCGTATTTCCTGCCAAAATCAAACCTAATACAAGAGCAGCGAATAAACATAAAAAATCCACCAATCTCTCTGTTACAACAGTTCCTATAGCATGCTCAAAATTAACGTTTTCATATTTAGCTAAAACACCTGGTCTTGCAATTTCACCCGCTCTTGGGAAGGAAAGGTTAAGTAAATAACCAATATTAACAGCAGCATAACTATTGAGAAAGTTGACCTGATATCCCAAAGGAGTCAGGAGTTGTTGCCATCTTATAGCCCGAATAAAATTGGAAAGAGCGAAACAAAAAACAACCAAGACAATAGCGCATTTATTAGATTGCAAGAAGTCGGTTTGTACTTTTTGAACGAGATCACAATCTTCTATAGGAATACCTTTTAACTCGCAATCAGCCATAAAGGCCTGATTACTTTTAAAATAAACAAGATACAGGATTAAGAACCCTACTAAAAAGAAAAGTAAAAATTTTAGAATCTTTTTCCCTTTATCCACTTGGTTCAAATAGGTTAGACCAACTTGTTATTTTCATCGGGGAAAACAGTAGAAGGTTGAAACCCTTTTGCTTCTTCAGGCGTCATTAGAACATAGGAGATTATGATAACAATATCACCTATCTCTGCTCTTCTCGCTGCTGCACCATTTAAACAAACGACCCCTGAGCCTCTTTTTCCCTTGATAACATAGGTTTCTATCCTCTCTCCGTTATTATTATTGACAATTTGAACTTTTTCTCCTTCAATTATATTGGCGGCATCCATTAGATCTTCGTCTATCGTGATAGAACCAACGTAATTTAAATTAGCTTCAGTTATTGTAGCTCGATGAATTTTAGATTTATGAATATGTAGTAACATGCTGCAAAAATAGAATTTTTATTGAATTTGAGATTCGAAAACCAATTACACAGACACTGTTTATTAGTATCTCAAAGTTAAACGGATAGATTTAAAAAAAGATTCAGAACCGAGGGATATTATTTGATCGAATATCTATATATTGCTTTATGCAAGTTAAGGAGGTCTTATTTATTGTTAATCCTGAGAGTGGAAAGAAAAGAGGTGTGAAGGATGCTTCTAAGGCAGCTTCGGTTTTAAAATCATATGGATATGAAAGTAATATCTTTTTAACTGAAAGTCGTGGACATGCTACAGAACTTATATCCAATACCAATTTAAGTAGATATGAATTTGTAGTGGGAGTAGGGGGAGATGGTACTTGTCATGAACTTGTAAATGGGTTAATGAGGCATGATTCAACAGAGAGAATTCCTTTAGGAATGCTTCCGTCAGGAAGCGGAAATTCTTTGATGCACGATTTACATTGTTTGAATATAGAAGAAGCCATTGAAAAATTAATACAGAAGAAAACGATGCTCATTGATGTAATGGAGGTTTTAAGTTCTAATAAGAAATATTATGCATTCAATATTGTTGGGTGGGGCTTTGCAGCTGAAATTAATACTTTGGCAGAAAGTTATCGCTGGATGGGTGGACAAAGATATAATATTCTTTCGTTGTTTCAGATTTTGAAAAACCCGAGTTGGAATGTAGAAATTAGCATAGATGGAAACTCTTATTCGGAAGCTTATTCAATGGTTTTACTATGCAATAATATTCACACGGGTAAAGGCATGAGGGCTGCCCCTAAGGCTCAGATGGATGATGGTTTGATAGATTTAATAGCGATCAAGAGCTTGTCTAGGAGTAAGTTAATATCATTGTTTTCTAAAATCTTTTCAGGTAAGCATATTAATGATCCAAGTGTTGATTATAGACAGATTAAGGAATTATCTCTGGTGACTAATCAAACAATGACCTTAAATTTGGATGGAGAGGTAAAAGGAAAGAGCCCAATGATCGTTTCAGTCGTAAATAAGGCGATAGAGCTTATTGTATAATTAACTATAAGAATTTAATACTTCTAGGTTTTCTCAATGGAAGATTATCAATTAACCGAATATCTCCTGCCCACGCAGCGGTAGCAGCTACAATAAATCTGTGATTATTCATATTTTGAATTTCCAGAAGAGTATATCCATCAAAAATGGTGAAGTATTCTGGTCTTAATCCTGATTTTCGTAATCTATTCAATGCATAGTTCTGTAATTCTGGGATGCTTTTTTTTCTCAGATTTCTTTTAACATACTTTAGTACTTTGTATATCTCAGGACTTATTTTCCTGTAGTGGTCAGTGAGCCTTCGATTTCGAGAACTCATAGCCAAACCGTCAGCTTCTCTTTTGGTCTTTCCTACGATTAATTCTACATCTAATGCTAGTTTTTCAATCATATAACGAATGATAGAAAATTGTTGAAAATCCTTTTGACCCATTACTAAATAATTGGGATTAACAATATCCAATAAGCGTTTTACTACTTGGACAACTCCTTCAAAATGCCCTGTACGATGTTCTCCTTCCATGGTTTTATCTAGATGTTCTAAATTAAGATCAACAGAAGTATCTAATCCTTTGGGATAGACCTCTGATGCAGAAGGAGCAAAAAGTATTTGTGTTCCGTTTTTCTCCAATAAAGAAATATCTTTATCCAGTACTCGTGGATATTTTTCCAAGTCTTCAGAATTATCGAATTGAGTAGGGTTTACAAAAATGCTAACTACTACATGGGTAGCAACTTTTTCCCCCTTTTTGACAAGAGATATATGCCCTTCGTGTAGAGCACCCATGGTAGGTACAAAAGCAATGGTTTCTTTACTTTTAACGAGTTGCTCTAAACTCTTTTTTAGTTCGTCGACAGTTTTGGTAACTATCATCTATAGGTTTTTAGATTTAATAAGTTCTTTTATCAATGTTGACATTTTTACTGAAGCTTTATTAACCGTTTTGATTACTTTTTCCACTGTAGTTTTTTGTATTCTGGATTTTGGAAAACAAACATTTGAAACTACAGAAATCGCAAGTACTTTCATACCAGCGTGAACCGCTACTATTACTTCCGGAACTGTGCTCATGCCTATCATATCGCCTCCCAGAATATTAGCCATTTTGTATTCAGCGGGTGTTTCTAAATTAGGCCCCTGTAACCCAAAGTAAACTCCTTGTTGTAATGAAATATTAAGTTTCTTGGCTACATCAAGCGTGAGGTTTTGTAGTTCCTTATCGTAAGCATTCATCATATCGGGAAACCGAAGCCCTAACCTTTCATCATTTGTTCCTCTCAAAGGATTGGAGGGGGTAAAGTTGATATGATCAGTAATTAAAACCAAATCACCTTCATTAAAGTGAGGATTTACAGCACCTGTAGCATTGGTCATAATTATTTTTTCAATACCAATGTGTCGCAATACTCTTATTGGAAGAGTAAGCTTCTTAGTTGAATATCCTTCATAGAAATGAAATCTTCCTGAAAGTAGAATAACTTCCTTTCCATGTAGCTCTCCCCAAATAAATTCTCCTTGATGACTGTCTGTTGTGCTGAGAGGGAAGTGTGGAATGTCTTCATAATCAATAACACCTTTGATTTCAATATCATCCCTAAGTGAAGAAAGTCCGGTTCCTAAAACGATAGCTAATTTAGCATCACCATGGTATTCCTTTTTGATATATCTAGAAGCACCAATTATTTTATCATATAAAGTCAAATCACCATATTTTAATCAACAATCATGGTTTCATGATCTAATTCTTGTTGTATCATTTCCTTTGGTAAATCACGGAACTCATATTCCTGATTTCTTAGCTTTGGAACAAATCCCGCTTCTCTAATAGCCTCTTGAATGCCATCTGCAGTAAATCTAAAAGCAGCTCCTGCGGCGGAAACTACATTTTCCTCGATCATAATACTACCAAAATCATTAGCTCCAGCATGAAGGCACATCTGTGCTACCTGTTTTCCAACTGTCAACCAGCTAGCTTGGATATTCGTTATATTGGGTAGCATAATTCTACTTAAAGCTATCATTCTGATATATTCATCTGAAGTACAAGTATTTCTTGCTCTTTTTATTTTTTTAAGAATGGTGTGTTCATCCATAAACGGCCAAGGGATAAAAGCAATAAATCCCTTAGCTTTATTAGGTTTCTTAGCCTGAATATTTCTTATGTCTATCAAATGCTGAATTCTCTCTTCATTGGTTTCTATATGACCGAACATCATAGTAGCAGAAGTAGTTATTTCCAAATTATGGGCGGCATGCATTATATCTAGCCATTCTTGAGCACCACATTTTCCTTTGCTGATTAATCTTCTGACCCTGTCGTTAAGAATTTCAGCTCCAGCTCCTGGAAGAGAATCTAATCCGGCTTCTTTTAGTGACGATAACACTTCAGTGTGACTCAGATTATCAAGTTTAGCAATATGGGCTATTTCCGGAGGGCCCAGAGCATGTAATTTTAAGTTAGGATATAAAGATTTCAGTTCTTTGAAGAGATCGACATAATACTGCAAACCAAGATCCGGATGATGGCCTCCCTGCAGTAATAATTGCTCACCACCAAAGACAAAAGTTTCTTCAATTTTTTGCTTGTATTGTTCTATCGTCGTAATGTAAGCTTCTTCATGGCCTGGTCTTCGATAAAAATTGCAAAATTTACAGTTAGCGATACAAACATTTGTAGTATTACTATTTCTGTCTATTATCCATGTCACAATATCCCCCCGAACCTTTTGCTTTCTTAATTCATTGGCAACATACATCAATTCAGTGGTTGGGGCATTATTGAGTAACTCCATGCCTTCTTCGAAGGAAAGAAATTCTGAATTTAAAGCCCTAGAAAGAGCGTTATCCACCGTTTGTGTCATAATTATTAATAATTAGTACTACAAATATAAAGTCTCAAAGACTGAATTGTTGAGATATTCAGAGAGTAATTAAAATTAAATCAAAAATCCGGTTTTATCGTAAACTGCATATTCTGTTTTGTTTTAGGATGTTGAAACCTGATGTATTCTGCATGGAGATAAAGTCTATCTGCCTTTTGACCATATAGATCATCTCCTTTTATTGGAGAATTCAATCCTTTAGAATGAGCAGTATGAACCCTTAATTGATGAGTTCGCCCGGTAACAGGATAAAGAGCGACTCGAGTATATTCACTATCGGATTCCAAGACTTTCCATTTGGTCATTGCTTTTTTTCCTTCTTTAAAGCATACCATTTGTCTTGGTCTATCCATAAGATCTCCACGCAATGGCAAATCTATTGTTCCTTCATTGGTCAATATATGACCTTCGAGTAGAGCGACGTATCTTTTTTTTATATATCTTTTTATAAACTGTAGTTGAAGGTTTTTATGAGCTTGCGAATTTTTGGCAGCTAAAAGCAATCCCGAAGTAGACATATCTAATCTGTGTACGAGTAAAGGGCCTTCTGCTTTTGGATATAATTCACGAAGTTTTTGAAGTACGGATTGTTTACCTGTATTTCCTGGTACTGAAAGCATTTCAGGAGGTTTGTTGATCACAACGATATAGTCGTCTTCGTATATAATTTCAATATCCTGATTTCCTAAATCTTTAACAAGAGGGTTGGAATTCATTGCTATGCCCTCTAACATATGATTGAGGATAGGCTCACATTTACCTTTACAAGCTGGGTAAAAGTATTTATGCCGCCTGATTTCAGAATTTGGGGACTGACCCCACCAAAACTCGGCGATTGCTATTGGTTTTAGTTCATGTTGAAAGGCATATTGAAGTAATTTGGGAGCTGCACATTCTCCGGCTCCCGACGGTGGATGTTTGAGAACGGTACCTTTAAATATTTCCCAGAGACTCTTTTCCTCCTTTTCTTTATTAATAAATGAATACTGATCAAAAAGCTTTCTTTGAAGTGTTGATGATTTATTTTTCCTCTCATTCTTTAGATCCTCAATAGCTTTTGAATATTTCTTCAAAACACTGCTAGATTCGTTAACCTTTTTATTCCAATATTTAGTTAAGTCTTTGAGCTCATAGTTTTGTCTTATACTCTGTTTACTTAGTCTTTCTATGAGAATGTTATATTCGTTATCGTTGAGTACATTTCGTTGAGATATTCTTATTTCTTTTCTTTTTTTCTTTTCTTTTTTATTTTTAGACTTGAGACGGGCTAATTCTGATTCTTGCATTTTTAGCAGTTCGTCATGTTTAGTGAGTGCTTTCAAATAGTCTGGATTATTTTCTAATTCTATTATTTTGCTATTAATAAGATTTAACTCTTTTTCACCAATCTTATAAAATCCATTTTCGTCATGCAATGACTCAAATATAGAGGGAACAAATTGTTTGTATACGTTTCCATCTGCTACTTTTCCAGAATAAGCGGCCAAATAACCTAATTCATTGGTTTGTGACATGACGACTAAAACACCAAACATTTTTCCAATAATATCTCCTTCTTTATTTGGGATCAATCCGAAATTATGCTTCCAGGAGATTTTAGATATAAGTTTTTGCAGTTCTTTTACGGCTACCAGACTTATGGGGTGAGGGTCATAATAGAAAGGAAAAGTGAATTTGTCAGGTATAGAGATATGGGTTATATCTTCTTCAAATCTATGGAAACATTTTAGAGGTGTTTTAATACACATAGCATTATGCTTAATTACAGCGAGATAAAATTAGATCACTATAAGAAGCATTTACGATCTGAGAATCAGATATTTTAAAGTATTTTTTATAATATTCACATTTCTCTTCTAATTCTGAAATAGTTTTTGAATTGTTAGAATCAATCACTTCAACTTCGATAAAAGTTCCTAAGGAATCAACTTCATCGAGATGAATTTTTACGTGTTCTACAAAAAATATTTTCCTTCTCTTTTTTACTATAACCTTGATATCATACATTTCCTTCAGGAGCATTTCTAAAGATGGATCAGGAATGTGCCGATAAAGGATGATATCGGATTGTTTTAATTCTCTTTCTTCATTTCTTTTATAGAAGATAAGCGAGTTTTCTATATTACCTCTTCTTAATTTCAGTCTTCCATTAGAAATGTCGTAATAAGTATCTATTTGTATATCTTCCCCTAGATACTCAGGGCTTAATTTATCTATAAGACTTAGCATTTTCTTCTCGTCGTCGATTTTCGCTTTAAATTCTATGTTTTTTAATCTCATCGTAATAATTGGTACACAAAGATTAAAACAATTTGATGGAAGCATGAATTCTTTGAGTACTTATTATATCAATATTTCTTGAATTGAAATATCTTCGCGTCTTATATCTAAAGTTAATATATGCAACATAATAGGATAACTGTAACGTCAGCTTTACCATATGCAAATGGACCTCTTCATATTGGACATTTGGCAGGAGCTTATCTGTCAGCAGATGTTTATGTCAGATTTGAAAGAATGATGGGAAAGGATGTACTATTTGTTTGTGGATCGGATGAGCATGGTGCAGCCATTACTATTCGTGCTAAAAAAGAGGGATTATCGCCAAAAGAAATAATTGATAAATATCATTACCTGTTTAAGGAGGCATTTGATAAAATGAATGTTTCTTTTGATATATATCACAGAACATCCGAAGAACTTCATCACAAAACGGCCCAAGAGTTTTTTCTAAACCTCTTCAATAAAGGAGAATTCATAGAAAAGGAATCAGAGCAATATTTTGATGAAGAGGCAAAACAATTTTTGGCAGATAGGTTTATAGTTGGAACGTGTCCTAATTGCGGTAACGAAGATGCCTATGGGGATCAATGTGAAAATTGTGGTTCTACTTTAAGTCCTACTGAGTTAATTAGCCCTAGATCCACACTTAGCGGATCTGAGCCTATTTTGAAAAAAACTACACATTGGTATCTTCCTTTAGACAAATACGAATCGTGGCTAAGTGAATGGATAAACAAAGGAGAAGTTAATGGAAAAATGGTGCATTACACCGATGAATGGAAAGCACATGTTTTGGGACAATGTAAATCATGGATCGATGGAGGACTTCAACCCAGATCGATGACTAGGGATTTAAGTTGGGGAGTAGATGTACCAAAGGAAGTACCAGGTCATGAGGGTAAAAAGCTTTATGTATGGCTAGATGCTCCAATTGGATACATATCTGCTACCAAACAATGGGCAGAGGAAAATGGAAAGGATTGGAGAGATTATTGGCAAAAGGAAGACACGAAATTGGTGCACTTCATAGGGAAAGATAATATTGTATTTCATTGTATTATTTTTCCAGCTATTCTAAAGGCCCATGGAGAATATATTTTACCAAATAATGTGCCTGCCAATCAGTTTATGAATTTGGAGGGAAGAAAAATTTCTACAAGTAAAAATTGGGCTGTTTGGGTAAATGAATTTGTGAATGATTTACCTGAGAATATTGACGAATTGAGGTTTAATATGATCAAAAATATGCCCGAACTTAAGGATAGTGAATTTACCTGGAAAGGATTTCAAGATTCCACAAATAATGAGTTAGTAAATAATCTAGCCAATTTTGTCAATAGGGTAATGGTTCTTACTCATAAGTACTATGATGGAGTGATACCTCAGTTTGATGATAGTTATGATGTGTTGGGACCTGAGGGAGAAGAAGATTTTTCTTACCATGAGAATGAAATGTTGAGATTGCATGATGATTTACAAGAATTGGCTGGTCATATTAGAAGATATGATTTTAGGGGAGGCCTTAAATCACTAATGTCGATTTGTACTACGGGTAATCAAATTTTACAAAATAACGCACCATGGAAATTACAGAAAGAGGACGCCGAAGCTGTTAAGCCCGTAATGAATTTGTGTCTGCAATACTTAGAAGCATTAAGTTTAGCTATTAGACCATTTATGCCGGATGCCGCTGATAAATTAAGAGAGATGTTGAACTTATCCTCATTAGAGGAGAATGGAGAATGGGTTGATATGATGGATAGGCTTTCGGAGGGAGAATTACTTATAAAGTCCGGGCATCAACTTAACAAACCCATACATCTATTTAGTCGAATATCCGACGAAGTAATTGATAAACAAATGGAGAAGTTAAAATCTTCGGAATCTGAAAAGGAGGAAAAGATTAATGAAGTTAACTATGAACCTCTTAAAGACGAAATTAGTTTTGATGACTTTAGTAAGCTCGATATAAGGACAGCTACTATTATTGGGGCTGAGAAGGTAAAAAAAGCGGATAGACTTCTTAAGCTGACTTTGGACTTAGGTTTTGAAAAGAGGACAGTTGTTTCCGGAATAGCCGAGCATTATTCACCTGATGAAATAATTGGTAAGCAAGTTACTTTATTAGCTAATCTAGCACCCAGAAAACTAAAAGGTATCGAATCTCAAGGCATGATATTGATGGCTGAAAACGCGGATGGAAAATTGAATTTTATTTCAAGTTCCGATGGAACCGATAATGGAATGAGACTTAGTTGATGCATGGTTTTACTTCAACAGCATTTTCAGTATTAATATAATATATAGTAAAAGCGTAGATTATGAAAAAAGTACTGATTAGTTTTCTTGTTTGCGTCGTAGTACTAGCCTGTGGCGAAAAAGAATATAAATCAAAGTGGAACAGTAACCCAAATGGTGATTCAGGGCTAGCTCTTTTGATGAGAGAGATGTTTGATGAGACCATGAATATGAAATTGTCTCTCGAGAAGGGGAAAAGATATAATACAACCTTATTATATGATAAATTGCTGACCGCTCAAGCTACTGAACCACATAAGGCGGCAAGTAAGGAATATAAGGCATTTGCTAAGCAGTATATTCAACAAATAGATATATATAGAAATACGTGCCAAGATTTAAAGACATGCTATAAAAACATGGTAACTACCTGTATAGGTTGCCATGAAGCTATGTGTCCCGGACCTTTAGTTAAAATAGATAAATTGAAACTAAAGAGTTAAAGCTAAAATTTATATCCTAGACTAATCCTTCCAGATATCCAACTTGGTTTGAACGTAACAGCTTCATCCGCTGACCAGTTAGATAAACTTTTTGAATAGGACAAACCTGTACCCACATAAAAATAATCGCTCAAGTGATATCTTAATCGCAGACTAGTTAACAAAGATGATTGAAAGGATGAAGAGTATGGACTTTTTTCATCAGTTTGATAATCAACTATATCAGTATTTTCTCTAAATCTTCCTTCACTTTTTGATTTGATTATAAAATCAAAACCCAATCCCAGTCCAACATCAAATCTGTTAAAAGTTTTAGTGTAATTCATCAGCAGCGGTATACTTAATTGACTAACCTTGTTATGATGAACAACTGACCTCGTACTTGTGTCAATAACCGTTGCCGTTCCGTAAACAGTGTCTCTCGAATTATCAAAGGCATAAACTAAATACTGTACGGCAGTATTTTCTACATCTCTTTGAACTTCATTAACAGTTTGAGTATTTAACTTACTCCAAAGGTTACGTTTCTCTAAACCTCCAGAAATTGACCAGTTTTTGTTAACAAAATACTCAGTTGATAAGGACTGGGAGTTGGATAAAAGGGTGTTTATATCCTCAAAAGAGGGATTATTATCTACATTTTGGTCCCAATTAATGAGAGCAGAGCCAAGAGAAATAGACCATTTTTTTGATTTAATTTTTAACTCGTCTTCTTGTAAAGATGATACATTAGTAAAAGCTAAATCAATTTGCGGAATAGTATTGTTTAGAGAAAAAACATTTTGTACAACGGAAGTATTTACAGCTTCCATTTGTAACAAAGTTCTTATTTTTTTCTTAGAAATCTGATCTTTCTCCTTTTCACTTTCGTTATTTAATTTTTGACTAATCTTAGTTGTCGATTGAGGATTTGGGATTAAATGATCTATCATAGATGCAACTTCCTCATTATTGTTTTTTTCATCCATTACGTTACTAACAGCTTCAATTTTTCCATTGCTCGAAGTATTGTTATTATTCGAAGATAATTGATCTTTAGAGCGAGTGGAGCTTTCATTTAAATCAGTATTAGCTTGGGAGTAGTTGACGTTGTTAGTTTCATTTTTCTTTTGAAGTAGGGTATTACTACGTTCTAAGTTGTTTTTAATATCTGAATCTATAGTTATTTGTTTTTTGCTTTCTTCTTTAGGTTGATTTATAACATTAGAACTTTCTTCTACTAGAGACTTATGAGTATCAGAAGAATGATTAGCTATATCTTTTGATTCAGTAATCTTATTTTCAGTGAATTTGGATTGATTAATTTGATAGATGATTGTAACTCCTATTAAACTTATTATTGCAAGTAGCCAAAACATTTTATATGGAACTATTTTTTTATCACTATTTTCCCTGTGATTCAAATCGTTCATTTTTTCAAAAATACCAGATTCCATATTTTCCCATGAAAAGTCATCAGGAAGCTCAGTATTGTTATTTCTGATTTTCTTTTTTAGTGTGTTAAAATGTTTCATAGTTCAAATAATTAGAGGAAGGAATAATATTTTTTTTGATCCACTTTAGAGCTCGCGACAATTGTGTCCTTGAAGTCACAGCAGTTATACCAATGGTCTCAGCAATTTCTTTATGAGAGTAATCATCAATTACATAAAGTAGGAAAACTGTTCTATAACCTAAAGGCATTTTTGCGAGCATATTTTCTATTTCGTTACGTGATAATTTATCCAAATAATTAAACTGATCATAACTTAAGTCCTCTATTTTCTCAAGATTACCGTCTATTTTTAGTTTACTGTGTTTTTTTAAAAAGTTAATTGATCTATTGATTGATATCTGAGCTATCCAAGATTTAAAATTTCCTTTTAAAGGATTAAAGTTAGGTAGTGAGTTGAAAATGTTAGCAAATACTTCCTGCATACAATCCTTACGAAGTTCGTCATCATAGATATAATTTTTGACAATCGAATAGACGTAAGCAGCACAAGAATTATAGAGTTGCTTTTGAGCTACTCTATTGTTAGAAATACACTGTTGTATAATTTGATCTGCTACCATATTAAAATTGGAGTAGCTCAATGCATTATAAGCTACTCCATAATTTTTATTTAGTTTCCACAACCTTCTAATAAATCAAAAATATCTTCTATTGCATTTAACTCTACAACACTTTGATCTTCAGAAAGTGTTACAGAAACAGGATACTGCAGTCCAATAAAAGCAACTTCATTAGGATTAGAGTTTAGGAACTCATATATTCCTGCTTCCTCCATTACAACTCCTTCTACAATTGCATTACCGTCAAAGTCATATCCGGTTAATGATAAAGGATAGTTGATTGAATAACAACCCATACCTGTTGAATCCCATGGATAAGTACCTTCTAGAAGAATCCATATATCGTCTCCAATATTTGGTCCGCCGTTACCGTAATCACAGTCTTCAAGTAGTTCATTTAATTCTTCAGCTGAATTAACGGTGATTTCATTACCATCTTCATCAATGACTGTTATAGGATAAGAAAAGTCTACAATCTGCCCTGAAAGTAGAAGATCGCAATATTGCATGTGATCTTCAACTGTAACAACAGTTCCATCAGCTAATACAACATCAAAAGGGAAAGTAATTTGGTAACAACCTATATATTCTACGTCATCATTCCACCATGTTGTATCGCCTGGCTCAACCACATCGTTGCACGAGATAAGAGCTTCGATCAACTCATCGACATTATTAATCGCTATTACATTACCTTCTTCATCTATTAGATTGAAAGGAAATACAAAGAACATAGGCTCCTGTACTAATAACTCAATATATTCGTCGGCATCATTTGCTGTAAAAATCTCTCCGTCGATATTTTGTAAATCAATTGGATACTCGGCTGTAAAACAAGAGGTTTCGTCCTCGAGAAGGAAGGCAGGAAATAATTCATCTGTCCAACCATTTGGAAGACACATGGCGAATAATTCACCTAATTCCTCTCCAGAAGCCACTTCACTAGTTTCTCCGTTTTCGTCCTGTACATTTAATGGATATACAAAATCAACGATAACAAAATTAGTAGTATCTTCCATCAAGTTGAAGAAGTCTTCGTCAGAAGAAATAGTATGAATAGTTCCATCTTCTTCAATAAGATCAAAAGAATATAAAATAGTTACACAATCTAGTTCTAATCCGTTGTCAGAACTGCTACTTGCCGCAGTTTCAGTAGATCTTGTCAACAGACTGTTTTGAACAGTTGTAGTTGGTACATCTATCTTTCCAGGATTAGTATTTGTTTCATCAATGTTTTCTTTAGAACAGCTTACGATAAATAGAGAACTTAACAGCAATAAGAACCCAAAAATTTTAATTGATTTCATTATTTTTAAATTAATAAGTTAAATTAATATACGATCGCTTTCACACTATTATTCTATCGAGATGATTAAATCGTTGCACATGTTCTATTTTTTTTTAAATCTTATATTATGGATTCCAACATAAGTCCTTGTTCTACATCCATTTAGCTTTACTATTTTCTATCGTGCCAAGGATTAAATTCGATATATCATTGATTTCGGAAACTTTAAGGTAGGGTATATTTATACGTCCCGAGGCGGTGTATATATTAAGGCTAGCAAGATTATGTTGCCTTTGATAGTATGAGGTGCTGATGGAAATGGATTGAGCTTTATATGTTTGGGCAATTACTGACTTATCTCCATGTACACCTCCTTTTATTAAAATTAGTTTTTCATTGACAAAGTATTTTTTCTTAGAGAATAATTTCCAAGATCTGAATGCCAAGTATATTGCTAGAGATATTAGCATGTATGTGAGAGGAGTCTTAGGGAATAATATGACCAGAGGAATATTAATGACAAAAATTATAAGTGGGATGATCATTAATCTATACAATAACCTACGATCAGATTTTTTATAGGTAATGTCCAAATGTTTATATGTTGGGAAGACTTCATCAACGAATTGATCAACATGAGTTTTTTTGCAACCTACAATTTTGATGGATTTTTTACTACTATAGCCTTCACTGATAGCTTGTCTTATATTAAGATCAAATCTTCCAATTAATTTTTGTAAAATATTTGACGACCACGAAACTATTTGAATTTTTGACTTTCGTGCCGAGGTTTTTGTTTTACGAATCAGACCGGAATCAATTTGAAAGGAGTGTCTTGTTTTTAGAAACAAATGAAGATCATAATATTTTAGTACGGTTCTGATAAGAGAGATAAGTATGGCTAATAATATTAGGAAAATGGCAAGGATAAAGTTTAGAAGTACTCCTAAGTTTTTTACATTGGTGCCAAGCTCCTGTTCATCAATATCTATATTGAGATCTTTTATGTTTTCGTAGGTCCAAAAGAAGAATCCAAAAATCACTCCTAAGGAAATAAAATGATTTTGAGTCAATCCTGCTAAAATCAAGTCTTTAACTGATAGTTTGAATATTGAAGATATAGGGCTTTCAAAAGACTTTTTTGCACTTTGCCGCCTATTCGATTTATGAGATTGGTGGAGTAGGTAATCTGATAATTTTTCGGCCGTAAGTGCTTCCAAAGCTGAAAACTCTAGTTCTTTACTTGCCGATCCAGCGGTTTCAAGACTTATTTTGTAAACATTAAATAGTTTATGAATTAAGGACTGTTCAATATTTACGTTTTGAATCCTGTCAAAGGGAATACTCAGTTTTTTCTTGCTTAGGACTCCTTTTTCTACCACCAATTCATTGTTTTGTATATAGAAGTAATGTTTAAAATATCTTATGATTGATATAACCATTGTTAGTAGGGCAATGGCAAGTATAGCATATAAAAAAAACGATTTTTTTCCAATTCCTCCTCTAAAAACTAATAGTAGTGCTAAAGGCCAAAATTGACGGAGGATAAGTTTGTAAGCCTTTATAATAATTAGAAGAATTGCAATGATGGATTGCCTTCTTGGAATCGTAAAGTCTATAGGGTCATTCTTCTTCATCCAAAGATGATTTGTTAATCAAGTACGATTTAAGGGACTTAGCCTGATCTAGAGTCAGCCCCGGAATAGTTAGGTCACTACTTCTTCCTCCTGCTGTAAATATTTCAATAGATGCCAGATTGTAAAATCGCTCAAGAAAGCCTTGATTAATTTCGATATGTTGAATTCTATTAGAAGGAATTACAACAATTGATCTAAAAATAAGTCCTTTTTTAAAAACCGTATCTAATTCACGAACGGCAAAACCTAGATGGGGGAAGGAAAGTATTATGAATCCAATACTAGAAATAGTAATTAGGGAAAGGAAAATCCATATTCCATAATTAACGTAATGAGGGAATTCAAATATAAATGACAAGGAGGTTAATATGCCAAATAATATGAGTAGTGTTATAATAGTTGAAGCCAAATTAATCTTTAGATAATTTTTTTGCAGAGGCTCAAATATTATATCCTGGATTATGGGAAGGTCTTCAACAAAAATTTGTGAGTTACTTTGATACTTATTTTCGAACATTGATTAACTATCTCTTAGTTTTCTTCTTAGTATTTTACCAACATTTGATTTGGGTAATTCATTTCTGAATTCTATTTCCTTCGGAATTTTATATGCCGTTAAGCTTTCCTTGGCAAAGGATAAGATTTCTTCTTTGGTCAGGGAATCATCCTTTTTAACTATAAATAGTTTAACACATTCTCCCGATTTTTCATGAGGGATGCCTATCGCGGCAACTTCCAAAACTTTTTCATGCCTAATAATGGTATCTTCAATTTCATTTGGAAAAACGTTAAAACCGGAGACCAATATCATATCTTTTTTCCGATCTACAATTCTAAAAAATCCGTCCTTATCCATTTTTCCAATATCACCTGTACATAACCATCCATTTCGAACTGTCATCGCAGTTTCTTCAGGACGCTTATAATAGCCTTTCATAACTTGAGGGCCTTTGATTTGTATTTCACCGATTTCTCCCTGAGGTACTATTTGATAGTTGTCATCGACAATTCTTAAAATAGTTGATGAAACAGGAATACCTATGGTCCCCAACCTCCTTTTCTCATTTAAAGGATTAATAGTTGCAACAGGAGACGATTCTGTCATTCCATAGCCTTCTGTGATAGGGCAACCCGTTTTCTTTTCCCATCTCTCGGCTACAGCAATTTGTAATGCCATCCCACCAGAAACAGTGATTTTTAAGTTTGAAAAATCCGTGTTGTCAATATCCTTATGATTTAGGATGGCATTAAATAGGGTATTTACACCCGTTAGTTTACTTATTTTATTTCTATTAAACTCTTTCAAAATAGATCCTATATCTCTGGCATTAGTGACCAATACTGTTTTTATGCCTAAACTGATCATGGCTAAACAGTTGGCAAAGGCAAAAATATGATACATGGGTAGGGGAGATAAAGCTACTTCTTCATCAGAAAGAAGTTTCGGGCGAAGCCACTCCTTTATCTGAATCATATTCGAGAGGATGTTCTTATTGGTAAGCATTGCTCCTTTGGACACTCCTGTGGTACCTCCTGTATATTGATGCAGTATGACATCATTCTGATTGCTCTCAAATGGAGAAATGGTAAATTTTTTACCTTGTTTGACAGCTTCAGAAAACTTAACAGTGTTTGGTATATTAAACTTAGGAACCATTTTTTTAACCTTCCTTACTACAAAGTTGGTAAGCCCTCCTTTTACGGTACCTAGAAGTTCACCAATGGAGGTGACGATAACTGTTTTAATATTAGTTTTGTCAATAATAGATTCGAGATTAGCAGCGAAATTTTCTAAAATGACTATTGCAGATACTTCACTATCCTCAAATTGATGGAGCATTTCCCTAGGAGTGTAAAGAGGATTAGTGTTGACGACTATTAACCCAGCTCTCAAAGCACCAAAAATTGAAATTGGGTATTGCAATAAATTAGGCATCATCAGTGCTATTTTGTCGCCAGGACGAAGACCCCTTGATTGCAAATAGGCAGCAAATTGTTTGGACTTCTGATCTACATGTTTAAAACTTAATTGTACACCCATGCATTCGTAGGCGGTTCTGTTGCTGAATTTTTCAAAAGCTTCATTAAGAAACTCATTGAGGTTTTTATAGTCATCAGTTGAAATATTCGCTGCTACTCCTGCTGCATAACTGGCCAACCATGGTCTGCTCTCGTACATTCTTATCTATTTTGATCACAATATATCCAAAATAAGATAGTTTGGCAAGACATTAAAGTAAGAGGGTTTAAGATCGACATAAGGTCACACTGAATTGTTAAATAGATGTGATGCTGAAATAAAGACTATAATGAATTGGTTTAATAATAAATGTATGCAATGATTCGTCTGATAATATTAATTTCCATATGCTTCATATCACTATTAAGGGCTCAAACTTTTAAGGATAGTTTACTTTTATTGACCGAAATAAACGTACATTTTGACAATGATAAGAGTGTGTTAGATAGCAATGAAATTATAAGGTTTGATAATTATTTAGATAGTCTTTCAAAAATACGATTTGATAAAATCGAAATTTCAGGCCATACGGATTCTAAGGGAAGTCAAGAGTACAACTTAAGTTTATCTCAGCAAAGGATGAAATTCGTAGAAGACTATTTGCTGGTAAAGGGAATGGATTCTACACAGGTTGAAAGCAGATTTTACGGAGAAGAAAAATTGTTGCTCGAGGAGAAGGATGAAATGTCAAGGAGTATGAATAGACGGGTCGGTATACGAATGTTTAAAAAGATGAAGTTCGTTCTCTTAAAGGGAAAGGTCGTAGGAGATAGTTTAGGCTCAGTCGATATTAGTATTTTGGCTGAAAACAAAGTTTTTAAGGATAGCACCTTGGCAAATAATGGGGTATTCGAAATATTTGTTCCTTATAATCAAGTGATTAAACTAACTCCCTATTCTCACGAATTTTTGGGAATCCCTAAAATGCTAAAAACGAACAAAACTACCATACTAGAACCACTATCATTAAATGTATTTCCTGTTAAAAGCAATCAATCGATAGAGTTAAAGGAGCTTAATTTCTATGGGGACAGCCCCAGATTATTGCCAAAAAGTGTTTCTATAGCCAACAATTTGGCCATGTCTTTTAGTTTGAATCCTAAGGTTTGTTTTGAAATTGGTGGACATGTCAATGCTCCTTTTAAGGCTCCTGATTATTCAGGAGGTTATTACACTTTATCTCTAAACAGAGCCAAGACGATTAAAAAGATGTTCTCTAGACATATTGATTCAACACGTTTTTATATAATAGGGTATAGCAATATTCATATGAAATACCCTAAAGCAACATCTGAAGAAGAGCAAGCGGCGAATAGAAGAGTAGAAATAACAATTAAGGATTGTGAAGAGGTAAGAAAGGTTAATTCAAAACTATAACTCTTTCCTTAATCGAGCTACGGGAATATTTAATTGTTCCCGGTATTTAGCTACTGTACGTCTTGCAATATTATAACCTCTTTGGGTTAGCATATTTTTAAGCACTTCATCAGATAGAGGTTTTCTTTTATCCTCTCCTTTGATAATGTCACTCAATGTGTTTTTTACTTCAACAGTAGAAACTTCTTCACCACTTGTAGTCTGTACTGCTTCAGAAAAGAAATCTTTAAGCTTTTTTGTACCAAATTCGGTTTGAACAAATTTACTATTCGCTACTCTCGAAACCGTTGAAATATCCAGACTTGTAATATCCGAAATATCTTTAAGAATCATTGGTCGTATTCTTCTTTCATCTCCGGTAAGAAAAAAGTCTTTTTGAAATTGCATGATGGAATACATCGTTCTATACAGTGTATCTTGACGTTGTTTTATGGCGTCAATAAACCATTTAGCGGAATCTATTTTTTGCTTAATAAACATTACCGCTTCTTTATCAGATTTAGTAGTTTTTTTAGCTTCTTTGTTAGTCCTATAAGTTTTGAGAAGATCGACATATTGATCATTAACCCTGAGATCAGGAGCATTTCTGTTATTTAAAGTCAGCTCTAGTTCACCGTCACGATTGAAAACAAAGAAATCCGGAACAATATAATGATTGCTATCGCCATTTGAAATGCCAGAAATACTACTAGCAGGCTTAGGGTTTAGTTTTGTAATCTCATTAATAACACCTCTTAATTCGGAATCAGAAATGCCATAGTATTTCTTTAACTTGTTGTAATGTTTTTTAGTAAACTCTTCGAAGTTTTGTTGTAAAATCTTTAAAGCCAACAATCTTTCTTCAATATAATCATCAGGGTTTAGTGATATCTTATTTTTCAACTGAATGACTAGGCATTCACAAAGATCTCGGGCTCCTACGCCAGAAGGATCAAATTTTTGTATCAGTTCGAGGTTTTTTAAAATTTGCTCTTCACTGACTTCGATAGATTGAGAGAACATTAGATCATCTATAATAGCAGGTATCTCTCTTCTCAAATAGCCATCTTCATCAATAGAACCTATTATTTGTTCTGAAATTATTTCGTCAAGTTCATTTTCAAAGGAGAGCATAGACAATTGCTTTTGCAAAAATTCATGGAATGTACTCTCTACATGAACCGGAATTTGTTTGCCTTCATCATCCACAGATTTGTTATCACTCTTAAGTTTATAACTAGTGGGATCATCTTCCATATATTCTTTTAGATAATCATCTAATTCAAACTCATATTCGTCCTTTTCGTCATAAGAATCATCTAAGTCTATCACTTCCTGATTTTCGCCTTCATCTAATGCAGGATTGGATTCCAATTCTTCTTGTATTCTTTGGTCTAAAGTAGCAGTAGGAATTTGTAATAACTTCATTAACTGAATCTGTTGAGGAGACAGTTTCTGAAGCATTTTTTGACTTAGAGTTTGCTTAAGTGTTGCCATTATTCTAATTAAATCTTTTTATGATAACATCTCATTATATATAAATAAACAACCTATAGCTACTCAAGGTTCAAAGTAATAATCATAGGTCGCATAACAAAGCAAAAATAGTACTTATATTTAAAATATTGTTATTCAGGACTGAAAACATTATATTTATTTTTAATATATATGGAATATGACTTTTCGAAACAAGCTCTATATCTTTGATGGTAATAATTTAAAATAAATGAAGTATTACGACTTAACACATAACAACGAGATAGAGGAATATGCTCGTAAATTTTCCTCTGTTGAAAATGCTTATTTAATTGAGTTAGAGAGATACACGCATTTGCATACATCTAATCCCAGAATGCTTTCAGGGTGGGAGCAAGGGAGGCTACTTTCATGCATTAGTGGAATGTTACAACCAAAAAGAGTTTTAGAAGTTGGTACTTTTACTGGCTATTCGGCACTTTGTCTGGCTGAAGGTCTGCATGAAGAAGGTATGATCTATACTTTAGATGTAAATGAGGAATGGAATGCTGTTGCTAAAGAGTTTGTGGGAAAATCTCCATTCAAAGACAAAATCAACTTAATTCTCCAGGATGCTAAGGTGTTTTTAAAGAATACGGATTCTGTATATGATTTATGCTTTATAGATGCAGACAAAGAAAATTATCCTATTTATTATGAGCTTTGTCTGGAGAAGACAAAAAAAGGTGGTTACATAATGGCAGATAATGTGTTGTGGAGTGGAAAAGTTCTCATGGAGAATCCTGATAAACTTACGAATATTATAAAAGGATTTAATGAGATGGTACAAAATGATGTTCGTGTTCAAAACTTTCTGCTACCTATTCGTGATGGAATTAGTATTATAAAAAAGCTATAAAGGGGATGTTTGACATCCCCTTCTAACTTTGTTATTTTTCTGACTTACTGCCAAGCACAAATAATTCCTCCCATAATAGCTAAACAAACAGTCCAATAGCCTACATTAATCAGAATGTACTTCCATCCTTTTCTTTCAAATAAAGCATTTGTACCTAAAACAGGAAGCACGAACATTATACCAAACATAATACCGTGAGCAATCCCATGTGTAAATGTTCTATGAGCATTAGCAAAATGACTTTTGAAAGCTTCAAATGTCTTTCCAATTTCCGAAGTGGCGTCCATTACGTTAGGATCACCATAAACCAATCCCATTAGGCCATTTTGGTGTATAAAGTTAGCGTTAACAAATAGTGCCAGAACAAAACTCAAAAAGAAAGAAACTCCAAATATTAATCCCATGTTAGCCCCCTTCATCATATCTTCGGTAACACGGGCTTCTTTCATCCAAGAATTTTGAAAAAGCTTAGGGCTGTACCAAACAAATCCCAAAACCATAGGTACAAGTGCGGCCACAATAATAGCTATCCAATTCATTTCCATAATTAGTAGTTTTAGTTTAAAAATATTCTACCAAATATATAAAAACAAAAAAAATATATATGTAAATATTTGCTAGTAAATTAGATAAGAACAAATCATTACTTTACTTTTGAATATAATTTTGTTATCATGAAGTATATGATTTGGAGTTTATGCATTTTAGGATTGCTTTTTTTAAGTTGTGATAATAAGGTGAATGGAGTTACCCCTGAAGTCAAGAAGAATGTAGAAGAAATAAGATTTGATTCTTTGTTGGCGACTAGATTAAATGCTGATCCCTATGGAATGCATAAATATGTAATGGCATTTCTAAAAAGAGGATCAAACAGAGATTTAGATTCTTTGGAGTCACAAAATTTACAAAGAGCTCATTTAGATAATATCGGAAAATTAGCCGAGAGCGGTAAACTAGTGCTAGCAGGACCTTTTCTTGATGATGGTGATCTAAGAGGGATTTATATTTTTAGAGTAGAAACTGTGGAGGAGGCAGAAAAACTTACTAGGACTGATCCGGCTATTCAGGCAGGGAGTTTGGTAATGGAAATGCATCCTTGGTATGGCTCTGCTGCACTGAATGAAGTAAATAACATACACAAAAAACTTGCGAAAATTGAAATTTAAGAAGATACTGGTTTTAATACTGTTTCTGGTCGGAACTCAACAAAATGGTGTGAGTCAACAGAACTTGGATTGTGCTTGCTGTAGTGAAGATTATAAAGCTTTTGATTTCTGGTTAGGGGATTGGATGGTTTATGATACATTGGGAAATGCAATAGGTAGTAATACCATTCTTAAGATGCAAAAGAACTGTGTAATTCAAGAGAATTGGCATTCTAGTTCAAGTACGGGAACATCCTATAATTTTTATAACAGAAAAGACAAAAAATGGCATCAGGTCTGGATAGATAGTAATGGGGGAGTGTTGGAACTATCAGGCATTCTTGTTGATAAAAGTATGGTTTTAAGAAGTGAAATACAGAGTGCAAAAAACGGAGACTTTTACCATCGTATTACATGGACACCTATGGAAAACGGAGAGGTTGTTCAACACTGGGAACAGGTGAATCCCCAAAATTTACCTATTAAAACATTATTCAAAGGAATTTATAAAAGGAATGTTGAATAAAGGCTTTGTTTACTTTTTCCTATTGTGTTTTATTGCCTGTAAAACGAACTCTAGGACCATAAAGCCTATTTCTTTCAAAGAAAAGGGCTATGCTTATAAAACACAAGAATTTGACTCTTTAAACGTAGATTGTCAAAGTGTAGCGTTGATGACGAAGGAGGACAATCCTTTTTTTTCGAATGATTGTCATGCTGGCATTTTCGGTAGAAAAGTTACTTATAGAAATATATCTGGTCTAGATTTGAGTACTAGTGGTACTATTTCTATTAAGTCATGTATTGATACAAGTGGTCATGTGATCTATAGCGAATTGATTAAAGAAGAGACCACTATTCGTTCTGAAAAAGTATTAACTAAAACATTAAAAGCATCCTTAGGTTATAAATTTGAACCTGACAATACAGCTCATTGCCTACAATGTGGTAAACTGATTTTTAGATTAGATATTAATACTCATGGTTTCCCGAATAAAGGAATGGATTAAAGAGTTTATCATAGTATACAATATATGCCCTTTTGCGAAAAAGACTTTGATGGATAACAGTCTAAGAATAGTTGCCATAGAAGGTGAAGGAGAAGAATTGGTCCTTGGTGTATATAACGAAATTGAACAGTTATTACAATCAGAATCTAAGGAAATATCTAATACTTTATGCATTACAAAGGGATTAAAGGAATGGGATTATTTTCAAGATATCATTTATGTGTTGGAAGAACTTATTTCTAAACAAAATATTGACGATAAAGTACAGATAGTAGGATTTCATCCAAACTATGCTTTTGAAGGAGAAGGAAATGCTAAATCCAATTATACCAATAGATCTCCTTTTCCACTAATTCATCTGTTGAAAACAGAAGATGTTTACAAAGTCATTAAATCTTATCCTTCTATTGAAACTATTCCGGAAGAAAATATCAAGAAACTTAACTCATTACCTAGAGAACTCTTGGAGAAACTTAGTTCTCCAACATAAATGGAAGTCTCATCAGCGGTTCTTTTGTCTCCATTACTCTAATAGCTGATTGATACTTTTTGTAATAATCTAAAAGTTCACCATCTACTTCAAATCTTTCTACTACATTTTCAGAAGGATCAATCTCCGACATTAATTTCGCAATGAAGTTTTCCTTTACCGTTGGGTATTCCTTTATCTTATAGTCGTCTATTTCAGCCGCTTCAGCCGCTATTGATATAGCTTTGTCCAGATCTCCCAATTCATCGACTAAACCTAACTCTAAAGCTTTCTGTCCGGTCCAAATTCGTCCTTGTCCAACTTGATGAACGGCTTCTTTACTCATATTTCGACCATTAGCCACTCTATCCAGAAAAACTGAATAGATAGTATCCACACTTTCTTTAATAAGTTGTCTTTCTTGCTCATTAGGATCGTAGAAAGAAGTTAATCCAATAGCCATCGGATGGGTCTTTAAAGTATCGAAATGAACTTTAAGCTTATCATTAGCTAATTCTCGTGCATTAAACAACATACTAAATACCCCAATAGAGCCTGTTAATGTACTTGGAGATGAAACGATAGTGTCAGCTCCACAGGCTATGTAATATCCCCCTGAGGCGGCATAGTCTCCAAAAGAAGCTATTACAGGAATACCTTTTTCCTTTAAGTTTTCCACTTCTCTCCAAATGATGTCCGAAGTAAGTGAACTTCCTCCTGGTGAATTCACCCGTAATACGACTGCTTTTAATTTTTTATCACGCTTTAACCTATCAAATATTTTAAGATATTTTTGATCACTGATACTACCATATTCATTTGATCCGTATAACACCTCACCTTCAGCATATACTATTGCAATCTTATTCTTACTATCACCCTTTTCCGTTAGATCGATGCTTTTGGCGTATTTTGAAATACTTATATATTTAATTTTCTTATTCTCTTTAACTCCCAGTCGATTTTTAAGCTTAGCTTCTACCTGATCATAATATAGAATATCGTCAATTAGGTTGTGAGATTTAGCACTATATGCGGATTTACCAGCATAGGTATTGAATACACGATTTACTGTGTTTTTATCAATATTCCTTGATTCTGAAATATCTTCAGTCAATATAGCCACCATTTCATCAAGGAACTCTTTTACTTGTTCTCTATTCTCAGGGCTCATATCATTTCTTCGGAAAGGCTCGGTAGCACTTTTATAATCTCCGGCGTAAAATACTTCTGCTTTAATTCCAAGATTATCAAGAGCATCTTTAAAGAAAGGGCTCAAATACCCATATCCTTTCAGGTCGATCCATCCGTTGGGATTAAGGAAAATCGAATCTGCCGCTAGATTTAGTTGATAGGACTTTTGACTATGATAGTCGGCATATGAATAGATCCACTTACCACTTTCTTTGAAACTTTCTAAGGAAGCTCTTAAATCATATAAACCGGCATTTCCAACGTATGGTGATGTGTTCTTTAGTAATATACCCGATATTTTTACATCTTCAGCAGCTTTGTTTATGATACGTTCATATGTCCTTAAACCAATAGCTTTAGAAGATTCGAAACTGAATTTATCCCTTTTTATATTGTCAGTTTTTTCAGGAATAAATGAAGAAAAATCCAATACAAGTACAGAATTCTTGGAAATTTCATTACTTGGCTTACTAACCAAGCTTACAATAAGCAGAATGCCAAAAATACCCACTAAAGCAAGGATCGTTCCTAAACATGACCCAAAAATAATTTTAAAGAAGTTTCTCACATCAATTTATATTAGTGCGTAAAATTAAAGAATTAAAATCAACAGATAATTCTTAATTGATCAATACGATTGATTGTTACACGAAAAGAGCCTATTAATCGACTAACAAATCATTACTTCTAGTGAAATTTGGGTTAGTTGCTGTTAAAAGTATTAATATCTAACCTAAATATAAGTTTACCGCATTGCTCTTTAGGAGCAGAAAGGTCTGGTTCGAATTTGTAACCACGAGCTGCCTTTAGGGTTTTCTTCAAAATACTTTTATCTCTTATAGTGGTTTCATCATCGAGAAGTTCTACAAAGTTAACGCGTCCTGCACGGTTGATACAAGTTTTAACAGAAACAATACCACTTTTACTCATGTCAAGACCAGATGTATTTCGGTAAATAACCTTTCTTCCAAAGATTCCATCTCCGGATCCATCGTATTCTCCTGTACCTGCTCCTCCATCTCCTAAACCACTATCATCATCATTTCCTTTACTATTACCACTTCCTGTGCCCTTGTTTCCTTTACCAGTTCCTCCGTCCTTACCTGTGTCAAGTATATTGGGTTTGCCTTTATCATCTTTTCCATCTACTTTACCATCTTTACTTCCTTTGGTAGCGTTTGGCTTACTTGGAGATTTAGTAACAGGTTTGGTAGGCTTTTTAACTACGGGCTTAGGTTTTTCAGGAACCGGAATAGGATCTGGCTCCGGATCTTCAATTGGCATATCATCCTCAACTGCCTCAACAGGGCTATCTTCTTGAACTGCATCCGTTGTAATGGGAGGGGTAGTTTCTTCCACCGGAGTGGGGTCAGGTAATTCAATTTCTGGCTTTTCAACCTCTATTTCCTGAACTTCAGAAGGCTCAATTGCTTTAATAGGATCTGCTTTAGGCCTAGTTTGACCTACGTCCGCTTGAGCATATTCACTTAAGGAACTTTCTTTGAATTCAATTGCTACGGAAACAGAATAAATTGGTGGGTCAGGTTCGTTAAATACGGGGAAAGCATATAAAAACGCTATTAATAATAATAACGCATGAATAATGAAAGATATCCTCTTTCCTTTTCGTCGATTTCTAGTTTCAATTACTGCTGAACCCAACATGGTACTAATTTTATAATATACTTAACGAACAAACCAACCCATTTTGGTTAATAAAATGCTAAAATAATTATATTATTGTTATTCTGAATATTTAAATAATTCTATTTCTTCCATTAATCAATAATCCTTTCAAGACCTATACCTCGTGAACCTTTCAAAAGAATACACTTGTTTTCCCAAATTGAAATATCGATTGTGTTCTTAAAATGATCGGTAGAGGGGAAAAAGTAGCCATCAAATTCTTCCTTTAATTTTTGAAACTCAGTGCCGATGTAATAAACAGATAAGGGAGAAATCGAGGTGACGAGTTCACAAATACTTCTATGTTCATCCATACTATATTCACCTAATTCTAACATGTCACCTAGGATTAATATTAGATTTTGATTAGCTAGTTTTGCGGCATTTTCAATGCCCAATCTCATACTAGAAGGATTAGCATTGTAAGCATCTAATATCAGGGAATTAGAATTCCATTTTATTAATTGAGACCTATTGTTGGTGGGTCTATAATTTGAAATAGCCTTAATTATGTCCTTATCAGAAATATCAAAGTATTTACTTATAAAATGAGTCGAAGCTATATTGTATTTGTTATACAGTCCTGTCAGATTAGTTTTGATAAGTGTGTCTTTGTATTGTATTGAAATATATGGTTCTTCTTCTACAACTACATATTCCTTAGAGTCGTAGGGGATTGCTGACGCATTAGGAGGTAAAAGGGTCGATAAAATTTGATCGCTCCAATCGTAAAAGATGGTCTTGTTATTTTTTGTCAAATGTCTGTATAATTCTGATTTCCCCTTTTTAATGCCTTCTATACCTCCAAATCCCTCCATGTGAGCCTTGCCAATGTTTGTAATAAACCCATAATCAGGTTTGACCAAAGAACACAAAAAATCAATTTCACCCACATGATTGGCTCCCATCTCGATAATTCCAAACTGGTGAGACTTATTTAGCTTCAAAAGTGTTAATGGTACACCAATGTGATTATTATAATTTCCTTGAGTAGCAAAACAAGAATATTTGGTAGCAAAGCATGTATATAAGAGTTCCTTGGAAGTTGTTTTCCCGTTAGAACCTGTTAAGGCAATAATGGTAGTTGGAAGATTAATTCTATGATGATGAGAGAGCGATTGTAATGCAGATAACGTATCATCGACTAGAAAAGCTTTTTCTCCCAATTTATTCTTTTCAGAGGATTGATCTGTGACTATGAGTAGAGCTCCTGATTTGATTGCCGATGTATTAAATTTATTTCCATCATGATTTTCTCCTTTGATCGCAAAGAAGATTTCATTGGTATTAATAGAACGGCTATCAATACTTACCCCTGATGATCTTAAAAATCTTTCGTATAGCTCTTCAATCTTAGACATAAATACAAATAAAAAAGTCCCAACTTCATAGAAGTCGAGACTTTCAATATAAGTTTACTAAAAATTAATATCTTCTCTTAACTTTCTTTCCACCACCAAAAGAATTACCTCCCATTACTTCATTTCCACTTTCACTTCCAACTCTAATCATTGCACATCTAAAACCAATAGTTTTATCAGCTTTATCTTCATCTTTATATCTTCTGGTACCAGGAGATAACCAGTATAGTCTATCTGCCCATGAACCTCCTTTAATAACTCTTGCCTTATCAGATATTAAAGTTGTTTCTCCGTAGCCATATTTTATATAATCTGCATCACCATCAAGATAGTTCTTTACGTTACCTTTTTTATAGTTTTCTCTAGGAGCTGCTTCCTCATCCGTAACTTCTTCATAAACCAAGTTACCTAAACTATCTTTCTCTGCAGGAGTGCCATCCTCATCAAGTACTTTCTTTTTAAATACGTTACCCCTATAGGCATTTAAGTCTTGTTGTTCTGCGTCTTTTACAGTAGAAGACTGCATCGGTCTATATACATCGTTAGTCCATTCACTAACGTTACCAGCCATATTATACAAACCAAAGTCATTTGGTAAATAAGATCTTACAGGTGCGGTAATAGAAGCATTATCATTAAGATTACCGGCCATACCCATATAATCACCTCTACCTCTCTTAAAGTTAGCCATTATTCTACCTTGGTTTTTATCATGCTTTTTATATCTGGCAGTATTTCCATTCCAAGTATATAACCTTTTATCCGTAATTAATTCATCCTTAGAACCTGGTTGATTACCTTGTAAAGCCAAAGCTGCATATTCCCATTGAGCTTCAGTAGGTAAAATATAATCAGGTAAAAGAATTCCATCTTCGAATCTAACAGGTCTTTCACCTCCTGTTGTTAAATCTGGTAAGTTCTTTTTTACACTACCTGTATATTGTCCATCCAAATAAGCTTCGGTATCAAAAGATTCAGAATCCTTTTGATCAGGACTAGGGTTTAAGATACCTCTTCTAATTAAAAGCATTTCATTTACTCTATCCGATCTCCAAGCTGCATAATCCTTAGCCTGTAACCATGTTACACCTACTACAGGATAATCATCATAAGCCGGATGTCTAAAGTAAGTTTCTACTAATGGTTCATTATAAGCTAACTCTTCTCTCCATACTAATGTGTCAGGAAGAGCTTGCCTCCATACATCAGGATAAGAAACATAGGTTTTTCTAAGCCAGTGCAAATATTCTTTCCAGTCAATATTGGAAACTTCGGTTTCATCCATGTAAAAAGAAGAAACGGTTTGACGTCTTGGAATGGCATTCCATTCAAAGGCAACATCTTGATCTGTTCGTCCCATCATGAAAGTACCACCTTCAATCAAAACTAGGTTGGGCCCAGTTACTTGACCTTCATAATCTAATTTTTCAAATCCTCCCCATTCCGGGTCATTGTATTCCCAACCCGTTGAGCTGGATGATTCACCCTTTCCACTACCACAAGAAGTAATGAATAGACCAATTGCAATAAAACTTAAAAAACTTAAAATGCTTTTCATTATTAATCTTTAGTTTTTAAATACGGCTGACAAAAATATAATTCAAAATGTAAAAAGTAAAATATTATTTAATTATTTATTCTAAATACATAAATTATACCAAACGTTATCGGAATAACTCAAAACAATCATCGTAATTAACTTTTTTTCTTTGACCCTTATCAAAGTTAATCACAACTCCGATCTCATGGCTTCCTCCCTGATCGATCCCCAATTCGGATATTGTATAGTCAAAACTATATGTAAATCTCATTAATTCGTATCTCATTCCCGCAGAAATGATAAGAGCATCGCCAGTAGAATCACTGTGTCTGTATCCTAATCCAAGCATTAATTCGTCAAAAAATGCATATGTACTTAGGTTAATCTGGGAAAAACCTCCTTGATTAACGTAAATAATATTTGGAGATATAAACGATCCCTTATTGATTTTATTGTTTTTTTCAATAACTAAAACTCCTCCTGCCTGAATACTATATCTCAAAGGTACTCCCTTATAATCTTGGTTGTTTTCCAAAAAACCGTCTTCAGGACTATTTATATGGTCTAAACTAATCCCTGTATAAAAACTAGGATTGTAATACAAAAAGCCTACTCCCAAGTCAAAATAGTTTGAATTTAATTCAGAAGGTCTATTTTCTTTCGAAGGTAAAGGAGTGCCTCCTGGAGTAAGTCCACCAAGTACAGGGTCAATGGCATCTCCAAACACCAGTTTATCCCAGTCCAAGGCTTTGTTTACAAAACCAAAATTGAAGCCACCTTTTAGAAAATGATCATTTTTTATTTTGAGAACATAACTGTAAGTTAAGCCTAATTTATTACTTACAAGAATACCATTAGCAGCATTGTCGGACAGGATGGTTAAACCCAATCCTCCACCTAGATTATCAAATTTTTTATCAACTCCTATTGCAAAGGTTTTATAAGGGGTGGATAAGTTTGGCCACTGTAGTCTATAGCTACTTCCGATATAATAATTGTCTGTATTACCTGCAAAAGCAGGATTAACCAATATGGGTATGTTATAATACTGGCTAAAGACAGGATCCTGTCCCAGTGCATTTTTACTAAAAAGAAGTAAAAAAAACAAAACAATAAAATATGTTGGGTTTTGCTTAACCAAATTAGCCAAAATTATATTTATATACTAATGAATACTTTCAAGATATTATTGTTCAAAATGTATTTACTGCTTAATTGTCGTAAGGATTCAATAATGGAATACTTTAACATTTATCGAACAACAAATATAGTTTATCTTCGTTATTTCAGCGTTTTTTACAAAAGAATACAAAGCAATGTCACAAAAAATTAATCAGACTATACCGAGAAAAATAGTACTCTTCTTTGTTGCTATGTGGAGTTTTACCGTTTCAATAGAAGCACAAAAGATTTTTGAAAAAACTGAGAAGCTAAACTGGAGGATTAAGGAGATTCCTCAAGACAATGTTAGTTCGGGTTTGACCTCTGTTCTGTTTTGTGATGATTGTTATCTAAGAAAGGACAAGTCAAAACTACCCTATAAAGGTTATAGTATAGAATTACCCTCCGATGGAGAAATATTGGTGAATATAGAGATTATTAATACTATTGACTCTCCCATTAAAACGGAAAATATAAATGTAGGAAATACAATAGATTACGAATACGAAATTGTAGACTATCGTGGAAGTAAGATTACTCAAATAAGGGTGTTTCCATACTATTTGAATAATGAACAACTTACTTTAGCGGAGAATTATGAATTAGAAGTTTTATTTAGACCAAGTACCTTAGCACAAACAAGAGGGAATAGAAACAAAAGTAACTCAATTTTAGCCGATGGGGATATCTATCGATTAAGAGTTGACCAAACGGGTGTGGTTAAAATTGACAAGAGTTTTTTGGATGGGATGGGTATTGTGACTTCTAATTTAGATCCGAAGAATATAAAGATTTATGGTGTAAGAGGGGGGCTGGTTCCAGAGCTTATTTCGCAAGAACGTGTTGATGATATGGAAGAATTGTCAATAGAGGTAAAAGGAGAGAATGATGGAGTTTTTAATGATAATGATTATATTTTGTTCTATGCTGAAGGGCCTAATATGTATAAACTGTCTTCTGATGGAGATTCTTATGATTGGGAACAAAATATATATGATAATTACAATTACTACTTTTTAAAAGTGGATGATACGCCAGGAAAAAGAGTAAGTGATTCGGAGGTTATTAATGATTTTGACGTACAGTATAATAATTTTGATTTCTATCAGAGATATGAGAGAGATGCTACTAATTTATTAGGAGCATATGTTTTTACTGAAGGCACCGGTCAAAGATGGTTTGGAGATTATTTCAATTCTGTGAAAAGTGTAAATTATGGAGATAAATTTGATTTTCAGGGGATTCAGTTAATAGAACCTATCAATGTCAAAGCTTCGTTTGCGGCCAGGGGACTTAATAATAGTAGAGTAGAGTTATCCGTGGATACAGAGGTCATGTCAAGAAATGTTAACAAAATTTACACTTCTAGTTCTGAAAACACATATGCTAGATTGGCAGATTTTGACGAATCTGTATTACTAACGAACGCTAATCCTATTATCAGTATTAGTCTAATTGAAAATGGCGGGAATGAAGGTTGGCTTGATTATATTGAATTAAGATCAAAGAATACAATTAATCTAGGAAATAGGAACCAATGGAAATTTTCAAATTTAGATTCGAAAAACCATAATAGAGTTGCATTCAATATTCAAAATGGAGGAGGAAAAACTTATTGGGATATAACCAATCCATTTGATATTGAAAGACTCACTTTGGATTCGGATCAACTTGTGGTAAGCACTAATCAGGAAGTGGTTGAAATAATGTCATTTGGAAATAACTCTTATGTGGATATAGAGTTTGATAGAAAAATTGAAAACCAGAATCTTCATAATATTGACAAAGCGGATTTATTGATTGTTTACAATAGTCTTTTCGAAGATGCCGTCCAAGAACTGGCTGCACATAGAAGGCAAAATGATAATTTGAATGTAGTAGTAGTTGACGTAGATCAGATATATAATGAATTTTCAGGTGGAAGAAAAGAACCAACTGCCATTAGAGATTTTGCTAAAATGATATTGGATAGGGATAAATCATTTAGATATTTGTTATTATTTGGTGATGGGACATATGATTATAAAGGATTGGTTTCTGAAATTCCTGCTAATAACTTTGTTCCGGTATATGAGACGAAAGAATCTCTTAGCCCAATTATTGGGTTTCCTTCAGATGATTTTTTCGGATTATTAAGTGATGATGAAGGAGATCGTAAATTAAGTGGAGCACTTGATGTTTCTGTAGGCAGATTAACTGTAAAGTCTGTTCAAGAAGCTCAAAATGTGGTCAACAAAATCAAGCACTATGATACTTCACCTTCGGTACTAGGAGATTGGAGAATGAGGAGCTTATTTGTAGCGGATGATGAAGATAGTTCCAGACATTTGGATGATTCAGATTTTATTTGTGATAAAACTTTTAATTCTTTTCCTGTTTTGACTCCTAAAAAGGTATTTCTAGACGCTTATATTCAGGAAGCTACACCTGGCGGTAATAGAATTCCCACAGCAACAGAGGCAATTAACTCTACTATTTTTAATGGTGTACTTGTTGCTAATTATCTTGGACATGGTGGTCCTAAGGGATGGGCTCAAGAAAGAGTATTGAAAGTAGAGGACATTAAAAGCTGGAATAATATTGATAAACTTACTTTGTTAATCACCGCGACATGTAGTTTCTCGAGTTACGATGATGCAGAAATTGTTACGGCAGGGGAAGAGGCATTGTTAAATCCGGATGGAGGAGCGGTAGCTTTGTTAACAACAACCAGAGCAGTTTATATTTCTGAGAACAAAAAACTAACGGAAGCGATTTTTGATACCATTTATACTAAAGAAGAGGGTTCGCCATTTCGTTTTGGAGAGATCATGCGTAGAGGAAAAAATGCTTTTGGATCAGGAGACCTGACCAATAAGAGGAAATTTACCTTGCTTGGAGATCCTTCCCAGAGGTTGGCATTGCCTAAAAATGATATAGTTGTAACTGAAATTAATGGAAATGCTATATCGTCACAAGATACTATTGGAGCTCTCGAAAAGGTAAGTTTTGCAGGCAAGGTTAATAGTGATACTGGAGAACTTATGGAAGAATTTAACGGTGAAGTATTTATTACATTATATGATAAAGCTTCAGAACTTAAGACTTTAGGTCAAGACCCAGAAAGCAAAATTCGAACATTTACGGAATATAGAAATATTCTCTTTAAAGGAAAGGCTAGTGTTATCAATGGTAGATTTAATTTTGAGTTTGTGGTTCCAAAAGATATTAATTATACTTATGGTAATGGACGATTAGTTCTTTATGCGACTAATGGAATAACAGATGCAGGAGGATATTCACATGACTTTGTAATCGGTGGGATTTCCGAAAAAGCGATTTCAGATGACATGGGACCACATATAGATATATTCATGAATGACGAATCTTTTGTCTCAGGGGGAGTTACAACTGAGGAGCCTATTCTTTTGCTTAAGATTAAGGATGATACAGGAATAAGTATTTCTGGAACCAGTATCGGACATGACTTAACAGGAGTGTTAAATGAAGATGTACAATCTACTTTTGTAATGAATGACTTTTATGAAGCTGAAATAGATGATGCATCAAGTGGAACAGTCAGGTATCCATTATCAAAATTAGAGCCGGGCAGATATTCTATTTCGGCCAAAGTATGGGATGTGGCCAATAACAGTTCCGAAGCTCGTACAGAATTTATAGTTCTTAATAGCGATAATGAATCGTTATCTCGTGTTTTGAATTACCCCAATCCGTTTAGTACCAATACTGATTTTTGGTTTGAACATGATTTAGTTGGTTCGGAATTGGAAGTGCTTGTCAATATTTATACACTTTCAGGGAAGGTAGTTAAAACCATTCAAAAAAATATTTCTAACGCATCAGGACGTATTTCTGACATTAATTGGGATGGCAGAGATGATTTTGGTAACAAATTGGGTAAAGGTGTTTATCTGTACCAAATTAAGGCAGGTTCTAAAGAATTGGGCCAATATAGGGAAAGCAAATTTGAAAAAATTGTAATATTATAACATATAGTGGTACATTTGCAGCCGTCTAAATATAAACGAATAGGAACACAATAATAAATATTCTTATTCTGTTTATATAGTTTTTAAATTTAAACGCTCCTTACGAGGATTTAGCAAACTTTTGATATTAATTTTATAAAATGCGAACAAGAATTTTAATCTTTCTTTTTACTATAAGTTTTACTTCGCTTGATTTAGATGCCCAGTTTTGGAGCCCGGTTCAAGGGTGCGTTGTTGATTCGAATGGAGAATGTGCTCCAAATACGGTGTTATCTGCATTGCCTTTCTTGAGAATTATTCCGGATGCGAGGGGGGGAGCAATGGGTGATGCTGGAATAGCAGCTACACCTGATCAAAATAGTATTTTTTACAATGCTTCTAATTTGGCTTTTGTAGAAGGAAATATGAGTTTTTCCGCTACTTATACTCCTTGGCTGAGAAATTTGAAAATTAATGACATATACTTGGCTGATTTTACTGGCTTTAAAAAAATAGATAAGTATCAGACCATTGCGTTTGATATAAGATTTTTTAATCTTGGTACCATTCCTTTTTTAAATGAGCAAGGAATGTCTTTAGGAGATGGCAGGCCTAGAGAGTTTTCTCTTGGATTGGCATATGCCAGAAAATTGGGAGACAATTTTTCAGCAGCTTTGGGAGCAAAATATATAAATAGTAATTTGGCTACTGGGATTGTTACTCAAGCAGGAGAGATTAATTCAGCTACTTCTTTTGCTGCAGACGTTTCTTTTACTTATAGAAAGAAAACAAAGATTGGAGGATATGATGGGAAGTGGGCGATTGGAATGAGTATTTCAAATTTAGGAAGTAAGGTTTCCTACATTGAAAATACTGTCAAAGATTTTATTCCAACTAATTTTGGATTAGGTGGAGGTCTTAAATTAGAATTTGACGAGTATAATACAATGGAGTTTTTATTAGATATTAACAAGCTAATGGTTCCTACACCAATAGCCCAGTTTGTGATAGATGAAAATCAAGTGACATCTGAAAATCCGGAGTATGATCAAGATGGAAATGGAATTGCAGACTATAGAGAAAAATCTCTGTTTTCAGGTGTGTTTGGTTCATTTAGTGATGCTCAGGGAGGCTTTAGTGAAGAGTTGAAGGAACTTACTTATTCTTTTGGTATAGAATATTGGTATGATAAACAGTTTGCAGTTAGAGCAGGATATTATTCAGAACACACCGAAAAAGGAGATAGAAAGTTTTTAACAGTAGGAGCAGGGATTAAGTATAATGTTTTTGGAATTGACTTATCTTACTTAGTACCTACTAACAATAGAATTAGTCCGTTAGATAATACCTTAAGGTTTACCTTGTTTTTTGACTTTGATAAGTACAACGAACAATTAAACGAAGAATAACAAATAATCTTGAAAAATATAGGGCAGTTCGACATTTTCGGACTGCCTTTTTTATTTTATACATTCGGTATATTTGCCAATTCGTCAGACAGATCTCTTTGCTAAAGTGACAATAAATCAAACTATCTGAAATTATGGCATAATAATTTGTTTGGCACATAAAATGATGAATAGCTAAGTGTTAATAATTTTTAATAAACTATTATAAATAGATTTAAAAGTATGAAACCAATTAATGATAGAGTTGTAGTGCAGCCAGCGGATGCAGAGGAGAAGACAGCTGGAGGAATTATCATTCCAGATACAGCTAAGGAAAAACCTCAAAAAGGTAAAGTCGTAGCTGTAGGACCAGGTAAGGATGGTCATAAAATGACAGTTAAGAAAGGAGATATGGTTCTTTATGGCAAGTATGCTGGACAAGAGATCAATCACAAAGGGACTGATTATTTAATAATGAGAGAAGATGACATCTTGGTAATTATCTAAGATCGTTTGATTTATTTGTTTAAACTTAAAAAATATATAAAAAATGGCTAAAGAAATTAGCTTTAACTCGGATGCGAGAGCAAAATTAAAAAGTGGAATAGATGCTTTGGCAGATGCTGTCAAAGTGACATTGGGACCGAAAGGAAGAAATGTGGTTATTCAAAAAAGTTTTGGTGCTCCAACCATAACAAAAGATGGAGTGACAGTTGCTAAAGAAATTGAATTGGAAGATGCAGTTGAAAATATGGGGGCTCAAATGGTAAAAGAGGTGGCTTCAAAAACTGCGGATGCTGCGGGAGATGGAACAACTACAGCTACAGTATTGGCTCAAGCTATGGTAAGTTCTGGAATGAAGTATGTTGCTGCAGGTGCAAATCCAATGGATTTAAAAAGAGGTATAGATAAGGCAGTTAAGTCGGTAATTGAAAACCTAAAAGGACAGAGCGAAGTAATAGGCAATGATTTTAAAAAGATTCAACAAGTTGGATCTATCTCTGCGAACAATGATAATGAAATAGGATCATTGATAGCTGATGCAATGAAAAGAGTTACTAAAGATGGAGTTATTACTGTTGAGGAAGCGAAAGGTACAGATACTTATGTGGACGAAGTGATAGGAATGCAGTTCGATAGAGGTTATCTTTCTCCTTACTTCATCACAGATTCTGAAAATATGACAGCAGAATATGAGAATCCGTTGATATTAATCCATGATAAAAAAATATCTAATGTACAGGATGTTGTTCCGGTTCTGGAAAAGGCGGCACAAGCTGGAAAACCTTTGTTAATAATAGCTGAGGATGTAGAAAGTCAAGCTCTAGGGGTTCTTGTTGTTAATAGAATTAGAGCAGGATTAAAAGTTGTTGCTGTAAAAGCTCCTGGATTTGGTGATAGAAGAAAAGCGATGTTGGAAGATATTGCTATTCTTACTGGAGGAACTGTTATATCTGAAGAAAAAGGATATAAATTAGAAAACGCTACCCTTGATGATTTAGGTCAGTGCGAAAAAATATCTATTGATAAGGACAATACTACAATTGTCAACGGAAAAGGCAAGAAAAAAGATATTGAAGGAAGAATAGCACAGATTAAATCACAGATAGAAACTACTACTTCTGATTATGATAAGGAGAAACTACAAGAAAGACTTGCTAAGTTGAGTGGAGGAGTTGCGGTTCTTTATGTTGGAGCGGCTACTGAAGTAGAAATGAAAGAGAAGAAAGACAGAGTAGACGATGCTCTTCATGCTACTAGAGCTGCTGTAGAAGAAGGAATAGTAATTGGTGGTGGAGTTGCTTTATTGAGAACAATGCCATCTTTAGATAAGATAAAAGGTGAAAATGAGGATGAAGAAATGGGAATACAAATTGTTCGTAAGGCTCTAGAATCTCCTTTAAGAACTATTGCTGAAAATGCTGGTGTCGAAGGTTCTGTAATCCTTCAAGAAGTATTAAATGCAAAAGGAAATAAGGGCTATAATGCAAGAACGCATAAGTACGAGGACTTGAAAAAGGCTGGAGTAATTGATCCTACCAAAGTTACTAGAATAGCTATTGAAAATGCAGGATCTATTGCTGGAATGGTTTTGACGACAGAATGTGTCATCAATGATATGAAAGAAGATGCTCCTGCAATGCCTCCAATGGGAGGAGGGGGAATGCCCGGAATGATGTAATATAAACGATAAATGTTTTTATCAGGTGGCTTCATATATTATGAAGCCACTTTTTTTTTAAAGAAAATACTTTTTTCTATCACATTAGGTGCAAAAAGCTACATAAGAATATGTTTAAGTGCTTTTTTAGCAAAAGATAATATAGGTGGAGTGTTAGTTGTCCAAATATATTTTAACATTCATTATCTTTCAGTCTAACTTTATATGTCATTTATGGATATTATTGATTTGTAATATGAATATTAATTTTAACTTTGCAGCAAATTTAGAAAGCAGTAAATTTTTCAATAAAAATTATACCAAAAAATGGCCAACATCGGTAAATTAAAGCAAGTTATTGGACCAGTAGTGGATGTATCCTTCTCTGGCGAAAATTCCCAACTACCGGAAATATTTAATGAATTAATTATTCGAAGACCAGATAGTACTGATTTAGTATTTGAAGTACAGCAGCACCTTGGAGAAGATAGCATTAGAGCTATAGCTATGGACGCTACTGACGGTCTGGTAAGAGGTATGGATGTTGAAGATATGGGAAGACCAATTTCAATGCCTACAGGAGATGCTATCAAAGGAAGACTTTTTAATGTAGTTGGTGATCCTATTGATGGTTTGAAAGAGGTTGAAAAGGGAGACTCAGCAAGACCCATTCATAACAAGCCTCCTAGGTATGAAGATTTATCTACGGAGAATGAAGTACTTTACACCGGTATTAAGGTTATCGACTTGATAGAGCCTTATTCTAAAGGTGGAAAAATCGGATTGTTTGGTGGTGCCGGAGTTGGTAAAACAGTATTGATTCAGGAGCTTATTAACAATATTGCAAAAGGATATGATGGTATATCAGTATTTGCTGGAGTAGGAGAGAGAACGAGAGAAGGTAATGACTTGATGAGAGAGATGCTCGAAGCAGGAATTATTAGTTATGGAGAAGACTTCCTTCATTCTATGGAAGAAGGAGGATGGGACTTATCGAAAGTGGATTATGAAAAAATAAAAGATTCAAAAGCAACTTTTGTTTTTGGTCAAATGAATGAACCTCCTGGAGCAAGGGCAAGAGTAGCACTTTCTGGACTTTCAATAGCAGAATATTATAGAGATGGAGATCTCGAAGATCCTAATGGAGGTAGAGATATCTTATTCTTTATTGATAATATTTTTAGATTTACTCAAGCAGGTTCTGAGGTGTCTGCATTGTTAGGTAGAATGCCTTCAGCAGTGGGATATCAACCAACTTTGGCAACAGAAATGGGCCTTATGCAGGAAAGAATTACATCAACTAAAAGAGGATCTATTACCTCTGTTCAGGCCGTTTATGTACCTGCGGATGATTTAACAGACCCTGCACCTGCAACAACTTTTGCCCACCTTGATGCCACAACAGTATTAAGTAGAAAAATTGCTTCTTTAGGTATTTATCCGGCGGTTGATCCATTGGATTCAACTTCTAGAATATTGGATCCGGCAATTATTGGAGAAGAACACTATAGGACTGCACAAGCGGTTAAAGGTATATTACAGAGGTACAATGAACTTCAAGATATCATAGCCATCCTAGGTATGGAAGAATTATCTGACGAAGATAAAATGACGGTTTTCAGAGCGAGAAAAATTCAAAGATTTTTATCTCAGCCTTTTCATGTTGCGGAGCAGTTTACAGGATTGAAAGGAGTACTGGTACCAATAGAAGATACAATCAAAGGCTTTAATATGATTTTGAACGGAGAAATGGATGAGTATCCTGAGGCTGCGTTTAACTTAAAGGGATCTATTGAAGACGTGATAGAAGCAGGTAAGAAAATGCTTGCTGAGGCGTAACATTAATTTAATTATAAACGACTGACCATGAACTTAGTAGTTTTAACACCGGAAAAGGAAATCTTCAGTGGAGCTATTACCTCTGTCAAAGTACCTGGGTTAAATGGACAATTTGAAATATTGAAAAATCACGCACCTATTGTTTCAGCTTTAGGTGATGGTGAAGTACGAATATTGGTGGAAGGAGGAGAGAACAAGAAATTTGCCATTAAGAAGGGCTTCGTTGAGGTGTTAAAAGATGAAGTATCCTTGTTGGTACAGGGTGTAGAAGAATAGTTCCGGTTAACATGATAAAAGGAAGCCACTTGTAAAACAAGTGGCTTTTTTATTTTAGTTCAATTTTTTTGAGTGACCAATTTTATTCATATTCGAACTGAGATTTTCATTAGTCGATTTATCTTACTATTTTAATTAAGTTCTTGTATATTGGCAAAACATTATTAATTAGGTGAGTCAAATAGAAAAAATAGAGATTTCGTCAATAGTCAGACCTTCTACGTTAATTGGTGACAGTTTGACAGATTTTCATGCTTTTATTAAAGCTGAGTTAGCATATTTGGATAGTGTGTTATCTACTGTTCCTAAATTCGAATATTGTTTAGATTTAAAGGAATCAACCGATTCACCTTTTAATATCTGGCTGGTATATGAATGGCTTCCTCAGGCATTTGCATATACATTGCTGTTAAGAGATACTTTGTTTACCATACACAAGGCCCGAATTTTTCTAGATGAAGGAAGAATTTCTGAAGATAAGTTTACCAACACAATTAGTGAGTTGCATGATAAAGTTAAGCAGTGCAGGTCGGAGGTATACAGTGGTCTTGATGGTAAAATAGAAAGTTTATCTCAGGCAAAAAAGATTACCGGCTTTTATGATAAATGGGAACATCAGATCAATCCTCTTTCCGAATACTCTATGTCTTTTAAGAAGCTTGGAGAACAATGTTTAAGGATTAAAAACGAGAATGAAAGCTTAAGCCAGCAACAAATACTTTACAATAAAATATTCCATTTAATTAGAAATGAAAATAATAGAGCATTAGAAGAGCTTAAGTACTTCAGGACTATTGTTGAAAGCTTGACAGATCAACTTACTAATACTGATGAAGGGGTCAAGTCAAGTTTAAATAAGTATGTGACGCAGGTACAGGATGATTTCAATGAAAGAGGTTCACTTGAGGATATGCCAAGTATGCTGGAGACTAAGCTTCTTGAGTTCCAAAATGTCAATCACGTAATAGTAGGAAGAGAAGATGCTGATCTACTTTCTAGCGAATTTAATTTTAGTGAGAGGACTTTGGCTTGGTTGGAAAATATGGTTCTACCGATTTACATTCAAATAGAGCAATATCAACAGGAGCTAAGATCTTCCTTGAAATTAACAATGGTTAATCTTAACAATTACCTATCCGTCAATAAAGAAAAGGATATGTTATTGGATGATATTTCACCGCTTGAAGATGCCTTAAAAAAGCACTTGGTGAGAATAGAAGAGATTGATAAATCCGTTAAGAAAAACATGGATAGAGTTCAGGAATTAATGAATTCATATTTTAAGGTGGGTAATGTTTTTAATCTGAAAACAGAATTTTTAGAGTATCCTGAATTTCTTGGAGAACAAATCGTAGGAAGTAAAGATAGATTTGAGTCGAAGATTAGAAAATTTTTCAGTTTTGTTAAAGAGTCTTTTTCAAACGTAATCTCGAGTGTAAAAGCTGAAGAATCATTGTCTAAATCAGAAAAAATTGTTCGTTTCATTCGAAGCCGCAGAATCGAGGAAAATCTTCTAAACTATGCCAATATCTTTTTAACGGAGGGCTATGTAGGAGCTTCATTCGCTGTTGGGAGAAAAAACGAATTAGAGAATATGAGAACCAACTATAAGCACTGGATGGAGGGGTACAGAGGATCAGTAGCTCTTGTTGGTAATCGATTTTGTGGCAAAACTTTTCTAGCAGAATACTTTCTGAATTCTTTGTCAGATGGTGTTGAAGTTGTAAAGTTAATTCCAAATAGAAAATTGAGATATAATGGAAGAAAGTTTAATGTCAGTACAAATATGGTTGAAAACCTTTCCTTTATTTCGAAAAGTAGAGATGATAAAAAAAGAATATTGTGGATTGATGATTTAGAATTATTCTGGGACGTAGAAAATGATATTCTCAAGAATGTAAGATCGTTAAAAAAGTTTATTGATGATAACAATGATCGCTTTCTTGTCATTTGTGCGATGAATGATGCACTTTTTGAGTTTCTCAAGACTAATATTCATTTTCATCAGAGTTTTCAGTCGATTATTCAATGTCATAGGATTTTTTCAAGTGAAATAATGAAAGGATTGATGATTCGTCATCAGGCAACTCACAATTCTATTATAGATAGTGGAAGCAAGGTGATAGAGATAAGAGGTGTTCAAAGAAAGCTTAATGAAATTGTTGAGGCGAGTAATAACAATATAGGCGAGGCTTTTAAATTATGGTGTTCAACCATAAAGTTTGTTGATAATAAGACAATTATGGTAAAGGATGAGCCTATCTATCAGCTTCCTGATGTACAGGGATATGATAGTAATTTGGTCATTGCTGATATATATATGCAAAAAGTTACTAACGAATATAGGATACGAAAACTATACGGTTCATCGTTTAGCTCAACATATAAAGATGTCTTAAAACGACTTATAAATTTAGGTGTGGTTAAAAGAACTCAAAACGGGAACCTGGTTTTGAACGATAATTGTGCTAACAAACTCTATATTACAGCACTAGAGGATAATTTCGATTACCAATGATGACTTTGGCGACATATAATAGTATACAAATACCACAAGTATCTTGGACCGAATTATTTCTTGTTTGTGGTGTTTTAATAGGAGTTTATATTCTTCTGCAGTACTTCTTTTGGATTCTGTCTCATATTGAAGTGAAGATTCCTTTTTTTAATAAAAGAAGATATACGATACTTCTAGATGTAATGCATGATTTTTTGATGTGGTATGAACCATTCGCCATAATTATTCTAAGTGTTTTATTTATTCTTGTCGACCCTGTTATAAATGGACTTTTCGTTTTGCTGATTTTACTTTTAGGATTTGGACAAATTCGTAATTATGTCTATGGTAAGTTCATAAAAGTTAATAATCAATTTGAAGAGGGAGCAAAAGTAACAACGGGAAATGTTTTTGGCTATATACTTAAAATAGGAAATACTGGTCTTTATCTTCAAGAAAGTGAAGGCATTCGTTTTGTTCCTTATTATGTATTAATCAGTCAAGGATATTCTATAATATCTGGAAGAATACAAGGTGTTTTATTAAGTTTAAAATTGGAAAGAGATATACCGATTTCCAAAAGTGATTTCGAGAAAATTAAGGATATATGTTTATTAAGTCCTTATTTAGAAAGAAATAAAAAACACAGTTTCGAACTTTCAAGTGATGGGAGAATTGAATGTATTGTACAATTGAAAAGAGAGTTATTGAAACCCAATTTTATAAGATTGATTGAAGAAAATAATTTTAAAGTCACCACAATAGATACATAAGATGTTAGATGGTATCAGCACAGAGTTATTAATTACTATTTTATCGATTGTAATAATAGTTTCATTTATTTTTAATGAAATTTCAAGAAAAACAAATGTCCCTTCTGTATTACTGCTGGTAGTATTGGGAATAGCAATAAAGTATATCTTCCTTCCGGAAGATTTTGATACTCAAAATTTAATATCCACTCTTAGTACCTTGGGTACAGTAGGATTGATCATGATAGTTTTAGAAGCGTCTCTGGAGTTAGAACTGGATAAGAATAAGATCATTCCGATTACAAAAGCACTTATCATTGCATTGATAGGACTTGTAGGCTCCGCGTTTGCTGCAGCCTATATCATTATGTACTTTATCGAAGGTACGGATCTGATATCGGCTTTAATTTATGCAACTCCACTAGCCATATTGTCATCGGCTATTATAATTCCAAGTGTTAATAGTTTGAGACCTGATAAAAAGGAGTTTCACATTTATGAAAGTACCTTTTCAGACATCTTAGGAATTATGATGTTTTATTTCCTTAAAGATACGATGTTACCGACACAAGGAACTGGTGATGCAGGAGGAGTAGGGTCATACGGAATAAGTATCTTGTTAACAGTTATTATTTCTTTTGTTGCCAGTTATATTATTCTACTCATATTCCAAAATATTAGATCTCATGTCAAGTTATTTTTATTGATTTCTGTTTTAATGTTGCTATATGGATTGGGAAAGATGATGCATCTATCTTCACTTCTCATTATTCTCATATTTGGAATAATGATGGCGAACACAGAATTATTCTTTAAAGGTCCTTTGGCAAAATTTCTAAAGAAAGATACTGCCAAACATATTTATGAAGGATTGCATGTTATCACTTTGGAATCCTCATTTGTAGTTAGAACTTTGTTTTTTGTAGAGTTTGGAATGACGATAACGTTAGCATCTCTAGTGGACAGTACAGTGGTGATCATTAGTTTAGCAATTTTATTAAGTATTTTCTTAATTAGATGGATGTTGTTAAGAGTGATGATAGGAAAAGATTTAATACCACAACTCTATATTGCTCCCAGGGGATTAATTACGATATTACTTTTTTATTCAATTCCCAAGGATAAAGTTTTTATAGAGGGATTTAGTGAGGGGATATTGTTGTTTGTTATTTTAAGTACAGGAATCATTATGACAATCTCAATGATATATGATAAACGTAGGTCAAATGCAAAAATTAATCAGATAAAAAGAAGTAGTCCCGGTATTAAAGTTCATGAAGTGAGCGATGTCGAACTAGATGAACCTTCGCCTATTTATTAGAAAATTCTATATATCGATAATACCCCATTTTTAGGTGCTATCTTGGCCGTTTTATTTTTAATTTTGTGCTTTTGGAACCTAAAGTAATATGCATGAGAAAGTTTCTTTCATTAATAATTATAGTCGCATTTTTTTCTTGTAAGACAGAAGTTAAACCTAAGGTTGAAGTTTATAATCAAAGTGATCTTCATTTTGTTAATCAAGCTTTGATTGACATCTCAATGGAAGATATTTTTAATCCTCCAGTGGCCACCCGGGTTTTTTGTTATCCTAACTTGGTTGCTTTTGAGACTTATGCTCATAAAAATGGAAAATCTCCAATGGCGAATATTGGTTGGCCATTGTTTGAAACAATCACTCCTGACACTAACAATATAGACTACAGTATTGCGGCTTTGGAAGCTTATACTATTCTGGCAAAAAAAGTAGTCTTCAGTGAACATCTTGTAGATTCAATGAAAGTGAAATTAACTGGAGACTTAAATAACAAGGACATTGATTCCAAAAGGATTGAAGCATCAATCTCTTATGGAAAGAAGGTAGCTGACAAATTTTTAGAGTGGGTGGCAGATGATAATTATGCTAAGGTAAAGGCGGATGATTTTTATACTAATAATACGACCGATAGTAGTTGGGTATTGACGCCTCCTAATTTTGAACCTGCTCTTGAGCCAAATTGGAAAAAGATGAGGACGGTTGTAATTAAAGATTTGAAAGACTTTGAGGCGAAGCCTCGACCTCCTTTTAGTAAAGAGAGAGATTCCGAGTTCTTCAAAAATGCGATGATGATTTACGAACAGTCAAAGGTGAATACTGAAGAACATAAAGAAATAGCAAAACACTGGGATTGTAATCCAAACGAGTGGGTTAATAAAGGACATAATACGGTTTTTCTTCATAGGATTAGTCCTCCGGGACACTGGGTTAATATAGTTACATTATTATGTAATCAAAACGCAGCTGATTTGGAGCAATCACTTTATACTTATGCTTCAGTTACCACTGCAATGTTTGATGGTATTGTAAGCTGTTGGAATACAAAGTACACAGAGGATTTAATTAGGCCTGTGACGTACATAAATAGATATATTGACCGAACTTGGGAACCTTATATACAGACTCCACCATTTCCGGAATACACTAGCGGACATAGCTGTGCTTCTGGATGTGCAACTTCTGTGTTAGCACACTTGTATGACAATACTTCATTTATTGATTCAACCGAAGTAGAATTTGGTCTGCCGGTTAGAGAATTTTCTTCAATTACACAGGCTGGACAGGAAGCCTCTGATAGTAGATTTTATGGAGGGATACATTACAAGTTTGGTGTTGATAATGGCCTTGCACAAGGAAGAAAAATAGGCAAACATATTGTTGAGCAGTTTGAACTGAAAAATGACTAAGTTCACTAGTTAATCCTTTTTTCATCAAATGATCTCTAAGCAAATGGGTAAGTATAAGTATGTTAATATTTTTTTAGGAGTTTTTTTGACTTTCTTTATTTCTTGTCAAACTGATTCTACTCCAGAATCTAAAGAAAATACATACAAAGGGGTCTCTAATATTTTTGAATATTTAGATTCTGAGGAGACTGGAATTCAGTTTTCAAACGAAATGAGGGATTCCTTTCTTATGAATATTCTATACTATGAATATGCTTATAATGGTAGTGGGGTTGCTATTGGAGATATTAATAATGATGGCTTACAAGATGTTTATCTAAGTGGGAGTATGGAACCTGGCAAGCTGTATTTAAATATGGGAGACTTCAAATTTAGAGACATCACTGCACCTTCTGGGTTAAGGCCTGGTCCTGGTATTAAAACAGGAGTTTGTATGGTAGATGTTAATAACGATGGCTATCTGGACATTTATATAACTAAGTCGGGAAACACAAAAGTCCTTAAGAATAGAGAAAATGTCTTATTCGTTAATAATCAGGATTTAACATTTAAAGAATCTGCGAAGGAGTATAATCTTAATGATAATAGTTATGGCACGCAAGCCTATTTCGCTGACATTGATCTAGATGGTGATTTGGATATGTTTATGGGAAATCATCCCGTTGATTGGGGAAAGCAAGATCAGTTGAATATTGATATAGATGATCAGGGAAAGTATTACGTTGTACAGGATACACAACGTCAGTTTATAAGTGACAGACTGTATATTAATGAAGGAGGAAGGTTTGTAGACAAGACTTTTGAATATAAAATAGATAATATAGCTTTTTGTTTAAGTGCCGTCTTTACCGATGTCAATAATGATGGCTATCCGGATATTTATATCTGTAATGATTATGTTGCTCCAGACGCTCTTTATGTGAATAAAGGAGGAAAGTATTTCGAGAATGAGATATTGGATTACTTTGATAATATCTCGACCTCATCTATGGGTTCGGACGTCTTTGATATAAATAATGATGGAGAATTTGATTTTTTTACTAGTGATATGATGGGAGCTACTATTGACCGGATAAGGGTGAATAATAGTTTTGTTAATTATGATGCCCATTTGTTAGCCAAGAGTTTAGACAACCATGATCAGTTTCGGTACAATGCTCTACAGGTTAAAATGCCTGATGGTAAGTTCTCAAATTTAAACTTTCTGAGTGACACTGATAACACAGATTGGAGCTGGGCAGCTCTAGCCGCAGATTATGATCATAATGGCCATACGGATATTTTTGTGACTAATGGATATCCAAAGGATGTTAATAACCTTGACTATGCCAAATTTTTATTTGATTCTATAAAGAAGCACGTGGCCCATGAGGACTTTTTTACCGTTTGGACGGATGAAGTGGCTGAACTTCCCTTAAAAAACTACTTTTATAGTAATGAAGGAAATTATAATATTACGGATGTAAGTGATCAGTGGGGAAGAGGTAGGGCAAGTGTATCTAATGCCGCAGCTTTTGGAGATCTTGATAATGACGGGGATTTGGATTTAATAGTGAATAATATCAATGATGAGGTTTTTATAGTAAGAAATAATCTTGATGAAAGAAAGAAAACGTCATATCTAGCTCTTAATTTATTTCAAGAAGGTCCTAATAGATTTGCTTTAGGAACAACGGTTAAATTAACCTTGAATAATAGAATGACCATGCTGCGATACTATAACCCCATTCGCGGATATATGTCATCTAATGAATATCGTGTTCATTTTGGATTTGCAGATTCTTTGTATGTCAAAGAGTTGGCAGTTAGGTGGCCAACTGGAGAAGAGGAGAGTTTTGGTACCATTGAAAAGGATCAATTACATACTATAGTTAAAGGACAAGGAAGTCCGACGTCATTCAAAAGAAGCACACAACCAAAGAAATATACTAAGTCTGATTTTCCCTTTAATCATATAGAAGATTCCTTTATTGACTTTAAAAGAGAGCCGTTTCTACATCTTAAAAATTCAGCTGAAGGACCTGTAGTTAAGGTAGGTGATCTTAATGGAGATGGGGTAGAGGATGTTTTTTTTGGAGGATCTTCAATACAGAGCTCAAAAGTGTTTTTAGCAACTAAAAATGGAGACTGGAAAATTACGGATAGCGGATTTTCGGATGATGTATCATATGAAGATACAGATGCTTCTTTTCTAGATTTTGATGCTGATGGTGACTTAGACATATTGGTTTCTTCTGGTGGATATAGATATGAAGCCGATTCTGACAATTACCAACTAAGGTTATACGAAAATGATGGAAGTGGGAGGTTTCAAAGAAATACGGAGGCTATTCCTAACATAAAAACCAATAGTTACTGCCTTATTCAATTCGATTATGACAAGGATGGAGATAAAGATATTTTCATTGGAGCTGGACCTAAAATCAATTATTACCCAGACGGTGATAAATCATTTTTATTGAAAAATGAAGGGAATTCATTTGTAGACGTTACGAGTGAAATTTTGCCTGATAATGGATACTTAGGAATAGTAAAGGATGCAGAGTTGATCGATATTAACGGTGCTGAGAATTTAGTACTGGTTGGCGATTGGTCAGAAGTGAGAATATTATCGTTTGAATCGGGAAAAGGAACTGAGATAACAGACCAAACAGGATTGTCAGAAACGAATGGACTCTGGCAAAAAGTTTATGTTGATGATGTAGATGGAGATGGGGATCAAGATATAATTGCTGGAAATTTGGGTAAAAATAGTTTTTTCAAAACTTCGAAAGAGAAACCAACTTGTATATATAGTTATGATTTTGACCATAATGGAGAAAATGATCCAGTCATGTGTACATACTATGGTGATAAATCTTATCCTATTTACTCGAGAGATGAATTACTGAATCAAATGACCACTCTTCGAAAGAAGTATCTGAGATATCATCATTATTCTAGAGAGGGAATTAATGAAATATTTGATCCTGAAGATGTGAAGAAAGCAAAAGTTTACATTGCATATATTTTTGAGAGTTCTGTATTCTTCAACGAAAATGGAAAGTTTGTAAGACAAGTCTTACCTATAGAATGCCAACTATCAATGGTAAAGGACATTGAAAAGATTGGAGACAACAGATATGCCGTCATAGGTAATTTTTGGGATACCGATTTCGATTATGGGAAATATGATGCAAGTATAGGAGCGATAGTTACATTTGAAGATAATAGCGTAAGCGTTGAAGATAACGCCGGATTTATTGTCGATGGAAATGCCAGAGAAATTGAGAAAATAAACTTATCAAATAGGACATGTTGGATTATTGGTGAAAATAATTCTCGGGCTTATTTGTACTGTAAAAATTAATCATATAGAGTCCATCTAACACCTAATCTTATAGATCCATCAATGTATGGATAGTCTGGAAGAATAAAATAGACATCATTGCTATTGAAATAAGAATTTATGTGTTCAATCCTTATAAAAAATCTAAATTCAGATACTTGAGCAGTGATATAAAAATCAGTAAGAGGATAGGACTCTAACTCTCGTTCCGTATTATGAAATTGCCCGAGTAATGGCATATAACTATTGGTTTGATGTGTATCGATCAATCTAGTTTCAATTCCAACCCTAAGATCTAGAATGTTATTAAATAGTAGATTACCATAGTAGAAGTTTATTTTTCCGAAGAAATCAGGCAGGTTAAAGATATTATTATTAAAGGTTTGATAAGTAGCATGGATATCTAATCCAAACTTATACAAAGAGAGCGATTGAGTTAAGAAAACCTTTGTAGCAAGAAATATATCATCAAATTGGGTAGCTTCCCTTTCAGTATTCCAATAAATTGGATTTTTGATAGAGCTTTGTTCTACGCCTAGCAAAGTTTTAAGTTTTTTTAATTTTAATTGGAAGCCAAGAATATTTCCAAAAGTATTGTCAAAGTCATTGTTGTAATAGGACTGATAATTAAAAATACCCGTGGTTTGTATTAAACTCGGAGACCTTCTAAAGAAACTTAGATACCCGTTAGCAGATAGGTTTGTGCTCCATTTGGCAAATAAATTCCCTTCTAAAAAGAAGTTTCCAGCATTATCGGCTAAACCTAATTCAAGTTTTCCTTTAATCTTGATGGCTTCTTTAAGTTTAAATTTAATACTTGACTTAAGCGTTACATCTTTTTGAGAACCTGACATTCCTTCAAGAGAGAATTGATTGTTACGATATTCTATCAATCCTTTGAGTAAAAATTCATCGGATTTTTTCAACTCTACACCTGGTGAAATAGAAAAATGGTCAACATTCCAATATCTTCTTATTCCCCTTATATCATCAATATAATCTCCATATATAAGATTGTCTCCAGAATTATCAATACTTACATTTTCGTCATAGAACTTAAAATAACCGGTATTGTTACTTAGATTAAAAAGAACTTTGAAATCCCAGACAGAAGAGTCCGAAGTTAGATCATAATATGATTTCAAATCCAAAATTTTTTCCTGATTTCGACCCATGGCTTCGGATAAATTAACATCAACATTGTCCCGGTTGTCTACAAGGGTTCCACTTAACCCTTCTGAAGTTATTCCACCATTGAATTCCTCTTCATTTACATTGCTTAAATGGGTGAGAATGAAACCAAATTTACCTTCTTGACTATCATAACTAAGACTTGCTCCAAAATTTGTGGTTTTAGTCATTTGATTTTGATAAAACCCATTGTAAAGAAGACGTTGATAGTCAACACTAAGATTTATATTGTCTTTAAAGGGCTGAGCGTATTTTGCCCTAGCGATAAAATTTTCTTGTCCAGCTAGTGGTGAAAAGAACAAATCACTATAAGACTTTTCAGCACGATAAAATTTATAGTTATCCAATGTATGATTATACAATTTATAAGAATGAAAACCGTGGTCAAATCTTGTAGTATGATCGTAAATGTATGATAGGGGGTAAGATACCGAACCTCCATTGCCAGTATTTACCCATTCTGGGGTAGCCAGTCTTATAGGATCGTATATATGAAAATCATTTAGGCTCGTATCGGATACTATATGATTTTCATCAACATCATCTAAAAAATAGTAATATATAGGCTCTTTATATTCTTCGTTGAACTCTGCGAGTAACCACTTGTTTTGATTCTGGATAGAGTCCAGAAATTTTTGATCTTGTCCAAATCCTAAAAGAGTAAAAAGAGTAAAAAAGATTAAATAACAGTACTTCAAATTTTCACATTATTAACGATTGAATATCAGATTGAATCTTAATATAGATCAATTAATCACTATTGGATAACGGATATTTTCTTAATAACGCTACCGTTTTGGGAATCGATTTTTAGAAAATAAGTTCCATTCGCAACTTTTTTATCCAGTTTCAAATCATCGGTGAAATTTTGATTTGACCATCTTTGTACGTTTTTTCCCTCCATATCTAAAAGTTCGATTTCTGATATGTTTAGATTGTCACTATAGTTAATTCTAAATATATTGGAAACTGGATTAGGAGTAATCTCAATTTCAATAAGATCATCATCATTAATATGGGAAATAGGCTTAAATTTTTCAATAACGAAAAAGCCTTCTTGCATATCTGAGACTAAAATATTGCCCGATGGAAGGAATGGAAATACGCCCCATGCTCCTTTGTAATCTTTTATTGGAGCCAAATTAGACGTTGGATAATACATTACTCTCACTGGTGTTAGTGGATTGGAAATATCATAAACCTGCAAACCATCAAAATAATGGGAGACATACAAGTAGTCCTCATGTACAATCTGATTATGAGGAATAGAATAACTATCCTCATTATCCGCATCAAAAAAGCCTGCCACATTTATTTCCGGAAAATTACTCATATCTAAGACCTTCATATCCTTATCCCAGTTTTCGTCCGCCATATAATAGAACTTACCACCTTCAGAAGGCCATCCTGAGTGATTATAACCAGATTGAGAATATTCCCAAGTCTCCAAGTCATTTAATAAAGCTGGTTCTTCCGTATTTGTAAAATCTACTATTAGCAAACCATCAGGTCCACAATTTAGATATGCGGTATCCTGAGCTACAAAACCGTCATGGACATGACCAACAAATTCTCCTCCTATATTAGAGCCAAAGCCTTGAATTAGTGATGGATTTATTGGATCTTCCAAGGAAAATACTCTAAGTGCAGAGTACGTGTTATCATGAGCAGTAGCCATGGCATATAGCTTAGCCCTGCTTGAATCTATAAAAATATTATGAGCTCTTTTTATTAATATATTACTGTCATAAACAACGGATACCGAATCTGGTAATGTAGTTAAGTCAATAATTTGTAAAGTAGAGTTACTACCTTCATCGCTAACAGCATATAAAAAACCTTTATAATCGTGGTAGTCTCTATGTATGATGACGGGGCCCGTTGTTCCTCCTTCAACAAAATCAACTTCTTCAATCGCAGATGCATTCGTTACATCAAAGAAATGTGTTCCCAAAGTAGAACCCATCACCCCATATTCTCTTCCATTTATTACGAAGCCCCAAACTTCGTTGTACGCATTGTCATAGGCGGCACTACCTGGAATATCGTCATTTTTCCAGTGATCTAATAATACACCTTCTTGCACCTGAGACAAGGAGATAAAAGGTAAAAACATAATACAAAAAAGTACAACTCTCATAATTTGAAGCTTTAGAGGTTTAAATTAAAGAAATAATTATATTTCTAATAACTCGGGGGCCATCCCCATGCTACTAAAACCGCCGTCATGGTAAAGGTTCTGCATAGTAACCATTCTAGTATAATCAGAAAATAGGCTCACGCAATAGTCCGCACATGATAAAGCATCTGCATTGCCTAGAGGCGACATTTTTTCAGCATATCCATAGAAATCGGTAAAGCCTTTCACCCCGGAACCTGCAGTAGTCATTGTTGGAGATTGAGATATGGTATTGACTCTGACGTTTGCTTTTTTAGCCCAATGATATCCAAAGCTTCTGGCAAAACTTTCAAGTAATGCCTTTGACTCTGCCATTTCACTATAGTCAGGAAAACTTCTCTGAGCCGCTATATAAGATAAAGCTACTATGGAGCCTCCATTTGCTATGGCATCAAGTTTCATAGCTTGCTGCATTAATTTATGAAAAGATATCGCTGAAATATCAAAAGTCTTTAGCATCCACTCATGATTCAAATCAGTATATGCTTTCTTTTTCCTTACATTTAGAGACATACCCACGGAATGAAGCATGAAGTCAATTTTACCCCCAAATATTTCTAAGGACTTCTCCAATAAGTTTTGTAAATCTTCCATTTTAGTGACATCGGCAGGAATGGCCTGACATCCTAATTCTGAGGCTAGTTTATCTATACCTCCCATTCTAAATGCAACAGGAGCATTAGTAAGTACTATTTGAGCCCCTTCCTCTACAGATCTTTTGGCCACACTCCATGCGATTGATTTTTCATCAAGTGCTCCAAAAATGATACCCTTTTTACCTTTCAATATTCCGTTTGACATAACTATTGCTTTACTAAGTCAAGATTAATAATATAATTTAAAATTGGTCAGCAAAGATAACCAATTCATATAGATAAAAATGAAATTATACGGCGAAGTAGAACCTACTAGTGTTCTTTTTTTAGAAGTCCCGGAAATTTAGATTGAAACCGTTTTAGCCTTGGTATTGATACTGCACGAACATAAGATTGATTAGGATTCAATTTTTCAAAATTTTGATGATAGTCTTCAGCAGGATAAAAAGCTACTAAGGGAGATAACTCCGTAGTGATTTTCCCATCGTAAGTAGTATCATTTAACTGGTCTATATATGCTTTAGCTTGTTTAAATTCTTGGTCATTCTGGTAGAATATAGCAGATCTATACTGACGTCCTCGATCTGGTCCTTGTTTATTTAATGTTGTAGGGTCATGGGAGCCGAAAAAAACTTTTAAAAGAGTCTTATAACTAACTACTTTTTCATCATAATATACTTCAACTGATTCAGCATGATCGGTTACCCCAGCACTAACTGCTTTATAGTTGGCATCCTGCTTAGAGCCTCCGGCATAGCCAGAAATAACTTCTTTAACACCTTCAACCGATTCAAAAATGGCTTCTACACACCAAAAACAACCTGAAGCAAAATAAGCTTTTTGATACTCTTCTAGATTTACATTTTCTTGAATTTCGGTCATTACTCTTGTACTCTTCGTACATTTTGAGGAAGATAAAATAGCGAAAGCTAAAATGATTAGTGTTGCAACCTGAAATTTATTTCCTGTCATTTTTTGATATGTTTTTCGAACTATAAACTCTGAGAGGGGCGTAAAGTTTTATTGAGAAGTCTAAAACTTGGGGCAAGTGTCGTTAGCATTTACATAATCACCTAAAAAGCTTATAGATATTTCTAATGAACTCAAACCCGCTCTATCGCTTGTAAGGTCACTTAGATTATAATCATAACTGACACCTAATAATAAACCATTCATTTCAATACCTACTGATGCTACGATGGATTCTATTTGATATCCATCAAGAGATTTTGTAGCTCTTATCCATGGACCAAAATGTAAATGGGTGTCATCCGTTGTTATGAAGTGATATGCAAAATTAACTCCGACATTTAATTCTTCATGAATTTCCTGATTGAGATATAGTACTCTAGGTTCAATTCTGAATATTTCAGATGTCTGAAGCGAGTAGTTTATGTAAGCAGTTATTTTTCTTTTAAAAGCATTGTCTTTTACCAAGGAAATATCAGAACTATTATCAGCTTTGTAAAAAGAAATATTAGGAGAACCAATATGATACATTGCTAATCCAATATTATAAGATTGCAATTTAGAAACTTGGGAAAAATAATTTAATCCAACGGCAAAATCACCAACCGTAAGGTTGTTTGGTGGAAGTAATTCCCCGGTAGCATTGGTATAACCGTCTAAAGCATTCCATTGATCTTGAAAAGATAAATCTTCATAATTCACTGATCTCTGCAGAATTCCACCTTGGAACCCCAAGCTTAAATACTTCTTACTCTTTTTGTCTAAAGATTTTTGATAAGAAGCAGATAGTGCTATTTGTGTTGTATTGAGATCGAATGTTCCAACTCTATCCGAATAAAACATGATTCCCGCTCCTATAAGGTCGGGATTGTTATTTCTTGATTCTCCGGCAAAAAACCTAACATCTCCGTTAGCGACAAAAGTTGAAAAGGGATCGTCTACAGCGGATCTCCATTGGTCTCTATATATCGAAGATATTCGATAAGATCCATTGAAACTCCCAACGAGAGCTGGGTTCAGAGTACTGGGAGATACAAAGAACTGAGAAAAGTGAGCGTCCTGACCAAATAATGAAGAACATCCCAGAAATAAAAAAAACGCAAAATATTTAATCATTCCTCTCTAGATATTTAAAACATAGTGCTTTCATAGTTGATATCTTGATATTAAATTATCAAGTAATTTCTATTGACTAAAATAGACTTACTATAAAACTTTACTTTTGCTTTATTTATTACAACAATTCTTATGTTTGACACAACAAACGTATGAAAATCTATGATAGATTTAAAATAAATGAGAGGTGGACGATAATTTTCCGAGATATGTAAAATCAAAGTATGCAATATGTACGGTAGCATGTGCACCTTTGCGTATTATGCCGAAGGATACTTCAGAAATGGTTTCGCAGTTATTATTTGGAGAGTGTGTGGAAATCATTGATTGGAAGAACAAAAATTGGTTAAAGGTTAGGTGCTTGTTTGATGGTTACATTGCTTGGTTGGATCCTAAGCAATTGTCTTATCTACCAGAAGATATGGTGGATCAGTATTCAAAGAATCATCCTTGCAGTTTAGATATATGCACTCCTTTGATGAATACTGAGATTTCATATCCCATTCTGTTGGGGAGTTCGTTGCCTTTTTTCGATGGATTAAGCTTAAGATTACCAAGTGCTCAATATACTTTTAGCGGGCAGGTAATTGATCCAGGGGAGCTAAAATTAACGGAGGAAATAATAATTAAGGTAGCAAAAAAATACCTTAACGCTCCTTATATGTGGGGAGGTAGGAGTCCTTTCGGAATGGATTGTTCAGGGTTTACACAGGTGGTTTTTAAAATGTTGGGAATTAAGTTGCGAAGAGACGCTTCCCAGCAAGCTAAAGAAGGAGAGCTGGTTGCTTTTCTTGATGCGGCTAGGGTAGGAGATTTAGCTTTCTTCGATAATAAAGATGGAGATATTGTACATGTGGGTATTATTCTGGAAAACAAAATGATAATTCACGCTTCTGGAAGTGTAAGAATTGATAAATTAGACTATGTAGGTATCAAAAATGTCAATACCAAAAGGCATACCCATAAGTTGAGAATTATCAAGAGATTTATTTTTAAGGAGTAAAATCCTCTACCACAAATGTACGAGCTATTTTATCATGCCAAGATTGCTTTTTGGTGTCAGCAATAATCCATAGATAGCCCACATTAAAAGCAAGAGAAGAGATTATTTTGGACATATTCCTTAGGATAATGGTTTTTTGATTTGGAGTCTCACCATTAATTGTGATCACTTTTATCCCAACAATTTTTTTTCCTGGAGAAGCAAACCAAGATGATGATTCACCAGCTATACAAATTCCAATCCATATAAGAATAACAGTCCAATTAAACGCTGTAAGAGAGTCTTGATCCAAGCTCTCCTTGTTCTCAATAGCCATTTCATATTCTTTCACGAGATCAGGCATGATAACAAATAAAGTAAATAGGACGATAGGGATAATATCAATAAAGTATGCTATTAGCCTCTTTGTAAAACCGGCTTGAATATACTGGGTATCATTCATAATTCAATTATATCGTATTGACTCTTATGCATGTACTGTCTAATAATTCTATTGTTTTCTGGATATTGATTGACATAGTTTATACATTCTAGTATTTCTTCGATTCCATAATCTAAAGTGCGTTTTGACGCAAATCCCATTCCTTTGTAATATCCTTCTTCCACCAAAACTACTGACTTTTCATCATCATTTCTACCATTACCAATTACAATAAAATCTTTGTCAAATTTTTGATCAATTAGACTGGATGCTAAAATGGCTCTCTCATTATAATCAATAGCTGATTCCATTTTTGAACAAGCACCATAACACGAACCTAACTGATAATAATTACAACTAAAACTTCCTGTCTCAAGATTTGTTAAATGACCACATAGGTTTAATTCCCTCCTCAAGTATGCCAACATAGATTTAGCAGCCATCTTACTTTTGAATCGGCAAAGAAGGTTTTTCCCATTTTCATTTTTTTTTCCTGCCTTCAATATTTCAAATACATAATAACCATTATCATTAAAAGTTTGATGAATGAAATATGGGTAATTTAGGTTCTTTTGAGCCTTGTTTATTTCAGGTCTGAGTCTCTTAATTTCTTGAGTTTCATAAAGAAGAGAACATAATTCGTTACCTAGTAGTTCATAAGAAATTTCATGGACCATTCTAACCATATTTAATGCCTTTTGGTTGTTTTTGGTAAAATGTTGAAAAACTCTTTTTTTAATATTCTTACTTTTTCCTACGTAAACTACCTTACCATAACCATTTATAAAGTAATATACTCCGTGCTCCTCCGGCAGGTCATGTAGTTGTTGTATGGATATCCCATTAGGTAATTTGGATTCTTTGAGTCCAAGATTAATAAGGACGTTGGCAGCTTCTTTATTTTCTTCATTAGATAAAATCATATGAAATATTTCAGTGGTAGCCAGTGCATCATCTAGTGCTCTGTGTCTTGCATCAACGGATATTCCAAAATGATTAATCAAATTACCCAGACTATATGATTTGAGTCCCGGAAATGCTTTTCTAGATAGTCTTACTGTACAAAGCTGTTTTTTCGTATAGGTATATCCAAGTTTTGAAAACTCTTCTCTTAAGAAAGAGTAGTCAAATCTCACGTTATGAGCTACGAAAATGCAATCTTCGGTATACTCAACTACCTCTTTTGCTATTTCATAAAACTTGGGAGCATCGCTCACCATATCATTAGTAATTCCTGTTATTCTAATGATTTCAAGAGGTATAGATCTTTCAGGATTAACTAAAGAAGAAAACTTTTTGATGACCTTTTGCCCATCAGTAACAACAATGCCTATTTCAGTGATTTTATCACGCTTGGACATACCACCAGTAGTTTCTATATCTACTATGGCATACATCCTTTTAGCCGGCATGAAACTCGTTTAATGAATTAAGAGCTAGTTTCTATTCAAACAATTTAAGTCCTCAAATGCCTGATGAAGTCTGGTAACAAATGAAGATTCAGCCTGTCTTAACCATTTTCTTGGATCATATTTCTTTTTGTTAGGCTTATCAGCTCCTTCAGGATTACCTATTTGTCCTTGTAAATAACCTTTATTTTCTTCATTATAAAGTCTAACACCGTCCCAAAATGCCCATTGTAAGTCAGTATCTATATTCATTTTTACGGCACCATAAGAAATAGCCTCTCTAATCTCATCTCTCGAGGACCCAGAACCTCCATGAAAAACAAAGTTTATAGGATTATCTCCAGTATTATACTTGGTTTTGATATAGTCTTGACTATTTTTTAATATGATAGGGGTTAGCTCGACATTTCCTGGTTTATATACACCATGGACATTACCAAAAGCTGCGGCTATAGTAAATCTATTACTAATGGCATTTAATCTCTCATATGCATAAGCAACCTCTTCCGGCTGAGTATATAATTTTGAACTATCAATTCCGGTATTATCCACACCATCCTCTTCACCACCGGTAACACCTAACTCTATTTCTAATGTCATGCCTAATTCACTCATTCTTTTATGGTATTGACAAGAGATATCCAAGTTTTCTTCTATGGATTCTTCACTAAGATCTAGCATATGACTGCTATACAAAGGCCTTTTGTATTTCTCATAATGTCTTTCACTGGCTTCAATCAAACCATCTACCCAAGGAAGAAGTTTTTTCGCACAATGATCTGTATGCAAAATCACTGTAACTCCATAAGCTTCGGCAACATTGTTTACATGTAGTGCACCAGAAATTCCTCCTAAAATTGCAGCTCTTTGATTATCGTTATTCAAAGATTTACCAGCCATGAAAGAAGCTCCGCCATTACTGAATTGAATTATAACCGGTGAGTTTACTTTTTTTGCTGCCTCCATGGTGGCATTCAAAGTATTACTTCCTACTACGTTTACTGCTGGAAGAGCAAAGTTATTCTCATTGGCATGATTAAGTAATTCGGTTACTTCGTTTCCACAAAGAACCCCTGTTCTAAATTTTGTAGACATTATGCTTTTCTTTTATTTTATATAATTTCTTTTTCAGTAAGATATCTTTCTGCATCAAGGGCAGCCATACATCCGGTTCCAGCAGCAGTTACTGCTTGCCTATAGATTTTATCTTGAGCATCTCCACTTGCAAAAACACCTTCAATCTTAGTAGTAGATCTTCCAGGAGTAGCAATTAAGTAACCAGCATCATCCATATCCAGCCAACCTTTGAAAATATCGGTGTTGGGTTTATGACCAATGGCTACAAAAAGTGCTTTTACATCGATAGTAGATTCTTCATTAGTCTTATTGTTTTTTACTTTGACTCCAACTACCTCGTCTTCACCTAAAACTTCCACTGTCTCAGTATTCCAGTGTACTTCAATGTTTGGAGCATTAAGTACTCTTTGTTGCATTATTTTGGAAGCTCTCATCTCATCTCTTCTTACAAGCATATGTACTTTACTACATATTTTAGACAAATAAGTCGCCTCTTCTGCGGCGGTATCACCTGCCCCTACAATGGCAACATCCGTACCTCTAAAAAAGAATCCATCACAAACTGCACAGGCGGAAACACCTTTGTTCATTAGCTTTTGTTCAGATTCTAAACCTAGCCATTTAGCACTTGCTCCTGTAGAAATAATGACAGTGTGAGAATGTATTTCTGTTCCGCTTTCTGTCCATACTTTATGTACTGGGCCAGATAAATCTACTTTCGTAATCATTTCATACCTTACTTCCGTACCAAATCTTTCAGCTTGTTTTCTGAAATCTTCCATCATCTCTGGTCCCATTACACCGTCAGGATATCCAGGGTAGTTTTCCACATCTGTAGTGATCGTTAGCTGACCTCCTGGTTCTTTTCCAGTAAATAATACTGGATTTAACCCTGCTCTTGAAGCATAAATAGCAGCGGTATAACCTGCAGGTCCCGAACCAATAATGAGGCATTTATGAGTTTCAATACTATTCTCCATATCGTGTTATTAAAGTGAATGCAAAAATATTAATAAATAGGTATTTACAGAGTTATAATTCTTCTAATTACATAAAGTTTAATAATTTGTATGATATACACCAAAATGTAAGTATTTGACATCTTATAAAAAAAAGAAAAGTTGATCTTCCAAATTGATAATATTATACCAAATTTAAAGCAAGAAGATAAAGTTGCTCAGAAGTGGTTGTTTGATCAATACAAAGGGTTGTTTTATGCTATTTGTTTAAGATATATGAAACAAAAGGAGGATGCCGAAGATGCTTTGCTAAATGGGTTTTATAAGATTTTAACGAAAATAGATTCTTATGATGAAAAGGGAAGTTTTGAAGGATGGATGAAAAGAATTGTTATCAACGAATGTTTGATGACATTAAGGAAAAACAAGAACTTTCAATTAACGGTAGATATAGAAAATGTGCAAGAAATTAGTTTGCCAAAGGCGTTAAGCAATCTAACGGTTGAAGAAATATTACAGGTTATCGATTTATTGCCTACAGGATACAAAACCGTGTTTAATCTGTATGAGATTGACGGTTATAAGCATAGAGAAATAGCAGAGATTTTAGGTATAAGTATTAACACCTCAAAGTCGCAATTGATTTTAGCGAAGAAAAGATTGAGAGAATTGTTGAAAAAAAAACAAAGTTTTAATTTTCAGGGAAACCACTCCATTACCAAATGGAGATAGAGAGGAAAATTTAAATTTTTAAGATATATTAAAATGAATGAATTCGATAAAATAAAAGAACATACAGTCACGCCATCTGATCATTTATGGACTAGGTTGGAGCTTAAATTGCAGGGTCAGAAACAAAATCGATATATTAGAAAATACCGTAATTGGAGTATCGCAGCCGTTTTTATTGCCATATTAAGTTGCGTCTTGGTACTTAAATACTCTTTAAGCAATGCTAAGTCTGAAAATTTTGCGACTAATTACAGTACACAACCAGTGGTTATGGAACCTCTAAGTAGCAAAAGCAGTAACTCATTCTACGAAATGGGAAAAATAATGGCTATTCAAAAAGTGTATGAAAAATATCGCTGATAATTAAGGATCTATCTGGCTAAAATTAAGTCAAGTATACATTATTATAATTTACTATTTCGTTATCTTCGCAAAAAAATGATCAATATGGAGGTAACTTTGTCCAAATCTCAAGAATTAATCGCATTAGAAGATAAGTATGGTGCTCATAATTACCACCCTCTACCAGTCGTTTTAAAGAAGGGAGAAGGAGTATTTGTATGGGATGTGGAAGGGAAAAAGTACTATGATTTTTTGAGTGCTTATTCAGCTGTAAATCAGGGACATTGTCACCCTAGAATTATCGATGCACTGAATGAACAATCTCAAAAATTGACACTTACTTCAAGAGCGTTTTATAATGATTTGTTAGGAGTATATGAAAAATATATGTCTGAGTATTTTGGTTATGACAAGGTACTTCCTATCAATTCTGGGGTTGAAGCAGTTGAAACGGCTCTTAAGTTATGTAGAAAGTGGGCATATCAGAAGAAAGGGATTACACAGAATTCGGCAAAAATTATATTTGTTAACGGGAATTTTCATGGAAGGACTTTAGGAGTTATTTCCGCTTCGGTAGATCCTGACGCAAGAAAAGATTTTGGACCTTATTTACCAGGTATTAATATTATACCTTATAATAATCTTGATGTTTTAAGTCAGGTTTTGAAAGACCCTGAAGTGGCAGGCTTTATTTGCGAACCGATACAGGGAGAAGCGGGAGTTTATGTTCCTGATGACGGATATTTAAAAGAAGTCTCTCGTTTGTGTAAAGAAAATAACGTTCTTTTTATTGCAGATGAGGTTCAAACCGGAATAGCGAGAACAGGAAAACTACTTGCGTGTGATCACGAAGAGGTAAGACCTGATATTCTTATTCTAGGTAAGGCACTCTCAGGAGGGGTATTTCCTGTTTCGGCAGTATTGGCTGATGACGATATTATGTTATGCATAAAACCAGGTGAGCATGGTAGTACTTTTGGTGGTAATCCCTTAGCTTGTGCGGTAGCTATGGCTGCCTTGGATGTAGTGAAAGAGGAGAAGTTAGCTGAAAATGCTGAAAGACTAGGGAATATTTTTAGAGAGAGAATGGGAGAGTTGGCGATTAAATCTGACCTAGTGACATTAGTAAGAGGAAAAGGACTTCTTAATGCCATTGTTATAAACGATTCAGAGGATAGTAAGACTGCGTGGAATATATGTTTGGCTTTAAGAGATAACGGATTGTTGGCAAAGCCAACACACGGTAATATTATTAGATTTGCACCACCATTAGTTATGAATGAAGAACAATTAAATGAATGTTGTTCTATTATTGAGAAAACAATATTGGAATTCAAAGCCTAGATTAATATGAGGCAATATCTGGATTTAGTAAGCCATATTTTAGAAAATGGTGTAGACAAAGAAGATCGTACAGGGACAGGAACAAGAAGTGTCTTTGGTTATCAAATGCGATTTGATTTGAGTAAGGGATTTCCTATGTTAACTACTAAAAAATTACATTTGAAATCAATTATTTATGAGCTCTTGTGGTTTTTAAACGGTGATACGAATGTAAAATATTTGCAGGATAATGGAGTGAGAATATGGAATGAATGGGCAGATGAAAATGGAGACTTAGGACCTGTTTATGGTAAGCAATGGAGGTCATGGACATCTCCTGACGGAGATGTGATTGATCAAATAGCAAGGGCTGTTGATATGATAAAAAATAATCCCAATTCTCGTCGAATCATTGTTAACGCATGGAATGTGGGAGAGCTAAAAGATATGGCCTTAACTCCATGCCATGCTTTGTTTCAGTTTTATGTGGCAGAAGGAAGATTATCATGTCAACTTTATCAACGATCTGCTGATGTTTTTTTAGGAGTACCATTTAATATAGCTTCTTATGCTTTGTTAACAATGATGATGGCTAAGGTATGTGATTTGGAAGTAGGGGAGTTTGTTCACTCTTTTGGAGATGTTCATCTATATTCAAACCATTTTGAACAAGCAAAACTACAGTTGACAAGAACGCCGAAATCTTTGCCAACTTTGGATATCGTTGGAGATGTTGATTCGATATTCGATTATAAATTTGAAGATTTTGAATTAAAAAATTATGATCCTGCCCCACATATTAAGGCGAAAGTCGCAATTTAATTAGTTTAGTAGAAATAGATTCTCTTAAGAATAAAAAAAGTAGAGAAATATTTAGTTACATATTAAAGAAGCGATTATTAGTATGTCGAGATTGTTTTAGACTTTATATTCAATTTTTAGATATCTCAATTATGGCTTGTGTTCTTAGTTTTTATACTAAACACATTGGAATATATCCAAATCCTAGCCAAGATTTTATATATCTAGAAGGCGATAATCTCAATGTTGAAGAAGTATTCATTTATGATATGGAAGGTAGAATGATAAAATCCAATGTTTCTTATGAAGGAAATATTCCTCAAGTAGAGGTGTCAACACTACCAAGTGGAAAATATATTCTATCTACGGGAGATAATACAACCTTATTTATCAAGGAATAAGATTTTATTAGGTAACACCCAGTCTAGTAAGACTTTGTTAAAACGTCGATAAGTGTTTTTAAACTTACGAATATTATTTCTGTTCCTACGTTTGAAAGATAGTCATTGTCTTCTGAATTAAGACTATCTTCAACAAATGCTAACAGGTCTTCTTGTAAGTAATTTTTATAAAAAGAGGTTATCCTTTTGTAAAACTCACCTTTGGGAGAATCATTTAAAATCCCCCAATTATATTCCTCTCTTTTCTCAATAGATTCAGAACTAATCTCTAATCTGTCAGCTTCGAAGTCCATTTCTTCGATACATGATTGGTGTATAATAGCATACAAAAACCACATACATTCATATTCCTCCTCTTTAAGTAATTTGAAATTATTTCGATTAAGGAAAGAAGTAATCTGAGGATAAGATTTTACTATATCTTCAAGAATTAGAGAGTAGAAGGAACTATTCTCATTTACTCTTTCTAAAACCGCATCTATCTTGTCTTCAGCTATAAATTTTAGCAATTCTTACTTATTTACAGCGTAAAATTATACCTTTTTATGGCTTAATCAATTTTGAAGCACAAGTATTCAAATCATTTCGAAGCTCCAAAGAGTAAGTTCCTGGAGAAAGGTTTGGTAATTCAATTCGATAATCTTCAAGTATTGCTAACTCCAATGTATTGGTATAAACCAGTTTACCTTGAACATCAGTAATAGAAATTTCAGTGTTATTCCTATTTACAAGATCACCGGATAAAATCACATAATCCGTAAATGGGTTGGGAGAAACCTTACAATCCGTTATAAGTGTAAAATCTTCATCAGAAGAAACGGGTTCTCCGACATTAATTTTTATTTCGGAAAGGCCTGCACAATTACCACCATAAGTTTCTAGAACAGTAAAGAGAACATACTGTGCTTCGATATTTTCGAAATTGGGTCCCTCGTCGCCATAGTAAAAACCTGATGATTGAGCTTGGGTGAGGTCAAATTCACCAAAATTATCCCAAATTAAGCCGTCATCAGATAAATCTATAGCTACTCTACTTACGCCATAGTCTAGGTGTGCAGGATCATTATAATTCCAAATAGTAGAAGTGCCTAGAGCATATCTATGACCGAGATTCATCATAAACCAGTGAGAATTAGGCCTTGTATTATTGGGATTAGCAGTCATCTCGCAGGAGATCCATGCATCCGTTCTTGAAGTATTGTGTCTTTCTGACTCTGACTGAGCAAAAGAGAAAAACGGAATAAAGAGTATTACAATATATATATATTTCATCTTTTTATCATTTTATTTATTAAAACTTGACTCAAATATTAAATATTCAAAAAGTCCAACGGAGTGGATCCCGATCCACCGGAGTAGAAGTTGCCAATATTAGGGAAGATAGTGGCCAGTTCACTCGCGGGAACACCAAACCATAATGCTAACTCTGCAAAATACTCATCTGCAGAGATGTCTGGAATTAATACTCCGCCACCAATTTCTTTAGGACCATCTAATTCAAGAGAAGGGTAGGTGCCAATAATTTTTCCACCTTTGACATCACCGCCCATTACAAAAATGTTGCCTCCCCATCCGTGATCAGTTCCATTGCCATTGCTGGTTAGAGTTCTTCCAAATTCAGAAACAGAAAAGGTCGTGACACATTTGTCGATCTCAGAGTTTTCTCTTGCGGCTAATTCTGAGATAGCACTATCAAATTCAAATAAGGCATTGTCCACTTCTGACATCATTTCAGCATAAGCATCAAAGTTATCGTGATGATCCCATCCGCCCATATCAATAAAAAAGACTTGTCTGCTCATTCCTAATTGCTGTCTTGTCGCAATGGTTTTAGCTGCCATATGGAAGCTCTGAGAAACTCTTGTGTCAGAAAATTGCGTGTCGAAATCTGGAATAGAATCAAGAGCAGATTGCAATTGCTCCTGACCGTCTCTAGAAGTCTTTATGACATCAATAAATGATTTCTTAAACATATCATGATAGTGAGCATCAATAAGATTGTCAATACCTTGTTTTCTTGTTTGCTCGACAATCCAGTCCGGTGCATCATATCCCATGATCCCTCTGCTACCAAAATATGGATCGATCGCATACTCTACAGTACTATTTCCTGTTTGGAATATATTACTTCCGGATAGTGAAATATTCATAGAGATGGATTGATTTGTGTTTGCAGAACCTATCAAATCTGCTACTTTTCCGCCCCATCCAATCGCCACTCTATCTTGAGGGACACTTGTTTGCCAATGCATAATCTGGTCAGAATGAGAGAAAAGCCCTAGCGGCAACTTGGTAGCTCCATTCCATAAATTTTCTTTACTTGTAACAGGTTCTACCAAAGTCCCGATATTACTTATGAAAGTTAATTTTCCACTGTCGTAAAGTTGTTTCATTCTCGGCATAACAGGATGAACACCCAGTGATTTTCCACCTTGATTGTTAGTGTCTATTCCCAAAATTTGATCTTGAGCAACCGCTATTGTAGAAGATCTTGTGGTAAGATATTCCTGGTATTCCGAATTACCTCTAGGGATAATCATATTAAACGAATCATTACCTCCGGACATAAATAAACATATCAGAGCTTTGTAATTACCTCCAGCACTGACTGAGCTATTAAAAATTGAAGCTGCATTCATAGCCTTCAAGTTGAAGATAGAAGAGTAAAAAGCCGTCATACCTAAAGAAGCACAACCTGTATTTCTTAAGAATTTTCTTCTTGATATATTAGTGTCCATTTTTTTTCTATTTGTCATGTTCAAATAATTTTGAGAGTTATAAATTACTTTTGAATATTGTAATCCGCAGAAGAAAGGAGCAAATACATTGTTAACTTCACACGTAGTATTTTCCAATTTTCATCCCAGGTCCAGTACAGTTGATTCACTTGCTCTCGGATTATCTGACGAGATTGATCAGATAATTGACCATGTAATAATTGCCTGTCTAATTCATTAATCAATAGCTCAGAGTCATCTGCCAATTCTATAAGCCTATCGTAATTCATTGTGACAGTATAATTGGCATAATCATCACTTATCCAGTCATACATTAAGTAGTCATAGTACAACCATCTAAATAGACTATTTATCCAACCAACAGAAGTGCTTGTATTGTGTATTTTAAACTCGGGAGCAACAAGTCCATTGTCTGCTATTTGTCCAACAGGTTGAAAGTCGGGAGGGTAGAAATTGAAAACAGTAGGAGATTCTAGGATGTTTTGTTTGGTGTCTTCGTAAAATTGATATCCAATATTCCAATATCGCTCACCAACACTGTTTTTATCCATCCATCTGGATAATTGCGTATACCGGACAAAAGGTTCTTTTAATTTTCCATTTTCAGGATCTTGCATTGCCATTATTGATCTAGCTTCATCATCCAACAGTATCGCTTTAATTACAGCGGTAAGATCTCCTTTAACTCCTTGACCATTATCATTAAAGACTTCTGCTACTCTCTGCACATAGGCATTTGTAGGATTTGATGTTACCAATCTTTGGATCAACCGATAAGAAACAAACGGACCTGTATTTTGATGATTAATAAGATTGTCAACTGCCATTTCAATATCTGTCATTCCATCCTGATTAGCAGGGATAACAAGACCATTTAGCAGTGTTTTTTCCTGCGTTTCATGAAAATCTTGATACATAGCTAATGGTACAGTAAAGTCCATGCCATAAATCCCTAAACCGAAATAAGGCTCATCAGCCCACCACACATCTTCTGTGATGCCTCCTGGTCCCAGGCCTGTAAAAACTTTAGCTAATTCTTTTATATCATTGTTGTCATATGTGGGGATTGGATTTCCTTGTGTATCCAATTTTCTTGAACCATCTGTATTAAGTTCGTAAAGTCCAATAGTAAATAATTGCATGATTTCCCTTGCGTAATTTTCATCAGGATGAATGTTTTCTTCCGGGATGGCTTTAGGATTGTTTAAATGACTTAAATAATATCCCATACTTGAATGCAAGGTGACATCCATTAATAGGTCTCTGTAATTTCCGAATGCATGTTTTATAAGGAGGTCGTAATAATCACATAGAGCAGGAGCCATACCTGACAATTGTGAGTTTTTTGAAATTACTAAAATCTGACTTAATGCATAGGCAACTCTTTGCCTTAGCAAGTCATCATTTTTCATATTATTATCCCACCATGCATAATCATATTGAACCCAAGAAGGCCCGAAAATCTCTTCATCAGTCAATCCATTGTCAATATAAAGTTGGTATTCTTCTTCCCAAATATCTTCCATTTTTGGTAACATAAGAGTGGGCTGTTCCTGAATTTGCTGATCTATCCAAGCTTCAATTCCCATTTCCATTACCTGATCCACATGCTCTTTTTCATAACCAAGAGTTGCTTGCATTAGAAATCTGGATGCATCAAAATATAAGTGATCAAAACCTTGACCATTAATAATATTTTCGATGTCAGTTTCATCTGAATCACTACTTGAGGTAATAATGATATCCTGAGTGTGACCAGCTCCTACATAATCATCGTATTGGGAATGTAGTGTCCCAAAAAGGAATAAACCAATAAGTGAACCTAAAAACTTAATTTTCATATCACAATTTTAAAGTTAGTGCTAATAAAGTAATAACAGAATGATATACTGAAATTAAATACTGGGAGTAAACATTTGTAAAGTACATGAACGTAACATTACATTTTTCTGTTACAAATATAAAAAATAAAGGAATATGATGAATAGGGGAATACCATGAATTTATTTAAATTGAAAAGATGACCTGTAAAACTAGTTTTAGATATTTACTATTTAGAGGTAGAAGATGAACCAGAGGGGTAAGTCGGATGTCGTAGTAAACGAAGTAGCCCTTAAATAAGGGCTACTAACGTTTTGCGTAATATTAACTAGGGGTCTATTACTAATTTATATCATACCTATCCGCATCCATTACTTTAACCCAAGTATTTACAAAGTCTTTCACAAATTTTTCTTTGTTATCATCTTGGGCATAATATTCTGCATAAGCTCTTAATATGGAATTAGAACCGAAAACTAAATCAACTCTAGTTGCAGTCCATTTAGTGGCACCAGTTTTACGATCTACGATATTATATAAGTTCTTTCCTGCAGGTTTCCAGGAATAATTCATATCCGTTAGATTTACAAAGAAATCATTGGTTAGCGTACCAATATTATTGGTAAATACACCATGTTTACTTCCACCGTAATTGGTTCCTAAGACTCTCATGCCTCCTATTAAAATCGTCATTTCAGGTGCGGTTAATCCCATCAATTGGGTTCTGTCGAGCAACATTTCTTCAGGATTAACAGCATAGTCTTTTTTTAACCAATTCCTGAACCCATCATGTAATGGTTCTAATACATCAAAAGACTCAGTATCTGTCATTTCTTCTGTTGCGTCACCTCTCCCTGCTGTAAATGGAACTGTTACATCGACACCAGCTTTCTTTGCTGCTTGCTCAATAGCGGCACTTCCACCAAGAACAATTAAATCTGCAATACTAACTGCCTTACCAAATTCGGTTTGAATTTCAGTTAATTTGTTTAAGACTTTTTCTAATCGTTCAGGTTCGTTACCTTCCCAGTTCTTTTGGGGAGCTAAACGTATTCTTGCCCCATTGGCTCCTCCTCTATAATCAGATCCACGGTAAGTTCTTGCACTATCCCATGCTGTATTGATTAGCTCAACCGGAGTAAGTCCACTATTCAATATAATATTTTTTAGACTTTCAATTTCTGGATTAGAAAGTACATAATCTGCTGCAGGAATGGGATCTTGCCAAATTAAGTCTTCTTGAGGTACATCGGCACCGAGGTATCTGCTCTTTGGACCTAAGTCCCTATGAGTCAGTTTGAACCACGCTCTGGCAAATACTTCTTCAAAGTAAGCAGGATCTTCATAAAAACGTTGTGAAATCTTTCTATATTCAGGATCCATTTTCATTGCCATATCTGCATCCGTCATGATTGGATTTCTACGAATATTAGCATCATGGGCATCGGTTGGTTTATCTTCTTCTTTCATATTTACTGGCTCCCACTGCCATGCACCTGCTGGGCTTTTCGTTAGTTCCCAATCATGATTTAACAGAATATGAAAGTAGGTATGATTCCATCGGTCAGGAGTGGAAGTCCAAGCTCCTTCTAGACCACTGGTAACGGTGTCTGCTCCATTTCCATTATTTTTAGGATTGAACCAACCGAATCCTTGTTCGTGAATTTGTCCTCCTTCCGGTGCTTCACCTAATATGGAAGCATCTCCATTTCCATGTGCTTTTCCTACCGTGTGGCCACCTGCTGTAAGAGCTACAGTTTCCTCATCATTCATGGCCATTCTCTTGAATGTTACTCTTACATCTTTGGCAGTTTTAAGTGGATCTGGTTTTCCATCCACACCTTCAGGGTTTACATAAATAAGTCCCATCATAACTGCAGCTAACGGATTTTCCAAATCCCTCTCTCCGGAATACCTACTACCTTCACTACCAGTGGGAGCAAGCCATTCTTTTTCTGATCCCCAATATATATCCTTTTCGGGATGCCAGATATCTTCACGCCCTCCTGCAAATCCGAACGTTTTGAAACCCATAGATTCATAAGCCATATTTCCTGCTAATATGTAAAGGTCAGCCCAAGAAATCTTGTTGCCGTATTTTTTCTTAATAGGCCATAGTAATCTTCTGGCTTTATCAAGATTGCCATTATCAGGCCATGAATTTAAAGGAGCAAATCTTTGATTTCCGGTATTACTACCTCCACGTCCATCAGCTACTCTATATGTGCCTGCTACGTGCCATGCCATACGAATCATAAGGCCGCCATAATGACCCCAATCAGCGGGCCACCAGTCCTGACTATTCGTCATTAATTCTTTTAAATCATTTTTAACGGCTTCTAAATCCAATTTCTTGAATTCCTCTCTGTAGTTAAATTCTTTTCCGTTTGGATTGGTTTTAGTATCATGCTGATGTAAAATATCCAAATTCAGGGCCTTAGGCCACCACTCCATTACTGAAGTACTTGTTTCAGTGTTTGCACCGTGATGAAACGGGCACTTTCCGTTTGTTGATTTGTTCATTCTTAATTTTTTATAAATTTTCCTGTTATCTGAAGTTTAAAATCTTCTATTTTAAAATTTTTAATTTTTTTATTTTCAAAGTACTCTGTTACCAGAGCATCTAATTGCTTGTCCTCGTAGTCTTTTATTTCATCAGTATCAATACAATATAAGTGATGATGATGTTCTAACATTGCATCGTATCTCATTATGTCTTTTTCGCTTTTGACCCTTTTTAAAAGGCCATTATCAACTAAGACATTAAGTACTTTATATACTGTTCCTACGGAAATACTGGGATAATCTGTTTTGATTGAATCTACAATATTTTCTGCGGTGGGATGGTTCTTTAGATTAACCACTGCATTGTAAATGGCTATTCTTTGTGGTGTGACCTTTAACCCTTTTTCCTTTAATTTTTCTTGAGCAGAATTCATTTAATTTTATTATTGGTTGACAATAATTATGCAAAGATAATAATTATCATTTAGGAATTAAAGTAAATTGTAGTTGCAATTTTTTTCTTGAGTAATTTATAAAAAGTTGTAGAGTTATAAACAACTATTTACAAAACGACCAGACGTAAATATCAAATAATTACTTTTACATCGTTATAATCTACAAATTAGATAATATTGTTTATGAAGTGGCTAATTTCTCTTGTAACGGGTATATGTATAGTAGTCGGAGCTTTTTTCGCATATAAGCTAAGTAACCAATATGCCGAACATCAGGTAAAAAAAGAAGACTATGCCGAGATAACTAAAATAAACTATGGACTTTTTAACATGGAACTATGGAAACAAAAGGCCATTGGAATATTTGAGGGCAAAATTTCGGAATTTGAGATTTCTTCAACCGCTTATGACGATGTTAAGGTTGAGTTAGAAAAATATCTGAATGGAATATATGTGCAGTATATAGAATCAGGGGTAATATTTAATCAGATATTCAAAGATGCAGAAAAGAGTGGAAAAGTTAACAAATTTCTTTTGAAACTATTTAAAGATAACATCGCAGAACAAATAGGATATTTGGATATCAAAGGGCATATACCTCAAATGGCTGATCAGATGGCTAAAGAGTTGCAAAAGAACGAACCAAGAATAAAAGAAATTATCAGAGCTGAAATGGCATGGTTTCTTGAAGACAAGAATAAATATGACCATAATGATCCTAGATTAGCCATATACGACAAGTATGAAACAGAGAATCTAGATAGCACCAGATCACATTTAAAAAAAGAAATACTAGCACAAAGAAAAAATTTAGAAAACGAAAGAAACTATAGCTTTATCCTTTTAGTATTGGCATGTATTCTGGCACTTTTATTTCACAAATTTATAGGGACGAAGTTGATGGTCAGCTTCGTTACCATAGGCTCAATAATACTGTTACTGCTAGGAGTTTCTTTACCTATGATCAATATTGATGCAAGGTTAAATGAGTTTGTTTTTAGCCTTTTTGGAACTGAATTGTCATTTGACGAACAGTCACTCTATTATCAGAGCAAATCCATTTTAGATGTTACGACAACATTAATAGAAAGCAGGGGAGTTGATTTAAAAATAGTTGGTATACTCATTCTTTGTTTTAGTGTAATTTTCCCGGCGATAAAGCTTCTGTTATCAAGTGCTTTTGTGTATTCTGACAAAGTGGCGAAGTCTAAGTGGGTTCAAAATATTATTTTTTATTTAGGAAAATGGAGTATGGCGGATGTTTTTGTAGTAGCCATGTTTATGGCATATATTGGCTTCGAGGGAATAGTAAACAATCAATTGAAAGGTATAGAACGAAATGAGGGAGGTTTTGCAATAGAAACTATAAATTACTCAGGATTGGCACCGGGAGCTTTGTTTTTTACTACCTATTGTATTTTATCTATTATATTGGGAATAGTTATTAATAAGAGATATAACACTACAAATTTAGAGACCTAACTTTTGTCTTATTCCATTACTGTATTTTGAATTTTTGGATTGTCGTAAAGGTAAATGACTAAACAGAAAGTGAGATTCTTCCTCATATTTCTTGTCGAATTTGACTTCGAGTACCATTTTGTTTTCTGTAATGAAAGTCTCATAAGAGAATGCCGATCGATGAGAGATATACTGATCGATAGTTATTCTAAATTTTTCATCAGAAGAAAGGTAGTAGGTCCTTTTATACCTATTTTGAACCGAAGCAGTTAAAGCTAAAATTTGTGTATTATTTTCTCCTAAACTTTGTTGCAAATCGGGTGTAGGTTTTTTATTGAGAGGAATACGTTTTTTCCATCCAAGTTTATTTTTCTTAAATTTCAATTCCAGTATTGGATCAATAAATGTGTTGCTATCTTCACCGTACCATCGTATGCGATATTTAGTTCTTTCATTTACACCGGCCGAATTTTCTCCATAACTGGTCAGATCAGAGGTGTCATAATATATGTTATTTATCCATCGCGGAGAAAAGATTTCAGTAAAGGACAGCGGGTGAACTAAAACCAATTGTTCCAGTTGCGAAAAGGACAGGTTTCTTATTACAAACTTATACTCATATCTGCTATTGTTCCTTCCCATTTACAATGACTTGTGACACGTCGTCCTTAAGAATATAATTTTCGACATTAGATGTTTTTACTTCTGATAAATTGACATATCCACCTCCATATTCTGGCTTCTTTTGATAAGCTGATATGGACTTTTTACAATTAGATATTTCAATATTATTTCCTGTTAACTTCGATTTATCTTTGGAAGCAATGCCTATATCAGCACCACTTATTCTTACATTAATAATTTCTAATATAGAGGCTTCACCGCCACTGATTCCTTTATCTCCAATGTCAGACATTTTACAATCTCTAATTTCAATTCGACTCCCGGAGAAATCTAGGCCGTCATTACCTGTATTTGTTACAAGTGAGTTAGAGATGAGGCCATTACAAAAATCTGCATCAAAGCCGTCTGCATAGGTGTTGTTAATATGTATTTTATCAATATTAAAATCCGAACGGATTATATTGAGGGCATCTTCACATTTGTTTTCTGAAATGGTAACATTATCTAGCATTACAGTACTTTCATAAAAGGTAACTGCTCCAGTCAACTGCCATTCATTTTCTTGTAATCTATCCAGACCTTTAAAAATGGTGTGACTTACCTTTGATTTATGAGGAGCTTGAGTAACGGTAAACCCTTGGTTTTTATCTGATGACTCGATAATAATAGGGGATTCTGAAGAACCCATGAGTTGAACAGCTCCATAGGATAAAATGTAAGATTGGTTTTCAAGATTGATCTTAGTCCCATCATATATCAATAGTTGATAGTTCTTGGGAATAATGATAGGAGATGAAATGCTATACGTGCCTGGAGCAATGTGTATGTTATTATTCTCTAAATGATAAGTATTCTTTGCAATCGGTAGCTGTAATTCAAGAGAAGAATTATACACGATATTTTCGGTACCTGGAGCGTTAAAAGGTTTTATAATTGAAGAATATTTCTTATCTATTCCATCTATACCCCAAAAAAGATACTTGGTTCCCTTTTTAACCTTAAATTCCTGATACTTTGGTATATCATGGGGAGAGGATGTTAACACAAATTGTGGAGAAATTTTAGTTCTGGATTTTTTGGATAGACCACTTTCAGAAATGGTTATGGGTAATCTAAATACGTTACAAATAGCTATGGTGCAACTGTCATTATTGCAAGATTGAGTATATGCTTTAATAGAGTGATTTTCAATTGGTTTTAATTCTACATCTATCTTTTGAGATTTTCTTATGATCTCTTCACTGTTAAATGAATAGTTTGGAACATACTTTTTAATCTCATCTTCTCTTTTCTTTAACTCTAAACTAATGGATTCAAAAAAAGAATTGATATAACCTCGTCTTGAAAATTGATATAAATAATGAGCATATAGTGAAGCAAATTTTTGATCCGAAAACATAATAGAATAGTATTGTTCCCAAAAATTGCCATCTAATTTGTTCATGAACGAGCCCATATACGGCTTAGAATTATATTTAATAGCTCCGTTTTCGGTAAAACCGTCAAAACCAATAGGTTCTAAGACTTGAGTAATCGGATTGTAGTAGAATCGCTGATTATGCCATATTCTGCTATGGTTAGCATCCATTAGATCACAAATGGCGTGATATTTAGCCAAACGCTCGACATCAAAGATCTCATGAACCGGTTTGGCTTGATGCTGAAATTGATACAATAACTCATGGGCCTTTTCATATTGTTCTAGGAGTGCAGGGTTTTTCATAGCCTTGGATTCCTTAAATGCATCTATGTTCGCCAATACTCTCTCTTGATTATCAAAATCACTTCTGGTTTGGTTATAATCATAGGCATCAGCTCTACGAATCCATTGAGCATCTTCATTGAATTTAACAATAACTCCTTCACGTCTATTGTTATTTTCGGGAATTTGCTTTAAAAAGTGTTCTTCGTAGGCATATAGAGTTTCTGTGATATCATTGACCTTAAGTTTGATGAAGTCATATCTTGTGGCAAGAATATCTTCTTGTTTTAACCATTCGTGAAATACCCATTCTGAAAGATAATATCGGGCTTTTGGACTATGTAATGAAAACTCCATCATCCCGTTCCATCCTATATCATCGGGCATTTTTATTCTGAACGACCAGTTTTCAGTTTCTAAATGCTCCGTCCAATCTCCTTTTAGTCTGAGTTTAACTTCAGTTCGAATAGAGTCTTCAAAAGCAAATTTAGCTTTGACCCAGGAATCATCTGAGGTCAATAAGATTCCTCTATCCATGGCATCTTTTCTTATTCTGTCTAACTTGGACATCCCTTTATTATCAATATAAAGACTTATCTGGTTGTCAGCTGTAAAAGGAAACTCACTTTGTTCAAGGAGTTCCACTTCTAAGTCATCATAAAATTCCGTTTTTCCCTTCTTTGCATTATATGGAAAGAATTTAATGCTGTTGAGGTTTTTGTTTTTTGGTAAGGTGACAAGTAATTCAACTTCGGCCCAACCATTTTCAAGAATTCTTGAAGCAGATTTGGATTCATAGTATAAATCAGCTTCTTTATTGCCATTGCAGGATAAATATATGTTTGATCGATCTCCTTTGTGCTTTATTCGTGCTCGATAGGTCTGAAAAGGCTTGACATTTTTGATCTCTAGAACCATGCCATATTTTTGGTGCTCGTTTAGTTCGCAAGAGAATTTTCCAGAATACGCTTCTTTATCGGATTGTGTTTTGGCATTGCCGAAATCAGCACCCAGTCCTTTAAAATTATTTCCGCTTCTTTCCTCAGCATCACAGAAATATTGAAAAGTGGTGTTAAGTTTAGCTGTATAAAATTGAAAGATAGCGTAGAGAAGATAACCCACAAATAAAATGAGTATCCCTTTGAAAATACTGTTGATCCACAGTTTATTTTTACTATCTATGGCATTTTTTACTATCATGAAATGACTAATGGTTGGTCGACAAAGGAAATCTTAATTGAACTGTCTTTTTCTCTCAAGTGACTCGAAAGTGCATCTATTTGAGAAGGAGTGTTTATTTTAATCAAATAACTTACAAAAGTACCTTCGGGAGTACTGTCTGATCTTCTGATCTCTACATAATCACTATTTTTTTCGATGATATCGGTGATCTCATTAAGACTTTTAATGGAGGTATTGATGTTTAAGAATGTTTTTGAAGTACCTGAATTCGAGTTTCTTGAACTTTTGTTGTTAAAGTAAAGTATAGGAAGGATAATGATAAAACTAATCAGGGCTAAAACGGGTTTGTTGGCTCCACCAATAAGTCCAAAACCTATAATTAAGAATAACATCGTAAGTTCCTCGGGATCTTTAATGGCCGCACGAAACCTGACAATTGAAAGGGCTCCTACAAGACCTAAAGAAAGAGCTATTGAGGACTTAATAACCGTAATTATAACCATCGTGGCCAATGCTAATGGGATGAAGTTGTTGGCAAAGTTTTTCCGATCAGAGACAGCTCTTCCAAACTTTATGTAAAAAACTTTTAGGCCATAAACTAATAGACATGTTAATATTAAATTTAATATAAAATCTACTATATTAATGGTACTACTGAAATCACTCAAATACTTTTCAAAGTCTAGCATAACATTAATTTAAGGTTATCTTATTGTTAAGTAATTCAAAAGTATAATAATTTATAAAGGATAATAATCAATCTCATATTTAAATTAATTTTGGGAATCGATTTGTGATGAAAAGAGAAGAAAAGAAAGCATATATAGACTTACACATAGCGACTATATTTTTCGGACTTACGGCAATTTTAGGAGCAAAGATTTCCCTGGTAGCGGTTGTGTTGGTCTGGTGGAGGGTCCTTTTGACAGGGGTTAGCCTATCATTTCTGGTTAAAATTCGAAAGATTAGAGAGGTTTTTAGTCTTAAAGAAGTGACGCAGTTTTGCTTCATTGGCTTTATAGTGGCCATTCATTGGGTTACTTTTTACCACTCGATTAAATTATCTAATCCTTCAATTACTCTTGTTTGTTTCGCTACAACAACTTTGTTTACAAGCTTCATTGAGCCTTTTGTATTGAGAACTAAATTTCAGTATTTAGACTTATTTCTATCGCTTATCATTATACCGTTGTTTGCGTTTATACTTCTTAATGTTAATGTCAAATTTCATTATGGGGCATGGATAGGAGTACTATCCGCTTTTTTGGCCTCAGTATTTGCAGTGATGAACAAAAAATATATTAAAAACCATGACCCTAAGACAGTAACGTTTTTAGAGATGTGGTCAGCCTGTCTTTTTATAACTTTTTATTTGCCTTTTTATTTAAGAGAAAATCCCGACCTTACATTTTTGCCTTCAGGGTATATGGACTGGTTTTATTTAATAGTTTTAGCTTTATTTTGTACCACTTATGCATTTTACTTATCCCTGAGAGCATTAAAATACGTAAGTGCTTTTACTTCTAATCTTATTATAAGCCTGGAGCCGGTTTATGGTATTATTATGGCTGCGGTCCTCTTAAAGGATTATGAAATGTTGAACTTCAGATTTTATATAGGTTGTGTCATAATATTGGGAATAGTATTGACATATCCGATATTAAAAAAGAATTTGAATAGAAGGCTAGAAGTTTAGTTTTTAGACAGAACTTATACTGTTAATTGAATTCTTCTGGTTATTTTGCAATTACTTAATTTATACATAAGATATTATCTATGAAATATAAGAGTATCTATGTGGCAGCCACGAGCCAACATGTGGGGAAAACGACATCCACTTTAGGATTAGTTTCTTCGTTCATGAAAAAAGGTATCAATGTGGGTTATTGTAAACCCGTAGGTCAGAAACATTTAGTTGTGAGTAATCATAACGTAGATAAAGACACAGTTTTATTTGCAGATTTGATACACTTTGAAATACAACCAGAGCTACACTCACCAATCATATTGGGAAGTGGGGCAACACAGAAGTATCTCGATACTTCAGATAAAGATGAGATAGATTTGGAACGGTTTGTTTTAAACGCTGCTTTGCATCTCAGTAAAAAACATGATTTGGTTGTGTACGAGGGAACAGGACATCCAGGAGTAGGCAGTGTCGCTAATATGTCCAATGCTCATGTAGCCAAGCTTCTCAATGCAGGTGTTGTAATGGTGGTTGAAGGAGGAATAGGCAGTACTATTGATATGTTGAACATGACAACCGCTCTATTTAGAGAAGAAAATGTACCTATTATCGGGGTAATTATAAATAAGGTTATTCCGTCAAAAATTGATAAGATAAGACATTACTGTTCTAAGTGGTTGGACAGCAAAGGGATTCCTCTCTTGGGAATTGTTCCTTATGAAAAGACCTTGGCTTATCCCGTCATAAAAACAATAGCAGATGCAGTAAAAGGACCTATAACTTTTAATGCGGATAAGGCTTACAACAAAGTTGAGAATATCATTGCAGGGTCCTTAATAGATCTTGAAGAATTATCTAGTAGTGAGGATCTCCTTTTGATTGTATCCACGAGGTCTATAAATAATGCAATTAGTAAAATTAAGTCCATGACTGAAATTCATGGCTTTGAACATTGTCCTTTATCTGGAATAGTGGCGACAGGTGTCGGAAAAATTGACAGTACTACGATAGAATACATTGAAGAAAACAAACTCCCCCTAATTAGAACTGACTTAGATACCTATGGCTGTGTGATAAAGATCAGTAAAATTGAGGTAAAAATTAACAGGAATACCCCTTGGAAAGTTAAAAAAGCTATCTCTTTGATAGAAGAGAACGTAGATACAGACTTAATAATGGAAAGGCTAAAAGTTATTTGAGCTAGATAGTTCTATGTTTATCTCCTTTTTGCATTGTTTTAAATACTAGCTTATCTTGAATACTATCACTCAGCCAATTGGTGAATAGCTTGAAAATTCTTGGAGACTTATGTACCAAATATCTTGTCTTGGGATGTCTTTTGTTTAATATTTTCCAGATAACCTTACTTACTTCAATCACAGGTAATGCACTTTTTTCAGCTTCGTTGATCATTTTGTCAGCATTTTTCAGAATATCGCCGTATCTGGTAGTTTCGTATTTTTTTAAGGCTCCTAAGTTCTTATTCCATATTTTTGTAGTAATAGGACCCGGTTGAACAGCTATAACTTTGATTCCAAAGGGGAGTAATTCTCTTCTATATCCATCTGTCAAAGCTTCTAGGGCGAATTTAGATATACTATAGGCAGCGTTAAAAGGAGAAACGAAAAGCCCGGATACACTGCTTATGTTGATGATTTTTCCTTTGGGGTACCTTTGATCTATACCAAGATATGGCAGAAGTAAATTGGTTATCCTCCGTACGGACTTTACATTTATGTCCAGTTGCTTTTCAAAATCTTCTTCAGCAATAAATTCTAATGGACCGGGAACAGCAATGCCAGCGTTATTTACCAGTAGTAGAATTCCATTTTCTTCTAGAATTGGTTTGATTCGTGAGATTTCATCTTGGGTTTTTGTGATATCTCTTACATCAAAGATTAACGGAATAAAATTAGCTCCTAATTGCTCTTTTACTCTAATAGCATCTACCTCTTTTCTAACAGAACCAATGGCCATATATCCTTTTTGAATAAAGTACCTACAAATCTCGAATCCAATTCCAGAGGAAACTCCGGTAACTAATATTTTCTTCATTTTTCTTGTGTATGTCCCAAAAGGTAAAATAGGTCTTATTTTGGACTTATCTGATAAGGGGCGAAACTTAAATTATTATATTTGTTTAAAATATGAATAATCATTTCGATGAAAAGGGTTAGCAATTATAGTTTCTTGGTAGTTAGTATTTGGGCGTTACTGGTCATTGGGTGCAAAGAGGAACCTAAGCCGGAGATCAATGTGAATTTGCTAGTAGGAGAGTGGGACATTGAAGAAGCATTCAGAAATGGTAAAAAGACCAGATTACTTCAAAATACCTTTTTTACTTTTGATAGCGACAGTACACTTGCTTCTAATTTAATAAACAATGGTGATGAAGTGATATATAGGATGGATAGAAATGACATCGTATTGGATCCAAAATTTGATTGTTACTTAGCCGTTGATTCCATTTCTCAAGAATCTTTAATTTTGAAAGGAAAAATACAAGAACAGAGATTTAAACTGGAGCTAATAAAACGAGAGAAATAGATAATAACTTGTAAAATAATATAGCAGTGAGAATTATTGTAACGTTGGCATGTCTGATTTTGACTTATGGTTTAAATTCTCAAATAGTGATTGATGAACTATTTGATGACTGGGATAATGAAGTATTAATAGCTGATGATACAGGAGATGAGTTTGGAAATGAGTTAGGAATAGATTATTTACATGTAGCCAGTGATAAGGAGTACATTTATTTTAAGGTCATATTTACAAAAGAAATTAATTTTCAAGAAAATCAAAATTTCACTATTTATATAGACATTGATAACAATGCAAATACCGGATTCAAAGTGAATGGTATAGGAAGTGACTTGAGTTATACCCCTGGGTTTAGATCAGGTTTTTTAAATGTCGGTGGAGGGTCGATAAATACTACACATGATGATATTGGACTTATAACGGCTCCTACCTTTTCTTCACATGAATTTGAATTTGGAATTAAGAGATCTGAGTCAGTTTCGGGAACGACTTATATCATGGCAGATATGGTGAAAATAACAAGTAGAGTAGGTGGGGCCTTAACTACAGATAACCTTCCTGATCAAAATGGAGGATTTGAATATGAACTGCAAAATACTGAGGTGCCAATTGATGAGAATTATAACCTTAGCAAAGCGGAAGAATCAGATATAAGAATAGTTAGCTTTAATAGTGAATTTGATGGTTTTTTCGATGGTATAAGAGGAGCTAAACAGAGAAGTATTTTATCTGCTCTGGATCCGGACATAATCGCTTTCCAAGAAATATACGATCACTCTGCTAATGATGTAAAAGATGTTATAGAAAATATATTACCCTTGGATAATGGGGAATGGTATGCTGAAAAGATATTTCCTGATATAATAACAGTCAGTAAATACCCGATTACCGAAAAACACTCCATTAATGGAAATGGTGTATTTAACATTCAGGCATTGGAAGAACCTAATAAGTCACTCATCCTATTTAATTGTCATTTCTCTTGTTGTGACAATAATTTGGAGAGACAGGAGGAAATAGATGAGCTAATGTCATTTGTACGTGAAATGAAAGAGTCTCCAGGGCCTATTACGGTTCAAACGGATTCTCCTTTTATAATACTTGGAGATCTTAATCTGGTTGGCTTTGATGAGCAGTATAAAACATTAATTACTGGTGATATTCAAGATGAGTTTAATTATGGGGCTGATTTTGAACCGGATTGGGATGGATCAGACATGATAGATCTCAAACCTCGAACTATCGGGTATCCATCTCATTTTACTTGGTTTGATGACGGCTCTTCATTTCCGAGCGGTCGTTTGGACTATATGATATATTCAGGATATTCGGCTCAAGTCAATAATGCCTTTGTTTTTAATACAGAATTAATGGATACAGATATTCTTTCTCAATTATCTCTCAGTGCTGATATTGTCTACGAAGCATCCGATCATTTGCCATTAGTAGCTGACTATGATTTTATTAAGAAAGTAGACTTTGATCAGGACGGATATACGGATGATATTGATTGCGATGATACAAATCCAAATATTAATCCAGGAGCTGAAGAAGTTTGTGATGGTACGGATAATAATTGTGATGGTCAAATAGATGAAGGACTATTAACCATATATTATTCTGATATGGATATGGATGGGTTTGGAGACCCTTCTAGTTCTACAGAAGCTTGTGATATTCCTCCAGGAATGACGGAGAATGATTTGGATTGTGATGATACAAATCCGAACATCAATCCGGATGCTGAAGATATTCCGAATAATGGTATTGACGAAAACTGTGACGGTATGGATGCAGTAAGTTCAATTGACTACCATGAAGAATTAAAGTTTAAGCTTTTTCCAAACCCGGTTTCCGATATCCTTGAAATTTCATCTGAGCATGAAATTGATAGGTTAGAAGTTTTTTCTTTGGGTGGGGAGTTGCTTATGAAATCTAAATTCTCTGAAAAAATCGATGTTTCATTTCTCCCGGATGGATTATTTATTATTAAGCTTTTTGTAAAAGACACTGATAATATAATAGGAGTAGAGATGTTTCAGCATATAAAATAAAAAAAGGCTTTCAATAATTGAAAGCCGTTGGTTTTAACAGTTGCCTTATTTTGAATAATTCTCAGTACTCAAAATAGTTCAATAATTGTGCCAGACTTAAAATTTGATACCAACTGACGCTATCCATCTCGATTTATTAGTATTATTTGTAAACTCTGCTCCAAATATTTCGACCTTTTCAGATCTATCTCCTAGATTGTTTTCATAATTTAAATCAAATCTGAAACTCCATATATCCAGACCAAGTCCCAATTGGTATCCATAACTGGTCTCTTTTGTTTTTTCTCCATATTGATCAAAATTAAATAATTGCGAACCCTTGTCTAAGCTTACATGAGCTACTGGACCTGCAGCAAGGCGAAAAGGCCCCATTTTAGTACCTATTAATATTGGGATGTTGAGGTCCAAATAGCTTTCTTCAGTTACGGTAGCAATTGGATCTTCAGAATAATTATTTACGCTATAATTGGTTTGACTACTATTAAAAATAAGGGCTGGTTCCATATAAAAGGAGAGCATTTTAATTCTAGTGTATACTCCAAGATGATGTCCCCATTTAGCATCTGCTAACTTAATGTCTGTATCTTTATTATCGAAAATGATATCTCCAACATCGAGATTGGTTGATGATATGCCAAATCTGAGACCTAGTTCAATCTGTGCAGAAGTATTATTTATTACGATAAAGGTCAGGCAAGCAACTAAATATGTTTTTATTTGCATTTTAAAGGTTTTATTTGAAAACGGAAGAACTTTTAGGATATTTAATTGTTTCGGGTTTCTTAACATAAATTTATCAGAATCCGTATTGGTTCGAACCATTTTATTACATATTAAATAAATATTTAATATCAAATTTTATGCCGAATGATTATTAATAGTGTTACATATATAGGCAGTTTTAATAGAAATGAACAATGTCCTGCTCCTAATATGCCGGAATTTGCATTCATAGGTAGGTCAAATGTGGGGAAATCTTCGCTTATAAATATGCTTTGCAATCGAAAGGATTTGGCCCGTACTTCTAAGCAACCAGGAAAAACGCAAATGCTCAATTTCTTCGAAGTAAATGAAAATTGGAGAATTGTTGATTTGCCTGGTTATGGATTTGCGAAAGTATCTAAAAAGCAAAGGAGCAGTTGGGAAAAAATGATTGAGAGATACTTGGTGCTAAGAGAAAGTCTACAGTGTGCTTTTGTACTTATCGATAGTAGACATGAACTACAGAAAATAGATCTTGAGTTTATGATGTGGTTAGGGGAGAGAGCAATACCTTTCGCGATTGTATTTACCAAGATTGATAAATTGAGACCTAATCAAAGACCGAAGAGTTTGAAACGTATTAAAACTGAAGTGTTAAAGTATTGGCATTCGTTGCCAGATACTTTTATCTCAAGTGCTGAAAAAGGAGAGGGTAGAGAAGAAATACTGGAATTTATAGAGAAGCTTAACAATGGAGTAGAACAAAATTGATAATTTAAATTACACTTAGCCGATTAAAGCAGTATATTAATCGATTATTCAACCCTTATTCTATTATTAAAAATACTTTTGTAGTAAGAATATATTTTAGAAATATGATCATGTGGCTTAAGGTATTTGTGGAATCATTTCGACAGGCTTATCAGTCGTTAGTTTCCAATAAGTTAAGGTCATTTTTATCACTACTTGGTATTGTAATTGGTATATTTTGCATTATTAGTGTCCAATCGGCAGTTGACTCTCTTCAGGATAACATAGTTAATGGTTTTAGTGAATTAGGAAGTAATGTTATATATATTGAGAAAATGCCATGGAATGAAGATCCAGGACAGAATTATTGGAAATATGCTAAAAGACCAGAGCCTAGTTACAAAGATTATGAAAGTGTAACAGATAGATCAAAACTTATGGAAGCAGCATCTTATGTTGTTTTTACAGGAGGAAGAACCATTAAATACAGATCCAAATCTGTAAGTAATGCTTTTATAATGGGGGCGACTCATGAATATCAACAGATTCAGAATGTTGAAATCGAAAAGGGTAGGTACTTCACCCCAAATGAATATCTCACCGGTAGCAATAAAATTATTCTAGGAGCTAAAGTAGCCTCCCAGTTATTTGAATCCATAGACCCAATAGGCAAAGACGTAAGACTATTTGGTCAAAATTTTCATGTCATTGGCGTCCTTAAAGAAGAGGGAGCAAATATGTTCAATTTTATAAATTTTGACGATGTGATGTGGCTAAACTATCATTCTGCACGGAAATTTATCAACGTGAATGACAATAATAGATTTGTTGGTAGAATGTTTAATGTCAAGGCCAAATCTGATGTAGATGTAGAAGATCTTAAAAGTGAGGTTGCTGGAATATTGCGATCATCAAGGAAACTCAAGCCTACGGAAAAGGATGACTTTGCGTTAAATGAAATTGGATTACTTGGAGAGGTACTTGACTCGGTTTTTAGTGTTCTTAATACAGCGGGTATTATCATTGGTATGTTTGCTATGCTGGTAGGTATGTTTAGTGTGGCTAATATTATGTTCGTTTCGGTAAAAGAAAGAACTAGTTTAATAGGAATAAAAAAAGCACTTGGGGCGAAAAAATTTGTTATTCTTACCGAATTCCTAATAGAAGCGGTTTTCCTATGTGTACTTGGCGGGATCATTGGATTGGTCGTTGTATTCGGATTAATGAAAGTTATGTCAGCTATCACACCGATGGTATTTGGACTATCATCCGGTAATGTGATTTTGGGTGTGGGTGTGTCCATTTTGGTAGGAATAGTGGCAGGCATTCTTCCAGCACTTCAAGCAGCAAAAATGAATCCTGTGGAAGCCATAAGGTCTTAATTATCAAAACGCTGGCAAAGATCTTTTATTTTTAATATTGAAAATTCCCTTTTTACTTAATTAAGATCAATCTAAATCTTAATTTTACACCGCAATGCTGAGATTAAATGAACCTTTAAAAGTTGTGGTTTTTGAGACATAATAAAATTAGAAGCTTACTGACCTTCTTATTTGTTTTATTATTGGACTTTTCACTTAACTCTCAATGTATCTATACCGATCTTGATTTGGGTATGGAGGATGATACACTTTGTTATTCAATTGTAGTGAATGGAGCATTAAATAATAACTTGGCCAATTCGGATCAAGGTGTTTGTTTGGTTTCTTTGGATTTCTCCTATGACTTTATTGATGACATTTATATAGAATTAACCTCTCCATCTGGACAATCTATTACTTTGGTTGGACCAAATTCGGGTGTAGGAATTATTACGACTGCAACTAGTTGGGATATTCAATTTATCCCTTCATCTACGGCTCCTAGTCCTGATTCAGGCTTTTCACCTACATGGAATAGTCTCCAAAGTTGGGGTATATTGGGGAATTACTCCGGATCTTATCACCCATTTACTGGCAATCTTGAGGACTTCAATATAGGTCCTGTTAATGGCACTTGGACTTTGAAGATTGTTGATTCAAGCCCTTTTGGTGGAGGTGTGCTTGATGGCTTAGGTTTAATATTCTGTGATCCTGACGGTATTGAATGTAATGAGTGCAGTATTGAGGCCTTTGATATAACTATAGATAACGGTTTGTTTTGCAAAGGTTTGGCAGATGCGGATCTGGCATTTGAAGAAGTGGTAGATACTTTAGATATGTCCGTCTATGCAAAGGAATATGTAATCTTTGAAGGAGATTCCATTATTGCCAGAGATATTTCTATGGATTTGAATTCTTTGGAATCAGGTCAATACTTGGTTTGTGGAATGGTTTCAGCTGTTGTAGAATCTGATAGCTTACCTCAGGTAACGGAAAAATTTGGCATCGATACTTTAAATCAATATTTTGATAATAATTTTTGGTGTGCTCAGTTTTCTAATACCTGTCATGAGCTAACAATAGTAGAACAAGACACGCTAATCTTTAATGAAGCCATTTGTTTAGGTGATACTATTTTGTTTGAGGGAGTTGAATATTTTGACATTGGAACTTATGAAATCCCTATTCCAGGCCCTGTATGTGATTCTATTCGGATATTAAATCTGTCCTTGGTAGACCTTAATATAGAACTTACCACGGATGATAATCTTGTCAACTGTGGAGATACAGTGACTATTTCCGCTATTAGTAACGGAGAGCCCTTATCAAATTTCTTATTTGAATGGTCGACCACAAACGGTAATATCATATCTGATAACACTTTACCATTTATAGAGGTTAACTCAGGAGGTGATTATGTAGTTCGCATTGAGGAAGGGTCCTGTATCCAGATAGATACGGTATCATTAGAGGAAGATATTGATTTACCAGATATTTTGTTAGAGGCGGATACTTTGAGATGCGATTCTAATTATGTAAACATATTGCTGAGTTCTAATCAGAATATTGATGAAGTATTGTGGGAGTCTGATTCAGCATTTATTGAAATAGGCAATAATATTCAAACAATGTCACCCGGTATTTATTCTGTAACAGTAACAGCGGAAAATGGGTGCCAAAACTTTCAACAAATTGAAATTATTGAGGATAGATATGTACCTGATTATATTTATACATTAGATACACTTGGTTGTAGGAGGGATTCAGTACAAATAATGGGTCAAATTGATGATATGTCATTAGTTAATTCATTTATGTGGCTTAATATAGATCCGACCTATGCAAATGATTTGAGCCCATATGTATTCGACGCAGGAACGGTATCAATAATTATTAATGGAGAAAATGGATGTTCGGATACTACTAATATTGAAATCATTGACAATAGTTATATTCCTGCTTTAGGTATAGTACCGGATACTATTACTTGTTATGAGCCAGTGGCGAGTTTGGAAGCAACCTATACTACGGTACTTGATTCTATTTCATGGAAGTTTCCAGATAATAGTGTACAGAATTCAAACCCTGTGTCTTCTTCTATGACAGGAATGCACGAGGTTTTCTTTAGAGATACTTCAGGATGTGAAAATAGTGTTAGCTATAATCTTACCATAGATACTGTAACCTTACAATTATTGACTACAGATAGAATTCTGACTTGTGGGTCTGACAGTATTCAACTTGATTTTAATGCTTCAGGACCTTATGATTCCGTTAGTTGGTCCAGTAATTTTGGATTTGACTCAAATGAGGATAGCCCTTGGATATTCCAAACTGGAACTTATGAATTGACTGTAATTAACTCTAATGGATGTTCTTCATTAGCGGAAATTGAAGTTGAGCCGGATCCTTTTTTAATGGATTTTGATTTCGATATTGATACGATCACTTGTGAGAATACAACGGCCACAATAACAGCATTAGATACAGTAGGTTATGTCTATACTTGGAATGGGCCTATGATTATGGATAGTGTTACCAAGGTACTTGAAGTTCAGGTTAATGGCATTTATGCTGCTACTATTCAGGATACCTTAAATAATTGTGAGGCGACATATGAAGTGGAAGTAATTACTTTGATTGACTATCCGGAGTTTTCTTTATCAGCTAATGATTTCGACTGTGGAGAAACAGAGGTGGTGATAAGCATGGAAGATTATGATGGAATTATAAATACAAGTGTTTGGGATGGCCCTGGAATATTGACTACTACAGATACAACAGCAACGGTGAATCTGGAAGGAACATATTATCTTAACTTGACCAATGAGCTTGGATGTGAATCTATTGATTCGATAACCATAACTTTAGATGATGAAATTCCCGATGTTTCTTCTCAAGATACAGTAATTACCTGCGGAATTGATTCCGTTGAAATTTTGGCCACCTCTTCTGATATGGGAATTTCTTTTGAATGGTTTTTCAATGAGGTACTTATCTCGAATGATCCGGGAACATTTGTTAGTGAAGAAGGAGAGTATATAGTAAAAGTAACTGGTGAGAACAACTGTTTTGTTTTTGATACGATACAGGTTACAGTGGATACTATTCCTCCCAATTTAGAAATTATGAGTGATGGCATGATTTTGACGTGTGACGATCAAAATATTTTGTTGACGGCAGTTACGCAGGTAACAGGAGATTATTATTGGATTTTGGGTAGTGACACCATAGGAATGGATCAGGTAATTGACATCAATGAAGAAGGTATGTATTATGTTATTTTTGAAACAGCTAACCAATGTTCTTCTATTGATTCCGTTTTAATTACCTCAAATCAAGACTTTCCAAATAATGTTGAAATTACATCAGATACTATCAGATGTAATTCTGTGGAGTCAAACATTGTCGTAACCATTGACGGAACTTATGAAAACTTGAGTTGGAGCGGCCCCGAAGTCATTTTGGACAATACAATCGATGCTACTGTACAAATTGCTGGTGTATATACTTTAGAATTAACTACGCCTAATGGGTGTAATCAAAGTATTCCTCATAGAGTGATTGGAGATACATTACCACCTGATATTATAATGATTAATACAGAATTAATTTCATGTAACACACCAACTATCACTGCTGATGCCGAGGTGACAGGGGAAAATACTGTGCTCACCTGGTCCGGGCCTGGGATTGCGACGACAACAGATATTTCCGTTGATATTAATCAAACGGGTACTTTTTTATTGTCAGTTGAGGGAGAAAATGGATGTGAGACCTCGGAATCGTTTGAAATCATGGCGGATACTTTGGGACCTAGTATTGAGGTTTATACGGATACTTTAAACTGTAGTAATGGTAAAGGAAACGTTGGTTTTATTGCAGGAGCTACCTTAGATTCCATTCGATGGGAGGGCCCTAATGGATTCGAGGCTTTCAATGTAGATAATGTCATAGTTGTTGATACAGGTACATATTATATTGAAGTTTTTGACGAGAATATGTGCAGAGGTGTTGACTCTCTCATACTTATTGCGGATTACAGTATTCCAAATATATTTGTAGATGAAGATTTTGTGGTTAATTGTGATTCGATACCTGTACGATTGTCAGTAGAAAGTGATATAGAACTTGAAAAGGCAAGATGGTTTGGTCCCAATTCTTTCTTTTCAGAAGAACTCAATCCATTTGTCATTGATACAGGAACTTATTTAATTTCTGCTACCGGACTATCAGATTGTTTTTCTGATAGTATAGAAGTACATGTGGTATATGATGGTGCTCCTCCAGAGTTTTCAATTATTGGAGATAGTATAACCTGTATTCCTGATTTTGCCGAAGTTCAATTAATAGATGTATCAGACGATCGGATGGTAGAGTGGTTTTATGAAGGGAACCTAGTGTCAAATGCTCAAAACCTGATTACAAAAGAAGATGGTATATACAAACTTGTTGTCACAGGAACTAACGGTTGTAAAGATTCTACATTGTACAATGTAGTAATGGATACACTGCCTCCAACTGTAATTATTGACCAAGATTTGTTTGTTAATTGTCACGACCCGCTTACTGTTATAGATGCAAGTCAATCAAGTAATGGTCCCAATTTTTCTAATATTTGGACCACTTCTAATGGAGAAATCATAGCTGGAGAAACATCACTGACTCCAACAATAAATACAACTGGATTATATCAATTAGAGATAACAAATACTCGTAATAATTGTATGGCCTCTGATTTTATTATCTTGGATAATCCACCAACGGATTTATCGGGTGTTGTTTTAGAAGTCATCGACCCGTCATGTGTTGAAGTAAGAAATGGCTCTATTGAAGTGATAGATATTGTAAATGGTTATTATCCGTATGAAGTCAAATTCGAAAATCAGGCTTTTTCCACTAATCCCATAAATGAAGATCTTGGAACGGGCTCGTATTTTGTTCAAGTTAAGGATAGTTTAGGCTGTATAGTGGATACCACGGTGGTATTGGGAGTCGGACAGGATATGAATGCTATGATTACCGGAGATACATTAATATATCTGGGAGATGAAGCTAATTTATTTGCAGGATTTGATATTCCCGTTGGAGAAATTGATTCACTAAGGTGGAATATTGATAGTTTAAATTGTCTTGATTGCTTTGAGGTTAGCGTCTCTCCTTATCATAACACGATTTATGGGTTTACTGCATATTCTGAAAGTGGATGTATAGATTCTGTTTTTCATTTAGTTCGAGTAGATAAAGATCCCAGATTAGATTTCCCAAATATATTCTCCCCTAACGAGGATAATATGAATGATCTGTTTATTTATCCGACATTTCCTAGTGTCGATAGGGTTGTGGAGTTCATGATATTTGATAACTGGGGATCTCTGATCTTTGAAGCTAGAGATTTTGACCCTTTAGTTAGTCAGATTATTTGGGACGGAGTATTTAACGGACAAAGGTTAAATCCTGGAGTGTTTGTATACCTTAACAAAGTCGTACTAAAGGATGGAAGAGAGGTTGTTACGAAAGGAGATATAACTCTTATAAGGTAACTAGTTAAATAATTGCATTATTTGGGAAAAAAAATCCTTTAATAAACCAGGATCAATAAGTAGCGAAAGAAATATACCACTTACCGCTCCAGCAAAATGAGCATCATGATCTATGAAATCTCTGGCATTTTTACTCATATAAGAACTGTACCACAGATAAACTACTCCAAATAGGGTAGCATTTATTGGTATTACAAAATACAAATAAAGATTCTCCAAAGGATTATGAAGAATAAAAGCAAAAACTATTGCGGCAATGGCACCAGAAGCTCCAACACTGGAATACGAAGGATGATCCTTGTGTTTGAAAAATGTAGGAATATCGGCGAGAACTATAGATGCTGAATAAAATAGGATAAAAATTAATCGACCCCATAAAGCTCCGAATTTAAAGACAAAATATGATTCTATATATCTTCCAAAGAAGTACAATACCAACATATTCACTATTAGATGAGTCATATTTCCATGAACAAATCCTGAGGTTAACATCCGCACATAGGACTTATCCCTATGTTCAATATATGGATTATGTTTTAATTTGTTAAATAATCCTTGATCATTGAATGCTTGATATGAAATTAAAGAAGTTAATGCTATGATAAGTATGGTTACTGACATATTAATCGTTATGGTATTTTTCGTTTCTAATTATGGTTTGTGCCCTGTAGATTTGTTCCAAAAGAAACAACCTGATCATTTGGTGCGAAAAAGTCATTTTGGACAAAGAAAGTACTTTATTAGCTCTTTTAATAAGAGAGTCATGATGACCGAATGCACCTCCAATAACAAATATTAGAGGGTTTGGGTTATGAAGATCATGTTTTTCGAACAGTTTAGCCAATTCTCTTGATGACAGTTGCTCTCCGTTTTCATCTAAGATAATGACATAAGCACTTGGCTGTATGATAGAATGAATTCTAGAGGATTCTTCTTCTATTTTTTCATGAACCTCCCTTTTCTTACTCTCAGATAATGTAACTATTTCTAGTTTACAGTAATGTTTGAGTCTCTCCGTGAAAATACTTATTCCGGTCTTTAGATATTTTTCGTTGGTCTTACCAACTTCAACTATTTTTATCTTGGCCATAATGCTCCACAAATATCGGACATAACAGTCAAATTATTTCTGAATTATGAATAATTAAAAAGGAATTATATTTTTGGTTCAGAAATTTGAGAAATGGATAGCAGTGCAGCTATAGGGCAAAACGAAAATATTAATATTTGGTTGAATCAGATTAACTCTGAGTTTAAATCGGCCATCTCCGTTGATTGTGTCATTTTTGGGTATGACCAGAACAGTTTAAAAGTTTTACTAGGTAGATCGGACATGCCACCATATGTTGATAAATATAGTCTTATTGGTGATTTATTGCATCCAAATGAAACCTTAGACGAAGCTGCACTAAGAGTTCTGGAGGAAAAAACAGGTTTGCAAAATGTGTATTTGAGACAGGTTAAGAACTTCAGTAAGTTAGATAGACACCCTTTAGGGCGTGTTATTACAGTGGCGTATAATTCTTTAGTTAATATTTCTGAATGTAAAATTAACCCAAAGGATTCGGAAGTTTTTTGGGTTGACATTAATGATATTTCTGATATGGCTTTTGATCATTTAGAAATTTTAATGGATTGTCTTAATGATATCAGAATAAAAATTAGAGAAAAACCAATTGGATTTGATCTTTTACCTGAGAAGTTTACAATATCTGCCCTCCAGAAGTTTTATGAAATCATATTAGGGATAACATTAGATAAAAGAAATTTTAGAAGAAAACTAAAAAGTCTCAAATTGTTAATTGAAGTAGGTGAGATTCAAAAGGATGTGGCACATAGACCTGCTCAATTATACAAATTTGACAAAAACCTTTACGAACAAAAAAGAAAGGAGGGTTTTAATTTCGAATTATAGACTCTCTAATGCCTGGTCTATGTCAAGTATAATGTCATCTATGTTTTCAATTCCAACGGAAAGTCTTATTAAGTTGTCTGATATATTATTTTCTAACCTTAGTTTTTTATCAATGTTAAGATGAGAACTCGTTGCTGGATGTAATACTAGAGTATCTACGTCACCTAAAGTAGGAGCTTGAGTACAAAAACGTAAGGCATTAACAAACTTAAGAGCATCATCAATATTTCTTCCTACTTCAAAACTTAACATACCTCCCCAATCTGACATTTGTTTTTTTGCTATCTCATGGGAAGAGTGAGAGGACAAAGAAAGATGATTCACTTTATTTACCTTTGATTGTGACAATAGATATTGAGCAAGATTGGAAGAGTTAGAACTGTGGGCCTTCATTCTCAAAGCTAAAGTCTTTATTCCTTGATTGGTTAACCAAGCGTCCCATGGATTGCAAGTGGCTCCGTTTAACTTAAGTGTGGTCCAAATTTTTTTCTTAGTATCATCAATATCTTTTCCGACAATTATTCCAGAAATAGAATTTCCATGACCGTTCAAATACTTGGTATTAGAATGAACGATGAAATCAATACCATGGTTAAAAGGTCTTTGAAGAAACGGGGTTGCAAAAGTGTTATCAACAACAGTGTACACTCCGTACTTCTTAGCCAGATCAGATATGCTTTGCAAATCGACACAATCTAATGTTGGATTTGAAGGAGTTTCCAAATAGATCAACTTGATATCAGAATCTTTTTTAAGCAAGGATTCAATAAGATTTGCATCCGATAAATTATGGAAAGAAGAGAGTATTTGATGCCCGGCAAATACTTTATTAAATAGCTCAGTACTTCCTCCATATATATTACCGGATGTAAGTATTTTCTCACCAGATGAAAGCAATGATGTTAACAAAGTATAAATAGCTGACATGCCAGAACTTGTCATTAAACCAAAAGTTGGTGTATTAATGTCGTACCCTTCCATTTTTGCTATTTTATTACCAATATTTTCAATGGAGGGATTGTTATATCTGGAGTAGACATACCCCTCAGTTTTACCTGTGAAAATATCTATACTATCTTCGATTTTTTCGAACCGAAACGATGAGCTGGCATAAATAGGAGAGACATGTGGATTGATATTACTGTTATGGTTATGATCTTCTTTCACACAAATTGATGATAAATCCATACTTTTGTTTTTTTACTATTTATGATTTTTAAAAATATACTTTCAAAGATAATGGTAATTGTAATTATTGTGATTCCGATTACTATTAATTGCCAAGAGACTGTAGAAGAAGATGACCGATGGTTCATTATAGAACCATTGTTTACTTTAAATAATTTTCAAGGGAAGTTGTCGAGAAATCTGGATGCAGATTATGGTGTGGGAATTTCGATAACTGCGTTGATGCAATCATATGCAAACTCACCTTTTTTCTTTGGACTTCAATTAGATTATTCGTATTTAACAGGATACAGTAATTCTTTTAATGAGATAATAGATGGTAGTTCTGTAGAGGTCGAAACATCGGCCAACACATCTGTTGGTATGGCAATTCCAAAATGTAGATATTATCTTCCTAAAGAATTCTGGGGTATTTCTTTTTATACTGAATTTGGATTGAACTTTAAGTGGATATATAATTATAGTTCTTACTCAATATCCGAATTTGATGAGAGTGACGGTACATTTAACGAACATTCGTTTTCAATGGGATACTATGGTGGACTGGGACTTAACGTTGTATTAAATGGCAACTATTTTCTGTGTGCTAAAGCATCCTATATTAATGGGGCATCGGCTGATTATTGGGTAAAAAAAGAATTTTTGGATGAAACTACGGACAGTATAGATTCATTTGAAAAGAAGAGCAGTGCCATTAACTTTTTTTCTTATCAATTGGGAATATCATTCTTTTTATAAATCTTGTAAATCATTGACAATAGTATGAAAGATTCGGAATTAGTAGAAAATGACTATTATCTGGAGGAAAGGATTATTATCACGGACCCAGGGCAAACACCGATCAGAATAGATAAATTTCTTCTAGATAAGTTAGATAATATTTCGAGGACAAAAATTCAGACAGCAATAAAGTCAGGATGTGTTACGGTTAATGAAAAGGTGATCAAGTCTAATTATAAAGTAAGACCATCGGAAAAGATAAAGACTTTGATTCCAAGATCACCAGAAGTTGGAAAGCACATAGAGGCGGAAGAAGTACCGCTGGATATAATATATGAGGATACTGATATATTAGTAATTAATAAACAAGCTGGTCTCGTAGTACATCCCGGATTAGGAAATACTAACGGGACTTTGGTGCATGGGATAAAATATCACTTAAAAAAAGATCTTCCTGTGATGGAGGGTAATACAGATGACAGACCCGGGATTGTTCATAGAATTGATAAGGACACAACTGGGTTGATGGTGATAGCCAAGAATGAAGAGAGCATTTCTCATTTGGCAAAACAGTTTTATGACCATAGTATTGATAGAGAGTATATGGCTTTAGTATGGGGAGATGTAAAGGAAGATCAAGGAACGATTACCGGAAATTTGGGTAGAAACCCTTTCAATAGAATGCAGATGATGGTTCATGAGGATGAAACAATAGGGAAACATGCCATTACCCACTATGAAGTAGTTCAAAATTATTATTATGTTACTTTGGTAAAGTGTAGATTGGAAACTGGGCGGACGCATCAAATCAGAGCCCACATGAAGTATATCGGTCACACTTTATTCAATGATGTTAGATATGGTGGAGATAAAATTTTAAAAGGTACCGTTTTCAGCAAGTATAAACAATTTGTACATAATTGTTTCAAATTATGTCCTAGACAAGCCCTTCATGCCGCTTCTTTAGGATTTGTGCATCCGAAAACAGGAGAGAGAATGGACTTTACACAACCTTTACCTGAAGATATGAAAAGTGTTATCAGCAGATGGAACAATTATCTATTAAGTAGAAAAGAAACTTTAGAGAAAGAATAGAATGAACATAGAAGGAAGAATAGAAGCACTTCAGTTTTTACATGAGTACTTAGGAGTATTGGACAACTTGAAAGAAGTAAAAGAACTTGCTTTTAAAAAAAATAGATGGTTCGTTCCTAAAGAAATAGATAAAGCGTTAATCGCTATTAGAGATAGTTTTTTAAATAGGGAAATACTCGATAATGTGGTTAACAAATATGGTTTACATAATGTAAATACTAAAAACAAAATTGGCCTTGTTCTGGCAGGAAATATACCTCTGGTTGGCTTCCATGATATATTGTGTAATTTTGTATCGAATCAAATATCAATTATTAAGCTAAGTGAAAAAGATAATGTATTAATACCTCACTTACTCAAAATATTAACTGATAGGTTTCCCGAACTATCTTCTTATTTTGTAACGGTTGATAAACTTAAAGATTATGATGCAGTAGTGGCAACAGGCAGTAATAATACTTCTAGATATTTCTACCAATACTTTTCACATGTTCCTCATCTTATTAGAAAAAACAGGTCATCGATTGCGATTTTAGGGGGAAATGAGTCTTCAGAAGAGATAAAAGGATTGGAAAATGATGTTTTTGACTATTTCGGCTTAGGTTGTAGAAATATTTCCAAACTTTTTGTGCCTGTCGGATATACATTTGATAACTTGCTTACTCAATTCTCTTCAAGAAATGATGTAATGCTTCATAATAAGTATGCAAACAACTATGAGTACAACTTGGCTCTGTATTTGATGAATAAATCAAATATTCTTCAGAATGAAACCATTATACTTAAAGAAGATAAAAATGTGGCCAGTAGAATAGCTTGTTTAAATTATGAGTATTATAGTGACAAGATTGAGTTGAGTGAAGAAATAAATTCTATTTCAGGACAATTACAATGTATTAGTACGAATATAACTTTTGAAAATCTTCAAACCATTTCGTTAGGTATGGCCCAAAAGCCTTCTTTTTTTGACTATGCCGATGGTGTAGATACAATTCAGTTTTTATTAAGCCTAAGTTGAGTTTATGTAACTTCTTCAAGGAACTAATGACTTAAGTTTACCAGTCCGGAGGAAATAGAGCTCCAATGCCCATTACATATGCTTTTTTTTGTAGCTGAGGAACAGTTATTGGACCGGAATTACTATTGAAAGTAATTTGGAAGCCTTTATTTCTGGAATTTTTAGTAATACTGGCTACTAATTGCGAATTAGCGAGAACAAGAGGAGTTCTTTTTCCTTTAAATATCTTCTTTTTAACGGAAGAAGTTCTATACTGAAAAGATACTTCATATTGTTGACAGACCATTAAATGACTAATAAAGCCTAAATCTCCTCCTTGGTCTGGGTCTTCAAAGTTAAACGCAGGCGAAATACTGAACTTAAAGCCTGTTCTATCATTATTTATATTTTGAATTGACTGAACGAGTATTGAGGGATTAAACCATCCCGTCAATTTATCAATATTCCAACTTAACATATTTGATTTTATCATGGTTAAACCATTCATATTTATTGAAAATGTAGTAGGTTGAAAACCAATATAAGAAGTAAGGTATAAACCACTATCTATTGATATTGAATAGTTTGTGGAATTAAGAAGCTTTTTTCCTTGAAAAATGGAACTATTCACTTTGTATTGTCCTGAAACATCACAAGTGACACTTATAGAAACATCTACCTGAGAGCTATCAAATTGATGTATTAATTGAGATACTGACGGATTAACTTGGTAGGATACTTCATAATTAGAAATGGCTCCGTCAATGGGATTAATCAGTTTTGTACCACCATTGACAGTATTGGGAAGAGTTAAGTTGTTGTTCACATTTCGTAGCATCCAGGCATTTTGTGATCTTTTATCTTCTATTTCGGCAATAGTACTAACGGCATGTAAGTATTTGTTTATATTAGGCAACAGTGGTTTAGCTTTTGAAGGAATATCAACTAGTATTTTATCTAAATCGGGTACTGGGAGTAATTCGTTAAAGGTTAGTGGCGGTTCATTTTTTTTGATTCTACCACTCCAAATACCACCGACGATATATTGAAGTATATAATCGATATTGGTCAATTTCCAATTTCCACAATAGGCTTGTGCTTTGTTGAGATCCGTAGCGGTTATCGTTGAGAAAATAGCTTCATATTGAGTTACAATACTGTCTATTAAAATTTGGTTGTGAAGATTGAATTTATTTATAGCTATAACATCACCAGTGCTCAAATTATAATAAATTGAAGAGAGCAATTGAGAATATGCATTAATAAAGCTCCCGGGACTTTCCATTTTTAGAGCATAAGGAATACTTGATTTGGTTAGACGTGATGATAAATAATTGTATGTCCATTGATTAAAATATCCGTTGTTTGTTTCGAAGTACCAAGGATAGTTTCCTTGAGAAGGATATTCCAAAATATTGATTTCTTCTCCAAATAGGCTTTTGCTCAGTTTGTTTAGAGTATAGTTTTGTATAAAATAGAAGGCAGAGTCAAGCTGAAATATATTACTCTCATTTTGCCCATAAATTTCAATAGGCTTGCTGTATTTTAGTGATATGAGTAAAAAAAGAAATAGTATCCGCATGACTTAAAAAATTAATAAAAAACGAAAGTGGGGATTTGAAATAATCCCCACTAGGCCTTTTGGCGTTACAAATAATATTTATACTACATTATTAATTGCACCTCCAATTACATAAGCGGTTTTTTGATTTTGAGGAACACTAATTACCTGTGGTGAAGCTGAAAAAGTTACTGTAAAAGAACTATTGTCAGATCCTTGAGCATAGCTGCTTTTATATACACCTGAACTAAAGCTTCCTAGTTTAATAAAACCAAATAGTGTTACGTTTCCTGTAACTCTAGTATCCCAAGACTGCTTGAATGAAGAAAAATCGGCTTTGTTGTAGGTAATTGTGATATCTGGATAATTGGCTATCAATATATTATTCAAAACGCCAAAGTCACCTCCGTTCGAAATTTTATCTAGCTTAAAAGGTGGAGCAGAGGCGAACTTAAAACCAGAAACATCTTTCCCATCATTTGCTACGGCTTGAGAAATTACGCTTCCTTCGAACCATCCTTGATTTGTTGCTTGTTGCCAAGCTAATGGTTGAATTGGAATCATTGAATATCCCTTATAAGATATGCTTACAGAGCAATCTTGGCTGGTGCCGCTTGCCTTATTCATATTATAGCTTCCATGAGCAGATGTACTAAAAGTAAGAACATCTCCAATACTAAAACCCGCCTGACCCTCTACACTTACACTCATGTTTCCACCTGAAGCAGAGGATGTGGACATAGATAGATCTATTGTTCTATGTGTATTTTGAAGATCATTATTGATGGATTGTACTGAAGAACTAATACCAAAGGCGTCTTGTAACTTTGTATTTACTGCTCCTGTAGAAGGATCAAATGTTTGCATTCCTCCGTTAGCAGCCGTAGGCGTATTTGTATTGTTCTTCAGAGATCTTAGTATCCATGCTCCATTAGATAAAGCATCTTGGAGAGCTAATACTGGTTGCAACATATTGAGATATACTGTCACATCTGTAACCACCTGATTGCCAGATGCTGGCATTTTTGGTAAAAGAGAAGCAAGATTTCTAGCCTGAGACATTGCTGTCCAGGTTAATGGGGGAGTAGCACCGCTCCATTGACTTCCCAAAACATATGAAATTACATAATCTACCTTTGTACTAACTCTAGCGGCAGTCATTTGTGCAGTAGTAATGGTACCGAAAGTGTTTTGATAATCACTAACGATTGTTCCTTCTTGAGCAGTCGCGTTGCTTTGTGCCTTTTGTAGTTTAGCACTATCAGCAGAACTCAAAGAGTATTCGATTAATGAAAGTAACTGAGAATATGCATTAGGAAAACCTCCTGCTGCAGATAACTTCGCAGTTCCATCTACATCTCCCGGACTCACGTTAGCACTGATGTAGTTAAAAGTTTCCAGATTAAAGATCTGATTGGCATTTAAATAATTGTACATGAAATCACCTTGAGCCGGATATTGTATTGGCAAAATTTGTGATTTAAATGTTGAACCTAATGCAGCCTGAGCCTTCTTTTGTAAGGCTGAATAAAACTGCTTACCTCCTGTGTTGGACATAATAATAAAATTTTAGTGATACCTACTCTTTTGGCTTTTCGGTTTCCGCCTTTAATTCTTAGATTTTTTTAACTAAAGGGTGTAGTCTATTATTAAATTTCTTCGGTCAATCCGGCTGTTGGAATTCCCTGACCGGAACGGTATCTTCCCAGTTCTATATCAGTTACTGGGACATTGTAATCCAGGCTATATTGATTTTGTGCCGCAGTTGTAAATGCTCCCGATTCTGCATGAGATACATGAGGTTGGCTTTGTTTTCTGTAATAAGTAACCGCTGGATGAATTCCAGCACTGAGTTTTTGTGTCATGTAAAGTGCCATCATTTAAAGTTTTAATATTTTTTACTAATGAGTAATTAAAAAGCTATTTGTTATTTTCGATAAGACAAAGTTAGAATGACGATTTTGTAAGGTTTATAGTACTAAACTCCAATTAAGAAACAGGTATAATCACCTATACAGGTCAGTGTCTTAAGAGATATCTTTAAGCGATAATATAAAGGAATAAGTGTGAGAAACTCTTATTGAGCAAATTGAGCTATATTTGTTTTGTAAGGGTGTGTAAATATTTGGTGCGAAGCTATATTAATTCACATACTTTCCTTTTTAATTTAATTAATGTAATCAAAAAAATCAAGATGAAGCAAAACACTTTGAAAGCCTTATTACTAGGCTTGGTAATTCTAACTTTATTAAGTTCCTGCAAACAAATTTCTTCTGGTAAAACGGAAAAGGAGAAAACCGAGAATGAAACCCATATGGAAAAAGTTATGACTTTGGCGGCAACAGATACTATTTCCGTAGCAAAATTTAATAGTTGGGTCGGGGCTTGGATTTCTAATGGCAGAGAATACACCGACTCCGTGTTGCTAAGATATTTTACCATGCCCTTAGTTGACTTAACTCAAGTACTTGGAGAAACCCCAAGTTCCTCCAGATTTTATTTTGGTTTGGACACAACAGGTTCAAGTCCAGTACCTCATTTACTATTGGTTGGTGTTGATTCATTGGGTAAGGATATGATCGACCCAAATAAAAATCAGTTTATTTATGACGTAACTAGACCATGTCCAGCATTTTGTGGTAATTAATACCGTTGAAATGCTCGACAGTTTTTACAATATAGCAAATGTAGCAGTAGCCGTTTCATTTCTTCTGGCTACTGTTGCACTTTATAATTTTAATCGGTTTAATAATATTCTTAAACTTGTCAGTATATATCTAGTGGCAAGTGCAGGTATTGACTTAGTATCATTAATGTTTGCCCTCAATGGCTTGCCGAATTTGATCTTTTTTCATCTATTTACTCTTTTTGAATTCATCGTTTTGAGTGTAATATTTAATGCAATATTTGTAGAATACGATAAAAAACAATGGGTTAAAAAACTGTGCTATCCGGTGGCGGCATTAATAGTAGTTAACACTGCTATTCTCCAAGATTTTACGAGTTATAATTCAATATCAGGGACAATAACAAGTGTATTGATAATATTTTATTCCATTTACTACTTTTATTTATTGGTCGACTCTTCTTCGGTTGATGAGCAAAGCAAATTGATCAAATGGTTTATTATTTGTGTGTTTATTTATCATAGTTTTACTTTAATAATTCTATTATTTAGTAATCAAATGGTAGATATATCTAAAGAAACTCAAGCGGTTGTTTGGATTTTGAGAAGTATTGTGATTTTACTTTCAAAGTTGGTTTTATTGTCTTTTTTTTTGAAGTTTATCTATCAAAGTATAAAATCTAAAAAGTCTATATAATATGACTGATAACGATATTATGATGTTCGTCGTAGTCAGTGTTTTAATAATGCTTGTATTTTCTTTGACCGTTATCTGGTTTTTTAATCAGGCCCAAAAGAAAGTATATCAAAGTAAAATGAGAGAAAACCAGTTGGAAATTGAGTTTCAAGAAGAATTACTACTCAATACAGTTAAAATACAAGAAAAAGAAAGAACGAGAATAGCGAAAGAACTACATGATGATATAGCGTCTCAACTAAGCATTATTCACATTAATTTACATTTATTAAAAAAGAAAATAAGTGGTAAACCTGAATTGGATAAAATAGTTGATCATATAGAATCTTCTCTAAATACAAGCACAGATAGGACCAGAAACATGTCTCATGAATTAATGCCCCCGGTTTTGGCAAAGTTTGGACTTCATCATGCCCTTAAAGACTTAGCCAACAATATCAATATTTCCGAAGTATTTGAATTTAAGTTAATAGATGATTACCTAATTAAAATTACAGATGAATTTAAAATATTGAACATTTATAGGATAATACAGGAATTGATAACTAATGCCATCAAGTATGCCCAATGTACTTTAGTTGAGATTTGTTTTTCAGAAGAAAGAGATTATCTTATCATTAGTTACAAGGATGATGGCGTTGGCTTTAACCCAGAAGAAAAATCACATGGATTAGGAATAAATAATATCAAAACAAGACTAAGATTATTGGGAGGAACTTTATCCTTAACATCTTCTAAAAAGTCAGGAACTTCTTACATTTTAAAATTTCCAAATTATGACTAAAAATAGGGTAGCTATAATTGATGACGAAAAGTTGTTCAGAGAAGGTATGAAATTAGTACTGGAACAGGATGATCAGCTATGTGTAGATTATATGGCTGACAATGGAAGAGAACTATTGGATTCAATCGATGAGTATAAATTTGAATCTGATGTTGTTTTACTTGATTTGTCAATGCCGGTTTTAGATGGAGTAGATACTTTGTTAGAATTAAATAAACGAAATCAGGCGTTCAAAGTGATCATACTGACATCACATTATAATGATAGTATGATTATTAAACTACTGGATGAAGGGGTCTGTGGTTTTCTTTCTAAAACAGAAAACCCGGATGAAGTTATCAAGACAGTTAAAAATGTAATCAATTGCGGATTTTACATTAATGACTATATTATTCAGCTTATTAGAAATAGAAGATTACTTGCTAAAAATAAAAAATTACAAGAAGTACTCTCTGCGAGAGAAATTGATGTATTGAAACTAATTTGTGAAGAACATACGAATAAGGAAATAGCTCAAAAGCTTTACATAAGCCCACGTACAGTAGAGGGACATAGAAACAGAATACTAGAAAAGACACATTCCAAAAACACGGCTGGAGCTGTGATCTATGCTATTGAACATAGTATTGTAGACGTGAAAGTTTCAAAGTATAGATAGTTTATGCAATCCTTTTTAGTTGGTCATTTACTTTTTGAAGAAAGTCATCCTGAAGACCATCTATTCTTGCTATAGTATTTTTTTCACTTTCAATCATACCATCGAAAGCTATAAAATTTTGATCTATCTTCTTTTTTATGGCTTTGGTATAATTGACAAGAATATTATTGAGCTTGTTATCCATAGTGGCTCTTCCTAACTGAGCTTCCGTTTTTAGTTTTTTCATGATTTTACTCTTCTGAAGACCTAAGGACACTCCTGCAAATAACACACCTATTGTTGTCAAAATACCACCTGTAATATCAAAGACGGCACCATTTATTACCGTAGCTAAAACAACACCGACTACAGCTATTCCTCCTCCGGTTAAAACATTTGGAGCGAGTTTATTACTTTCTTCAAGCATACTGGGATCGTAGAAGTTTTCTGTATTGGATAAAAAACTATTGAAGGACTGTTGTAAGTCTTTAAGGACATTACTTCTTTTGTCTGCGATATCCGAAAAAATTTCATCATTGTGTTTTAGAATAGTCTGGCTATTTCGAATTTTTGAATCTACCAACTTACCCATGATCTGAATACTATCTGCAACATCAACAATGCCTTCCTGAACTTTTCCTTTTAATTTTATATTAAATTGATTTTCGAGATCTTTCACCTGATTATTTAGCCATTCTTTTAAATTATACTCCCCACCAAAAAGTGAACTTATTGATCTTTTTATTACTGAAGTGAAAGAGAGTCCTCTGGAGATATCATTAATTTTCGTATTCATAATAAGATCATATGTATCTAAAACATTAGAACTCAGTGTGTCAATTTGCTTATTTGTTTTCACCTCTTGATAGTCTAAGGTGTCTTGAATATCTTTTCGAAAAGCTACGTCGGCCTCAAGTTGTTTTTTTCTTATATCAAGGCTATCTGATAAAGTACTATTAATTCTGATTGAAGTATCAATCATGTTTTTGAGCTTCAGCATGGGGGTATTCCCATTTGTAATGTTTTGTTCGATCCACTTTCGTAATTCAAGATAACCACTTTCGGATTTTTGACCTTTCTGTTCTTGCAATGCAGAGACTGCAAATATGCTGGGCTCTGTTATAGACTTAGTGATTGCAAATTCTCTTAATCCGTTAATATTAGTTTCTAAGTCTTCTTGATTGGCTAAGTCTTTTTGTTGAAGCACAAAGATTATTTTTCTTCTCCATTCAGTATTTATATAGTCTAAAAATTCCCAAGCTGATTGTCTGTATGGGTTTTTAGCTTCAAATACAAAAACGATTAGATCCGCATAGGGAATGAATTTTTCAGTTATTTCCTGATGATGCTTAATAATAGAATTGGTACCGGGTGTGTCTACAATAGTAATATCTTTTAAGATGTCAGCGTTGATTTCAATCCTTTTTTGATAGTCATTAATGTTTATTATGTTTTCAGTTTCACCATAAGTAATCAATTGAATGGTATCAGTCATGGGAGAGGCAGCGACCTTGCATATTTCTTTGTTGGCATCCAGCAGTGCATTGACAAAACTACTTTTACCTGCTTTAACCTCTCCAACTACGACAAAAAGAAATGCGTTTTCTGAGTTTTTGATAAGATTATCCACAACATTTTTCATCTCATCATGCTTGACAATTTTTGCAATTTCTTGAAGTGCAGTAAGATTGGCGTTAAAAGATGATATTTCTTCAATATATCGTTGATTAAGCTGTTCTCTCATTTTAATTCCTTAATTAAGATTTTTTGGCTAAGTAATTTTTTGATTCTGGTCCATAATTAAATATTAGGTCTAAGATACTTAGATTAGGCCTAAAGCTCGAATTATCAGCAAACAGCTGAAAGTATTCACTACTAACAAATTTTTGATAATCTGTTGGAGTAATACGTCCTCTAAGATCTTCATATAGAAGAGAATCGTAATCGTCTTGATAACTTTTTGTAAAAATATGTTTGGAATCTATATCCAAAATTTGCAGCACTATTTCTAAAGCTCTAATATTTAATTCATAAAGAAAATCATAGTTATGACGAAAGACGGCTTGAATAGTATCAATATAAAATTCATAAAACGGTGATTTGCCGTAATTTGATTGAAGAGCATGTATATGTACATTGGGCCAATTTTCTTCGTAGGAAATTTTTATTTTTTCAAAGAGATAGTTACTTTTTTTTCTTACCGGAATACTCAAAACTTGAGGTTTTTGGGGTGCATCGATGATATAACGATTTCTAAAACTTTTCTTTTGATAATTGTCATGTTGTTCAATTAAAACAACATCGGCAGAATAGTATTCCACAAAGAACTGTATGGGAGGAAAAATAAAATTATTTAGAATTACTTTTTTCATTCTTAACTTATTGAGCATACAAAAATAAAAGATCTAGCTCATTGAAATTGGGCAAATAATCAAATCATTGTTATGACAGAGCTTGAGGGTATTTACGGGTCAACCTCTAGGGGTTTTCCCTGATTTTTAATAAATGAGCTTATTTTTTAATAAAAATGCAGATATTCAGGCAACTATATATGGATTCTATGCGTATATATAATTGAGAAAATGAAGTTTAAATAATTTAAAAAATTCCCCCCATGAATGTATTTTTTGAAAAGATCAAAAATCTCTTTAGTTCTGTATTTGTAAGAACTAAAAAAATGGTAAAACTACCGCAAGGAGAAGAATTTGAAAATTGGTTAGGAGTATAATTCCTAACCTTTTTTCTAGGCTTTTATATTATAGTTAAAAGATTCTTTACAAAGCTTAAGAGTGATTTGTTTCAAATCCTTTAATTTGACTTTGAAAAGTGGTGCTGCTACATTACCCGAGGACGAAATTATTTTAATATAACCTATCACCATTGACCAACCTTGTATAGTATAGGTCATAGCGTCTATATCAGGATGAATGCTGCCATCAGTTTTGCCTCTTTCTATTTCTCCTGTGATAAGTTTGAAGGGCAAGTTTTGTAAGTCTTGAAGTTTATTGAAATATATACTTTCTTTAATAGATTCGGTGAGCTTTATATCATTAGATCCTAGGGCTGTAGAGCGATTAATGGCGAAATATTCTAACAGTGCTTCCGAGTATAAAAAGTTGTTTTCACAAAAGGACATGAAATATTCGGCCAGCTCTAAGACAGAATCGAGACCTTTTTTATTTCTATTTTTATCAATAATATAATAGTATTCATCCACAAGTAGACGCAAAGCTCTATAGGTAATACCAAAATATAGGTTTTCTTTGGATTGGAAATAACTATAAAGAGTTACCTTAGTAATGCCCGCTTCTTCGGCAACCACTTCCATTTTTGTATTTTTAAAACCGTAGATGGAGAAAACTTTTTCGGCTGCCTCTATAATCCGCTGTTCTTTTAGAGTTTTATTCTTTTTATTCACGACATAAAGATAAAACAATTAGTTGTAGCATTTAAAAACCGTTGCGTTCTCCAATTAAACATGTCGCGTAGGAATAAACGCTTATACTTGTTCAATTTAATTAACTTTGTATTATGTTAAAATCCTTCAAAGCATACAATGTAATTAACTCAATTTTAAACTTTATTTGGGCTGTAGTTTTTTATTTTCAGGATGGATACAAACTATTGTTTTCTACGCCAGATAAGAGCACATCTTTAATAATTAGATTATTGCTGATCATATATTTAATATTTGCTTTGATGTCATGGATTGTAATAAGAAATGAATCTAACTACGCCTTTAAAAAGTTTTTTCTTTTGGCTTTTATGTCCTGGCATTTACTTTTTGCATTTACTTTTTATGGTTATTATAACTTAGGAGTAGTCAAACAGCCTTTTTCTTATATTTATCATTTTGTAATGTTGGCAGGTGCTGCATTGGTTTATTTAAAAGACTTTTCTACAATCAAGAATTTAGATAAATGAGTTTGTTTAAAGAATTAGTTGAAAAGTTGAACTTATCTCAACTTGATACTTTGAAATTTGAAGGACTTCCACTTTTTATTGGTAGCCCGATGGTATACGGTGGACATGTATTAGCCCAAAGTATTATCGCTGCTCAAAAGTGCGTAAATGATGATAAAATTTTGCATTCGATGCATGGTTATTTTTTGCATCCAGGTGATAATGAAATGCCGATAACATATGATATAGAACCAATAAAAAAAGGAAGAAGTTTTGATGTAATTAGAGTTAAAGCTTCTCAAAAGAATACAGTGATTTTTATATTGGCAGCTTCTTTTCATAAAAAGGAAGAAAGTATTTCTCATCAGGAATCAATGCCGAACGTAGCAGGCCCGGAAGGATTGAAATCTTTCTCTTCGATAATGTCGGAACTGACAGAGGGTTTAGATTTTAAGCTCAAGGGAATGTTTTCGGATGAAACACCTTTTTTAATTCATCCTGTTGAACATTTTAATCCTTTAAAACCAGGAAAAAAGCCTGCACTTAATCATATGTGGTTCAAACCTAATGGAGATGTGGAAAGTAATAGTATTATGAATGCCGCCTTTTTAGCTTACATGTCTGATTTCAATTTATTGGTAACGGCACTCAGACCTCACGATCTTTCGTTTTTTACTACACCTATGCAAATAGCAAGTTTGGATCACGCTATGTGGTTTCATCGCTGGCCTATCTCAAATGATTGGCACTTGTACGTAATCGATAGCCCAACAGCACAATCGGCTAGAGGTTTTTGTAGAGGTAAAATCTTCGATAGAGAGGGAAATCTAATTAGTAGTGTAGCCCAGGAAGGTTTAATAAGATTGTTGAAATAAATGATATTCGCCCCATTTTTTGACCAAATGATCAAATCTTATCTGTATGTTCGGAATAAGAGATTGGAGCATATTATAAGAGATGCTCCGGGCAATCAGGAAAAGATCAGGAAGAAACTTTTGGAACGGGGCAAAGACACTATTTATGGTAAGAAATTTAGATTTTCGAGTTTGTCTGACAGATCTTCATTTACCGAAGAAGTACCGGTAACCCAATATGAGGATCTGTATCCTTATATTGAAAGATCCATGATGGGAGAGGAGAACGTACTCTGGCCTGGCAAAACTGTGTGGTACGCGAAATCTTCTGGAACTACTGATAGAAGTAAATTTATACCCGTTACCAAAGAGTTTCTCAGTGGTAATTTGGTAAAAAGTAGTTGGGATAGCGTTGGATTTATTTATAATAAGAGAAGAGATGCGGCACTATTTTCTGAAAAAAGTCTCCTTATGGGAGGATCTTTGACAACATTTGAAGCTAATAAGGAAGTAAAAATAGGGGACGTTTCAGCAATAATGTTGGCAACTATGCCATCAGTTGGTAGACCTTTTTACACTCCGGATTTCGACACTGCACTATTGTCGAATTGGGAAAGGAAAATTGAGATAACGGCGGAAAAGTGTATGACAGAAAATGTAGTTATGTTTGGTGGTGTACCTACATGGACTATTGTTCTTTTTGATAGAATACTTGAAATTTCTGGAAAGGATAATATGTCAGAAATATGGCCACAAGCCCATAGTTATATGCACGGTGGCGTAGGATTTGGGCCATATAAGAATAAGTTTAATAACTACTTCCCGGGAGGGAATTTGGACTTTTGGGAAGTATATAATGCTTCCGAAGGTTATTTTGCTATTTCGAATAAAACGGATGAAGCAGGCATGCTTCTTTTGGTAGATAACGATATCTTTTACGAATTCATACCCTTAGATCTTTTTAAAATGGGAAACCTCAGTTGTCTTCCATTGGAAGAAGTGACGACTGGCGAGGATTATGTTTTGGTAATTAGTACATCTGCTGGTTTATGGAGATATGTGGTAGGAGATACTATTAAATTTTTATCCATGAGCCCTTACAAAATCATTGTTACGGGACGAACAAAGCAGTACCTAAATACTTTTGGAGAAGAAGTAATGGTTCATAATACTGAAGAAGCCTTAACGCGATGTTGTGAAAAGCATTCTTGCAAAATTAGTGATTATACCGTTGGTCCTATTTATATGGATGATGGTAAAGGAGGGCATGAATGGCTTGTAGAGTTTGAGACCGAGCCCGAAGACTTAAATAGGTTTAGAGAAGATCTTGATAGTACGCTGAGAAGCTTAAATTCTGATTACGATGCCAAGAGATTTAACAACTTGGCACTAAAATGTCTGGAACTAAACATATTGCCACAAGGTTCATTTTATAGATGGATGATGAAAAAAAATAAGCTAGGTGGACAAAACAAAGTTCCTCGTCTTAACAACGATCGACGATATATAGATGAAATTAAGGAGGTGTTATGATTAACGATTTAGAACTCATTATTAAAGAGAATGAAGACCAAAATGAGGAGGTCTTACTAAGAGCAATCATAGAAAAGGTTGAAGAGATGCTGAGATTGGAACCAGATTTATTAATGAGCTATTTGTATAGAATGGACGTGTTAGAATCAAAAATAACAGAAGTATTGAATAGCCCGGCTGGAATTATGCCCGCAAGAGTATTGGGAGAATTGATATTGGATCGCCAAAAAGAAAGAATTCTTACGAAAAAGAAATACAAGCAGGACCCAATAAAAGGTTGGGAGTATTAATTATGGCTTTGTATTCGACAATCGGCATTGTATTAAAAGTCATTAAGTATAAAGAATCAAGTATAATATGTGATATATATACGGAGAGTAAGGGTCTTCGCTCTTTCATAATCAGTGGAGTGCGTTCCAAAAAATCAAGATCGGGGTCTTCTATTTTTCAACATATGAACATTGTTAATATTACAGCTTATGAAACGGAGGGAGATAAGCTTGCACGTATTAAAGAGTACTCAATGTCTCACATTTATGAGAGAATACCCTTTAATGTATTGAGATATTCTGTTGGAACGTTTACAGTAGAATTAGCAAAGAATGCAATTAAAGAAAGAGAACAGAACGCAAAGCTTTTTGAATTTCTCCTGGCCTGGTACATGTATGTGGACGGAGAAGAACCTTGTTTACCATTATGTCATATTAAATATATGATAAGTCTGAGCTACCTATTGGGATTCGGGCCTTTGATTGGAGACAACGCTGTGGATTCCTTTTTTGATCTTGTTTCTGGACAATTTGTATATGAAGCAAAAAACAATTATACATTGAATGCAGACGGGAGTAAGTATTTAATGAGTTTAATTGCAACCCCTTTGGTAAAACTTGATTCATTGAGTATCCCTAAAAGTATAAGAAAGTATTTAATTGAATCATTGTTGTCATATTATAAACTTCACTTGCCAGATTTTCAAGATTTAAAATCTTACGCTGTACTGGAAGAACTAATGTCGTAGCTTTATAAGTTTTTTCTCATTTAGAGATATGAAATGTTCTACTCAAACAATTCAACTATGTGTTGAATTTTAAAGTCATAGTATAAAAAATGGACAACACGATATAAAAAATTATCCCAAGAGGAATGGCCAACTGAATATTGATGAATAGAAGAGAAACAAAAATGAATAGCATTAATAACTGATACCTATTTTTCAAGACATTTCTTTCTAACCCTTTAAGAGAAAACATTTTTAACCCTGAAATACATAAAAGAGTCATGAATATTGCCGTAAATAGATATACGTATTGATTCTCGTACAATTGGACAATAATCTTATTGTCGAAATGAATGGCTAGAAAAATACCAATATAGAACATGGCATTAGCTGGAGTTGGAAGTCCAGTGAAATATTTAGCCGCAGGCATTAAATTAAATTTTGCTAATCTCAGTGCACTTCCTATGATAATAATTAACGGAGCAATATATTCTATAAGATTATCTTTAGGAGCCATCATATGATATAAATAGGCCGGAGCTAGTCCAAAACTAACCATATCGGCTAAGCTGTCCAGCTCTCTTCCCATATCAGATTGAACACCTAATTTACGAGCCAGTGCTCCATCCAATGCATCACAAAGTAAACCAGCAAATAGAAATAATGGGCTATAAAAGTAATCTGCGGCTAAGATTGATAAAAACCCAAATGCAAGATTACCAAGAGTAAAAACTGAAGGTAAAACTTTACGAATTGGATTGATGTTTGACATCTTTAAAATATTGCAATTTAAACCCAAATATAGTGATGTGCTTTACTTTTAACATATTATTTTGTTATTATTACTTAACTTTTGCGTCCTAACCAATATAAAACAAAGGAAAAGTATGAGAGTATTAAATTATCTGTCATTATTGATTATATCAACGTTAATCATATCAAGTTGTAGTCGTAATCCGGTTACGGGAAAAAGAGAGATAATGTTGATGTCCGAAAGTCAGGAGATTTCAATGGGTAAACAGTCAGATCCGGCTATAGTGGCACAATTTGGATTATATCAAAACGATCAACTTCAAAAATTTATTGACGAGAGAGGGAAAGCGATGGCGGCTATATCACATCGCCCTAATTTGCCTTATGAGTTTAAAATATTGGATTCACCTGTAGTCAACGCTTTTGCAGTGCCTGGAGGCTATATTTACTTTACAAGAGGTATAATGGCTCATTTCAATAATGAAGCTCAGTTTGCCGGAGTTTTGGGTCATGAGATTGGACACGTTACGGCTAGACACTCAGCTAAACAATATTCTAAGCAAATGATGGCTCAGGTTTTGTTTATTGGAGGGCTTGTAGTTTCAGAAGATTTTAGACAATTTGCAGACGTTGCATCTCAGGGATTGGGCCTATTGTTTCTGAAATTTAGCAGAGACAATGAATCCGAGTCCGACAGACTTGGAGTAGAGTACTCTACAGAAGTGGGGTATAATGCCGAAGAAATGGCCGGTTTTTTTAATACACTAAAAGCTCTATCAGGTGGTTCTGGAGCAGTTCCTACTTTTTTATCCACGCATCCAGACCCAGCTGATAGAAATAAAAAAGTTCATGACTATGCTCATGAAATTCAAACGAAAAAAGGGGTGGAGGCCGGTTCCCTTAATGTCAATAGAGATGGATATCTTATGATGTTAGATGGTTTGGTGTATGGAGAAGATCCAAGACAAGGATATTTCGAAAACAGTCATTTTTATCATCCTGAACTAAAGTTTCAATTTCCTGTCCCTCATGGATGGAATACAGTTAATTCACCCTCTCAAGTACAATTAGCACCTAAGGATGGTAAAGCGTTGATTACATTTGGTATTGAGAATGCAAGTTCTTTGAGTGAGGCAGCTAGTAATGTGATTACTAACAATGAATTGAATGTGATAGATAGATCAAGTGTATCGGTTAACGGATTACCTGCAATAGCCATGTTATCGGAACAAAGATCGGCAGCAGCCAATGGACAGCCCGCAACTACGCTTAAAATATTGACTTATTTGTTTCAATATAATGACTTAATATATAAAATGCACGGACTTTCGAAATCAAGTGATTTCAACGCTTATTACAATCAGTTTTCCGCTACAATGCAAGGATTTAAAACGCTACACGATCCTTCTAAATTGAACAGGAAACCTGATGTTATTAAGATTCTTATGGTGAAAAATGATGGTACATTTCAGAATGCTTTAAATTCTTATAACATTCCCAGTGCTGATCATAAAGAATTATCGGTATTAAATGGTATCGGCTTGAATGACCGAGTAAGTAAAGGTATGCTTTTCAAGTCAGTTAGTAGAGGAGGAGGTACTTCTTCAAATAGCAGTGGTACATCAACTAATGTACCCGATAACACAAAGGCCAATACACCCACCGGAACAACAAAAAGCACAAATACAAATGGATCTAAGCCCAAATCTGTTAAGCCTAAAAAGGTGTTGAAAAAGAAAGGTAATTAGATTACTTATTTAGTCCGAATTCTTTTCTAAAGGAGTTCGGACTAATGTGATTCAATAACCACGATAATATAATAACAGAAAGACATCCTCCCGCATTTAGCCATAGATAACTCACGTCTATATAATTGTACTTATCTAGCATAAATACTATAATGACTAGGATCTGACTTATGCATCCAGAGTAAAAAACAGGGTTGGACCTAATTGATTTCATGAAGAAGCCAACAAGAAATAAGCCTAATACCGTGCCGTAGAATATTGATCCAATAATATTTACGAATTGAATAAGGTTTTCGGCTAGATTGCAAATATTAGCAAATGCAATTGCTATTATTCCCCAAATTAAGGTAAATACTTTTCCAGCTAATAATTGTTGTTTATCGGAAAGGTTGCGGGTGTTATTTCGCAAAAATAAATCTATCAAAGTAGTGCTCCCAAGAGCATTGAGCTCTGAAGCCGTGCTTGACATTGCTGCACTTAGAATCATAGCTAATAGGAGACCAATAAGCCCCTTGGGGAAATAGTTAAGAATGAAGCTGATAAAAACATAATCTTTGTCATTTGACTCGGATGCAGGCAGGGTAGTAGCTACCAGTTTCTTGGCCTCTAGTCGTAACGATTTTTCTTTTTTATATAGAGCTTGCAAAGAAGAGTATTGATCAAAAGAAGATAGTGCTAATTGGTAGGCGGAATCTCTTTGATCATAGATTTTGAATAAGTGTTCTTCCATTTCTTGGTACTGCTCCGAAGCTTTAGATACTTTCATCTGTTCATGCACCACATTGTTGAAATGTAGTGGAGCTTTTTCAAACTGGTAAAAAACAAAAACCATTACGCCAGTGAGAAGGATAAAGAATTGCATCGGTATTTTCATTAAGCCATTGAAAATTAAACCTTTCTGACTTTCTTTAACGGATTTGGCGGCAAGATACCTTTGTACTTGGCTTTGATCAGTACCGAAATAAGCCAAAGCGAGAAAAAGGCCTCCGGTAATTCCAGACCAAAAGGTATATCGAGTCCCGGTATCAAGGGAAAAATCAAGGATATTCAATTTATCGTGACTTCCCGCTATTCGAAGAGCCTTGTCAAAGCTAATTTCTTGTGGGAGCAGATTAAGGATCATAAAAAAAGCTGCAACTAATGCCAAAAATATAATAGCCATTTGTTGTTTCTGCGTTACTGCTACAGCTTTAGTTCCTCCTGAAATAGTATATATAATTACTAAAACACCGATTATTAAGATAAGAATATTGAGATTCCATCCCAAAATAGTGGACAGTATTATGGCGGGAGCATAAATAGTTATGCCCGCGGCCATTCCCCTTTGAATAAGAAAAATTATAGCGGCAAAAGTTCGTGTTTTTTTATCGAACCGTTTTTCTAAATACTCATAAGCTGTATATACCTTAAGTTTATGATAAATAGGTACAAAAAATAGACAAATAATGATCATTGCAAGGGGTAGACCAAAATAAAATTGAACAAACCCCATTCCATCATGAAAGGCTTGACCTGGAGTAGAGATAAATGTAATGGCACTTGCTTGTGTGGCCATGACGGAAAGACCTACTGTCCACCAAGGTAATTCGTTATTTCCTTTTACATAGTCAAGAATATTCTGTTGGCGTTTGGTTTTCCATACACCGTATATCACGATGAATAAAATACTGCTTATTAGTATAATCCAATCTAAACCTGACATTATAAGCTAGAATATTTTATCATAATTAAATAAAATATAATAATGTATAGCATATTCATTAAAACAATAAACATGTACTTGCCATATTTTTCTTTAAGGTCTTTCATTACCCCAAGATATCATATTGGCAATAAGTTTAAATGCTCCAGGAACTCCGGCGGGGAGTTGTCGAAATAGACTCAATGAGGTATATATAAACTTACCCTTTCCATAAGAAGTAGTTAATATTGCAGAGTGCAACGGATCTTCTCTAGGATCATGGGTTGATACCAGAGTTTCGTATTCTTCTGACCAATTAATCGTAAAATATAAGCCTCTTTCTTGAACCCAGTTGTCAAAATCTGTCGATGATATCTGATTGGGATAGTTGAGTATTGGATGAGAAGGATTAGTAATGGTTATTGGGGCCTCTTCCACGGATACTCTCTTTCTTGAAATTTCAAATGGGTAAGGACCTATTTGCTTTGATGCTAAGTTCCTATGGGTATTATATTGAGTTATTAATGTTCCACCATTTTTCACATAGTCGAACAAAACAGATTGTTTATACTTAAGATTTTGATGCTTATTATATGCTCTTACACCTAAAAGTACGGCATCAAATTTTTTCAACTTATCGGATGTAAGTTGGTCCACTGTTAATTCAGATACATCATAACCTATTTGTCTTAGTGATTCAGGTATTTTATCACCTGCCCCTTGAATATATGCAATATTATGACCGTATGTGTTCATTGGAATGCTGACAAAGGTTGCCATTGCTGGAGACAACACTTGCTGATTGTCTATATGATCATATTCTATTTTTACCAGTTTTTTTTGAAATAGTTCGCCTTCAACCTCCATGGAAATATGTGCCATTGCAGTTTCCATGTGATTTGGTGGTATTACCTCAAATTCTATAAGTTTGCTCTGTCCTTTTCCAATTAATGATATATTTTGTTCAGCTGGAGTTACCTTCCAACCATTATTGATCTGAAGTTTTAAAAGACCGTTTAAACTATCTTTATGAGTAAATACTTCTACTATGATTTTTTTTGACTTGGTATTACTAAATATGTACACATTATTCTTAAAATCCATGGTAGCTTTTGGGAGAATATTAAACCTTTCATTAACTTCTCCTTTTTCCGGATGATTGGATCTATATTGTAATTCTCTTTCTACTGTAAAAGAATAACCATCCACCTCTAAGTTAAATTTTACCGAATAAGGGGCTTTTGTATTGGGTAGCCCTATTAACGTTAAACTATCCACATTATAAACTCCAAGTGAAGGAGTTTTTTGTAACCAATATGGAGAAGTATACTCCATAGACTTATTAATACCAATCTTTACTTCGCGATTGAAGGATATGTTATCTTCTATCTTTTCTTGAGACAACTCTTGGCTTATATTATTGATAGCAAAAGAGTTGAGATATAAAGGATAAGGGAGTCTTTTTGTTAGCTCAACTGAACAATTTACCTGTTCACCACGAGTTGCATTAGGTCTATCAGTAATAAAGCTTGCGTACAGGCCTAAACAGTCAGAAATTATTTCATCAACTTCATTTTTCTTCTTACTCCTCCAATGATTGTCTTCGATCTTTTCTATTAGCTTGGCGACTTCAATTAAGCTAGGAATGCTGGCTTCAGGCTTTTTTAAATCAAAAGAATTTAAAATTGTTTTGATTTTATCTCCGATCTGTTGTCCATTTTTAATCCGACTCCAACTAAAATCAAAACCTTGAGTCACATCCATTTTGGAGGAAGCTCTACTTCCTTTGAGATACTTCAAGTATTCTATGTGAGTGCCTCGAGAACCTGTTGAACCAAAACCTTGGCACTTGTGCTGGCTTCGTGAGAGTGCAGCTATTTCATTATTAGAGTAACCCAATGATGGATAATAAGAACCTATGTCTACACCTATCAAATCAGATTTGTCGGCAGCTTTAAATTTATCCTTTCCGCCATAAAACCACCATGATGTATTGAAATATAAGGTAGATGGCTGCCAAGTGCTAACGTAGTTTAGTTGTTCGGGGAAGCTATTAGAATCTCCGTATTTATCGAACAATTCGTACGACAGCATAGCGGAAGCGGTATGATGGCCATGTGTTTTACCATTACTTTCATGATCAAATCTATTGATGATAATATCGGGCTTTAAATTTCTAACAGTCCATATAATATCATGTTTAACTTTATCCTCATCCCAAATTCTAATAGTCTCATCTGCAGTTTTTGAGTAGCCAAAATCTAACGCACGAGTAAATCTTTGCCCACCATTATCTATTCTTCTTGCCGATAACAATTCTTGAGTTCTTAAAATGCCAAGCAGTGGACCTGTTTCTGTGCCGATCAAATTTTGTCCTCCATCTCCTCTTGTGAGTGATAAATAATAGGTATCTAAATGATGGTGATTAGCAAAGTATGAAATAAGTCGGGTGTTTTCATCATCTGGATGAGCGGCAAGGTATAGGACAGTTCCTAAAGTATTAAGCTTTTCGATCTTATGATAAATTTGAGAAGAGGTTATGTTTTTTTGAGAATATGAATTGAAATTTGTCAATAAGAGTATACTTAAGAAAAAAATATGCAACCTCATTTAATTAAATTTATTTATAATTATCAGAAAATTAAGCACTTATATATGCTTTATATTTATATTTAAATTTTACCTAAAATAGAGTAATGGATTTAAAAAATTATTATTTTTATTTGATTCAAATTTAATGACTATACTGAAATGTTAATAATTGTTATCGCTTCGATCTTGATTTTGACTTGTGGAATATTAAGTAATAAGTCAAGACTAAGTTACAGAAAGTAAGTCTATTTAACTTCAGGCATCTGACAATCTTCTTCGGGAGATTTACCACATACAGAACAATTGCCAAATTTATCCTTCACCATTGGATTGTTACTTGCACAAGTACCTCTAAACTCATTTCCAGTAACTACATGTCTCAAATTAATCAATACGAAAGAGATTAAAAAGACTCCAAAAATGATAAGTAATGTGTATAAAAATTGTGACATTGTGTGTTTTTAATATTCAAGTAACAAATGTAGTAAACTTTGGTTCTTTATGAAGGATAAATTAGATGCGTTTGCGAGATTATTGACCATAATGGATGAACTAAGAGAAAAGTGTCCGTGGGATAGAAAACAAACGAATGAGACTCTAAGGAATTTAACTATTGAAGAAGTATACGAACTGGCAGATGCTATTCTTGAAAATGATGTAAACGGAATCAAAGAAGAGATAGGGGATCTCATGCTTCATATGGTGTTTTATGCCAAGATTGCGGAAGAGAAAAAGCAATTTGATATTGCTCAATCTCTAAACGATCTCTGTGAAAAATTGATTAATCGACATCCACATATTTATAACAATCTAGAGGTTGCTGATGAAGAAGAAGTAAAGAAAAATTGGGAACAACTGAAATTAAAGGAAGGAAAAAAGTCTGTTTTAAGTGGTGTGCCAAAGAGCTTGCCAGCAATGATTAAGGCCCTTAGGATCCAGGATAAGACGGCCCAAGTTGGTTTTGAGTGGGATGATATTAAAGATGTATGGTTAAAGGTAAAAGAAGAAGTAAATGAGTTGGAGGAAGCAGTATTGTCAGGAAATAAGAAAAATATTGAACTTGAGTTTGGGGATGTATTATTTGCGTTGATTAATTATGCTAGATACTTAAACATTGATCCTGAAATTTCTCTTGAAAAGGTCAATCGAAAGTTCAAAAATAGATTTGAATATATTGAATCAAATGCTCCTAAGCCTTTAAAGGAAATGACACTAGAAGAAATGGATCAATTATGGAATGTCGCCAAAGAAAGAGAATAACTAATCGCAGATAAAAGTGATACTGGGCGTAGTTATAGTATTAGACATATTTCCAGCATTGTCTATCATATATATATCAAAATTAACCTGTTGATCAGGAAATTCTGCGGGAGATTCACAAGGCGGAATTCCGTCCGGAAAAACGCAACATGCTGAGAACATCATCATCCTAATTGTACCTTGAATACCATTATTCGCTCCTTCTTGAGGAATAACAGGAATTTTATAATCAGTATATAGAGTATCTGTTCTATTATCAATAATAAAGATATTGCGTTCGGTATTATTTTCTGAACCTATATCTCCATCTCCATCAGTAAAGGAGATAGTTAAAAAAGTGGTGTCCTGTAAAACATTGCCCTGAGATAAAACGGTCTTAGAAAAAGAAACAAACTCAATTTGCGGGGCTTCACTAAAATTTGGTTTATCTGCACAGCTTATTATAAACCAACAAAGGCCTAAGAAAAAATAAACATACTTGAATTCACTTCTCACCATAAATTTTGCCAATCGTTAAATATTTTATAAAGTTAACGGATTTAATACAATAGGATTATAAAGAACCTATTTTTTTAAAGCATTATCTTAACTTTGGGCCTTTATGGAATTGCATTTTTCGAAATACCATGGAGCTGGAAATGATTTTATTATAATCGACGATCGAGAAGATAAATGGTCTTCAAAACTCACGAGGGATATTATTAGAACATTATGCAGTAGGAATATTGGTATCGGTGGAGACGGATTGATCTTATTACGAAATCTTGATGCAGTAGATTTTGAAATGGTTTATTATAATTCTGATGGAAATAAAAGTTCTATGTGTGGCAATGGAGCCAGATGTATTGTTGCATTTGCGAAGCAAATAGAATTAATATCAAAGGATTGTATTTTTAAAACAATAGATGGACTTCATACTGGCGAAATATTGTCTTCTGATATAGTTAAAATAAGTATGTCGGATGTAAACAGCATTGATCGACTTGGTGAAAAAATCTTCGAATTAGACACTGGCTCTCCGCATTATGTAAAATACATTGATAACTGGGAGGTAAATAAAAGTATTGTTAATGAGGCCCAAGAAATAAGGTTTTCTGAAATTTATAAAGAGAACGGTATCAATGTAAACTTTGTCAAAAAGTTGGGTGTGAATCTTCTTAAGATAAGAACTTACGAAAGAGGTGTGGAAGATGAAACATTGGCATGTGGTACAGGGGTAACTGCCGCTGCATTGGCAGATGCTGTATATGAAGATAATATTGGGCATATAACTAAAGAGATAATAGCGGTTGGAGGGGAATTAAAAGTGGAGTTTGAAAAAAATAAAAACAGTTTTAGCAATATTTTTTTGACAGGGCCGGTAAAACATGTTTTTGATGGGACTATAAATGTTTATGAGTTATGAGTTTTTTGAAAAATGCTTTTAAAGGGGAAAACAGTATCGTTTACTATTTGCTGGGCATGACAATTATAATTGTGGGCTATTTTTTAGGCTCATTCCCTCTTACTTTAGCCGCATTTTATCAAGTAAATGAATATAAGTTGGAACCTGAGGCGGTTAACAGATTTGAAGAAACTCTTGATTTTTCGATAATTCATATGAGTAATAACTTAGGATTGGTTTTAATGATCATGATTTTTGTATTTACGTTGCTAGCTTTTTTACTAGTATTAAAGATTCACAAAAAAAGCCTTAAGGATACTATTACTGGTAGACTGAGAGTAGACTATTCACGTATACTTTTTGGTTTTGGCTTTTGGATAATATTGGGTATTATCTTTGAGTTCGTCAGTTGGCTAATCTTTCCTGAGAATTATAGTTTAACCTTTAGTCTTTCATCGTTTATCCCTCTTTTCTTTATTTGTATTCTTTTGTTACCCATACAAACAACCACTGAAGAATTGGTATTTAGAGGGTATCTTTTGCAAGGTCTTTCACTGATTATTCAACAGAGGTGGATTATAATATTGATTACGGCCGTTCTTTTCTCAATGGTACATAGTATGAACCCGGAAATAGAGAAATTTGGTTTTTGGACTATGCAATTATATTATGTAGGTGCGGGTGTTTTTCTAGCTTTGATCACTTTGTGGGACGATGGTATGGAATTAGCGTTGGGAGTACATGCTGCCACTAATATTTTTGGAGCTATGATTGTCAGTTATAGTGGGGGAGTTTTACAGACTGATGCCATTTGGAAAACTTCTGTATTAACTCCTTGGTTTATGATAATAATATTCTATTTGTGCACCATTATCTTTATAGTGGTCTGTCGGAAAAAATATAACTGGAAGCCAATTTCTCAATTGTTAAAATAAAATGGATTAATAAGATGATAAAGAATTTAGTATTCGCATTTTTTTGTATTTGCTCAATTAGTGCTTTTTCTCAAACTGATAGATGGCAGCAGGAGGCAGACTATAAAATGTATATTGATTTTGATCATGAAAAACATCGATTTAAAGGCTCTCAGATAATCATCTATACAAACAATTCACCAGATACTCTGACGAAGTTATTTTATCACTTATACTTCAATGCATTTCAACCTGAAAGTATGATGGATCTGCGAAATCTACAGCTTCCTGATGCGGATAAAAGAGTTGGGGACAGAATATCTCAATTGAAAGAGGATGAGATGGGCTACCAAAAGATTAAATCTTTAAGGAAAAATGGTAAGAAACTAAAGTATGACGTGGTAGAAACGATATTGGAGGTTGAATTAAAGGATCCGATTTATCCAGGTGATAAGTGTAAGTTGGAAATGGAATTTGAAGGACAAGTACCTGTTCAGATTAGGAGAAGTGGAAGAAATAATGTAGAAGGAATTGATTATTCTATGACACAATGGTATCCTAAACTTTGTGAATATGATTATCAAGGATGGCATTCAAATCCATATATAGGAAGAGAATTTCATGGTATTTGGGGAGATTTTGATGTGGAGATAAAAATGGATAGTAAATACACTATTGGAGCAAGTGGTGTACTTGTCAACGCTGACGAAGTAGGAAAAGGATATTCTCAAAAAGAGGTTAGACACAAAGATGACAAAAAGATAAATTGGCATTTTCGTGCAAATAATGTGCATGATTTTGCATGGGCAGCCGACCCAGATTATGTTCACACAACAAGAACCGCTTACGATGGAACTGTTATGCATTTTTTGTATCAACCAGGAGAAAAAACATCTGAAAACTGGGAGTTGCTTCCAGAAATAATGGATATGGCTTTGGAATATATGGAGAAGAGATTTGGAGATTATCCGTATCCTGTTTATTCTTTTCTACAAGGTGGAGATGGAGGAATGGAATATCCTATGGCTACCTTGATAACTGGCGAAAGACCCTTGTCAAGTTTAGTAGGAGTTTCTATTCATGAATGGATGCATAGTTGGTACCAAATGATGCTCGGAACCAATGAGGCTTTATATGCTTGGATGGATGAAGGATTTACTTCCTTCGGATCGGATAAAGTGATGAATTACCTTCGAAAGAAGAAAATGATACCTGGCGAAGTAAAGGAAAATCCACATATGGGAACAGTTAAAGGGTGGGCTAATTTTGTGAATTCAGGAATAGCCGAACCATTAAGTATCCATGCCGATCATTTCAAAACCAATGCTGCTTATGGTATGGCAGCTTATGTAAAAGGTTCGTTATTTCTTAAGCAGTTAGAATATATTCTTGGAGAAAAAGATTTTAGCAAAGGTATGTTGCGTTATTATTATGATTGGAGGTTCAAACACCCTAATCCCAATGATTTTATTAGGGTTATGGAGAAAGTATCTGGATTGGAGCTTGATTGGTATAAGGAATATATGATTAACTCAAACGATTTACCCGATTACAGAATTGATACTTTAGAGAATAAGCTTATTAAGCTATCTAAGCAAGAAGGTTTTCCAATGCCATTAGAAGTAGTAGTAACTACAAAAAAGGGAAAGAAGATTTGTTACTATATTCCTATTACCCTTATGAGAGGAGAAAAGAGTGATGAGATGGAGGAGTATGACAAAGTTAGAGTACAGGAAGATTGGCCTTGGGTACAAAGTTTTTATGAGTTAAAAATAAAGGAAAAAGTCAAGGACATAGAAAAAGTTGAAATTGATCCTCAAGTCCGTTATGCTGATGCTGATAGGTCTGATAATCAATGGCCAAGGCCAGAAGAATAAATTACTTAATTTAATATTAATTTACTGCGACGACATTTTGATTCAATAGAATAGTTTTTGATGTCGGAACATTTTGATTTTATTACATTTGCGGTTCATAGTTTAAAAGAAATTCTTATGCATAGAATAAAAAGTATTCTTTTCTTTTTTGTTCTTATTATTTGCTTCAACCTCAATGCTCAAAACGGTATTATTAGAGGAAATGTATATGATAGTGAGACGGGGGAGCCTGTAGTGTACTGTAATGTAGCTTTAGAGGGAACAACATATGGTTCTACTACTGATTTTAACGGTTTTTTTACTATTTCGGGTGTACCCGCTGGTGACTATACATTAGTTGCATCTTACCTCGGGTACGAAAACAGTATTATACCATTGACTTTGGGAGAAGGTAGAGTCGTTTACAAAAATATTAAATTAGTTGAAGGGGCCATCAATTTAGGCTCTGTAGACATTAGTGCGGAAAGAGAACAAGCCAGAACGGAAGTGAGAGTGTCTCAAATAAGTGTGAGTCAAAGAGATATAAAAGTCTTACCATCTGCGGGTGGTGAACCGGATATAGCACAATATTTACAAGTATTGCCTGGTGTGGTGAGCACTGGAGATCAAGGGGGACAGTTGTATATTAGAGGTGGAGCACCAGTTCAAAACAAAATACTTTTAGATGGACTGAATATATACAATCCGTTCCATTCATTAGGTTTCTTCTCAGTTTTTGAAACTGAATTAATCAAAAACGTGGATGTTTTTACCGCTGGTTTTAACGCTGATTACGGTGGTAGAACAAGTGCTATTGTAGATATTTCTACAAGGGAAGGAAATAAAACAAGGTTTGGCGGACATGCTTCTATTTCACCATTTGCAGGCAAGGTTCTTTTAGAAGGGCCAATATCCAAATTCAGTGAAGGAGGAGGAAGTACTTCATTTGTATTCACAGGAAAAAAATCGATTATAGAAAGATCATCTGAAACACTATATACACATGCTTTGGAGAATGACACTATAGGTTTGCCTTTTGATTTTCAGGACTTATACGGTAAGATTTCCATGGTTAGTTCTAACGGAAGTAGACTCAATGTATTCGGATTTAATTTCAAAGATGAGTATAACAACGCCGATATTGCTAATATAGATTGGGAAAACACTGGGGTTGGCACTAATTTCAGCCTTATACCAGCAAGTAGCAATATGATAGTAGGAGGGGTATTTGGTTATTCTAAATATGAGATAGGTATTAGAGATGGTGATGGCCCAAGTAGGACGAGCCAAATAAGAGAATTGTCCGCTTTGTTGGATTTTACTTTCTTTGGTGATAAAAGTGAGTTCAAATACGGAATAGAAGTACAAAGTATAGCAACAGATTTTGATTTTACCAATCCGTTTAAGGTAAGATTGAATCAAAATCAAAATACCACGGAGATAAGTGCTTTTGGTAAGTATAAAAAGATTATAGGAGATTTGATTGTAGAACCAGGAGTAAGACTTCAATATTATGCATCCCCCTCAAAGTTCTCGTTAGAACCTCGATTGGGCATAAAGTATAATGCTACTGACTTTTTGCGGTTTAAACTGGCTGGAGGTATTTACACTCAGAATATTCTTAGTACAAGTAACGACAGGGATGTGGTCAATTTATTTTCTGGTTTTTTAACTGGGCCGGAATCTACAGTTGAAGATTTTGATGGTAATGCACTTGATAATAAGTTGATGAGAGCAAGACATGCCATTGTAGGTGTGGAATATGATGTTAATGAGAATTTAACTGTTAATGCTGAAGGATATATAAAAGATTTTCCACGAATAGTTGTAATTAATAGGAATAAACTTACCAATGATGAGGCAGATTATACGATTGAAGAGGGAGAGGCATACGGTTTAGACCTCAATTTCAAATATAGCTTAGATAAGATCTATTTGTGGGGTACTTACTCTTATGGTTTTGTAAATAGATTTGATGGTCAGCAGGAGTTTCCTACTGTCTTTGATAGAAGGCATAATGTGAATTTCTTAGCAAGTTATAATTTAGATGATGATGGGGATTTTGTAGTTAGTGCACGATGGAATATGGGTTCTGGATTTCCTTTTACAAAAACTCAAGGTTTCTATAATAATATTCTTTTTGCAGATGGTTTTGATACACCTTACACTACAGAAAATCCTGACGATATTGGTGTAATATACTCTGAAGAAAGAAATGGAGGTCGATTACCATATTATCATAGACTTGATCTTTCCATCAAAAGGAAATTTACTTTTACTAAGTATACCAGTCTTGAGTTAACAGCAGCAGTAACCAATGCTTACGATAGACCTAATATTTTTTACTTTGATAGAATTAGGTATAATAGGGTGGACCAATTGCCTATTATTCCTAGTTTAAATGTGAAATTTAATTTTTAGAGAAAATAGAAAATAATAGTAACAGACTTTAGCTAAATTCGTTAATGGTACATAAAGCATCTCAATGAAAAAATTAGTTTTTTTTGTAATACTTTCTTTTTTAATATCTGAAGCAAAGGCTCAGGTGGGTATAGGGTTAACTGCAAGTACAGATATCTATCAAAGGTTTTCAAATCCAAAGGACGACATCTCTTACAGAAGTGCAGGGAATGTACTTTTGAATTTAGGTATTGGACCTAAAATATGGTTTGGAGGAGAAAAAGTAAGTCTTTCGTTGGAAGGTCAGGCCTCGATAGCCTTATTAGGATTATCGGTAGGAGATTATAAAGGTTTAGGAATGGCTTCTTTTCCTTTTTTGGCTAAACTGAATTTTAATGGCTTATCTGGAATGGATAAAGAAGGTAAAATGGGATTTTCAATAGGAGGGGGAATTCAGTATTCGAAAACGGAATTATATTATTTAAATGGTACTGCCAAAGATGCAGGTATAACTCGAGACTATTTTAGAACATATATAGCTCAGGTAGGTTATGGTTTCGGCATGTCTGGTTTTGGAGTAGCTGGATATTTAAGATTTGGCTATAATCCGGATAATGACGCCAATGTTTTTGTATTCGGGGTACAATATGACTTTAACATTCCGAAATTAAAAGAGATAGCTAATCCGGAATCAGATTTATAAATGAAAGAGACTTCGCTTAAAAACTTTAATTCCTTTAGAATTGAAGCAAAAGCAAAAGATTTACATCATATCTATTCCGAACACGATGTTTATTATTTGTTGACCTTAGGTAGGGCCCCATATCTGGTGCTTGGAGGTGGGAGTAATATCTTATTTACTAAAGATGTTGAAGGTACCCTTCTAAAGAATGAAATCAAAGGCATCAATATTATAGACGAAGACGAAAATAATGTATTGGTAGAGGTAGGAGCTGGAGAAAATTGGCATAATTTTGTTCTTTGGTCATTAAGTCATGGTTTATATGGACTTGAAAATTTATCTCTTATACCTGGTTGTGTAGGAGCGGCTCCTATACAGAATATTGGTGCATATGGAGTAGAACAAATGTCTGTTTTTCATAGTCTGAAGACCATTCACTTTGACGATGGACAGACTTATGTGTATTACAAAGATGACTGTAACTTTGGCTATAGGGATAGCATTTTTAAGCATGATTTAAAGAATAGATTAATCATTACGAGAGTGAGGTATCTACTTCCTAAAAGTGGTGATTTGAATATTAGTTACGGAGCGATTAAGGCTGAGTTACCAAGCAAAGAAAATCTGACACCTAAAGATGTGAGTAATGTTGTAATCTCGATAAGGGAGAGTAAATTACCAGACCCTAAACTTATCCCTAATGCAGGATCATTCTTTAAAAACCCAGTGATTGAGGAAGAAAAGTATCAGGTACTAAAGGGCAAATTTTCTGACTTGGTAGCGTATGTTGTAACAGAAAGCTCTTATAAAATAGCAGCGGGATGGATGATTGAAAATTGCGGATTTAAAAATATTGAAATAAACGGCGTGAAATCACATGAGAATCAGGCTCTGGTTATCACTCGTGTATCAGATAAATCCTCAGGTAAGGACGTATGGTCCTATGCACAAGAAGTTATTAAAGCTGTTTCAGATAAGTTTGATATTGTATTAGAACCGGAGGTGAATATTTGGTAATTGATTTGAAAGAAGAACCAGTGGACAAGTTGGATTTGTTGGTTTATCTTAAGGCTATATACCATACCGTGTTGAACCAAGATTTTACTTCTATTTCGTTATGTAAGAATGAATCGAATCTATTATCAAATCCTATTTCTAACTTACTGTCATCAGAAAATATATATCCTAGAAATAAACTAGCCTGATTTCCAAATCATTTTTACTTTGCTGTATGGAGTAGAGATATTCATTGTTAAACTTAAGATAAAATTCGCCTCTATCTGTCGACTGACCACTTAATGGTAGTAGAGTTGAAATTCTATACCTTAATCTCCACTTTATTCTTTTATCTTCCTCAAATGTTTGATCTGAAACAAATCGATGGGACATTCTATATATTGAAGAGTTTTGAAATATAGTAAACTGTTGAATCAGCCTGCTTGCCCATCTATCATCTCTTTTTCTTATTAGATAACCCATCGCAATGGAACGATTGAAACCTACTTTCTTTGATATAAGGTTCGAAAAATCTACTAATTGATAAGTCCAATTAATTTTCTTGTCGGCATAAATAGATTGTCGGGACTCAATTTTGAGGTTAAGTTTGTACTCCTTTCCTAACTTTTTGTTGAGATTTATTGCGGGTAACCATCCAAGTTGATATGAGTCCTGAGAGAAACCAATTTGTGAAAGAAATAGAAAAACGATAACAGTAAGTTTTATTCTAATACTCAAGGTTATCGGTGTTTTTAGGTAATATTATAGACTTACTTATAATTCCTCCTTGGGAATCGAAAAGGAACTCCATCTGTTGATGTCTTCCTTTATGTTTTACTTCAGCAACTATTTCATAATTAGTGGTTATGCCAATGGTTTTTTCGAAGGTTTTATTTACAATGGCATCAATAAGATTGTTAGATTGTCCTGTAAACTGTATCTGACTTTTACATACCTTATGTTTATTATAATTGTCTTTCAAATATTCTGTAATGGAGCTTTTTATCGTTTCTGATAGATGTTTCCACTTCTTCTCTATTTCAATATCTTCAATTTTACCATCGTTGTCAAATTCAATACTGTATTTCTTGGAATGAAATTTTGTTTTGGCCTCTATAGATGTTTTATCAATTCCCTCTTCTTTATACCATTTTATTTTACTATCAAACCTAAGTGTTTCAATAAACTCTAAAGCACTTTGAGGTACTTCTTTTTTATCCAGTTTGTATTCTTTCTCATATTTGGTTTGAGCAAATATTAAGTTTGTTAAAACTATCATTATGATAATAGGTACCAATCTTTTCTTCATTAGTTGAATTAATTTACAAAGCTGAAATAGTATAAATGCACTTATACTAAGAAAGGAATACAAAAGAAAAGAGTTCAATTTTATACGATATTTCCAGCTCTAAGTCCAGAGATGGATTTTCAAATTTTCAGTACTAATATTTTGTCGTGTTCATATGATGTTATTGGTCCTCTTCTGTTGAGATTAACATCTTAGAAAAGCGAAAACAATATTTCAAAAATTCTAATTTTTTAGGAAACATGAAGACTATTTTTATTCCTTCAAATACTAGAATTTGTAGTAAACGAACATATAAACCAATGTTTGGCTTAATTACTATGTATTTATTAATATAATCTGTTTTAGTATCTACTAACAGATCAAAAACTCCAATCAATTCTCCCAATTGGGCATGGGTATATCGGTGGCTATAATATTGGTTTTACCTTTTTTTAATGCCCATAAGGTGATGATATTGATGACGCATATATTGTCCTGTCAATAATAATATAATCACGATAGTGATACCCCATGATAAATGAACCTTTCTTAGCATATTCATTACCTGAACTTGCGAATTCGCATGCCTTGTGGTGTAAAGCTACTTAGTTTATATAAAGCAGTAAGTATGTAATACCTGCCAATGGCATTTGATCTAGTTTCCGAAACGGCTAACTCAGATATTTGTCTTTGAATTCCGGTATTCTGATTCAGTAAATCATTAGCACTAATTTTTAATTCAAATCTTCCATCATTAAAGCCTTTTGCAAATGAAGCATTCCAATAATTCAACTTATTGTTACTACCGAATTGTTCTTCAGAAAATATATTGGATTCAAAATCAGAAGTGAGATACCAACCTTTACCGAATTCTATGGCTATATCCAAACCAAATTTCTTTATTAAATAATTATTATCAGCGATTTCTGTATTTCTATAATTAGTATTGTTAAATTCTAACTTGCCCCACAGTTCAGCACTGATATATTTTTGATTTTTGTTTTCTAGTGTTAATGTATAGGTATGCGTAGCGGTAGAAACTTTGTTAAGGTCCTCGTTAATAAAGGTAAAACCAAAGTTTTGCGAATATGAGACTCTAAATCTTGACTTTAGATGTAATGGATTGATAGGAGTGCCTAGACTTAAATTAGCCGCTATATTAGCACTATAGTCCGCGTTTATAGGTTTAAAAATGGTCTCTAAATTTTCTCCGAGAGTCTTCTGATTAATGATTTTATCCTTTGTGTAACTCGCCCTTAAATTGGCCCAAATACTCCTATAATTAAATCTATCAAAATTAAAATATCTTAAGCTTAAAGAATGTCTATATTCTGGAACAAGATTTTCATTGCCGTTGATAATGCTCAAAGCATTACTTATGTTGGGAAGAGGCTGTAGTTGAGTAATTGAAGGTTCATTAATAGAAGTATTATAATTAATAGAACTATGAATATTGTCAAAATCTAAACTCAAATAGGGGAGTAGAAAATCAAATTTTCTATCGATAGGATCTAGGTTGTTTTGTGTGCCAACTAGTTCGGAATGCTGATAATTTGCTCCAACGTCTAATCTGATAGCATCTCCATTTTTTGTCAGTTTAAGACCTAGTGTTCTACTTTTATAATCATTATTAAACAAACCTGAGAGATCATCTCTTAATACATGATCATTATTGTCAAGAATATCATATACCTCTCTCTTTCTATCCGAATTATTATTTTCCAGGCCTAGTTCCAAGCTAAGATATAATTGTTCGGATAACGGTTCTGTATATGTCAAATCAATATTATAATATCCACTACTTTCGTTATCATCAATATTCTGATTGATAAGTTCTGTGCTCTCCAGTATTCCAATATTGTCATAAAACCTTAAGTCCTGTAAAATGTTAGAAATATAATCTTCATCATTGTTTTGATAGCTGGCATCTAGAGCCCACGACCTTCCTTTGTTATTAATTCTGGAAGTATAACTTAGTCCTCCTGAAAACTGAAAATTATCTGTTTCATCGGATTCATCTTTATTATTTTGACTTTGATTTATTTTTTCAAGTGTTTGGTTATTGATATTGCTTATGGTATTTGAATTAAGGTCTACAACTCCTAGATTCCCAGTAATCCTTAACCTTTTGGTAGAGTCAATATTCGTTTTGTATTCTCCATTGATGTTGTGTCTTAAATTATCAGTTTCTTCATTTAGACTATTGATTCCGATATAACTTGCTCTTGGGTTGAAATTTTCAGATTCAGTATCTTGTAGTAATACTTTGTCCGTACCTGAAATAAAATAACTTAGGTTTAAATCCGTATTTTTGCTTTTGATATAATTGAAATTTATTCCTCCCGTTCCAGATTTAGCATCACCTATGTTGCCCTGATCAGATATTGGAGCATTATTAGAGTTAAAACTAAAAGAACCTCTTCCACCTGAGCCGCTAGTTCTTAGACTTGCATATTCGTTCCATGACAATCCAACACTATTAATGTTATTATACTTAGCAATAACTGCTGTTTGTGTATGTTTAGAAAAGGAGAATAGATTACTTCTAGCACTGTATCTGTCATCTGTTCCATATCCTCCTTCAACTGAACCGAACATTCCATTTTTTTTGTCCTCTTTCAATTTTAGATCCAGTGTTTTTTGTTCTTTTCCGTCATCGACACCGGTAATTTCCGCCTTATCGCTTTTCTTGTCATAGACTTGAACTTTGTCCACTGCATCAGCGGGTATATTTTTTGTAGCCATTTTTGGGTCATTTCCAAAAAACTTTTTTCCATCCACCAATACTTGATTTATGTCCTCGCCGTCGGATTTTACATTACCTTCTTTATCGACTTCCATTCCGGGTAGTTTTTTTAGGAGATCTTCGACAGTAGCATTTGGTCTGACTTTAAAGGCTGCGGCATTGTATTCTATAGTGTCTTTTTTGACTATGATGGGAGTAAGTTCTCCTTTTACAGTTACGGTTCCTAATATATTGGCACTCGACAGTTTAAACTGACCCAAATTAATCTTTTTCTCATCTCCTTTACATATTACTGGCTTTTGAAAAGTTCCGTATCCTATATAGGTAATTTGGAGATTGTAATTTCCGGCTTCTATATTTTTTAGTTCAAAGAACCCTTTATCATTTGTCAATGAAAAAGCAACCATAGTAGAATCAGTACTTTCCAATAGGACGATAGTAGCGGCTATCAGAGGACCTTCGGTGCTGTCAATTACAGTGCCTGATAGTTCATAGGACTGACAAAAGCTTTGAGATAGAATAAAGGCCAAATAAAGCGTTAATAGATGTTTTTTCATGACTTTTTTAAGTTAGATCGATTATAGATTGAAAAGTTTAAAATTTTCTTCTTCCAGCTCCTCCCCACATTTTTTTCCTTTCTTCTTTCTTTTCTTCTTTAATCTTATCAAATTCTTCACGTGTTACCACTTCACCTTTATCAGGAATTTCGAATTCCTTATCTAAGACTATTTTTTCAACGTTTTTAGCAACAATATTTCTGTTTTCCAATCTCATTTCAAGAACTAAGCCTGGTAGGCCTCCAAATTCTGCAGGTCCATTAGAAATTGGAATCTGAGGAGTAAACCAAGCTTCCATTAAAGTGGTGCTGTCTTTGTACGTAGCTTTCATACAAATATAACCTGAAACTTCTCTTTGTTCTCCTGCTGATATTTTCCATTTCCAGACTTGAAGAGTATCAATGACTAAGAAATCCTTTCCAAACAGGTTAGATTTATGAGTATAGCTTTCTTCTTCCAAACTCTTAAATAGAACCTCATTTTCGTTTCTTTTTCTCCACCATCTTCTTTTTTCTCCGGCCAGTTCTTTTTTCTTTCTTTCTTTTTTAGATGTTTCTTTATCAACTACATATTGCGAAGAATAATTCGTAGTTTCTAAAAGCATGTATTTATCAAACGATTCTGGTAAATTGGCTGTAACAGGAATATTAGCTGCCTTACGATCAAAATATCTTTTATCTACGTACTGAATTCTATAGGCTTCGGTTTGAGAATAAGATTTTGATACAAAAAGAAAGATACTTAAAACTATGGTTGTCAATTTTATCCACATTACTTTACGAATTTTAGTGTCGCTAAAACTCAAATTAAAGCAATTTTAAATTTAAAGATTGATTAGAATGGATAATTAACATTGATGTAACAGAAATGATAAAAAAAATAGGGAGTGTCACTATTCTTAATAATTTATTCAATCAAAAGTGTAGTATCAGTTGTTTCAAAATTAATAATAAAAGGTCCATCACTTATTTCACTAATATCATAACTTACAGTTTTTGTAATTAATGCTTCACAAAAATCTTGGTCATCATGTACTATTTTGACCCATATCTGAGGAGGAAGGGAAAGAGCCATAGAGCCATTCCAAACCAATTCGATTAAATGATCTTCGATGCAACCACCGCCGTATTGGAAAGTAACATTGAGACAATCATCTTTTAGCTCAATATTTGAAATAGTAGTTTCATTTGAAAAGGGTCCATTGTTATATTTCAAAGTATCAATATATATGCTTTGTTCACAATCACCACGTGTATTCATATCATCTGATTTACCGCAGGAATAAAAAAAAGAGATCATGGGAAGGACTAAGCTGAAAAGAATCATTCTATTTTTCACTAAATAAAGTTTTATGTAAAGAATAACGACGATAGAGCTAAAGAGGTTGGGTATTCAAGTCACTACCATACTGTCTTTTTGTCTTTAAAGAAGGCTTAAAGCAACGTCTCAACAGTTATTTTGTCAGATAAAATGACTTGGTACGGGATTTGACAATCTTTAATGAATTATAAAATAAAGAAATGTTCGATAACTTAAGATATAGTTTGCAGGGTAGAAAAGATGATGGAGAGATTATACCGTTGTTTTCAGTAAGCGAAGATGAATTGCATTTTGAAGATGAATACGGCGAAAGCATTCCTGTTATTGCTTTACGTAACACAGTATTATTTCCAGGTGTTGTAATACCAATAACAATTGGAAGAGAAAAATCTTTAAAAGCACTAAGATATTCAGAAAAGTCTAACAAATTCCTGGGAGTTCTTACTCAAACAGACCAGAATAACGAAGATCCGTCAGTGGATGATCTTTATCAAACAGGCACTATTGCAAGAATCATTAAAATTCTTAAAATGCCTGATGGTAGTATAACAGCAATATTGCAAGGAAGAAATAAATTTAAGGTTAATCAAGTAGTTCAAGAGCAACCTTTTATCAGTACAAACTTTGAAGTTATTCATGATGATGAACCTAAGGATGATTTAGAATTTAACGCGACCATTAGTTCAATAAAGGATACTGCGAAAAGAATAATTGACTTATCTCCTCAGATTCCTCAGGAGGCTATGATGATGCTGCAAAACATTAAAAGCAGTGAATTTTTGCTCAATTTCATTTCATCAAATATTAATACGCCCTCATTGAAGAAACAGGATATTCTAGAGATGACCAGCGTTAAGGATAAAGCCAATGAAATCCTAAAACTCATTAATAGTGAACTGCAACTTCTTGAGGTAAAAGATCAGATAGAATCGAAGGTTAAGGGAGATATAGAACAACAGCAGAAAGAATATTTTCTTAATCAGCAGTTGAAAAAGATACAGGAAGAATTAGGGGGGAATCCGCAAGAGGAGGAATTGAATAAGTTAGTAGATAGAGCTGCGAAAAAGAAATGGCCAAAAGAGGTCAAAAGTACTTTCGAGAAAGAACTCAATAAAGCAAGAAGAATTAATCCTCAGATTGCGGAGTATAGTGTTACATTGACATACTTAGAAACATTATTGGAACTACCGTGGGAGGAATATTCGAAGGACAATTTTGATTTAAAAAAGGTAAGAGCTGTTTTAGATAGGGATCATCATGGATTGGATGATGTAAAAAAACGAATTATTGAGCACTTGGCAGTGCTTAAACTAAAAGGAGATATGAAATCTCCTATTATCTGCCTTGTGGGACCTCCGGGAGTAGGTAAGACTTCTTTAGGAAAGTCGATAGCCAGTGCATTAAAAAGAGACTTTGTAAGAATGTCATTGGGAGGATTACATGATGAGAGTGAGATTAGAGGCCATCGCAAAACTTACATTGGAGCCATGCCGGGCAGAATAATAAAGTCGATTAAAAAGGCTGGAACCTCTAATCCTGTATTTATTCTGGATGAAATAGATAAATTGGGGAAGGACTTTAGAGGAGATCCATCTTCTGCTCTACTGGAGGTGCTAGATCCGGAGCAGAATAATGCATTCTATGATAACTATTTGGAATTAGAATATGATTTATCAAAGGTATTATTTATTGCTACAGCTAATAGTTTAAACTCTATACAGCCTGCGTTACTTGATAGAATGGAGATTATTAACATAAGCGGATACTCTACTGAAGAAAAAGTAGAAATCTCTAAAAAACATTTGGTTCCTCGTCAAAGGAAAAACCATGGATTGACAGCCTCGGATGTCAAAATAAAGGATAATGTTCTTAAATCTATTATTTCAGGATATACAAGAGAATCTGGTGTGAGATCTTTAGAAAGAGAGATCGGTGGTGTGATGAGATATGTGGCAAGCAGAAAAGCACTTGAAGAGGAATATAGCAAGTCTATTGCTATTAAGTCTTTGAGTGAAATATTAGGCCCGGTTAAGTTTACCCAAGATATCTATAAAAAAACCGATGTTCCAGGTGTAGCGGTTGGTTTAGCATGGACAAGGGTAGGTGGAGATATTTTATTTATCGAAGCCAGTAAATCGAGAGGAAAGGGTAAACTAACTTTAACTGGAAATTTAGGAGATGTAATGAAAGAATCTGCAACAACGGCATTAAGCTTTATCAGAGCTAATGTAGATGAGCTCGGAATTTCTCCCGAAACTTTTGAAAAAACAGATATTCATATTCATGTTCCTGAAGGAGCTATACCAAAAGATGGACCTTCAGCCGGTATTACCATGTTATCCTCGTTGAGTTCTGTGCTTACTGGTAGATTAATCAAACCGGGATTGGCAATGACAGGAGAAATAACTTTGAGAGGTAAAGTTCTGCCTGTAGGAGGTATAAAAGAGAAAGTACTAGCAGCGAAGAGAGCAGGTCTTAATGAAATCATGCTGTGCGAAGACAATAAACGCCATGTAGATCAGATTAAGGCGGATTATATAGAAGGTGTTAAATTTATATATGTCAATAATATGAAAGAAGTATTAAAACACGCACTCGTTTAGATATTAAATCTTTCAAGAATAATAGGAGAATTCGATTTGATTTGGATGTGTATTGTTATCTTTGTTAGTATCTAATAATGCTTCAATTATGACAAATCAAATCGAGTTAGAAAAGGTTTTTCAGGACAAGATAGACAATGAAGTAAGGATAGAGCCACGTGACTGGATGCCTGAGAAATATCGTAAAACATTAATTAGACAAATATCTCAACATGCTCATTCTGAGGTGGTCGGTATGTTGCCAGAGGGCAATTGGATTACTCGAGCACCGAGTTTAAAGAGAAAGTTGGCTTTATTAGCGAAGGTTCAAGATGAGGCAGGGCATGGTTTGTACCTCTATGCGGCTTGTGAGACACTAGGGATTTCCAGAAGTGAGGTGATTGATCAATTATTGGACGGTTCTGCGAAATATTCAAGCATATTTAATTATCCTACTCTTACATGGGCAGATATGGGAGCAATTGGATGGTTAGTGGATGGTGCGGCCATTATGAATCAAGTACCTTTGTGTAGATGTTCTTATGGACCATATGCCCGAGCTATGGTAAGAGTTTGTAAGGAAGAGTCATTTCATCAAAGACAGGGGTATGAAATTATGTTGACTTTATGTAATGGTACGGAGGTTCAAAAGAATATGGCACAAGATGCTCTTAATCGATGGTGGTGGCCATCAATTATGATGTTTGGACCAAGCGATAAAGATTCTAAGCATTCAGCACAATCAATGGCTTGGAAAATAAAAAGATTTTCTAATGACGAACTTCGCCAGAAGTTTATCGATGCAACGGTACCTCAGGCAGAGTTACTAGGACTTTCAATTCCTGATTCGGATTTGAAATTTAATCATGACACAGGACATTATGAGTATGGCGAAATCAACTGGGATGAATTCTGGCGAGTAGTTGGTGGAAATGGCCCTTGTAACAAACAAAGAATGAATGCTCGTAGAAAAGCTCATGAAGATGGGACTTGGGTAAGAGAGGCTGCGAAAGCATATGCAGAAAAGCAAGCTAAAAGAAATAACACAAAAGTAGCGTAACTATGAATACAGATTGGCCTTTATTTGAGATTTTCATCAGATCGAAAAATGGCTTAAGCCATAAACATGTAGGAAGTCTTCATGCAGCTGATGCTAACATGGCTATTGAGAATGCTAGAGATGTTTATACAAGAAGAAAGGAAGGTGTGAGTATTTGGGTAGTCGATAGTAGAAATATTGCCGCTTCAAATCCACAAGATAGTGAAGCGTTGTTTGACCCCGCAGAAGACAAGATTTATAGACACCCTACATTTTATAATCTTCCTGATGAAGTAAAACACATGTAATAGTATGGAAAGCAATGATAAATTGATTCAGTTTGTACTACAATGGGCAGATAACTCCATGATCATTGGTCAGAGGTTAAGTGAATGGTGTGGTCATGGGCCGGTACTAGAACAGGATATTGCACTAATAAACATTGCGTTGGACTTAATAGGAGAAGCCAAATATCTTTATGAGTATGTGGGTGAGCTGACTGATAAAACCGCAGATGAAGTAGCGTTTCTAAGATATGAACATGAATATAGAAACGCTCTGTTGGTAGAATTACCAAATGGACACTGGGGAAAAACGATTATAAGGCAATTTCTTTTTGATAGCTGGCATCGTAATTTTTTACAGGCTATGACCAATAGTACTGATGAACGTTTGGTATCTATAGCTGAAAAGTGTTTAAAGGAGTCGAAATATCACCTTAAATTTTCATCAGAGTGGACGAAAAGGTTGGGAGACGGTACAGATGAAAGTCGTAGTAGAATGCAAGAAGCTCTAGATGATGTATTGCCTTATTACCACGAACTTTTCAATATGTCCGACTTTGACCAATGGGCAGTTGATATGGGTATCTACCATGAACCTAGGACAGTAGAACGTGAGGCATTAAATATTTTTGATAACGTTATTAATCTAGCAACATTAAAGCCAGAAGAAAATGTGGTTTCTCATGATGGGGGAAAGGAGGGAAGACATACTGAGGCAATGGGGTATATATTGACTGAGATGCAGTATATGCAAAGAGCTTATCCCGATATGGTCTGGTAACTATGTAATTAGACCTGTAAGGTCAATTTTGTTTAGATTTTTTTCTGAAATTACCGTAAATAGTTTGCTCTGTTGATGAAGTTTACCAAGGTACTCTTGTTCGGGCTGATTCGGTGTAGGAATTAGAATGGCTTTTATACCCATTATGTAATAGTCCATAATACTACTATATCCAGATCTACTTAGTATATTTTCAGCTTTATTAAAGATATCCAGTAATATGGCTTCATTAGCCAAAGGAATAAAGTCAATATTCTCAATTTTGTTATAAATTCTTTGATCTTCTGTACCTCTGACAATCAAAAAGCGACCTTTCCTTCCCTTGAATAGCTGAATTATTTTCTTCTCCAGTTCAGTTCTTTTAGGCTCGGGACCACTTAATATAGCGGCAATAACATATTTTTTTTGTTGATCTGCGTTAGAGGATACCTTTGAATTAAATCTACTTAAAGGACCTATATATTGCACTTTATGATTAGAAGATTTTGACATATCACCGGAAAGTATCCTATCTTGAAAGTCAGGAACCCAGATTTCACTAAACTTACGAATGTTTTTATGATTAATATAGTTAATTAAAGGGCTAAGTATTTTGTCTTTCAATGGAATGGTTATTTGGTGAGATATCAAATAAGAAGGAACCTTATTATGCCTAAAGCCTAATCTTCCATCAGATATAATTAAATCGTAATCATCTCTTATAGACAGGTGAAGCAGTTTTTTTCTCTCAGAGTTAATTGCTTTCCATATTTTGGGTCCCTGCCGAAAAGTGTTATACCACAATGAATTACTCCTGTAATCAATATTATATGAATCGAGCGTGATGAATTTAATCTTAGGATATCTCTTTTGGAGAAATCTAAGAGCAATACCATCAGAAGCAATGGTTAATTTTTTATTAAGGGAAATAATGTAATCTATTAATGGACAAGATCTTGTAGCATGGCCAAGCCCCCAATTTAATACCCCATAAATAATGCTTTTCGAAGGATAAATAATATCATGTATCTTTTTTTCGAACTCCATAATATTACTTATCCCATGCGATATTAGTTTAATCTTATTTCATCATTTCTACTATCAAAAAACTTATACTCAAATAGATTAAAGTCCAGATTACTTGACATCTTTATCCATTTACGATATTTAAAGAATAACCTCATCTGAGTACTCCAAACACCCTTAGTGAGGTAAGCATGCACAAGTGGATTAGTAACAATTGAAATGGATGACTTAGGACGTGTCCTAAATATAAAGTCCAAATCTCTGATGATGTCATCAGCGATTAGGAAACTAGAAACACTCTTGCCAGTGCCTTTGCATGCCCCACAAACTTCACTAGTGTCAATTTTCATAGTAGGCTTAACTCGTTGTCTTGTTATTTGCATAAGACCAAACTTACTCAAAGGAAGTACCGTATGTTGAGCTCGATCAGGTTCCATAAATTCTTTCATTTTATTGTACAGCTCTTGCTTATGCTCTCCATTTCGCATATCAATAAAATCAATGACAATCAAACCACCTATATCTCTCAGTCTTAATTGTCGGGCTATTTCCTGTGCAGCTTCTAGATTTACTGCGATAGCAGTATCAGCTTGAGATCTGTTTTGTCTTTTGGGCCCACTGTTAACATCCACGACATGCATAGCTTCAGTATGTTCAATGATAACATACGCACCACTAGCCATTGTTGATGTTTTTCCGAAAGAAGATTTCACCTGTTTTAAAATTCCGTATTCATCAAAGATTGGCCTTTTCCCATTATGGTGCTTTAAGAGTTTGACTTTGTCCGGAGCAATATTGCCTAGGAAGCCTTTTAAGCCCTTGTATGTTTCCTTGTCGTTTACTACGATTTTTTGAAAATTATCGTTCAGTAAATCCCTCAGCATACTTGATGTTTTATCAATTTCACTAAGTAGTTTTCTTGGCTCTTTCCCGGTTGTTAGTTCTTTAAATATTACCTCCCATTTCTCTGTTAGCTCTCTTATTTCAGAATGTAGATCGGCTACTTTCTTACCTTCCGCAGCTGTTCTTACAATGACTCCAAACTTCTTGGGTTTAATACTTCCGATGAGTAATCTTAACCTTTTTCTTTCTTCGTCATTAGAGATCTTTTTAGAAATAGCGATGGTATCTGAGAAGGGTACGAGTACAATATTTCTTCCTGGTATTGTCAGTTCACAACAAAGTCTAGGCCCTTTCGTGCCTATCGGCTCTTTGAGCACTTGCACCAGAATGGGCATATTGTTCGAAAATACCTGATCTATTTTTCCATTTTTTGGATTGTCTGGCTCTTGTAGAAAATTATCTAACAAGCCGGTGCTTATTTCCTTTTTCAGACTATATGAAGTAAACTTTTTTAGGCTATTTATCTGAGGTCCAATATCTGTGTAGTGTAGAAAAGCATCCTTTCTATGGCCTAAATCTACAAAAGCAGCATTAAGGCCGGGCATTGTTTTCTTTATTTTGCCCAAATATATGTCTCCTACAGAAAATTTGTTGTTGGTCTTTTGCTTATGCAATTCAACCAATTTCTTGTTCTCAAGTAATGCGATTTCAACATCGGTGGGAGACGAATTAATAATCAATTCTTTATCCACGGTCCATAATCTTAATTAATAAATATGACAATAAGTTGCCATAGCATTCTGAGCGTAGGAGTTAGTTTGTTTTTGTGTATATTATGGACCAACGGTTGAGAATGATGAATCTCCTAAACTCGTCAAAAGAAGAATGGACTACCCGATATCAAAATATCGGGTAGTCTATTTATTATTTATTTTTCTTTTTATGTCTATTTTTTCTTAATCTCTTTTTTCTCTTGTGAGTAGAAATCTTATGTCTTTTTCTTTTTTTACCGCAAGGCATAAATTTAATTTTTAGTTAAATAATACTATTTACAAATTTCTTTATGTTTTTTCGCTTCTTCCATATTGCCAAGGGACTCCAAGGCTTGAGCAAGAAAACAATTTAATTCAACATTTTCAGGAGCTATGTTATAAGCTCTTGTCAATCTTTCTTTGGCTTTATCATATTGGCCTGTCATAATCGCCAATCTCCCCAATTGCTTCAAAACACCGATATCGTTAGGATACTTTTCATTTAATTCTCTAAGCATTAAAATACCTTTCATAGGATTTTCCTGAGGAGGAGACTCTACAAAGTTAAGAGCTAAATTAGTTCTATAGTCTACCTTGTCAGGATTTAATGAAATCGCATTTTCGAATGCTTGCACTGATCTCTTCAAACAATAATCTCTGATTTTTTGTTCCTCAGACGTTCTTAAACATATACCAAAAGTCGACCCCGCAATGGCCCAGGAATCTTCTGTGTTTAGCGTATTAGCAATTTCTTCGGCATAATGACCCGCAATAGCAGGGTAGCCATAGCTATACCAAGTACTTGAAAGCTTTTCAAGTACAGGAACTTTTAGAGAATCCTGACTTTTATCAACTTCGGAAGTAAGGGCATTAAGTATACCTTTTTGCGTATCGTCCAAATTTGACTTTGCTTCAATCAGTAAGTTCTGTATTCCTGTAGATTCAATATTTTCACTTCTGGACTTTTCCACAAGTTGTTGGTCTTTACTTTTTGTGTCACCCAAAAAATAGATCAAGCAAAAAAGTAAAACCATAGCAAGCAGCACTGTAACTTGCTTTTTAGACATTATTAACTGTTGTCTTTTTCGTTAGGCAATTCATGTACATTTTCCTTTACCTGATCTACAAATATTTTAGCAGGTTTAAAAGAAGGAATGTAATGCTCCGGTATTTCTATTGCTTTGTTCTTTTTAATATGTCTACCTATTTTTTTGGCTCTCTTTTTTATAACAAAAGAACCGAATCCTCTCACATATACATTTTCTCCGCTAGCTAAAGAATCTTTTACTTCTTGAAAGAAAGATTCGAGAGAAACTAGTACATCAACTTTAGGTACTCCAGTCTTATCAGAAATGGTAGCTACTAAGTCCGCTTTTCTCATCTATAACATTTTGAATATTAATACTTTAAATCACTTATTATTAAATAAGGCGTGCAAATTTCGCAATAATTATGAGATTAGAAAATTAATTGTCATAAAAATGCGAAAAAATATTTTTTCATGCCTAGTTTATTTTAAATGATTAGAAATCAGAAAATTGTGGTTTTAAGAAAAAAATAATGTATAACTTAGGAAGTCTGTTGCTAGTACCTCATTTATTTCTTTAATTGTTCGTCACTAAAATGCTCAATATGCTTACTTTTTCCAAATTTTGTTTTGTTATATTCTTCTGATTTTCCTTTAGGTATGGTTAAAGATTTCCAATCACTACAATAAAGTTTAGCCAATAAAACGATTTGCCCGATATGATAGGAGTAGTGAGCCAATTGTCGATTGATAGCTTCTATTACGGTATGCCCTTGGTTTCTTATGTAAATGATCTGCTCCATTTGAAAAGGGGTTAGTTCGTTTAGAGTAGCAAATAGTATTTCCCAACCTTCTTCCCAGATTTTTAACATCTCATCGCGAGATTCTATGATATTTTGAAACTCTTTGTCGCGGTTTCGCCATACCTTTTCACCATCAGAATTCATGAAATCTGTCCATCTAGATTTCATATTTCCGGAGATATGATTGACTATTATTGCTATGGAGTTGGAATTCTGGTTTGGAATAGTAAATAAATCCTCATCCTTAATTTGTTCGATACTTTTTTCAGCCAATACTTTATAGTATTGAAATTGTTTTTTCACACTCTCTATATAATTTTCTCGTATCATAGTTTATTGGAAATATGCGTCTTTATAATGTCTGATTTGATAAGATTGATGTGGCAAGAAAGAAATACCGATTATATCGAATCTGATTTCCCATTGATGATCAATTTTGATCATATATTGAGAAGCGGCATCTATTAATAGTTCTTTCTTTCTCCGATTGACTGTCACTTCTGGCTCATAAACAGGTTTTGCAGCACTAGATTTCACTTCTACGAAGACCAAAACGTCTTTTTCTTTGGCAATAATGTCTATTTCTGCTCTCTTATATCTCCAATTTGTCTCAAGGATATCATAAGATAAGGACTTTAAGAAATTCCTTGCGATATCCTCTCCTTTTTTTCCTATGTCGTTGTGTAAAGCCAAGATATGTTCAAATATAGGTCTGCTTATCTAAAGTTAATAAAATATAAATACATAAATATGGATAATATTAACTTATGAATAATAATTACATTTGCAATTTACATATGAAATAATAAAAATATATGATGGATAAATTAATAGAGAGATTTCCAGCTCAATTAGTTGAGGCGATGGAAATAGGCTCTAGTATTAAAACAAGTATTGATAAAGAAGATATTGATAAAATATATGTGGCAGGTCTTGGGGGATCGGGTATTGGAGCAGACTTCGTGGCCGAGTTTATTAAAGATGAGTGCACGATACCATATCTTGTAGGGAAAGGCTACGATATTCCTAATTACATTGATAATAAAACATTGGCGGTATTAAGTTCTTATTCCGGAAATACGGAAGAAACATTATCAGCCTATGAAAAAATAAAGGAAACTGGAGCAAAGATATTTGTTGTCTCTTCTGGAGGAAAGCTAATAGATATAGCAAAGCAGGAAGGATATGATTACATAACGGTTCCAAATAACTGGCCTTCACCGAGAGCTTGTTTAGGATATTCTTTAACTCAACAGTTGTTTCTAGTTCATAAATTAGGTTTAATTTCTGATGAAAAAATTGGACAATTAAAGTCCTCTATTGATCTTATAAAATTTGATCAAGAAGAGATAAAATCAAAAGCGGAAAAAATTGCTCAATTATTGGATGGGAAAATACCTGTAATTTATACAACTGATAGAATGGAATCAGTAGCTGTCAGATTCAGGCAGCAGATTAACGAAAATTCCAAAATGCTTTGTTGGCATCATGTAATTCCTGAAATGAATCATAACGAACTTGTGGGATGGAGGGATAAAAATGATAACCTCGCTGTTGTATACTTTAGAAATAGCGACGATTTTAAGAGAAATGAAATCAGAATTGATATTAATAAGGAGATTATTGGAGAGTATACAAATTCTATAATAGAACTTTACTCTAAAGGTCAGTCGTTAATAGAAAGAGCTATTTACTTTGTGCATTTAGGAGATTGGGTGAGTTGGTACCTTTCTGTTTTACATAATGTTGATGCAGTGGAAGTGAAGGTCATCGATTATCTGAAGTCGGAACTAGCCAAGGTATAGAGTCTGAAAATTATCTATAAACTATAAAATCTTACAAATGAAGTATATTCAATTAATTCTATTGTTGTCATTAGCATGTGTATTATTGGGACAAAAACCTACAGATGTTTTAATGAAGGTTGGGGACGAACAAGTGACCGTAGGTGAGTTTCAATACATCTATGAGAAGAATAATGGAGACAATGCTGATTATTCCAAAGAAAGCTTGGAGGAGTATTTGGAGCTGTATAAAAAGTTTAAATTGAAGGTTGCGAAGGCCAAAGACATGAAACTTGATACCATAAAAGCTTTACAACAAGAATTGGCAGGTTATAGAGACCAATTAGCTAATAGTTACTTAATGGATAAGGAAGTAATGAACAATCTCTATAAGGAACTATATCAACGAATGGATTGGGATGTTAGAGTAAGTCATATTTTGGTGCAAGTTCCTAAAAAGCCGAAGGACGAAGATTGGAAAGATGCCGAAGAAAAAGCTAATAAGATATTTGAAAGACTTCGAAATGGAGAGGATTACGAAAAATTGGCTTTGGAACTTAGTGATGACAAGTTCTCCGGAAAGAATGGTGGAGATATAGGTTATTATACAGCTATGATGCCTGCTGGATTTTATCAAATGGAAAACGCAATGTACAATACAAGAGTTGGAGATATTGCTGCTCCAGTTAAATCTAAACTGGGTTTTCATATCGTTAAGGTTACGAACAAAAGACCCGCAAAAGGAAAAGTTTCTGTGTCACAAATTTTGGTGAGAAAAACCAAAAAACAAAGTAGTTTGATGGCACAAACAGCGATTGACGAGGCCTACGAAAAATTGGTAAATGGAGAATCCTTCGAAGATATGGTAAGATTATATTCTGAGGACAAGAAGACAAGAACTAATCAAGGGGCTCTTCCCGAGTTTGGAATTCGTCAATACAGTAAAGCTTTTGAGGATAGTGCTTTCGCTTTGGAAAAGGTTGGAGATTTTTCAAAACCTTTTGAAACAAAACTGGGATGGCATATTTTATATAAGAATAAGCATGTTGAAAAGGACCCTTTTGAAATATTTAAACGTAAGGTAGAGCCTCAGGTTAAGAAAGACGAGAGATACGAAATGGCGAAGAACGAGTTGATCAATGATATAAAAAGGAATGCAGATTACAAACTCAATCAAGGAACATTAGACAAATTTTTGGGAAAAATCGGTGAAGATTTTTTCTCATATAAATGGCAATTCGAAAAAGGAGCGTACTTAAAGGAGACCTTGTTTACTTTAGGGGACTCGGAAACGAAATTAGAGGAATTCGCTAAATATTGTAAGAAGAATACAAGAGAGCGATTAAGAAGTAAAAAGTCTAAATCAGCTGGTGAAGTTGTTAATGATTTGATTATAAAATACTCAGATGAAGCAGCCCTTAAATATGAGAAGGAAAATTTGGAGGAAAGATATCCTGATTTTAAATCTTTAATGAGAGAATACGAAGAAGGTATTTTATTATTTGAAGCTACTAAAATATCAGTTTGGGATAAAGCAAATCAGGATACGTTAGGCCTGTATGAATATTATGAAAAGCACAATAAAAAGTACATGTGGGAAGAGAGGGCAGAGCTCTCCAAATATATCATTCATTCTTCTGACAAGGATTTAGCAGAGAAAATTCAAAAGTATATTAAAAAGAATGAGCCTGAAAAGGTAATGGCTAAATTTAATAAGGATGATGAAATAATTGAATATAGTACCGTTAAATATGATAGGGCAGGAAAGGAATTAAATGGTATGAAAAGAGAAGAAGGAGAGGTTTCAAACATAGTTAGTGATAGCAGATCGAATCTTCAGTTGATTAGAAAAATTGAAAGAATTATTCCGGCGAGAAGAAAGACTTTAGAAGAGGCGAGGGGATATGTCGTGGCGGATTATCAATCTGAATTGGAAAAGAATTGGATTAAAAAATTAAATAGAGAATTTTCAATAGAGGTCGATAAAAAGACCTTCAAGAAATTGATTAAGCAATAAAACTGTTGATAAGAACACTCCAATATATTATTCTGATAGTAAGTCTATTTTCTTGTAATAGGAAAAAGGCAACTCCTGTAGATGTAAAAGTGGCGGAAATTGGATATAAAGTTTTATTGAAAGATGATGTAGAAGGTATTGGGGCAGGGGCTGAAACCACTGAAGATAGTTTGCAGTTGGTGAGAGCTTTTGTCAATAATTGGTTACGAAATAATGCTTTGTTACTGGAAGCGGAGCAGAGTAATACGGATGCGGATAAAATTTCTAAACTTGTAGATGAGTACAGAAACTCTTTACTGGTTTACGAATATGAATCAAAAATTGTTTCGGAGTCTTTGGATACTTTAGTGACTAAGGAACAAATAAAAGACTACTATAATGAATATGGAGATCAGTTTTTATTGCCAACTAAAATACTGAAGTATTGGATTGCGGTTATTCCAGCAAAAGCAAAAAGAATTGATAAATTTTTTACAGATTGGAAGCGGGGAGATTCTTTGAAAGTATTAAAATATTGTAACGAACAAGCAGACTTTTTTGAATTTCGTAGCTATGATTGGCGTACGGAATCTGAATTAAATTCGTTTCTTCCAGTAGGTTTGTTTAAATCAAAAAAATACATAAAGGGAGCAGTTCTTCAAAAGCATAGTTCTAATAGAGAGTATTTTGTTAAGATTATTGATGCTATTAAAGAAAATGAAATTCCTCCCGTTACATATATTGAATCTAAAATTGCTAAGGTTATTCTGAATAACAGAAAGCAAGAACTTTTAAATCGAATAAGGGAAAACTTATTTAAAAAACAACTGAATGCGAATAATGTCAAATTATATATTAATAACTAGTAAAGCAGCTTTGTTTTTATTGCTGCCTTGTTTGATTTCTGCTCAACAACTTGTGGATAAAGTAATAGCAAAGGTAGGTAGCGAATATGTTTTACTTAGTGATTTGGAAGGGGATTATCAATATCGGTTAAGCTTAGATCCCACAATGGATGAATCCTCCAAATGTGGTATCGTAGAGGAGATAATAGCTCAAAAGATCATAGTTTATCATGCAAAACTTGATAGTGTAGATGTTAGCGATGATGAAGTAGAAGCAAGACTAAACTATAGATTTGATGCTGTTTTGGCTCAAATGAATGGGGACGAAGAATTCTTTAAGGAGGTATATGGTGCTACCATATCTGAAATGAAAGATAGATATAGGCAAGATCAGAGAGAGCAGATTCTTGCGGAGAGAATGCAGGTTAATATTCTTAATGAGGTCTCCATAACACCTATGGAAGTGAAGGGTTATTATAATTCTATTCCTTATGATAGTATTCCTTATCTAAATGCAGAGGTAGAGCTTTCAGAAATTGTGGTAAAACCGGAAGTTAATAGTGTGGAAAGACAAAAAGCTTTGGACAAGATATTGGAGATTCGAGACAGAATATTAACTAAAGGTGAAGATTTTGGAGAATTGGCTAAAAAGTATTCAATGGATTTTGGATCTGGACAGAAAGGAGGAGAATTGGGTTTTGCTAAACGAGGATCTTATGTTCAAGAATTTGAGGCTACGGTTTTTACGATGAATAAAAATGAAGTTTCGGATGTGGTAGAAACTGAATTTGGATTTCACATTATCGAACTATTGGAGCGAAGAGGAAATACGGTAAGAGCCAGGCATATATTGATCAAACCTGAAATTACTGAGGATGATGAAAGGTTAGCACGAGAAAAGTTAGACTCGGTTAGAACACTTATCCTTGCAGATTCTATAACTTTTGAATTTGCAGTTAAGAAGTATGGATTCTCCGAGATGCCTAGTTATAGTAATAATGGTAGAGTTAAAAACCCTAAAACTGGTAATAATTTCTTTGAAGCGTCTGATGTTGACCCAGACACTTATTTTGCTATTGATGAGTTAGATGTAGGAGGGATTACAGGGCCACTTGAATTAATCATGCCAACTAGGGAGAGATATTATCGAATAGTAAAATTGGAATCTCTTATAAAACCACATAGAGCTAATCTTGAACAAGACTATGACAAAATAACAATTGCCGCTAAGGAGAATAAAAAGGCTGAATATTTTGCGGAATGGGTTGAGGGGAAGATCGATGAAACTTTCATTGAAATTGATCCCATTTTATCTGGTTGTCCAAATCTAGAAGAGTTTGGTATTCAGAGCCCTGGAAGACTATAGTACATATTATGAAATTAGAATCTTTACGTTTTCCGATTGGTCGTTTCAATCCTGATTCTAATCGAAGTATTAAACAATGCATAGAGACTATTGAATCCTTTCCTTTTAGTATTTCTTCAGAAGTCATTAGTTTAAGTGAAAAGGAACTGGGTTTTAGATATCGGCCTGAGGGATGGACTATTTATCAGTTGGTTAATCACTGTGGGGATAGTCATATGAATGCTTTGATTAGATTTAAACTTACCTTGACAGAAGATACTCCAACCATAAAGCCATATAAAGAGGGACTATGGGCAGAGCTTTCTGATTCCGAGGAGTTCTCTATTCATTATAGTTTGTCGATTCTGGAAGGTGTTCACAAAAGATGGGCAATCATTTTAAATAATATGCATGAGAAACAGTTTGATAGAAATTATTTTCATCCGGAAGATGGCATAGCTTATCCTTTGAGGTTAGCTCTAAAATTATATGATTGGCATTGTCATCATCATTTGGAACACATTAAACTTGCCAAAACGGCTAAAGGTAAATGGTTATAATTTATTCTAACATTCGATAGTAGTATCCTTTTTGATCGATTAGTTCCTCAGGAGTTCCGTACTCAATAACCTTACCCTGATCAAGTACGATAACTTTGTCAAGATTTTTGATAGAACTCACTCTATGAGTAATTATAATGACAGTTTTATCATTTGATAATTGATCTATGTGATTTAAAATACTGTGTTCGGTATTGGGATCCACCGCTGAAAGACTATCGTCAAATATTATGATGTCAACGTTTTTAATCAATGCTCTGGCTATTGATATTCTTTGCTTTTGACCGCCAGAGAGAGTTACTCCTCTTTCTCCTAAAACAGTTTCAAAACCTTGAGGCAAGCTTTCTATTTCATTAAGCACTGCCGCTTTTTTTGCATATTCTCTAATTTGTGATCCACTTGGATTATCAGTGCCAAAAGCAATATTGTCATTAATGCTTTCAGAAAACAAAAACAAATCTTGTGGGACGAATGCTATGTTTTGTCTTAACTTTTCTATGGCAATTTCTTTTAAGTTTTTATTCCCGATAAGAATTTTGCCATCATTTATATCATACAATCTAAGTAGTAATTCAGCTATTGTGCTTTTTCCTGCAGCTGTTTTTCCGATTATAGCGATTTTCTCTCCTTTCTTAATGGAGAAATTAGTGTCCTTAAGAGCAGTAATTCCTGTATCAGGATAGGTGAAGGTTACATTTTTAAATTCAATGTCACCATTTCTAAAATCGTTTTTGGAGACAGAGATAATCTTTGATTTTTTCGATAACAAATCATTTAGTCTCTTTTGAGAGGCTGCCGCTTGTTGAATGATTGAAGCTATCCAGCCAATGGAAGTAACCGGCCAGGTAAGCATATTAACATAAATAATAAATTCAGCGATATTGCCGGGAGTAACTTCTCCACTTGCCACTTTTAGGCCGCCAATATAAATTACGATTAAATTACTTATACTGATAAAAAATATCATGAAAGGGAAAAAGTACGCGTTGATCTTAGCAAGATCAAGAGATTTTGATTTGTAATCTTCACACTGTTCATCAAAATACTTCAAGAACTGATTTTCTTTAACGTATGATTTTACTACTCGGATACCTGAATAAACCTCTTGAGATATACTTGTGAGTACTGACAGTTGTTGTTGAATTAGAGTACTCCTATTGTTTATTTTTTTACTAACAATATAAATCGATATGGATAATAACGGTAGTGGTATTAGTGTGTAAAAAGAAAGTTCAGGATTGACTTTGATCATTGTCGATATAGTAAGCACAAAAAGAGCTGTTAGGTTGATGCCATATAATAGTGCTGGCCCTAGATACATCCTAACCTTTGATACATCCTCTGATATTCTGGACATAAGATCACCAGTCTTATTACGCTTGTAAAACTCAGTATCTAATCCTTCCAGATGATTAAAAAGATCTTTTCTTAAATCATATTCAATCAGCCTACTCATTACTATAATCGTTTGTCTCATAAAGAACATTAGTATTCCTTTGAGCAACATATATCCCACTACGGTTAATCCAAAGATTAATAATACTTCACTTAAGGTCTCAAATTCGTTAACCTTTTGTACACCTGAAGTAAGTTTATAGTCACGTATTTCGTTTTGCACAAAATCTAGAGCTTCCCTAATTTTTTGAGGAATCAATACCCCAAAATAATTAGAAGCAATAACAAAAAAAATACCACCTAATAGGTGCCATTTATATTTTAATAAATACTTATTTAAGTAGAAAAGGTCTTTCATTGATAATTGAGAACAACCGATAATCTAGTATGTTCAAATATAAACAAAAAAAAGGCTCTTCGTAAGAAGAGCCCAAAAAAGCCATTGGAATTAAAACTTATTCCTTACCTCCTTGGAGGAAATCTTGATATTCTTGAAGTTCATCCCATTTACCGTCGGCTGCCATTCTTGATTGTTTAGGCCATGTCTTGGGGTCCGCTAGGGAATACCTTGAGCCAGCATCATCGAGAATTTTCTGAATATCAGAAACTGATGTGTTAGCTAATTTCTCCCAAGTATTTATTCCTGCATTGTTCAGTAGTCCGGCTATTTTAGGACCGATACCTTCTATAGCTTTGAGATCATCCTGTTTCCATCTTTTGATTAATCCCATTTTGATCATCACCTTCTCCAATTTGGAATCAGTCATTCCTTTCGCACCATCAACCTTACCACCGTCTAATTGTTTTTGTCTAGTGATCAAATCTTCCCATTTGCCATCTCTTGCCAAACTGGCTTGGGCGGCCCAAGTAGACGGATCAATAATTCTATATCTATCTCCATATTCGTTCAGGATGTTTCTCAGATCTTCAGGAGATTTACTGGCTAAATGAGCCCATGTTCTGATGCCATGATCATTCAGAATTGAATTCATCTTGGGGCCAATTCCTTCAATGATTTGAAGATTATCCTCTTTTAATGCAGCAAATGCTGATGCTTTTTTTTCAGAACCTACAGCAGTACCACTTTTCGAATTATCAGAAGTACTGGCTATATTGGCAGCTAGGCTAGAGGCACCAATGTTCGCTTTGGATATCTTGTTTAATTCTAAGTCCAATTCTCTTACCCTTCCGTTAGCCGTAGCCAATTCACCTTCCAACGAAGCTCTTCTCGAACTGCATGCTGCTAAATCGTCCTCAAGGCTACTAATTCTCTTTTTAAGACTTGCTATTTCATTTTTTAAGTCTGCGATCATTGTCTTATATTTTCCCCATAAGCCATAGCCAAGAGCAAGACCCAATAGTGTTCCTAAAATGAAAGGTATAAGCCAAGGTAGGAGCCAATGTGTATCGCAGAAATTTAATATTGTTATCATTGTGTTTGTAATTTTTAGTTAATAATTTCCAGTTCGGTTCGACGATTATTAGCTCGGCCCGATTTAGTTTTGTTTGAGTCAATTGGAGAAGATTCTCCTTTGGATATAGAAATAATCCTATTCGCAGTAAGACCTTTAGAAACCAAATATTGCTTTATAATATCTGCTCTTTTCTTTCCGAGTGTTATGTTTGAGGATTCATCACCTATACTGTCTGTATGACCGGTTAATCTTACTTTTTTTGAATTATTTTTAAGATTGTCGGCTACATCATCCAAATAGGATTCCACTTCTTTATCATTCAGTTTATTAGTACTGTTGTACGGAAAATAGATAATTGTCTTCTGGTCAATTTCTTTAATTTTGTCAGTATTAATTCTGTTGTTGAATTCAGTGGAGACAAATGGATTGGATTTATCCAGATTTTCAGAATCAACAAGCTTTGATAACAGTCTGAACCTGTCATCAGGTAGATCGGTGAATAAGCTTCGTGCCGCATGAGCCCTAGCCAATCCAAGGTTTTCGAAGCTTGTGTTGTTTTCCTCTTCCGCTGAATAGTGCCCGGTTATTTCGAGTATTTGATTTTCTTTTAAACTCGAAAGTATGTCTTGCTTGTACTTTGCCCAGCCCTCATTAGTAAAGGCAGTACTATCTGACCAATTGTAAGTTAGAGGTTCCAATGGAGCCTTGACTTCTTTCACAGGTGTTTCCAAAGCTGGAACAACTTGTTCAGATTTTACAGATTCCTTCTTTTCGGTATCTGTGTTACAACATGTATCAGAAAATTTACAATAGGCAAAACCAAGAAGAAACCATACAATCAGTATCAAACTAATTAATAGATTTCTCATAAAAAAAGCGTTGGTTTTGATTAAAAAATAAATTTAACCTAAATAAAGCAAAAAGAGCAAGCAAAACAAAAGATTATAGTATTAATTTTACTTAAAATTAACTTTGGATTTACGTTCTATTGGCGTTATTTAAATTGTTTTTCAATATTTAGACGCAATGATCAAAAAAAAGACACTAATATTGGGATATTTAGTAATGGGTTTTACTTAGTAACAACTCCTGTTTTCGTGTTGAGCAAGTAGATAATTATTGTCTATATTTGAGATACCTAACTAAAAGATCTAAAATGAATAGAATAGTAACATTGGATGAGTTTATTATTAAGACTCAAAATAAAAACCCTGATTCTACAGGTCATTTGACTAGATTATTACGTGATATTGGAATAGCTTCTAAGATTGTCAATAGAGAAGTTAACAGAGCTGGTTTGGTTAATATTTTAGGAGTAGCGGGGTCAGCTAACTCTTCTGGAGAAGAAGTTCAAAAATTAGATTTATTCGCCAATGAAATAATGATCGATTGCCTTAAACATGGTGGGGAGTGTTGTGCGATTGCCTCAGAAGAACTTGAAGATTTTGTAGAGTTGGAATCTCCAACAAGCAAGAAATCAGAGTATGTAGTGGTTATGGACCCGTTAGATGGTTCGTCTAATATTGATGTAAATGTATCAGTAGGTACTATTTTTGGTATATATAAGAGAAAAACTAAGACCACGGAAAAGGTTCAATTGACTGATTTTTTACAGAAAGGAACTGATTTAATAGCGGCAGGTTATGTCCTTTACGGTACTAGTACAATGCTTGTTTATACTACAGGTGATGGGGTGAATGGATTTACTCTTGATCCTTCCATTGGTGAATTTTGTCTATCACATCCCGATATGAAAATGCCTAAATCTGGAAATTATTATTCTGTGAACCAAGGTTATTACTTGAAGTTTGATCTTGAAATGAGAAGATATATTGATCAGTGTTCTGATTTAAATTTTAGACTACGATATATCGGAAGTATGGTAAGTGATATCCATAGAATTATGTTTAAAGGAGGAATATTCTTATATCCAAATACAAGAAAATATCCTTCTGGTAAACTGAGATTATTGTATGAATGTAATCCAATGTCCTTCATTGTAGAACAGGCTGGAGGGAAGTCAATTAATACTAAGCTTCAGAGAATAATGGATTTAGATGTTAAAGAGTTACACCAGAGAACAACCGTGGTAATGGGTTCTATGGATATGGTAGTAGAAATGCAAGAATTTGTGGAGAGATACAGTGCAGTATTGAATTAACATGAGAATAGGATTACGTATCACATTGAGTTCTGATATTGTTTTGCCTAATGGAGAACAAGGTGAAATAACAAGGTTTGATAATGGGAATTACTTTTACAATAATGTAGTACGTCTCATTTGCTCCGGAATTTAACTATACTACGATGATTAAAGTTATTCTTTCTTTAGGTATAGAAGGTGCTTTTTGGGCCAAGAACATTTATGCAACTCCAACGTTTAGTCTTGGATTTACTTATAAAAACTCTAATTAATCGTTGGAAAAAAAGGTTTTTGTTGATGTAGTATTCCCCCTAGCCTTACCCAAACTGTACACTTATGAAGTTCCCATTGAATTACTTGATAGGATAAAAATAGGTGTTAGAGTAGAAGTTCAACTAAGGAATAAGAATTATTCAGCCATTGTTTATGGCTATAATGATAATACCGATTTCGTCTACAAGCCGAAGCCCATCCTGCAAATATTAGATCAAGAGCCCATTGTAACTTCTCATCAAATTGATTTTTGGAAATGGTTAAGCAATTATTATTGCAGTACGATAGGTGAGGTTATGCACCTGTCTCTTCCAGCTGGGCTTAAATTGTCAAGTGAAACACAGATTTTATTGCATCCGGGGGATCATGATACCTTTGAATTGAGTGATTCCGAGTATTTAATTTATGAAGCCCTTACTATTAGGAATAAGATTTCGATTCATGAGGCAAAATTAATTCTGGATAAGAAAACCATATATCATGAGATAAGGGGCCTGTTAGAGAAGCAAATAATCTATATTGAAGAAGAACTTAAAAATAGTTATAAACCTAAGAGAATAAAAGTTGTTAAATGGTCATCAAATATTGATACCGACGAAAAAAGAATGGAAGCTCTGCTATCCGTTGAAAGAGCGAAATCTCAAACAAGGGCATTGCTCGGTTTGATTCAACTATCCAAATCTCAAACCAGAATACCAGTAGGTTCGTTATATGCTTTAGCTGATGTTAACTTATCTGTTCTCAAGGCATTGGAGAAAAAGGAAATACTAAGTATTCAAGAAATAGAGGTTAGTCGCTTTGAGACTAATAATTTATCTCCATCTGATTTGGATCAATTATCTGAAGAACAGGAACGAGTAGTTAACGAATTAAATGATTGTTTTAAAGAAGATAATAGGCCTGTTTTACTGCATGGAGTTACAGGTAGTGGAAAAACCAGAATTTATTCTGAGTTTATACAAAAAACAATAAAGGAGGGGAAACAAGTGCTCTATCTTTTACCCGAGATTGCCTTGACAACACAAATGGTCTCAAGGCTAAAAAACAATTTCTCCGATGACCTTATGGTGTATCACAGCAGAATGAACAATAATGAAAGGGTAGAGGCTTATCAATCCGTTCTTTTGGGTAAAAAGATCGTTTTGGGAGCGAGGTCAGCACTTTTTTTACCTTTTGTAGATTTGGGATTAATCATTGTGGATGAAGAGCATGATTCTTCTTACAAGCAAGAAGATCCCGCACCAAGATATAATGCTCGTGATGCTGCAATAGTTTTGTCAAAGCAGTTTGAAGCCAAGATTATTCTTGGCAGTGCCACACCTTCCATTGATACGTATCATAACTGCCAGACGGGCAAATATCATCTTTTGGAGATTAAGCATAGATATGGAGGAGCTGAGCTTCCGAAAATTGAAATTTTGGACCTCAAACGATCTTATAAAACGGGAGGTATTAAATCTATGTTTTCAAAAGCTCTTATACAGAGTATTACCGAAACACTGGATCGGAGTGAACAGGTAATCATTTTCCAGAATAGAAGAGGATATGCTCCTTCTTTACTTTGTACAACTTGTGGGTGGACTCCTGTTTGTAAAAACTGTGATGTTCAGATGACATTACACATGTATTTTGACGACCTTCGCTGTCATTATTGCGGTTATAGGTCTAAAAATCCAAGAAAATGTTTGGCTTGTGGAAGTCGTGATTTTAAAGATGTGGGATATGGGACTGAAAAGATCGAAGAGGCTGTCAGAAATTTATTTCCAAATGCAAAGCCGATAAGGTTAGATTATGATACCGCAAAATCAAAATATGCATTTGAAGATATTATAGAAAAATATGCAAAACAGAATTATAACATTTTGATAGGTACCCAAATGGTTACAAAGGGATTGGATTTTGAAAATGTAGGTTTGGTAGCTGTTATGAATGCCGACTCCATCTTAAATTTTCCTAGTTATAAATCCGGAGAAAAAGCCTATCAACTACTTACACAAGTGGCAGGAAGGGCAGGAAGAAAAAATGTTAAAGGAAAGATGATTGTACAAACTTTTACTCCAAAACATCCTATCCTTAGGGAAGTGATAGAAGAGGATTATTTTTCTTTTTTTAATCGTGAAGTAAATGAAAGGAAAACATTTTTATATCCACCTTTTTATAGACAAGTGGCACTAGAGGTTAAGCACAGAGATGCTAAAACTAGTTTGTCTACAGCGGACTATTTAGCGGGTAACTTGAAGAAAAAACTTGGGAAAAGAGTAATTGGACCTGCACAGAACTATATTCCGAGAGTGAGAAATCAATTCATTTTTAATATTTTAATTAAGATTGAAAAGAATAGCAAGCAAATCGAGTATGTAAAGGAATTAGTAAGAGAAGAAATTGATTCACTTAAAGAGGTTCAGGGCCTTAAAAATACAAGAATTAATATCAATGTTGATCCGTAAATTTTAACTTTGAACAATTATTTGTCTAGATCATTTAGTTTATTATTAAAACAATTAGAATAACATGAAGAAAATATTACTAAGCCTCATTGCAATTTTTATGATAGGAAGTATTGAGGCTCAAATTAACACTCCAGCGGCGAGCCCGTCATCAACGGTGAAGCAAACGGTAGGTCTTACAGAAGTAACTGTTGAGTATTCAAGACCTGGTGCTAAAGGCAGGCTAATCTATGCAGAGGATGGTTTGGTTTCGTTTGGTAAATTATGGAGAACAGGGGCTAATGCAGCTACAAAAGTAACATTTGGAGATGATGTTAAAATTGAAGGTGCAGATGTAAAAGCAGGAAGTTATGCTTTGTTGACTATTCCTGGAGCGTACGAGTGGACGGTTAATTTTTATCCTTATGATTCTTGGAGATGGACAACGTATAAAGAAGCCACTCCGGCTGCATCCATAGTTGTGGCACCTTACTCAATGAAAGACTTTGAAGAAACTTTTTTGATTTCTTTCAGTGATTTTAAGATTGACGGGGCTACCATGAAGATAATGTGGGAAAGGACGGTTGTTCCAATAGGAATTTCTACAAATACGGATAAACAAGTGATGAGTAAGATCGAAGAAGTTATGGCAGGACCTTCTTCAAACGATTACTATGCTGCTGCCAATTATTTTTACACTTCAGGAAAAGATATGAATCAAGCTCTTACCTGGATTCAAAAAGCTACAAAAGTAGATAGCCCAAAGTTTTGGCAGGTTAGAAAAGAAGCATTGATATTGGCAGAGCTAGAAAGGTATAAAGAAGCTATAGCTGCTGCAGAATTATCGAAAAAATTGGCCATGGAAGCTGGGAATGATGAGTATGTGAAGATGAACGAAAAAAGCATAGCCGAGTGGAGTAAGTAGTTTAAACTTAAGAGTATAGCTAATATATGGGAGTCTATGTTATTTAGATTCCCTATTTTTTTTTATTAAATCAGCTAATTTAGTTGTAATTGCCTGATTCGAAAAACGGTCAATGTCCCGTTTAGCTATGGACAATCTTTTCGTTTTCCATTTTACGAAGGATTCAGAAATAAACTTTTTTATCTGTTTAAAATTTGAATAAGATATATTTTTACCACTTAGAGAAGATTCCACTATGTCGCCAGAGTCGGATTTTTCAGGGCCTAATACTAAGATTGGCCTTTCTACTGCCAAATATTCAAATAATTTACCGGGTATTCTCCCTTGAGCATTCGGTTGTTGATTTAGTAGAAGTAGAAGTATTTGACTATTCATAGTTTCTTGTAAAGCTCTTTTTCGATCCATGTGCCCAAGATTGTGTACCCATTTAGCTAACCCCATTTTTTCAATCTCTTGCTTGACTTCAAAATCTAATTCTCCTACGATTTTGAGCTGGAAAGAATCAGAAAACTCTTTATTTTCGTTAATGAGTTCTTTAATAGCCCTGAATAAATTTTTAGGGTTGCGATCAAAACCCATAATTCCAATATGTGCTAACGAAAATTTTTGATCTGGGACTCTCTCTAAATCTTTAAAATCATCTAAATCATATCCCCATTCCAATACTTTAACATTATTTGCACCAATGGATTCAAGGTCTTTCTTCCACGATGGGGATACAATACTAATACTGTCTGCGAATTGGAATACTTCCTGTTCCATTCGTGTATGAATTCTTTCCCCCCAAAATGTTAACTTAAGTTGAGAGAAATAATCGACTTGAGTCCATGGATCTTGAAAATCCGCGTGCCAGTATATGTCAGGAAATTTCTTTTTAAGTAAGCATGCAATTCGAGTATTACTATGAGGAGGGCCATTAGAAATTATGATATCAACCGAATTTTCTTTAATAAACTTAGATAGATTATTTACTGAGGGCTTAATCCACTTGGCTCTAGCATCTGGAATGAAAAAGTTACTTCTTATCCAAACGGAAACTTTATGCATTAATCCTCTCTTTGTATTGGACGTGCTAAATACATTGGTAACATTTTCTATACTGCTTTTTCCAGTAATAAACCTGTAAATATTATATGGCTCCCAAATATTTGATCTAATAATTTTGGCACTTTTCGGAACATCTTTGTTGTTGGATTCGTCTATGTATGGATATTGCCCATTTTTAACTGTATAGACGGTTATTTTCCAACCTATTTTTTCGAGATATTTGGCGAACTTAAGACAGCGAAGTACTCCTATCCCACCGCTTGGAGGCCAATAATATGATATAATTAATGCATTCATTTACGAAGTTTGAGTATGTTGTTAAAACTCAAAGAATCATTATAAACCTCAGATCTCAAATATTTCCACAACTTCAAATCCTTTAATAGAGAGAGTAATTTAAAAATTGATTTTAATGACCTTGGTGATAGTTTTTTATTGTGGAAGAAAACGTGATTTTTAGAAACTATTTTAGATGCCAAGAAATTATTTCCTCTTTCCTTTAAAAATAAAGCAGCTTTTTTAAAATCATCGCTTGATTTCGGTATTAATTTGGTATTTATCAGTAATTCAATCAATTTGTCAAAATTATCAGGTGTATATAGAGAGTTCAACGAATTATAAAATGACTTTCCATAAATTATTGAACTTTTACCTTCATGTGCGGCTTCCAAGGACATTCTTGATCCAAAAGTTAATACTTTATCAGCTACTTGCAACAGGGTGTATGAGTCAATTTTACTTTCCGGTGCGATGATTTCTAAATTTTCGAAATTGTAAGAATTTAAATAATTGATATCATCTTTTGAAATACCTTTTAAATTAGGGTGAAAGCGAAGGTAGAATTGAATATTATTGTTTTTTATTTTTTTGCAAATCCTTACTATTATATCTAATTGACTTGAATATAAATCGTGACTCCAATCAGGAATACATTTAAACTCATCTTCCGATGAGTTATAAATTATGATATTATGTTTTTGTTCGTCAAAATTTAGGGGCAATTTTCCCTGAGTTTGACTGGATGTATAATTAGTTTCAGTTTCATTTGTGCCTTTACGTTTGGACTGAAACCAATTAACAGCCTCCCAATCGCGAGCATTAACATCGTAATTATTCCATAGGCTGTTCATCATTAAAATACGAGTTGATATATCATGAACTGTGGAGTTTTTAATTAATTGATATTTAGTAAAATTAGCTCCCTTTTCGTGTGTATAATATTCAATATTGTTTTTGCGACAATATTCTAATACAGGAAATACTTCAGCAAATCTTCCATTGAATAATAAAACAGATTCTAAATTATATCTTTTAAACAAATCTTCCATCTTTTTTACGACAGATATAGATTGAGTTAATAGAGTATTTATCCAAAACTTATACTGCGCAGGATCAAAATTAACGTCACGGAGAATAGAAATAATTGATGATGCGACGCCTCTACCAATATTATAACCTTCCCATGAAAAGTTCATTAATTCATCTGAATTAGAAAAAGGGCCATATGTCTCGCTATCTTCGGTTCTAGAAATTGTTGAAACTGACTTAAGCTTAAATCTTTTAACAATGTTTTCTTCAGTTCTGCTAATGCAAAGGGAACAACCTATTACATTATGACATGGATTGAAATAACAGCTTTTTAAAGAACCATTACAATATACTAAATGAAGGTTGTAAAATTTTGATAATCTGTTAATAGACTCCATTTCAATACCCAAATGAGGAAGACTTAAAGAGGTAGTGGAATATATTAATAAATTCTTTTTCATAAAGTTTGCAATAACTTAATTACTTCATTCTTTCCTAGTTCAAAACCCTGAGAATTAATCTGAATCAATCTTTTTCTATCGAAAACGTATCTGAGTAATAGCTTAGGTAAATCTTTTATTTCAAAACATGTAGCTAAACATAATTTTTCTTCTTCAAGCTCTTTTACAAGATAATATCTCGATTTATCACGAAGAATATTAATTGCAGGGAGTCCACAATATGCTGCCTCATAAGAAGTGACTCCTCCAGCCAAGATAGCTAAGGTGCATCTTTCTAATATTTTCCAAATTGATCTATTAGATCTAACTAATAAAAACTCATGTGTAGTGCAATTTGCTATTTCTTTTGCCAGTAATTCATAAGAATGTTCATAGCCATCTCCTAACAAAATCCAAATAACAAACGGAGTTTCAATCGATTTAATACATTGTAGTATCTTTAATGTGATATTAGCCGCATCTGTACCACCCATGCTTATTGCAATGCTAGGTATATCGCTTTTTAAGTTTTCTTGATATAAGCTAGGACTTATTTTATGGCATTGTTTCCTTACGATTGAATACTTTAAGCCAGCAAATATTTGCACACTATCAGGAATATTATTATTAGGAATATACTTTGTCCTATGAATTAATGCATCAACATTTGACAATTGATTAAAGATAGGAGATATGCTAATAATAGTCTTAGACTTTTTACGAAAGGACGCGAATAAACTATCTGATATTTCTAACGCATCGAGAAATATAAAATCATAAGTTTCAGTAAAAGAGAAACTTCTTTCATCTTTTAAATACGTATATTTTATAGGCTGAGAAGAATCTTCTATATAGTAATTTTTATTTCCTATCAATACGAAAGAAACATCGTGAAACCCGTTATCAATAAATATTTCGACTAAGGCCTTTGAACGATAAAAATGGCCAAGGCCAATTCTAATACCAGCCTTACAGACGACTAAAATATTAACTTCTTTCAAACTGGTTTGGGTTAAAAGGTTGATGCTGAGAAATGTCTGTAACAAGTTTAGAGCCAATAACTAAATCAATTTCATTGGCTTTCATAATGTTGCTTGGTCTTACAACTAATATATCTTCAGATTTTATAATGTCTCCTGCCTTTAAATCTTTTTTCGCATATAAAGACCTTCGAGCTCTTTGAGCGGTATAGGCTTCATCCGGTGATACTTTCTGATTCTTTTTCTTCAAAGATAATTCTAAAGATCTAAGAGCATTGATGTAGGATTTAAATTCATCTTGACTTTGAGCGTGTTTGTGATCAAATCCTTCTAATGAATTATCAAAGGTGTAGTGTTTTTCAAACCATCTTGCTCCAAGCATATAAGCAGCTATTGATGCTTCATTGGTTCTAGTATGATCTGAAAAACCTACTTCGAAACCAAACTTTTCTTGCAAAGTGCTAATGAAGGATAGGTTTGTTTTTTCCAAAGGTGCCGGGTAAATGGAGACGCAGTGTAACAAAATAATATCATTCGTTTTCTTAGCAACTATATTCAAACTCTCCTCAATTTCACTTAAATCAGACATACCTGTAGATAAAATTATTTTTTTACCCGTTTCTGCTACTTGTTCTAATAATTGATGATTGTTAAGATCAGTAGAGGCTATTTTGATGTAAGGTGGATTCATTTTAAGAAGTAGCTCTATTCCTTGACTATCGAAAATAGAAGCCGAAAAACCAATGTTTTTTTCATTAGCATAATTGTAAATGCGAATATATTCTTCATCACTAAATACTGTTGAAAAACGCATTTCAATGACTTTTTCAATGTCATAATGTCCATACTTATATTTTCCTGGTAAATAGAGACCCCATGGATTTATTATTTGAAACTTGACGGAGTCGGCTCCGCATTCCTGAGCGATATCTACTAGAAGAAGAGCATTATCTAAGTTTCCATTATGATTTACACCAGCTTCTCCAATTATGTGAATGTTACTCATCTTTGTGCGATTACTTTTTCAGAAAAGGATTTACAATTACCTCGAATAATTTCTTTTATTTTTGGCCAGTGACTTTTATTTAAGTCCGATTTAATTTTTTCCAACTCTTGGATATTTTTAACTCTATGCTTAACTTCTTGAACAACATCATCAAAAAGGTAGTTTATATTCCATTCATCCATCTTAATTGTGTCCAACAAGCTTATTGCCCTTTGATCATAACTAACTTTAATCGCAGGAATCCCTAAAGCTAAACAAGGAATAAAAGAATGTAGACGAAAAGTAATATTTAAACGAGTATTTTTTAATAAGGATATAAAAGTGTATACATCATCGGTGTATAAAAATTCTATGTTTTCAAAAGAATCAGCAAAGGGAATATCACGATGATCATGGCATAATATTTTAATATTTTTATAACCGTTTTCCTTAAGGAAACTTATCATTTCTTTTAATTGATCCTGCAACTTGTATTGAAAAATTGGTGGTACAGACATCAAGTTAGGAGTTCTTATTGAAATAAGACAATCAGTTTTTAAATTTTGATTCACTGGAACCTGATGTTGAGGTACTTCATTCAAAAATAAAGTAGGACATGCTCCATTAACAGTGTTTAAACCTAGATTTGAAATATGTTCTGTTGTTGCAGCATCCCTTGACATTGAGATATAAGCCTTTTCATTTAATAACTTTAACTTTCCATCTGATATGACATCCGTTCGATCAACTAAGTCAAGTTTTTTGTTATAAATTTTTCCTCTTGAAACACTAAAAATCATTAATGGTTTATCCAGAGCTTTCATTGCTATTGGATCAACGTCTATTTCTCCATTTTCATAAAGATTTCCACCACCAAGTATTACACCGTTACCAAATTGGTTTATTTCATAGATTGTAGATTTAGTGAAACCTGCTTTTTTGTTCGACTCATACTTGTTTGTAGCAGGAAGAGAAATCAGATTGAACTCTTGATTTTTAAACGCTTCTCTAATAAAATGTTGAATTGCAATATAGATTACATCATTTCCAACATTAAATCCCTTAGGTCTTATTGAGTATAAATTAATCATTATATATTTTCTTTATTAATTCCTTAATATCGATTTTGTTAACCAGTTGGTATTTAAATCGATTGATAACTTTTTTTACGTTTTGATAGTCTTCCTGTGTATCAATTGTTAACCTGTATTTGGACAAATCTATATCTAATTCAAGTGATTCACTATTTTTAATTGCTTTTACATTTTTATATAAATAAGATGTAAAATGTTCCTTTTCTTGAAAATTCATCTTAGGATACACATCTTTTAAATAATTTGTACTTAGTATTTCACAACTAATTCCATAAGGGTATTTCCTATTGAAGAGGTTCGAGGTAAACTGTGCTTCTCGAGAAAGATGAACTTTTATTCCACTGTTTAAAAGTGGTAAATTAAGAAAAGGACTATCACCATTTAACCTTATAATATTGTCCAGACCATAGTAGTTGGCACAATCAATAGTTCTCTTTGCTATATCTTCATATTCCCCTCTGTAAACGTTAAAATTTAAAGTTTTACCCAATTCGCTGAGTTCATCATCACATTTCCTTTTAGTAGTTGCAAGAATTACTTCAACATCCTTAAGTTTATCGGCTACTTTATAAATGTATTCAAATAGATACATGTTGTGTATTTTTAAAAAACACTTGTTCGGTAGCCTTTTAGAATCGGCTCGACTGTATATTATAGCTCCTACCAATTTTTGCAGCAAAGATAAATTTTACTATGGTTAAACAATAAATTTTGTTAAGAATGAATGATAATTAGAAATTTATTTCAAAAACCGTCAAATTTGTCATGATGGGTATTATTCAAAGACAATCAATTAAATATTCTATAGTCAATCTCATAGGAGCTTTAATTGGAGGTGTTAGCATGCTTTTTATTTATTCGAGGGATAAAGATTTATACGGCTATGCCCAAATGCTCGTTAGTCTATCATATCTTCTTCTACCTTTAGCCACATTCGGTATAGGAAGTGTAGTCATAAGGTTTTTTCGAGAGTTCAAAACTAATGACAATCATAATAATGGGTTCTTGAGTATGATCTTTATGATTTATATCATAAGCATACTTTTTTTTCTAGGCATGTATTTTCTTTTTAAAGACAGTTTTTATCAACTGGTAGATTGGAGTAAAATGAATTCTCAGATTTTAAGGAATAATGAGTTTATTGTACTTAGTTTAATCGTCCTATTAGGCTTTTTAGGTTGGTTAATTCCTTACATATCTAATTTTCGAAGAATCGTAATACCAAGTTTAATAACTGATTTTGGATATAAGATATTTTTACCTTCTATATTTTTACTGTGTCTTGGAGGTGTAATAACTAGAGGAGAATTTGCTTGGTTAATACCGCTTTTTTATGCTATATCAGTAGTTGTTTTACTCATATATCTGGCTAAACTTAAAGGACTTAAGTTTAGTTGGAACAAACAGATAATAAAATCAAAATATAAATCTATCAAAAGCTATTTTGTTTTTTCTTCGTTATCTAGTTTGGGTAGTCAGCTTACGAACAGATTGGATACTGTTATGATTCCTTTAATATTAGGGTATGCTTCAAATGGCTTGTATACAATCGTTTATTTTATGTCTAATGTAATAGCTATTCCAACTAATTCAATCTATAGAATCTCAAATCCCATTATTTCTGAGGCAATAGAGCGAAGTAATCTTAAGCATATTGAAGAAGTATATAAGACTTCTTCGGCCAATTTATTTTTAATTGGCGGATATCTGTACACCTGTATGGTTATTTGTTTACCGGACTTATTTCAATTGTCCTCAGATCCGGAGGGCTTGGTAGGAGGAATGATTGTTTTTTACTTTTTGGGGGCAGGAAAATTAATCGATATGCTTACTAGTGTCAACGGTGCTATTATTAATTATTCAAAGTATTACAAGTATAATTTATTTTTCATATTGCTTTTGGGGCTTTCTAATATTTTCTTGAACTACTATTTGATTAATGAATATGGCATAAAAGGAGCGGCCATTGCTACTGTACTAGCTTTGGTGATATTTAACTTGATGAAAGTTGTTTTTATATATTTAAAATTTGGTATACATCCTTTCAGTATTGCGACATTAAAGATATTGTTTATGCTGATACTGATATTTCCTGTGGTTTTTTATTTACAGGTAGATGTACATCCATTAATAGATATTTTGATTAATGGGGGAGTGGTTACGATTCTCACAATAATGGTTATCAAAGTATTTAAAGTTACCAAGGAGTCAGATCAATTAATAGGTAATATTCTTAGTAAAATCAAATAATGCCCACAGGAAACCATCCTGTGGACAAAAATTAATTAACAACTAGTCTTCACAATTGTCTTTTAACTCTCTAAGTTCATCTTCGGAATTTACTTCTATCTCCGATCCATCCTCTTTTAGTACAACCGTTACCGGAAAATTCAATTCAGGTCTACTTTCTACATCGGGATTATTTTCTTTATACGCCTTTAGGACTTCTCTAATCGATTGGCCTTCCTCAACAGTGATAATTGTTCCATCGACAGCAGTAAAACTTACAGGAAGCTGTAACTCAAAGCATCTTTCTTTATGGCCCTTGCCTTTTTTGCCATGACACTCTTCCTTTAACTCTTTTAATTCTTCTTCTGAGTCTATTGCCAATTCTAACCCATCTTCTTTGAGTATGACTGTTATTGGAAAATTGAGCTCTGGCCTGCTTTCTACATCAGGATTGTTTTCCTTGTACTCTTTAAGAACATCTTTAATAGATTGTCCTTCTTCTACCGTTATTGTTGATCCGTCAGATGTTGTGAAGCTAACAGGCAATTGAATTTCAAAACACTTTCTCTTTCCACCATGCTTACCTTTACCTTTACCAAATCCACAATCTTTCTTTAGATTTCTGATTTCTTCATGAGAACTTAAAACCAGTTCTTCTCCTGTTTCGTTAAGTATTACAGTAATTGGAAGATTTAATTCAGGCTTACCTTCTACATCAGGATTATTTTCTTTCCATTCACTCAAGAGCTCTCTTATGGATTGATCTTCTTCTACGTCTAATATAGATCCATCAGGCATAGTGAAACTAATAGGGAAAACTAGTTCAAAGCAATCATTTTCTCTGGCTTCTCCTTCATTTTTTTCTAAATCATAGGTAAAGTTTTCGGTAAAATCTATATTTTCATCATCAAGATCATCGGTGCTACAAGACGTTATTAATGACATACCGAACATTGCAAATAATAAACTCAAAAAACTTATTTTCTTAATCATAATTCATAATTTAATAGTTAATCTAATTTGAATACATTTACATAAGTGAGAGTTTTTACTTTTGTACTTAATAATATTTGAATTTTTTTAAAATATGTTTCAAGACATTGATTTATGGCGTGATTTACAGAGAGGAGACCATCAGGCTTTGGAAAGGATATATCAAAGAGAAATCAAGTATTTATATAATTATGGTAAGAAGTTAACATCGGATATTCACTTAGTAGAAGATTCTATTCATGATCTTTTTGTTTATCTATGGAATAAACGAGAGACTTTATCAGATACAGACAATATAAGAGCTTATATAACTATTTCATTAAGGAGAAGAATCATTGATTCTATAAAAAAGAATAAAACCACCACAGACGCCGATGAGTTAATTAAGAAAAGAGATGATTCACCAAATTTTCAGGAATTTTTAATATTTAATGAAATCGAGAGCTCTAAAAAGAATAAACTTGACAAGGTTCTGACTTCATTGTCTACAAGACAAAGAGAAATCCTTTACTTAAAATTTTACATGGAAATGGATTATGACGCAATATGTAAGGCAATGGATATAAGTTATCAGTCAGCTAGAAATCTTACTAATTCTGCGTTAAACAAGGTTCGGAAACTTTGGATGTTGGGCTTTTTACTTTTTTTTATTTAAAATACTGAGTACAAAACATGAGTGCTACTCTTATTAATATAAATGGTGATCATGAATCGTGTTTATACTAAGAAAGTACTATTGTTAGTTGTGTCAATAGGGATGTTGGTATCGTGCTCAAAAGAAGAGGAAGTAGTTATAGAAGATGAGCTTAGACCATATATAGAGGATTTCATACAAGAAGCTGGAGAAAGAGGCTTGGATCTTGATATAAGTGATTTAACTGCCCAAATTGAAGATATTCAAGGACGGAGTGTTGTAGGACAATGTAGTCATAATAGTAATAAACCGAATGAGATTGTTATAGATAGCAAGTTTTGGAATTCAAACAGTCTTCTAGATAGGGAGTATGTAATTTTTCATGAACTGGGACACTGTCTGTTATTGAGATCACATCTTGATGAAGTTGATGGAAATGGTAATTGTCTCTCTATTATGCAAAGTGGGACGATAAATTGTAATAAAAATTATAAATCAAGCACAAGAAGTAAATATCTTGATGAATTATTCGATAATAAATAAAAAATAATGGATGGTAAAAATCTACATGAAAAAATCATAAAACTACTGGATGATCCATCATTTATTCGATATGTAAAAGGCACATCGCAACAAAAGGACCGTGATTGGGAAGAATGGATACAAAGTAACCCGGAGGAAAAGGTATATGCTAATGAAGCAGTTGAATTTATTAATAAAGTATATACTTTGGAAAATGTTGATGAACAAAGGACTAAAGCCTTGTGGTCTAGAATAGAAAAAAGTACCTCAAGCTCATCCAGTGCGGGGTTGTCAAAAAAACTTGTTCGAAGGTTGATTCCTCTGGCGGTAGCAGCTTGTCTTGGACTTTTTCTAATTTTTAAAATGAATAATAAGATTCATGTTAATACGGGTTATGCTCAAAATGAAAAAATTGAGTTACCCGATCTTTCCAGTGTAATATTGAATGCAGATTCTGAACTGTCTTATTCAAAGGATGGGTTTGCTAAATCACGAGTAATTAATCTTAAAGGGGAGGCCTACTTTGAAGTTAGTAGAGGAAATAAGTTTACTGTAGTGACGGAATATGGTGATGTGTCAGTATTAGGAACATCCTTCAATATTTTTGCTAGAGATGACAAGTTTAAGGTTCAATGTAAGACAGGAAGTGTAAAGGTGAAGTATAAGGATCAAGAAGTAATTCTGAAAAAAGGAGAAGAATCCCAATACAATGAGGATGTTTTAGGTTTATATGCATCGATGATTAAGGAAGATAAAACTCAATGGATCAATGGAAGATTCGTTTATACTAATGAAAGGCTTTACGAAGTATTAAAGGAATTGGAAAGACAATTTAATAAAAAAGTGATTGCTTCCGATGAAATTAGCCAAATGGAATACTCAGGCTTTTTTCAAAACAATGATTTAAATAAAGCCTTACAATCAGTTTTGTGGCCGATGCATTTGGATTATAAGATAGACAACGATAAAATTATTGTAGAATCAAGAAAAAAGTAAGCATATACCTTATAGTCTCTCTGGTAATTTATTTTACGGGAATTATAAATGGACAGAAATTAATAAGTGAATCTTCAGTTCAAGGCGAGACTATTGCTGAAATATTTGAAAGCTTAAGATTTAAATACAATGTAGATATAGCTTATAATGTGGGAAAGTTGGAGACTAGAAATGTATTTTTTAACTTTTCTTCTTCTGTAGATGAGGATATTGCTAATCTGTGTGCTGATTTAAACTTAGAATATATTAAACTGGGAGAACAAAGTTTTTTAGTCCGTGAGTATATCCCAATAGAGAAAGATAAGGCTATAACTTTTTCTCTTTATGAGAGAGATGGATTTGAACCAGTAGTAGGGGCATTGGTGATGGATGATCAAGGAAATTTGGTAGCAGAATCGGATAAAAATGGAAGTATAAATATTGATAAGAGCATACTTCATGGTTTAGATACACTGACTGTAACCAGTTTGAGCTTTGAATCAAAGATGATACCTGCTAAAAAAATCAATAATAAATCGGTGTTTACACTTGTTTCGAAAGCATATCCTATTGAAATGGTAAAAATTGAGTGTAACCCGAAATCATTCACCACAACAAGATCGACAGGCATAACACAAATCTTTCATCCACTGGATGTTCGAACTGCATTAATCTCAGATCCAATGAAGTCACTTCAGATGATATCAGGTGTTTCTGCACATGGAGGTAATTCTAATGTAGAAATTAGGGGTCATAATTCTGATGAAACTTTAATTGTTTTGGATGGTTTGACATTACTAAACACAGATCATTTTTATGGTATTTTTAGTAATATCGATGGCAATTTTATTCAAGAGTCCACACTATATAAAAACAATATGCCAGTCGAATTTGGAGGAAAGGTGGGGGGAATGGTACAAATGCGATCTATCGAAAATGATTTGGGAATCAATGGGTTGTTAGATGTCAATTTATTAAGCTCTACTGCCCAATTGGGATTTAAAAAAGGCTCCCATTCGTTTCTAATAAATGGTCGCCGTAGTAATGGAAATGTGGCCACCAAAGGTTTGTTAGACATTAGTGATCAGGACAATTTTCAGAATGTTAGAAATAGAGGTTCTAATTTGGGACAAGTAATAAAGTCTAATCCTGTTTTTGAATTCAATGATTTAAATATCAAATATACCTTTGATATTGATGAGAGACAGGGGGTTACATTTCAAGTTTTCAATAGTAATGACGAATTTAGTAATGAAGTGTCGAATCATCAGTTTTTGCCGACAGGGCCACCAGAGCAAAGAGATTTTATGGAACAGGAATTCGAAGAGGAAAACAAATGGAAATCTCAGGCAATTGGAATTAATTATCATGTTAATATAACTAATCGTTGGTTATCTAATTTGATTATTAGTCAAACAGAATATTCTTCGATTATTTCTCACGAAGCTTATTTGCGAACTATCAGAAACAAGAAGGAAGAAAATAATGAGATAGAAGAAGAAGTAACCAATGAAGTATTATCAAAAAATATACTTTGGAATAATTCATTTGGTATTTCTGATAATATAGCCTTGAATGTTGGATTCGATCTGAAAGCACACGACCTTAAGTTCATAATTTCTCAAGAAGATAAACCCAAGGTGAGTAATGAACTGATCGCCAACGAATACTCTAGTTTTGTAGATTTTGCTTATAATCCGGATAAATTAAAACTATCATTTGGACTTAGAGCTACTTATTATGACAGGTCATCAGGATATTACTTCTCTCCAAGGGTTAGTGCCGAATATTCTCCGTCAATGGCTACTACTTTGAAGACTTCTTATGGATATTACAATCAGTTTCTTTCTGAAATTAATCACGAAACGAGATTAGGACAAAATTATGATGTTTGGATATTAGGTACAGGTGATAAAATACCTATTACCAATGTTCATAAGTGGATGATAGGAGCAAAACAAATATTGTCTGATTTTATATTAGATGTTGAATTTTACTACCATGATTTGGATGAAGTGGCACAATCGCTAACATTACGTCAGGAGTTTAAAGGAACGGATTTCGGGCTTCCTAAAAATAATGAATTCAAATTCTTCAAAGGAAAAGGAAGAAGCTATGGTATGGACTTTCAATTGATCAAAGAATGGTTGAATTTTGACATTATATTGAGCTATTCACTTAGTAAAATAGAATATTCTTTTCCTCAGCTAAATAAGGGAGAATACTTTCCTGCAGCTAATGATCGAAGACATCAGTTTAAATGGATGAATAGTTGGAAATTAGGATCTTTTTCTATCAATAATAGTCTGGTATATACAAGTGGAAGACCTTACGTGTCTGAGGAAAATATACTCATGGACCGTGATCGAGAAACTAACCCGCCTAGAGGTAGACTGAACAATCTTCCCGATTATTTTCGATGGGATTTTGGAATAGGATATCGATTTAGACTCTCTTCTTCAGAAGTTAATCTATACGCTTCAATTTATAATGTATTAGATCGTCAAAATGTGAAGTATCGTCAACATGTATTTAAGGTGTCTTCGCAGAGTCAACCTAATAAACACGAAGTCGCTGGTGTGGAAGTAGGTCTGATGCCTAGAATTCTTAATGTAGGAGTTAAAATTTCCTTTGATTAAATATCTATACTGCGTTTTATGTTATCACTTTGGTATCTTTACCTGATATCAATTAACAATTATGCGTTTTTTAATTTTTGCAATCTTTTATGTAACCGTATTTCAGCTTGGAGCACAAGAAACAATAACTGCTACAACTGGTGAACAACGACTGAAAAGTGAGTCAAAGAAAAACTCCACATGGTTGAAATCTCCCTTTAGACATTATGAAGTTAAAAATGTAGGGCCAACTGTTTTCAGTGGTAGAGTAGTGGATGTAGATGTAAATCCTGATAACCCTGCTGAGTTCTATGTGGCCTATGCTTCTGGAGGGTTGTGGTACACAAACAACAACGGAACTACATTTGAACCAAAGTTTGATAAAGAAGCTGTAATTACTATTGGAGATATCGCTGTAAACTGGAATAACGGAGATATATGGATAGGAACAGGGGAGGTTAATAGCAGTAGATCTTCATATGCTGGAATAGGTATGTATTATAGTAATGATGGCGGTGAAAATTGGCAATATAAAGGTTTAGAAGAGAGCCATCATATAGGAAGAGTACTTATAGATCAGAATGATACGGACATAATTTATGTGGCCGTATTAGGACATTTATATAGTGAAAATGAGGAAAGGGGAATTTACAAAACTGCCAACAAAGGGAAAACCTGGGAAAAAGTACTCTTTGTAAATGACAATACCGGAGGTATTGATTTAATTCAGAATCCAAAAGAACCTGGAATACTATATGCAGCCATGTGGGAAAGATCAAGAAAAGCATGGAATTTCGTTGAGTCAGGAAATGGTTCAGGAATTTATAGAAGTAAGGATTATGGAGAGACTTGGAAACTGATAACTGGAAAACTTTCAGGGTTTCCCAATGATGAAAATACAGGAAGAATTGGACTAAGCCTTTCTTTCATAGAAAATGAACCGGTACTGTATGCTCTGTTAGATAATCAAAATAGAAGACCTGAAAAAGAAAAAGAGGAGGGGTTGTCAAAGGGGCAATTACGTGACATGTCGAAAGCGGAATTTCTAACTATTGATACCAATCAATTAGAGACATACTTGAGAGATAATGGATTTCCAAAGAAGTATACAGCCCAATCTATTTTTGAAGATATAAGCAATGATAAGTACGCAGTAATTGACTTGGTAGAATATTTAGAAGACGCCAATTCACTGTTATTTGACACACCAGTTATTGGTGCTGAAGTATATGTTTATAATGAAGGTATCTTTGAATGGACAAGAACGACTAAAGAATATTTTGATGGTTTATATAATTCATACGGCTACTATTTCGGACAAATAAAAAGCGAAAAGAACAATCCTGAGGTGATCTATATCATGGGTGTACCCATTCTTAAATCTATAGATGGTGGGCAAACATGGAAGTCAGTAAATGGTGAAAATGTTCATGTCGACCATCATGCTCTTTGGATTAATCAAGAAAATCCTAACCACATTATCAACGGAAATGATGGAGGGATCAATATAAGTTATGATAAAGGAGAGACATGGATCAAATGTAATAGCCCGGAAGTCGGTCAATTCTATACCGTGAATGTGGATGATCAGGAGCCCTACAATATCTATGGAGGGACACAAGATAACGGGGTATGGAAAGGAAATCATGACTATAAAAAAGGTGTTAGATGGCAAATGACAGGAGATTATCCCTATGATATGATAATGGGAGGAGATGGTATGCAGATTCAAATAGATAATCGTGATAATACCACATATACTGGTTTTCAGTTTGGTCATTACTTCAAGATTTCTGAAGATGACAGGACATACATTACTCCGAAACATGAATTAGGAGAAAGGCCATATAGGTGGAATTGGCAATCTCCAATTCTTTTGTCGAGTCATAATCAGGATATTGTGTATATGGGAGCGAATAAGCTGTTGAGATCAATGGACAGAGGTAAGAATTTCACAGCCATTTCACCTGATCTGACAGGAGGAGGTAGGAAAGGGGATGTGGCATATGGAACCTTAACCAGTATCAGTGAATCGAAGTTGAAATTTGGACTTATTTATACGGGAAGTGATGATGGATTAGTTTTCAGGACTAAAGATGGAGGTGTTACTTGGGAAAATATAGGTAACGGGTTACCTGAGAATATGTGGGTTTCTAGAGTTGTTGCTTCAGAGCATAATGATTCTACAGTTTATATATCTTTAAATGGCTATAGATGGGACAATTGGGAAGCCATGTTATTCAAAAGTACGGATTTTGGGAATTCCTGGACTTCTTTGTCACATTCCTTACCTATGGAGTGTATCAATGTGGTAAAAGAAGATCCTAAGGATTCTAAGATACTTTATGTGGGTACTGATCACGGACTATACGTTAGCCTTGATAATGGAAATAATTTTTATCCTTTTGCCGAAGATCTTCCAAGAGTAGCGATACATGATCTTGCTGTACAAAATAGAGAAGATCATTTGGTTATTGCTACCCATGGAAGAAGTATATATATAGCGGATATTAAACCTTTGAGAAACTTGTCAATGAATGAATCCATAGAACTTCTTGATTTTCCAGAGATTAGATATTCTCAAAATTGGGGAACGAGAAGGAATATTTATAGTGACTATCTAAAACCTGAATATGAAGTTGTCTTATATTCCAATGTTGAAAAGTCTGTGACTTGTAGAATAGAATCTATGGATGGTAGACTATTACACAAATATGATTTAAATTTCAAAAGAGGAATATGTACATATCCTTTGGAGCTTTTTGTTACAGATAATGTTAAACACTATGAGAAGAAGTATTTGAATAAAGAAATACTAGAACCTCAAGATGATGGAAAGAGATATCTAAGGAAGGGGGAGTACCTTTTTAAGATTTCGAATAGTGATGCCAAAATCGAGAAAACATTTTTAATAGATTGATGGCCTCTTGGGGAAACTCTAAAAAATGTAAACAATGAAATGGATCAAACTTACGAGTATATTGTTGTTTTTAGTGGTGTTATCTATTTATATATATTTAAAACCTAGACTTCCAATTATTAATGGTTATGCAGCGAAAGTAGCGTGTGGGTGTCATTTTCATATGGGCATGAACTTACAGGATATCTATAATCAAGATCTTAAGGATTTTCCGTTGAACTATGCGGATGTGAAAATTGATATAAAGAATAAAATAGTCCATGCCAGTTTTTTTGGTTTGGGAACGAAAACGGTTGAGTATAAAGAAAATATCGGTTGCGTTTTGCTGAAGGATGAGGACGATCATAACATTTTTTTGGATAGAGTGACAGTAAACGATGATCAAGACACTCTTTATTTTCTTGACAGTTTATATGAGGAGAACCAAAAACTAACAGAACTGCTGGATAGTACAGTTAGTAATGACAAGGATACAAGAGCCATGCTTATAATTCATAATGATACATTGATTTATGAGTATTATGGACAAGGTATAGAAAGAAATACACCATTATTAGGATGGTCCATGACTAAGAGCGTGATGAGTGCCTTAATAGGTATTTACTTAAAGGAAAATAATGAATACATTAATCAGTCCTCACTTTTCAAAGAATGGGAGGATGATAGCAGAAAGAATATCACATTAGAAAACCTCCTTAGCATGAATTCTGGCTTGGAATGGCTAGAGGATTATACAGTGCCTTCAGATGCGACAGAAATGCTTTTTGATACTGAGGACATCGTAATGGCTAGCGTTGATAATCCATTAAAAAATCGTCCGGGAGAGGTTTTCTACTATTCTTCAGGAACAACCAATTTATTATCTGGATGGCTGAAAAATAAGCTAAAGGATGAACAGGAATATTTGAACTACCCGTACAAAAAACTATTTGGTCCATTAGGAATGAACTCTTCGATAATAGAGACAGATGAAAGTGGAAATTATATTGCCTCGTCATTCATGTACGCAAGTGCTTTAGATTGGGCTAAATTTGGATTGTTGTATTTGCATGATGGATACTTGGGGAATGATCAGTTATTACCCGAAGGATGGACTCGAATCACCAGAACGAATGCCCCTGGTTCTGAGGGACAATACGGAATGCAATTTTGGTTAAATCGTAACGGAAGTAATTATCCAGACCTTCCTGATGATTTATACTTTGCTGATGGTTATCAGGGACAACGGGTATTTATTTTCCCTTCTCAAAATATGGTCGTAGTAAGATTGGGATTGGCTGGACATATAGATTTTAATGGTTTGCTAAAAAAGGTTATCAGTGAGATGGATTAATATTTTGTTTGCCCTTTTGACAATAATATCTGCTTGTAAATCAACTCAAGATACGAAGACAACAATTTATGAAAATGAGATAATGATCATAGAGAACATCTCATGTCATGAAGAAATAGAAGAATCTATTGAAGGTAATTTGAAGATTATTGACTGCCAAGGCCTGAAGTGGTATTTTGAGTCAGGACCTACTGCTTATCAAGGCCCAAAGAACTTGAAAACAACATTTGTTCAAAGTTTTAGAGCCTATTATCATACTAAGTTTTTTGACTCCATATTTATTGAAGAAAAACTTAGAAAAATATTCCTTGATTCCGTTCGTATACATAAGGTTTGGCCTAAAACTAGCAATAGCAGTCATAGATTATTGTTTGAATGTATTCCTTGTAATGCTGTCGCTGAATTAGAATTTAACAATGTCTTACACTATTTTCCATTTCAATCCAATGACCAATATATTGAAGATTACGGTATGTATTTCTTTGATATTAAACAGTGGCAAGGAGGTACGTCAACTAAGTATTTTACAAAAGATCAATTAGGGGAACCAGTAGGAATATTTCTCAATGACAAGGATGGAAAATATATTAGCTTTTATACAAGGCCTAGTAATAAAAAACAACTTACCGAAGCTAAACGTATCTTATCAAGTATTAGGTTTAAGTAATAATGTTGTTCAGTTAGCAGAAAAAAAAGTAGTCTTTTAAAGGAGAGCTATTCGAATTAGAGAATTGAGTTTTTAATTTTTGTTGTTCATCAGGATTAGCTATAGTGATAACAAATTGAGCGTTTTTATCACTTATAACAAGGTGCTCATTTTGTAGAATAATATCATATATTTTTAAACCTATTTTTTTATGATTATTGGTTGCCCAAACAAAGGGTATGGAATGATTGATTAAATATTTAGCTATCCACTTACCTTTCTTACCTGCTCCAAGCAATACTAATTTTCGGTTTTTTTGATAGTGCAACTTTAGAAAATATTTGCACTTCAAATCCAAAAATCTATTGTCGGAATAATTCGGGTCATTTCTTGAAGCTCGTGATGAATGATCTCTCCAAATATGAATAATTTTGGATGTAGATATGCAATGGAGCCCATTTTGATAAAATCTGAACGCTAAGTCATAATCTTCAGGATAAGTATTGGAAGAAAATGCACCTGATTTTTCAAAATCTTGCCTTCCAACCATCCAACAAGGAGATGGAATGACACATTCTTTATACAAATCTAGCCAATTGGTTTCCGATGAACTTAATTGATTTATCCATTTCTCATACCTTTTGTAGCCATCTCCCAGTTTTTTTCTTGAGATATATTTGACTAATCCGGTAGCCAGTATTCCCTTACCCTTTGTAAGAACTATTGTTTTTAACTCTAATAGCTTGTCAGGAGTCATTAGATCATCACTATCCATTCGTGTAATAAGTTCACCAGAAGACTTCCTATAAGCAAGCCTCAAGGCATTAATAATTCCAGTGCCATCATTTTGATAGACTTGTATTCTACTATCTTTTTTTTGATATTCTTGGAGGATCAGAAACGACCCGTCTTTGGAATGATCATCTATAGCTATTAGCTCCCAGTCTTCTTCTTTTTGTGCTAAAATAGATTTTAGGCAGTCTTCCAAATATGGTGCAGTATTCCGAACTGGCATCAGAATACTAATCATGTAATTGATTTAATGCAAAAAAGGTGTTAGCATCGATCGAATAGAGGGAGCAAAGTTTTAAATCAGGATAATCAAGAAGTTTAGAATGTTCAAAATCTTCTAGATAACTCATCCCAATCTTTTTCATCACATTAATAGATGGGAGATTATTCTTTGTGGCAACAGAATATATTTTATTAAGATTTAGATTTTTAAAACCGTAATTAAGACAAGCTTGGGCACCCTCAGTAGCATATCCTTTGTTCCAGTGAAGTTTATGAAGTCTCCAACCAATATCAACGCATGGGGTGAAATCAGCTTTATAATCTTGATATGCTAATCCGATAAATCCAATCAACTTATATGAGTTCAATTCATCAACAGCAAAGTAACAATATCGTCGCTCCTCAAGCATCGCCATCATCCTCTTCATGAACGACAAAGTTTCAATTTTGGATTGTGTTTTCGGGAAAAATTTCATAACCTCAACACATCCATTTATCTCAGACATGACATCAATGTCTGAGGGTTCCCAATTTCGAAAACCAAGTCTGGTAGACTTGAAAAGATACGTCACGAGGGTCTTTCTTAATTTTTAGCTAATTTCTTAAATATAATATCGTTACCTACGTTTATTTGCATCATATATAGACCAGTGTTTAGATCAGAAAGATCATATTCATTGGTACCGTTGTTTCTCAAGCTTTTAATTAATCGCCCGGATAAATCAAATAACGCAACACTATCAACATTTTTTTCAGTTTTTATATAAATTCTGTCACTAGAAGGATTGGGATAGATTTCTAAATCTAAAGAACTTGCTTCTTCGATTCCACTAATGTCAATAAAGCTTTCTGCGGAAAAATTGTCAAACCCACATTCTAATAAATGACCAGGACTGTCATCCGAAGCATTTACTATAATTTGCATATTCTCAGTTGGTTGAAACTGATCTTTGGTAAACCCAAATTCAATGACATCACTCCATTCCGATTTGGAATCTACTTCTGTGATAGTTTCAAGCACTATAGTATCTATACCATTGGTTAACGATATTTCTAGTATATCATTAGGTACACCGCTGCCTCCTTTGTTGATAAACCATCGAGAATATCTAAATGTCATGGTATCTGCATCCATCATATTCATTACTGGAGAAGTTAGAATAGTGCTGCCATTGTCAACATCATCACTTACAGCGTCGACAGTTATATTACCAGTAACATAGCATTCATCTCCTATATCATTTGGATCATCTGTATTCGGATTTGCATAGCCATCTTGAAACCATGTTCCCCCCGGGACGGCTCTTTCCCACATGCCAGTATTTGCAATGCTTATGACAGTCCATCCTTGATCAACGTTAAATGCGTCCTGATATCCGGTGTCTAATTCAATGATAAGATTTTGAGAATTATCAGCGGTATAAGAAGATATAAACGCTTCTTTAAAGCCCCATTTACCAGCGAAAATCTGATATTCGGCACCCGGTTTCATTCCAATACTGAAATTACCATTATTATCACTTGAGGTAGTAACTGACTCTCCATTTTCTAAATTAACATATTTGATGTTAACATCTGATATTGATAAATCATTAGCAAAAAGGTGTTTGGTACTTCCATTAACAATATACTTTTCCATATATACATCGAGAATAGTTACTTCTCCATTATTTAGGGTAGCTTCTCCTGTATAAGTAAGATACTCAGGGTGACTTACAGTTACTTGATATGTTCCTGCATCAGCAAGTCCGGTCTTATAAACACCATTTTCATTAGAAGTCTCTCGATTATCTTTGGTGCTCTGGATTGTAACCGTAGCTCCACTAATGGTATTATTAGTTTGCATATCATATATTACTCCTTCTAGGTAACATGCTCTTTTATATTCGCGAACTCCTGTGCCATCTAGATTAGGAGCTAAGACATAAAGTCCGGTGTTTAGATCACTTCCTAAAACCAAACCACTTGGTAAGTAAGGATATGCTCCCCAACATCCATCAAATCCCCCGTCATCACCTTGATAAGTATCATAACTAGCTACTTCTACTAAATTATCAGGTTTGTTAGCGTCAATAACAATTATTCCATTGGTATACCAACTGGTTACTAGAAAGCCCTTATCATAATGAGTGTTATGAGGAATCACGCCTCTATTTTCTGTTTCAATAGGTCTATATCTATCAAGAAATTTCATATTAAGAGGGTCGCTTATGTCATAAGACTCCACATAGGCATTTGGTTTTTCATCTGTGGTAAAGGCAAAGTTTCCGTCGTCAGAAAACCAAGCATTGTGAGTAAATTCGGTAGTAGTACCTTGTCTATTTATCAGTACGGGATTGGTTTTATCCGAAATATCATATAGTCCGAATTCCCCAATATTTATTTCTGAAGATATCATAAGATTACCTTGGACATAAACATCATGACTATAAACAAGATCAGCAGCTCCTTGATATACAGGAAGATCGGGATCTTGATTTAAATCTAAAATAATAACTCCTTGAGCAGATAAGTTACATCCGGCTAGATAACAATAACCTTCATCATCAATATATAGATTATGACACGTTCTCAAGTTTGAGGTTGAATCTAATGCTTCAAACTGAGGTCTCCAATTGATATGTGTAATTTCTTCTGGAGCATTTTCCATATTAATAATTACAAGCCCATCATTACCAGAATCACAAGTAACGTACAACCTATCATTATGGCTTTTTATATCTCTCCACACACTTTGATCTCCTTCGGCTTTATAGCGAAGAATTGGATTGGTAGGATCCTCTAAAGAGAATATAGAGGTTCCAAAGGCTGAGCCAACGATGGCATATTCTAATCCATTTTCGTCAACATATCCCCATATATCATTCCCACTTTCTCCGAGAGAAACATTAGATATTAAATCTAAATTATAATTACCTTGAGAAAATACGAGGGATGGAAAAATGATTAGCACTAATAACTTATAAAGATTCATTCTTTTCTTTTAAAATTCTATTTAATAAACAGTTAATAGAAAGAAGTAGTTGTTGTTCAATTCGCTCAAATATAAAAATTTATACAATATATATTTTTATAAACTTTTAATTTGTCGGATAAATACGGTTAATGATGAAATACATATCAGGTCACCTTTTTCATCATTGATCTCTGTTTCCCAAATATGTATGGTCTTGCCTAACTTTTTAGGTGTAGTTTTACCATAAACGTAACCTGAATTTACCGATTTTAGATGCTTGGCATTTAGGTCTATTCCAACTGCCGAATATTTGGACGAATCAATGGTAAGAAAAGATGCAATACTTCCGACAGATTCGGATAACGCAGCTGATGCACCTCCATGTAATAATCCCATAGGTTGTTTTGTTCTTTGGTCTACCGGCATTTTGGAAAGAATACTGTTCGATAAGATTTCAATTATTTCGATCCCAAGATTTTCAACCAGTGTATTTTTACAAAATTGCTCAATACTACTTATGTTTGTCTCATATTTCCAAATCATAAATTTCGATTTCATAATGAATGTAACAATATATCATAACAAAAGATGTAGTACAAGTAGAAAAGGTTTGGCTATACTGGAGGAAATGGAATTAGATATAAAAGTAAGACTTTATTTACAAGAACCTTTTACGAGAGAAGAGCTGAAATTGATACTTGAGGAATTAGGAATTACGGCAGAAGATCTTGTACGTAAAAAAGAAAAGTTGTACAAGGATAACTTTGCACAAAAGAAATATACTAACGAAGAATGGATTGATATATTAATAGAGAATCCTCGTTTGATCGAAAGACCAATAGTGTCATATAATGGTAGAGCTGTTATCGGAAGGCCATTAGAGAAGATCAATGAGGTACTAGGTAGATAAAAAAAGCCCCCGATTGCAGTCGGAGGCCGATATATGAAATTCCAAACTCTGTGGAAGTTAATTGATTCTATAAGATAGACTTAAACCTATACTTGTTTGAGGAGAAAGACTTGAGAATAATTGATCTGCTGCTCCGAAAGATTCAAATATGGACTCTCTGGAACTTGCAAGTATGTTATCGATCTTCATACCTGCCTTATATTTACCGTTTTCGCCAAAACTATAATTTGCTGTCAGGTTAAGACTATGGAATGGCTTGCTATATACGTCAGGCCTATCAGCTATACCAACATATTGAAGCGTTTTACCCTTGACATTGTAGTATGTACCAAATTCAAGACCAGTACCAGACCTATAAGATAAACCTGCATTAATAATATATGGTGCTTGCCCAGCCATTGCTCTTGTATCTTCTATTTCTTCGCCATCTCTTTTGTTATTAACTCTGGATGTATATTCAGTTTCACTCATTTCTATGCTAGAGCTAGTAACTGTAAAGTTCCCGTTAAAGGCAAAATTATTTAATCCAATAACATCAAGCTGCTTCATAAATTCGATTTCTGCTCCTAATACCATTCCATCACCAACGTTTCTTGGTTGGAAGTTATTTGTCGCTTGAACATATTGAACTATTTCTATAGGATTTTTAAATGATTTGTAGAATCCACTTAACGATATGTTTTGTCCTTTTTCTCCGTAAAACTCTAATCTCAAATCATAGTTTTGAATATCTGTACTTTCTAAGTTTCCATCCCATATTTGCTCTCCCGTTGCTACATCAATATCTGGAAAGAATCCACCGATGAATGTTCTACCAGATAATGGATCAATAATAGTTGCGAAAGAAGCCTCTTTAAAAGAAGGTCGTGCTATCGTCTGAGAAAAAGATGCTCTCAAATTAGTATTATCATTAAGGGCATAGATAAGATTTACTGATGGAAAGAAGTCTAGGTCATCAAGCACCTTGGCATTGACAAAGCTTTCCCTATTCTGATTTACTCCAGAGTAATACTGAGTATAAGATTCCATTCTTAGCCCTATAACTGTTTTTAAGTCATCAATCAATTCCATTTCGTTTGATACAAAAGCACTTATAGTGTTAATCTCTGCATCATATTGATTAGCATTAATAGGAATAAACTGTGGCTCGTAATATAGTCCATTTGGATTTTCATTTGAGAAAAAGTTATCCGGATTTAGTAAAATGTTAGGATCTTCAGTAACAGTAGTATTTCCTGTGAATATTCCAAAGTTCTGAATTTCGTATGACCTTTCTTTTCTTGTATATCCTCCACCAAACTTGAATTTAGCTACTTGGTCATTGAACTTATATTCTTTAACGGCATCTATTTTACCTGCTAGATTTGTTTCTTCAAGATATCGCCATATTCTCTGGGGAATACCAGACTCAGTTCCTATTGTATACTTATCTCCATCGGTTCTCACTCGTGTAAATCTAATATCAGGATCAGTAATTTCAGATAGAGTAGGGGATAGTTTCCAATTAACAGTAAAACCACCATCTGAAAAAGAATGTGTACCTTTCAATAATACATTGGTAATGGCTCTTTCGCTGTATTCTAAGTTATGCTGATCAGCAGTAAAATTCGATCCTTGATCAGAACCTTCATAATTGAAAAGACCTGCGGTTGATTCTCCATTTTGAATTCTCAAAACATTCAGAGCATATCGTGAAGAAGAAGTCTTATATGATAGTCCGGCCAATCCGGCTAATAAAACACTGTTTTGACCAAAGTCACCAATTTGATATTCTCTTCTATCCATTTCTAAAATATCAGAGCTATTTCCTTTACCATATCTACTGTTAATAGCGTCCTCATAGAAATCAGTGCTATTTTTATATGTCAAAGCCAAATTATAACCCCATGTGCCGTTTTCTTTGTTGATTTGGTTTCCAAGAGAATAACCGAAGCTGTAATCCATGAAACTATTCGTTCTATAAGCAGCAAGATCAGTATTGAATCCACCTAATATTCTCGAATATTCAGGAAGTTTTGAGTTATCTGACAAAACAGCAACTCTTGTAGGTATGTCAGTTCGTCTATCTGTGGGTATGTCTCTGTCACCATTATCAAATCCTAAAAAGTCCGTACTGCTTCCATCATAAGCCAAATAGTTACTATTGAAGTGCATACTTGGATTATAAGAAATGCCTAAGGAAATAGAAGAGTTCTTTTCATCAGGGAAGTCTTTGGTGTTAATATTCACAACACCTCCTGTAAAATCTGCTGGTAAATCTGCAGTAAAAGACTTAAGTACAATAATATTATCAATAATATTGGTTGGAAAAATGTCCATTTGGATAGTGTTCCTGTCGGGGTCCAAACCAGGTATATCCATTCCATTTAGAATAGACTTGGTATAACGATCGCCAAGACCTCTTACGTAAACATACTTACCTCCTTCTATAGAGACACCAGAAACTCTTTTAACTGCAGCGGCAGCATTGGAGTCACCGATCTTTTTAAATTTCGCAGAGGATATTCCATCTAATACATTAGTTGATCTTCTTTTTATGGTAGCTAAAGCAGCTTCCGTATTACGAGCTTGCTTTGCTGTAATGACCACCTCTTCCATTATTTCAGAAGATTCCCCCATACGGACATCAAGTATATTGACTTCACCCTCTTTGACTATCACGTCACTGATTACTACATCACTATAACCTATATACGAAAACTCTAAAGAATAAGTGCCAACGGGTAATTCAAGAGCATAAGCGCCGTCAAGATCAGTGGTAGTTCCTCCCTGAGTTTCTTGAACAAGTACGTTACCAAACAAAATGGTTTCGCCTGTAGCATCATCATAAACTGTTCCTCTAACTGTTCCTGTTTGAGCGGATAAGGAAATGGATAGAATGATGGTTAAAAAAACAATAAATAAGTTTTTCATTTTGAAGCAAGTTTAAAATTCATATATCTATTTAAAAAATGAAGAACAGTCCATTTAGAACTGCTCTTCCTGCAATATTTTTTTTTAATCTTAGAAGTCAGAAAGTTGATTCATGGCACTTGATAAAGACCAATTAGCGAACTCAGATGCATCCGCACCAACTGTTCTTGATGTAACGACATTTGCATCTGGAGCTTTTCCAGCAAAAGCATCCATTGATGATTTGTCAACAAAAATATCTTCTATAGTCAAATTTCCTTCCGTTAAATGACTTACATTAAATTCTAAAGCAGAAACGGTTAGCGTACCATCTGTCCAATTTTCAGATACACCTTCGTTGTCAAGCTCTACATCAGAATTGTCAGAGTAATTAAAGAAGTATACATTGTTTACATCGCACATTACATCTGCTCTAAAGTCAGCATACTCTCCACCACCAGTTCCTTCGTCATTATATCCTTTACAAGAACCATTAGTTAAAGTGAAAGAACCTAGTCTAGCTCCTTCTGGTCCATCTAATTCTAAAGAATGGTCAGAAGAAGAACCAGCAATTGTAATAAAGTTATCTACAGTTCCTGAGTATGACTGATCACAATCGATAGCGTCATCTCCTTGATTCCATACTATTAAATTAGTAGCATTTACAGTTCCTCCAAAGAATTCGATTCCATCATCTACATTAGAAACGACTTCAACATGATCTATTACTGTGCCAGAACCGACACCACCTAGTGTTAACCCATTAATCTCGTTTCCTTCTCCAATATCGGTTCCACCATGTCTGATAGATACATATTGAAATACACCAGAATTGTCATCGGCTACTGTACCACCGTATAATCCATTTTGATCTGAAGGAGGTATACCTTCGATTTGTACCGCATCCGCATCTGCAGAAATAGGTGCTTTACCTAGGATAATTACTCCACCCCAAAGACCGTTAAGACTTGGGTTCAGGTTAGGACTTGCGATTTGACCTGAAGTAATTTCATCAGCAACAGATGTGAATATAATTGGTTGAGTAGCAGTTCCTTCTGCCATTATCTTACCACCTCTGGCGATTAATAATGCTGTTGCATTCTCTTCGGCACCTGCTTCTCCCTTTATTATTGTACCTGGTTCAATTGTTAAAGTTGCTCCATCAACAACTGTAATTCTTCCACCTAGTACCCAACATTTATCTGCTGTCCAAGTAACATCAGATGTTATGTTTTCGGAAACTACAACTGTAGTCTCTTCATTAGGAGTAACACAATCACAATCGGCCGTTAAAACCTGACCATCTGGACAAGTAATTCCATCACAAGGATCAGAAGTGTCAATACATTGACAGTCGATAGTCAATGTCTGACCTGCGGGACAAGAATTGTCACAGGAATTATCATCATCACAGCCTACAATAAATAAAGCAGAACTAAATAGTGCAATAAAAACCAAGTTAGATAATCTTTTCATGTCTAAGTTTTCTGTTAAAAAATTTAAAATATTAGCGTTTTAATTAATTTGATGTCGCAAAAGTACCTTCACTAGGTATCCATCAAATTAAGACAGTGTTAACTAAACATTAATTATAGAAGGATGTTGATTAACATTAGCTTTACATTACCTAGCCGATAAAGTAGACGAGTGTGAGTGTCTAGCAAGTTTTTCAATATCGGAAAAGTATATATTGGTGAGTTTTTTCCAATCCATACTTTCGGTAAATTCCAATCCATTGTTTGTTATGTTCTTTCGTAAAGTACTGTCATTAACCAATTTTTGGATTAAGGAAAGATAATTGTCAGTGGTGCCTTCATGGGCTATTAACCCATTGATATGATCAGTTACAAATGAGGCAGGACCACCCTCATTTGAAATAATACATGGTAATCCAGAGGCCATGGCTTCAATTACTACATTTCCAAATGTTTCTGTCTTAGAGGGGAATATAAATAAATCAGCACTTGCATAGAGTTTAGATAAATGAGTATGGTTTAATGCACCCAGATAGATGGAGTCAGGACATCGCTTTTTCATTTCGCTTAGTGCAGAACCGGAGCCTGCTATGATCAGGTTATGTGGTAGGTCGTTAGATGTTATAAGTTTTTGGAGATTGATTAGTAGTTGTAAGTTTTTTTCCCAGACAATTCTTGAAGCGAATAATAGATTGATATTATTATTTCCGGTTATTGATTGTAGCCATTCTCTATCTGCTTTTTTTGGATTGAAAAAATTACAATCAATTCCTCTCGGCCATATTTTGGTATTGTTTTTGGCTATTTTTAGTTTTTTTAGTTTGTCGTTGATATTTGAAGTTGGTACATATACGAGATCACAATTTTTGTAGAAAAATTTCATGGATTCGGCTACCAATTTTTTTGTAGGAGTAATAAGAAGAGGTACATTCTCCAAATAATAATCTATATATGAGATGAAGTCGGTGTGATAAATTGTTAATACGGGAACCTTATTCTTTTTGGCCCATCGGACTCCATAGTCACCGAGCCTAGAGGGAGAAGAAATATGTAATACATCGGGGCCAAATTTGTTAAGAGCATAATCAAGTTTTCGTTTGACTAAATCAGGTATTGAAATCTTGTACCTATTGTTCATGGGTACAGAAACGGAAGGAATCTTAATCAAGTTCTTTTTAATGTCAGATTGGCCACTAATAAAAACGTAGTCAAACCTATCTTCCGGTATCTGATTGATAAGCTTAAACATAGTTCTGTTAGCTCCATCAAAATTTTCGATAAGAACATCACTGAGAAAAGCAACTTTGGTTTTATCTGACATATTAGTAAAACGACAAACTTAACCTAAATATGTTAAGTCAAAATGTCCTTTTTTTTAACTGATTGTTTAGATGCGGGAGCTTTAAAAGTGTCATTAAACTTTGGTTGTTATTGTGGTAATATTGATTACATATATAATTATTGTTAATATATTTTTGGCTTAAAGTATAATTAATAGTGTCACATGACATTTGCATTAGAAAACTAATTCGAATGCAACGGCTTGTTATTATCTTATTAATTATCGTTTCATTGTTCATTCCATTGAGCAGTCACCCTGAAAAGGAGACTAACTTACCTGATTACGGACAATGTTTTGTTCAGGAATCGTGTTCAAGGACCATTTTAACATTAAACTCCTGGGGGCTTCCTATTGACAAAAAAAATCAGAATGAAAGGTTTGAAAAGATAGCCAGTATATTGAGAGATAGCAGTTATGGTATTGTTTGTCTTCAAGAAACTTTTCATACCAACCTGCGGCATAAAATTATGACCAATGCATATAATAAATACAATATATATTCCAGATATGATCGTGATCGCGATTTAGCATTTGGGTTGGTCAAAATGGATTGTTATGGCGGGCTTATGACATTATCTAAGTACCCCATAATCGAGGAAAAATTCTTCCAGTATCCTTTATTGTCTAAATATTCCTTTATTGAAAAAATGGCAAAAAAGGGATTATTAATTACAGTTGTTGATGTTGATGGACAATTTATTAATATAGTTAACACTCACATGTATTCCGGTAGTAATAAAAATGCTATAGCCATGAGAAAATCACAGATTGAGTTTATTAAAGAGAAATTAAATAGTAACGATATTGGTGATAATCCAACCATCATAGCTGGTGATTTTAATATTAACCACCCGAATATAGAGGGTAAAGAGATAAATAAAGATTGTAGCAATTTTGAGGCTCTTAGTGAATTTACAGATATAGAAGAAAATTGGATTAATACACAGTATACTTATGATAGGTTAACTAATCAGATGGCCTATGAAACAAGTCGACAAGTCTTAGATTTCATTGTACGGATTGATAACACTGATGCCGTGGATAAATCATTGAAGTTATATAATCAAGACGTAGTTTTTAATAATAAACAGGAAGTGTCTGATCATAATGGAGTGGTGAGTCAATTTACTATTGCAACCGATGACTCACACTCAGAAAATTTAGTAATGCATTAAAAAAATGGTGGAAATGAAAATATTATATTCAGTACAAGCTACAGGAAATGGTCATATAAGTAGGGCAGAAGAGGTTATCCCAGAATTAGGAAATTATGGAGAAGTCGATGTTTTATTGAGTGGCTCAAATTCGACTCTGACACCCTCTTTTGATGTTAAGTATAGGACTAAGGGCCTCAGTCTTTTTTATAAGAAGTGTGGTCGCCTAAATCATAAAAAATTGATTAAGAATTGTAACATTCGAAGAATACGAACAGAAGTATTGGAGTTGCCAGTGGAAAAATATGATTTGATAATTAACGATTTTGATTTTATTACTTCAATGGCTTGCAAATGGAAGAATAAAAAATCCATTCAGTTGGGACATCAAGCTTCTTTTGTGAGTAGAAATACACCGAGACCTCAAAAGAAAAGTTTCATTGGAGAGTTAGTTTTGTCCAATTATGCTATCTCGAACGATAATTTTGGTTTCCATTTTGAGAAATACGATCGCAATATATTTTATCCTATTGTTAAAAAGTCAATTATTAATGCTACACCTTCTGACGAAGGACACATTTCGATATATCTCCCTTCCGTTAATATTAACTGCATGTACAAAACATTTAATTGGTTTTCTGATCATAAATTCCATGTTTTTACACCTCAGGTTAATAGAAGATTAGAGATTGGTAATATTACCTATTTCCCAGTGGATAATAGAAAGTTTACAACGAGTTTGATAGGGTGTCATGGTTTAGTTACAGGTGGTGGATTTGAGACTCCGGCGGAAGCACTGGTGTTGGGTAAAAAATTGATGTGCATACCTATAAAAAATCATTATGAACAAAAATGTAATACAGAAGCCTTAAGGCGAAAAGGTGTTTTTGTGAAACCATATTTTAATGAGCATAGATTTCTTAAGGATATGAAAGAATGGTTTAACTATGATCAGGGAGCTATTGAACAAAAGTATTCAAACGTAAAGGAAGTAGTGGGCGAAGTAGTTAACAGTTGTATAGAAAGTTTTTCACTCGAACTGAATTGGTAAATAGGGTAGGATTAATTCTTTAGCATTCATGTTTTCGGACAATATAATGTCTTCGCATTTCCTATTTACTATGAAATATAATTTCTTTTAGAGATCATTTGTTATAACTCAGTGCTTAATATATTAGAATAAAAAAATATGAAAAAAATACATATTATATTTTTTTATAATATGTATTAGTCTATATTTGTGTCATCAAAACAAGTTTTTGTTTTTATTTTGAGATCCTAGTTATTTAGGAAGATTATACTAAGTGATTGTAATTAAGTGCTAAGAGAGAGTCCATCCCAAAGACCGATTTAAACGGGAATGGATCTCAATCTGGAATCCCATGAACACATGATAGTATAGTCTTCCTTTTTTTATATTTACCCCATATTATGAATAAAATTGATTTTATTGAGAAAGGTGTAGGAATTGCTCATGCATTCATTGGCAATATACTGAGACTAAAAAGTGAAGGAGCAACGATTCCTTTTATCGCTAGATATAGAAAGGAAATGACTGGTTCTGCTGATGAACAAGTTATTTCTAAGGTTTTTATGATGTCTAATGAATATGACGAATTAATAAAGAGAAAGGATTTTGTTTTAGACAAGATTTCTCAATCGGGCAAATTAACAGAATCTTTAAAGGACAGAATAAGGAAGTGCTTTGATGCATATGAGTTAGAGGAAGTTTATGCTCCCTATAAATCTAGTGTTAAGACCAAGGCTGATAAGGCTAAGGATATGGGGTTAGAACCTTTGGCCAAGTTTATTATGGCCCAAAAAGGAGATATTAATAGTTTTATAAAACGCTTTTTATCTGAAAGAATTGATTTCAATAAAGCACTCCAAGGAGCCCAATATATTATTGCTGAGTGGATTGCTACCAACGAATATACCCGTAATTACATTAGTCGAGAATTAAGGTATTCTTTTCTTGTTTCAAAGGTAGTGGGAACAAAAAAAGAACAGGCGATAAAATATAAGGATTACTTCGACTTTAAGGAAAAACTATCCAAGTGTCCTTCACATAGATTACTGGCCATATTAAGAGCGAACAAAGAAGGATTTGTTCGTGTAAAATTGGAAGTGGATGAAGAGAAGATTTTAGAAAAAATATTAAGAAAATACATTAGAGGTTCGAGTTCATTGAATTATTATGTTGAGGAATCAATTAAAGACGCTTATAAGAGATTGCTTTACCCTTCACTATCCAATCAGACGATTAACTATTTTAAGGAGAAAGCCGATGAAATTGCCATTGACACTTTTGCAACGAATTTAAGACAGCTTTTACTGCAAGCTCCTTTAGGTGAGAAAAAAGTATTGGCTATTGATCCAGGTTTTAGGACTGGATGTAAGGTGGTATGTCTTAATGAAAAAGGGGATTTTCTGACACATTCTACTATTTTCCCTAACCCACCTCAAAATGACTATGAGAAATCAAAGAGAGAGATAGTAAAGTTACTGGAAAAGTACGATATACATGTAATTGCGATAGGGGATGGAACAGCTTCTAGAGAGACAGAGGCATTTGTTAAGTCACTCAAAATCGATGGATTAGAATCTTATTTTATCAATGAAAGTGGAGCTTCGATCTATAGTGCTTCTGAGGTAGCAAGAGAAGAATTTCCAAATCTAGATGTGACGGTGAGAGGAGCTATTTCTATTGGCCGAAGATTAATAGATCCGTTAGCAGAATTAATTAAAATAGATCCTAAATCTATTGGAGTTGGACAATATCAATACGATGTGAATCAACATAAACTTAAGGAGTCGTTAACTTTTGTTGTACAGGAATGTGTAAATAAAGTGGGTGTAAATTTAAACACTGCTAGTCCCTACTTACTTAGATATATTTCGGGATTAGGAGAGACTTTAGCAGCTAATATTGTATCACATCGATCTCATATCGGAGCCTTTAAGTCAATCAACGAATTGAAGAAAGTATCTCGACTAGGAGAGAAAGCGTTTGAGCAAGCAGCTGGATTTTTAAGAATTCGAAACGGAGCCAATATTTTAGATAATACGGGGGTTCATCCTGAGAGTTATTCTTTGGTAAATCGAATGTTACTTCAAGAGGGAATAGCTTTCGAAACTATGGCGTCTGACCGATCAATTTTGAAAAGAATCGATCTTAAGAAATACACTTCTAAAGATATTGGAATGCCTACTCTAAAGGATATTGTTACTGAACTTGAAAGGCCTGGTCTTGATATTAGAGGTAGGGCGGAGAATATTAAATTTTCTGAAATGCTGCGGAGTATTGAAGATTTAAAGGTTGGGGATTCAATACCGGGACAAGTTATTAATTTAACCAATTTCGGAGCTTTCGTTAATATCGGAATAAAAGAAAATGCGTTATTGCATATCTCGAAAATAACTGCCAGATTTATTAAACATCCTTCCGAAATACTTTCGGTTAATCAAAAGCTGGATTTAAAAGTTATAGAGGTAGACAGCAGTAGAAAGAGAATATCAGTAAGTCTTATTGATTAAAACCCTTTTACAAAAGAGAATTTAACTAGGTCTGTAAGTCTAAATTCACCATTTGTTTCTTGGTTAGTTGCTTGAATGGTCTGGCCATCGGCAAAATATTTTTCATCTATTGAATAATCGTTTCTAAAATAAGATAAAGAGCTTTCGACTCTAAGGCTTATAGAATGAGAAAATCTTCTTTGAATTCCTATTGCAAATATTCCACCTAGTGAGTTTGTTGATAAAGTATAATCACGTATGGCAAAGTTTCCATTAAAAAAAGAATAATTATAGGAATCAACATTTATATCATAAGTCTGATATACAAAGCCTATTCTAGTATATAACTCCCAAGTGTCTTTATCCATAGGAACAAATCCAAAAGATGCCTTGTACTGATCACCTTCATAATCAATGTCATAAAAGTCGTCTCCCGTAGCGTTTCTATCTAATGAATATCTATCATACGATAATTCCGTGAATAATGAATGATCAAAATAATAGCGAGCTGATATTCCGCTGAACGAAGCGAATCTTGCAGTTCTATGTCCATCATTATAGGCAGGTATGTTATTAATATTTATAAGGTTTACCCCTAATTCCAAAGTGTTGTGAGAAGATTGAGCATCCATCCAATGAGAAGAAAGGAATACTACAGTAAATAGAATAGTATATTTATTCAGCGTCACAGTTTATATTGTACTTTAAAGTTAGCAATAAGTAGCGGGAAGTTATATTTACCGGAAGTAGAATAAGGCTCAAATACAGACGTGTCGTTGACCAACTCTGCATCTTCAGGAACTCCAGGTTCGGTTACCAAAATTTTGCCTATTCCAAATCCGAATGCTAAATCGTATGAAATTTTCGTAGATATGTCACCAGTGGTGCCTATCATAAGAGGTATTCCATTCATTACTTTTTCCAATTTGTATTCAATAATTTGATTGAATGAATTGTTGAATCTAGAGAATGTTTCTATTCTATTTGAACTGGTTTTTCTATGATGATAGCCCATAGCTACAAATAACCTACTATGTACATAATATTTGAGTAAAAATCTGGTACGGAACCCCTCTGTTTTAGGGTCAATTTTAATAAGATAAGCCCACTCATTTTCGATTTGAAACTTTTCATTCCATCCATATGTAACATTCAATTGAATTCCCGGATATACATTTACGAGTGCTGATGGAGTGATACCGATTTTAAGACCATTGATATTAGAGTTTTGATCCTGATAATGAAAATCCTGACCATATGATGCTGTCAGGCAGCATATAGAAATTATAATGAAAAAAAGCCTACGCATTACAAGTCAATAGAAGACAATAATCTGATGTCTGATAGATTCGAATAATCATATTGAAGTAATTGATCTTTCGCAACAACCAATAAAATTCCATCATTGGGTATAAGGTCATAGGCTTGAAATCCGGAGAAATGATATAGCTCTATAGGATTTTCTTTGTTCGAGACATCAAAAATTACTAGACCATTCGTATCATCACATACAAATAGGGTAGAACCATCGATACCTAATCCTTTGGGATTATGCATTTCAGTTGTGCTTATTAAATAAGGATTTTCGATATTTTCAATATTATAAATACGAAGTTCTCTGACCTCAAAATTTCTATTACACTCTCCAGTTAATTCACCACTTAATGTAACATAGGCATTTTTATCGTCTGCAACTACGGGGTCGCAAAAGGTAATAGTATTGTCAAAATTAGAATAATTGGTAACACTTTTTTGCTCAGGAACACCATTATGAGAGATTGAATATATGTATAGACGAGATGAAGAACCTATAAAAAGAATACCATTGTTATGAAAGATAGACTCAATATCAAAACTCAGTTCTTGGGTATGGACGACATGTGTATTTTGTTTGTCCTTTATATCGACCGTTGATAGTTCATTCCCTTTAATTCCATATAAATAATTACCTACAACTAATATTTTCGTATATGATCCATTTATTGCGTTTGTTGATGTGTCATTGGAACCAGAAGAGCTTTCTTGGCTACAAGAATTAAATGAAATAAGCACAGCAGCGATAAGTATAATTTTATGAAAATTCATAGTATTCGTTTTTAATGAACTATCTCCAACATTTAGGGTCTGTAATTACTATCGTATCCCAGCCTATGACATAACCATTTTTGGGATCTACACAAGTAAAAGGGCCAACATATTGCTCAGGAAGGTCAAATCCCATTTCATTGCTGTAAAAGTCTTCAATAACATCAATTAACTGGATATTTAATACATTGGCAATATCTATCAAGACTAGATCAGATCCATAATTAGAAAAAAGAACATTGTCATCAATAGTAATCTGCTTGACACTCTTAATATTAATGAAAGTGACATCTTGAGGGCTTGTGGGAGAGGTATTATCAATCACATGAACTCCTACATTATTTTCGACAATAAATATTAGATCGTTATAAAGCACTATGTTACCTAATTGAGTATACTCCTGAGGCTCTTTGTTGTAAATGTCTTCTAAGCTTAAGGTTTCGTAAATGGGGTGTAGGCCTTCATTATTTGGCAGACTATTTTCATCTTCGGTAAAATCTGAAAAAAGACAAGATGTAATGCATACAGAAATTAATAGAAAACCGAATATTCTTTTCATGACAGTTGTGTATTATTACAATGGAAGAACGATATAAATTTAAAAATGTTGTTTAGGTTTAGTTTCCAATTTGGCAAGCCTGTAGAAAAAGAATGATATTATTAGTGAAATAATGGATACTGTAAAAAAGGTAAAATCGAATCCATAGTTTTCAGCTAACCAAAGACCTACAAAAGGAGCAATGATATGGGCAAAGCCGAATGCGATTGAATATAGAGCGGTGTATTCCCCTTGTCTTTTAATACTTGGTCTAGATACCACAAAATTCATCATAAAAGGTAATGCTAGAATTTCTGATATCGAAATAAAGAATGTATACAAAAGAATTATCGTCATTGATATTATTCCAAATGAAAGTAGCAAGTAGCTTATGACCATTAAAAAGGAACCATAAATTATATATCTGAATATGTCATTTTTCTTTTCGAGCTCACTGATCAAAGGTACTTCTACAAATACTATTAATAAGCCATTGAGAGCCATAATTAGCCCTATGAGATCTGTATCATAGTTCCATATATCTTTTAATAATAATGGAACAGCATTGAATAATTGAAAAAAACATAAGGCATAAAGAAAGCTGCAGAACAAGAATTTAATAAAAAATGAATCTTTTAATGCCGGAATTCCCTTCTCTTCATGTTGGATTTCTTTTTTCTGCTTTATGGCATCTTTTTTAGGGAGTAAAAATACAAGGGCAAAACCTGCAGCGATGCACGTAACTCCATCAAGCACAAAAATCCATCGATACCCTAACCAAACAGCTATGAAACCACCTACAGCAGGACCTATAGAATACCCAAGATTAATAGCTAATCTCATTAATGAAAAGGATCGTGTGATATTTTCCTTTTTAGCGTATGCGGAAACCGCAACTGCATTGGCAGGTCTAAACATGTCTGCAATAAAACTAAACCCAAAAACAAGTATTATTAAATGCCAGAAACTAGTTAACCATGTAAGTTGTAGAACAATAATACCACTCGTAAATAGGGAAAAGACTTGTATGTCATAGTAATTATATCTATCCGTTAATCTTCCACCCACATATGATCCAAGTATACTCCCGACACCATATGCCGCAAGTACAATACCTGTGGAAGAATAACTATACCCCAAGTCATCAGTCATATAAAGAGACATGAAAGGTAGAATCATGGCACCTGCCCTGTTGATTAGCATCACTAAGCCTAAAAACCATATATATTGGGATAATCCCTTAAAGGAATTAATATAAAAATGATAAAAGTTTTTAAGGGAGGTAATCATATGTATAACAACTGATACGGTCTATAATTGCTATAAGAATCCCTGTTCTTTCATCCAGTCGTCATTATATAGTTTACCTATATACCTTGTCCCGTGATCATGAAAAATGACTACTACTACATCGTCTTTTTTGAGTTCTTTTTTCATCTGCAACAGTCCGGCAATTGCAGAACCCGCTGAGTAGCCTAATAAGAGCCCTTCTTGATAGGCCAGTTCTCTAGCCATAATAGCACCGTCTTTATCAGTTACTTTTTCAAAATGATCTATTAACGAGAAATCTACATTTTCCGGAAGAATATCTTCACCAATACCTTCTGTTATGTATGAATAAATCTCCTCTTTGTCAAAAATTCCCGTCTCGTGATACTTTTTGAATACAGAGCCGTAGGTATCAATGCCCCAAATCTTTATGTCTGGATTTTGTTCTTTTAAGTATTTCGCCGTTCCGCTAACGGTACCACCAGTTCCTACTCCAACAACAAGGTGAGTGATTTTTCCCTGAGTTTGATCCCATATCTCAGGCCCTGTACTTTCATAGTGAGCCGCGGGATTAGAGGGGTTGTCATATTGATTCAACCAACAGCTGTTTTCTATTTCTTTTGATAGTTTCTCAGCTACAGAGTAATAGGATTGTGGATCATCAGGTTCTACATTAGTAGGACAAACGATAACTTCAGCACCTAATGCACGCAGAGTATCAACTTTCTCCTTAGATTGTTTGTCTGATGTTGTGAAAATACATTTATAACCTTTTACACATGCTGCTAGAGCAATTCCCATGCCCGTATTTCCAGATGTGCATTCTATGAAGGTACCGCCAGGTTTAATTCTCCCTTGCTTTTCTGCGTCTTCAACCATTTTTAAAGCCATTCTATCCTTAATGGAATGACCAGGGTTGAAAGTTTCAATTTTTCCTAATATAAGACAAGGTAGATCTGACACAATTTTGTTCAGCTTTACCAAAGGTGTTTTTCCTATAGTTTCTAGTATATTATTGTAGTAATTCATTTGGCTGTTGTTTAGAGAGGTCAAAAGTAAAAATATTCATATTATCATAGTCCATAATATAGGAAATAAAAGCATAGACTCTTCTTATACTTTCAAAATGATGAGTATTTATATATGAATGTATCTAAAAGCTTCTTGAATTGGCTTACTCCTGTATCGCTAAAGATATCGTTTATAGTTAAAGTGCCAAATGACCTTTGTGTAGTTAGTTACCTACACAATTTTCTTTGCTAAATCTTATAAGAGGTTTAACCATTAATTCTCTACTGGAGATTGAGCTGCCAAGAAACGCCAAATCTATCTTCTACGAAGCCAAATTTTTTACTGAAACCATAGTTGTTTAATGGCATCATAATTTTTCCGTTTTCGGATAGTTTTGTGAATAGACTTTTAAGTTCACTTTCATCTTTGCATTCAACAAAATTTGAAACCGCAGGTGTGAAGTCCCAATCATGGATAGCAGGACTATCACTACACATAAATGGTTTTCCGTTTAAACTAAATGTGGCATGCATGATTGTTCCTTCTTTACCAGGCCCTTCATTTCCCCAACGTTTTAAATCATTAATCTTAGAATTTTCAAACAGTTCTATATAAAAGTTCATCGCTTGCTCTGCTTCTCCTTTTTGAAATGTCAAAAATGTAGCGATTTGCCCATTCATATTATTCGGTTTTTCTAATATTAGTTTATTTAAGCTATCAATTTTACTTCGTAATTGGTTCAATTCTTGACTTCCTTTATTGTTTTGATTGATATCAGAACAGCCGATTGTCAGTAGGACAGTAAAGAGTGCTAATATTATTCTTTTCATATTGTTTTTGTTTACATGTGGCTCAACGGTACTATTTAAGAGACATTTTAATGTCCATTATATCTCGTTATGAACTTTTTCTTCTAAGTATTTTTACAATTCGGTTAATTATAATTTCCGATAAATTCCATTCATATCCATTAAAATCAGTTGTATTAATAAACTGAACGACAACCGCATCAATATCTTTATGGTATTCTGCCAGACTTTGATAGCCGATAACTAGACCTCCGTGATCGTAAACGTAAGGATAGATTTCCTGTTCTCCTTTATCAAACACTGAACCGTCGTTTAAGGCTCGTAGGAATATACCCACATCCTCTGCTGTAGCCAACATTCCGTACTCGTTAGTTTTAAAGTCTTCATCGTATCCGACATAGTATCCACTCATCACATCATCTAAATTGACTTCGTTAAGTGAAAAAAAAGTGTTATTCAACTTAAGCGGTATTAGTATTTTCTCCTTGATGTACTGTTGATGGTTATATCCTAATACATTATCCATAATCTGGCGTAGTAGCAAATAATTTGTGTTTGAATATTCATATCCTTTATCAGGTTCAAAACTAGCTGGTAAATCGAGGGCATATTCAAGGGCTATTTTGCCATTTTCCTGTTCGTTTTCCCAATATGCGGGATTATCCGTAAAATTGGGAATTCCGGATCGATGTTGAACCATCATTTTTAAGGTGATTTTTTCTGCATTTTCAATTCTTCCTACGAATTCTGGAAAATAATCAGCTAGCTTTTCCTCTAAGGACAAACGATTGTCTTTGGCTAACTTGGTGATAGCAACGGCCACATACAACTTACTGATACTAGCAATTTTGAATAATGAATTCGGGTCTGCGGGTATTTTATTTTCTCGGTTTTTCCAACCGTCGGCATAAAATGCTGGCGGTTTTCCTGCTTGATCTACATAAACGATCATTCCATCAAATCCATGATCAATGGCTTCAGTTACTTGCATTTGAATTGTATCAGGTAGAGGTAAAATCCATGCCTTTACTAAAATCCATGGCACAAAGAATAAGGAGATCGCTGTGCCTAATAAAAACACTATTCTAAATATTTGTTTTGATATCTTCTTATTCATTCTATCTGGGCTTCTCTTTTTAATTGCTCATAATGAAGAGTATAAACTCAGTAGTAGTACTTTATTAGTTTGCAAGATAAGCTTATTATATACAAAAATGGCTTGAGTCTGTACTCAAGCCGCTTTTGTAGTTAGAATATCGCTGTGCGGTAACCTTTCTATTTGCATTTAGTTTGGAGAATGTAATCCAAGTTTGTTGCCTTCGGTATCGAGAAACAATGCAAAATATCCATTTTCATCAGCATGAGATGTCTTTGGGACAATGATTTTACCTCCATTGATTATAACTTTATCCAAAATGATTTGAAGATTATCTCCGCCATTAAGATAAATGGTTATGCCGTCAGAAGACGGTTTTAAGCCTTCTTCTTTCAATATTACTCCTACTACCATTTGGTTTTCATAAGGAAAAACACCCATCTCCATTCCAGGCATTTCCATCTTTTCAATTTTTATATCGAATATTCCTTCGTAAAAATTGATTGCTCTTTGAATATCTGTTGCCGGTATTTCAAATATTGAAATGTAACTATTCATATTATTAGTATTTTGATTATTGACTAAATTAGTTTGCATAGGGGGAGTATCTTTCTTACCATCAGAGCAGGCTCTTAGTGTCAGTAAAACCAGTATCCCAATGCCAATTGTTATTCGCATAAAAAATGAATTTTATGCAAAACTACATTGACTCAATTTTCCGAAATTGTAAAAATGCGACAGTTTAGTCTTTGGCGTATAATAAGGAAGAAAGAGTAAAGTTCTTATTGGTGTAGAACTGTTTGGGACTTATTCCTGTAAAATTTTTGAAATCTTTTATAAAATGGGCTTGGTCAAAGAATTCGCTTTCGTAACCGACATCTGTTAGATTTTTATTGTTATTAAGCATTGTTCTCAATGCCTTTTGAAGCCGAATGGCTTTACAAAGTTGTTTTGGGCTAGTTCCAACTTTTTCGGCAAATTTTCGTTCCAAATGTCTTCGCTTACTCGGATTATCTTGTATAGCTTCCTTTACACTCAAATTACCGTTTGTCTGTAGAATTTTGTCAATTACTGATTTCACTAATTGAGGAATATTAGCGTTCTCATTTAAGATTTCAAATAGAAAATCCTCAATCAAAGAGATTTTTTCAACCGTACCGTTTGCTTGCATAATGGCTGATTCAATCATAGTAGCTTTTTCGGAATCAAACAACTCTTTCAATTCAGTATCCTTATCTGATAAATCGCTCATTCTTGTTTTAGAAAAGTACGAAAAACTGCCTGGGTGAAATCGCACTGCGAATGTTTCCACTTTACCAGTTGGTTCTACCCACATGGGTTTGATTATTTGTCCAAGAACAAAAGAACGTGGTTGAATCAGGTATTTATTATCCGGCAGTAGTCTTTTGACATCATCTCCAAGGTTAAAAATCATATCCATACAACCATCAGATAACACCTGTTGTCTACCTTTTGGTACTTCTTTAGGGATTGCTAAAGTCCAATAGCATTTAACCAAAGCACTTAATTCTGAATTAGGTTGATATGTTTTGTATTCCATTTTAGTTTTCTTTTTTCTCTATCATTTTACAAATCTTTGAAATGTTATACCATTGAATTTATATGCTCCGTTTTCGTGTGTCCCTAGCCAAAGTTCGCCATTATTGTCTTTGTAAATACTGAATAAAGTAATATCCTTTGAATTATTTTGTACTGCATATTGAGTTCTGTTACAGTATCACCTTTTACAGTATCGTCCTTTTTAACCTGTTGTTTATGAACTGTCCATTACAAGATGTCCATAAAACCAAAGCGTTGAAGAGTATATATATGTTTAACTTTATTATCATTTATTTAAAATTTGTACTGTCTTTGCAGTTATAGTAAGCAGTAAATGTACCTAACGTTTGGCTACCATAAATATCATGATATTGTTGGCAATAGCTTTTATTCTACCCTCAAATTTTGTCTCTCAATTAAGAAATCAAATGACATATCTGATAAACTTTTTCCGTTCACTGTTGCATTCCAAGCACCATGACCATAGCCATCCAAAGTAACGAGTTCACTGTAAATACCCAAAGAGTCATATATTCCCTGTAATTCAATGGCTTCATCATAAGGCGTAACAGGATCATATTCATTACCATGAGCCATGAATAATTCAGGATCGTTACTATCATATCTATTCAATTCATAAACCGCTTCAAATACATCTAATTTTAGATTTGAACCCCAGAAATAAACCATAGTTCTTACATTATAAGTCTTGTTTAAGTTTGTAGTAGAAAGAGTAGGGTCATCACTAATAGAAATTTCGTCTCTAAAATCTTCCTGGTTTGAAATTCCTAAAGCAATGGTAGTAATTGCTCCAGCCGAGGCTCCTCCTACAGTTACATAATCTGTGTTTATGTTATAAGTTTTATAGTTAGCCGCAATCCAACGAAGTGCTGCTTTAGCATCCCTTTGGGTCGTATACATAGCAATGCTTTGTTGTAACTGCTTTGGAGTTTCTGCTCCTTCTAGGGCATGTTCAATCCATTTTTGCGGAGCAATTCCTTTGTAAAAGGTCAATAATTCTTCCTGAGACATTCCTTCTATAGTGCCTAATTCCTCTGTTGTTCTATAATCTACTGAAACAAAAATCCATCCTCGTGAAGCATAGTAATTAGCCATAGCTATAATTTCAGGCTTAGTCTTTGTTCCACCTGTAAATCCTCCACCATGAATAAACATAAAAACAGGTCTATTCATTATGTTATTGTCAGGATAGTAAACATCCAATTTTTGCGGTTTTGCAAAAGCTGTTGTACTGGAATTACTATAACTAAGTCCATCGGCGAAGCTTATTTCTTCATCTACTAATACAGAGTAGGTGGATAATTCTTTAACGATAGGTATACCATCATGCATCGTGTTAGACTCTTCTTCATTACATGCTATGAATGACAGAACTGTGAAAATCGTTAAATAGACTACTTTATTCATACTAAAATTATATTAAGTTAATTTTACCCTTAGACTCTGTTTTTAAATAAGGTTTAATTACTGCCAGCGGTATTGCTAAACGGAGGTAGAGTATATAGCCTCACTTACCATTTATTTTTTATTGCAAGTTCGTATTCTATTATTTCCAAGGGCCATGTGTCATTACATTTACTGTTTCTCCGTCTTCATTGATTCTATATAATCCCCCTGCAGATCCTAACCAAATATTTCCTTTTTTATCCTTTAAGAAGCTCATAGTTGAAGTAGGAACTTTATAATTTAGAAATTCACTGTTTGTATAATTGTAAACTCCATCACTTGTTGTACTAATCCATAAATCGCTTGAATTGTCTTTATAAATTGTGAAAACATCACTTTCGGTTAACCCGTTAATTTCGGAGAAGTGAACGAATTTTTCGCCATTATATTTGTTTAAACCACCTTTGCCAAATCGTTTGTTTATGTTGGCATTGTCTTTTTCTGCTATTCTTGTTCCAATCCAAATGTTTCCTTCTTTGTCTTCTGCAATTGATTGTACACAATTTGAGTTCAAACCTTCTTTTACAGTGAAATGAATAAACGAATTTCCGTCAAATTTACTTGCTCCATAATTGTCCCTACCGAACCAAATATTTCCTATTGAATCCTCCGTGATAGAGGTTATCCAATCCTTCGTATCTTGATTGATTTTGGTTTTTACTTTAGGGTAGGGAATTGGAAAATTATTAAATTGATTTCCATCAAATCTGCAAACTCCACCCCAGGTTCCTATCCAAAAAATTCCCTTGCTGTCGATAAGTAGATCACTTATCATATTGCTGCAAAGTCCATCTTTTTCCGAATAGTTTGTAAATGTCTTTCCATTATACATTGATACTCCAGCACCTGTGCCAAACCATAAGTTTCCTGAATTATCTTCAATGATATTTACAATTCGATTGCTTGGTAATCCTTCATTTGTGGTCAGGTAAACCAATTTGTTACCGTCATATTTTGCAACTCCTTTTTCCAAAGTACCGAACCAAAGATTTCCTTTGGAGTCTTGAAATGTTTCGACTACATATTGTCCAATTTGTGAGGTTTTTATTTGTTGATTCGGATTTTCTATTTTGGTAGTTTCACTTGTCTTTCCTTGAGAATTACAGGAAATCGATACAATTGTTAATAATGTTAAAAGTATAATCTTCATTTTTGGTTCGGTTTTATGTAATCCATAAAATTGCAGATATTTTAAATAAAATTGAATACTTCTTCATTGATTCTGTTGTGGTAATTGCATGAATGTCACATGAACAGTGTAGTCAGCTTTTGCTGGTTATGAACATTTTATGGATTATTGTAGTTAGTCTTCAATTTTTTTCGTATTTCATTATTCATTCCCAAAATCCAAATCAATACTGTTAGAAATGTTATTTTTTGAATTAGAGGAAGCCATTCTATTAATTTAGTTGAATAATAAATTATATTATTTATACCTAACAAAATCATGCAAATTACTCCTGTGATTTTATAATTGATTAATTTGCTACTATAGATTTCTTTAATTATCCCAATCACCGCTATTAATCCAAATAAACTTGATAATATTATCATTAAATCATGATAATCAGTAAACATTAAGGTCGCAAAAATCATTGATAGAATCCCTGTTGTTTTTATCATTTTTTTCCATCGTTCACTTTGAGTCAAGGTTTCAGCAAATTGGTAGAAAAAAATACTTACACTAAAACATAATACTATCATTGCGAAAATAGCAAATGGTCTTCCAGAATTTATTTGCCCATTTATTCCATTTTTACTCATTAAATTGCACCAATAATTATTAATCCAATCGTAGCCGACAGATTCTAAATTTATTTGTGAACCGCCAGGATATAATTTCGAAGAATAATAATATAGAATTACAAATGAAAATATTCCACCAATTGGAATTCTGTTTAACTTTAATTCTACTTTTTTTTGATTCACTTCTACTTTTTCTGCTTGTTGCTAACGGATGATGATATGTCGCGTCTCGGCGACGTAGGAGTAGATATGCTATCATACATAGTGTTATCTCTCGTATTTTATTCTCCTAATTTCTTTGTATTCTTTTAATTCTCTCATTGCCAAATTGAATTCACCTTCATAGATGTCATTTTTTATCACACTCTGAATAGAATTCAGAATATTTGTTTTGGTTTTCTTATCAAGTTCAACGAAAGTAGAGATTATTATTCTCAAAGGTTTGTCATATTCACCTGTTTTCCAATTGTGTTCTCGGCTGAAGTTAAATTCAATTTCATCAGTTCTTTTCAAATTCCAAACCCATTCCCACAAATTTTCGTAATCCCTTTCTAATTCAATTCTTAGAGTTTCTTCTAGTTCGGATTTTAAATGAGTCAGTTCTACTTTGCAAAATGTCCAATATTTGTAATGAAAGTTTCTGTTATGCATTAAAATGTATTTAATCGCTTAAGTCTAAATGAAGAAGATAGGTTTCTTTGCCATTCTCAAAAATAAAATCTTCGAATCTTAGCCAACCCCATTGAATTGGTAATTTAGTTTTGAATTGAGCTTCAAGTTTATAAACCTCAATTCGTTGGTTATTAAAGAATAGTTTCAAGTGATTAACTAAATCAATAACGACCAAATTTTCTTTATCATCCCATGTCTTTCTTTCATTTTTTATAGCATCAGTTAAACCGCGTCCAATCCATGGGTCAAGCATTTTGTTTATTTCGAATTCCCAATTGTCAATTTTCGTCAGTTTAGGTTCTATTCTGGTCAATTTATTAACACCTTTTTCTCCTATATATCTTTTTAAGGCCCAATTTAGTTCGGAATTGAAATTGTAATGTAAATTTTCACTTTTGCCTATAAGTTTGAAATAGAAATTGAAACCTACTTCTTTAGTTATATAATCTTTTAATATTGCCAAAGAGCTTAAATACCCATTGATGTATTCAATACCATAAGTAACAAACTCTTCATTTTGATTATAAATGTTCATTTTCAATTTTCATATGAGACATAACGGATCGGCTGTATCGGGAGTCGTGACGAAGGAACGATTCCCTGATCACAGCATGTTATCATCAGTTTTTGTTATTGTACCAAGTTTTAAATTTTATAAATTCAGGATCAATACAATTTGACCAATCGCATTTTGTTTTTTCTAACCATCCAGAAAAATTTTCACTTGGGAGATTTGTATGCCATATAAATTTTTGAACAGGATCTCCATTTAATTTGAATTCAATTTCATCTATAGTCGAATGAAGCTTTATTGTATTCGTTTTTTCATCATATTTATAGAGTTGATCTAAGATTTCCTCTTGTAGTCTTATTCTCTTATCATTTATTATTAATCCAGATACGCAAGAAACGTCATTCCATCCAAGTTCATTTTCATAAAAATTACATTCTATGTGCTGCTTCGTATACTCGTTTTCAAACCTAACTTGTGAACTTTTCATATAAACAATCATCATTTTATGACTCCAAGTTAAATCTGAATTTAGTTTTTTATTCACTTCGTTGTATCTATCATGTTGAACTAGTTGGTGAATGAAGTCTGTTGAATTCGTATTAAACTTAATTTGTAGCTCATCTGCTTTGTAAAGACTTGAAGATGCATAATTCCATTCATCATTAAATCCTCCCCAATATCTGCATCGATTATCAATATTATTCAAATTTGATTCATATGACTTTGATTTGAAACCTATTAAGTCTTCGTAACATGAGTAATCCGAAATTCTTATCCAAATATGATATTCTTCATTTATAATTTCATCCTCAATTAGATCTTTACTTATTGCTCGTTTACATGGATAAAGTATTTCGATACAATTTTCTTGAATATTGAAGTAATAGTAACTACTCCAAAGTTGTTGACTTAAAGACTCATAAGACCTTAAAAATTCATCTTTGTCAATTTGACCTTTTACTGGATAAAGCCTCACTACTGCTGTTATTTCATTAGCCATTCTTTATGTTTTTTTTTGCCAAATTGATGATAACTCATCTATATGAGGAATAAATTTATCTCTTTATTCTGCTTTTTCAAAACTTATACAATGGGCTGTTATTTTTTAAGAAATACGAAAATCAAATTAAATAATTCAGCTATAGTATCCCAGTTAAACGATTGAAAAATTGATTTCTTCTTCTCTTTTCCCATTTTTAGTTGGTGAAATGATTACATGATTTATATATGAAAATAGGGATTAAGATAATCAAATCTTAATCCCTATATAATCAAGTGACCTCGGAAGGATTAAAAATACTTTATTAATTTTGCTTATTTTTTTCTATTTTATACTAATACTTGGTGTTTCATGAGTAGATGATAGACAAAATAGTATATTTAAACACCAAATAATACAATATTTGTTATACCTAAAGTAATACCAATGTCGAAACCTTCTTTCAAATTAATACTTCGCAAAGAAAAAGAGAATAAGAAGGGATTATCTCCTTTGTATATCAGAATTACTCATCAAAGAAAAAGCACTTTCAAGTATCTTGATATTAAAATTAAAAAAGAAGATTGGAATGTCACTTCTCAAAAAGTAAAAAATACACATCCTAATTCTACCAGACTCAACAATTACCTAAACAAAGTCCTTGTAGATTACGAAAATGCTTATTTGAAAAGATTAGGTCAAGGTCAATTTATAAGTAGTAGGTCCATCAAAGAATCAGTAATTAGGATAGAATCTATTGATTTTATAGATTTTTTTAAATCTCATCTTAAATCTAGATTAGACCAGAAGAAATATGGAACACACGATAAAGAAAAAGTCATTTTCAACAAGCTTAAGGATTTTATTAAAAAAGAAGAATTGAATATTCATGAAATTGATGTGAATTTCTTAGATTCATTTGGTGATCATCTGAGGAATTTTCATAAAAATAAAACAAATACTATTCACGGTAATTTTCGTATCCTCAGAATGCTTCTAAACAAAGCAGAAATAAAAAACTATATAAAACATGAAAATAACCCTTTCAGGAATTACAAATTAGAAAGAGAAGAAACACACAGAGTCTATTTAACTGAAAAAGAAATTAAAAAGATAAGAAAGCTCAAAATTGATCCCAACACTAAAATGTTCCATCATCGAGAAATGTTCATTTTTGCCTGTTATGCTTGTGGATTAAGAATATCTGATTTACTAACTTTAAAATGGTCTAATATTGAAGACGATCATGTTGAGGTAATAATGCAAAAAACAAATAAGACGTTAAGATTCAAACTATTAAAGAAAGCAAGAAAAATACTAAAATCTTATTCTGATAGAAAAAATGAAACCTTTGTTTTTCCCTTTCTAAATTCTCATGTAGAAGATGATCAAAAGGAACTTTATCGTCAAATTAGCTCATGTACAGCATATTACAATAAGGATTTAAAGAAAATAGCTGAAAAATGCAAAATTGAGAAAAATCTATCGTCCCATATTGCAAGGCATACTTTTGCCACAATTGCCTTAAAACAAGGTGTTAAAATTGAATATGTCAGTAAATTATTAGGTCATAGTTCTATAAAAACTACACAGATTTATAGCAAAATAATTGATGCCGAATTAGATAAGGCAATGGATAAATTAAAATTTTGATATGAAGAAATCACTTACTCCAATATCGTATGTATTAAGCTGGGCGTATAGGAATAATTTAATCAATTCTGATTTCAAAAATGTCTTTGAGAAAAAAACAAATAACAAAAAATTTGACTCTATTTGGAAATCCATAACAAACTATATTAGCTTAACAAATCAACTAGAATATTCTTATAATGATAAGGTAAAAATTGGCGAACATAAACTAGTATCTCTCTGGGCGTTTAAATTAAATCCGGAATTGCTGAAATATGTAGATGCAGAGAAATTTTACAAATTTCTTCTGGCGAGTAAATACAAAATAAATTTCCTGCTAGATAATCAATTGTTGGTAGAATCACTTCTCTTAATAGCTGAAGATTATGAAGAAATAAAATACATGATAGAGGCTAAGAAGTTAGATAAACTATTTAGGATAAAAAGTCAGTTTTTACTACAGAAATTCATGCTAGATTTTGTTAAAAGCATTTTGGAGTCTGAAGAAGAGGTAATCCTATTCTACAAAATCTATGAAAAACTTTTTAGTGAATTCCCTTTAAAGTCTTTGTTTTCAAAGTCAAGTACTAAGAAAAAATTCAAAATGAAGCTTCAAGATCATTTTCTTAAAGAATTCAAAAGAGAGTTTCAAATAATCTGGAACAATCAAAAAACACCCGATGAAATAAAATTTTTAATAGCTAGGTTTCTTATTTACACAAACCTTACAGATTCATCCCCTAAGAGTTCCAATGATTATTCAAAATCTTCTCTTAGAAACACAGGAAAAAATAGCCTAAAAAGAATACTGCGGTAAAAACTGAAAAACTTGAATTTTCTACCGTAAGCATTTAATGTTTCTTGCAGCTCATAAGCAATAGACATCAAATGAAACATTACATTTTAATTGATTCTAATAATTTAGAGAAGATTCTCGATGAATTAAGTTTTATAAAAACAAGACTTAATACCTTGAACAGTATTAATCTTTCTGAGCATTCAACAAAATCAATTCTTACAAACTCAGATTTACAAAAACTACTAAAAGTTTCTAAAGTCACTCTTCAAAATTGGAGAGATAAGGGACTCATTGCCTTTTCTCAAATTCAAGGCAAGATATACTATCAATACAATGATGTTCTTCAATTTCTTGAAAATCACAAGAAAACAACATTCTCTTAATAAAATGTAATAATTCACTCAAATAGTAAAAGATATGATCAGTTACGATTCAATTACTTTAATTATCCCAACTTCTGAAATAGATTTCAATAAAATCTCAAAAAAACTAAAATTCAAAGAAAAAATTGACTCAAAAAATCAAGTCTATTACCAAGCTAAATACAAAAACCTAACAATAACAATTAAAGAAAAAAGAACCTACATTTCTGGAAGTGTTAATAAGTTCATTAAAGGAAATAACCTAGAATCACTCTCAGTAAAAGATATTCAAAAATATATAGATTCTATCATCTCCTTATTAAAAGTTCAACCAGAGATCATCCAGATATCAAGAATAGATATTGCAGTCAATATCTCTACTAAATATCCAGTACCATATTATCTACAATTCATTTCAGGAGCTAAATACAAGAAATTAGGAAAGTTTGAAGATACCATTTACTTAAACAGTTCCAATAGAAAAATAAGGCAATATGACAAGCTTAAAGAAATGAAGCAGAAGGATAAAATTGAATACTTGAAACTTCCACTTGAAATAAGAAATCAGAACATTCTAAGAGTAGAATTTTCGATTCTAAAACAAGCTGCTAAATATTTAAAACAGAATCATCCAATTACCTTAAATCAATTATCACATCAATCTTTTATAAAAAGTGTCACAGACTATTGTCTAAATGAATTAGAGAGCATCAGAATGTTTCATATTCCATCTTTAAAAACTATAAACACTCCAAATGATCTTTATTCTTATTTAATGCTCAAAGGAATTGAGTCTCTTCCTTATCCTATTGAAATCTACATCAAATCACTTAGGAAACTCAAAATCTTTAAAAATTCATCTGAATACAACAGAGCCATAAATACCATCAAAAGAAAAATTGAAAAACATAAAGATCCTACTTCTTCATGGTACTTACTTGAAGAAGTAAAATCAGAATTGCTAAAAAATGTCAACGATGAGTAAAAAAGGTACAAATCCAATAAGGCTTTTAGAAACAAGGCTAAACCAATGCTATGATTTTAGGCATAACATAATCATGGATAACATAGAATTTAGACCTAAAGGAACAAAAGAGTTCAAGGAACTCACAGAATTCGATTTAAATTCAATTTACATAAGATTTATTAAGAAAGATTGGGACTGCACTATAGTTATGTTAGGTAGAATTATTCAATCAGACTTCTCTCCAAAGTTTAATCCTCTTGAAGATTACCCAGAAAACTTAGATCGAGATATTGGTGATACCGATTACATTGACTTAATTGCTAAAACCGTAAAAACTACCAATGATGAATATTTTAGTTGGTGCTTTAAGAAATGGTTTGTAGGCATGGTAGTTTGTATGATTGATCCATCTTTTACAAATCAAACTGTTTTAGTTTTAGCAGGTAAACAAAATGTTGGTAAATCAAGATTCATAGAAAAATTAGTACCTAAAGAACTCAATAACTACTTTGATTCTAAAACCTTAAATCTTAGAAATAAAGACACCTTACTTCTTCTTTCTCAAATGTTCCTAATCTGTATGGATGAATTTAGTAATAGAAAAGTAGGCCAAGTTGATGAATTAAAAGAAATCATTACCAAGAAAGAAATTATGCTCAGAAATATGAGAAAACACTCATCTAAAAAATACATGAGAAGAGCCAGTTTTGCTGCTACAGTTAATGAAATAGACTTTTTAACTGATCCTACAGGTTCAAGAAGATTTTTATGTAATGAAATTCTCGAAGCAGATAATGATTCTCCAATAGAATTAGATAAAGCATATGCACAAGCTTTAAATCTTATTGAAGATGGATTTGACTATATCTTTAGAACAGAAGATGTTAAAAAAATCCATGCTAAAAACAAAGAATATCAATTCACATCAGCTATTGAAGAATTATTTTTCAAGCATTATCGAATTCCTATTGAGAATGATGAAATATCTTATAAAACCAATACCGAGATATTAGAAAAACTCAGTTTGGAGTACAAGCTTCAAGTAAATGACTCGAATAAGAAAAAATTAGGTGCATTACTCAGAAAACATGGTTTTAGAAGATTGTCAAGAAAAGGACGTAGAGTCTATGAAGTCACTCAAATTTCTTTCGAAGAACAGCAAAATATTGAACGGTCATTGCCTGATTGTAAGCAGAAAGAATTTGACAAAAATTTAAGAAAAATCATTAAAACAAGGTAAGTAAGGTAAGTAATTTTTAATTAAAAGGTTCTTCCCATAATTAAGTTGGAACACCTTCCTAAACAGAAATCATGAAGGAAATAACAATCTATACAGATGGTAGCTCTGAACCTAATCCTGGCAAAGGAGGTTATGGAGCTATCATCTTAGAAAAAGGCAAAGAAAATAGAGAATTTTCTAAAGGTTTTAGATTAACTACAAACAACAGAATGGAGCTTCTTGCTATCATTGAACCTCTGGAAGATTTATCACAACCTCACATAATCAACGTATTTTCTGATTCACAATATGTTGTAAATGCTGTTAATAGAGGATGGCTTTTTAGATGGAATTCCTATAACCAATTACAGCATTATAATGGCAAAAGAATAAACAGGGATTTATGGAGAAGACTTCTTGAACTGATCAATTACCATAAGATCAAGTTTACATGGATAAGAGGTCATTCAGGAATTGAATTAAATGAACGAGCAGATGAGTTAGCAGGAATAGGAAGATTTAACTTTGATCTTCATGAAGATTACTGGTATGAGCATGATCACTACTTAAAAGTAAGATAAGTAAGATGTTTTTAGCAAAAGTGTGGTACAAAATTTGACTGTAAGTCATCAGAAAAAATCAAGAAAATGAAAGAAATTTTACATCTCAAAACAATAAACATTCAGTTTCTAAGGTTTATATTTGCAACTGCCGATATGATTTTCTATCAAGTTAGAAATGAAATAATTCTCAGAAACCGGAGCATCAAGATATAGAAAGAACCAGTGACCCCAATTAGTGTAGAAAGTTGATCTCCATTCATTTAGTAAAATCGATTTATAGGCTTACAGATATGTATTCTGTATGGTATAGATCATTATTTATAACACTTAAAAATTAGTAAGATGAAAAAATTAAAGTTTTTATTAACCCTCGCAGTCATTTCATTGATTGTATTGGCTTGTCAAAAAGAAGATATTGCGGAAACTCAACGTAGTGAACAAGGAACTACAGATGTAGTTACCAATACTTCAAATTCTAGTCATCCCGATTATCAATACAATGGTTGCAATGATGCTTTGTCAGGACATAACTACAGAATAAAACAAACGCCAGAAGATGCAACATATGTACAAAATGTAAAAGCACAATTACTACAATACCCAAGCTTCGATTATCATAATAGTACATTAGCTAATGAGGAATATGGTGTTTTATTGTGGGATGCAGGAATGGTAGGATATAGCCAAAGCAGTACGTTAAAAACAGTATCAGTTCCGTATTATCATCCAGTATCAGAGAAAGTAACGGGTTTCTTAAAGTTAAAAGATGATACGGAAGAAATAAAAGTGAGTTTGATAGATAGGGGCATTCATAGCTATAATCATACGAATCGTCCTAATACAATAAGTACCTCTAATGAAAATCAATTTAGAATGTTTGACTATTCTTTATGTCAAACGCCTGAATTGGATTTAGAAGATGATAACTGGGAAGATCCTGCCGCATTTGGTGAAGGTATAGATTGTGTAGTAGGAGAAGAGACTTTGCATTTTTATACGTGGATAGAATGTGTGTTATTAGATGATAAGGATAAAGAAGAAACGAGAGGTTGGCAATGTAATTATTGGGAATATACGCCTTGGACAATGAGTGTTTTAATATGTGGGGGTACTGATGGAGGTGTAGGCGGTGCGAACGGTCCACAAACTGGCGGTGGCGGCGGAGGTGGTAATGGCGGCCCGATCGATGTTGTAGGAGGAGGTTCAGGAGGCTTTGGATTTGGTGGAGCAGGAAGTGGTGGTTTTGGAATCCTTAATAGTATGGTTTGGAATTCTTCCAACTTCATAAAAAGCTTTGTATCTACCGCAGGTGACTATCAACTTAACTGGATAATGAATACGATGCCTGAATGTTTATACAGTATCGTAGAAACGGAAAGCTTTTTAGAAGAAAACAATACAAGTCCTGAATCTATCATGGCAGCTAATTGTTATTTATTAGGATTAGGAAAAGCAGATACAGGGACAGGATCGACGTATTGTGAAGAATATGGTGGTTCATTAGAAGATAATCTTGCCAATGCTCAAAAGATGGCTGTAAGCAGTAATTTAATGACATGGGTTAATCTTGCATCTGCTCTTAATCCATATGGTTCCGTTACAGACTTTGGAGATATACCGTGTAAACTGTTAAGCTTAGATTGGAGTGAAGCAGAGCTTAATGAATTAAATGAGGCTATAGATGAATTTTTAGGTACTCCACCTTTAGTACAAGACGATGAGGATGGTATCGATGATAATGGAACGCCAATGGATGATACTGAAACTCAAGAAGATGCGGTAATACAGGAAAATGCCGACAAGTTAAATAAGCTTCTTACTCTTGTGACTACTTATACTTCGTTGAAATTTAATAAGGCTGAAACAGCTCTTTTGTTAAGTAATAATAATTTATTAGATCAGCTCGAAGCTTTTATCATTGAGAATGAAGGTTCTGAAGAATCTATAGGTTATGCAAATCTGATAACCTCTTTAAAGGCAAAAGACAACGAAATTCTATTTGATAGATCAAAAGAGTTGTTTGATTTAATTAAAGAAAATCCAGATCAATTAGTTACTAATTGTGGGGATGTAAGTGCTTGGAGTGAATTAGCTAGTTTTGTGCCGCCTCCGGCTATTGAAGATAGAATTGAAGATTTGGGAGAAGGATGGAGAATTCAGTATTTTTTAACTCCAACTCTGGCTCCAAGACTTAATTTAGATTATTTTTCATCGACTATATCTCAAATGCCTATTAAAGATCAAAACACAGGGGAACTTTGGTCTCATGCCGAGCTATTTGAATATTTTAGAAAAAATATTAATGATTTTATTAATGCAGATAACGAATTTGTTCCCTATTCAACTGAAGATGAAACTCTTTGGTTATCAGATGATCCATTTGGAACATTAATAACAATTGACATCAATGTTCCTAATTCGGGAGGCAATATTCCAACTGATGATGGCTCTATAATATGTTCACAATTTCAGGATTGCTGTTGGTTGTTTTCTACAGTAACTGCACCATTTTTGCCAGCCAGTGAAGATGGATTTCATCCTGTAAGTGGAAACCGTCAATTTGGTTATATCTCTAACCCTGATGGTAGCATGGAAATATATACTAGAGGTGCGGATAGATTTTTCTACCCTCCAGTAGGAGACCCATACCGAGTTGATAAATTACTTGCTTATTTATTAGAAAAGCCTGCCTTTGCTGGGGCAGATGCTTTGTGGGATAGTTTTCAAGAAGGTGTTGTTAATTATGCAGAAAATAATGGAGGAAATGCTACTAAAGGAATACCAATTAAAAACAGACCTAAAGCAAAGGACGAGCTAAAAAATTTATTAAAACAAAACTTTCCTATAACAAATGTTCCATGCGCAAATTAATTAAAGGAAATAATCTCAGCATAATAGTATACGGTGTTGTTTTTGACTTGTTAGTGTTGACAATAACATCAATATCTGTGATTTTATTTAATTCAGGAACTTTCAATTTTTATAGTTTACTAGGTTTGATTATTTATTCTTTTCCATTTATTACTCCAATATCTATAGCTTATAGTTATTTGTTTTTAAAGTTGAATAAAAAAAATTTAAATAACACGAGTTATTTTAAGGTGATTATTGCGATTAGTTTATATCTAGCTGGAGTTTTACTATATTTTTATTTTCTGAGCTTCAATTTTGATTGGCTTCTCAATAGAGAAATCTTGTCTAATTTTATGGATAGTAGCTTTGTTTTTTATAGTTGGATTTTTTTACTCCATACTGCCTATCTTTTTTATTATACAGATTAGAATAAATATTTATTAAATTAGGGGGCTTTACGCCCCTTAATTATTATTTTAGCAGAATGCAAAAATCACTTCTCAAACTAAGTATTGTTTTGTTTATTTCAAGCTTTATTTTTTATGCTTGTTCTCCAAAAGTTTCTAAAACAAAAAAGCTTAGTAGTTGTGATCAGCTAATTGACTCTTTACAAATTGAGAATAGTAGTACTAAGGCTAAATGGTTAATCAACAATAAGGATCACTGTTCCAGAATTACTAAGTTTTTGTCTGACTTTAACTATTCGCTAGATTCTAAAAATTACATGTTACGTTTTTTAAGAATGAAAATGGAAGATGAAGAATATAAATTAGATCGATTTATAGAATTGTATTGTTTGTTACACAATGATCCAGACGCACTAATAAAGAAACCACTTAAAGCTGATTAATTGAATGAGTTTAAATTTGACTTTAGGAATTTCAATTATTGTATCAATAAAACCGGTCTAAAATTCATTTCTAAATTTCCATTGATTTTTAACACTTTATAAATTCTCCTATTTTCTGAAACTTAACAATTTTTGTATTCAAAAATCCACTTGTTATCTTTGATACAAATTCTTATATTCCTATTAAACTTGATGAAATAAACCATCATAGATTCCATCTGTTATGATTAACGAACTAGAATTGTTAGTTTAGATTTTTAAACTTAAATTTGCATACTATAATTAGCTTTATATGAAAGTAGTTTCTCTATTTGCAGGTTGTGGTGGCCTTGATTTAGGGTTAGTTCAAGCTGGACATAAAATTGTTTTAGCTACTGATTTTGACAAGGATTGTAAAATTACTTATGATTTCAATTTTGATCACAATCTTCTTTTAAAAGATGTCAAAGACCTGAAAGGATCTGAACTACCCGAATATGATATATTAACAGGAGGATTCCCTTGTCAAGGTTTTTCAATAGCAAACTTATATCGGGATGTAAAAGATGAAAGAAATGAATTGTATTTGGAAATCGTAAGACTACTACATGAGACTAAACCAAAATTTTTTATGGCTGAAAATGTTCCAGGCATTTTAAGTCTTGGAAATGGTGAAGTTGTTTCTCAGATCATGAAGGAATTTTCAGAAATTGGATTAGAGGATGGATTTCCAGGATATGAGGTAGAAAAGTACAAGTTAAATGCGGCAGATTATGGAGTTCCGCAATCGAGAAAAAGAGTTATTTTTTTTGGAGTATCAAAGAACTTTAGTAAGGAAGTTAGAAGTAGGATTTTTAGAGAATTTCCTCCTAAGCCCACTCATTCAGACAATCCTGACGACAATCTTAAACCTTATATAACTCTAAGAGATGTTTTAGGTAATATACCAGAACCTTATACTAGGGAGGGAGACAAAATCAAAAATCACTATGGAAATAAGCATAAAGTAAAAATTAATGGCTATATGGGTAACAGAAAATTGTCTTGGGATAAACCCGGACCAACAATGGTAGGGAGAGGTGGAGGTACAGGAGGTCCTGTAATTGCAGTTCATCCAAATTGTTCCAGAAGATTTACAGTTAGAGAAACTGCCATAATTCAATCATTTCCAAATAGTTTCGAATTTTTTGGCTCTAAAAGCTCACAGTTTAGACAAATTGGTAACGCCGTTGCTGTAGAATTTGCTAGACAGCTTGGATTAGCTTTAAAAAAAATTGAAAAAATAACAAGTAGAACATTAGTCAAAGCTAATGCCTAACAAACTATTGGTTTTATCAGATTGAACTCCATTTAGAACAGCAATTACCTTGCTTTCATTGAAGAAATCTCTGAAATCTCTATCAATCTGATTGGAACTATAGTTTACTATTACATCTCGAGTCATTCTAATCGAATTTCCTTCCCATCTATTGATAGCTGATTTTCCCATATCATTCCAAAATGCTCTTAAGGATTCTGATATACAAATTCTAAATTCTGAGTTACTTAACAAATAGATTTGCAACCTTTGATGGTTCTTTATGTATATAAGAATGTCCTCTTTGAAAACTCCCTTAAAAACAATTTCCCATCTCTCAATAAATTCGTCCAACTTCCCTACTTCATTTAAATAAGCGAATAATTGTGCCAGTTGTGCTTTACTCCCCCTACCAATTTTATAATTTGTTGTGTCCGTTGACACTTCTATTTTGCTCTTTCTTTCACCTAGTGCTAAAAATTCATCTTCAAGTATTCCAACTACTAGAGCAGTAAAATCAAAAGCTCCAAAGTTAATCTCTTTATTGTCGGGAATTAACGATTTTATGGAAACCTTATATGAAGAATCCTTTTTTGGATCATAAAATATTAAATCTCCTTTTTCTCTAAAATTGGAACAAATTTTCTGATGAATTCCACTAGGGATTTTTTCAATTTCTTCCTCGTTCAACAAAATATCTATTCTCGGGTTTATTTTTGGCAAATCATCCGATGTCCTTCCATTACCTAAAAGAGCAAGTCTATTCTCTAATGCACTAGCCGTATACTTCTCCTTATAGACTGCAGGGTGATTTAAGTAGTTCTTAAAATCAAATAAAATCAACTTAGCTAATTTAGAAACCTCAGAACCATCCCTTTTGTCAGCATCCTTGACAATTTGAAACAATAACCTTGTCATCGTAGAATTTCCATATATAGGAATCTTTATTCTATCCCTATATCGTTCGTATACATTCTGAGGAACAATCGGATATTTTAAAATCCTATCCATAAATTAAGTCAGTTATTTTGCAATCAAGAGCATTGGCTATCTTTTCAACATTGACTAATGTAATATTCTTCTCTGCCCTCTCTATCATACCTATGTACGTTCGGTGCAGATTAGCTTTAAAAGCCAATTTTTCCTGAGACAATCCTCTTTCCTGACGCAATGCCCTTACTCTGCTACCAAATTCCACAAGTATTTGTTTTTTTGAATCCATTACAGCATAAAGTATACAAAGCTAACTTTAGTATTCATAAAAACCAACATACTATAGTTGGCATTACTTTAAAAAATCTATAGGCATTCACCAAGTTAAATGTGCAATAAGTGTAAACTACAAATTCTTAACTTTTGTAATTATATTTACTCCATGAGACCGAACATACTGATTTACAGCAGAGTATCTACATCAAATCAAAATACAGATAGACAAATTAGAGAATTAGAAGATGTAGCTAATTCTAAAAATTGGAATATTATTGAGATTATCTCAGAAACCATTTCTGGTACATCTGAGATAACTTCAAGAAAAATCAATGATAGACTACTGGAATTAATTAAATCTAATCAGATTGACAAAATTCTTATCACAGAGATCAGTAGATTGGGTAGGAAAGTGACTGGTTCACTTTCCTTTATTGAGTTTCTCAATAAACATCAAATCAGTCTATATATTCATAATCTAGGCATGGAAACCATTATGGATAATGGAAAGGTCAATCATATGTTTAAGCCTATACTTGTCACACTAGCTAGTTTTGCAGAAATGGAAAGAGAACTTTTAAGTGAAAGAATCAAAAGTGGATTAGATAATGCAAGAGCTAAAGGAAAACATATTGGTCGTCCAAAAGGAAATACAAAGGCAAAATCTGAATACTTAAAAGATTATAAGAAACTAATAAATGACTTAGACAAAGGGTTATCTTTGCGAAAGTTATCTACATTACATAATGTATCAATAAACACAATTAGAAAAGTTAAAGAAATGACTATGTAAAAAGTTAAAGACATATAAGTGAACTAGCAGTTCAAAGATTTCTCCATTTGAAAATCGCCAATTTTTAATTATCCAGAGAAATGTTTGGGATTGCGTCCGTTATGGGCGTGTTTCTGAGTTATTTAGTTGGATAAGGTATGGCGATACCTCAAATGGCTGAATTGACAAAGTTCACGCCTTTTATTATTCACTTAAATTTCAAGATTCATGAAAAAGCTTACATTCTTTCTAATGTTATTTATTATTTCAAGTTGTTCATTTAGATCATATGATGATCTTTATGAGGATGACAGACCAGTTAAGTATCAAGATTATAAGTATAATGAATTACTGACAAATAATTTCCCCTTAAAAGATGGTCGAATTTTCTACCAAGGAGTTGACAGCGTAAGCAAGAGTTTAACTGCCACTGAATTGTTCATTAATGCTAAAAGTTGGTCAGTAGAAGCTTTTAGATCAAGTAAGGCTGTAATAGAGGTAGAAGATAAAGACATGGGGTTACTTATACTAAAAAGCTATTTTGAAAAGGGTCATAATAGTAGTCTTAAAAATCCCAAAAAGTGGTTTAAACTTAAAATTGAAACTAAAGATGGTAGATACAGATATACATTATATGATGTTTGGTATGATTTTACCATTCCTAATTTCGGAACAGGTGCTTATGAAGTTAATAAACCATTTGAAGACTGGTTATTAGAACCAATAAATGAGTCAATAAAAAGAAGAAAAAAGATATACGAGAAGTTTGATAAATATTGTAAAGAAATGAATCACACTTTTGTGAGTATTATAAAATCATTGTCAGAAGGAATGAATAAAAAAGATTCATCCAATTGGTAGTAAAGGATCAAGATGAAAAGTAAATGAAAATGTTAAACCTAATGTTGTACCTACTAAAATTAAAATCCTTACAAATATTTCATTTGCAAGGATTTATAATTTATGTAAGTGACCTCGGAAGGATTCGAACCCTCAACCCTCAGAGCCGAAATCTGATATTCTATCCAGTTGAACTACGAGGCCAAAAATGCAAAGGTAGCATGTTAAAACATGTATTTCAATAAAAATTATACTTTATTCAATTCTTCATTATGGAGATGAGAAATTAGTAGTGAAACTGCTTTTGCCTGACTATCGAATAAATGAGCATATTTTTCCTTTGAAAAGTACTTTTTAACAAAGTGAGTGTCAATTTCTCCAGATACAAAAGCAGGATGATTCATAACAAAACTGCCAAAGCTCAATGTAGTTTCAATGCCTTCTATTTCAAATTTATTGATGGCTATTTTCATATTGTTAATCGCTTCCTTCCGTGTCGCCCCATAAGTTATCAATTTGGAGAGCATCGGATCATAATAAATGGGCACTTCCATACCTTCTTCAATTCCATCATCTAATCTCACATTCGGTAATTTAGGAAGCCTATATTTTTCCAATTTATTAATACTCGGCAAGAAATTATTGAATGGATCTTCGGCATAAATTCTTAACTCAACCGCATGTCCTTTAATAGACAAGTCGGACTGAGAATATCTGAGTTTTTCGTTACGAGCTACCCTAATTTGTTCTTCAACCAAATCTAATCCTGTGATTAATTCTGTGACGGGGTGTTCGACCTGAAGACGGGTGTTCATTTCTAGAAAATAGAAATTTTTGTTTTCATCTAACAAAAACTCTACGGTTCCTACACCTTTATAATTACAGGATTTGGCAACAAGTACTGCAGCTTCTCCCATTTGATTTCTGAGTTTATGGTCTAATACAACACTCGGAGCTTCTTCGACTACCTTTTGATGTCTCCTTTGAATACTACATTCTCTCTCAAATAAATGTAAAATGTTTCCGTGGTTATCTGCAAGTATTTGTATTTCAATATGCCTTGGAGATTTAATATACTTTTCAATAAAAACAGAACCATCTCCAAATGCGGACTTGGCCTCGCTTATTGCCAGTTTAGTTTGTTCTTCAAGATCATTTTCTTTATCAACTATTCTCATCCCTTTTCCTCCACCTCCTGCAGATGCCTTGATTAGAATCGGATATCCGATAGACTTTGCTATTTCAACTGCTTCTTTTACATCTGTTAATGCAACATCAGTTCCTGGAACCATCGGGATATCATAATTTTTTACAGCTTCTTTAGCCTTTAGTTTACTCCCCATAATATCCATAGCCTCAGGACTAGGTCCTATTAAAGTTATGCCATTGCGTTCTACTTCAAGTGCGAATTTTGAATTCTCACTTAGAAAACCATAGCCAGGATGAATTGCATCAATGTTTTGGTTCTTCGCTATTTCCAAAATTTTGTCAATAACTAGGTATGATTCAGAACTACTCTTTCCACCCAAGGGATAGGCTTCATCTGCCATTTTTACATGCATGGTATCCTTGTCTACTTCTGAGAACACCGCAATAGAAGTGAGTCCCATTTTACGAATAGTCTTTATAACTCGACATGCTATTTCACCTCTATTGGCAACCAGTATTCTATTCATAGTATTTATTAATGTGTCAAATATATAATTATAAAAAGTATCTGAAAGATGGCTAAGGAAAAATTCCTATTTTCCATGGTTTTTTCCAGAACTCTATCAATGTTATATCTAAAGGGGTAGAAGAGGAGTTGATAAAAATAATTCCAAGTTCAAAGATGTCTATCATAAGATTTTTAGCGGAATTGTTCTTTAATTCTTGCCATATACGAGTCATTTCCTTTGACCAGTAGATATCATCGATAATAATAATGGCCTGAGTAGATAGTTTAGGAAAGATAGCCTCAAAGTATTTTTTTGTGGCAGTATAAGTATGGTTACCATCAATATACACCATGTCAATATTCTGTATTTTTTGAAAATCAGAGGACAAGATATATTCATCAAATATCGCGTGAATACAGTGAATATTAGTAAGACCTAAATTGTCGAAGATTTGATCTGCTTTTTTTTGTACCTCAAGATTGCCTTCAATAGTTAGGACTTGTGCATTTCTTTTTGCAGATGCTAGGTAAGCCGTAGATATTCCTAGACTTGTTCCAAATTCAAGAATCTTTTGTGGTTGAAACAGATTAACCAAATGAAACAATAACCTACCTTGTTTTTTATTTGATAGCGAACTTCTAGCTATCTCCGAAATTTTTCTTTTGTGTATTTGACTTTGGTTCGTATTCGATCCATGATATCCAGCCCCCATCTCAAGGAAAGTAATTTCCTGAGTTGAGTTTAGAAGGTTTTTTCTCTCTTGCTCTATTTGATAAAAAGAATAATAGGTACGATCGTTTCTAAATACTTCATTATAAAATCTGTAAAGAAAAGGAGAGTGTAAACTATATATAGATTGAGCACGAAAATAATACTTTACAAATGAGGTGATTCTATGATAAATATGCTCCAATACGGTATATTATAAAGAACGCGAAAATAGTATTTAAATGTCTCAATTGTCGTAACAATGTAAAATTGCACCAAATACTATTTCGTATATTGAAATATTATTATACTTTAGCGATGGCAAATTTATTCAATCTCAGGTTATAAAGTTTATTTATTCAGTAGAATAAGGAATTTTATTTTCATTTCAACAAATTTTAATTTTAAGTTTTATGAAATCGGTTTATACCTTTTTATTTTCAATATTATTTTTAATAACAAACTTTAATCTAGGTGCTCAGAAAGCCGTGACAGGTACTTTGGCAAAGAAGTTTAAAGCGTTTGAAGTAGCTGATTTGAATATTTCAAAAAAGGATGTAGTCACTCAAAAAAGAAATGGTACTATCATCTATGATCTTGTGATAAGTGAGGACATAAGTTTTTCCTTAGAGCTTATTGAAAGAAATCTTATTTCACCGGATTATAAACTTTACACTAGTGATGGACTTCAAGAGAATAGGTCTCTACCACTGACTACCTATGGTTATGTATCTGGTGCAAAAGAATCAAAGGTTAGTCTAACATTTAACGAAGGTTTTATTTATGGATTTATTATGATTGGTGAAGAGAGATTCTTTATAGAACCATTAAATCATTTAATGAATAGCCTTGATTACAATAATAAATATGTTTTCTATAACGTAGAGGATATAATCGATACAGAAGAACATACTTGTGGTGCTGAGATAGATAAGCATCGAACTGATATAGTGAAAAAGCAATCAGGAACCAGAGATGGAGAATGTTTCGAAGTTGAATGGGCAATTGCATCAGATTGGTTGATGTTTCAATCTCATGGAAGTGTTGGTGGAGTAGAAGATCATAATATCGGTGTGGCGAATGATGTGCAGACCAATTACGATGATGAATTCGCCGATGAACTTCAATTTGTTATTACTGAACAATATGTATCCAATTGTTCAACGTGCGATCCTTGGACTAATTCTACAAATGCTAGTACTTTATTAAATGACTTTAGAAATTGGGGCCCTACAGGCTTTTTTGCCTCACATGATATTGGATCTTTATGGACAGACAGAGATTTTGATGGTAGTACCATTGGAATTGCGTATTTAGGAGTTGTTTGTACAGGTAGCAGATATAATTGCCTTCAGGATTGGTCAAACAATGCAAATCTTAAAAGAGTAATGGTGGCTCATGAAATTGGCCATAACTTTAACGCATCTCATGACGCAGCAGGAAGTCCTACTATTATGGCACCTTCTGTGAACAATACTAACTCTTGGTCTTCTTTTTCAATTAGTTCTATCGAAAGTCATTATAACAGTAGATGGTGCTTAGATGATTGCGGTACTAGCTCTCCTCCAGAAGCAGATTTCACTTTTAATATAGTAGAGGATTGTGTAGTAGGCGTGGTTGAGATGACTAACAACTCTATTGGAGCCGATACTTATTTATGGGAATTTGAGGGGGGGACACCGGCTACAAGTGATGAGGAGAATCCTGTAGTTACGTATAATTTTGCAGGAACCTATGATGTGACTTTGACGGTTTACAACGCTGTTGGTGATGATTCATATACTATTTACGATGAAGTTATAATATCAGGTCCTCCAAGTACCGAGTTTATACCAATAGTGGATGGAAGTAATGTAGATTTTATTAATACTACCACTGATGCCTACGCTTATGAATGGGATTTTGGAGATGGTGAATTTGCTTTTTCGTTTCAGCCATCTCATGAATATGAAGAAGATGGAGTATATGAAGTAATACTAACAGCCACCAATGATTGCGGAAATTCTATGCATTCTGAATTCATAACCATTGCTACTCCTCCTCAATCGGGAATTGATAGTGATGTTGAATCAGGGTGTGATCCCTTAACGGTTAATTTTGAATCCGCGGCATCAAATAATACTACAGGATGGACTTGGCTTTTCCCTGGAGGAGAACCGGCAGAATCAAATGAGGAAAACCCTGTGGTTATTTACGAGAATCCTGGTATTTATGATGTAACCTTGATAGTTTCGAACCCTCAGGGTACGGACGAACTTGTTCTTAATGAATATGTAGAAGTTATAGCATCACCAGTTCCTAGTTTTACTACGGATACCAACGGAAATACTGTAAACTTTGAAAATACTTCTTCTGATGCTACATCGTATACTTGGGATTTTGGAGATGGGACTACATCTTCAACCGAAAACCCAAGTCATACTTATGCTGATGAAGGAGATTACACCGTTGTTCTTACAGCTATAAGTAGCTGTGGAGAATTTACAACAGAGGAAGTGATTACCATCAGTTTGTTACCATCCGCTTCTTTCGATTTAGTAGGGGACTCTTTTGGATGTGCTGATTATGAGGTTTCATTTAACAATACTTCTTCTTCTAGTTCTACCTCTTTTATGTGGACTTTTGAAGGAGGAATTCCTTCGACCAGTACAGATGAAGATCCGATAGTTACGTATACAGAAGCAGGTACTTATGATGTTGAGCTTATCGCCATTAATGCACTAGGGCAAGATACAGTTGAAATGATTGATTTCATTACAGTTCAGGAAGATCCGATCCCTGAATTTGATTATGTGGCAGATGAATTATCCGTTGAATTTTCTAATACTTCTTCTTTTGGAATTGCTTATGAATGGAACTTTGGTGATGGAACGATGAGTATGGAAGAAAATCCTACCCATATTTTTCTATCACAGGGAGAGTATGAAGTAATACTAAAAGTTGAAAATGAGTGTGATACGTTGACTATATCAGAAACAATTGCAGTTTTTGAACCGGTTTCTGCCTCTTTCACCTCTGATGTTACGGAGATTTGCATTCCTGAAGAGGTTACTTATTCGGTCGATTCTCCAAATGCCACTGCTTATGAATGGACATTTGAGGGAGGTACACCAGAGATGAGCACGGAAGAAAATCCGGTGGTTAATTACGATATGCCAGGAACGTATTCTGTTACGTTGATTGTGTCAAATCCTATAAGTGAAGATGAAATCATGATGGAAGACTTTGTTTCAGTAGGAATAGAACCTACTGCAAGCTTTACATATTCTGGATCAGGAACTGTTGTTGAGTTTAATAACCAAAGTCTATATGGAGAGTCTTATATGTGGGATTTCGGGGATGGTAATACCAGTATCGAAGAAAGCCCTACTCATGATTATATGAATGAGGGAGAATATACTGCAAAGTTGACAGTAACTAACTCTTGTGGTTCCGTTGAATTTAGTCAAGAAGTAAATAGTAATATTGCTCCCGTAGCATCTTTTACTTCGGATGAAACGTCGGGTTGTGTCCCAATGGAAATTAGTTTTACTGATAATAGTCAGTACTCAGTAGAGGAACGAACTTGGATCTTTCAAGGAGGTTCACCAGCAACATCTTCAGAAAGTAATCCTTTAGTGACATACAATGAACCCGGGATTTATCCGGTAAAATTAACCGTAAGTAATGAAGCAGGCTCGGATGAATTAATCATTGATGATTATATAGTTATATCTGATGTACCGGAAGTTGATGCAGATGTTAATATAGAAGGGATAACTGTTACTCTAACTAATTCTTCGGATAATGCGGATTCCTATATGTGGGACTATATGGGAGATGTGCTGAGTAATGAGGATTGGATTAAAGAATTTTCTGAAAATGGAGATTATTCTGTGATTCTTTCTGCGGAAAATGAATGTGGTACTGATGAGAAAGAAATAGAGTTTACAGTTGATGCTTTTCCAACTATCGCAATTTCTTCAAGTAAATATGAAATTTGTGAGGGAGAATCTATTCAATATTCCAGTAATTCTTCAAATGTGGAAACATACGAATGGACTTTTGATGGTGGAAGCCCATTGTCATCTAATGATAGTGATCCAACCATTACATATGAAGAATCAGGATTTTATTCCGTTACTCTTAAAGCGTATAACCAATATGGTAGCGTAGAAGAATCACTGAATGATATGATTATTGTAAATGACCAACCAACGGCTTCTTTCGATTATATGATTGAGGGCAACGTAGTTAATTTTACGAATACTTCTCAAGATGGAGACATTTTTGAATGGGATTTCGGTGATGGAGGTAAGAGCAATGAAGCGAATCCAAATTATGATTATAATAAGGACGGAGAATATGATGTCAAGTTGGTTGTTCATAACGGACTTTGTTCGGATACTGTGACCAATACTATAATGATAGGTGAACTTGGTATTGAAGAGGATATAGCGGCAGCATTAGCTCTTTATCCCAATCCAGCCACAAATATCTTCTATTTAGATAATCTACCTAATATTCCTTTACAAAGAGTACGATTAGTTGATGTACTGGGAAGAGTAAATATTATTGAGTGGAGCATAAATAATGGTAAGGCAGAATTAAATATTTCTGAAATTACAGGGGGTTCTTATTTTCTATTACTAGGATTCGGAGAGTATGAAGTAAAGAAAAAAGTAGCAATTTTGAAGTAAAGTCTTTTTGGAAAAAAATATTGAGCAGGCCATTTATACTAATGGCCTGCTTTTTTTTGTAATTTTTTGAGTTTTGTTAAAAAAATGTTACCTTTCGACTGATTTTACTCCTTTTGCCGAGTCAGGCGACTTCTTTTCTTACGAATATATAGTACATAGTACGTTTTAAATTGTAATAACTATAATAAACATAGGATGAGAAAATTTTTATTACTAGCACTTCTCACTGTCACTTTTAATCTATATGCCGATAATATTGAAATCACTATTTGTGATGTGGTTTCAGGAGAACAAACTTTATTTGAATTGGATATTTCAGAATCGATAGTTGCTGGTGATGACAACTGTGCTTCTGCAGTAGTTTTGTCTGATGGAGTTTTAGATTCTGGTGACAATACTGGTTTTGGGGAAGAAGCTGGTGAGCCCATTCCTACGGGATTAACCTCACCAATTGCTTCGGAATGGTATAGCTACACTATGCCGGCAGGAGAGGATATGATGACTATTACATTTACTGAAAACACAATGACAGATGGTGTTGTAAGCGTTTATTCAGGAGATTGTAGCGTTGATTTCAGCGGCTTAACTTCTTTATATGAGAATACGGGAGGAGGAACAGTATGTCTTGCGGCAGGAACGACCTATCTTATTCAGGTAGCAACTGATGGTTCAGGAACTGAAGGGATGTATGATATCACAGTCTCTTCTGCTCCTGGAGCTCCTACCAATGATGATTGCTTGGGAGCAATTACAGTAACAAGTGGCGATTCTGGTAATAATTTTTGTGCTAGTGATCATTTGGTATGGTATAGTTATACTTATGATGGGACCGGAAATCTTGAAGATTTAGATATAACTGTGGCAGGTGACGCTACAAACGGTCAATCACTGGATGCTGTGATGGTTACGCAAGTTCGTGTAAATGATTGTGCTAATCCTGATGTATATAGTTCCACTTCACCTAATGTAAGTTGTTTACAACCTGGTGATGTAGTTTATATTGAGGTGGGAGATAATGTAACTCCAGCTCATGGTGAATTTACATTTACATTTACTGAACTGGATAATGGAATAGCCAACGAAACTTGTGGAGAGGCTTCCGTTTTAACTGACCTTACCTGTTCTAATAGTTTAACAGGAACGGGCAATGCAGCAGCATGTCCTGACACCGAGGCCACATGTACGGGATTTGATTATACTAATAATCCGACTGCTGGAGTTTGGTATACTTTTGATGTAAATGGTCAGGTTGATTTATTTGATATTACAGGTTCATCCTTTGAAGTATTTACCGGACCTGATTGTACAACTCTTACGCAATTGGGTTGTGAGGGTGATGCTGCATTGACAGGAATTAGTGATGATCCAACTACTACTTATTATATATTGGTTTTTGATGGAGGAGATTTTACTGTTCAAGCAAATCCTTCCTTGCCCTCTAATGACGATTGTGCTAGTGCAATTGCTTTAACTGATGCTACAGCTGAAGCAGGAACCACCTCATGTGCAACTCCCCATGATGCTGCTTTTTGTACATTGAATACAACCGATGATCACGTAGTATATTATACTTATGAGTACGATAATACAAATACAAAAAGTACTGATTTGACATTTAGTGTTACTACTCCAGGTGGTACTAATGATGCAGGAGATATTTTAATTGAACTTTATGAAGATTGTGCGAATACTCCATACATGTATTCTGTAACAAGTGGTGATTTATGTGATGTTCTGGCAGGAAATGTTACTATTGAATGTGTAGCACCAGGAACTACTATTACTATCGCACTTGGTTCTACGGATGGAATGGAAGGAGATTTTGAGATTACCGTAACATCAGACGATACATCTATTCCAAGTAATGATTTATGTTTAGATCCTGTTGTAATTACATTGGATGGAGATTGTGATTGGACAGATGCAATGACAAATAATTCAGGGGCTTGTGTAGAGTCTGGAGATGGAAATTGTGATTTCGATGCTGAGGCAACAGTTTGGATGCAGGTAGTGATGTCTGCTAATGCTATAGGTTTTGAATTTCAGGGATTGGATGGAAATACAAGTATTGGTTTTTTTGTTGATACAGATTGTACTGAAGCAAATGATTATTTAGGTGCTCAAATTGGCCCATGTGTTCAAACTGATGGAGATGAAGTTCTAGTAGGTGACGGCTTAGTAGCAGGAAGCACTTATAATCTGGCAGTAAGTAGTACTGTAGAGGGAGATATTAACTTTGAAATATTAGCTATTGTTCCTCCTGCTAACGATGATTGCGTTAATGCAATTGCCTTGACGGATGCAACCTTACAAGATGGTACAACAGGTTGTGCAACTCCCCATGATGTTGGTTTTTGTTCGTTGAATACAACTGATGATCATGTAGTGTATTATACTTATGAATATGATAATACTAATACAAAAAGTACGGACCTTACTTTTAGTTTTACGGATAATACAAATACAATTGGTACAGCAGCTACTGGCCTGCAAGTAGAACTTTATGAGGATTGTGCAAATACAGCTTATGATTATACAGTGACTAGCGGTGATCTTTGTGATGCTCTTACAGGAGATATTATTATAGAATGTGTAGCACCGGGAACAACAATAACTATTGCTGTTGGTTCTCCTGAAGGATCTGAAGGTGACTTTGACATTACCGTTACTTCTAATAACTCATCAATTCCGGATAATGATCTTTGTTTGGATCCAGTGGTTATTACATTAGATGGAGATTGTGATTGGACTGATGTTATGACTAACAATGCTGACGCTTGTGTAGAGTCTGGAGATGGAAATTGTAATTTTGATGCAGAAGCAACTGTATGGATGCAAGTTGTACTACCTGCTAACGCTGTGGGATTTGAATTCCAAGGATTGGATGGAAATACAAGCATTGGATTGTTTAGTGATGCAGATTGTACTGAAGCGAATGATTATTTAGGAACTCAAATTGGAAATTGTGTTCAAGCGGATGGAGATCAAGTGTTACAAGCAGATGGGTTAACTCCAGGAAATACTTATAACTTAGCAGTAAGTAGTACTGTAGAGGGAGATATTAATTTTGAAATATTAGCTATTGTTCCTCCCGCTAATGACATTTGTAATCCGGATGCTGAAGTAATTCCTGGTTCACCTAATACACCTACTTCTGTTGAGGGGACTACTTTATGTGCTACAAGTGATGCTAATTTCACTTGTGCAGGAGGTGCTACAGATCATGTGGTATATTATGAATATACTACAGATAATGTTTATTCAGATGTTACAATTTCTGCCATTACTAGTACAGCAACTACAGGTACTGCTGCAGTAAGTTTAGGTGTTAATGTATGGGCAGATTGTACGGGAGCAGGTTTTACACCACCATTATCTGATAATGAAGAATGCGATGTTCTTAATAATGACCTAGAAATTGAATGTGTTCCACCGAATACAATTCTTGTCATTGCGGTTGGAAACATTGATAGTGAAGAGGGTGATTTTCAATTGACGATTGATGAAGTAAATAATGATAAACCTGCAAATGATGGATGTACCTCTCCGGATTTGACGTATGCAGCTCTGGTTGAATGTGAATGGACACAGATAACTGACGGAGATAACACAAATGCTTGTCCGGAATCAAATAATTCTTCTGGAGCGAATTGTAACTTTGATATAGAGTCAACTGTTTGGTATTCGTTTGATGTTCCTGCAGGAACAACGGAATTAGAGTTCGAAAATATTTCTACAAACTATACACTTGGATTATTTAATAATGATTGTGGACCTAATGGAGAACTTCCTTCTCCAGTTGGGGATTGTGTAATTTCAGATGGTACTATTGATTTGGGTGGAGCTTTGGGAGTAACTACTACATTTTTAGTAGCAGTTTCAAGTGATGCAGCAGTTGAAGGGGCATTTACATTTAATATCAAGCCTCTCGTTCCGCCGGCAGGTGATGATCCATGCGATGCTATCGTGGGTGCAGCAGGATCTAACATAGGAACAACTATATGTGCAAATCATGATTATGACTTCCTAGGATGTGGAGATGCTGACAATAATTTAAGTCAGGTTTGGGTTGAATATACATTTGGCCCTGGAGAAGTAGCATTAGAAATAACACTTACTGCAACTGATGCCGCGACAGGACCTTATGATGTTGGTTATGCTACTGATTGTAATGCCTTAGGAGATGTAGATGTTAATGATTTTGTTTGTGACCTTGCAAATGAAACAGAGCCTTATGTTATTAAATGTGAAGATGAAGGAACAACAGTTTATATAATGGTTGGAACGGAGCCCGATTCTGAAGGAGAGTTTGATTTAAACCTTAATGTAATCACAAATACATGTACCGATAATGATGATTGTGCTGATGCAAGTACAGCTTTGGATGATGCAGGTGGAGGAGAAATTGTAACGGATGCTGATCCAGTTTGTGTGGATGATTGTAATGAATATGCATGTGAAGAAAACTTAGGTTCTTGTGGTTTAGTTGATAATGTGGTATGGTATCAGGTGACGAATGATGGAATGGGAGAATTTATTAATATAGAGATTACGGATGCTGACTTTGCGACTCCAATTGTTGCAGTTTTTGATGCCTGTGGTGGTACTCAAATAGGTCCTTGTACAATAGGTGAAAGTAATGGTGCTTTGACTGGACCTATAGAAATAGATCCTATAAATGATCCTGAAGTTGAAAGCTATTGGATAGCGGTAGGTACTGATCCGGATGAGGTAGGAGGTGACTTTACTATCTGTGTTGAGATAACTTCGGGTTGTGTGAATGATGATCCTTGTGATGCTGTGGCTATGGAAGATGGAGTTACGCTGGATAGCCCTACAAGTACAACCGGTTGTTCAGATGAATTTGACAATGACGACTGTGTTGTAGATTCAGAAAATACGGTTTGGTATAAATATGAGATTCCTCCTGGTGTAGTTGGATTTACTATTACTATTAATAATTTATCGATAACAGGTGATATTTCTTTACAAATTGGAGAGTTTGTAGGAGGTGATTGTAATGCAATTGGTGTTCCTCAGGTCATGACATGTAGTGGTGATGCAGTAATAGAAGAGACTTTGGAATGTGCATTTGAAGGACAGGAATATTATATTCAAGTGGCGTCTTCTGAGGCAAATGCTGGAGATTTTGATATTACATTAGATAATGTTACTCCAGATCAAACATCAGCACCTGATAATGATGCCTGTGGATCGGCTGAGGCGTTTACGGTTCCACCATATTGTGAATGGATTGAAATCACAGGAACAACTGTAAAAGCTTGTCCTGAACAATTTATTGCAGGAGGGTGTGATTATTCTGTTACTCCGGCTGTTTGGTATGAAATAGCAATTCCTGACGATCCAAATATCGTTGAAATGAGCGTTCAGGTAGAAGGAATAGATTTGGATGAACCAATGTTTTCTATTTTAGACGATGCTTGTGGAGAACCTGCTTGGACAGCAATAAGTGGTAACGCTTTATGTGTAAGTGGAGGTAATGAACCTGAATTATTGGATGAAGATATTACTGCATGGCAAGGAGAAACACTAAAGATTGTTGTAGGAAGTAACACTGGAGATGAAGGAGAGTTTACAATAAGAATAAAAGTAGATAGAGCGCCGGATAATGATAATTGTGAGACGGCCGAAGAGATTGCGGTAGGTGGTAGTACGATGGGTACCACTAGATGTGCTACTAAATCTGACATTAATTTTGACGTTTGTGATCCCGACTTGAATCTTGCAGATGTATTTTATACCATACCTATTGATCCTAGTTTTGATGCCATTAAAGTTACTGTAAGCGGTTTTACTGGAGATGGACCTTTTGGAACTCAATTATTCTTATTTGATGGTGACTGTCCAGGTGTTCAACCTGCGGAAAATCCAGATGGCTCACCTATGGTGGAATGTGGGACCGGAGATAAAGAGTTTATTCTAGGAACAAAATGTTTAGATCCTTCCATTACTCATATTGTGGTTAAGGTAGGTTCTGAAGCTGACGATGGAGATGATGGAAATGGAGAGGAAGAGGGAGATTTTAATATTATGATAGAGGGACTTACTCCTTCATGTGACTATGCAGATGAGTGTGCTGATATTACAGGAGCACAACAATTAGAACCTGTTACAAATCCTAATTTCGAGTTAGACTATGTATGTTTGCAAAGTTGCTTGGACTTTGCTTGTCCGCAAGATCCTCCATCACCTGGAGCTCCATGTGATACTGACCAATGGCCAACGGTTTGGTTTGAAATATCAACGGATGATGAAGCAGCTCAAATTTTTGCTACTGTCGAACCTAATGGTACTTGGGAAGCATCTTGGACATTATACGGTGGTGATGATTGTGATAATTTAGAACAGTTATCAACAGCTGCAACTCCACCTTGTAACAATGATGATACTACTCCTGACTTATTACAACAACCAGTGTTAGATGAATTCGATACCTATTGGATAGCTGTAACAGTAGAGCCTAACTCTTTACCAGTTGATCAAACTATTGATGATCCCGGATTCGAGCTTTGTGTCGCGACTACAATTAATGCAATTGTCTGTTTAGGAGATTTGGAAAGTAGTGACTGTGCAGAGCCTTCTCTAGAATTTGAAGTTACCTCGGTTACAGATGCTGATGGAAATATGGTTGAAATAGATCCTGATGGAGATTTAATGGCAGGACCTTTCTGTCAAGGAATGGAGGTATGTATGACAGTTGAGTTCTTTTATGATGCTTCAGAGACAGGGGTAGATTGGATTATAGGTTTTGTTCCTTCATTTGGCCCAGGATGGGATATGGAAGGGTTCGATTTTGATGGCAATGCCCCTGAAGGTAATGGAATGACGGCCCAATGGTATGAAGAGGGTGGTGATTGTAATTGGGAAGTTCAGGAACCTGTTCCTATCTTATGTACATACACTGATGACAATGGTAATTTACAAATATGTAATTTGCTTTGTGAATCTTGTCCATGTGCTTCTAGTACTTTGCAACCTGGAGATCAATTGCCAAGCGGTTATGCATGGGTTACTAATGGAGGTAATGCAGGATGTGAGAATGATTGTTCCCCCGGAGAGGGATGGGGAATTGGAACTACCACTGTGAATATCACTTGGGAAATGTGTTTGATTGTAAAAGAATTTGATAGTCAGGAAGAATGTTTCGAGAATAACGATCTGCAAATTTCCTTTCAGACATTTTCTGATGGTGTTGGTGGATGCTGGGAAGATCCTGTAGGAGAGTGTCTCTTAGATAAAAAACAATTGAGTCCACCGTGGATGATAGATTGTAATGCTCCTCCACATGTGGTTGCTACACCAAATCCTGAAATTATATGTAATAATGGTACTACTGATATTTTTGTGGAAACTGATCCTTTCTCTACCTATTTGGTAGAGATATGGTTTGATGATAATCCGAATATAATTGGAGAAAACAATTATACATTCCCTAACGGTACAGGTATTATAGCTGATATGTTAGAGAACATTTCTGGAGCAGAAGAATGTGTAACTTATTATGGACAGGTTCAAGCAGATGATGTATTTACTTGTCCAGGCCCTATTACAGAGATTATCGTATGTGTTCAACCGGAATTAATTGTTGATATTCCTGATGCTTACGTGTGTGATGGGTTCTGTAATAATATTACTGCTAATCCAAGTGGTGGAACTGGCGTGGGGTACATGTATGAGTGGAGTACGGGAGAAACAACACCGACAATAGAGGTTTGCCCAACTGTACCTACTACATATTTTGTAACCGTTACAGATAATATCGGATGTTCAGGTATTGGAGAAGTGGAAGTAGATGTGAAGCCAAATGTTGAGTTTTTCTTCGAACCTGATCCTGTACTTGTTTGTAAAAATGGTATTTATGATCCTCAAGATCCGACGTACACTGTAGTTACAAATATTACTAATGGCTCAGCTCCGTTTCAGGTTGTTTGGGATTCACCATTTGGACTTTTTGGAGATGAAGATGATATTGCATTCCATATTGATCATGAAACTTCCGTTCCGGGAGTATATAATTTATGTGCTACCGTCATTGATGTTTTTGATTGTGAAGCAACTGAGTGTGTCGAAGTTAGTGTATTTGATGCACCACAAACTTTTCTAGAGAATGACCCCGTAGCATGTGGTGATGAAACCGTGGATTTATTAGGAACATTTGTTTCTCTAAATGGTGCTGCATTGGAGGTAATGAATTTATACGATTGTGATGGTAACTTTATTGTTGATGGTTATGGAAATCCAACTGTATTTGAGGATGTAGATCTTAATTTGTATGATTGTTTTTATCTTGAAGTAATTGATGTAAATGGCTGTGTGGGAGAATCAGTAGAACTTCAAATCACTCCTCCTCTGGGTACTCCCGTGATGCTAGATGGAGATACAGAAAGATGTTCAAATGATCCTACTAATTCTTCAATATCTGTGACTAATGATGGAGATTACACATTGATTGAATGGTCTACTAGTCAAACGGGCCCGAGTATATTAGTATCTCCAGATGTTACTACTACATATGGTGTTACGGTTACGGAAGCCAATGGTTGTACAGATACGGAAGTATGGGAATTGGTGGTTAATGATCCACCAGTGTTTGACATAAACGGTTCACTTTCATTTTGTGAAGGTTCCAGTACTACCTTAGAAACAACAAGTAATCCTGATTGGACTTACAGTTGGGTACATTCTGTGGATGGAGAAATTAGTACAACTAATTCTTGTACGGTTTCAACCGCGGGAACAGTAACTCTTACAGTTACTAATGCTGAGGATTGTTCAGATTCTGAAGCAGTCAATATTACAGTAGACACTAATTTGGATATTCAATTGAATGATGTAGCATTGTGTGACATGAATCCCGATAGTTTAAGAGCTGGTGATGGTTTTGCAATGTATGAATGGGAAGGTCCAAGTGGAGCACTACCGGATACAGATTCTAAAATAGAGGTATCAGAGGTGGGAACTTATTCTGTTACCGTAACAGATGCTACTGGATGTAGTGGAGTTGGTACAGCGGAAGTTACAAATAGCTCGACACCTAGTGCTATGGTTACAGATACTGTCATTGTTTGTAGGGTTGACAATGGTATTCCTCCAGGTGTTATTTTGGATTTTACTGCTCAAGTAACTGGAGATGCAGGTACTTGGACAGCTCCACCCACTTCAGGAGTTGATTTAACAGATTTAACCAATGTTAGTTTCGAGGGGGAGGCCAGAGATACTTATGATTTTGTTTACACAACAAATATTGCTACAGCACCATGTGAGGATGTATCAGATACTATGAGTGTTATTGTAATTAATTGCCCATGTCCTAACGTTGGTGTTACCGCCATTCCTGATCAATGTAATGACAATGTTAATCCTGTGAATCTAAATAATTATTTAAATGCTAATAATGATAATGATGGATCATGGAGTGAGGTAGCAGGTAATCCTCAAACAGGAACTGTAACGAATGATGAGTTTTTGGCTGATGGAATAGCTGCAGGTACATATCAAGTTCAATGGACAATAGATACACCAGTAGGTGATTGCCCTACAGCCGATACAACAGAAATAGTAGTTTATCAGGCACCAATTGCTGGAGTTACTGATAATTCGATCAATTTATGTAATGAAGACAACAATCTTGGTGATTTTGAAATTGATCTTAATACATTACTTACCACGGATACAGATCCAGGTAGTTGGATGCAAACAGCGGGTGTTACTGCTGGAGGAACATTGCCTGTGGTTAATACATTAAGTATGAATATCGGAGAGGTCATGGAATTTACATATATGACCAATAATGCAACTGATCCTTGTGAGGAAGCTACTACAATAGTTGTAGTAACTGTTATAGACTGTAATTGTCCTCAGATCGAACTAGCGACAGATACATTGTGTAATGGAGACATGACTTTGTTTGATTTGACTGCATTAATTACTTCCAATACTACAAATCAGACGGGAACTTGGAGTTCTCCAAGTGGAGGACCGAATCAACAATTGCCTGTAGGTTCTATTACAGGAAGTAACTTGAACCCAAGTGGAATTCCTTCTGGTCTTTATGATCTGTTGTTTACCTTCGATAATGATCCTGGTGGTAATTGTATTGATGAGTGGCCAACTACCATATTAATAAGAAGACAGCCTCAAGCTGTCGCAGAACCTGATGGACATGTATGTAATACGTCAGCTTCGGGTGTTGGCTCTACATCGATAAACTTGTTTAGTTTACTTGAACTAGGTTATTCATCAGGTGGTTCATGGAGTCAAAGTGGAGGTGTTACGGTAACAATAGAGCCTGACGCAACAGTAGACTTTGAAGGAGCTACAATAGGTGACGTATACACATTTACGTATAGTGTAGATGCCAATCAACCTTGTAGTCCCATTGCAGTTGATGTAAACGTTATAATTGATGATTGTAACTGTCTATATGCTGGAGTGATGCCTCCGGATACTATGTGTAATGAAGCGGGAGGTCTGTTGGATTTAAATAGTTTATTAGAAGCAGGGTCTGACCCGGGTGATTGGAGTGTTACGTATGCAGCTTTACCGCAAGGATTAGAACCTGGAGATATGTTTGATACAGAAGGAAGAGAGCCAGGGGATTACGAGATATGCTATACCTTTAACCCAACTCCTCCATCAGCTCTTTGTCCTCAGGACACATGTGTAGAATTACATTTGGTAGAGCAGAAGATTGGTATGTTGAGAAGAGATGCTGACATAGTATGTAATAATACATTAGATGGAAATAATAATACGTTTAACTTTAATGATGTTGTTGACTTTACGGATCCGTTCGATGCTAATGGAACATGGACACAGACTGGAGGTCCAGTGACAATTGACTTGTCAAATCCGGGATTAGTAACTTTTGATGAAGCTGACGGAATAAATCTTGGAGACGTGTTTACGTTTGAATATACAGTGATGAGTGATTCCCCATGTGAAGATAGATCCTATCCATTTACTCTCACCATAGATTGTTCTAATTGTGATCCGTTGCCAGTGATTAATGTTCCAGATCTATGTTCTACAGAGGGAGTTATTGATCTGACGGATTATGAAACTGATAGACCTGGAGGAACTTGGACTTCAACCGAAGTGACGATAACAGGTAATACTGTGGATATTACAGGTTTGGATGCAGGTATGTATACAGTAACTTACGAGGTTCCAGACCCACAGCCTGCTCCTTGTATCAATGAAGTCCCTGTAACTTTAACAGTTTTCAACCCTGCAAATAGTGGAGTAGGGTCTGCCATTGAATTATGTCCAATGGATACTTTGATTAATTTGGCGGACTTATTAACTGATCAAGATCCTGGAGGTACTTGGGTAGATGTGTCTACTTCTCCTGCTGGAATATTTGATGCAGTTGCAGGAACATTCCAAACAACTGGTATTGATGCGAATGGTGAATTCAAGTTCGAATATCAGTTTACAAATCAGGATCCTTGTCCGGATCAGGCTACAGAGGTTACGGTTATCGTTAACAACATACCAACTGTTGATGCAGGTAATGCACAATCTATTACTTGTGCAGTTAATCAGGTGACTTTAACAGGTATTGTTACTGGTGATAATTTAGTCTATGAGTGGACACATGAAAGTGGAAATCCGGTTGATGGAGGTGATCAACTTTCTATTACAGTGAATTATGGTGGAGAATTTACTTTGACAGTTACTAATTCGGTAACAGGTTGTTCAGATGTTGATCAGGTTATTGTTGATGTAGATCCTAGCATACCTCAAGCAGAAGTTAATCATACTGATCCTCCTTGTCCTGATGATACAGGAAGCATCTCTATAACTAACGTAACCGGTGGCGATGGAAACTTTATGTTTTCAATAGATGGTGGACAAACATTTGGAAATGAAACAATTTTCGAAGATTTACCACCAGGAGAATACAATGTAGTAATTCAGGATGGACAGGGTTGTAATATTGAAGAAGATGTTGTTATTGATGCTCCACAACAATTAGTAGTAGAGTTAGGGCCAAGTCAGATAATAGAACTCGGTACTCAAACAACATTGGATATTTCAACTTATATAAATGGAATACCAGACCTAAATGTAGTATGGACTGCACAACCAGAAGATGGTTCTTCTGCTCCGGTAGTGATTTGCGAGTCTCCGGAGGACTGTTCTTCCGTTACAATTATGCCTGATGTCAATACAATTTACACAGTTACATTGACAGATGCTAATAATTGTACTGTAATGGATCAAGTACTAATTTCATTAAGAAAGGTTGTAGATATTAGCATACCTAATATCATTAGCCCTGATAATGATGATCCTGACAATGATTATTTCTACGTTTCTAGTCCTGATATACAAGGTATTCTTTCTCTTCAGATTTTCGATAGATGGGGAACACTTGTTTATTCTAGGGAAAATTTACCGGGTCAAATGAGTCCAACGGATGGATGGAATGGTACTTTGAATGGAAAGGATGTTGAACAGGGAGTATATGCTTATCTGATTAAGTACGTAATTTTAGATGAAAACCTTAATCTAGTTGAAGAAAAGGTTGCTGGAGATGTGACAGTTGTTAGATAAGTTTGATTTTAGAATTAATAAGTTATATAAGAAAGAAGTCTTCGGGCTTCTTTCTTTTTTTGTTAGTGAGTTTTAACTGATGTTACTGTTTTCTTAATTAATTATTTACCAAGGAGCAGTATCAAATTAGAATCGTTGTTTTAGAGATTTTGGTTACGATATGTAATAATTTAATAAAACATTTTTGATGTATCGGTTTATTACGATTTTGTTGTTGGCTTTTTTTCATAATGTAGTTTTTTCTCAAAATATTACTATATCCGGTTACATTGACGATGCCTCTTCTGGAGAAAAGTTGATTGGAGCCTCTGTTTTTGATCCTGAAACTTCATCAGGTTCTGTTTCTAATACTTTTGGATTTTACAGTTTTACTATAGAAAGTAAAGAAGAACTGGCACTCACATTCTCTTTCATTGGATATAAAAATAAGACCGTAGTTATTGATGGCTCAACTTCTCAAAAGCTTAACATAAGTCTTGAAATAAATACACTTGATATAGTAGAAGTAGTGGCTACTGAAGAACATCGGATTGAAAACGAAACCCAAATGAGCGTGGCTTATGTTCCTATTAAGCAAATAAAGAAAATACCTGCTTTATTGGGAGAGGTTGATGTATTAAAGGCCCTTCAATTACTTCCCGGTGTTCAGTCCGGAGGAGAAGGGCAGAGTGGACTTTATGTCAGAGGAGGAAGCCCAGATCAGAACTTATTATTACTTGATGGGGTTCCGGTTTATAATGCTTCACATTTATTTGGCTTCTTTTCAGTTTTTAATTCTGACGCTATTAGAGATGTTAAGTTGGTAAAAGGTGGTTTTCCAGCAAGATATGGTGGAAGGTTATCTTCTGTTTTGGAAATTAATCTTAAGGAAGGAAATAACCAAGAATTTCATGGTGACCTTTCAGTAGGCTTGGTAGCTTCGAAGTTAACTTTAGAGGGACCTATTAATAAGGGTAAAACTTCTTTTATGGTTTCTGGAAGAAGGACCTATATTGATATACTAGCTCGTCCCTTTATAAAGAAAAGTTTTGAGGAGGATGGAGATGAAGGAAGTACCGGATATTATTTTTATGACCTCAATGCGAAGATTAATCACAAATTTTCGGATAGAGATAGACTATATGCGAGTATTTATACAGGAAAAGATAAATTTTATTTTAACCTTAAGGAAAGAGAAACGGAAGTAATCGATTTTAGTGATTTTGACTTTTCATGGGGAAATATTACCAGTGCTTTGAGATGGAATCATATAATTCATGATAAACTCTTTATGAATACGACTCTTACATATAGCAAGTATGAGTTAGAGACAGGAGTTATGTTTGGAACAGAGTTTCTTGCTAATGAGGCCAAGGAAGAGATTGGCTTGTCATATGACTCTGGTATTAGAGATGTTGCAGCTAAATTGGATTTTGATTATGTGCCAAGTACTGATCAGTTCATTAGATTTGGTGCAAATATTATAAGCCATCAATTTAACCCAGGATTGTTTGTTTTAGATAGAATTGATAGCGATTCTCAGCTTGATTACCATCAAGAATATGGGCAGGATAAAAAAGACGCCATTGAATTTGCGATGTATATTGAAGATGACATTTCTTTAAGTAAGAAATTGAAAGTTAACGCTGGAATTCATTTTTCAGGATTTAATGTTGATGGTAAGACATATACTTCTCTGCAACCAAGATTTAGTAGTAGGTATTTAATAAATCAAGGGATTTCGGTAAAAGCTTCTTTTGCGACAATGAGACAGTATATAAACTTGCTAGCCTTTGAAGGAGCTGGAGCACCTACTGATTTATGGTTGCCAACTACAGGAAGAATAAAGCCGCAGGATTCTTGGCAGGTAGCCATTGGAATGGCAAAGACTCTTAATAAGTCTTTCGAAATATCTATTGAAGGTTATTTTAAGAAAATGAGAAATTTAATTTCTTATAAAGACGGGTCAGGCCTTTTCGAAGATACTGATTGGCAGGATAGAGTAACTCAAGGAGATGGAGAAGCATACGGAGCGGAGCTGTTTTTACAGAAAAAACAGGGAAAACTATCAGGTTGGCTTGGATACACTTTGTCTTGGTCTAAGAGACAGTTCGAAGAACTTAATAACGGCAGAGAATTTCCTTTTAGATATGATAGAAGACATGATGTTTCAGTTGTCGGAATTTATGAATTATCGGATAGAGTTAATTTTTCTGCTACATGGGTGTATGGGACTGGAAATGGAATAACAATTGCCAATTCTAGATTTTCACAATTATATTCTTTGGAAGAATTTGGTTCTAATTATGAAGTGCTACAACAGTACGGTGATAGAAATTCATTTCGAATGAGAGCATATCATAGGTTGGATTTTGGCTTTAATTTTATCAAAAAGAAGTCTAATCGTACGAGGACATGGTCAATAGGTGCATATAATGCGTACTCCAGAAAAAATCCGTATTACTTATATTTTAATTATGATTATGACCAAGACAAGAGAGTATTAAAACAAGTAAGTTTGTTTCCAATTATACCTTATGTTACATATTCCTTAAAATTTTGATTTGAATTGGCTTAGTATTAAAGAGATTATAAGACAAGCAATTAAGAAAGAAAACAAGATATGAAAGAGATAATAGCGATTTGTATTCTAATAACAGTTTTTATTTCATGTGAGGATGCATTTGAAACTGTATTGGAAATTGATCCACCACCACATGAGCCATTGCTGGTTTTGGAATCTGAAGTGAATTATGGAGACACAGTGGCATTGATTCGAGTATCAAAAAGTATTGGAATATTAGATGAGGTTAGTAATCATTTGGAATATAATATTAATGATGCTGAAGTTTTTTTTAAAGTTAATAACATGTCTTATCCTGTGGAAAATCTAGAAGATTTCACCTTTTATAATTACAAAGTTAATCTTGAAGAAGGAGTTGATGTTGGCGATTTAATAACTATAGAAGTTACTCATCCTTCGTATCCTACTGCATCAGTAATAGGAACTATTCCGGAATTTGTAGGAATTGAAAGTGCTGTTTTCTTTGAGAATGGAGGACTTGATACGGAAGGAGACCAACGAAGTAAGGTTGAAGTCACGCTTAATGATCCACCAGGTAATAATTTTTATGCTATTAGAATTTTAACGGAAATGTATAATTCTGAACCACAACCTACGCATATTCAATGTATAGATCCGGCTGCCTCGGAGTCGCATCATTATTATATTTTATTAGTTGAGGATTCAAGCTTTGATGGAGAAACCAAGACTTTCGATTTCCTTTTGTACCCCATGACAGCGGAAGATGCTGAGGGAACGGTTTTCGTTGAGTGGATGAATATCTCCGAAGCTTACTTTAAATACTCTAAAACACGAGACAAGAATGATGAAGCGGAAGATAACCCTTTCGCGTCTCCGACTACTATATGGACGAATGTAGATAATGGTCTTGGGATTTTGTCAACCGTCAATAGAAGAAACTATTTGGTTGATTAATAGTGTTTTTTTTTTAAAATACAACTGTATTTAGTTCTTTGGCGATAATACTTCTTTGTTCATAATAGTGCTGAAGTACTTTGATATATGTATCTCTATCGATTTCGGAGACAGCATTTTTTATCTTACTTTCTGTATCCTGGATAGCAGCGTTAATTTTCTTAAGTTTAAACCTTAATATGGCTTGTTTGCTATCCTTTTTACCATTCAATTCAGGTTCTCTTTGTGTCTGTAGGTAAACTCCTTTTTCTTCCCAGTTCGCATAATTATACGGAGTGGTCATCATGTCAATGGCCAATTCACGAATTTCTTGATTTTCATGATTTTTAAAATATTCAGGAGAAACGGAAACTCCTGCATTAATTTTTTCTACGATAGTATTGACAATTTTTTGATATAAAGGATTTTTGAAAGACCCCAACATATCCTCAATATTACTAAGTACATATGTGGCGATATCAATATTTTGATCATCATCATATGATTTATGGCCTAGAGTAACCAAAATTCTAATAATATCTTTTTCCTGATGGTCTTCGTTAGAGACGAAAGAATCCTGTTGTTTTGGCCCTTGATAGGGAGTGGTTTTAACAGTTTCAAATTTATCCTCGTAGTGGCTTACGTTTGCTTCTCTTTGTTGCTGCAGTCGGTTGGCCTTAATATTATTTTTTATTTCTGAATTTACGGACTTAATGATGACATTTTCGTCCATGTTTAGTTTTATAGAACATTCTTGAATGTAAACGGACCTTTTTACTAAATCCGGTATTTTTGCAATACTTGTCACAATATCTTTCAGTAGATTTGCCTTTTTAACAGGATCATTACCAGCTTCAGTAAGAAGAAGTTCAGTTTTGAAGAGTATAAAGTCTTTCGAGTTTTCATTTAAGTATTCAACAAAACCCTCATATCCTTTTAATTTCATGAATGAATCAGGATCTTCACCGGTAGGGAGCATGACCAACTTGACATTCATGTCTGCCTCTAATATTAGATCCATTCCTCTTAATGCCGCTTTTATACCTGCGGCATCACCATCATAAATGATTTTGATATTTTCAGTATATCTCTTTATAAGGATAATTTGCTCTTTAGTTAGAGATGTTCCGGAACTAGCAACAACATTTTCAACACCAGATTGACTTAAACTTATGACATCTGTGTACCCTTCGACAAGAATACATTCATCTGCTTTTCTAATGGCTGTTTTAGCAAAGTATAGACCAAAAAGGACCTTCCTCTTATTATAAATATCGGATTCCGGGCTGTTAATGTATTTAGGGATCTTCTTATCATTTTTAAGAGTTCTTCCCGCAAAAGCGATGGCTTTACCACTAATATTATGAATTGTAAACATGACCCTATCTCTGAAAAAGTCATTATTCTTACTACTTACTAAGCCTAGTTCTTTAGTATATGTTTCGTTATAAGATTTTGATTTAGCAGTTTCTCGAAAATCTCTACCCGAACCTAAAGCGAAGCCTAGGTTAAATTTTTTAATCGTATTTTCTCTAAAACCACGATTTTTGAAATATGATAATCCAATTGCTTTACCTTCCTCAGTGTTAAAAAGATTATTTTTGAAGTGTTCTCTGGCAAATTCATTAATGATGTAAAAGCTATCAATTTTTTGTTTTTCTTGAAGGTCTTCTTGAGTGAATTGCTTTTCTTCTATTTCTATATTATACTTCTTAGCTAAATATCTTAATGCTTCCGGATAGCTATATGCTTCATGTTCCATGACAAAGGAAACAGGAGTACCTCCTTTACCACAACCGAAGCATTTATAAAGATTTTTAGCAGGAGAAACAGTAAATGAAGGAGTTTTTTCGTCATGAAAAGGACAGAGTCCAATCATGTTTACGCCTCTTCTCTTTAGATTCAGAAAGTCTTCTACTACCTCTTCGATTTTGGCGGTAGCGAAAATTTCGTCTATGGTCTTTTGTTTAATCATTTAGACTATAGATTTAAGACATCATTCATAGAATAAATTCCTTCTTTGTTTACGATCCATTCGGCAGCAAGTACGGCTCCCTTTGCAAACCCTTTTCTACTTTTAGCCGTATGCTTAATTTCAATTTCATCTATTTCGTTGGACCATTTAACCATATGTGTGCCAGGTACATTTTCTTGTCGCAATGAATTTATTGGAATATCAGACGGCTCTTTAGGGCTTTCAAGCCATCTATCATAATTCTCATGATTTCTAATAATTCCATGAGCTAGGCTAATACCTGTACCACTGGGCTTATCTAATTTATGAATATGATGAATTTCTGTTATTTCTACTTCATAAGATGGTTGATCATTCATAATCGCTGATAACCTTTGGTTGATCGCAAAGAATATATTAACTCCAATACTAAAGTTAGAAGCATATAAAAATGCACCATTATATCTTAATACGGACTCTTCTACTTTTTCCCACTGATCAAGCCAAGCGGTTGTACCACATACAACAGGTACCTTGTTGGTTATTAGCGTAACTAAGTTTTTAGGTGCAGTGGCGGGGATACTAAATTCTATGGCGACATCTGTGTTGTTAGGGTTTATCTTGAAAATCTCATCAGCATTATTACTTCTTATCTTAAAACTTATAGTATGCCCTTGTTGAAGAGCAATTTCTTCAACAACTTTACCCATTTTTCCGTAACCGACTAAAGCTATTTTCATATCTTTTCAATCATTTGAATACAAATTTAACAAAAGACTTCATTTTAAGGTTTAAATGAAAAAAGCCAAGTCATAATACCATGACTTGGCTTTTTAATTATTGAAGTAGGAGTTTATGCTCCTACCAATTTACTATTATTTATTATCTCTTTAGCAGCGTTAAGTATACTTTCATCCTCTAAACTTACAATTCCTCCATTAGGTCCGGGTTGGATATGTTTACCAACCAACTGACCGTCTTTATATTTTTTAGCACCGAAATAATTTCTTACTGTTTGTTCGTCAATATTTAATTTTTTAGCGATTTGACTGACACTGCCTGTAGGAAGCTGATGTTTGATTTTTCTTAACTCATCAAATGTAATATTCATGTTGCTGTAATTTTGTTAGATAATAATGTTCTGCACTAAAATAATACAAAATATTTATATTTGAAATGATTAGCCCGTAATTGTTGGTTAATTCGAAATTATAATTGGAGATAACAAACATTAGGGGAGGAGGTTCTCTAATTCCAAAATACCTACTGAAGCTTTTTGAGGTATTACAGTTAGATTCGGTAAATGTTTAAGCTCATAGGATATATTAGGTTTTGGATCTATGTAATAAATAGGAATATTCCGGTTTGCAAAATTAATTAGACCTGCCGCAGGATATACTTGTAGACTTGTGCCAATGATAACTAATATCTCTGCTTTTTGAACAAACTGTATAGCAGGTTCCATCATTGGAACAGCTTCTCCAAACCAAACTATATGTGGCCTTAGTTGACCACCATTTGGGGCAACATCACCAATGTTAATATCTTCCGAGCACTTAAATGTTTGAGAATCGTCAAAAACACTTCTTACTTTTAATAATTCTCCGTGGAGATGTAATACATTTTTGCTGCCTGCCCTTTCGTGCAAATCATCGACATTCTGTGTTACGATTTGTACTTTATATCTTGATTGAAGCAAAGCAATTTTTTCATGGGCAATATTGGGTTTTACCTCAAAGAGTTGTCTCCGTCGTTGATTATAAAATTCGAGTACTAAACTAGGATTTTTCTGCCACCCAAGAGGTGATGCTACTTCCATAATATCATGACCTTCCCACAAACCATCGGCGTCCCTAAAAGTTTTTAAACCACTTTCGGCACTTATCCCAGCTCCAGATAAAACAGTTAGGTGTTTCATGAGGTTTCTTTATTAATCCACTCGTAATAAGACTTGTTAGCTTGAACCTGCCATGATAAAATACATGGTGTTTTATAGCTATGTTTAGCTTCTATATATATTATAGCCTTTTCGAGTTTTGTATTAGATGTCTTGAATAATCCTACAAATTCGTTGTCACTTTCAAATTTATCCTCCCAAACATAACAACTGTTGATTGGAGTTATATTGCTGCATGCTATAAGATTGTCATTTATCAACTCTTTTGACAGGAGGGAAGCCTCTTCTTTATTCGGAAAAGTTACATAAATAAGTGAAATGCTGTATTTCATTACATTGCCAATATAGTTGCCATATCTACTAAGTCACCATTTAAAGCCTTTGATTTACTAATAGCTTTCTCAAAAGGGGTGTAGCTAATTTGGTCATTGATAACACCAAGAGCCACATTATTCTTACCGGAAGTTAGAGCTTCAACAGCGGCATAACCCAATCTACTTGCTAGAACTCGATCTCCACAAGTAGGGGAGCCTCCACGCTGCAAATGCCCAATAATAGCGACTCTTATATCAAAAATATCTGTTCGCTCTTCAACCTTAGCTGCTAATTCCATGGCTCCACCATTTTTGTTACCCTCTGCTACAATAACAAGATTGAATAGCTTTTGGCGTTTTGCGGATTTTTTTAAGTCAGTTACCAGTTCATCTATGTCCGTTTCGGTTTCGGGTAGGAAAATAACTTCCGCTCCGCTACCTATACCTGTATGCAAACCAATATATCCGGAGTGACGACCCATTACTTCAATAAAGAATAATCTATTATGACTATCAGCAGTATCTCTGATTTTGTCAATAGCATCAGAAGCCGTATTTATTGCGGTATCAAAGCCAATGGAGTAATCCGTTCCATAAATATCATTATCTATCGTACCTGGTAGTCCAACAAATGGAATGCCAAATTCTTGAGTAAACTTCATGGCTCCGGTAAAAGTTCCATTACCCCCAATGGCAACGCAGGCGTCTATGTCATTAGCAACTAAAGATTCATAAGCCAATTGACGCCCTTCTTTTGTCATAAACTCTTGACTTCGAGCCGTTTTTAAAATCGTACCTCCTCTGTGGATAATGTTACCTACATCTCTTTTCTCCAATCTCTTGATATTTCCTTTGATCATTCCTTCATACCCTCTATATATACCATATACGTGTAAATCTTTATATCCTGCCGTTCTAACTACTGCTCTGATAGCAGCATTCATACCTGGAGCATCTCCTCCACTGGTAAAAACCGCAATCCTCTTTATTTCATTTCCCATAGAATTTTCTTTTATGATACAAGGCCAAGTTATTAATTGGCTCTTTTAAAATTGATTTTATAAGTATATTCTTTCTTCGAAAATAGTCAACAATTTCTTTTTGATAATAGTATGCTATTCCACCACAAAAATAGAAAGTATATTTATTCCAATTCTTCAATGGCTGGACTTTATATTGGAAAAAAGAATCTAGAGATTTCTCCAAAATCTTTTTTCTATACGATTCATCACAACGACTTAGAAATTTTGAATATTCCGCTATTAAAGTAGCAGTTTTAATGTCTTTAGAATACAATTGAGCAAGCAATTGTTTATGATTCGTGTTAAAATGTGATTTTAATAGATCTTTATTTTTTTGATCCATCAAGCCGGAAAAGTAATCCTTCAATATTAATTTTCCCAAGTGAGTGGCACCTCCCTCATTGTCCATAATGTATCCAAGAGAGGGTATTTTAGCAATTAACTGTCCATTTTCAAATATTGCGGCCGAACTCCCTGTCCCAAGAATTACAATAATTCCTGAGTTATGACCCATGCTGGCATAAGCGGCACCATATAAGTCATTTTTTATACAAGTCTCTATATGGTCAGGAATATTAAGATTGCTAGACTCGGATTCTTGATATCCTGCTAGGTAAAAGAATGCCTTTTCAATATTTTCCCAATTCTTATTTATAGCTGAAGGAAACTCCAGTTTTCTTGTAATTGTTGGGTTATATCCACTTGATTTGAAAAATTGAATGGTAGCATTATTTATTAATGCAAAATCAGAACGAGTTCCACCACAATCAGCTACAAGTATCAAATATTTAATATTTATAATGAAGGTAAACTGTTTTGTTTATTTGGATGCCACCTAGGGAATCTTTTTTAACTTTGGACTCTCAAAAAAATAATCTATGAATGTAACTGTAATTGGTAGCGGTACAATGGGAAATGGTATTGCACAGGTATTTGCTATGAAAGGACATCAGGTAAATCTTTGCGATATTTCGTTAGAAGCTTTGGAAAGAGCAATCAAAACAATCTCCAAAAATTTGGATAGAATGATTGCTAAAGAGAAAATAAATGTGGAAGAAAAACTAAAAACGCTGGCTAATATTACTAAACATACCGAACTAGGAAAAGCGGTAAAAGATGCAGAGTTGGTAATCGAAGCCGCCACAGAGAATTTAGATATCAAACTCTCTATTTTTCGGGAAATGGACGAGTATTCTCCTGCTAGTGCTATTCTGGCAACAAATACAAGTTCTATTTCAATAACCAAGATAGCAAGTGCAACATCTAGACCTGAGAAAGTAATTGGCATGCATTTTATGAATCCGGTTCCAATTATGAAGTTAGTGGAAGTAATTAGAGGTTACTCAACTTCAGATGAGGTTTGTAATAACATAATGAGACTTTCAGAAGATATTGGAAAAGTACCCGTTGAGGTTAATGATTATCCTGGTTTCGTTGCGAATAGAATTTTAATGCCAATGATTAATGAAGCTATCTATACTCTGTATGAAGGAGTGGCAGGAGTTACTGAGATAGATACCGTTATGAAATTAGGAATGGCTCATCCTATGGGGCCCTTGTTTTTAGCTGATTTTATAGGTTTAGATGTATGTTTGGCTATCCTTGACGTACTTCATCAAGGTTTTGGTAATCCCAAGTACGCTCCTTGTCCTTTATTGGTTAACATGGTAAACGCAGGTAAGCTAGGAAGAAAGTCAAAAGAAGGTTTTTATAATTATAATGTAGAAGGTAAAAATTTTCCCGTTTCATCTCAATTTTCTAAGTGAAAATAGTTGTTCTATCTTCTAGGTTCCCATATCCATTGGAAAAAGGTGATAAATTAAGGTTGTATCACCAAATAAGACTGTTATGTAAGAGGCATGAAATTCACTTGATTTCTTTGCATCAACATGACATAACTAAGGAACATTTAGAACCCGTGGATAGAATAACGAGTTCTTTACACTTGTTTAAGATAAATAGATTTTTAGGAATAACTAGGTGTTTTTTTGGTCTATTAAAAGGAATGCCCCTACAGGTTTCATACTTTTCCAACAAAAGGATTAGAAACAGAATAAATAGTATAGTAAATAATATTGCCCCAGATGTCGTGTATTGCCAGTTAGCCCGAGCGGCTTATTATTGTGAGGGATTGAACTACTTCAAAACAATAGATTATATGGATGCTTTTGGTGAAAGTATGAATAAGCGAAGTAAGATAGTTTCTTTCCCATATAATTGGATTTACAAGTTGGAATCCAAGTTGATGTTTGATTATGAATCTATATTGTATAAAAAATTTGACAGACATACCATAATCACAGAAGAAGACAGAGAGATACTTAATGTTAGTAATAAAGAGCAAATTAAGATTGTACCCAATGGGATAGATCTTAATTATTTCTATTTTGATAATTCAACAGAGAAGAATAAGGATATAGGGTTCGTCGGTAATATGAGTTATCCTCCAAATATAGAAGCGACAAAATTGCTGAGTAAGGAGATCATTCCTATGATAGTTAATGAAGAGAAGAGTTTGAGAGTTGAGATATCAGGAGCTAGTCCACATAATGATGTAATTAGCTTAGCAAATAAATATATTACCATAACAGGTTGGAGGGATGATATTCGAGATGCTTATAAAGGCATGAAGGTATTTATTGCTCCAATTTTTGCAGGAACAGGGCAACAAAATAAAATCTTGGAAGCAATGGCTATGGGTGTTCCAGTCATTACTACTTCTTCCGTCAATAAAGGTATTGGAGCGGAGCCAGATGAAGAAATTCTTATAGCGGATACTCCTTTAGAGTTTAAAAACCAATATTTTAGCTTGAAAGACAAAATTCTTCATCAAAATATAAGAATGGCAGCAAGGAAGTTTGTTGAAACAAATTGTTCATGGGATTCAGCAGTGAATAAACTCGAAAGTGTTTTTAACCATCCATAGAAAATTGTAGAAGCAATGAGATCATATGTGTATTATCCAAATGTTACCAGAACAGTTTATAAATATTGAATTTGAACTTCTACTCCATTTTTTTGGAAGTGGGGTCACACGTTTTTTATATTTGAAGTTATACTGTTGAGTATAACATGGTTAAAATGAAAAACGATGAACTTTATCTCTTCGGTATCTCCATAGATAGAGTTAAAACTTATGAGATACCACCAAAGACTAATTGTCAAATATTTATCATTTCGACGTTTTGTATTCATCAAAGTATGTGATCACATTCATTTCTTTTGTCATAAAGTAAACACCTTAAATTATAAAATTATCTAATTAAAAACTCTTGAAAATGAACGTTAAAATGCAACATTTTTTTCTTCTATTCTATTGTCTATTTTTTACTGGCTTGTTGAATGGCCAATTTACAATGACGTATGCTGGAAATGGAAATTATCAGTACAATTCTTTTATTCCATCTAATCATCTTACTTTTTATCTCTTAGGTGATGGGCATTATACATTTGCTGATGATCATACACATCAGTATAATATAAATAATGTACCTACCAATGCTACCGTTTATTATGCAGAGCCATATGATGGAGAAGATGTTGATAAATTTATCTTTAGTGATGTCCAGAATGGCATTTCTAATAATAATATTTTACCAAAAGCTCTTTATAATAAGGTAGATATAATTTCTAGTTGGAATTTAGTGGAAAATCATGACAATTATTATATCTTAAGATTTGAAGGTAATAAATATGATCCAGTAGATGGGTGTATAGAGTTTCACTACAATAAAAACGAGTTGGGAGTTATTGATCCCGAAATTCTAGATGACTATAATAATTGGGTAAATCAACCTACATGGAAGGTTTCTGACTATAGTGCTGAAGGATACACTCATATGTATACTTGGGAGTTTGATAACCTGCAATTCGGAGAACAAAGATTTATCTATATACCTACACAGTGTATGATGCCTTCTTCATCACAGATTGATACGCGAGCAGTTATAAAAATTGACAATGATTGTCCTTCTATTATTCCTGCTACTGGTGATAATGAGGGAAATAATGGAAGTAATGGTATGAGTGAAATGCCTATATATACATTAACTTCCGTAGTTCATAATAATCCTCATGACCCTAACTATATTGACACCAATAAAGATTATATATCAGAGCTAGATGTTGACGAAACAATAAGATACAGAGTGTATTTTCAAAACGCTGGTGTGGATCCTGTTGTAGATGTAGATGTAGATTTGTTATTGGAAACAATTCCTCCTAATGGAGTAGAATTAATAGACGCAAGTGATGATTGTTTACTTACTTGGGATATTAATGACCCTCAACATTTGAAGGTGATTTTTAACAATATTATGTTGCCGGGTTCTTTGGATCCTTTAAATCCTCCAATTGAAGAAACCATAGGGTGGGTAGATTTGGATATTTGTTATAACCTTACGTTACTTAGCATGATTCAAGAAAAATGTATTCTTGTATCTGGCGGTGTCGAATTCGATAATGAACCGGCAATACCGTTAGCTGAAAATATTATTTGTAGAGAAGTGGCTTACAACCCGAATGAAACCTGTAATTATTTTGATCCTGATCAAGAAGTTGAAGTTGAAGGACACAACTTGAAAAATATTGCGGAAGTATCTGATATTTTTGTTAGACCTAACCCTGCTACAAGTTATTTGATTTTGGAGAATTTAGATTTAAGAGGTGATGAGACTATAAAAATTATTATTACAGATACGAATGGAAGTATAGTTAAAAAGAACATATTAACGTATTTGGATGTGAGTAAAGCAATAGATGTTTCTTGCTTTGAACGAGGTTTATATTTTATTTATATTTTTAATGATAAAAATGAACAAATCTTAAAATTTGCAAAGATTTGATAAAGACTTTAAAACTATAATACTGCTGATCGTTTGGGTCAGCAGTATTAATTTAACTGAGACTTTCTCTCAAAAGAAACTAAATTCTGATATAGGAGATTCTTTATATTTTTTAGCCAAAAACCTGAGATTACAAGGTTCTTTAGACTCTTCGAAATTTTACTATAATCAATCAATAGAAACTTTTAAATTGGATAGTGATTGGTTAAATATTATCTACTCTATTTCTGGTCTCGCACAGATTGCGGATTTAAAGGATTCTACCGAATACTTTATGGATTATTTGGAACGAATAAAGGAAGAAGTACCGGAGAGCAATGAATTAGCAATAGCCCGTTTGACTAGCATCCAGGGCAGAAGATTGATGGTATTGAAACAATATACAACAGCCATAGACTACTTTAAGTCAGTTTTGGAAATTTTCGAAAAGTATCAGGACATTACTTACTTAAATAATGCTTTAAATAATACTTCGATTTGTTATAGTAGATTGGGAGATCAAAAAAATGCAATTGAATTCATCCTTATGGCATTAAAGTTTAGTAAAGGAAAACTAAGAAATAAAAGATGTAAGCAATATAGTTTTTTGGGCAAATATTATTTTCATAACACTAATTATTTTAAGGCAGAAAAAGTATACCAGGAAGGGATAGAAACATGTTCTTCATATGGAGCCTTTTATTATTATATTATTGAGCTATATCTTAATGAACATAAACTAATCAAAGCAAAAGAGTATTTAGACAAGGCAAAAGAGTTATTTGGGGAAGATGATATTGAGTATTTGATTAACCTATCAGAATATTATAGAAATATAAATGAAGAACCAAATTCTATTAAGTATTATTCTACGGCTCTGATGAAGCTTTCAACTTCGGTTGATAAAAGATCATACATTAAAGAACTGGTTCGTTTTGCACAGATGCGGGATTATTTTGGAGATGATGAAGAATCTTTTGCTTATGCGGACACAGCTTTAATAACTGCTTTACCGGAAATGGATTCACTAATGAAGGTTGGAAAGTTAACGGCAAATAGCTTTCCGATAGAGATATGGTTGGTAGAGGCCTTGTATTTGAAAGCGAAGTATTATTCTGATAAATATTATAGACTAAACGCTGCAAAAGAGTATAGAGATAGTGCAAAGTTTCATTATGATCTGATGTATGATTTGTTTGAAAGAGTAAAATCTACTTTTAATTCTAATTCATCGATATATAGGTTGACCGCTCATGGGCGAGACATGTACCATAACAGCATTAGATTTTATTTAGATTTATACGGTAATGAATCGAGCGAAGAATTTAAGGACTATGCCTTTGAATTATCTCAGGAATCGAATGCTTATGTATTAAAAAACGCCTTTTCATTAAGAGAATCACTTGGTTTTGCAGGAGTACCGGTAGACTCAATAAATAAATATATTCACCTACATTCTCAAGTATCCAATGATAGGACAGATACAATAGATAGATTAGAGAAATTGAAAATGTATGATGATTACAAATCCTTCATAGAAAAAGAGTATCCCAGTATTTTGAATTATAAGGGAGAGGACACCCCTACGATCAGAGATATACAAGAGAGGCTGAAGGATAGTCAACTATTGATTAAATATTTTTATCATGAGGGAGATTTAAAAATATTTGCCATCGATAAAAATGAATCAGAAGTATTTGAGTATGAATTAGAAGAGGATTTGGATTCATTGGTAAATGAGCATCTGGAATTATTGAGGAGTTCTACAGAGGTTAATTATTCAAAATCGACAGAAGAGTCATATATCAGTAGTTCAAAAAAGCTTTATGAGATATTATTAGGCGAAGTATTAAATTTTTCGAAGTTTGAAGGTACTACTCATTTGATAATAGTACCAGATGGTCCTGTTAAGAAAGTATCTTTCAGTTCGTTGATAAATAAACCTGCAACGAACTGGGAGGATATAACAAATTATTTAGTAAATGATTATGAGATCAGTTATCTCTACTATTGTGCTGAACTGATGAATGTAGATGAAGGAAGAAGGATAGAAAGTTATTTAGGAATTGGGGTAGAATATGATGAAGAATATTTAGGGAGATTTTCAGAGGAGTATTATACCACTAGTGATAGTACTACGGAGATGGCGCTGAGACCATTGAAATATGCAGCTGATGAGATAGAGAGATGTGCATCTATATACTCAGGGGATTATTATCTGAATGGAGAAGTGACACCTGATAATATAGAGAGTAAGATTTCGGAATATGATATGGTTCATTTTTCATTACATGCGTTGGTAGATGAGGATAATTATTTGAATTCCTATATGTTATTACATGAGGATGCGACAGGAGATAATCGCTTGACCTATAGGGAGATATTGAGTTTGAATAATCAACCAGATTTTGTGATATTGAGTGCATGTCAGACGGGGGTAGGGAAGGAAGTATTGGGAGAGGGTAGTATGAGTTTATGTCGAGCGTTTTCACAGACAGGAACTAGCTCGACGATGGGAAGTTATTGGAATACGCCTGATAGATCAACGATGCAATTGATGGAGATGTTTTATGCTAATTTAAAGAGGGGGCGGAGCAAATCGGAATCTTTGAGATTGGCTCAGATATCATATTGTACGAATGATGAGTTGACGAGTCCAATGGTGAGACGACCGGGCAATTGGGCTTCATGGGTTATTTATGGCAGTGTAGAGCCTATTGCTAATAGTTTTTTCGTAGAAACAAAGATATGGAGTTGGCTTTTAATTCTACTAGTATGTAGTTCAACTATATTCTTAATAAGAAAAAATAAGCAAAACAATGTTTCTGACATTAGTCGTTAATATTATTTACATGGTCGATCAGATGTTTTTATTAGCTAAGTAATATCTATAATTGTTATGAGAAAAGAATGACATGATCAGATTATTTATATTGTTTGTAATATTTGCTTCTATAACCTTTATCCTCTATCAAATCGTTCAATTTGCCATTGCTATTGGAAATACAAAAGGTAGGCTTAGAAGAGATTTACAGAAACTAAAGTCAAAGTTAGTACAAAACAAAGCTGCTTTGGTTCCTGCTACACATGAGGAAATTGGCTTACTTTCAGTGGATAGGGTAGATGAGTGTTCAGAAAATGGATTTAACCCGATAACCACTGGTAGTCTGAGTACGGTATATCATGAGAATATCTTTTCTTATGCTTTTAAAATTTATAGAAATACGGATCGTTCTATTTTACTGCTAAGTTCTTTTGATTATGAGATAGGATATATTATGGATGGTAAATCCATCGAAGTGTATTATGATAAAGAGTTGTATGGATACATCACGGATGCGATGCAGCTTGTAACCAAAACTGGGGAAAAAAGAGCGGAAATTACCGTAGATAAGATAATAAGTACAAATAAGTGTATAATTAAGGGAAAGGAAGTGGCAGAAGTTATTAATCCATTAAAAATTGATGGGCCTACCAATAGAATGTTTCTTTTTCTTAAAGAGCTTGAGTCAAGGGAACTTAAAGATCTATTGGCGTTATCTTTATATTTTTTCTTCTCTGAATCATAGTGAAGGAATTATAATTCCATCCTTCATATAGATCACTCTATCACTAAGATTGGCTAAGTCCTGATTATGAGTAACAATTACAAAAGTTTGTCCTAATTCCTTATTCAATTGTTTGATTAATTTGTGGAACTCCTCACTACTTTCGTAATCAAGATTGCCTGTTGGTTCATCAGCAAATATAACTAAGGGATCATTGATCAGGGCTCTTGCTATAGCAACTCGTTGTTGCTCACCACCTGACAGTTCTGAAGGCTTATGACTCTCTCTATTAGCAATTCCTAACGTTTCCAATAGTTTTCTAGCTTTATTCTCAGCTTCTTCTTTTTTCACCCCTTTAATAAAAGCAGGTATACAAATATTTTCAAGAGCGGTGAATTCGGCCAATAAATGATGAAATTGGAAAACAAACCCCAATTTTTTATTTCTAAATATTGAGACTTCTTTATCTGATAAATTGCTTAGATTCGTACCGTCGATTATTAAACTTCCATTATCAGGCTTATCAAGTGTTCCTAATATATGTAATAGAGTACTTTTACCAGCTCCCGATTTACCCATTATAGCTAAGATCTCAGATTTTTCCACTTTCAAATCTATGCCTTTTAATATACTAAGTTGATCATACGATTTTTGAATATCCTTAGCTTCAATCATATACGCTTATCTTTGTCTAACAATATACGGATACTTTTAGGGTTAATCCTAAAGTGGTGCTGTCCTTTTGAAAGAAATGCTTCACCATCTATATGATAAAATTGATTAGGTTCGGTAGTTATATTGATTTCTTTACATTGGTAGTATTCTACTAATTTACTTTTGTGTATAGTCTTGGTTAATGCTTTATAACTTGACAAAAGATATTTTACGATCTTATTATCCTTGAGTAATAGTACATCCATTATTCCATCATCCAAGTGGGCAGGAGGACAAACAGCAAAGTTGTAGCCGTACATCGAGCCATTTGATACCGCCATAAAAGCATATTTGGAGGTCTTAGAAATATTAAGTTCTGGAATTTCAATATGAGCTTCTACAGATTTAAAACGACTTAGTTCCTTGAAAGTATTTCGGAAATATGCCTGGAATCCTCGCTTCTTATCTTTTTTCAACATGTGAGATACCTTGGCGTCGAAGCCGATGCCACCTACATTAATAAAAAATTGATCATTAAGCGTACAAGAGTCAATTAGTTGTTGTTCGCCATTATTGATATTTTGAATAGCTTTTTTTATTTTCCTGCTTATACCTAGATGATTAGCCAATCCATTACCACTGCCCCCTGGAACAATGGCAAGAGAAGTATGGGAATGGACTAATTGAGAAGCAATTTCATTAACTGTACCATCACCTCCAACAGATGCTACAATATCTATATTGTCTGCAACAGCTTCCTTAGCCAATTCTTTTCCATGTAGAGGAGCTTCTGTATAAACAATTTTATAGTCGAACCTTTCTTTATGTAAAAGAAGATCTACACTTCTTTCAAAATCTTCTTTATTAGATGTACCTGAGAAGGGGTTTACTATAAATAGGATATCCTTTTTCATTATACGCTATTTAAAGACAAAATACTTATACATGAAAAAATTAAAACTCAAACCTATAATCAAAGAGACTATAACCTTTCCGTAAAAAGGTTGTATTCCAGTATACTCTACCAACAGAATTAATATCCCTGTGTTTAAGATACTGCTCATCCCGGAGGTAATAATATATTTTAAAGCCTGATTTGATATTTTTCCCTCTTTGTTTTTAAAAGCCCAATTTCGACCAAGTAAAAAACTAACAATAGCACCCGCTATATTTCCAAGATATGAAGCAATGGCATAATAAATACCAAATAAATCCTTTGCTAGAAAGAAAACAATAAAATCTGTAGCAGTGGCTAATGATGATCCGATTTGCGATCTAATAAAGGACTGAAGTGTGGTAGGTTTTTTATCCATTTTCTAAAACACAAAACTAATAAGAACCCAAGAACTTATCCCAGCATATATTCCTGCCAAAGAATCATCTAACATTACTCCCAACGCACTATCCATTTTGTCGAAATAACGAATACCCAAAGGTTTTAGAATGTCATAAAACCTAAAAAGAACAAGAGCTACCAAAAGGTTAGTTAGGGAAGGTGATATAAAAAGAACTGCAGTCCAAAAACCATGAGCCTCATCAATAACTACGCGAGAAGGGTCCTTTCCCCATTCTTTCATAACAATATTAGTAGACCATATTCCGGTAAAAAGACTTACAATAAATAGTACACAATGTATAAGAATAAATAAAGAATTATCAACACTATTGTAAAGTACCCAACTTAATAAAAAAGCAAAAATAGCTCCTACGGTACCTGGAGCAATAGGAGAGTAACCTGCACCAAAAAACGTTGCAATTATTTTACCAATAGTGTTTCTCACGATTACTTATTTATAATAAAAAAGGCGTCAAATCATTTGACGCCTGTCTTATTATATTAATATCATATTACTTAAGTTCGGAATAATCCTGACCTAAATTTGTTATCAATTCTTCCCCAGCAATGTACCTGATGGTATTTTCAAACTTATTAAGTTGTTTAAAAATATCATGAATGGGGTGCATTCCTTTAGGAGCTTGAGGAGATTTTAGGTAAAAGCTCAACCATTCCTGAATTCCATACATCCCAGCTCTTTTTGCTAAATCTAAGAAAATGGCCAAGTCAAGTACAATAGGAGCCGCTAAAATGGAGTCACGACATAAGAAATCTATTTTAATCTGCATTGGGTAATTTAACCACCCTCTAATGTCAATATTATCCCAACCTTCTTTGTTATCTCCTCTAGGTGGATAATAGTTAATCCTTACTTTATGTGACAAGTCTTTATATAATTCAGGATACAAATCAGGTTCTAATATTTCTTCAAGTACTCCTAACTTTGACACTTCCTTAGTCTTAAAGTTGTCTGGATCATCAAGTACTTCACCATCTCTATTACCTAAAATATTAGTAGAGAACCAACCCTCAATACCTAAAGCTCTTGCTTTCAATCCAGGAGCTAAAATTGTCTTCATCAAAGTCTGGCCTGTTTTGAAATCTTTACCAGCTATAGGAGTTTTAGTCTTTTTAGCCAATTCAACCAAAGCTGGCACATCACAAGATAAATTTGGGGCACCATTTGCATAAGGAACACCCATCTTGATAGCTGCATAAGCGTATAACATACTTGGTGGAATATCCTTATGGTTCTCTTTCATACCTTTTTCAAGGTTAGCCAATGATTGATGTACTTCTCCTTCTTCAATGTATATTTCTGTGGAGCCACACCATACCATAACCAATCTAGAGCATCCATTCTCTTTTTTGAAATCAGCAATATCTTTCATTAAAGCTTCTGCCAATTCCATTTTGTTTTTACCCTTTTTTACATTTTTTCCATCCAATTTTTTGACATATTCTTTATCGAATACGGCCTTCATTGGTTTGATTTTTTGTAACTCAGGTTTTAATTTTTTCAACAACTCATTTTCCAGAACACCTGCATTTTTAGCAGCTTGGTACACGTTATCTTTGTAAATGTCCCAACCTCCAAAAACAACCTTGTCAAGACTTGACAAAGAGACTACTTCACTAATTAAAGGTTTGTTACGTTCTGTCCTTTGACCAACTCTCATTCGTCCCATTTGAGACAATGCACCTATTGGTTCGGCCTGTTTGTTTCTTACAGCACATACTCCAGCAATCAAAGTAGTCGCTACAGCTCCAAGACCAGGTAATAATATACCTAGTTTTCCAGTTGCCTTAGTTGCTTTCGATTTATTCTTCATATTTTCTAATTTGGTTAGTGTTTAATAACTAAGATAGAATTTCTTGAAAAAAGTCTTATCATGATACTAGATCATAGCCATCCGTTTTCTCTATACCATTTTATGGTTGATGAAATTCCAGCTTCCAATTTTGTAAAGGCTGCAAAGTTAATATCATTTTTTAGATTATCGGTTTCTATACTCCAACTTTTTACTTTGAGTTCATTTATTTTATCAAGATTTAGAATAGGATAGTTGCCGGTAATATTTGAAAGAGTTTGATTGATTAAAGCTATTAATGATAACACCGGAATAGGTATTGTTATTTTGAATGTTTTTCTATTGAGATTAGTTTTTATCAAGTAATTAAGCTCAGATGGGGAATATAGGTTCCCATCTCCGGCGAAATAACAACCACCATTGGGAGCAGAGATGGTTACATCCAATATAATCTTAGCCAGGTCAATGACATATATAAGACTTAGTTTTTGAGGAGAAAAACCCAGTTTTGGCTCAATTCCCTTATCAATAGTCTTAAAAAGTGATAATAATTCATGTTCTCGTGGACCATACACCGCAGTAGGTCGAACGATATTCCATTTTAATTCTTTTTCTTTCTTTAAAATGTTCTCTCCTTTGAGTTTGCTTCTTCCATATTTGGTGACTGGTTTGGGAATGGAATCATTGGATACAATACCTGAATCTTGTTTGTCGGCAGGGCCAAATGCAGCCAAACTGCTTATAAAACACAGTTTTTCAGTAGTATGAGTACTGCAATTAATAGCTTCAATAAGATTGTTAAGATAGCTAGCATTTACCTCATTTAACAAGGTCTCTTCACTGGCATGGGTAAGTCCTGCATTATGGATGATAAAGTCAAACTTGTAATCGGCGATTATTTCATTTAGGAGTTGTTGATTTCGAAAATCAACAATGATAAAATTTATCCTTGAGTCCTTTAAATATTGCCTGCTACTGGATTTTCTTACAGCAGCGTAAACTTCCAATCCTCTATTTAAAGCCTCCTCAACAAGAAAGCCTCCTATGAATCCACTAGCTCCTGTAATAAGAATTTTTTTCATAGCCTATGAGCTAGAATTTCTTTCGATAAATTCTGTAAGTCTTATATTTTTCGCCATTGAGGTTTTCGGCGGCCTTCATCATCATCGTATTATTTTCTAATACCCATGAAGCTTCACCAGACAAGTGCCCTTTTTTGCGAGCGGTTTGAATGTTTTTAGCAAAGAATATGGCTTCGATACCTAGTTTTCGATAATCCTTTTCAACACCAAGGGCTAAAATTCTTACATTTTTAATCTTTGACTTATTAAACAAAAGTTTAAATATTCCCGTGGGTAGCAATCTACCTTTCTTAATAGTCTTGGTAATCTCGTTAATATTGGGAAGGGTTATCGAAAAGCCAATGGGTGTACTATTATGTTCAGCTATGTAAAGGTAATCTTTGTCAGCGATCATGCCCAGACTTTGTTGCAAATGATCAAACTCTTTATCCGTAAAAGGAACAAATCCCCAATTATCTTCCCAAGCGTTGTTATATATTTTTTTGATTAATTGAGCTTCTGATTTTAATTTCTTCAGATTTATGTTTCGTATGGTAATGTTCTTTTTCTTCAACCTTTCTTCCAACATACCAGCGATTCTTATCGACTTTTCGGATACTTCATCAGATGGAATTCGATAAGCATATAAGTCCATTTCTTTTTGACAATTAGCTAACTCTAATAATTTCGGATAATAACTAAAATTGTATGTCATCATTAACATAGGAGAAGAATCAAAGCCATCGACTAATGTTCCAGCAGTTTCATTTGTCGAATAATTAGTTGGCCCAAGCATATCTTCCAATCCCTTACTTTTGAGCCATGTTTCCGCATTTTCCAACAGCTTTTTTACCACTTCTAAATCGTTAACAAAATCCATGAATCCAAAAAACCCAATATTGGATTTATGAAAATCATTATACCGCTTATTATTAATGGCAGCTATTCTTCCAACAATTTTATTGTCTTTATAAGCTAAAAAGTAGGCGACTTCACCATATTCAAAAAATGGATATTTCTTTTTATCCATCATTTCTTTTTGAGCTATATAGAGCTCAGGAACATAATGTGCATCAGAAGAATACAATTCATGAGGAAAATCGATGAATTTTTTAAAATCGGCCTTAGAATTAATCTCCTTAACAGTTATACTCATATCATTACTTTCGGAGCGTCGAGTATTCCCAATTCTATGGATAGCTTGGTGATTTTCTCAACAGCTTCTGAAATCTGTTCTTTGGTATGTGTAGCCATCAGAGAGAATCTAATTAAAGAATCAGTACTTGCTACCGCAGGAGAAACAACCGGATTAACAAAAACACCTTGTTCTAATAGCATTTTCGTCAATTGGAAAGTTTTGTAATCATCTCTTATATAAATTGGAATAATAGGGGTCTCAGTATGCCCTAAATCAAAACCTGCTTCGTCTAACATCTTCTTGGCATATCGAGTATTTGACCATAGCTCTTCAATTCTTTCAGGTTCTTGTTGAATTAACTCGATAGCAGCTATAACACTTGCTGCGTTAGCAGGAGCGATAGAGGCACTAAAGATCAGTGATCTGGCATTATGTTTAAGGTAATTAATGGTATCATTATCAGCAGCGATAAATCCACCAATAGAAGCTAAAGACTTGCTAAATGTACCCATAATTAAATCTACATCATCAGTAAGACCAAAATGAGAGGCAGTACCAGCACCATTATGGCCAATAACACCTAAACCATGTGCATCATCGACCATTACATTTGCATTGTATTTCTTAGCTAAGGCAACAATTTCTGGCAATTTAGCTATATCACCCTCCATGCTGAATACACCATCAATGACTATCAATTTGATTCTGTCATTCTCCGCTTTGGACAAAACCTTTTCAAGAGATTCCATGTCATTGTGCTTATATTTAAGCACTTTAGCAAAAGATAATCTCGAGCCATCAATTATACATGCGTGATCTAGTTCATCGAGAATAATATAGTCATTTCTTCCAGGTAAAGAACTTATTACCCCTAAGTTTACTTGAAATCCTGTACTAAATACTAAAGCTCCTTCTTTACCTACGTATTCAGCCAATTTATGTTCCAATTCAAGATGTAAATCAAGAGTGCCATTAAGGAATCTGGATCCCGCACAGCCCGAACCATATTTATCAATTGCGGCTTTAGAAGCTTCCTTTAATTTTGGATGATTAGTAAGTCCTAAGTAGCTATTTGAGCCAAACATTAGAACCTTTTCTCCATTTATTGTAACAACAGTATCTTGTTCTGATTCGATAGTTCTAAAAAATGGATAAAGTCCCATTTTTTGAATTTTTTGAGGAATATCGTACGCCAGTACTTTTTGTTTTAACATGCTAAGATTTTTAAAGTTAGTCTCCTATAAAACTGTTGTATTTACGGAGAAGTTTATCAAAAATAGAATTTTTTGAAATCCTATCAAACAATAATATTGCGATAAGAGCACAAAATACACCTAAAATTACATCTATTAAATAATGATGGAAGGAATAAACGGCAGAAAACCATATACCTATCATAGTTATAAACATTATCGAAGAAAGTCCCCAATATCGTTTTTTAAGACAAAAATAGAATGTGACGACAGGATACGCGGCATGTAGAGAAGGGATTGCTGCGAACACATTTGCATTCTTAGTGTACATATTTTCGTACAATGGATAGTTTATCAATTTATCGAAATTAAGTAGTTGGGCCGCATTCCCGGGTATATCATAGTTTTCAATAAATCCGTAGATATCTACATACCATGGTGGAGCAGCTGGATAAGAATAATATACACAAAAACCTATTATATTGGTCATTAAGAAAACTAACCCAAATTTCAATTTATGAAGTCTATCTCTCTTATAAAAATAAAGAGCGGCGAATAATGGCAATGGAACCCAAGATAAATAAAACAAACCAGTGATGAAATCTAAAAAGGAGGAACCGTTTTCAAGAAAATACTCATTAGGTGTTAGAATACCTGAAGCAGTTTGGATTCCAAATAGGTCTTTCTCAATTTGATATGGTTCGGAAAGATGAACTGGATTTACCATGTAATTGGGATAAATCCGCATACTGTCATATATTATCCAAAAAAGAATAAAAAAAATATAACTTAAAACTAATTTCCTACTTGATTGGGTAATGAGAAAAAGAAAACTAATAAAAATATAGAAGTACAAATGATCCGGGCGAAAACCAACCACGAGATAAGTCCAAAGTAAATACACAATGGAGAAACCCAAAAACACCTGCATATCCCTTTTGGACAATGACTTACCAATGTCCATTTTAATCCCCCAGTTAGCCAAAATTCTAAAAAACTATTTTTTCGTAAGATTCGTAATTGCTTCTAATTTCTTTACCCCATAATTCGACGTATTTAACGTCAGGAAACACACCTCTTTCATCCACGACTGCGTACACGCAATCTAGATAAGATGACTCTCCATCTATATTGGTTATTACTCTAAACTGGCCATAATTATCACGTCCAACGAAGAACTTTTTTTTGTCATAACATACCATTCTAAATTCAAATGATTCCTCATTTATAAATTCAAATTTATAGCCGTATGCTAATTTATGTTGAATATAATTTAGAGCCATTTCTTCACCACTGCATGAATATTTGATCCAATAAATATTCATTGGATCACTAGGATCTATTTTATTGTTTTTGACATTTAATTCATATACAACAGTATTCAAACTACCATTTCTTTGAATAAAAAAAAGAAGATTTTCCCTATCCGGAGTCGGATAGTGGGACGGCCTACTAGACTTTACAAGAAAATCACCTGAGTTGTTGTATAATTGAGATATCATTATTCAGTGACATTACTAATAACAAAAGTATGAAATTAATTTAAATAGATTATTAATTCTACAGATTGTAGTTTTTAAGATTTTTTTAGAATGCTGTTAATGTCAAACTAATTACTTCTTCAATAATTTTCTGGCCTCAAATAATCTTCCTATGGCAGTAGTATTAGCAAATACGGCAAGAATGAAAATTGGAAAAGTAAAAATAGTTATGGACTCAAATAATGGAAAAGGTAACCATTCTACATCAAGTTTTATTTCGTTTTGTATGATGGCATCATATATTCCACACAATAGAGCAGATCCTCCTACTAATATAATTCTTTCAGGTCTTTGAAATTTTCCGCTTTTGGCAGAAACACCCAGACCTTCTGATCTCGCTCTAGTATAACTAACCATGACAGATCCTATCATTGCAATAAAAGCAAACAAAGAGCTATAAAAATAATCATGAGCTACCAAATAATAACAGATGCCAAGAAACATAACCATCTCACTATATCTATCTAAAACACTATCAAATAGTGCCCCAAAGTCACTTGAAACATTTCCAACTCTTGCCATTCTTCCATCAATCATGTCCATTAAACCACCTATCAGAATTATTAACCCTCCAAATCCTACAAAACTATGGTCTAATCGATCGGCTTTTTCAGCACCATAAATAAAAACGGCTGCTGCCCAAATATTAAGAACTAAACCAAGAAAGGTAATCATATTAGGAGTTACTCCTATCTTAAGTAGAAATTTAATTAAAGGATCAAATAGATTATATACTAACTGCTGTCCTGCGGTTTTCCAATTACTCATTCAAATACAATTAAGTCGGTTGTCTTCACAAAACTAATAATTTTACTCAGTGTACTTAAATAAATTTAGGTCAGTATGCCAATAAAATAGTTTATAGTACTTTTGCTTCCCAAACATGGAGGTATGCAGGAGAAGCAAAATTTGGTGATGGTTGAGTATCTTAACACCCTTCCTTTTAAGTATGGGTTGACACAGTTTAAGGGAATTAATGATTTGGAAATTGAATATGAAAATCCCAAAAACTGCTTCAGCAAATTTAGTACGGGTCATTCTGATATAGCATTGGTGCCTATTGGCGGACTTTTGACTTTAGATTCTAACCACTATAATATTTTTGGAGATTATTGTATCGGTTGTGACGGTGAAGTTAGTACTGTATGTCTTTATCATAAAGGCTCGATTAAAAATTTAAAAAAGGTATATCTTGATTCAGAAAGTCAAACTTCTGTATTACTGGTTCAAGTACTTTTAAAAAAGTATTATGGTATAAACGCTGAGTTTCTGCCACTGAATAAAAAAAATGAGGTTCTTAGGAATAATGAATCTGTTTTACTCATCGGAGATAAAGTATTTAATAGTCCCTATAGTTCTGAGAAATGTCTGGATTTGGGTGAGGAATGGAAAAAAATGACGGGATTACCTTTTGTTTTTGCTGTCTGGGTATGTAATCCGAATGTTTCTGAAAAAATAAGAAATGAATTGAATGATTGTTTTGCTTTTGGGGTGAGTGCCATTGACAACATGCTGAAGGACTACAATATAGAAGAAAATAAAAGAGCTTATTTTAAGAATTATATAGACTATAATTATGATGATAAAAAGAAAATATCTCATAATAAGTTTAAGGATTTGGTTGACGGACTGAACTTGATGAAATAATAGTTTCTATGAATTGGGATCGGGTATATCAATTAATTAAATTGGAGTTTATTCAAGAATTTAGACAAAAACATGCTTTGGCAGGAATATTTTTGTTTGCCGGGACTACTGTTTTTTTAATTTTTAAAGGGGTTAGCAATATTAATCCTCAGGTTTGGAATTCATTACTATGGATAGTATTACTCTTTTCAGGAATTAATGTGGTATCAAAAAGCTTTAACCAACAAAATACAGATGTTGCCATAAACAATTATACTTTGTTTGACCCTAATGAATTAATATTAGCGAAATTGATATACAACTTCCTATATCTTCTCTTAATGTTTATAGTAGTTTTCATCCTTTTTAATTTCTTTTCTCTACAAAGTATTAAGGATTGGAAGATATTAATAAAAGGAGTGCTATTGGGTAGCTTCGGAATATCATGTATATATACTTTTGTATCCGCTGTGGCTATGGGAGAAAACTCAGGAAACGTTATTATCTCAATTCTTTCATTCCCACTTGTCATTCCCATTTTTCTAATATTAATGAAGATTACTGCGGTAGCTATGCGTCAAATCCAAGATTCAAGCATTGGTACAGATATGTTAATATTAATGGGATTAGATTTGCTATTGTTAGGAATAATCTTACTTTTATTTCCAATAATTTGGCGTCAATAAATGACTTTATTTAAAAAATACTGGTGGAAGTTTTTAGGAGTATTATTGTTCCTATACGTTTTTTTAGGAGGCTTATTAATCCCTCTTAGAACAGGCATTTCGGAAATATCTACAAATAGAGCTTTTACTGGGCAAAAGTCAGTATTTGAGATCACAGGGTATAATTCTCATTTTGAAAGTGATGAAAACAAAGTATTTGCCAGGACTAGTGATGATTGGATATTAAAGGCTTCTGAAGTTCTTGTTAAATCGGATAATGTGTTAGAAGCTACATTTGACATTCCTAATAAGAATCCAAATGAAGAAAATCTTATAAATGTTACTTTACTGGTTAAGAATATGAAAGATGGAGTATCAATTTTACCAAAAGCTTTTTCCATAACAAAATCAGATTCTCTTTCTTCTTCAACAAGCTGGGAAAACGCGGATAAATACAAGATTGTTCAAAACTCAGATTTTAGATTTCCATATCGAAATATTCTTCAAGAGACTATACGTAATACTTTTTTTCACGTGGCTATTTGGATGGCAATGTATGCTTTGCTAATTGTTGGTATTTATTTCGGAATAAGATATTTAAGAACTTCTAATTATGATGATGATATTATAGCTTCAAGTATTACAGAGGTAGCAGTTTTTATAGGAGTTTTGGGAATGCTTACAGGTTCATTTTGGGCAAAGTTTGCTTGGGGACAATTTTGGCCGAATGATGTTAAACTTAATATGGCAGCTATTGCTATGCTTATTTACTTTGCTTACATAGTTTTAAGAAATTCAATATCGGATCAAGACCGACGAGCTAAAGTAAGTGCCATATATTCCATATTTGCATTTTTGGCTATGATCCCTCTCGTATTTATCCTTCCTAGAATGACTGATAGTCTTCATCCGGGGAATGGAGGAAACCCGGCTTTTGGCTCAGAAGATATGGAAAATACACTGAGAACATTCTTCTATCCTGCCATTCTAGCCTTTTTTCTTGTAGGATTATGGTTGTCACAATTGGTTATACGATATAGAAGATTAAAAGATAAATTTTTTTTGAAGGAAATAAATAATGAATATTAAAAAAAATACGACTTTAGCCTTTGTATTTATGATTTTAAATTTTTCGTCAATCCAATAAATCTGATGACATTAAAAATATTTTTAGGTAAGTGTTTGTCTGTTTTATTAATTACTATGCTTAGCATATCTGAGTTATCTGCAGAATCACTTGACTTCTTTAGAAGCACTGGCAAGATTTATGTAGTTGTTGGTGTTATATGTATCATTTTTATTGGGATCATCTTTTTTATATTCCGTCTAGATAGAAAGCTAACCAAACTAGAAAAACAAATAAATAATGAGTAAACAAGCTTCATTTTTAAAAAGTGTCCAGCGAAATTTTGATAAAGCGGCAGGGCATTTAAAACAACCAAAAGGTCTACTGGATCAAATTAAGTCATGTAATGCAGTGTATCAAATGCAGTTTCCTGTTAAAATAGGAAACTCTTATGAAGTAATAGAGGCTTATAGGGTTCAGCATAGTCACCATAGATTACCAACAAAGGGAGGAATTCGTTTTAGCCACTTGGTAAACCAAGATGAGGTGATGGCACTGGCATCTTTGATGACTTATAAGTGTGCGATTGTGGATGTACCATTTGGTGGGGCCAAAGGGGGGGTTAAAATTAGTCCTAGAGCCTATACACCAGCACAGTTGGAAAAGATTACTAGAAGGTATACCGTGGAATTATTAAGAAAGAATTTTATTGGGCCTTCTGTTGATGTTCCCGCTCCAGATTATGGAACAGGTGAAAGAGAAATGGCATGGATATTAGATACCTACTCAACTTTTAAAGCTGGCGAGATAGATGCTGTAGGGTGTGTTACAGGAAAACCAGTTGCTCAGAACGGTATTGCGGGAAGAACAGAAGCAACAGGTAGAGGTGTTTTCTATGGTATGAGAGAGCTTTGTAATGATAAAAGGATCATGGATAAGCTTGGATTATCTCTTGGTATTGCTGGGAAAAGAGCTGTTATTCAAGGATTGGGTAATGTAGGAAGTTATGCAGGAACGATTTCTCAAGAAGAAGGAGATCTTCTAGTTGTGGGAGTTTCGGAACTTGAGGGGACTATTTATAGTGAGAAAGGAATTGATGTCAAAGAGCTTCTAAAGTTTAGAAAGAAAACGGGCTCTATAATAGGATTTCCAGGAACCAAGCATCTAGGTGGAAAGAACGACTGGATTAAGATAGAATGTGATATTTTGATTCCAGCAGCCTTGGAATCCACCATACACAATGAAAATGCTCATTTAGTGAAGGCAAAAATAATTGCTGAGGCAGCCAATGGACCCGTCACAGCGGATGCAGAGGAAATTTTGTTGAAGAAAGGAGTAATGATTATTCCCGACATGTATTTGAATGCGGGTGGGGTAACTGTTTCATACTTTGAGTGGTTAAAGAATCTTTCTCATATCCGATTTGGAAGAATGGATAAGAGATTTAATCAACAAACATATTCTAATATCATTAGCACTGTTGAAAAGATGACAGGAAAGAGCATTTCAGCGAAGGATAAGAATATTTTGACAAGAGGAGCTGATGAGGTGGATTTGGTGAGATCAGGTCTGGAAGAGACTATGGTTAACTCTTTTGATCAAATATTGGATATTTACAATAAGAAAAAAGGAGTTGATCTAAGAACTGCTGCATTTATTTGTGCTTTGCAAAAAGTGTGCAGTGATTATTTGACATTAGGAGTTTTTCCTTAGTGAAAATAAAATATATTTTAAAGGCCGGATCTTATCAAGATCTGGCCTTTTTTATTATTCTTCTTCCATATTTGACCTAATATCGGTCAATTTGGATTTAATCTTTTTTAGTTTTTCAATTACTTCTTGTCTTGTGAATAGGTTAGCCTGATATGGCGTTGTTGAGATACTTTTTGTAGATTTTTGCCGAAGTGCTTTTTTGGCACCATCCAATGTATAACCTTTTACCTTTACTAAGTCATAAATTTTGCTTAATTCGAGGATATCTTTTTTAGTGAATTTTCTATCGCCTCTCTTAGTTTTTTTTGGTTTTAAACTTGGAAATTCTCTTTCCCAATATCTTATTAAGCTATTAGAAACATTGAATATGTCCGCTACTTCACCGATGGAATAATAGAGTTTGTGTAGATTGTCAATGTTCAAAATGTAAGAATTTTGAATCAAAATTAAGATATTATTTCATTTGGTACTCTTTGATCTTTTATATTTAAATGCTTCTCTATTTCTTGTTCTAAGTATAACTGTGTATCCTTATCCATTCCTTTCAAAAGTTGGGTAGAGTTCCCTTTGTTCAAAATGGCATGTAAAGCGTACGCGTAGGTAGGTCTATCATTAATTTCACCGGACTTATATTTTTGTACATATAGTTGTTTGATTTCATTACTGTTTAAATGAATGGAGGGTTTGAATGGATTTCTCAGAGGTCCATGCTTTATGTCAATATATTGGGTGGTAACTATAACCTCAGTTTTGTTTAAAAATAAAGAGGCAAGCCAATATAACATTACTAAGCCAATAGCAATATGAAATATGGAAAACATCAAAGCTTCCGGCCCACTACTTACAATAAAGGCTAGAATTCCATTCCACATGATATTGAAAAAGCTTAGGAATCCAATAAGTCCCTTAGGTGCGGATTTAAACCAGGATATTTGGATGTCGAGCATATTTGGAAGATGTAGAACATCCGTTCCTTCTGGCATGACTATTTCTTGTCTACCATCTCTCTTATGCTTGAAAAAATCATCATCAACGGCAAAGACATTATTGCAATTGGGGCACTGCCCAAGAGAACGATTAATATTTATATTTTCAGAAGGTATTATTTCATTACAGTTATTACATTCTATTTGGAATGATTTTGTCTTTATTTTATGAATAGATTTGCCTTTCATCAGAGATATTATTTAAAATAAGAATTCTTTCATTTCATCTTCAATTCCCATTCGCAGCTTTTTGAGTTTTAAGGCATACTGCTGCAACATTTTGTCTTTTTCATTTTTTGGAATCCATTTTCTGACGCTTTGACTTTTACCATCAGAATCAACGGAAACAAATACTACGATACAATGTGTTTTTTTTGTAAATTCTTTTGCTCCGATAGCTTTAGAATATACATCAACAGAGATATGCATACTGGTATTTCCTGTTAGAATAATTTTTGATTCAACTTTAACCTGTTCACCTATATTGATGGGTTTATAAAATCGTATACCTCCAACGTATACCGTAACGCAATATGTCTGAGCCCAATTTCTAGCACAGGTATATGCTGTTTGATCAATCCATTTCATTACGGTTCCGCCATGAACTTTACCACCATAATTAATATCTGTTGGCTCACTAATGAAGTGAAATACTATTTTATTTTCTTCCATTGTTATTATTGTATTCTGATTGCCAATATAGCAGAAATTTAAATTAATGATTCTCTGATACTTGAGATTACTTGTTAAAGAACTTTTGTTCTACTATTTTTACCCTTCTGTATTAGTTAGAATAAGCAAGAATTTGAAAAATGCAATAAAAGTTTTCGCCCCAGCTACTGTGGGGAATTTGGCTGTAGGGTTTGATCATCTCGGTGTGGCGATAGAAGAGCCGGGTGATGAAATTATTCTTGGTCATGGCGATAAGAAAGGGTTGAAGATTGTAGATGTTCGTGGAGCAAATGGTAAAGTGCCAAAGGAAACATCTAATAATACGGCTGGTGTAGCCGCTTTGTCTTTATTAAGGGAAGTTAATGAAGAGAACAGACCTCTTGAGATGGCGTTGCATAAGAAAATGCCAATAGGAAGTGGCATGGGATCTTCTGGAGCAAGTGCATCTGCCGCAGTTTTTGCGGTAAATAAACTATTAGGTCTCGGATTGACTAAATCTGATCTTTTAAAACATGCATTAGTGGGAGAAATGTTAACCACAGGAGAAAAACATGCTGATAATGTGGCTCCTTCTTTACTAGGAGGTGTGGTTTTAATTAGAGATAATGAGACTTTGGATTGCCTGAAGATTTATGCCCCTAAGGGATTGTATCTAGTGCTTGTTTATCCGAATATTCAAATATACACTCAGGATTCAAGAAGGTCATTGTCAAGAGAGGTCCCTTTGAAAACGGCAATGCAACAGGCAGCAAATTTTGCTTCTTTTGTTTCAGCTATGCAGATTTCGGATTTTGAAATGATTAGAAGAAGTCTTAAAGATATTATCATAGAACCGCAACGAGCAAAGTCCATTCCCTATTTTTATGAATTGCAGTCGATAGCTATGAAAATGGGGGCCTTAGGTTATAGTATTTCGGGCTCTGGTCCATGTATGTTCGGAATGTGCAATAGTCTATATATCGCTGAGAATATAAAGGAACAACTTGGTAAATTTCTTTTTGATAAAAAAATGATCTATACTATTTGGGTTTCTCCCATCAATCATGAAGGAGCTAAGCTATTTTAATGGTAGGAAATGGCAGTAAAATAATCGTATGATATTCATGTCAAATTTGAATGATTACTTTTTATGATAAATTTCATCTGGCGTTTCAAAGTATAAAATTGAGAAATGAGAAATAATTTGATTTATATTTTACTTATCTTTTGCTGTATAAGTATAATTTACTCATGTGGGCTTAAAAATAGAGCTAATAAGAAGGTAATAAAAAACTTTGATAAAAGAGAGATAGATTTGATAGATTCCGATTCTTATGATATAGCAATGAGAGTCAATAAGATTAATAATTATTCAGATTCAATTCTTTTAAGAAAAAAGAGTAGTGATATCAATTTATTAGCTACAGATTCGCTTCTCATTAAAAAGTTTTCCGAAAGACTGCTCCGAACCGTAAGGGATAGTATGTCACTAGGGGTTGGTATAGCAGCACCTCAAGTTGGAATACTTAAAAATATTATTTGGATTCAAAGATTTGATAAGGAGAATTATCCATTTGAAGTGTATATAAATCCGGCTATATCGAATTACTCTAATGTCAAACAAGACTGTATGGAAGGATGTTTGTCAATACCTGAGATTAGGGGGAAGACAACAAATCGTTCGAAAAAAATAATTGTTGATTATCTTGATCTTCAAAATAAAATACATCGTGATACTGTGGAAGATTTCACCGCAGTAATATTTCAACATGAAATAGATCATTTAAATGGAATATTGTTTACCGACCATCTCGAATCTGAGAGATAATTATCCCAAAGCTGCATCATGTTTCATTCTTTTAGCAATATCGTCTCCTAGGTATTTGTCTATTATATAATGTGCAAAATATATAACAGGTGTCAATAAAATGGCAACGACAAATTTGTAAGAATAATTGACAACACCAATGGCAAGAACCTTGATCAATGGCCAATCACTACCTATGTAGAAAGCTATAAATAGAACAACAAAACTATCCACCAACTGTGAAATTAATGTGGAGCCTGTGGCTCTTAACCACACTTTTTGATCACCAGTTTTTCGTTTAATTATATGAAATACAGAAACATCAAGGATTTGTCCAATTAAGAAAGCAACCAATGACCCTATAATAATCCATAAGCCTTGTCCCATAATCTTGCTAAAAGCAAGATTCATATTATTAATATGAGAATTCTGATCTAAAGATAATTTACCACTTTCATTTGCCCACCAATCATTTGGAGATAAGTGAATGGCCCAATAAATCATGACAAAGGAGTATATTATTAACCCGATGGTTAGATAAGATAGAAACTTAACTTTAGCGGCTCCATAATATTCATTAATGATATCAGTCATTACAAAAATAACTGGCCACAGCAATACTCCCGTTGTAAGATTAAATCCAAGTCCGGGTTCTCCAAAGATGGTTAAATTCAAAGGATCAAAACCCAAAGAAGTTTCTAGTGAGAATATTTTTATGCCAATGAATTCCGCCACCAATGCATTAGTGATGAAGAATCCTGCAAGAATAATAAACAGAATTGTAGGTTTAGAAGAAACACTTTTTATTGTCATTTGATTCAATTGTGGTCATGACTTCATTTTAATAATAATTATCTTAAACAAATTAGATTATATCTAATTACATCTATATACTTTTGTTTTATTCCTAATGAGACAATAATAAATAATAGGATAGTGAAGATACCGATAAATATAAAATCAGGGGAGATCAAGAAAGAAGAGCCCATAATAGTTGGAATTGATTTAGGTACAACGCATAGTCTTGTAGCTTATATTAAAGATGGCCAGCCTAAGACTGTTACAGATGGTAATAATAGTTCACTAGTACCTTCGATCGTTCATTTTGATAAGGATTTAAGACCAATAGTAGGAGAGAAGGCGAAAGAGATGTTATTGATATCTCCAAATGAAACAATATATAGTGTTAAGAGATTATTGGGGAAAAGTTTTGAAGACATTAACGATGAAGATACTATGCTTTCTTATCGAATCATTGAGACAGATAAGGATGCTTTGGTAAAAGTAGAGGTGGGAGGAAAGTATTTTACTCCTATTGAGCTAAGTGCAGAAATACTAAAAGAACTTAAGAGAAAGGTAGAAGATCAACTTGGGGTGAATGTATCTCAAGCAGTTATTACTGTCCCGGCGTATTTTAATGATACTCAAAGACAAGCCACACGGGACGCAGGAAAACTGGCGGGATTGGATGTTTTAAGAATCGTTAATGAACCTACCGCAGCCAGCTTGGCATACGGTCTGGGTGCTGCAGATAGTGAATATACTAGAAAAGTGGCCGTGTATGATTTAGGTGGCGGAACATTTGATATAAGTATTTTGGAAATATCGGATGGAATATATGAAGTACTGTCTACTAACGGAAATACGTTTTTGGGAGGAGACGATTTTGACCAAAAGATCATGTCATATTGGATAGATAAATACAATTTAAGCATTGATGATACAATATCCAATCAAGAATTAAGAGTATTGGCTGAAAAGGCAAAGAAGGTTTTGTCGAAAGAAGAGTCTTTTTATGTAAAAGTAGGTTCTATCCAATTAACCTTAGATAAAACGACATTTGAAGAATTGATTGAGTCTTTAGTAAAAGAAACTATTGCATCTTGTCAAATGGCTCTTAAAGATGCCAAACTTGTTAAGGAAGACATTAATAATCTCGTTTTTGTAGGAGGAAGTACGAGAGTCCCACTGGTTAGGGAAAGAGTAAGTGGTTTTTTTAATAAGCAACCAGAGGAGGGTATTGACCCCGATGAGGTAGTGGCATTAGGTGCTGCAATCCAAGCTGATATATTAGCAGGAAATAATAAGGATATGCTTTTATTGGATGTCACTCCTTTGTCCTTGGGGATAGAAACCGTAGGTGGTCTGATGGATACGATTATTGCGAGAAACACTAAAATACCTATTAAGGCTGGTAGACAATATACTACTTCGGTTGACGGACAAAAGAATTTGAAGGTCAGTGTGTTTCAAGGGGAGAGAGATTTAGTATCTGACAATAGAAAATTGGGAGAGTTTATACTCAAAAATATTCCACCAATGCCTGCTGGCATTCCAAAAATAGAAGTGACCTTTCAACTTGATACAAATGGAATTCTCGTTGTTAGGGCTGAAGAGCTAAGATCGGGTAAAGAACAAGAGGTAGAAATAAAATCTGCTTATGGTATTAGCGAAGAAGAAATGGCTAAAATGCTGTTAGAATCTATTCAAAATGCGGAGATGGATATGCAGGTAAGATCATTAAAAGAATCTATCAATGAGGCTAACAATCTATTGTTGTCTTCCGACAAATTTATATCTCAGAATAAGGAGATATTAGAACCCGAACAGATTTCAAAAATTATTGATTTGATTAATGATCTTAAAAAAAGTTTGAGTAGTGAATCTAAAGATAAAATACAAGCATCTATGGATGCACTAAATACCTATACAGCACCATTGGCTCATAAGGCATTGGACTATAACATAAGTAATGCCTTAAGTGGAAAAGAAATTAACTGATACTGGTACTATTTGATATTAAACTTTTTCTGAAGTTTTTTCACATAGTCTAGTTTTTCCCAAGTAAAAGTTTCTACTTTTTTCGTTACTTTTTTCCCGGATCCGTCTATTAAAGTTACACTTTTTCTTTCTGATTCTCTGCCCATATGACCATAGGCCGCAGTTTCACTATATATGGGAGTTCGCAGTTTTAATCTCTTTTCAATAGCATAGGGACGCATGTCAAAGACATCATAAATTTTGTTAGCTATTTCACCGTCTGTAAGATCGATTTTGGCAGAACCGTAAGTATTTACATATATGTTTGTTGGCTCGGCAACACCAATAGCATAGGAAACCTGAACCAAAACTTCATCACATATTCCTGAGGCAACCATATTCTTCGCAATATGTCTTGTCGCATACGCGGCTGATCTATCCACTTTACTAGGATCCTTTCCACTAAAAGCACCACCACCATGAGCTCCCTTACCGCCATAGGTGTCAACTATAATTTTTCTTCCTGTCAACCCTGTATCCCCATGAGGACCTCCAATTACAAACTTTCCTGTTGGATTAATATGATAAACAATCTTATTATCGAACAACTTTTTAATTCTTTGTGGTAGTTGCTTCTTGACCTGAGGAATAACAATATTGATAATATCATCTTTTATTTTAGACAACATTTTCTTTTCTTCATCAAAATCATCATGTTGTGTTGATACTACGATGCTATCTATTCTAATGGGCTGATTGTTATCATTATATTCAATGGTAACCTGAGATTTAGCATCAGGTCTTAGATATTTCATTTTTTTGCCCTTTTTGCGAATATCCGCTAATACCAATAATATTCGATGGGAAAGGTCTAAGGCAAGGGGCATGTAATTCTCCGTCTCGTTAGTCGCATATCCAAACATCATACCTTGATCTCCTGCACCTTGCTCTTCTTTATTCTTTTTATCAACACCTCTATTAATGTCGGGGGATTGCTCATGGATAGCTGAAAAAACACCACAAGAATTGGCTTCGAACATGTATTCGGATTTGGTATAACCTATTCTCTCTATCACATCACGAGCTATTTGTTGAACATCCAAATAAGTTTTAGACTTAACTTCTCCCGCTAAAACTACTTGTCCAGTAGTAACTAATGTTTCACAAGCAATTTTAGAATCGGGGTCAAAAGCAAGAAAATGATCAACGAGAGCATCTGATATTTGATCAGCAACTTTGTCAGGATGTCCTTCAGAAACAGATTCCGACGTAAATAAATACGGCATACGGAAGAGTATTTAGTTAAAAAATAAGAGTACAAAAGTATAATAATATTAAGAATAAACTCATATATAATCCTAAGGAAGTAATAATTTATGAAGCTTCTAAGCTTCACTTGATTGCAACGGTTTCAAATTTTAGAACCTCATATTACATATTATAAATAATTATAATATATATTTGTCATTGAAACAGACTACTATGATGTTATTATTTATTGTTCTCGCGATTTTTATATTTTTCTTTGATTCTATAAAAGAAAGTATTAGTAGCTTTCAATAGTTTATTTTACAACCAAATTGACCATTCTTTTTGGCACGATAATAACCTTTAATATTTGCTTGCCCTCATACCATTTTTTTAATTCTTCCATTTTCATTACATCTTCTTCGATCTCTTTTGGATTGATTTCAGAAGGGTAGTTTTTCTCAAGTCTTTTTTTACCATTAATACAAATGGGGTATAGCACTTCACTTTCTACTAAAAATTCATCATTATGAATAGGATATTCTGAATGATGAACAGATGTCGTATTACCCATAAGAGACCAAAGTTCTTCACTTATAAAAGGAGCAAAAGGTGCTATTAGTTTACAAAGTTCTGTAAGAACAAGTTTATTGGAAGATCCCAATTTTTTAAGATCATTAACGCATATCATGAAACTACTTACTGCGGTATTAAAGGAGAAATTCTCTATATCTTTGGTGACTTTTTTTATTGTTGAGTGTAAGATTTTTAGCTCTTCTTTGGATGGGTCACTATCCGTCAGTTGAAAGTTATCATTCTTAAAATATAGGGATTGGAATTTGTTTAGAAACTTCCACACTCCGTCAATCCCTTTAGTATCCCATGGTTTTGATTGCTCGACGGGTCCTAAGAACATTTCGTACATTCTAAAACAATCGGCTCCATATCTATCGATTACATCATCTGGATTGACTACATTAAAATACCTTTTGGACATTTTGCCAACTTCAGAATGGGTCAGCAAATAACTATCTTTTTCATTTCCCTTCGCTGTAAATTTCCCTTGATGATAAATACCTTTACTACATTCAAATACAGCATCTTTATATTCAGGTCTCCATTCCATAAATTTTAATATACCAGCTATATTGATATGAGAATGATTTGATCCATAATCACTTACATAGTCTACATGAATAGGAATTTTAACATAATCATCCTCATTTCCTACTAAACCGGCACACATAAACTTGGACTGACCATTTTCTTTTTCCTTTCTTAAAAATAGATATTCTATTACTCCCTGAATCATTCCCTGGTTAATCAACTTTTTGAATGGTTCTTTTGTTGGAACTAGCTCTAAGTCGTAGAGAAATTTATGCCAAAACCTACTATACATCAGATGTCCCACAGCATGCTCCGTCCCTCCAACATAAAGATCTACTTCTTTCCAATAGGATAAAGCTTCTTTGGAAGCAAACTCATTAGAATTCATCGCATCCATATATCTTAAGAAATACCAACTTGATCCAGCAAAGCCGGGCATAGTGTCAGTCTCTCTGGTTTTGCCATTATTCTGTACCCATTCTACTGCTCTGGCCAAAGGAGAATGCCCTCCAGAAGCAGGCTTAAAATCATCCAGTGCGGGTAATTCTAGAGGTAGGCTTTCATAACCATCACTTATAGAAACCCCATCTTCATTATAACTCACAGGAATAGGCTCTCCCCAGTATCGTTGTCTTGAAAAATTAGCATCTCTCAGTTTATAATTGACCATTTTTCGACCTATACCTCTCTCTGTTAAGTCAGCAAACATTTTTTGAATTGCTTCTTTAACATTCATGCCATTGAAAGTGTCAGAATTAATCAATGTACCGACTTTGTCACCAATTTTTGCATTCGGAAAATTAGATTTATCAATTACATCAATGATTGGAATACCAAATTTTTCTGCGAAGCGATGATCTCTTTCATCATCACTTGGAACAGCCATAATTGCACCAGTACCATAATCCTTAAGTACATATTCAGCAATGTAAATAGGAATCTTAGAATTAGTAAATGGATTAATTGCGTAAGAACCCGTAAAAGCCCCTGTGACCTTTTTTACATCGGTCATACGTTCTCTATCCGAACGACTACTTACATATTCTAGGTATTGAGAGATTTCTTGTTGTTGTTCTTCAGAGACCAACTGTTCTACTAATTCATGTTCTGGAGCTAGTACCATGAACGTGGCTCCATAAATAGTATCAGGTCGGGTGGTGAAGATTTCTATTTTTTGGCTATTGTCTTCTATTTCAAAAAAGACTTGGGCTCCTTCAGATCTTCCTATCCAGTTTCTCTGCATAGTTTTCAGAGCATCAGACCATGTCAAATTATTGAGGCCGTTTAACAGTCTTTCGGCATAGGCAGTTATTCTCAGAGACCATTGTTTCATTGCTCTCCTTTCCACAGGATATCCACCTCTTTCCGAAAGTCCATCTTTTACTTCGTCATTGGCTAAAACGGTTCCCAAAGCTTCACACCAATTTACATAACCTATTTTTAGGTAAGCCAACCGGTAATTCATGAGAATATCATCCTTCTCTTTGTTCGAGTAATTTCCCCAATCCTCCTTAGAAAAGAGGTCTGTCTGAGCAGTACTAGCATTTATATTGTTATTGCCTTCAGATTCAAAAGCACTAATTAATTTTTCAATAGGCATAGCTTTATTCAAATCCAGATCATAATAGTGATTGAATAATTGAAGAAATATCCACTGAGTCCATCTGTAGTACTTGGGATCACTTGTATTCACTTCTCTAGACCAGTCATAATTGAACCCGATATTTTCCAATTGCTTTTTATACATAGCAATATTCTTGGCTGTTGAAACTTCAGGATGAACCCCGGTCTGAATGGCATATTGTTCCGCCGGCAGGCCAAATGCATCAAAACCCATAGGATGTAAAACATTGTACCCTGATTGTCTCTTATACCGTGCATAAATGTCCGATGCAATGTAACCTAAAGGATGACCTACATGAAGACCTGCCCCTGATGGATAAGGAAACATATCTAATACATAGTATTTAGGTTTATTGAAATCGTTTAGGACTTTATATGTCTGATTTGATTTCCAATTTTTTTTCCACTTTTCTTCTATTTTCTTAGCTTCTAATTGCATAGCTACAACAATATATTTTTGAAGGCACAAAGATAATACAATTGTTTATGTAGATTTGGTCGAATAATGCATTTCATTTGTAGAGAGTCTACGACACTTCGAGACTAAAATGTTTAATATTGTTTTAAACTATGAAGTGGAATAATAACCTTTCTAAAAGATTCGTTACAAATTAAAAATTGGAATATGGCATTATTACAAACTTTAAAAAAAGAAAACAATGTTAGTTTTATCGTAATTAGCTCGATTCTTACCACATTATTTTTAGCTTTTATAGATGAGGGATATTACAGTTTTGCATGGATGTTGGATTTGGGTTCATGGATAGTATTTGTAATTTATACTTTGGTTTTTATCTACATTCAGTATTTTCTACGATTTTTATTTCCAAGAACGATGTCTCCTTTGCGAAGAGATATTATTATTGCGAGTATCGGGTTACCCTTGGCGTTGGTTCTATTGTTTGCGTTATTCAGTTAAACAATTTCGGATTTTCTGATTGCATAAACAAGTTCGTCTTCGTAAACTCCATTCTTAAATAATGTGCCAACGAACTTTGCTTCTAACTTGAAACCACACTTTTCAAGAGCCTTTTGAGACCCTATATTTCGCCCAAAAGGACGAGCAAATATTCTTTGAATATCAAAATTATCAAATGTATGCGATACTATTTGTTCAATAGATCGGGTAATTATTCCTTTACCCCAATATGGTTGTGCAACCCAATATCCTAATTCAGCATTTTTTTGAAAAATATCTTCTAATGGATGTATCCCAATACCACCAACGGCTTTTCCTTCAAAATCAATTGCGAATACTTGAGTAGGGTTATGTTCAATATTAGTTTTAATAAAATTTAGGGCGTGTTCTTCAGTATATGGATGAGGAAACCTATCTGTAAGATTGTTTGCTATCTCTTTATTATTGGCAAGTGTAGCTAGATTTTCAACATCTGATAATTGCCACTTTCTAATAGTAGTGATCATTTTTTCTTTTTTTTACTTGACTTGGCTAAGGGATTATAGACGAGACACATGTCAATCCAATAATCTAGATCAGATTCACTGTCAAAACCTTCTGGTGTTATAAAGACAAATCCTTTCATCGGACGTCCTGTAAAATCCATAGGAAGGCATCCCGGTTTAATCAAGGCACTTTCATATGCATCAGGCCCAATACGAGCCATGATAAGATCCTTTTGAATTTTTTTATTAAAAAGAACACCCATTAACATTTTTTCATCAACCATGATACATAGTCCTCCCATCATTTTCTTCTCTTCAAAATAGACACCTTTATCACTAAGATTTTGTCTTATTCTATCAGCAGTGAATTCGTCGTAAGCCATAAAACTATGTTTCTATTGAAAAATTAAACCATGGATTTGTATCAGGAGTAGGAGCGAGCACTGCTATTTCTTCTTTTTTAACAGGATGCATAAAAGTCATACGATAACAATGTAAACATATGGACCTATCGTCAATTCTGTGTCCAGATCCATATTTGGTGTCTCCCACTATAGGACAACCTATTTTTTTTAACTGTGCTCTTATTTGATGAGATCTTCCAGTAAGCGGAACCACCTTTAACATTGACATTTCTTGCAAATCTCCAACCTGTATGTAATCTAAGATTGCTTTTTTCGCCCCGGTTTTCTCATGCCCATAGGCTTTAGAAGTATTTTTGGTTTCGTCTTTTAGTATATAATGTGTGATTCGCTCTTCATACTCAGGTGGACGATTTTCTACAATAGCTAAATATTCCTTTTTTATTTTTCTATGTTTGAAAATTTCATTCATTCGAGTTAAGCTTTTGCTTGTTCTGGCAAAAATAACCGCACCACTTACAGGTCGGTCCAATCTATGAACAGGATGCAAGAAAACATCTCCGGGTTTATTATACTTATCTTTTATATATGCCTTAGCATCGTCAAGAAGTGTTTTATCTCCGGTTTTATCTCCTTGAACTAATTCTCCACCTTTTTTATTGATAACTAAAAGGTGATTGTCTTCGTAAATAACATCTATGACGTCTTCTCTTCTTTCTTTTCGAGCCATTTCTTTAATAAAATTATACTTGTCTATCTTTGGAATATAAAGTGATAAACCCTTTCAAAACACAAAAGTACTACTAAATGGTTCATAGTGCGAGAGGTTTGTTATAATAATGGAATAATTGATGATGTCAGCCTGAAATAAAGTTTCTTGTTTACAGGAGAAATTAGTTTCTGAGTCCAATGGCCATTTATAAAATTTTGAAAAACATATGAAAATTAATTTTGGTTTTAGTCCTTGTCCCAACGACACTTTCATGTTCGAAGCTATCGTTAATAACCGAATTGATACTGGTGGATTGAAATTTGATTATCATTTAGAAGATGTAGAACAACTTAATATTTGGGCAAAAGAAGGAAGATTGACTCTAACAAAATTGAGTTTCGCTACTTTTTTACAAGTTATTGAAGAGTATCAATTGTTAAATGTGGGAAGTGCTTTGGGACATAATTGTGGACCACTTCTTATTACTGCAGGTACTGTTGATATAGATATAGAGGACTTATGTATTGCAATACCGGGCTATAATACGACAGCTAATCATCTGTTATCGTTTGCTTATCCCAAAGCTAATACGCGGAAAGAGTTTTTGTTTTGTGAAATAGAGGATAAGGTGCTAGCTAAAGAAATGGATGCAGGACTAATTATTCATGAAAACAGATTTACTTATAAAGAGAAAGGGTTAAAGAAAATTATTGATTTAGGAGAGTATTGGGAAAAACAAACAGGTTCTCCAATCCCATTGGGAGGCATTGCGGTCAAAAGAGAATTACCGAGTGATATCAAATTAGAGATAGAGACCATTTTAAGTAAAAGTATAGAGTATGCTTTTAAGAATCCTAATAAAGGAATCAATTATATACGTCAACACGCCCAAGAAATGGATGAAGACGTAATGAGATCACATATAGATTTATACGTAAATGAATATAGCCGGAACATTGGAGTAAAAGGGAAAGAGGCTATTCGAGTATTGGCACAACAGTATTTTGGAAGAACAATTTCTGATATTGAGATTGAGGACTATTTTGTTTGATCTGTGAATTCTACAGTTGAATTTTCATTTCGTATTGTATAATGTTTCGTTTGAAACCCTTGGACTCAACCCATCCTAAAGCGTTAGAAGCATTAGCGTCAATATTCGAAAAATTAATGGTCGAATCGTATTGATCGGATATATATTTAAGAATGGAGCTACCAATCAACTGATTTCTATATTCATCTTGTACATGCAGCCTTATGATTCTTTTTCTCAGTGGCTGATATATGGCATATCCTGCTATTGTTTCATTTTGTATCACACACAAATATAGGTATTGATCGTTGGTGTTTTCGACAGATTTAATGTGGTTTTGCCAAGAAGGAAGAGCTTCCCAATTGGATGGACTCTCTAAGAGATTAGAATAATCTGTTTCTTGTACCATATATTCAGATGAAGGGTAAATATTTAGATTTCCTGTGAGGTTCACCAATTCTCTGGAAATAGTAAAACCTACGTCCTGATAAATCTTTAGAGCTGTGTGGTTATCAACTAATACTTCTAGTATTCCTTGGTAGTATTTAGCATTCTTAAAATCGCTTATAGCTTGATCGTAAATGCGGCGTGTGAGCCTTTGCCCTCGGGCTTTAGGAACTACTCCTGTACCGGCATTATAGAAAGTCAATTTATCGTCAATCAATCTTTTTCCATGAAGTATAAAACCTACAAGGTTATCATTATCAAAGGCTCCATAAGAAATATCCATATCCAGATCTTCCTGACGTATTTTTCTCTCTACATCTTCAGTGGTGAGCTGAAAAGGTATCTCATAATCCGAAAACGCCAAATTGAAGACATCAGTGATTTGAGGAATAGAGGAGTTTTTTAGCGATCTTATTACCATAAAATTAATCGAAGTAATTATTTCTCGTCACAATATATATAAAATGTAGTTATACAATTAAACAACCATAAAAACTATATGAGGTAAGAAGCATTTTAACTATATAACCGAGAGGAAGGGGAGGTGAGAGATCACTTCTCCTTCAATTTTTTGGTAATCAAGTCACACGTTTTTATATTTGAAGTTATACTGTCGCGTATAACATGGTTAAAATGAAAAATAATGAACTTTATCCCTTCAGTATCTCCCTATATTGAGTTAGAACTTATGAGATACCACCAAAGACTAATTGTCAAATATTTATCATTTCGACGTTTTGTATTCATCAAAGCATGTGATCACATTTATTTCTTTTGTCATAAAGTAAACACCTTAAATTATAAAATTATCTAATTAAAAACTCTTGAAAATGAACGTTAAAATGCAACAATTTTTTAATCCCAAACTTTTCTTTTTTTTTACTTCTGGGCTTTTCCACTATTTCTCTTGGTGCTCAGGCCTTTATAATGACTGGGCAAGGGAATGGAGTATATGAATATGATTCTCCCTATCCAAGTAACTATCTTACTTTTTATTTATTTATTGGGTGATGGACATTACAGTTTTTCTCCGGATCCTACACATCAATATAATAGTATTGATTTGGGTACAAAAGCAGAAGTTTTTTATAGTGAACCATATGGTAATGACTCTCCTGATGAGTATGTATTTACTGGCATTACAAGTGCCGTTTCTAATAATACTGTTCCGGTTCACACATTGAATAATCAAATAGATTTGATACGAAGTTGGAATCCTATGCAAGATGAAAACAACTATTATGTATTAAGATTTGAGAACAATCAAACAGCTCCATTTTCAGGTTGTGTAGAATTTCATTATTCTACAACGGATATGGCGATGACCGGAATAATTGACAATTATCCCAATAATTGGGTGACTAATCAGAGCTTAGAAAATTCTGAATATACAAGCGAAGGTTATGATAAAAAGTACAAATGGACATTTTCAAATTTACAGCCTGGAGAACAAAGGTTTGTTTACCTGCTTTCAAAATGTAATCTTGGTCCAGCGTCATTATTAGATACGAGAGCAGTTATTAAAATTGATGATTGCAACAAGTTTTACTCCTCAAGTGATCGGCAAGATGGAAACGAAAATGGGGTAGATGATTCCGAGATTTATACATTAACTTCGGTCGTGAGTACTTTCCCCCATGACCCAAATGCAATAATAGCGAATCCTCAAGAATTATGCTGGGAAGATTTTGATCAAACCATTCGATACAGGTATTACTTTCAAAATAGTGGAGTAGACCTTGTCTCTGAAGCAGAGGTTGCATTTTATTTTGATTACCCCGTGGAATCTGTAACATTAGTTGATGCTAGTGATGATTGTAGTTTGGAGTGGTTTCCAGCCAACCCTCCTGGGTTTACTTTACCTAAGGGTAAAATAATTTTTTCAAATATTATTTTGCCAGGGAGCTATATGGATCCTACTCCTCCAACGGAAGAAACTATTGGATGGGTCGATGTTGATGTTTGTTTTGACTTGGATTTTATGACACCATTAAATATGGATTGTATTTCTAGTAAAATTGATATTAGATTTGATAATGAGACTGATATTCCAGCATTTAATGAAATCTGTAGAAAGCAAACATGTGGTACTGAACATTCAGTTTGTTCTTCGGTTTCGGAAACAGTTCAAAGTTTTTCATACGATGAAGGAGCTGTTGTTTTTCACGATTTATCCGAGATAAACAAGAAGAGTTTGAATATTTTTCCAAATCCAGCTTCTAATTTGATAAGGATAAGTTGGAGTTTTTTTAATACAAAGGAAGAAAAACAGTTAAGAATTATTGATTTAAATGGAAGAATACTTTTTCATAGAACTGTAGAAGAGAACTCTTATATGGATCTGGATATACTTAATTTTAGATCAGGAACTTATATAGTTGAATTAAGTTCTCAAAATAATCTAATTATAAAGAGATTTGTTAAATTGTAATAGTTATATAAAAAATAATAGAGCCCTTATCCTAAAAGTTTGTTACGGGATAAGGGTTTCTTTTTTTAAATTGATTATTCTCGTCAGTATTAATCTTTTTTCAAATTCTTTTTGTCTTGCTCAGGAAGAAAGTATTGTCCTAGAAGTTGATTCTATATATAATGAAGCTAAACGACTTAGACTAAATAACTCATTGAATCGGTCAAAATTACTTTACCTTAAAGCTCTTGAGTTGTTCAAAGAAGAAAATGATTGGTTGAGATATTTTTTTTGTATTAATGCTTTAGGAAAAATTGCAGATAAGAAAGATTCTTCTGATTATTTTTTGAAAATAATTGATGAGTATGGGGGCGTTATCCCAGATTCTTCGATATATGTTTTGGCTAGGTTGGAATTAGTTAAGGCAGATAGATTATTCGCTATGAATAGATTTCATGAACAAATTGAAACTTTGAAAAGTACAATTGCCGATTTTGCATTATTACGAGATACATTATATTTAAATATAGTTCATTATAACATTTCAATTGCCTATAGTAGATTGGGTGATCAAGGTAACGCCATTGAATATTTGGAAAGAGCTTTGAACAATTTTACGATCAAGAAAGATGGCAGATATTGTTGGAGGAAGAGTGTTTTAGGGAAATTTAAATTTCATAATAAGAACTTATTTGACGCTGAAAAAATTTATCATGATGGAATATTAGAATGTCCAAATTATCCCTGGTTTCACTATTATTTAAGTGAATTGTATTTGGTAGAAAGAAAGTTAAACGATGCAAAAATACATTTAGATACGGCAAAAGAATTATTTGGGGAAGATGATATTGACTATTTGATCAACCTATCAGATTATTATAAAAATATAAATGAAGAACCAAATTCTATTAAGTATTATTCTACGGCTCTGATGAAGCTTTCAACTTCGGTTGATAAAAGATCATACATTAAAGAACTGGTTCGTTTTTCACAGATGCGAGATTATTTTGGAGATGGTGAAGAATCTTTTGCTTATGCGGACACAGCTTTAATAACTGCTTTACCGGAAATGGATTCACTAATGAAGGTTGGGAAATTAACGGCAAATAGTTTTCCGATAGAGATATGGTTGGTAGAGGCCTTGTATTTGAAAGCGAAGTATTATTCTAATAAATATTATGAACTAAACACTGCAAAAGAGTATAGAGATAGTGCAAAGTTTCATTATGATCTGATGTATGATTTGTTTGAAAGAGTAAAATCTACTTTTAATTCTAATTCATCGATATATAGGTTGACCGCTCATGGGCGAGACATGTACCATAACAGCATTAGGTTTTATTTAGATTTATACGGTAATGAATCGAGCGAAAGATTTAAGGACTATGCCTTTGAATTATCTCAGGAATCGAATGCTTATGTATTAAAAAACGCCTTTTCATTAAGAGAGTCACTTGGTTTTGCAGGAGTACCGGTAGACTCAATAAATAAATATATTCACCTACATTCTCAAGTGTCCAATGATAGGACAGATACAATAGATAGATTAGAGAAATTGAAAATGTATGATGATTACAAATCCTTCATAGAAAAAGAGTATCCCAGTATTCTGAATTATAAAGGAGAGGACACCCCTACGATCGGAGATATACAAGAGAAACTGAAGGATGGCCAACTATTGATTAAATATTTTTATCATGAGGGAGATTTAAAAATATTTGCCATAGATAAAAATGAATCAGAAGTATTTGAATATGAATTAGAAGAGGATTTCGATTCATTGGTAAATGAGCATCTAGAATTATTGAGGAGTTCTACAGAGGTTAATTATTCAAAATCGACAGAAGAGTCATATATCAGTAGTTCAAAAAAGCTTTATGAGATATTATTAGAAGAAGTATTGGATTTTTCGAAGTTTGAAGGTACTACTCATTTGATAATAGTCCCGGATGGCCCTGTTAAGAAAGTATCTTTCAGTTCGTTGATAAATAAACCTGCAACGAACTGGGAGGATATAACAAATTATTTAGTAAATGATTATGAGATCAGTTATCTCTATTATTGTGCTGAACTGATGAATGTAGATGAAGGAAGAAGGGTAGAAAGTTATTTAGGAATTGGGGTAGAATATGATGAAGAATATTTAGGGAGATTTTCAGAGGAGTATTATACCACTAGTGATAGTACTACGGAGATGGCGCTGAGACCATTGAAATATGCAGCTGATGAGATAGAGAGATGTGCATCTATATACTCAGGGGATTATTATCTGAATGGAGAAGTGACACCTGATAATATAGAGAGTAAGATTTCGGAATATGATATGGTTCATTTTTCATTACATGCGTTGGTAGATGAGGATAATTATTTGAATTCCTATATGTTATTACATGAGGATGCGACAGGAGATAATCGCTTGACCTATAGGGAGATATTGAGTTTGAATAATCAACCAGATTTTGTGATATTGAGTGCATGTCAGACGGGGGTAGGGAAGGAAGTATTGGGAGAGGGTAGTATGAGTTTATGTCGAGCGTTTTCACAGACAGGAACTAGCTCGACGATGGGAAGTTATTGGAATACGCCTGATAGATCAACGATGCAATTGATGGAGATGTTTTATGCTAATTTAAAGAGGGGGCGGAGCAAATCGGAATCTTTGAGATTGGCCCAGATATCATATTGTACGAATGATGAGTTGACGAGTCCAATGGTGAGACGACCGGGTAATTGGGCATCATGGGTTATTTATGGAAGTGTAGAGCCTATTGCTGAGACTAATTCATTAACCATTGCTATTGTTATAGGTTTGCTTGTTTTGTTGTTAGTACTTTTCTTACTTTCCCGATTTAAGAATCAAAACAACTAAGCTTTCGAAAATCTCTCATTTTTCAATTGAGGTTATAATATTATATTTTAATATTTCATATTTGTCCTGATTTATCAATATAGATAATTAATGAAAAAAGGACAATTACTCGATTTATATAAAAAACTTCTATATCCAAGGATGATAGAAGAAAAAATGCTCATTCTATTGCGTCAGGGAAAGATCTCCAAGTGGTTTTCTGGAATAGGACAGGAAGCGATCTCTGTGGGATGTGCTTCAGCACTCGAAGAGGATGAGCTAATATTTACCATGCATCGTAATCTGGGAGTATTTACAACAAGAGGTATTCCCTTAAGTAGATTATTCTCTCAGTGGGAAGGAAAGGCCAATGGGTTTACAAAGGGCAGAGACAGATCTTTTCATTTTGGCACATTAGATTATAATATTGTAGGAATGATATCCCACCTTGGTCCTCAGCTTTCATTGGCAACGGGTGTGGCACTCGCTAATAAGTTGAGGAAGGAAAATAAAGTCTCGTTGGCGTTTACAGGCGAAGGAGGGACTAGTCAAGGAGAATTTCATGAAGCTCTTAATGTGGCATCTGTCTGGAAGGTGCCAGTAATATTCGTAGTAGAAAATAATGGTTATGGGCTATCTACTCCGACAAATGAACAATATGCATGTACTAACATTGCCGATCGTGCGAAAGGTTATGGAATGAAATCATCCGTTATTGATGGTAATAATATCATGACTGTATATAATGAAATAAAGAAAATATCAAAAAAGATAATAAAAGACCCACAGCCTTGGTTAGTCGAATGTCAAACCTTTAGAATGAGGGGACATGAGGAGGCTTCAGGAACGAAATACGTTCCTAAAGAACTAATGGAAAGCTGGGCAAAGAAAGACCCTATAGCTAATTTTGAAAGAGAACTTATTGCAGAAGGAATTATTTCTGAACAGGAAATTGAAACAATCAGAGCAGAATTTAAAAAACTTATAAATAGTGAATTAACTATTTCTTATGACGAACCTCTGATAGAAACTAGTAGAGAAGAAGAATTAGCAGATACCTATGCTTATTTTACAAATTCGATTGAGAATCCCACTTCAGTGTCAAGTGAGATGAGATTCATTGATGCTGTACAAGATGCTCTAAATGTTGCCCTTCATAAACACGAAGATTTGATATTGATGGGACAAGACATTGCGGATTACGGCGGTGTTTTTAAAGCTACCGAAGGCTTAATGGATAAATATGGTAAGGATAGAGTGCGAAACACACCACTTTGCGAAAGTGCTATTTTGGGAATAGCATTAGGTATGTCCATTAAAGGAATGAAAAGCATGGTAGAGATGCAGTTCGCTGATTTTGTTACTTGTGGTTTTAATCAAATTGTCAATAATTTGGCAAAGTTAAATTACAGGTGGGGACAAAATGCGGACGTTGTGGTACGAATGCCCACAGGAGGCACGGTAGGTGCCGGACCATTTCATTCGCAGAGTAATGAGGCGTGGTTTACTCATGTTCCGGGTCTCAAAGTTATATATCCAAGTAATGCCTATGATGCAAAGGGTTTATTACTACAGGCTTTTGAAGATCCAAATCCTATTATGTATTTTGAGCATAAGGCATTATATCGAAACAATACGGAAACTGTACCAGAGGGTTATTATACCTTGCCATTTGGAAAGGCTAATGTCTATAGGGAGGGAAATGAAGCTACGATCATCACCTATGGACTTGGAGTACATTGGGCGGAAGAAGTAATCAAAGAATTGAATGTTGATGTAGAGCTAATAGACCTAAGGACTTTGGTGCCTTTAGATACGGAGACGATACTATCGTCGGTACAAAAAACGGGAAAAGCGTTAGTTCTTCACGAAGACACCTTATTTGGAGGGATCGGAGGGGAAATATCAGCAATTATTGCGGAAAAAGCGTTCGAGTATCTGGATGCTCCGGTGATAAGATTGGGAGGTTTAGATACGCCTATTCCATTTGCTAAGCACATAGAAAAGTTATTTATGGCCAATAGTAGGTTAAAAGATAAATTGAGCGATTTATTAGCCTACTAATCTCCTATGGGAAACAGTACGCCAAATGATACTGCAAAGTATGATTTTTGGTCAACTACAAACTTTGGAGCGGCGTAAAAGATTTTTTCGTTGATAACAAAAGAAAGGTCCGAGCCGAGATTGAGAGCTATACCATTATTAATATTAATACCTCCAAAGGGAGAAAAGGTTAGTACATCACTCACAGTGAATAATCTATACAAGAAGTCAATATCTTGAGACCAATCATTAACATCGCTGATATGGATATTGGCATTTCCTGAGATAGCATATTTTTCGTTGAAATCATAAGTAGCTCTTCCCTGAAGTGCTATAAAAGCGTCATCAGAAAAATGAATGATACTACCAATTCCTAACTTAAACTGCTGTGCATGGGAAAATGATAACACAAAAATGCTACAGACAATACATAACAAAAATTTCCTCATAGTTGGTTTGATTTCTAATAGTAAATTTAAACCTTAGATTCTTTATCTCCAAATCAGAAAAGAAGTTAAGCTTGAACTGGATCTTTTAGACTTTTGTCAATTTCCATTTTCCTTTTCTAAATAAATAGATAGATGTCAATGCAAGAAGAGTAGAAGCTATAGCAATGGTTACATAGACACCGTTAACTCCTAATGAAGTGTAAAAGGAAAGAACGAAGGCTAATGGAATTTGAACTAACCACAGAAAAACAAAATTGAGAAGGGTTGGAGTACGTGTATCACCTGCACCATTGAAAGCTTGGCCAATTACCATTTGATAGGCATAGGCAATATATCCAGCAGAAATAATTCTTAATGCATTTACCCCATGTTTTATTACTTCAGTATCATCGTTGAAGAGTTTAATAATTTCTGAGGCAAAAAAGAAAATGAATATTGAAAGCAAAAATAAAAAGACCATGTTTAATTTACCGGCTTTCCAAACTGTAGTTTCTGCTCTGTCCGGTTGTTGAGCACCCAGATTTTGTCCAACAAGTGTTGCCACAGCGTTAGAAAGTCCCCATGAAGGAAGAATACAAAAAATAATAACCCGAATGCCAATGGTATAACCAGCCATAGCTTTCTCACCAAATGAATTAATCACATAAATTAGAAAAATCCAGCTTGCAGTTGCGATAAGGAATTGACCTGCTCCTCCAGCCGATAAGTCTATCAATTTCTTAACAACAGATTTTTTAATCTTTAAGTCAGCTATCTTGAGATTTATCATTGAACTACCATCAAACATCCTGTAGAATTGATATAACACTCCAGAACCTCTCCCTATACAACTAGCCATTGCAGCTCCTTCTAGACCAAAGCCCCCAAATTCGCCAATACCAAATATTAAAATAGGGTCCAAAACTATGTTTAGTCCATTTGCCAGCCATAGAGAACGCATTGCAACAGAGGCATTTCCAGCTCCTCTAAAAATCGCATTGTTGACGAAAAGCAGAAATAAAAAGACATTAAGACCGAGCAAAATTCGTGTATAACCCGTTCCTGTCCTAATTAATTCTGGACCACAACCCATCAACGACAATATATTAGGAGCAAAAATTACTACAAGGATGCCCACAGATAATGATGTCACTATTCCTAAAAATATGGCATTAACAGCTGCTTTCTTTGCTTTTTCAATGTCCTTTTCTCCCACACGTCGAGCGATCAAAGAGGTTGCAGCAACCGCCAAACCAATAGCCAGAGACTCTATTAGCATAAGAATAGCTTCGGTAGTACCGACGATGGCCACTGCGTCAGGACCTATCTTAGCAACAAAGAAAATATCTACGATAGCGAAAGTAGACTCCAAGATCATCTCTAAAATCATCGGAATGGCAAGAAGAAACAATGCTTTGTTGATACTTCCGGTTGTATAGTCGTAATTTTCGCCTTTTAAAGCTTGTTTGAAAAGCTGAAGATATTTTTTCACAAAGTAAAATTACTTATATAATTACAATGGTTATCAATAATTGATATATTAATATTTTTATATTTGTTGCTTCACAGTAGAAAGCAAAGTTTATGTTTTTAGAACCCAGTTTTAGAGGTCAGAGAAGTGGATGGATCGAAGTGATCTGTGGTTCGATGTTTTCTGGTAAGACAGAAGAGTTGATTAGACGATTACGTCGAGCGAAAATAGCTAATCAGAAAGTTGAAATTTTCAAACCAAAGAAGGATACCAGATATGACGATGAGAAGGTAGTTTCTCATAATGAAAATTATATTCGTAGCATACCTGTTACGTCGAGTCTGGAAATATTAAAACATATTAGCGATGTGAATGTGGTTGGAGTTGATGAAGCTCAATTTTTTGATGAAGACTTAGTAGAGGTTTGTCAAAAGTTGGCAATAAGAGGTGTACGAGTAATAGCTGCTGGTCTGGATATGGATTTTAGAGGAGAACCTTTCGGACCTATTCCGAACCTACTTGCTGTGGCTGAATACATTACCAAGGTACATGCCATTTGCCCTCATTGTGGAAATTTAGCTACACATTCTTACAGATTATCAACAGAGCAAGAAACGGTGGTTTTAGGAGAAAAAGATAAATATGAGCCACGATGCAGAGTTTGTTATAAGATGGGCAATATTCTTGACCTGCGTGTTAGATAATCCCTAGGTAATTAAAAGCTTTCTAAGTTTTTGTATGTCCTGAATATAAATTTGGTAGAATTCTTCTACATAATTGCGATTATTGTAATTTCCTTGGAGTAAATAATATTCAGCTTTATCCAGAGAAACCAGGGCTTTGTCCAGCTCATTCATTTTAGAATAATTGAGGGCTTGGTAATACCAAAGATCCGCAATATTTTCATTGTATTCTAAGCCTTCTTCAAAGTATTGCTGGGCAGTTTTATAGTCTTTTTTCTGTAAATAGCATATTCCCAGTAGTTGATAGGGAAGTGCTTCTATGTAGTTTGCTCCAATTTCTTCTTTTTCCTTCTTTAAATGCTTTTTTAACATTGAAATGGCTTCATCATAGTTACCAAGTTTCAAATAACATATTCCCCGCATGTAATCTATTGATGTCGCCTGCGGATGGTCTACAAAATTGGGAGTCAGAGTATCCAATTCGTTGAATTCTCTCAATGCTGTTTCATAATCACGATAAAAATAGAGCCAGCAATAGCCCTTATAACCTAACCAAGTTAAAGGATCTTTTTTTGAAGCTTCTGTGTAATACTTATTTGCTTCATGAGCAAATCCTCTCTTGAGATAGGGTACACCATATTCTCTTTGAACATCTGCACTCGCTGAATTTAAAATATCGGCTTCTTTTATAATTTGACGTTCTGACACTGTGCCCTGATAATATAAATCAGTGCCTGCTCCATTGAGAATGGATTCTGATAACTTAATTTTTTCCTCACTACTATATTGTTTTTTATATACAATATCAGACTCTTTACAGGAGCTGATCATTATAATCAAAAAAATCAGACTAGGGCAGTATTTCGATAATTTTTCCATTCTTTAATTTAAAAGTGATATAAACATAGGCATCACGGACTTGATCTCTTATGGTTAACATTTTCCACTTTTCGACGCTAGATAATATGTCATAGAGGTGATTTTTGCACTCAGAAGAGAATGATTTTCTCTGATAATCCAAGTCTGCCTCTTCTGTAGTGAACCATCCAGCTTTACCCTCACAATTAACTACAAACCGAAATGTTAGATAACCGGATTCTCCTTTTGGTTTGGATTTATCAAGTGTGGTTTCTAATAGTTCAAATAAGGCACCTTTCCCACCTATGAATTTTGCGTCATCGTCGTTGTAGTAATCTGCTATTCTATTTGTAGGGCCACATGGAGCAAAGGAAGAAGCTACTTTGAATGTGTTAGTAGTGTCTATAAATCCTACACGATGAGTTCCATGATTTTTTCTCTTATCAAACTCCTTTTTAGACATTATTTCAACAAGCTCCCAATCAAAACTCCATTGCTCCGATTTTGAAGAAAAAGAGTATAATCCCATTCCATCCCTAAATTGCTTTTCCCAATGATAAGAACTAAGCGTAGTGTCATTATTCTTTATAGATTTAATATTTCTTGTTCCACTTATTACTTTGTTGTGTAGGCCATCTGATATGGAATCCTTTAACATTTGTTGGGAATCATGAATACTGACGTCAAAATCGTTAAACTTGTATGATTTGTTAAATTCGACATTGGAATCTACCCAAGAAATAAGTATAGAATCATGAATGTCGTATTGAAGCGTATCCCCTTTTTTCAAGGTATATTCATCTTGAAAAATTTTATATTCTTTCATTGACTTCCAGGAGTCGTTATCATACTTTACGGTTCTGTGGTACGTCTTTTGATATCCCGCGTTGTAATCTTCTATGATGAGATGATTTCCCTTGTAGCTTTTGATGTGTCGATATAAAATATTGGTAGTCGGGTGATCACTATTAACTTTTCTTTGGTGAGTATAGTATTTCCAAACATAACCATCATTTTTCTTTAGTAATAGTGAAAAATAAGCTTGAGTTTTTCCCAAGTCTGTTTTAATTTCATTTCCACAAGAAAATAAGCTTAAAAAAAGAAAACCAAAAAGAAATCTCACCTGTCTTAAATTTTATGACAATAATATAATTGCTTAATAGAAATCACTAAAAAGACATTAAGTTTAACAGGCTGTTTACATTTTGTTGTGAATCTTATTTTCTATGAGAGGAATAGGTTTAAATAATGTTTACATCTACTTCAAATATGTCTTTTGGTAATTGAGTAATATCGAATTCTTCGGTAGGAAAATGTTCATTAATATAAATTGCACATAGTGTGTTAGAGACGTGAAAGAGTTTTTGATGGTACGCCTCTGGTGTTCCGTCCAATATTCCGCATAGAACTTCCGGTCTAATTTGTTCAGGGCTATGAGCATAATCATGCCATACTACTATGGACTTGTCATGAACCAAATGATCAAATACATTTTTAGTGTCGGATCTCACTATTTCGTAATGATGGTCTCCATCAATAAAGATTAGATCAAATTTTTCGTTCAATGATTTGAAGTCAAAATCTTTTGAGTTTCCTTCTAAGTGTATCACATTTTTTAATCCATTAGATAGGATCGCATGTTGATCTGCATAATATTTTGGCAGTCCTAAATCGATAATTTCTTTATGGGATAAATTAAGAGTAGTACATTCTTCTGAGACTTCAGATACGTTGGCAACACTTTCTCCACGCCATGTTCCAATTTCAAAATATTTACATGATTTAAAATGTGAAGCAAGAGACTTTAGCAATAATATATCGGTAGGCAAAGACCCACCACCAAGAAAAGTATAAGTGCTTAATTTATTATTCTTAACGATACTATTATATCTAATGACAGGAAGTGAACGAAAACCATATTTGGAATCCATTAGTTTCCACCAGTAAGTATCTCTATACAGTATTAAATTAAGTAAGCTAGGTTGTTTACAGATGTCAAAAATAACTTTAAATAACTTTCCGATCTTACTCATAACCAGGTGAATGAAAGACGCATTATCTCAATCTATCCATAGATTGAACAGTATTCTCATCTTTTCTGATTGCTCTGACTGCTAATATGGAGAACAAAAGAGCTCCAATAGGAAGAAAAATGCCTGCTCTTTCGTAAATCTCACTACCTTCAGTCATACTGGTACCTTCATTATAAACCAAAAGAAATGCTACCAATGGTAAAAAAATACTGCAAATAATAAGTAGATTTCCCAGTTTGATTTGTAAGCTTCTATTGTTATATAAGAAAATACTTATTAGAGATACGATGATACCAAGAATACAAAGTCCCATCAGAACCGGATGATCTTGAATATTGTAAATAGAATCTGAAAAATAATTTGGAATGGCTTTGTTGCTTTCTGCAAAAGGAAATAAAAACTCTCCTCCAAAAAACAAGCCGACAAGTAATAAGAAAATGGATTGAATTCTTTGTAGCATGTAACTGTTTTATAATCACAAATATAAAATGCATATTTGCTAAGCGTCTAAAAATTTGCATATGATTTTTAGTTTTTGGGAAGAAGATCACTACGATTTTGAAAATTCCATTGTGATACTTGGAGGTGGATATACCGGCCTCTCAACTGCAATATCGATTAAAGAGAAGAATCCTGAACAATCCGTTATTGTAATTGATAGGAAGTTTCCCAGTCTTGGTGCCAGCACTAAGAATGCTGGGTTCTCTTGTTTTGGTAGTGTTACAGAATTGGTCGAAGATCTAAACCATATTTCGGAAGAGGATTGTATCGATCTGGTGCAAATGCGGTATAAGGGAATTGAAAGCCATCTCAGAAAGGTGGGTGCTGAGAAAGCAAATTATAAAAAATGTGGAGGAGTTGAAGTGTTTAAAAAAGACATACTACCTGAAAAGGAAATGGTAAACAAATGCAATACCATTATGTATGAGGCACTTGGCATAAAAGAGTATTTCAAATATGAAAAACAATCATGGTTTAAGGAGCTAAATGAAATGGCCATTTATCAAAGTGAAGAGGGATCTATAAATCCGTTTACTATGTATGAATCCTTGATGTCATTAGCAGCGAAAATGAAAGTAAAATTTGTTTTCGGTTATGAAATAGAAAATATTGACCTACATAATAAAAAATTGACATCAGTCAGCAAAGCAATATCTTATTCGAAACTTTGTGTATGTATTAATGGGTTTGCCAAAGATTTGTTACCTCATTTTAATTTATCTGTGGTCAGAAATCAGGTAATAGTCACTTCTGAAGTCAAAGGATTGACTTGGACAGGAGTTTTTCATTATGATCGAGGCTACTATTATTTTAGAAGAGTAGGAAATAGGGTGCTAATAGGAGGGGCAAGAAACCTAGACCCTGATACAGAGACTACTGATAGCTTTGGAAACACAAATTTAATTATCAATGAACTCAAGCGATATCTTAATAAAAATATTCTTCTAGAAAACTCTTATACTATTGATTATCAGTGGAGTGGTTTGTTAGGTGTTGGAGAGGGGAAGTTTCCTATAATATCTCGTTTAAATAAAGATGTGTTCTTGGGAATTAAATTAGGAGGAATGGGAGTAGCTCTTTCCGGCTATATAGGTGATAAATTGGCAGATATGATGTGCTCTTAAATTAAAACAGTGTAGTTGTTATTTGCTATCAGAGAAATCAATGATATTATACTCCTTTCTAACTTATTAATACTTCTATACGTTTATTATTCAAATTAGTAGATCTTTGTGCCAAAGATGGAGTATTTTTTTCGCAGTTTATTAATAGCAATTGTGCTTATAATAAGTACATTTCAACTCGAGGCTCAGGTGGTTAATGATACCTTACATGAAGAGACGCTCATTATTAATCATGCAGATAGACAAATTATAGATCTTGAACATGAAGAGGGGACTCAGTTTCTATATGGCGACGTACAAGCATATCATGATAGTTCTTTTATGTTTTGTGATACAGCAATACTAAAAGGTCAGCAATTAGATGCTTTTGGTAATGTAGTTATTTTACAATCCGATACTATTCGTGTCTTTTCAGACAGTTTGTTTTATAATGGTGACTCGATGATAGCAGACCTTATTGGAGAAGTTATTCTTGAAAATGGAGGTAAAAAGATATATACTTCTAAAATGACATATCACTTAGACAGAAAACTTGCAAAGTATAATAATAAAGCACTTTTAAAAAGCAAGGATGCGGAGCTGAAAAGCCAAAGTGGTTATTATGACCTGGAAAGTGGGGTGTCATATTTTTATGGAAATGTGACAGCTACTAACCCTGACTTTTTCTTGAAATCTGATAGTCTCATATTTATGACCAAATCTGAGAGGGCAAAGTTTATCGCCCCTACGATTATTCATCAGGGACAAGCTAAGATTTATTGTGAAACTGGCTTTTATGATATTGATGATAAATTGGCTGAGTTTTCAACTAATGCTCAATATCAAAAGGAAGATGAAACTGCAACAGCGGATACCATATATTATGATGTGAATATGGATTTAATAAGACTCTCAGGAGATGCTATTTATCAAACAACGACAGACTATGCTGAGGCTGATGAAATCATTTATCAACAAAAGGAAGATGTTATTATACTTATAGGTGATGCTTATTTCTCCAATGATAAAAATAATGTACGTGGAGAAAAAATTATCTATGATAAAGCAAAGGAACAATTCATTACTTCTGGAAGAAGTAGAATTGAAGACAACTCGACTATATTATCGGCTGAAGACATCGATTTTAATCAACAATTGGGATTCGGAATAGCTGTAGGTGATGTGAACTTAAGGGATACTGTTGAAAATGGGGTAATGTATTGTGATACTTTGCTTCTGTTTGATAATGATTCTTTACAGAAATCCATTGCCATTGGCGAATTTATGAGACCACAATTTATAAGCGTAGATGGCGATAACGACTCACTTTACGTAAGTTCTGACACATTAATCAGCTTTCAGCAAGAAGCGTTAATTGATTCTTTGACAAGGGATACAATAAAATATTTGGTTGGTGATAATGATGTAAGAATTTATAATAATGAATTTCAGGCTAAATCAGATAGCATGTCTTATAATAGTAGAGATAGTCTTTTTACTCTATTTGGCAATCCCGTAGTTTGGAGTGATAGTACACAAATCATTGGCGATACGGTTAAAATGTATCTGAAAAACAAAAAGGTGGAAAGAATGGAGTTTATTAAAAACGCAATGATAATAAGCACATCAGACCTTATTTATTATAACCAGATTCAGGGTAAAAACATATACGTCGATTTTTCTGATAATAAGATCGACAAAATGAAAGTAAAGGGTAATGCAAGATCAGTTTACTATCTGCAAGATGAAAAAACGAAGCTATACTCGGGAGTTAATACGACAGATTGTAGTCTAATTATATTTAACTTTAATGATAGTAAAATTCAAAATATTAGATTTTATATCGATCCTAAATCCGAAGCGTTACCTATGGAGGGTACAGACCATTTAGCCCTTAGACTAGAAGGCTTTGAATGGAATGAAAAGGACAGGCCCGTTTTAGGGACACTAAGAAATAGAATACCTAACCTAATAATTACGGATGAAGACGAAAACATTGAGCAAACTAACTGACAATACAAATAGATTGGAAAACTTATTTGACTATTTGGAATCCAATGACTTCAAAGAGACAGAACCACCTGTTTGGAATTTGGAAGAAGTACTAATGCATCTGTATACTACTGAAGAGTTGGGGTATAAGTATCTTACGTATAAGTTAGATCAGAATGCTTCTTTTAATCCACTAAGCTTTAAAAATACCTTGAAGTTTAAACTTTTTCTTTGGAAAGCAAACCGGACAGAAAAAATGAAAGCCCCGGAAATGGTATCTATTTCAAGAGACCAAATTGGAATGAATAAATACCAGATAATTGAAAAATGGAGAGCATTACGTCAAAAGTATTATACACTTCTTAATGGCTTAGATGAAAAATATTATTCATTAGCGATGTTCAAACATCCTTTTGGAAGGTTTTCATTGAACCAAATGATTGACTTTTTTGATTATCATATTAACAGGCACAAAAAGCAGATTCAAAAACTTGAGGGATAAACCATATTGGCTATCTTTGGAGCCTGTATCATTACAAATACTTTTATGCCATTTAGAGAGCAATATTTTAAATCTGCGTTTTCCGTTGATAACGTTATTTTCGGCTTTAGTGCCGAAGATTTAAAGGTATTATTGCTTAAAAGGATTCATGAACCTTTTAAGGATGTATGGGCTCTTCCCGGGGCTATGGTACACCCTGATGAAGATTTGGACGATGCCCCAGCTAGAGTATTATATCAACTTACTGGATTGACTAATGTTTTTTTAGAGCAAGTATATACCTTTGGCAAGGTTAGCAGGCACCCACAGGGAAGAGTAATTACGGTGGGATATTATTCGCTTGTAAACATAGAAAGAGTAATGATGGATTCAAGCGATGTGGAGTTTATTTTGGACTGGAAGAGCATTAATAATTTGCCAAAACTAGCGTTCGATCATAACACGATTTTGTCATTGTGCTTAGAGAGATTACAACAAAATGTTCTTACTCGACCTATTGGTTTTGAACTTCTTCCTGAGGAATTCACCTTGACAGATTTACAAAGTCTTTATGAGACCGTATTGAACAAAACACTGGACAAGAGAAACTTTAGAAAGAAAATTTTAAAGATGGGTATTCTTGAAGATTTACAAAAATATCAGGAGAATGTAGCCCATAGACCTGCACGTTTGTTTAGGTTTAATAGAGAGAAATACCTAGCTTATAAAGCAGAGGGTTTTATTTTTGAAATTTAGGGCTATGTCTGAAAATAGTAAGCTTTTAGAAGTAAAAAATTTAGACATTGTTTTTCGTCAAAATGAAAAATCGTTAGAAGTTGTTAAGGATGTATCTTTCAATCTCAAAAAGGGAGAGATACTGGGAATAGTAGGAGAGTCAGGTAGTGGAAAATCATTAACATGTTTGTCACTTATTAAGTTAATTCCAAAAGGAGGGGATATTGTTAGTGGAAATGTTAAGTTACAAGATGCAAATGAGATTATTAATATTACTGATGCTTCGGAAAAGGAGATGTGCAGTATTCGCGGAAGAAGTATAAGTATGGTTTTTCAAGAACCTATGAGTTCTTTAAATCCAACCCATAGATGTGGAAAGCAAGTAGAAGAAGCACTGTTAATTCATTTTCCTGATAAAAGAGATATATCCAAGAAACTGGTTCTTGAGTTATTTGAGGAGGTAAGGTTAGATGATGCGGAAAGGATTTATAGATCTTACCCACATGAGTTGTCTGGAGGACAACTTCAAAGGGTGATGATTGCAATTGCTTTAATAAACAAACCCTCTATTATAATTGCAGATGAGCCTACCACAGCACTCGATGTTACTATTCAAAAAGAAATCATTGAATTGATAAGTGATATCAGGAAAAAATATGGCTGTGCCTTTATTTTTGTCAGTCATGATTTAGGAGTAATTAAGCAGTTATGTGATAGGGTGTTGGTTATGAAGAATGGAGAAATTGTTGAGTCAGGAGAAACTTATCATATTTTCAATAGACCCCAAGATGCTTATACCCGTGGTTTACTGGCATGTAGGCCACCACTAGATAGGCGTTTCAAAAGACTTCCGACAGTAAATGAGTTTTTGGAACTGAGTACCCAAGAGATACCACAATTTTTAGCATTTCACGAAGAAAGTACAGAGGAATTTGAGACTAGAATAAACGCTTTAACAGATAGAGATGTATTAATAGATGTCAAAAACTTGACCAAGGAATACCCGATATCCCGTAATTTTTTTGGTAAAGTCACTAAATATAAAAGAGCAGTTGATAATGTTTCTTTTACTGTGAGAAAGGGAGAGATTGTTGGGCTTGTTGGTGAATCTGGCAGTGGAAAGTCTACAATTGGACATACAATGTTAAAACTCTTGAATCCAACTTCTGGAGTAGTTCTTTATCAGGGAAATAATTTGTTCGAGTTGAGTACATCAGGATTACGAAAATATAGAAAGGATCTCCAGATTATATTTCAAGATCCTTTTTCTTCATTGAACCCGAAAATGAAAATAGGAAAGGCTATTCAGGAGCCAATGCAAGTTCATAACTTGTTTAATAACAATAAACAGAGAAAAGAAAAAGTTATTGAACTATTGGAAGCAGTTGGATTGCAGCCTGACCATTATGATAGATATCCGCATCAGTTCAGTGGTGGGCAAAGACAGAGAATTTCAATAGCAAGGACATTGAGTGTTGAGCCTAAATTCATAATATGTGATGAGAGTGTTTCAGCATTAGATGTATCAGTTCAAGCACAAATACTTAATTTACTTAAGGATCTGAAAGATCAATTTGATCTTAGCTATTTGTTTATTTCACATGATCTTTCTGTTATTAAGTTTTTTTGCGATACAGTTTTAGTGCTAAAAGATGGAAAAATTGTAGAGAGAGGAAATGTTGAAGAAGTTTTTAATTCTCCTTCAAATGACTATACAAGATCTTTAATAGCTGCTATACCTAAATAGAACATATGAATGTAACTCAATTGGTGGAAGAATTTGTTTTAAAAACAAGAGCTAATGTTTTTTTAACAGGTAAAGCGGGTACAGGTAAAACTACATTATTAAAAAAAATTATTAGTCAGACAAACAAAAAGCTAGCAATAGTAGCACCTACTGGTGTAGCAGCAATAAATGCTGGAGGTGTGACTATTCATTCTTTATTTCAACTCCCTCCAAAAACTTTTGCCCCTACCAATGATCCTATTCCCGTAGGAGGAATTATGAGTATGCATGAGTTAGCATCTACCCAAAAGATCCGAAGAAATCAACGGAATGTTATTTATGAATTAGAACTGCTAATTATTGATGAAATAAGCATGGTAAGAGCAGATATGATGGATGCCATTGATGCCACATTAAGGAGAATTAGAAAGAACAGTATGCCTTTTGGAGGAGTACAGTTATTCGTAATTGGTGATTTGTTCCAATTGTCACCAGTGATAAGAAATGACGAACTGCATATTCTAAAACAGTTTTATGAAGGTATATTTTTTTTCAATTCACATGCATGGCAAAGGTCGGACTCTGTAACTCTTGAGTTAAATACTGTCTATAGACAAGAAAATCCTTTATTTGTTGAGATTCTTAACAATATTAGATTGGGAATTAAAAAGGCAAAGGATCTAGAGATTTTGAATAGCAGACATCATACTGATATAAAGGATGAACAATTATTACTTTTAACGACACACAATAGAAAGGCGAATGCCAAGAATATTTCAGAATTAAATAAACTAAAGGGTAAATCTCATGAACTCATTGCAAAAATAGAAGGACAATTCTATGATAATTCATTTCCAGTTGAAGAAAAGTTAGTGCTAAAAGAGGGCACACAGGTTATGTTTATCAAAAACCACAAAGATGGTCTATATTACAACGGTTTGATTGGAAGGGTTTATAAAATTGATAAAAACGAGGTGAAAGTGGTTACTCTGGAAGGAGATACTATTCTAGTGGAACCTGAAGAGTGGAAAAACACAAAATATGAGGTGAGTTCATCAGGAGAGATTAAATCTAAGGAGTTGGGAACTTTCACTCAGTTTCCTTTAAAATTAGCCTGGGCAGTTACCGTCCATAAAAGTCAAGGATTAACCTTTGATGAGTTAATAGTAGATCTTGAAGATACATTTGCTGCAGGACAGTTGTATGTAGCTCTAAGTAGATGTAGATCTTTGGACGGACTATATCTTATGTCAAAAATCTCAGCCAACAATATTATTGTTGATAGGAATATTGTTGACTACTACGAGGCAAATAGAATTAACGAATCTTTAGAAATAAGACTTGAGAAAGCGAAGAAGGACTTCGAAGACCATCGATTGATAAGTTATTTTGATCTGGAAAAGGTTAATAATTATATTGAGGATTTGGGAGAGTATATTGGAGAAAAAGACTGGGAAATTAAAGGGGATATACGAAGATGGTTACGGAGACTAAATAAGCAGGTAGCGGCACTTAATCAGGTGGGCACTAAGTTTAAAGCTCAACTTGAATTCATTTTCAGAAAAGAAACGGATGTCGATCGTACGGATGAAATAGTTGATAGGGTAGATAAAGGAATAGGGTATTTTACTGATTTCATCCAACAAAATTTACTGGACCCAATTGAGGAGAATAAAATGGGGTATAAATCTAAATCCAAGTATAAAACTTATACCACGAGGTTGGGAAGATTAGAGGATATGATTTGGTCTCACATGGAGAACTTATATGCTATTAAGTTTCGAAAACAAATTGTTTATAAAGAAGAAATTAAGCACAAAAGAAAACAACTATTTGGTAGTAAGTCGGGTAAACCGACCACTCACGAACTCACGCTAGAACTCTGGAATAATAAATATAGCATCGAAGAAATAGCCCAAGCTAGAGAGCTTACAGTGGGAACGGTAGAATCCCACCTTGGAAAGTTATTGGCTGAAGATAAGGTGAAAATAGAGGATTTGCTCACTGAAAAGCGACTGAAAAGTTTGAGTGATTATTTTACAAATTTTGATGATGAAACACTAACTGATGTGATCAAAAAAGTACCTTTTGATTGTAGCTTCGGAGAACTTAGATGGGTAAGAACTTGGATGCTTAAGAAGGTTAAGTCTTAGATTATATATTTATTAAAAGTATGAACACTCTCTTGTTGTTGACGCCATACCAATATCGGTACGGCAATCGAAATCGTCCCAATAGCTCCTAAAAAATTCCATAAAACTATAGTTATAAGCAATCCAATTAGGATACCACCGATAATAATGATTTTGTTTTCTCGAGCTCTTACCTGGTTAACATGAATTTTTTGATTTTTCAAGCAATGATTACACTGTATAACAAAAAACTCACCTTTATCTCTGATTAAGTCATGCCTTGAAACAGCATTAGATTTAATGTTTAATGAATTTTTACAAGAGGTACAAATAGAAAATAGTTTCATTACTAAATATTAAGTTTGATCTGACCATACAGCAAGTTCATTTCTGTAAGGGTCTAAAGGTATAAGTTGGGCCATAATCGGTAAATGTCCAATTGCAAGCTTGGCCATAAAATGATTTTATACTTTCCAGATTGATGCATTTGAAATCTATGTAATTGATATTATTATTTTTCATTTCAAAAAATGATGATAAGTCTAACAAACATAATTTCTAGAGAATAATTAATCATTAAATGCGGGATCATCTTCAGGAAGTTTAAAGTCTTTTGCTTTTCTTCCGAAAACTGAAACATTTACATACCTTTTCGGATTTAAACGTAAGTCTTGAAGTAACAAACCAAGGTTTCTACTTGTAAATTCCAAATTATCATAAAGGAGTTGGTCATTAAGTAGTTTGGCCAGACTACCATCTCCAGTATCAACTTTTTCAAGTACGTTATCCAATTTTTTCATCGTACTTTCAGTAGACTCCAAGGTGGTGTTTAGCTGAGTTAAGGCATTTTTAGCTTCGGTCATGGTACTTGCCGTAGATTCACCAATATCAGCTTTGTTAATGCTGTTGGTTATATTGGTTAGATTTTTTATTAATTGACTAATATTTTCGTTATTATCTGCAAGACCTTGAGTGATAGTATTGAGGTTGGACGAAAAACCAGCAATATTTTTGTTATTGGATAGCACCATATTGTTTAAGTTGTTGGTTAATTGAGCAAGATTATTCATAGTGCTATTAATATTCCTAACCATTTCATGGATTTGACCATCTTGTCCTTCTCCACCAAGATTAGAAATAGTATTATTGAATTCTTTATTTGCAGTTTCGATATATCCATCTAGATTGTCAGTACCTAACATAGAGGTTAGCATTCCTCTGTTTTTACTTCTTAAGGTGCCTCCATTTTCAAGGCAATTATTAGAACATATCTTGTCAAATTCTATAGCTATGGCTTTTCCACCTACTATGCCATCATTAAATTGAACGGCGTAAGCATCGGATGGAATTTTATAATCATCATCAAGAGACATAGTAATAATCATGGATTCTACATTTTGCTCATTGAGTTTTACCTCCGTAACAGTTCCAACTTTGAATCCATTGATCATCACCGGTGATGAGACCGCTAACCCTGTAATATCTTTGTAAACAGTCTTGTACTCGTATGACTTAGAGAATAAATCTTTTCCTTTGATAAACTTATATCCCCATATAGAAAAGAATGTTGTAATGATTACTAATAGACCTAGTTTTGCTTCTTTAGTCATGTATATTTGATTTCCTCTTGCTAAAAATGAACCACAAAAGTAATAATTAACTTAGTTCATTTTAGTTAAATACATATAATTTAGATTTGTTTAAGAAATGGTCAAATTGTAACGTTTATTACCATATCTTCGTTACATATGAAACTCTATACATATGTTTAGGTATACCATATTATTTATTTCCTTTTTAGCTTTTAATTTATCTTCCGCTCAGAGGATACCTTCATTTAAAAATGACATTACCCACTTGTATTCTGGAGTTAATAATCCAATTGAGATTGAACTAAATGGAGCAGATCTGGCCAAGATTAAACTTAAATGCAAGGACGCACGTGTTGCGAAACAAAACGATTCTCTTTATCTTATTGCTCCGAAGTACCCAGAAGGAGAAGTTAAAATAAAATTATATTATAAAAATTTACCAGTAGATATTGTTTCAACAGAGGTAATTAACCTGCCGAATCCTGAAATCTTAATTGAAACCCAAAAGTTGAATCTTCTGTCTAAATCAAGATTGTCTAACTTTTTGGAGGATTTGACCATTCATTTTGACGAGAAAAATGAAAGGCTCAATAAAATATATTCTCCTTATAGTATCAATTTTAGTGTCAATAAGGGTGGGATAGTGAGGCCCTTTCAAATCCATTTACATCGTATGAATACAAAGATTTTTACAGATTTTATACAGGATTTAAAAAAAGATGATGTGATCTTTGTTCAAAGTGTTACAATGATCGATGAGAATAGAAGAACATCAAGATTTAATGTAAATCATGAGTTTAGAATAGAATGATTTTACATTATGATTCTCCCCAACGGAACGAATTAATATCAATACCTGCCAAATCCAATACTCTATCAACAACTGTATCTACTAGTTCCTCAATATTATTGGGTCTTGAATAAAAAGAAGGCGTTGCCGGGCATATTATAGCACCTGCCTCCGTGAGAAGCTTCATGTTTTCAAGATGGATAAGACTATATGGTGCTTCTCGCGGAACAATGATAAGCTTACGCCTTTCTTTTAAAATTACATCAGCGGCCCTAGTCATTAAGTCATTGGAGATACCATGTGCTATTCTTGCCAATAACCCCATACTAGAAGGACATACTATCATGGTGTCAAATTGAGCAGATCCAGATGCAAATGGAGTGAAAAAATTTGATTTGCCATAAATTTTAAAGGGTATTTTAGTTTCATCAAATTTTCCAATTTCAATTTCCCAATTTATTTTGGCATTATCACTCATTACGATAGCTACTTCAATTGGAGAACTTAGGTCTTTTAGTTTATCAATTAATCTTTTAGCGTAAATAGAGCCGCTGCTTCCACCAATACCAAGTACTATTTTTCTTTTAGAATTCATATGAAAATTTAAATCGCTTCAGCTACGACAAAAATACTTCCTCCGACAAAGATCATTTCGTCTTCCCTTACAGATTTTTTAGCTGCGGCCAAAGCATGTCTCACCGATTTATAATTCTTACCCAGTAAACCATATTTTTCCGCAGTTTGTTTCAGTTCATCAGCATTAAGCCCTCGGGGAATGTTAGCCTTACAAAAATAATATTTCCAGAAAGTAGGTAAGAGTGATAAAAGTCCCTTCAAATCTTTATCATTAGCGAAACCCAGTACACAATGGACTTTACTGGCTTTTTTCTTCTTTATCATATCTACAATGACTGTCATTCCATCTGCATTATGGGCACTATCAGCGATTATTAATGGCTTATCTTGTAATGTCTGCCATCTGCCTATATAATGTACATATGCTGAGAAATCTATCAGAATTTCTAAAAAGCGTTCTAGTTCAATTCTCAAAGAGTGTGATAAAATCTCTAACGCCTGAAAACAGGTCGCTAAATTTTTTTCCTGAAAGTCTCCAGTCATTGATGTATAGAAATCATAAGTTTTTGGACCATAGACTTTACATTTATAGTACTTGCCTTCTTGAAGTATTTCTGTTTTATAAATATCTTGAGAAAAATGGATTGGAGCTTTTTGTTCCTTGGCTTTTTGAATAAATACCTTATCAGATTCTGTTCCTCTTTCTCCTATGACTACAGGTGTTTTAGCCTTTATTATACCAGCCTTTTCAAATGCAATTTTTTCAAGTGTATCTCCAAGCATATTGGAGTGATCCATCCCTATGTTGGTAATAACGGATAGTATTGGTTTGATAATATTGGTGCTATCTAATCGTCCTCCCAAACCAACTTCTATCACAGCATAGTCTACTTTTGCATCAGCGAAGTATTTGAATGCCATGGCAACTGTAATTTCAAAAAAAGAAGGCCTTATCTCTTCTATTTTTTCTCTGTGATCCTCTATAAACTGAATGACATCTTTCTTGCTGATTAGTTCTTTCCCGATTTTTATTCTTTCTCTGAAATCTTTATAATGTGGAGACGTATATATACCGACTTTATAGCCACTGGAAATTAAAGCAGCCGCAATTAAATGAGTTACACTGCCCTTACCATTTGTTCCACCAATATGTATAGATTTAAATTGATTCTGAGGATTTCCTAAATAGCTGCACAAAGCTTTGATATTGTCTAAATCCTTTTTATATGCAGTAGCCCCTTGTCTTTGATACATAGGGAGCTTCTTAAACATATAAGTCAATGTGTCCGAATACTTACTCAAGATTAAAAGATTTCTTTCATTCTATTCAAAGCATCAAAGTAAATACTCTTAAAGTATTCTCTGTAAGTTTGACAGGTAAAGTTTAAAATAATTCACCATAAGCTTTAATTTATAGAGTTAGTCAATGCTGATTATGTTATTTGAGGCCCTGGTTCTTAGGTGTAATTGTTTAATTATTTATTAATAAGTCTACATTATTAAAAATTTTATGATAAAAACTTAAATTTGCCAACCGTAAAATAATTTGGGTTATTATGAAATTTACACTGGATAAAAAAGATAAGCACTCTGTTTTCCAATTACATGAGGAAAATTTGAACTCGTTGATGGCACCTGATGTAAAATCAGAGTTTATTTTCTTAAGAAATGAAGGTGTAAAAAACTTGATTCTTGATCTGTCAGAGGTTCAATACGTTGACTCTTCAGGTCTAAGTGCAATTCTTACCGCAAATAGATTGTGGAATGGATATGGCACCTTTGTTATAGCGGGGGCTACGAACCCGTCAGTAAAAAAATTGATTGAGATATCCCATCTGGAATCCATTCTAACTTTGGTTCCAACAGTTCAAGAGGCGATTGAGTATGTATTTATGGAAGAAATAGAACGCGATCTTAGGGAGGAGGAGTAAATGAAAAAATTTGAGGTTACTATATTGGGCTCAAATGCCGCAATGCCTCTTCTTGACAGACATACGTCTAGCCAAATTGTAAATTTTAATGAAAATCTTTTTTTAATAGATTGTGGTGATGGCACCCAACTTCAATTATCAAAATTTAAGATTAAGAGAAGTCGAATAAATCATATTTTTATAAGCCATCTTCACGGAGATCATTGCTATGGCTTGCCAGGTTTATTGACTACCTACAATCATTTTTCAAGAAGTAAGGCACTCCACCTTTACGGAGTAAAAGGGATAAAGGATTTTATTGAAGATGTATTTAAGCATAGTTATGTATATCTACAGTATCCATTAATTATACATGAGCTGGAGCATGATACGTCCACGTTGATCATGGAAAACGAGTTTCTTTCCGTTGAATCAATACCCCTTGCACATAGGGTGCCATGCTTAGGATATGTGTTTAAAGAAAAACCATATAAGCATCTTAGCTCCAAGGCCATCAAGGAGTATAGTATGTCTATAGAAGAAATTAAAGAAATAAAAAGAGGAGGACATCTTTTACGAAATAATGAGGTTGTTGAATCATCATTGCTTTTCGAAAAGATGATGGATTGTAGGGGATATGCCTATATGTCAGATACGACTTACTTTCCTGATAATTCTAAGTATTTAGAGAATATTACTACTATTTATCATGAAGCTACCTATTTGGACCAGTTAAGGGACTTAGCAAAGGAAAGAGGGCATAGCACTGCAAAAGAAGCAGCTCAAATGGCTACATTGATTGGAGCAAAAAGGTTATTGCTTGGACATTTTAGTGGCAGATATGATAAAAAGCAAGTGTTTAGGGAGGAAGCCAAACTTTTTTTTCATAATCCTATTATTACTAAGGATGGAGAGATTTATTCAGTCTAAAGTCTATTAAGAATTGATGATTAGAAACTCTTTATCCAAGGGATGCATTTCACGCTTCAATATCTCGAAAATATCAATAAAATCACTTGTAAGAAACTCAAAAATATTGGTACTTCTTTCTTGAAGTCCTTGAGAGGGAAATAAATAATTAAAGACTTTTTTTATTTGGTTAGTTTGTACCGAGTTTTTGTCTTGGGCAAACTTAATAAACTTGGATTCTATTTGGGATAGATTTTTTTGTTGATTTACCAGATTTTTTTGAATATAGGCTACTAAAGTGTTATCAATTTTTTTGGCGTCCTTTTTTAAGTTATTGAATATTTCTTCGAGAGCTTTTTTATATGGTTCTATTTCAAAATTTACTAACGTACTGTTTTGAGTAAATTCTTTTATGAATTTATCTTCTTGAATAAAGAAGTCAGAAACCTGTAATCCTAATTTGTTGATAGTTTTAGAAATATGTGAAGGAATAATCATTGCAGAGTTTCTTCGTATCAGAACCGGGAAAAATGTTTTGTAATGGTTGAATAAAGACTTTCTTTCCATCCAGTAAGCCAATTCTCCGCCTCCGCCTACATAAGCAACATTCGGAAATATACTCTCCTGATATATTGGGCGAAGAATAACATTGGGAGAGAAGTTTTCGGGGAACTTGTTGACTTCTTTGAGGATTTGATCTTCAGACCATCTTATATCTGAACCAATGACGGAATATTGATTTTTTTCTTTTACAATACGACGTCTTCCTTCCGCATTTAGATAAAATAGATTGATTTCTCTGGCGTGTGCTTGAGCCTTGAAACCAAATGTTTTTTCTAGTTCTTCCTGAGTTTGAAGAACCAATTCTTGTGATTTAGATTGTATTAATTCTTCTTTAATAACATTTGAAAAAGCAGCTTTCATGGCTTTATTATCCATGGAAACGATTACTAGTCCATAGGCTTCGAAGAGGTAGTTAAGAAATCTAAAAACAAAGTCATTATAGTTAGAGGATGCCTTCAAACTTTTTTTAAGCTGATGGACTATTGTTTTTGCTTTCACTCCATCTCCAAGAATAGAAGATAGTTCGTAAATGGAATTCTCCAGTTTTTCTAAATCTAATCGACCTACCGCACCCTTGGATACTCGATTCCAAGTGATTGTTTTACCAAAAATTCGGCAGTGGTTAATTTCTTCAAAGTCATGATCCTCTGAACCGTTAATAAATACAGGAATAATTTTCTTGTTACTTTCTTGACTTAGTTTATCTGCTAAATTAATGCAAGAGAAGATTTTATATATGTAATAAAGAGGACCTGTAAAGAGACACGGTTGGTGAGCGGTTATTATAGTATAAGTATCATTTGATTCAAGTGCTGAAATATTTGATAATACTTTATTGTCAGTTTGAATATGAGCATATTGTCGGTTTATTTCTTTAACTAATAGCCTTCTGTTAATCGGAAATTTTTCTCGTGCCTTAATAGCCTGTTTTAAGCCATTAGTGCTTGGCATAAATGAAATGAAATCTTTAAACTTTTCAGGATTGATTTTATAGGCAATATCTCTTTTTGATAAGTGAGTTAACTCTTCAAACGATATTTGATTAATCATATGATTTATGAATTTGAATCTTGTAACTAGGTCAAAACAATTGACTACTAACGGCTTTCTTTATAAAGCTTTTTTTCTTTTATTGCTATAACTATATTAGTTATTTAGAAACAAAGGCACTAAACAAAGAAAAATACTTTTAAGTTTAATTATTTTTGAACATAATTTTTTACTTTAATAAACCTCGTGTTTGGACTAATTTCTAAAAGATTGTTAAATGGGTTTGTAGTCTTGATCTCGGTAATCATATTGGTTTCCACTATCATTTTTGCATCACCTGTAGATCCTATTAGATTGACCTTCGGACAGAGGCTAGATGAAAAAACGCTTGAATTAAAGAAAAAGGAATTGGGTCTAGATCTTCCTTTACACAAACAGATAATAACATATGTTAGTGACATAAGTCCTGTAGTCATCTCTCAAAGAGCATTTGAAAACTTTTATATCCGAGTTCCTTTACTTTTTAAATATAAACTATTCGTCAAACCCATAAACCTAAGATATTCATACCAATCAGGAAAAAGTGTTAAAATATTGATAGGTAATGCTTTGCCAAATACTATACTTCTGGCACTTACAGCCTTCTTATTGGCTTGCGTATTGGGTATTTCTTTAGGGGTTTTAGCCGCTATAAATCATAATTCTGCATGGGACAGAACAACGGTATTCATTAGTACTATTGGTATATCCTTGCCCAGTTATGTGACAGCAATGATTTTAGCTCTTTTTTTTGCTAAGATATTGGGGAGCTATACAGGATTGAATCTTCAGGGAAGTGTATTTACAATTGATGATCTGGGAAACGATATTATTCAGTGGAAAAATTTGATTCTTCCAGCCATAGCCCTTGGAATCAGACCAATATCGATTATCACGCAGATCACTCGTTCTGTCGTTATTGATATACTATCATCAAATTATATAAAAACTGCCCAATCAAAAGGACTTAGTTTTGGCAAAGTTGTCAAAAGACATGTGTTAAGGAATGCCGGAAATCCAATCTTGACAACGGTTTCGGGTTGGTTTGCTTCTCTTCTCGCAGGGTCATTTTTTGTAGAGTATGTTTTTAACTTTAAGGGAGTGGGATTGTTAACGATTAATTCTCTACTAATGTATGATGTCCCCTTGTTATTAGGATGTTTGATTTTTATCTGTTCACTATTTATAATAGTGAATATACTAGTTGATATCTTATATAAGTGGTTAGACCCTAAGATTGTCTATTAATCTCCAGACGGAGCCAACCTTACAATCAAGTTGTCGATCTCTTCTGTTATCTTTATTTGACAGCCCAATCTACTGTTTTCTTCAACGAAAAAAGCCTGATCCAGCATATCCTCTTCATCCTCTGATCTTTCTACAAGTTGATGGTCGCTTTCGACGTACATATGACATGAGGCACATAAAGCCATTCCTCCACATGTACCCTCTACTGGCAACTCGTACGAACGGCAAACCTCCATCATATTCATTGCCATGTCTGTAGGGGCTTCAAGATTATGTTCAGTCCCTTCTCTATCAATTACGGTTACTGTGATTATATTATCTTCCATTACTCAAAAGAATTAACTCCGGATACAGTAGTGTATTTAAAACTTAATTTCTGATCGGGATAAATGTATTTAAATGCGGATTGAACCATCAAAGTTCCTTCATGGAATCCACAAAGTATCAGTTTTAGTTTTCCATCATATGTATTAATATCTCCAATAGCATAAATTCCAGACCTATTTGTTCTGTAATCATAGGTATCCACTTTGATAGCGTTTTTTTCAATCTCAAGTCCCCAGTTGGCAATAGGTCCTAATTTCGGTGATAACCCGAACAAAGGAATGAAATGATCGGTACTTTTTAATATTTCTTCTTCTTCAGTTTTGATTATCACTGCTTCCAGAAGATCGGTACCTTGAAGTCCCACTACCTGAGCCTTGGTAAGAAGATTTATTTTCCCTTCTTCGGCTAAATACATAACTTTTTCTACAGAATCAAGAGCTCCTCGGAAAGAATTCCTTCTATGCACCAATGTAACTTCTTTTGCTACATCAGTTAGAAAAATTGACCAATCAAGTGCAGAATCACCGCCGCCTGCGATCACTACTTTCTTATCTTTATATATCTCAGGATCTTTAATAATATATTCAACGCCTTTACTTTCATAAAAGCTTAAATTTTCCAAAGGAGGTTTTCTTGGCTCAAACGATCCAAGTCCGGCAGCGATGGCAACAACTGGAGCAAATAGTTCAGTGCCTTTGTCTGTGGTGACTTTATAGAGCTTATCTTCTTCCTGTTCTATGGTTTCAGCTCTTTCACCAAGTGTAAATCCAGGTTTAAAAGGCTCTATTTGCTTTAAGAGATTTTCTGTCAATTCACCCGCCAAAATACTTGGATAACCTGGGATGTCATAAATTGGTTTTTTGGGATATATTTCTGATAGTTGTCCTCCCGGTTGACCTAAAGAGTCAACTAAATGACATTTTAATTTCAATAGGCCTGCCTCAAAAACAGTGAACAAACCTACAGGGCCTGCTCCAATGATAAGTATATCTGTTTTTATCATTCAATAAATTTTGATATCTAATTTTTCGCAAATGTAGTTCAATATCCTTTGAAATAGTAAACAAGAATATCATAAATAGGAATGATATTAATCAGTCATTGTTTAGACCGTCCAAAAATAATTTCAATTTCCATAAGTTAAGCTGAAAGATAGAAGGACTGGATGAATGTAAATTGGTCAAAATGTTCTCTTCCTTTTTTTTCAAAAACGAATGAACGAAAGAATCAATTCCTAATCTATGAAGACGTAAATAAAATCTTATTAACCTAGTATGTTTTATTTTTTTGACCTTATATAAAGAAATTAAATTGTGGATTGCTTTTTTAGTTTTATCTAAAAAAATCTCTGTGTTTTCAATTCCCATATGAATTACAGGATTATCAATATGGAAGATTCTGTAACCTGCTTTCGTTACCTCTTCGGCAAAAAGAGTGTCTTCATACCCATATAGAGAAATGCTTTCATCAAAAGAAATCCTTTTAAATATTTTTTTGTGCATCATGAAGTTATTCGAATGGAAATCTTGAAAGGGTCTCCTGTTTCTTTTTTTTGCAGGCAGGGCTTCTCTAGTTGATCCGTATTTCCAATGCAACTTTCTTTTGATAGATTTAGGTTCTTTTTTTGAGTAAATAGTGCCTCCACAGGTAATTTGTTCTTTGTCAATATAGTCCAAATATCTTTTAATGAATTTAGCATTTGGCAAGCGACTATCGCAATCAAGAAAGATCATGTTGTCAAATCTAGCCATTTTGCCTAGTCGGTTTCTAATTTTAGCTCTTCCCATGTTTTCTGAAAGATTGACGTAGTTTACCCCGAAAAGAAAATTAACTGCTTCGTTCTTTTCTCTGATATTTTTTCTTGATTTATCGTCAAAACAAAGAATCTCAAAAGCTATTTTACTTTTATGACATTGTTTAACAAGAGTTTCTACAAGTTTTACGACATTCTTATTATAAATTGGAATAAGTATTGAAAGCATTGAACAATTCTTGGTAGGCAAAATTAAATATTATCTTTGTTTCTATGTATTATTACTATAATAATGTTAACTGGAATTAAATGAGTATTAACACTTTGTTGGAAAATTGTAAAGAGGAAAGGCTTAAAGATATTGTTGAAAAAGTATCACACGATAAGAGAATTTCTGATTCAGATTGTCTGTACTTATACGAAAATGCTTCATTGTCTGAGCTGGGAGCAATGGCCAATTTTATTCGTGAAAAAAAACATGGTAGCAACACTTATTTTAACAAAAATTTTCACTTAGAACCTACAAATGTATGTCTCTATACATGCACTTTTTGTTCTTACAGTCGACTCATAAAAAAAAGATCAGAGGGATGGGAATACTCGCTTGAAGAGATGATGGATATTATCAAGTCCTATGATAATCAAGATGTTACCGAGGTTCATATTGTCGGAGGAGTACTACCTCAATATGATTTGAAGTTTTACACAGAATTATTCAGTCAGATTAAAGAGCATAGACCGGAATTGCATGTTAAGGCGTTAACTCCAGTTGAGTATCATTATATATTTAAAAAGGATAAAATATCCTATGAAGAAGGTATGAAGCAAATAGCTGAATCAGGAGCAGATAGTCTTCCAGGTGGTGGTGCAGAAATATTCCATGAAGAAATCAGGAATCAAATAGCAGGAGGCAAATGTAGTGGAGATCAGTGGCTTGAAATACATGAAATATGGCATAACTTAGGAAAAAGATCCAATGCCACTATGTTATATGGACATATAGAGAAGTATGAGCATCGTGTACATCATATGTCCCAGTTACGTGATTTACAAGATAGAACAGGAGGGTTTCAAACATTTATTCCACTAAAATTTAGGAATAAAGACAATCAAATGTCTCATTTAGAAGAGGTATCACATATTGAAGACCTAAGAAACTATGCAATAGCGAGGATCTATTTGAATAATTTTGACCATATCAAAGCTTATTGGCCCATGATTGGTAGAAATATAGCTCAATTATCACTGGCGTTTGGTGTTGATGATTTGGACGGTACGATTGATGATACGACTAAAATTTATTCTATGGCCGGGTCTGAAGAACAAAACCCGGCAATGAGTACTAAGGATATAGTGAATCTAATTAAATCCGTAGGGAGAAAACCCATTGAACGAGATACCCTTTACAATGTGTTAAAAGATTATTCTGAAGTAGTTTTTGAGGATGATCATTTGTACAAAGGGTATATGAGTTTGCCTGTTATGAATAATTAAGAATGATTTTTAAAGTATACGCTAAATTATGAGAGAAAGAGTGCTTGAAGAAAAAGCAACGCCTAGAGGCAAATATCCACATTTTAAAAAAGTAGGAGACTTTATTTTTGTAAGTGGAACGAGTAGCAGAAAAAAAGACAATACTTTTGAAGGAGTTGAAGTAGATCATTTAGGCACAACAAATCTTGATATAAGGAAGCAGACAAGAGCTGTATTAGAAAATATTGATGATATTTTAAGATCAGCAGGTGCCGACTTATCTAAGGTTGTTGATGTTACCACTTTTCTGGTTAATATGAATGATTTTGGGGGCTATAATGAGGTCTATGGTCAATTTTTTGATTATAATGGACCTACTAGAACAACAGTTGCCGTACATCAGTTACCGCACCCTCATTTGCTCATTGAAATCAAAGTGATGGCCTATATTGGTGAATAGATTGTTAATATTTTAAAGCAGTGATACAAGTTTTGCAATTGTTCATTATATTTGTATGGTGAAAAAATTAATATGTTACATATTGATTATTTGTATAATGAGCCAGTCTTCTCAGGCATTGGCCTTTGTTTATCATCAGGCGGTAGATTTATTTGAATTGAATACTTGTACGGATCATTCAAATTCATGTTGTTCTATTGACATTGATTTGGAGAATCAGGAAGATAAAAATGGCTGTTGTCAGGGTGGCGACTGTGACTGTACATGTTGTCATCATCAACTTGTAAATTACGTTTTTCAATTACAAAAATTTGAAATTACCTCTTCTACAAATAGTAGGTTTTACTATAATAATTCGTTAATCACCTCTGTTAAATTAGGTATTTGGCATCCTCCCCAACTGATTTAATTTTTCAAAATGAAATTCCTTTCGAGGAATATTAAATGTGCGTGTTGCACATATTTTAAAATTAAATCATAACAATGAAAAGATATATTATGATGTGGTCTATATTAGTTTTGACCACATTCAATTTAAATTCACAAAACAGAGATACTATCAATGTTAATGGAGCATGTGGTATGTGTAAGGAAAGAATAGAAAATGCTGCACTTAACATTATCGGGGTATTTTCGGCTGTTTGGGATGTTGAAACTCATTTACTAACTGTAGAAGTCGATAGTATTCTTTACAATGATAATGAGCTTCATACTAAGATGGCTTCAATAGGACATGATACTGACAAGATAAAAGCATCAGATGAGATATATAATAATCTACATGGCTGTTGTCAATATCGTGGTTTGGAGAATGATCATTCAGATAACAATGACTCACATGAAGGGCATATCCACGAAAAAGGAGAACTTCATACTGGTACTAGCGAAGACCCTCAACTAAGAGGGTATATCTATACTTATGGAGAAGAAGGAGAAGAAGTACCACTTATCGGAGCCACTACATATTGGTTAGATGATAAAAAATCAGCGATCACGGACTTGGATGGATTTTTTGAAATAGAGCGTAGATTGAATGAATATTTAGTCGTTAGCTATGTAGGGTTTGATGATGATACGATTATGATTGATCAAAAAAATCAAGATATCCGAATACTTATTTCAGACAATGTTACTTTAGATGGGGTAGAGGTGAGCCATAATAGGAGCAGTGCACAGATATCTTTTACTGAACCTCTTAAAGTCTTGAAAATATCCGAAAAGGAACTTTGCAAAGCAGCATGCTGCAACCTATCTGAAAGTTTTTCTACCATTCCCAGTGTTGATGTCTCAACTACGGATGCGATCACAGGAACGAGAAAGATCGAAATGTTAGGTTTGGCAGGTCCATATGTTCAAATAACTAAAGAAAATATGCCTTATGCCAGGGGTTTGGCTTCTGTTGGAGGATTGACCTATATTCCTGGGTTATGGGTAGACGGAATGATGTTAAATCAGGGCAGCGGATCGGTTGTTAACGGATATGAAAGTATGGCCGGACAAATAAATGTAGAGCTTAAAAAGACAGACCATTCGGACAAACTTTTTTTAAACGGATATTTTAATACTGCTCAAAGAGCGGAATTTAACCTTACAACGAATAGGTCCCTTAACGATAAGTGGTCAACAGCTTTATTAATGCATGGAGCGAGACATCAATACAATCATGACAATAATGGAGACGGATTTCTTGATATGCCCAAGTTCAATATTCTGGCTTTAACCAATCGATGGAAATATCTTTCCGGTGATAATATCATGGGGCAGATAGGAATAGAGGCCTATTGGCATGATGCAGTAGCAGGTCAAGTTGATTTTGACCCTAAAACATCTAATAGAACCGAAGTATGGGGGAATGAGACGAATACGAAGAGATTCGCTTTTTGGACAAAGAGAGGAATCATTTTGGATGCCGAAACAAATAGAAGTATCGGATTACAATTTTCTACAAGCTATCAAGATGAAGAAGAAATCTTTGGATTAAAACCTTATAAAGCGAATCAAACTTCATTTTATTTTAATAGCATTTTTCAAACAGATTTTATCAAGGAGAATAATCTAATGAAAATGGGACTGAATGGGACTTATGATAAAATCGAAGAAAGTGTTGAAATTGGTGATTTTGAACGGGATGAGTGGGTTTTTGGAGCTTTTACAGAACATACTTTTACCAAAGGAGATATATGGACGGTTGTTTCAGGTATTCGAATTGATCATCATAATCAGTATGGTTGGTTTGCAACACCTAGAATACACTTAAGATATGCCCCTGCAGAAACTACTGTTTTTCGGTTTCATATTGGGATGGGAAGAAGAACACCTAATGTATTTTCTGATAATAAAGGTTATTTCGCTAGTAATAGACAATTTGTTTTGAGATCAGAAGATGTAGATACTCCTTATGGCCTAGAGCAAGAAATTTCTAAAGGATTAGGAGCTAGTATTACAAAAGTATTTCAGTTGTTCGGAGATGATGCTACTTTTTCAGTAGAGGCAAATTACATTGAATTTGATAATCAGGCAGTAGTGGATGTAGATGCCTCGACTAATGAAGTCGCTATTTACAATCTTCAAGAAGAATCTTTTACTAAGAGTGTTCAAACGCAATTAGATTTTTCTTTGACTTCTAGAATCAAAACTAGATTAGCCTATAGATATTTAGATGTCCAAACGGATTTTCAGACGGGAAGATTGGCAAAACCATTTACTTCAGAGCACAGAGCTTTTACAAATCTGGAAATAGATTTTGGTAATGGATGGAGTTTCGATTATACATTAAATTGGCAGGGAAAACAGAGATTACCTAATACTTTGAACAATCCCGAACAATTTAGGTTAGATGAATACAGCAGTGACTATTATGTTTCGAATGTGCATATTACAAAGTCTTGGAATAATTTACTGGATGTGTATATAGGAGGTGAAAATATTTTTGATAGAAAATTGGATAATCCGATTGTGGATGCACAGAATCCATTTTCTCAATATTTTGATGCTTCAATGGTCTGGGGACCTGTTTTCGGAAGAAATGTGTATGTAGGATTTAGATATAAATTGAAAAACTAGAAGAAATGGGCTGTAAATAAATTTATTTGCAGCCCATTTTTGAATACGTATTGTAAATAATTAATAAGCGAAAAGTTTTATTTTCGCTCCGCAGTTATAATTTAAAAAAAACCTAACCAAAACAAGCTTATGTCAAAGTTGAGTTCTTTCGAAAGAAGGCACATTGGAATAAACGATGATGAATTGCAAGAAATGTTAAAGATCATAGGAGTTGATTCCATAGATGATCTAATGAATGAAACCATTCCTGACAATATTCGAACTTACCACGATCTTGATATTGGTAATGCTCTTACCGAATATCAATATTTAACGCATATCAAAGAGCTAGCGGAGAAGAACAAAGTGTTCAAATCTTATATAGGTAGAGGATACTATGGAACGATAACACCTTCTGTAATTCTTAGAAATATTTTTCAGAATCCCGGATGGTATACTCAGTATACACCGTATCAGGCAGAAATATCTCAAGGAAGGTTAGAAGCTCTTCTGAACTTTCAAACTGTTGTAAGCGACCTTACGGCCATGCCAATAGCCAATGCATCTTTGCTTGATGAAGCTACCGCCGCAGCCGAAGCTATGGCTATGTTTGAGGGAATTAGGAATAAAAAGAGAAAATCAAATCCGGCAACCAAGGTATTTGTTGACCAATACGTGTTCGATCATACTATTGATGTACTGGTTACAAGGGCGAAACCTTTGGGTATTGAGATTGTTACTGGAGATTGGAGAAACTTTTCTCCTTCCGAAGAATATATTGCAATATTTATTCAGTACCCTAATGAGGTAGGTGATGTAATTAATTATCAGGAGCTTACTAAGAGTTGTAATGACGAAGGAATTCAAGTTGGTGTAATAGCAGATTTATTATCTCTCACTTTATTAAAACCTCCTGGAGAATGGGGAGCAGATGCAGTGGTGGGAACTACTCAAAGATTTGGAGTGCCAATGGGTTTTGGAGGGCCTCATGCCGCTTATTTTGCCACATTAGAGAAAAACAAAAGAATAATACCTGGTAGAATAATAGGGGTTTCCAAAGATAGATTTGGAAATAAAGCATTGAGAATGGCTCTACAGACCAGAGAACAACACATCAAGAGAGATAAAGCGACATCTAATATTTGTACAGCTCAAGCTTTGCTGGCGATAATGGCTGGAATGTATGCTGTTTACCATGGACAAGAAGGGTTGAAAGATATTGCAACTTCAATCACTATCCAAACAACCAGATTAGCAAATTCACTTAAGGAATTTGGTATTGAATTGGTGAACAGTAGTCATTTTGATACTATTACCTTACGGATAGAAGATAGTAAAAGGGAAGCTTTGAGATTAGGATTGATTGATGCTGAAATAAATTGTTATTTCGGAGCAGAAGGTTTGATTTCTATATCTTTAGACGAAACGGTTACTGAACAGGAATTTGAAAAGTTGGTTTCGGTTTTCAATTCTGTATGGAATACAAATATAGCTTTACAAGATGCTGCTTTGACATGTTTTCCTGCCGAGCTCATTAGAGAATCTTCTTTCTTAGACCATGAAGTTTTTCGTGACTATCACACCGAGTCTAAGATGATGAGGTATATCAAATACTTAGAAAACAAAGACTTATCTCTTGTTCATTCAATGATTAGTTTAGGTAGCTGTACGATGAAGTTAAATGCAGCTACAGAGTTGATTCCTATTTCGTGGCCGGAGTTTGCAAACGTTCATCCTTTTTCTCCAAAATCACAGGTTGAAGGATATTATAGAATCTTTGAAGAGCTTGAAAAGGACTTAGCTAAGATTACTGGTTTTTCTGCTTGTTCTTTACAACCTAATTCTGGAGCTCAGGGAGAATATGCAGGTTTGTTGACAATACGTGCTTATCATGAAGCGAATAACGACCACAAAAGAAATGTAGTCTTGATACCTTCTTCGGCTCATGGAACGAATCCGGCAAGTGCTGTAATGACAGGTATGAAAGTAGTCATTGTGGCATGTGATGACAGAGGAAATATAGACGTAGATGACTTAAAGGAAAAATCAGTACAATATTCTGAAGTCTTAGCAGCTCTAATGGTAACTTATCCCAGTACACATGGTGTATTTGAAAAAAGTATAATCGAAATCTGTAACACTATTCATGAAAACGGAGGTTTGGTTTATATGGATGGGGCTAATATGAATGCCCAAGTTGGAATGACAAACCCTGGGCACATCGGAGCTGATGTTTGTCATTTAAATCTTCATAAGACTTTTGCTATACCACATGGTGGCGGCGGACCTGGAATGGGTCCTATTTGTGTAAACGATAAGCTTAAGCCGTTTTTGCCTGGCCATATAGAAGTAGATACGGGAGGAGAGAAAAGTATAAATGCAGTTTCTGCCGCACCTTGGGGTAGTGCAAGTATTTTGTTAATTTCTTATGCCTATATCAAAATGTTAGGCTCTACAGGCTTAACGAATGCAACTAAGATAGCTATTCTTAATGCCAATTATATGAAGTCAAGGCTTGAAGAGTACTATTCTATCCTTTATACAGGAGAAAAAAATAGGGCAGCACATGAATTTATATTGGATTTAAGACCATTCAAACATATAGGAGTCAGTGCAGAAGATGTAGCGAAAAGATTGATGGACTATGGATTTCATTCTCCTACCTTGTCTTTTCCTGTAGCTGGAACTATTATGATAGAACCGACAGAAAGTGAAGATAAAGGTGAGCTGGATAGATTTTGCGATGCAATGATTGCAATCAAAAAAGAGATAGATGAAATAGCTGTTGGAGATTATCCTATTGAGAATAATGTTTTAGTAAATGCTCCTCATACTTTGAATGATCTAACCTCTGATAATTGGGAATACCCGTACTCAAGAGAAAAATCTGCTTTTCCTATTGATTATATAAAAATTAATAAGTTTTGGCCTTCAGTGGCTAGAGTAGATAATGCTCATGGTGATAGAAATTTGATTTGTACTTGTCCGCCAATAGAAATGTATCAGGACTAAAAATTGTTATTTATGGATTCAGGACTAAAAAAAAATTGGATGTATCTAATTTCCACAGGTTTATTAACAGCCCTAATGTTAATGTCTGCGGGTATGTATTTTTTTAATAATGAGATGGTAAGTGAGACTTTTGAAAGATTAGGTTATCCTATATATATAATTTATCCTTTGGCAATAGCTAAAATATGTGGATTGTTGGTCTTTTGGTTTAGCAAGTCTATAGTTTTAAAGGAGTGGGCTTATGCAGGTTTCTTTTTTGACTTTGTTTTGGCCTTAGCAGCTCATATAATGGTAAGAGATGGAGAGTATTTGCCTGCAATTGTAGCTCTGGTTTTGCTTGTCTCTTCGTATTTCTCGTTTAAAAAGAAAATTCAGTTTGACTGATTTTTCGTATCGACTTTAGTTCTTTCCATTTGCACTTTTTTATGTGCTGAAATGGCTCGAAATGTTGGGAATCAATATGTTTTAAAATCATTTGTGCAGCTATTTTTCCTGCCTCAAGACCTGAATCATGAATGTGACTAATTGGTGGAAAATAATTGTATGGAAGTAGTCCGTCGCTAATCATACTGATAGAGATATCATCAGGAATACTTAATTTAGCTTCTCTTAGCAAGGGATATGTATGAGACCAAATCTCGTCTGACATACAGAATAAGGCAGTAGAGTTCCTAAATGCGTCTGCTAAATTTTTTAGGCATAGTTCTTCCTTTGGATTTTCTATAAAATAAGCATAAGTATTTTGTTCAGGTATTTCATATTTGTTTAGTGCGGCTATAAATCCTAAGTATCTTTCATCAGATATTTTTACATTGGGTTTGTGAAATAATCCTATTAGCTTTCTATGACCTTGATCTAATAATTTCAATGTGGCAGTATAGGCAGCATCCTTACTATCGATTATTACTTTAGAAGATTTGTGGGATTCAATGACTTTATCTACCATAATACATGGTATCCTATTTTCATGAAGTGCATCGATGTGCTCTATTGTTTTTGTATCTTCACTAACCACTAAGATGACTCCATCCACGTCCCATTTTATACACCAATTCAGGGCGTCTCTTTCTTTAATGAAATCATTTTCAGTTTGAATAACGATTAACGAGTATCCCTGACCTTTTACCGTTTTTGTGACTCCGGAGATAAGACTAGGATGATAAAACATGTTTATCTCTGGAAGTATTAAGACGATTGAACTTGTTTTTTTTGATCTGAAGTTTCGGGCATGCATATTGAACTTAAAGTTCATGATTCTAGCTAAGTCTTTAACCTTGTTTTTCGTCTTTTGACTTACACCTGGATGATCATTAAGAGCTCTGGAAACTGTCGATATGGATATATTGAGGTGTTTGGCAAGATCTTTTATTGTAACTCTTTTTTTCATGTAACCTAATTTTAAGCAGTTTTAAGTTTTTATTAACAGAAAACGTTTGCATAGTGTGCAATGTACACTTAATATTTCTTTAACATAAAATACTTTTTTACATTAGCGCGACAGCAAATAAAAATACGCAATTAGCTGATTTGTTAAACAAAAATTTCCTTTTGATAGATTGTTTAGCTATAAGATTTACTAGTTAGCTTATTTGTGCAAATATGATAGTTTATTAATAAAAAGTTAAAACTTATGAAAAAATTATTTTACCAGTTTGTTTTGGTAACATTATTTACTTCAATAGGAGTTCTGGCAGCTGCACAGACGGCCTCAGGTACAATAACCGATGCCGATACTGGAGAGGCTCTTATTGGAGCAAGTGTAATGGTACAAGATTCTGATATTGGAACGATTACCGATATTGATGGGAGTTTTAGTTTAGAACTTCCTTCAGGGTCGGATATGTTGATTGTGTCTTATATAGGGTATCAAAGTCAAACGGTTCAATATTTAGGACAACCTTTGAATGTGGCTTTAGCCTCTGGAGAATCACTTAATGAAGTTGTTCTCATTGGATATGGATCTCAAAAGACCAAGGAAATTACAGGGTCTGTAGCCAGTATTAGTGAAAAAGACTTTAATACAGGTAATGTAACCTCAGCAGCTCAGTTGTTACAGGGAAAGGTAGCTGGTTTAACCATTTCTAGAGCGAATGGTGATCCCAATGGAAAAGTGGGTATTCGACTAAGAGGATTGTCAACCATAGGAGCTCAAACAGATCCATTGGTTATTGTCGATGGTGTGCCGGGAGCATCATTATCTAATATAGATCCACGGGATATTGAGACCATAGATGTATTGAAGGATGGTTCAGCAGCAGCCATATATGGAACAAGAGGTTCTTCCGGAGTAATATTGGTTACTACAAAGAAAGGAAAGAAGGGTACTGCAAGAGTAGATTATAACGGATATGTTTCTAGTGAGTCAATTTCGAATACTCCAGATATAGCAACAGCGGAAGAATTTAGAGCAGCAGGAGGTAATGATGCCGGATCATCTACTGATTGGTACGATGAAATTTCTCAAGGTGGAATAGCCCAGTCCCATAACTTATCCGTTTCAGGAGGATCAGATGCTACTTCCTATCGAGCGTCTTTTAACTATAGGGACCAGTCAGGTGTTGTTAAAAACACTGGATTTGATTGGGTAAATGCTAGTTTATCGTTAAATCAAAAAGCTCTTGACGATAAATTGAATATTGGATTAAATGTAATTAATACTAATAAAAATGCTGAGTTAGGATTGCCGGAGGCGTTTAGATACGCTACCATTCTAAATCCTACATCTGCTATTTACAATGAAGATGGTACTTTCAGAAACCCTGACGGATTTGACGTGTTCAATCCTGTTGCAATGGTAGAATTGGCTAGATTGGATGAAGAAACTAATGAATTGTTAGCAAATATTACAGCATCTTATAATGTTACAGACGCATTAAAAGTCACTGGTTCGTTTGCTAGACAAAAGAAGGATGTATTAACAAAAGAGTACTATCCTTCAAATCTTGTGTACAGAGGAGGCGTATCGAGAAATGGTTTAGGAAGAAATGTTAATGATAACGAATGGAATAATCTATATGAAGGAACGCTTCAGTACACAGGAGGTAATAGCAGTATGTCTTATACAGTATTAGCAGGAGCTTCATACCAAAAATTCAATTTTGCTGGGTTTGGAATTCAGGCAGGTGGATTTTTACTTGATAATAACTATTATAATCAAATTTCTGAATCTGCAGAATTACTATCTGGACAAGCTCAAACTGGATCTTGGGGTAATTCATATAGGCTACAGGCACAATTTGGTAGAGTTAATTTCAATTTTGATGATACTTACTTTTTATCAGCCAGTGTGCGAAGAGAAGGGTCAGACAGATTTGGAGAAGATAATAGATATGGTGTCTTTCCTGCTGTAAGTGCGGGTGTAGATATTTCTAAGCTTGCTAATATGGAAAGTGTTAGTAATCTTAAGCTAAGATTGGGCTACGGTGTAACCGGAAACCTCCCAGGACAAAACGCTTTATTTGCAACCATATTCCAGCCAGGACCACAGTTCTTTTATAATGGTGAGTTTGTTCCTTCTTATGGACCTACTACTAATGCTAATCCTGATCTAAAATGGGAAACTAAGACGGAAATAAATGCAGGAATTGACTTTGCTATAATGAATGGCAAAATGACTGGTGCTCTGGACGTATTTAATAGAAAGACAAAAGATCTTATACTTTTAACTGCTGTTCCTGTTCCACCAAATTTAGCACCTTTTACTTGGGATAATGTAGCTTCTTTTACTACTAACGGTATAGAGTTAGCATTAAATTATGATCTTATAACTAAGGAGAATTTTACGTATAGACCTGGTCTGATATTCACATCATATAGAACAAAATTGGATGAGTATTTAGAGGATACACCTAGAGAATTTAGAACAAACCTTGGAGCTCCGGGACAAAACATTACTGATGCTGGAGCAGGATTACATTTACTTGAAGAAGGAGAACCTATCGGTCAAATAGTGGCACCTGTTATAGATCAGATTAATGAAGATGGTTCTATATCTTTCCAAGATACTGATGGAGATGGAGATGTGGATGCAGACGATTGGGTAGTGGTAGGAAATGGTCTACCTGATTTTGAGTTATCTCTAAATAATAACTTCACTTTTGGTAAGAATTGGGATATGAATATCTTGTTTAGAGGAGCTTTTGGTCATAGTTTGGTGAATACATATAGAGCATTTTATGAGGTATTTCCTGATAATCCTGGTTCCAACTTTATAAATACAAGTAAAGCTAATACGGATGTAAAAACAGCATCATATAATAGCGAACATGTAGAGGATGCATCGTTTGTGAGATTGGATAACATGTCAATAGGATATACATTCGATATGTCAAATTCTAAAATAGGTGCCCTACGAGTATATTTAGCTGGTCAGAACTTATTTACAATCACTGGATATACTGGAGTGGATCCGGAGGTAAGACTTGGAGATACTGGTTCTGTTGACAATGGCAACCGTGATCTTGGTGATGAATTGGATGTATTGGCTCCTGGTGTAGATAGAAGAAACACATATTTCTTCACACGTACAATCACTTTTGGAGCTAATGTTACATTTTAATTAGATTAAAAACAGATAAATTATAAAATTTAAAATATGAAAAATACATTCAAATATCTTTTAATATTGCTTGTATTCGCTATCAGTGCATGTTCTGATTTAGAGCCTGAATTCACTGATGTTATACCTGAAAGCGAGTATTTTCAAAACGAAGATGCTTATATTTCGGCCCTAGGTTCGGCATATACTAATATGTATAGTTTTATGAACCATGGTCAATTATTCTCATTGGATTTTACATCTTCTGACGAAGGTTGCGTACCGCACAGAGGCCCAGACTGGGAAGATGGAGGTCAATGGTTGAGAATGCACAGACATGATTTCTTTGAAGGAGAGGGAGTTTTTGGAAATGTGTGGAACTTCTCATATGGAGGTATTAATACATGTAATAGATTGATTGCTACTTTCGAAAGTGCAGGAGGAGCAGATTCGGAAGCTTTTATAGCGGAACTCAAAGTACTTCGAGCATATTATCATTTAGTATTATTAGACGTATTTGGAAATGTTCCAATACTTGACACTTTTGACGTGCCAGAAGGGTTCAAACCTTCAACTGTTAGTAGATCTGAGGTTTATACATGGGTTGAAAATGAATTGACTACTAATGTACCTTTGCTAACCAAAGAAGTAGGAGGAGCAGCATATGGAAGAGTTAACTATTATGCAGGACAAGCCATGCTAGCAAATTTATACCTTAATGCGGAAGAATATTCTGGAACTGCGCAATGGCAAAAATGTGTAGATGCTTGTGACGCTATAATAAATGACAATGCGTACTCTTTAGAAGGTAATTACTTCGCAAACTTTGCTGTCGAGAATTCGGGATCATCGGAAAACATTTGGGTAATACCTTACGATGGTGTCAATGCAGGTGGATTTAATTTGGTTCAGATGACTTTGCACTATCAATCTCAGCAGACTTTTAATACTGTGGATCAACCATGGAACGGATATTGTGCTCTAGCTGATTTTTACAATTCATTTGATCAGGATAATGATGTTAGATTTACTGGTGGTTCAAGAGGATATGGTGTAATGCTGCATGGACCACAATATTCTTCATCTGGAGAATTACTAATGGATAATGATGATAAATGGTATCCGGACAATGCTTTTGAAGGGAATGAAAGAGCAGTTGTTTTTGAACCATTGAATGAATTAGCTCCTCAAGCACATAGAGATGGGGGCCCTCGTTTGTCTAAATATGAATATGAAGTAGGTACTGTAAATAGTATGAGTAATGATTTTGCAGTATACAGATATGGAGAAGTATTATTGAATAAGGCTGAAGCCATGTGGAGAATGAATTCTGGAAGTGGCGAAGCTTTAGATTTAGTAAATATGATTAGAGATAGAGCAGGTATGGGTGCTTTGGGTACTCTAGATGCTGATAATTTATTAGCAGAAAGGGGAAGAGAGTTATGCTTTGAAGCCAAAAGAAGATCTGATCTAATTAGATTTAATAGATTTGGAGAAGCTTGGTGGGAGAAAAATGCGTCAGAGGATTACAAAAAACTAATGCCTATACCAGCAGATCAAATTACTTTGAACTCTAATTTGCAACAAAATCCTGGCTATTAATTAAAATATTCCTATATAGTAAAAAGCCGTCTCTTAGGAGATGGCTTTTTTAATATGTATCTCATAGTCTTATAACTTGAAAACAAGAATATATTTCATATTAGTGATCACTTGCTGTTTTTCATGCTCAGTCCAGGATGAAAACGAAAATGGTGCTTTATTCACTTTACTAAAAGCGGATAAAGCCGGAATAGATTTTTCCAACGATCTTAAAATTACAGAGGAATATAATCCATATACTTTTAAGAATTTTTTTAATGGTGGAGGAGTAGCAGTTGGTGATATTAACAACGATAATCTCTCCGACATATATTTTACAGGCAATCTAGTTGAAAACAAATTATTCTTAAACAAGGGAGATTTAAAATTTGAGGATATTTCGAAATTATCTGGCACGGAATGCTCAGATGTTTGGTCTACAGGAGCTGCCATGGTTGATATTAATCATGACGGTTTTTTGGATATATATGTTTGTAAATCAGGCAAGCCAAATGTTGCTAATAGAAAGAATCAGTTTTTTATAAACAATGGAGATATGACCTTCACTGATAAGGCTAGCGAATATAATCTGGATTTTGAAGGCCTTTCGGTTCACTCTGCATTTTTTGACTATGATAAAGATGGAGATCTGGATTGCTATCTACTTAATAATAGTATTCGGTCAGTAGGAGCTTATGATATAGCTGAAGGTTTGAGGGATATTCCAAGTACAAATGGGAATAAACTTCTTAAAAATCTTGAAGTTGAAACCGGCAAAATCAGATTTGAAGATGTATCGTTAACTTCTGGGATTTATACCAGCAATATTGGATTTGGATTAGGGGTGAGCATTTCAGACCTTAATAATGATAGTTGGCCTGATATTTTTGTAAGCAATGACTTCTTTGAAAAGGATTACATGTATTTAAATAATAAAGATGGCACATTTATAGAGGTTATTGCTGATGCCGTTGAAGAATTAAGTATGGGATCTATGGGTGCTGACATAGCTGATATGAATGGAGATTTGTTACCTGATATTTTTGTTACAGAAATGCTTCCAGAGGGCCTTGATAGATATAAGACAAAGACGTCTTTTGACGCATATGATAAGTATGTGTCTAATACTGACAATGGTTATCACAGACAGTTTGGAAGAAATGTTTTTCTAATGAATACTGGCATCAATAATAAAGGTATTTATCTGTATCAGGACTTGTCAAGATATCATAAGGTAGAAGCTTCTGATTGGAGTTGGGGAGCCTTGCTTTTTGATATGGACAATAATGGAGAGCGAGATATATTTATCGCCAATGGGATCAAAAAGGATTTATTGGATCAAGATCATATCAATTTTTACACGACGGAAATGATTGGTAAAATGGTAAAAAAGGAGAGATCTAATGTAATTACTACTATCATGGATAATTTACCATCGGAAAAATTATATAATCATTTTTATCTCCAGGATTCGGGAGTGTTTATGAAGCAAAATAACCTTTTGTTCGATACGAAAGATTTCAGTAATGGCTCAGCCTACTGTGATTTAGACGGTGATGGTGATTTGGAATTGATTGTAAATACGATTGACGAGCCTGCAAAAATTTATTTAAATAATGCAGAGGCTAATTTTTTAACTGTTTCACTTAATGGAGAAGGATATAATCTTGGAGCGTTAGGTTCTAAGGTAACAGTCTTTTTTAACAACAATAGTTCTATTCTAGAATTGAACCCAATGCGAGGATATCAATCCTGTGTTTCTCATGATTTAAACTTTGGACTTGGGGATATTGAAAAAGTAGATAGCTTAATTGTGGAATGGTGGGATGGACGTATGACCAATATTAGAAATCCGAAAATCAACACGAGAGTAGAAATTGATATCAAAAATTCAGAATATATTAAGAAAAGTAGATCAGAAACAATACGTAAAACTCTTTTATCCAAAATTGAAAACATAATTGATTACACACATAAGGAAAATTTATTTTCTGATTTTGACAAGAATCGTACATTGATATCTATGAGTTCTAATCTCGGACCGAGGATTAGTATTGTTGATATTAATAAGGATGGACAAGAGGATGTGGTGATTCCCGGAGCCATGGGTGATGGTTCTAAAGTATTTATTCAGAAAAGGGGAAAATTAGTGGAAAGTTCGATTTTAAGTGAGTCTGAATTTGATAACAGCGAAACACAGAAAATTTTGGCCGAAGACTTTGATTTGAATGGAGGTCTTGACTTTTTATTCTGTAATGGAGGGATGGAATTCAACTCAATATCCTCAAATACCAGAGATTATTTGTCATTAGATAATGATGGCAATTCAGATATACAAACTACTTATAAAAATAGTAGGGATGCCTGTTTTTTGGATATTGATGGAGATAAATCGAACGAAATAGTGATTGCAACGGGATTTACATCTGATAATGTAGGAGTTCCGCCGAGTTCATTAGTTTACAAATATAATAAGGGTGAATATATACCTGACAAGAACTTGAGTGATCCTTTAGCAAATATTGGGTCTATTTCCCAAGTAAGTAAATCGGATATTGATGGGGATGGTAGAGATGATTTGGTATTTTCAAGTGAATGGAATTCGATCAAAGTTTTTTCCACAAAAGATAAGAGACTAGTGGATATTTCGGAAGAGTTGAAATTAGATAAGACAAAAGGGTTTTGGACAGATATCGAAATAACTGACATAGACAATGATGGAGACCAGGATATTATAGCGGCAAATATTGGATTGAATAATAGATTATATAGTCTTTCTGGAGGAAATATTTATTTCATTGCTAATGATTTTGATCAAAACGGCATGGTAGAAGTTATTACTTGTATTAAAAAGGGAGATTCTTATTTCCCCATTCATTTAAGAAAGGATTTAGTACAACAAACACCCATTGTAAAGAAGAAGGCATTGAAGTTTAGCGATTATGGAAGAGCAACTCTTGCTGATTTGTATGATCCTAATGTTTTGAAAAGATCTATAATTTATCATGTCAATGAATTTAGATCGGGTATTTTTATTTTGGATAATGGGATATATTCTTTCAAACCATTTCCCGAACCGATCCAATATTCTGAACAAAAAGCTATTTATGCTGGAAATATTAATAATGATGGCTATACTGATATAATAATAGGAGGTAATCAATATAATATGAAACCTGAAATAGGTATTAATGCAGCTTCTTATGGGCATGTACTTCTCAACAACAAAGACAGGACATTTGATGATATACACCCCAATAATTCTGGTTTTGTAGAAAAGGGTCAAATAAGGGATATTCAGGGAATTATGATCAATGATGAAAGACATATATTGGTTATGAAAAACAACGATAAAGCAAGTGTGTATAAATTGGAGAATCACAATAAAAAGTCAGAGGAATGAAAAGATTTTTCTTAATGTTGATACCAGTGATAATAGGAATGTCGATTTGTTTGTGCTGCTATTCCTGTAAGGATACATATAGCGAGGATAATTTAGAAGATTTGGTTATGGGACTCTATTTTGGAATGGAGAAAAAAGAGTTCTATGATCACTGTTGGGAGCTAAATAAACTAGGCAAAGCACATCATGGGAGCCTCAATAATGAGGTGATGTACATGGATTCGGTTAATTTTAACCATACCGTGAGTGTTAACTTTTTTCCTGCATTTGTTGACGGAGTTATTACTGAATTACCAATGACATTTTACTACGCCGGATGGGCTCCATGGAATACAGATAAGCTTGATCAGGATAGCTTGCTATTGGAGGTAAAATCATGGTTGGAAATTAAATTTGGTGATGGATTTGTGGAAAAAAAACTCTCTAACAATGACGTAGGATACTATAAAGTTGACGGACCTAGAACAATAAGATTATATAAGGATAAGAATGAAATGTTGGTAAAGGCTGACATCAAACATAAAGACTTCAAATCTTATGAAAAGATCGAAACGAAATAGCACTTTTCTATAAATGAAAAAATATATACTTCTAATATTTCTGGTACTTCTTTTTCACTCTTGTTTGGAAGAGACCGATGTTAAAGAAACATTATTTACACTTTTGGATGCAAAGGAGACTGGTATTGAGTTTAGTAATGATTTGGTTTATGACAGAGACTTTAACATTTATTCGTATCGAAATTTTTATAACGGAGGAGGTGTGGCAATTGGTGATATCGACAATGATGGATTGTCTGATGTTTATTTGACTTCTAATATGGGTGAAAATCAATTGTACAAAAATATCGGTGATCTAAAGTTTGAAAATATAAGCTTGACCTCTGGAACAGAGGGTTCAAACACATGGTCTACCGGGGTCAGTATGGCAGATGTTAATGGAGACGGTTGGCTGGATATATATGTTTGTAACTCGGGAGATATTAGAGGAGAAAAACGGCACAATGAACTATTTATTAATCAACAAAATGGTTCATTTATTGAAATGGCAGCTCAATATGGAATTAATGATAACGGGTATTCTACACATTCCGCATTTTTTGATTTTGATAAAGATGGAGATCTAGACATGTATCTTTTGAATAATTCTTATAGAGCAATTTCTTCATTTAATCCGAAAGAAAATGTAAGAAATGTAAGAGATGAGAAAGGGGGTGATAAATTATTTAGAAACGATGGAGATAAATTTACCGATATAAGTGTCGAAGCAGGGATATATGCCAGTGAAATAGGATTTGGATTAGGTGTTACCGTCGGAGATGTAAACCAAGATGGTTGGGATGATATTTATATATCGAACGATTTTTTTGAAAAGGATTATCTCTATATTAATAACCAGGATGGCACTTTTTCAGAAGAATTGGAAAAATATATGAAGTCAATTTCTGTTGCTTCTATGGGAGCAGATATGGCAGATTTGAACAATGATGGTTGGCCTGAAATTTTCGTTACGGAAATGTTACCATCTGACGAAAGAAGAATAAAAACGAAAACAACTTTTGAGGATTGGGATAAGTACCAATCCAATATCAAAAATGGATATTACCATCAGTTCACCAGAAACATGCTACATCTCAACTCTAAAAATGAGAACTTCAACGAAATAGGAAGGTATTCTGGTGTAGAGGCCTCGGATTGGAGTTGGGGAGCTTTGTTGGCTGACTTCAATAATGATTTATATAGAGATATTTTTGTTGCTAATGGAATTAATAAGGATTTAACAGACCAGGACTTCATCAATTATATTTCTACTGAGGAAATAATGAAAAAAATGACAGCCAATAATGAAGTTAATTTCAAAGAATTAATAGATGTCATTCCTTCAGAAAGAATTCCCAATAAAATGTTTGTGAATAATGGAGAATTAAAGTTCAATGATATGTCAGAACACTGGGGACTCAATACTCCATCACATTCGAACGGAGCTGCCTATGGAGATCTGGATAATGATGGCGACTTAGAGTTAATAGTTAATAATGTTAATATGCCTTTATTCTTCTACGAAAACAAGAGTACTTCAAACCATGTCCAGTTTAGTTATAGAGGAAGTGGAGCCAATCCATATTTAGTAGGTACCAAGGTATATGTATTTTTAGGGGACAAAATTCTATATGATCAATTTATGCCAACTAAGGGATTTCAGTCCTCTATGCAATACAGGACTCATTTTGGACTTGGAGAAATAAATACTATAGATTCCGTTAAGGTAATTTGGCCAGATCAAAAGGTTAGCCTTTTACAAAACGTAGCCCCTAATAAACATCATATATTGGATTATGATCATATCAAAAAACATGATAAGGTCAATAGTTCAATAGGCAAAAGAGAATTATTTACTAGGGAAGAAGGTATACTGGACTATGTTCACGAAGAAAATTATTTTGTTGATTTTGATCGTGATAGACTTCTTTTTCATATGACTTCTACCGAAGGTCCTAAATCTTTAGTTGACGACTTTAATGGTGATAATTTAGATGATGTTTTCATATGTGGATCAAAAGGTTTCGCTTCAAAGATGTTCCTACAAACTTCAAACGGAAATTTTAATGAGGTTAATAACTTTCTTTTTGAAGAATATAAAGAAAGTGAAGTTAGACAAGCGGAATCCATGGATGTCGATAATGATGGTGATAGTGATATATACGTGAGTTGTGGAGGCAAGGAGTTCAGTAATCAATCTTCAGATATTAAGGATAGGATATACATCAATGATGGGAATGGAAACTTTAGTATTTGGAACAAGAGAGTACTTTCAAATATATTCAAACATTCTTCCGTTTCTCAGGCTTATGATTACGACGGTGATGGCGATCAAGACCTTATGGTAGCCGAAAGATTAAAATCTGGTCAATATGGTGTGCCTTGTGATATAAGTATCCTCAATAATGATAATGGAGATCTAAGAGATGTTACAAAGGCAATAGCTCCATCTCTGCAACAAGTCGGAATGATAACGGATGTTAAATGGGCTGATATAAATGGAGACAATCTTATTGACATAGTGTACTGTGGTGAGTATACCAAAATTGGAGTTTTACTTCAAAAAAGTGATGGTACATTCGAAGACAATACTCAATCCTATGGACTACATAATTCTAATGGCTGGTGGAAAACGATAGTGGTTGAAGATGTAGATGGAGACGGAGATCAGGATATTATCGCAGGTAATTTGGGCATGAATTCAAGATTCAATGCATCTGAAGAAAAGCCTTTTTGCATGCATGTTAATGATTTTGATAGGAATGGAAATGTTGAGCAAATTGTTTGCAATTATGTGGATGATAATTCTTTTCCTGTTGCTTTAAGGCATGATATTGTTAAGCAATTGCCAAGTTTAAAAAAGAAATATCTAAAGTATGAAGACTACGCTTTAAAGGAGATAGATGACCTTTTTGAACCAAATATCATGGAAGCGACATTGACGCTAAAGATCAACACCTTTGAAACTTCTTTATTTATAAATGAGGGTGGTGTTTATAGAAAAGGAGAATTGCCAATGGAGGTTCAATATACTCCAATTTACGCTATCAAAACATTAGATTTTGATCAGGACGGAGATTTAGATTTATTGTTGGGAGGGAACCTTTATGAGACCAAACCAGAAATAGGTCGTTATGATGCAGGAAATTTGTATGTACTTGAGAATACAGGGAAGGGGCAATATCAGTTAGTTGAGGAAAATGAAATCAATGTTAATGTCGAAGGACAAATCAGGGACATTAATACACTAAATGTTGGAACGGGTAACTATATTCTTGTTACAAGAAATAATGATAAATCAGTGTTACTAAAATTGAATTGATGCCGAAGTTACTTTTGATATTTGTTTTAGGATTCTTTTCTTGTAAACCACAGGTGGAAGAGAATAATCCTTTAACACTAATATCACAAGAACATTCAGGGATTGATTTTATCAATAAAGTTGAAGATACCGAGGAATTTAATATTCATAAATATTTGTATTTCTATAATGGCGGAGGAGTAGCCATAGGAGATGTAAATAATGATGGACTCAGCGACATATATTTTGGTTCTAATCTGAGTCAAGATGCATTATATATCAATGAGGGAAATTTAAAATTTAGAAGGGCTACTGATATGTTTGTCGAAAAAGATCTGTTAGGATGGTCGACGGGTGTGAATATGGTAGATGTCAATCAAGATGGATGGTTAGATATATATGTTTGCCGATTAGGTAATTATTTAGCATACAATGACCATAATAAACTATTCATCAATCAGAACGGTAAAAATTTTGTAGAACAATCCGCCACATACGGTCTTGATTTCTCTGGTTTTTCAACGCAATCTAATTTTTTTGATTATGATAAGGATGGAGATCTGGACTGTTACATTTTAAATCATTCTGTCAAAAATGTAGATCAGTTTAAAAAATCCGGTATTAGATACATCAAAGACTCTTTAGCCGGTGATTTATTATTGGAAAATAAGAATGGTACTTACATAGATGTTACGAAAAATGCAAATATATATTCTTCATCCATTGGCTTTGGCCTTGGTATTGATGTAGCTGACATGAATGATGACGGTTGGCCAGATATTTATATAGCCAATGATTTTCACGAAAATGATTATCTATATATTAATCAAAAGAATAAAACATTTAAAGAAGTTATTACGAGTGCCACGGATCGAAACAGTAATTTTTCAATGGGATGTACTGTTGAGGATATCGATAATAATGGACTCATGGACATATTGACATTAGATATGAAGCCATTTTCTGATGACATATATAAAGCTAGTGGAGGGTGGGAGAATATATCTGTATATAATTATAAGAGAAGCTTTGGATATCATCATCAAAGCCCTAAGAACGCAATTCAGTTTTGTGAAGACGTTATAGATGGTATTCCTGTATATAAAGAATTGGCTGCATTCTATGGCCTAGATGATACCGATTGGAGTTGGAGCCCATTGATAGCTGATTTTGATAACGATGGTGATAAAGATATCTACATAACAAATGGTATTGTCAGAAGGCCGAACGATATGGATTATATAGACTTCCATTTTAATGAACTCCCGGATTCAAATCTATTGCAAATTAAAAAAATACCTGCTGGAGCTGTGCCGAATGTGTATTTTGAAAACGATGGAAATAACAAATTTAGAAGAATTTATTCCAAGGAAAAAACGTGTTCGACTGGAGCTGCTATAGGAGATTTAGACAACGACGGATATTTGGAAATAGTAATAAATAATGTGAATTCCGTTGCGCAAATCCTAAAACCTAATCATGTAGTTAAGAATAATTTCTTAAATGTCAGGACTTCCAATAATTCAAGTATTGGTACGAAAATAGTCGCATATGCTGACAGTACTATTCAGAGTCGTATGATTAAGAACACATCTGGCTTTCAATCTCATTCAGAGACTACTTGCCATTTTGGTTTTGGAAAAACAACACCTGATTCACTCAAAGTAATTTGGAGTGATGACAGTTGTGAAACATTAGTGATTGACTCCTTTAATAGGACTTTAGTACTGGAAAGAAAATCAGATCAAAAGTATCAATATGACATTAAGAGAAACGATAATAATACTGTTCATTCTCTAAAACTGATATCTCCGGCAAAAGACAATGATCAACTTAAAATACCTTGGTTATTATATAATTTGGATAATTCAGGTCCGCAAATTCATATTTCAGACAGTTCCTCTTTATCAGTAATTGGATACGGAGATGGATTTGATTTAAGTATTTATGGTGATAGCATAGTAAGTAAAAAGAATAAAAGCTTCTCATCGGAACACATAGATCGAAAGGTTAAAGAATATTTTGAACGCTCAGGTGATTTCGATAAGGATGGAGATTTGGATTGCTTCATAGGTGTACATTCTGTAAAAGACCAATATCATGTCGATATTCCTTCATTTATATTGGCAAGAAAGGAAGATAATGGAATCGATAAGTTAGATCTTGATATATCAGGTATGGTCATGGATGCAGAGTGGTTTGATATTGATGGTAACGGCTGGGATGATTTAATAATAGTAGGACATTGGATGCCCGTAACTGTGTTTTTGAATAAGGATGGAAGATTGTCTAAAACAACAATTGAAAGTAGTGAAGGGCTGTGGAATTGTTTAAAGATTGTGGATTTAGACGGGGATAATAAATATGATATTGTAGTTGGAAACTATGGCGAAAATCATGGTATTTCTGTTTCTAATACCAAACCTTTGAAATACTATCATGGTGACTTTGATCTTAATGGTGTTAGTGAAAGTTTGATAAGTTATGTTGACATAGACAGTAATAGAGAGAGACCCTATCCTAACAGGAGTTTATTTGTAGAACAGCTACCTATTGCTAAGAAAAAATTTAATAATCATAGATCTTATATAGAAGCGGATATTGATGATATTATATCAATTTCGAAGGATACTGAACTGGTAGAAAAAAAAGTAGTTACGCTAAAATCTGCAATTTTTGAATATGATGATGGAGAGTTTATACGAAAAGAGTTGCCCGAGTATTGTCAGACTTTTCCAATTATGGCTTTAGAATATATAAAGAATGAATATCTAATTCTAGGAGGTAATATCTGGGATATTGACCCAAATTGGGGAAGACAAGACGCGGGAAGATTAATGGCCATCAAATGGAATAATCCTAAATGGGAGATTAAAACAGAATATCTTAATATTCCTTACATAAGGGATGAAATAAGAGACATAATGTACTCTCACAATAAATTGTATTGGATAACTAAAGATTATGATTTAAAATATGTTGAATTGAACTAACAAATAATAATATGAAAAATAGCTTATTGTATTTACTTAGTTTCGTTATTCTAGCTAATACTTCTTTCTCGCAGCAGGATGATGCCTGGACGGTTAGGGCCAAAGATATTGATCCTGATAATTATTATGGAGTGACATTGGGTAATGGGATGGTTGGATTGGTCTCAAGTCCTAAGCCCATGAAAATTAAGGATGTAGTCTTGAATGGAGTATATGATTATTATCAAAGAGGGAGGGTTTCTAATATTTTAAAGACTTTTAACCACTTGGATATGGAATTAGATGTTGATAATAGGAGGGTAGGTCCTCAGGATATCTCAAATTATCAACAATCCTTGGAGATGAATAAGGCATCTTTGATTACCACTTTTGATGTAGGAGATAAATGCTCTGTTTCTCAAACAATGATGTCCTTGCGACATCTGCCGTATACCTCATTGGCAATTATAGAAATAAAGGCCCACAAGGATATAGATATTACACCAATTTCAAAAATTGAAGCTCCTGTTCATTTGAATGATGTACGAAATTACTATGCTGAAATTGATAGACCTCATGTTCTGATTCCTTTGATGACTTCTGTAGGATTAAGTCCCTCAGGAAAGATAAAGCTTGCAGCTTCCAATAGTATAATCTTTTATGAAAGTCACGGCAATGAACCTGATATTATACATGAAGATTGGGACTATAATATACATTTAATGAAATTTAAGAAGAAGTTGAAAGCGGGAGAGACTTATCGTTTTGCTGTAGTAGCTTCAACATGTTCTTCCACTCATTACGAAGACCCTCATAATGAGGCAGAGAGACTAACCATCTTTGCTAAATTAGAAGGTACGGAAAGATTAGTTAAAAGACATCAGGAGGCATGGAACAAATTGTGGGAAGGAGATATTGTTGTTGAAGGTAGTACTGATATAACCAGAGATATAAGATTCGCTCTATATCACCTCTACTCATTTACAAGAAAGGGGACGGGTTACAGTCTTTCTCCTATGGGGCTATCTGGCTTGGGATATAACGGTCATGTTTTTTGGGATACCGAGCTTTGGATGTATCCCCCTATACTTATGTTACAGCCTGATATCGCAAAATCCATCTTGGAATATCGATATAACAGACTAGATGCGGCCAAACAAAATGCATTTTCTCATGGCTATGAGGGAGCAATGTATCCATGGGAATCTGCGGATGATGGCTCCGAAGATACTCCGGTATGGGCTTTGACAGGACCTTTTCAACATCATATAACAGGATGTGTATCATGGGCCCATTGGAAATATTATCAAATGACAAAAGATAAAAGATGGCTTAAAGAAAAGGGATGGCCTGTTATTAAGGCTGCCGCACAATTTTGGGCGAGTAGAGTAGAAAGAAATGGTAGCAATCAGTATGATATTAATAATGTAATAGGAGCTAACGAATGGGAAGAAAATATAGACAATAATGCATTTACCAATGCAATGGCAATTATAAGTCTTAAGAATGCAGAAAAAGCAGCATTAGAGTTGAATATAACTCCTGATTCAGATTGGAACCATGTTGCAGACAATATTCCGATACTCACTTTTGATGATGGTACTACAAAAGAGAACAGAACCTACGAGGGCGATATGATTAAGCAAGCAGATGTTAATTTATTGGCCTATCCATTGGAGTATTATAAAAATGAAACACAAATAAAAAAAGACCTTAATTATTATTCACCTAGAATGAGTCCGGAAGGTCCGGCGATGGGCGTTGCCATACTTTGTATTCTTGAGAATCAACTCGGCAATGTAGATGAGGCAGAAAAGATTTTTTCCACCAGTTACAAACCTAATGAAGTACCTCCTTTTGGGGTAATATCCGAAACTGCCGGAGGAACTAATCCTTATTTTGCAACAGGAGCAGGCGGGATGCTTCAGGCAGTTATTTCAGGATTCGGTGGAATCAGAATTAATGACGATGGAGTATATCAAATTGAAACTCAAATTCCCAAATCATGGAAAAAATTGACTATCAAGGGAGTAGGCCCTAACAAAGAAACATTTATAGTAACCGCTAAATAGACTTATAGATGAATCACATACTTAGATTGAAAATAGCATTGTATCTTCTTTATTTCGTATTTGCTATGCTTCTTAATAGTGTAGGAATTTTGATTCAGAGGTCAATGTCAGCTTATGGTGTTACGGAGATTCAAGCCAGTAGTTTAGAAGCTTTTAAAGATTTAAGTATTGCGATCTTTTCGTTTATGGTAGGTAGCCTTTTGCCAAAGTTAGGATATAAAAGAGGATTAATTATTGGGCTTGTCATTGTATTATTAGGGTGCCTAATAGTGTATTTTGGAAATTCTTTTTGGTCAGTACAATTGATGTTTGCATGTACAGGTATGGCATTTTCGTTGGTTAAAGTGGCAGTTTATGCTCTTGTGAGTACATTAAGTGATAACCGAACAAAGTTGAATAGTTTTCTCAGTTCCATAGAGAGCTTTTTTATGATTGGAATAGCCGCAGCTTATATAATATTCCCATTGTTTTACAGTGATACTAATCCATCTGCGTGGTTAAATATATATCTATTTATTGGAGCCCTGATTATTTTATCTATTGTTTTTATCAGTACTATTCATTTCGATGAAGCTAGTTTAAGTGTTAATACAAAAACTGATATTGATTTTAAGAAACAACTAAATCTATTGACAAAACCGCTCGTAATGATTTTTGCAGTGTGTGCATTTCTATATGTAATGACCGAACAAGGAATTATGAGTTGGTTACCTACTTTTAACAAGGAGGTGTTACATATTCCAGAGAAGTTGAGTGTAAATATTTCAGTTATTCTTGCTCTATCCATAGCTCTTGGTCGAGCAGTAAGCAGTTTTTTGGTTAAAAAGATAAAATGGTTATATCTATTGTTGATCAGTTTGGGTTGTAGTGCAATTATGATTGTTTTTGTACTTCCTATGACGGACTCTATCCAAGTAACCGAAATTAATTCGTTTTCAGATATTCCATTAGCCGGGTATATTTTTCCACTTATTGGTTTGTTTTTAGCTCCCATTTATCCTCTTATGAATGCTGCCGTTTTAGGAGCTACCGACGAGAGACTGTTTAGTCAGATGGCTGGAATATTGACTTTTTTTTCCGCAATAGGAGGAACCTTAGGGTCAAGAATTGTTGGCTACTTATTCGGTTCTATAGGAGGAAGTAAAGCCTTTTATTTTGCATTGATCCCTTTATTCGGTCTTGTTGTTTTTTTGATCTTTTTGGCTAAACTAAGTGATAAGAAAGTTTCATCCAATGACTAGAATTAAACGTAAAAACTATATTGACCCCAAGGAAGATTGGGGAGAAATATTTGCTTATGTGCAGCGAAATGGTCTTTTTAAAGATTCCAAAAAAATGGCGGATGCTATTGCTAAGTACGACGCATCAATAATTAGAAATAAATATAGTGTACAAAAAAGACAAGAGGGTTTTGAGATTCTAAAATTCATCGATCAAAACTTTGAATTTTTCCAATATCAGGAAAATCAAGATGATACTAAAGATATTGAAGTTCATATAAATAGTCTTTGGAAAAAACTATCTAGAAGTCCCGATAAATTAGAAAACAGCAGTAAAATACCTTTACCATTCGAATATATTGTCCCAGGAGGAAGATTCAATGAGATTTATTATTGGGATAGCTATTTTACCATGTTAGGACTTAGAGAAGCAGGTAATTGGACAATGATCAAAAATATGATCGATAATTTTCAGTGGATGATCAATAATCTCGGTTTTATTCCAAACGGTAATAGATCTTATTTTCTCGGTAGATCTCAACCTCCGTTTTTTACGTTAATGATAGATTTATTGAAGAGTTATGATGTTGATCTGGCATCTAAATATATACCAAGTATTGAACAAGAATATAATTACTGGAGTGATAATAGTTCTATAAATACCAACTATACGGTGTCACTTGGCGATTATCGTTTAACGAGATATGATGACAGAGTAAACGAACCTCGTGATGAATCATATATAGAAGATATTGAACTATATGAGCAATCAAACAACAACTCACTATATAAGCATCTTAGAGCGGCGTGCGAATCAGGATGGGATTTTAGCTCAAGGTGGATGGATGATCCTTTTGACTTAGGAACTATCAAAACTAATGAGATAATACCTATTGATCTAAACTGCTTACTATATTTCTATGAATATTTCTTAAGCAATTGGTTTGAAAATAAAGATGAAGTCAAATTTGCGAAATACCAACAACTAGCTAAAAATAGAAAATCTGCTATCGATAAGCTTTTCTATGATGAGAAAGAAGGATTTTATTTTGATATTGATTTCAATGGAAAAATTAGAAAGGAAAGAATGACTTTGGCTGGAGTCTTTCCATTATTTTTCAACATTGTGGAAGAAAATAGAATTTCAGCAATAGTTGAAAATATAGAAAAGTACTTTTTAAAATCAGGAGGATTAGTGACTTCTATTATAGGTTCCGGACAGCAATGGGATGCTCCAAATGGATGGGCTCCACTACAATATATGAGTGTGATTGGTCTTATAAATTATGGACATAACAATTTAGCGACGGAGATAATGGATAGATGGTGTTTACTAAATGAATCAGTGTTTGGAAATACTGGTAAGATGATGGAAAAATATAACGTTGAAGATATATCCACTTTAGCAGGAGGAGGTGAATATCCCAATCAGGACGGTTTTGGGTGGACAAATGGAGTATATAGTGTTTTTAAAAAAATGATAAAGACCAAATAGAAGATATGACTAGTAGAAAATGGTGGAAAGAAAAGGTGATATATCAAATATATCCGAGAAGTTTCAAAGATAGTAATGCAGATGGCATTGGAGATTTACAGGGTATAATAGAAAAAGTAGATTATTTAGAAAGCTTAGGAATCGATGTAATATGGTTAGGACCCGTTTATGATTCTCCTAATGATGATAATGGATATGATATAAGGGACTATCTATCAATTCATGAGGAGTTTGGTACCATGGATGATTTTGATCAGCTACTAAATCTACTTCATGAAAGGGATATTAAGTTAATTATGGACCTAGTAGTTAACCATACATCAGATGAGCATTATTGGTTCAAAGAATCAAGAAAATCTATAGATAATAAATTCAGGGGTTTTTACATATGGAAAAAAGGAGTAAATGGAGGACCTCCCAATAATTGGACCTCTTTCTTTGGCGGAAGTGCCTGGCAGTACGATGAGCTTACGGATGAATATTATCTTCACATATTCACAAAGAAACAACCAGATCTTAATTGGGAAAATGTAGAATTGAGGAACGAAATTAAAAATATCATAAAATATTGGCTAGAAAAAGGTATTGATGGATTTAGAATGGATGTGATACCTCTGATTTCTAAAAGGCAGAACTTCCCGGACTCACCTTATGAAAAATTTGGAGATACTGTAAAATATATTTACTCTAATGGACCTCGAGTACATGAATATATCAATGAGTTATACGAAGACGTAATAAGTGATTATGACGTATTTACAGTTGGAGAGGGACCAGGTATATCAACAGATATTGGTCTTTCCTATGTAGATGAAGATCGTAGAGAACTAAACATGATTTTTCATTTAGATCATATGTTCTTGGGATTTGGGAACGAAGGAAGATTTGACCAACATCCATATGGTTTAAACGAGATTAGGAAGATATTTAATGATTGGGATAGAGTAATTTCAGATAAAGGATGGTTAAGTATTTTTATGGACAATCATGATTTTGTAAGAATGGTGTCACGGTTTGGCAATGATAGGAAGTTCCGTGAGGAAAGTGCCAAGTTGTTGGGAATGCTTGTTTTGACCTTGAGAGGAACTCCATGTATATATCAAGGTAGTGAATTGGGAATGACTAATGTCAAATACGATTCAATAAGCGAATTTAGAGATGTGGAAACCTTAAACTTTTATGAAATATTCACTCAGTCAGGAATGTCGAATGAAGAGTTTATAGAATTGGCAAATACATACGGACGGGATAATGCAAGAACGCCAATGCAATGGAACAAAAACAAAAATGCTGGATTCTCTGAAACTACTCCTTGGATAAGTGTAAATCCTAATTTTGATAGAGTAAATGTGGAATTAGCGGAGTCCGATGAAAACTCTATTCTTAACTTTTACAAGAAGTTGTTGGCTTTGAGGAAAAATAACGAAACATTAATCTATGGAGAATATCATGATATTTCTCAAGAAGTTAGCTCTATATTTTTATACACTAGAACACTGAACAAGGAGGTATATACAATTGCTCTTAACTTTAGTGATGATACCATTAAACAAAGCTTCAAAAAATACGGTGAACTGGTGTTATGCAACTATGGAGATGAAGTAGAAAGAATGAGGCCTTGGGAGGCTAGATTATACAAACAAAAAAAATCGAAAGCGTAATGAGAAAAGTTTTAATACTTGTGATGATATCAATTACAATTTTCTCTTGTAAAGAATATGCTTCAAAAGAAACCTATACAGAGAAGTTGTCGGATAACACTTATTTCCTTAGCTCCGTTTCGAACCTTACGGATATTTCTGTTCATGATATTTTTTCACCACCTGTGGCCAGTAGGGTATATGCGTATCCTAGTATAGCTGCTTACGAGGCTATCTGTCGAGCAAATAAAAACTATAAGAGCTTGGCAGGTCAGTTGAAAGGGTTAGATTCTTTAAATATTGAAGTGTCTGAAGATGTATCGTTTGAACTAGCCGCTATCTATGCATTTAATAATGTAGCTAAACATCTTATCTTTTCAGAAGACAAATTCGATTTATTCACTACATCTCTCGATTCACAATTTATGAATCTAAATATTCACCCTAGAGTACTTAACGAATCCAGAGATTATGCCAAAGTGGTATCAGATCACATTATTAGATGGTCAAATGAAGATAACTACAATCAAACTAGATCTATGCCTAAGTTTTCCATTACAGATAAAAAATCGGAATGGAAGCCAACTCCTCCAGCATATATGGAAGGAATAGAGCCTCATTGGAATAAAATCCGTACCATGGTTATTGATTCTGCTAATCAGTTTGTTCCTGTACCACCACCTCCTTATGATATGAGCGAAGGGTCTGATTTTAGAAAATTAGTCCTGGAAGTTTATGAAACAGTTAACAACATTGATAAAGAACAAAAGGAAATCGCTAGTTTTTGGGATTGTAACCCTTACGTAATGAATCAAACAGGTCATGTTATGTTTGCAATTAAGAAAATAACTCCTGGTGGACATTGGATGGGAATTACAAGAATTGCTTGCGAAAAATCTGATATGGATCTTATCGAAACGGTGTCAACTCATGCATTAGTGAGCATCACTCTTTTTGATGCATTTATCAGTTGTTGGGATGAGAAATATAGAAGTAATTTAATTAGACCTGAATCCGTAATAAACGAACATCTTGATCCTGATTGGATACCTACATTACAAACACCTCCATTCCCTGAGCATACAAGTGGCCATAGTGTGATATCTACGGCTTCCTCTGTTATGTTAAGTTCTATTTTTGGAAATAATTTTGACTTTGTAGATGATGTCGAAGTTCCTTACGGTCTGCCGATCAGATCATTTGATTCTTTCCAATCCGCTGCTGCTGAAGCTGCTATTAGTAGATTATATGGTGGTATTCACTATATGCCTGCCATAACAGATGGAGTAACCCAAGGGAAAGAAGTGGGAAAATATATTGTTGAAAACTTGAAATTAAAAACTAATTAATATGAATTTTTCGCTTTCTAATCTTGATTTGGGTATTATTATTACTTATTTGATTTTTGTCATATTACTTGGTTTTTATTTTGGAAAAAAACATAAGGATGCAGAAGATTATTTTTTGGCTGGACGTAATTTGACGTGGCCATTAATAGGTTTCTCTCTTTTTGCATCTAATATGTCTAGCAACAGTTTAGTCGGTTTGGCAGGAGCTGGGTATAAGGATGGGTTCTCTGTTTATACGTATGAGTGGATGGCAGTGGTTATTCTTATTATATTCGCCGTATTTTTTCTTCCATTTTATCTAAAGAACAAAATCTTCACAATTCCTGAATACCTCGAAAATAGATTTAGTTATCCGGTTAGAGCTTACGCTTCAGGAATAGCAATTATCCTTAATGTATTAGTTGACGTATCGGCTACTTTGTATGCTGGAGGAGTTGTAATTAATATGATATTTCCGGAAGTAAGTTTATCACTCACGGTAATTATTTTGGCCATAATTGCGGGTATTTATACTATTTCTGGAGGACTCGCAGCAGTAGTATATACCGATGCCGTTCAGGCTATAGTATTGATATTTGGTTCATTAATTATCACATATTTTGCCTATAACGCAGCAGGCGGATGGCAAGCAGTATCAGAAGTTATTAGCGATCCTTCGCATTTCGAAATAATAAAGGGAATAGATGACCCAGCTTTACCATACCCGGGTATTTTCACTGGTGTATTGATTATTGGTTTTTATTTTTGGGGAACCAACCAATACATTACTCAGAGAACATTGGCATCTAAAAATGTTAGACAAGGACAGTGGGGATCAATGTTTGCAGGGTTTTTGAAATTGTCGATTTTATTTATAATGATTTTTCCAGGGGCTTTTGCAAGGGTTTTGTACCCTATAAAAACCGTTACTGAAAATGGAGTTGAAAAGATTAAAGCTCTTAATCAATCAAATGAATTAATGAATATTGATGGAATCTACCCCTCTTTATTGTTTGATTTTTTACCTCAAGGGCTTTTAGGAATAGTCTTGGCAGGGTTGATTGCTGCCATGATGTCCAGTTTAGATTCTGGTATGAATTCCGTTTCAACTTTGTTTACCATGGATTTTTATAAGAAAATGAGACCAGAGGCTGATACGAAGTCATTAATGAAAGTGGGACGACTGGTTACTATTGTTGTTATGATTCTAGCTATACTAATTGCCCCTCAAATTGGTAAATTTGATGGTCTATGGGGATATTTGCAACAGACCCTTGCATGGTTTAGTCCCCCGGTTGTTGCTTTATTTGTGTTAGGACTATTTTCTAAAAAAGTTAATAATAAAGGAGCTATTGCCGGTATTATAGTTGGAATTCCTATTTCGGTTGCTTTAATATTGAATTCTATTTATGATTTTAATTGGGATTTTCCGAATTTTCTGTACATGGCAGGTATCCATTTTACTATATGTTCTCTTACCATATACATATTTAGTATGCTAACTGGAACTCCTTCTGCTGAAAAACTAAATAGCACAATATGGACGGTTGATGAGTATCGTAAAGAAACGTTGACACTAAAAGAGTTGCCATGGTATAAAAATTATAGATATCAGGCTATGATATTATTACTTATTGTGGGATTGATTCTTTTGAACTACTAGTTTAACTGATGAATGCATAACAGTATCGAAAAAAAATATATTCTGGCCATTGATCAAGGGACAACCAGTTCGAGGACCCTATTGTTGGATAGGAGATTTCAAATTATTGCTTCGGCTCAAAGGGAAATTCAACAAATATATCCTCATAATGGGTGGGTGGAGCACGATCCCTTAGATATTTGGAACACTCAGCTACACACGATTAAGGAAGCATTAAGAGTATCAGATGTCAATCCAAATCAAATAGCTGCAATTGGGGTAACTAATCAGAGAGAAACAGTGGTGGCTTGGGACAAAGATACGGGACTACCTATCTGTAATGCGATCGTTTGGCAAGATAAAAGAACGGCAGGCATATGCGATGAAATAAAGAAAGATTCAATTATTTCAGAATATATTAGGCATAATACGGGGCTTGTTATTGACTCATACTTTTCAGGTACAAAGATTCACTGGATTCTCAATAATGTTGCCACCAGCAAATACCTTATGGAGGAAAACCGGTTGATGATAGGAACAATTGATACCTGGCTTATTTGGAATTTGACGAGAGGAGAGAGCTTTACTACTGATGTTAGTAATGCTAGCAGAACTATGCTCTTCAATATCTCAAGCCTAGAATGGGATGATCGTTTACTATCTTATTTTGACATTTCGGAAAATATTCTACCTGAAGTTAAATCATCAGCTGATGATTTTGGAACTTGTTATCTGTTTGGTGAAGGTATTCCAATCACTGGAGTTTTGGGAGATCAACAAGCAGCTCTATTTGGTCAAAAATGCTTTGATTCCGGTATGGCAAAAAATACCTATGGTACAGGATGTTTTATGTTAATGAATATTGGAGAAGAAATATTTCATTCCAATAATGGGTTATTAACCACGGTAGCATGGAAAATTGGCAAGCGAGTGCAATATGCAATGGAAGGCTCCATATTCATTGGAGGAGCAGTTATACAATGGATGCGTGACAACATGAATTGGATCAAGACATCTGAAGAGTCTGAAGTCAATGCCTTACAGGTAGATGATTCAGGGGGAGTGGTAATTGTTCCTGCTTTTACCGGATTAGGAGCTCCATATTGGGATATGTATTCCCGAGGAGCTATTTATGGAATCACACGAGATACAAATGCAAATCATATGGTCAGAGCAGGCCTGGAATCTATAGCGTTTCAGACCTATGACCTTTTAAGGGTAATGGAAAATAATAGTAATATTAAGTTATCAGAACTGGCCGTTGATGGTGGAGCTTCAAATAACAATTACTTGATGCAATTTCAATCCGATATATTAAATGTTACCATTTGTAAATCTGAAAACATAGAATGTACAGGGTTAGGTGTGGCCATGCTTGCAGGTATACAAAGCAACTTCTGTACCTGGGATGACTTAACCAAGATTAATTCTAAATCAACAAAATTCTACTCTCAAATGGATGAAGAGACAAGAAAAAACCAACTTTTAAAATGGTCTGAGGCCATTAGTAAAACACTCTCTTAACCGTAAAAACAGGTTTTATTCTGTTTGAATATTGGTTACTCCATATATTTCAATGCTTCCATTATTTTGAATAACGGACCCTGCATCTGATGAAAGAGAATCATATATATTCACATTATCCAAAATCAAAGACCCATTATTAAGAATAGCCCTTCCTTCATTCTGAGAACCACTTATTATATTAATGTACTCAAGTTCACAACTTGCACCACTATTAATTGTAAATGCAGGGCCATCACCATTGACCTTGATATACACAATACTACCTGCAGATTGAATCAAAGAGATATTTTTATCAAGCACAATAGTAGAATCGATAAACAATGTATCTCCAGTTAGATAGTTTTGCATATCTATCGTATCATTAGTGTCAGCACATTTAATTGTTCTCCTTAGAGAGCCCCAGCCATTATCTAAAGGATTGCTGACCATTTCAGAACACAGTTCTGCACAAGTAATATTTATTTTCCATCCTAACTCGGTAACATAAGTATCACTTCTAAACCTTGTAGTTAAACACCCTGTTGAGTCTGTAGAAGTAAATGGACCAGGAATTGATGAGCCGTAGTACCCACCAGCAGGATAACCTGCCTGAGTAGCAGGATTACCACTATCAAATATTTCATCCATATTACTATCCCCATTATGTATATACAAGGCATCCCAAGTTGATTCTACGTTGAAATCTTCAAATGTAAAGACCATAGCCGTGTCAGCTACCGAAGAACATAGTACAGTAGTAATATCTTCTTGATTGGCATAATCACCTAAGTCACCTCCAGTATCATAAAAGATATCGCCACAATCTTGTTTTGTAGTAATCGGCCCTATAGATGTCCAGCTGGAATTGAGGCCATCACAAAGAGATCTTACATATAAATAATATTCGGTTCCACTTTCTAAACTCGACAAAGAAACTGTTAATCCAGTAGTTGTAGTACCAGACGTAGGATTAAGAGGTGAAGTAGAATAAGCCCACTCATAACCATTTAAGGGTGGTGTAGTCGGAGCACTCCAGGAAAAATCCATGGAATTATAATCTATGTTAGAAGCCGCTAAATTTATAGGTGTTAAACATACGACTGATTCTCCAATTGTGGCTGCCTTCCATAACCCTCTGCCATAAGTGCCAGCATATATTTCATTATCCTGTACTATAACCTCTAAATCCGTTATTTCTACATTTGGGAGAGCAGTATCATAAAGGATCCAATCTGATGTATTATTATTACGATAATAAACTCCAATGTCCATACCGACATAAAGAGTTTCATCTCCATCATCATGAAAACATATGGTATTGGCTGGTATGTTCGGCAATGTTCCTGAAATATTTGTCCATGAAGATCCTCCGTCCAACGATTCATATACTTTTTGACCAGCAGTATAATTAGATCTTGTGGCATATATATGATCAGGGTCACTAGGATTAACTACTAACTTATTGGTATTATTTCCAGGCCCACTCAATGTAGACCAATTGGTTCCTCCATCAGTTGTTCTCCATAACTGATTGCCTCTTCCGACATAAATATAATTAGAGTTGGATGGAGCAATAGCAACATAGGATAAATTATTGGATGTCAATCCTGAGCCAATAGTAGTCCAAGAGTTTCCTTGATTAGTTGATTTATACACATCTTTAAAACCTGCTATTATAGTAGAAGGATTACTAGGATCTAAAATAAATGGAGTAACCCATGCTCCACTGGGGTTACCGGATATGTTATTTTGAATATCAGTCCAAGAACCTCCTCCATTTGTTGATCTTCTAATATCACCATAGTAGAGACTTCCGTACATCACATTAGAATCCGTAGGTTTAATAGCACAGTCCATTCCATCACCTCCTATTTCATCTGTCCATGTAGAACCTGTACCCTTTAGTTTAGTTCCATTGTCTTGTAATCCGGCTATCACCTTAGTATCAGTTTGAGAAACTGCTATTCTATACATCTGACTAATAACCATATCAGCAGTTTTATCTGTCCAAGTACTTCCTCCATCAGATGTTACATAAATTCCTCCATCATTTCCTTGCCACAAAGTATTATCATCTTGCCATTCCATAGCGTGTTTATCAGCATGCACTTCTGGAGCAGAAGTGCCACCATACCACATTGTATTTATAGACCAATTGACACCTCCGTCAGTGGATTTCCAAGTATTAACACCTCCGGTATAAATAACATCTTTGTCAGTTGGATCTGCAGCTATACATAGATCATACCAACCTTGACCTCCAGAATCACCTCCATTGAAATTCCATCCCAAGAGGTTAGGAGTATCCGATTGTTCAGTATATGATTCTCCGCTATCCGTTGATCTGAATAAACCGTTGAAACCATTGTTCCCTGATAGAGAGCTTAAAGCATAAACATATGTGTCGTCATCTGCTGTAGTAGCCAAAGCTAATCGATTACTTCCCGAGATGGTTTGTTTTTCGGTCCAAGAATCACCGTTATTACTCGATTTGTACAATTTATTAGAAGTACAAGCGTAAAAGATATCAGTGGAAGCAAGTGGATTTAGCTCGATGTCATAAAAGTTACCACTTATTTCTTGAGTCCAGTTTACTCCGGCATCAATAGTTCTATAGATGCCAACACTAGAAGCAACCATAAGTACATCGCTATCGTCAGGATCCATTATCATCGCTCTGATCACTCTAAAGTTGGTCACACTCCAGTCCAAACCTGTTGTGTTCCATGTAAGTCCAGCATCCGTTGACTTCAATACTCCAACAGAATAATTATCACTGGCATCTCCATCTCCTGTTGCTAAATAAATAATGTCAGAATTAGTTGGATGTACGACTATTCCAGAAACACCAATACTAGCAAGTTCGTCACCTAGTGAAGTCCATGATGTTCCACCATTTGTGGTTTTCCAGATTCCCCCTCCAGCAGCTCCTACATAAATAATATTATCATTATCCGGATCAAATGCAACTGCGTTGATTCGTCCGGTACCAGCATAACCCCCCGTTGTTGAATTGGGTCCTAAACTACTCCATGACATTCGTGATGAGTTATCAACTTTGTGAGTGGATAAGTAATTATTGTATTCCAACCTATTAATTCCTGCGGGAGGGAAATTACCTTCCTCGTCCACTCTCATTTCCCAATACCATTCCCATCTTTTGAAAGGTTTGAAACCTTTTCCTCTTTCCACCGTTTTATTTTTCCAGTATTCTTCGAATTGGGATTGAATTTCAAAAAAATTCGGATTCTGATCAGGTGTTTCATTTCCCTGCATCCAAGGTTGTCCGACTAAAGAGCTTAATGTGAATAGAAAAGAGATGGTGCATATAACATCTTTTAACACAGCAAATAAATTAAGTTAGTAAATAAGTGATTGGAACAAAATATATTGCATCCAGATTGCCTTTAAACAAAAATATAAATTCTAATATTACTTTATATTTAAATTATATAATAAATAACTGAATAGTTGAATTTTTGTTCTGACTAATACATTTATTAATATACTTATAATAAAAATTTATTATATATGTTTGTGAATAGAAATATCTATACTACATAATGGAAAGACTTCGTGTTGGAATATTATTTGGAGGCCCTTCAAGAGAACGAGAAATTTCTTTTGCGGGTGGAAGAACGGTTTATGATAATTTAAATAAAGCAATATTTGAACCAGTTCCCATTTTTATCGATACCAACAAAAGATTTGTGAAATTGAATTGGCAATATGTATATAAAGGTACTATTCGCGATTTTTATCCTCCGGCCGGTCATATTCCGAGTGCCATCAACGAATATCAGATATATGTTGAAAGTTTAGAAAACTTGGATGAATCAGAATACATGAATCTGATTAAAGAGGTTGGAGAAGAGATCATTCCTTCTAATTTTTCAAATCATTTTGACATCGCTTTTTTGGCTCTTCATGGAAGATTTGGTGAAGATGGACAGATTCAAGCTTTATTGGAACTTTATGATATTCCTTACACCGGTAGTGGGATTTTACCATGCTCAATAGGTATTGATAAAAGCGTGCAGAAATCTTTAATGGAGAAAGCTGGATTTGAAACTCCTGAAGTAAGTGTGATAAAGAGAACTGAATGGAAAGAAACTAATGAAAGGCTCTATCAGGAATGCTTAGAGAAGATTGGTTTTCCTTTAGTTATTAGGCCTTCAAATCAGGGTTCATCTATTGGAGTTACTATTTTAAAGGAGTCAAATGAAGTAGATTTTAAAAGGGCAGTAGACAAAGCCTTTTTTCGCAAGAATATTTCAAAAATAGAGTGGAATAATCTTAATAAGGATGGAAAAACAAGACTTATTAATTCCATATCTGATATTCGAGAAGGATTAGGATATCCAATGAATTGTAATGGGAAAGTAGTATATCATCCTGCCGCACTTGAAGCTATTTTAAACGAATCGGATGACTCAATCTTTGTTTTAGAAGCCTTAGACAATGAGAGTAAAGTTATCGTAGAGTCATTTATTTATGGAAAAGAGTTTTCCTGTATTGTTCTTAGAGGAGAAAATGGAGAAAGTATTGCTCTTCCTCCTACCGAAATTATAAAGAATTCTGCTCTATTTGATTATAAATCAAAGTACTTGCCAGGCTTGTCGCGAAAGGTTACGCCCATTGATGTATCAGATAAGGACTTAAGAAATATCAGAGGCGAATGTTGTCGCCTTTTTGAATTTTTACAATTTAATACTTATGCCAGAATAGATGGCTTTTTATGTGAAGATGGGCGTATTTATCTCAATGATCCTAATACGACAAGTGGAATGTTGCCCTCCTCGTTCTTTTTCCATCAGGCCGCGGAAATTGGACTAAATCCTTCTCAATTTCTGACATATATCATTCGTACTTCTTTATATGAAAGAATAACAAATAGCACCACACATGTTTCTTATTCAAGTCTTCTTAACCAATTGGATGAAAAGTTAACACGAACTAAGGATGTAGAAGGTAAAAAGAAGAGAGTAGGAGTTATTTTGGGAGGATATTCATTTGAACGTCATATTTCTGTAGAGAGTGGTAGAAACATATACGAAAAATTGGCTTCGACAAAGGAATATGAGCCTATTCCAATCTTTCTAGCTGGGGATTCAAATGGATATACTTTATATAAGATTCCCATCAGCTTATTACTTAAGGATAATGCCGATGATATCAAAGAAAAAATAGCCCAATTCAAAACACACCATATCATTGAAGAAATACGCTTGGAAGCGAAGGATATAATGGAAAAGTATAAAAGCCATCATAGTATTCTTATTCCAGAGGAGATTTCATTTGCGGATTTGAGAACCGAAGTTGATTCCGTTTTTATTGCTCTGCATGGCAGACCGGGTGAAGATGGATCTATACAGGTCAAACTTTCGGAGCATCAAATACCATATAATGGCTCACACGAAAACTCTTCCAGAATAACTATTAATAAATTTGATACACTACAACGTTTGGCAAAAGAAGGTTTTACCGTTGCACGCCAATCATTAATTGATCGGGAAGAATGGATATTAAATCCTGTGAATGTTTGTAATCTTATTGAAAAACAATTTAGTTACCCTTTGATAGTCAAGCCAGTTGATGATGGTTGTAGTTCTGCAGTATTAAAAATTGATGACAGACAAGCTTTAACGAATTACTTGGAAGTAATATTTAGGGATAAGATTTTACTAACGGATAACGATAGAATAAAAGTCGGAATTGAGGAGAATGATGAGTTTCCTAAGAAGAAACAAGTACTTATAGAACAACTCATTCAACCTAATGGAGCAAACCAGTTTATGGAAATAACGGTTGGATTGATGACGAAATATAGAGACGATGAATTGCAATATACAATATTTGAGCCCTCAGAGGCATTGTCTTCGGGCTCCATACTAAGTCTTGAAGAAAAATTTTTGGCAGGAGAAGGCCAAAATATTACCCCTGCTCGATTTGGTAGTAATAAAACTGAATATGAATTGGTAACTTTACAAGTTAAGAAGGATATTGAGAGAGCAGCAAGAATTTTAGAAGTTGAAGGTTATGCCCGAGTGGATGCATTTGTTAGAGTTTATGAATCAGGGGAAGTGGAAACAATAATTATTGAGGTTAATTCACTCCCTGGAATGACACCAGCTACATGTATATTTCATCAGGCCGCTTTAGAAAATCTAAAACCTTTTCAGTTTATTGATACAATACTTAATTTTTCGGAAGAAAGAAATAATAAGGAGAAAGTTAAACTATGTTAAAACGAATACTGGCATTTTTATCAAGCAAATATTTACTTAAACACTTGTTGCTAATGTTGCTCTTTGTAATAGTAGTAATATTTATGGTACTAATGTGGTTACGAATATATACTAATCACGGTCAGCAGTTGGTATTGGATGATTATACTAATTTGCATGTCAACGAGGCTTCTAAATTAGCGAACAAAGAAACCTTTAAAATTATTGTCACAGATTCTATCCATGTTGTGGGTCGACCTGGAGGTATTGTACTTTCTCAAAATCCCACACCAGGAGCTAAGGTCAAAGAAAATAGAAAGATCTATGTTCGAACGACAAAATATAATGCTGATAAAATAAAGGTTTCCGATTTACCTCTTTTATATGGTGTTAACTATCAACAAAAGAAAGAGGAACTGGCTTACCGAGAAATAGAATCTAAGATAAAGTCTAAAAGATATGACCCGGGAGAACCTGATTACATTTTGGAAGTATGGTATAAGGGAAACTTAATAATTGGTAAAAATGTCCTAAAAACAGATGTAGAGATTGAAAAAGGAGATATTTTGGAATTTGTATTGAGTGAAAGAGGAGGAGGTAGATTTGTGATACCTGATTTAAAGTGTAAGACGTTAGCAGCTTCTCAGTTTTATTTGGAAAGTAGTAATCTGGAGATAGGTGATGTCAACGAATTGGGTGAAATCACAGATCCTGAGAATGCCTATGTTATAAGACAAAATCCATTGCATGATGGAGAGTCTACTTTAGAGCAAGGTGGAAAAATCAATGTAACTATTACTCAAAATAGGCCTTCGGAGTGTAATTAAATTTTATTGGTTAGCTTTGTTGCTAATTACACATTTAAGTACTAATAATCTATAATGAAAAAGTATATATTTCTACTTCTTGTCTGCTTTTCAGCCTGTACTGGTGATAAATCAGCTAAGTTAGTTGAGAAGGATTTTACTTCTTATGATTTTCCAATCAAGATCAAAGCACCTGACTCAATTGAAGTAAAAAAATCAGACCTTGGTTTTATGTTGGATTTGACTGTTAAGGGAAAGGACAATTATCATTTACAAATTTTTAGCAATGACGCCACTACTTCTGATATTAAATCAATAGTAGAAGAAAAAAAGGTAGAGGCTAAGACAAATCCTTTTTTTACAAAGATTGTAGAAGAGAATGATAATGGATTTATCTTTGAAAAACAGGTAGATTCAACTCGAATAAACTATGATTTTAGAGTAGTTAGAATCCAAGGGAATAAAGAATATACTTTTCAAACTGCATTGATTGGAAAATTCACGCTAGAAGAGGTTCAGTTGATGTTTGAAGCCGTTCAATAAACTCTTTAAATAATGATTGTTGTCACTGGAGCATTAGGGTTCATAAGTTCAGTATTAATTGGTAAGTTAAACGAATTAGGATACCGGCGGGATATAATCGCTGTAGATGACTTCTATAAGGATTACAAAAATGTTAATCTGGAAAACAAAGAAGTTAGAGATTGGATACATAGAGATTTATTTCTGGACTGGTTTAAAAAATCAGGAAGTCAAATAGACTTTGTATTTCATCTTGGAGCAAGGACGGATACCGCTGAACAGGATAAATCCATCTTTGATAATTTAAATCTTAATTATTCTAAAAAAATATGGGAAATCTGTGCTGAGAAGGATATTCAACTGATTTATGCTTCTAGTGCGGCAACCTATGGCGATGGTAAATTAGGATATGATGATGATCATTCCGTTTGCTCATCTCTTAAAGCTCTTAATCCATATGGAGATAGTAAGCTAGAATTTGACAATTGGGCTTTGAAACAAAAACATACTCCATCGAAATGGGCCGGACTTCGGTTCTTTAATGTGTATGGGCCTAATGAATATCATAAAAAAAGAATGGCTTCTGTAATATATCATGCCTATAATCAAATTACAGATACAGGCAAGATGAATTTATTTAGGTCACATAAGAAAGAGGTTAAAGATGGAATGCAGTCGCGTGATTTTATATATGTAAAGGATGTTGTAAAAGTGATGTTGTACTTGCTACAGAATACGAATATTGATAGTGGCATTTATAATCTTGGGACAGGGAAGGCCAGATCTTTTTTAGATCTAACCAAGGCTACTTTTAATGCTATGGGGGTAGAGGAAAATATTGACTTCATTGATACTCCTATTGATATCCGGGATACATATCAATATTTCACAGAAGCTAATATGAAAAAATTACGAGATATTGGATATACTGGAGAATTTACCAGTTTAGAAGAAGGAGTTGATGATTATGTGAAGAACTATCTTATGAAGAGAAAGTATTTTTAACTATTGGTAAAAACTAAATAACCTACTAAAAGGACTTTCTCAAACATTGAAAGAACGATAGGTAAGTTCTATCTGACTATAACTTAGAAAAATAATCATGTCAAATAAAAAAGTATAATTGATGAAAGTATTAGAAGGAAAAACAGCAATTGTAACTGGTGGCTCCAGAGGAATTGGAGAGGCTATAGTCATGAAGTTTGCGGAAGCAGGTGCAGATGTAGCATTTACATATATTAACTCTGAAGATAGAGCAAATCAAGTAGTAGAAAGAACGAAAGAATTTGGTACAAAAGTTATAGCTTATAAATCTGATGCTGCCAAATTTGAAGATTCGGTACAACTTGTAAATGATGTGCTTAAAGAGTTTGGTAAGATTGATATTTTGATTAATAATGCGGGTATTACAAAGGATAATTTATTACTCAGAATGAGTGAAGACCAATGGGATAGAGTAATGGAAGTCAATCTTAAATCAATATTTAACCTAACCAAAAATGTAATACGTCCAATGATGAAAAATAGGGGAGGTTCTATTATTCATATGAGTAGTGTAGTAGGTGTTTTTGGTAATGCCGGACAAGCTAACTATGCTGCATCTAAAGCTGGAATTATCGGGTTTTCTAAATCAGTAGCTAAGGAAGTTGGATCTCGAGGCATTCGATCCAATGTTATTGCTCCGGGTTTCATTGAGACGGATATGACACATGAACTGACAGAAGACCAAATTAAAGCTTATATCGATAATATTCCTTTGAAAAGATTAGGGTCAGGAGAGGATATTGCAAACGCCTGCATTTATTTAGGTTCTGATATGTCAAGTTATGTTTCAGGCCAGGTGCTTAGCGTTTGCGGTGCTCTGAACGTGTAAAATATGGTTCGGAATATTCTAATACTGAGCTTCTTAATCTTTATCTGTTCTTGTGGTTCAAAGACCACAAAGTATACAGTAAGGTCTGAATCAGATCGTATATTCCAAATAGAGGAAAGAGCTTCTAATTATAGATCTCCTTGTAGAAATCCTTTAAATTACGTACCTGACACCAATTCTGTTGAGTTTTTATATGACCGTTTGGTACGGATGAATTTCGTTTTTTTGGATTCAACTTCGAAAAAATATAACATACCTTTTGAAAATGCGGAATCGTGGTGTCGTCAACTTGTAAAAAATGCGAATTCGAGACTGAAACAAAATGCTAAAATGAATTTGCCCATAGGAAATAACACTACTAAGATTCCTGCAAATTATAGATATGTATTATCGAGTGACAGTATAACGAATAACTGGCTTCATTATCATTATGATGATTCCTTGTATTATGTTGTTTCAAAAGGGAAAGCTAGAAATATTTACAGCAAAGAAGTAATACGGAAATATGATACGGCCTCTGACTCCATACTTAATATATTTGTACTACCTCATCATGCGGACAGTATAGCTAGTAGAACTTACCGTCCCCATACTTCAGGAGTTTCTTTGGGTAATAAAATTAAAATTACAGGACCTGTTCATGACGGTATGAAACCATGGAAGATGGCTACAAATCTTAATCATGAAGTGGGGCACTCTTTTGGATTAAGTCATTCTTGGTATAAAAATGACGGTTGTGAAGATACACCACCTCATCCTAATTGCTGGGCTCCGTCCAAAACCAATAGCAAGTGCAAGGATAAAGTATCCAACAATATGATGGACTATAATAATAGTCAAATGGCCATAACTCCCTGCCAATTAGGTAAGATAAACTTAATGATGTCGGATATAAATACGCCAAGGAGAAAGCTTTTGATCAAAACGTGGTGCAAACTTGATACTCAACATACTATCACTATTAAGGATTCGGTCTCATGGAAAGGTTATAAAGATATACACAACAACATAGTTGTTGAACCGAAAGGAAAACTAACCATCTGTTGCAGAACTTCTATGCCCGAGGGCTCATCTATTACTATTAAACCAGGTGGCGAATTGATTTTATTATCTGCTAGACTTCACAATGATTGCAATTTATTATGGAAAGGAATAATAATAGAAAGCAAAGGCGGTACCTCTGGAAAACTTACCAAGGTTGGAGAAGTTAATATTGAAAATGTGGCATGGGATGAACATCACAAAGATTTATAGTATAGCTTTTGTGGTACTATCTTATGTGATTATCTTTATTCAATTATATTTTCCAATATATGATCAATATGAAGATTAATATTTGCAGAACAGTATTTGTTCTCATTGTATTCCTTCTAATTTCTTGCTCAGAAGATACTGATAAAAAGAGTTTTAAAAAATTTGTAAGCCTTGCTTCTTCCAAGACTGGAGTAGATTTTACCAATATAGTTAAGGAAAATGAGCATAATCATCATTTGGTATGGGAGTCTATTTATAACGGTGCAGGCGTGGGTGTTGGAGATGTTAACAACGATGGCTTAATCGACATATATTTTTGTGGAAATATGAATGAGGATAAATTATTTCTCAATAAAGGTGATTTCAATTTCGAAGATATCACTTCCACATCAGGGATTAGTGAAGAAAGCTGGTCTTCGGGTATTTGCATGGCTGATGTTAATAATGATGGTTGGCTCGATATTTATGTTAGTAAAATGTCATGGAATAAAGATTCCGAAAAAGAAGATTTACGAGCAAATAAATTATATATCAATAATGGTGATTTGACATTTACGGAAAGTGCAGAAAAATATGGTGTTAATGACCAAGGACATACAACACAAGCTTCTTTTTTCGATTTCAATAAAGATGGTTTTTTGGACTTATATGTTATGAATGCTCCTTCTCACAGATATGATCAGAAGCTAGAGTATATTAATAAGAACAATATACCCTATGTCTTTAAAGATCATTTATATCTTAATAAGAATGGACATTTTGAAGATGTAACAAAAGAAACGCTTGGAAATTATCCGCATGCTTTTGGATTGGGACTTTCTACAGTAGATATTAATCAAGATGGTTGGACGGATATCTACGTAGCGAATGATTTCGAAAAACCTGATCTAATGCTCATAAACCAACAAGGTAGAAGTTTTAAAAACATGGCCTTTGAAAAACTAAAACATATGTCTTATTCTTCTATGGGAATGGATATAGCAGATATCAATAACGATACATTATATGATATCGCCGTTTTAGATATGCGATCACAAGATCATGTAAGATCCAAGACCAACATGCCATCCATGGATATCAAACAATTCTGGAAAAATGTGGCAAATGGTAATCACTTTCAGTATATGTCTAATATCCTTCAGCTTAATAATGGAAAGAACTTACCATATTCTGAAATTGGACAATTGTCTGGAATTTCAAGTACAGATTGGAGTTGGAGCATTTTGCTTGCCGATATTGATAATGATGGGTTTAAAGATGCTCTCGTTACCAATGGTATTAATCGAAATATCAAGAACAATGATTTTAATACCAAAATGAAGAAAATGAAAAATAAAGCGGAAGTCGATTTACTTCAACTCGCGATGGAAACAGAAGTTGAAAAACTTCCAAATTTCGCCTTTCGCAACAATGGTGACCTTGGTTTTTTGGATAATAGTATCGAATGGGGCTTTGATTATAGTGGTTTTTCATTTGGGGCTTCTTATGCGGACTTGGATAATGATGGAGATCTAGATGTAATTGTATCAAATACAAATGATAAAGCCAAAATTTATCAGAATAACATCGCATCGGGACATTGGGTTAGATTCAATATTACTGATGGTAAAATGATAGATCTCAATGCTTCAGTGAAGATATTTTACAATGGTCAGATGCAGGTGGGAGAATTACATAACGTGAGAGGATATCAATCGTGTTCTGAAAGTATGATTCATTTCGGTTTAGCAAATGCATCCAAATTAGATTCTTTAATAATCTTCTTTTCAAATGGCAAGATGTTAAAGGAATATGATATCGGCGTAGATACTTTATATAAATTCGACGCAAGCCAAGGAAAGGTTAATGGACGACATAGTATACATCAAATAAATCCGTTAGTGAAAGAAATTACTGCCGAAATGGGTGTTGATTTTCGACATCAAGAAAATGCCTATAATGATTTTCAATCACAAATCCTTATTCCTCATATGGAATCTCGTAATGGACCTTTTATTACTAGTGGAGATATTGATGGCGATGGAACGAAGGATATATTTATAGGTGGGGCAAAAAAGCAAGCTGGTCAGATATATACTTTTGAAGGTAAAAACTTTTTAAGGTCCGAAAAAAAGGAAATGGAGGACATGTACGAAGATATGGGATCCTGTTTATTTGATGTGGACAATGATGGTGACAAAGATCTATATGTAGTAAGTGGAGGTGGTGAGCATGGACTAGGTCATGAGTTAAATACGGACAGGTTATATATCAACGATGGAAAAGGAACTTTTTCTAAATCAACCATAGATTTACCGTCTTCTGATGGTTCTATAGTTATACCATTCGATCTGAATAAAGATGGCTATCTTGATTTGTTTGTGGGAGGTAGAATGCAAGGAAAAAGATATCCTTACCCTGGCACATCCTACATATTAATCAATGAAAAAGGCAAACTAAGTATCGATCCAAATTTTAAATTTGAAAATATGGGAATGGTAACTTCTGCAGCCACTACAGATATTAATCAAGATGGCTGGGAAGACCTGATTGTAGTAGGAGAGTGGATGCATCCTACTTTTCTCGTCAATAACCAAGGCATATTAGTAGATAAATCCAGACAATATATTGATAAACAGCTAAATGGATGGTGGTTTGAAGTAAAAGCGGATGACATAGATAATGATGGAATGGATGAGATTCTTCTTGGTAATATTGGGATGAATAACAAGTATCGAGCTACCGAAAAAAAACCATTAAAAGTCTATGGTAGTGATTTCAACAAAGATCGATCTTTTGATGTAGTACTGGCAAAAAATAGTAAATATGGAGAAGTTCCTATTCGCGGGTTTGAATGTTCTTCCGAACAATTGCCTCATTTGAAAAGGAAGTTTAAAACTTATGAAAAGTTCGCCCATGCCGAGGTAAGTGATATACTAGGTGAGGATATAGAAAATGCACTTGTTTTGGAAGCGAATCACTTTAGTAGTGGTATTTTGAAGAAGATTGGTGACAAGTATGAATTCACATCTTTTCCTAATTTGGCTCAGATATCTAGTGTGCAAGGAATAGAAACACATGATTTTAATAAAGATGGTCTGAAAGATATCATTTTGGTCGGTAATCTTTTTGATGCCGAAGTAGAAACGGTTAGACATGATGCATCCGTGGGGCTTATTTTATTATCTCACAAAGATGGCTCATTCACACCTGTACATCCCTCAAGGAGTGGATTAAATATTTCGACCAATTGTAAGGATATAGAAAAACTATCTGAAAAGGGTGAAACGTATTTTATCATAACAAGTAACAACTACGACACGAAAGTCTATAAAACAACTGATTAGTAGATCAAAAAGTATTTTTTGACTATTTTATGGCGAATTTGTTAAAAACAGGCTGATGTGTACTCTGCATCCTACCTAGCACTACAGCCAAAAAACTTATATATATGAAAAATTATTTTGTAATTTTTCTATTACTCTCTGCTTTTATTTTTCTTTCAAATAGTGGTAGTCAGCCCACAAATGGAGCAGGTGGTTACACAGGAGCACCTGGAGATGGCTATTGTGGTAATTGTCATAATGGAAGCAATCCTAATCTTGATGGAGAAATAACAATTACAGGATTACCTAATATGGTTACCGGTGGTCAGAGTTATTCTTTGACGGTTACCATTACAAACCCTAACGGGAATGCGTCAAGGGCAGGGTTTCAAATAGTTGCACTAGATGAGAGTAACGCTAATGCTGGTGAATTTCTCAATGGAACGGGCAATTCCATCGTTAAAACAGCAAATAGCAAGGAATACTTTGGGCATCAGCCTTCCACTAACTTTCCGGGATCGAATACTATTACATTTGATGTGGACTGGGTACCGGATAACTCTATTCCGGCTGACGAAGAGATTACCTTTTATGGTGTAGCAGTAATTGCTAACGGAGGAAATGGTAATAGCAATGACAGAGTAGTGGATGTGAATGTAACCACTACAATTGAGGATACCCCTGATCCTCTTATGGCTGAAATTACCAATCAAACAATGACTTTATGTTTCGATAGTGCGGAAGGATCAGCGACAGTAACAGCAACTGGAGGGACAATGCCCTATAGTTACGAGTGGGACAATGGTGAAGATCAGGCTACAGCGATAAGTTTGGACGGAGGAATGCATAGTGTGACGGTAAGTGATCAGAATAATAATTCTGTGATCGTTGATGTGGATATTGACACACCACCAGTTCTAGTGGTCATAGAAGAATCTAATGAAAATACATCATGTAATGGTTCGAGTGACGGATCAGTAACACTTATTGCATCTGGAGGAATGGGTAGTTATGATTACTTATGGTCGGATGGAAATACTTCTCCAACTAATAGTAACCTTCCTGCAGGTTTTCACTTTTGTACAGTTTCAGATGACAACATGTGTGAGGCAGTAATTCAAGTGGATATCGAAGAGCCCGATCCTATCTCTCTTATGACTTCTATTGTTGATGATTTATCCTGTTATGAGTCAAACGATGGGCAAATATTAATCGAAGCAGAAGGAGGAAATGGATCCTACGTATATAATTGGTCAAATGGTGAATCTGGAAATTTTATTTCCAATCTATCAGCAGGAACTTACACTGTTGAAATATTGGATGCTTTGTTATGTTCTCAGAGTTTTGATTTCGAAGTCAATCAACCTGAAGAGATGATGGTAAGCTCTATTGAGACAAATGCCAGTTGTGAAGGAATTGACAATGGAAGTTCTGAGCTTACTATCACTGGTGGCGTTGGTGATATGAGCTTTGTCTGGAGTAATGGAGAAACAACGAACCCCGCGACTATGCTTTCTGCAGGAGACAATAGTGTAACTGTTACCGATGATAACGAATGTTCTGTAGTTTATGAATTGACCATAGAAAGTAATGATGAAATAACCATTTCAGTTGGTGATAAAACGGATATTCTTTGTTATGGAGATAATACTGGAAGCATATCTATTTCCACCACCAGCAATGAGGACTTAACATATTCTTGGAATAATGGTGCTACAGAAATGTCAATTAGCGACTTAGAGGCAGGTATATATGAAGTTATTGCCAGTGCTGCCAATGGTTGTGAAAGTAACATGCTTTCTATAGAAATAACTGAGCCAGACTCTATTATTGTGGAGACGATATCCAATATGGATGTAGAATGTTTTGGAGAGTCTAATGGAGCTGTCGAAATTGCTATCACTGGTGGAGTGGAAGATTATTCTGTCAATTGGTCTAATGGACAAATGGGCTTGTCAGTAGATAATTTACCAAGTGGTGAAATCAGTGCTGTTGTTACCGATGCTAATAATTGTGTTACCGATTACTCGTATACAGTGGTTGGACCTCAACAATTGTTGGCAGATATTATTACCGTTAATAATAATTGCTTTGGTGACCTATTAGGGAGTATATCTTTAGATGTAACAGGAGGTACTGGAGACATTACATATATGTGGTCGAATGGAGCTGCCTCTTCATCCATTGAGAATTTATCAGCAGGAATGTATAGTTGTGAAATATCGGATGAAAACAATTGTGTGTTACAAATCACTGAAATTGAAGTTTCTGAACCGTTAGAGCTATCCGTTATGGAGACCACTACGAATGAAACAAATACCGGAGCAATGGATGGCTCGATAGAATTAATGATAACAGGAGGAACACCTGATTATACTATTAACTGGTCAAATGGAGAAGAGGGTTTTGCTATCACAAATCTGTCCTCTGGAAATTACTCTTATGAGATTACTGATGCCTTTGGTTGTAGTATTGACGGAAATGTCTTTGTCAGCACGGGCGGATGTGCTTTGACGGCGGAGTATACTTCGACGGATATCTCATGTTATGGAGCTGCCGATGGTATGATTAACATTTCGATAGAAAATTTTACTGACCCCGTTTCCATTAACTGGTCAAATGACATATCTGATCAAACCAGTATTGATAATCTTTCTCCGGGACTTTATTCTTGCACTATCACGGATGGAGTAGCATGTGAATTTGAACTCGTTGATATTGAGATCGTCGAGCCTGAGGAAATTATCATTACTGTACTTAGTATTACGGATGAAAGTGAAATTGGGGCGATGGATGGCTCCATCGAAATAGAGATTAGTGGAGGGATACCTGATTATCAATATGAATGGTATAATGAAAATGAAGAAATAGTTGGTAACACGTTGAATCTAAATAATGTAGGCACAGGAGATTACTATCTTCAACTAAGTGATTCTAATAATTGTAAAGTTGACTCTGAAATCATTACGGTAGGAGTCGTACTAAGTAGTGAGGAACTGAGTATTTCTGATGTGAATATTTATCCCAATCCCACCTCGGATGGCTTTTATATTACAGCGGCGAATGATAAAATCAAGGATTTTGTTATCGGACTTTATGGCACTGATGGGAGAGAGATATTATTTGATTCTGAAAAAAGGAGTAGTGAATACTTTATTAGTACTACAGACCTAGAATCCGGCATTTATCTTATTTCATTAACTAATAGAAAAAAGACAGTGTATAAGAAAGTATTAGTAAGTAAATAACTAGAGTCCTCTTTTAAGGAGATTTAGTGGTTACAGTCATTTATTTATTGGTATGCTATCTTTTACAATTTGCTAAACTATTTTGGCAATAATAATCTTTTTTATTGATCCATTGAGTACAAAATACCTTTTCGTCTCTTATAACAGCAAAAGCATATAAGAAGGCCTTCTAATACTGCATAATATTTGTTAATCCGAAAAATTAAAATTATGCGTTTAGATCAAATTAGAAGCTTAGTCTATTTCCTAATGGTATTTTGTTTATTGCAAGCTTGTTCGAGCGATGAAATTGTTAGTGATACAAGCGAAACGGAAAACTTTTCATCAAAAAAGGGCAATAAAGGACCCAATAATGATGAAAATAGATTGGATAATGAAGTCGTGATTTCCTGGATGGATTTATTTCTCGAACTTGACAGGTATGCCGAGGGCATGCGTCCTAATGCTTCGGCGCGAGCCATAGCATATATCAATCTGACTGCCTATGAAGTAATGGCCAGCACTAATCGAGCATATCAGTCTAATGACAGAGATTTTACAGATTTAGATTTACGAAAAAGGGGAGAGGATCGTGTTGATTTGGAAATAGCTCTAAATAAGGCATATCAAGAGACATTCTCACATTTTCTTTTAAATGTTCCCGATAGTAAAATGCAAGAGATAGAACTTTTGTATCAGTCCATTGAAGCTAATAAAGGCTTAGGTTTATCCAATAGAATTATTAAAAGCTCCGAGGAACTTGGCACTTATATTGCAGAACAGGTCATCGCATTTAGTCAGACGGATAAAGAAGCTGAAGAGCAAATCTTAGATCCTCAGCCTCATTCATACGAACCTCCGACTGGCGATGGTTTCTGGACATATTCTGCAGAACCTGAGAGAGCATTATTTCCATATTGGGGACAGGTTAGAACTTTTGTAATATCTCCTTCGCAAACAACAACCATTCCGCCGATACCATATAGCGAGGATATAAGCAGTGCCTACTACCAACAGATGATGGAAGTATATGTAGCTAATAATGAAGCTAAGGAAACACAAGGTGAGCAACTTTGGATTGCAGAATTTTGGAGCGATGATGTAACAGGCCTAACTTTCGGACCTCCATCACGTCAGGTAGCGATAGCCAATCAATTAGCTGATCAATACGAGCTAAGTTTAGACGAAATATTGTATTTACATCTAAAACTAGGATTTGCTTTGAATGATGCAGCAGTAAGCACATGGAAATACAAGTACGAACATATGGTGATGAGACCAAGCGTATATATTCAGGAGCTGATTGATCCGGATTATCAAACCAATTTGTATCGACTGATACCATGGCCTAATCCTACTTTTCCTGCTTACCCTTCAGGACATAGTTGCTTTGCTTCCGCAGCAGCTGGCGTATTCATCGATTTCTTCGGAAATCAGACGGATTTTACTGATGAATGTCATAAGGGAAGAACAGAGTTTAGAAGTGATCCCAGATCATTCACTAACTTAGAAGATATGGCTGAAGAAAATGCATATTCCAGAATACCTCTAGGAGTACATATACGAATGGATTGTGATGAAGGATTAAGGTTGGGCTATGAGATTTCTGATGCTATTAATCAGATTGATCTCAAACGAAGAGTAAATTAAATGTTAAAAAAATATCATATTATTTCAAAATTTAATATGAATAAGTATATATTTGCATTAACAATGAGAAATTAAAGAGCTTACTGACCACCGCTCGGTGGTTATAGTAGGGGGTTATATAGAATGATGGTTGCCCTCGCATTCAGGAGAATGCGGGGGTTTTTTAATGGATGTCTTATCCTGAAATAGGTTGACCGAAAATTTAAAAAGATGTCAACAATAAAGGATGAGAAACCTAACAAGGTGCCCCCGAAAAAGTACAGTGAAGTATTCAAACGGCACGTGGTAAAAGAGTTTGAACAGGGGCTGTATACTATATCGGAATTACGAAGGAGATATGAAATAAGAGGTAAGAGTTGCATTCCAAGATGGTTAAGGAAATATGGTAAATTTAGCTATGAAAATAAGTTTACTACAGGCAGACCGATGAAAGATATACAAAAGCAAAGGATTAAGGAATTAGAATGTGAATTAAAGCATCAAAAGGAAGCTTTGGCAGTATATAGACAATTGCTTGAAATAGCGAGTGAAGAGATGAAGGTAGATATATTAAAAAAGTATGGCACCAAGCAGTCCCTGAAATTAGTCAAACCCAAAAGATAAGTATAACAAGAGTTTGTCGATTGCTTGGTTATAGTAAACAATCGTATTATAAACGAAAGAGTAAGGATAATAGGGATAAAATAGATCGGGAAGAAATTAGAGGATGTGTGATGAGAATACGGCAGAAATTACCAAAAATAGGAGGTAGGAAATTATACCATATGCTCAAATTGGAATTAATAGAGTCTGGAATAAAAATAGGTAGAGATAAATTTTTTGACTATTTACGAGAAGAACGTCTATTAGTTCCAAAGCTAAAGAGGTACTACAAGACAACAGATTCAAAGCATTGGATGAAAAAGTATACTAACTTGCTACTGGATAAGGTTGTGGACGGACCTGAACAAGTATGGGTGGCAGATATCACTTATTTACGGACTAGAGATAACGTCTATTATTTACATTTAATCACTGATGCTTATTCTAAGAAAATAGTAGGGTATAATTTAGCAGATAATCTATTGAGCAGTTCGACTTTATTGTCCTTAAAAATGGCTATAAGCAACAGGATTTATAAAGGTAGTTTAATTCATCACTCTGATAGAGGTTCCCAATATTGTAGCAGAGAATATACAAAAGCATTAAAGGCTCATGGAATTTTAATTAGTATGACCGAAAAATACGATCCTTATGAGAATGCCATTGCTGAACGAGTAAATGGTATATTAAAGGATGAATTTGGGTTAGGAGAGATATTTGAGAGCTACTACTTTCTGCAACTACAAGTAAAAGAATCTATAGACAATTACAACGAACTAAGAGTACATTTCTCAATCAATATGCTCACTCCTAATCAAGCTCATTTACAAAATGAGGTCAAATTAAAACGATGGCCCAAGAAATTTAAAGAATACAAAAAAGAAGAATTTGTATTTTAGAGTTATAAATTACAAAACCAGTCAACTTATTTCAGGACTGTACAGGATCAAGCTGAAAAGTTGGGGATTAGGCATAAATTTTATTTAAACGGAAGAGAAAAAAATCTACATTTCTGCCCCCTCTAAATTGATTTCTAAGGGCTTTAATTTTAGCATTAAAAGATTCAGCCGAAGCATTGGTACTTCTGTTATTAAATTAATTGAGGATAGATTGGTAATTGGATTGGATGGTTCTGGACACGGAATTAAAAGCTTTGAAACCTGCCTGTTCTACTTTGTTGTACCAAAGAGCTAGTTTTTTGAAAGCTATGCGTTTGTCCTTGTTGTTGGAGAATATAGAAGCTAAATCTCTGGAGAGTAGATAGGCTTGTTTGAGATCAGGATATAGTCTGAATAATATTTCCGCCCTATGAGCTTGAGAAGGCGTCCACTTATCTTGAGATTTGAAAAGCAAATACCTACTTATGACCAATAGTTGTTTACGAGCATCACCATTTTCAAGAATGTCAGGGATGAAGGTTCTCTTTTCTTGTTTAGCCAGTTGCATTTCATTGTTTTGTTGATCGATGGCCTCCCATCTGTGTTTGATACGTATTTCCTGCACGGCATCATAGGCTAGTTTCTGGACATGGAAACGATCAGATACTTGCTGAGCTTTGGGAAAACATCTTCTCCCGATGAGTTCCATTACTGGAGCTAGATCAATAGTTAACTCCTTGACTTTGTTGCGTTTACTTTGAGGTATTCTTCTTAATGCCCGAATAACATCATGAGAAGCAGTTCCTTTTATGATAGCTACCAATGCACCCTTTCTACCCTTAGCCGCTTTGTTGGTAACTACGGTTATAATTCACCGTGAGATAATGAAGTCTCATCCATGCTCAAATATGGACCCATGTTTTTTGGAAACACTAGCCATTGTTTGGCATGTGATCTTTGCTCCCAATCTGTAAAACCACTCAGATGAACAGCATAATGCACTTCTAACTGCTTGCCGTCTACATCAAATATGTGTCCTATAGTTTTGCAACTAATGGGTGTATTATCTAAGAGCTTCTTTTAAAAAAGAGGCAAACTCCACCGTCATACGAGTGCCTTTAGCTACCATACTCCAATCTCTACGAATAATAACTCCATCAGTTTTATGTATCCATTTACGACGTTTGATTTTTAGAAAACAAGGCATACCTCGCAATGGAAAATCTCTTACCGTCTCCTCGTTGTAAAAGCCTTTGGAGGCTATATCCTCAACTTTTCAGCTTGATCCGTTTTTACTTATATGCTTTTTTAAACTATATAACCGCCTTATTATCAATTCTATATTGTTATAGATCAATTCTATATGTTAAAATCATTTATGAAATAAAATTTGGCATAGTTGCTATTCCCGTTATATTATATCGTTAATTTGATTTAACTGAAAATTATTATTGTATATCAAAACCTATAAGCTTCAGCCGTAATGTCCTCTTACCTCATTTCAATGTATTTCTAAGTGTTTTTGAAATTGAGGAGGTGAAAATTGGTTCTTTTGGCAACCCTTTTGATTCTAGTGAATTTAGAGGCTCGTTAGGTATGCCTTCTCCTTTTCAAAACATCTTTTACTTTAAAGTAATACTAAGAAATAAGAAAAATGAAGATCAAGTAAAATGGATAGAAGCTGATTACTGGTTTAGTTTTTTGATAACATATGTGGTTAGGTAATGGGCAGTGTATCTAATGAAGAAAACGATAATTCCTGCAATGATGAATGTAATGAAAATAGTAGATCATGAGAATGTATTTTATAGCTTCATATTTACTCATGGGTATGGGTTTTGTCTTATATAGTTTTCTTTTGGTGAAAGTTTATAAAGCAAGATTCCATATCAATCCAAATTCAAGTGGAGAATATCTTTCAGACAAAGATAAAGTCTTACTTAAAAGGACGACTTTTATATTGATTGTAGGTGTGATTTTATTTATTATTGGTGCTATTTGGTAGTTCATCAATTGAAAGGAGAGATTGGAGAAGGAATTCCTGTAGCCAAAGTAGATATCTTAGCCAACATTTATAAAACTAGAGAAGGTGGTTTTAAGTATATGGGTAAATCTGAAGATGGAACACAATATATGCGTTTTAACTATGATCATTCTATAAATGGAGGAGAAGCGTCAACTTATTACTTGTTAGCTTCTACTGACGCAGATGGGAATTATACATATCACATATATAAATAACAAAAAAGACTATGACAAAGCAGTATCATCAATTGAGGAAGGAGATAAGTAAAAATAAGTTACTCATACTTATTCTAGTAGGATTTGTATTGTATCTGGTATATGATATAATTCATTATTTCGTATTTAGAGAAAGTCCTGTTTATGCATTTGCTCAATTCGCCCATTACGAAAGACCTTCCATTAGCTTTATCAAATGGGGTATATGTTTACTTGGATTATTTTCGTTAAGATTGGTGAAAAGATCAATAAGTTGGGCATATTTACTTTCATTGGTACTATTTACTTCAGTTTTGGTATTCTTTATTGAAGAAGTATTCCTAAATGCAGTAAAAAAGAGTTTGGTAGGTGATGCCTTTATTCTAGAAATAGCATGTATAGCATTGTTTGTTTATTTCCATAAAAGCACGAAAGGGCAGATAGATTTTAAGACTAGAGCATTATACTATTTAATAGCAGTTTTATTTGGTATGGGTTTTTATTTTTTAGTTCAAAATCTTCCCTATCCACCAATAGAGTAAGTACATAATAGGATAAAATAGAGTCACGACTGTGCATAATGTGGGGTTTGTTTTATTTTAATTAATTAGAATAGAAGTGCATGAATGTTAACTAGCCTCTTGAAGCTTTGTTCTTATTTTGAAAAGATAATTAAGGAAATATGATGCTGTCAAATAAACGAAAAACACTTGGTAATTCTGCGACAATCATTGGAATTGCTTTGACAATACTACACGTGTACAATCAACTATTTATTCATTATTTTAGTGCTATTGGTGTCCGAGAGTGGGGAAGTGCTTTAGGATTAAGTATTATTTTAACAGTTGGAGGACTTTTAATTTTCTTAAAAAAAGATATTGCTGAATATTTGATTTTTGGATTTATTGCTGGTAATTTTTTAGATAGAATAATTGTAATACTGGCGTATTTTGACAACATATCCATAGATGTTATTCTTATGCCACTTGTAAGTGCTATAATTATGGGTTTGATTTTAAAATTCACATTAGAAAAAAGACTTGATGATAAAAATTATAGAATTCGAGCCTTCTTAATTACATTAATAGTAGTCCTATTGCCAAAGTTTTTCTGTTAAGAAATGATTTTTTTTCGGAGCCACAACTCTACTTCGTGTAAGGTTTTAGTATTAAACAATAATTAATTGTATTATTTAAAAGAATAAATGAAGCAGTGAGATAGTTTGTATAAATAACGAGACAACATAAGATACATACAATGGATATAGAAGCAATGAAATTTTTATTAATAGGATTAATATTTATAGCAGTAGGGCTATATCTTTTTATTAAGACCTTAGGACTGCTAAAGAATGGGGTAAGAACAACAGCAAAAGTTATCTCCCATAAATTAGAAACAGATCATGATGGGGGAGCGTATACTCATGAAGTATTTGAATTTATAGACACGAAGGGGAAGTTACAACATACTAAATCTCTGTTTGGCTCTAGCTTTGGTTTATATGCTAAAGGAGAACGAGTAAATATAGTATATGACAAGCTTAATCCAAGTTTAGCAATTCCGGATAAGCGAGTTTTACTATATCTTTTCGTATTTCCAATAATTTCAGGGGCATTATTACTCGTATTACATTTTACAACAAATTAATTGAAAAGCATCTAAGACAAAGAAACAAATTGGCATCCTGAATGCAACATAACCCAACTATGTTGCCTGGTCAAGCGTCTTGCTTAATGGATATTAATGTAAGAGCTAAATTTTGAACTAATGAAGTACCTTAAACTCTCGAAGGTTTTAATGATAACTGCTACTTTTCTTCTGATATCATGTGATAAAAATGATGATACAAGTACAGATAATTATGACTGTACCTTTGTACAAAATGATGAAGCAAAGGATGGATTAATAGATGAGAATGAAAAACAAATAATGCTCGATTGTATAGATTCCGCAATAGAATCGAAGACACAATTGGAAGAAAATATCATAGGTGCTTGGGAGTTGGTAGGATTTGGTCACGGTTGGATAGGAAGTATTTCACAGCCCTGTAGCTTGTTAGAATTTGAAGAAGATGGAACCCTTACTCTCCAGTACACAAACCAATACATCGACACCACTACCATGCACACCTGGGAAATAGTATCAAATCCTGATCGGTTTACATTACAAATCACACCTCAACCTGTAGAATACATTTTTATTTCCTACGTGTGTCCTAATTACATGTTTGGCAATGGAACATTCTCAGATGGAAATATGCATTTATATGAAAAAATGAATTAGCCTCCGGATCGGAAACTTTAATTGAGATCACTTCTTAGTACAGTCTCCTATACAAACAAAACCAATAATTCTATAAAATAAACCATTACTCTAATCAAGTAGTATTATTCTCGTACCCTTCTGGTATAGGCCAATCATAACACTCAATTTTGAAATATTATTTAATTAAAACTAATGATATGAAAACATCAAAAGAATTTATGTTAAGCCTAAACGAACAGATTGGGTCAATCCTAGAATGAACTCCCGAAATATCTTCGGAAGCTGGAGAAAACAAGGAAATAGTAGAGAAGACGGGAGATCTATTTATCTTCATCGGAGATTACTTTAAAAAGAATAAAGCTACCTTCATTTGGGGTGGAGTATGGAAAGTAATTGTGGCTATTGCCAGACTAATAATAGCCATTGATGAAATGAAGAAGATTTAATTAAAAGAATAGCTCTTTTTATTTTCCGGTTGACAAGATCAGTTGAAAGTAGAAAGGGCTATATTTTGAAGGCGACTTCTATAAAACAGACATACTTCAGAAATTATGATTCTCTCACTAATCCCTTAGTGCTCTACAATAGTTAATAAGTCAATGTAGGAATAACAGGCGGCTATCCCCCCTGACATTATTTCTATACGTAGCACCTCATTTTGTGGTAGTAGCATGGTATCCATACTTTCATAATAAGTCCATGGCGTGTTATCCAAAACAACATGAATAGATTCAAAACTGCTCATTGATCTCAGAGTTACAACACCACATGATTCATGATCTATTTTCCCCATAAAATTAAAGGTAAGCTTTTTATCATCTTCAAAAGGTCCAAGGTCCAGATTGAAATGAGGCCCTATACATCCTCCTGTGACAAGAAGGCTGCTATCACCACTTTCGCCGGTATTTTCATTACTTAGAGAAAAGGCATTGCCCTCAACACCCATGAGATCATCCGTTTCTTCAAATGAATTAAAATACAACACTGAAGAGTTAATAGAATTTAGAATCTGGTCATCATTCTTTTCACAAGCCATTAACCCAAATAACAGTACTGCCACAAATGAAAAACTAAGCTTTTGATTAAATAATTTAAATATAGGAGTATACATATTTTCTATTTAATTACAGTAATATCTTTTCTAATAGCAAGACGTTCGTAGTTTAGTAATTGGTTGGGTAATATATTACAATACTTTATACCTACACTTATTTATTCAACCACTAATTCTTTGAAAACAACCATTACTCTGATCAAATAAACAAATGGTCTGGAATTATCTAAATACTCAAGATTAATGTATCAATTTTGAAGTATTGAAACAAAACAATAAAAAGAATTAGTCATGAAATCAATTTTACAAACATTAGTAACCCTGATTCTCACAATTTTCGGTATATGGATTATGAAATGGGTCATGTTTGTTGTGGTATATATATTTTCGAGCAACAGTATACTACTAAAATTGGGTACTGCAATAGGTCCGTCGATTGGTATAGCTATGGCCAAAAGTAATGGCTCGTACTATAGTCAACAAGAAGACATAGGTCTAGCATCTAAACTGGTAGTAATAATACTGTGCCTTGCAGGAGTATGTTGGGCAGTATATTGGTTATCCTTTTGTTAGGAAATAAATACGAAAGTAAAACAACGTAGATATCCCTCCTTAACAACAACTAAGGGTTTTTTCACGATCTACATTGATAGCACAATTATCCAATGTTAAATCAAGAATTCTTTATCAAAAACAACTCTTCCTTTTTCATTTCTTTTAATGGTACCAGCTACCATATCCTTATCATGTTCGAAATATATAACATGATTTCCATCAGTAGCTCTTTCATAAAGTGCTGCTTTTTCTTCTAATGTTTTGAGTGGGAATAAGTCATAACTCATTACATATGGCATGCTTATATGGCAGTGACTGGGCATCAAATCAGCTCCATAGACCAATGTCTTTCCATCATCCATTTGTATGTATGGAACCATCATCGCCTTGGTATGACCATCAACAAATGATATAGAAATACGGTCTGTAAACTTAACATCTTGTTCTACATCTATAAATTGAAGAATACCCATATCGTAGAGAGGAACAAAGTTTTCCTTTAAAAATGAAGCTTTCTCTCTGGCATTAGGATCTAAAGCCCAGTTATAATGTAATTCGTTAGACCAATAGGTTGCATTCGGAAATGTAGGTACTATATTGCCATTGGTGTTCTTATATAAGGCTCCTCCCACATGATCAAAATGAAAATGGGTGATTATAACGTCTGTGATATCATCAACAGAAAATCCATGATTTTCGATAGAGCTTACTAAAGTATCCGTACCATGTGGATGGAAGTGAGATTTGAACTTGGCATCCTGTTTATCTCCCATTCCTGTATCTATAAGAATTTTCCTATCACCGTCTTCTATCAAAAGACATCGCATAGCCCAAGTACATAAGTTGTTTTCATCTGAAGGATTAAGCCTATTCCATAGCACCTTAGGTACGACACCGAACATAGCCCCACCATCCAACTTAAAAAAACCTGTATCTATCGTATATAACTTCATATGCTTAATATTATAACTTGTTTTTAGGATTTATCTTTTCAAAATCAGACTTAATCATTGCGTATATATCTACATCAATAAATTGTCCATCTTTGACTTCCGTTTCTCGCATAGTGCCTTCTAAAGAAAAATTCAATTTCTTCAAGGCTGATTTACACTTCGAATTACTTCTTTCTACATAACCTTCGATGCGATTTAAATTCAAATTTTCAAAACCGAAGTTTAATATAACCGCCATAACTTCAGGCATAATACCTAATCCCCAGTATTCAGGAAGTAACCAAAAGCCGATCTCTGCCTTGCGATGCTCAGTTGATAGATCATTGTAACCACCTGCTCCTACAAAGTCACCGGTAGATTTGTGGATTATTTTCCACCATATACCAGTATTATTGGCTTTCAGGTCTGAATACCATTTCATTTGTTCCTTGGTCTCTTCCAGAGTTAAAAAACTGACTCCATAGTATTTTATAACCTTAGGGTGGGAGAGGCCTTTAAAGATATCTTGTATATCGGACTCAGCTATCTCTCTTAATATGTACCTCTTACTTTCCAAACCCAATCGTTGATGTGCTAGACTTAAGTCTTTGATTTAATGATATTAATTCCAAGGCCGTGTTAGCTGCCTCAATTCCTTTATTCCCGTATTTACCCCCTGACCTATCTATCGCTTGTTGTTCATCATTCGGTGTTAACACTCCATATATAACAGGAATATTGCTAATTAAGGACAGTTGCTGAATATGGGTCGCTGTAGCATGATTAATATATTCATCATGTTTAGTTTCTCCTTTTATTACACAACCGATACATATGATAGCATCATACGAACTATGGTTTAATAGTACCTTTGCTCCATATGCCAATTCGAAGGCTCCCGGCACTTCAATGGTTTTGATGTTTTCTTCGGTGATACCTATAGATTTCAAATGGGAGATACATCCGTTTTGTAATTTTGATGTGATGTGTGTATTCCATTTAGAAATGACCAATCCTATTTTAATCTTACTAACATTGGTAAGAGATACTTCAGAATTCGTTGACAAATTTTTGTTTTTACTTGACATATGATACATATTAAAAAAGGCAACCTAAATTACTAAAGGTTGCCTTAATTATTTTGTTCAAAAATATTTTATTTTAAACGAGCCAGCATTTTAGTGGCATCCTTTGCTTCATTGGATTTAGGGAAGTCAGATTCGATTCTTTCAAACGCACTAATGGCATCATTTGTCTTACCCATCTGATAACTTAGTAAGCCTTTTTTATTTAGATAATACGGAGTCAATAAATCATTTTTGTCTCCATTGGCAGCCTTACCATAAAAGGATAAAGCCTTTTCCTTATCTCCTGATTCAGCATATGCATCACCAAGTGCTCCATTCTTCATTATAGGAAGCATGTCATCTGTAGGATCAAACTTTTTTAAATGGTCAATAGCTTCTTCAAATCTTCCAAGATTAAGATAAGAGATTCCACTATAATACTGAGCTACATTAGCTACTTTAGTACCACTATAGTTTTCAATAATGTCTAAGAAACCTTCATATCCTCCACCGGGGTTTTCTAATGCTAACGCAAACGAATCTTGCTCAAACTGTTGTTGTGCTTTAAAAATGGCTTCAAATCCCTCTTTCTCTTTTGGCATTTGAACTCCATACTTATATCCTAAATAACCACCAACCAACAACAAGATAACAGTTACACCGCCAATGATTTGTTTTTGGTACTTATCGAAAAAATCAGTGGCCTGTTGTTGTACTTCTACTAAGTCTACTAAAGCCTCATCATCAGTATATTGTGGATTGTCTCTAAGTGCTTTACGTTCAGCTTTACTTAGTCTGTTTTCTTGTCTATTACTATAATGTGTATTTCTTCTCCTGCTCATTATATATATCCTTATTCAAAAATTCGTGCAAAACTAATTATTATTTCAATCTAATCTCAACGATAATGTCATTATTTCATTCCACCACCAACTTTTTCGCCATTTTCATAGTCATATTCGATGGTAACATTCCCTTCCGTATCGAAAAACCTCATTTTCCCATGTTGTTTTCCTGATTTAAATTTCATTTCTTTTTGAATTTTACCATCACTGCCATATTCCTTGTGATAACCATCAATTTGTCCATTTACATAGGTGGTTTCTTGCAATGGCCTTCCAAATTTAAACTTAGAATATGTGCCATGAAATTGATCATTCTCATATCCAGCAAATACGCTTAATTGGCATCTGTTAGAAAATTCCATATATCTGCCATATAATTTGCCATTTAAATAATTATAAATATTCTTTGGTTTACCATCTTCATAATACGTAGTCCAAGAACCAGTTTTTGCCCCATTTACCAGATAGCCATCTTCTGCTATACTGCCATCACTAGATTTTTTTACAGCATATTGTATTCCATTACCTATATCTTCTATTTGGTAACCTTCTAGATTTGACTTCACCGGAGCTGAGCCCGAATTACATGAAAATAAAAAAACAAAAAAGACAGAAAAACTCAAATAACCTAAAAGTTTTACTTGTTTCACGAGAAATAAGATTTTAGTTTAAAAGCTAACAAAATTAGGCTTAAAGTTTAATATTTGCAATATATATAGTATATAAATTTAATATGACTAATAAGGAAATAGCCGCTTCAATAAATCTGACTGGAAAATTAATGGACTTACACGAAAAGAATAAGTTCAAAATACGTTCATACCAGAATGCTTATAATTCCCTCAAAAAACTGGAAGAATCACTAGATACTATTTCGGACGATGAGTTATCGCAGGTGCCAGGTGTAGGAAAATCTATGGTTTTGAAAATAAGACAACTGTTAGAAACAGGAACACTAAAGGAGCTTGAAGAACTTAAAGTTGTTACTCCGGAAGGTGTTATAGAATTATTAGGCATCAAAGGAATAGGTCCTAGTAAGGTAAGAACAGTTTGGCGTGATCTGGATGTAGCATCGCCAGGAGAATTGCTTTATGCTTGTCAAGAGAACAGACTTATAGAGTTAAAAGGTTTTGGTAGTAAGACACAGGAAAAGCTTATTAGCCAATTGACCTATTATCTGAATTCCAAAGGTAAATTTCTACTTTCTAATGTATATGATATCTGTACAGAATTATTGTTATCCTTACAACACAATTTTCCAGACGCCAAGTTTTCATTTATCGGAGACATAGCCCTAAAAAATCCAATAGTGGAGAATATAGATTTATTATCGACCATAGAGCTGGGTGCACTACTTGGTCAGATTGATGCGGATAACGATAATAATCTACTCCTTTATAAAGATATTCCGGTCAATGTTATTTATACAGATATTTCAGGATTCGGAAGGCAAAAACTTCTGGGCTCTATGGAAGACGAATTCCTAGAAAACATGGAGCTAAGCGAAACTATTACAAATGATAAAGTTTTATTTGAAGAGCTTGGTACGACCTTTATTCCGACGGAAAGAAGAATAAATGCCAGGGCGATAGATCAATTCCGAAATAAGACAGTAAATCTTATATCCGATGATGACATTAAGGGAGTTGTGCACTGCCATACTACTTATAGCGACGGACTTCATTCTGTAGAAGAAATGGCATTGGCTGCTTTAACAAAAGGCTATGAGTACATCGTTATTACCGATCATAGCAAAACAGCCGTATATGCCAACGGTCTTTCTGAAGAACGGGTTTTGATGCAATGGCGGGAAATAGAAGAACTTAATTCTCAACAACCGGGAATAAAAATATTCAAGTCAATAGAATCAGATATTCTAAATAATGGTACTCTTGATTATCCTGACGAAATTCTCAAAGGGTTTGACATGATCATAGGATCAATTCATTCAAACTTAAATATGGATAAGGAAAAAGCGACACATAGACTTATTACTGCTATTGAGAATAAATATATGCATATGTTGGGACACCCTACAGGAAGATTGTTATTGAGTAGAGAGGGATATCCTATCGACCATAAGAGAGTCATTGACGCTTGTGCTCATAATAATGTATGTATTGAGATCAATGCGAATCCACACAGACTGGATATCGATTACAAATGGTTAGAATATTGTCTTCAAAAGGAAGTGCTAATAAGTATTAATCCTGATGCACATAGTAAAGACCAAATTGAATTCATCAGATGGGGTGTAAACTGTGCTCGTAAGGGAGGACTCACGGTTGAAAACGTACTTAATTCCAGGCCTTTAGATCAATTTCAGAACTGGATTAACAATCTTTAATCAACATTAACAAAATCAGTGTTAACAAGTTGTTAAGCATTAAAAGATGGTTTAATATGACTTTGAACTCACTATATATTTGTTGACATAATTAATGAATTTTATTTCGAATCTAAATTTTTAAAAATAATTACAATGAAAATTTTTAAGTTACTTTCTCTTATCGCTTTGGTTGCATTAGTATCTATGACATCTTGTAAGAACGATGGTTCTGCAAAGGCTGATGAAGCTAAAGAAAGCTTGGCTACTACAGCTACAACTGAAACTACTGCCACTCCAGCTAAACCTGCTACTCCAGATGTACCAGTAGGTCCTTTAACAACACTTACATTTGATGAAACTGAGTATGACTTCGGTATGGTAATGGAAGGTGAAAAAGTTGAGCATATCTATAAGTTTACAAACACTGGTGATGAGCCATTGGTGATCTCTAATGCTAAAGGAAGTTGTGGATGTACTGTTCCTGAGTGGCCAAGAGAAGCAATTGCTCCAGGTGGAAAAGGTGAGATCAAAGTTGTTTTTGACTCTAAGAACAAAGGAAAAGTTGGTGGTGGATTACAAACTAAGACTGTAACTATTACTGCTAACACTGATCCTCAAAACACTACACTAAGAATAAAAGGAAAAGTAGATAAAGATCCTTCTACAGTTAAGCCTGCTACTCCAGCATCTTAATTTTAAAAGATAATATTTGCTAAAAAAGGCTGTTGCAATGTGACAGCCTTTTTTATATTTAGCTTAGAATAATAATCCCATATTAATGAAAGATTACTTTCGCTTAATTGCTTTTAGCCACACAATTTTTGCACTTCCTTTTGCCATGGTGGGTTATATCTACGGTTTATATTCCGGTGGTATTGCCTTCGACATTAAACTGCTTACGTTGGTTGTCCTTTGCATGGTTTTCGCCCGAAGTGCAGCTATGGGTTTTAATAGGTTTTTAGATACTGACATTGATATCAAAAATCATCGTACCGTTACCAGAGAAATTCCTTCAGGAAAGATTTCGAAAAGTAAAGCTCTTTCTTTTGTCTTTTTTAATAGTGCAGCTTTTATTATTACTACTTACTTTATTAATAATCTTTGTTTTTTTCTTAGTCCTGTCGCTCTGTTTGTTATACTCGGTTATTCCTATACCAAGCGGTTTACTGTATTATGCCACCTTATCTTAGGGGTTGGTTTGGCACTGGCACCAATTGGTGCCTTTCTGGCCGTAAATCCTAGCTTTAACTGGGTTCCCATATTTTTTGGCCTGGCAGTTTTATTTTGGGTATCGGGTTTTGATATCATTTATGCATTGCAAGATGAAGATTTTGATAGAAATCATTTGTTACATTCTATACCTGTACGATTTGGAAGAAAGAGATCTCTTAATATTTCCAAAATATTTCACCTAATATGTGCTGGTTTATTGAGCTACGCTACCTATAAAACGGCCACCCAATTCTCTCTAAATCTGCCATATGTTGGGCTTAGTGTTTTTCTTGGAATGTTAGTATATCAACATACATTAGTAAAGGAAAATGACCTAAGTAGGGTAGATAGAGCTTTCTTTACTACAAATGGATTCGCAAGTATAATCTATGGAGTTTTTTATATTCTCGCTTTCGTGAGTCTGTAATCTTTTAATACTAAATTAAACAAGTATTAAGCATTTTCGGTCCTAAAGGATTAATCCTTTATAGATAGTAGACAAGAAGTAAAATAAAAGGTAGAACGAAAATAAAACTATCGAATCTATCGTAAAATCCACCATGTCCGGGAAGAATATCTCCCGAATCTTTTATTTTATAAAACCTTTTAACCGATGATTGATATAGATCACCATAGGTGCCAAATACCCAACAGATTAAAGCCGACCACAAAAGAAATACCGTTGAAAAATCAAATAACCCGGAAATAGCAAAAGCCAATAACAATGTACATACCCCAGCTCCACCAAATCCTTCCCAAGTTTTATTAGGGCTAATTCGCTCAAATAATTTTGTCTTACCAATTTTAGAACCAATTAAATAAGCAAAAGAATCGCTAGACCATATTAATAATAAAATGACCAATATAATGTTATTCGACGGAAACCATTGATCCATTTTTTGGAGATGCCAGGCCATTAATGATATAGGAAGGGATATATATAATACATGGATGAGAAAACCTTTAGCAATCCTGAATATGGATATTTTAGTATATAAGCTAAGTACTAATATTAGATTGATAACTACGCTTACTAAAACCAGATTTTTGGCCATCGTTTCGGGAATCATATTAAGTAACCACCAACTTAAACATACCATTCCAATAGATAGTAAATAATAGGGCAGAGTGTTTTCCTTTTCGTTATTGATCCGTAAAAATTCTCCACCAGCCAATCCACCAACAAGAATAAGAAAAAGGATAGCAGTTTTAGGACTTATACATACCAGACTTAATACCACGATGCCAAATACTACACCTGTTTTGGTCCTTTGCTTAAGCTTTTCGTTCAATTTTGATTTTTTTGTACAGCATAAAGGTAATATATATGGCTAATATTGTTGAAATCATTACTCCGCCCCAAGGGATTGGCATTTCAGCACTTTTATCTATTTCCTTTCCTAACCCAACGGGATTTAGATAAAGCAATAGAAGAGGGAGTCCATTATTTATAGTATGTAAAAAAATAGAGTACCAAAGATTGCCACTTAGCCAGTAGACATATCCCAAGACTAGTCCAATAACAAATTTTGTTAAAAATGCTGTAGGCTGAAGATGTATGGCACTGAATAAAAAAGCGGTTACTATAATTGCAATCCATGATGGCATTATTATTGACTGAAGTTCTCTTTGAATAATTCCTCTAAAAATCAGTTCTTCACCAAATCCTGCTACTATAGAAACCAATAAAAGCGTAATTATAAAATCAAGGGGACTGTCCATTTCCAGAAGAAAAGATAATGTATTAATCGAATCCGTATCCATCGAATTCATCCATTCCGGAAAGGAAATTTTGGAAGACAACATTCCTAATGCAGAAGCTAGAGGTAATGAGGTATACAACAAGCCAAACATCAAAACCAAATGTATTATACCTACTTCTTTTTGTAGTCCTAAATAACCCCTAATATCTTTAATACGATTTAGCTTTAAGAATAGGTAAGCTCCTCCGACGAAAGTAATTAGACTATTAATCAATAACATTACTTTCAGTCCATTAACGGACAAATGATTTGATCGTACTAATTCTTCAAGATTTGAGAAGTCTTCAACATTTATCTCAATACCTTGGGCTACTAAATATAAATATGTAATACTATTCCCAAGTATCATACAAATTAAGACAGAGGAAATCAGTAATATTGTTTTTTTAATCATTTGAATCTAATGTCCATGAGTAAAACAAAATTAAGCGTTAATATTAACAAAGTTGCTCTAATAAGAAATTCTCGTGGGTCCAATATTCCGGACCTTATAACATTTGCCAAAGATTGTGAAGAGTTTGGTGCGGACGGAATTACAGTTCACCCTCGCCCCGATGAAAGACATGTTAGATATGATGACTTACCAGCCTTAAAGGACATTGTTACTACAGAGTTTAATATTGAAGGATATCCAAGTCAAAAGTTTCTTGAAATCATAAAAGATGTAAAACCACATCAAGCGACACTAGTACCCGATCCTCCTGGTGTACTGACCTCAAATGAAGGGTGGAAAATCGACGAAAATAGTATGTTTTTAACTGAGATAATAGAAGATTTAAAATCTTTTGGAATACGAGTGAGTCTCTTTGCTGAACCGCATGAAGAAGCATGCTATCAGGCCATAGAGGTTGGAGCGGATAGAATTGAACTATATACTGGTCATTATGCCCATAACTATAAAAAAGACAAGCAAGAGGCAATATTCAATTATATAAAAACTTCAAAAAAAGCTTTTGAACTGGGACTTGGTTTGAACGCTGGACACGATCTAAACCTGGAAAATTTATCTTTCTTTAGCAGTGAGATGATTGGTCTGAAAGAAGTATCAATTGGTCATGCCTTGATATCCGATGCACTATATTTTGGTATTAGCAACGTTATAAAAATGTACAAAAGACTATTACAAGATTAAAGTAGGTTAATATATAGTGTTTAGTACTTCTTTTAAACTATTAAATAACTTATTCGTACGTGAAAGAACCATTGATTAGATATGTATATATATTCATATTGCTGCTGACTACCTCAGATCTTATGGCTCAAGAGCCAGATAACAGGAAAGGAAAAGCTATATATCCATTTGAATTAAGCTCGACTTTTGGAGTGTATCATACTAATAAATATAATAATGGAGTGACGAACGAATACTATCCTATAAACTTAGGAGTTAACTTGGGAGCCCAAGGCTTTATAAGTGAAAAATCAGCTTTGGGAGTCATACTTTTTGGAGAAGTCCTTGCCAATGACGGAGATGGCGTACTGGGTGCGAGAATACGTTATAGTCTTTTCAACGATGATAAACAATATGATATTGGTATAGGTCCTATTTTTGAAAGCAGAAGTGACCCAATAAAAGGTTATTCTTTTGAGTTTTCATATAGATTAAATTCAGCATTTAAAATCACTTTAAGAAATATGTCTTATACTGATAAGACCTTTCGATTTGTACCTGGTGGATTGTCAGGAGAAGTATCCAGTAATCAAAATTTTACAGGTCTGGGAATAGAGGTCACCGGTAAACTTGCTAAATTTTTGAGAACCATAGGTCTTATTTTTATTGGAGCCGCAATAGTGAGTTTTCTTTAATAGATTGTCATTAATCATATATAAAATAAATAAATATTTGCCATCTTTGTAGTTATGCAACAAGTAGCCTTTTCATACCTAAACGAGTTAAACGAAATTCAAAGAAATGCAGTTGAAGCCACAGAAGGCCCCGTAATGGTAATAGCCGGTCCAGGTTCTGGTAAGACGAGAGTTTTAACCTACCGTATAGCTCACCTGATTAACCAAGGTGTGCATCCCGGGCAAATTCTTACCCTGACTTTTACAAATAAGGCTGCCCGTGAAATGAAAGAGAGAATAGAAAGGGTAGTAGGCCCCGTAGCACATAAGATATGGGCTGGAACATTTCACTCTATATTCGCAAGAATATTACGTGTTGAAGCTCATAGAATTGGATATCCTAATGATTTTACGATATACGACACAGATGACACAAAAAGCGTAATAAAGGAAGTAGTTCAATCTTTAAAATTAGATAAAAAGGTCTACGCTCCCGGAGTTGTAAAATCTAGGATTTCCGCTGCGAAAAGTAATTTAATCACTCCTAAAGCGTATGCCGTTAACGAGGATTTAATGGCTTACGACCGAATGAATAACAGGCCTCATATTCATACCATTTATGAAAAGTATGCTAAGAAATGTGAAAAAGCGGGAGCGATGGACTTTGACGACCTTCTCCTTCAGATGTTTAAACTTCTATATCAGAATCCGGATAATATAAGATCGAAGTATCAAAATCAATTCAAGTATCTGTTAGTGGATGAGTTTCAGGATACTAATTTCTTACAATACGAGATACTAAAACTTTTGGTTGAATATGTAGATAGTCCTAGAAATATATGCATTGTAGGAGATGATGCTCAAAGTATATATTCTTTTAGAGGGGCTACCATTGAGAATATTTTAATGTTTGAGAATGATTACCCTAATGTACAGGTGTTCAAATTGGAGCAAAATTACCGTTCTACCAATTATATTGTCAATGCTGCCAATGAAGTAATTACTTACAACAAAAAGCAAATTAAGAAGAAAATATGGACAGATAAGAACGAGGGAAATAAGATAAAGCTTATTAAGGCTTCTACAGATAATGAAGAAGGTAAGAGGGTAGCAGATTCAATAATCGAACAAAAAAATCGGTTCAATCTTTCAAATAATGATATCGCAATTTTATACCGTACCAATGCCCAATCTAGAGTATTTGAAGAAAATTTAAGAAGGTTCAATATTCCTTATAGGGTCTATGGAGGTCTTTCTTTCTATCAGCGTAAGGAGGTAAAAGATTTACTTGCTTATATCAGATTAGTAGTCAATGACAAAGATGATGAAGCATTTAAAAGAGTAATTAACTATCCACGAAGAGGAATAGGGAAAACTGCTACTGAGGAAATCACTAGATTGGCAGAGGATAATGACATGAGTATGTGGGAAGTAATTAATAGTATCGATCTAAATACTCGCTCTAAAAAATCTATCGGCGAATTTGTCAAAATAATTCGTCAATGCAAGGCTAAGGTCAAGGAAGTGGATGCATATGAAGCGGCAGTATATATTATGAATAAATCAGGAATATATGGTCAGTTAAAAGCTGAAAATAGTTTAGAGAGTAATGCTCGTATTGAGAATCTGACATCGTTGTTAGACGGTATTCAAGATTTCGTTCAGGATGACACTTTAGATATCAATGAAGAATTGAGTAATGATAAATCTTTGTCTCAATTCCTTCAGAATATTTCGCTTATGACTGATCAAGATCAAGATGAAGCAAATCAAGATACTGTTACTTTAATGTCAGTACACTCTGCAAAAGGCTTGGAATATAGGTCCGTTTTTGTTGTGGGTCTGGAAGAAAACTTGTTTCCTTCCTATATGTCTCTTTCGGATCCTAATCAAATTGATGAGGAAAGAAGATTATTTTATGTAGCAATAACAAGGGCAGAAGAGTATCTGACCTTGACATATGCAAATAGCAGATATCAGTACGGAAATATGCGATTCAATGATCCCTCCAGGTTCTTAGAAGAAATCAATGATGACAATATAGATGGATTGATCAGTATTTCTAAAACAAATCAAGGTTTTGGGCAACCAAAAGTATTAGGTAATTTCAAAACTCTTAAGCCGAAAACGGTATCCTTAAATATAGATCCTAAAGATTTCAAAGCAAGTCCAATTAGCAGTATTAAAGAGGGAAATCAAGTGCTCCATTTAAAATTTGGACAAGGGGAGGTTCTTAAAATTGACGAACGGCAAATAGCTACCATTAAATTTTCTGAAATGGTGGATAATCCCGAAAAACGAATTGTACTTAAATTTGCCAAACTTCAGGTACTGGATAGTTAAGCTGCTTATTTTTTATCTTAGCTAATAATTTTTCTTCTTTGGATATTGGTCAAAAAACAAAGCTTCTTAAAGATTTGTGTCTTCAATATGGTTTTGCCGGAGTGGCAATAGCCAAGGCTGAATATATGACTGAGGAAGCGAAAAGACTTGAGCAATGGCTGAACCAAGGATATCATGGCAAAATGAGTTATTTGGAAAATCATTTTGATAAAAGAGTGGATCCAACAAAGTTAGTTGAGGGAGCCAAATCAGTGGTTTCTTTGATGTATAACTATTATAATCCCTATAAGCAAAAAGATGAAACAGCCCCAAAAATAGCTATGTACGCTTATGGTAGGGACTATCACAAAGTCATTAAAAAGAAGTTGAAAAGGTTGATCAACGAATTACGAGTGCATTGGGGAGATTTTAATGCGAGAGGGTTTGTAGATTCAGCACCTGTTCTGGAAAGGGATTGGGCAAAACGAAGTGGTCTTGGTTGGATAGGGAAAAACACCTTACTACTTAACAAAAACAAAGGCTCATACTTCTTTTTGGCGGATATAATATTGGATATAGAACTAGAATATGACCATCCTTCACAAGACCATTGTGGCACTTGTACTCGATGTATCGATGCGTGTCCCACAGACGCTATAAGCGAAAATGGTTATATAATGGACGGTAGTAAATGTATATCTTATATTACCATCGAAAAGAAAGGAGAAATACCTGAAGTGTTTTCAGATAAGATGGATAATTGGATGTTTGGTTGTGATATTTGTCAGCAAGTATGTCCGTGGAATCGTTTTTCTACCCCTCATAATGAACCATCATTTTTACCGAAATCAGAGCTTATGCAAATGTCAAAAAAAGACTGGAATGAATTAACTCTAGAGACTTTCAATACGTTATTCGAAGGCTCTGCTGTGAAAAGAACCAAATATGAAGGATTAGTAAGGAACATTGAGTTTTTGAAAAAAGGATAAAATTCTAATCCAGCTATTAAGGCATCAGCAGAATATAAAACACTTAATAGAAAGCTAAAAGAGAAGTGTTAGAAACGCTTTGCGTAAATACTAAATCTTTGTATTGATAATTCTTATATATGTAGTTTGTTTATATATTTACTTTCGAATTGCCCAATTCCGATATAAATAGAACCTAAACTTATATTTATGAGAATTTTTCTTATTATGACATTCCTGCTGACGGGAATAATGCCTCTCGTGTCTCAAACCACTGAAGATACCTCCATTAGTTGTAGTGATGGCATTGACAACGACGGCGATGGACTTATAGATTGTGAAGATCCTGATTGTGATATTTCTGAAAACAACGGTTGTGATGTTTGTTTTAGTGATGGTTTGAGCTTTGCAGATGAAGTTATTGACTATTCTCCAGAGTGTCTTGAGTTTTTAGATTCTGACCTTATTAACCCTTTAGATGCTATCGGAATGACAGACTTCGATAGTAGTCAAAACCCTCCTTTTGGGTCTGGTCGGGTTACCTTAGGAGAAGGTGGTTCGATAACTCTAGGGTTTACTAATAATCTAGTCACTAATTCCGGTGATTCTGATCCCGATGTTTGGGTTTTTGAAGTAGGAATTGATGTAGAAGGTACTTTTTTAAGTTTTAGGCCCTATGATGCTATCACAACTATGATACTGGAAACCATGGGAATTCCTGATGTTGATGCTGATGGTTTTTTTGAATTTGGGGCGATAGGAGGTTCGACAGCCTCTTTAGATTTAGATGCAGTAATAACGGGTCTAAACTTTGGAGAAATAAAATTTGATGCTATCAAGCTTACCGATGATGCTGATTTTCCTTGTGGGGCATCTTCTGGTGGAGCGGATATTGATGCCGTTTGTGCTTTGTCCTCTATACCTCAAGAAATATGTGATAATGACATCGACGATGACAATGATGGCTTTGTCGATTGTGAGGATCCTGATCTGCAATCAGATTGCTGTTGTATTGACCCTAAACCCTTGGATTTGGGAGAAGACACTTCGATATGTCAAGGAGAATTTTTGTTATTGGATGCCGGAGAAGGTTTTATTTCTTACGAATGGCAAGATGGTTCTACTAGCCAAACTATTGTGGCTAACCAAGAACAATACTACAGCGTGATAGCGGTAGATTCCTGTGAAAATATTATCACCGATAGCATTTTTATAGATATACTTCAATTGGATACATTCTATAACTCTTTTACCATTTGTGAAGGTGATTCTATTCTTTTTAATAATACTTATTATTACGAAGAGGGCATGTATACTGTATTCGAAGAAAATGATCCGTGTATCAATGTCTTCATAATTGATATAGGTGTAAACGATATAACAACTGATACGCTTGAAGTAAACCTATGTCAAGGTAGCACCATTGCTATCCATAATGAGATATATTCCGAAGCTGGGACCTATCAACAAATACTTCAGAATTCTAATCTTTGTGATAGTATATTGGTCATTGAAATTGAAGAATTGAGCAAATCTGAATCTTTTCTTCACCATACTTTATGCAATGACGAAAATATCAACATTAATCAAGAAACCTATTCTACTTCAGGTGAATATATTCAAGTATTGGAAAACACAAAAGGATGTGATAGTACTATCTATATCACCATAGAGCAAAGTTCCGAATTACTCTTGGTCGATTTTAATGATTGTAATGCCTTGATAAAGGAACTTGAAAATGCTTCCTACGAAGAATTCGTTCATTCATCTAGTGGTGAATTGAGTTGTGGATCTTATAGTATTTCTAATGTATACAGATTAGAACCAATGGTTAACAAGCATTCCTGTACACCAGGTGTTGAAGGATCAATAGCCATGTGTGTAAGTTCCCTCGATTCATGTGATTATGATGGAGGAAATAATAAATCTGTGAGATTAGAATTTACTATTTTTCCAGATCAGAATGAATCAATAAGTTTTAATTGTCTTCAATTTTTTGAAAAAGCACCTGAAAATTTTGATTGGATAGATGGAGATAGCGGACTTAATAATTATCCTCAATATTATGGCTTGAGAGTTCTAAAAGATCAAAATGTCATATTCGAGCAGATAGATATTCCCACTAAAAATGATTGGAGTCTGCAGAAATTTAATTTTTCTAGCAATGCTGAATTTACAGTAACTGAAGAGGCTAAGTTTGAAATAGAAATTCTTCCTTATTGTTTGATAGGTAATGAATCAGAAGTTGCTGCTTGGGATATTGATGAATTAAGTATAAGTGCTCAATGTAGTGAAGGGATGTTCAGAATTATTTCCGGTACAACAACAACTTCTCTCGGTGAAGAAATTGAAAATGCACTGATCACAAATAAGGGTCAATCTCCTGAAAATGTTCATATTACTTATTCAACTAATGAAGGTGGCTACGCCTTTGAAAACAACTTAATTAATGAAAAGTATACTCTTACTGCTTACAAAAATGATGACCTCAGAAATGGAGTGACTACTTTAGATCTAATGTTAATTCAAAGGCACATATTAGGTCTTGATACTTTTACATCCCCCTATCAATTGGTCGCGGCCGATATCAATAATGATAATAAGCTATCTGTCTCAGATTTACTGCAGTTGAGAAAACTAATATTAGGGTTTTATGCAGAACTGCCTAATAATACGAGTTGGCGATTTATTGATAAAAAAGCTGATGCTTCTATGGATAATATTTGGAATATTAATGAAGTACTCATTATTAATAATTTGAACAAGAATTATTCGGATCTCGACTTCCTTGGAATAAAAGTTGGTGATGTTAATGGACTTCTCAGCCTTCAAAAACAAAACTCAGAAGAAAGAAATAAAGATTATATCGGTTTTGAGATTTTTAGAAAAGGTAATACATACTCCGTTAGGGCTCTACAAGCTATCTCATTTGGAGGCATTCAACTAGGGATAAATATTGGTAACAATAGTTTAGTTAATATCTCTAGTGACTTAATGAGTTTAAATGACCAAAACTATCGGGTAAAGGATGGAATATTATACTTAAGTTATAATGAGACTGAACTTCTTAACATTGGAAAGAATGAAGAGTTGTTTAATATAGAATTGATATATGAAAAGAATAATTCTTCAAAGCTGAATCTTTCTTTAGTAAAAGTTGATGATTTCAACTCGGAGATATACGTTGGAGAAAAATTATTAGTAAAATCAGTATTAGTCCGAAGCTCCATAGAAAATACGCAGAACCAATTAATAGCTTATCCTAATTTCCCCAACCCATTTTCGGATTATACCCATATTAATTATGAGGCAAAAGTTGGAAAAGAAGTTCACTTATTAATTTATGACTTGAATGGAAAAATTCTTTTAGAGAAAAACACCATGGCAAAAAAAGGAATTGGCTCTTTCCGAATAATCAAGTCAGATCTTGGTATTTCCAAAGGTATAGGAATATACAAATTAACCGATGGGGTTAACAGTGTAATAGGTAAAATGACGATCATATAAAAGTATTCTTTTAACAGCTAAACTGATCTGCAATGAGGATGTTTTTTGTACTTAGTTTTTTTGTGTTTTCTTGTTCTCAAAAACAAGAAAGTAATCTTGAAGTATCTTCACGGCAGGATTATGCAATAGTAATTCATGGAGGAGCGGGAACTATAATAAAAGGGCAAAAATCCGAAGAAAGTGAAAGAGAATACACACAAGCTCTTAATCAAGCTTTAGATATAGGACTCGCTATCCTAAAGTCCGGTGGTTCTAGTCTTAATGCAGTTGAACAAACTATCAAATATATGGAGGATAATCCTTTGTTTAATGCAGGAAAAGGTTCAGTGTTTACTAATGAAGGTAAAAATGAATTAGATGCATCCATTATGTATGGGAAAGAGTTAGATGCCGGAGCAGTGGGTGGTGTTATGAATATTAAAAATCCTATTTCAGCTGCTCGAATGGTAATGGAAAAATCTCCCCATGTTATGATGGTGAGACAAGGAGCTCAAGATTTTGCTATTAGTCACGGATTGGATACCGTTGACAGAGGTTACTTTTTTACGCAGGGTTCATATGATGAGTTGCAAAGAGCTTTAAAGAATGAGAATCATGAGGATGCGAAAAAGGGAACTGTAGGTTGTGTTGCACTTGACAAAAAAGGTAATATTTCAGCTGGAACCTCAACAGGTGGTATGACTAATAAAAGAAACAACAGAATTGGGGATAGTCCAATTATAGGAGCAGGGACATATGCCGATAATTCTGTTGGGGGAGTTTCTTGTACTGGACATGGTGAATATTTCATTAGACATTGTGTGGCCAAAGATATTATTGATCGAATGAATTATTTAGAAGAGTCAGTGGAAACTGCTTGTAATTATGTAATACATAAAAAACTATCCAAGATTAATGCCTTAGGTGGGGTCATCGCACTGGATAAACACGGCAATGTTAGTACACCATTTAATACCTCAGGTATGTACAGGGCATACGCTAATCCTACAATCAGATTTGTAAAAATGTATCAAGATTAAAAAACAGAGATTTCATACTACGAGGATGCGTCCAAAGCTATATCTTTACCTATTGAAACATGGAAGACGGAAGACTAATACTAAGCCCGCAAAGATTTGCCTTAACAATTGAAAGATTGGCCAAGCAACTGATTGAAAATTATGAAGACTTTTCTGATACCTGTATCATTGGAATCCAAGATGGCGGAGTCATTTTAGCAGAAAGAATAAAAAAAGTAATTCAAGAAAAAATCAATTCTTCAGATATCAAATTTGGAAAACTTGATATTACTTTTTATAGAGATGATTTTCGTAAATCCTCGCATCCTTTAGCGGCCTCTACTACTGAAATTGATTTTTTAATGGAGGGCAAAAATGTTATTCTTATAGATGATGTCTTATATACAGGTAGAACCATTCAGGCAGCAATGTCAGCTATTCAGGATTATGGGAGAGCTGCAAAAGTTGAATTAGTTACACTTATTGATAGAAGATTTAAAAGGCATTTACCCGTTCAACCCGATTATGTGGGCCTGATAATAGATTCATTTGATGAAGCTTATGTCAGAGTAGTATGGGATGAAAAGGGAGCTGACCATGTATTAATGTTTTCGAAAAAACAAGATAAGTAATGTCGCAAAGAGGATTAAGTACTAAACATTTACTTGGAATAAAGTACATATCAAAGGATGACATCGAGCTTATATTTGAGACAGCTAAGGAATTTAAAGAAGTAATCAATCGTCCTATCAAAAAGGTTCCATCACTTAGAGACGTGACTGTAGCTAATTTATTTTTTGAAAATAGTACACGTACCAGGATATCGTTTGAACTTGCTGAAAAAAGACTAAGTGCAGATGTTGTTAACTTCAGTGCCTCTTCCTCCTCGGTGAAGAAAGGAGAGACGCTACTTGACACCGTGAATAATATTCTTGCTATGAAGGTCGATATGGTCGTTATGAGGCACCCTGCCCAAGGAGCTCATTTCTTTTTATCGAAACATATAGATGCCAACATTATTAATGCTGGAGATGGCACACATGAACATCCTACTCAAGCGTTATTAGATAGCTATTCCATGCTGGAAAAAGTAGGTAGCCTAAATAATAAAAATGTTGCTATCATTGGCGATATAATCCATAGTAGAGTAGCCCTTAGTAATATTTTTTGTTTAAAAAAGCTTGGAGCAAACGTTAGAGTTTGTGGGCCTCCAACATTAATTCCAAAATACATTAGAGAACTAGGAGTAGAAGTTGATTATGATATCAATAGCACGTTAAAGTGGTGTGATATTGCCAATGTGCTAAGAATTCAATTGGAGAGACAGAATATTAAATATATTCCTTCTTTAAGAGAATATGCCCAATATTTTGGTATAAATAAAAGAATGTTGGATGAGTTAGATAAAGAAATCGTTCTTATGCATCCAGGTCCAATAAATAGGGGTGTGGAGTTAAGCAGTGATGCCGCAGATTCTCATCATGCCATAATATTGGATCAAGTCGAAAATGGTGTGGCCATTAGAATGGCTGTTTTATATTTATTGGCTGGCAAAAGAAACTAACATTGCGAAAGAGAAGCAATACATTGTTCTCTTATTTTCCATAATTCTTCTAATGAATAAGGTATTTCGTTTTTAGTCACCCAATTTTCGAGATATAATTTATGTGCTATTATTTTGTCTTTAAAAACGAATTCGGGAACAATTTCAAATTCTGTTATTTTGTACTTTTCTATTTTTGAGTGATCAGAATCAGAATTAGTGATATCAATGTATTTACCATTAACGTTAAGATAGCAATGGAATTCAGGAATATAACTTAACTGATATTTAGATAGTATATCCTTAGTTTTTGGAGTGTTATTACCATTCATTTTATAAATGCCACATATCAGTTTTACTTTCATAATGTCATTCTCAATAGCTACTTGGGAGGCAAAGGCATGTTTAGAACTACATGTTCCTTTCTCCTCTAAAATCACGTTTTGAAGACACTCTCTATCTTTGTTCCTTCCGTAAGGAAGAGTTCTTAAATAGCTTAAAGCATCATTCCAAGTATCTATTCTCTTCTTTCTTAGCAAAACAGTAAGCGGCCCCATAGATGTGAGTTCAAAATTAGGCATTACAATCACAGTTTCGATAACGATAAGCTGTCACATTTTTAAACACAAACACAAGTCCGCAAAAAAGAACTAACCAAACCAATTGTAAGCTTAGAATATAATAAGGCCAAGGCCCTAATATACTATACAATGTGGTTCCGGGGGGTTTAGCATTAAGGTATATATAATTTGAGCCCATTAATATATTGAGCGGATAAATAAAAAGAGCCAAAATATTTAAAGCTAGTCCTGATCTCAGTGCATCCTTATATGATAAATGCCAATTTTCAATATAGTAACCATAAAGGGCAAGAATAGGTAAACCAGCGTGAACAACCCAATACCGGATAGCTTCGTAATGAGGTAACCTTTCCGTAAGGGTTGGTGTGAAGAGTGCTTGCAAGGTACCTGCCATTATCCAAAAGAAAAAAATGGAGTACCAAAATCTCTTTCTTGTTAGATACACATAAACCATGAAGAATGGCATCAAATTGCATAAATGAAGTGGAATATCCTCAGTATGATCAAAGTTTCCCAAACAGAGTCGTGTTATAGGTCTGAAAATCTGAGTAAAAAGAATAAACACAGCCAACCATACTACATACTTTCTACTCTTTTCAACAGACCATCTATATTTCGCTGAGTAGAGAAAATATATTCCAAAAAGTATACAAACAGAAAACGCAATGAAATACTCTGAACTGTATTTAACGAAATCGAATTCGTCCTCGAAAAAAGCCCTATAAAGCAAATCGATTGAATTAGTTTTTCATAAAAATAAAAAGAATGAGCAGTTTCGGAAACTACTCATTCTAAAAAGCATGAAAAAACTATTTTAAATTTCTAACTAACGTCTACACTTATATTATGCCATTACAGGTCTTTTTGTTGCCTGAAGCTTCGTTTTTTTCGAAATAAGAAGAGATTAATGTCTCGGCAAATACAATAGCTTCTTACTTTCAGAAAAATGTGGGCTTTCGAACAACATAAAATAAATTCCTGAGTTTAAGCCCGGCACTTCTAATAAACGAGAACTTGAATTGGGAGACCAAAACTCGTTATTATGATATAGCAACCTTCCTGAAGCATCGAAAATACTGGCACGTACCTCTTGTCCTTTTTCCAGATTATACTTTACTTTTATGTCTCCATAAAAACTAAATACTGCATTTATGTTGGACTCTTCTTTAAATGGTTCTCCAATGGATGAAGTGCATTCTGTTTTCCTTATATATGTCTCAGACTTTTCTGAAACGTTGTTCCCACAATATGCCTGAATATTCAAAGTATAAGTTGTGCATTCTTCTAATGCCTCAATATTTATAGCGTTAGTAGAGCTTGTTTTCATTGTCATTACGCCTGAATCATTATTGGTAATAGTCATTTCATAAATATCTGCTCCAGTATCAGACCAAGATACCTCCATACTGCTAATGGTGATATTATCAAAGAATAATTGGCTAATACGTCTACAATTAGAATTACTAATATATATGCAATAATCTTCATATTCTCCATCACTAAATCCTGTACCGGTTTCACAAGCTTCTGCAGGGCCATTATAAGACATCAAAACTCTTAATCTTGTATAACCCTCTGTAATATTCGAAGGAATAGAAATTTCTCCGGAGATAGGGCTTGTAGTAAGACTTCCGGCATCATAAACCACTTCTCCTTCATCAAATGTACCATCCCGGTTTCCATCAATATAGATCTTAAAATATTCCTGATATGGTGTTTCAAGGTATCCTGGTGCAAGCATTACAGGATAATTTTGTCCCACTTCAAAATCAAATGGAAATACATTGCCATAAAACTGGTATGCTCCAAAATTTTTACCGGACACATTTTCTGTACCATTTATGCTGATAGATTCTATCCATTCAAATGTATTATTTTTTGTTGTCAACTGACAGTAATCTATTTCATTACATTCATCACAAGAAGTATTTACAAGATAAACTCTAGAGTATTCAGACTCATTGGATGTCTTAGAACATTTTGACCTCAGCCTCACTAAATATGTATCACAACCATCTAGGTATTCACTTTGAAATGGTGATGTTAGTATATCAGCAGTTGTCCAGACCAGATCAGATACTTTCTTATACTCTATAGAAACAACATCGGAATTAAAGTCTGACACGAAAGAAACATTAAATCTGTGATCATCATAGTCAACATTAATATTAGTTGGTATTATACAACAACCACTCGTAAACTTAAATCGAGAATACCCCCATTCATTTGTAAAACTAGAACGGAATTGAAATTCAAACTCTGCACATAAAGGAAGTCCTGATAATATTTGACACTTATTAATATTTGTAACGGTCGTCCAACTTGTTTGGCCTATCTCTCTATATCTAATATCTACGGTTACATTGTCTCCTCCTAACCAGTCCAATTTCATTTCTCCTAGATCAAAAGTTTCAATTGAAAATGCGTAAGGAGCCTTTATATTTTGACATTGACTGGCCATTTGATCCATGCTTTTCTTGCCATTCAACTTTCCTCCTGAAGTTGTAATACCTGTAAGATCATTATTCGAAACCACACCATTAAGAATAAAATCTTTAACAGCTAGAGCAGCTTTGCTTGGATTTGACTTTGCCAAAGAGATAAGTTCTCCGCATGAAGTAGCGTATAGTAATGCCGCAAGCCCAGTCACATGAGGTGTGGCTCCAGATGTTCCTCCAAAAGATCCATAACCATTACCTGGTCTTATCGTAAATGTTCCCGAACCATATGCTCCTAAATCAATTGACTTGTATCCATAACCAGCACTATTCACTTTATTATCAAACATATTTATGTTTGTAACAGCTATTAGGAAATCACTGGAGCATGAAGTTGGCAGATCTCCATCTTCCTCTACATTCACATTATTATTAGCAGTAGCACCGCAGTTTATTATGCCTATCCGTCCGAGCTCATCATAAAAAGAACACCAAATTGGGGCATCTTCCGCTTTTCCCTCATCTATTCCCCAAGAAGCGTTAGTAGCCACGACAAAAGCACCTTCGTCTCCGTTAGAATCATTATATCTCTTTCTCATTTCATAAGCATATGAATAGGAGCTGATAGCACTTGCCTCTGTTACTGTCCCATATTCCAGCGGCATTATCTTAATGTTCCAATTCATTCCCGCCACCCCTACATTATTGTCTCCTCTCGCACCAACTATACCACATACACTAAGTCCATGGTCACCAGTAGTGAGATTATCATTTTCGTTTGCAACATTCCATCCATCATAGTCATCTACATATCCATTATTGTCATCATCAATTCCATTGTTAGGAATTTCGGCTTGATTTTTCCAAAGATTGTCTACCAAATCTTCATGTGTTAAATCAAATCCATCATCTATAACTGCGACTACTATTTCATCATTTTGGGTTGTTATCCCTCCTGTAGCAATGTCCCAAGCCAAATCCATATCTAAATCTCTGTTATTAGCATTTAAATATTGCCATTGTTCTCCAAACCTTGGATCATTTGGTGTTTCGCGAAGAGTGAGTATGTGGTTTTTCTGAGCTAAAACAACATAATGTTCGTTTCTTAAACGCTCCAAGTATTGATCTTCGTTAATATTTACCCAATCAAAACTTAGTAAATAGAGATTAAAAGGAGAGGAACTAATCTTTTTGACATGAGTAGCCGTCTTAGATGTATTATACAATTGATAGTCTTGCAAAAATCTATCGAGAAACCTATCATTTTTGAACTGAACGATAATTTCTCCTTGTCTATGAAGTAATTTTTGCCCCTTAAGTGGCATTGAAAACGAAATAGCAAAAAATACGAAAACAATAATATTTTTAACTGACATAGTACAAAAGCTGTTATTTATTCAAAAATAACCTGATTTATTAAGATTACTGTTTTCTTCAATATATTTTAAATGACATTTATATAATAAGTCATCAAGAATGTACTCATATTACGAATAATTATAATATATAATACACCTATAAACAATATTTTTCATATATTTGTATTTTATAATATATTTATTAGTTATACCAATAAACTGATTTAGGATCATGAACAAAAAAATGTACTTATGTCTGATATTGTCTACCGTTATGGCTTTAGGAGTCTACGGTCAAGATAATTTAAAAAAAGCTTCAAAGCAATTTGACTTAGGCAGATATGATTTGGCCGTAGAGAATTATGAAAAGGGACTTCAACTTTATCCTAATGACTATGGAGCAATCTCTAAACTAGCTCTGTGTCACCTTAAACTCAAGAACTATAAAAAGTCCGAAAAACTATACTCTCGTATAATTTCAAGAAATGAATCTACCATAACTGATAAGCTTAATTATGCCAAGGTATTGAAAAGACAAAATAACATTGATGAGGCAATAAACATTTATAATGAAATTTTGAGAACTGATGTTACTGTGGGTACACAAGAATTAGCTCGCGTAGAGTTTTCCAAAAACATTCCTGCCTCTGAATTTGAAATACAACCTTATGGTTTTAATACTAAGTATTCGGACTTTGGTACATCAAGTTTTGATAACTCTTTGGTTTTTCAAAGTTTTGGCAATCAGGAAGCTTCTTCGTCAGATATCTTCTCTCAAGATAATACTAGAAAATTTGGAACTTATATAGCCGATGACCAAAGGATGAAAGAATGGAATACAGATAATGTCCTTGCTAACAAGGGATTTGTATCTGAATCAGTAGAGTCAGGAATATATACATATGCAATTACTAACTTTGCAATTGATGACTTCATTAGTTTTGAAGGAATGTCCAGTGCCATATATTTCTACAATTCTAAGAATGATAAAATTGAGTCTTTCCCTTATAATATGCCAGGTGTTGTTAATGCATTTCCATTTTTAACTGAAAGTGGTGATGCTTTATTTTTTACATCAAACAGGGAAGGAGGATTAGGAGGTTTTGACCTATATGTTAGTTATCTTTCCAATGGAACATGGACAGATCCACAAAATTTAGGTAATGAGATAAATACCAAAGGCAATGAATTATCATGTCACGTAGAAAATGGAGATTTGTATTTTTCCTCGGATTATCATTATGGAGTAGGGGGGTATGACATTTTCAAATCTTCGAAAATCGATTCTCAATGGAGTAAACCTAAAAACTTAGGTTTCGGTGTCAATAGCCAAGAAGACGAGTGGTTTCCATTCTATCAGGAAAAAAACTTATACTTTACAAGTACTAGACCAGGTGGATTAGGATCCGCAGATATTTACGTAGCTAGGGAGATACATCAAGAAATGTTATCCCTTGTACCGCCTCCAGCTGAACTTATTCCTTCATCTTATATGAGCGAATTGGAATCCTCATCACCCAATGTAGTTGCTGTTAGTGATGTACTTAAAATTGAAGTTTTGGAACTCAGCGAAGAGAAAACGGAAAATTTATTTTCACTTGAAGGAGCGAGATTAGTCTCTGTTGGTGAACTTTTACCAGCTACAAGCGTATACTTTATCCAAATAGCAGCTTTATACAGTAGTGAAGCCAATACTGACAGATTCAGATCTCTTTCCCCTTTTGGAAACATATATAAAATATATAAGGATAACGCAGTCAAAATACAATTGGGTTACTACTACGATGAGAATCAAGCTCGCCAAGTTCTCTCTAATGTTAAAAAACATGGATTCAGAGACGCATTTATAACCTATGGCCCATTAAACACTTCTTCACTAGAGCTAATAGTTTCTTCTTCCAATTCTCAAACTAACTCTCCATCTACTACAAATTCTTATACATCTGATATCTTTGGTTCAGACAACGCATCAAACAAAAGCTATAAAGTAAGGTTAGCTGCATACGAAGATCCTATTTGGTTTGATACAAATAAAGTAAAGGACTTGGGGAGGATAGAACAATGGAGTAAAGGAGCTTGGACTATCTTTATTCTGGGAGGTTACACCAGCTATGAAGAAGCACAACGAGCCCATATTCAAGCTGTAAACAGAGGCTTTGTAGATAGTGAAGTAGTAATCGATAGAGGAGGTATACTTGAAAGAATTAAAAGTAATTAAGAGTTCCTAGCTCTATACATTTAAGAAATTTAGGCATTTTGCTTTACCCTAGAATCTTACAATTCTAGGGTTTTTTATTTTAAGATAATACTATCTTTGTAGGCTATGAAATTGAGGAGCCTGCGAATAAAAGGATTTAAAAGTTTCGCTAATGAAACAATACTAAATTTTGACGAACAAGTCATTGGAATTGTAGGTCCTAATGGTTCCGGCAAATCAAATGTGGTGGATGCCATAAGATGGGTACTTGGTGAACAAAAAAATAGGGAGCTCCGTCTCGATCAAATGCAAGATGTAATCTTTAATGGTACCAAGAAGAAAAAAGCCGCTAATGTAGCTTCTGTCACTCTGAACTTTGATAACACCAAAAATATTCTACCTACTGAATATAATACTGTAAGTATTTCCAGAATACTATACCGAAGTGGAGAAAGTGAATATAGACTCAATGACGTACAGTGCCGTTTAAAAGATATTCGCTCTCTTTTTGTTGATACAGGTATTGGTTCTGACTCCTATGCTATTATAGCTCTAGGAATGGTAGATGATATTTTATCCGATAAAGAGAATGCCAGAAGGAGGATGTTTGAACAGGCAGCAGGTATTTCTAAGTATAAACAACGAAAAAAAGAAACCCAAAACAAACTAAAATCTACCAAGGCCGATCTAGATAGAATTGAAGACATTTTATTTGAACTGGAGGGAAACTTGAAATCTCTTCAAAGACAAGCGAAAAGAACGCAAAAGTACTTGGATATTAAGGAAAAATATAAAGAATTATCTATCCAATTAGCCATCCATTCTATACAAGAGTTGAAGTCAGAATATAAACATTTAGACACAGAAAGTAAAGACTTGTTAGAGCGGTATAGAAAGAATGAAGTAGAGATTAATAGGCATGATTCTGAGGTAGAAAAAGTGAAGAAATCAAACTTAGATGATGAATTGAAACTCAGTTCTAATCAAAGAGTTTTGAACGATCTAACAAGTAAACAAAGGGATTTAGAAGAGAAGAAGAACCTATATATTCAGAACATTAAATTTAAAAATAGCTCGAAGTCAAATCTAGAGAATTCAATTTTAAGTTTAGATAGTAATATTAAACAGTTTAACCTAGAAATAGGACGATTGCAAGAATCTCTTGAATTAGAGATCTTAAAGGTTACATCCTATAAAGTAAACTACGAAGCTGCTAAACAAGATTACGATAAATCTAAACTAAACTATGACAATGTAAAGAATAGTTATGATCAATCACTGAGATTGAGACAGGAGGAAGAACAGGCATTATTTAATACCGAAAAAGAACTCGCATTATCCCAAAATAGGGAAGAAAGTTTACAAGTAGATTATAGAAACATTAAATTGGAAATCGATAAACTTCAAGAATCACTTGAACAACTGGATAAATCCAATACTGAATCAACTAATCGCCTATCAGAGATCAACACTCTTATACGTTCACATAAAGAAAAGGAAGCTACTAGAAAAGAAAAGCTAACCGCTATTGATCAACACATTCTTGACAAAAATAAGCTAATCTCGGAAATACAGCGAAAACTGGACGCCAAACAAAACGAGTATGACCTTTTGAAAAGTATGATCAATAATTACGAAGGTTTTCCTGACTCCATTAAGTTTTTGTCTAAAAATTGGAGAAGTGATATTCCCATTCTTTCTGATATTCTGGATGTTAACGAAGAATACAAAAGGTCTATAGAAAAGTACTTAGAGAATTTTTTAAACTACTATATAGTAGATTCATATTCTCAAGCCAGAGAAGCCATTGATCTGTTAATTGAAAGTCAAAAAGGAAAAGCCTCCTTTTTTGTATTAGAGGCTTTATCCAAGGTTGAAAAAAAATTTGAGACACCTAAAGGAAGTGTACCTGCTGTTCTGGTAGTAGATATAGAAGCCAAGTATAAAAAGTTAGTTTCTAATCTACTTTCAAACGCTTATATAATCGATGATTTCATTGATGAATTCTATACGTTTGACTTGAATCCAGATATTGTATTATTATCTAAGAAAGGCACTCATATAAAAACACGATCTAGTTTATCCGGTGGTTCTGTTGGTTTATTCGATGGAAACAAAATAGGAAGACGTAAGACACTCGAAAAATTAGAGAAAACTATCAAGAATCTTCATAAGGAGCTTGATACCAGGAAAAGTGAATTAGATCGTCTGAAGCAAGATAAAAAGAAAATAGAAAATACATTGGTGCAATCAGATTTCAACGAATTGACTTCTGTTAAACAAAAACTTGATCAAGAAATTGTTAGAATCTCTGCCACAAAAGACTCCATAAGCTCCCAATTAGATAATCTTCAAAAGAAATTCGATCATACAGAGAATGAGTTGAACAATGTTCGTTCGTTGATAAAAAAACAAGGTACACAGTTCGAAACATTAAAAACCCAATTATCCAATAGTAAAGTGATAGTAACAGATGAGGAATTAAGCAAATTGGCTCAAAGTCTAAGCAAAAACTCTGAGATACTCAACGAAAATAATATATTGCTCATAAGGCAACAGAATCACATCGAAAACATTACGAAAGAGGTTAATTTTTCTAACACAAGACTTAAAGATCTTGAAAGTCAATTAGAAACTAATAGGGCACAAATTTTAAGGCTGAATTCCGAAGTTGAAGAAATTCAAATTCAACTAAAGGAAACAGAAAACAAATTAGGAGAAGGATATATACATTTAGATGAAAAGAAATCTGAGCTAAGTCATTTCGAACAAAAGTTTTTCTCTGCAAGGAATAAAATTCTTGAGATGGAAGAAAAAGCTAAAAAAATGAATAGAAACCAAAACACTCTTCAGCTCGAAATACAAAAAGCAAAAGAAAAACTTACGGATGTTAAGTTCAAAATAAGTTCAGTTAGTGAAAGATTGAGAATAGAATTTGATATAGATATTAACTCTATAATAGGTCAGGAGCCCAATGACAATTATTTAAAAACAGATTTATCTATTGAAGTAGAAAAGCTAAAAACAAGACTTCATAATTTTGGGGAGATCAATCCTATGGCCGTAGAGACTTTTAACGAAATGAAGGAGAGATTTGACTCTATTACTTCACAGAGACAGGACATACTAGATGCTCAGGATACACTTATAAAAACTATTAATGAAATAGAGGCTACAGCTACACAGCAATTTCTAGAGTCTTTCGAACAAATTAGATTGCATTTTATTGATGTTTTTAGGAGCCTATTCACTTCTGATGACAATTGTGATCTCATCCTTTTAGATACGGAAAATCCTTTGGAGTCAAAAATTGAAATAATTGCTAAACCAAAGGGGAAAAGGCCTAAATCTCTAAGTCAGTTATCCGGAGGTGAAAAAACACTTACAGCAACCGCACTATTATTTGCTCTTTATCTGTTGAAGCCAGCACCGTTTTGTATTTTCGATGAGGTCGATGCTCCCCTTGATGATGCCAATATTAAAAAGTTTAATAAAATAATTAAAAAGTTTTCAAAAGATTCTCAGTTCATTATTGTTACCCATAATAAATCTACAATGGCCGAAGTTGACGTGCTTTATGGAGTTTATATGCAAAATATGGGTATTAGTGAAGTTACTCCAGTCGATTTTAGGACATTAAAACATGAGGATTACATTGTAAATTTAAATTAATCGTAAAAAGAATAACATGACACTTAAGCAACTAATTAAGTTAGAAGACAAAGCTAAGGAAGTATGGGTCGTAAGTCCCGAACTACATTATGATGTTGAAAACAAAGATTTTTCAGAACTTGTAAGTGTAAATCTAGGCGAAAAAACGAAATATAAGTATATCGTTCCATCTACCAAGGCTATCGAAAAAAATATAAAAATCTATCGAAAGATGTATAAGGTGAGCAAGGAGGAAATTAAGGAAAACTTTTTGTTTTTACCTTCCTCTGAATTCGGTCCCTTTGTAATGGAAACTGCTATTTATGACGCATCAAAAAAATGTATAGCCTGTGCTGCTCCTGCTCTCGAAGATAGCAACGATGTAATTCGACTAAGCAAAGATTCGTCCAAGAAATTAGCAAATCATTTTAAGAAACTTTGGTATAAGTACAAAAGGGTAGAGTTATAAAAGTTCTACATCTGTTAAATAGGAACACCTGAAATCAAAATACTTGGTTTCAGGTATTCTTTTTCTTTAGATAGCTCCTAACTGCTTTCCAACTTTGGAAAATGCATCTACAGCTTTATCTATTTGATCTATCTCATGAGCAGCTGACAATTGAACTCTAATTCTGGCCTTTCCTTTAGGGACAACAGGATAAAAGAATCCTATCACATAAATCCCTTCCTCTAGCAATGCATCAGCAAATTTTTGAGCGAGTGGTGCATCATAAAGCATAACTGGAACAATTGGATGCGTACCATCTATTATATCAAAGCCTGCTTCTTTCATTTTTGTTCTAAAATGAGTTGCATTTCTTTCAAGTTTATCTCTTAACTCCGTACTCGAAGACAAGATCTCCAAAACCTTAATGCTTGCTCCGACGATGGCAGGAGCCAAAGTATTAGAAAATAGATAGGGGCGCGACCTTTGTCTCAACATTTCAATCACCTCCTTTTTACCAGCCGTAAAACCTCCTGATGCCCCTCCTAAAGCTTTTCCAAATGTACCAGTAACAATATCTACTCGTCCAAATGCGTCACAATGTTCAGCAGAACCTCTTCCTGTTTTACCAGTAAAACCAGTAGCATGACAATCATCTACCATTACCAAGGCACCGTATTTCTCTGCAAGATTACATATTTTATCTATCTGAGCTATTATTCCATCCATGCTAAAAACTCCATCAGTCGCGATAAGAATGCGTCTGGAATTATCGGCTTTGGCCTCTTTTAACTTGTTTTCAAGGTCGTTCATATCATTATTGGAGTAACGATATCTTTTCGCCTTGCAAAGTCGTATTCCGTCTATAATAGAGGCATGATTTAACTGATCGGATATGATCGCATCTTCTGCAGTCAATATCGGTTCGAACAACCCACCATTGGCATCAAAGGCAGCAGCATAAAGAATAGCATCTTCACAGCCCACAAACTCAGCTATTTTCTTCTCTAATTCCTTATGTATGTCTTGTGTTCCACAAATAAATCGCACAGAAGACATTCCAAATCCATGCGAATCAATCGTCTCCTTTGCAGCCTTAATTACTTCAGGGTGAGAACTAAGTCCCAAATAGTTATTAGCACAAAAATTTAGTACTTCTTTTCCGTCTAATGTCCCAATAATTGAGTTTTGTGGAGTGACAATAATCCTTTCCTTTTTAAATAGTCCAGCCTCCGATATTTCTTTCAGCTCAGCGGCAATATTATCATAGATACTCATATTAAAGTTTTATATTTTTAAACATATCTTCTGTCATAGAATCAAGATCAAATTTATGTGTCCAACCCCAATCATTCCTCGCCGCACTATCATCAATTGATTGAGGCCATGTCTCAGCTATTTTTTGTCTATAATCGGGTTTGTATTCAATTTTAAACTGTGGAAAATGTTTTTTAATGCTCTCATATATTTCTTCAGGCGAAAAACTAATAGCGGCAATATTGTATGACGTTCTAATTCTAATATCCTCTTTCTCCGCATTCATAATACTTATAGTTGCATCAATGGCATCATCCATATACATCATAGGAAGGGTAGTATCTTCTTTTAAAAAACAGACAAAAGTATTTCTCTTAAGAGCTTCATAATATATGTCCACCGCATAATCTGTAGTTCCTCCTCCTGGCATTGATTGCCAACCTATGATACCCGGATATCTTACAGATCTAATATCTAAATCATATCTGTGATTATAATAGTTATTTAATAGTTCTCCCGCAGTTTTAGTTATCCCATACATTGAGTTAGGAGTCATTATGGTATGTTGCGGAGTGTTAACTTTGGGTGACTCTTTTCCAAATGCGGCAATAGTACTTGGATAAAATAACTTGTGAACTTTCTTTGTTTTAAGCAATTCAAGAAGTTCTATATACGAATTGAGGTTGATCTTCCAGGTAAAGATTGGATTAGTTTCTCCACTTGCAGATAACAAAGCAGCTAAATGATAAATCTGAGTTATTTTATATTTATCTATGAGCTGACTATACTTTTCTATATTCGTAACATCTAAAATATCCCAAATACCGGAATTGTTTTCGGGAATGCGTATATCTGTATTTACTACACAATCAATTCCATATTCACGAGTTAATCTTTGAGATAATACGCTACCTATTTGTCCAGCAGCACCTGATATTAAGATCATTTCCTTCATTTCAACAAACTCTAATGTTTAAATTATATTAACTGCTTTTGTACGTTGTTCATACGTGATTCCACTTCTTTTAAAACATGGTCAGGATTCTTTCCCCTCCAATCCAACATATTAAGGTAATTTCCAAATCCAACATAGTATTGTAAACCCGCTGTCTCCATCTCTCTCATCACATGGTCAAATGTATTAATCATACAGATATATCCTTCTAACTCTGCTAAGTCTTCATGTAACTCTATGTAATAATCATCATCTCCTGAATGAAAATTAAGTACATTATCCATAACTAATATAATCTTAGATATTCCTTTTCCAACCAGATGATTTAAGACTTTTTGCTTAAAGGTCATTACATCATTTTCGAGCGTATCATTCCATTCACCTATTAACTCAATGATTGTGTACTTTTGAATATAATCTACCATCAATATTTTGGCATATAAAGTATTAGATCCAAAGTCATCCCATTGAGGATGAATAAAATAGTTATAAACCTTATTACTAAAACTAAATTCACTATAACTTCGATTATAGAAAGGAGAATCCTTATCTTCCGAAGCAATATAATGTTCCCTCCACTTATAATATGGTTCTATGTCGTGCATCTAACTTTTTGAAACAGCTCAAATATAATATTAATTAGTTACCGAATCAATCCTGAAAAAAGTTTGTAAATTTAAGAATGCTAACTCCGGTTGATTTATTGAAAATATATTAGAAGAAAGGACTTGTTAAGTAAGATTATGTATAAAGTATCCTTTTTTACATAAGAGAAAATAATTATTTACAAATTCCGTCTGACCTACAAAAGATATAAAACTAATAGATGAAAATAGTATTTACCGGTCCCGAATCGAGTGGCAAAACGACAATCAGTAGACAAATAGCAACTTTTTTTAATATACCTTTAGTCGAAGAATATGCAAGAGAATATTTGGAAAATAAAAGAACTCAAAAGTATTCCTATGATGAACTTCTGAAAATTCACTTGCATCAAGAGGTTCTTCACGAAAAAGCATTGGAAATCAATCCTGTCATCATCTGTGATACTGATGCTCTTACGATAGCAATATGGAGTAATGAAGTGTTCGGCAAAGTAGATCGTATGATACAACAAACCGTTGAAATTGACCCTCCTGAACACTATTTCATCTGTAAACCTGACATTCCCTGGATGAAAGACCCACTGCGTGAAAATCCAAATGACAGAGACCGTTTGTTCGAACAATATTTGCATCGAATTCAAAATCTTTTTGTTCCCTACACAATTGTTGCCGGAGATGAGGAATCTCGCTTAACTATTTGCAAAACTGTAATGTCTCAATTATTGAATAATCTCTAACTCATTAATCTGCCTCATACATATCTAGGACTCTCGCTGATGGATCCACAATATTGCCACACCACCGAGGGAGCCACTGATATGGTGTAAGATTTTGATGTTTTCCATAGTGGGAATTAAAAACTTTTCTATAGTAATATGCTTCCTTAGTTAACGGTTTGTTATGCTCCATTACTTTACTCTGACTCTCAAACTCAGCATCAGATATTATCGTATCTATATATTCCTGGATGATAATACTCCAACTTCTTTCCTTTTTACTAACAGAATCCGAAAAACCATTCTTTCTTCTCCATAAAACAGATTTGGGCAATAAATCGGTATCTTCAAAAGCCTTTCTAATCAAAAACTTTTCAACCTTATCTACTCCGAACATTCTCATTTCGGGTTTTATTCCCATATAGTATCTCACGAAATCTTTATCCGCGAAAGGCACTCGGGCCTCCAATCCGGCACTTGAAATAGATCTGTCACCCCTTTTCATATCAAAAAAATGAATATCAGTTAATAGTCTTATAGCCTCATTTTGAAAATCCGAAGAACTGGGTGCATTTTGAAAATATAAATAGGAGCCAAATTCGTCAGCGGTTTCTCCTGAGAACAATACTTTAACATCCGTATTATCTCTTACATATTTTGAAATCAACATATGACCTACAGATGCCCTGATGGTGGTTACGTCATAGCTTCCAAGTAAATAAATCGTTTCATTGATCGCATTAAGAAAATCTTGTTCGGATAATTCCACATGGTGATGTTCTGTGCCAATATGATCAGCTACTTCCTGAGCAGCTATTAAGTCGGGACTGCCTTCAAGTCCAATTGAAAAAGTTTTAATTCTTTCTCCGTCCCTACAATATTTAGATGCTAAAGCTGTAACTAAACTTGAATCAAGACCACCGCTCAAAAGACAGGCAACGGGTCTATCAGACATCATTCTTTTTTTGACAGCCTTTTCTAATAACAGTCTAATATTTTTAAGATGTATCTCTTCACTTTGGTCTTTATGATATTCATAATTATGATGGTAATATTGGTTGAAAGTAAGCGGACTAGAACTACACCAGAAGCTACCTGGAGGAAATTGCTCTATTCGATCCATAAAAACAAGTGCTTTCGATTCTGATGCAAATGCAACTTGAGAATAATCATCAGACCTAGCCATGTACATTCCTCTTACTCCTAAGTGATCTCTAGCTGCTAAAATCTTAGATTGTCGACTATCATAGATAACAAATGCAAATTCACCGTCCAACTCCTTTAATAATTCTTCAAACTCTAATAGCTGATAAAGCTTTAGAATAATTTCGCAATCTGAGCCAGTTGTTAATTGAACCGAGTATTTAGCAGCCAATTTCTTGTAATTAAAGATCTCAGCATTCGCTATTAACCATACTCCTTTATCAAACATTGGTTGATTTGAATCAGTGTTTTGTCCATTTATTGCCAACCTATGAAATCCTAAAAAAGTGTCATTATCTACCTTCTTCCATTGTGTGTCGTCAGGTCCTCTATGTTGAAGTTTGTTAAAATGACCAATAAGAACTTCTTCGTTGGCCAGATTACCAAAATAGCTAAAAATTCCGCACATAATTAATAATATTTCGATAACAAAGGTATAATATTTATTGAAACATATTGATTTAACTATAAATTATTTATTTTTATGTCGTATTTGATATAAATAATTGATTCAAATGAATAAAATCGACAAGGCTATTCTTGAGGTATTATTAAAAAATGCTAAGGCTTCGATGAATGATATAGCCAATGTTTGTGGCCTATCAATAGGTGCTGTACATCAACGAATTAAAAAATTAGAAGAGCAGAACATTATAAAAGCTTATAAAATAATTCTTGATACAGAAAGAATAGGTCTATCAACCATGGCATTTATAGGAGTATTCTTAGAGAAAGCAGGGCTCTATCACAAAGTAGTAAACGAGTTAAATAAAATTGAAGAAATTGTAGAATGCAGTTTTACAACCGGTAACTACTCATTATTACTAAAAGTCTATTGTAGAGATAATAAGCACCTGATGCAAGTACTTAGTGATAAAGTTCAAACCATTGAAGGTGTAGCCAGAACAGAGACTTTTATCTCATTAGAACATCCTATCGAAAGACCTTTAAACGTTAATACGTTTTAGTCAAAGGATTGATTTTCCTGTGATGCTTTTTCCACGAGTTCTTTGTATTCTTGAGGAGATAGACCGTCCAAACAGTAATCAATAGGATTGATGCTCTTACCGTTAAGTTTAACCTCATAGTGCAAGTGAGGAGCAGTACTCAATCCTGTACTTCCTACTTCACCAATCTTTTGGCCTTTTTTAACCTTTTCTCCTTTCTTTACATCAATTGTATGCATATGGGCATATAAAGATTGATAACCATACCCATGATCAATTAAAACACTGTTTCCATAACCTCCCTTCTTCTTTTCAACTCTAACCACAGTTCCATCTCCAGTAGCTTGAATAGCTGTACCTCTTGGAGCTGTAAAATCTATACCCTTATGAAATTTTCTCACCTTATGAACAGGGTGTAATCGTATTCCATAACCAGAAAGAGAATGAATGTTTCTTTTTAATTTATCAGATCTAACAGGCTTGATACTCGGTATAGATGCAAGTCTTTCTTCCTTTTTGATTGCCAGATTATAGATAGTATCTAGAGATTTTTTTTGTATATCCAACTGTCGTTTTAACAAATCGACTTTCTTAAGGGAAGAGGTAATCATTTCACCAGTAGATCCAAAATCTTCCAGCATTTCATACTTATTATGTCCACCGACACCACCATTCCAAATACTCTCATCAATAGGATCCAAACCGAAAACAATTCTATTAACAGCACCATCCTTTTCATACAAATCAGTTATATGTTGAGCCATATTTTCAAGCTCAGAATTAATATTCCCTACATGATACTTTAATTGATTAGCTTCTTCAGTCAAAGCTCTTTCTTTAGGAGATGGTATATATTTATAAGATAAGAGGGCAATACATATTGCTACTCCTAAAATAGTCAAACTATATTTTCCAATTTGAATTAATTTGTCCTTGGGGGAAAGACTAAATTTTTCAAATTGTAAAGTCTTCTCATTGTATACGTATTTTTCTTTCCTCATCACCAAATTGTATTTAAAAAAGTTATTTTTGCGTCAATAACGCTAATACGTATGTTCATGGGTTGGGAAGCCCAAATGTAAAGTATGTTTTTGACATCTCAAAATATATCTTTTAAATAATTGAAAATAATATATACGATATTTAGTAATTGATAATCTACTGATTAATATTATATTAAACATAATCATTGACTTTAAATAGATGAATTCAACAGAAATTAGAAAACAGTTTTTTGAGTTTTTCAAGAACAAGGATCATAAGATAGTGTCATCTGCACCCATAGTTGTAAAAGATGACCCTACACTAATGTTTACCAATGCTGGAATGAATCAATTTAAAGATTTGTTTCTCGGTAACAAAAAGGCAGAGGTCAGGAGACTTGCCAATTCTCAAAAGTGTTTACGAGTAAGCGGAAAGCATAATGATCTAGAGGAAGTAGGTAGAGATTCTTACCATCATACCATGTTTGAAATGCTTGGCAACTGGTCTATTGGTGATTATTTTAAAAAAGACACCATTGCATGGGCATGGGAATTATTGGTCGATATATATAAACTTCCTGAGGACCGATTATATGCAACGATTTTTTCCGGTGACGTAAATGATGGATTGGGAGAAGACAGTGAAGCCATTGACATATGGAAAGAGTTTCTACCTGCTGATAGAATTCTTGCATTTGATAAAAAGGATAACTTCTGGGAAATGGGTGACGTGGGTCCTTGTGGGCCTTGTTCCGAGATACATATCGACCTCAGATCTGATGAAGAAAGAAAAAACCTCAATGGAGCGGGTCTAGTTAATAAAGATCATCCTCTGGTAATTGAGATATGGAACCTTGTTTTTATTCAGTTCAACAGAAAGGCGGACGGCCTACTTGAGGATCTACCAGAGAAACATATTGATACTGGCATGGGATTCGAAAGATTAACCATGGCTTTACAAGCTAAAACATCAAATTACGATACTGATATCTTTAGTTCACTCATAAACTGGATAGAATCCAAGTCCGATATTGAATATCACGGAAGTTATGATGAAAATAGCAAGAGTGATATTGCCATGCGAGTTATAGTTGATCATTTAAGAGCAGTAAGTTTCGCAATAGCTGATGGGGAATTACCAAGTAATACTGGTGCTGGTTATGTGATTAGAAGAATTCTGAGAAGAGCAGTGAGATACTATTATTCCTTTTTAGATCAAAAAGAACCAATGATTTATCAAATGGTTCCTATGCTTTCGGACTATTTTAAAGATGTTTTTCCTGAATTAAAAGCTCAACATGGATTCGTTTCCAAAGTGATTCAGGAGGAGGAAAAATCATTTCTGCGAACATTAGAAGGTGGGTTAAAAAGATTGGATAATTTAGAAGTAAAAGACGACATAATCGATGGTAAAGTAGCTTTCGAATTGTACGACACCTATGGTTTCCCACTTGACCTGACCAGATTAATTGCCAAAGAGAAGGGATGGGCTATAGATGAAATTGGTTATAATGCTGCGTTAAAGGTTCAAAAGGATAGATCACGAGCGGATGCTAAGCGAGAAACTTCTGATTGGTTAGAATTAAAAAAAGGAATAAGCTCAAAATTTGTCGGATACGATCAGAACTATATACACAATACTAGCGTAATAAAATATAGAGCGATAAAGCAAAAAGATGGGAATGTCTACCAAATAGTACTAGAAAAAACACCTTTCTATGCTGAAGGAGGGGGACAAGTAGGAGATGTGGGAATATTAAAATTTAAGGATGAAACCATTCAGGTTATTGACACTAAAAAGGAAAATGATCTGATCATACATTACGTTAAAAAGCTTCCCAAAAGCATTGAAGAACTATTAGATGCAGAAATTAATGTGGAAAGGCGAAAATTGATTCAAAATAATCATACAGCAACTCATTTACTACATTCAGCCTTGCGAAAAGTCTTAGGAACACATGTTCAACAAAAAGGATCTTTAGTAAGAGATAAGGATTTCAGATTTGATTTTTCACACTTTCAAAAACTTACTAATGATGAAATCAGAAGTATTGAAAAAATAGTTAATCAAAAAATAAGAGAGAACATTGTAAAACAAGAATTAAGAAGCATTCCATTGGCTGAGGCTAAAAGTGCGGGAGCTATGATGTTATTTGGTGAAAAATATGGTGACTTTGTGAGAATGATAACATTTGATGAAAACTATTCTCGAGAATTGTGCGGAGGATGTCACGTCGATGCTACAGGAGAAATCGGGTATTTCAAAATTATATCTGAGACTGGAATTGCAGCTGGAGTAAGGCGAATCGAAGCTATTACTTCTATGGCAGCTGAAGATTTTTTGGTTAAAGAACTAGATGAATTGAATGCCGTTCGTTCTTTGTTCAAATCGTCCAAAAATATCGAAAAACAAGTGTCCGACTTATCTGATGAGAACAAAGCTCTAAAGAAAGAAATTGAAAAGCTTTTAGCTGCCAAGGCAAGTGACTTGCAGGGTGATCTGATAAAAAACGCCTCGAGCATTAACAATAAATCCGTTGTCAGTAAAAACTTGGGTGAAATGGATAGCAAAACTGCTAAAACATTAGCATATAATGTACTCAAAGAATTGGATCGGGGAGTTGTATTATTTGGTATTCATAAAGACGGTAAAGCCCAACTGATGTTAGCGATTGCGGAAGAGTTGGTCAAAGAAGGCCTTCATGCTGGCAATATCGTCAGAGAATTGGCAAAGGAAATAAATGGTGGCGGTGGTGGACAGCCGTTTTTTGCAACAGCTGGTGGGAGTAAGGTAGAAGGGTTGGATAAAGCTCTAACTAAAATACAAATACTTCTTTAAGCATATTATTTGAGACTACTCAACCCTGCGAAACTTGGCATAATACTCAATATTAAGTAATTGAGTATCTAATTCACCATAGCTTCCACTAAAAGAAATTTCAAAATCTTTTTCTGTAAGTTTTAAAATGTCAAACCTACAGTATTCCTGTACATTAAAAAAACTATGAGTTAACTCGCTTATCAGCATTCCGTTGGTTTGTGCATAGTACTCTGCATTTATTGCATACTCCTCAGATTTGATGACATCTATAGTATCATTATATGTGTATTGATTACTACCTCCATGATTAATCTCATTGATTCTATTTCTTCTAAGAACATAAAATCCCTCTCCTCTAGAGTCTAATTCATTTTCAAATTCTATAATAAAATTACCCCCAACGAATTTACCTGAAATTGAGTCTACAAACTTCACTGCCGAGAGTTCCATGGTTTCAGTCCCAGCAAATGAAACACTATCTAATTTCCAAACACCTATTATTTTCTCCATGTTAGTAACAGTAGAAGTGGGTATTTCATCTTCTTCGACTTGATTACTGCATGAAATAAAACACAAAAAAACTAAAAGAAATAAAATGTTACTAAGCTTTACAATAGTCTGATTTGATTTAAAAATTATTTAAAATATTTATTGATTCTTAAATTTAAGAAAAATTACTTAATAGAATAATCCAACAATAGTTGCAGAAAGCAAGGAAGCTATGGAACCTCCAATTACCGCTTTCATCCCAAATTCTGACAACGTTTTACGCTGACCTGGAGCCAGTGATCCAATTCCACCAATCTGGATTCCAATACTGGCAAAATTGGCAAAACCACATAACATATAGGTAGCCATAATTACAGATTTCTCGTGTGTAAAATGTAGAGCATTCTCTGCGTTTTTTAAATCTGCTAATTGAATATAACCGACAAACTCACTAGCTGCTAATTTAATTCCAAGTAGTTGCCCCATGAGCATCATATCCTCCTTTGCCACTCCAATTAACCACATTAGAGGAGCAAAAATAGTTCCAAGTATTGCTTCAAGAGAAAATTTTTCATATGGAGTATTGGCTGAAATCCAATCATTTAAATAGGTATATTCTCCCACAAAACCAAGTATTCCATTTATCATAGCTATAAATGCGATAAATACCAATAACATAGCCCCAACATTTACGGCCAGTTTTAAGCCCTCCGTAGTACCATTGGCAATAGCATCTAGAAAGTTAGCTCCTATTTTTTCATTAGATACAGAAACATCAGTACTAATTTCGCTTGTCTGCGGATATAATATTTTAGATATTATAATCGCTCCCGGGGCTGCCATTACTGATGCTGCGAGTAAATGCTTGGCAAATTGCAGACGAAGAACAGGGTCATCTCCTCCTAAAAACCCAATATATGCAGCCAAAACTCCTCCTGCAACAGTAGCCATTCCACCGATCATCACCAAAAGAATTTCAGACTTTGTCATTCTTTCTAAATAGGGTTTTATCATTAATGGAGCCTCCGTTTGCCCCAAGAAAATGTTTCCCGCAACAGAAAGGCTTTCAGCACCTGATATATGCAACAACTTAGTCAGCAATTTAGCTAATAATTTAACCACCTTTTGGATGATGCCAAAATAAAATAAAACGGAAGTCAAAGCAGAAAAGAAAATGATTGTAGGCAATACCTGAAAGGCAAAAATAAAGCCATAAGAATCGATTTCCATAAGACCTCCAAGTAAGAATTTACTCCCATCAATCGTATAGTTAAGTATATTAACAAACACTTTTCCTACGGCCTCAAAACCTGCAGCAATAAAACTAAGATCTATCCTATATGTCGCATCTCCCCAATTAAAGTTAAATCCTATTTTGTCTCCAATTAGAATACCGACCGCAAGAAATAATTGTACTCCCAAACCAATTATTACTGTTTTCCACTTTATTGCCTTTTTATTATTAGACAATAAGTAACATATAGCTAACAACACTAATATTCCTATCAAGCCTCTTATGATCGACATATGATTATGTTATTTTAGCTTGAAAAATAACAAATCTTTTTGATTCAATAATACTTGATTCATTTGTAAAGCAAAATGAACCAAAGAAATTAGAAAGGATTGAACTTGTAATATTATGGTTACTGTTTATCTTAGCTCATCAAATAAAGCGAATGGCAGTCAAATATATAATTGGAGTTTCCGGGGGAAGTGGTTCAGGTAAAACTACTTTCATTAATGAGTTAAAAAAGCTGTTCAATAAGGAAGATCTTTGTGTAATAAGTCAGGATGATTATTACAAACCAAGAGAAGAACAATTAACAGATTCTTCAGGAGTCAAAAATTTTGATCTTCCGGAAAGTATTGATGCCAATGCCTTCTACGAAGATCTAGTCAAACTCAAAAATGGATATGCCGTTACACGTAAAGAGTATACATTCAATAATTCTCTAAAAGAAGCTGGTGAAAAGCATTTTTTTCCTTCTAAAGTACTTATTGTTGAAGGGTTGTTTATCTATCATCTCAAACGGATTAGAGCATTATTAGACTTAAAGATTCTCATAGATGCCAAACTAAGTAGCAAAATTATAAGAAGAATCAAAAGAGATAGGGTAGAACGCAATTATCCTCTGGAAGATGTCATGTATCGCTATGAAAACCACGTCATGCCTTCTTACGAAAAATATATACAGCCATATAAAGACAAAGTCGATATAGTAGTTAATAATAATAAGTCTTTTGACAAAGGATTAGAGGTACTTAAGGGATACATCAATTATTTACTTTCAAAATATAATAATTAAATAGAAATATTGATATTTGTGTCTCTTGAAATAGGGGGATTAGCTCAGTTGGCTAGAGCGTTTGACTGGCAGTCAAAAGGTCGCAGGTTCGATTCCTGTATCCTCCACTTTTTATTTATAATTTGTGTTTATTTTCTTGAAATATCTATTCTTTGGAGTCCTCGATTGATACCCACCAAATAGTACTTATTTTCATTAACTCGTATTATTTCCACATTATCAATCAAACCAAGATTATCTAAATATCTAGCATCCTCTAGCTTCCAATTTTCATTCTCGGCATCCAGATTCCAGTGTATAGCAGAATTAACATTTAACTCTTCTGATGAGTCAAGTAAGTAGTTATGTATAAGATAATCAAACTTTAAAGGAAATACATTATTCTGAAAAACCAATTCGATTTCAGCCTCATAATTGGTAGAATCTTTATGTAACAATTCTAATTCCCAATTAACAAAGGTAAACTCTCCAAAATCATAAATTACGGTGTCTTTATTAATTCCAGCTTCCTTTTGATAGGAACTGTCTTCAAAATCTATTGTGATGGAATCAATATTCCATTTCCCCTTCAAATCATAAATTAACTTTTGAGTGTTTAATTTGTATTTCCGCTTTAGCTCGGTTCTTATAGAATCAATATAATCTCCATCATAAGTATAAATTTCTTCCTGTTGAGAAAATCCAGAGCTCTTAGAACATGAAGTAAATAATAAAGGTACAAGCGATAAAAAGAAGAATAGTTGTTTTTTCATTAATTAATTGACTAACAGTTCTTACTGTTACAAATATACTATTTGACTTTCACATTTTACAAAATCCATCCGGTATCCTATACTATTACGACAATTGCTCGAATTCTTTCTTTTTATCCTCATACCACTTTTGCATTGCGGTAGGATTTCGCATAAGTTCTTGCATGGCTTTCATAGCTTCTAAATGATCTTGATCTCCTTGTTGATACATTTCCATTCCATGTTTTTTACTCAATTCTGCTATCTCTTCGAATGATTCTGCTTTAAATACCAAATCGCAAGCTCCTCCGAGTTGCTTACATGTCATTTCCTTCATATAATTAAATTTAGTGTCTTTTATTCAATACTCTAAAGATCTTTCTTTCTAAATGCCAACCAAGCCAAATAAATAAAAATAGAAATATAAATCGAACTGGTAATCATAGCTTCAGTATGAGATAGCAAAAAACTATTGCCAAAGGCTTCTTTAATCCAAAGGCTATCTGCAAACTCATATAGTTTGTTAGGCATAAGATCTTCTATGGCATTGGTCGGATAAAAAAGTATGGATCTGGACTCAAAGTAATACAAATGAATGCCCCTCAAAATACTCTCTATAAACATCATGTAAGAGAAATAAAGCAACAAGCTTAAAAATCCTCTACGAACAACCATTCCTATCAACAATCCTAAACTCATATATCCGATCGACATAATAAAAAATCTAATACCTGCCCAATTATTATCGAAAATCAATTCTAAATCCGGAGATTCTGTATTAACAATTCCTATGACTATTGTAGTGATATAATATAGGAAAGTAGCAAATAGAGCCATGGCCACCATAGCTACCAGTTTAGAGATAAAAAACTCTTTTCTCGACATACCATTTATAACACCCTGCCTCATAGTTTTATAGTCAACCTCACTAGTAATCATATAAATCATCAAAAAACCAAGGCAAAAGCTTACTAACCAATTACCTACATGTCCCTGATAATCCCATACCGTAGGAAATTCATAAAAGGTCTTATATGAAGGAAATGGAGGTGGAACATTCTCAAATATTTCTTTACCTAGAAAAATACAGAAGGGAAATAAAATAACAAATGCAAAAAACAATACTCTGGCGAGCCAATTTCTCTTATACTTACTCCATTCCAGGTTAAAATAATATACTATCTTATTCATTAGTTTTCGTTATTAGTTATGGTTAAGAACTCTTCTTCTAATCTCCTTTTCCTTCCAACTAAATGGGTTATTATGTGTCCCTTGTCCACTATACTTTTACTTACATCATTCAAAGCAATACTATCTTTTAGGGAGCACGCAAAATAACCTTCAAAGGTTTTATTAATTGTAAGGTCAGGAAAAGTGGCAAGATCAGTTTTTAGCCTATCCATATCATTGGTGCCAATTTCCAATTGCATATCATTACCTAGAATCCCTCCGATTGGGCCTTGAGCTCTTAAAACCCCATTTTTAATAATAGCTACATGAGAACATATTTTTTCCACTTCATCCAAAATATGACTTGCCATAATTACAGTCCTGCCTGTGCTAGCCACCCTTGTCAATATTTCTCTTACTTCGGCTATACCCTGTGGATCCAGTCCATTTGTAGGTTCATCAAAGATAAGGACTTCGGGATCTCCTACCATACTAGCACCGATGGCCAATCGTTGCTTCATTCCAAGTGAATAAGCTCTAAAAGGCGATTTTTTTCTGTGAGATAATCCCACTAATTCTAAAATCTCATCAAAATCGACTTTATCTACCTTTTTTATTTGCCTAACTATATCAATGTTCTCAACAGCATTTAAATAAGGGTAGAAGTTGGGTGTTTCCAAAATACTTCCAATATTTCTTCGAGGGTTATCACCATACTTGCCTTCAAACCACTCATAACCACCCGAATCACGTTTTAATATTCCAAGTATAATTGCGAGGGTAGTAGTTTTTCCCGATCCATTAGGTCCAAGGATGCCGTACACATTACCTGATTCAATTTCTAAACTTAGGTTATCTAGGGCCCGTATACTACCATAACTCTTAGATAAGCCATTGATACTTAAAACTATGCTCATTTAAAATGCTTATTATAATCTAAATCTAGAATTATTATTCAATATATAGATCAATAAATCTATTAACTAAGGAATATATTAGATAAAATTAAATTAGAAATGGTTATTAAGAGCCTGATATAACTCACGTACCGGCAATCCCATTACATTCGTATATGTTCCCGACATATAAGCTACTTTACAATGCCCGATCCATTCCTGAACGCCATAAGACCCGGCCTTATCAAAAGGTTTATATTTACTTACGTAATGATCTATTTCACAATCACTTATAGCATCAAATACAACTTCCGTTTTTACACTAAAAGAGTGAGTTCTATCAACTGTACGTAGACAAACTCCTGTTATAACTTCATGAGTCTTTCCACTCAATCTCTTAATTGTATCTTTTGCTTCTTCTACACTATTGGGTTTTCCTAGGATAGTATTATTAAATATTACTACACTATCAGCTGTAATAAGCAATTGATTAGAAGATAAGTTATTAGCCAAAGCATCAGATTTAACCACTGACAAGTACTCCGCCACCTCATAAATATCCATTTTAGAGTCAAAAGTCTCGTCAACATTACTTTTGATGATTTTAAACTTAAGACCTGCTTCTGTCAATAATTGAGCTCTCCGTGGAGAGCCGGAACCAAGAATATAATCGTACTTTTCAAAAATATCTATCATAGCAAAAAGAGAAAAATTAAACCACTAAAAATAATCCACTTCAACAATCTACTTATAATGAAATAATCCATACTTTTTGTCGCTTTTACCATCAAAAAGCAACAAACTATTAATGGAAGAAGGGAAAAAATAAAAAGACCACAAGTAGATACTAATGATATCTCCAAATATGAATACCATATCCAAGACACAATCAAAAAAATTAATATAAAACACTGAATTCCAGCAATTAATTTAGACTTTAATACACCAAGACTTAAAGGCATAGTTGTATAACCGGCTAACCGGTCTCCCTCAATATCCTGTATATCTTTAACAATTTCTCGAGCCAATGTTGAAAAAAAGGCGAAGACCATATAAAACCATATTATTTCCAAACCAGAGACTTTTCCATATAACGGTGTATTCAATATCTCAAAATTTGGTAATTCAGCAACAAGAATAATAAAAACAACAAAGGAACAAAATATGGAAACAAGTAAATTTCCCACAAAACCTTTTGATTTAAAGTAGGAAGAATATAAATAGAGTATAGCAATTGCCAGAGGATATATCCATAGTAAACCTATATTTTCAGTTTTAAGTGCAAGATAAATACTAAGTAAGAATCCTATTAATATACCCATGTAATAAAAGTTCTTTAAAGTAATTGCTGAAAGACCATGTGAATTCTTATTATTAATACGATCTGATTCAACATCGAAGTAATCATTGATGATGTATCCAGTACCAGTAATTATCGCTGTAATGGCACAAAAGATGAATAGGTAATATAAACTAAGAACTCTTGTAGGGGAATCTTGTAAGTAGGGTAGTATGCAGTTACTATAAATTATAAGTTGCGTAATAACAACTATCAATAGGTTTACTGGTCTTAGTACTGAGATGAAAGAAACCCAACGTTTTATATTGGCCACTTTCCTTGTATTCTCAATACCTTCTCAATTATTTCTCTAACACAGCCCAAACCACCTCCTTTAGCAGAAATATAATCAGCTCGTACAATTACCTCACTAGCAGCATTCGAAGGACACGAAAAAACCGCAATATGATCCGCTACTGTTAAATCAGGTAAATCATCCCCCATATACAATGTGGTGGACAAATTATAGTCTTTCTCTCTCTTCAAATATTCCAGGGCCTCCATTTTGTTTTTAACATTGTCACAAATATCCTTAATGCCCAAAATAGATAACCTTCGTTTTACTCCATTAGAGTTTCCTTTTGTAATAACTCCGATCTTATAACCACTATTTAAGGCGATCTTGATAGCCTGACCATCTCGAACGTTCATGGTGCGTAACAAATCTCCTTTTTCTGTTACCAGAATGGTGCTATCTGTAAGTACACCGTCCACATCAAAAATGAAAGTATTTATATTATTAAGAGAAGAAAAATCCATAATATTACTGATTATCACGCCATTCGTATACCCATTTGGCTTGAATTTGTTCTAAATGCCCTTCACTACAATTTTCACGTTTCCCAACAAAGTTAGGAATTTCCAGAACCCATTCAATCAAATCTGTAAAACGAATTCGGTAAATATTGCTTTCACTAAATTCATCTCCAAATTTTTCATAAAGCTTGATTGCAATATCTTCGTGATCTATCCAATCAATAGGTAAGTTTTCAAAATCTTCAAATCCCATTACTATATTTTTAGTGTTCGTGACCAATTATTCTAGACTGATCTGGAATCTGGACCTCAATTTCAACATTTTCATCCAAAATAATACATTGACAAGCCAATCTAGATTCAAGTCTTGGGTTAATAGCTCTATCTATAAAATCTTCTTCTTTATCTGAAATCTCTTCAAGGTAATCTTCTCCTTTTTCAACATATATATGGCAAGTGCTGCAAGCACAGACTCCTCCACAATTATGGTTTAAGTGAATATCGTGATCTTCTGTTACTTCCAATATTGAATACCCCTTCATGTCCGTCTCAACAACCTTTTCATCAATATCTTTATCTTCAAAAGTAAACTTAATCTTAGCCATTTATCAATATTAATTTATTGCCCTAACAAACCTATTTCAGCAAAAGTTTAAAAAGATTACAAAATTAGAATAAAATAGAAGAATATAGTCTGATCAAATTATTTTTTGATGGCTCTCGTCATTTCTCTTTTTCCCTTGGGGCCAGGTAATGCCTCTACTTCAAAACCTACAGATTTTAAATTTCTTTTAAAAGACCCTTTTGCACAATAGGTGACTAAGACTCCATTAGCATCAAGAGCAGAGTACATTCTTTTCAATATAGGCACCTCCCAAAGAAAAGGTTGTACTAACGGACCAAAGGCATCGTAGTAAATTAAATTATAGAAACTATTTGTAAGGTTCAATACTTCTACCTTGTCAACCATTTTCATGAATCTAACTATTCTTCCTGCGTTCTCATATAACTGAACGGTCTTTCCTGATTCACAGACATGACTTCGATTAAAAGGTTCTTCTAACTCCATTAAACCAATGTGGTTTAAATAATTCAGACACTTCAATATTTCGATGGAAATAGGGTAGGCCTCGATCCCATGATATAATATTGAAGGTAATTCGCTATTACCTAGAAACTCCTTTAGGGTCATCAAAAAATTAAGCCCAGAACCAAAACCCATCTCTAAAACCTTGATCTCTGAATGACTTGAATCAATTTTGCTTAATCCGGCATCGATAAAAACTATTTGAGATTCTTGTATCGAGCCATGAGTAGAATGATAAGTTGCACTAAACTTATCAGAATGAATGGTGTGACTACCATCATCAGATACAAGTAATCTATTCACCTAAAATCTTTTCTATTTCTTTAGCTGTGATGTCAAGGTGGGATTCATCATAAATACAATCACCGTTATCGATAATCAATACTTGTGGCGATTCATGATGAACAACAAACTTTTCAGCAATTCTATTGGAAATATCTCTAAACTTAATCAAATCGAGATAATAATATAAAACACTATCAGAGACTATATCAGATTCAAGCCTCATCTTAGCAATAGAGCTAATGGAACAACGCGTACTATGTTTAAATATTAGGACTTTATTATCCCTGCTTTGAGAAATAACATCGTCAATTTGGGACAAAGATTCTAGTGGAATCCATGTCATCTAACCCACACAAATATTTTGTAAAATATTATTTGCTGCTTCTAACTCATAAGGACACCCATATCCACCTCTACTACAACTACTCAAAAAAGTAACTAAACCTAAAATCAAAACAGCAAGTGTTACATTCTTAAAATTGATCTTTTTCATCTGTCTAAATAATTTTAATGTCAAAAACGACAATTCAATTCAAATTAGTATAAAATCTGATAACTTTTAATTATCGTCCTTTTTCTTCAAAAAGTGCAAAAATAAAACGCAATATTGATATAATTTATTTCTTTTACACAAATTTTAACAAATTGTTATATGTTTTCATGTGTTACACTAAATATAATGTCGTTTTATGACAATAGGTGACATAATTTTATAGTAAATGTACATCCAGCTAATCCTAAGGGCCTATCAGAAATATTTAATATTTAAATAAAACTTCTAGCTCAATGCGAATACATTTTATTGCAATCGGTGGAGCAGCAATGCATAATCTGGCCATAGCTTTGTTTAAAAATGGTCATGAAGTATCTGGCTCCGATGATGAAATATATGAACCTTCCAGATCACGGCTTGAAAAGCAAGGCTTATTACCCACTAATGAAGGTTGGAGGCCTGAAATAATAACGGAAGAAATAGATGCTATTATTCTTGGAATGCACGCGAAAAAGGATAATCCAGAACTATTAAAAGCTCAAGAATTAGGAATAAAAATCCATTCTTATCCGTCTTTCGTAGCAGCACATTCAACCGAAAAGAAGAGGGTAGTGATAGCTGGTAGTCATGGAAAGACAACCACTACCTCGATAGTTATGCATGTATTGAAAGAGCTTAATGTCGACTTCGATTACTTAGTAGGAAGTCAAATCGAGGGTTTTGACACTATGGTTAAATTAAGTAATGCACCTGTCATTGTACTGGAAGGAGACGAATATTTAAGCAGTCCTATAGATTCTCGTCCCAAAATGTTACACTACAAACCACATATCTCCGTAATTACAGGTATCGCTTGGGATCACGTCAATGTTTTCCCCACATTTGAAGAGTATATAAAGCAGTTTGATTTATTTATACAATCACATGAAGAAGACTCCATAATATACTGTTATTCAGAAGATAACAAACTCAATAAAATATCCCAAAAATATTCCAATATTAAGAAATATAATGAAATATCGGTTGATACGAACAGACAGGTTAAAGTAGGAGATAGCCTATATTCTATACCACTAATAGGGCGTCATAATTTACAAAACATTGATGCTGCATACCATATTTGCCAAAATCTTGGAATATCAGATATGGAGTTTTATCAAGCATTAAGCTCTTTTAAAGGTGCTAAACGAAGGCTTCAATTGATTAAAAACAGTGATAAATTAAAGGTATATCTTGATTTTGCTCATTCTCCATCCAAGGTTAATGCGACAGTAAAGGGTATTAGAGAATGGTATCCTAGTGCAAAAATATTTGCGTTTTACGAGTTACATACTTATTCTAGTTTTCAACCTAAATTTTTAAAGCACTACAAAGGGAGCCTTGATATGACGGACTATGCCTGCGTCTTATACAATGAGAAGACTCTTAAAATAAAGAACAGAAAGCCTCCCAAAGATTCTGATATTAAATCTTCATTTGATAGACAAGATATTGAAGTCATAACGGACAAAGCTACTTTGGAAAGTGTTTATTCAGATATATGTGATAATGAAAGTGGCGTAGTTCTTATTATGACATCTGGAAACTTCTTTGGCTTGGTGTAATGCTCATAATTTTATTTAACATAATATTAATTATAGGCAAATCTAATAATTGATCCTTTACGGTGTATTTTCTTGATACACAGGTATATATATTGCTGAGTTAATAAGATAGTTTAACTTCGTAAATAATGTTAAAATTTGTCAAGTCTTGATCACATTTGGTGCATATAACAAAATTAGATACTACAGTTTTATGTTGGGTCTTTCCAATTCATTTTATTGATGAAACAAACAACAAATCATTACTTGGATTAATGTCTAATAACGATGACGATGAAATTAATAATGGCCACCAGACCAGAATTTATTTTGGAACCCCTGAAGATCATTTTGAGCCCGAGTTTGGTATAGATGAAGATGTTATCGTTGATCCCGAAGTTCTTCAGAATTCAGGCCTGAACTCATTAATTCTGAAAAAGGGACTCTATCCTTCTTACCAATTAGAAGAAGAGATATTAGTTCATGGAAATTGGGTTACGGTTTATGGATATGTTGATGTAGATGATGAAAGAGAGTAAAATAAAATTGTAAACGGAGTAAATTTCAGGAAGTCTGCTGTTTAGTAGCCTTCCTTTTTTATTCAATTATATGCAGTGTATAAATAGCCAAATCTTATAGCAATTATCACTTTTTATCAATTGTTCTTCTTGCTCGCTTTATTATTTTTTTGGTTTCCTGCGTCGGTGACTCATTTAACCATTTGTCGCAAAGTTCGTCTACGAATTCTGGTCTTGACTTACTTGCATCATTCAGCCAATTCCCAACACTATCCTGCACATATTTTGACTTATCAGATTTAAGTCTTGATAAAATTGGTAACGCTATTTCCGGGCTTTCTTTTAGTCTTTCGATGTGTTTACACCACACTCCTCTTGGTCGAGTAGATTCCGTCGTAAATCTTCTAGTATTTTCATCTTCACTATTTGTCCATTCAGCTAGAATTTCTATTGCCTCTTCCAATCTCTTATCAATTTCGGGCCGCAATGCCATCCATATTACTTCTCTAACTCCAAAATGTTGGTCAGCTACTAATTCTTTCGATTTTTCGAGCTTTTCTTCTATCCTAATACTTTCATCCAATCCGATCAGATAAGGTGCATAGCAACGAATTGAATCGGATAAATGGGAACTTAATTTAACCAATATGTCATCAAGATCACTTGTTTCAGCATACATTTGATAAAGTGTTGAACCTACCAATTTCGTTGTATTCATCGTTGAAGGTTTCTTTTGTGCCTTTATTCCCTCAGAAATTTTGCTTATTTTATCTTGGCTGATTCCTATTGTAGGAAATACCGTTTTTATAAGCTTTAAATGATCAATTGCCAACCATTCTGTCAGGTTTACAGTTTCTATCTCTCCTTTGTTAAGCAATTCTAAAACGTTAGCAGGAATATCTTGAGCTCTTCTAGCTCCTTTTCTATTTTTTATTTCCGAATTCATCATCTTTGTTCTAATTGAATACCTTTTTTAAGTACACCTTTACACCGTTAAGCTAATACTAAAACTCTTGACTAGTAGCACTCTCCTACCCTAAAAAATGTATAGCTTTATATTTCTTGTTCAATTACTAATTTATTTAATAACGAACTTAATAAAGTTTGAATCAATTGACAATGGAATTAGTATCGTCCCCATGATTATAAGTATAGTTGGGACTATATCTAAATTTTTGGAAGGGATTTCAGAAATTTCGGGATTTCGTTTAAATAACATTCTATATAGATAAGATATTATTACATACTGAATAAGAAAAAACAGTGTCATTTGAGATCCAAAATATACAAACCATTTTTCCTCCGATTCGCTCTGAGAAAAATATAATGCACCTAATACCCAGCTAAGAATCCCTATGGCAAAATAGATCAGAAAGTATTTCTTCTTAATTAGATTTTCCTGATCAAATGTTATCATTCTAAAGAATGGAATAATGATTATTGCAAATGCTATTGTGTCTTGAATATCCATTTATATCTTACTTGAATGCAGTATACTGTTATTACTTCATTTTCCTCCTTACTACATAATAATTATTGTACTCTTTATTGATCTTGAATTCAAATCTTTTATACAACTCTAATGGTCCCTTGAAGTTTCCTTCACACGACATTTCTTCTTTTTTCGGATAAGCTTCAAAATAATCATAGTCTTTTTTTGAATAGTCGGTTATTATCCTTTTAAGAATCTTTTGTGCAATTCCCTGTCTTCTGTAATCTGGACTTATTAAAAAACAAACAATGGAACAAACCTTATCATCAGGATTATCAACATAATCGTAGTCCCTTAATAATCTCTGATAATTCATTCTGTCATTCACATTACACCAGCCAATAGGTATATTGTTGTCAAAAGCTAAATATCCCCTTAGTTTATTGTCATTGATAAGATTTATAACTGCAGAACGACTTGCTTCTCGCGTGCATGTTTCTACATCTCCTAGAAAATGATAATCGTAACAATAACATTTTAATCTATCAGGATTATCTTCAAAAACAATGTTGTCAAAAAAGGATAAATAATCATCTTTTAGATCTTTGGTTAAGGGTTTTATTTCAATATTCATTCCTTTGGTTTTGTATGGTTCACGATTTAGTTTAACCATTGCTTAAACAATTCTATTTACCTATTTTATGATATCTTTTCAACCACAATTACTAAGCTTTTCTTCGCTGACTTTATACCCTTCTAACAGCCCTTTTTCGTGTTCAATAAGAAACTTTAGTTCACGCATAAGTCTATTTTTAAAACCATCGTTTTCATAATTCTCCGGTTCCCAAAGCATATCTAAAACATTTCTTTCAAGATTTAAGGTCTCCTTTGTTATTATATCCAATTTTTCTAAAAACACTAGGCAATTGAAATCATAAGAAGTTGTTAGGCTACTGTTTTTTAATGTTGCCCATGAAAAAGAAGTCACATTGATATAAGACAAATCAAAATTTAAATCTAATTCACCCTGATAATGGTATTTTCCATCTGTCACTAGTGTAGAATCTTTTACGATAAATATTTCCGGATGCTTAACCCTGAAACTTTGCATGCTGTCTACACTAGTAATTAAACGACTCTCCTTATCCATACACTCATTCATAAATTCCAAAATTGAAAACATCGCTGTATGCTTCTCAATGTTTTTCTCAATGTTTCTTTGATTTTCTTGAATTTCTAATAGAATATTTTTTGTTGCTATACTTTTTTGATCTTCTAATTTATTAGATGCGACTATTTCATTCAAGTACAAAGCAACAAAAACTCCGACTAACGTAGCCGTTAATGTTACAACCCAATTATTTGTGAATATTTTCAATTTACTATTTCTCGTTTAGTTTGTATGATAAGGTAGGATTGGGCTCGTTGTTCATGAATCTCTTTTTTTGAGTCAATGCTAAGTTACTAAATTAAGGCCACTCTCCTATTCTAAAAAATCATTGTACTTAAACACCTTATTTTTTAAGACAATAATCTGTCCATTTATTTGCCCTATTCTTTTTTTGTTCTCAGGTTGTATTTTAATTTTATATAATTAATACGGGTAAATGGAAAATATTAACATATTTATTGCTTATTCTAGAGACGATAAAGAAATTCTAAACAGATTAAAAATCAGCCTTTCTGTTCTTAAAAGAGTTAAATTGGTAGATGATATTTGGTGTGATGAAGAAATAGAAGCTGGACAGGAATGGGAATCTGCCATCATTAAGCAATTAGAAAATTCAGATATAGTTTTGCTTTTGGTTAGTCCAAGTTTTATCGCTTCTGAATATTGCTTTAATAAAGAACTAAATAAGGCATTGGCACGCCACCATGAAGGAAAATGCGTCTTAATCCCAATTATCGCCAGAACATGTTCCTGGCAACTGATTCCTGAACTAAGAAACTTACAAGCCCTGCCGACTGATGGTGTTCCCATTAAGAGCATTAAATGGAAAGAAGAAAATGATCACCCCTACTATCTAATAGAAAAAGATTTAACCGAAATAGCAAGAAAGATAAAAAGCAAAAGAGTCGCTGAGAAAAATTATGTTCATTTCAACAAACATTGGAATGAGGCCAATGAATTTATCGAAGGAGAAGCATGGGAGAAAGCATTGGATAGTTTAAATGAGGCTCTAAAATTTCACGATAGTTCTTTCGAGCATACTACTAAGGACATAAATGAAAAAATCCAATTCTGTAGGACTGAAATTGATTTTCTTCGTAAGGTCGAATTTGCGGAGCAAGATATGGAAATGGCTTCTTATGAATCAGCTCTTGAATATTATGAACAAGCCCTTCAACTGAAAGAGAACAAAGAAGTCGAAAAAAAGAAATCTGAGTGTCAACAAATAATAGCATTAGAAGATATTCGTAAAGATCAAGAAGACCTAAAAGCATATATTGACGAAGCTAATGAATTATTTCTGGAGTTAAAATTCCAAAAGGCCCATGAAGGATATTTACAGGCCCTTAATCTTTATAGAGAGGAATTAGATATTGACATGTCTATGGTCAATAGAAGGATCACTTTTTATAAATTACTAGAAACATCAAAATTTAATTTCAATGTACTTGACTACGATGAAATAGGTAATTATGTTGGAGGAATGGCAGTCGTCCAAAAAGATGATCTCTATGGCTATCTCGATTCTAATTTAAAAGAAATAACACCTATAAAATACACCGTTGCTCGTAATTTTAATGGCAACTTGGCCCTTGTCGAAAAAGACGGGAAATATGGTTTTATAGATAAAACAGGAAAGGAAGTTATAAAATTAAAATTCGATTTTGCGAATGGCTTCAATGAAAACATTGCACTAGTCGGAGTGAATGGAAAGTATGGCTATATAGACAATACAGGTAAATATATTGCTCAACCTATTTACGATGAAGCTAAGAATTTTAACAACGGTTTAGCATTGGTTAAAAAATCCGATACTTATAGTTTTATTGACAATTCGGGTAAGGTCATGCTTGAGCTTAATTACGACGAGGTAAAAGGCTTCGCAAATAAAAACAAGTACTGTGTGGTCAAAAAAGATGGCTTCTACGGATATATTGATCGAAATGGCAAAGAGCTAGTTCCTCCCATCTACGAAGAGGCGAAAAGCATAATTAATGATCTAGCAGTTGTCAAAAAAAATGGAAAGTATGGCTTCATTAATATGCTTGGTGAAGTGGTAATTCCATTTGACTACGACAGTGCCAATAGCATGACAAAGGAAGGTACGGCTAAAGTGATTCGTAAAGGACAGAAATTTTTGATTAATAGAAATAACGAAAGAGTTACATAATGTTTTGAATTTAATTTATTTAAGTATCTTTGCACCCTTATTTGAAAACATTAAAATTTTAAATTAAATGATAGCAATCGTAAACATAGCCGGTCAGCAATTTAAAGTAGCAAAAGATCAGGAGATCTTTGTTCACCGGTTAGAAGCCAATGCAGGTGATAGCATGTCGTTTGACGAGGTTTTACTTGTCGATAATGACGGTTCTATTTCTGTGGGCACGCCGAATGTTAGTGGAGCATCTGTAAATGCCACTGTTATTGATCATGTAAAAGGAGATAAAGTACTTGTCTTCAAGAAGAAAAGACGTAAGGGTTATAGAAGAAAAAATGGCCATAGGCAGTCTTTCACTAAGATCAAAATTGACGGAATTAACGTATAATCTCATTATTGAAAATTTAAAAAGAAAAAATCATGGCACATAAAAAAGGTGTAGGTAGTACGGATAATGGTAGAGACAGTAAAAGTAAAAGACTAGGTGTTAAGTTATTTGGAGGCCAATATGCAAAAGCGGGTAATATCATTGTCAGACAAAGAGGATCAAGGTTTCACGCTGGTGAAAATGTAGGAATAGGTAAAGACTGGACACTACACGCCTTAGTTGATGGAACTGTAGCTTTTAAAAAAGGTAGATTAGATAGAACATTTGTTTCTATTGTTCCTATGGGAGAATCAGTAGCAACTACTCCTAAAGCTAAACCTGTTGCTAAGGCAGCTCCTAAGGTAACTAAACCAGAAGCAAAAAAGGAAAGTTCTGCTGTAGCTGATAAAGCGGACGATCTTAGAAAAATAGAAGGTATCGGACCTAAAATTGCAAGTATTTTAACGGATGCCGGTATTCCTACTTTTGCAGCTTTGGCAGATAGCAGTGTTGACAAAATAGCGGAGATTTTGGCCGCAGCGGGCTCTCGATATGCATCTCATAAGCCAGATACATGGCCAGCTCAAGCTAAGTTAGCAGCGGAAGGAAAATGGGATGAACTTAAAAAGTGGCAGGATGAATTAGATGGAGGTAAAGTTGTATCTAAATCAGAAGAAGAATAGAAGTAAATAATAACTTCAAAATGATAATGAAGCTACTCGTGATTTCGTGAGTAGCTTTTTTATTCTACCAGTTGTATATTTCCCCGTCTAACCAGTAAATTCTATAAACTCTTTCAAATATTCTATCTCGGCATTATACGTATATAAAACTTGAGAATTGGGCCATATGTATTCTCCCAGAATATTCCATTTATCAAAGTTTCGTTGAATAGCTCCTGTCGTTATTAAGTTAGTTGTAATGCTGGTCAATTATGTCCTCAATGTTTTCCACACTTATAGTCGTCAATCTTAACTCATTCCATCTATTTCTTATTTCAGACTTAAAAGCAGGGTCGGATAATAGTTTTTCCCACCAAAAAGGAACTAACCAGAAATCTCCTGGACATATATTATTAAACTCATAGGCCCAGTCGCTAACACTTTCTCCATTGCAATAATTAGCATTTCCTAATGCAATATTAAAATCCCAAATAGGCCCCATAGAAAGCTTTTTCTCCTTATCCTTCTGAAGGAAAGTGCTAAGTCTGTATCCATCAACATTACGTGATAGTTCATTAAGAATAAAGAAATCTACAAAGCTAGTTACATTAATATATTTTCGATAACCTTCGTTCGGATCGGCGTAGATATTTGAGGCTAATACTCGTTCGAACTCACCAACATAGTCCTGTATATATTCTTTCTTGCTTCGGATACTCATATTGAAACCATGTATTATGGTCAAATGAAAGTTGGCCACTGGCGTCAAATTCCGACTTAAACCCAAATTCGGTAGAATAGTTACTTGAGTTTCCTGGATCATTTACATCATTGCCTGTAGATTTGTCAATTTTTAAAATATATCCTCCTGTGATATCTTCACCGTTTACTTCATCAGGATTGAGTTTACTTACGTCCACCCTATCTTTAGACCTTTTAATCTTTTCCATCAGAACATATACGCCCAGATATTCTTCATTAATATAAGCTTCTACCCATTGTGTTCGTGATGCATATTTATTCATTTCATTGGACAATTCATACATCAATACATTTCTCATCAGAGATTTATCAGAATATGGAGCATATAGTATCCAGTCTTCATCCATTGGCATCCCAAAGAGTGAGTGCTCTATATCCATATCATTATCATTCCAGAATTCAATACCATAACTCTTTTTAGGAAAAAATTGGGAGCTAGACCCTCTTATTTCAATACCACATCCCGACTCAAAAATTAATGCATTATTTCGTATTATTCGCATCTCAGCTCTGACCTTTGGTTCATCCAAAATATTTTGTTCTGTCGAAATATACACTTTTGGAATGGTATCAACATATTGCACAGAAGTATTCCCGTCCGGATGTTCTGTTCTTATAATAGGTGTGGGATCTTCCTTACAGGAATAAATCAAAAAGAAGAAAACTATCAGACAAATAACTTTGTACATTTCTGTTTTAATGATCTGTGCTCAATTATACCTTAAACAATGATCTCCTCCCATACTTAGAACAAATAGGACATTTCGTTGGATCATGGCCTCTAGCCGGACAGTACTCTCTACCGAAAAAAATAATCCTTAAATGCAGTTTATTCCAGGTATCCTCCGGAAATAGTCTTTTCAAATCCTTTTCTGTCTTCTCTACATTCTTCCCTGTACTTAGTGTCCATCTATAAGCAAGTCGGTGGATATGTGTATCTACAGGAAATGCGGGTACTCCAAATCCTTGTGACATAACTACCGAAGCTGTCTTATGGCCAACTCCAGGCAGCTCTTCCAAAGATTCAAAAGTGTTTGGAACCATTCCCTTGTATTTATCCAAGAGAATTTTTGACAATTGAGAAATGGCCTTGGATTTTCTAGGAGAAAGTCCACAAGACCTGATAATATTCTCTATTTCTTTTACATCCAGAAGTGCCATTTCATTAGGAGTACTGGCCCTTTCAAATAATATAGGTGTAATTTTATTGACTCTTTCATCCGTACATTGAGCAGATAATAATACAGCTATTAGCAAAGTATAATTATCTGTATGATCTAATGGTATAGGAGTTTCCGGATAAAGTCTCTCTAAAACCTTCGCTATTTCAACTGCCTTTTCCTTTCTAGTCACGATGATAAATTAAAACTACTCTTCCTCACTATCGGAAGATTTCATTATAACCGTCACATCCGCTATACCCTCATTTTTCCCTAATTTAATAATTCGTACTCCTTGAGTTGCTCTTCCCATAACTCGCAAATCTTCGGTGCCTAACCTTATAACTATACCAGAGAGAGTAGTAACCATTAAGTCATCATCATCAGTAACCTTCTTAATAGAAACCAGCTTTCCAGTCTTATCGGTTATTTTCATCGTTTTAACTCCCTTGGCACCTCTTTTCGTTCTTCTATACTCGTCTAACGCAGATCTCTTTCCATTTCCTTTTTCTGAAATTACAAAGATCGTATTCTCAGGTTTATTAGGATCCAGTGTAATCATACCCACTACCTCATCTCCATCTTCTTCATCAATATTCATTCCACGAACACCAGCAGCAGATCTTCCCATAGCCCTGATATCCGATTCTGAGAATCTAACAGCTCTACCATTTTTATTCGCTAGAATCACTTCATCATTTCCGTTAGTCAACTTAACTTCCAGTAATTGATCGCCTTCTCTAATAGTAAGAGCATTGATTCCATTGACTCTTGGTCTTGAAAATGCTTCAACAATTGTCTTCTTTACTATTCCTTTTTTAGTACAGAACATCAAGTAATTATTATTAATAAATTCCTCATCCTGCAGGTTTTCAATTTTGATGTAAGCTTTGACTTTATCATCATTTGGAAGATTAATAATATTTTGAATGACACGACCACTGCTGACCTTACTTGCCTCCGGAATCTCATAAGCTCTCAACCAAAAACATCTTCCCTGTTCCGTAAAAAGTAATAAGTAATTATGATTATGAGCTGTAAAAATATGCTCTACAAAATCAGCATCTCTTGTTTTACTTCCTCTGGAACCCCTTCCTCCTCTATTCTGCTGCTTAAATTCATTGGCTTTAGTCCTCTTAATATATCCCAGATGAGAAATGGTGATTACCACATGTTCATTAGGAATCATATCCTCCACACTTATTTCATCATCCGCATAACTTATGTCTGTACGCCTCTCATCCCCGTATTTTTCTTTAATCTCTTCCAACTCCTCAATGATGATATCTCTTTGAAGTCTTTCGTTGCTCAGAATCTCGTTATAGTACTTTATTTTCTTTTGTAACTCATCATATTCCGCTTGTATCTTTTCTACTTCTAAGCTAACCAACTTTTGCAATCTCATTTCAAGTATTGCCTTAGCCTGTATTTCAGTAAGCTCAAACGTACTTACTAAACCTGTTCTTGCTTCATCTACCGTCTTGGAGCTTCTTATAATTCGAATTACTTCATCAATATTAGCCAAGGCAATCAAAAGACCTTCAAGTATATGGGCCCTTTCTTCCGCTTTTCTTAGATCATACTGAGTCCTTCTTACAATTACTTCAAGTCTGAACTTAATGAATTCCTCAATTATTTGCTTTAGGTTTAGCAACTGTGGCCTTCCATTAACCAAAGCGATATTATTGACGCCATAAGATGTTTGTAGAGGAGTATATTTATATAATTTACTCAATACAACATTGGCCATAGCATCTCTCTTAACTTCCACAACCACTCGCAGACCTTTTCTATCACTCTCATCCCGCACATCCGAAATACCTGTTATCTTTTCTTCATTTACCAGTGACGCTATTTTAGCAACTAGATTAGCCTTATTAACCTGATAAGGTATCTCAGAAATTACTATTCTCTCTCTACCGCTGTCTATATTTTGTATTTCAGCCTTGCCTCGTACGACCACTCTTCCCCTACCCGTTTCAAAACCATCTTTCACACCAGAATAACCATAAATTGTTCCTCCTGTTGGGAAGTCTGGAGCTTTGATATATTCCATTAGCTCCTCTATAGTCATCTCGGGATTGTTAATCAATGCACAAGTTCCTTCAATCACCTCTGATAAATTATGAGGCAACATATTTGTTGCCATACCCACAGCGATACCAGATGCTCCATTGATAAGTAAATTAGGCAACCTAGTAGGTAAAACTGTAGGCTCCTCCAACGTATCGTCAAAATTCAGTGAAAAATCAACAGTATCCTTCTTTATATCTGTTAATATTTCATCAGTTATCTTGGCCATTCTGGCCTCAGTATACCTCATTGCCGCAGGACTATCTCCATCCATAGAGCCAAAGTTTCCTTGTCCATCTACTAAGGGATACCTCAATGACCACTCTTGTGCTAACCTAACCATTGCATCATATACAGAACCATCTCCATGTGGGTGATATTTACCTAACACCTCTCCAACTATTCTGGCAGATTTCTTATGGGCCTTTCCATAAGCCAACCCTAATTCATCCATACCATATAGCACTCTTCTATGCACAGGTTTCAATCCATCCCTAACATCAGGAAGAGCTCTTGACACAATAACAGACATAGAATAATCTATGTACGCCGACTTCATTTCATCCTCAATATTAATAGGTATAATTCTTTGGTTATCTGACATTTATAATTTTTTGAAATTTATAATTTAAGAGAACAAATATAAGATTAATATATATAAAAACAGCAAATATTAAACAAAAGCTTTCACATTGAAAACTAGAATATTTGTCACTTTATATCACCGTTAAATCGCCAATCGATAAGCGTTAGAATTGAGTTTCCCAAATAGAAGATGTACTTCGCTACATTGGCAAAATTAAGCTGTAAAATATTCTTTATTAGTTGCACTATATTATAAAGTGTCCAGGAAAACCATGTTTCTTTATATTTGAAAATATTAGCCACTGTAGCTCCAAGAGACAAAGCAAAAGTTAGCCCAACAATATTGACAAAGAAAATATCATCAAAATTTCCGAACAAGTAAAACCCCAGATATACCAGAGCAAAAGCTAATATTGTAGACACACTTATTATAATATAATACCATCTGTCCTTATTCCTTAAAGTAAGGCCACGAGTCCAGTTTATAGATGCTAAGCTATGTATAATAAACGTGATAGGATATGTTAAAATAGCACTTTGGTTCCCCAATAAATAATCATTGGTTCCTGAATTGACCGTCGTAGCTATGCCAATAATGTTTCCTGAATTCTTCTGTTTACCAACAAATCTAGTTGACAACATTGAGAACATAGCCCCGATAATTGACATAAAACCAAGTGGATATGCTCCTTTATCAATGTGACTTAATACTTGTTTTATATTTTGGAGGAAAAGAGCTTCACCCTTAAAATAAACTGTATACTGAAAACCTTTAAGAATGCTTATCGCCAGAATTAAACATATCGCAAAAAAATCTAAGTATTTAGATGTAACAATCTTTCGAACTAATGGAAATTTCATATTTGGTGGTATCAAAAAAGCCTCTCAATTAATTAATTGAGAGGCCTATATTTTCTATACTAAAATAATTTTAGTAAGTCCATAAATCATGTTCAAAATTAAATAGTTCCTGTTTTATCTTCTCTGATTCAAGCAGTTTATTCACACCTGCCATTTCATCATTCGGATCAAAATAATCCTCAATACGATAATCTAAAACATTGGACCGTTTATAAATTATACTTGAGAAAAATCTGGAATCAAACAAATCCGCCCATGTCATTGGGGCCATGTCATTATTATCGTTAAATACTCTATGTTTTGAGAAGGCCTCTCTCGCTTCAGGATAATATATCCAAAATAAAGGAATCTCTAACTCATAACCATACTCCTCATCAACCTGCAGCCTAATAGGAGCAATTCCTAATATTCTATTTCTAAGCATAGAAGCTTGCTCGTCAAAAAACCATACTTCCTTAATTCTAAATTTGAAAATAGAATTCCAATCTATAGTATTTTTAACAACCTTAATGTTCTCTTCATAAGTATCATAATCAAATACCATTATAGTATCTAAGTCATTAAGTTTTCCGTCAATATCCTCAATTGTTAAAGGATTTTCAAATTTCTCGTCATCAAAAGCAGTAACATTACCATTTTCAATTTCCTCTTTCAGTATATTAAAGAAAGGCTTTTCAGGATATCTGAACGGTAAATTCATCTTTTCCCTGGTTTCAATTACCCGCCACATTTTCTTTTTCCATGAAACATCCGCAGGTCTGATTGACTTATAAGCCAATGCAGTATTATTGACTATCAAACTCTCATCCACAATATCATCTAGGTACATTGTTTCTGGAGCACTCGATTCCGTTGCTTCATCTTCAATAACTTCTTCCGCTCCTTTCTGAGCAAAGGTTATTAAAGGAGTAAGAAAAAAACATGCAAGCACGAAAAATTTTAAAATATCTCTCATTTTGAACTATTTAATTTCAAATATTATTTTGATTACTTAATATCAAACACCATTTGTCCAATATCTCTAGCAACAGGGTCTCCAGGACATTTACATTTAATACCTTGGAAAATATATTTATCTCCAGGTGCTGCTTTATTAATAAGCCCTTGAGACTTAGGATTGTATTTACCTCCGTTATTCTTTGATAACTCAGGATCTTGTCTTCTTGCTGATCTGATCAACAAATATTCCGTAATACTACATTTAGCGTCAAAGTCAAATCCCTCTAACTTAGGGAATACTCCAGGATAAGCCTTGAAAGTACCATTCCCCACTCTACCACCTCTCTCATTACCAAGTCTTGGTGAAGGATCTGGAATTCTTTTAACCCTAAAATCTTTGCTAGCATTCATTCCAGGAGCTGAAACGTTGATCTTAGCAAATTCTCCCTTTCTTGTAGGCTTCTTAACATTAACAGTAAAAGTACCATCACCGTTCTTCTTAATAGTACCACCTCCGGCACCACCCATAGATACTTTAATTTGATTAGATGGAACACCCGCTGCTGAAATTTCTACAGGATTATCCACTCCAAGGTAAAATACATTCATCTTAGTTGGAGAAATAGCAACAGATCTCTCTCCTACTTCATATTCAAATTCCTTCTTAAATGTCTGTTTTTCGCCCGTTGTTGGATTGGTAACCGTAATTGCTGCATTGTACTTTTTAATTCCAACAGAATTAGCAGTTTGAGCAAATTTAGCTACTCCATCTTTATCAGGACTAAGTGATTTTCCATTTACAGATATTGCAATCCCAGTATTAGAATCAGTACCGGCTGATGCAGATAAGAAAACATCAGTTTCAAATCTCTCTCCCTTAATAATGTAAGATTTTTTAGGAGCAGAAACTACGGTAAACTTTTCAAGAACTACATCCGTAGTTGTTCCTACTTTACCAGCAAGATAATTAAGAATCGAAGCTTCAGAAGCCTTAATATCATTTTTAAACTTAGTAAAAATAGGCATAGTAGCACCTAATGGCATATGTCCAAAGGTAAAATCAGACCAATCCTTCTTTTTATTTGGAGAATTCTTCCATGACTCCTCGTCAATGTTAATAGGAAGTTTATTTGACTCAGATTGAACGTCTTCCTCATCAACAAATGATAAAAATTTGTTTTTGAATTCCAACATTTTATCTTTTAACTCAGATCCCTTCCCTTGATCCACCATTATTCTGGTTACAGCATCATACGCTCTTTTTCCTTTTAACTCTCTTTTTTCATTGTCACCAACTAAAACATAATCTAGATCATCTACTTTTCCATCAGGAGTCCCTGATTCATCAATCAACTGCTCAACCAGAGCATCTACATAATCTGATGCTTCACTAGAAAGAGCAGTAACTCCATCAACCCTATCTGCATATGTTTGTAGTGATTCTTTTTTCTTAGCTCCTGTTTTAATCAATTCAGGTAAGTTAGAATTTGATTTATCCAATGAAGCATTAGCGGTCGTAAGCCCTTGATCAACCATTTCAAAGGCATTAAAGATCTCTGCGGACACGTTAAGTGCCAGTAGAGCGGTAAGTACCAGGTACATGATGTTAATCATCAGCTGCCTGGGTTCCTTAGGTATTGACATGCTTAATTATTTTTTTTGATTAAAAAATCGATTCTACTTCTAATTACTTATTTACTGTAAAAGCATTTAATACGTTACCGTAAACACTATTTAAAGAAGATAGATTCTTATTTAAAGATGCCATTTGATCTTTATATTGCTTAGTATCTTCTACAGATTCAGATAAAGCTTGCATAGCATCGCTCATCTTACTATAAAAGTTGTGCATGCTTTTAAGTTGTGTTGAAGTTTCAGAAAAATCCACTTCTTGAAGAGCTTTTAAAGATCCTAAACTCTTACTCATGTTTTGAAGTTCTCCTAACATTCCTCCCAAATTGTTTTCAACGACATCTGCATCCAATGATCTCATCGATTTAGAAGCAGGTCCCGCTGTTAAAGGAGCAATATTAGAATCATATTGATCTAAACCTGGATATAATTTTTCCCAGTAATAATCCTTCTCAGGTCCTAAAACACCAAGTAAAAAGAATAAAATAGCCTCTGTCACAAGACCAGCCGTGATTGCCATACCTCCCCAAGGGTAACTGTTAATTTTACCAAGGGCACCAAGCATTACAATAGCAGCACCAACACCGATTATTAAGTTTTTTAGGTACTTAAAACCTTTAGATTTAACAAAACTCATTTTAGTATAGATTTAGATATAAGTTAGAAAATAATTTATAACTACAGAACAATACAATACTACCCATATAAGCAGTTATTCTGTACATTAAATTTGAAATTGATTAAGCTTAGATTATGACCTTACTAAAAGTCATTAGCAGACCTACCAAGGAAAGTCAACACGCATCTAAAGCCGATATAACTTTTCGAAGTGTCTTGATACTCCCAATGTCTTGTTCCTGTCTGAAGATAATATGAAATATCCTTCCATGATCCTCCTCTTATAACTTTTCTTTTATATGCTTTATCGTCACTTTCTTTTGCGTTGTAACGATAATCCGGGTTCAAATCATGTTGGATAGTATAAGCATTATCGGCATATGCTGAGCCTGTCCACTCTGCTACATTACCTGCCATACAATACAATCCATAATCATTAGGGAAGTAAGCGTCAGCCTTTACTGTATATTGGCCACCATCTTCTGGATAGTTTCCTCTTCCAGGCTTGAAGTTAGCTAAAAGACATCCTTTAGCATTTCTTACATAGTAACCTCCCCAAGGGTATGGTGCTAAATCATGACCGCCACGTGCTGCATGTTCCCATTCCGCTTCAGAAGGCAATCTGAATTCCTCAGTATTCGGCTCATCTGATTTGTACATATCCCATAACTTTGATCTCCAATAGCAAAAAGCTGTTGCTTGATTCCAGTTAACACCTACAACAGGATACTCATCAAATGCCGGATGCCAGAAATAATTTCTTGTCATCGGTTCATTATAAGAATATGAGAAATCTCTGATCCATGCTAGAGTATCTGGATATACTTCTATTTCATGATCAGTGATAAGTTCGTTTCTATTAGTAACACTTTTATCATGAGCTGCTCGCTGCCAGTCAAAGGATTGATAAGTGAAGACAAGTTCTCTTGGGTCAAGCTCTCTCTTACCATTTATACGTTGATCTCCTTCATAAAACATATCATCTAGGGTCTCATCAGAATAATCAAGCTCCATCTCCCAATCAACTCTATCTTCATCAGTATACTCATCTGGAAAAATATCATCCATATATACATGAGCAATAGAATCTCTCACCCATTCTACAAATTGACGGTATTCGTTATTGGTGATTTCTGTATCATCCATATAAAATCCCTGAATTGAGATAGATTTAGATTTCTGCGTATACGTAGAAAAAACGTCCTGATCACTACCTCCCATGTGTAAAGTACCAGAAGGTATGTAAACCATACCATATGGATTTATCCCGCTCCAACCGGGTCTATCCATTGCACCAATAAGTTCTCCTGATTGCTCTTGACCGCAAGACGACAGCATCAATACAAATACTGCAAAGCTTAAGATTCTTAAAATTCCTTTCTTCATTTTAAAAAAATGATTTACCATAATTATTAAATACCCCTATAAAAAAGATTCGTAAAGATAATTTTGTGATTCAACTATCCAAAATTTTACTACGATTCTTTACAAAATTAATAATTCAAAATTATTCTTTAGTCCAGTGTAAACGTTCAACCTTAAATTTTATTTTACAATGGTGTCCAAAAATAGAAAATAAATTCTGAATTAAAATAATTTAACGTTCTAATCTGTCATTAAATGACTAAAAAAACAATTTAAAACCTGCATCCAATCTCATGATAAATTTTAAGAATTATCAATATCAAAAAATTAAAATCACAAATCTCTCGGATTGTGTATTGCACGAGGAACGATACCTGTAGCAATAGGTTTATTTAAATTGTAATTAAATATCAATTCATGTGAACCTTCGTTCACATATTTCAACTCACTAAGACCAATGTCATAACTATAACTAACAAAATAATTATCGCTCAACTTCAACCCTCCAGTTATATTTACAGCATCTAAGGAATTACTTTGGTATCCTCGCAATCCTATTCCTCCAAAAATATTGCCATTCATTTCAAAATTGAAATTAATATCCGTTTGAATATTCGCAAAGTCATACTTTACAAGGGCTGAAGGCTTAAAAAAAAACTTATCATTAATTTGCATTCGATATACAGAAAATAATACGGCTTCCAAATTTTGATCAAAAATTGAATTTCCCGGTTGTGCTGAAAACTCCGGAGTTTGTCTTAAAGATATTCCAGATCTCACCTCATTGTTATCAAAATAGAGTCCAAAATCTACAAAAGGAGCTATCGACGAGTATTTCGAAGTTCCTAGTGAAGGATCATTATGTACAATTCCACCGGATTGATATATTCCTTCCGGCGTCCTAATCAAATTACCATCAATCAAAAGTCTATGCATTCCTAGTTTTGCTCCTATAGAAAGCAGTCCTAAACTGGTAACACTGACATAATTGTAGCTAAATGCCAATTTTGACTGTTTAAATATTCCATGTGAATACTGAAACATCTCCATGCCTACAGCACCTTTCCAAATGTACATAGGGATCGTAGCTCCCAAGTAAAAAAAAGTAGGATTTTCTTGAATTCCATCCCATTGAGATCTATAATGTGTCGTAATGCTCAATGATCTATCAATACCTCCAAATGCAGGATTAATAGAATATAAGTTATTGAAATATTGTGTTTGTTGAGCAATTTGTTGAGAACGTAAAACTCCGACAAGACTTAAAAGAAATATGCAGCAAGCAAATATCCTAAACCAATAATTCAAATTCGATCTCAAGTTTAATACATTAAAGATACAATTATTTTCTCTTAAATATGTAAGGTCATACCATCAAAGGCGACATAAACATGGTTAGGTAGTTCTTCTTCTAGATCTTCGTGTTTACTATAATGACTTATATGTGTCAAGTAAGCCCTCTTTGGCCTTAGCTCTCTTATCATTGCCAAGGATTCTGAAAGTGTGAAGTGAGAATGATGAGGATCCTTCCTTAAGGCAGAAATGATTAATACTTCCAACCCATATAATTTTTCTTGTGTAAATGGCGGTATATAAGACACATCAGTTAGATAAGCAAGCTTACCAAATTTATAACCAAGTATGGGTAAATTACCATGATTAATCTCAAGTGGTTCAATTTTTAAATCACTGATATAAAAAAAATCTTCTGAGACAAGGCATTTTGATACTTTAGGAGAGCCAGGATAGGCATTATTATAAAAGACATATTCAAATCTTTTACTGATCTCGGAAAGAGTTCTTTCCATACCATAGACTTTTAAAGAAGACTTAGACATAAAGTTAAAAGGTCTAATATCATCTAATCCTGCAATATGATCATTATGTTCATGTGTTAATAGTATTGCTGATAATTTATGAATTCTACTTCGGAGAATCTGGTAACGAAAATCAGGTCCCGTGTCAACGATTATGGATGTGTTCTTGTCAAAGACATGTATAGATGATCGCAACCTTTTATCACGTATATCTTGAGAATTACAAACTTCACATTGGCATCCAATCAAGGGAATTCCTTGGGAAGTTCCTGTGCCTAAAAAGGTTACTTTCAAATCTTAAATTTAAATAATACTTGCTTCCTGTTCTTTTAAAATGGATCTATAAAACTTCTTACTATCCAAACTCATTAATTCGTCAAAAACAATGATTCGTGATAATATGTCAAGCAAAACCTCTATTCGTCCTGTTAAATCAAAGAATTTGTTCACCACGACAACTTTTTTTGATTCTACCACACAATAACCTGAATTAAAATTTCCTTTTTCATAACGAATACTATAATCTTGCTCCGAAAATAATTTTTCGAGTTTTCTTAGCGTTGACTTTGTATTACTTGGCATTTTTAATATTCTTGAACGAATCTTATATTTTATAATATGAATCAAAAATATAAATATTTTTTATATATATTAACATTTCTAATTTGTTTAAAAGTGCAAGCCCAAAGATTTGGTGGTAGTGCTGTAGTTGGCCTAAACCTTTCTCAAATCGATGGTGACGGACTCGCGGGTTACGATAAAGCAGGGCTAACCGGAGGGATTAAATTGGACTATGCAGTAAGCAAAAAAAGTGACTTGATTTTAGAGTTCTTGTATAGTCAAAGGGGAAGTGCTCCTGATAGTTACGACGACCCTAACTTTGATAAGATAAAACTCACTTATCTTGAAATCCCTCTTCTTATCACCTTAAAAGATTGGTATATAGAAGGTGAAAACTATCATAAAGTTTGGGCAGAAGGAGGATTTAGTTATAGCTATCTATTCAGTGCTACATCTGAAAATCCTTTTGTTGGTAATATTGAAGAGTTTAAAGATTATGATATAAGTTATATACTCGGAGTTGGTTTAAGGTTTACAAAAAATTGGGCTGCTACGCTTCGATATACAAGAGGTATGGTAAGAATTTATGAAGCTTTGGATGTAGAATCTTTTATAAGTTATTTTATTACCTTGCGAGCTGAATATAAATTCTAATTCAATGAAAAGAGAAATTCCAATTTTAGTCTGTATTTCATTAATGCTCGCATGTCTTTTTGCTTGTAAAGAAAGTGCTGAAAAAACAGAAATAAGTAAAAGTGAGAATTCATCTTTAATCGATAATCCATATCCTCCCCTTCCTATGGAAATCATGGGAAAACTATTTCAGGAATGTAATTATGTTGATTATATTTTTAACAATTTACCCTTTAGTGTAAGTCAAGACAGTAATGAAGCCATCAAAACTAACCTATCTTTCTTTGAGCAAAGGGCCCCTGAAAAGATTAATAAATCATGTAAATCCTTGGGGCGAGAATTCTTTCAAATCAGTGGTGAAATCATTATTGAAGCAGAGATTTATTATTCTAATGAATGTCAACACTACATATTTTATAAAGACGGTAAGCCAATGTATTCTAATGTAATATCGGCTTCAGGGAAAAATTTCTATCAACAACTTATCAATAACGCTCAGAAATTAAAAAGAAATAATTCAGGCAATTAATATATGAACGACCTGTTTGCCATTATTGACCTTGGGTCTAACACCTTTCATATCTTAATAGTTAAAGCAGAAAAAGGTAAAATCACAACTATCTTCAAGCAAAGAAATTTTGTCGCATTAGGTGAAGGAGGACTTGGTGTAATTAGAGAAACTGCTTTCAACCGAGGTTTGAAAACGTTGTCTGAGTATAGAAAAATATTAGATAAATATAACGTCGAAAACTTTAGAGCCATAGGAACAGCTGCTCTAAGATCTGCTTCAAATGGATTAGAATTTACCGCTAAAGTAAATAAGTTATATAATATTTCGATAGAACTAATCAATGGTCATCGGGAGGCAGAGCTAATTCATAAAGGTGTCTCATTACTCATACCACTATCTGAAACTCCAACTATTATCATGGATATTGGAGGAGGTAGTGTTGAGTTTATATTAGTTAACGAAGATCATATATGGTCTGATTCTTTTGACGTTGGAATTGGTGTTTTATTTAGCAAATTTGGTAATTCTGATCCTATTTCCAACCAAAATCAAAAGGAATTATTTCTTTTTTTGGACCACAAACTGGAGGTTTTAACGAAGAAATTAAAAGAGCGAAATCATATTCGCTTCGTAGGAGCTTCTGGTTCTTTTGAAATCATTCAATCTATGAATGGGTTTGAAATAGAATATGGAGAAATATGTAAAATTGGTAGGAATGATTTCGATTTCTTATTCCGAAAGATTATAAAATCATCGCTAGAAGAGCGACTCACTATGCCAGGACTACCCACTAATCGGGCTAAATTGGTGGTAGTAGCATTGCTATTGGTAAAGTATGTTTGGGATCTCATCAATTCCGAAGAAATCGTTATTAGTCCCTACGCACTCAAAGAGGGTCTTATCAAGGAATGGATTGCAAGTTAATCTTACTTGTCATACCTTAAAGCTATTTTCATTACTTTTGTTTTAGAAGTAATTTTAATGGATTTTATACTTGAGACTTTAAATTATCCTTGGGCTCTAAGAGCACTAGCTGCAGCGGTTCTAATTGGTATAATGTGTGGGATACTAGGAACTTTCATAGTTCTTCGAAATATGTCAATGATTGGTGATGCCCTTTCTCATTCTATATTACCAGGTATTTTTGTAGCTTTTATTATTTTAGGATATAGCACCCTTGGATTCTTTATTGGTTCTGTGGTGGCTGGATTAATTACAACCGCTATTATTACGTGGATTCAATTAAAAGTAAAAACTAAAAATGATGCCGCTATAGGAATAGTATTTACTTTTATGTTCGCCATAGGTGTTATGGGAATCAGTTGGTTGTCAAACGAGCAAGGAGCTCACTTGGACCTGAAGGACTTTCTATTTGGCAGCGTTCTTGGTGTTTCTAATGAGGATTTATTCCTGACAGCATTCATCTGTCTGTATACTTTAATTAGTGTAATATTGTTTTATCGATATTTATTTATCTCCACTTTCCAACCAATTGTTGCTCAAACGATGGGGATTTCAGTTAAGACTATACATTACTTTCTAATGATGTTATTAAGTTTAGTCGTAGTTTCTGCTCTAAAAACAGTTGGAGTAATTCTTGTAGTCGCTATGCTTATTACTCCAAGTGCTACTGCCTTATTATTGAGTTACAAACTTAAGACTGTCTTGATTTTATCTATTCTTATAGGTATCTTATCCAGTGTTTTAGGCCTGATCTTGGCTATTCTCTTTGATACTACGCCTGGGCCTGCAATAGTTCTAGTAGCTACACTTTTTTATTTGTTAGCTGTTGCATTTTCGCCAAGTAAAGGATTGATTTTTAAGTATTTCAGAGTAAAGAAACAAAACAGAAAAATTAACACAGACCATGTGCTAAAACTGTTGGCCAAGAACGAAGAAACAATGCTAGGTGTTGAATATATTTCTAAACAACTCGGTCTATCTAAACAATATGTCCTTGGTCTACTTGACAATTTGGTTAAAAAGAATTTTTTGATCAAGAATGAGAAAAATTACAGATTAAGTGCAATAGGTCTGACTAAAGGGCAGGAATTGATTAGAGCTCATAGGCTATGGGAAAGCTATCAAGTCCAGAAAATGGGTTTAAAGCTTGATCAAATTCATGAGGAGGCTGAAATTTATGAACATCTTCTTGATGAAGACATCTTGGATCAAGTCGATCACAAGTTGGGCTATCCAGATACAGATCCACATGGTTCACCTATACCCTTTAGAGAAGGTATTCCGACAAAAAATCTTTGGAATGGTTTAATTGGAAGTAATGTTCTGATTCATAAGGAACAACTTAATCAATATATTGAAAGTGAGCTGTGGGAAAAAGAAATTATGCCAGAAAGTGAAGTTAAAATCGTAGGCAAGGACGATGACAACATTTTAATTATATGCAATGGAAAAGAACAAAAAATAGGTAATTCTTTAGCCAAGCGTATTAAAGTAATCTGATCTACATTTGACCATCTTCTTTCAATTTTCCAAAAACTTTATTCAATCTGTACATCTCATCGAGAGTCTCATCGAGATAAACACTAATGTCCGGAATTCGTCTAATATGTTTTCTTATACGGTGAGCGAGTGATTGCTTTAATTGATGAATTTGTTCATCTAATAACAATATTACAGACTGTTTATTTTCTGTATTGAACACACTTAAATATATCTTACATAAAGACAAATCAGGGGTAACTGAAACATTAGTAACTGTTACTAAAACCTCACTACCATAAATATAACTGCCCTCTCTTTGGAGTACGGTACCAAAATTTCTCTTAATCAGGGATGCTACCTGCAATTGCCTCTTCGACTGCATATTCATTTTCTTATAAGTTGGTTAACAATATTAACTCAAAGTAGTTCCATTTTTGTTTAATATTATCAAATTATCATCTGATCCTAGAATTACATACCATAATATATCATTCAATAATTGTAATTATAGAGACAATAAAGTGATATTTTAAATTGCTCGAATCTATTTTGATTACCTTGGGAAAGTTAACAAGATATAAATGAAAAAAGCGATCTGTTTTATTCTCGGTATAGTGTTGTATTCAACAGTAAATGCTCAAATGACTGGAAGTTTTGAGTTGAGTATAGAGTTTAATGAATCCGATTACAATTATAATCGACTATTATATTATTATGTCCCGGAAGATTATGACAACAATAAAGCCTATAAACTAATTGTAGGATTTAGAGGTGGGCCACATAGTAATGCAGGACAGTTCCGAAATCAATTACAATTCTTATCAGACAGTATTGATGCCATAATCTTATGCCCAGAAAATATTGATCATTTTTGGAATCAAGAGGGCTTAACGAAACAATTATTTCAGTACTCTGTCGATACCACATTATCAATGTATAATATAGATCCTAATTTCATTTATCTTACTGGATTATCTTTTGGTGGACGTCATAGTGTAATTGTATCCATGGACAGTGATAACGGTCCTATTCCAAAACTTAGAGGAGTTATTCCTTTTGCCGCAGGATCTGAAAGTCATCTACAACCCAATTATGACAACGTCGATGATTTTCCTCCCAGTTGTATTTGTATAGGATTAAGTGATTCTAATAACTTTATCAATGTCTCCCATAGTTTATATAATAATATTTTAAATAGTGGCGGAACATCTAAACTTGTAGAAATTTCAAATGTAGGCCATACCGTCGATTTTCCGGAATATCCTGATGTAATGATGGATTGTATCAATTATATTGAGCAACAACATTCTCTTAGTTCGATTAACCAGCTCGGGTTACTCGATCCCAATATTCTCAAGATTGAACCAAACCCAAGCTCTGAATATATTAGGCTTTCTCTTCCCAATAATCTTACATTTAAAAAATTGAGTTTATGGAATTATAAGGGATGTAAAATTATGGAACCAAAATTTTCAGAGCCTTTCCTTGATCTAACTTCTTTACACAATGGGAGCTATATTATTATAGCTGAATTTGAAGAAGGAATAATTAAAAAATCAATTATCGTAAGTAGATAATTCTATTCAAGATCTTCGATTAATTTTTCCCATTCATCAGTAAGACTGTCGAGCTTCTTCTTATTAATGAGGTATCCTTGATTAAAGTCTTCAAATTCTTTGGTCTTATAAAATTCTGGATCCATTAACTTCGATTCTTGGTCTGCTATTTCTGATTCCAGTTTTTCTATTTTTCTTTCTACGCCCTTGATTTTGTTCTTGATCTGTTTTTGTTCCTCAAAACTTAACTTTGGCCTTTTATTAACTTGGTTCTGGTCTTTTTTAGCGTCAGACATCTCCACGCTTCGCATACTCTCAAGATTTCTTTTACTCAAAAAGTAATCAATATCTCCGAGATATTCTTTAAGCTTCTCGTTCTTGAATTCTAGCACTTTGTCAGTAAGTCCCCTTAGAAATTCTCGATCATGACTCACTACAATCAAAGTACCTTCAAAATTTTTAAGTGCTTCCTTAAGAATAAACTTGGCCTGAATATCTAAATGATTAGTTGGTTCATCCATAATCAATAGATTACTAGGTTGCATCACCATACATGCTAGAGCTAACCTTGCCCTCTCTCCACCAGATAAAACAGATACTTTTTTGTCAACATCCTCTCCAGAAAAGAGCAGTGACCCCAAAACAGATCTTACTTTTGTTCGCATTTCTTCAGGTGCGGCCTCCTCTCCTATTTCCAAAACAGTCTTACTGGGGTTCATGCTTTCCGTTTGGTCTTGGGCGTAATATCCTATATTAACATTGGTTCCAATTTTTTTTTCACCAGAGGAAGCAGTCACATGATCAGTTATTATTTTAGCTAATGTAGATTTACCCTGACCGTTTTGTCCAACAAAAGCAATCTTATCGCCTCGCTCCATCTTTAACGATACTCTGGATAATACCCTTTTATCTCCATAATTTTTCACAATACTATTTAAGCTCAGCACATCATTACCTGATCTTGGAGGTGGATAGAATCTGAGATTCATGCGACTCGTATCTGCTTCAGGAATCTCTATTCGTTCCATTTTATCTAACTGTTTTTTCATGGATTGAGCCATTTTAGTTTTGGTTGCTTTTGCCATGAATCTGGTAATCGTTCTCTCCTTTTGAGCTATTACTTTTTGTTGATTTTCATATGAAGACTCTAAAACCTCTTGTCTATTTTTCTTTTCAACAACATAATGATTGTAAGTTCCTTTGAAGTCGTTTATTTTCCCTAATTCTATCTCTATTATCCTATCGCATATATTATTAAGGAATTGAGTATCATGTGAGATTAAAATAACAATACCCGGATAATCTTTTAAATATTGCTCCAACCAGATGATACTTTCTATATCAAGATGGTTATTTGGTTCATCTAACAATAATATATCAGGAGTTGTTAATAAGAGTTTAGAAAGCTCAACTCTCATTTGCCAACCACCGCTGAAAGTATTAATACCTCTATGAAGTTCGGCTTCTGTAAAACCAAGTCCCTTGAGAATTCTCGATGCTTTGGCCTCTACATTGCCATCTTCGAGTAAGCTTAACTTTATAGTAATATCGGAAAGTCTTTGAGTTAATTCAGCGTACTCGGTTGATTCATAATCTTCTCGATGCATAAGTTCTTTGTTCACACTTTCCATTTCATCTTTCAAAAGATTAAACTCTTGCAAAGCAGATAGTGCTTCTTCGAGTACCGTAATGTTACTCTTATAATTAAGTTCTTGTTTTAGATAACCTATGCTTGTTCCCGAGGGAAGTTCTACATTGCCATCATCTAGTGAGATTTCGTTGGCAATAATTTTAAGGAACGTTGACTTACCTGCTCCATTTCTACCTACTAAGCCAATTCTCTCTTTTTTGCCTATCATAAAAGAAATACCATCCAAAAGATGCCTTTCTCCGTAAGACTTGGATATATTTCTAAAATAATACATAAAAAATCATCTAATTAAGTCCTGTAGAATCCGTTGTATTAGCTATTATTGAGTGCGTTATTCCTAAATGACTCATCACATAATTCCATAAGGGAATCTTGGTAGGCTTTCCGAAAATGTAATTAATATCTAAGTCAGCAACAATCCAACTTTTTCCCTCCATTTCTTCACTTAGCTGTCCCTCCGACCATCCAGAATATCCAAGAAAGAACCTGATTTCATCAGATTTCACAATTTCGTTGGCAATCAAAAATTTGACCTGTTCAAAGTCTCCTCCCCAAAATACTCCCTTTCCTAAATCTACACTATCATCAATTATGTCTCCCTTTGTATGAATAAAATGTAATGTATCAGGAGCAACTGGCCCTCCGTAATATATAGTCCCATGAAAATCTTTAAGATCTTCTATTAGTTCTTTCATTTTAACTTTCAGAGGTTTATTCAGTATAAAACCTACCGAACCAAGTTCAGTTTCGTTTTCACATAAAAGAACAACAGACTTCTTAAATGTAGAATCCCTCATGTATGGATCCGATATGAGTAAGTTTCCAGCCTTAACAAAATGACCGTTCATTTAAAGAGAGGAAGTTTGTAATTTTCTATCAACTTTTCTAATAAGTCCACAAAGCACTTTCCCATTTCCACCGCATTCCACAAACTCACTTACTCCATTAGCTATCATATTTTCGACCGTCTGTGTCCATTTTACAGGCCCTGTAAGTTGATTAATCAAATTTTTCTTAATTGCTGCTGGATCTGTATTCGCTGTTGCATTGATATTTTGATAAATCGGACAAGAAGGTGTCTTAATATGGGTATTCTCTATTGCATCAGCTAGTTTATTTCTAGCAGATTCCATCAAAGGACTATGAAAGGCTCCTCCCACTGGAAGTAGTAAAGCTCTACGAGCTCCCTGTTCTTTAGCCATCTCGATTCCTTTGTTTATTCCCGCTAGTTCTCCAGATATTACTATTTGGCCGGGACAATTATAATTAGCAGCAATTACAACTTCATCTATAGAATTACACATGCTCTCTACTACCTCATTTTCTAATCCTAATATAGCAGCCATAGTCCCTGGAGTTTCATCACAAGCTTCCTGCATAGCCATTGCTCGCTGATATACCAACTTTAACCCATCTTCAAAACTCATCGCTCCAGCGGCTACCAAAGCTGAAAACTCTCCCAATGAATGACCCGCTACAGCATCAGCCTTTCTTGATCCCTTTGCAAAGAAAGAAGCCAAAGCATGCAAAAAAAGTGCTGGTTGGGTAATTTTGGTTTCCTTTAACTCTTCTTCACTCCCCTCAAACATTATATCACTAAGTCTATAACCTAAAATTTCATTGGCCATTTCAAAATGACCTTTTGTCGATTCATTTGATTCATACAAATCCTTACCCATTCCGACAAATTGGGCTCCTTGCCCAGGAAAAACATACGCTATCATCTATCTAAGATTACTACTTATTAAATTAAGAAATTCACTTCTTGTTTCAACATTTTTAAACTGTCCTGTAAAAGCTGATGAAGTAGTTACAGAATTTTGCTTTTGTACACCACGCATCATCATACACATATGAGCAGCTTCAATAACAACAGCAGTCCCTTGTGGTTCTAGTACTTCATTAATAGCATTTAGAATTTGCTGAGTCAGCCTTTCTTGCACTTGTAATCTCCTCGCAAAAACATCTACTACCCTAGGTATCTTACTCAATCCAACAATTTTACCGTTAGGTATATAAGCCACATGAGCCTTACCATAAAAGGGTAACATATGATGCTCACAAAGAGAATATAACTCTATATCCTTTACGATTATCATTTCCGAACAATCCTCATGAAAGATAGCTCCTTCGAGAATACTTCTGGCATCCTTACCATAGCCTTGTGTAAGAAACTGCATCGCTTTGGAAGCTCTTTCTGGTGTTTTGATTAACCCCTCTCTATTTAGATCTTCTCCTAGATCCGTAATAATTTCCTCATATCGAGTTTTAATTCTCCCCGTAACTTCTTCACTGTACTCTTCGATTAGTTTATATCCCATTGCCTCATTTTTCTCCAAAATATTCAACAAAAATATTCTCGGTCTCAATTAGTTTAATTCTGTGCAACTGTCCCATCGATAAAACATTTTCTAGCACCTCCCAAATCTTAATAACCAAATTTTCAGTAGTCGGTTGTATCCCTTTTAAAAACTCTACATCCATATTAAGGTTCATATGATCTAATTTTTCAATCACATGAAGATTAATTATTTTACTTAGATGCTTGGCATCCAGAATAAATCCAGTTACTGGGTCTGGCATTCCTTTTATAGTCACTTCTAATTTATAATTATGTCCGTGCCAATTTTTATTAGCACATTTGCCAAATACCCTTTGATTCTCAGTATCAGACCACTCTTTTACCCAAAGTTTATGAGCAGCATTAAATCTTTCAACTCTTGTTAGATATACCATAAAGGAAAATTAAATCCGTTATTTTCGACCCATTCCAGGCATTCCGCCCATCATATTACCCAATCCTTTACCCTTGCTCATCATATGCATCATTTTACTCATTTGCTTGAATTGTTTGATAAACATATTAATCTCATGTATGCTCTTTCCACATCCTTTAGCAATTCGTTTTTTTCTACTCATATTAAGCAACTCAGGATTGGCTCGTTCTTTGGGTGTCATAGAGAATATTATCGCTTCTACCTTTGAAAAAGCCGAATCATCAATATCTAGGTTTTTTGTCATTTTACTCATTCCCGGAATCATTCCCATCAGAGACTTAAGGTCTCCCATTTTCCTAATTTGATTCAATTGTCCTAAGAAATCATTGAAGTCAAATTTGTTCTTTTTGATCTTTTTCTCTAATCTCCGTGCTTCTTTTTCATCAAACTGTTCTTGTGCCTTTTCTACAAAAGAAACAATATCTCCCATCCCCAGTATTCGCTGGGCCATTCTTTCCGGATGAAATACATCCAGGTCTTCCATCTTTTCCCCGGTACTCGCAAATTTAATTGGCTTACCTACAGTGTATTTAACTGTCAAAGCCGCTCCTCCTCTCGTATCACCATCCAACTTAGTGAGAACAACTCCATCATAGTTTATTCTTTCATTAAAAGCTGCTGCTGTGTTAACAGCATCTTGTCCAGTCATAGAATCAACCACAAAAAGTGTTTCGGTTGGAGTGATCGCATTTTTGATTGCCTCAATCTCATTCATCATCTCTTCATCCACAGACAATCTACCTGCTGTATCCACAATAACTACATCAAACTTGTTCTGTGAAGCATATACTACAGCACTTTCAGCAATATTAACTGGATTCTTATTATCGACATCTTTGAAAATCTCTACACCCACGGCCTCAGCAATTACAGTTAACTGGTCGATTGCTGCAGGTCGATACACGTCACATGCTGCAACCAAGACCTTCTTCTTTTTCTTCTCTTTGAGAAACTTAGCTAACTTACCTGTAAAAGTGGTCTTACCACTTCCTTGCAAACCTGCTATTAATACCACCCCAGGTTTTCCAGTCACATTTATACCTACTGCCTGTCCACCCATTAGTTCAACCATCTCATCTAAGACGATCTTAACCATTAATTCACCAGGCTTTACAGCATCTAGCAAATTCTGAGTACCTAAAGCTTTTTCCTTAACCTTATCGGTAAATTCCTTGGCTATTTTATAGTTAACATCTGCTGCAACTAAAGCACGCCTGATTTCTTTAATGGATTGGGCAATGTTGATATCTGTCAACTTTGCATTTCCAGATAGTACCTTAAAAGCTGAATCCAGCTTATCACTTAAACTTTCGAACATGAATCTTTATGTTTTAAAAGGAACGCAAATATATCATTAATGCCCAAGAAATTTCAAATGAATTAATTGAATATTAAGGCTAGAGCATTGTAGTAAATTCAAATTTCTCGAAAATCACTCTTAATACAAAAAACAAGAAATTATTGTCAGTCTTCATACCTGAGTTAAAAATTAGTTTGTAAAATAATTAACAAAACATCAATATATTAAATTGAAAATAAATTTTAAGGAACAATTATATACTTTTGCAATCGTTTTTATTTAATGAAAAAATGAACTTTTGGTTTAATGAAGAAAATCATTATTTTCTCAATAAGCATTCTCTCGTTATTATCCTTCACTTCCTTTAATTTTTATATCGGTGAAGTTATTGACAGTCATAATGGTGTAGCTATTTATTATAATGGCGACAGGTTTACAAATGTAAGTGGCAGAAATGTAACTGCCGATGGTTATAATCTTGGATTAAAATATCAATGTGTAGAATTTGTCAAAAGATATTATTACGAAGTATTTGATCACAAGATGCCTAACTCTTATGGCCATGCCAAGGACTTATTTGATGATTCTCTTGGAGATGTAGGTTACAATAGAGAAAGAGCCTTGACTCAATTTAGAAATGTAAGGTCATATCCTCCTAAGGCGAATGATATTCTTATTTATGGTGCCTATCCCGGCAACCCTTTTGGTCATGTTGCTATTATTTCTAAAGTAGAAAACGATTATATAGAGATAGTACAACAAAATATTGGTTCAACCACTCGTAAAAAAATCAAGTTGGTCAAATTTATGGATTATTATACTATTGCTGATCATAACATCTTAGGGTGGTTAAGATATAATAGATAAAATATACTTGATAAAATTCTAATATTTGAACTAAATTCCCGACCTTTGCGTTTCATTTTTCGAGACGTAAATATTTTACTATCTCGTCAGATTAGTTTAAAAAGTAAAATTTTATTTATAATATGTTAATAATCAACGTAAAAGAAGAAGAGTCAATAGACAGAGCTTTAAAGAGATATAAGCAAAAGCACAGAAGAGTTGGTGTGATAAAAGAAATAAGAGCTCGAAAAGAATTTACGAAAAAGTCAGTTGAAAGGAGAAACCAAATATTAAATGCTGAGTATAGAGCAAAAAAATTTGGTAACCTTTAATTAAACAATATGGCTAGAAAGAGTAAAAAATTTGACTTCGGAAAAAACGTATATTATTTTACAATAAAAAAGGATTATAATAATTCTATTACGATAAAAAGAACAGAAAGAGATAAGGCATTATTGGCTTACTCAGGCTACTTGAAATCTTATAAAGAAAAGTGTGAATGGTTGGGGAAGTGGGATGGAAAGAAGTTTGTGGAATCCAATTATGAAGCATTAAAAGCTAAATCATCTCTTACAGTATTGTAAGGTAATACGTTAAAAAATATATAAGCCATAGATTATTCAATCTGTGGCTTTTTTTTTGCAATTTACTTATCATTTTACATCTAATCTACGTTATCATATCGGAATATAAATACCTATTATGTTAAAAAAAACTTTGAAGTGGTTCTTTATTGTTCTTATTGGGATAATTCTCGCTGGGGTGTTACTACCTTTTGTTTTTAAGGAAGAAATCCATGAAAACCTCAAAAGAATAATAAATGAAAACGTTAATGCTAGCGTTGATTTTAAAGACATATCTCTTTCTGTTTTCAAAGACTTTCCGCAACTTTCTGTCTCTGTGCATGATATAACTGTTAACGGTATTCTAGAATTCGAAAATATCAATCTATTATCCACGTCAGAGGCTAGCCTATCTCTTCCCCTTAAAGCCCTCTTTGACTCAAAAGAATACGAAATAACAAAAGTAAATTTAGACAATCCTTCCGTAAATATTCTGGTCTTAGAAAATCAAAAAGCCAATTACGATATAATAAAAACTGCAGAACAAGAATCCTCTAATAGCTCTCTCGCAATCAATCTTGAAGAATTCAGGATTAAAAATGGATCTCTTATGTATATGGATCTGGTTACGAATCAGAAAATGAATATTGGTAATATTAACTCTCATAGTTCAGTTGGATTAGAAAACGAAACCTTAAGAACGAAGACAATTGCTGAAGTAAATGATATCTCCTACTGGATGGACGGAATTAAATATTTATCACATGCAGAAGCTAAAACAGATCTTGCCTTAGAAATAATAAATAGAAATGATACTAATATAAAACTGAAACAAGGGAAGCTAAAATTGAACGAGATTAATTTGGAAAGTAGTGGCAATATTACATTAAAGAAGTCAGAAGAAATCGAACTGGATTTAGATTTTTCTAGTGGCAAATCTGATTTCAAAGACATCTGGTCTCTCATTCCCGGAGTTTACACAAGAGACTATGCAGATGTAAAGTCATCCGGAAGCACCATTTTTGAGGGAAAAATCAATGGACTTTATAGTGAGAACAAACTCCCTTCATTCGATATCAAAATTAAAGTAAATGATGGATACATTCAATATCCTGAAATGCCCAAATCTATAAATGATTTCAACCTAATCTCACAAATCAAATCCTCCGACCCACTTCTTAAATCTTTGAGTGTCAACATTTCTAAATTTGGATTCAAATTAGACAATGATGAAATCGGAGGGAAATTCTATTTGAATCAGACCAAAGTAAAAGGAGATATTAAAGGCTCCATTAATGCAGCTAATTGGAAAGAACTAATACCAGATGAGTCTATAAAGCAATTAAACGGATTAATGGAAACTGAGTTAAGAATAGATGCCAATATTGAAGATATTCTTTCTCAAAACTATGAAAAAACTAATCTTGACGGATATCTACAGCTGAATGATATTTTGGTAGACTATGAGGGATCATTACCTACAAAAATTAAAATGGCAAGAGCCGATTTCGACCCTACAAAAATTAATATATCAAGTGATAAAATCACATACGGAAAATCCGATTATAATATTGAAGGTAATATTGAAAACCCTTTAAATATCTTTACTTCGGAGAACTCAAAAATGAATCTCTTGAGCCGTAGTAAGCTTATCGACCTCAACGAAGTGATGGCAGTCAATTCTTCTACTAGCGAAACTAGTACTGGTTCTAACCTAGAAATCGATTCTTTGGCAACTAATATTTCTAATAAGACTTTAACCATTGAATGTTTAGCCGATAAAATAATATATGCCGAATATGAAATCGATGCGGCGAAATTAAAAGGTAACTATAAGGGGGAGAAGCTAAACTTAGAAAATCTTTCCATGAATATCAACGGAAACGATCTAAGCCTAGATGGTGTGGCGACTAATGTGAATTCGTTTTTATTCTCTAACGATACGTTATATGGACAGTTTGACTTTTATTCTAAAAGACAAAACCTCAATAAATATATTTCTGAAGTGGAAAATGAAGGAACCACACAAATGATGATTCCCATTCCGGAAAGGATGAATATAGTCCTAGATGCTCAAATAGATAATGTACTATATGATAAAATTGATATGACTAACCTCAATGGAAAAATATCTATTTATGACCAAAAAGCACATCTTGACAACCTAATAGCAAATAGTTTAGGAGGTCAACTGGCCATTAAAGGAGTCTATGACACCAAACAAGTTGAAAGACCGGAAGTATCCGTTGATATGGCATTTCAAGAAATGAAATTTAGTCAGGCAGTAACCAAAATAGAGTTGTTTGAAAAAATGGTTCCTATTTCAAAATATATGAAAGGAAGTTTTAATTCTACGCTATCTTTTAGCTCAGCTTTGGACTCGGAAATGAATCCTCAGCTATCTTCTATAAACGCAGCGGGCTTTCTTGAAACTTTACATGGACTTATAAAAGATTTCCTTCCGATTCAAGGAATTTTTGAAAAACTACATATAAAACCACTTCAAAACATTAAGCTTGAGAATACTAAAAACTGGTTTGAGGTAAAGGACGGTCGTGTACATGTTAAACCTTTTAATTTTGATTATTCTGGAATTAATTTCGATGTGATTGGGTCACACTTACTTGATGGGGGTATGGATTATAAAATTGAAATGAAGATACCCCGAAAATTATTACAAGACAATGTTATAACGGGTACAGTTGTCAGCGGTTTGAGTTTTCTGGAAAAAGAAGCTTCTTCCTTAGGTGTAAATATTAATCAAGGAGAAAATATTGATGTTTTGGTTAATCTTACTGGAGATATGCAAAATCCTGACATTAGCATAAAACCTCTTGGAAGTTCTGGCAATAATGCACAGAGTCAAATTAAAGATGTAGTTACCGATAAAATAAATGACCAGACCGATAAGGTTAAGGAAGAAATTACTGAAGTCACTGAAGAAGTTAAGGATTCTATTAATACGAAGATCAACGAAGAAGCGAACAAGGTAAAGAACAAAATAGATACTATTAAAAAAGAGACCATTGATACTTTGAAGAAAGAGGTAATTAAAAAGACTAAAGATGTGGTAGATAAAACGATTCCTGACAGCATACTTGACAAGGGAAAAGATGACCTTCAAAAAGAAGCTGAAAAAGAAATAGATAAAATAAAAGACAAATTGGGAGGTTGGAATCCCCTTAAAAAGAAAGGAGGATAATTCCTTACTTATTTTGCCTTCTAAACACTTCTAGCTTATCATCATTGTTTGCCACGAAAAGGTATTTATCGGAGATGTATTCCAAGCATTTTACATCTCCTGGAATATAAATACCGCTTTCACTCGGGCCCAAAATTGTATAGTTTTCGTTTTTACTACCAAGTAATATTTGTCCTGTACCGGCGTCTGCTCTGCCTGTTTCGACCTCAGAAACGAATAGATTTCCAGCCATTATCACATCATCGATTGTATCATTGTTGAGATCTTCCACGATCAAGGTATTAACCGGAGCTATTTGAGCTTTATTGGGAAGTTTTTCCAATTCCCATCCCGTATTTCCTTTCTTTAGAATAGAGGTCGAAAAAGTATTGATTTGATAATGCAAAGCATTATTGAGGTCTTCTCCATAAACATCCGAAATATTTGCCTTTGCGAAAGAATGGTAATTAGGAAACTTCTCAGCAATAACAGGCACTTGCTCTGATGAACACTGACGTCCTCTAACCGGATAAATTTCATTATCATAAAAATACCCTAAGGCAATATCTACAGTTCCACTATTATCAAAATCATGTGCATATACATGAAAATCTTCTTTTCCATCCACTTTATACTTGTAGTTTTGGCCTAAATTACCAAGAACATACTCCTTTTTTCCATCTCCGTTAAAATCACCTTCTTTGATAGCATTCCACCATCCTACTGTTTTGTCAAGATTAAACTCTTCAGTCCTATTGTTAAATTTTTCATCTTCTTGAACCAATACGGTAATAGGCATCCACTCTCCCACTATTATTAAATCTGGTCGCTTATCATCATTGATATCAGTCCATAATGCATCTGTGACCATTCCAAGATTTTCTAATATATTAGACGTCGTATGTTTTTTTAATACACCATTTTCATTACTAAGTATAAAAGAAGATTCTGGAAATGGATATTTATGCGGAACATGTCTACCCCCCACAAATAGATCAATATCTCCATCATTGTCAAAATCACATGGCTTTACACATGATCCACTTACCGTAATAGAAGGAATAGATGTGGTAGATCTGGAGAAAATACCATTTCCATCATTCAAATACAAACGATCCATGTATATTTCATTATTGGCCGTGGCAAAATTTCCACCACTTACTACATAGAGGTCCAAGTCATTGTCATTATCTACATCAAAAAAAACAGAACCCAGATCCTCGAATCTTCTATCTTTATTGAACGCAACTTGTTCGATCTTATAAAATTTACCGTCTTCTTTCTGCATCATTAGAGTTCCCTCTTGTCCCTTTGCTCCCCCTATATAAAGATCAGTTAAACCATCACCATTGATATCCGCTGAAGAAATATGGGGTCCAAATTGAGACATTTTATGTGGTAACAACACTTGAAATTCGTAGTCATCAAATTCATTTTCAATGTGTCTCCATTCGTTAATAAGAGCCTCATCTGATTTGACAAAATATCCATTTCTTCGATCATTATCCCTTTCTGGAACAGCATCTTTGTATTGAAGGGTTAATCTTTGATTTGACGAAACATCTCTTAATTCCTCAATACTCCCATCCATCCATTGCACCTTGACTAAAGAGGCTTTTTGATTATTAGCCAATCCAAAGTGCAAAATCTCTTCCATGGATGATTGATATCCTCTTGTAGGTTGTAACTCCTGAACCTGAGTACCTAAATTAGATTCAACAAATACCCTTGTACCATAGGTATGGATTTTTTTATTTCCATCTAACTCAATGATCAAATAGTTGTTTCCATTATTATTAGCTTGATTTTCATATATCTGAGCAACTTCGTTAATATTATTTACTACTAAATCCATATCTCCATCCTGATCCAAATCTCCATACGCCGCTCCATTGGAATAACCATCAAACCCAAGGCCTGAAGTTTCGGAAACATCTGTAAACTTAAGATCTCCATTATTTTGAAAACAATAGTTCCTCAGCTTCGTCGAGGTCATCTCATCCACTTTTTCCAATAATAGTTGTACAGGATTTTGGTTCTGACCTGCTGCATTTTCCAACGATGCCAGTGCTTTTTTTCTGAAATCCTTATCTAAAATATCTAACAGATACCCATTACTAACAAATAAATCCTTGTACCCATTATTATTGAAATCAACAAAAAGTGGTGCCCAACTCCAATCCGTCTTGCTTATTCCTGCCATTGCCGCAATTTCAGAGAAAGTCCCATTGCCATTGTTTAAATGCAATTGATTTCTCATAATTGTATGATTGTATCCCCGTTCGATATTTGTCCAATAAAGTCCCGGATTCATATCTCCCATCTGTGCTTTCTGCCTAAAATTGTCTTCAGACAGCATGTCTACGGATATAAAATCAATTAATCCATCATTATTAAAATCAGCTGCATCTGATCCCATAGCACTAAATGCAGTATGCTGAAACCTTTTCTTGATTTGCTTTGAAAAAGTCCCATCTCCATTATTTTCATAATAAACATCTGGTTCATTATGATCTACTGAAACATAAATATCAGACCATCCATCATTATTAAAATCTGACACACTGGCACTAAGAGTAGAACCATAATTAAATACACCTGCTTCCTTAGTAACATCACTGAAGGTGCCGTCATTATTATTTCTATACAATCTATCAGAATATTCTTCTATAGGCTTTAACCAATTCTGATAATGTTCATCAAGTGTAACACCTGATTGATGTTTAGGGTGATTACAAACATATAAGTCAAGATCACCATCTTTATCATAGTCAAAAAATACCGCATCAATACTATATCCTGAATCATTCACTCCAAACTCTTTCCCCATTTCGCTAAAACTTCCCTGACCATCATTAATAAATTACTTATTCTCCATAAGTTTAGGCTCATCATGATAAGATAAGCACACGTATATATCTAAGTGGCCATCATTGTTTACATCCGCCATGGTTACTCCGGTGGACCAACTATCCTCTAAACCGACACCCGACAACGTTGTTATATCTTGAAATTTAAGTCCTCCCTTATTAAGGTACAGCTTATTACCTACGACATTCCCAGTTAAATATATATCCGGTAGATTATCACCGTTAATATCACCTATGGCCACACCTCCACCATTGTATACATTGATGTAATATTGTGAGGGCTTTACTTTTTTAGGATCTAACTTGTTATTAAACGTTACACCCGTTAATTCCTTATCTAATTTCGTTAGAGATATTTCTTTGTCAAGTTCGGTATTATTATCAACACTTTCTACTTTCTCTGAAGAACAACTAAAAATGAGTAAAAAGCTAAAAAAGAATACTGATAATCTAAAATTATGAATTTGAATTGATTCTTAAGTTTTGGCCTCCAAATATACTCAAAAATGCAATTTTAAAAATTTCTATTGGTTAGCAAAAAAGTTCTTCATTTCAGTTGCATCTTTCGCCTGAAGTCTTCCGCTCAAAATAAGTCTTAATTCTCTCCTTCTTTTAGCCCCTTCATACTGTTTTTGCTCTTCACCTGTAACAGGTCGAAGAGGAGGAACAGGAATAGGTTTTCTAGTTTCATCATCTAGAGCTACAAAAGTAAAATAAGCATGATTGGATTTTATAGCATTGCCTCCTTTAATATCATTTGCAGTCACTTCAACAAATACTTCAACTGACGTGTTAAAAGCTCTTGTTATTCTAGCTGTTAACGTAATAACATCACCAAGTTTTATTGGATTTTGAAAACTCACATGATCTACTGATGCCGTTACTACATGGGCCTCACAATGCTTTCCTGCACATATGCTAGTAGCAATATCCATCCATCGCATCAAATAACCTCCCATTAGATTCCCCAGTGGATTGGTATCATTGGGCATTACCATCTCTGTCATCACAGTTAATGATTGGCTTACTACTTTCTCTCTTAGTTCACTCATGTATTCACGAAATTAAAGTCAAAAATTTTAGCAAAATTAGCCTTTATAACGGTTTTTATTTCCTCAACATCTATTTTTCTTCCTAATTCTTTGGACAAAGATGTTACAGATTTGTTTTCGTCTATAATTCCACATGGAATTATATTTTCAAAATAAGGCAAGTCCGTATTTACATTAAATGCAAAGCCATGCATAGTCACCCACCTAGACATATGGACTCCAATGGCACATATCTTACGATAGAAAGGATATTTAGCTTCTGGAGCCAACCAAACTCCTGTATATTCTTTAATTCTAATTCCCTGCAATCCATACTCATCTAGCGATCGAATCATTACTTCCTCTAAGGAACGAACATATCTATGTACATCCCGAAAAAAGTGGTCAAGATCAAATATGGGATAACCTGTAATCTGTCCAGGTCCATGATACGTAATGTCTCCTCCTCGATTTATCTTAAAGAATTCAATTCCCTCTCTTTCCAATTCTTCTATTGGCTTGATCAAATTTGACTCGGATCCACTCTTACCCAATGTATAAACCGGGTTGTGTTCACAAAAGATTAAAGAATGAATTGCATTAGGATTGGGATCTTTCCTACCCTTTTTTTGATTCACCAAAGCCTTCAATACTTTAGTTTGATAATCCCATGCTTTTTGATAAGATATACGTCCCAAATCTTCGTACCTCACCAAAGGTTTTTCCATTTCCATTAATTTTAACACAATAATACAATAGATTAACAATAATTTTGTTGCGAATAATTCAACTACAATGGAAGTTACCTTTAAGGAAGTTGGAAGAGAAGGAATTAGTACAATTCAGACCCTTGCTAAAAAGATCTGGCCTGACTTTTTTGCTAGCATATTATCAAAAGATCAAATCGGTTATATGATGAATATGATGTATAGTACAACCTCTCTTGAAAAACAGTTTTCTCAATGTCATCAATATTTACTCATACAAGTCTCAGCCAAGGATATTGGATATACGAGCTATCAATTAACTCATAAAGAAAACACAGCTAAACTGCATAAAATATATATTCAGGCATCTCATAGAAAAATGGGTGTTGGGCGAAAAACAATAAATTACATCCGACAGATAGCGAATGAAAATAGTATACCATATTTAGAATTAAATGTTAATAGGTATAATGATTCTGTTCTGGCTTATGAAAAAATGGGTTTTCAAAAAATAGGGATAATAAACATTGACATTGGAAATAATTATCTCATGGAAGACTTTATCATGAGAATTAGAACATCTTGATTGACATTTAATTATCTATTATTTGGCACTAAAGTTGAGGTATAATATATTAGCATAATTCAAATCAAAATATGATGAAAGCAAAAATCCTTACTGCCTTTAGCTTACTGGTTTTTCAATTTTCATTTGCCCAGACCTACCCAGATTTTACTATTACTGACACTAATGGAAACGAACATTCACTTTATGAAGATTACTTAAATCAAAATAAAGTAGTAGTTATAAAATTGTTTTTTGTGGCTTGTCCTCCATGTAATGCCGCAGCCCCTGACTTTCAGGCCAAAAACGAAGAATGGGGCGAAGGAACACAAGATGTTCAGTTTTTTACTTTTAGTACACAATCTTTTGATGATAATAATGATGTGGCCGACTTTATAAACAATCATAGTTTCACCTTACCGGGTGCTGGAACTGATGGTGGAGGACAAAATGCCGTACTCCCAATTATTAATGGTGACTTTGGGCCTTATTGGGGTACTCCATCTTATGTAGTTATCGCTCCTGATGGTTCAGTTCAATATCCAGTGGAGATTTCAACAATGAATGATGCAATCGAAGCTGCTCAAGAAATAGAAAGTAATGCTATCACAACTATTTCCTCCAATTTAGAAATTAAAGCTAATGGTTTCACTCCATCAAATGCCTATATATTATATCTCAAACCTGCTAATGCTGATTCTCCTAAATTAAATATTACCAACGAGATTAAAAATGGTGGTTTTAATTATCCTCCATCTGGTTTTGAAAATATAGCAGACCCTGTGATAGTATTGGAATCTCTATCTTCTGCTCCACATCCAAGTGTTACTGCTTCAGATCTATCTAAAATACAAAAACATATTCTGGCGATTGATGTGTTTTCTGATCAAGCAAAAATTTTGGCTTCGGACGCTAATGGCTCAGGTACGTTATCTGCAAGTGATTTATCCGTATTACAAAAGTCGATATTGTCACTTATTCAGGAACTTCCCAATGATGTATCAGGGTATTTTATCTATCCAAGTGAAATACCGTTAGAAATTAATCCAGGAGGTCAATCGAATGTTGATATCACAGTTTACAGAATGGGAAATGTAAATTTTTAAGATTTATTTAATTGAGATTTACCTTTTACATCTTTCTCTTCTTATCAGGCAGTACATTATTTGGACAAAATATTGTCAATGGGTATGTTACTGATTCCGAAACTGATGAGCCATTGTTATTTACCTATATAATTGTTCAAAACACCACCATAGGAACTATAACCAATGAAGAAGGATATTTTGAATTAAACTGTAGTATATCCGATTCTTTAGAAATATCTCATTTAGGTTATTCTACTAAACAAGTTTTGGCATCTGACATCTCTAAAAAAGCTTCCATAAAACTGGTACCCATTAATATAGTCTTGAATGACCTTGTAATTGTAGCAGACGACAATTATTTGTACGAAATTGTAGAAAGAGCAAAGAACAAATTCAAATCAAATAAGGAAAGACTAAAAAGCAAAGCCTATCTTAATGTAATTTCTAGTAGTGAAGATTGTCCTGTTGAGTATTCCGAATCGTATTACAATGCAGACATTGAATTTGGTGGTGTTAAAAAGATGATTTTTAAAAATGGTAAATCGTATTTATCAAAACGAAAAAAAGGCGGATATTACCTAAGCCTTGATATAAGTAAGGCTTTATCCGGATATTCATTGATTAAAGGTCGTAATTCATACCCAAAGGGACCATTTGAATTATCGAAAAGAAAACTTAGGAAGAGAATTATTTTATCATCAGCGGGCCGATATAAGGACTTAATCGAAATAGAATTTGTTCCTAAAAACGAAATTGACAAATATTTTTCAGGAAGGATGTGGATAGACATAAAAACATACGAATTAAAAGAAATAGAATTTGAATATGTAGATCATAAAAATAAAATATTTGAAGGAATGGGCATGACAAGGATTGACATGCTAAACTTCAAACTAAAATTTTCCTTTTCCTCAGTATCCGATCAAACCTTTCTTAATTATGTCCAGCTCAATTATCAAGCGGATTTGATAGACGGTTACGGAGAGGATTTTTCCGTAAGTTCTGAAAGCATATTACACATATATGATTACAATAAACCATTTGTCAAGGCTTTCACTACGTTTCCCGAACACATTTCTGATTATAGACTTTTTACAATCCCCCCTGATACGATTATCTGGACTGAGCTAACTCAACAAAATCAAATAAAACTTACCAAGAGTAAAAAGAAACTTCGTAATTATATTATTAAAGAAGGTCAAACTTTTTCTAATGACTTACACCCCAGAAAAACTTTCTTTGAGCATAACTATCATCATTGGACAGCTGATGGAAGACAAATTCTTAAAAAAACACCTCAGCATGTTAATGCTGAAGTTACACATAATTTATCAAGATTATATCAATCCTACAATTATCGCACAGATCAATTAAACATATCAGCAATCCTATATTTGGATATATTGAAAACACAGGATTCATTTGTTTATGAGACTTCTGCCATATTTGATATATACGACTCCTTTAACCATTTGGATGAAAGCAATGCACTTAATGCTTATGTCAATATATACTTTGATCTTGCTGAGTTATATAGAAAAAAAATGGAATTAATGTTATCTCAACCCAATCTTTTATTTGACGACGTAAATAAGATCTATATTGACATTAATGAAGAATGGTCTGAACAAAAAGCTAAGCTAGAGAAAGAAGCTTTTGCTGGTAGAAACTTGGAGAAGTTAGAAGAATGGAACTCCTTCATTTCTCAGAATCTAGGTATTGATAACATGAAACTATTTGATTTGAAAGAATAGAGTTTTTTATTCTTTGATGATTTTTCTAGTTACGCTACCCTTCTCTGTCAAGATTTCAACAAAATAAATTCCATGGGCAAGGTTATTTAACTTAATATTATCGCTATGAGTGCTTCCGAAGTAAGTTACCTTTTTAAGAATACTTCCAGTACTCGTTATAATTGACACCTCTCTTAAAAGATATTCACTTGACACATTAAGATAAGTACTGGTTGGATTTGGAAATACTCTAATCTTCGAATCATCAATATTGATATGGTTTGTACTTAACGGGATGGCTATTTCTGTGCTTGCTACATTAGTGATAATGGGAGCATTATAGTCAAAATAAATGGCTGCTTGATTTTCAAATATATCTCCTAATGTTAAGTCATCTCTCGTTTTAAGTTTGAAAACCACGTAACCATCATTGGTTTCATCTTCGAATGGCAAATAAATATCCTTGAATATAAATTCTACTATGTTTCCATCATTGATTCTTGTCTCTAATTCATGACTGGCATCTACAATTTGCAGTGTACTTATTTCAAATTTTTGAGGATCGATGGAATCTCTGACTACCACATTTACCGCTTCTGCCGTACCTGTATTTTCAAACCGAATCATATAGTGAACGAAATCACCTACCATTTCGGGCCGTAGTTGGTCACCCTCCAGGCAAGTTTTGTCGTTAGGATCAAAAGAATTGACCACAGTTTGGTATAGTTGGTGGATGTTGTTTGATGGATCAGAGTCTTCTTCTCCAGAGTCCACTGATGCATAAAGGTGCAAAACATCGCCATCATTAAGAGGTGGAGTCTCTGTTGGAGTATTTAGTTCGAAAGTGATAATTATTTCATAGGTCTCAAATGGTTTAATTTCCGAAAATGTCCAATTGATTTTATCATCGTCCACACTCCCTGGTGCCTCACTTGAAGAAATAAAATCCATCAATTCTGACTCGAAAGTCAATTGTAAATCGCTAAACAAAATAGTATTTCCAACATTCGCTATTTGAATTTTGTAGTCAGTCTCGAAACCTGGACGAGCCTGTTCTATAGGGATAATAGTTACTTCTAGGTCATTATGGGTGCCGTTTGGGGTTATGCAGAAGTCTTGTTCGTAAGGAGATATGGAGTCTGGGAAGGTGACTGTGATGGATTCGGGAGAAATATTGAAATAATCAGAATTACTCAAAATTGGACGAATCAAGTACTCTCCCAAGTATGCGTTTAGTTTGTAGTCTCCATACTCATTTCCAAAAATATGTTTACTATCATTAATGTGTGATATCCACATCTTTGGAAAAGGATATCTAGAAGACGTTGTATTGCTTCCATCATTATCTATCGAAAACTTTACACATCTCAACAATCTCGTTAACCTGATTTGAATCGCAACAGATGTATTTTAGTCCAGGATTATCAAACAAATTAATGTTTTCCATCGCATTATTTTTTAGGTACAACCGACGAAATGAACTTTTATAGCATGTCAAAGACTTAAAATTGTTCTGATGACTCAAATCCAAGTTGTTAATAGTATTATGTCCACAACCCAAATATTCCAGATTAAGCAAATGAGATAATTCTAAGTTAGTTAAAGAATTATTCTCACAATTTACACTCTTCAATTTGTGCAATCCTATTAAATCCAAATTGACTAATTCATTCGAACCACAGGATATCACCTCTAAATTGGATACAGAACTTAGGTCCAAATCACTCAAATGATTTCCTTTACAACTTAGCTCTTTTAAACTATCCAACATTGTTAAATCTAAATTTTCTATTTCATTATAGGAACAGTTCAGAGTTTTCAATTTCGAGTTATTAAAATGCAAACTAGAAATATCATTACTTGAGCAGTATAATTCCTCTAGACTTGTCAAACTACTAATATCAAGGTTAATTAAATCATTACTCGAACAATTTAATTCTATAAGACTATCAAGTCCAAACAATTCTATATTTGACAAATCATTCTCACTACAATCAATTTTGCTCAAATTGTTTTTATTTATTACATACAATTCTGTAAGAGAGTTACCATAACACTGTAAGAGTTTTATGCCTTCAACATTGGTTAGATCAAGAAACTTAAGGTCGTTATCTGACAGGTATAAACTACTACTCACGATATTGCCTTCAAAATTAACGGATTCAAGAATTTGATTTCTATAAATTGATATTCCATTAGAATGCATTTGTCCTTTTAAATTGACCTCTTTAAGCGATGGGTTTCTTATCACTGACAATGTTCTAAGATTAGTTATATTGGATAAATCTATCGATTCCAGCAATAAATTATCATTTATATCTAAATCTTCTAATGAATTAAGCCCTTCAATTTTAACCTTTTTCAGAACTGGATTATCTTCTATAAATAGAGTATATCCAACATCGACAAGTCCATCTAAATTAATATTTTCAAGTGATAAATTCTCACCAAACCTTAAATTCCATAATTGCGAAAAACCATTAAGGGTAATATTTTTCAAATTATCGTTTTCGTGAAATTGTAAGGATTTAATGTTATACAAACCATTTGGAAATGTTCCAATTATATTCCAATTTGATAATGTATTGTTATTTCGTATGTGTAAAGTGTTAAGATCCTTAAATTCAGTAATCCCAGTCATATCTATAAAATCATGATTAGAAAAGGTCAATGTATAAACGTCTTCCGTCTCACTCACCTGAATCTCTCCATCACCATTCGTATCTACTCCCTCATCAATTAAAGCCTGTTTGAAGTTTGGATCTGGTATATCAACTATCTCTTGGGCATCAATACTAAAGAAAAAGAAAAGAAAAACAATAGGTAGAATGGTTTTCATAAAATAGTTTTTAGTTGTAAGTTTTTAATTATCAGTTATTAGTAATGAATTTTTAGTTATTATTTGGACTGAAAAACAATTAAATATAAGAAATTATAGAACAAAAATTAAATCATTTTATCAGCACAGCATGAGCTAGCAAATGCCTCGGGCTTGGCTTTGAAGATAAAACCCATCCCCAAGATATAGCCCATGGCTTCTCTGAGTGCTGTATTCGACTTGAAAGCAGGATCTGTATTTATATCCGCATGTACTTCTAACTCCACATCATATTTATCCAATAAATCACATAAGGAATAAGCAACCTCCACCGATTGAGCAACCTCCGATATCATTCTTTCCTTCAGGGACATCCTGTTTTCAGTTGTAAAATTGTTGATATACATAAATCCGCCTTTGTGCTCACGTAAGAATACTATCACCGTTGCAAATTCTACCTTATCTCTTCGCACCTGAGAATCAGAACCAATGCATACTTTCAAACGATTACCCAATTCATGTTCTCTGATCAAAGTGTTTTCTACTGCCTTCAAAATGGGTTGCTCTATTTTTTCACCGTTGAACTTTCTCCATTTTCGCATTTTTACTTAGCTTTGATTGTTACAGAAATATATGTTATCATCCTAAATTTAAAATAAAATACTTTAAATTCAATACACAACAAGCTAAAAATCAAAATTTTACAAATATTTAAATTTTAATTTACAATATCTATGAATAAAATAGTGTCTCTTTTTTTACTTCTATCTGTTTCTCTCAGTCAAGGATTTTCTCAGTATCAATTTACTCCAGTTAAGGATATCAATTGTACCGAAATCAAAAATCAGCAACGTACAGGTACATGTTGGAGTTTCGCCACCACTTCTTTTATAGAAGCAGAATTAATCAGACAAGGATATGAAAATGTTGACTTGTCCGAAATGTTTGTGGTAAGAAATATTTATGAAGACAAAGCAAAGAACTATATACTTAGACAAGGTAAGGCCAATTTTAGTCAAGGAAGCTTAAGTCATGACCTACTAAGAATGTTGGAGAAAGAAGGAGTTGTTCCGGAGATGTATTACACAGGTAAGGTACAGGGTGATAAAATTCATAATCACTCAGAAATGGAAAAAGGTTTGAAGGGATTTCTAGATGGTGTCAGACAAAATAAAACCCTAAGTCTAAAGTGGGACTATGCGGTAAACGCCATTCTAGACACTTACATGGGCCAAGAGCCTACCAAATTTGAAGTTGATGGAAAGTATTTTACCCCTAAAGAATATGCCAGTCATTTAAATATTAATGCTGACGATTATATTAATCTTACTTCGTTTATTCATCATCCAATGTATAAACCATTTATATTGGAAATACCGGACAATTATTCGAACGGATCGTTTTATAATATTCCTATTGATGAACTACTAGAGATTATAGATTACTCAATTAATAATGGCTATAGCGTAGCTTGGGATGGAGATGTCAGTGAAAAAGGTTTTTCTTCGAAAAATGGAATTGCTATTATGGTTGACACTGAAGAGGATTTGGATTTCTCGCAGTATCATAAAGAGATGGAGGTTAGTCAGGAGTTACGACAAACGTTCTTTGAACAGTACGTTACGACTGATGATCACTTAATGCATATAGTGGGAATAGCCAAAGATCAAAAAGGAAATAAATACTATAAAATCAAAAATTCATGGGGAGAAATCAGTGATTACAAAGGCTTTTTATACATGTCTGAGAAATATGCTTATATGAAAACTGTGGCTATTTTAGTGCATAAAGATGCCATACCTAAAACAATATTTGCTAAATTAAAGCAATAACTTCTCATTAATATGGCATAAGTAAAACATATAGATCGTCTACATCAATAATAATTATAATATTTAATTCATTTATAATTTATATTATTATACATTAATATTATTATATATATAAATTATTCTATATTTGTACTTGATAGTAGACTCCAATGATCAATCAAATTACGAAAAACTTCATCACTGTACATGACACCCTAAAAGATCATGGTCTTATAAAATCTACCCGTCAATTTGCCTTGGCTTTAGGGTCTCACTCGCAAACACTAAATGACATTGTACACCACAGAAGAAATGTTTCTCTGGAGTTACTACGTAAAGTGGTTGAATTATATCCTGTTAATTCTGAATTCTTATTGAAGGCTCAAGGTGATATATTAGAAAAAACTGCCAAAGAAAGTTCGGAACTTAAAAACTTAGCAAACATATTATTTGTACCAGCTAAAGCTCATGCAGGATACATGGAAAATATAAATAATGATTTCGCCGAAGAAGATTTCCTACAGTTTACGTTGCCTGATTATGCACAAGTTCGTGGTTCCTTTAGATGTTTTGAAGCTTTTGGTGACTCTATGGAACCTAATATCTATTCAGGAGAAAAGTTAATATGTAGTCTCATTGATTCTTATAATCATTATACCAATATTCGTGATAATTTCATTTATGTAATAGTTACCTCTCAGGAAATATTAGTCAAAAGAGTTATTAATTTATCTGATTCTCAAGAAAGTTTACTTCTAGTTTCTGATAATGACTTTTACGAAGATATTACCGTCCATTTAAACGAAGTAAAAGAGGTGTGGAAAGTAGAGACAAAAATATCTCAATTTCTTCACAGCAAGACAAATAGTCGTACTAGTATTGATAGTTATATCAGTGAATTGAAAGAAGTTATTAATTTACAGAGTTCTGAAATCAAAGAAATCAATTCTACTGTTGATAAATTGATTAAATCTAATAGAACAAAGAGATACTAATTGAAAAAAGAACGATAGGTTCTAAAGTACTTACCAACAACGTATTGTTGAGTCAATAAAAAATCTCCGTTGTTACATTTAGTATAGTATCTATTAATTTTAACGGCATCCTGCTGTGCCGATGGATTTAGATTAGGGTCTACACCCGTCAAATAAGGATAAAAATCAAATTTCTTGATCGTATCCTTTAAACCTACTTCTATAGTTGCGAATGGAAGATAACTCGTTATAGAATCTTGTCGTGTATTCGAATTTTCAAATCCCTCAGCATACAGTAGTTTGTACTCGTTTACATACGAATCTAATATACTAGCATTGGGTTCAGCATTAATAACCGATGTAGTGCTAAATTTAGGTAAAACTTTAAAGGTTCCATTCTCATTCTTAATCATAAAAGAATTTTCTCTATCTTTTGGATATATAACACTTATACTATCAATATTCTTAATTTCTTCATCCAACATCTTGGTAGATCTCCACTTTTCAAAAGTATGATCAAACCTACTTCTAAGCACTCCATCAAATCCCGACATTCCCATTGCAAACGGTTGTTTATAACCGTCTCGAAGAAAGTAAGTTTCTCCATCCTTAGCTGCACTTCCTATCACATAGCTATTGATTACATTCTTGTTTTCATCCAGATATTCTATTTTAATACCTATCTCATCCATCGTTTCTAAAATTTGTGGTATTGCCTTATTTATCGGGATAAACTCTACCCTAGCCCTTTCAAAAACTGCTAACGCGGCTCCCACCGTCAAGTCTTCAGCTAAATACTTACCATTTAAAATCCAATTGCCCTTTTTATCTTTAATAAATTCATACGGTACATCCGTTTTCTTAGATATTCTAAATCCAGCCAAACTATTTCTATTTTTAATAGTAAAGTTTCTTTCCTCATTTATCCTATCCGTTGCATTGTTTGCTTCATTCTTTGACAATCCTAAATATGCCGCTATCGCCAAAATTATGGCAACAATTCCTAAAAGTATATTCTTATTCATAGTAGAACTATTTACAGGTCATGAATTATGTGTATTTTCTTCTTCTCAGATAGTGATAACCTACCCCAAAAAGTAATAGAAATAGAAGAGGTAAACCAATATTCACAAATTGCCACTTCGTCTTTTCTTCGCTGGTTCTTACTCGATCTAAAAGTCTTAACTTAATTTCCTTTGATCTAGAATCTAGTATATTATCATCGTCCAATAAATACTCAATAGAATTAATAATAAAATCCTTATTACCCTTATAATATTGCTTGTCCCACATATTGTAGCCTATTTCTCTGTCTTGAGAGACCATATTTCTAATAAAATCGCTTTCAGCAACCACTATCTGTTTAGTCTCCGGACTTAACTCCTGATATTGCATTCCAATATCAGAGAGAGTATTTCTAAATTGTTGTGGGACCCTATTCTTAAATGCCGATATAAATCTTCCTTCTAAAAGAATAGACATCACTTGATTTGGTTTATTAAACTTTTTTGGATCCGGTGGCAATTTAAGTATTTCAAAACTCAATCGCATCGGATTATACTGTACTCTGGAATAATCCGAAGAAACTAATAGAGGTGTTTTTCGTATGGGCCCCTCCGTTTGCACCGTATCTATAGATGATGGAAAATATAAATTAACTCTATCTATATTCTTGACTATGGGATGTTCCGACTTACTGGTAACCAATGGGTGATAATACCAATTAAACAATTGTAGTTGAGGTTGATCTCCCTGCATTCCTACAACTTGTGGTATAGAACTGCATTCCATATCCATCACGAGATTTGGTTCAAGTCTGACACCGTACTTAAACAATAGTTCATCTAGTCCAGTTATTATGTCTTGAGGAACATAAAATTTATATTTATTAATACTATCTAGTTCCGGATTTAATTTATCAACTAACCACATTATCCTTCCCCCATTCATCAAATATTGATCTATTTTAAACAAGTCTTTTGTATCAAATTCTTCTCTAGGACCCGCTATAATTAAAACATCAATAGTCGTATCAATTTGAATAAGAGAATCCAAATATATTCTTCCTGTTCCATAGTACTTTCTTAACTCTCTTTCTAGTTTTAAAGTAGAAGAAGAAATCAACTCACCATGCCCATCCGTAAAAGCAATTTTCTTTTGTCTATCGTATTGTACCTTTTGAAATGCATTCGCAAATTTATATTCCAATAGTGAAACCGAATTGTTCAATACTATATCCTGATCCTGTCCTAACTGTTGGTGTTCCAACAGGTTAATTAAAATTTTACGACCTTTAAGGTTCAAGATCGCATATGGAAAAATTGATTTTTGAGAATATTCTGTTCCGTCAAAATATTGAAGCGATATAGGTAATACCCCATTGTCAATAAGTTGCTTTTGTTTCTCGTTTGCTTCTTCAACCGTTCCACTATTTGGATCTTCAAACTCGTAATGAATATTGGGATTCAGGTCTCTTAATTCGTTCAATAAGCTCTTTGTAGACGATTGTAATCTTTTAAATCCTGCAGGAAATTCTCCATCAAGATACACTCTTATCAGAGCAGGGTTTTCTACTTTGTTTATTATATCTTCAGTGGACTGGGATAATGTAAAACGCTTGTCAGAAGTAAGGTCAAACGATATATTAAACAAGTTTGCCAAAATATTGAGTGAAACCACTATCACTAATACAAGTACTATCTGGTACACAGAAGTCCACTTTTTTCTTACACTATTCGACATATCAACTCCTTTTTTTCAATAAGTTTTGGCAGATGTACAAAAACAAAAAAACTACAGATATAAAATATACTAAGTCTCTTGTGTGTAAAGCTCCTCGACTAATGGAAGTGTAATGATAACTAAATCCCATTTTCTGTACGAATAGCTGCATAGCACCAGAAAGAAAATTTAAATCGGCCAAATAGCCAAAAGCCCAATGACAAACAAAGCATAAAAACGACCCTAAAATAAAAGCAACAATTTGATTTTTCGAAAGTACTGATGCCACCATCCCAATGGCCACAAATGCAGCTCCAAGAAAGAACAATCCTATATAAGAACCTGTAATGGCTCCTGAGTCAAGATTTCCACGAGGAGAACCTAAATCATACACTGTATAGTAGTATAGTAATGTTGGTAACAAAGCAAAAATCACTAATGTAAAATTGGCAAAAAACTTACCAAGTACTATTTCTGTATCCGTAATTGGTTTAGTTGTCAAAAACTCTATGGTACCATTTTGTCTTTCTTCTGCAAAGCTCCGCATTGTCACTGCAGGAATTAGAAATAGAAATACAAATGGAGCTATAGAAAACAATTGATCCAGAGAAGCAAAATTATATTCTAATATACTGGAATCAACAAATACCCATAAAAACAATCCCATTAGGATAAGAAAAACAGATATAACAAGATATCCGATAATAGAACTGAAAAAGGCATTGATCTCTTTAAAAAATATACTTTTCATTTGCTATCCTTTTGTAATCTTCTGAAAAATATATTCGACATTCTGTTCACTTTCTCTGAGCTCAATGATAATATCATTTTGCTTAGATGCCATTCTAAAAATATCTGCTCTAATATCATGATTCTGATCAGATACAAAACTATAATGAGAACCTTTGTCCTTTAACTCATGTAAACCATTAATGCCACTATACTCTGACATTGATTCAGGATTAGACAAAAACTTGACTATTACTTCCCTTCTATTTTCGATCCTATTCTTTAATTCCTCTATTGGGTCATCTGCCACAATTCTCCCTTCATTAATAATCACAACTCGATCACACAAAGCCTGAACCTCTTGCATAATGTGAGTAGAAAAAATTACTGTTTTTTCTTTGCCTAATTCTCTAATCAAATTTCTTATCTCCACCAACTGATTCATATCAAGACCAGATGTGGGTTCATCAAGGATTAGTACTTCAGGATCATGCAACAAAGCTTGTGCTAGCCCCACACGTTGCTTATATCCCTTTGATAAAGTATCAACTATTTTATTTTGCTCCTTACTTAATCCTGTTACATCAATTACCTTAGCTATTCTGCTGTTTTTGTCCGACAACTTGTGTATATCGCATACGAATTTGAGATATTCTTTGACATACATATCAGTATATAACGGATTACTTTCTGGCAAATAACCTATACAACGTTGAGCATGCAGCGTATCAGATACCACATCATAGCCACAAACACTGGCTGTTCCTTGTGTAGGTTCATAATATCCGGTAATCATCTTCATAGTGGTGGACTTACCTGCTCCATTTGGACCTAGGAAACCTAATATTTGTCCTTTAGGAGCTGAGAAAGATACATTGTCGACTGCTATTTGTTCTCCAAACTTTTTAGTAAGTCCAACTACCTCTAATGACATTCAAATTGTTTTTGAAAATGAATTACAAAAATACATTTCTTGAGAAATATAAAAGTGTTAAGCCGAATTTTTAGCGTCGTGCAAGATATGAAGCGTTGAATAAAAGTAATTACTTATTTTTGAAACCAAACTTGATTACGCAAAAAATAATATTACAACCATGAGTAAAGAGCAAGAACTATTAAAAGAGATTGAGGCATTATTAGAGAAGAAGGAGTATAATATTGCACATGATTTATACATCAAATTCAAAGATAAAAGCCATACTGACAATGCTTTACTTAACCGATTATTGAAAATCACTTCAAATCAAATTCTTAAGGATGGTCATTCCTCTCTTCACAATTTGAGAGGTACTATTTATCATGATCTGAAAAACTTTGACAAGGCTATCGAAGAATATCTAATTGCACAATCTATTAATCCCAATATAAGTGCCTTTTATTACAATATGGGCCTCGTCTATTACGACATGAAAGATCTCGATAAGGCCTTGGAATGTTATAACAAGGCTGTAGAAATTGACCCTAAAAACTCTGATGCTTACAATAATATTGCTCTAATTTATTCGCACAAAGGCGACCTCAAAAATGCCATCGAAAATTATACCAAAGCAATCGAATCTGATGCTACTTATTCTCTTGCATATTTTAACCGAGGGAAAACATATTCTGATCTTAGAGAATTTGATAAAGCCATAAATGACTATACGAAAGCTATTGAACTTAACCCCAAAGGTAGCGGTGCATATTATAATAGAGGAATCATTTTCCAAGATAGAGGTAAAAATGATAAAGCAATAGAAGATTATACAAAGGCTATTGAATTCAATCCTCAAAGAAGTGATGCTTACAATAATAGAGGATTAGTATATGGCAATCTTGATAACCAACAAAAAGCCATTGATGATTATTCTAAAGCAATCGAAGTAAATCCTTCCTACATATTGGCTTACTTTAATAGAGGAATTCTTTATAAAAAGTTACGGCAATACAAAAAAGCTCTGACAGATTTTGAAACCTGTGTACAGTTAAACAATGATGATCATTGGGTAGAACAGGCAAAGTGGAATATTAACGACATTCAAAAAATTCTTAATAGCAATGAATTCAAAGATATACACACTGCAGTTGATCAAATAAAATCCATTTTAAAATACAACGAGGATGAGATGCTAGTTACCCACTATACCGGAATGACTGCTGCAAAAATATTACTTACCTATGATGATCCCAAATTCAGGCTTTCTGAAGGCAATTACATGAACGACACTTCAGAAGGAGAAATTCTACGAGGATCCATTCTGGAAAATAATTATTCCGGTGCCACCGATTTCTTTATCAATAAGCCTTTTCTTGGCTCTTTCATTCCCAAAAGCAATAATCACAGTGATAATCTTACACTATGGAGAATGTACGCTAAATCGTCCGAAAATATGGATGGGTGCGGTTGCTCAATTACTCTGGATGGTAATAGGTTTTTACAAAAAATTGAAAATCTTATATTCAATACTTCTCAAGAAAAAAGAGATATGGAAAAGCTCGAGTTTTACAAAGTAGCCTACCTTAATCAGCAATTTCAATGTATAGGTGGTTACGATTACTGTGAAACAATTACGCGTAGAATTCAGGAAATAAAATCAATAGTTAAAAATATTAAAGGAGATGATCTGAAATTTATATTAGAAAAACTCAGTGAAATAGATTATCTCTTCAAAGGAGAAGAATATGCCCATGAAAATGAGGTGAGACTAGTCATTCCTGATCGATTCATAGATGAGTATATCAAAATTGATAAGAATATGTCACCTCCACGAGTCTACTTAGAGACTATTAATATTCGCCCCTTTGTCAAATCTATAACCATTGGACCTAAAGTTGAGAGAGCAGAAGAATGGGCGTGTGTTTTTAACCATGTCATGAGAAAGGAAGGAAATAAAGATGTCGAGATTAGAATATCAACATTACCATATAAGTAATAGCTTATGTAAAAATAGTATTGTCAATATCTAAATCTACTTCTACTCCATTTGCTATCAAATCTGCGGACATTTTGTTCTCATATATAGTCAAATTCTTAAGGGATATATCACCATGATTGATATTAACCGTTTCTCCAAAAGAGTCCTTCATTAACTGCTGCATTTCAGAGAGGTTTTTATCTATTGAAGCACGCATATCGAATGGAAGATAATCGCCAATTTTCTTTTCAATAAGTCTATTTACTACAGGAGCTGTAAGTTTGTATAATATGTTATTCGCATGAACTTTTACATCTAGATTTTCTAAATCAAAAACCTGAGCATCTTCTCTAAACAAGGGTCTTCCTGTTACCAATACATTAGCTTGTATAGGTTGATCTATTCTTATATCAAAAGATAATTCATGATCATCAAAAGACGACTTGATTTCATTTACACGCAATGGTTTACCACCCACATCCATTCCTTTAAGATTTTCAGCCATAAAAAGTTCAAAAACTTTAAAATGTATATCTATTTTCGCTAAAAACTGAGAATCGCAGCTTTCCTCATCAGATGGAAACAACTTGATTACAGGATATGAATTATGTTCTATAAAGGAATCAGAAAGCTCTACTCCCATTTTTACGTTACCATTTATAAGAACATAATCCTCATAATGACTGGCATCCGTGACTTCCATTTTATTGATTAAAGGCTTACATCTTACACCATGCCATTGATATTTACTTATAAAATCATCTGTTTTCTTTAAAGTTGATTTTATGAGTGTTTCCATATCCACATTTTCCATTATACTGGCATCAATTTTCGCAGTAATTACCGAGTTATAGTGTTTAAATACCAGATTTACCAACTTTTCGATAGGAATATCTAGAGAACCTATTATAAACTTAGGTTCTTCTTCCCAATCAAATCCATCCACCTCTGTATTCGTTTCTAGGCGATAATCATCAGCTATTTGTATTCGGGATGTAAGCTTTAATATCAATTTGCCTTCTACCTCTACAGAGAACACCCCAGAAGGTCTGAGTAATTTGATATCCAAAAAAACTTTCGTTCTTATATTATCTCTATCAATTTGAACTGTAGGCGATCCGTATGACTTCAGATGTAAAATCACACCATTAACTTCATATTTTTCACCATCCAAAGCACTCTGCAATGATTTGGCTAACATATCATTCAATATGTCTTCCTTAACTTTTAATACAAACGAAAGAGAACTATTAGAAGTCATTTTATATATATTCCTAATGCAATTAATGAAAACATACCTAATTTACATAAAACTACAAATTAGTATAAATTAATATACATTAAAAAATAAAATAATATAAAAAATGTTCAATAGAGAATATCCCTTTTCTATTCTCCCTTGCTTAGAGCCGCACCAAAGAATGCTTTATTCATTCTAGCTATATTAGATATCGAAATACCCTTTGGACATTCCACTTCACATGCTCCAGTATTGGTACAGTTGCCAAATCCCTCTATATCCATCTGAGTCACCATGTTCTGCACCCTGTTTTTCGATTCAACCTGTCCTTGGGGAAGAAGCTCATATTGTGATACTTTAGCACCTACAAAAAGCATAGCACTTGAATTTTTACATGTTGCCACACAAGCTCCACATCCTATACATGTAGCAGCATCCATTGCAAGATCTGCGTTTTCCTTTGGAATAGGTATAGCATTAGCGTCCTGTGTATTCCCAGAGGTATTAACTGAAATGTAACCTCCTGCTTGCTGAATTCTTTCAAAAGAAGAGCGATCTACTACTAAATCTTTAATTACTGGAAATGCAGCAGCTCTAAAAGGCTCTATATAGATAGTATCTCCATCATTGAAACTACGCATATGAAGTTGACATGTAGTAGTTCCTCGAGAAGGTCCATGGGCCTGACCATTTATAAACATTGAGCACGCCCCGCATATTCCTTCCCTACAGTCATGGTCAAATGCCACAGGTTCTTCTCCCGCATTGATCAATTGTTCATTTAATACATCCATCATTTCAAGGAATGACATATGTTCTGATATATTTGAAACCTTATAATCAACTATTTTACCTTGATCTTTAGGTCCTTTCTGTCTCCAAATTTTTAATGTTAAATCCATATTCGATTTAGTAAATTAATTCGTTAGTGACTTTTATATTCTCTAATTCTAATACACTTATTCTATCATATGATCGGATAAATCAACACCTTCACCATCAAACTCCATTTCCAAACCATCAGTTTTTTGAAGAATAAAATTTAGCAATGCAGTTCCTATTAAACCAAATATAAATCCAAAAATACCATAAAATATAGGTGCAATTATTACTGCTACAAACCCTCCACCCATTATCATTGCTAATCCCGGCTCGTCCATTACACCACCAATAACAGAGCCTAATAACATAAAAATGAGCATCATTATGAAAGTCGTAAGAGCCATAAGAAGACCTATTATTATAGCATATTTAACAGGATCTACTCTTTTCAATTTTAGCTTAATATTCTTCATAAAGAACCAATTTGGTTAATACTATTTATAACTTCTTGTCTTCAGTTCAATATCTTTAAACGTTAATTCTTCTTTGTGCAATTTAGCCTCACTAGGCTTACCCGTATACTCCCATGCAGCTACATAAGCAAAGTTTTGATCATCTCTTAATGCTTCTCCCTCTTCAGTCTGATACTCTTCTCTAAAATGTCCTCCACAACTCTCATTTCTTTCCAGTGCATCCCTAGCAAATAATTCTCCCAATTCAAGAAAATCAGCGACTCTACCCGCCTTTTCTAACTCAGGATTTAGCTCGAACATAGAACCAGGTACGCTCACATTTTTCCAAAAATCTGCCCTTAGCTCTGCGATCTCCACAATAGCTTCTTTTAATCCTTTCTCGTTGCGTGCCATACCGCACTTATTCCACATTATCTGTCCCAACTTCTTATGATAATAATCTACCGAACGGGAGCCTTCATTTCCTACAAAAAATTCTAATTTTTCTCTTACTTCTTTTTCTGCCTGCTCAAATTCTGGAGTCTCTGTAGAGATTTTTCCTGTTCTAATATCATCTGACAGATAGTCTCCTATGGTATAAGGAAGTACAAAATAACCATCTGCCAATCCTTGCATTAGTGCTGAAGCTCCTAACCTATTCGCCCCATGATCCGAGAAATTAGCTTCTCCAATGGCGTAACACCCAGGAACAGTAGTCATAAGATTATAATCTACCCAAATTCCTCCCATCGTATAGTGTACCGCTGGATATATCATCATCGGCGTCTTATAAGGATTCTGATCCGTAATCTTTTCATACATCTCAAATAGATTACCATATTTAGCTTCGACTACCTTTTCTCCTAATTCTCTTTTCCTCTGCTCCGAAGCATTCTTTTCTCCTTTTATGTTAGCCTGCTCCTCGCCGTATCTCATAATCGCAGAACTAAAATCTAAATAGACTGCCTCACCTGTCGCATTTACACCATATCCTGCATCACATCGTTCTTTAGCTGCTCTACTGGCAACATCTCTTGGCACAAGATTTCCAAAAGCAGGATATCTTCTCTCCAAATAATAATCTCTATCTTCTTCTTTTATTTCAGTCGGTTTAAGTCTCTCCTCTCTTATAGCCTCCACATCTTCCATTTTCTTAGGCACCCAAATTCGCCCATCATTCCTTAAGGATTCCGACATTAAAGTTAACTTAGATTGATAATCTCCACTTCTAGGAATACAAGTCGGGTGAATCTGTGTATAGCACGGATTTGCAAAATAAGCTCCTCTTCTATGTGTTTTCCATGAAGCCGTTACATTACTACCCATTGCATTTGTAGACAAGAAAAACACATTGCCATATCCTCCCGATGCAATGACTACAGCATGAGCTGAATGCCTTTCTATTTCTCCAGTCACTAGATTTCGTGCAATAATACCTCTAGCCTTCCCATCTACCACCACAAGGTCAAGCATTTCATGCCTGTTATACATATCTATTTTTCCTCTTGCAATTTGTCTATTCATTGCAGAATAAGCTCCAAGAAGTAATTGTTGACCTGTTTGTCCTTTGGCATAAAATGTTCTAGATACCAAAACGCCACCAAATGATCTATTGTCTAATAGCCCTCCATAATCTCTTGCGAAAGGTACTCCTTGTGCTACACATTGGTCAATAATATTGGCAGAAACCTCAGCCAACCTATATACATTTGATTCTCTTGATCTATAATCACCTCCCTTTATAGTATCATAGAATAATCTATATACTGAATCTCCATCTCCTTGATAATTTTTTGCCGCGTTAATTCCTCCTTGGGCAGCAATGGAGTGAGCTCTCCTGGGAGAATCCTGATAACAAAAGGCCTTAACATTATATCCTAATTCAGCCAGGGTTGCCGAAGCCGATCCACCTGCCAAACCAGTCCCTACTACAATAACATCAATGTTTCTTTTGTTTGCAGGATTAACAAGATTGATATGATCTTTATAAGAAGTCCATTTATCCTTGATAGGACCTTCTGGTGATTTACCGTTTAATACTGACATAATTACTTCTTTCTAAATATTTGACAAATAGTGATATAAAGCAATAAAGGCAAAACCTAATGGAATTACAATAGCATATACGTTTCCTAATTTCTGTATGGCTGGAGTATATTTATTACTATTAAATCCAGCTGATTGAAAAGAAGATTGAAAACCATGCAGCAAGTGTAGTGCCAAAAGTATAAATGATACGACATAAATACCTACCCTCACAGGGTCATGAAATTTATGTACTAACTCTTCATAATATCTAAATTGATCCGAATTATGAAGCAACCCTGACATATCTCCTTCTATATACTTTGTTGTAATCTCAGGAATCCAAAAATCATAAAAATGGAGTCCTAAAAAAGCTAAAGTTACTAATCCTGAGTAAATCATATTTCTACTCATCCAACTAGAATTCGCCCCTCCTTTATACATGGCGTACTTAACATTTCGAGCTCCTCTGTTTTTAAGCTCTAAATAAATACCCATGATAAAATGAATCACAACACCTGCGATCAAAATGGGTTGTAATAAAAATTGTACTAATGGATTAGTACCCATAAAATGCGATACGCTATTAAAGGTATCGGCACTGATTATAGAAAGAAAATTTATTAAGAAATGCTGAAGTAAAAATACCATCAGGAAGATACCTGATAATGCCATAATAAGTTTTTTACCCAGACTTGAAGTAGTTAATTGTTTAAACCAACTCATTCTTAGATTTTATATTAATTAATCTGAAGTTCGCAAGATATGAAATAGACAAAGAGAAGTAATGTCGAAAATAGCTAAATTGAATTTATTTAGAATCTATCTTAATAACAATGTCGAGTTAATTATAATTGTAGGATAGCAGACAATAGAATTCTAAAAATTTAATTTTATTTGTGTCCTCTAAATAAGCTTATTGTATGAGTTATCTTTCTGTCACTGAAGACGTTTATAAAAAGGCCGCTGAGAATCCAGATGTTGGTCTGTGCTGTACAACTTCTCCTATATGGAAGTTTCCGGGATTAGAGATTCCTTCTAAAATGTTGGAAATGAATTATGGGTGCGGTGCTACCGTTAATGCCAGAGATCTAATCAATGACCCCAATATCCTTTATGTAGGTGTTGGAGGTGGAATGGAAGTTCTGCAGTTTAGCTATTTTAGTAGAAAAAAGAACGGTGTAATAGGCATTGATATTGTCGACGAAATGCTCCATGCTTGTGATCGTAACCTCATTGAAGCAGAAAAAACTAACAAATGGTTTTCTCGTGATTTCGTTGATTTGAAGAAAGGCTCAGCTCTTGACCTACCAATAGCCAACGAATCTGTTGATGTAGCCGCTCAAAATTGTCTTTTTAACATCTTCGAAGAGCAGGAGCTAGTCCTTGCCCTTAAAGAAATGCATCGAGTACTCAAACCTCATGGAAGATTGGTTTTATCCGATCCAATATGTGAGCAACCAATGCCTGAAAATCTTAAGGATGACCCTAAATTGAGAGCTTTATGTTTAAGTGGAGCTTTGCCTTTGCATGATTACTTAAAAATGATTACGGAGATTGGTTTCGGAACTATTGAAGTAAGAGCTAAGAGACCTTATCGAATACTAAGTCCGAATCACTACGAAACGAAACACAATATAATGATAGAGAGTGTTGAAATAGCTGCTATCAAAGATCCTGTTCCAAGTGACGGACCTTGTGTTTTTACTGGTAAGGCCGCCATATATTATGGAAAAGATGAATTCTTTGATGATAATAAAGGGCATGTATTGGTGCAAAACCAACCACTGGCCATATGTGATAAGACAGCTAATGCAATTGCTAACTTAAATCATCCAGATATATACATATCAGAATCCACTTTCTTCTATGATGGCGGAGGGTGTTGTTAATAATTATTAAAAATTATGTAGATAATGGAAAAGAAATATTTTGATCCTGCTGATTTAGCAAAATTTGGAGACATTACCAAACTTCAGAGAGAAATGGGTAGTAAGTTTTTCGAATGGTATGGTCAGGTTTTTAACGGTGATTCAGCACTGACAGAAAGAGAAAAAGCTTTGATCGCTTTGGCCGTTGCCCATACGGTACAATGTCCTTATTGTATTGATGCATATAGCTCGACTTGCTTAGAAAAAGGTGCAGATGAAGAGCAGATGATGGAAGCAGTACATGTTGCCGCAGCAATAAAAGGAGGAGCTACTCTGGTCAATGGAGTTCAAATGATGAACCATGTCGAAAAAATGAGTATGTAATCTTTATGGCTATTAAACAAAAAACGAAATCTTTAAGGGCTAAAGGCAATCAATTATCGGATGTCTTTCATCAACTTACTGTCTTAAATGACAGAGATAGGCTTGGAAAAGATTTCAAAAAATTTAAAGACAAAATTTCAGAGCACGGTCATAGTGCAATTACTCCAAACAAGATTGAAATATTTCAAATAAATATTGGTAAACTCTGTAATCAAACCTGTGCTCATTGTCATGTTGATGCAGGTCCGGATAGAAAAGAGGAACAAATGTCTAAACAGGATCTTGAAATATGTCTTAGATTAATTCAAAAAATTGAGTCGGTTCATACCGTAGACATCACTGGAGGAGCTCCAGAAATGAACGCTAACTTCAGATGGTTTGTTGAAGAAGTTTCTAAATTGGGAATTAAAGTCATTAATAGATGTAACCTTACCATCATTATGGCAAATAAAAAGTACCATGACTTACCTCAATTTTTCAAAAAACACAAGGTACATATCGTGTCCTCTCTTCCCTACTTTTCGGAAAAAAGAACGGATAGTCAAAGGGGCGATGGGGTTTTTCAAGACAGTATCAAGGCTTTACAGCTCTTAAACGAAGCAGGATACGGAATTGATTCCAGTTTGAAGCTTGATCTGGTCTATAATCCCTCAGGAGCTTTCCTACCTGGCAATCAAGCTTCATTAGAGTCCGAATTCAAAAGACAATTAAAAAGAAAATTTGACATACATTTTAATAATTTATTGTGTATAACGAATCTTCCCATAAGTAGATTTTTGGACTACTTGCTGGCAACGAACAACTATCAAGAGTATATGCAAAAGTTGTTAGATGCCTTTAATCCGGCCACACTTGAGGGCTTGATGTGTAGAAACACATTGTCCGTTAGCTGGGATGGCTATTTATACGATTGCGATTTTAATCAGATGTTAGATCTTAAGGTAAACGGTGGCTCAAAACATATTTCCAATTTTAATATATCCAACTTAGAAAACCGTAGGATTATCATAGACCAGCACTGTTACGGGTGTACTGCGGGAGCTGGATCAAGCTGCGGAGGTGAAATAGCCTAAGCTTTTATATTCATAAACATCTCATCATTCAGCACTTATGCATAGCATAAATAGCTATTTATTGGTTCTACATTACCATAAATATGGTCTAAAACTTGCATTGAAGTAACATTTGGATTATATTTGCTTAACATTCAGTTAACATTAAAGTAACCTTAAGATAATAATAGCAAAATTGAAGAAGAGAATTACATATGGTTTTTGCTTACTGATCACATGCTTTAGTTCAATTTTATTTGCCAACTCGCCTATTGAAATATTATCATTTGATAATAAAGAGGGGTTTGTAATTATAAAAGCTTCTTATAATGGTATGGTGGGAGATTATGTTCTCGACACTGGAGCTTCGGATCTGTTTATTAATGACAAAGTGAAAAAGGGTTCTCCCAATGCTGCAATGCCTAATGCCATGATAGTTTCTGAAGATACTAAAGTGAATAATTTTATTATAGGTAGTTTGGAGTTCACCAATTTCGAAGCTACTTTAATTGATCTTTCTTCCTTTGAAAATTTATTGGGTTTTCAAATTCATGGCTTGATAGGCAGCTCCATTCTTAATCGCTTTTCAATATATATTGATTATTGTAATAAAAACATTGAATTTTATGATGATATAAAGAAAGTTGATATAGCTCAACCCTTTGATTATCAAATTACTTCTTTGGACATAATTGACAACAGTATTATTCCAGTTATTGAACTTACTGTTGAAAACGAAGTTCTTAGATTTGCTTTTGATACTGGAGCCAATCACAATATTTTGAGTCATCAGCTACGCTCCTTGTTTCCTTCTTCAGGGGAAACGATAAGCACTAAGTTAAATGTATCTGATATTTTCGTCGAAAACACAGTATTTACTTTTCAAAATCTAGAATATCTTAACGACAATCTTTATTCGCCCATTGATGGAATATTAAGTCCTGAAATACTCAATGTTTCAAAAGCACTTATTGACACCAAACGAATGAAAGTATTTCTTTTCTGGAAGTTGTAAATTATTTCATCACACTTATAGTCGTACTAATTATCCCGTCATTGTATTTAATTTTAAGAATATATTGACCACTTGGCAGTTCCGTTATATCAAGGATTTCTTCATTTCCTTCTTTTTGCATAATAGAATTTCCAAAACTATCAAAAATTTGAATCGCTTTTACATTATCTGTATCTATAAGTATATAATCACTAGCAGGATTAGGATAAATCTTGGCATGTTCTTCTTCTATTCCTTGAATTGATAAAATTCCATCAGAAGTAACAATATTATCAACACAAAAATAAGCTGGAGTATTCATTCCAAAAGTACTATTATCTGTAGATCGCATTTCAAAATATAAACTGTCAGCCGAACCTAAAATACTCAAATCCAGATACACCCATTCTTTTATAATATAGTCCATATCGTTATCTTCAAAGCGGTAGTCAGCTAAAAAAAACTCAATGGAATCGAGAGATAATTCTCCATCTAAATATTTCTTTATGGTTACCGAAAGATAATCTGGATCATTACCTATTGCTCCTCCAAATTTTTTAGCGAAAGAATCCCCATCTCTCATACTCAAATATGCATATGTACTATTGGTAATATAGAGTCCTGATAGCGGCTCTCCTTTCGCATCATTTTCTAGATGCAAAATTGAACCAGCTGGAGCATAACTTACTACATAAGTATCCGAACCATTTACACCTTTTGCCGTAATAGCACTAAACTGATTAGTAAAACCCGGCGTAAGGGAATCCTTCATTGTAGACACTGCCCAACCATCCCAGCCATCCCATGCCGGATAGTAATTATTAGGTACGAAAACATTCCCGCTAGTAAACCCTCCTGACAAATCGCTTCCATTTAAATATTCATTGTTTTGCAGTCCAAAGTTTTCGAAATCAGCTGTAGTTTGTGCTGATATACCGAACAACAAAAAACTAAAGATTACGGTGTTCAAATATTTCTTCATATATGCTCTATTTATTTAAAATTCTATTCTTAATCCTGCCTCTATATTTCTTCCGGGCATAGGTATCCTTTCAACAACTATATAATCCGAATTCCACAAATTATATAGACCGAAAAATAGTTTTGATGTCATATTATTGACCACATTTATCTTAAAATTTATAAGAAAGTCGGCGATTGAATACTCATTTACCATTCCATTTAACCCCATAACTTCTCCTACATTTTGATGAGAGTATTGGCATTTAATCCTTTTAAATTCCATCACAAAACCTAAGCTAAAACTGTGCAAAGGAACATACCATAATTGGTCACCCTTTTCGATACTCGGATTCATTACTTTCACCTCATTAGTAGATTTGGTAAAACTATAGTTTCCCATTAATTGAAAATCCAAATCGCCCAATTTAAATGTCCGTTTTACATCTAGGTTAAGTCCTCTGCTCCAAACTCTCCCGATATTCTGTGCAGAATAGTAAAATTGGTCAGGTTCCAATGCCCAAAGCACCCAATTTTTAATTACCCTATTGTATAGATCTAATTCAATATTCCACCCACTCTCTTCTATCAAAAAAGTAATTTCCTGAGACCACCCTTTCTCAGGTAGAATATCAAGATTCCCTCCGGGAACCCAATATCTATCATTAATTGTAGGATATCTGAAATTTCTAGATATTCCCATCTGAAAAGATAAAGATTTCGATCCGTAGATAAATGACAAAGAAGGGATTATAGGAGAAAAATCCTTATCAATAAGTTCCTGTCTTAAACCAAGTTCAAAGGATATATTTCTAAGCAAATATCTATACTTGGAGAATAAAGCAAGTCTAACCTCATCTTCATCATTAGTATAAGAATCGGAACTAGCTTCATTATAAATCCCAGTAAACCCTAACAGATAGTTCCCAGATCTAATCTTCTTCTTATAATCAACATCAAAAATCCAACTATCAAAACTATTTAAAGAGTGAATTCCTTGCGTTGAATCCAAATACAACATCTTCTCACTATAATACGCACTCTTGGTTCCAAATACATTATTACCATTATCAAAATCATATCGAATAAGTAGTCTTTTCGATTCATCCTCTTGTCTGGCTGTACTAAAACTTTGAACTATATTTGGCGGTATTTCTCTATCCCCTTTTTGAAACCAATATAAAATGGAAAAGACAGAGTTGTCAGACATCTTATAATCAATAGACGGCATGATATTAATTACTCTTTTAGCTGCATTGGTTTGACTTCTCTTAGGCAATGCAGGATCAATGTAGTAAGAAAAATCATTTTCTTGCTCTTCAAAATTTGCTTTAATACCAAAGTTTAAACCTGCTGCCGAAGTCTTTAAACTAAGATTCGATTTATACCGTCCAAAAGACCCCATATACATACCGAAATCTAAAAACCCCTTGTGATCACTGATATTATTCAAGTGTATCGATCCTCCTATGGCTCCACTACCCCAACTTGAACTTGAAGATTCCTGAATCAAACTTACCTCGTCAAACAACGATATGGGTATTAAGGATAAATCCATAAGTCCTAACATAGGACTATGAATGGGTAAATCGTTCCAAAGAACTATACTCTGAGATGCAGATGCTCCTCTTATAGAAGATGTACTAATCGAAGAGACTCCATAATTCTTAATATACACCCCAGATACATTATTCAGTGATTGTGATAAATTTAGTTGAGTAATGTCAACATTATCATTGGAGCTTCCCAATAATATCCTCTTTAATAGTGTATGCTGGCGGTTTGATTTTTCTACAAATTGCAATTCCTCCAAGACTATGGTGCTATCCACTTGAGCGATAGACCGTGCACAAATAATACTCACCAGTAAAAGAAAAACAATGCTCTTCACGTCTTACTAATTAATCGAAACTATCTTAAGAAGGTTGTATTGTAACCTTAAAACTTGTAAACTTTTCCTCCGAAAGTATTATCAAATATTCTCGATTGGCAGGTCTTCTGACTCACTTGACGATTATTTTTCTTCCCGGTTTCCCAGTGAAAATTGGATATAATAATCGATCGATTTTAAAAATCTCAAATTTACAGCTGCGGGGACAGTTCCGGGATTTCACCGGATTCCCTATTAAGTATATTTATTAAGAATAATAAAATACACCAATCGAATTGTAAAACTATAAAAAATAAATTATTGCCTTAATATTTATTGACAAAAGTCCACATTCGGACTAGGAATACAATTTCCTTCTTCTTCTCTTCGGACCTTGTATTTATTGGTCTAAGTCAATAAGCAGCATTTGATTTTGTTTAAATATTAAAATCTTAAATATTCCTTTATATTTGTAACATATTTAAATTTTAAGAAGTGGAAAACGAAAAGAATTTTGAGAACATTTTTTCAAAAAAGATCAAGGCTGGAAAAAGAAGGACTTACTTTTTTGATGTAAGGCAGACCAAAGGAGATGACTATTTCGTAACTATAACTGAAAGTACGAGAAGTTTCCATGATGATGGCTACAAAAGACATAAGATATTTCTTTACAAAGAAGATTTCAATAGATTTCTTGGTGATTTGACAGAAACGATAGATTATGTCAAGAATGAGCTAATGCCGGATTATGATTACGAACAATACGAAAGACGACAAGCAGAGTGGGAAGCACAAAACGCTGAAGAAGGAAATTCTGAAGATTCTAGCAGCGATAGCTCCGAAGATGATATGAAATGGTAAAATATTGAAAAAGCTCAAGAAAATTCTTGAGCTTTTTTAAGTTCTTAACTTTAACTTGCCTTTATTTTAAAGACGATATAGCCACACTGCTCACCTTTATTTGATTTCTCAAACCAAAAATCTTTAGCTTTCCTAATTGCTAAAGAAACAAGGCTTTTTTTACTAATAGTTGACTTCTTTGGGTCAAATTCGGCATTTACTACTTTTCCTCTTTCATTTACACAAATCTCTACTGTAACATCTCCGTCTTCATCAGAAAGTATTAGAATGCTTGGTCTATCCAATACTTTTCTAGAGCCTAAACCTCCGTCCCTGATAATTAATGTCAAATCCTCATCGATTTCTATCATATTTTCTTTTTCCTCAACTATATCTTCTTCCAAAAAATCTTCCTCATTGTCATCCATATGTGCTGTATCACTTTCACTAGCATTCAATCCATCCTCACTATATTTCTCTTCCTCATATGAATCACTAGGGTTCTTCTTCTCATTTTCTTGCTCTTCATAAGGTTTGTTATCATCGGGTAATCTATCTATTTTTGTAACCTTCTCTTTATCAGCACTTTCCTCCTTTGGTCTTGTTTTCTTAATAGATTTTCCACAGTACTTTTCTAAGTTAAAGCCAGACTTTCCTGACCCCAATCCTGCTCCCTTTTCCCAATCCTCACATGCAGAAATTATTTTATCCTCCAGCATAAATAAATCTGCTCTTAATTCGTAGTTCTTAGCATTTTCAGAGTCAGATAATATAGCTACATCAATAGTATTTCTAGCAGCAGAGTAATCGTCTAAAGCATAAAGGACCTTAGCATACAAAGATGCAATTTCGCCAGTTAAGCCCATATTGCCAATGGCTGAAAGAATATCATTCTTCGCCCCTTGATAAGCCGCTAACATATATTTAGCCTTTGCCCTTAAATACAGTGCATCTTCATGTTTTTCGTTCTGCTTAATTATTTCATTCAATGTCTTCACGGCATCCTCCCATCTCTCTGTATCCACCAAATACTTGGCCTTGACATATTTAAAATTCAATTCTTCTTCGTATGATTGACCAATAGCAGGAACCATAAAAAGTGCAATCAAGCAAGTAAATAATAATTTTTTGAGCATTATAAAACCTTTAATATTAATAAGACGAAGCTTATTTAATTTTTGATACCAGCAATCGAAATTCGTGTGATTTTGTAATTATCAAATTGTGCATAAATGTATGTGTAATGTTTCAATTATTTTTGAAAAAGCGGTATAAATTGCTTTTTTTTGACCTCATTATTAACGAACAATTACAAAACTTAGTTTGTTCTTTACTATACTTACATAAAAATGAGCTTGTTAGTTCATTTTAATATGATCTGACACGGTTTAATTTAATCATTAAAAACTAATTTATGAATAGGGTATACATTTTATCTGCTGTAAGAACACCAATGGGAAGTTTTGGTGGCCAATTATCTTCTTTAAGTGCTGTTACGTTAGGTACAGAAGCTATAAAAGGAGCCATTGAAAAATCAAGAATTGAAGCAAGCAAAGTAGATGAAGTATACTTTGGAAATGTGGTTCAAGCCAATCTGGGTCAAGCCCCTGCCAGACAAGCGGCACTTGGAGCTGGTTTACCCATTAATACACCATGCACTACTATAAACAAAGTCTGTTCTTCGGGCATGAAGTCAATCATGATAGGTGCTCAAGGTATAATGTTAGGACAAAATGATTTAGTGATAGCTGGAGGAATGGAAAGCATGTCTAATATTCCTTATTATCTTCCTAAGTTTAGATGGGGAGCAAAATATGGTCATTCGGAAATAGTAGACGGACTACAGAAAGATGGACTAACCGATGCATATAATCATCAAGCTATGGGTAATTCGGCTGATGCTACCGCTGTTAAGTATGATATTTCAAGAGAAGAACAAGATGAATTTGCTATCAACTCTTATAAACGAGCAGCAAACGCTACTACTTCCGGACATTTTAAAGATGAAATAGTTCCGATATCTATCCCACAACGTAAAGGAGACCCCATAATTATGTCTGAGGATGAAGAATTCAAAAAAGTGAAATTTGAAAAGATTCCAAGCCTTAGACCTGCTTTTTCTAAAGATGGTACTGTAACGGCGGCAAATGCCTCTACCATAAATGATGGTGCCTCTGCTCTCATTTTAGCAAGTGAAAAGGCTGTACAACAATATGGGTTGCAACCAATAGCAGAAATTATTTCATTTGCAGATGCTGCTCATGAACCCGAATGGTTCACCACAGCACCAACTCTTGCAGCTCCTAAAGCACTGAATAGAGGCAACTTAGGGTTGAACGATGTGGATCTATTCGAGGTTAATGAAGCATTTTCAGTTGTCACATTAGCATTTAATAAAGTTTTAAATATTGAAAACAGTAAAGTTAATGTTAATGGTGGCGCCGTCTCTTTAGGACATCCTTTAGGAGCATCTGGTGCCAGAATTGTAACTACATTGACACATGCACTGAAGAGCAATAGCAAAGAGATAGGTTGTGCTACTTTATGTAATGGTGGAGGAGGTGCAAGTGCTATTGTAATTAAGAACTTGTAAAATAATGATTTCTGAACTCTAAATAATCCTCTATAATGCTAGTTAAAACATTCGCTAGTGCAGTATATGGCGTCGAAGCCCGACCTATTACCGTTGAAGTTAATGCCGGTGGAACCATCCCTGCCGGTAGCCAGTTTTATCATTTGGTCGGGTTACCGGATAATGCGGTACGAGAAGGATATCAGAGAATTGAAGCTGCAATAAAAAATATAGGACTAAAACTCCCTAGATTGAAACTAGTGGTTAACATGGCTCCTGCCGATATTAAGAAAGAAGGATCGGCCTATGATCTACCTATTGCTCTTGGAATTTTAGCCGCCACTGGACAAATTATTCCTGATAATCTGAATAAATATATTTGCATGGGTGAACTTGCTTTGGATGGTAACCTTAGGCCTATCAAAGGGGCATTACCGATTGCTATTCAAGCAAGAAAAGAGGGGTATAAAGGCATATTAATTCCTAAGCAAAATGCATCTGAAGCAGCGATTGTTAATGATCTAAACATCTACCCTATTCAAAATCTCAAAGAAGCGGTATCCTTATTAAATGGAGACAATAGTATAATACCTACTGAATATGATACCAGAGAACTTTTCGAAGAACAAAATTCAAAATATACACTTGATTTTAATGATGTTAAAGGTCAAAAAAACATCAAGAGATCTTTGGAAATATCTGCCGCCGGTGGACATAATGTAATTCTCATTGGTCCACCAGGAGCAGGAAAAACTATGTTGGCAAGAAGGCTTCCTTCTATACTCCCTCCATTAAATTTACATGAAGCTTTGGAAACCACTAAAATTCATTCAGTGACCGGATTATTAGGGGAAAATGCTTCATTAATTAATGAGAGGCCTTTCAGAGCTCCACATCATACTATTAGCGATGTCGCTCTCGTTGGAGGAGGCTCCAATCCGAATCCCGGAGAAATATCTCTAGCTCATAATGGAGTTTTGTTTCTTGACGAACTTCCAGAGTTTAAGAGAACCGTTTTAGAAGTCATGAGACAACCTATGGAAGAAAGGAAGGTGACCATATCAAGGGCAAGAATTACAGTCGATTATCCTTCCAACTTTATGTTAGTTGCGTCTATGAATCCATGCCCATGCGGATACTACAATCATCCCGATAAAGAATGTGTCTGTGGTCCGGGAGTGGTTAAAAGATATTTAAACAAGATTTCAGGACCATTGCTGGACAGGATTGATCTTCATGTAGAAGTCACTCCTGTGAGCTATGATGAATTATCAACGACAGCATATGATAGTGAGACTAGTAACATGGTGCGACAGCGTGTGATAAAGGCAAGAGAAATACAGCATGACAGATTTAAAGATATACAAGGGCTCTATAGCAATGCTCAAATGCCTAGTCGAATGATAAGAGATGTTTGTCAAATTGACCAAGCAGGACTCACTCTTCTAAAAACTGCTATGAACAAACTACAACTATCTGCACGAGCATTTGACAGAATATTAAAAGTAGCAAGAACCATTGCCGATCTGGGTAACAGTGAAAAGATAAAGATTGAGCATTTGGCTGAAGCAATACAACTTAGAAGCCTTGACCGAGAAGGTTGGGCGGGATAAAATAAATGTGTATGAAAACTTTTTTTCTTGGTTTACAGTTATTGTTGATACATTCATTTTTGATTTCACAAAACATAAGTAACACTTCTAATACGTGGTACTTTGGCAATAAAGCTGGTATTAAATTTGACAATCCATCATTTCCTTTATTTGATAGCCAGTTAAACACTCAAGAAGGTGTCGCTACAATATCGGACAACAATGGCAACCTGCTTTTTTATACGGATGGAATTACTATTTGGGATAAATCCCATCAACCAATGCCAAAAGGTAATTCATCACTTCACGGGCACGACTCTTCAACCCAATCTGCAATCATAGTTCCGAACCCAGGTGACACAAATTTATATTATGTTTTTACGACAGATCAGTTAGGGGGAGCTAATGGCCTATCATATAGTATAGTAGATGTTTCTTTACCTGGAAATGGAAGCAACAACAATCCACTAGGAGATGTAATCGCTTCATCCATCAACATAAGTTTAATATCTCCAGTAACAGAAAAGGTAATTGCTGTACAAAAAAATAATAACTCGGGCTATTGGTTAGTTACCCATGGATGGAATAACGATAAGTTCTATGCTTATGAAATAACATGTGATGGAATTAGTAACACTCCAGTTATTAGTAGTGTTGGCAGTGTTCATTCCGGAGGAACTAATAATATCAATGCTGTTGGTTATATGGCTGCCAATATACAGGGAACAAAATTGGCTTTAGTGAATAGAAAAGATAATTCAGTTGAAATCTTTGATTTTAATAATAAGTCGGGAATTGTATCAAATCAAAATATAATAACCACTCCTGATAATTTGCTTTATGGAATATCTTTCTCTCCAGATGGCAAACTTTTATATATTGGAGGAAGACAAAGTATTTTTAGACATAGCATTGGCGGCAATACCATCGAAAGTATAGTAATTAATGGAATCTCTCAATTATCTAATGACAATGTCGTTCGGGCTTTACAGCTAGGACCAGATAAAAATATTTATGTTTCAATAAGATATTCACAATATTTAGGCATAATTGAAAATCCAAATAGTTTATCTTCTCAATGTGAAGTTCAAGGAATCTTTTTGAATGCTGATAATAATGATCGTCATTGCCGTTTTGGTTTACCAAACATATTCTATAAAGAGAATCAAATTCCTGATACTATTAGCAAAACAACTTGTTCCAATACCCTTTTTTCTTTTGAAGGAAACAATTATGAAGCTGGTAAAACGCATGAGATTAAATATAAAAACCAGTATGGTTGTGATTCTATCGTCATTCTAAAAATAGATACTTTCGTTACAAAAAGGACGTCACTTAACGTAGAAGCCTGTAATGGAGAATACTATAATCATCAAGGCAACCTTATATTGGCCGGAGATTCTCTTTCTATCATAGCAAAAGATATTAATGGATGTGATTCGATCCATACAATAATCGTAAATGAAAAAGATATGATTTTTGTACCCTTAGAGGTAGAAGTATGTCATGATAACTTATATTATTTTAACTTCGAACATTATCCTGTTGGAACTGACACTATTATTATCATTGAAGATCAAATACTTTGTGATTCTATTGTCCATTTAAAGGTAACCAAGTTTCCTGAGTTAGAATATCATTTAACCGCCGAGTCAAGCTGTTTTAACGAGTCTGATGGTAAAGTCATGATCTCTGTCACCAGTGGTGACGGACCATTTCAATATGCTTTAAATAACCAAGATTATAATAACGATAGCATATATACAAATCTAAGTAACTCCATGCATGAATTACTAATCAAAGATAGTCATGGATGTATTACTTCGGATGTTTTCTATATTGATAAAATTGAAGAAATAAACTTTGAAGTTCCCGATCAAATAATAGAGTGTCAACAGGATGGCAACTTGGTTTGTATAGAATTAATAGAAGGAAATTTAGGTGAAACTGAAATTAATTGGTCCAATGACACTAATACAGAATGCACTACATATTTAACTCCTGGTATTCATTATGTTGAAGTTAAGAATAAGTGTCAATCAACTATTGAAAACTTTAGTATTACCCATAAGTATAAATCTAAAGCACCTATGGTTGTTGCTCCAAATATTTTTTCTCCAAATGATGATAATATCAATGATCATTTTATGATTTCAATCGTTTCAGAGGCGAAAATACAAAGCTTTATAATTCAAATATTTGATCGCTGGGGATCTATCGTTTATGAATCTAACAATCAAGATTTTAAATGGAATGGTGAATTTAATGGCAGACCGTTGAGCCAAGGTGTATACGGATGGCAAATAAAACTAACAACTGAAAGTACTTGTCTAGTAAGTAACGAACTATTGATAAAAGGAGACGTATGCATCGTGAAATAAAAATGAGCGACAACCTGCCGCTCACATACTAAAATTGACTGAATCCGTTATGATAATTTATTTTGAGATAATTACCTTCTTCAAAGCTGTTTCTTCTACACCACTAAGTTCTAAAAAATAAACGCCATTGCTTAAATCTCCTACCTCAAGCCTATCTTCCTTACTTGTAATATTCTTTGCTAAAATTACTCTTCCATAAATATCAATTAATAACATTTTGTTATAAGAATTGTCAAATGTTTCGGAATCGTAATCCGGTATAATAACATTTAATACATTATTGGTTGGGTTAGGATAAACAGTAATATCTTCAAAAGATGAATCTGTATGTCCCAATTCAATGATTTCGATATTGTTTTCTACCAAGCCTCCGGTAGATGTAAGACCAATCAAAGTAAAAGCATCAATAAATATTCTATCTGAATTTGCACTTGCATCACATGTAATCCTTAACTTAGATGAATTGCTAAAATCTACTATTGAAGAGTTAAGATCAATATTTACAACATAGAAAACATTATTTACAAAATCAACCCCACTTGAAAAGTCCGCTATTGTAGTCCAGATAGAACCATCGTAAAATTGGATAAAGAAGTTTTCATTGGGTTCCATACTATGAGCTATAAAAAAGAAACTAATATTTAATTGCTCATATGGTAATGCATCAAATAACGGAGATGTCATTGTAGACGCCGCTCCACTATTATCTCTTATTTGTATTGAATAATTTCCTTCGTAAGATTTGGGTCCATAGTATCTTTTGCAATCCGATCCTCCGTCTATCCATCCATCCCATCCTGATTCAAAATAATGGCCAAAAATCTCAACTTCTTCATCTACCGGTGGATCATCACAATCCGGACAATCTCCACCACAATCAACTCCCTCTTCATTTCCATTCTGTACTCCATCATTACATGTCGGACAAGAAGGGCAATCAGAACCACCGCAATCTACACCTTCTTCGTCTCCGTTTTGTTCACCATCATCACATGAAGGTTCATTATTGTCTACACAAAAAGAATCAGATTGGGAATAACCAAATTGGCCTCCAGTTACTAACATATCTCCATTCACTACAATTTCATAACTACCCAATCCGTAACCACAACAAATACCATCTCCCCAACTATCGAATATATTAAAAGTATAGCAATCATCCTGAAGACATAAATCTATTTGGATAGTAGCTCCTGCCGTTGAATAAGGGCCGCCCGAATACAATATTTGATTATTGTTATCTTTTATATTCCAGGTGGTTTCATTTGGATAATTATCTAATATAATGGTTAGATTGCCTTCATTATATTCACATCCTCCTCCATTATCGCCACCATCTCCATCACTCCCACCGTCATTACTACATTCTTGTAAACAACTGGCATTCGAGACACTATTCCTAATAACATTGCCTGGTTGCTCTCCAAAACCTAAAGAAAAATTAATACCTGCATTTGTTAAATGACAATAAGACATAATGGTTCCTCCCCCGGAAGGAATAGGTGGTTGCGGGCAACTTCCCTCCGTATTATAACAACCATCTATGGCCGTATTATTACCATTCCATGCACAAGCATGTGTATGATTAGAACCAAGTAAATGACCAAACTCATGAGTACATACCATAACCGACCATGAGTAAGTAGGTACCGTATTATAACTTGATGCAATGGAAGCAAAACTCATTCTATAATCAGGATTTCCGTTACAAAGTGTATTCACATAAGCTACTCCTCCACTTGCCTGATAAGATAGAAGTTGTGCTAAGTCACCGTTAAACCCTTGTCTATAATCAGTAAATTGATTTAGCATTCCGATACTCGTAGTTGCATTATATGGGCTAGTAGATGACCAAATCACTATTTCAGAAATATTTGTATTAATGTTTTCATTCGCATAGAGTGTAGCTATTTGGTTATATAGTCCCGTAATATAATTAGTGGTTTCGGTCATTCCTCCTTTGTCCAAATAAATATCATAATCTACTTCGAAATAGAGGCCAACACAATCTGACAAAGCCCTTGTTCCCATATTATTAAAGATCTGAGTTTTTTCATAAACAACACTTTCAGTAGTTCCGCACTCAAATTGTTTTAGATGCTGTAAATCACTATCACGATACAAAACATGATGATCTCCCTCTTCTAATTTTCCTAAAACATAATTAGTATTATCTCCCTTTATTGAGATGATTCCATTGATTTCATTATCAAATACATTAATTGAAACTAAGGAATTATATTCTCCTTTGACAACTCCTCTAAAGTATTTACCACCGTTATACTTGTACGGCATTTCAGTGGTAGCATCCGTAACATTTATTTGGCCCATTTGAACTTCATACAATAGAAGCTCTCTTCTTTCATTTGGTGAAAAATGGATGCTTAAAGAAATGTTTTTAGAATCCTTATATAAAATGCTCTCTACAGCTTCTTTCCTTAATTCCATTACTACGGGTTCATTAAATTCCTTCAGAGTTTGTAAGTTCCTTTGAGATGTAATTGTAAATGGAGATAAGCTCTGAAAATCAATAGATTGCTCTATTTCTTGATTGATAACATCCTGAGGAATTATTGATTGAGAAAAAGAATAAGACAGACAAAAAATTAGGTAAAATGTAAATCTTAATTTTTGCATTGTATCCAAGGTTTAAAGTGAAATAATCTATTTGGATACTCGTTTGGAATGTCTAAACAACGATCAAATGTAAAATCAAAATAACATGAAAATGTAATTTAACTGATATGAATTTAAAAAACGGTGGTTTCCCCTGAGTAGAAATAAGGGTAAACTCTTTAAACGAACAATTGATACATTCCAGTTATAAATAATCCGTTTTCAAATTGAATATGGTTGGTAAAGACAAAAAAATCTTAATTTATAGTCTTATTTAATACTTTACTTAAATCTGCCGGAGTATCAATACCAATTGAGATGTGATCTGTTCGATATACATAAATTGGAAAACCATGCTCGAGCCACCTTAATTGCTCGAGGTTTTCAATTTTTTCAAGTTGTGATTCCTTCAGTTTTAACAACTTTAGAAGGCATTCTCGTCTAAAAGCATAGATTCCAACATGTTTGTAATAATCTGATTCTTCCATCCATTGTTTATATGGCTTATCTCTAAATGCAGGTATTGCCTGCCTACTAAAATATAGAGCTCTCTCATTTTCGTCCCTCACAACTTTTACCACATTATAGTCAAATAAGTCGACCTCACTTTGAATAATATGGCATTGTGTGCCAATCATCACCCCATTCTCAATCATTTTTGATGCTAATTCATCAATCTGCCTCGGATCTATAAATGGTTCATCGCCTTGTACATTGATTACTATTTCGAAATCAGGGTGTTTTTGTGCTACTTCCCCTATTCTATCTGTACCACTTTGATGCGTAGAAGAGGTTAGTTTTGCTCTCCCTCCCCAAGATTCGACTTCTCTATAAATATCTTGGTGATCCGTAGCTACAATTACTTCATCTACCCTTTTACATTTTAATACTTGCTCATATACCCTTCTAATCATGGTTTTACCGTTAATATCAACCAAAGGTTTACCTTTAAATCTAGTTGAATGAAATCTGGCCGGTATTATTACTATAACTTTTTTATATTCCATATAATCAGATATTTATACTTTACAATTATTTGTAATATATTTGCATTTTATTGCATCAACTCAATATTTAATGAAAGTATTTGTTTTTATCTATTTGGTTTTAAGCATAAGTTCTATTAATGCACAATTCAACTCACCTATGTTTTCCTACAAGGATAGTATAGTTGTAGAAATAAAAGAATCGAACTTAATCTTATACAAACATAAGTTTAAAGCTGGAAATAGTATTTATAGTCTCTCCAAATCATTTAATACTTCCATTGACAATATTTTGAATTATAATAAAAATATTAACACAAATACAATTGCAACAGGAGACATAATAAACATTCCAATCAAGAAACAAGATATTAGTTCTACTCCATTAAATTCTGCTTCAATTCCTATCTACTACAAAGTCAAAAAAAAGGAAACTTTATTTAGAATAGCAAGAATTTACTTTGATAAAGCGATTAATGATATTATCGAGTTAAATAAACTTAAGGATGATCATCTATCGCCAGATCAATTTCTACAGGTTGGTTATTTTAGTTTTTTCAAAAAGGATATGCTGAATAATGAATTAGAAGATATTGTAAAATTTGATAGTATTATACATAACAATCCGATAGGAATTGACTCATTAAACTCCATCCGACCGGACAGCTTTGATATCGCCTACGACAAAGGTCCCGCATATTGGAAAAAATCACAAAAAAATACTGGAAAAAAATATGTCTTGTATAACGAAGCAAAACCAAATACAGAAATTGAGATTTATCATCCTGTAACGAAAAAAACGGTCTCTGCTGTAGTTTTAGCTCCTATTCCAAAAAACACCTATCCCAACAACATTAAGTGTATTCTTTCTCCTCAAGTCGCCAAAGAATTGCGAGCCCTGAATAGTAGATTTTTAGTGGAAATTAGGTATCGTAATTCGAAACTGATACAAAGTCCTCAGTTAGATTAGCTATAAAGCCAATCTAAGTTTTACAAGATTCTTTAGAAGTTCAGGTATTCGATCTAAGCTCAACATATTAGCTCCATCTGATTTTGCTTCTGAAGGATTAGGATGTGTTTCAATAAACAAACCGTCTGTCCCCACTGCAACAGCTGCCTTAGCTATCGTAGGAATATGCCTAGGTAGACCTCCTGTCACTCCTACTGATTGATTGGGTTGTTGAAGAGAATGCGTACAATCCATTATTACCGGTACATCGAAAGCCTGCATTGTAGGAATACCTCTAAAATCTACTATCAAATCTTGATACCCAAAAGTTGTTCCTCGTTCAGTAAGCATAACTTTAGTATTACCGGACTCTCTTACCTTAGTCACTGCGTGAATCATGGCTTCTGCACTTAAGAACTGTCCTTTCTTAATATTTACTATTTTATTAGTCTTTGCCGCTGCAACTAATAATGAAGTCTGTCTACATAAAAATGCAGGAATTTGAATAATATCAACTACATCAGCTGCCCAACTAGCTTCTTCATCAGTATGAATATCAGTGGTTACAGGTATATCAAATGAATTCTTAACCTTTTCTAAAATACGTAAAGCCTTATCGTCTCCTATTCCAGTAAATGAATGAATACTTGACCTATTTGCTTTTCTATACGACCCCTTAAATACAAAAGGAATATTTAATTCTGTTGTGACCTCCTTAAGTCTTTCTGCTATCCTCATTGCCATTTCTTCTCCCTCAATGGCACACGGTCCTGCTATTAAAAATAAACTGTTTTTTGTATCTCTTTCGAGCACCTTCTTTAATGTGTTCATTCATTAATTTTTCAAGACAAAAATGACTAATTCTAATCAATTAAACCAACTAAATAGTATTCAATCATAAAATTGTCAAATTAATTCTTATCTCTTGCTCACTAGACGGGTTTTGTTATGTTTGCACCTTCAAAATTTTAGATATGAAAAAATACTTATTTATATTAATACTATTTCAATTTGAAGTTACTAATGGTCAAGTATTCAATAACCTTGATTCCGTAACCATCTCTTCTTCACGAGTGTCAAATAACATTATTGAGGCTCCGAAAAGTGTTACTGTAATAAGCTCAGATGAAATCTTATCATCTGCAAGTAATAGTCTAGACGAATTATTAAGAAATATTGTTGGATTAAATATAAATAGCAGAGGAATGTTTGGTGTACAAGCCGATATTGGTATTAGAGGCTCTACTTTTTCTCAAGTTCTTCTAGTAATAGATGATATAAGGCAAAATGATCCTCTTACCGCACATTTCAATAGTAATATCCCTATAGCACTGTCTGAAATTGAAAGAATTGAAGTCATCAGAGGTCCTTCTACCCTTTCTTATGGGTCAGACGCAGTAGGAGGTGTGATTCATATTAAAACTAAAAGCTATTGTAATACTACTTTCAACAAGGACACAAACATAAAAGCGGATTTGGCTAGAGGAGAACACAATACTAGTATCTCTGATATAAGTCTAGAATCTTCTAAACAAAACTGGTCTGTATCAGCAAGTATTAGAAATATATCCTCAGACGGAGAACAACATCTTAACCCAAATTTTTTGTTGGGAACGTCAGATGATAGCCTCTATAACAACTATTTCGATCTTCGAACTATGGGTTTAGCCGCATCCGTTAAATTATACGATAATGTAAGGTGGATCAATAGGATTGGATATGATGAAAGAGATTTTGCGGCCAAATATTTTTATACACAAAGCTCATTTGATGAATCTGTTGAAAAAGTCAATAATACGTTTTGGCAATCAAATATTTTAATAGATAAAGATAATTCTCTGAGTAATGCTAGTTTTTCAATCCGGCGAGCAGAAGATGAGTTTATTTTCAATCCGATCTTTGCCCCTAACATGCATACGACTGATTTTTTAACAGCCCAATTTAATCACACTATTCTATTCGAAAGAAACCAAATAAGCCTAGGCGCTCAGTATTTGAGGAAAAATATTGAAAGTACCGATAGAGGAGATCATAATAATAATAATTTTGGATTATATGCTATGGGGAAAAAGTATATATCTGACCGAATCTTTACCCAAGGAGGCCTAAGGTATGAGTACGACGAAGGGTTTGGCTCTGAACTAATCCCCCAGTTAAGTATCACTTATCTATCAAATAATATTCAAATTTCGGCTTTGTATGGAAAATCTATTAGGGCAGCGGATTTCACCGAAAGATATATCTCTTATGAAATAGCCCAGTTAAGTCCTGGACGAAATGTTGGTAATCCGAATCTTGAGGCGGAAAGAGCTCATTCATTTGAATTAAACATGAAGTATCAAGTAATCCCTACTCTGAGAATTAATTCAAGTGTATTTCTCCGAAAATCGAGCAATCTTATTGATTATATTTTAACAAACTCTAACGACATAGAAGGGTTGGACAATTTACAACCTGATAGCGAATATTATTTCACTCAAAATATTTCAAAAAGTACTACTAAAGGGCTGGAATTAATCTTTTCTTATAATCCGGTCTGGAATAGATGTAATTTCCAAACAGATATCTCCTATACTTATCTTTCAAGTAAGGCTGAGGAAGGCGAAATATCTAAATATTTGGCTAACCACCCTAACCATCAATTGAACCTCAATTTGAATTTCTCATGGAATAAATGGTCTCTTAGCTACAATGGACAATATATCAACAGAAATGAAGAAATCATAGAAGGTATTAATGCCGAAGTCAAATCAGATTACTTACTTAACCATATAAAGTTGTCAAAATCTTTTCATGATGGAAATCTTAGACCTTATTTTAAAGTGAATAATCTTACGAATACGGAATACCAAGAAATATTAGGTGCTCGTATGCCGAAAAGGTGGATTATGGTGGGTTTATCACTGAATTTTGATTAGTTTAGTTTCTTAATTGGTTAAATTTGTTATAATATCAAACCTTCATGAAATTAACTATTCTGGGAATGTTTATTGTTGCGATTAATTCGATAATCTCACAGGATACTAGTTATACATTTCAGACCAATAATATAGTCTGCTCTTTTACAAATGATGGGCAAATTGGGTATAATAGTAACGAACCTAGTCTAGGGTTTACCAGAAAGGACATAGAAGGCAGTCTCATTCATCAAATAGGAATACTATTCTCAGCTCAAGACGCTTTATTCAATACTTACAGTATTCGAAACAAAATGTCTGATTGGGTAACTGGCAACACCCTAAGAACTGGTATTAAAGATCAATTCGAAAATTACTACCCGTTGAATAACTTTTATTCTGTAACGAAGGATCAAATTATTAATCACCTCTCAGACTTTGAGGACAATGGATTTATCGATGAGCCAATACCTGAAATATTTAACTGGCCGGCTCGTGAAACTAAATATAATTCAGAAGTAGACTTTGAAAGTTTGGCTGCCGCTGGTATTGCTGTAGCTCCCTTCGTTGACGTATCTAATACTTGCACATATAATCCTGAACTTGGTGATATTCCATATCATTATGATTCTAATAATCTGGTTCCTATAGATGAGATTCCTAATGAAATAATGTATTTCACATCAACTTATGATCACGGTGGAATATTAGCAAACATATCTTTTGTCATCTACGCATATTCGGATACAGATGAATTGTTAAATAATACCATATTCTTAAATATCTATATACAATCTCTGAACGATATTCCTTACCAATGTTCGGGAATCAGCTTACTGCATGAATCGTCATTTGGACTAAACGGGGATGATGACATAGCTACTTATCCTTATTACGCTTCTCTGATACAGTTTGATAATGTACCCGATCTCGAATTTTCTGACTATAGTTATAAGGGCAATGAGATAGCCTACATTTCAAAAAAACTAAATATTGGATCTGTCAGAACTAATTGGGAAAACAATTGCTTACAAGAATTTGAACAGGAGGAGAAAAGTCAACTTGACTATATGAGATATTATTATCACCCCTTCTTCTCTAAAAACGATAACCTGTCTCTACTACCCATAAATGATTTCACTTATATTAATAGAAACGAGTGGGTGGACGGAAAGCCACTCTACTTTGGTAATGATGGTTATGCATCAGAAGATTCTCTGATAACCAATTATATATTCCCTGGCGATATATATAGTGGAAATGGATGGATTAGTGAACACGTTGATTTCCTAACTGATCATAGAAAAGTAGCCGTACAGCACGTAAGAAGTTTTACAGTTTTGCCAAATGATATTAATACTTATTCTTTTGCACTTTCAGCATGGGACTATAAGGAAGATATCTACAAAAAAATAGAAGATTTTGATAGTCTATTAATTAAGAAATTTTCAGATCAATTTTGGAATCAAGAACGAACTCTATGTAAATCAACCAATTTGAAAGTTTTTAACAGCAATCCCTATTTAATTGTTTACCCCAATCCTAGCAACTCACAGGAGATCAACTTTAACCGGAGAATAAATCAGTTGGAAGTTTACTCTACTGCTGGTGAATTTATCGCTCGATACTTTAATATCGAAAGTATTTCTAGAAAATGGAGAAAAGGAATTTATTTTCTTAAAATAACTATTGATGACCGTACCACTTTAAAAAAACTAATTATCCAATAAGAAAGGCCCAATCTTATCAGATTGAGCCTTCATTAAAATATAATTTATGTTTTAATTGATACTAAATATCGAATCGTCCATAGCAGCATTATAAATTACTTCTTTCACCTTCATTACTAAAGGAAATGGAGCTGCTCCTGTTATTTTAATAGTCTGAGGAGATGATATACCGTTGGTTTCTGAATAATCCGCTAAATCCGTCGTTATATTCATTGGACCTTGTGGACCATCTTGACTAGAAACCTCTCTGATTAAATAGTTAGTTTTTATATCATAAAACTGAGTAGTTTCCTTCCCTGATTTCGATTTAACTGCCACCTTATAACAATCAGTCCCATCAACATTTTCTACTCCTTTTAACTCTAAAGTGGTTCCATTAGAAGCATAGTTCAATTGTTTAAACATTTCAGACTCACCCTTTAGCTGCTCAAGCTCTGGTCCTTCAGTAATAGTTTTACTTTGACCCATACCTCCCATATATCCTTTAGTTCCGTCAAATTTTTGCTCTTGCATTACATTGCCCATCATACTCATCTTCATAGCATATTTGTTACCTTCCTTCATATTTACTTCGATCTCGGCAACTTGACCCATCATTTCCATCTCTGACTTTGAAGTCATAGTTTTTATACTCATAAGCTTGTCCCTACCACCAGTCGCTGCAATATAATCGTCAATAATATTTTGAGCTGTCAATCCTTCAGGTAAAGCAATATCATTTTTAACCTCATTACCAAAAGCATCATAATAATCTATTTTACCGTCCGAATCAAATCTCAAAAGTTTTTCCGATATATCGTCTTTGTTTCCAGCAATAACTATATTGGCTCTATCCGGTCTTATATATTTCATAGACATCTCCGTAACATCAGCAATGGTGACCTGATCCAATTTTTGTAAATACGTATTATAGTAATCCTTAGGAAGATTATATCTGTAAGTATTTAAAGCGAATCTTGCTATTGTTTGTGGAGATTCTAATGATCTTGCAAAATTACCTGCCAATGAGTTTTTAGTAAGTTGTAAGTCTTCTTCTGACACTGCCTCAGTTGTCATTCTTCTCATCTCATATAGGAATTCATTTACTGAACTGTCTGTAACTTCATTTCTAACACTTGCAAAAGCATTGAAATTCCCTACTAATCTATCGGCTCTGGTTGATGACCTTGCGCCATAGGTGTATGCTTTATCTTCTCTTAGATTTTGCATTAATCTTCCAGAGAATATGCCTCCTCCAAGAATTGAATTCATTACAGAGGCCTTGATTGCATCCGGTCCTCCAGGCTTCAGATCTATTGGATATGTCACATTTATTACTGATTGTACAGCACCATCCTTATTGACAACAGATACTTCTGTTGACTCAGGAGCTTTTGGCATCTCATGGTCAATAACTGGAACCACTCCTTTTTTCCAAGAACCAAAGTTTTCATCTACAATTGTCTTAGCTTCTTCCAAGGAAAGATCTCCAACTACAACTAAATATGCATTATTGGGCTTAAAGAAAGTATTATAGTAACTTTTACAAGCATCAACAGTAATTTGATCTACTGCATCAAAGGTCTGAATCTCCCCGTAAGGGTGATCCTTACCATAATTCAAGACAGCAGCTACATTACTAACCATTTGGTTAGGATCTGTTTTTGAAGATTCAAGCCCTGAAATAGTTTGTTTTTTTATCTTTTCAAACTCTTCTTCAGGAAAAGTTGGGTTATATAAAACATCTGTCATTACATTTAAGAGTTTGCCAGAATGTTTTTTCAAAGAAGAACCAAACATACCATAACCCCAAGTATTAAAGTTTGCTCCAATATAATCAACTGCTCCATCTATATCTGCCTTAGATCTTGTCTTAGTTCCCCTAGACATTAACTGTCCTGCAAAATCAACCATACCTACCATCTCATTTTCTGAGATTTGCTTGTGCTTTAATGACAATTGGTAGCTTACTCTTGGTAACTTATGGTTTTCAACAACTATCACAGTCAGACCATTTTCTAGTTGGAAAGTTTGATAATCACCAATTTTAATAGGTCTAGCTTCTCCAGCCTGAGGAGCTGCGGATCTCCAAGAAAGATCTTCTACCTCTTGGACAACCTTATCAACAGATGTAGTCATCTTTTTAGTACTCTTGTTACATTGAATAAACATCAATGAACTCAAAAGACTTAATAAAACTAACTTCTTTATATTCATCATCTTATTTTTTTGTTGTATTTATTTATGAATTAAGGGTTTACTGGCTTAGGTAAATAATGTAATGTAACTCTATTATTCTTATTATAATATTGCTTAGCCACTCTCATAATATCTTCTTTAGTTACGGCTAAATATCTATCCAATTCGGTATTAATAAGATTAGTATCCCCAAAGTACATCTTATAATTTGCCAAGCTTTCAGCTATACCTGCTATTCTACTATTAGAAGAAATAAAATCATTTTCAACTTGATTTCTCAACTTCTGGAACTCTTCATCAGATATCAATTCAGTTTGCACCTTTTCTACTTCGGCATCCATTGCTGCTTCAACATCCATTACATCAACTCCCATATTGCAAATACCAAAAGCAATGGCTACACCCGGATCTTCTAATCCCAAAGGAAAGTTACCTACAAAAACAGCTTTTTGTTGCTCGTCCACCAATGCTTTATTTAATCTTGAAGATTCTCCTTGAGAAAGCAAAGTCCCTAACATACTAACTGCATAATAATCAGGAGTCCCTTGTGCAGGAATTCTATATGTCTGAATTACCGCAGGTAATTGAATATTGTCATAAACAGTATCTCTTACTTCCGCCTTGAGAGGAGGCTCTACAATATTGGGTCTGGCAACCTCTGCACCTCTCGGTATAGAACCAAAATACTTTTCTACAAAAGCTCTTGCCTCAGCATAATCAATATCACCAGCAATAGAAACTATTGCATTGTTAGGGACGTAGAAATCTTTATAAAAATTCTTGTAATCCGCCTCTTCTGCAGCATTTAAATGATCCATACTTCCAATTACCGGCCATCTGTAAGGGTGCACGGTATAAGCTCTTTTCATAGATTGCTCTAAAATACTACCATAAGGCTGATTATCTATTCGCTGTCTTCTCTCTTCTTTAACCACTTCTCTCTGCGTTTCGATACCTTCATTCTCCACCTTTGCGTGTAGCATTCTTTCAGACTCTAACCAACATCCTAATTCCAATTGGTTTGAAGGAAGAATTTCAAAATAATAGGTACGATCATAGGTTGTATTTGCATTTAATGTACCACCGGCTTTCTCAATATATTTGTCATACTCTCCTCTTTCAATATTCTCTGAACCTTCAAATAAAAGATGTTCAAAGAAATGAGCAAATCCTGTCTTATCGGGATTCTCATTTTTAGATCCCACATGATACATTACTGAAACCGCAACAATCGGTGTACTGTTATCCTGGTGTAAGATAACATGGAGTCCATTATCCAAAGTAAATTCTTGAAACTCAACTTTGTTCATTTGGGCTTGGACAAACCCTACTCCAATGAACAAAGCTAAAAATGTCATTACAATTCTATTCATTTCTGATTGATTTTAAAATTTGCACAAAAATGCAAAAAATATTACATCAACACCGAAATATTCTACTAATGACTAGATTTTCAGGCTAAAAACATTTTTAGGAGTTATGAAACATATAATTGATTATACAATATTTTATCATTGTAGATAAAATTTTAGTTTTGCATCATAATTAATTATATACAGATGGAAAATATCACCCTTGAGAATTTAGAGATGATTCAGGAAGCGGCTAGACAGTATGCCCAAAGTACAATACTTCCTAACGTTATGAAGTGGGATGAGAGTCAATATTTTCCAATTGAAGCTATGAAAGAGGCAGGTCAATTAGGCTTTTTGGGAGTTTTAGTTCCTGAAGTCTATGGTGGAGCTGGTTTAGGATATCAAGAGTATATTACGATTTTAGGAGAGATTGGTAAAGTTTGTGGTTCTCTAGGATTATCGGTCGCAGCCCATAATTCCCTCTGCACTGGACATATACTTCAGTTTGGCAATGAGGAGCAGAAGAAAAAATATTTACCCAAATTAGCTACTGGCGAACATATCGGTGCATGGGGATTAACAGAAGCTAATACGGGAAGTGATGCAATGCGGATGAAAGTGGTTGCCGAAGAGGATGGAGATTATTTTATCATTAATGGTGCAAAGAATTGGATTACTCATGGCATTTCAGGAGATATTGCCGTAGTCTTAGCACGTACTGGAGATCTTTTAGATAGTCGGGGCATAACCGCATTCGTTGTCGAAAGAGGGACTCCTGGATTTATGGCTGGAAAGAAAGAAAATAAACTAGGAATGCGAGCAAGTGAAACAGCCGAAATGATATTTCAAGATTGTCGTGTACATAAAGACCAAGTGCTGGGTAATGTAGGTGAAGGTTTTATACAAGCAATGAAAGTATTAGATGGAGGGAGAATCAGTATCGCTGCTCTTTCGTTAGGTATAGCCAAGGGGGCTTACGAAGCTTCAGTCAAGTATTCTCAGGAAAGAGAACAGTTTGGCAAAACTATTTCAAGATTTCAAGCCATTAGTTTCAAACTGGCAGATATGGCTACCAAAATAGAAGCTGCAGAACTATTAACTCGGAAAGCCGCATATTTAAAAAATCAGAAAAAACCAATGACTAAAGTTGCTGCCATGGCTAAATATTATGCATCTGAAATATGCGTGCAAATAGCTACGGATGCTGTGCAAATATTTGGAGGTTATGGATATACTAAAGAATTTCCTGTAGAAAAATTTTACAGAGACTCAAAACTATGTACAATTGGCGAAGGAACAAGTGAAATACAAAAATTGGTTATCAGCCGACAGATTATGAACAATTAAATATTTCTGTCTATTTAACTACTTCCTTAAAATATTCGTAGGTCCGCTCAAGTCCCTCCCTTCTATTGATTGTTGGTTCCCAATCCAAAATGCGTTTTGCAAGGGAGATATCAGGTTTTCTTTGCTTTGGATCATCTGTTGGCAAAGGTTTGTTGATTAAGTGTGCATTAGAATTGCCTACTAACTCTAATATCTCATTTGCAAATTCCGAAATGGTTATCTCTGAAGGATTACCCAAATTGACCGGAAGATGATAATCGCTTAACAATAATCTATAGATTCCTTCTACCAAATCATCAACATAACAAAAACTTCTGGTTTGACTTCCATCTCCAAAAACAGTTAGACCTTCTCCTCTAATCGCTTGTGAGAAAAAAGCCGGAAGGACTCTTCCATCATTGACACGCATTCTGGGACCATATGTATTAAAAATTCTAACTATACGTGTTTCAATGCCATGAACATTATGATAAGCCATAGTTATGGCCTCTTGAAATCTCTTGGCCTCATCATACACACCTCTTGGGCCAATTGGATTAACATTACCCCAATAATCTTCTGTTTGTGGGTGAACTAACGGATCACCGTAAACTTCTGATGTCGAAGCTATAAGTATCCTCGCTGACTTAGCTTTTGCCAAACCTAGAAGATTATGAGTACCTAAAGATCCTACTTTAAGCGTTTGGATAGGCATTTCTAAATAATCAATCGGACTTGCAGGTGAGGCAAAATGCAATATGTAATCTAAATCACCTGGCACATGGACGAATTTAGAAACATCATGATGGTAGTATTCAAAACTCTCATTTGGAAACAAATGCTGAATATTACTCAAACTCCCAGTCAGTAAATTATCCATTCCAACCACATGATATCCTTCTCCAATAAATCTATCACAGAGATGAGAACCTATAAATCCTGCAGCTCCAGTAATTAAAATCTTTTTTTTCCTTTCGATCATACTCGTTCAACTATTAAATTTCATATCCCATTGTCTGCAAAATCATAAGCACAAATTTCTACACCTATCTAGTGAAATATCTTCGAGCTGTTTTGTTATATTCGTGGACAAATTTCATTTAAATTCGTTCCAAATATAGAGAGTTGCATTGAGATAGAATTAAAATGTGCTAATATTTTACTTTATGATTAAAACAAAAAATATATTTATTCATTTCTTGTTTCTAGCCTTTATGGCTCCTAATATCTCCTTAGCACAGCAAGATGGATTCTTTGGAATGTTTAATTTGAATTTTGGTTATGGGATTGAATTTCCTCAGGGAGATCTTAAAGATAGATTTGGTAGAAATCTTAAGATTTCAATTGGAGCGGAAAACATCTTGGAAAACAAATATTTATATGGAGTAGATTTCGATTATAAGTTCAATGGGTCTGTTAAAGAGGACGTCTTTGCTCCCTACCGATTAGAAAATGGGAACCTCTATGGTTCTTTTGGTAATTATTCCGAAGTGACGCCTAAAGAAAGAGGCATCTATTTGGGAGCTTATGTCGGAAAGTTATTTCCTATATCTAACGAAAGTCTTAATAGTATCAGAGCCTCTATAGGTGTTGGAATATTACAACATTATATGGAATTTATAGATGATACTCAATCATTTATTATTGTTAATGGTGATTACAGCAAAGGATATGACAGATTAACGAGAGGTATTGCTACGAAACTGACAACTGGTTATTCATATTTTTCCAAAGATCGAAGACTTAATGCTAATTTATTAATTGAATATACCCTCGGATTTACTAAAGCAGTTAGGAGTCATAACTTTGATACCGGGCAAAACGATGGTAACACCCGCTATGATCAGCTTATAGGACTAAAACTAGAAATCCTTCTTCCTTTTTTTAAAGCTCCTAAAGAGGAAATAATTTACTATTAGTGGCCTTATTTCTATACCGCTTCTTTATTGGAGTTTTCGACCTCCTTCAACCTATTTTATTACTTTTCATCCGAAAACTTAAACTTAGACATAAGGAGCTTAAAACTTATCAACAAAAATTAGAAGAAATTCATACAAAACATCCTGACAAAACATGTATTTGGATACATGCCGCTTCACTAGGAGAGTTTGAACAAGGAAGACCTATAATAGATGAACTATATGACAAAAATTACTTAATAATATTATCTTTTAACTCCCCTTCCGGTTATGAAATCAGAAAAGAATACAATAAAACTCATGCAGTAGTTTATCTACCACTTGACACATACATAAATGCCAAAAAGTTCATTAATACCTTAAAACCAGATATTGCTATCTTCATCAAGTATGAGTTTTGGTGGAACTATTTAACCATTCTATCCCACACAAGTATTCCTGTTTATTACATTTCGACTGTTTTTCGAGATAATCATTACTTCTTCAAACCACTTTTTTATTCATTTTTAAATATTCTCAAAAAAACAAAAGTTTTCTTTGTGCAAGATGAGCAGTCTTTACAAATAGCCCAGAAGTACAATCTGAATGCCATACTTTCAGGAGATACTAGACTAGACAATGTTATTAAAAGAGCCCTTTCTCCGAAAAAAATAGATGATATTGAAACTCTCCTGCATACCTGTAAAAAAAGAGTATTTATATATGGCAGCATATGGAAGGAGGACATTATTAAAATCAAATCATTCATCGAAAAAGACAGCTCTTTTCTTCATATAATTGTGCCCCATGATGTTTCACAAAACTCCATCAATACTGTTAAAAAAACACTGACTAAAAAAACAGAATTATATGGAGATGGGCTGACAAACTTTAGTTGTGATTCTATATTAATCATTGACAAAATAGGAATATTATTTGACCTTTATCAATACGCTGATATAGCTTATATAGGAGGAGGATTTGGAAAAGGAATTCACAATATACTAGAACCTATTGCCTTTAATATTCCCGTAATTTTTGGCCCTAACTATCAAAAATTTGTTGAGGCTAAAGAAGCTATATCGTTAGGATTTGGAAGAACTTTTAATGACTACAATAGTTTCAAAATCTCTCTTAAGTATCTTGATTTAAAGCAAGCTAAAGTGCGTGAATCAATTAAAAATTGGAAATCAAAAAAAAGAGGTGCTACTAATCAGATAATTGGTTTTATTGAAAACAAAACTGATGTCAAAAAGAAAGACTATAGTTGAAAGTAGGAAAAATAGGAAGTATACTATATTGAATCTTATCAAATCTCCCTGGATTGTCCAAATCTCGTTCCAGATCTATATAGAGTGGGTTCTTTTTATTAAACACATTATACACTCCAAGGAATAATCTTTGCCTTCCTATCTTCAGTTCACTAAAAAAATTAAAGCCTAAATCTAGTCTATGATAATGGGGCAATTGTTCGTTATTTACTCCACTATAGATTTCAATTATTTTATTTGTTGTACCATCGTTAACCCAAATAACATCTCCAACAGGAACAGTAATATAATTCCCGGAAGCAAAATTATAAACTAAATTGAATTCAGCATTCTTGGTTAGTGTTCTTCGAAAATTGAATTTGATATTGTGATCGCGATTAGCTCCGAAAATGAATTCTCTGTCTTGATTAAGTCTATCAAAATACCTGGTAGATTTTTGATAAGTATAGTTAAATCTCCATTTTGACTGACCAAAATCTTTGTTAATATTAAACTCAACTCCATATGCTTCGCCTTCTCCATTCAATATTTGTCTATCCCAATCTGTATCAATTCCAATAGTAGGAGGAGCACCTTCTGGTAGATTTTTAATATTAGAGAGTAATTTATAAAAGCCTTCTATGCCAAACTCAATGTTATTTGAAACATCCAAAGTCAATCCAAGGTTGAAGTTCCATGAGTTCGAAGGAGATATATTAGCTGTAGATGGTACCCATAAATCCTTAGGTAATCCTAAGCTATATGAAGATAACAAATGAATATTTTGACTCATCCTAGCGATACCCATTCTAAATGAAACATAATTCCCCGGGATAATAAGAGATGCTCGTGGTTCTATGTTATAATAATTCTTTTCGCCCGCTTTTACAAAGTTATTGTTAATTCCAAAGTTGACCACCGCCATTTCCATATCGACTTCATCTTCAACAAAAAAGTTGATTTCAGAGAGCTCAATATTTGATTCTTCGACATTTATCAAATCCCTAGTTACCACTACAGAATCAGGTAAATCAAGAGTATTGTTATTAATCTGCCCGGTAAACGGTTTGAAGTTCTTTTTTTCATAAGAAACTCCATACTTCAAGAAATGGCGATTATCAAACAAATGATCAAATTCTAATCTAGCCCCCAAAGTCTCAATTTTACTATTATAAATATCGCCTCTAAACACATCATCAACAATAGAATCCTGAATAGATTGATACCTTTCCTTTTCAAATGAGTTTAAATCAAACTCACTGCTATAAATCATAAGTCTAGAGAAAGAAGATTTTCCCCATCTGGAGTTTAAATGGGCTGAAAATAAAGTATTTCCCCAATTCCAATCCAATCCGGAAATATCGTTATCCGTCTGGTCTTTGTAAATTGAGTTATGTTCAAAGTCATCAGCTCCTTTATAAGCATTGAAAAAGAGCCTATGAGCTCCAAGCTCAAAATTCACTTTTGCATTAAGATCATAGAAGTAATAATTGCTTTCTCCCTCTCCTCCTCCATTTTCAATTTGATATCGAGAAATACCTTTTATCCATGGATCTGCATATGTTCTTCTGGCACTAAATAAAAAACTGCTCTTTTTAGTAGCAATGGGCCCTTCCAAAACAATTTTAGAAGATAAAATACTTAAATTTACCTCCCCTGCCAATTCGTTATAGTTCCCTTCTCTAGTTCTTACATCAACAACTGACGAAAGTCTTCCTCCATATCTAGCAGGAAATCCTCCCTTAATAATAGTTGCGTCTTTTATTACGGAAGAGTTGAAAATAGATATAATACCTAAAGCATGTCCAGTATTATAAACAGGTATGCCGTCAAGTAACACAAGGTTCTGATCTACATTACCTCCTCTAACACTAAATCCTCCAAAACCATCTGCAGCAGAAGAAATCCCAGGCTCATTAGATAACACTCGTAAGATATCTGCTTCTCCTCCTAAATGTAGGTTATGAGCTAAGTATTCTCCTCCAACTTTAGATTTAGATACACCTGAACGACTCAACCTTTTATTCTCAGTAGAATCAAGAAAACTAATTTCATTGAGTTCGGCCATCGGCTCCAAGTAGATATTAACCAAACTGTCCGCTCTCATTAATTTCACTATAGTGTCAGGCTGGTATCCCACATAACTGCATATTATTTTGTTTTCTCCAGCGTATGTTTTTAGGGAGAAAAAACCATTTTCATTGGCATTCACTCCCCGTTCATTATCCTCAAAATAAACCGTTGCATATGGCAAAACTTCATCCGAATTAATATCTCTTATCCAACCATATAACTTAAAGTTCCTATCCTCATCTTTTCTAACAATTACTATCTGATCCTCGATTACAGAAAATGAAAGTTTGTAATCATCAAGAATCACTTGTAATATTGTCCCTAATGATTCATTTGTGAAAGAAACGGTTACATTCGATTTCTTCGGAAGTTTAGATTTAGAATAAATAATATTAGTTCCGCTCTTATCAGAAAGTTCATCCAATACTTTACTAATAGATTTATTTGCACTAAAGTACGACAGATATTGATCCGTTGGGTTTTGCCCCCAACAAACCCCAACAATAAAAATAAGAACAGATGTAATAATTCCTTTTAACAAACAGTCTTCTTTTGCCTCAAAGATAATAAAAAGCCATAGTGTAGATAACCTGATTTTGTCAATAGTACTTTTCAAACATTTCTAACGAAACGACTACTCCATTCCGAAAGCATACTGAATAATATTAGCTCCCATTTTTAGGGCTTGTAGCCTTTTTTCATCTGAATCATTATGTACCTCTTTATCTTCCCAACCATCTCCCAGATCGCTTTCAAAAGAATAAAAACAAACTAATCTTCCTTCCCAGATTATTCCAAAACCTTGAGAAGGTTTGTTATCATGTTTGTGAATTTTTGGAACTCCATTTTCAAAAGTGAATTTTTGCCTATATATCTCATGATCAAATGGTAATTCGATAAATTCTAACTCAGGAAAAACCTTTTTCATTGCTAGTCTAATATATGGGTCCATTCCATAATTATCATCTATATGAAGAAAGCCTCCAGCAATTAAATATAATCTTAAATTTTGAGCCTCCTCGTCCGAAAAAACCACATTACCATGACCTGTCATATGTACCAATGGAAAATCAAAAATCTCAATACTACCTACCTCCACAGTTTCATAATTTGGATTAATATTGGTATTCAAATGTTTGTTGCAAAACAATGCCAGATTGGACAGTGATGTCGGATTAGCATACCAATCTCCGCCACCGCCATACTTCAACAAACCAATTTCCACAGTCTGTCCTGCTCCTTCAAATCCAAGTATTATGAAAACAAATAGTTTGATATATTTAAACATATTCATATTATTTATGTATTAATCGTCCCGACAGTCTATTTTATTCTTTCTTTTCTTAACCAATCTCTGTACTTCCTGGCATTATTATTATGTTGCCTAAGATTTTTGGCAAAAGAATGTAGTTGTCCATATCCCGGTTTCGCACAAAAGAACAAATAATCATGTTTTTCAGCATTCAATACGGCATCAATACTGGATATTGAGGGCATACAAATAGGTCCAGGAGGTAATCCTGCATATTTATAAGTGTTGAAAGGTGAATCGATAGCCAAATGTTTATTTAACACTCTTCTTAGATCAAACTGTCCCGAAGCGAATACAACGGTAGGATCTGCCTGCAACAATATTCCTTGGTCTAGTCTATTTAAATAAACACCCGCAATAGTAGGACGCTCGGACTTGACATTTGATTCCTTTTCCACAATGCTTGCCAGTGTATATACTTCAGCAGGAGAATAACCTAATTCCTCTAGTTTATCCTTCCTATTGTCTGTGTTCCAAAATTTAGCATTTTCAGTTACAAACCTATCTATAAGTTTTTCTTTACTGATATTCCAGAATATCTCGTAGGTGTTTGGAATAAAAAGAGACAATATATTATGTTTGGAATATCCCCATTTATCCAAATTATCCTGATTAAATAAATATGATGCTAACTCTGTAGAATCAACCTCTATCTGCTCTCCAATAACTCCACATAACTCATCCACTTTTCTAACACTGTTAAACGTAATATTTATAGGAGTCTGTCTTCCAGACCGTAAAATGGTAATTAACTCTCTTACCGTGTTTGATTTTTCAAACCTATATAAACCACTTGGAAATGATTTTCTACTATCAAACCCCATAAGTTTAGAAACCAACGTAATATCTTCTTTATTTCTAATCACAGAATCTTGAATCAGAGTTGATACTAATTCATCAAAATTTAAATCAGATTTAATCTTTGTCAGCTTAAACTCATCAACGAAATAAGCTGGCTTAGCATAAATCTTTAAGTACATATACCCCGCAACAGAAGCAATAATAAGAGACAGAAACAAAACAACTTCTTTCATGTCGACGCTCTTAAATGTTTTAATCTATTAATTCTCTCCATCAATGACATATTACAAAGAAATGAAAAAGATCTTTGTGATCATAATACTTGGTAATACTCAAATGTTTAATCTCCAAAATATATTATATACCCAACCATTTAAACGATTAATTACGTTTTAACAATAGTTAGAACTTATGTAGCGAGTGAAAAGTTTAATCACTATTTTCTAACGATACTCTTGCTCTAATAAAGAATTGAATTAAGTACAACATTATGGAAAAAAATATTACCATACTTATGTTAATTGTATTGTTTAGCTGCTCAGAAGAAAACGATACTACTACTTACAGTTTTCAGGATGCCACGATCGAAGGATACGATTATTCCAAATGTGCATGTTGTGGTGGATGGATTATTAACTTAAGCGATTCTTTACAATACAGAACTGGAGAAATTGAAGAATTGGAAGAAGGATCATATGAAAACCCAATTGAGGTTAAAATTGATTGGAAATTAGATTATATATGTGAACCGAATCGATTTATTACAATAAATAAATTAGAGTTTAAATAGCTTATATTGAATTGGGATCATCTAATTGAGGGGTGTATTAATAATGACAGAAAGAGTCAGGAGCAACTCTATCGTCATTTTTATCCCTCAATGATTGCCATGTGTATTCGTCACTGCAAGGATCAGGAAGAATCAATTTTAATTCTAAATGATGGAATGCTAAAAGTATTCAAGAATATATCTAAGTATAAGAAAACGGGATCATTCGAAGGTTGGGTAAGAAGAATAGTCTATAATTCCATATCGGATTACTTTCGTAAAAAGAATAGAGGATTACGATTTTTAGCACTTGAAGATTATGACAGCCCACTTCAAGAAACCGTAATTCAAAACTTGTATGAAGAGGATATTTTGAATTTATTAGACCTAGTCCCAAGAGCTAGCTCCGAAGTTTTCATTCTTTTTGCTATTGAAGGTTTCACACACAAGGAAATAGGTCAAAAGAAAGGAATAAGTGAGGGTACTTCAAAATGGCATTATGCTGAGGCTCGAAAAAAATTAAGAAAACTTATTGAAAAGAACTACAAGCAATATAAAAATGGATAGTAAGAATAAAAAAATAGAGGTAGATTATGCATGGGACCATATGTACAATATCCTCGAAAGCGAAATGCCTCAAAAAAAACGAAAAAGAAGATTTTTTTGGATTTTCTTCGGTAGTCTTATCGGTATCCTTTTCTTATCTATACTGCTTAACACTAATCGTTCAAGTAACAAGGATCATTCCACAAATTATGTTGAAAACAACTATCAGAATTATCATTATGATAAACATTCAGAATCTATTGCTGATGTTATAAATGTCCCAACTCATATAAAAGATGTTTCCGAAAAGCATATAAAGCCCACTAAGGAGAAAGTTCTTTATTCCGCTAACATTAGAAAACCGCGATCATGTTTAGTAAAGGCTCCTCTTAATAAAGAAATACCCATAAGTAATGATATTTTAGAAGAAAATAATACTTCTTATGTTAAATATCAGGCTTCCAAATCAAGAGAATCATATGATTATCCAGATAAAATAAACAGCATTATTTCAAGACTTCATATCAAGAAAGAGCATTTGGAATCAAAGCCATTTATAGAACCTACTAGAAACGAAAACGGCATCTCTAATCAGTGGTTTGTTGAAAGTATTTTGATGAATGATTTAACTTCAAAAGTTAATGGACTTAGACTTTCATTAGGTCATCAAATTCATTTAAGTAAAGTGTTTAATCCATATATTTCTTGTGGCCTGGAACATTGGTTTTCTTCTAGTCTCTCCGAAAAAAGAATTCAAAGTCCATTAGATGAATCTCTAAATGTCACAGAATCCACAGATTCTTATAAGCTTTCAACGGTAAGTTTTGATAATTCTAGACTCATAAGTATTAATATTGGTAACGAAATTAGGTACTCAAAATCATTTTTCTCTTCAATCGGATTAACTTATCATCATTTAATTAATAGAAGTGTAATTCAAGAAGAAACTATAAATGATCCCAAAGGCGACTTCTCAATGCAGAATACTTCCGAAAAAAGAGAGAAAATTAATCATCAATTGAACCCTTATATTTCTTTAGGTTATAGGTTAAAAAATAAGCTATCTATACAAGTAGGATATGAGTACGGAACAGGTTTATGGAACAGAAACTATTCGAATAAAAGAAGCCCACATTTTTTGAATCTTGGTTTCAAATACTCATTATAAGTCAAAACTAACTATTTAGAATTAGGAGGAATACTAGGGCGTACTTCTATCTTACTGGGAAGAGTCCTTGCGGGCATTTTTATAAGATCGGAAACAATTTGTGCGATGTCTTCAGCTTGAATTTTCCAACTATCCTCATGGGATGGAATATGATTATTAAAATAAGTAGAAACGCTACCTGGCATAATAGTACTAACCTTCACGCCATATTTCCTTAAATCTAACATTACGGCCTGTGTAAACCCAACTAAACCAAATTTACTTGCATTATACGCCGCTCCCTTTGCGAAAAAGTTAGTCCCTGCCAAGCTTGCTATCGTAATAAAATATCCTTTCGTATTTTTTAATGCATCCACCGTAGTCTTAATCGTATTGAAAACACCAGTTAGATTGACATCTATTGTCTGCTTCCATTGATCCATTGACATATCTTCGATATTTGCAAAATGCCCCACTCCAGCATTAGCTATCACATAATCCATTCTTCCACATTGTGCTAATATATTACTGACAACTTCTTGCATTTTTTCGTAATCTGTTACATCACAATTATATGCATAACACAGAGCATTGCTATCATTTTCTAATTCTTCTTTAGCCCTCTCCAAGTCTTTCATATTTCGTGCTGTGATTGCCACATCAATCCCTTGAGCCATCAAGTTTTTTGCGATAGCAAAACCAATCCCTTTACTGCCTCCAGTAATAAAAGCTAATTTTTTCATTTTCAACAATTATTCGATAATTATCGAATTTAAACAAATTGTCTAATTACATGTTCGTAAACGAAGAAAAATATACTTATATGAAGAAAGAAGTCAAAAGAATAATAAAAGCTCAGGACGTCATGATGGGAGATATATCCATTCGACAACCTTTACCTACATCAAGTATGGAAATGGTCGATCCTTTTTTACTACTTCATCACTTCGGTCCAGTCACTCAACATCCTGGTGAAAAAAGCATTTTACCCGTTGGACCGCATCCACATAGAGGTTTTGAACCCATAACTTTTGTTTTTAAGGGAAGTGTACATCATAGAGATTCCAGGGGAAATGACAGTATAATCAACACAGGGGGTGTTCAGTGGATGACTGCTGGAATGGGTATAATTCATAGTGAAATGCCTTCAAAGGAATTTATTAATGAGGGTGGTGAATTAGAGATCATTCAATTGTGGGCAAACCTCCCTTCTGATAAGAAATTTGTACAGCCAAATTATCAAGGTTTTCAAAAAGATGCAATACCCGTGGTTTCAACAAAAGGCACTCATGTCAAGGTAATTTCTGGTCAATATAATGATATTTCAGGACCTATAAAATCACTCACTGGCATTACTGCCTTAATAATTGAAATGGAAAAAGGGTCTAATCTTAAATTATCAGTTAATAATAATGAAAATTCGTTGATCTATCAACTTGACGGGTTAGTAAAATGCAACGGTATAGAATGTGGAAAGCATAAATTAGCAACCTTTTCGGATGAAGGTCAGGAAATACAACTAGAGGCTATTTCTGATTCTACAATATTATATGTAAGTGGAACTCCATTGAATGAAAAAGTCGTTCAATACGGTCCTTATGTTATGAATACACAAACAGAAATCCTAGAAGCTATGAGAGACTATCAAATGGGAAAAATGGGTGTATTAATTTAAGTTTTTAGTGTAAGCTTATAAATGAATGGAGTCGATGATTTTAGCTTAAAATCTTCTGAGGTCTTAATGCTCACTACCGCACACACCTTATCTCCTTTAGTCAAAACGGGAATCAAATGTTTATCGGTTATGCTGATTTTACTATCTACAAATACTTTCTTTAACTTTTGATTCCCATCTTTCATTCCAAGTGGCCTGATTTTGTCTCCTTTCTTCCAACTCCTTAATGTTAACGGAAAAGGACTGCTCTCAAACCCAAGATATTGACCATCACCAAAAACCACGTTTTCTAAACTTATTCGCTTCAATATGACAGTTTTGTGTCCAAAAACGTATTCACCTTCTTCTTCAATATCAATGGAAATAGTATTAAGAAATGTCCTGTCTTTGAGGATAAAGGTATCACGATCGTAGGTTCCTATATAATTTGAGGTTTCAAATAACGAACCCGATTCCTTACTTGATAATATTTGTTCAACCTGTGACATGTTATATCCATAATCCTTTAAAAAGAAAAAAAGAAGCTGTTCAGAATGCCTAAAAGTTCTCACTTTGTTAAGATCTATGCTGATTCTATCATTTTCCTTTACAATAAAACTATTGGAAATCGTTTTGACCAATTCTTCTATAAGATTCACTTCAGATCTTAAATTATATATTGTATTAGTCAGTCCTTTAAATTCTCTTTTATCAATCTCCTTAAGTACAGGAATTAGCTTATGTCTAATTACATTTCTCTGATAGTCCAACGTGTCATTTGAAGAATCATGCTTGTGAAAAATACGATGCTTTTCTGCGTAATTTTTTATTTCTTCTTTTGAAAATTCAAGTAAAGGTCTTACAACGATTCCATTTTTAAGTGGTATCGAAGAAAGTCCTGCCAAGCCACATCCTCTTAACAAGTTTATAAACAATGTTTCAAAACAATCGTTTTGATGGTGGGCTGTCAAAATACGATGGTAGTCATGTTGCTTTACGAGCTTATAAAACCACTTATATCTCTCTTCTCGAGCATAGGCCTGAAAATTGTTAGTATCTCTATTCTTTGGTAAATTGTAAGAATAAAAAGGTATACCTTTTCTTTCTGCATATTCTCTTATAAACTTTTCGTCGTCATCAGATTCTTCTCCTCTCTTGTGATGATTCACATGAGCTATACCTATTTCGAATTCTCCCGCTAATAACAAATGTATCATTACCATAGAATCTACTCCACCACTGACGGCACATAATAGCTTATCTTGTCTGCCAAAAAGTTTTTCTTGTTCTATATATGCTAAAAATTTTTCTTGCATTTATATTTGCATTAATACAAATCCGAAATATTTATGACAAAAATAATATATACTGCATTAATGGTCTTTTTATTAGTTTCAATCTTTTCTTGTCAATCCGAAAAATCAAAGACCGCTACCAAAGAAGATAAGATTGAAAAATTAAAAGCTGAAGGATATGTAGAGGATACACAGTATAAAGACATTTCAGAAGAGCAAATAGCGGAATGGAGAATATATGCAAAGGAGGCCATTACATTCCGTAAAGAAAAAGATAGCAACAAGGCGTGGCAAATTCTGGATGTTGATATGTGGGAATATGAGTTTGAATATAAAAACCAAAAGATTAGTGATGTTGGAGAGAAAGCCGGCTACTGGATTGATTTCAATGAAGACTTAACTTATTCGTACGGTTTCTATGAAAATGAACTTGGTGCTGGTTTATACCATTACAATTTCGACAATAAGGATTTACTGCTATTAGATAATGACCCGAATAAAAAACCTCTTGAGTACAAAGCCAAAATAGTTAATGCTGTTATGGTGCTCCAAGGTAATCCAACATATAGAGACAATGCTTATCAGGCTAAATTGAAGAGAATTACTGAGATTCCAAAAAAGAACTAGACTCCGAATTGTTTGAGGTGATGATCTAAGTGTTTGCAAAACATAGTATTCCATTCGTTGGCAGTTAATTTCCCAAATGAATGAGATTCCCTTTGTTCAAAATGTTCAGCACCAAGAGTATTAGTTTTAGATAAATAGTCCAAAAGTCTTTTCTTCTCAGCATTGAAATCCTTATTTCCTTCTATAATAAATTGTGGAGCTGTTCTACCATTTTTTGGGTAAGGCTTAGGGCCCACAACTGCATTCTTCACAAAGAGCTTAAGGAGTAGTTTAGTGGCAAATCCTGGTTCTTTATGAATATTATCATAAGCCATTTCAAAAGCGACATTATTGTGAGCTAACATTTGAGCCGCGTTCATTTTACCCCATATTGGCTTACTCTCAGGAGTGAGTTCTTCAACTCTATTAATAAACACTTGCAAATCACTTTTATTAAATATATTCATAATTAATTCATATTTACTTCAAACTTAAAATATGTGCAGTAATAATACCTGCCGTCTCCGTTCTTAATCTATTATCTCCTAAAGATACCGATGTAAACCCGGCTTTTTCAGCCAAGATAATTTCTTCATTAGTAAAATCTCCCTCAGGCCCTATAATTACAATGGTGTCATCTGATTCAAAAGATTGGTTTAGTAATCTTGGTCTATCCCCTTTACAGTGCGCAATATATCTATTGGCATATGAACTCGAACTTTTCAATAGCTTATTTAAGCTATTAAAAAACAATATTTTAGGCAAAGATAACTGAAGTGATTGTTTACATGCAGAAAGAGCTATTTTATTCAATCTATCTAAGTTAATCTTTCGTCTTTCAGAATTGGCTGATATAAAAAGCTTGATTTCAGAAACTCCCAATTCAACAGATTTCTCTATCATCCATTCTATTCTGCTATTGTTTTTCGTTGGTGCGATTCCTATGCATCTGACCTGATCCCTTTCTTGATTTATTATTATTTCTAATACTTTAACAACACCTATCTTCTTCGACACCTCTTTTATCCGGCATAAATACAGTTTCCCGTTTCCATCAATGACGTTTATCAAATCATTTATTCCCTTACGCAGCACCTTATAACAATGGTTCCACTCTTGTCCTTCAATAATTATATTGTCTTCTTCAATATTGTTGCTATAAAAAACAATCATTATGCCGATGAGCTAATTTGAAAAAAGTATTTTTGCAGCTTGTTAAATATAACAGGCATTATTACAAGAAACAAATAAAGATATATTTGTGTTCTTTTTCAAATAGCCACTTTAATTTAAGTTTAAAATATTAGATGGATACTTTTAATATAGTTCTTCAAGTCATTTTATGTCTCTCTATACTGGTTGTTTTACACGAAGGAGGACACTTTTTTCCTGCCAAATGGTTTGGCATGAGAGTCGAAAAATTCTATCTTTTCTTTGACCCATGGTTCTCCTTGTTTAAAAAGAAAAAAGGAGATACTGAATATGGTATAGGATGGATTCCTTTTGGTGGGTATGTGAAAATAGCGGGTATGATAGACGAAAGTATGGATAAGGAGCAAATGAAAGGACCCGTTCAAGATTGGGAATTCAGGGCTAAACCTGCATGGCAAAGACTAATAGTAATGGTGGGTGGTGTTTTTGTAAATTTTGTCTTGGGCTTTTTACTCTATGCCATGATAGCCATGGTTTGGGGTAAAACTTTTATAACCACAGAAAATGCCAAATATGGTATTGCTCCGGGAAGTATAGGAATTGAAGCCGGGTTACAAGACGGAGACAAAGTATTGAAGGTGGGTGATTTAGACCTTGAAAGATTCAATAGTGGATTGGTTTCTCAGGAAATTATATTAAATGATGCCAACTCCTTGATTATTGAGAGAAATAACCAGACAAGAAAAATTGACATTTCCACTGATATAAGAGAAAAACTGAAAGAATCTCAAGGAAGTGATTTTTTTGAGTTAAGAACACCATTTGAAATTGCTAAAGTTAATAAAGGGAGTGAAGCAGAAAAAGCAGGGCTTACACCTAATTCAAAAATAATATCAGTTAATAATGAACCTGTAAGTTTCTTTCATGAGTTCGGTAAAAAATTAGCTGCCAATAAAGATAAATCAGTCCTTTTACATTATGTAAATGAATCTGGGGACACTTTAAGTGGAAATGCTGTAGTAAGTGAAAATGGAACCATTGGTTTTTATACACACAATGAAAAATCAAGATATTTTGAGGTATCCACGGAAAAGTTAGGCCTCTTACAAGCCTTACCACATGGTGTTAAGGAAGGCGTCGATTTTCTGGCTCTCCAAATCAAAGCATTTAAAAAGATGTTCACTGGTGAATTAAGTGCAAAGAAAAATCTAGGTAGCATAATAAGCATTGCGAAATATTTTGACTCTGGATGGGATTGGAAGCAGTTTTGGACAATTACTGCTATGTTGAGCATAATACTCGCTTTTTTTAACATCCTTCCTATTCCAGCTCTTGATGGTGGTTATGTAGTATTTCTGCTATATGAAATTATTTCGGGCAAAGCACCTAGTGATCGTTTTATGGAAATAGTAAATGTTATTGGTTTTATTATCCTTATTTCACTTATGATTTTTGCTTTAGGTTTGGATATAAGTCGATTGTTCTAGGTTATGGGAATTAATTATTTTGATTTTTTCGAGATTTCGGAGGACTTTTTTCCAAATGAAACTTTGTTAAAGAAAAAGTATTATTCCTTGGTTAAAAAATACCATCCTGATAGATATAATTCTCAGGATGATGTTACACAACAAAAACTTGAAAACCTTTCTTCCACTGCAAACGAAGCATATCAAACACTCAGTGACTTTGAACTTAGAGTTGAATACATCTTGAGATCAAATAATGTTTTAAAAGAAAATGAAAAAGATATTCCCCAAGAGTTTTTAATGGAAGTGATGGATATAAATGAATCACTTTTTGAAATTGAGATGGAAGGAAATTCCGAAAAACTCGAGACAATTAGGGAAAAGATAGGCCAATTGGGAGAGAGTCTTCGTTTTGAAGTAGAAGAAAGTATGAAAGCATATAAAAATGTGGGAAAGAGCAGAAAAGAAGAGATTTTAAAACTTGTCAAGGATTATTATCTAAAAAATAAATATTTGTTGCGGATATTGGATAAAATAGCTAATTTCGCCGAGCATTAAGCCGAAGTGGTGGAATTGGTAGACACGCTGGACTCAAAATCCAGTGCTAGCAATAGCGTGAGGGTTCGAGTCCCTCCTTCGGTACTACTAAAGGCAACACAAAGCATTGATTAACAGTTAGTTAGTTGATGCTTTTTTCTTTTAGAGTGACGATTGAGTGACGAAAACTATATTTTTTCCACTTTTTTACTCGATATTTTATTTTTTTTAGCAATGCGGGATTTTCCCGTATTGACCTTAAGTATCTATACCTTGCTTGAATAAATTATTTTACCATTGAGTAATTAAAAAAGCTTGTCAGCGATACCATTTTTCTTGGTAACGGTAATATTTAACCATTATGTAAAATCTAAAGCGATTTCCTAATGTAGCCACATACCTTGATTTACTCATCCCTTTTGCGATGTTGCTTATACCCTCCGATGGGCACATACGCCTATAGCTTAACAAGCTAACTAATTGATTTTCCGATATACCATTTTTATTGGTAATTGCAATCATTTTACTCTCGACATAATGTCGAACGGTAAGTGTCTTAATATCCATATGCGGGATTTTCCCGCAATTGCTTTAATAGCTCCTGAGAATGAAGTGCTTCAAATCTGAAAGATCTGTATATCAATGCTTAAATTTAATAGGTGGGATTTTCCCACCTTTGGTTAATGCTCTTTTTTACGGGTAGGAAAACTAAAATACCTTAAAGTGGGATTCTGGCACTTATATCGTTAAGGGGTTTATTTTATGGCTACGATAAGTATTATCATTATAGGCGTTGAAACATGATCTGGAAAGAAGGAAGACACCACCACATACAATCCCATAAATGCGAGTAAGTTATTTCCGTAACTCTTTAACGTGCTAAATCTTTTCATCTTCCAATCAGTTAAAATACAAATATAAATAAGGTAGTCGCTAAATCTAACAACTACCATAAAATCAAATAAGTAAGCGAATAGTTACACCGCTAAAACTTTCATTGTTCTTTTTACACTGCTGATATTTCATGAAAAAAACTTGAACATTATATGAAAATGAGATATTCAAAAAATACTACCCTCCTGAATGTCACAAATTAAAGAAACTGATTTTATACGATTGAAATCAATAATGATTATTGACATTTTTCTTATTTAAATTAATTTTATGAAAAACTTAGTTTTTTTAGTTTTTGTTGCTCTATTTATTTCTTGTGAAAAAGAAAATGGTTCATCTCAATATGAGACTGCACATGATGTAGTAACTCGAGATTATGATCCATGTGAAATCGATTTTACAGGTATTAGTGGACATGTTTATGATGACTTTTTATTCTATAACCCATCCGCAATAATTGGATATTTTGCAACCTTTAATCAATCAGGATGGAATGGTCTTTTTGAAGACGCATTATTTCCTTGTGATATTGCAATGCCTGAAGGAAATTGTTGTTCTGATATAGTTGTTAAGTCTAGTATTTATGTCCCTGTACCATTCAGCACAACATGTAATTATGAATTGGATGAAGATGAGTTAGAGCTTTTGGCAATTGCAATTATGCAGAAGGCTAATGATAATAGGCCAATTTGTGAAGGAGTTACTTTAAATCCGGTTGCTATTAATGTTATACCTCAAAGACCGTTGTGCTGTGTTCCATGGGTTACACCAAATCCTTGTCCTCAATTACCTGATCCATGCGATTGTTATGATGATTTTCCAAATGATCCATATTTCGGATGTTGTGAATCGTATGACATTTATATTGAAGTTAAATATGCCAGAACAACAGAATGTGGGATAGGAGTTGGATGATTTGATTGAGCACCCTGATTAAGATGTAAATCAGGTGGTTTACATCTTAATTATTTTTCTCATTAAAAGTTGTGGTTCTATTATCTTTTTCTTTTCATTTCCAAAATGCCATAGTTATAAATGTATCATTCTGAAGAATAAAACCAAATCTCATCGTCATCTTTGATCCTAATGGTAGGCACATCGTTTAACTGATTAATTCTTCCTTTTGCACATACTTTTCTGTCAATAAAATAACTTTCCGGTTCGTATGGTAGATTTATCAAATCGTCTTTTTTACAATAAACAGAGAATATTTGATTAGGAAATTTTTTATCAATGTTTAACCAAAGATTTCCACTTCGACTAATTTTGGTTGATACTACTGTTCCGCATACAATGGCTTTTTTGCCAATCATATTTTTAGCTTGAACTGTATTGAAATGTGATGGGGGTAGATTCGGAGGATAAATTGGATCAACATTACCATCATTAGTAATATCAAACCAATCACCCTCATTATAAGTACTTCTAATTGTATCAGGTAGTTTTCCAAATATTTTGGTCCTTATGATATCATCTATTTCAGCAATAGGTTTGGCATAATGTTTTATGGAATAATCAGATTTTTCGTTAGGTATTTCAAAACCAATTGCTCTCTTATTAATATCATCATAAACACATTTAACGAATCTCTTTGGAATTTTAACTCCATTAGGTGCCCTTTCAATTGTTTCTAAAGAATCTGTAAGTACTGGAGCAGTGAATACATAAAGAGGCACTTGATGTGTAATCACATATTGTCTCAAGAAGTTCTCAAGATCGGCCCATATTCCCCTGTTAAATTCAGGCTTCATTGGTGATATGTTTGAATAGAAATAAGATTCACTCAATGCATCCTTTGACCATCTGAAGTCAGCACTGGGAGCTAAATGGCCTCGATCATAACCATATCCATCATATTCCACTGTTCCATTATCCAAAGTGTCAGTTAAGAAATAGTCTTCTTGTGTGGCCGTACCAGAGGGTATGCTTTTATCTTCTCGGAAATCATTTGAACGAAATATAGTTCCTTTTGCAATATCGGGAAGAATCATGTGAATTACCCATTTAGCTTGTTCATGCTCCTCACTATACTTTAATCTCATAGCCTTATATGAGTTGATACGCAATGCTGCTGGAATCCCCACTACTTTTCCTATATCACAATGTATTTTCTCTAGTTTAAATGTCTCAATGACTTGTTCGTACCGCTCCATCTCCATTTTTAGATTTTTTAATTTATCTTCAGCAGAACCTATGTGATCTTGATAATTTCCGCAATGGACTTCAGAAAGGCCAACTCCTTGACTAAAAATTGATGATGCCAATAATACCGTAATAACGAATAAAAAGATTCTCATGTATTAAGATTATTTGTTAAATAAAGTGTACGTACCTTCTTCGTTAACTGTAGGAACTGTTTATAACTAATGGATGAAATGTTTTTTTGATGAAAAACTAACACCTAAACTATTTAAAATGAGTACAAGAAAGATGTTTTCAAATCATAGAATTATAAAGGGGCTTTGGGGCCCATGTGAATTAAAGTAAAAAATAAATTTGCTAACATACCTGCAATTATACCAAAGAATATCTCATATCTATTAAACCATAAACTATTGTTCTTCAATAGGCTTGTGTAACGCATAATATTTATAATTATAATATAAATTATTATAAATACTAAGAATGCTAACAATTGGGCTATTAAATTTGAGTCATCTAATCGAACATTTTTCTTCTCCTTGATTTCAGAACCTAAAACATAACCGTCTATTCCTACTTCACTTTTATCATTTCCGGTATAGATAATTTGTAATTCCATTCCAAAGTTTGGATCAAAGTAATCCCAATCTAACGTTAATTCATTGTTTTCTTTAATTAATTGGAAGTTACTTATTCCTCTTTCAATCTCTCTGACTAAATTAAAATCAAGTATCCGCACCCCATTAGACAATGAAATATGAATCGGTTTTCTTACATCAGTTTTTTTTATTTCCAAATCTCCACTATTCCACAAAACTAAATTTGTGACATAAACATTTTTAGTAATCCTTACAGAATCGTCTGTGTATACTTGGATTTTTGAAGTAGTATTTTCGCTATCGAATATTTTCGATGGTTCTTTTTTGACATAGTAACTTAGTGATCTTTCCTTCTTACCTAATTCATAATAGGTAACAGTGGCTATTATTCCAAGTGAAGCAGTAACAATTGTCCAAAAAATTCCTGATTTAAATATTCCATTCATCATTATCATTTCATCGAGCAAGTGAATAAAAGAGCATTAATGTGGGGTTAACTATTCTTTGCCATTATGACTGTAAAAGTAAGAAAAGATTGTATACAAAATTATTCCATGTAGAAAGACTTTCAAATGGTAAATCCGGATTACGATATAACATAATCCGGGTTTACAATGGCTTCAAAAATCAACTAGATATTTATTTTAGTAGCACAAAATTTGTTGACAATCTCTTAAAGCTAAAAATTTGCCTTTTCCAATGTATTGGTACGGTGAAATAACTAACACTTTACCATTACAATCCGTGGTCGAAACTCTTATTCTTACACCTGCCCCCCCTCTCATTCCTTTCCACCAGTAATATCCATTTTCGTAGCGATCATATACTAATCCACCATTGCAAGCAGAGTTCAAAATTTCATTTTTGAATGATGATTTGGTAGCTAAAGAATCATTTTTAGGTGTTGTTAAGAACATACCCATAGAAATTGATAATATCATTAATAATCTCATAACGTAATGTTTAAATGTTAATTAAGTAAAAATTTCGATATAAAATTATTTCAGTAACATAGCTGGGAAGAAGGCCATCTACTTAAAGATGTCATTGATATGAGTTGAGGTTAATTTCATTAGATTATTGGCACTTTAGCTTGTTTAATAACCTAAGTATTTTATCATAAAGAATAATCTATTCAAACATCTTAGAATTAATACTGCTATTAGCAATTTCAACTGAATTGCCTAATATTCTCATGCGTTCCTTTACTACTTCCATTGCTAATTCACAGGCTTGAACATCTGTTATATCTCTGGCTATTCCAAGAAGTTTTGATTCGATTCGGGAAATGAGGATTGGTTTATTGCAATTTTTAAAGAAAAATGTCACAGAGTTATGGTTTTGGCGTTATAGGCTGAATTTGTTTAATAATGCATTAAATTAAGTACTATGCGAGTTTATAAAACTTTGTTCATATTGTTGTTCTTGCCAGTCATTATTATCGCACAAAATGATCCAGGTCCGACTAGTTATGAACCTTCAGACCCTTGTTGCCCAGCCTTGGAAGGATATACTGAAGCAGGATGTGGTTGGCAATATGATGGGGAGAAATGTGTTTTTGATATTGGTGTTGATATCGATGACTATGAAATGTTCTTTTGGGATAATCAATTATGGGTTCTTCCTAGTTGCCCTGATCCTGTAGGAGATGAATGCTGTCCTGATGGATTTAAATACGATGGTTGGAATGCGTGCTATTTTGTTGGTGACAGCGATGTCCATACAAATATACCAGATTGTTTACCTTATATTATCGACAATAGTGATAAATGGATGTATGATGATATTTATACTCAGGATGGCAATCTCTACATGGAACTGAAATGTTGTGAATGCCCTCAAAACGAATTGGAATGGGACGAGAATCTAGTGTGGAATAATAGCCCTAATTCAGATTTAATTCCAAGATCCTTTTATGACGGTAATGGTAATTGTAAAACATTTACAAATTTTGATCCTAATACAAATTACTTCGTTTATAACGGTTTATTTACTATTGATAAAGATTGTGACGAATATGGGGAAGAAAATTTTTGTTGTCCAGATGGTTTTTCTTGGAATGGAGGAAATGGATGTTTTTTAATTGGTTATGATAATATATCTAATGAAGATTGGTTTGTTTGGGATGGATCATTATATTTCAAGGCGGAGTGCTGTCCTGATGCATTTCATACTAAAGCAGATTTATGTGATTGGTTCGAAAAAACAAGAGGTTATTTTGATCGGGAATATGATCTTCAAGAATATGAAATGAATGATGCGGGTTCGCTAGATTTTGATTTTATAACATATTGTGTGAGAGATCAGGTAATCGTAAGAATTAATGGAGATATTATTGTTGATTCTGGAAGCTATTCATCGAGTGCGTGTGGGTATGGGGATGATGTATGTCAAGGTCAATATCTTAATCCTAATTGTGAGAATGCAGTCTTTGGTTGTGGCTCTTCCTTTGAAGGACATTTTTCATGGGATCGTTGTGATCATATTTCTCTTGAGATAATTGGGGATGTTTGTAATGAAGGTACAACTAGTTATGATTTTGAATGTGATTAATTTATTACCTTATCCATAAATAAATTAGGAGAAAGAGAATATTATACAGTATTATCTTTCTCCACCTTCCTTATTTCAAGCGTACCATAAGAACTTCCTATTGGCTTGTCGTCGGTTTCTATTCCGAGTTAATTAGCCATCTGACTAAATAGCCAATACACCAAAATAGCCATTAAAATAGCACTTAGGACCAGACTGAAAGAGACTATCCAAAATACACCTTGTATCCATTCCCATGTTTTCTTTTTTCACTTTTTCAAATAACCAATTTCGATAAGGTCGCCGTTCTCGTCTTTTTCATAGATAGTTTTGTAGTCTGGCGGTGTGCTGTCAAACAGTTCTAAGATACTAATTCCTAAAGTATCGGCGATGGCCTCTAATGTCTCAACCTTTGGAGAATGTTTTTTAGTCAAAATATTTGAAATAGACACAGGAGACAAAGAATACCCCTTTTCTTTTAATCTTCTTGCCAATTCAGCTGAACTGATATTATTATCCTTCAGTACCCTATCTAAAACGATTGTCATAAAGTATATTTTATAAGACAAATATAGAATACTTTATTGGATTCTGATAAAATTAAAAAATAGTTTATCATTTATTTGTTATTTCATATAAATTACTTTATTTTTGAACTATAATAATAAAGTAAACTTATACACAATGAAAAACTTAATAGAAATTTCAAACAAGATCAACAACTTTCCAAGTTATTACGAAATGAGCGAAGACCATACTAGATATATGGATGGAGAGAGCAAAAACGCAGAGATCAAAGAAGAGTTGAAAAACTTGTCAAATAGTGAGCTGATCGAATTAAGATCATTGATAACAAAATCAGATGAGATCGTTAATAGATACTGGGGTGATTATTTTGAGGGTTTGGAACCTGAACCAATTGCGGAGAATCCAAAGTCTGTTATCTTCAAAAATGCATGGTATTATTTCCATAAAGGAATATACTTTTCATTTGCTGAATGCCTAAAGGCGGCTTGGAGGGCGTACAAGGTACTTAGATCACTTTCTAGCGGGATTGTATCAATTACTTACAGAAAGGCAACAGGAGAGATCAGAAAGGCTAAAGGCACACTAAATACATCAATGTTATCATTCACTGGCAAGGGAGTAAGAACGGAATCCAAGCCCGATGCGATCAAATATTATGATCTGGACAAACAGGCGTGGAGAATGTTCAGGATTGAGAGGCTAATTAACTTGGCGGCATAGGCTGCTATATTTTTTAATCATAAAATCAAATTATTATGTTGTCGAACAACAAAGGCACTTTACTACTTGTGGATTCCGAATTTGTCGGTGTACAATTATTTTGTTTCATCACAGGACTTTGTGAAACTAAAGTTTATCGAGGGTTGAACAATGGAACGATACCGGGTGGCTACCATGGCAAGAACAGACTTGTCAATCTGCATCTATTTAACAAGCGAGTGAAAGAAGGAAAATATATTCTTCAATAACTCAAATACCAAGACTTACACATTTCATAAAATAAAACAATTTACAATAATGGAAAAATTAAAAACTCTGTACGAAAAGTACAATGGACTATTGGACAATTTCGATCAAGGATATTTCAAGATTGGTGAAGCTGTTGACGATCTAGTAATTGAGACCATAAGCAACCCTAAGAGCTATAACAAGCCCCTGAGCAAAAAACTAATTGACAAGGCCGTCCAGATGTACAAATTGTACGTAGACTTTGAGAATAGTGTGGATCGTGATGTTTTATTCAAGAATAAGCAGTTCACGACCGAACGAGCATTGCAAGTATTGTTTCTATGGGATGACTTGCAGCCACTTGAACTAATAAGATATGCTGAGCCATTTTGTAACCTATCACATGAAGCGAAAAAAGAATTACAGGGGATTGTAGACCTTAACAATAGAATGGATTTAGTTATACAAAATTATCAAGGGGATATGTTTGAGGTAGCGAACATTTATAATCTACAGCAAAGAAAATCCGTTGCGGAGTGTGGAAGAGGATTAAAAGGCTTGGCCGCCTAAGAGGTAAGTTTTTATTAATTCCATTAAGGTGACTGCATATTGTTTACAGTCACCTTTTTTTATGAACTCGACATTATGTCAAATACTCGTCTTAATGACTAACTCCCCCTAAGTGGGTTTACCCTGATGATGAAGGTCAAAATCTTTCATTCTATCACATGGTAGAATATGATCTATTAATAACAATAGAGATGAATCAAATAGACGATAAAGAAGGCCACCGATCATCAGCCTTCCTGAAATTATACTCCATTTGCATTGCTAATACAAACCAGGCTATAACGTAGAATAAATAATGAACATTAAGGCTAAGTAAAATGTCTATATTAGAGTTTTAGGAATTTTAGAGCAAAAATGCATACAGCAAATTCAATATGGATTCCGATCTGTTTCGTTGCAGTCATTATTCTGTTGATTGTTTTCATTACAGACTTAAAATTTGATATATCGAGTAAACGATTTTCTTGTCAAGTAACTAAAAAATTTTGCGGAGGTCAAAGAACGGGAAATGTTCTAGAAGTTAATTACGAAAACAATGAAAACTATGTTTCAATTTCTACTTCAAAATGTAATCAAATAATAATTGGAGATTCTATTCAATTGATATATGATTATGATAAAAAGAAGTTTTTAATTCCTTACAAAAAATCAAGAGCTTCAGGAACATTCTTATCACTGGCTTCACTATTGCTTTTCGCTGTACTTTATACTAGATTGAAAAAGTAACTAAACTATTACTGTTATATGACGTTCCACTTCCATGCAGTGGAAAGACTATGATTTTCTTAAATGACTTTAATCTAAGATCAACATTTTACTAACGGCCTTTGCCGATCGCAAACACCCGCTTCATTACACTTATTCTTCAGAAAAACCGATAGTTTAATCAAATGATCCAATAATCAAATAGATATAAAATAAAGTATAAAGTACTATTAATTATGTACCAAATAATTTATTTATCTAAAATTTTGATTATGAAATTAACATTTAATCTATTTTTCTGCTTGCTTCTTATACTTTCTACTAGTTGTCAAAAATCAGATTCCAAAAAACAAACAGAACCAACTCTCAACATTCTATTCGAAAACGGTGAATCTGTTCACAAATTCAGTGGATCTAGTTTTACCAATTTTTTTGACTGGACGATATCTAAAAATACTGATAAAAAAAAGAACATTACAAGTGCCAAATTTAATTTACAATCTTTAGGGGAAGTTGCTTTTATAAAAAAGAATAAAACCAGTATGGATGTGTTTATTGACGATATTAAAATAGAATTTTATGATAGCAAATTTTCCGAATCTCAATTTTATTCTAAAGTACGGCAAGGTGAAGATGAAGCTCTTCTGATAATAGACGACTTTTCCATCAAACTAGCAATCCCACAAGACATGACTGACAAGTTTATGGTCAACTTCGATGTCCCCACAGAAGACTACGACGCATTCTGTCCATGGTGTATCGCATACGGTGTGGCAGCATTGGTTTCTTTGGGAGTAGACTACTATTGTGACCGGAAAATATCAAATGGGGCTTCAGATTGCACGGGGCAAGGCTTATGTACTGTAGTTAACTCATGTAGTGTTACTTGTATAGAATGTCCAAATAACTAAACTAGAAAATCAGAACTCTGATTAATTTTATCTAAGAATTGATCAGAGTTATTTTTGCTTATCCATTACACAAAAATATTTTACACTATGACCCAAAAAAACTTTTACTAATTGCAAGACAAGTTTTGAGTAAATGTTCTATTGTCTTTTAAATCAACATGGTGATAATAAACCTGCTTGCTAAATGGAATCTCCTGATGATTAATCCTAAAGAAAAAAGAATTATTCGAAACAGGGTAATAGATATTTCCCTCATCATTTTTTCCACTCCAGTTATAACTACTAGACTTTGCGTAGTAATAAAAATTACTATTATTTGTACTTATTAAATATTTTTTCTCTCCAGGATTTATGGTTTTCCAACCCATTGTTACCCAATTTTCTTCATAATCCATGAAACAATATGATACTTCAATCTTTTCCGAGCATTTATTTCTAAAATACACTTTCGAATATCCGTAACTTTTAGCATAATCGTTATGGATAGCTAGCCACGAGTTATATGATTGCCTATGGAGAGAAATGGTATTTGCATTATTTTTACTTTCAAGATCATCAAGCTTATTATTTGTATTTCTCAACAACTTTCTAGTTTCTTCCAATTCCTTGTTTGTTTTCTCCAATTCAGTTTTAGTATTGATCAATTCGTTCTTATGCAATTTTAACTGGTTTCTTGTAATTGATAATTTATTACTTAAATCTTGGTTTTCATGGCTTTGAGCAATATAAATGTAAAACGCTACCAGAACACTTAGAATAGTAAATAAATTGTTCCAATTGAAAAATATACTTTTTAATCTACTCATACAAAAATATACGATTCATCAAGTAATTTAATCCTTGAGATTCAATCTTTTTAAACTAAAGTTTATTGTCGGTGAATAAATATGTCTAATGGAGTCATAATCGATTTTTAGAGTTTCCTTAACTCCCTCAAAACTAAGTCCAATTGAAATATAGTTTTCATTAAGATACAAGTCCTCATAACCATTCTGCAATACAATGGTCATTAAGTCAGGATACTTATTCAAAAGTTTGCTTGGTACTTGACATCCCGCAAAGTCAGTCCTAAATGTTATGTAGTAGGAATGATCCCTATTGAAGAACATAGCTGATACTGGAAACTTGTTTAATATCTCTCGAACAAGTTCTCCGAAATCAATATATGGAGCATAATCAATTAAATCTCTTTTACCATAAGGCTTTTTAGGATCTCTGAACTCCAGTTCTTCCTTCTCGATATTAGCAATTACAGACATAATTCTATTAAATCCTCTTGAAAAGGAGTCAAATAGGTCTATCCAAGTCAAATCAAGAAGCTCTTCATCAATAGGTAGAGTATCATCTAGACGTACCGGAATAAGAAAAATCTGATTAGTTGGTATTTCCTCCAGAACTCGAAGTGCATACTTTATTTCTTTTTGAACATATCCTCTTTTGTTAACAGAGTTTTTAGAAATAAGACTAATGAAAAATTTAGAATCTCTAATAACTTTAGATATTTCCTTTCTCCAATTTTGTCCTGGCAATAGAGATTTTTTATCAAACCAAACATTTATCTCTTCTTGTCTTAAATGCAAATATAGTTTCTCTGCTATCCTTTCATCTTCTCTTGCATAACTCAAAAAAACTCTATTCATATTAGTTACTATTTTGATTCAAGTGTTTACTCATTCTGCCCTTATCATCTGAAAAAGTCTAATACAAGAATAAATAAAATAGGGTTTAAGACTTAAGGGAAAAAGCCCTTCCCTTTAGGGGTTTTTTCCCTATTAGCAATGTGTTAGCGTTAAATTATACTTGATATAATTTAAATTACTTACCCAGGCCTTTTATCAAAACCGTTAACATTTCTTTTTCCTCCGAAATCTCCTTTTGGCATTGTTAGTGTTTTCTGTATTATTTAATAGTGTTTATTAAAAAACTAATCGTCTGCATAAGTAATCTTTACAGTTTCAGAAATCATATTACCTTGATGTTCAATTTTCTGATTCGGTCTACCTACATACATCTCAACTACATCTTTGATTCTTGAATAGCTTCCATCTTCAAATGACTCAACTATTGTTTTTGATACGATTCTAACAATTGAAATCATATTTTCGTCATCAATAAGCTTCTTTAAGTCTTGGATAGTATAACTTAACAATTCCCCATAGGCAGTCATAATGTCATCTCTGGAGTAACCCATCTCTTTTAATAGAGTGTATATCTTCTTTGGGCGTCCAGACTTGTTAATGTTTTGAGGGTTATTCTCAAATCCGTTTCGTTTACCTTTGAAATTATATATTTTACTCATATTCTTGGATTGTTATTGAATAGTATCGATCTACCAATTTATCATAATGTCTTCAGGAAAAATCCCAACTACTGCATTCTCATAGTTTTGCTGATAAATGACTTCTTTTATTCGGATTGCTGTCTCATTGAACTCTTCTAGCTTTTCTAACTCTTTAATGTCTACTCCTAGATGCTCGTTAACATCATCTAAGGAAAAAGGACGAGTGGTAGGTATTTTGATCTTTCCTTTCCCATCTAATCTTTTTTCAACTCTGTGAAGTGGATTATCTACACACCATTGAAAATACTCACATGCTGCCTCCCATAGTTCATTTGAATTATTGAAAACTCCTTCTTTATTTCTCATCTTAGTTATCATTTTTTTAAATAAATTAGTTACAAAAACCCCTTATATTCTGAAACTTCAATCTAACCTTAGTCTCTTTAAACTCAATGGTAATCTTCTCAGGTATCGCCTTACCTATTGGAGTTTGAATGTAGAATTGCTGGAAATTATTAATGGCTCCATTTATTATTGAGCAATCACAATCAACCTCAAAATCAGACACTTTAAATCGATCCTTTTTTAATCTCGGATTGTCCAAGTACAAAAATCCTTTTGTCAACTCATCATAGTCGCCCTCTTCGTTTAAGTGCATTGGGTAGTTATACACATAGTAACTCTTCCCACCGATACTTCCTATCTTCTTTTTGATGATCTGAGCGTCATTGCGTTTAAAGTTGTTTTCTAGGATCAATAATTTGTGTGTTGACAGTACGCTTGACGAAAGAACTAAATCATTTTTACGGATTACACCTTGCGTTTCAAATAGTTTACCTAGCAAACTCTGTCCACCGTCTCTTAGCTCGTCCATATTTCTACGCCACTTGAAAAATGATCTATCTCTGAAGCTCTTTATGTCAAACATGAACCGGGCAGCACTAAAATTCAGCAAGCTTTGACACTTGCCTTTTTGCACCGGATTGTAAGGCTTGTTAAACTCTAATATTTCTCGGTAGTATATCTTTTTGACACTATTACCCTCAGCGTCATATGGATCATCGGTGTATGCGTAGTCACCATAGGCACAATCATCCAAATTATCCCAACTTATACATATTGGATCATCTAAACAGTAATCTTTGGTGTTGAGCAACTTAATAGTGGCCTGTTTGTCAAAATAGTCGTAACGCTCAAAGATTAACTCATTGCCAATAATCCGATAGTCAGCATTAAATACCTGACCAAGTTCATCTAAAAGCTGTATAGTCGTGTAAATGGGTTCATTAGCCTTAAATATCTCAAAGTTATTAACCTTAGATGGCTTAACTCCGTCACTATCTCCATATTCACCACCTGTTAAGCAGAATAGAGATAAGTTATAGTAAGGACTGGCCGAATTGTTTAAAATGCTACTCCTGAACTTTAGATTGCAATTAGCCGCCTGGTATTCAATCATATCTCTGATCAATGGTGATACTGTCCATCGCCCTGTTCCGGTTATCCATGTGTCGAAGTCTTCAAACAATGCCCCTGTCAATATGTTATTGCAATCCAGATCACCACGACCCAAAATATTTCTTACCACATTGATAGCACCGCATAAAAATTTTAAGGCTAAATCTATTTTTAAGAATAAACCTCTTATCGGGATAGTCAATATCCATAATGTCCATTGAATCCAATTCGGCTGATCCACAAAGTAAACAACAGGAAAATCATACTTCTCGGCAAAACCATTAGATCCGATCAGCTCACTATCTAATCTCGTATAACACTCTCCAGACTGCTCGGCACTCTTTAATACAAAATCAATCCTCTCTTTATCAGGACACCAATTCATCCCCTTAGAGTCAATCTCGGTATCAATTGACAGGCCACCGCATATCCTAGTCCGAAACTTTGACCTAACTGTATTCTGCCATGAATCACACTTCTTAAAGAATAAGTCCTTCAGGTAAGTGTATGTATTCCCTTTGACTTCTATCTGATTAGACAATACCTTACCAACCGTCTTAGTCGTAGTATTCAGCCCAATATCAATTGTCAGGGTTTTTAAACCATCTGTTACGTCCTTTGAGACATCATCTCCGTTTATGTAAAGTTTATTACTCATATATTTTTTGAAATAGTTTTTCTAAAATTCTAAAACTCCATTTGGTGTTTCTATCATCTGAGATGGTGTACTGTTGCTTAAAAAAGTCTTGACGCCTAACTCAGGTTGATACACTAATTCCGGCAATCCATTTTCCCCATGCTTGAAATCGAAGGAAGGAAACTCCTTAAATCTTGATTCTCGACATTTGACAGATGTGATCCCGTCTTCTTTTGTAGTTTCAATCATCCAATCTACTTTATTTTGTAGTTCAGTTCCCAAATGGCCTCGCACAAATCGAGCGTCCTTATTCAAGTGAAGAACTGTTAATATCATTGCTTTAGTAGAGTCAGATAATTGCATTAAAAATTCAAGGGTGTCCTGACTTTTTGACGCATCCATATAGTCCAAGCAGATGTCAACAATGCCATCTATTACAATTAATCCAATATTATTGTATTTCTGGACCACATAAGATATAAATTCAACTCTTTCACTCCTAGATAATGACCGCAAAGCAAAAGCATGGAACTTGTCTGAATTTCCCCTTATCCCTGCTAAATTGAGAATATTACGGTTCACTCTCTGGAAGCGTTCATATGGTTGCTCAGTATCGAACATTAAAACATTTCTATTCTCTAGTTTTAGTTCAAAATTTAAATTCCTTTGCTTACTCAACCCTGCTGCTACAATAGAACTTATTAAGGTAGTTTTTCTACTCTTCTGCTGACCAACAATAGCACCTAACGAACCAAATGAACCGATTTTGAACCTGTTGTAAATATTGTTTGAATCCACATAGTCAAAGCAAGTTTTTTGGTCTTCAATGGGGGAATTATAATCAAACTTGGTTGCTATTATATTCTCAAACTTTGATATTTCTTGTTTCTTTGAAACGGGAATAGCTGTGTTATTAGTTGCTTTTAATCTCTCACCGTAACCTTGATTATAAATATCTCTTGCCGCTAACTTGTAGTCTCCATTGTGATTAAGCATGGTGTAAACTGCAAACGGAGTATAACCTTTTTCGCTCTCAAAAATGGTTGAGGTAGAGAAGGTCTTAAATAGATTTTTGGATATATGAATATCACCCGAAATCCCCTTGTTCTTATCCGGTCTTCTAAGGTATATTCTATCTCCACTTTGATGAGTCTGAACCCAACCAACATTTTCTAGGGTCGACAACATAGAATAAGCATCGTTCTTGGAATTAAAGTCATCCCATGAAGTTTGACCTTCATTAAAAGTATATTCCTTAACCAATTGTTTTTTATAATTTGACACAGGCTGCACAACTTCATTAAATGATCTTGCACAATCGAAAGCAAAATTTCTTTCTTCATCGGCAACAGGGGTTAAGCTACATAGATCACCACTTTGTCTTAGGTAACCTTCCGATGGAGAAATAACAACATATCCTCCGTTTCCCCTGGTTTCCAGTAAAACCATTTGCTTTAATCCTCTCTGTTTTTCTTCCTTAGTTGCTGGACGTGAAGCTAACTTTTTATTGCCATCTTCAAAAGAAGACCTAAAAATGTAATGATACCCCTCAGACTGAGTTGTTTGGATAAAACATTTCGACATAAAAGATTCTCCTATTTTATCATGAATTAATAAATTCAGATAGTTTTGATTTAGCTTACCATCTAAAGAATATTTGTTATCAATATCAATACATTCAATTTCATTACCAGTAAGTAATGCAATGCCCCAACATTTTTTTTCAAAGAGATTAGAGACATCTTCTTTCGTTTGATCCTCTTGATATTTCTTCCATGATTTACAAGCTGGGGTTTTATCTGCATTCACAGGAATGACCTTTAATCCAGCTTCATGGTATTTTAATGCTTCTTGCCTTAAATTTATCATGCTGTTTTCTTTAGTTCAGTTACCAAATAAGTGTAAAGGCTTGATGTATTTCTTGCCTTAAATCGATTGTTGTTGAGATCAAATAAAATGCCTTTGATCTTAGATGAATAAGAAGATGATCTCTTGAGATAATGCCTCCGTACATCTTGGCTAAAATTGATATTTATAATATTTAAAAATTCAGAAGAAGAAAGTCCGTTATCAATGTTGGTTAATTCCTCGAGATATTTGTTAAATTGATTAAATGATTGCTTTTGAGTTTCGTTTAATCCTTCATCATCAATTATTTTTATACTCCTTTTAGCGTGTTGTAAATAACTCTCAAAATTAGTGCCGAACAAAGTTTGTGGACGTAAATACTCACTCATCTTAGAATCATTACCCCATTCTCTATTTTTAGATTCTATAACCAACTTAAAGTCTTCAATGCTAAATCCCTCTTCAATTCTTGCTCTTATACATGACTTAGTCTTTTTGGACTTTGATGAAAAATTAGAATTGGTAACTGAATTTAAGAACTCGACAATAGTGTTATACTTATTAATTAGTTCTGTACCCCGATTTGGGTTAACGGTTTCCCGTGCATCGGTTTTCGGGGTAGCGGTATTGTCCGAAGCCCCAATTTCGGGTAACGGTTCAAACACGGTTCCCTTTACATTTACAAAATAGGATATGAAACTAGTCTGAAGAATAAAATACCTTTTTCCAAACTTTCCTGTACCCTTTTCTTTAACTTGCCTAACTTTAAGAAGATTATGATTACATAAAATCTTTATCAACTTTTGTACCTTGTTCCTTCCAAAGCCTGTTAATTCCTGTAGAGTATTATTAGAAGGAAAGCAAACCTTTTTGTCATTTATGTAACTTGACAATGTCAGCAACAACATCGTGGCTTCTGCTCCAATTAATGGCTGTACCTCCTTTATCAATCGGTCATCTACATTAATCATAATTCGTTCAATTTTAAGTAATAAGCTTTATTAGGTGAAACCTGGCACATGATCTTATTTTTACTCTGAATTATCCTGTCAGCCTCAAGGAGTCTTTTTACATACTCTGTTATATGATTTATAGGTATTCCCGAATAGTGCGAAATCATCTGTCGAGTCATGGGAACATCATAATGTTTAAGAGTCTCATACACTTTCTCCTTTTCACTTTCATATTTACTTGTCTTAATTATTTTTCTCCAAGCCTCAATAGAACTATCCATCATCCTTTGATTAGGCCTTTTATTTGTATCCATAACCTACTCTGTTTTTTATTCTAGGAACTTTGTGCATCGCTATAAATCTAGCTCTCATATTCTCCCGATGGAATACTTCATCTACTGACCCTTCCCATCTCTTGTTAATTTCAATGTTTTCATCAAAATAGGTCTCAGCAAGTGATATAATTGTCTCTACATCAAATTCTCCATGAATATTTTTATCCATATTATTAAATCATTATATTATCAATCTGCCGTTTAGCAGTTATTCTATACGATTTAATTAGGCTGGAGTTTTCTCTCCATTTCCGTATTAATTAGATTGGAGATAACGGCCTCTCCCTTTCGTGTTAATTGGATTGGAGTTATCACGCTCTCCTATTCATAGAATAAATAATCATGTCATAGATGCGGCCTTAGCCTCGATCTCAGATTTTGAATCAACTCTATTTTGCAAAAGCCAATTTTTGACATCCTCAAGCTTGAAATATACCTTTCCGCCGTGTGGTTTGAAATAAGGTAATTCCTTATTGTGAACTGCCTTGTAAGCTCTGGACTTACTAATGTCTGCATAATTAACAAAGTCATTTAGACTTAATATATCCTTGTTCATATTATGAATATTTTTATAAATCAAAGATAGCGGATGAAAAAAGCAAAAAACGGGGGTTAACTCGTTTTGAATAGATCCATAAGCATTGAATATCAATTATTTACATATTGATATAAAAATACATTTGTGAAAAAATGATTTTTCTAGGCAGTCTTGGTGACTGAAGGAATAGCGTTTACGGCTTCAATCTTTAAAGAGTCTACATGTTTTAGATATCTATCTACAACTTGAGCGGAACTATGACCGAGAAGTTGAGATACCGTTTTTGTATTCGCTCCATGTATCAGCAAGTTGCAAGCAAAGGAATGTCTAGAGCAATACCAAGTGATATGTTTGTCAATACCTGCTCTTTTCACCCAATTCTTTAAAGTTTTATTGCACCCGTTATTAGACGGAAGATTAGGAAAAACAAATTCACTTATATTTCTTCTTTTGCCTAAACAAGATATTGCATCCTCATTGAGTGGAATGACCAAAGAGCTATCTGTCTTCGCTCTGGAGAAATGAGACAGCTTATTATTATTTATATGCTTCCATTTTAGCTTCCTTAATTCAGCCAACCCTAACCCTGTATTTAAACAAAACAAGAAAGCTCTCTTTACCTCTTCGTTACCACATGAAGTATTGTAAAGTTTTGCAATTTCTTCAATTTCTAAAACTTGTTTGGTTAGCTTTCTTTCTATTTTCTTCACCCTTATATTGCGTGTCGGATCTTCTTTTAAAATACCTCTTATTTCAGCTTGATGAATTATTTTTCTAAAAACACCAAAATAAGACCTCACAGTCTCGTCACTTTTTATTTTGTCATTAGACCTCAAAAACTCCAGATACTTCAAACAAATGTCATGATTAAGTCTTCCTGCTTTTATTTTTCCAAAGAACTTTTCAAACTTCAGGAATGCAGAATGAATTTTCCGAAAATCAGCCTTGTCATAATTATTGTCGTACTCCTCAAAAAAGGTAGTAAAACAAATATTTCTCTTTTTTATATCTGAGACGTTTGATCCCTGCGTAATTAATTCTCTTTCTCTTTCATTCCTAATAGCCATTGCCAACCGTTTGATTTCGTCATTGTGGGATTTGTCTATCTTGTCCACTCTACCCTCCTTCTTCGATTTTCCTATTTTCTTGTTTAGTCTACCATTAATCTTTGCGTTTAAAAACTCTCGATACCTCTCTCCATTATGCGAAATATCTAAATAATAAGATTTGCTTCCATTTTTTAATTTTCTATATCTAAGAATTACGCTCATTGTTATTTTTTATTGAGTGACGAAAAGTGACGATTGAGTGACGGTTTAAAGATAAATAAATGATAACTAAAGAAAAAGAAGTTAATTCATTATTACTCAGGTATATTGTGTTTATTGCATTGGTTGTCATTTATTAACATATAAGCATTAATAAAAATACCCTCCTTCGGTACTAAAAGGACTGTCAAACGACGGTCTTTTTTTATTGTATTGCATTAGAGCTTACTTTTCATTACTTTGTTTTAAGGTCTACCATTTATTATATCTCCTATTAGTATTATATTTGATGATATAGACACTTTAGTTTCAACAATGAAAGACATTGCAGATTTATTGGGAAGAATAATTTTGGGGATACTGTTTCTTTATCACGCCATTGATGCTATCGTTCTTTTTGATCAAAATTGTCAGACTTTGGTTGAGTATGGCATAGATTTTTACAATAATATCTTACTGTGTATTATTATCTTCATGTTATTTTTAGGAGCTATAACTATTCTTGTTGGATATGCTGCTTCGTTTGGAGCTTCCCTTTTGTTATTATACTGGCTACCCTACACATTCATAGTATTTTCATTTTGGGATGATCCTTTTGAGTTAAAACAAAACACCTCTCTTCAATTTTTAAATAATTTAGCCATTTGTGGAGGTTTGTTCTTACTTATAGCTAATGGTGCAGGAAGATATAGTGTCAAAAGACTAATCTACGTAATGAAACTACCTAGCTAAGCTTTCTAAGAGGTCTGGATATACTAATATACTTTTGTAGCAACTCTTTTCTGCTTTTTTCAAAATCACTGTTTTCTCTCTTATTGACACTTCTTTGTCGAAAAGCTTCGTAAAGTGTCACGGCACAAGCTACCGATATGTTCAAACTCTTGACAAATCCAACTTGTGGAATGATAAAATTACCATCTAAGTATGCTAGTGCTTCTTCTGAAATTCCAGTATGCTCATTTCCAAACATAAGTGCCATAGAATTAGTCATATCAATTTCGTAAAGACTCTGAGATTTTTCTCCAAGATAAGTACCATATATTTTTCCGTACTTTTCCTTTACTGCCTTCATGCACTCCTCAACACTATGAAATTCATGTGCCTCGATCCACTTATCTGCACCGGTACTACTAAGTCTACCCTTCTTTAAATTCTGTTTTTTGATTTGAGGAGAATTGTATAAAAGATATACCTCGGATATTCCAATACTATCACATGTTCTAAGAACAGCTCCTATATTATGAGGATCATGGACGTTTTCCAGAATAATGGTTAAATCTAGTTTTCTATTGTTTACAACTTCCTCTATTCTTTTAAATCTACTGTCCGTAAGCCAAGAATCCTTCACGATTTAGTTTTAAACTTTCCATCTTGAAAAGAAATGATTTCAAGATATTTGTTTTCAAAATAATCAAAATCGTCAAAATTCTCTCGGTTATCATCCTCTCCATACTTCTTTTGTAATTGAATTTTAGTTAAGATTCCGTTATATATTTTATCCTCAATATGGAATTGAAAATTATGACCATATCTGCTAAGGGACAATGCAATATATCCCATCATATCATACCCTTGAATAGCATCGAATGTAGCCAATGCCCCATATCTATTATAATATCGTCGTCTAAAATCCACCACTTCTGGATTATCATAATCTAAATGTTCAGAAACCACAATATGCATATTGAGGGAGCTATAATAATCAAAGCTGATCTGTTCAGAATCTCTTAATATAGGCATCCCGTATACAATCACATCTTTTTCTCCCTTTTCAACAGCCAATCTTCTCATACAGCTATACAAAAAAGACTCATCATTAGACATTGAATATTGAGGGAATATGAAAACTTTTTTTTCTTTCTCAAAGAGATCTCTATAAGCAAAGAGTCCAGATGTTAATGTGTCTTCATCGATTATAAACTCTTCAATTAATGTATCATTTTCGACGCCATAGGTATAACCCGCTATCTCTTGAAAATAGTTGAAAATTCTTTTTTCACGAGCGGAAGCCCTACCTACTATTACCACATCCTCAGGTCTGTGTTCATTAGCGATGTCTTGCATTATTTTATAATATCTCTCTTTCAGATTAGGTCGTAATTGAATATAGTAGGGATTATCTTTTGTAAGTTTAGTAGAAGAAATCCATTGAGAAATAACCGGTACTTCTTTATCTTTACAATGATCAACTACTTCTTTCAAGTCATTTCGATCATATGGACCTAAAACCAAATCTGTATTCTTATTCACTTCTTTTCTTAAAATACTTTTGATGTTGCCTCTGTCTGTATCTATCACATCTATATTAAAAGAATAGTTTTCGTTTTTCATTTCTTCAATAGCCAACTTCATTCCTGCATAATACTCCACAAATTGTTCATCCGGATTATCTCCCAAAGGAAACATCAACTTTACATTGTAACTATCCTTAAGATTTAGATCATGGTTTTTAGAGACATCTTCTCCTTCGTGGTTGTTTTCAATGGGAGGATAATCTTTCTTATCAACCTTTTTTACTTTCTTAGGTCTTGGTCTATCTTTTCTTTCTTTCTTTTTATTTACACTTGATGTACTGGGTGTTCTGCGTGTTTTCTTCACCGTAGGCGATGAAGATCCACAGGAAATGATAAAAAGAGATAGTAGTAAATATATTATTTTTTTCATTTGCTAAATTCTAAATAGTATTGTACTAAAGTAAACGAAGTTAGAAGAGATGATTGTACATTATTCCCATTCTATTGTAGATGGTGGTTTAGTACTGATATCATATACCACTCTATTAATTCCTTTCACCTGATTGATTATTTCATTAGACACCTCAGCCAGAAATTCATGAGGTAGTCTACTCCACTCTGCGGTCATTCCATCTACCGAATTAACACATCGCAATGCCAAGGTATATTCATAAGTTCTTTCATCTCCCATTACACCCACCGATTTAACGGGCAAAAGTATTGCTCCTGCTTGCCATACTTCGTTATATAAATTATGTTCTTTGAGCTTTTTAATATAAATATGATCTGCTTCCTGAAGTAGAGTCACTCTATCTTTAGTAATTTTTCCCAGCAATCGAATCGCCAATCCAGGTCCCGGAAACGGATGTCTTTTTATAAGATGTTTAGGCATTTGAAGTGCCAGGCCTACTCTCCTCACCTCATCTTTAAAAAGCATTCTCAAAGGTTCTATGATTTTGAGTTTCAATTTTTCCGGTAGTCCACCTACATTATGATGTGATTTAATCGTCACAGAAGGCCCATGTACACTCACAGATTCTATTACGTCAGGATATATGGTGCCTTGTGCCAACCATTTAATATCAGGAATTTTATTCGACTCTCTCTCAAATACCTCAACGAATACTCTTCCTATAATTTTTCTCTTCTGCTCCGGATCGCTTACCCCACTAAGTTCACTTAGAAACTCATGAGATGCATCAACTCCTATTACATTAAGTCCCAAATCTTTGTAAGAGTCAAGCACCTCTTGGAATTCATTTTTCCTCAATAACCCATTATCCAAAAACACACAATATAATCTATCTCCAATTGCTCTTTGAAGCAACATTGCAGCAACACTGCTATCCACTCCTCCTGATAGCCCCAATAATACCTTTTCTTCTCCAATTCTTTCAGAAAGTTCTTTCACTTTATCATCAATATAAGCCGATGGAGTCCATTCAGCTTTAACCTTTGCAATTTTCGTGACAAAGTTTTCTAGAATCCTACTACCATCTATAGAATGTGTTACTTCAGGATGGAATTGTAAACAATAAGTCGGAACTCCAGAATTTACACTTTTGTACGCTGCTACAGGAATATCCTTGGTACTTGCAATTACTTCAAATCCCTCAGGTAAAGATAAAATACTGTCTGCATGTGACATCCAAACCTGATTATTTGAAACGTCGGTAAATATTTCATCACCTCCAAACATTTGAGCTAATTCTGCCTTTCCATACTCTCTCTTATCTGACTTGACCACTTCACCTCCCAAGGAATGAGCTATATACTGAGCTCCATAACATATACCCAATAATGGCTTTTTTCCAATAACTGATTTTAGATCAAACTTTAGGGCATTATCATCTAAAGTCGAAAATGGTGATCCTGATAAAATGATCGCCTTGAACTTTTCAAAGTCATCCAACTTTGTATTGAAAGGATGAATTTCACAATATACATTAAGCTCTCTCAATCGTCTTGCGATCAATTGAGTGTATTGCGAACCAAAATCGAGAATTAGAACTTTTTCTTCCATTCGGCAAATATATATTAAGTTATCTTCATTTATAATATCAATAAAATATATTTAGATTTTGGTGGTTGATTATAGCCTTGCTCGAGAAAAAACTCAAAGAACCTCAACTTGTGTTATGAAATAGTAAAAATCCTTATTTTTACACAAACTTGTTAGTTAAATGAGAGTAGTAAACTTCATTTCAATCGTCTTCCTTTTTTTTCTTACCCAATCGACACTATCTGGACAGGGTTTTTATCCTAAACCCGATCATCCGGAATGGTTTAAAGCAGTTCCAAAAATAAATGATCTTACTCCAGAATGGGCTAAAGTAATGTATCTAGAAGATACTAACTACTTGAAAGTGGATAGTCTAAAGAATAAATATTATGCACATCATACTTTCCAGAAAAATATTCATACTCAAAATTACAAGTATTGGTTAAAACAAGTTAAGAACTATATAGATGATAACGGATTGATTGATTACCCGGAGCCATGGTATGAGTTTCAAAATTATGAAAGGAAAAAAGTGAAAAGAGCAAACCGTCAAAACGGCAATTGGTCATGCATAGGCCCTGAGATTACTTATATTAATAATGGAACTCTAAACACAAGACCAACTCAAGCCAATGTCTACTGTATTGGTATTGCTCCCAGTAATACTAATGTATTATATGCTGGAATGGAGACTGGTGGTGTTTTCAAAACTACAGATAAGGGACTTAACTGGTCTCCTACAACTTATGACTATGCCATTGGTTCCATACATGATATAAAAATTGATCCCTTTAACGAAGACATAGTATATATATGCGAAAACACCAATTTGTATAAGACAACTGATGGTGGTACTACCTGGAATTTGGAAAACACCTTCAGTGGTAAAATAGAACAACTGTTAATTCATTCCACCGTAACTGACACTATATATGCCGCCACTGCTGACGGACTCTACAAAAGTGAAAATGCAGGGAGCACATGGACAATAAAAAATGCTGGAAGATATTATGACATTGAAGCAAAACCTGAAACTAATGACACACTTTATGCAGCTGTTGAAAATACTACGTTAATACGGCCCGAAATATTGATCTCTGAAGACTCTGGAAACACTTGGAAAGTTAGTGATAATGGTTACTATGTTCCTTCTACACCTGCTGAATCTACCGTATATGGATGTAAAATAGGCGTGACTCCAGCTGATCCAGATCGTATTTATGCAGCAATAATTGCCAACGGAAAAGACGGCGATAATGGCTGGATAGGAATCTATTATAGCCTAGATAAGGGAGGCAAATGGCAAGAAGACAGTGGTTTTGACGGAGCTCCATATGAATCTGGAAATGACCCAGCAACGAATTGGTACGTAGCTGGATATAGCTCAGGTTATCACCAAGGGTTCTATAATTTCGATATTGATGTATCCCATAGCGATCCTGATAAATTATGGCTAGGAACTATATGGTTCTGCGAATCTGATAACAAGGGAGGAAATTTTGAATACATCAGAGGAACCAGATCGTTGGAAATGCATGCTGATATTCAAGATATAGATGTTGTAGGTAATGACATCTGGATAACCTCTGATGGCGGAATCAACTATTCAAACGATGAATGTCAAACTGTTGAGGTAAGAATGAATGGAATAACGGCAAGTGATTTTTGGGGTTTTGGACAAGGATGGAATGTAGATACCTGGGTGGGAGGAAGATATCACAATGGTGATATGGTATATCATGAAAATTATAATGATGGAGAAAGTTTGTTTTTAGGAGGAGCAGAAAGTGCAACAGGTTACGTAGATCAATTTAACAATCTAAAATCGTATTTCAGCGATATTGGAGGAAGATTGTCACCAACAGTATTAACAGAAACTGCTAAAAGTATTAGTTCTTTAGGGCAATACCCTACTCAAAGTTATTACGATTTTTCTTATAGTGAAGTAGAGTGGCATCCTTATTACGCCAATCAAGTTTACATTGGAAAAGAACAGTATTTCTTAAAATCAAGAGATGGTGGCTCGAGTTTTGATACCTTGTATACATTCCCAGGAGACATAAGAAGATACGAAATCAGTAGAGATGATCCAGACGTCATTTATGCTATTATCTATCATAGTTACTGGGACTGGAGAGTGCATAAATCCGCCGATGGAGGAAATACATTTTCTCAAATAACAACACCTCCCTACACAAGTGGTAGTTGGAGAAACTTATCACTCACATTGAACCCATTTGATAAAGATGAGATTTGGCTAGCTTCAAATTCATCTAACAATGGTAACAAGATATTTAGCTCAACTGATGGTGGTTCTACTTGGCAAAACAGATATTCCAATGTGATAGAAAACGAATCAATAAAGGATGTTATTTATCACGCAAGTGATCAGGGAGATATTGTTTATACCATGACTAATGATGATTTTTATTACTATGATAAAACCACAAGTACATGGACAAATTTTAGTTCAGGTCTACCTGCAAAACATGGAGGTTTTAAAATTTTACCATTTTATCGAGATCAAAAAATAAGACTTGCTTCATCCAAAGGAATTTGGGAAGCAGAAATGATAAATAGCAATAAGTTACAAGCTATACCCATGGTGACCTCTGATTCCGTATTCTGCGAAAGAGATACACTCCAATTTGAATCTTACTCTATCAATCAAAATACAGGAATGTCATGGAGTTGGAGCATTGACCCTACACCGCTTTGGATCAATGACCCCAATCTACGCAATCCAAGGGTATTACTTAGTCAAAATACCTCATACGATATATCGTTAAGTATATCTAATGGTACTCACACGGACACCCGATTACTACAAGACTTGATCACCTTAGATAATCAATGTAAGGCTGATACTATTCCCGGCAAGTTACTTCAAACCTATGATAACGGAGATTATATGGTTGCTCAGGATGCCAACTTAAGTAATCTTACCCACTTCACAGTTACAGGATGGTGGAAACCCAATGGATCACAACAAGGTTTTGCAGCCCTATTCTCTAGTGGTGACTGGTGTGCTCATTGTGATTATACCGAAGGGCTGATAGTAGATTATTGGGGTAGCAAATTATGGTATAAATGGCCTGGTAATGCCTCCAACTGGGGAAGCAATAGTGGAATGACTATCCCTCTTGACGAATGGAGTTATGTTGCTTTAGTTATTGAACCAACACAAGCTACTTTGTATCTAAATGAACAAAAATATGTACATTCTAAAACGCTCTCTTCTGGAGAATTCTCTGACATATATATTGGATATGGGCATTATTCAAAATCTTTCAAGGGTGATATAGACGAAGTGACTTTGTGGAAAAGAGCACTTACTGAACAAGAAATTAGAAGCCTCAGGCATTTAACAAAAGAAAATGAAATAGAAAGTGATCCAGATCTAATAGCATATTACCAGTTTAACAAACTAGTGAACGAGAACTTTATTATGGACCATGCAGGTTCTAATCATGGAGTACTAAATAATGATGCTATCATAAGTACAAGTAATGCTCCCATTGGTACCGGTTTAAGTGAAACCTTTACAATCAATGGACCTCAAAGTATACAGTCTATAACTGGAATAGACATTAATTTCTCTCCTGGAGGCACGTATCCTGATGGAGATATTGTAATCAGTCGAATCAACCTACAACCCGATGTTTCTCCCACCATTTATCCCATTGCCAAAAGCTATTGGGTTATCAATAATTATGGAGCCAATAACAGTTTTAATTCTATCAAGGAAATTTCCTTTAGTGATATCGGAATTGTAACCCCTGGATCATCTCCTGTAAATTATAAATTATATGATCGAAGCCAAAACGGATTTGATAATACTTGGGTCGAACTTTATTCTGGAGATATTATTGATCAAAGCATAGGTTCTGTTGGATTCAATTCATCAATAAACATTTCTACTTTAGGTCAATACACCATAAATAATGAAGGGGCAAAAGGTTGGATTGGTCCTGTTAGTAGTGATTGGAACAATCCGGCTAACTGGGGTGATAACATAGTCCCATCTGCAGGTGATGATGTTATAATACCGGCTCATAAACCTTATGACCCTATTGTAAATATCAATGCTATTATAAAAAGTTTAATATTACTACCTGGAGCATCTATTGAAGTTGATACTAATAAAACCTTTGAAATTAAAAACTAAATATGTCGAACCATAACAAATCTGTATTCTCACTAATATATCAAATGCACCAAGTTGATACCGAACTTAACACTAAAGAACTACACTTTCTAAAGGATGTTGCCATTATTTTAGGCCTCAACAATTCCGATATAGATGAAGTAGTAAACAACCCTACCTCATTTCCACTAACACCTCCTTCTGCCGAGCAAGAGAGAATGAAAATTCTTTATTTGCTCTTATTTGCAATGAGGATTGATAATGAAATACACGAGCGAGAAGAACGAATAGTCTACGAGGTTGGTCTTAAACTGGGTTTTAATGAGGCAATGCTTACCGAGATGATTGATGAATTAAAAAAACATCTTGATACCAGATTGCCAGATGATGCACTATTAAAAATCGTGCAGAAATACCTCAATTAGCGTTTCTTATAATTGGCTTCGTAAACGTCAATCCATTGATTTGGAGTTAATTTTGAAATCAACTCTCCAATTAAAGCATAAGGAATATCATTCATACGCTTTAATCTAACACAACTCTTTCCCATATCAAGTTTGTACTTGGTTTGCTTACTATATTCCTCAACAAACCACGAATATAGGTCGGGTAAAGCATATATACCCATATGATAAAAACCGATAAAATTCTTTTGAGCGGCCATATTCACAAAAGGAAGTGGCAATTTGGGATCACAGTGATAACCAGAAGGATATATATCATGGGGAACAACGTATCCAATCATTCCATAGGACAATTGTTCTTTGAATCCAGAAGGCAAATTATTCAAAATTACATCTCTTAATTTCAAAAAAGCTTCCTTTTTGTCTTCGGGAAGTTTAGTTAAATATTCCTCCACTGAATTTGCCTCTATTTTCATAAAATGTCTTTAAATGAATAATTAAAAAAATATGATTCATTCTTTCAAAATTAATAATTAATGGGAAACAGTAATAGTATATTTACATTTCACAACTTTATAACAAAACGAACTATGAAAATTAGATTAGGAGGAGTCCCCGAACATTTTAATCTACCTATCCATCTAGCTGTTGAAAACGGTGAGTTTAAAAGTAGAAATATAGATCTAGAATGGACCACCTTTGATGGAGGAACTGGTCAAATGACTAAGGCCTTAAGAAATAATGAAATAGATGCATGTATTCTATTAACAGAAGGTATTATTTCAGATATAATTAATGGAAATCCTTCCAAAATAATAAGTGTTTATGTCAACACCCCTCTTACCTGGGGAATACATACTGGGGCTCAGAACAATTTGAATAACAAACAAGATATATATCGTCATACGTATGCTATCAGTAGATTTGGCTCCGGATCACATCTTATGCCTATTGTTGATGCAAATCTTAACGATCAGACAATCCATAATTCGCAATTCAAAGTTATTCACAATTTAAATGGAGCATTGGAATCATTATCTAAAATGGAAACTGATGTCTTTTACTGGGAAAAATATACTACAGCCCCTTATGTAAACAAAGGATTATTGAGAAGGGTGAGCGAATTCGTTACCCCATGGCCATGCTTTGTCATTGCCGCTACTGATAAGATCATAAAAAAAGCTCCGAATGAAATAATAAGAATGCTAAGAACCATTCACGATAGTTGCGATAAATTTATGATAGATGATACAGCAATAGAAAAAGTACACAAAAGATATCAAATAAAACTAAGCGATGTGGAAAGATGGTTTCATAGTACAGAATGGGCCATTCATGGATGGGTTAGTAATAAAATGATAAATAGTGTAATTTATAATCTGAATAAAGCGGGAATCGTAGACCAAAATGAAGAAATCCCGGAAATAATATGGAAAAGAAACTAAAAAAGGGGATGTCAGTTTGCATCCCCTTTTAATATTATTTTAAGTGCTTGGCAAAAAATCCCATCATTGAACTATAAAGCTCTATCCGATTTTCTTCATGACCAAACCCATGCCCTTCGTTATATTTTACCATATAAGGAACATGGTACCCTCTTTCTCTAAGATTTCTGACTACCTGATCTGATTCGTCAATATTAACCCTAGGGTCATTTGCCCCTTGAACAACAAATAAAGGCTTTGTAATCTTCTCTACATTCAAAGCCGGAGAAACCTCTTCCATTATTTTCTTTTCTTCTTCGTTTGTTTCATCATACCATTGTTCATAAAACTGAGCCATATAAGGTCTCCAGTATGGAGGAAAAGATTTTACAAACGTAAACAAGTTAGATACTCCAACATAATCTACCCCGCATGTATATAAGTCCGGCGTTTTAACAAGACTACCTAATGTGGCCAGTCCACCATAACTTGCCCCATAAACAGCCACTTTTTCAGGATTAATAAAACCAAGAGATAATGCATATTCCACTCCATCTTCCAGATCATTTAGCATTTTTCTTCCTATTTGCTTACTTCCAGCTAAATAAAACTTCTTTCCATATCCTCCGGACCCTCTATAATTGATTTGTAAAGTCGCATACCCCCGACTAGCAAATAACTGCGTTTCCGGATTAAAGCCCCAACTGTCTCTCGGACCATAAGGTCCTCCATGAGGATTGACTATCATAGGAACCTTATTAGAAGCACTAGCACCATTAGGTATAGTCAGATATCCGTAAATTTCTAGTCCATCTCTAGAGGTAAATTTGATGGGACGCATCTCCGCCATATCTTCTTCTTTGAGCTGAGGCATTAGGTCCATTATCTCCTTTATCTGATCAGTCTTTACATCATACAAGTAATACTTACCATATAGTCTATCACTTCCAACAAGAATCAAGTATTTGTCCTCATCCTCTGTCTTGTTCGCTACGCTAAATTCATATCCCTTAAACTCATTTTCTAATCTCTTGTGGAGTTTTTTATAATAATCACTAACCGGAGTTATTTCACTCTTCTCTCCATTAAAGTAATAATAATCGATTTCATAATCTCTTTTTCTTGATCTGCTCATACCTCCCACATCGAAAGTCGGGTTATTATAAACTTTGCTTAATTCCTTTTTAGCAGACAAATCATATCTTATTATTTCATCCGTATCACTGTTTATATTTGTTTTAACATAAGCAACATGTGGATTATCTGAGTTATAATCAAATCCGATTATAGAAAAATTATCTTTCCAAGTCATCTCTATAACCTTTTCGAAAGGGGCTTCTTCTTTATCTCTGTAATAGAGTACGTATTCAGTTCCATTCTGTTGCTTGGTATAAGCTCTCAGGTTTCCATCTTTATCGAAGTCATAACCAGCAATTGGATTTGCAGGATCATCATTTTCGAAAAGCTTTTCTATTTCCGATGTATTAATATTAATTTTATAAGGCTCAAAAATCTCTGGATTATCTTTATTCATCGAAATAATCATATAGTCTGGTTGATCCCTTAGTATCTCAAGAATTCCTGCCCGTACACCTTCATAAGGCGTTAAATCTACGTTATTCTTGCCATCAAGATCTACTGCGAATAAATGATAGTTCTCGTTCCCTCCCTTATCCATCACATAAATTAATCTGGAATTATTGGGCCATCCATATCCTCGTATTAACTCATCCTTTTCTTCAATTATACGTAATATTTTGTCCGTTTCTGTGTCTTTTACATAGACATGTCTTTTTCCATCTTCGTCTTTTTCCATATAGGAAAAGTACTTACCATCTGGAGAAAACTGAAAAGAGGATTGTTTTGGTCTTTGAAAATAATCACTCACTTGATAAGTGTAAGTACCATCTTCCAGTGCTGCTAAATCCAAAAGCTCTTGTTCTGTAGAAGGTAAATTTGTATCTCCAGGTAATTCTTTTGCTTCTTCCTGAGATGAAATAGTGTGCAAAGTAAAAATCATAATTATAAGAGTAAAACCAGTTTTAGTTAATAATTTTTTCAAATCCATAATTGTAGTTAATTTAGTTTGACGCAAAACTAAAATTAGCTAGAGTAAAGATTGTATTTTTTATATTACCTCACATAAAAATCCTACAAAGGGTATTATTTCATTCCTAATAGAAACTTAAACCTTCATTGTTTATGATAAATCGGACCTGACTAAAATCTATTAAGTGATTTATTAAATATAAATAGACCCTTCTCGAGCAACTTAAAATTTAATTCACCCAAGTAAAATCTCTTATATAACCACAAACATAAGTGCCATATATAAGGAAACACTAAATGTTAAGAGTGATTACTTAACAATATTGAGTTCTACCAAATTCCCCGTTTGGGTGGTAGCTTTCTCGATTAGAATTCTATTAATAGAAATTCCCTTTATGTTCAGATAACTCAGAACTGCATTTTTCCGATTGGTATCTAGAAGTTTATTTCCCGAACTAGGAGACTTGAGTATAACTCCTTTTTCCTGATCAAAAAGAAGTTCTCTCACTACATTATCTAATTCTATAATAATTGATTTATTTAAAATAGCATGATTAGGACTAAAAGACACCTTATAGGACGGAACATAAACAACTTTATAACCTTCTATCTTTTGGTCATACTCCTCGCCATTTATAGCAGTTGGATGCTTTTCTAAAATGTATCCTTTTAAATATCCCTCTTCTTTTCCATGAATAGCTTCTATTTCGCCATCCATTTTTACGTCAGCTCTAATCGCTTCCGTATTAAGTAGTATTACCGTATTAACGGATTCTTGAGAATTTAAGGAAATAATTGACAAGGTTAATAACAATGAAAAAAGAAAACCAGATTTCATGGGTCTGCATTTAAATTAAATAATTAGTTCAATAATATGGGGGATTGACTAAATATTTAAAGCAAGTATCAAAAGGTAATGATCAAAAATCATTCCTAATTAATAAGGCCTCTACCTGTTTTCTTTATTTTACCTTCGTTACTATATAATACTAAGATAGTATCTAATAATCCGTTAATAAATTCATTACTTTTCGGAGTACTATACAACTTAGATATTTCAACATACTCATTGATAGTAACCTTTGTTGGAATGGTCTCAAAGCATTCAAATTCAATAGCTGCCATTTTTATTAAAATCATATCTATGACTGCTACCCTATCATGATCCCAATTCTTCAGGTGTGGCTTTATCAGAGTAGTTAACGTATCCTCTTCTTGAAAAGTTCTCTCAAACAATACTTTTCCAAAATCTTTTACTATTTCATCTTCTGGATAGTATTTAGCTCTTAAGTTCAACTCCTCAGTCTCAGGTTCTTTTAGTATTTTTTTAGTAGAACCAACTATTAAGGACTTATCATCCAAATAATTATTAAAATGAGATTCTATCACCTCAAGATATAATTCATTAGACCTACAGAACCTGAAGAGTTCAAGAAGAATAGCTTGATGCCCTTTTTCTTCTGATTTGATGTAATTTTGGTAAACCTCTTCCTTACTAAAATCAGTATATATTTTCTTAGCTAGATCGGCATCTATTTTATTTTCAAAATCATGTTTTTTAATATAATTCAAGAGGTATTTATTCTCTCTTAAACCATTAATGATTTCATTATTACTCAATTTATCCGAAAACATCTTATCATAATCGGATGGCAAATGCTTGTTCTTCCTTCTTTTATTATCTTCAGCAGAAAATTCTACTATTTTCAGCAGCAAGGTTACATTAAACAAAAGGAGTCTGTAAGTATCATCTATCTTCTCATTATAAAGGCTAAGGGCTTCCTCAAAACCCAAATCCTCATCTCTTCCAAGAGCATAAAGAAGTTGCATAACTTTTATGCGAACGCTCCTTCTACTTAGCATATTATTATGTTAAAGTGTGAAATTAAATCAAGAGCAAATATATGATATATTTGTATATATATTCTAAATATAGATGTCTATTTAAAACTAATTCTAATTCCTGAGTCCCTCATAAAACTTCTAGCCAACTTTGATCAACTCCCCTTTTTTCGGGTCAAGAAACTAAAACTTATCAATTTGAATTTGGCATCCCTTAAAGCCTGATAGGTAAGAAAAACTGCAAAAGGTGAAAGGATTATGCATGGTATCCACGCTGCCAAAATTCCATTCATTGTCTGAGATTTTAACATTTTTTGTCCCATAATCGTAGTAATGATAAAAATCATGTAGAACAAAATTGCTACTAAAAGTGGATATCCGTATCCTCCTTTTCTAATTATCGAACCAAGTGGTGCTCCTATGAAAAGAAATATAATACAAACTAATGCCCAACTGTATTGTTGATGTAACTTTAGGATGTACTTTTCTCTGCTCTTTCTGAAGTTCTTCTCGGCATTAATTTTCCTCTTAATAATATTGTATTCAGTCTTTGCTTTAGAGGCAGATCTTACCAACACATTATTCATTCCTTCTCCTTTTAATGTCTGTAAAAAACTAGAAGTCAAAACAATGCTATCATGAGGTACTTGAAAAACTCTAGGTTCTTTGGTTTGTTTCTTGCTGTTTTTTGAGTGAGTAGTAGATTTGCTGCCTTTATTTCTTTTTACGGCTCTTGCTCTAATAGAATCTTCAGCAGTTTTTTCCACTAATAACTCTTTCTCCAATAAAGAACTATATTTCTCACTACCCTTTTTATTAAGCTCTATTTGATTTTCGAGAGAATCAATGGCATCAACTAATTGAAATGTATTCAACATATCTTCCTTATTTCTATTGATATTTAAGGAATTCTCATCCATGTCAAATTCGCTCATATCAAAGACCTTTACATACTCTTCAAACTGAGTTCTGATTAGTGAATACTTTTTCTTATTCGATTCGCTACTCGATAATTCTCTGTATTGCTCACCGTCCTTAAGGTTCATTATAAAAAATCTTCCATCCTCAGAGTTATACATTTCACCTGAACTACTTCGAATGAGATTTATTTTGGATCGATCGGGATCAGTATGGTCGTACAACAGTACATCTTCCATGGTCCTCCCATCTTTTTTTATTTCATTTACTCTTATTATGTAAGATTTAAAGTCATCATTAAAAACTTTTTCTTCTATCGAAAGAGCCGATTTTTGTTTACGCAGAGCAATAAACTTTTTTTGGAATTGATAATTTGCCAATGGTTTCAGATAGTTTGAGGCAAACAAAGAAAAAAAAGCGGTGAAAACAGCAATAACTATACCTGCACCCATAATCCTTATTAAAGATACTCCTGCAGATTTCATACTGGACAATTCATGTTTTTCGGACATGTCTCCAAATACCATCACAGAGGCAATCAAAATGGTAATAGGTACAGCCATAGGAATTATAGTAATACCATAGTATAATATTAATTCCATTAGTTCAAACATGGTAAATCCCTTTCCAAGTATTTCATCGATATACTTCCAAAGAAATTGCATGATTAAGACAAACTCAGCTACAAAAAACGATAGTATATAAGGGCCTATAAAACTGGAGCTAACTAATTTATCTATTTTCTTAACCACTCCTATTATTTAGAAAGAGTTTATTATTTGTAAGAAGCTATTAGATAGTAAACTTGCTCCTCCAACTAAACCTCCATCAACATCTTCTTGACCGAAAATATCTGTTGCATTATTAGGTTTTACTGACCCACCATATAAAATGGATATATTTTCAGAGATCTCACCACCATACTTACTTTCAATATGACTTCTGATATTGGCATGCATTTCCTGAGCCTGTTCCGGGCTTGCTGTTTCTCCTGTCCCGATGGCCCAAATAGGCTCATAAGCAATAATGATTTTTTTGAGATCATTTGATTCCAAATGGAACAAACTTTCTGATATCTGACTATTTACGAACTCCAAATGAGTATTGTTTTTACGAATATCTAACGATTCACCGCAGCAAAATATAGGTGTAATACCTTTGGATAATAAAACATTAACCTTTTGTTTGATTATTTCATTGGTTTCAGATTGGTATTCCCTTCTTTCAGAATGCCCAATGATACAAAATTCAATATTCATAGACTCCAACATATTTGCAGAGATCTCACCAGTATACGCACCTTTTTCATACTCACTTACATTTTGAGCTGCTACTTTAATACTTGTTTCTTTAAGAGTTTTTTTACAGGAATGTAAATAAACAAAGGGAGGTGCAATAATAGTTATTACATTTTCATCTCTTTCCCCTTTCATCAAACCATCTATTAGCTCATTAGCTTCTCCTATTGTTGTATTCATTTTCCAATTTCCAGCGGCTATCAATTTTCTCATCAGTCTTTTTTTTCGCAAAGATAAAACTCTATATTTAGCAAAAAATTTTATATGATTAATTTGATTTCAGATACAGTCACCAAACCTTCAAAGGCTATGCTTCAAAGTATGTTCGCTGCTGAAGTTGGTGACGATGTTTTCAAAGAAGATCCGACAGTAAACGATTTAGAAAAATTCGCAGCCGAAATGTTCGGCCATGAAGCAGCTCTGTATTGTCCTTCAGGAACAATGACTAATCAAATAGCCCTTCAAGTACATACACAAGCATTAGATGAAGTAATATGTGATATTAACTCACACATCTACCAATATGAAACCGGAGGATATGCATATAATGGAAGATTAGCGATTAACACTCTGGAAGGAAAAAATGGCAAACTATCTGCTGAACAAATTGAAGCTGCCGTTAAGCCCACCTTTGATTGGTTACCGGCTTCCAAACTTGTAGTTCTGGAAAACACTGTCAATAGAGCTGGTGGCACCATATACTCAAAAACTGAAATGGAAGAAATAAGAAAAATCTGTAATGAACATGAGTTAATTCTACATTTAGATGGTGCTCGTCTATTTAACGCTTTAGTAGAGACAGGTGATACTCCTTTAGAAATTGGGAGTATATTCCATAGCATTTCCATATGCTTATCAAAAGGATTAGGAGCTCCCGTTGGTTCTTTATTAATTGGTAGTAAAATGGACATAATAAAAGCAAGGAGGTTTAGAAAAGTTATGGGAGGAGGAATGAGGCAAGCAGGCTTTATGGCCGCAGCAGGCTTATTTGCTTTAAAAAACAATGTAGCGAGGCTTAAGATTGACAATGATAGAGCAAAAAAAATCGCTAAAATTCTCTCCTCTCTCGGTTTTGTTGAAAACATTCGACCCGTCCAAACAAATATCATAATCTTTGATATAAAAAACATGACTGCAGAAGAGTTTAAAACAAGACTAAAGGATAAAGGAATAAACTGTTCTGGTTTCGGCCCTCAAACCATCAGATTTGTTTTACATTTAGATATTTCATCCGAGGACATGATCACAATAGAAAAGATTCTCTCCTCTTTTGAAAAGTCAAATTAATATGGTTGGTATAAAGCATTATATTGTACTCTTTGTTTTTACCCTTTCCAGTTGCTCTACAACATCTGAGGGCTTACTTATTTACGCGGGGGCCATTAACCAACCGGTGATAGAAGATTTGGTCAATGGCTTCGAAAGGGAAACAGGAATCAAAACCAAAGTTGTTATCGGTGGTTCTGGATTTTTACTAAGTCAAATGATAATCAGTAAACGAGCGGACATTTATTTCCCGGGGTCATCTGATTTTATGGAATTGGCAGTTGAAAAAAAATTAGTATACCCAGAGTCTGTTAGGGAAGTTTGTTATTTGGTTCCCAGCATCAATGTGCAAAAAGGAAATCCTAAAAATATCTACCAGTTAAAAGATTTAACTAAAAAAGGAATTAAAGTCGCAATTGCGAACCCTGAGCAAGTCTGTGTAGGATTGTATGGAGTCGAAATATTAGAAAATAGTTTCGATAATGATCAGATAATGCTTTTCAAAAATAACTTAGTCAACTATTTAGGAAGTTGTTCTAAGGTTGCAGGAGCAATAACATTAAAGTCAGTAGATGCTGTTTTAGGGTGGAGAGTATTTGAGCATTGGAATAATAAAATTGAGTCAATTCCTCTTGAGGAAGACGAAATTGCCAGACTGGGTTATATTCCAATCTCAATTAGCAAATTGACCACAAATAAAGATAATGCCGAAAGATTTGTGAACTACGTTGTCTCAAAAGAAGGAAAGCAGCACTTCGAGAAATATCATTATTTCTCTGATGTCAGCCAAGCACATAATTATGTAGGCAAAGAAAAACCTATCGGAGGTTCTTACAAACTTCCGGCCAGATGGTTGAGCAAATAAATGTAATGAAAAAGGCAACAGTTTTCTTCTGCTTTATTATTCTAATGATATATCTAGCTCTTATTAGCAGTGCTTTTTATTATTTTGACTTAAATCATTTTGTTCAATCAATATTTTCCGAAAGAACACTCTTCTCTGTTAAATTAAGTCTGTTAACCGCAAGCCTATCTACTCTATTGGCATTAATTATTGCTATTCCAGCTGGTTATGCTTTATCAAGATATTCTTTTATAGGTAAGAATGTTATTGATGTACTTTTAGAAATACCCATAATTATCTCCCCTGCGGCATTAGGAGCTCTTATTGTAATTTTCTTTAGTCAGCCCTTTGGTAATTGGTTTCAGGAAAATATTGGCAATGTGGTATTCGCCTTCTGGGGTATCATAATGGCTCAATTTGTGACTATTCTAGGCATCGCCACCAGAATGATTAAAACGACCATAGATGAAATTCCAAAACGTTATGAAGATGTGGCCAGAACACTTGGGGCCTCCAAGTATTCATCATTCAAAACAATTACTTTGCCATTAGCTGGACGTGGAATTTTGTCAGCGTTTATTTTAACTTGGGCAAAGGCCTTCGGCGAATTTGGAGCTACTTTTACAGTGGCAGGTACTATGTCGTTTCAAACGGAAACGGTTCCAACCTCTGTCTACATGAAGCTAGCTGGTGCTGATATTCAGGGTAGTATGGTTATGATTCTCATTCTTCTTTCGGCTGGAATAAGTCTTTTAGCTCTTTCTAGGTTATTTACAAGAAGATTGAATTATGCTTAAAATTCATAAACTACATACAGACATAGGCAAATTTTCACTCTCTAATGTTTCTTTTAAAGTAGAAAAAAACTCTATTCACACAATTGCAGGTTTTACAGGAAGCGGCAAAACACTCCTGATGGAATCCATTCTGGGATTGGTAAAGATTACTTCAGGGAAGATATTCATTGATAATATCGACATATCAAATTTACCTACCGAGAGAAGGAGCATCTCTTATGTGCCACAAGACTTTGCATTATTCCCCCATCTTAACGTCATCGAAAATATAAAATACTTCACAAAAGTAAATAGTAGCAAATCTTTTGACCAAAGACTTTTTGATCACTTAGTCGAAGTCGCTGATATTGGTAATTTACTCACTAGGAAAACAGGTAATTTAAGTGGAGGAGAAAAGCAAAGAGTCGCTCTTATCAGAGCTTTAATGCCGAAAAACAAATTATTAATCCTTGATGAACCTTTCTCTGCAGTCAATGATTCTACAAAAGAAAATCTCTTAACGACACTTAAACAAATCCACAATGAATTAGATATAACTACTATACTTGTTTCTCATGATTTAAACGATTCTTTTTCACTTTCTGACACGATAAGTATAATTGAAAAGGGTGAAATTTTGGAAACTGATACTATAGATAACTTATTCTTTAGGCCTCAAAAAATTAAGGTAGCCAAATTCGTTGGAATAAAGAATTTTTTTTCTGCTACTATTAAGACTATAAATAATTCTAAACTGCACATTTACTTAAAGGATGTAGATCAAGAAGTACATCTCAATACAGATAAAGGAAACTCTTACAATATTAGTGACAATATTTGTATCGGAATAAGGAAGGAACATATAAGGTTAATATCTCATGAAGATAAAGTAGGCAGTACTTCAAATATTCTAATGTATGGTGAAATAATTTCCTTTATAAGAAAAATTGATAGCATTAATGTATTGATAAAACTTAATACAACAGGAAAAATAGTACACACAAATATTTCCTATGACTTGTATCACAAACTAGATAGAAGCAGCGATAGACTTGTATCTCTTTCTATAGATTGTGATAATTTTTTTATACTTGAAGATTGAAAATATAGCTTAATTTACCTCCGTACTCTTTCTTCGAGAATTAAAGTCTAGCGTCAAAGAAAATATATGTGATTCCAAAACACCACTTGACCCTCCAACATTAGCAAGTGCATAGTCAACCTTTAACCTTCCTAAAACAAGTCCGAGGCCTATATTTGGTTGAAACTCGAATTCAGCCTCCGAAGCATTGATATTATTTATAACTCTTTGAAAATTACCTGCCCCAGCTCGTATAAATACCTTATCCAAATACCCTACCTCCAGCCCAACAGCTGGATCTGCACTGAACCTATCTCTTGAAAATACTCCTGCTTCAGTACCATTAGTAGAAAAATTAATATCCAACTCTGTTAATAAAGAGAAATCACTAAACTGTGTCTTGTAAGCTCCCCCTAAAATTACTCGTGGTAAATTTACTTCAGATGTACTCACCGGAATATCATTACCTGTTGCGGCGAAAACATCCTTTTCTTCGTCACTCAAGCTAAATGACCAAGCATTTACTGTTGTTGTAATATCTCGGGCGGTAACTGCAAAAGCAAGATTATTCTTTCTCCATCGAAGAGAAGCATCTCCTCCAAATCCCCATGCAGTTCCAAAATCTCCAATTGTTCGATGTATTATTTTAGCATTAAAACCTATTGACAAACTACCATCATCTGATAATGCCCGTGCATATGAAAATAAAAAACCATAATCTGCGGCAGAAAATTCCTTTACTCTATCGTAATCAATACTTCCATCAGGTTGAACTAAATTAAGAGTATTAGGAATATTATCAATTGCCATTCGAATTACGGTTAATGCCCCTACAGATTTTTTCTCAGCATTAAATTTTTTCGCAATCGATATGTAATCATAGTTAGATAATCCACCAAACCAATTGGCATGCATAGCAGAAACTTGAAATGGAGACTGTAATTCCGTTAAACCCGCAGTGTTCCAATAAGCCGCAGTAGCATCATTTGATGATGCCGCTACTGCACCAAACATTCCATGTGCTCTAGCCCCTACTCCAATATTTAAAAATTCATTGACAAATTTTGTTTGACTACTACCGATAACAAGGGAAAAAGAAATAAAAAAAACCGAAAAACAGACTTTTAATATGGTTGACATTAATCTTCTATTCAATGAAAAAATCTTTAAAACAAGTCTCTAAACGTAATCTAATATTACATTATTTTACAATAATACAATTTTAAGCATAATATTATTAATAAATGTTATATATAAGATACTAATAAATAATATAAAACTATTTGCCGTTCAAAGACCAATCATAGTCTACATATCTTATTTTAGAGTTTTTGTCAACAGCATTATTCGCGTACTTGTTTATGTATTCAATAATATCTCCGAAGTCTTCTGCATACCACTCAAATATCTTAGACAATACGATTTCTTTATTGGTCAAGTCATTAAACTTTGAATTGACAAATTTTTTAGTCTGTGATCTCAAAAGTTTTTGAACATTCTCAGCAGTATATGCTTTGTTGAGAATCGGTGGACAAGATTTAGCAGCACAGTTTACCGCAAAATGAATTCGTGCATCTTTAAATCTCGGTCTGATTAAGTTGTGTTCTATATCATTTAAGGAGTATGTCTTCCCTTTAATAGTTATCCATTGTCTATCCCAAACTTTTCCATTATCAAGGTTCATAATACTTTTGACAGGATAGTTCTCAAGTATTAACTTAATAGTAAAGGCATTGTAAGTGTTTATCCAAAAAGCAAGTGCCGCATTTTTATCATCTTCAGAATTTCCTTCTTTTAATTTTGATAGATATTTATCCAATCTTTTTTCATCCGATTTCCAACTTGTATAATCCACAAATCCACTAGAAGTAACATATTTTGCCAGCATACTATTCCAATCGTCATGCATACCTTTAGTTTGTACAAGTTTTTCTTCTTTTACCTCTTCATTTGACACATTAGAATCTTCAACTTTTAGTTCTTTACTAACATCTTTTTCAGTTTCATCTTTCGTCACAGGATATTCTATTTCTTTGACATCAGGCTTTCGAGCAGGTCTTTTTGTCTTCGTCTTATCTTCTATTATTTCGTCGACTTTTAAAGAGGCCTCATGCTCTGTAGATTTCTTACTAATCTCCCTCTCAACTGTCTTCACCTGTTTAGGCTTTTCCTCATTTTTTTTCATTATTTGGGCTGATTCAGGTTTATTTATCTCTGGCTTTTCAATCAATATAGTGTCCGAACTTACATTAGAACTCGGCAAGACCTTTGCTTCACTTTTACACGCTAATAGATTAAGAACCATACTACAGATAAAAAATATTTTCATGTGTTATAATTTTTTGTTTTTAATAGTCACATGGAACTCGCATTATAATGACTTTACATGCTCGTTTCATTTCTTTATTTTTATTTATGTTTAGATCAACAACTCTCTTCTTGAGGTTCGTCCACAAATCCTTAATATCTTTCTTAAGAACGAGATATTAGTCAAATAGTTTCTCAAAATACCAAATCCAGACGAACCGCGACATTTCGAGGGGCTTCTAAAAGTCCAGGTCTCAAAGAATATTCCTGATTTAAAATATTGTTCATCAAAAAAGCTATCTTATAATTGTTTCTAAAAAGATAAGAAATTCTACCATCTAAAAGATGATAACCACTATCATTCATTCTTCTGAACCTCTTAATTTCAAAATTATCAACACCAAATACTTCTTCAAATGCCTTATCTACATTTTCTACGTGGCTTGCATATCTTAGAGATCCTCCTATTGCAAATTGAAAAAAATTGAACTGAAGATCCATCTTGTAAGTATGCCTCGATCTATATTTTAGAATATTTTGATCGGTAGACAAAGATTCGGAAATACTGGGGTTTTCATCAAAATTGGTATAAATGGGATCTAAATAGGTATATCCTCCAAAAATATCAGCACTAAGACGCTTATTAAAGGAGTGATTCAGTAACAACCCTAACTCAAATCCATTGATTCTTGTGTCTCCAATATTGAATGGTTTAAACCCTATATCCGTACCTTCAAAAATGAAAGTAAATTCTATCATATCCTCATATCTAGAGCTAAAAAAAGCAAAATCAAGAAAGACCTTAAATCCTAAAAACTTAATACCCTGCTTTACTCCTAATTCATAGCTTATTCCTCTTTCTGCTTGAATTAAAGGGTTCGGAAATATTTGGAAAGAAGCAAAGGTTGTACTAACATATCTTTCTGTTAATGTGGGGTAACGATAGCCTTCCCCGTAAGAAGCCCGAAGAAAAGTATAATCAAGGATTTGAGCATTTACACCAAACCTAAAAATTAAATCACTATCACTAACATTACCTCCTGGAATAGTATCTCCTCGATAAAACTCCGGGCCATTTTGATTAATATATTCATATCTAGATCCTGCCGATAATGTTATTTTATCATTTATTTTTTTATCCAGCTGCGTATATATTCCGAGAACTTGAGAATCGAAATTGTAATCTCCAAGCAATTGTGACTCTGTACCTATATCCTGAAACGCAATTCCAGATGTAATCGAGGTATTCATTCTACTGAGTTCCTTTGATATGGAATACTCAACATACTTAGCCTTTGTTGTATTTGCCTGATTGTTATTATTCTTATTATCAATATAATGATATCTGCTCTGTAACTTATGTTTGGTTCCACCATCTGTCACATATTGAATGTAAGGATCGATCATATATCTCAGATTATCTCCCCTTGAAATACTTCCATCAAAAGGCCTGTATACACCTGATCTGCTATCAGACCAAAGGAAAAAATCACTTTTTTCATCTTTATTTATAAGAATATTTGTTCCCAACAACCAGTTGTCCGAAATTCGGTATCTCAAGTTTGTTCCCAACCTATATCTTTCAGAAAAAGTAGAATCGTTATAACTTTCTAACTCGTTGTACATACCATGAACAATTAAATCTAATCTCTCAATTTTCTGTTTATGGATTGCATTGAAATTAAGCTGATATCTACGTGTATCCCACCACTTCGCATCCTCCCGATTAGGAGACAAATATTCCAAATAAGAAGCAGATAGTTTTGTTTCCGGGGCTTCCTCCGCAAATGTTCGCTTAAGGTTGATAATTCCATTAAGTGCTGCAGAACCATATAAAGCACTAGAAGCTCCTTTGATAATTTCTACCTGACCAACTGCTTCCACGGGCATATCTCCCCAATTGGGGAAGCCTGTATCCGCCTGCAATGCTGGAATATCATCGAGAAGCAACATTACTCTACTACCCGCACCATAAGAATATCCACTACCTCCTCTGATATTAGCTTGACCATCTAACATTTGTACACCTGGCATTTTATCAAGTGCATCTTCAATATTTATAGAATTACTATTTTCAATAACCTCAGGTTTCAATACTTCGACTGATACCGAATTCTCACTAAGGCGTTTTTCAAATCGGGATGCCGTCACGGTTAATACATCAAAATCATAAAACTCTTGACTTAATTCAACAATAAAATTGTCTCTTTTTGCAATATCTTCTCTTATAACCGTCTTAGTTACATAACCTACAAAAGAAATCTGGATGGTGTCACAACTCTCTTTCATAATTGCTACCCCTGAAACATCTGAATATCCTATATAATTCTTACATAGAATTGTTGCTCCGATCAAGGGCTCTTGAGATCCTTCCTCCACAATTTTCACGCTTATCTGGGCTTCTATTACAGAGGATAAACAAACTATCAATACTAATAACAGAAATCTAGTCATACGAAACAACCTATTTCCTTTAAAGAGATTCATTTCCAATTTTTAATATTTTCTTCTTTAACAGCAATTCATGATATTTATCCAACACTTCATAAATACTAGAAAAAACAGGTGTTTTAAACCTATAAAAATCCCCTAACGAAAGCCATTCCGCTTCTTCTATATCTTCCTTAGTTTGTGGGATAAGTGGTTGTTTAACCGAAAACATAAGATACCAGTGTGATACTTTTATCATTCTTTGCCTTGAAGATTTATAAGTATGATATGTTATATTAATTTTTTTAAGTATCTCAGTATTTTGTAGCCCTGTTTCTTCAATTACCTCCCTAATAGCAGTCTCTTTCTTAGTTTCTCCTTTTTCAGCTTTTCCTTTCGGAAGATCCCAAAAACCTCTTCGATATATAAATAATATTTCTGAAAATTCATTGATAACAAGTCCTCCACATGCCGTTACAAGTTGGTAAAGACTAAAAAAATCTTGTCTTAGAATTTCTAAATCCTCTGCATGTAAAAGAATTACATTTGATTTAGGAGACTTTTCACATAAATCAATATAATTAGATAAATTCTTTTTTTTACCTAAATATTGAGACACCAATGTATAAGGAGTATTGTTAAATTCTGGACTCAATACTTGATTAGAATCTTTGAGTTCAATTAAACTATTATTTATGTAGATTTTGTACATTTGCTTTCCATTGAGAAGCCACAATTTAAATGAATTTAGAAAAAGTAATAGCAAAATCATTACTAAAAATTAATGCTTTAAAACTGGAACCTAAAAATCCGTTTACTTGGGCATCGGGTCTATTATCACCTATCTATTGTGATAACAGGATCACTCTTTCCTATCCTGAAGTTAGAAGTCTCATAAAAGAAGGATTTGCTGAATACGTTAAAACTTTTGATAAAGTTGACGGTATTTCAGCAGTCGCAACCGCTGGCATAGCTCATGGTGCCTTGCTTGCTGATTTCTTGGACTTACCTTTTAGTTATGTCCGTTCAAAACCAAAATCCCATGGTAAGCAAAACCAAATAGAAGGCTATATAAAACCTAATAGTAATTTGATAGTTATTGAGGACTTGATAAGTACAGGAAAAAGTAGCTTGGAAGCCGTTGATTGTCTAAAAGAAAATGGACACAATGTCTTATCTGTGGCTGCTATTTTTAGTTATGGCTTGTCTATCGCTGAAGAAAATTTTAAGGTTGCTAATTGTAATTATTATTCTTTGTCTAACTTTGATTGTTTGGTAGAAACTTATAAAGAACTTTTTTCGATGGATGATCAAAGTTATGAAATGTTGAGTACTTGGAAAAAAGATCCAAATAAATGGGACAAAGAATTTAGAGTAAACTTATTACCTTAACCAATATTACTTCCCTTAACCGTAAAAGAAACGAAATGAAAAAAGAAGCTAAAGATTTCTTATACAAATATTTAAATAATAATTCTCCAACAGGTTTCGAATCTCCAGGTCAAAAAATATGGCTTGAATACTTAAAGCCTTATATCGACGAATGGCATTTAGATAATTATGGTACTGCATATGGAGTTATCAACCCTGGTCAAGATTATAAAGTAGTAATAGAAGCTCATGCTGACGAGATCGCTTGGTACGTTAATTATATTAATGAAAATGGTTTTATATATGTAGTCAGAAATGGTGGTTCGGACCACATCATCGCTCCATCAAAAAGAGTTAAAATTCATACTTCTTCGGGGATTGTAAAGGGAGTCTTCGGTTGGCCTGCAATTCATGTAAGAAAAGGTAAAAGTGCTAATTTGACACCTTCTATGGAAAATATCTTCGTTGATGTCGGTGCCAAGGACAAGGATGAAGTTTTGGCCAAAGGAATTGAAATTGGCGATGTAATTACCTTTGAAGATGAACTTACTGAAATCAACGATAATTTTTATGCAGGAAGAGCTTTGGACAATAGAATGGGTGGATTTTGTATAGCTGAAGTTGCAAGACAATTAAAAGAAAACAATATACAACTTCCCTATTCTCTATACATAGTTAATGCAGTTCAAGAGGAAATTGGACTTAGAGGAGCTGAAATGATTAGTAATACTATCAAACCTGATGTAGCTATTATCACAGATGTTTGTCATGATACCACAACCCCAATGATTAAAAAAACAGTTCAAGGAGAAATTCATTGTGGATTAGGGCCTAGTCTAACTGTTGCTCCCGCTGTCCATAATAAACTTTTGCATTTTATCAAGGGCGTTGCTAAAGAACAAAAAATTCCGTATCAAATGTCTGCCTCTTCCAGGAGTACTGGCACTGATACCGATGCTTTTGCATATAGCAATGGTGGTGTTCCTTCTGCCCTTATAAGTCTGCCGCTGAGATACATGCACACCACGGTTGAAATGGCACACAAAGAAGATATCAATAACGTCACTCAATTGATATTGGAAACACTTAAAAAAATAGAAAAAGGACAGAGTTTTAAGTATTTCTAGTAGTAATATCATGCCAAATTGGCGAAGTATATTAAGTCTTTACTTAAATACCAGTATTCACATTGGCATTTGTACTATTGCTATTACTGCTTTTTCGTTTGAAGTGTTTTCTACCCCTGTTTATGAAGCTTATATTGCATTTCTGCTTTTTGGTACGATTACACTTTATAATCTCCATAAAATTATTACAGTAAGAAGACATAGGACTAACTCTATAGTTAGATATCAAAAAATAGTTCAACTGCTTCCCATCATTCGTTGGACAACTTTAATGTCTGGTATATGTTCTCTATACTTTAGTTACTTCATATTTTGCGAATTCAATAGACTATTATTACCCGTTCTATTGATATCAGGTGCATTATCAATTCTTTATGTCATCCCCATTCTTCCGAATAATCTTAGAATACGGGACTTTTCTTTAGTTAAGATATTCATTGTTTCACTCGTCTGGTCTCTACTTACGTGTTTGATTCCTGGTATTTTAGGAACAAAGTATGACTTAGTTATTTTATCGTTATTCTGCATCGAACGGTTTCTTTTTATTTTCTCAATTACTATTCCTTTTGACATACGAGATTACGAACTGGAAAAAAGCAATCACTTAAAAACCATACCCCTTGTTATTGGAATCCAATGGAGCAAAATTCTTTCAATAACTACATTATTAATGGCAACATTAATTAATCTATATTTTTATTATTCTAATTATTATCCAATGGACATATTTATTAGTATAATATTAAGTTATATATGTACAGTCCTTCTTATTGCCCATAGTTCAAAATCTAAATCAAACGAATATTTCATTGGCTGGATTGATGGAACAATGATCCTTCCCTTTGTTTTTTATTACTTATTAAGATATTTTTAATTGTCTCGACAAATACATTCCCCAATAATATTTGTCGCACTATCAGTTAACATATTGATAACAAAATAATATTCGGAGTAATGCGTTATTTCATCATTATAAAGAGTATCTTTGTATTATAAAATATTGACATACGTATTCTTTTGCAGCGTTTGTAAATTAAAAAGAGTCTAACAAATAGAAAAACAACTATGAAAAAAGTATTAATCGTTTGTTCCCTTGCTATTGGAATTATAAACTTTGGTTTTACACAGGCTCCAAGCTATGGAGTAAAATTAGGAATAGGGACAATTCTAGCTGGTGTAGAAATTACTGAGGTTGGAGATGAAGAAGGTTATTTTACACATGAAGTTAAATTCACGAGTGGTTCTGCCATCTTGCAGGGTGGTGCATTCTTTAATAAAAAATTTGGAGTTCTTTTCTTTCAATCTGATTTACTATATACTAAGTATAGTATGAATTATGAGGTTAGTTCGCCATCAGCTACTGACATCCCTTCTGGTAATATAACTGAACATTTTCATTACATTGATTTTGGCATCAGAGCTGGTTTAACTGCAAATGGTTTTAGTATAGGAGTTGGTCCTACGTGGCACAGAAATATCGGCCATACGGCAGCTCTGGATTTTATTCCTTCTTATTCTGATAAAGTGAGAACAAATAGTTATGGATTTGTAGGTTTGCTGATGTATGAATATGAAAGATATGTAATTGAAGTAAAATATGAGAAAACGTTTAGATCTATCGGCGATCATATTTACTATAAGAGTAGTAATGCAAATTTTTTGGAAACGCCTGATCAATTATCATTATTAGTTGGATACGCTTTTTAGAATGTAATTTAGTATAGATATAGATAATAAGTTCGGGATGCATTTGAATATGCATCCCTTTTTTATTTGAACAAAATACCCTTTTTTACTATTAGTTACGTTATTAATATGAAGGCCGTTCTAAATAATATATTTGGTTTAAACATGACATTTAGTCATAAAAACAAAGAATGGTACGGTTTTTCAGGTATAAAAAATTGAAATGTATTTATTTAATTGAAATTAAATATTCATATTTGTTTTAATATAATATAATTGGAATGAACAGAAAATTCTCTCCGAAAGTAAAAAAAATAATCCAGAAAAGTCGCGAAGAAGCGGTTAGATTGGGACACGAATATATAGGCACCGAGCATCTATTATTGGGAATTATAGATGATCCGGAAAGTTTGGCAGTCAAGGTGTTAGACTCACTAGATCTAGATTTAAATGAAGTTAAACACAAGATTGAGGAAGTTTCTCCATCCAAAAGAGACGAAAATACCGGTTATAACATGGGGAGCATACCTCTTAATAAGCATGCGGAAAAAGTCCTTAAGGTAACTTTCTTGGAAGCCAAAGTATTTAAAAATGAAGAAATAAAACCTGAGCATCTAATGCTCTCGATCCTTAAACATGGCGAAAACGTTGGGTCTTCAGTTCTAAATGATTTTGATGTGGACTACGATGCTTATCGTCTAGAACTTGAATACGTAAAACAAGAAATGAATAGTAATTTTGATTTATTCGGTCAAGCATCTTCTGATAGTGATGTACCGATGGAAGAGGAGGGATCTGAATTTGGCTCTTCTAGAAGATCAAGCTCAAAGTCCAGAACACCGGTATTGGATAATTTCGGCCGAGACATTAGTAAATTGGCAGAAGAGGGAAAATTGGATCCTATAATAGGCCGTGAAACGGAAATCGAAAGAGTCTCTCAAATTCTAAGTAGAAGAAAGAAAAATAATCCTATTCTTATTGGAGAGCCAGGTGTAGGTAAAACCGCTATTGTAGAAGGACTGGCTTTAAGAATATTGCAAAAAAAGGTGAGCAGAACTCTTTTTGACAAACGAATAGTTATGTTGGATTTAGCTGCTTTGGTAGCAGGTACTAAGTACAGAGGACAATTCGAAGAAAGGATGAAAGCCATTATGACTGAGTTGGAAAAGGCTAAAGAAGTAATCCTATTTATTGACGAAATTCATACAATCGTTGGAGCAGGAGGAGCTACAGGGTCACTGGATGCTTCAAATATCTTTAAACCCGCTCTTGCAAGAGGAGAATTGCAATGTATTGGTGCTAGTACATTAGATGAGTACAGGCAATATATCGAAAAAGATGGGGCCCTTGACAGAAGGTTTCAAAAAGTTATCGTTGAACCACCTTCAGTTGAGGACACTATAAATATCCTTAATAATATTAAGGTGAAATATGAAGATTTTCATAATGTAGAATATAGCGATGATGCTATTGAAGCTTGTGTAAAACTAAGTGACAGGTATATATCTGACAGGTTCCTTCCAGATAAAGCTATTGATATTTTAGATGAGGTAGGTGCCAGAACACATCTTAAAAACATATATGTTCCTAAATACATTGAAGATTTTGAAAAGCAGATTGAAGAAGTAAAAGAGCAAAAGAACCTTGCCGTTAAAAATCAACAATATGAAAAAGCGGCTGATTTAAGGGATAATGAATCTAAGTTAATTAAAAGCTTAAATCAGGCTAAAGCTGAATGGGAGGAAGAGAGTAAATCAAAAAAGTATCCTGTAAATGAGGAAGATATTGCAGAAGTAGTAGCTATGATGACTGGAATTCCAGTAAAACGTGTTGCCGCGAGTGAAAGTTCAAAGCTAGTAGCCATGGCTGAAGACTTGAAAGGCATGATTATTGGACAAGATGAAGCTCTTGTAAAAGTCACCAAATCTATCCAGAGGAATAGAGTGGGATTAAAGGATCCTAACAAACCGATTGGAACATTTATCTTTTTAGGGCCTACAGGTGTTGGAAAAACGGAGTTAGGAAAAGCATTGGCAAAATATATATTTGACTCAGAGGATGCACTTATTAGAATAGATATGAGCGAATATATGGAGAAGTTCAGCATCAGCAGATTGATTGGAGCTCCTCCCGGATATGTAGGTTATGAAGAAGGTGGTCAGCTAACAGAAAAAGTAAGGCGTAAACCTTATTCTGTGATACTTCTTGATGAAATAGAAAAAGCACACCCCGATGTATATAATATTTTGTTGCAAGTATTAGATGACGGGCAGTTGACAGATGGTCTAGGCAGAAAAATTGATTTTAAAAACACCTTAATTATAATGACATCAAATATAGGTGTAAGACAACTTAAAGATTTTGGACAAGGAGTTGGTTTTGCTACAAAAGCAAGAAAAGATGCTCAGGATGACACTTCAAAAGGAATCATCCAAAATGCTCTTAAAAAAACATTCTCCCCTGAATTTTTAAATCGTATTGATGACGTTATTATATTTAACAGTTTGAGTCAAGAGGATATTTTCAAAATTATAGATATCAGCTTGAAAAAACTGTATTCAAGAATTGAAGAATTGGATCTTAAACTTGAACTGAACACAGAGGCTAAAAAATTTGTGGCAGAAAAAGGATATGATGTCCAGTTTGGTGCTAGACCTTTAAATAGAGCTATACAAAAGTATATAGAAGATCCTGTGGCGGAATTTATATTATCTCATAATCCTGGCACAGGAAGCGAATTAATTGCGGAGCTAAATGATGAGAAAACAGCTCTAGTAATCAATTTCAAAAAAGAGATTATAAAAGAAGAAGATGTAAATAATTAATAACTATTTTTGTTAACTTTAATACTTAACTTAATAATATAAACATTTGGCAAAACGGAGAAAAAAAATTGTACCTAGAAAACCAGATCCTAGATACTCCTTTAGAACAAACCAATACATAAGAGTCCCTAAGATAAGATTAGTGGGGGATGATTTCGAAGCCATCAGCGAGGTAGCTGGCAAAACAATTGAGGTTGGAATCTTTGATACATATAAAGCTCAAAAATGGGCTGAAGCGTTAGAGTTAGACCTTGTGGAAATAAGCCCCAACGCCAGTCCTCCTGTTTGTAAAATAATGGATTTTAAAAAGTTCATTTACGACAAAAAGAAGAGAGAAAAAGAGATCAAATCCAAAGCTCAAAAAACAGTTATTAAAGAAATTCGATTTGGCCCTAATACCGATGAGCATGATTTTAACTTTAAGTTAAGGCATGCCAAGAAGTTTTTGGAAGATGGTGCCAAGGTAAAAGCATATGTTCACTTTCGTGGTCGGGCGATAGTCTTCAAAGATCGTGGTGAATTATTATTACTTAACTTTCTTAAGGAACTGGACGAATATGGAGCTGCAGAAGGTTTACCCAAATTGGAAGGTAAAAGAATGATTGTTATCGTTTCTCCAAAAAAGAAAAAATAGTTTATCCTTAATTTGTTAATCTTTTATAAAAGGCTACCTTTGCGGGTCGGTAATAAAAAGAGTATATTATGCCTAAAATGAAAACGCATTCAAGTGCGAAAAAAAGATTTAAACTTACAGGCTCTGGAAAAGTAAAAAGGTTCCAAGCCAATACTTCGCACTTACGAAGAAAATTATCAAAAAAAGCAAAAACTCGTTTAGCGGGTTCTACTTTAGTATCACCAGCTGATACTCCAAGAATCAAGAATTTGTTAAATGTGTAAATGATTTATTTTTTAACGAGAATACAGGACCAAGAATCATACGATCCCTGTATTGGACTAAAATTTTAATATTATGCCTAGATCAGTTAATTCGGTAGCATCTCGAAAAAGAAGAAAGAAGATATTAAAAATGGCCAAAGGTTATTTTGGTGCTAGAAAAAATGTCTGGACAGTAGCAAAAAACGCTGTTGAAAAAGCCCTTTCTTATGCATACCGAGACAGAAGAAACAAAAAAAGAGCCTTTAGACGATTATGGATTGTTAGAATCAATGCGGCTAGTAGATTACACGGAATGTCATATTCTAAGTTTATGCACGCCCTTTCCACTAATAACATTGATTTAAACAGAAAAGTATTGGCAGATTTGGCCATGAACCATCCTGATACTTTTAAAGCCATTGTTGATAAGGTGAAATAAAAAAACACTATTGTATTAAAATAAAAGGCTAGCTTCTTTATAGGAGCTGGCCTTTTTTAGTTTATTCCAATTTCAACTACTCTTATTTTTAATTGATATCTTTGACTAAATTATTTGAATGATGTCGCATAAAACAAAAATGCCTCGCATATTAAGCACATTCGCACTTCTTGTATCAATGTCCTTAATCGTATTTATTGGATGTAAATCCAATAATTCAAGTAGCGTACAAAATCAAAAGACTACGACATATTATTCGTTTTTGGATAGTATTGATGCCTCAAAAGAAATAGTCAAAGATAGATATGATGGTTTTTTCACCCATATATCAACCGTCGACATGGCTATTCAAATGCGTACAAATACCTTTATAAATGACAGGTCCCAATCTCTAAAGGAATATAGAGCTCTTTTGGAAAGTGAAGTGTCCAATTTCACCAATGAAGAAATGTCAGAGTTATCAAATATATTTGATCAAATAGAACATGAGGTTTCTATTCTAAACACAAAATTACTTCCGAATATCAGGATTGGTAAAATAAAGACCAATCACTATGGCCCTGACGTTTTTTATACTCGAGATAATATAATATTTATACCTGAAAATGTGCTCGAAAAAAATGCTTTCCCTAACCTTAAGAATGTAATGTACCATGAGATATTTCATATACTAAGTAGAATATATCCAGAAGTAAAGGAAAAAACTTATGCATTAATTGGTTTTAAACCTTTGAGCAATAAAGTGGGACTACCAAAAGCCTTACAAGAAACATTGTTAACAAATCCAGACGGAGCTGAAATAAAATATTTTATTACTCTTGTTGACGACGCAGGCAATAAAATAGAAGCTATTCCACTTATCACATCTACAAAAAAGAATTACCAAAATGGTAATAACTCGTTATTCAATTATTTAGAATTTGATCTATTCGAATATGATAGAGATAGTAGACAAGTTCTTTGTACCGAACAGGGAAAAACTAGTATTCCCGGTTCTTTTATGGCTTCTTTTTTTGAACAAATAAAGGATAATACTCAGTATATTATTCACCCAGATGAGATACTAGCTGATAATTTCATGATGTCATTTACCGTATATGGCAGTGATACATTTGACGAGTTAACGCCTGACGGTCAGAAACTAATAATTGATCTGAGAGAAATATTAAGAACCCATATTTCCAAGTAATGCAAAGAAATAGACGTAAGGAAAAAATACATGAGATAATATTTGAAGCAGATACTCCCGAAGGAAAACTGTTTGACGTTATATTATTCGTATGTATTATCATTAGTGTCGTATTGGTTATGTTGGAATCTGTACCAAGTTTATCCGCTAAATATGGGAGATTCTTTATTATTTCTGAATGGGTATTGACTATTCTATTTACTATTGAATATATTCTCAGGCTTTATTCTGTTTACAGGCCAAGACGTTACGCTACTAGTTTTTTTGGTATTGTAGATCTATTGTCAATTCTACCAACCTATTTAAGTACCTTCATCATTGGATCCCAGTCTTTAATGGTAATACGAGGATTGAGGTTACTAAGAGTTTTCAGAGTTTTTAAGTTGGCGAATTTTCTTAAGGAAAGTCAGATTTTACTGGATGCCTTAAGAGCAAGTAGAGCAAAAATCACAGTATTTCTATTCTTTATACTTATTTTGGTATCCATATTCGGATCATTTATGTACTTAATCGAAGGAGAATCAAACGCAGGGTTTGACAGTATACCTCGAAGTGTTTATTGGGCTATAGTAACTTTAACGACCGTAGGTTACGGGGACATTTCTCCTCAAACTACCTTTGGGCAGTTTATAGCTTCTATGATTATGATAATAGGTTATGCTGTTATTGCTGTTCCTACCGGAATCGTATCAAACGAACTTTTTAAGGCCAGTGATAAAAAAAAGTATACTACTCAAAGCTGTCGCTATTGTTCATTAGAAGATCAGGACATGGATGCTATTTTCTGTAAGCATTGTGGTGAAAAGTTGAATGAAGACGAAAACTGATCTATTTTCTATTTTACACAATTCAGAGGACCTTATTGCCATCAATAAACCATATGGCTATTTTGTTCATCAGAGTTCCCTGGATCCATATTCTAACAAAATTGTTTTACAAAGACTAAGAGATCAAATTGGTAGAAAGGTCTTCCCTATTCATAGATTAGATAGAAAAACTACCGGTGTTCTACTATTTGCCTTGAATCATAAAACCCAAATCGAAATTAGTAAAAAGTTTATGGCAAAAGATGTGCAAAAAAAGTACTTGGCCATGGTTAGAGGTTGGACTGAAGATACAGATATTGTTGACTATCCTTTGACAAATCTGGAAGGAAAAACACAGGAAGCAATGACTAAATACACAACTCTCAAAAGGTATGAGATACCTTTATCATCAGGACGCTATAACACTTCGCGTTACTCTTTACTCCGTTTGGAACCATCAACAGGAAGGTATCATCAATTGAGGAAACATCTTGCACATATAAGACATCCTATTATCGGAGATAGACCTCACGGGTGCAACAAGCAAAACAAATTTTTTAAAACTGAATTCTCTTATGATCAAATGATGCTTCATGCAGAAGAGTTATCATTTTGTTTTTCACATAACGATTATAAATTAAATGCACCTCCTTCAGAAGAATTTACTAGAATATGGAATTGTATACTCAAACTTAATCAAAGACATTAAACGGTCATTCTTTTATTAGTAATTTTGTAAATAAAATATAATTGAATTTTATAAAGAAAATACCTGATGTAGCTCAAATCAGGTCTGCCGATAGCTATACCATGGATAACGAACCAATTTCTTCCATTGATTTAATGGAAAGAGCCTCCAATGCCTTTGTGAATGCAATATTTAAAGAAGAAATACTAGATAAAAAAGTAATTGTGGTGTGCGGTGTTGGAAATAATGGAGGTGATGGCCTTGCAGTGGCCAGATTACTTAGTGCAAAAGGGGTAAATGTCCATTGTATTCTACTTAAATATAGAGACTTACTGTCCAAGGATTGTCAAACTAACTTTGACAGAATTGATAATGTGGAAATATGGAAGCCTAATAGTCCTTTGCCGGATTTTTCTAAATATGATATTATTATCGATGCTATTTTAGGTTCTGGAATAACAAAGCCTATTAAAGGAGATCTTTCAAAAATTGTTTCAGTTATCAATAAATTTCAGAAAACAGTATATTCAATTGATATTCCATCTGGTCTTTATAGTGATGAGATTACCCCTTCTAAAAATATTATTTGTTCTGATCTGGCAATAAGTTTTCAACGACCTAAAATGGCATTCTTCTTTCCTGAAAACAACGTATATATTAAAGATTGGAAAACGGTGGATATAGGTCTTGACGAAGGCTATATTCAGAGTCTTAATACTAAAAAATTTGTAATAGATCAATCCATTTCTACATTACTAAGAAAACGTCCTAGATATTCTCATAAAGGAACTTATGGCCATGCTTTAATAATTGCTGGATCTTATGGGAAAATAGGAGCTGCTATTTTGGCTACCCGTGCTTCCCTAAGAAGTGGTGCAGGTTTAGTTACTAGTTATCTACCTAAATGTGGATATCAAATAATTCAAAGCTCTGTCCCGGAGGCTATGTGCCTTATTGATCCTTTTGAGAAAAATGTATCTCAAATTCCTGACGTAAGCCAATTTTCTTCAATTTGCATAGGTCCTGGACTAGGAAAGTCCAGAGAAACTGCTGCTGCTCTACAGAATTTATTAGAAATAGTAGATTTGCCTATCGTCATTGACGCCGATGGTTTGAATATTATATCAGAAAATAAAAAATTGTTAAATCTAGTTCCTAAGAATTCTATCCTTACTCCCCATATTAAAGAATTCGAACAATTATTTGGTATATCCCAAGATTCTTATTCTCGTTTTGAAAAGCAACGAGAATTATCCGTAAAACATCAATGCATTATAGTATTAAAAGATGCCCATACTTGTATTTCTTCTCCAAACGGAAATCTTTACTTTAATACAAGTGGAAACCCGGGAATGGCAACTGGAGGAAGTGGGGATGTTCTTACAGGCATTATTACAGGGTTATTGGCCCAAGGGTACCAACCTATAAATGCTGCCTTATTAGCCGTATATTTTCATGGGCTCGCGGGTGATAAAGCCAGTAAAACAAAAGGTCAAAATGCTATAATGGCATCAGACATTGTTGATAACTTAAGAATAGAAGCCCAATTATTATCTATACATCACTTCCTTTACCGCTCTAATCACCTTAGCGGGATTAGGTAAGTATTCTTCAACTAGCGTTGGAGCATACCCTAACGAAGTATCGGCTGCATTTAATCTTGTAATCGGAGCATCAAGATAATCAAAAGCATATTTTTGCATCTCATAAGCCACTTCGGCACTTACTCCTGCGAAAGGCCACGATTCATCAACAACAACCATTCTATTTGTCTTTTTAAGAGATTTAACCAATGTCTCATGATCTAGTGGTCGTATGGTTCTTAAGTCAATGACTTCGGCAGAAATCCCTTCTTTTTCTAACTCTTCTGCTGCCTTTTTTACGACTTCCATCATCTTATTGAAGGATACTATGGTCACATCCGTACCTTCTTTTCTTATCGCCGCCTTCCCAATAGGTACTATGTAATCACCTTCCGGAACTTCTCCCTTCAATCCGTACATGATTTCAGATTCCATAACACAAACCGGATCCTCATCTCTAATAGCCGCTTTTAATAGCCCCTTGCTATCAGCAGGATCTACACATGATATTACTTTAAGTCCTGGAGTATTAGCCATCCAACTTTCGAACGTTTGGCTATGCTGCTGAGCCAATTGCCCCGCGGAACCGGAAGGGCCTCTAAATACAATTGGACAACTGAACTGTCCGGCTGATTGAGACAAAGTCTTAGCCGCATTGTTCACAATTTGATCAAATGCCAAAACGGCAAAATTCCATGTCATGAATTCTACAATTGGCTTCAAACCATTCATGGCCGCACCGACTCCTATTCCCGCAAAACCTAATTCTGCTATTGGAGTATCTATAACCCTTTCCGGACCAAATTCATCCAACATGCCTTTACTCACCTTATATGCACCATTATATTCTGCCACCTCTTCTCCCATCAATATCACTCTGTCGTCTGCTCTCATCTCCTCTGACATGGCTTCGTTTAATGCTTCTCTTAACGTTAGTATTTTTGACATTTGCTATATTTTTATTCTAATAAATGCGATTTTAATATAGTAATATTAATCATCTAATTTTAACACCTGTAGAAAAGCTTTTTGCGGAACTTCTACATTCCCTACTTGTCTCATCTTCTTCTTTCCCTTCTTTTGCTTTTCTAATAATTTTCTTTTCCTTGTTATATCACCTCCATAACACTTCGCTGTCACATCCTTTCTCATTGCTGATATTGTTTCTCTTGCTATTATTTTAGCTCCAATGGATGCCTGAATAGCAATCATAAATTGTTGTCGAGGTAATAACTCCTTCAGCTTTTTACATATTTTCCTTCCTACACTATCAGCCTTATCTCTATGGACTAAAGAAGAAAGAGCATCAACTGGTTCTCCATTTAATCTTATATCTAATTTCACTAAATCAGAAGCCCTATAATCAATAGGTGCATAATCAAATGAAGCGTATCCTCTGGAAATGGATTTTAATCTATCATAAAAATCAAAAACTATTTCTGCAAGTGGTAATTCAAAAGTAAGTTCTACCCTTTCCTGAGTCAAGTACGACTGTTTAGTCATCATCCCTCTTTTTTCCATACAAAGAGTCATAATGGCACCAATATATTCAGGTTTAGTAATAATTTGTGCCCGAATATAAGGTTCTTCCACCATATCAATCAATGTAGGATCGGGTAAATCATTAGGAGTGTTTATGGTTAATTTCTCTCCCCTTTTAGTTGTAGCGAAATAAGAAACGTTAGGAACAGTAGTAATGACCTCTTGATCAAATTCACGAGATAATCTTTCCTGAATAATTTCCAAATGCAACATTCCTAGAAATCCACATCTAAATCCAAATCCTAAGGCTATAGAAGTTTCGGGTTCAAAAACCAAAGAAGCATCATTAAGCTGAAGCTTCTCCAAAGAATCTCTTAAGTCCTCAAAATCATCATTATCAATAGGATAAATACCTGCAAATACCATGGGTTTAACATCTTCGAAACCTTTGATAGCATCTGAAGGGTTTACAACACTTGTAATCGTATCACCTACTTTAATTTCCTTGGAAACTTTAATTCCAGTAATTATATACCCTACATTACCGGCTTCTAACTTAGTTTTAGGCACTTGGTTAAGTTGTAGTATACCTATTTCATCCGCCTCGTACTCCTTTCCAGTATTCACGAAACGAACTTTTTCTCCTTTCTTCATTACCCCATTAAGGATTCTAAAGTAAGCAATTACTCCCCTAAATGGATTAAATAAAGAATCGAAAATAAGAGCTTGCAAAGGAGCTTCTACACTTCCTTGAGGTGCAGGTATTCTTTCTACGATAGCTTTCATAATGTTTTCAACCCCAATTCCTGTTTTTCCGCTTGCTAAAATTATCTCTTCTAAGTCACACCCTAATAAGTCAATCACCTGGTCTGACACTTCTTCAACCATCGCAGACTCCATATCCACTTTATTAAGGATTGGAATAATCTCCAGATCGTGTTCTATAGCCAGATACAAATTCGAAATCGTTTGAGCCTGAATACCTTGAGACGCATCAACCAACAGTAAAGCACCTTCACATGCCGCTATTGATCTGGATACTTCATAGGAAAAATCAACATGTCCTGGTGTGTCAATAAGGTTAAAGGTATATTGCTCTCCATCTGTATGATTATAATACATTTGAATGGCATGACTCTTTATCGTAATTCCCTTCTCTCTTTCCAAATCCATGTCATCCAGTGCTTGGGACTTCATGTCTCTTTCAGAAATAGTTTTCGTGAATTCTAATAACCTATCTGATAAGGTACTCTTACCATGATCGATATGAGCAATGACACAAAAATTTCTGATTTTTTTCATAGCCCGCAAATATAGTTCTTTTTATATCCGTAGGATAATAAAGGGAAGCATTTTTGTACCATAAACAGCTTATCGTAAAAAGTGTTTATTCAACTGATATTTGAATAAAAAATTCTTAATTAAAAAAGAAATTTTAGCGATTCTATTAATCTTTAATCACCTGTAAGTACCTCTTAAGTTCCGATTTCACAACTGGAAATAGGAAGAATAATCCCACCATATTCGGAAAGATCATGGCAAAGATCATAGCATCTGAAAACCTCCAAATAGAACTCATATTGGCAGAAGCTCCGATAACTACAAAAATTAGAAACAATACTTTGTATGTTAAATCAGCTGCTTTACCTTTTCCAAAAAGAAACTTCCATGATTGAAGTCCATAATACGACCAAGAAATCATTGTAGAGACCGCAAATAAAAATACGGCCACCGCTAGAAAGACATGTGAGTAAGGTATATACTGCCCAAATGCCTGAGAAGTAATTCCAGCTCCCTCGTAACTCACTCCATCAATCAAAACAGCTCCTGTACCATCACCACCATATTCGAAATATCCACCGAAATTAAATATCACGATAACCAAAGCTGTCATAGTACATATAACTACGGTATCAATAAAGGGCTCTAATAGTGCCACTAAACCCTCTGATGCCGAATATTTGGTCTTCACTGCAGAGTGAGCAATAGAAGCGGAGCCCGCTCCTGCTTCATTAGAAAAAGCTGCCCTTCTGAATCCCATTAGAAGAACACCAAAAACACCACCAAGTCCAGCTTGTGGATTAAATGCTTGAGAAAAAATCATACCAAAAGCATCGTCCACCAATGAGAAATTAGACAATATAATATATAAGCATGCCAGTACATAGAGAACCGCCATGAAAGGAACTACTTTTTCTGTAACTGAGGCAATACGCTTAATTCCTCCAATAATTATTACACCGACTAAGACAGCAATAACAATACCTACAATAAAGCCCGCACTTGTACTTTGCCAATCGAATAATTCTTTAATTACAATTGTTGCTTGATTAGATTGAGCAGCATTTCCTCCACCAAATGATCCACCAATACAAAAAATTGCGAATAATACGGCTGCAACTTTCCCCAAAGTAGCAAAGCCTTTATCTCTTAAACCTTTTGTTAAGTAGTACATAGGACCTCCATATACGGTACCATCGGGTCCAACATCACGATATTGTACACCCAGAGTACACTCCACAAATTTTGTCGACATTCCAAGTAAACCACAAATAATCATCCAAAAGGTAGCACCTGGGCCCCCAATAGCAATTGCCAATGCCACTCCGGCTATATTTCCGTTACCCACTGTTCCCGAGACCGCTGTTGCCAACGCTTGAAAATGGCTTACTTCTCCATCTTTGCTTTCATCCGCAATGGTATCTACGATATCTCCGTCTATAGCCAGTTCCGGATTCCCCACACTATGATGATCTATTTCATCATATTTACCTCTCACAATATTCACAGCCGTCCTAAACTTGGTAATATTTATAAAACCAAAATAAACAGTAAAAAACAATGCACTACAAACAAGTAAAATCAGAACAAAAGGAATCCCCCCAATTTCAAAGAAAATAGCATTGAAGAAAAAATCGGAAATAGGTTGAAATGCCTGATTTATTTTTTCATCAATTCCTAATTCTTCCTGTGCATTAAGAGAATTGCTTCCCAACAAAAGGAACAAAAAACAAAAAAACTTAGCCAAACTACTCATAAAACTTATTGATTATTTATTTGGATTATTACATTGTTAATGTGTGAAAATAGCTAAATAATCCGATTCAGCAAATTATATTCCGTCTCTCAAAAAGTGTATCACTATTTTTCATAATTGATCAACAATGTTACAAATTGCGAATAGCTCTTAATTCCAGATTTTACACCATTCCTTTTAAGATACTGATCATATATATAATTTCTTGCGGCTGGTAAAATATCAGGATATTCATTCATTGTAGAACGAATACTCTCCAAATCCTCTTTAAAAGATGGTGCGATCATTTCCTTTTCAAAGTCTATATCAACTGAGTAACTTCGTAAATACTTCCAAAAAGATATTTTAGCACTGTATTTTATAAAGTCATTTTTCGTCTCCATGCACGCTAAATAAGCCACAAAATTACATTCGGCCTCATTTGTAACTCCATATAAATGGGCCATTTCATGTGCTAACGTGAAAGGAATCTGCAAAGTATGCAGACCAGGATCTATATAACCTTCTAAAGCATATGGCCAGTAAAATCCGGATGTAGCCCAACGAAGTAATATTCCCTTGGGAAATAAATATTTAATCTGAACACCTGATACTTTTTTATAACCAAAATATTGTAACACATTTTCCAAATTAGGCTTTATCGCCTCTTGCAATTCTTTAATATTTCGGGTTAACGGAAGGGTTTCATCTGCTGAAAGTTGATTAACCGAATTTGTCACCTGATTGTAATGATATATTATGTCTTCTGAAGTAATGCGATTATTAAGCTTAGTGAAGTCATCTCCTATATCATTAGCAAAATAATTAAATCCCCATAAGAGATAAAACAGAGCATAAACAACCAATGTGATTTTTAATAATTTGAATAAAGATTTGTCACGGATAGTCCCATAGAGAAAATAGCTTATTATTCCGGCGAAAATCCAAAAAATAGAAAAAGGAATCCAATTTACTAAAGCAAACAAATGCCTTAGTAAGTTATAAAAATTATCCCGATAGATAAAGTTTGCCGCTTCCGGTAGAAAAATGAACAAAACTCTGAATATCGCAAAGGTGAGAAGCACGACTATTAAAAATATATTTTTCCTAACCCAATTTCTATATTTATTCTGAGCAACCATATGTAAAGTAATAATAACGTATTTTTGCCTGATAATACTTCGCTATAAAGAATAAGTTTTATGAAAATAAATTGGTCATTAGTAGGTTTCCTTTTAATTATTCTGGGTTTTCTATCGTTTTTGTTGGGAATTTTTGGCATCAAATTTAAGCCGTTAGGATTTATCTATGATCTACCTACTTTGATAAAATCGATCATACATATACTTATGATTTTTGGAGGATCGATCATATTATATATTGACAAAACGAAAGAGTCGAGTGTTTAAACATTCATATTTATCAATTGGACAAAGCACTTCGATAAGTGGTTAAACATCTTTCTCTAGCATATTTGTGATCTACCATTGGTTGTGGATATTTCTCCGTACCGTATTCTGGAATCCATTTCATTATATATTTTTTATCCTTATCGAATTTTTCCATTTGTGATGTAGGATTAAATATCCTGAAGTAAGGGGCCGAATCTGTGCCACATCCTGCTGCCCATTGCCATCCACCGTTATTACTGGCCAATTCATAATCCAGAAGTTTTTGAGCGAAATAAGCCTCCCCTATCCTCCAGTCCACCAAAAGATGTTTGGTAAGAAAGCTAGCAACTATCATTCGAACTCTATTATGCATAAATCCCGTATTATTAAGCTGTCTCATTCCTGCATCGACCATGGGATAACCAGTCATCCCTGTTTCCCACAGCTTTATCTCTTCTTTGCTATTTCTCCAGAAAATATTTTCATATTTTTCCTTAAAACATCTATGTTCTACAAATGGAAATGAATCCAAAATCATACTGTAAAAGTCTCGCCAGATAAGCTCATTGAGATACGTAGGTGATATCTCTTTAGCTTTCACCGCTTTCTGTCTAATACTAATCGTCCCAAACCTAAAATGAATTCCTAATTTACTTGTGGTGTCAAGTCCCGGATAGTCACGTTGGGCTGAATAGTTTTTAATTAAAGAAGATGGCACCTCCATCGAAGGAAACTGATGAGAAGATTCTTCAAATCCTATCTCATTCAAACTTGGCATATCAGAAATACTAATTTCAGCTGGCTTTTCAGATATTCTTACCCTAGGATCACTTTCAGGCAAAGAACTTTCAAACTTCTCAAGCCACCTTTTCTTATATGGTGTAAACACAGTATACGGAGTTCCATCCTTCTTCAAAATCTCGTTACTCTCAAAGATTACATGATCTTTGTAAGATTCTACTTTAGCTCCATTTTTTTTCAAGAGATCTTCTATTTCGAGATCTCTTCGTTTAGCATAAGGCTCATAATCTCTATTAAAGAAAACCTTTTCGACATTATATTTATCTATTAACTCTTTCCATGCATAATCGGGAGTATTGTAAAACACCTTCATTACTCCCCCTCCATCTTCTATTGCTTTCTTTAAGTCTTCAACCTGTTTATAAATAAATGCTACCCGTAGATCATCTTTATCTAAGTCATTCAATATATTCTTGTCAAAAATGAAAATATGTACTAATGGATTCGCATCTGCATGAGCATACTTCAGACCAATGTTATCAAATAATCTTAAATCCCTTCTAAACCAAAAAATATTGATTTTACGTTGTTTTGACTCCTTATCTTTCATATTTAGTTGGTCGTTGAAAACGGTATCTCTATAATTTTAATATGTTGAATATTGTTTTGATCGTAAATTCTAGGCATTTTTAAACAAAGTAATTTACATTTGTATTATTCAATTTTCACGTTTTTAAAAGAATATTAAAATTTAAACCATGAATTTTAAAGTATTGTTTTGTTGTTGTTTGATTTTTGTAATGGCCTGTAAAAATGATTCAGGTCAAAATGGGAACGATGAATTTTCTAAACTGGAAAATGAAGTCAAAGATTCTAAGGATCCTAAAAAAGCACTTGAATACTTAACATTATTGAATACTAAAATTAAAGAAGGTGATAATAACATCATTGATTTATTACAAAAAGGCTTAAAAGTCAGTAAACAATTCAATCTACCATCGGAAACCAATACTTATTTAATGATGTTGAGTAGAACAGCAAAAACCTCACAAGAACATCCCTTATATATTTATGAATTGGCTTCAAGGCTTAAATCAGCTGGAAAGACTTCTGCATCGAATGTCTTATTCTCAGGATTTATACAACACTTTCCTAGTAGTGATAAAATAGCCGCGGCTAAATCTTCGCTAACCGAACCTATAAACAATGTTGATACATTCATGACTCAGTTGGCCGAAAAGATATTTGAAAATCCTGATGACATTGGTATTAATAAAAGAAACGCTCAAAAATATGTTGACGCCTGTGAGGCACATGCACTTGCATTTGATAATGAGCATTCACCTACATACCTATATAAGGCTTCTGAAATGGCCAGAACCATTAGAACCTTCCCAAAAACTTTATCCATTTATGATTGGATATTAGAGGATTATCCTAATAGTGAAAAAGCAGCGTCTGCACTTTTCTTAAAAGGTTTTATAGCTGAAAATGAGTTAAAAAATATTGATTTGGCAAAACAATGTTACCAAGAGTTTTTGGATAAGTATCCTAGTCACAATCTCGCCGATGACATTAAATTCTTGTTGGAAAATATTGGAAAATCAGATGAAGAAATATATAAGATCATAGAGAAGAATAGTAAAAAATAGATTTAATATCTATTTATATTTATTTCTTCAGGTATCTCTTCTCCATTAATAATATGTTTTGTCATAAGATATGCTAAATAAGGTGCAAGCATAGATCCCTTTGTTCCGAGACCATTTAATAGATAAATATTTTTGTGTTCATTATGTTGACCTAAAATAGGCCTACGGTATTTAGTAGAAGGTCTTATCGATGCGATATGATCAATAATTTCGTATGGAACTTTTATGACTTGATTGAATTTTTTAAGTAATTTTTCCTTCCCATCTTCTGTCGGATTCCCATGATCAAAATCCCATTCATAACCGCTGCCTACCCAATAAATACTATCTTCAATACGAGATATAAATAATTGATGTTTATAGATGTATGATAATTTTAAATTTGGAATTTTAACAATAAGTACTTCGCCCTTTGCTGGCTGAAAAGGTAACCAATTGAAAAATGGATTACTAACCACATTGGCACCATCACAAAAGATCACTTTATCATAGTCTTTAAAAATATTTTGTTTCAGTGAAATCTTTAAGTCTGCCTTTATCAAGGATTTAGCATTATTTAATAACGCCCTATAACCATTTAAAAAGGCGGTGGTATCAAGTTGAAATCCTTTGACACTTATATAATTAAGAGCTTCGTTAAAAAAGGGACTTAATTCCTTAGGAAAAATAGGTGTTGCATATTCCGAATATGGATTTTGGCTTAACTTCGAAAGAAGATAATTTTCGTCAGCTACTTTTTCAACAACTCTTACAATCTCTTTTTCGTTTAAAATCTTAGATCCAATTTTTATTCCAATTTCATGGTATGTTTCTAAAAAATGTGGTTTAAATATGTCATAATTCCAACTAAGATTGAATTTTCTACCAGTAAGGGGATTGATAATACCGGCTGCCACACGAGACGAATTACTCAAATTACCGTTATCCAGTACATCTGCATGAATACCCCTTTTTGATAATTCGTGGTGAAGAACAGAGCCCGCAATACCTTGTCCAACAATAAGTACAGACACTTCTTTCTTCTTCATTAAATAATATCCTATAAATTAATCAAGATCTCTCTATCTGACTTCTTTAAACCTTTTACTACCAGATCGTATGAGTGGTCGATCAACTCTTTCAATAAAGCATCCTCTAATTCTCCATCAATAACTACTGTATTCCAATGTTTTTTATTCATGTGATAACCGGGAGTAATATCCGAATATCTTTCTCTTAATTCGATAGACCTGTCAGGCAAACATTTTAAATTAGCTGATAGCGGTTCTCCCTCTATATTAATAGCAGCAAACATTTTGTTCATTACCTTGAACACTAATACTATATCATCAAAAGGAAAAGATTCACTAACCCCTTTTTTTGAAGTACAGTATATATGAAAGTCTTCAATATTCATATCAAAATATTTTTAGTTCGGTGACCACCTTGCTTCCCACTTCTTCGTTTAAGAAAGAGATTATTTTGTTCTGGTTCATCAACAACTCATTCTTGAGAGGTGCCGAAGTAATATATAAGTGTAGAACGTTACCTTTAAGTACTATTTCACGGGTATACTTATTAATAAGCTCTCCCATTTTATCACGATATACTCTTTCTATCTGGACATGATTAAGTCCCTTTTCCAGCTTTCTGTTCTTTTGCAAGAAAAGTCCCAAAGTCTCCTTAATCGATCTGTCGTTATGCTTTTTCAATTCGTTTACTAGCTAAGACTTTTCGTTAAATAATTTTACTTTTTTATTATTTGTTCTGGTGCTAATAAAGCTTTTCAAGACTTCCTTTTCAGATTCACTTAGTTTATCTTTACTAACTATATACGCCAAAATGATTGTATCTATTGTAGTCCCTTTATCATCATTTATATAAGTACTTGATACAGATGAAAACAACACATTTTTGTTTATAGTACTTAGTTCTTCCGCTATCTGCTTATGTGGTAGATTGCCCTTTTTCAAACCATATAATTCGTCCTCCAAAAGTTTAATCTTATCATTCTTATCATTGACTAATTTATCATTTTTAGCATACAGTTCTTCCAGTATATTGTATTTAAGTTCGGAGTTAATTGATTTAATGGTCTCTTCATCAATCTCATTATCTCCCGACTGATATACTTTAAGCTCTGTATTAACAAACCTTGAAGCTACTTTCTTATTTAAGCTCTCTATCACATCTTCAGATATCCAGTCGCCGTACAATGATACTTCAATAACATTCTCATCTCCTGTATACTTAAAGGTCTTAGAAATAACCTTTGTCTTATCGAAATTAAATTCTTGATCAACAAACTGTTGTGCATGACTGTTAAAAACACTTTTATTAACCATTTTATACGCCGTATATACTGAGGGTAGTACTGTAAGTAAGGCAAAAATATAAATATACCTTTTCACCTTTCTCTCTCGGTTAATGTCCATGAACTCCTTTTTACTATACTTCATCAACCGAATAATGACATATGTAGCAATACTTATAAATACACTATTAATAAAAAATAAATACATAGCCCCAAAAAAGAAGTCCCAGTTACCATTTGCCATTCCATATCCTGCAGTACAAAGAGGAGGCATCAAAGCTGTAGCAATCGCCACACCTGGAATGGCATTACTTTTCTCCTTTCGTGATCCTGCAACTATTCCGGCTAGTCCTCCAAAAGAAGCTATTAGCACATCATAAATTGTGGGTGATGTTCTTGATAGTAATTCTGATTGTGCATCATTGAGTGGCGTTAGAAAAAAGTATAAAGCTGATGTAGCCACCGAGATAATAACTGCTATTCCTATATTTTTCAGGGACTGAACAATTAATTCGAAATCGTTTATGCCGGCCCCCAAGCCTATTCCCATAATGGGACCCATTAAGGGTGATATTAACATGGCTCCGATGACAACTGCCGTACTATTCATATTCAGACCTACGGAAGCTGTCAGAATGGCAAAAATTAATATCCACAAATTGGCCCCTCGAAATATTACATTCCGTTTTATCTCGTTTATCGTTTCTATTTCGAGTGCTTTATCTTCAGAGAGATTAAACCTATCTTTAAAAAAATATTTTATCTCTCGATAAAGTCTTGAAGTGTCATTTGTTCGCCGATTATCTGTTGACATTAGTTACAAATTAATTAGTAAATCCACTCGTCAATAAATTTAACAAAAACTTTTGCAAGATTTTCTGCATCTGCAAGAGCACTGTGGTGATATCCCGTGAACTCAAACCCTTCTCGTTCAACTGTATTCTTCAACCCTAGTTTCTTATTATAACTCTTAAGTCGAGCATATTGTTTCCTAAGATTAATATGTCGATTTCTTAACCAATCAATATCTTGTTCGTGTAACAAACTATCATTAATTAGTTGACGATGATCAAACTCTCCCCATGAAACAAGCATATAATTATCAACTTCGTCCATTGCCCAAAATTTGAAGTCTTCAATAACCTCTTCAAATGTTTTGGCTCTATCCACATCTTCCTGAGAAATTTTAGTCAGACTCTTACAAAATCCTGATAATTGAGGATTAACTACTGGTTTGATAAATTTATTATATGTGTCCTTATACTGCCCCACTCCATTGAGTTTGTATGCTCCAATCTCAATAGTCTCTATCACTCCTTTTGGAGGTTTTCCCATCCAACAAGTGGCCTCTAAATCAAATACAATAAAATTCAAATTAAATCTGCTATTTATATATTGTTATATATTTCTCCAAATCATAACCCAATAAACGATTATGGTAAAAATTTAAAAGCTTAAGATTCTCTGTTTTGAGTTCCTTTTTATCTTCCTCTATATATAAAGTTTTCTCTAAGTGATAAACTCCAAGATGTTCTAGCCCTGTTTTCAAAACGCTATCCACATTATCCGAAATATTTGAAGATAACCGAAGTTTACCTTCTTTCTCCCATCCCATTAATAATCGCACCGTTGAATCTAACACCTTTTTAAATGTTTCTAGGGGAATAGACAGTTCATTAACATCGTGATTTACTATACTGTATACATCTTCTTCTGATCGTTCTTGCTCAAAGTATTTAAAAGCAAGAAAAGCAATGAGATGAGAACATAATATTACGTTGTGTTTTAAAAAGCTTTTTACAATACTTTCTCCCAATATTTGGGTATAAACCTGTTCTCTCTGTCCATCCACATTGTAACCTTCAATCCCTTCAAAGTAACCTTTGAAATCAACTCTATCTCCACTATTAGTAGTACTAATCGCATTTTCATCAACACTATTTCCAAAAACATCCATTGGTTGGCCAATAGAAAAATGAATTTCCGATTTTCGAGAAAATATCATTTTGATCATGGACCATATACTGGTTGACTTCCCCTTAGCTCCCTTATATCTCCTGTATCTATCTTTTCCTGCACTTTTCAAGTGTTGCTCAATCAGGCTTTTCGCTTCAAACACGAAGTGATAACCTATAACCACAGGAACAATAATTATTTTCTTATCTATATTATCAAAAACATGTTCTCGTTGAGCTTCTATTATTGAACCTAAGAGTCCAAGTTTCAATTTGCTTTCTAAAGCACCACTTCGCGATCTTGTGCCTCCCGGGAAAAAAATGTTATTCACTCCATTTTGCAAGGCATAGCTCACGTAAGTCTTTAAACATTCCAGATAAATGGGATTTTTTTTCCTTCTATCGACTTTGTAGGTTCCCAGCCTATTCATTAGATAACCCGGAATCTCATAGTCAAACAGATTTAAACCTGCTCCGTATGTAAAAGCAGGTAATCCTACCATAAAATCCAAACTATATCCCACCATCAGAGAGTCAAGGTTAGAAAAATGAGTTGGAACAACTACCATTGTGGTTTTTGGAAATAACTTCCTTACCAGTTCTACATCTCCATATAGTTTGATCTTCTTCCTGAGAAGATCAGAGTCGCCCCAAAAGCTAAATAGTCCTCCATCCGAAAATCTATTAAAAATGCCTCGAAAAAAAACATTCAAAAAATAACGTGCTCTTTTGAAAGTCTTGGGTTTAAAATTACCTGTTATTTCTTCAACATACCTATTAATAATTCGAATCAATAGTTTGTCAACAATCTCATCTTTCTCAATATTGGACTGAGCCATTTTTAGCTTCGATGAGATATCCTTCCAAAAGGATTTTTCGTCTTTAGGATCTACCTTTAATGGTTTGTTCTTAATACGATGCATCTCCATATAAATGGCCTTTGATATCATCGTTTCCTTATCGAAACTTCCGTTAGAAATTCGATCAAAGATCAATTGAATCAACTCTTCAGCAAATTTCTTCTTGTTTCTATCATGTATAGTAATAGGCCATTTTGAAAAATCTGGCTCAATATGCTCGTATGCTCTGCTCATTCAATCGAGTACATTTTGTACTAGTAGAATACAAAAATAGAAAAATATGTCTGACCTTTATATTTAATTAAGATGGTATAGTTCAAATCATTGATACCTCATTCTTACGAGCAATTCCTCTTAATCATCTAATAATTTGGCCTTCATTTTATTAAATTCCTCATCTGTAATAAGGCCATCTTTTTTCATCTGGGCTAACTCTCTGATTCTATCCATTATTGAGGTGGTTGTCTTAATCTCTTCCTTTTTATCCTCCTCTTCTTTTATCTTCTCAGCATACTCTTTGCCTTTCTCAAACTTCTCGTCATAATACTTTTTTAGTCTGGCCGGGTCAAAATCTAAAAACGTTCCTCCTGTTTCGAAATGTTTTTTAAAAACCTCTCCCAAAGCATAAGTCGTAGCACCTGATAATACTGACATTGTAATACTCCCTAAAACCGTACCAACTACCGGAATAAATTTAACCATTCTTCCTGCTCCCAACTTGGCAAGACTAGAACTTGTCAAGGCTGTGATAATAGCCTTTCCCTTCGTTTTACTAAAATCGATTTCGTAAATGTTAGACAATTGCTTAACCATATCTAGCTGGATGGCCGATACTGCCAAAAAGTCTACTACAGGTACAGGAATCACACCTGCTCCCATAGACCATATCATATGATTTCTAATTATTGAGTCTGCTCCCTTGGATTTTCCTGATTGATTCATTTTAGTATAATTATTTAAGTACTTTAAAATTATATTTAAAAATCAATAGTCCAAAAGTTAATCTACTAATGGTTAGTATTTTTTGATATAAACAATAAAATCACAGTTAATCAGCTAATTGCAGCTCATTATTAAAGTAACGAGTAGCCTCCACTATGAAAGGGTCTTCAAGGTTTATTTCTTCAAAGTTTAAGTGAGATCTCATCGCATCAATAGAAGCATTGATTTGTTCTTTAGAAAGTTCCTTGTTTTGATCTTTTAAATGTGCTACAAAATTGTAATAATTTGCACTATCAAAGGGAAAAGGGATACCATTTTTTGATGAATATTTTATAAGCTCCGATCTTAAAAACACAAATGTATCATTATCAAAGCTAGCCAATGGATTATCCTCATCCGGAATAAACACATCAGGATTTACTCCTCCTTCGGATTCTAGTTTTCTATTTAGAATTAATGTATTGAACTTCTTCTCATTTAAGCTATCAATAGCAAATATCTCATTGTTATCGTACGGCTTTTGAATACAACGTCCGCTGGGAGTATAATATCTAGCGACTGTTATCCTTAATGCACCACCATTATTAAGATCGTATTGTTCTTGTACTAAGCCTTTTCCAAAAGTTCTTCTTCCAACTATAATACCCCTATCCCATTCCTTAACGGCAGCAGCTAATATCTCTGATGCCGAAGCGGAGTTTTCATTAACTAATACCGCTATTTTATTCACATTAAAAAAAGCCTTGCCAGTAGTTTTATACTCCGCCTTTTTTCTAGACTTTCCTTCCGTATAAACTAATAACTTTTCCTTCTCCTGAAAGAGTTGGCTTAAAATATTTACAGCCTCCGGGAGATATCCTCCGGGGTTATTTCTAAGATCTATTATTAAATTTTTAAGTTTTTTTGCATCAACAAGATATTCCAATTGATCCATAAACTCTGCATAGGTCTTTGAAGAAAATCTATTTATTCTGATTAAACTTGTTGAATCATTTAGCAGTTGCACTTTACTAACCGAAGGTAGTTTAACAACTCCTATATCAGTAGTAATATCTATGATTTGTACTCCGCGTAAAATTACCAAAGACAAACTATCTCCTTCATTCTTTTTTAGCAAAGATTTAATACTGTCAAATGCCATTCCCTTTCCAGCCACATCAATATCATCTATACTCAAAATTTTATCAAAATGATTCAATCCATTTTTATCTGCAGGACTATCTTCAGTTATGTTCACAACGTAAACAGTATCTTCAATTTGAGCTGCTTCAATACCTATACCTACAAAATCTCCTCTCATCTCATCATTTATTCCCTTAAGTCTTTCAGCTGGAATATATATAGAATGAGGATCCAGTGATGAAAACATTGCTTCGAATGCCGACTCATACAAGTCATTTCTATCCACTGAGTCCACATATTTGTTTTCAACAAACCTAATTACTTCCTCTATTTTACCTATCGGGTATTCAATATCGGTATCTACTGAGTCGATAAACGGTAGTTCAGTAGTATCATTCATTTTGAAGCCAATTACTATACCAATGGCCATTATACTCGCCAAAAGTAAAGGTTGAAATATTTCGTATTTCTTATTATTAAATTCCACAGAAAAACTTATATGAGAATATAATACACATACCTTGCCAAATTTAGAACTATTCTGTCATTTGTAAAGATTTAACTTGTAATAGGTTAATGCCATTTTTTGATACTCCTGTTATTCTTTTAGAAGTAAATAAAGCTGATTGATCATAAAACAAGAATATAACAGGTGCTTCTTCTATCAATATTTTTTCCATCTCATGATATATACTGTACCTGATAGAATCATTTTCTTCAGATACTGCTAAATCATAAAGTTCATCATATTTATCATTTCTAAATCTTGTATAGTTTGGAGGTGCAGGGTTTCCACTGTAAAAAACACAAAGAAAGCTTTCTGCCTCAGGATAATCTGCTATCCACGAAGCTCTAAACAGAGATATGTCTCCATTTTTCATTTTGCTTCTAAGCAATGACGATTCAAGCAGCTCTATCTCCGTTTTGACACCTAACTTTTCCCATTCTTTTGCCACAAAAATGCATATATCCAAATAATCCTGATTGGTATACAAAAGCAACGGTTTTTTCTCATTTGAAACAAAATCAATCTCTTTCAGCAATCCCATAGCCCTATTAAGATCATAAGGATATCCAGTAAGCTTCTCGTCAAAAGAAGGAAGTCCTTTCGCTGTAAATCCAGAATGTGCAGGATACCCTATCCCACTTCTTAAGGTTAATAACATCTCCTTCTTATTGATGGCAAAGTTGAGTGCTTGTCTAAACTTCTTCTTTTTCAGCCATTCATTATTCTTTTTAGATTGCAAATTGATACCTAAATATTCTGTATTTAGGTATGGACTCTTATGAAAATTAAGCTTTAGAGATTGTTTATCATTTAAGTTACCATTTTCATCCAGCCAGTCAGTTATAAAGGTTGATTCAAGTCCAGAAATAAAATCAAGGTTACCATTTTCGATTTCCAAATAGGCTACTTTCCTATCGGGTATAAAACTTGTTTTAACACCATCTAAATTGTGCGTAGTCTTTTCAAAGTAATTATCATTTGTTATTAAATACAAGGCTTCATTTTCTTCCCATCTTTTAAATCTAAAAGGTCCTGTTCCCACGGGGTTAAAGCTAAAACCATCTCCATAATAGCCAACAGCTTCATACGGAACTACGCTACAATATTGCATGGTCAGAATACTTAAAAATGGAATAAAGGCGTTCGTTAGTCTTATTGTCAAAGTAGAATCGTCAATAGCTTTAAATGCATTTGTACTAACACGATCCTTAAATAACCAAGATCCCGGAGAATTCACCTTTTCATCCAGAAGTCTATTCAGACTAAATACGAAATCACTTGCCACAACTCTCCTGCCCTTACCTTCATCAAAACATGGATCATCATGAAAGTACACGTCATCTCTCAATTTGAAACTATACAGTGTATCGTGTTTTACTTCCCACGATTTAGCGATCGCCGGTATAATGTTAAGGCTATCATCCAATTGTACCAATCCGTTAAAAATATGATTAACCACCCAAATGTTTGATTGGCTTTTAGAAAAAGCAGGATCTAAAGAAGTAATAGAATTAATCTGATTGTATTTAAATACCTTACACGTTGTAGTGTTATCAGCTTGACATGACAATGCCAGAATAATGATGAGTAAATATTTACCTAAATTATTTACCATTTAATAAAACGGTCTGTCATATCAGTGATCAACTCTTTTGTTTCTTCTTTCAAATTTCCATTCTTCAAATGCGAATCAATTAAAGATAAAGGTAATTTTTCAGGAAATACTTCTACTTTCAAATAGTGGAAAAAATTAGTCATTTCATCCATCCCTCTCAAATTTCCTCCCCGACCACTTGCGACACCAATAAAACCTACTTTTTTACCGGCAAAATTACTTGCATATTTTCTCACGGAAATGGCATCTATAAACAATTTCAATATTCCCGGAATAGAACCATTGTATTCCGGAGCTACAATCAACCATTTATTATTTGGGAATATATACTTTTCCTGAATTCCGACCAAGCCTTCGTTAACAAAATTGGAGTCATACATTTTTCCTGAAATGAAATCTCCGGAAAAATCTTCCAAGCTTAGATAACTACTTAAAACATCAGAATTACTAAGATATTCATGAATAAATTTAGCAATTACGCCTGAGTTGCTATTTTCTCTATTTGTTCCACAAATCACAGTAACCATATAGTTTCACACATTTCTTTTATTCAACATAAAGCCTAAATATATGTTTTAAAATTAAATATCAATAACTAGTAAGAGCTTTATAACTGTGCTAAAATGATATATATTTCCGTACCTTTGCACACCATTTAAAATCACTGATAATCATGGTAAAAGTTACATATTACGGACAATCATGCTTTGAGATTCAAACTAAAGGCAAATATCTATTAACGGATCCGATGATCTCATTGAATCCCTTAGCGAAACATGTAGATAAGAATCAGTTAAAAGCTGACTATATACTAGTATCTCATGGTCATGGTGATCATACTTTTGATGTAATTGATATTGCTAAGAATACAGACCCCGTAATAATCTCAAACTACGAAATAGTAGATTATTTCTCTAACAAAGGGTTGAAAGGGCATCATATGAATACTGGAGGGAGTTTTATGTTTGAATTTGGCAAACTGAAATACGTTAATGCCCTTCATTCAAGCTCGCTTCCCGATGGAACTTATGCCGGCAACCCCGGTGGTTTCGTCTTGTCTAATGAAGAAATTTGTTTCTATTTCGCGGGAGATACCGCTTTAACACTTGATATGAAACTAATTCCTGTTACGAGTCCTCAATTAGATTTTGCCATTTTGCCTATAGGAGATAATTTCACGATGGGATATGAGGATGCTATTATAGCTTCTGACTTTATCAATTGTAATACAATCATTGGATGTCATTATGATAGTTTCCCAGTGATAGAGATTGATAAGAAGAAAGCAGTTAAAGCATTCGAATCGAAAGGAAAAAAACTACTATTACCTGAAATTGGTGAAACACTAACTTTCTAATTTATGGGAAAAATTATTGCCATTGCAAATCAAAAAGGAGGAGTAGGTAAAACTACTACAGCTATAAACTTATGTGCAGCCTTAAGTATATTGGGCAAAAAAGTGCTTTTGATAGATTCTGACCCTCAGGCGAATGCCAGTTCCGGGCTTGGCATTACCGCTTCTGACGAAGACAAAAGTACATACGATTGTTTGGTTTCTTCATTTGACTATCATGAAGCCATTAAGGAAACATCCGTTCCTAATCTGTTTATCATCCCTTCTTCCATTGACTTAGTAGGTGCCGAAATTGAATTAGTTGATCTAGAAAATAGAGAATATGTGATGAAGCAATTTATCTCTAAAATACAAGACGAGTTCGACTATATTTTTATAGATTGTTTGCCTTCTTTAGGATTAATAACTATCAATGCTCTTACGGCTGCAAATAGTGTATTAGTACCTATTCAATGTGAATTTTACTCGTTAGAGGGATATGGAAAGCTTAAACAAACAGTTGATTTGGTTCGCAGCTCCTCTAATCCAAATCTTGTAATTGAAGGTGTATTAATGTCTATGTATGATAAAAGACTACGGATGGCAAACATGGTTGTGGAAGCCATTAGAGATAGTATTTCTGACCCTGTCTACGAAACAATTATCCATAGAAATTCAAAAATCGGAGAAGCTCCTTCTGTAGGTCAGCCCATTGTCACCTATGATGTAAAAGCAAAAGGCTCAACTAACTTTCTTAATTTAGCCTTCGAGTTTTTAAAATTGAATAAAGATCAGCTCCATGATCAATTGGTATCTTCACAAAATTAAGAGGCTCCCTAATGAATAAGAAAAAAGAAATAGGTAAAGGTTTAAAGGCATTACTAGCTAACATTGAAAATAAAGCCGGAAACACGGAAGAAAGAAAAGAACTGGTAGAAGAACTTTCCAGTAGCGTAGCTGAGATCAAAACAGACCAAATAGAAACCAATCCTTTTCAGCCCAGAACAGAATTTGACTCTGAGGAGTTATTGGAATTGGCACGTTCACTGAAGGTACATGGGCTCATCCAACCCATTACAGTTAGATCCATGGGAGATGGTTCCTTTCAACTAATATCTGGTGAACGAAGATTGAGGGCCAGTAAAATGGCTGGTTTAAAGTCTATACCTGCTTACATTAGAGTTGCCAATGACCAGGAAATGCTTGAGATGGCCTTGGTAGAAAACATTCAGAGGTCAAACCTTAATGCTATCGAAATAGCCATCTCTTATCAAAGGCTTATGGAAGAATGTAAGCTTACTCAAGATCAGCTTTCAGAAAGAGTAGGAAAAAAGAGAAGTACTGTCAGCAACTACATCAGACTGCTAAGATTACCGCCAAATATCCAATCCGGGATAAAAGAAGGTAAAATATCAATGGGCCATGCCCGTGCCATAGCTGGCGTCGATGACCCTGTAATGCAAATGTCCTTGTATCAGAAAACCATTTCAGAAGGTCTTTCGGTAAGAGCGTTGGAATCAATGGCAAAAGCCAAGATCATTAGCCCTGGTAAGTCGAGCAGTCAGGAGATAACCAGTCACCCTGAAATCTTGAAATTATCAAGGAAGTATTCTGGCCTCTTTGGCACCAAAGTAGAAATTAAACGAAACAACAAAGGAAAAGGTCAATTCGTTATCAAGTTCAATAATGATAATGAATTAAATAAAATTGCCGAACTGCTGGATGAAATTACTGATTAGTATTTGTCTACTCTTACTTATTACTGAATTTTCATTTGCTCAGACGGATGACAATTATTTCGGTATAGAAGAAGATGATATTGAGGTGCAAAGTACGGATACTATAGGATCTGATACTATGGTTATCGTTAAGAACTCTTTTTTTGAGATTTTCAAAGGAGAACCAGGTAAGGCTGCATTATATTCATTATTAATTCCTGCAGGTGGGCAAGCCTATAATAAGAAATGGTGGAAAGTACCTTTAGCTCTAGCCATAGATGGTGTCAATGCCTATTTCTTAATCAGCAATCAAAATAAGTATTTGGAATGGAAGAATATTTATATTGACCTACTAAACGGTAATGACAATAACAAATATGGCCTCTCTCCTGACCAAGCGAATATTGCTTTAAACCAACGAAATACCTTTCGTCAATATCGTGAATACAACTGGGTGTTTTTCATCATAGGGCACCTTGTCACTGTATTTGATGCTTATGTCGATAGACATTTGATGAGTTTTGATATATCTGACGATCTAAGTTTTACCTTCAAAAGTCAACACAATCAATTCTTGTCTTTCGGTATTTCAATACCTCTAAGTACGAGAAGAAAACATGCGATGAAATTTTAAATTCATAAATCATATTCCAGATATTTCTCATTGCACCTTACTTAGTTTCTATGCGTACCTTTTACCATGAAGGTTACCACTTTAGTACTTATTCAATTTTTGATGGCATAAAATATGTCAACTTCAAATTTATAAAGAGCGATAACGAAATCATTGACCAAATACAAGACAATCGACTCGTAAAGTACCATTTAGATTATACTCAAAACTACCCTCTTATAGAATTGGAATTATGGGCAAAATGCTTATCAGTGACAAAGTTTTATATTACCTGATAGAAAACACTCACAATCCACTGTCAAGAATAACTACCTTTGCCATTGAATAGTTGTAGCGAATATGTGTCCTTTAAGAGTATATTTCATTATTTTATATCGTTGATTGAATACCGAATATAATTCAATATTTAAACTATTGGTAAAAAATAAGTAAAATGAAAGAATCATTTATCAAAAACATCTCACAAATATTTCTAATAGTTTTCAGTGTCGTTCTTGGATTATTTCTCAGTGAAAGAATAGAAGAAATAAAAAATGAAAAGGAGGCTACTAAGTTATTGGTAAAAGTAAAATCGGAGCTAAATGAAAACAAAAAACTTTTAGACCATTGGGTTCCTTATCATAAAGAAATCGTGAAAAAATTAGATAGTCTTAGTGATGATAAAAAGTTTATCGAAAGTTTTATTAACGATAAAACAACCCTCTATAAGGTATTTGAAAGAGGAACTATTATGAGTGACACCCCTTCCAATGATACTTGGGACATTGCTAAGTCTCACCCACTGGTTGTGAATTTTGATTATGATGAATTACTCATTCTGTCGAAAATCTATAATCAACAGAAAACGACTTATGAATCTTTTCCAAAAATGATTGAATTACTACTATCACCTAATTTAAATACTGAGGATAATGCCAGACTGAATTTACAATTATTTAAAAATCAATTAGAGGATATTACCAGTCGAGAACTCCAATTAATCAACTATTATCAGCAAGCGGAAATAATTCTAAAGTATCAAAACAAGTAAGGAGAGCCTCTGATCACCAACATTTCTTTCTATCTACTAACATTTTCAAGTCAATTTAGAAAAACGACTATCCAAACATAACTGATATTAACAAAACCTAATGATCAGTATTTTAATTGACCACAAAAGAATTAAGTAGAAAATGGGAATAAAACTTCTGTGAACAAGGTTAGTAATTATATATTTGCTACTAATGTTTTTTTACCTAAAACACCAAATATAATTAAACAACGAAACGATGATGAAGAAAATACTTATATGGGTTTTGGCTATTTTTTTGGCTTTGGCAGCTATGATCTATCAAAGAAGTACCGGCCCAACATATGAATACAAAGGTCAATTGGAGTATAATGGCAAAACGCATAAGTATGAACTCCTTCGTTCTCAGGAAACAACACAGGGAGCAAAAATTGAATTACCCTATTTTGATGGGGTAAATTATAAGGCAACACTTAATTATAAGCGTTATCAGACAAAAGATGCCATTACATCTTTAGATTTTCGATTAGATGAAAACAAGCAATTTATAGCTCAACTACCAGTACAACCAGCTGCAGGAAAAATGGAATATTTCATTACAGGGCTCATCGATGGTAAAGAGTTTACTATTCCTGAAAAAGGCGAGAATAATATTGTATTAAGATATAAAGACCCTGTTTCTGATTATATTTTAGTACCACATGTGATCATGATGATTTTGGTGATCATTTTTGGTATTCGAGCAGGATTAGGTGCGATCTTTGATGATGGCACCATGCGTAAATGGACCATAGCTGCTTTCTCTTCAATGACCATTGGTGGAATGATATTAGGGCCTTTAGTACAGAAAAGTGCCTTTGGTGAATATTGGACCGGTTTCCCATTTGGAGGTGATTTCACTGATAATAAAATGCTCATTATGTGGGTTGTTTGGGCTTTGGCTTTAGCTGTTATTGGATTTAAACCTAAAAAGAAAGAAAATATTAGTAGAGCAGCCGTGATGATTGCTGCAATAGTGATGACTTTGGTTTATTTAATTCCACACAGTATGGGTGGGTCTACTCTTGATTATGACAAAGTAGATCAGGGAATAGATCCAAAAGAAGCAATTAAAACGGGAGCAGAATAATTATATATGGGCCAAATCCTATGTTCAATATAGAATTAATATGATTGCGAATTGGATTCATATAATGGTTGTTCATTTCGTTGTAATCGGAACACCTTGGTTAGTATACCGAGTCTGGTCATATAGGAAAGAACCATTAGATGGTAAACAATGGAAAGGCACTTATAGTGCATTAATAATCTTTGGAATTTTGGCTTGTATGGCATACTTTACCGGACCAAAAGCTGCTGATTGGACCAAACAAATTTTACATACTTATCCTCAAGATTTAGTTGAAAATCATGCACTTTGGGGAAGGTTCGTTTTTATAATTCAAGGAACTACTGCACTACTAGGGATTATGGGTTGGGTAAGTATCTTACAAGAAGAAAAACCTGATAGTAGGATCTCTACCATTTTGGTTGTGTTATTAACTATAAATACATTAGTACTGGTCTACACAGCTCACTTGGGAGGATTGATCAGAAGGTTGGACTTGGTATTGATTCAATAGTATATAGGATAATTAAGATTATGCATAAGCTCTATATTATGATTGATTTTAATATATTATTATCATAACGAAAATTGTTTTGATGAAATGAAAATCAAAAAAACTTATATACTACTTTCCTTCATTTTTCTCATTACCTTGTTTGAACAGCATATTATAGCTTGTAGTATGTATAAAATTACCGTTGATGGAAAAACAATGGTAGGTTGCAATGAAGACGCCTGGAGAACTACTTCTAGAATATGGTTTGAAAATGCCAAAAAAAATAATAAATACGGTGCCGCCTTTACCGGATCAAGACAAGTCGGTTCAAATAGGACTGCTCCCCAATCAGGAATGAATGAAGTAGGCCTTACATTTTCTAGATTGGTCGCCTATCATCCTATCCATGACAACCCATTTCCAAACAGAGAAAAAATCTCTAATGAAGTCGACTACCTGACCGATATTTTGCACCAATGTGCAAATATTGAAGAGGTTGAAAAGTACATATCCCGACATGACCATAGTCTATTTTTTGATCATGTCTTTATCTATATTGATAGTTCAGGTAAATATTTGATTGTAGAGCCCTATAAACTGGTAGAAGGTAATGATCAGAATTATGTTCTATCTAATTTTTGTCCTTCTATTACAAATAGTGAACAGGCTAGAAAACTTAAACGATTTAGGGATGGAGAGGATTTTTTAAAAACTAACGAAGTAAAATCTTCCTTATCTTATTGCTCTGCTTTATCAGATGCAATGCATGTATGCAGAAACAGGAATGGAGATGGCACACTCCTAACTTCCATTTGGAATACAAAGGAGAAATTAGTCAACTTATACTTTTATCACTCTTATGATACTACTGTACAATTTAACTTGATTGATGAGTTGGCCAAAGGCGACCATATTATAAACACTCCAGAATTGTTTCCGAAAAACTCAGAATTTGAAAGACTCGTCAATTATAAAACTCCTTCAAATACTGTAGAATTAAGAGTGTTAATAGTAATTCTGGCAAGTTTACTAGCTCTTTTTTCCCTCATAATAGGTATTTACTCCATTCTAAAGAAACAGGCATCGATATCTCTCAAAACTGCGGGAATAATCTCACTTATAAATTTGCTACTTATATTCTATCTTTTTGTCTTAGCTACGAATAAAAACATTTACTATTTCGATGCTCCTTATAAGCATTATGGTTCAAGTCTGATCAGTGCTTCATCATACATTCCTTTTTTCCTATTACTATCTTTTTTCCCAATAACTCAACTCACGATAAAACGATTAGTATCAAGGAAAACTAAAAGATCGATAAAGACCTTATTACTATCCAATAATATAATATACGTTATTTTAATAGCCGGATTTAGCTACTGGGGATTATATAGTGTATGGAATTAAAAAACAATGGAAGAAAGAATCGAAATACAATTAAGTAAAAACAAGTTGTTCTTGGGAATAGGAGGCTCCATATTATTTGTTGTTTTAGGAATTTGGATTTTTTCAAATGCCAGTAATTTCGAAGAGCATACTTTTAGATTATTGCGAAATCCTATCATTGTCAAAGGAGTGGGTATCTTAGGTGTATTGTTTTTCGGAATGACAGGTACTTTTGGATTAAAAAAACTATTTGATAAAAGAGCAGGACTTATTATTGACTCGAAGGGAATAACAGATAACTCCAATGCATCAAGTATTGGGTTGATTGAATGGAATGATATATCTGAAATTGCTACTAAACAAGTTATGTCAACCAAATTTATTCTTATCAAAGTAACGAATCCTGAAGCATATATTGCAAAGGCAAAAAGTAAATTGAAAGCTAAACTCATGCGTTCAAATATGAAAATGTACGGAACCCCACTTTCAATAGCATCAAACACTCTGAAATACAATTTTGAAGAGCTTGAGAAATTAATCCATACCCAATATGAACGAAACAAAATATTGGATAAGAATACATAATATTCCTCTCATAAGAAAGTTAGCGTACAGAAAATGATTCGATTTGAATAGTATAAATACAATATGATAATAGACAACTTCAAACCATTTGTTGGACAACATTGTGAGACAACAGCAACAGGTAGCCTCCTAAAGCAAATCGGAATTGAGCTATCAGAGCCGTTGCTTTTTGGGCTTGGTGAAGGACTGGGGTTTTTATTCTGGCGGATGAAAATTATGGATTTTCCATTTATCGGCGGACGAATAAAACCAGACTTACTTACAGAAAATATTTGTAAGAATTTAAATCTGAATCTACAAGTCAAAGAGACTTCTTCCTTAAAGAAAGCCTGGAAAAATATTGAAGAAGAGCTGGCTAATGGTAAAGCAGTCGGACTAAAATTAGATTGTTATCATTTAGACTATTTTACTAGTAAATTTCATTTCGCTGGTCATTATGCTACTATTTATGGATTCGACAACAAATATGCATACTTGAACGATACCGACCAACAAAGGTTGTCAGGTGAAAGCTACATTAAAAAATTTAGAATTAGCAAGAAATGAAAAGGGTCCGATGTCATCAAGAAATCGAAGTTATACAATCCAGCAGATCGAAGATTTACCCGATTTAAAAACTACTATCAAACAAGCCATTTATAATAATTCAATAGACTACCTAAATCCACCAATAAAGAACATAGGTTATAAAGGAATAGCTAAAACAGCTTCTGAGATCAAAAAGTGGTTTAAAGAAAGCCACAATATAAAGCGTGATTTTCAAACCACTTCGCGATTGATGGAAAGAGCCGGAACAGGTGGAGCTCTATTCAGAAATTTGTATCGAGATTTCTTAAAGGAGAGTTATCAAAAATTAGAAAACCTAGAAATTGAAAACGCCTATATTGACTTCAGAGAAATTGCTAAATTATGGTCCCATGTTTCTGAACTGTTCTTTAAAGTCGGAGAAACAGAAGATATTAGATATATAAACGAAGCATCCAAAATATTAACAGATTTATCGGAAAGAGAAAAAAGAACAATGAGTAATTTACATAAGTATTTAAGTAATTAAAATCAACTGGGATCAAACCATCAACTAATTGAGAAAGGCATTTATGAAAAGTCTGAATTACTACGTCAAAATTTATAAAGATCAACTCAAGAAAGGAGATATTCTAATCGCCTATAATGAATTGGTCAAGTTCGTAATGAAACTAAGACAAGCGTTTATTAAAAATCTGTCTTCTAAATACTCCTTTTCTGGTATTCTTCAAGGCTATATGGATTACACATACTTTTACTACAGCAATGAACTTCTGAAAGATAAAAAGTTGAAGCTGGGATTAGTACTAAATCATGTACAAATGAGATTTGAAATTTGGCTATTAGGAAATACTTTAACTATTCAAAAAGAATACTGGAACCTGCTAAAGGATTCTAAATGGAATCGTGACAAAACTGAAATGCCTAAATATGCAATTTTAGAAGTAATAGTTGAAAACGAGCCCAATTTTGACAGTCTTCCTTTATTATCTCAAAGATTAGAAAATGGATTGATAAAACTATCTCAGGAAATAATTGATAGTATCGAATCATTGAATCAGGGATAAAAAAATACAACAGATAAATGCAAGAACTCTTATCTTATATAAATAGTATTAGTCCTATTTCGGATAATACATATCAAGAACTGCAAAAATATTTTAAGCCGTTACGTTTAGGAAGAAAAGAGTTTTTTGTTAGAGAAAATGAATATGCTTGTCACATAGGATTTTTAAAGAAGGGAGTGATGAGGGCTTTTTTCTTGAACGAGGAAGGAAAGGAATACAATAAGCAATTTTTTGTAGGCCCTTCTTTAATCGGTGCTTACACTTCTTTACTAACCAATCAACCGAACAAAATTGCACAACAAGCCTTAACAGATTGTGAAATTCTTATTGCCGATTACAGAAAATTAGAGAAACTATATGATCGCTTTCATGATTTAGAAAGATTAGGTAGAAAAATAGCCGAGTTCTATTTTTTAGAAAAAGAACAAAAAGAAATAGAAATGGGCCTTTTAGATGCGGACATAAGATATTTAATTATGCGAGAGAAGTATCCTGCTATTGAGTCCATTGTTCCTCAATATCATATTGCCTCTTATTTGGGGATATCCCCTACCCAATTAAGTAGAATTAGAAAAAAATTAAAAAGCTCCTAAATTTTCTTTACATATGTAAATGTACCAGTAATACAATATCTTAAAATTTGCGTTCAGATAATTATTAATAAATGAAACGTGCAAATAAAGGATTGTTTATACACATGGAGGCAATTATTTGCAAGTTCTATCTGACCTACAAAATAAAAAAATGAATCGCACTTTAATATTTCTTTCAATTGTAGTTTATTCCATTTTTGTTGGAAGCCAAATTACAGAAGGAGTTCTACTAGTTCCCTTTTGGAAAGCATTACCCCATAAAGAGTTTTATACGTACTACGCCAGTTTTGGACCTGTCATAAGTCAATTTTATACTGCTATGACCATTACAGCTACGCTTATACCTTTTAGAGTAAGCATTTATTGTTTTTCTAAAAAATCCAATGCCCTGAAATATTCTATTATTTCAACCTTTTTTGCCCTTTTTGTGATTGCTCTTTTTTATCTCTATTTTAAAGATACTAATCAGCAACTTTATGAGGCTAGTTTTAACGAAAACCAACTAAAATATGTTTTAAGAACATGGGGGTACTGGCATTGGGCAAGAGTTATTGCAGAATTGCTATCTTTAATTTATATGCTTATCACCTTTGATGATCTACTTAAGGAAAGAAATTAAACTTACTAATTAATTGTACCGTATTACTATGAAAAATCTGTATTTATTATTAATCTTTTTTAGTCACATTACTTTTGGACAATCCATAGCAGGACAATGGGAAACCTATGACGACAAAACCAAAGAAAAAAAAGCTGTCGTTGAAATTTATGAAGTAGATGATATCTATTACGCCAAAATAGTTAAAAGTTATATAAGCGAAAAAGATGCTGTTTGTGAAAATTGTAAAGGAAAGAGAAAAGGAACACCTATTATCGGACTAGTGATTATTGAAAATATTAAAAAAGATGGGGATGAATTCAAGGGTGGAACTATTCTAGACCCTGAAAATGGAAAAACCTATAAGTGCAAATTAAAACTCGGAGACGACGGTAAATTAAAAGTAAGGGGCTATTTAGGGTTTTCTCTTATTGGAAGAACTCAGTACTGGACCAGAAAAGAATAGGATACCAACTCACACTTAAGTAACAAATTGACTACAAAGTCTAACTACTACTTAAAAATATGGATAAATCATTCCACATGTAGAGTCATATAATACCAACCATCAGGTCTTAAAAGAACGTCTTGATATTATATAAAAGTTAAATCAAGATGAAACAATTATTTCCTATCTTATTGACATTCTGTTTAATAGCCTGTTCTGAGAGTGAAGAACCACACAAATCCTTCTTTGTATGTAATCAAGTAACAGATAAGTACAAAACATATAATGGTGAAGATATAGAATGCCAATTTCATTATGTTCTAACAGAGTACAATCAAGAACAATTTATCGAATTAATCTCTCATTGTGCAGATCTGACAAGGCCTTATGTAATAGACAAGAATTGCGTAGATATTTGTGAGGTACAGCCGTACGATGAAAACTCGGTATGTAGTAAGTATTTAAAAGAAAGAAAAACAATTGAGATACTACTTATCGAAAAGTAATGAGATCAATAATAAAATATCTAGAAAAAATTAAGGAAACAATATTTTAGAAAGGTTAGTTTTGGTGCCCGGGGCGGGAATCGAACCCGCACTCCAGCAATAGGAACAGGATTTTAAGTCCTGCGTGTCTACCAGTTCCACCACCCGGGCGATTGGTCTGTGATCAGAGAGTACACATCACACAGCACTTATAAATAAAAGAGAGCGAAAGACGAGATTCGAACTCGCGACCCCGACCTTGGCAAGGTCGTGCTCTACCAGCTGAGCTACTTTCGCTTATCTATTTAAGAACATTTTCTTAAAGCGATGCAAATATATAAACTAAACAATCAATACCAAAAGTTTATTTACAGATTTTATCAAATCTGCAACAAACTTTTTATCAGTGATTAAGTATCAATAATCCAGTAAAAATATCTGTCTGATATACAATACGATAAGAATATATTCCTGAAGGGATAGTTTCTAAATCAATAATTCCTTCTTCAATATTTAGATATGACTTTATGCGATTTCCATATATATCATAGATAATCAAATCAAAGTTTCCATCAATACCGTCTACTGTAATATTTCCACTAGTTGGATTAGGAAATATAGTCACATCACTTAATACAGGTGCTTCAATATTTAGAGATCTTTGATTTTGAATAAAAAAGTCCAAATTATCTGCTACAAAACCATTTAGTATAGGACCTGGTGCCGTAGTCCCTTTCTTACTGCCATCTTCATTTCGGAAAACAGCTGCCAACCAATACGGATGATCTCCATCTTGCAGTCCGAAATAAGTCTTAGGTGTTAACACTATTTCCCAAACATCCGTTTCTCCAGACACCTTAGTCATCCTACCCACGCCATCATCTTGTCCCCAATTACCCACAACGTTTGACCATGCTGAACTTTCAGGGTTACTTGTATCAATGGTTCCAACTCCACAATGCAGGTACACCTTATTAGCTCCTATAAGCTCACCATTTCCTTGTTTCGCATCTAATCTAATTACAATCTCCTCTTCGCTTTCAAATCCCGCAGGAGAAATAGAAATCATGGGGTCCAGAGACCTAATATCAAAGTAAATAAGATCATTCCTAAAGCCCTTACCTAAATTCACATTGTCCTTATCTCTAAAATACATTCCAATTCGAAATACATCGTTAGATTCATCCACATTAAAATAATCAGATATTTTAAGCTTTATTTGCCATTTATCATCCACTATATAAGACATCTCTCCTACTCCATCATCTATCAGATTTCCAACCTCATAACTTAATTCTTTAGAGTTTGGGTCATTTACAACTAGACCAGCGTGCATGTATACCTTATCTACTCCAACAAGTCCATCCGTACCATCAGGAAAAGCCTTTCTTGCGTCAAAAACAATAGTTATATCATCATGAATGGTAAAGCTTGAAGGACTAATATTGACTGGGTTACTATATATTTCTACCACACCAGGAATGCCATCAGACAATCTCTCCGAAGTAAATATATGCCATTCTCCGGGTTTTAGTGATAAAGGTTCCTTTACATTATCAACCAGAATTTCTTCGCCAGAAAAATAGTCATACCAAGTTCCGGTTTGTGAAAATTCAGGGTTTAAATTTTGATTGGAAAGAGCAAAATTTCCAATAAGAACCATATCTATATTATCCGTATCATAGCTATATCTTTTGGCCCACCCTGTTAATTTATGATTTGCATTAGATTGATATAAACTTTCTGCTCCTATTTGTTTTCTTACATCCAAAACACCTTGATATGTCTTGTAGATATTTTGCCTTAGTTCGTCCTCATAATAACCCAATCCATTCGCTCCCCATGGATAAGGTTTTCTGCCTGTTCTTCCATTAAAATTAATGTCTATATCGTAACCAAGTTCATCAAACTGCCAGATCATTTTTGGCCCTGGAGCTAATAGATTAAAGGCCGCAGCCATTTTAACTCTTTCATACATTAATTCTTCTCTCTTTATATCCAAATCACCTTGAGCTACTCCTTCAGTTAGGCAATGTTCCGCTATTCTTCGTTCATCGTGACTATCAAAAAAGGATACATGAGATTGATCAAATATTCCATCAAAATTTGCACCATTACTACCAATGGTCGCAGGTACAAAATCATAACTCTTATTTCTCCACATTTTGCATCCATGAGCAGCTAACACCTGTTCTTCTTGATAAGGACCCCAATGTTCTAAAATAATATAGGTCTCAGGATCAACATCCCATATTACATCAGACATTCTCTTAAGAATATCTATTCGTGACTGATCAAAACCATCTATGTTTCCATTTGGAGCATAATTTGTCATCCCTTTAGTGAAATCAAAACGAAATCCATCAAAATGAAATTCTTCAATCCAGTAAGTATTGACTCTATCTATAAATTCCTTTGTGTATTCACTTTCATGGTTAAAATCATATCCCCATTCAAAAGGTCCGATGTATTCCCTATTAAACCAAGGATTATTAGATTCCGGTTTACCAGAACTTTTGTCAAAATATAATTGCACCATCGGATTCTGGCCGAAAGCATGGTTCAATACTATATCCAAGATCACCGCCATTCCCTTTTTATGAGCTTCTTGAATAAACATTTTAAGATGATCTTTGGTACCATAATACTTATCCGGAGCAAAGTAAAACGAAGGGTTGTATCCCCATGAATCATTTCCTTCAAATTCAGAGACGGGCATTAACTCTATGGCTTCAACACCTAAATTTTTAAGATAATCCAGCGTATCAATTAATGTTGTGTAACTATGATCCTCAATAAAATCTCTTATATGTAGTTCATATATCACCAGATTATCAATATCAGGACGTTGCCAGCTATCCTCTATAGCATCCCAAATAAACTCCTCTTGTCCAGTCTGAAGTATCGATGCAATACCGAATTCCGTTCTGTCATATTCTAACAAATTTGGGTAGACAGACTCTTCAATATACTGATCATTCCAAGGATCTGCAATTTTGTCGGCATAAGGATCTGCAATCTTTATTTCTCCGTCAACCCAGTATTGAAAGACATACTCTAAGCCCTGCTCTAACTGGGATAATTCTAACCAGTGATATCTTCCATCAGGTGTTATATTCATGAGATAGTCGTCATTAACTATCCAGTTATTAAAATCACCAACTACATGAACAAATTGTTTCTCCGGTGCTTCCAATACCAATGTTGCCTTTGTAGCATCCTCATGATAATTAATTCCTGCTACTACATTATCGGGCAAAGCCAAGACTGAAGGTGATTTTTTAATTATTATATTATGATCTCTAACAATTTCTAAGGGTTCTCCATTGATCACCGCTTCAATCTTGATAGTTATAGTTAGCGATTCATTAGTGCTATAATTATAATCAATTGAACTACCACTGCTAATCATTGATTTAAGTACAAATCCATTACCTTCATCAATGGATATACTCATTTCAGATACTTCATCAGAGGCAGAAGCTCTGATATTCAGACTTTCGCCTTCATTAAGATATGATTCAGTACCCAAGGGATTTTCAAGTGTGATATAATTCTGAATGTTTAAATCAATATAGACATCTAGATTGTTTTCTATAGTACCCCACCCATACTGTCCGGCTGCAGACGTTCCTTTAGCAGATCCGTCCGCTGATCTAAACACACATGATAATCTGAAAATATTCTCATTTTCAGGTACATCAAAATAAGATCTTATACTAGGCTGTAAATCTATCTTCCATAAATTATTTTCTCCTTCGACTTTAGTCATTTTTCCTATTCCATCATCCTTTCCCCAATTACCCTTAACATACTGCCAATCGGTGCCGTTTGGAGAATCAGTTACAACACCATGATGCACATAAACACTTTCTACTCCTTCTAACTCTGCGTTACCTTCAGAAGCATTGAAATAAAGTGTTACCTGATCATCTCCTGAAGCCGAAGTAGGGTCTAAACTCACGTATTGACCAAACGAAGTGACTGGTAGTATAAAAGCAGCAAGCAAAAAAGCGACAAATAATCTCATATTCTATAACACTTATTGTTTTAGTGACACTAATATATACATTTTATCTGATACTAATTACAATTGGATCATGGTCACTCCTTCCCCTCCCTGATCTGGTTCCGGGTGCCATTTTCTCTTAATATCCTTATATTCTTTTGTTTTTTGATTAACTAATTTCTTAAGAACTCCACTACCCACTCCGTGTATAATCGTCAATTCGTAAGCGTCATTAATCAAAGCATCGTCAAGAAACTTTTCCAAGAATTCAGCCGCCTCTTGCATACTATATCCTCTAATATCTAATTTCGTTTCAAAGTCAGAATCTACAGGAATATGTCTCCTTATATTTGTACTTTTCCTTTGAATTTTTGATTCCTCCACAGGAAGCAATTCAATAATAGGCACCCATATTTTCATCATCCCCATCTCAATTTCGGCTTTTGACTTATCAAGTTGCAAAATAATTCCTTCTCCATTCCCTCCTCTCATTCGAACTCTTGAGCCCACTTGAAAGTCTAAGTTTCCCGTTTTTTGGTCTTCGAGAAAGATTTCTTCTTTTATATTATTTAACTGACTTGTTATATCCTTTTCCTCTTCTTTCGCTTCATTTCTAATTCTCTCTATTTGTTCACTATTCTTGATGTTTTTGAACCTGTTAATGAGTTCCTTAGTTTGCTTTTTCTTCTCTTGTGACAACTCCAATCTAGACTGTTGTCGCTCAAGCTTCAGTTGTTTTCTATTGTACTCTACTTCTCTATGCAAGGCATCGTATGTCCTAATAAGTTGATCAAGTTTATCCTCTTTACTTAACACATCTGCCATTTTCAATTCAATTTCTTGTCTTTCAGACTGGAGGCTTACCAATATCTGATCCAGGGCAAGCTCTTCCTTACCTGTTCTTTTACGAGCATATTTCAATACATGAGGAGGAAGGCCGCTTTTTTGAGCTATCTCAAAAGCAAAACTACTTCCCGGCTTTCCAACAATTAAACTATAGGTAGGTTGAAATTCTTCTTGATCAAACTCCATACTGGCATTTATCACTCCTTTCGTCTTATAAGCAAAGAACTTTAAATTAGAATAATGTGTAGTAACCACACAAAAACTCCTCTTTTCAACTATTTCTTTTAAGATAGATTCAGCAATAGCTCCACCAATCTTGGGATCAGTCCCAGAACCAAATTCATCTATTACTATTAAACTTCGATGATCAGCGTTATCCAAAATATCTTTCATATTTTTAAGATGAGAACTATAAGTACTCAAATCATCCTCCAAACTTTGTTGGTCACCTATATCTGCAAAAAAATTATGAAACACTCCAAACTCCGAATCCTCACTTACAGGAATCAATAAACCACTTTGTAACATTACTTGAAGTAGAGCTACAGATTTTAAAGTGATAGATTTCCCTCCAGCATTAGGTCCACTTAACACCACCACTTTATTCTTACCATATAGTTCTAAATCAAAAGGAACTGTTCTATCTCCAGTCCTTTCGTTCTTCAAAAACAAAAGTGGGTTATAGGCTTCGTTGAACTTAAATTTAACCCTCTTTCCAATTTTTGGACGCTTAGCATTCATCTCTTTGGCCAAAATCATTTTGGCCCGAATCGTATCAAGCTTAACATGTATATTCTGTAATTCCAAAAACAAATCCGCATGCGGTCTTAAGAACTTACATAAATCCTTAAGAATTTTGTAAACTTCTTTTTTTCTCTCTGTGTATAAATTGAAAATTTCATTATTGATACTAATTAGAGGTGCCGATTCGATAAAAACAGTCTTACCGGTAGCTGATTCGTCATGAATCAATCCTTCTATCTGTCTCTTATACTCAGCATTGACTGTAAAAACTCTCCTACCATTCCTAAGACTTTCTTTAGTATCGGATAGAAACCCTTTGGCCTGATAAAAAGCTAATTCTTGAGCAAAGACTTTATCCAGTTCTCTTTCCTTATTCTGGATCATCCGAGATACTTTTTGAAGTCTCGGAGAAGCATTAGGTTTTACATTTCCCTGATCATCCAATACACGATCAATTTCTTTACATAATTGTTGATCGATTTCCAATTCTCTAACTATATTGTAGATATTCGGTAATGTTTCTATCTGAGCTTCTTGAAAATATTCAAGAATATCATTTCCTCCACTTACTAAGTGATAAATTCTTCTGATACTACTTATCTCTAATACAAAACCATCCTTTTTTAATAATGGTATATCATCCTCTACTGACTCATATGGTCGTAACGGTATTGACTCATGTATTTCTTCCGCATGACGATATTCAACAACTTCTTTAAGCAAAGTTTTGATTACTCCAAGATCAGTAAAAGGTTCTAGATCATGAAAATAAAATGATGCTAAAGGTGATAAACACTTGTCGACCAACAATTCTCTAACCTTATCAAACTCTATCTTCTTAAAATATTCTGAGGAAAATCGATACATTACAAGAATTTATAATTGTACAAAGGTATGAACAATGAAGGAGTGGATTAGTTTTCTTTGACCACCTTTTCAGAAATAACTTTTTTAAGCGTGTATAAACTTCCAAATTCTGTGCTATATCCTAATCCAAGGCCGTATTTCTGATTTCTACTGTCAAAATTTTCGATTACATCATAATCATACTTGCCGTATAGGCGAAGTTTTAGCTTTCTATCTTCTGTCAAATAGTATTGTATTACAAAGTCTGGTACGATATAGTTTTGATTTTGAAAAGCTGATTCTCTTACATAGTTTCCTCCTACTTGAAACTCCAATCTCTCATCCAAAAACCTGAATTTATTATTTAGTCTTACTTCTATTTCATTAGGTGCAATTGAATTACTGGCGTCAACTCCTAGTAGTCCCGTATTCCTTACATTGATATCAAAATCTATATCCGATATAAGTCCATTTTCTTCCAAGGATGCTGACAAGAAACTAGTAACAATCTGAGATACCTGACTTGATAAAAATTCACTAAGTGTGCTTATTCCAGCACTTTGTAAAAACGACTGTGAGGCAAAATCTGGGCCCAAAGCAGAACTCGGAATGAAAGAATTAAATACTATTAAACCTACTACTTGATTATTCAACTCATTTACATTCTCTCTTAACTGAATCATTTTGTTTTCAACTGCAGTCTTCAATTCTCCAGAAGTAAGATTTGGAAAATCCATATCAAACTGTATCTCTGGACTATAAAGTGTCCCACCTAAATTAAGTATTAAATCTACTTCATGGGACGCCCTAGCTGCACGATCAAAAGCATCTCCTCCATCGGCATTAAACCCGGCAATAAACGAACTTAACGAACTACGCGTAGAATAATCTGCTTTGATATCAAGAGTTGCATTAATTGGGTCTCCAGTCCAAATCACCTTACCTCCATTTCTTACGGTAAAATATTTATTGACAAGTCCCAACGCTGTAAAAAGATATTGTCCTTCTTGAATTTCGTATTCTCCGAAAATATCAAAATCTCCTATTCTATTGATTACTACTCGCAAATCTCCATTTCCGTTACCACTAATTATATCTCCTCTTTCCTCATCAAAGATTAGATTGACCTTAAGATCGTCCGTCAGACTGAGATTCATCTCAATTGACAATCCTTCAATTTTAAATTCCTCCTCATCCTTTACCTTAAATGCATTGTCTACATCTTCCTGTGTTACGAACTTGATAAAACTTTCTTCAGTACCGAGTTGGGTCTCTTCAATTGGGATACTAAGTTCTGAACCTGGTCCTGTCTTAGCTACAATTTTCATATCGACTTGACTGAAAGATTCTCCTCCAAAATCTACTGAAATTTCTCCTTTCCCCCTACCGTAATAAACCGGATTATCTTCTTTTGTAGTATTAAGCACTAAAACGTCTTGTCCAGTGATATTGGCGTCGACTCTGAAATCCCTAAAAACGTTATGAACCAATCCTCCGGTTACCACTCCTTCTCCCCCTAATTCATCTTTGATTATGGCTCCGGTCATGTCAATTTTTTGCTCTGTTAGTTTTATTCGCTGATTGTCGAAAAAATACTTCGTTCCTAGATATATAATCTTTACACCGCCATCATTGATTATTCCACCACCAGATATGTCCAAATTATCAACGGGACCACTTACTTCGGCATCTACATCTACAGTACCGACAGTTTCAGTAATACCCTCATAAAGCATATATTCAAAAATCTTCAACGGAAAACTTTTTGCCTTTACAGTAGAATTTAATTTTTTACTATCCAATGAATAATATGCATCCGCTTTCAACTGCATATCATCCTTTCTTAAACTAAACAAAGCTTCAATGGGCTGTGATTTTCTTCTGGTAACATCCAGTTCTAACGCTCCGTATGAATCTCCATTTATAAAAAAGTTTGGAACCAAGGCATTACCTGTAAGTTCGAAATTATCAATATAAAGATTGTCAATATTGATGCTCAGCTGCCCCTTCCCTGAAAAGTCCATTTTATCATAATTGATGATAGGGTTTAACATCTCTACTTCAAAATCTTTAAGTCTAACATCCAATCCCGCATTATTTACATCACCTATTTCAACAAATCTCTTAGAATCAGTTAATTGTAAGTTAGATATTTCGTGGTAATTTTTTCCGAAGACTACCTTATTATCAGGGTTTAGCTTCCATTTCTTTCCATAGAGCATTAATTCTTCATCTTGAAACTTCACTTCGTAACCTTTTTCATGCGGAACTATAGTTGTAAGTAGATCAAAACGTTCGATAGAATCAGTTAAATTAAAGGTTGTAAATAAGATAGACGCGGTATCACTATAAAGTTTCGCTTGCATGTCGATCGTATTAAGATCAACTCCCAATACTCTACTGGAATCAATACTAATAAGGATATCCCCTTTTTCGTTAGATGAATTCGCTAATATTTGAACGTCATGAAGCAAATTATCCTTAATACTTATCAATGGAGTATTAACCGCAAAATCTAATTCATTGCGAATCGTATTAAGGCCTCCTTTAGCTTTAAAATTTTTCAAACTCAGACCTCCTATTCCTAGTAAATCAAATACATTTTTACTATCCGATATTTCCAAATCAAAACGATAGGATTCTGGTTCAACAATATCCTGTGCATGTATTTTCAAAATCTCTGCTGGATACTTATAGTTAACCTCAAATATTTTTTTCAAACTATTCCCAAAATTGGATAATTTAAAATCTCCCTCCATTCCTAAGCTCCCAAAGTCACTTTTTATGTTAAGCTTCCTAACATTACTACCCATCTCAAGACTTTTAACAATCAAACTATCAAAAGTATAAAGAGAGTCATTCTTTGTAATGAAGAAATTCTTTCCTCTTAGGTCTCCAACTATATCATCTATATTACTTCCAACAAGATTAACATCCAAATCTCCCTTAAAACTAAGGGGTGAGTTAGAAAAATTCAATTCCTCAAAATCTAATTGATTAATTTTAGATGTAAAATTAAGAATAGGTTTTTCCTGAGAGGCGTCTATATTTCCATCAAAAATAACATTTAAATTCTCGTCATTTATTACAAATGATCCATTAAACTTATTGTTTTCAAGATATCCGTCGAGTACAAAATCTTTGTAATTATAATTGTTGTACATAAGAGAGTTAACCTTGGCTAGTAAGTCTGCTGAAGCATTCTTTGAAGTAAGTCCCACGCCCTCATCAACTTTGGATGAAAAGTTGACTAAACCTAATTTAGGATTATCGCTCCACACTCCTAAATCAAAATCAATTAAGTCTATTTCTCCAGAGTATTTTCCTCTCTCTACCCCCTCTTTAACATCTAGTCTCATATCCATTTTGGCCAGGCCTATTTTGGTATCCAATGTTCCAAAAGCTACAAAATCTTTGAAAAAGCCATCAAAACGACCTGAGAATTCAAATTGTCCTAATTTATCAAAATTGTTCGGAGGGTTAAATTCGGGAATTAACTCACGAAGAAAAGAAATCGAGGTATTCAAACTCTTGATATTCAGATTGAGCAAAGTATTCTCAAAATCATTAATATTTCTTGTACTGAAGTTACCATCGAGCTTCAATCGTTCACCTACAGCAAGTTCAAAGTTTCTTCCCGAAAAGCTTTTCGGCCTACCGCTGATCTTCCCACTCCAAGTTATCTCCAAACCTTTGTTCTGAAGATAGAACTTAGACGTACTAAATCCGGGAATAAAATATGCCAGTTCCGAAACATTTATTTTAGAGTTGGTACAATCAATTTTTGCTAACATTCTATTACTCAACGAAAATAAATCTTCCGGAGATTTATACTTAACATCAATGCTATTTTCAAATTCCGAATTCATAGTTTCAATAAGTAGTTTTTCAGTTGACAAACTACTGTTATTTGCCTGAAAGTTCAGAATGGCCAACCTTGGCATCTCAAACCCTTTATCATCAACAAAATCAAATCTCTCAAGGTTAAATCCAAGAGTATCCCCTTCTTGATAATGCACATTATCAAGAAAAACATTTAAATAATCTAACCGAAAATGATTCCTGTCAAAACCGTATTCTTTTCTATGTGGATACAATTCATTATCATAACTAATCACTCCACCGCATATATCAATCAAATCGACACTAAAATTCAATGGAATATGTAGCGAATCTATAGAAATTTCCGGCTCTACTCCTACTACATCTTTAGAATAATCTTCGTCTACCCTCCGAAATTTAATAACTGGATGGTCTAATATTAATCGATCTACATCAAAAACGTTATTAGCCAAATCAAGCTCGTCAAACTCAAGAATCGCTTTAGATAATTCGTAAATAGCAATAGTTCCTTTATTTTGGGATTCAATCGTCAGCTTAACCTCTTCAACGACGATTTCAGAAACATCGAGTGTAATGGGGTCTCCAGGCTCGCCACCTTCTCCTGATGAGAGCTTCGAAAGTAATTTTCCTAAGTTGGAGACATTTTCATTTGAAGCGGTTACGATATGAAGAGAAGCCCCTTCTACACCAATCGAATTGATACTCAAACTTCCCCTTAAAATATTGAGAAGGTTATTCTTTAGAGAGACACTAAACTGTTTACATGAAATCAGTGTATCTTTTTCTTCCGCAATGCTAAAATTTTCAAGAACAATACCTTTAGTCAAACTAATGTTTACATGATCTAAGTCAACATTGGCGTCCAATTGATTGCTTAAATCAGAGGCTACCTTTTTGACAATAAGATTTTGAACAGGAGAAAGATTTAACAAAAAAATCAGAAAAAGAATAAAAAAGAAAAAGTAAAATACAAATTTAAGAATCCGAAACCACCAGGATTTCTTTCTTGTAGTATTTTTATTTTTAAGATTTTCTTCCATTCTAATCTATTCGACTATCAGTTTAAAAACAAGTCGAAATAACAACACATAAAATTAGCTTTTCTTGATATTAAATTAGAATCTTAACTTAAGATTAAATATTTAATAGGTACATACCCTTAGTAATAAAAATCAGTGTAAACCCTGATCAAAGTACTTTAGACAATTTTCTCAATTTTATATTGATTTCTATCGGAAGCATTTCTAGAAATCAGCTCAGCCAAAAAACCAGCTATGAAGAGTTGTACACCAACAATAACGGAAAGAATGCCTAGAAAGAAAATGGGTCTGTCGTCGATATTCGCTTCATCCCAAAAAAGTTTGCCTGCACTTAAATACAGTAATATGCAAATTCCAATAAAAGAAATGAAAGTACCTATTGTCCCAAAAAAGTGCATCGGTCGTTTTCCGAACTTGCCAATAAACATTATAGAGAACAAGTCCAAAAAGCCATATATAAACCTTGACATTCCGAACTTAGTGACGCCGTATTTTCTAGCTTGGTGCTGAACTACTTTTTCTCCTATTTTCTTAAATCCTGCCCATTTCGCTATCACTGGAATGTACCTGTGCATTTCTCCATAGACCTCTATCGAAGTTACTACTTCTCTAGAGTAAGCCTTTAATCCACAATTCATATCGTTGAGCTTCACTCCCGTCAACCATCCAGTTACACCATTATATATCTTGGTTGGAATTGTTTTTGACAATGGATCGAATCTTTTCTTTTTCCAACCAGAGACCAAATCAAATGACTGTTCCTTTATCATTGTATACAACTCTGGAATTTCATCAGGACTATCTTGTAAATCTGCATCCATGGTGATAACTACATCGCCTTTAACATGTTGAAACCCTACATGCAGTGCTGCAGATTTTCCATAATTTCTTCTAAATTTAACCCCATGCACATGGTCGTCCTGAGATGACCAGTTCTGAATTAATGACCATGAGTTATCCGTACTTCCATCATCTACAAAAATGATTTCATAGGAAAACCCATTATCTTTCATCACTCTTTTAATCCATTGATATAACTCGGGCAAGGATTCACCTTCGTTCAGTAAAGGAATGACTACGGAAACATCCAATAGATATAAATTTTAGTGGAAAAAATTAGTTTCCAAGATAATTCTTAAGCAATTTGCTTCTAGATGTTGATCGCAACTTATTTATCGCCTTATCCTTTATCTGTCTCACTCTTTCTCTTGTTAGTCCGAATCGATCTCCTATATCTTCTAAAGACATAGGATGTTCTATGCCTATACCGAAGTATAACTTTATTACATCACATTGTCTATCTGTCAAGGTATTAAGTGATCTTTCTATTTCCGTTCTTAATGATTCTCTAAATTCAAGACCTGCATCAGTGTCTGGGGTACTGTTATTTTCTAACACATCTAACAAAGAATTATCCTCTCCATCAACAAATGGAGCATCCATAGATACGTGACGTGCTGCAACACCCAATGTAGTTTCCACCTCTGTCATTGGAATGTCTAATAACTCAGCTAACTCATCAGATGATGGCTCTCTTTCAAACTCTTGTTCTAGCTCAGAAAATGCTCTGTTAATTTTGTTTAAGGATCCTACCTTATTCAAAGGAAGTCTAACGATTCTTGATTGTTCAGCAAGGGCCTGCAGAATGGATTGTCTAATCCACCAAACCGCATAAGAAATAAATTTAAAACCTCTTGTTTCATCAAATCGCTGAGCCGCTTTTATTAAACCTAAATTGCCCTCGTTGATCAAATCAGATAGAGACAATCCTTGGTTTTGATATTGTTTAGCAACGGAAACCACAAACCTTAGGTTTGCTTTAGTCAACTTTTCCAAAGCATCTTGGCTTCCCTCCTTGATTTTCTTTGCTAAATCAACTTCTTCCTCTGGTGTTAGCAGATCTACTTTTCCTATTTCCTGTAAATACTTCTCTAATGATTGACTTTCTCTATTAGTAATAGATTTTGTAATCTTCAGTTGTCTCATCTAGTACAATTAAATTATAAATAAACTCTTATACTTAAAAGCATGCAAAAATAATACCTTTTTTCCAACCTTCTAATATTTGTGTCCTTATCTTAAAGGTAAATTCTTTTCTAAGAAATTATTATGCTTTTTTTCTTTCCTAAAATTCTGAAACCGGAAATTTAAATACAATTGAATAATCGATTTGGAATAAAAAAAGTTCATTAAATCTTTTTATTAAAAAAAATATTTTTAATTTGCCGAATTAGAAAAAAGAAATAACGATCAATCATTAGTAAATAAGTTGGTGAGTTTAGAAGTTGTTTTTTGTGCTTGCTTGGTAATTAAATTCAATTAGTTAAATGGAAAGAAAAAAGGTTGAGTTAGAATTTATATTTAAAGCATCGCCTGCTATATTGTATACTTTTATTACAACACCCGATTGTATCATAAGATGGTTTTGCGATGAAATTGACATAACGGATGATGTATTTACCTTTTCTTGGGATGGTTCGGAAGAAGCAGCTATTCTTATAGATGACATCGAAGAAGAAAGAGTAAGGTTTAAATGGGAAGATGCAGATGAGGAGGACGAGTATTTAGAATTTAGAATGTATAAATCAGACATCACGAATGAGACAATTTTAGAAATAACAGATTATTGCGATGAGGATGAAGTCGAAGAAGTGTCTGATCTTTGGAATAAACAGATGGCTGTATTAAGAAAAGAGTGCGGTGGTTAATTAAATGAAAAACTAAATATTATGAGTAGAAGACGATCAAAAAAAAGTGGAAAAGTAGTTAATAAACAGGCTGAAAAGAAGGTATTAATGGTAGCTCTAGTAGTTACTTTAATAGTTCTTGTTATAATATTTTTAATTTTTAAAAACCTATAATTCCCTAATACTCTAATATTATTAGGTATTTGTTTCTATATTTCCCTTTGACGTTATTTATGCATGGATAATTTAATTCATCCGTGAAACCCTATTATATTTGCACCTCCATTTTTGAATCTTATTAAACAGGTTATATGAATTTTGATATTATTGTTATTGGTAGTGGTCCTGGAGGTTATGTGGCTGCTATAAGGGCTAGCCAGTTAGGGAAAAAGGTTGCCATCGTGGAAAGAGAAAATTTAGGAGGTATTTGTTTGAACTGGGGATGTATACCTACTAAAGCATTACTAAAGTCCGCCCAAGTATTCAACTATATTAATCACGCTGAAGACTATGGCCTAACCGCCAGTGGAAAAGCTGATTTTGGAGCTATAATTAAAAGGTCAAGGGGGGTTGCTGATGGGATGAGTAAAGGAGTGAGCTTTTTGATGAAAAAGAACAAAATTCAAATCATTGAAGGCCATGGCACACTGGCTAGGGGTAAAAAAGTAGTTGTCACCGATAAGGAAGGCAAAAAATCTGAATATAGTGCAGAGCATATTATTATAGCTACTGGTGGAAGAGCTAAAGAACTACCAAATCTACCTATTGATGGAAAGAAAATTATAGGTTACAGAGAAGCTATGAGTCTTGATAAACAACCTAAAAGAATGGTCGTTGTTGGTGCAGGTGCCATAGGTGTTGAATTTGCTTATTTCTATAACTCTATAGGTACAGAAGTAACTGTTGTCGAATTTATGGAACAAGGCTTATTACCTAGAGAGGATAAAGATGTATCCAAAGAACTTGGTAAAGTATTCAAAAAATCAGGCATCAATGTAATGGCCAATACTTCTGTGGAAAAAGTGGAAGTCAAGGGAAAAGTACTAAAAGTACATACCAAAAGTCGCAAAGACAATAATGAAGAAATAATAGATTGCGATGTTGTCCTGTCTGCTGCAGGAGTATCTCCTAACACTGAAAACATAGGTCTTGAGCAGTTAGGAATTAAAACGAATAGAGGCTTAATTGAAGTAAACGAATACTATGAGACCAGTGTTCCAGGGATCTATGCTATTGGTGATATAATTCCAACTCAAGCATTAGCTCATGTAGCTAGTGCAGAAGGGATTACTTGCGTTGAGCATATTGCAGGAATGCATGTTGAAGCAATAGATTACAATAACATTCCTTCTTGTACTTATTGTGCTCCTGAAGTAGCTAGTGTAGGATATACTGAAGCCATGGCAAAAGAAGCAGGTTATGAAGTAAAAGTTGGTAAATTTCCGTTCTCCGCTTCAGGCAAAGCAAGTGCAGCAGGTGTTAAAGAAGGTTTTGTAAAAGTTATTTTTGATGCCAAATATGGAGAATTCTTAGGAGCACATATGATCGGATCCAATGTCACTGAAATGATCGCTGAAGTGGTAGTTGCTAAGAAATTAGAAACCACAGGTCATGAAATTATAAAATCAATACATCCACACCCAACAATGAGTGAAGCGGTGATGGAAGCTGCGGCTGCAGCATATGGAGAAGTAATCCACTTATAAAATATTATTGGGTAGAATGATATAGGTCCTTCTACCCTTTTTCCATCTTTATAACTATACTTTTTGATGCAGGTGTATTGCTCATATCAGCTACGTTATCTATCTGAACCAATACATTAGCCTCAGGAAAATATGTAGCTACGCAACCTCTGGGAATCGGGTATTCTACGATAATAAATTTTGGAGCTTTTCTCTCTCTTCCATTCCAATAGCTCATCAGATTAACTATATCTCCAGAACTAAGTCCTTCATCTCTTATGTCTAATTTATTCATCAATATCACTCTTCTCTCATTGTAAATACCTCTATATCGATCATCCAAACCATATATAGTCGTATTAAACTGATCATGACTTCGAATAGTCATCATCAAATATTCTCCTTTTTCAATTTTGATCTGTTCAAAATCAGAAAGTGTGAATCTAGCTCTACCTGACTCTGTGGTAAAGTTTTGATGTCGTGGACCATTGGGCAAATAAAACCCTTCGGGCTTTCTTACTCTTTCATTATAGTTCTCAAATCCCGGAATTACTTTTTCTATCTCATCTCTAATTAAGTCATAATCGGAAATCAAATTATCCCAATCGACAATTTTATTCAACAATGTTGTTTTTGCCATTTCAGCTATAATCCTGGGTTCACTAAGCAGATGCTCCGAAGGTGGCGATAATATACCTTGAGAAGTATGTACTACACCCATAGAGTTCTCGCAAGTAACGAATTGTTTGCTACCATTCTGAATATCAATATCTGTTCTTCCTAAACAAGGAAGTATGAGAGCTTCTTCACCATGGACCAAATGACTTCTATTAAGCTTAGTTGAAACCTGAACCGTTAATTTACAATTAGTAAGTGCTTTCGCTGTGTAATCAGTATCTGGAGTAGCAGAAATAAAATTCCCCCCCATGCCTATAAAAACTTTAGCATCCCCATTATGCATTGCTTTGATGGCATTGACGGTATCGTATCCATGTTTTCTTGGACAAGACATATTAAAAACCTCATCCATTTTGGCTAAAAATGATTCAGGAGCTGCCTCCCAAATTCCCATTGTTCTGTCTCCCTGTACATTACTATGACCACGAACCGGACATACTCCTCCCCCTTCCACTCCTATGCTTCCTTTAAGTAGTAAAAGATTAACTACCTCTTGAATAGTATTTACTGCATTCTTATGCTGAGTAAGTCCCATTGCCCAACAAACTATGATCTTGTCTTTCTCTTTAATTAATTGGTACGCCTTTTCCAATTCTTCAGAGGAAAGTCCTGTATAAGTGACTAACTCCTCTTTCGATTTATTTAAAGTATGTTTTTCAAAGGCATCAAAATATTCTGTTTTATTTTCAACAAAAACTTTGTCTATTACTCCATCCTCGATCAATCTCTTGTTAAAGTATTGAAGTAACGCCAAATCAGAGTTTATTTTATTCTGTAAATACACATCCGTTAGCCTTGTCCCACCTTTTATCATTTTTATCGGTGATTGTGGGTGTACAAAAGTTTGTAATCCTGCTTCTTTCAAAGGATTTATTGTGATTATTTTTCCTCCATTCTCTTTGGTTTTTTCTAAAGCTGATAACATACGTGGATGATTAGTACCCGGATTTTGTCCTATTACTATGACAAGATCAGCTTTTTCAAAGTCGTGTAGTTTTACCGTTCCTTTACCTATACCAATGGTCTGGCTTAACGCCTTACCACTGGATTCATGGCACATATTAGAACAATCAGGTAAATTATTGGTACCAAAACATCGTACAAAAAGTTGATATAAAAAAGCTGCTTCATTACTCGTTCTACCTGAAGTATAAAATATTGCCTCGTCAGGAGAATTAAGAGAGTTCAAGTGTTTTCCTATTTTGACAAAGGCTTCTTCCCACGATATAGGTTCGTAATGAGAAGATCCCTGTCTTAAATACATAGGTTCAACAAGTCTTCCACTTTTGCCAAGTCTAAAATCAGACCATGTTCCTAATTCAGTAACGCTATGATCTTTAAAAAACTGGGCATCGACTCTCCTTTTCGTTGCTTCTTCAGCTATCGCCTTTACTCCATTTTCGCAGTATTCTCCTAAAGCAGATCTTTCATCGTCAGGATCTGGCCATGCACAACCCGGGCAATCTATTCCTTCTTTCTGATTCAAAACATTTAATACTTTAAAACCGTCGGATTTACGCATGTATTTATTGACATGCTTTAAAGCAGAGTTCACTGCCTTTATTCCAGCTACTTTAGTTTCTGGATTTTTTACTTTCAACCCTGTAAACTCTTCCGAAGTATGTGCATTGCTTTTATCCATTCTTAATTCTAATAATTATTAGTTGTAAATGTTAAATCCGTCATTCTTTAAAAAGCCAACCAAATTAATATTATTTTCTTTGGCTATCTCTATAGCATATGATGAAGGAGCTCCTATACTTACTACATTTCCTACTCCCAGTCTTGATGCCTTCTGTAATAATTCGTAACTCGCTCTTCCACTTAATAATAAGATATGACTATCCCCTTTTATATCATTTTTTATACAAAAGCCAACAAGTTTATCCATGGCATTATGCCGACCTACATCTTCATGCTTAGTAATCAATTGACCCTCTTTGTCAAATAATGCTGCAGCATGAATACCACCTGTCATATTAAATAATCCTTGTGAGTTTTTTAGTTTGTTTGACAATTGATACAGTATGTCTTGATTTAGTTTCATCTGTTTTCTTTTGTCTTCGTTTTCTACCGAGTGATTGCTTAAATCCAACTTGCCACACACTCCACAACTGGAAGAAACTATACCTTGTCGATTATGTTCTTCCCAATCAAGTTGACTATAATTATATAATCGTATAGTTATTGAATCCTCTCCCTCTATAATATTAGCTATATCATCGTATGATTGGATAATAGATTCTGAATATAAAAAACCAATGGTCAGAAGGTCATCTTCTATAGGAGTCCTCATTGTCATCGAAAATTGAGTCGGTGGTTGGGTTTGTTCTGCCTCCTGAACAAAAATTCGTAAAGGAGATTCTACAGCTACATTGTCTTGAGTGGTTATAACTTGGTTTGTACTAACCTTTTTAATTTGAACTGTAGAATATCCTGCTTTTTTCATATATACCGACATTAGAAATATCGAATTGAATTTTGATAAAGATAAGAATTTAAGAGGATTTAAAATTAATTTGGCGAGCTACCAGACTACTCTTTTTTGTACTACATTCTTGATTTCCTCTTGTCTAACGTCAGAAAATCTAATATCCTCTAGATATGGCATACGACTCATCTTATTTACTTCAAGTGAATAAAAACCAAACTCTTCTACCACTACCCCTTCTAATTTATATATCCCTTTTCCTCTAAAAGGGTATTTTTTCGCTATCGGCGGAAAATGAACTGTATCTATCCACTCTCCCTCATAATCTAGGAATGTGCCAAAATGCATTCGTTTACCTCCTGATGTAGTAGTATTTTTAACCGTAATCAAATAACCGTATATCTCAATTTGTTTTCGATGATATTTGGGTAATTCTCTCGCTAATAAAACAGGTTTTTCTAGTCGTTCTTTTAAAAGTGAAAAGGGACTCGAAAGTGAAAATCCCAATAGTTCAATCTGATCAAAAGCATCCTCCAGTGCACTGGTATCTAATCGAGGGAATTTAAAATCAATAGGTTCTATACCAAATAAACTCTTTATATATCCTCTACTCGGTTGCATATTTAAAATAAAATGAGCTTTCCATAAAAGTTCCTTTTTATTCTGATTACAAGTCCTGAATGCATTTACTCTAATTAACAACTCTAATTGTTCAATGCTGATCTCTACTCGCTCTAAAAAATTCTCTAAAGATTGGTACTCACCTCTCTCATTTCTCTCTTTTAATATTGAGATTATTACTTTGCTCTCCAAACTTTGAATCATATGAAAACCTAAGTATATATCCTTTCCATATATACAACTCAAGTAATAGCCCCTATTAATACAAGGAGCATGAATAATAGCTCCCAACTTTCTAGCTTCATGAACATATAATTCTGATCTATAAAATCCTCCTCCGTTATTCAATACTGCTACCATATACTCGAGTGGATAATACGTTTTCAAATATAAACTTTGATAGCTTTCTACAGCATATGAAGCACTATGTCCTTTGGCAAATGCATAGCCTGCAAAACTTTCTATCTGACGCCACACATCAAAAATCATATCATCCGCATATCCTTTAGCACGGCAATTAGACACAAATTTCTTCTTAACTTTTTCAAATTCCTCCCTAGACCGATATTTTCCACTCATCCCTCTTCGCAGTATATCTGCTTCTCCTAAATCCAACCCTGCAAAATAGTGAGCTACTTTAATTACATCTTCTTGATAAACCATAACTCCATAAGTGTCAGGCATAATACTTTTTAATACCGGGTGTGCATTTTTACGCCGTTCAGGATTCTTATGACGAAGAATGTATTCTCTCATCATCCCACTTTTAGCTACTCCGGGCCGGATAATAGAACTTGCTGCCACCAATCCATGATAATTATCTACCTCCAGCTTTTTTAACAACATTCGCATGGCCGGCGATTCCACATAGAAACACCCGATACACTCTGCTTTACTCACCATTCTATTGATATTGGCATCTTTAAAAAAGGGTTTCACATCATGTATATCAATATCAAAAGTGTTGGGTTGATTAACCTTAATGATTTGAATAGCATCCTTTATTTTTCCTAATCCTCGTTGACCAAGGATATCATACTTATTCAATCCTACATCTTCCGCCATGACCATGTCAAACTGCGTGGTAGGGAATCCTTTCGGAGGTAAGTCTGTTGCAGTAAAATAATGAATAGGTTTTTCAGAAATAATAATCCCTCCTGCATGGATGCTCAAATAATTAGGCAACCCTTCTAATCGTTTGGCATAAGTCAACACCAATTGAGAAAGCTTATCTAATCGATTATAAGAGAACCTACCTTTGCTTAACTTATCAATCTCATGCTTAGGAAGTCCAAATACCTTTCCTAGCTCTCGTACAGCAGCACTATGCTTGAATGTATTATAAGTCGCTAACAAAGCTGCCTGTCCCGTACTTCCATATTTCTCAAAAATATATCTGGTGACATCTTCTCTATCTCTTGAATTAAAATCAATATCGAAGTCTGGAGGAGTCGATCGATATAAGTTCATAAACCGTTCAAAGTACAAGTCCAATTCTATCGGATCAACATCCGTAATACCTAACAGGTAAGCCACTATACTATTGGCTCCACTTCCCCGTCCTACGTGAAAATATCCTTGTCTTTTTGCATATTGAATAATGTCCCAATTAATCAAAAAAAAGGGGATGAAATCCTTTTTTTGAATCATATTAAGCTCTTTTTCCAATCGGGCTTCGATTTCAGGTGTTATTATTTTATAGCGGTAGTATAATCCTTCTTTACAAAGTTCTCTGATCTTACGTTCATCTTCTGCTTTAGTTTCATAGAAAGTAAGCTTATTTTGATGGATTTTCTCTTTAGAAAAATCAAAGTGTACCTGACAACTGCCTATGATTTTCTTGGTGTTTTTCACAATATACTCATGTTCCTTAAACTTCTCTAGCAGAGTTAATCGTTGCCACATAACCTCTTCTTCCTTCGCCTGTTCAGACACATCGAGTTTACTTAGCAAAGTATTGTTATCAATAGCTCTTAACAAACGATGCACATTGAAGTCTCTTTTGTTTCTAAAGGTTATCGTTTGTAAAATCACCAACTTCTCTTTCCATTTTGAAAAATTGTTAAATGAAAGTTTATCAAGATCTTGCCATCTTATACCTATATATTCGTCTGACGTAAAATCCTTTTTGCCTATTTCTATTACGCACTGAAAAGGATAAATAATAAAACAATCTTTTAATTCAGGAGCTTCTTTAGGAATAGGGATTTTCTTATGTGAATGACATGATAAGAAATTATTTAAATGTAGAAAGCCATTATTATTCTTGGCTATTCCTACAAACTGTTGTTGAGCCCCATTTCTAAAATCTATTCCTACAATAGGTTTAATCCTATACTTCTCAGCTAACCTGATAAAATTCAAACAAGCTGACGTATTATTAATATCTGTCAGTGCTATAGATTTATAATCATTTGACTGAGCTTGTCGAAGTAATTCCTCTTCAGAAAATGTGCCATATCTCAGCGAGTAATATGAATGATTATTTAACAGCATCAGAATAATTCTGCTTGTCCATTATTATCATTTAAAGTCTTTGGAATAATCAGATTTGTTCCTAATACTTTATTCAATTTTCTGTTAAAATGAGCTGTAAGTAGTGGCGACTCCTTTTCTAAATTTTGATGTACAAAAAAGTTTATTCTTCTTATCCCATTGTCTTTCCATATTTTCAATCGATCTACCCAATCATCTAATCTTGTATAGTCGCTACGATGATTAGCTCCAGTAAATCGAATAAAACACTGTGGTGTTGTCAATCTCATATGGACCATATCTCGCCTGCCCGCCGTATCAGTAATCGTATGTGTTATATTATTCTCTTCCAACAAAGAACACAAGTCTACAAGAACTACTTCATCTGCATACCAGTCTTTGTGCCTTACTTCTACAGATAGGTCTATATTTTTGGGCCACAACTTCACAAAAGCTTCTAAGCTATCAAAAGATTTAGGTGAAAAGCTAGGATGCATTTGCAAAAAGCACATCCCTAATTTTTCTTCATATTGTACAATGGAGTCTATATATTCATTCAATTCAGAATCTACATTTTTGAGCCGTTTGAACTGACTAATAATCTGAGGCACTTTAGGAAAAAACTTAAAATGACTTCCAGTCTTTTCTTTCCACTTCTGTACTTGCTCTGGTGGAAATATTCGATAAAAAAATGCATTTAATTCTATGGAATTGAACTGACTAGCGTAATAGACCAGTTCATCTTTGGTTCCTCTGGGGTAAAAATTCTTTAAGTCCTGACGATTCCATTTTGCACAACCGACAAATACTTCTAACGGATTACCTCCTTTGTGTTTTTGTAAAAGTGCCAATGTTTCTGGTCTATCTTCTGGTAAGCTAAAGTCTATATTTCCAGGATTATCTACTTTTCCGAATTTCATATCTTGCTTATTGCTCTTTAATCATATAATAAATTATGCTGTACGATGTGCCAATACGATTGGTGGCTCGCCATTAAAAGGGTTCATCATACTTCCTATTGTTTTGACTCCTATCGTAGAAGCTCTCATCACACTCCTACTTCCATATCTATTCCTAATTTTATCCATTGCTAAATATAAATTGGCAGTACGTTGAGTATCTTCAAAAAGGCTCATTTGATAATTACCTGATACCAAACTACTAAATTTTACGCCCACCAATCTAATTAAGAGTCGCTTGTTGTATAATTGATGAAAAAGCTCTATTACTTTAGGTATCAATATATGATCCGCTGCCGTATATGGTATTTTCAATTGCTTAGTATGTGTGTTAAAATCAGAGTATCGTATTTTCACTGCAATACAAGAGGTAAGTTTTTGTCCATTACGCAATTGAAAAGCCAGGTTTTCAGCCATGGCTTTGATCAGTGACGTAAGCTTTTTCATATCTGTGGTATCCTTACCAAAGGTTCGTTCGTTAGAGATTGATTTTCGTTCGTAATACTGGACCAATGCCGTATTATCGATACCATTAGATTTAAGCCAGATAGATCGACCATGCTTACCGAATACCGACTCCATCATCTCGACTGGCATTTCTTGAACCGTCTTTACTTTCTTCACTCCTAGATGACAGAGAGTTTGAAAAGTCTTGTTACCTACCATCGGAATCTTTTTAATAGAAAGTGGGGCTAAGAAGTGTTTTTCCGTGCCTTTATCTATCTTCATATGATTATCAGGTTTTGCTTGTCCCGTGGCTACTTTTGATACTGTTTTATTGATTGACAAGCCAAATGAGATAGGGAGCCTTGTCTCTTTGATAATTCTCTCTCTTAATTCTTTTGCAAATTTATAACAGCCAAAATATTTGTCCATTCCTGTCAGGTCTGCATAAAATTCATCAATACTAGATTTCTCTAAAATAGGGACTTCTTCTTTAAGGATTTCCGTCACTACTTTAGAATATTCAGTATAGGTGCCTGCATTTCCTTTAATAACAATTGCCTCTGGACACAACTGCCGAGCCATACGCATAGGCATGCCTGAATGTACACCAAAAGATCTTGTCTCATAGCTAGCAGCTGATACTACTCCCCGATCTCCCGTACCTCCCACCAATATTGGCTTCTCCTTTAGCCTACTATCTAGCAGTCGCTCACAAGAGACAAAGAAAGTATCTAAATCCATATGTAAGATAGATCTCAAGGTTCTATTACTTTTTTAAGATGCAATACAAATAAAATGTAATTTTTACAATTTTATGTAATTTTTACAATTATTTTAAATAATTTTATCATATGGAAATCAATATTGAGGCAAAAAGACTCAAAGAAGTAAGAGAAAATCTTGGACTCACGCAAAAGATGTTTGCGACAGAATTGAACCTATCTACTACGGTAGATATTGAAAGAGGTCGAACCAAAATGCCCGGACATATCGTTATGCTACTACTTAAGAAGTATCAAATTAATCCTTTATGGTTATATGGAGAAAGTAATCAAAAATATCTGGACGCCAACCATATCGATATCACACCAAAAGCTATTACCGTCGATAATACCGGAGAAGAAAATATTTTAATGGTCAACCAGAAAGCAGCAGCTGGCTATGCACAGAATATAGGAGATGCAGAGTATATTGAAGCTCTCCCCTCTTTCACCTTCCCATTACCAGAATATCGAAATGCTACTTACCGTGGTTTTCAGGTAGAAGGCCATAGTATGTTGCCTATCATAATGCCCGGAGAATGGATCATTTGTAAAGCTTTAACTAATATTAATGAGATCAAATCTGAAAATATTTATGTAGTAGTAGAGAATCAAAGTGTACGAATCAAGAAAGTAGTTCCCAACCATAATCATAATAGTCTGACACTAATATCTACAAACCCAGAATACCCTAATAATATAGTCCCTTTTCATGAGATAAAAGAGATTTGGGAGTTTCACAGTAAATTAACGAAAGAAACAGAACCTATTATTACTCAAAATACAATTCTAAATCAAATAAAGAACGATATAAATAGTATAAAAGAACTATTAAAATAAATATTTCAAAACAGCTTTATAATAAGTAAACATAGAGTTATCAAAAAGTTGATATTAATCACATGCAATGTTGATTACAGTCATAGTTATTAGGTAAAATATTGATTTATTTTAATTGTAAACTAACTAAAATAACTATGAAAAAACATGTGGTAATTTTTGAAGCCCGAGGCGGAACGGACAAGGGCAAGTATGGGTTCCGAACTGATTCCAAACCAATTATTGATTCCTTAAAGAAAAGAGGTTGGAGTGCCGAAATAATTTTTTATGATGACGAAGACAGAGGTGAGATATATAGGCACACTATTAATAAGGCAGATGCATATATAAGCAGAGTTAATCCTGGCAACCTTATAGATGAAACCGGTTATTTCCAAATGCTTAGGGAATTAGTTAATAACGGTGTAGAAGGACTTCCCCATCCCGATGCAATGATCGCTTATGGTGCAAAAAATTCAGTAGAAAAACTAAAAGGTACCGATATCGTACCTCAAGACGTATATACTTATTATGATTTCAACACTTTAAAAGAAGAGTTTCCTAAAAGTTTAAAACAGGGAGTAAGAGTACTAAAACAAAATAGAGGATCAACCGGAGAAGGTATTTGGAGGGTCGAAGTAATAGGTGCTCATAAATACGAGTCTAACATCCCTCTTGATGCAGAATTAAAACTTACAGAAGCTAAAGACAATCATACAGAAAGAAAAACTCTCCAAGAATTTCTAGAATTCTGTATACAATATTTAGAAGGTCCTAATGGCATGCTATTAGATATGCCTTTTCTCAAGAGAATAAAAGAAGGTGAAATAAGAGTACTTATGTTACGCGATAATGTAGTTAATGTGGTGCATAAAAAACCGGCGGATACAGAAGATGCTTTCTCAGCAACTTTGTTTTCCGGAGCTAAATACAGATATGATCAACCTGAGCAGTGGCCGGAACTTGTCAAAGCAGTTAAGGGCTCTTTACGAACCATTCAATCCAGATTAGGCAATTACGATCTACCACTAATTTGGACAGCCGATTTCATTTTGGATACTGATAAAACTACCGGAAAGGACAAATATATACTGGGTGAAATCAATGCTTCTTGCGTTGGGTTTTCAACATATTTAGAACTAAGTGAAAATATAGCTGATGAAGTATTGGCACTGTTAGATGCAGAAGCAGCAGTTAATAATAGATGGGGAGCTTTTAATAGATAATATTACAAATATCTCTGTTAAGATTATATATAAAAAGGGTTGATCATGATCAACCCTTTTTATATTGCCCATACTGTTTTTGCTGAAATCCCTAGTATAAAGCACATAAAAGTTAAAATTCTATGATATAGTAAATAATCCAAATATATTTGCGTCATTGTTTTAATACTTTACATTATTAATGAGAAATAACGAATACAGAATATTTATTTGTCAATTATATGCGATTGCTAGTCATAGTTGGCTTGAATACTCATTAAATAGGAGGTTACACTTTCAAAAAAAGAAAATATAGGATATTAAAGACTATAAATAATACAATATGAAGCGTCCTCCGAAAGTTGGACGCTTTTTTTTTTGACATTTTTAAAAAAATTGAAAAATAAATTCTAACGGAATAAAAATATTGACCTAAATGAAAAGCAATTGAAGATCAACCAATTGTAACTTTTTAACATTATCTGCTTAAGGGCGGACAGATATATCAGTATAATAATTAATGCATAAACAATTGATTATCAACATTTTATTTTTGTTTTTATTTGATGAATTAAATTATTTGGTATATCTTTGCGTTATCAAAATTAAAATAGACGATGTATACTGTTTTAAATATTTGGGGAAATAAAATCATACTGCTACATGAACTATGTCAATATGATTTAGATTCGGATAAAGAGAAAATACTTCAATGATATTATGTAATAACTAATATAAAAGCATCTCTTTATCATAAGGAGATGCTTTTTTTATATCTCCACTCGAAATATAAGAACTAAAATACACGTTAGATATTTTGATATATGTCTCAATAAGTAGACATAAAACTGAATAAATTTTATGAATATTAAATAACAAAATAATGGAAATCGTATTGAAAAAAGGAGATGAGAATTTTATAAAAAAGTCGATAAAAAGATGTGTAAAAATTTGGTTATCAACAAAATAAGTGTTATCTTAAAGTATAATTATTGACGGAGACAGACTCTATCATTTATTAAGTAACCTTTAAATAATCATTTTTAATTCTTCTACCATTTAGACTTAAACATTAATATTCTTGATCCAATACCTCTACTAATTCACAAGGTATTTTAGTATGAAATAATCATTCATGACTCTACAGTTAAAAAGGCTGTATAGGTCAAAAAACAAATCTGATATGTAATACATGAGGATAAAATAAAATTGTCCCAAAACAGGGGCACACAAGTTATAAAAATGAGAGCTCAGTGAGTACAGCAGTATTCATTCATTTTTAGACAGACATAAGCTTATGCAATGAGGAATGGCACCGGCGGATTCATGACCCGCTGAGTAAAACACCCTACTTCCATCTCGCACATGGAAGTAAGGTGGCCGATTACTTAACGCATTAAATCATTCGTTATGAACTGGTTACTATTATTACTACAATTCGTAGAAGATGAGCTAACAGGAGTTTAACTATCTCTGTTACAAACAAACTGGAGCTGACCTATTTGTCAGTTTTCCAGTTTTTTTATAAGCCAACTTTTCATAATAACATTCTTTTTAGTAATAAGTTCCTCTCGTAATAAATCTATATCAACTCCTTTTCTCAATTTCTTTATCAAACTTAAATAATTCAACATTCCGTTATATAGAATTATTGTCATTTTTTGCTTATTTCTTTTAACATAAATCGTGGTAGAATTTATCAAGCTATCAAATTCAAACAATCTATTCAATTCAAGTAAGCAAACTAGTTTACACCATCTGTACTTCAAACTATGATCTCGTAACGATAAGGTAAGTTCTTCTAATTCATGTAAAGCATTCTGAAATCTATTTTTGGTCATTAATACTTGAGCTCTAGCAAATCTCAACGTATCTTCTTTATATTCTGGCTCAATCCTTTTACCATATTTTTTAATGACCATCTCTGCCCATTCCAATCTATTCACTCCACAAGCAGCATCAATAAAATTGTTAAATTTTCTTGATGAAATAAACCCTTTTTCAAAAAACACTCCCTTTCGTAAGCCCAAATCATACAACTCTAATAAGTAATAAATAAAACTTGAGTCAGCTCTATAGCTGTATTGTTTAATGCAAAACTCAATAGCTTGTAACAAAGAAAAAGAGTAAAGTTCATTTGATTCGCGGATATTCCATTTCTCAAGTTGGTCAAACAAAACTTGAAAGTCTTCTTTTTCTTCTACTTTGCTAAATTTGAAAAGACTCTGTAATATTACTCTAATAAACTGGTTATTTTTATTGAAACCATTTATTGAGTATTCTTGAAGTAACTTATCATCTCTATTTTTGGACTTATGATTTTCTTTTTCAATCTGATAATATAATTCAATGAAGTCTTTATAATTCAGAAGGGATTCGGACGATTTTTTCAAAAGATCATGCCCATATTTATATTTATACTCGGTATTCGAGAAAAACATGTCATGAAGAAATAAATGAATATACATTTGGTCTCTTAAATTATATCTCTCATTCTTTACTAATTCTGAAATCGTGCCTTCCCTTAATTTATCTGCTTCGGGTAAATTATTCCTAAACAACAACTCGCGGTGTAAAATGGTATTTTTCAACATCTCTTCTTTCATGACATGTTGGTATACCAAAAAATCTTCTATATGGCCTTTTAGCAATGAAATTGTATTTAACATATTTTTTCGTGAGGATGAGGGCATCACTTTTTTATGCAGTGCATCAATATCGGGAGTTTTCGATCGATGTTTATAAATGTATAGAAAACTCTTATATACTTTAGAATCAGCTTTGTTTTCTGCCAATAAAAAGTTCTTACAAGCCTTCCATTCTTCCTGACTAAAGGTCTCTAGGAGCTTAAAAATAGAATTTTTCACTTCGCTTTTCGATTGTTTTGAGCAGGAAAAATAATCAATCAAAACAATTATAACTACATATTATTCAACTAATTATAATTTTTATCATAAAAAAAAGAATCAGGAAAACGAGGAAAAATGTATTTAGTCAGAAAAAAAATAGCTCCTACATTTGAGTCATAATTATTTGGAAAGTACAGATACAAGGGTAATTGACAAACAAATAGAACAAGCTTCGTTTTCAAATACTTAAACGATCCGAATAAAAGACTTGGAAAATAACTCTCCAACAAGAGAATCAAATAAAATCCAGGTATCCCTGACCATCATCTCTATGGCCATTTCATCATAAAAGCAAGAATTATTACAACTCATCAATTCTAAGATGATTACAAAAAGTTGTAATGATAGAATTTGAAATATTAGAATAAATATTAGCGATGTAATAAAAAATACCACACTTTTCAAATCAGATTCTGCATAACCCTCGCAAGCCAGCAACTAATATATAATCGAATACCCAACCCTTCTATTGAGGGTTATCACGATGATTGCATTGCCTTGGTTTCAAGTCAAGACAAATAGTGTTTTGGCAGCCTTATGAATGAAAGAAATGATTGGGTTTTCTAAAGAGTTTAAGCGGTCTATTATAGTTTTTTATCCAAGCACCCCTATTTTGCCTTACCATCTTCATTAAAACCCGTCTATAATGATCAAATGAACGAACGAATAGAACAACTAGTCCTAGTTTCTGATTTCTTAAGGTGAAATCAGGGCTTTGCTATCTTATCGAATAATTTAAAGCACAATTACTACTTAAAATTTCCTCCTTCTCTATTGACATCTCCTTGAGATGGCCGTGAAATCAGGGAATAACCAAAACCTATAGAGAACCATGATTTTCCTTGATAAGCCCAATCAACTCCTATTTTACTATCTCCGATGTCCTTATTGTTGTTTATAAAATCATACCCCCAAAAACACCCCATCTGTACATTGTTAATTTCAAATACCAGCCCCAATGCTGTAGAAAAAGCGGCAACATCTTCTACAGGTTTCTCAATTCTTGAATTAATTGAAGTTAACCTAACCGATGATATACCTACTGTTAAACCTAAATTGATAAAATGGGGCTTATATTTACTTGTCCTCATTTGCAAACCAACGAAAGGCCCGAGGGTAATATCCTTAGAAAACTCAAAATTATTTAAACCTTTTCTAGCATTGTCCCTCAATTTAACTGGAAGAATGACTGTACCCGCTGTAAAGAACAACCCCCCACTTTTCGTAAAAGGAATGGTTCTAAAATCAATAGCGGATTTGGATACAGAAAAATACCTGTAACTATTTAAATCATCATCAGATTCAAATTTATACACAAACTTACTGTTGTAAATTCCATGTTTCCCCGTGAGATCAAATTGGTCCTTATCTAGAGATTCTGTTGACTCTCCTGGATCCTCTAATTGGACCATATTACTTTCATATCCTCCGCGGGCAATTTCTAGATCCTTTGACTTAGTTATTAAACTAAATTTGCCCTCTTCATCCGTAATTGTTCTGTTAGCCGTAGACTTTTCAATAATATTTACCCCGGTAAGCACGTCATCATTCCTTGTTAGCTTTCCTTGAATTCTATATGAGTTATCAGGCAGATCTTGGACATGGCATTTTACGGTCATATCACCAATAACCTTCGTTATAATATTTCCGGATGTCGGACTCTTCTTCTTTCTAGGCTCCCCTCTTTTCCAAAATCTAATAATATATCTATCGTTAAGTTCGGCGATAATGGTAAATTGATACCCTGGATAAGCTATCTGCATATTATCGTCAATGATCCTGCCCCCTATGGTACATTCCTGTACGGCAATATCTCTCTTCACTTCTTTATACAAATTGCCCTCTATTTCATTTTTACTTATAGTCCCAAAAACTTCTTTCCCTTTATCTGTCTCAGCCTTTTTAATAACGATCTTTTTTTCTGCACTGCATGTGGAAGCCTTACTTACTTTCTTTAGAGAATACTCTCCAAAACTTTTATCCGAAACATCTTCAAATCTAACCGTTGTTCCATTCCTGCTGTCTCCTGAAGGGGACTTTAATTGATAAGTAAAATTAGCATCATCAGAATTCTTAACTTCAATATATAAACTCTTATCCTTAATAAAATGACTCAAGTCTTCTTCTATGGTAACTTTATTCGAAAATTGAACATTTACTTTTTTAGTTAAAAATTGTGTCGCTCCACCATCATCGTAAAAAACCTGACATTCTAATTCTACAACATCCTCATCTGAATCTAAAGGAAATGTATATGTAAATACATTTCCGACGAAATTAATATCATCCCCTATTGACCAAATAATCCTGAGCGGCTTCGCAATGTTTGTCAACTCAGCAGCAAATCTAACTTCTTCCCCTTTACAAGCTTTATCCGGCTCTTGAATGTTAATACTTTGAGCTTTAAGTATGAATACATTGAATACTACCAAAGAAAATATTGATACATATTTTTTCATAACCTAATAATTATAGATTTAAACAATATTTTATACAACTTACACCACTACTTTTGCACGATACTAAGTTAATAAAACCAAATACTATTTTATAATTAGTTTTTTATCCTTCATCTCTATCATTTTGCACCCGGTTTACTCCATGAATGAAAATATGTCTGGCATCAATCGCCAAAAGTAGATTTTCATTACTTAACAAAGTATAAAAGTGTTTTCTACAACTACCTAACTTAGGTATGTTATCTCCTTTTACCAACGGTTTAGGGCTAAAATTAAATGTTTTAGAATTATAATAGCCAGCATTCCTATTAGCACCTCTTTCAAACAAGATATAGTCACAATCTCTTTGGCCATCTTTCTCGTCTACCTCAAGATAAAATAGAGGCACATTAAAGGCTTGATGTATTGCTATAACTGCTTCTCCAATCTGGCTCATCAACTCCTCTCGACTCCAAAGTAAAATTCTTGCAAACTGTAATTTTGGAGTTTTCATCTCCCAATAAAAATCTTTAGGATTATCAAACAGGCTAAGGCTTTGATCAATTCCTGTTAAGGATTTCGCATTCCTACATGCGTTAACTATTGCCTCTCCAAGTTTTTTATCTACGAATAATTTTAAATTGTTTTTAGAAGTATTTCTTTTAATGTATTGTTTAATTTGAATGGCTAAATAGCGATATGCATTTGGCGAAATCCATGCACTTGGTCCTAAAACATCTGTTGCAAAAATACTCGTTGCTTCATCTAAATGGTCTCTAATTCGATCCACTAAAAGCGTGGCCATATCATTCCTCAGATCTACACTAGAGGTTAATTGTCCAAAAATATTTGATGCTAATACATCTATTGTTGATGAATTAAATGGTTTTTTAAGAGATTGGACTTCTCCAATGACATCAGCTATAGCCTTATACAACTTAGGAAATTGTATTGGGATAGCCTTGTCAGCAGATTGGTTCTTAACCAACTGATTTAACCAAGCGGATATTTTGCTCCTATTTCGTTTCTTAAATTTTTCACTATCCTCACTATCACTTAATTCTAACTTTGAGATACCCTCTAAATCACTAGGTAACCTAGTATTTCCTAATGTAACCAAAAGAGATTCTTCTCTCCCATTTTTTCCTGCAAATAAACCCAATTCAAATATTAAATTATCTCTGGGTTGAAACTCCAGCACTCCTCTTTTATTAGTCAAATCCTCAGCCCCAGCCAAAATAATCGCTGCATCGCAACTATCTGCTAGCAGAATAAGAGCTTCATAAAAAGATTTGCCAAATGGAAACGAAGAATTTTCCCACCAACCTATAGTATCTATTTTGAGTTGCTTAGAGTCTTGAAATATTTCAAGGAGAAGTTCTTCTATCCATTTCGCTTTAGATAAGTTTTCTGTAGTCGAACCAATAAAAATTTTTAAAGTTCTCATCCTCTAGGTTAATTTAGGAGAAAAATAAAGGGTTAAAAACTTATAAATCAGAGGAAATAGCCTGAATATCTTTGGGGATTTTTCCCTATTGCATCTCACTTATCAAGGAAACACTCAAGATTCATTAAGTGTCAATTCTATTGGTAAATGGTCACTATAACCATTTCGATTAATTGAGGATGAAGGACGTCCAAACCTTACAGGAGTTTTGTAACGTCCAGAAATCAATTCTGGAAAGGCTATAATTTCGGTACTTATATATTTGAATGGGAATCGACTATTATTACTGATAATAGATTTTGATAACATAAACTGATCTAAAATATTTTGCTCTCCATTGTATACATGAGTACCCCATTGTGAGCTCATGAATTCGTACATAGGATTATAAAACTTCTTATTACGAGCGTAAATAACCTTATTTCTATTTTTTACTGCCATAAGATAATTAGATATCGATCTATCAAAAGGATTATCATTAAAGTCTCCCATAAGTATAATATCAGTATCTCTTCCCCTTTCTTCGTAAATACGCTCTACCCAGTAGGCTAAGTTCTCTGCGACCATAATTCGATATGGTTCGGATTCAAAAACTCCGCCTGATCTGGATGGCCAGTGATTTAGTACTATAACCAAATCATTTCCACTTTGAGTCCGTATATGAAATTGTTGAAGATCTCTCGTCGGATTTCTTTTTATTATTCGAAGCGTAAAGACCAAGTCTTCCGCTATATATTTATCTGCATCAAAAATTAAGGCTGTATCTATACCTCTCTTATCTTCACTGTCTAAATGCTGCACCTGATAATTTCTGTTCAAAGAACTCACCATTCGTGACGCTAATAAATTAAGCACATGCAAATTTTCAACTTCACAGACACCTAATATATCAGGGCCTGCATTGTTATTAAATTGAGTAATGATTGATGTTAAATTATTGATTTTAGTGTCCAAAATAGATTGAGTCCATCCTCTCAACTCACTATCTAGAGTTCTTTCAAGAAAATCACTTCTTCTTGGTGAGTTTTCAATATCAAATAAATTTTCAAGGTTCCACCAATAAAATCTGTGCGTTGTAGACATAAATACTTGTTAATTCAACAAATATGTAATGATTACTTTTTGAGGAAAAGGGGATATATCCCCATAAATACTAAATTAAGATGCCTCTAACCTATCAGAACAGATGATCAAAACAAAAAAATAGTTATCGAAGGGTAAACTAAAGAACAAAGGTTAAAAAGTCGGGATGACTGGACTTGAACCAGCGACCCCACGCCCCCCAGACGTGAATTTATTGAATCCTCATGAAACCAAAAATATATAAATGCTTGATAATCAGTAATGTTATTTTCATTTCATTTCATTTTGTCTCATAAAAATACGATATTTGTTTGAGCATTGTTTGAGCAAAACCAAATATCATGAGCATAGGACTAAAATATATACTAGACACTAGACGTAAAAAGAAAGATGGAACTCACAGTCTTCGCCTTCGGGTAACTATCAACCGACAATCCTTTGAAATTGGTTCTGGCTATTCTTTAAAACTGGAAAGCTGGGATGAAAAGCGTCAACAAGTAAAAAAGAAAAGTAAAGAGTTTTCGAACGTGGCTAGAATCAACAATCTCCTTACTCATAGGAAAGCAGAAATCCTTGATAAACTTACCAAAATGGATGAAGAGGGTTCTCTTACTACCCTATCCACCCAAGGTATTAAGGAACAAATAACGGGTAAAAAGCGTCAAAATTTAACCTATGAATTTTGGCACGATTTAATCGAGGAAATGAAAATGGCTGGAAGTGTTGGTAATGCAAGAGTATATAATATGGTTCTCAACAGTGTTAAAAACTTCACTAACAAAGATTTTCCACTTCAACAAATTACTTTTGCTTGGCTTAAAAAATATGAGGCTTGGTATCTTAGTAGGCAAAATTCCCAAGGAAAGCCTAATACAATTAACGGACTCGGAGTTAATATGCGAACTATTCGGGCAGTAATCAACCGAGCAATAAAGCAAAATATTCTTTCTCAAGATCATTACCCCTTTAAGAATTACACAATCCGAAAAGAAGCCACCAGAAAAAGGGCGATAAGCACATTGGATTTAGTAAAACTTAAAAATGTCACACCTAAAACAGAGCGGCAAAAGAAAGCCAAACGCTACTTCTTTATGAGTTATTATCTCATGGGAGCTTCCTTTATAGATTTGGCTTTTCTAAAGTATGAAAATATTAAAAATGGACGCATAGAATACAAACGACGAAAAACAGGTCGGCTTCACAGTATTAAAGTTTCTGAAAAGTTAGAGGAGTTGCTTCGTCCATTTCTTCAGGATAATACTAAGTCTGACGATGATTTTTTGCTTCCCATTTTATCAAAAAATCAGACCATTGAGCAGCAGTACACCGCAGCCCGTGATGAAATGAGGCGATATAATAGGTCTTTAAAAGAATTGGGAAAGATGGCAGAGCTGAGTATTCCTTTAACTAGTTATGTTGCCAGACACAGCTATGCCACCATAGCCAAATATCAAGGTATGCCTACTTCTCTTATTAGCGAAGCTCTAGGACATAGTACCGAAGAAGTCACTCAGATTTATTTGGCCAGCTTTGAGCAAAACGTACTGGATGACTGGAATGATAAAATCCAAAGTACAATATCTTAACTCTATTCAGTATCAAATCTATATACTGCGTCGATCTCAAAAAGTTTCTCTATATCTCCACTAATGCATTCTTGATCATTTAAATACTCCTGTCTCAGAAAATGAATCATTGGGCGTGTAGCTTGGGTGAGATCAATCTTGGCTCCTTTTCCAAGGAAGAATTGAAATAATTGTGAATTAAGAGAACGGTTTACGATTATGGTGTTTTCCATAAAAAAGGGGTTATAAATACGAAAAGCCCCCACCTTAACAAGTGGGTAACTTTGTTGTATTTATACAATATATCATTAAACCTTCAGAACCCAAATCAGTTTTTGACCTGAATAAAGATTATGTTATTCGTACAACTCCTAATCCCCTATTCATGAATATCCCTCGGCAACAACTGCTTAATTTCAAAAAATTATACGAAAAAGATACTGGCAAGAAACTGACTAACTCTGAAGCTACTAATGAGTTCATAAAGCTAGTTCGATTAGTTCAGATCGTTCATCAACTTTCTGCAAAAAAGAAAGTCCAAACACTTCCTAAAACTTCAAAAGAAAGTAATATCAAGGAAACCAATACGATTAAAAACCAACTCAATGAATAACTCCTCCAATGTACGCTATATCCTATACGCAAGAAAAAGTACTGAAAGCTCTGAACGGCAGGTGCAATCCTTAGCAGACCAACAACAAATAATGTCGAACTTGGCTATCAATAGAGGTATTAACATTGTTAAGGTAATCACCGAATCAAAATCAGCTAAAACTCCTAATTCAAGAGATGGGTTTAACCAGATGATCAAAGTAATCAACAAGGGTAAAGCAGATGGAATCATCACTTACGCCTTCGATAGACTAAGTAGAAATCCTGTGGATAGTGCCAATATCAAATGGATGCTACAAACGGAGAAAATCAAAAGAATAATTACTCAAAGCAAGGATTATCTTCCCGAAGATAATGCTCTGCTTCTCAGCATTGAAGACGGAATGGCTAATGAGTACATAAGAAAACTAAGCCGAGATGTTAAGCGAGGTATGGTCAGCAAGTTCGATAAGGGTATTTATCCGAACAGTGCCCCCATTGGTTATTACAATTGTCCATTTGATCGCGATATTAAGGTAGACAAAAAATACTTCCCCATCATTAGAAAGATGTGGGACATGTTACTCTCGGGTAAATACAATGTACCAACCATACATAAAATAGCCTTTGAAGATTGGAAACTAAGAACCCCAAAAAAGCGAAATTCTGGCGGTAAGCTTGTAAGCAGAAGTCTTATTTACAAGATATTTCATAATCCTTTTTACATGGGTGTTATTAAATGGGATGGTATGACCAATCAAGGCATTCATAAACCAATGATTACTCCTGCTGAATTTGAACTTGCTCAAACAATTATTAACAGACCCTTCAAGCATAAATTTAAAAAGTACAACTACTCTTATACTGGATTAATAAGCTGTGCTAATTGTACTTGTCAGATTACTGCTGAAACCAAATTCAAGAATAACAAACCCTACTCATACTACTTTTGTACAGGGAGATCAAAGTACATTAAGTGTGATCAGAAAAGTAAAAGAATTAGCCTCAACGACCTTGAAAGTCAAATAAAGCAGATTCTCAACTCTATTACCATTGAACCTCATTACTACGAACAAGCGATCATTACTATCACTAAGACACAAGAAAAGAGACTTAAAAAGAAAGAGGCCGTTAATCAACAAAAACTATCCGCTCTTTCTAATGCGGAAAAGAAAAAAGAGCGGTTAACCGATTTTTTGATCAATGGAGTTTTAGCCCCCGATATCTATAAAGAAAAAATGAATGAAGTGTCACTTGAAATAGCCAAGCTCAAATTAAATTTGGCGAACTCAAAAACAAAAAAAGATAATGACATTGAAATCTTTATTCGAGCATTTGATTTTATGAAAAATGCCCGAAACGTGTTCGAAAAATCAGACTCTTATATGAAGAAAGACATCTTTAAATCTCTTGGATCAAAATACGAGCTAAAAGACCGAAAACTCAATCTGGAACTAACACCATGGTTTAAGCGAGTGGCTGAATTCAAAGGTGACCAATTACAACAAAAAATCGCGTCAGAACCTGTGAAACACAGTGCAGAACAAGAGAATCTCGATTTTTCAGAATTTTGTTCACGATGGTGCACCGTAGTAAACCTTATATGCAATGACATCGAAAATCACACTGGTCAAGTGTTCTTTCCTAGTCTCAATCACAAAAACACTCCCCCCCCCCTAAAAACAAAGACAAACTAATCAAAGCTTCCATGCTTTAGGTATAAGTGTTTGTATATATTCATTTTGAAAAATCTAAGATCATTATCCTTTTATATTTAGTATTAAGTTAACTTTTTTCACACTTTAACTCTGCCATCTGTTTAGCCTGAGAGTCATTGGTAGATGTTAGTGTTATGAACTTCTTTTTGCCATTATCTTTGATACATTCAAAAACATAGTCATAATATCCTTTTCTTGGGTTTGGCAGTCTATCAACTTGTTTACACTTACACATACTATTAATTTTTACAGTTACAATAAATATGACCTTTAAATTCTAATGAATGAAATTTCGGATCATCTACACATTTCCATTCCGCTTCTGTTCTACCCCAATCGACACCATCAGAACAAAAAGCTCGAGCATAATTCCTAGCATTTTGAAGTAGTCTGTCTTCATGCTTTGAACAAGGTTTTCTTGCTTCCTTGATAGAATAAAACTTATCACATATTACTTTTTTCGTAGTTTCTTTCTTCTCTTGCTTCTTGTCCTGAACTTTAAATTCTTTCTTATAGATAAATAAATATGGCCTATCTGAAATGTAAAAAATTTCAGCCGTACTCCACCCCTCTGTCCACTGCTTTTCATAAATAAGTCCTCCTTGGGTGCCATCCGATTTCATGACATGGATTTTAGTTTTACCGTTCTTGTGATATCTAAAAGTATATGTAGAGTTTCCAATCTTATAAAATTCAAAGTGTTTCCATCCTTCTGACCACTTTTTTTCATAAATTCTCTTACCCTGCTTTCCATCTGGGTTCATTTTATGAATCATAACTTTTCCATTTTTATGATATTGAAACATATATAATTGATTTTTCACAGAGTAAAACTCAAAATTCTTCCAATCCTTTGACCAATTACCAACATATACCTCTTTTCCAAATGTTCCATCAGATTTCATTTCATGAATCGTAATATTTCTATTTAGTTTAACATGTGATTTTGTTAAATTATCCCAAGGATTAGCATCATTTTCATATCCATATCTAATGCAAAACGTACTTGTCCCAATATTGTAGAATTCAACAATTTTAGGCCGCTCTATATGTGAGCCTTTTACAGACTGCACATTTTTTATATCGGCCCCATCTTTGATCACTTCATCAATTGACATTCCTTTCTTTCGGTAATGTAATAGGAAGTTTTTCCCATTCACCTTGTACGTTCTAGAAAGCAACCAGTCTCCTTTCCATTTCTTATCGTAAACTGTTATAGACATTGATCCATCATTCTTATGCCTTTGAATCTTTGCCTTTTTAGACTTATGAAATCTGAATTGGTGCGTTATCCCATCTTCTTCAAAAAATTCAAAAGTCCTCCAATTCGTTGACCATTTCTCAGAATTGTATATCCTTGACTTCAATTTTCCATCGGTATTAATTGGATGAATACGTGCCAATCCAACTTTCTTAGTTTTTGTTGGCGGTTCAATGCCCGAAAACGTTGCAAACGAAATACTTAAAAAAATTAGAATAATCGCTTTCATGATTAATTTTTTGATTTAGATAACTCAATTGATTCTTTTAATTTTTTTCTTTTATTCTATTACAGACCATCTATCCTGATATTCTTGCAAAGGTCCATGATTAACGGTTTCTCGTTTATCTATTCTTCCCAAACTTGCACCATAAAAAAACTCTTGTCTCTCTAAAAGTTCTATTCCCTTTAAGATAAAATATGAAGGTTGATTATTTAGATCGTTTAAATAAACAAAGAAATAAATTACGTCAGGAATTATTTTAGAAGTATGTAACGTAAAGCAATTTGGTCCTTTTCTAAGAGTTTTAACCTGAATTCTAAAAGTTTTTCCGGTACCCTCATTAATTGCTATTAAGTCTATTGCCTTCGCTGTACCCATAGTTATTGTGACTTGATACCTTCTTTTCAAAAGTTCTGCGGCAACAAAATATTCCCCAGATAGCCCAGTTATTTGATTAGACATGTTAACTGATTAATATAATTTATATCTTTAAATCACTCTGAATAAATATTAAATGCACAAATTCGAGGTTTCACCAAAGTAGAAAAAAATAAACATCTAATAAAATTATTTGCTGGATTTTTTCACCGCTCTCGCTGTCCTTGCATACATTAAGACACAAAAACACACTAACACATAAAAAATTATTTTAATACTTTATCGACAGCCTCTATTGTTGTATGCTGCTTCTTTTTCAATATTCAATATCTTTTAGAATAATATGCGGCGATGTTAAATATGGTGTCAATTGTGTTGGTTTTTGTAATACCCATATTTTCGCATTTGGATTTCCAGTTATTGAATGTTCAATCATTATATAATCATCAAATACTTTTTTACCTCTTATTTGCCATTTTACAAGTTCTTCTGCAAAATTTGAAGAGACCTCTGTGTTATTAAAAGAAGCACTATTGAATTCAGCGTTCGTAAAATCTGGGTTCAATAACTTTGCATTATCAAAGTTTACTTGAGCCGTAATTACTGAATTATTAAACTTTGTGTCATTCAAATATGCATGTTTAAAATTCGTTCCTTGTAAATGAGCATCTTTTATGGAAGTTCTTATAAATGTGGAGTTATTGAAATTTGAATAGTGATCTTGTATTCCATCCATCATAGTATTAGAAAAATTACAATACTGTCCTTCAGTTTTTGAGAATATGCTTTTTGTTAGATTTAAATTAGTAAGGTCAGAGTTACCACCAGGTTGTGATCTTCCATTAAGAAATACTCTTGTTAAATTGATTTTATATTGATTGTCTCTATTTAGTCTTTTTATACTTCCAATAATTCTAAATTTTGCTTCTTCTGAATGCCAAGTTCTGAAGTCTTCTATTTCGTTCTCATTCTCTTCGATTCTTCTTTTTTTCTCGCCCTTTTTATTAAGCCAGTTTGCTAATAACACAAGTAGAATAATATCGAATAGGATACCAAATATTTCAACTTGTATTCCTTCGATGAAACTTTCTAATTTTACTCTTTGAACTTTTATTAATACTAAGAAGACTGACAAGGCTATCCCAAACAGGAATATTGAAAGGGCAACGGGGTCGGTTTTAATTTTCTCGTATAACTTTGAAAATATTGACAATTTTTTCTTTGATGTTTTAGATTCTATTATTGCGTTATCTGGAAGAATTGAATTTAATAAATTTAGAACAATGAGTGCACAAGAAATCACCCAAATAGCCACTCCCACTGTTAAGTATATTTCAAGTTTATTCATTTTCTCTAAGTTGCATATAACGGTTTGGCTATGTGCCGTGTCGACGTTAGGAGGCATGGACATCATAGCCTGTGTTGTAGCTAGTGCTTATTCAACTGGTTTTATTAGTTTTTCATCTATATAGTTTAAATTGAACAGTAAATTATTTGTTGCTTTTTCAAATGTCTCATCTGAATTTTCAAATGATGCAAACAACAATGTTTGAGCATTATCGTAAGTTGATAATTCATTTAAAAAACTTGTAAAGTCATTAATAGACATATCTTGTTGTTTTGGTTCGTCAAACATTAATAGATTCGGATGATTTCCATTTTGTTCCATTGAGGTTTTGTATAAGCTACAAGTGAAAGCCCAAATACTTCTAACAAAATCACTAGCAGAGGAATCAAACCGAATGTTATAATATAAATCATCATTAGGCTTTTTTGCTAGTGGCAAATAATTATCATCTGAAATAGCAATATCTTTTATGGTCTTACTGCTATAATTGAATTTGCTTAATAAAGATTTAAAATGACTTGATAATGTATTCAATTTAATTTTATCTGTAAGCGAGAAGGTATCTCCTTTAAGTTTTTCTTGTTCCTCTAAAAGTCTTTTCCACTTATTTGACAAACTTTGTAATTCTTCAATTAGGTTGTTGAAATCCTCTAGGTATTTAGTATAAAACTCAACTTTCTTTTTAAGGTTTAGTCGATTTTCTATATCTACAATTGAAGGAAGCCTTTCATCTGAAATTAACTCTTTTCTAATGTCTCTAATCTGACTTCTGTATGCGTTTTGGACACTTCTAAGGTTCTTTAATTTTTTGTCTTTGGTTGTAATTTTAGTTTCTAAACTTTCAATGTTTACTTGTAACATCTTTATTTGAGCAGATAAAAAATTAATATTATCATCCAACCTCATTGGAACTTGTTTTATTGAAAGAGGAAGTAATGAATCATTAATTAATTGATTACAAGAAGGGCAATTATTTTCCGCTACTTTTAGATTTACTTCAGCACCCATTTTTTGCACTTTCAATGCTCCTTTGTTTTTCCTTAAATCCTCATTTAAGTTGTCTAATTGATTATGAAAGTTACTTAACTTTTGTTTGTCAAATGTTAGTTCACTTGAAATCATCTCAACTTCAAAACTTGTTTGATTTAATTCTTCTTCAATTTTTTCAATTAGAGATTCATTGTCTTCAATTTTTTCCTTAACAGTAGCTGTTTTAATGTATTCCAATGATTCAAGTTCTGAGATTGTTAAATCAAGAAAACTAGAGATTGAATAATTTTCTTCACCTTTTGCAAGCAAGATATTTACAGAATTAATATCGTTTATGATTTCTGGATTATGGCTTAAGCCAACCAATTTACCGCCACCTTTCTCAGAAAATCTATCAAATCTTCTAGAGATATTTAACCAATCATTTTCAAGAATACGTTTTGTAATATTTAATTCTTGTTTTTTCATTCTATTTTCATAGACATCCATATCAAGAATAAATTCTGTTACTCTAGCCTCTTTATTATTTAATCCATAATTAGGCATTGTTGCAAAAAAATCAGACCAACCTGATTTTTGTTCAATTATAAAACTAGATGCGATTTGCTGAATATATATTTTTCTTAAATCACCTTTATTCGTGATAACTTTAGGTAGCTCCCAATTAAGAAACTCTTCTAGGTACAGATGAAAACCATAATTTTCATCAGAAGCCCCACCGCTATCGTGAATATACATTGGACGACTTTCTAAATTGTCATTTGTTAAAAAACTACCAAAATAGACATCAACTAATTGGGATTTTCTGTTTGAGCTCTGAACGAATCTGCGAATAGTTATTTTATCTCCATTTGAATTTTCAATTTCAAGTAAAACAAAAGATTGTAAAACACTATGGAATTTAGCCTTAGGATATTCGACTTGGTCTTTTAAAACAGATTGCATAGTCTTTTCAAATCTCCCACCAATTAATTCTTCAAAACCTAGTGCATATATAATTGCTTGAAATAAACTACTTTTTCCACTTGTATTATTACCTCTAATGATATTTAATCCTGTTGAAAACTTATGATAAGCACCAAAAAGACCATTATTGGTGTTTACTTCAATTTTTATGTTATTTATTTTAAGCATTTTGGTTTTTCCATTTTTTATAAATCGAATCAATTCGATTGTCAGTAATTTTTCTTTTACCCAAGAAATTCAGAAAATTTATTTCTTCTTCTAAGTGTTCTGTATCTGCAATTATTTTTTTGTAGAATTTTTCACCTTTTTCTTGAAGTTCATATTTACCTTTTACAATCGAGCATATTTCTTCGTGAACTGAATAATTTAAAGCTCTATTCAAGCTTGGTTCTATTCCCCAAGTTTTTGAACTCTCTGTATAATTGCTTAAAATAAACTTTCTGAGAGATTCTTTGTTCTCGGGACTCTTTAATGCCCAATTAATCAAATGAAGTTTTAAAAGACTAGACTTAGAACCTTGGCAACACTTTTTTAGAATTAGCACAATTAGAGCAATAGAATATGAAGGTCTATATTCAGGTGGAATTGATATAGGCTTTTTTGAAAATGTAATTTTTTCTGCGTATAACTCCATAATTATTCAAAATTTATGGGACATCTAAATATCCAATCTGCTAATGCCCAATTGGTAAGTTTAGATATCATTTGAGGTGCAAGGTTTCTAAAAGAGTTTTGTAATTCATTTTTTAATAGACTTCTGAATTCTTCATATAACTCACTTGGTTCTTTACTGTTTGTTATACATCTTTCTTCAACTTCCGATTCAATGACGCTTGTTATATCAAGAAACTTTTCAAAATCTAAAGGATAATCTTCTTTCCATTTTATTAAAATATTGTTTCCTTCAAGAAAATTTTGAACATTTAAATCAACCAATTTGTCAAGTTTTGCTTCAAAAGAGAATGAGGATTTGTTGATTCTGTGAGCATTTTTAGTTTGCGAATTTTCAATCAATGGAATTTGAGAATCTTTCCATTTCAGCTTTTCTGAAGAATCTATTGCAGAGTCTGGTTTAACATCAATTTTTATATTAGAATTTTCAACTGCTGTTTTTAGAAATGGGTGTAAGAAGTTAATATCTTCAAAAATTACTTCAAAATCATCATTGTCAATTATTGATAGATTCCAACTTTTAACTTCTTCTTTTTTCTTAGTACAGTGTTGCACAATGTCATTTTTCGCATAAGTTGGTGTGACGAAATACCATTTTTTTATTTTCGTTATGCCTAGAATTTTCTTTAGTTGTGATTCATAGACTTTTAATTTTTTTAAATCCTTGGTAATTTTGTCTCGATGGTTCTCATATAATTCATTTGTAGTATAATGTTCATTTGGACAATAACATTGAAATACTTTCCCTGTCCGAGTGAAACCTTCTATTCCGAAATCACCTGGTGTTGCTTTTATTTCTTGATAAGCTTCTTCTCGAAAATTATTTTTAAAACATAATTGGGATACACTTTCCCATTTATTTCCATCAAAAGCTCCATATTCGGTTTTAATCATTTATAATTTTTGGTTTTTCTTGCATTAGCTACAACGGTCTGTGTATGGTGTCGTAGCATCCCGTAGGGTGCTATGCACTATACACCTTGTTGGCATTTCGTACTTTTTTAATTAAATATTTCATTCTCCAATTCTTGATAAACAGCGGTATCTTCAGTTACTAATGGTGTCATTGTATCTCTAACAAAAGCACACTTATTATTTCCACATTGTGTAAGGGCAAGTATTCTTTTTATTTCGGTAAAAATGTGTCCGCTGGCAGATTTAATGTCATCTGCTGGATTGCCACGACCAATGCTGTCCTGAATTGCTTGTGCTTTTGCATCCAAGCAATCTTGAATAAGCTCAGGTTTGCCCTCCGTATTACAGAGCTTAGTGATTAACTCATCATCAAAGAGATAACTTTCAATATGTCTTCGTCCTGAAGTCTTAATACCTTTATCAGTATTCTCTTGAACTTCTTCAGGACTTTTATCATCTCTGTCCACAAACTTTATAATAGTCGAAGATTTAAGAATGTTTGCAACAATTTTGACGGATTGATTTTCAATATTTTCAAGCTCTGTACTTGAGCCAATAGAAACGAATTTTGTATCATGGTATTTTGACTCGAATATTTTCCCGTAAATCTGGGCGTCAAAATCCTTGTACTTTCTACCTTGAGAAGTTCCTTCACAGAAAACAATTCTATTTGGTGCAATCAATTGTGAGAAATCAGCAAAAGCTAAATCAAAAAATCTGTCCCAAATCGCTCTATTGATTTGAGCAGGTTTCATTACCTCAGTTAGGTCAAAATCTCTATTGTCAAAATCAAGAAATACAACTGTGTTTGGATTGGCTTTTTCAATTTCCTCAGCTTCCTTAAGCATTCCAATTGAATGAGTTGAAATCCACAGTTGAGAATTCTCTGGAGTTAGCCTGTACAGTTCTTTCAATACTTTAGATTGTAAACGAGTATGCATATGAGCCTCAGGCTCATCAATACATAAAATTGCTTCAGGATAGTAATGTGACTTGATTATTATGTCGAGAATAAGGTCAAAAACTGATTTTTCTCCTGCCGAAAGATTTTTGTAGTGAAAGTCCGTTGAAACCCCTTTTTCAAAAAAGAAACTCCCGTTTGATAGAGGGTCTCCAATAGACGTCATATTTAAATCCTCAAAAATATTGGATAATGAAACTTTTATTTTTCCTATTAATTCATCTCTCAACTGCTCGACAGTTTTAGCATCATTTCCTTGGTCGTAAACACCTGCTAAAGTTTGAGCAACCAGCCTCTGGTAATTTTCAGAAACAGTTATATCATTTTGCATTAGGTTTTGCAGTTTTACGGATTTAGAAGGGTCATTCTGTTTGTTAAGTCCGCTAACTGTAAAGTCAGACTCATTTCTATATGCTGTTCTGAAATAGAATTTGTCTTTTATTATATCTCGGTTCAGTGTTGGATTATTGTGGAAGGTAATCTTGACCTTGTTTTGATACCATCTGTCATTCGATACTCCACCATCCTTTTTTTCTAAGTAGTCTTTATCACCTTTATTATTAAATCCTGTGAATTTATAGTAGTGGTATAAAGCTTCGAAAATCGAGGTCTTTCCGCTACCATTAGGGCCAACTAAAACAACTAGCTTGGTGGTTTCAGGAATGTCTGTCACAGTTAAATCTGTGAATCTCTTAAAGCGGTTTATCTTGATTTCTTGAATTTTCATCTGTTCTGTATGAATGCCAACTATCTTATATCCTTACCAATTTTGTCTTCTGATTCCGCTTTTTTGCACAAATTCGGGGCTGCTCAAAAATAAAAAATTATTGCAACAAGAAATGTTTTTTCCAAAAAAAAACAATTTCGAAAACAAGTAACATCAACTAAATCAGAAAGATATTAAGTTTGCCTTTGAACATACAGATTCGACTACTAATCCAAAGAAGTTCCTATCCTATCCAAGTCTTTGCTCCACCATATGTAGGAAACCTTTTTGCTTATCATCTCAAAAGGAACTGCACCATACATTCTACTATCTATTGAATTATTTCTATTATCACCTATCACAAAAACATGCCCTTCTTGGATTTGTAATGTTTCCATATTGGATGATTCTTGTTGTGGAAAATCCATTCCTTGTACTTTCTCTATTTTTTGAGTCTTGAATTTTCTCCTATTAGGTAGCAAAGACTCGTATTCCTGATACTCAAAAAGATCGGATTCAGTTTTTATTGATTTTTTCCATTCTTCTTTTCCACCTTTGTATTCCACTTGATCCTCCAGTATCGATATTTGTTGATTAGGAAGTGCTAGTACTCTACCTATGTAACTTACCCCGTCACTTTTTATAAAAGTGATTACATCTCCAATTTTGACCTCTTGAGGGTTAATCTTTATAGCCATTAATTTGTCGCCTATTTTTATTGATGGCTCCATAGAAGGAGTTGGGATAGCAAATGATTCATAGCCAATAATTCTTTTAGAAATATCAACGCCCAACCATGTAAAGAAAAGGCCTCCTACTATGAAAAGTAAATAGACCATAAAACTTGGAAAAAAGACCAAAAGCTCCAATTATCACATAAATTGGGAAAATCAATATCAAGAACAGAAGTGATTTTTTCCATTGACCATTGTAAAGCTGTCCTAGACCCGATAAAAGTAAAGAAGCAATAAATGCAATCCGCGGGTTTCTGTTATTCATTTTGTAGAACTATTCAAGTGTATAGGTTACATTTACTCTAGCATCAAATCCGTTTTCATCAGTGGTCGTCGATTTTATAGTTATTTCATTCCACCAAGTGGAATTTTTATCTACTACAAAAACTTGTTCCTCTTGGGAATGAAAATTCTTTGGAATATTAGGAATATTTAATAATTCTTCAGCATTGGGTATGTAATTGATAATATTTGTCATTTTGATTTCATCATCGGATTCCACAGCTGTTTTTTGGGAAGTTACCATGACAGCTCTTTTAAACGGAGGGAGAATTACATATGAGGTATCAATTCTTGTTTCCAAAGGGATAACGTTATCATACGGCATAACAAGAAATGCTATAGACTGAAGAATTTTGTTTTCAAAAGCTCTACTCTCCAATTCTTCTTCAAAAGATTTTTGTTCACTCATAAAAAGAGAATCTGGCAAAGTATCATTACTTAAAGCCATTTTGATAAACATCTCTCTGAAGGCTTCTTTATGTTCGTCAAGGTTAAGAATTTGACTAGGATATCCCCATTTATCCACTAACAGTTTACTTAGTGGCATATCTAAATCTTTAATACCTCCTTGTATCATCTCATGTACTTCAGGAATCAAGTTTTGCAACGATCCAAAATCAAAATAATCGGATTCGCAATGCAATAAGAAATTCTGATTTTCATCAATTTCCTTGACCAGAATTGTTTCTTGAAAATTCACCTCAATATTAAATGTATCTCCCTCTGCATAAACAATTGATTCCATTTTCCCAGTGATAGTTTTGATATCATTTATTTTCCAAGCCGGATGTATTAACTTATAGCCTTGAAAGGTTTTGACTTGAGCAAAAGACAATAAACCATAACATAAAAAGAAAGAAAAAAATATGCCTCTTATCATCTCAAAAATTGTCAATCTTCTTCTTTAGTTATCTCATGAACAAAACCATAAGTCGGCACCATACTTCTACCATCTGGAATTCTACTAAAGGCTTTATAGAGTACAAAGTCCTTATTTTTATCAATCCCATTAAATAATAGAGGTATTTCTTTCTTTAGAGCTTCATATTCCAGCTTTAGTTTTGTGGTATCGGTTATATCAATGTTTGTTACATACTCAATCGTTGGAAGATAACCTTGCTTGGTTTTTTGAGGAAAGATGTTCATTATTCTAGGCTTGGACATGATGTTGCTCATTTCAATTGGAAATTTCCACCTACCTTTTATTTCATCACTTAATTTTTGAAAATAGTTCATCATTTTTTCCTCTGCCATATATGAAAATTCTTTGGAAGGCTTTAATATTTGAGAACTTAAAAACATAGTATTAGCTGCGTCAATTAAATGCCCTCGAGAGTATTCATCTTTTGCACGTCTATAAAGCTCTGGAGCAGTATTGTTTTCTATTTTGTAGTGCCCAAAACGCATCATATTTAATTTCCATCCTTCAGGATATTTACCATATACATTGAGTATAAAAAATCCATCTACGTTACCCTTTGGAAGAATTATTGACACGAACGTTTGAGCATTCAATGATTGAAGGTTTACGAAATAGTCATCTTGACCACTGACACCTGAAAACAACGTATTGCTTAAATTTGAAGTAGAGTTTTTAACGTGATATTGATCTACAATCTCATATTCTTTAGTCGTATAAGCTAATCTTGCTTCGTTAAAAAGAGTTTCAATCTCATCTCCAACAATTTCTTTGAGCTTGGGAGACATAAAATTGGTAAATGTCGTCAAACTTGAATCTACAAGTGACTCCAATATCAATGCATCCAATTGGTTGATTTCATTTCTAAGACTAACATCTATTTCTTCATTGGAGAAATAGCTTGAGGTTCCTATTCTGCAGCTGACAACAAGCAATAGAGAAGAAAAAATGGTTATGACTAAATTGCTCTTCATAAATATTTCACTACTCCCCAATACACTCCTCCTCTCCGTGAGGGATATCTCGATCACCTTCTCCAGTTTCTTCGTTGTATTGAGTGCCAAATAAACAACCCTCTATGCTTTGAAAAGCTTTCGCTTCTTCCGTGCATCTGATAACACAAGCGTAACCCTCATAGTACTCTGTCTTTACACCATCAATGATAGCGAAGAATTTGTATTTAAAATATCCTTCGTATTCATCAATTTCCAAAGCAGAATTATAATTTTTCCCATCCCAAGCCCATTCTTGATCAGTAGCTGTGATAAGGTTGTTGGTACTATACAATAGGCGAGCTTTTGATTCTTCTGGTGTTATTGCTCCAAAAGCCTGAATTACAATGCTATCATTGGTGAAAAATGGATAGAAAGTATCATTGATACCGTCCCCATTAGGAGTAAATACGTTGGGTACGTAAATCTTATTCCCCAAAAACTCGTAAGTAGTGACAGATTCTAGCCCACAGCAAGGCTCATAGGTCTCGGACACAATGGGTTGTGGATTAGTTGAATCGTCCATCGTTGAATCACTGGAACAGCTCAAAATCATAATGGCAATGGTGGTCAGTAGTATCATATTTCTAATTGTAGTTGACATAATAAAAATTTACTTGGTTAGTACACGTTAATATTCCTTTATTTAGCAAACTGCTATTGCTCCCTTTTTGGGCAATATCGTCATAAAAATCTATATTTTCAAGGATTAGGTTCCCTTCGTTGAGCAAAATTCTGGGATCACCTCCAAAATTTTCAGTGGCCCAGATATCCAAATGTCTCATATGGACACCTACATTGTTGGAAATATCAAAGACTCGATCAGGTGATTGGGCACGGACACTCACGTCAAAAAGTGGATTTCCTATAGGCGGTAAATTAATTCCAATGCTGACATTAATGGGAATAGTACCAGAGGTAAGGTCTATGAAATCACCAATCAAAATAGGATCAAACTGAATGGTGTCACCATCTTTGGCACAGGCAATTGCTTTACGAAGTGATCCGAAACCATTATCATTTGTATTATCGACATAGATGGAGCACTCGGGGTCACAATCCGTCCCTCGATAGATACGGTTTCCAGCGTCATCGTATTGAATCGTAAGAGCGCATTGTTGTTGTCCCATGCTTTTGGAGGTAACTCCAATTAACAAGAGCAGAAGATAAAACACTAATTTATTTTTCATTTCAAGAGATTATTCATTTAGGTAATGGAGCCTCGATAAGCTCATCTAATTTTTCGTTATTATCATTGATGAACCGTGTACTATCCATAAGAGAAATAGAATGGCTATTCCTTCTATAGTATTCAGTTTCTCGATCCCTTAAAGTTTGAAAATCTTTATTTTCATCAAATTTGAATTTGACGAATTTATAAAACTCTTCATCACTTATTTTCTGGATTAGAATAGTATCATTAATGATTTGATAGTCCATTTGAAATGTATCATAGTAGAGCCTATTTCCAAGGTCACGAAAATTGTAGCATTTAAAATATGTCTTCCTGTCATTATAGCAAAGGGTATCTTTATCCACCCATAATTCAATGTAATAAGTATAGGGAATATTGGTTTCCAAAAGACCCCAATTACCTTCAAGCTTTGAATAATCGCTACAGCTTACTAACGCAAAAAAAATGCTACAAAATAGCAAGAATGAAATTTTCATATTTTCAAATATTCTTGGTGCAAGAAACCCATTAAAATCCCAAATCCCACACCAAATATCCAGAATAAAATACCGTAAACTGCTGAGATATTCCTATATTTTTTTCTTATCCTTAGCACTTTATTTTTATCATTATATCTAAATAACAAGTATATGTATATCGAAAAACAAGGAATAAGAATTACCTCAAGAGATATGGTTTTAAAAAAAATTATCCAAAATCCCAGCAACAGAAATGCGGCACCTGTAGCAATTGAAATACTAGCTCTTTCTATTGGTCCCCATTTGCTTAAATAAGTAACTCCTTTATATGTACTCACAAATAATTTATCCAGCATATTAGTCTGCAAAATATTTAAAATAAATAACCTTACCAGCAGAATAAGCCCCATATATACCTATTCCCCATAGTCCGCCATAAGTAGCTCCAGCTGTAAATATGACGTCTCCTACTAGCCAACCCCAGTGTTGTTGTCCCTGAATGGTCTGAACGGTACTGGTAGCGAGACCTAAGGCTGTAAGTCCAGTACCAACTCCTCTTAGGAAATTTGCTCTACCTAACTGTTTTGAGAATAAAGTTTTTCCATTTTGAGTTAGGTAAGGGCTACCAACATTATAATAGTTAATTCTTTTAGAAAGATGTAAGCTAGAAACACCTATTCCCGTTTCTATAGCGGGAACCAAGGGAGATGACCCCATTCCAAGAACACGCTTTACATTTCTTCTTATTGCCTGTTTCATGCCGATTGCTGGATCTCTTCTTGGATCGCCTTGCAGGAGTCCCTCTATTCCCTCTGCTATTTCATGGGCAACATGATTTAAGCCAGACACTATTAACCCTCGACCGAACCCATTCCAAAAATCACCACCCACTAATCTAGCTCCTACACCACCCATCATACCACCACCGACTACAACAACTGCATCCGCTGCTCCAAGGTGCTGTGCTCCAGAACCAATCACTGAACTGAGGAACCCTGAGCCAAATCCTTGCAGAGCGTCTCCTCCTTGGATGTTATTGATAGCAGCACCGGAAAAGCCATGTGCCAACGCCTGAAAAGCTGCCTTTCCAAATGTTGGAGTCGAGGAAATCGTCTGAGCTACCATTCCAATACCGGAACTCACAAAACCCGATACGGCTCCAAAAGCTGCAGCATTACCCGCTCCATCAAAAAATCCGCGGTGGTGGTTGAAGCTGCTATTCGCGACATTAGAAAGTCCATTGGTCAATACCCCGATTCCTGCTCCAATAAGAGAAGAAACAATAAACTCTCCATCAGGATCAGTAAACCTTAGTGGATTATTTAGGGCATAGCTGTATCGGTTGTAGTTCTGGCTATAATTGGGTAACTGAATATTGTTATCAGGACTCAGCATCCTCGCCAAGATGGGGTCATAGAGACGCCCATTCATATTGATAAGCTTGAAGCTATCCAGATGCTCATGCCCCGTGTAGCCCCTATTAAACCAGTTGTAAGTACTGGCGGAAGTGGAATACGACCAATCGGTCGCATTCCTTTTTCTTCCCCACGCATCAAAATTGTATTTATCAAGCACAGAAACTGTGCCATTGGTGAAATATTTTCTCATTCCCACCACTGATCCCAAGTGGTCGGTAAAGGCTTCATGATAGCTCGTTAATCCGCCTCTTTGTTCCACGACTATATTGATCCCTCGACCTATATCGAGGTAGTGGATTTCTCTTTCTACTCCATCCTTTTCGTATTTCTCATAGTCCCCAAAATAGTACCTTGTCTCTTCGGTTCCATCACTATTCTGCTGATGGCTTTTGATTCGCTGGTGATCGGAATTATAGCTAAAGGTGAGGCTGTTATCCCGTTCCGTAATCATCAGCGGTTGTATAAACGGCGTATAGCTGATCTGCTGCGTGTAGATAGACAAGTGGTTGTAATCTGGTGAAATCACCTGCGTCACTGCATGAGGCTTTGCTGAAATGTAATTAAAATCTGTCCCTGCATCGGTCTTGCTATCAATATTGCCATTATTCTCATAGGTCTGTGTGATGGTCGGTTGACCTGTCACTGAACTGGTGAGTAATCGATTCAGATTGTCATAGGTGAAACTCTCTGTATTGGTTGTACCGTTGTAGGTTTCCGACCGACTATCCAGATTTCCTGAAGCAAAATTCCATGCATTGGTAATCGTTCCGGCGGCACTATTGTTTACACTCGTTTCTATTCCATGATTATAGCCCACTGTTATCGTGGATGGGGAAAGATTCCTGAGCTTGTATTTTTTGAGTTGATCGAGGGCATTTCTTTCCGTCACCTCAATAAAATTATTGAGTCCATTGAGTTGTGTTACTCGTTCGAGGTAGCTATTGCTGTCATAGTGATATTTGAAGCCAAATCCCGACGGATAGGTTTTCGTTTCCAAATTGTCGTACGTGTCATAGGTATGGGAGAAAAGATGAGCTGTGCCATCAATGGTATGGGTGAAGTCTTCTAGTCTTCCAAATCCATCATAGGTGTAGCTTTCTGTGTCGCCTCCAAAACTCGTGATGTTTTGTAGCAGATTGGTAGAAGCCCCTGATCCTGTGGGATAATAGGTGTAGGTCGTGGTTCCTTCCACACCGATTCTTTCGGTCATTCTCCCCAGCTTGTCGTAGCTTATGGTGGTCGTCTGATTATTCGCAGTGGTTTCACTGATTAACTGACCAAAGGCGTCGTATTCGTAGGTGGTGAGTCCTGCATTGGCATCTTTAAGGGTGGTCTGCCGAGCGTACTCGTCAAAAGTGGTGGACACGAGGGTATCAGTTCCATTCCACACGGATTTGAGGTTCCCATGACTGTAATATTCATAGGTAAGCGTATCTCCATAATCCATTGATTTAACCACGTAACCTGAGGCATCGGTGACTTTAGTGCTGACTTGTCCCGCAGCATTGGTTGTCTCGGTATGGAGTGCTCCATTGGTTTCTGGTATATCGCTATATGAATAAACAAAAGAAGTAGTCCCAAAATCATCCACGATGGTTATGGGTCTGTTGTAGTCGTCATAGGTAGTGGTGGTGGTAAATCCTGTAGGACTTACACTCGTTTGCACGTTCCCCCTCAGGTCATAGGTGGCCGTACTGGTTTTGGTAAGCCCAAATCCCTCAATATCTGTTTGGATTACTCTATCTAAATTGTCGTGATAGGTGGTTACATCAGGACGTCCAGGATGCTCAGTAGTACGAGTATATACCGCTGCTCCTGCATCCCAATCATACACCTCATCGATATCATAGCCTTGCGGAACGGTTGTTTTTTCCAGTCTTCCAAATCCATCATATTGGTAGCTTGTGGTTAACCCATCTATGCCAGTGGTAGAAATGGGTTTTCCCCAAATGGAATAATTGGAAGTAGACGTTTGCCCGAGCGTATTGGTTGCCGTTTCTATGTACCGCCCTGCCCAATCAAAGATACTGCCACTCGTTCTTGTTTCTTCACCATTGGCATGGATTCTGGTTGCTGTTCTATTACCTAAACTATTATAGGAGTAACTAGTAAATAAAGCTTCTTCTTCTCCAAAAAACTGAATCGTAGAATCTACCTGCCCAATGCCGTTGTAGAAATGCTTCTCAACTGTCGTATAATTTGGCTGCCCTGCTCGAGAGGCATTGGTGGTGACACTAGTCGGCATGGCTGGAATCGGTGTACCAAACTCCTCATAAACAGTAGTCACTGTAACTCCATCTAGGTCATTATTATCTACCGAACTAAAGGTGGCATTTCCATAATCATCGAAGGTAGTAGAAGTGACCTTCCACCTCCCCTCAAAAACATTTTCATCATCTGTTTCGGTGACATGGGTTCTATAGGTTTCCAGATCACCATTGCTATCGTAGCTATTGTAAAAGGTATTAGTGATGGCTCTGATATGCATGATATCATCCTCATGCTTTTTGATTATGGTATCAGGGAGCATGACCATCTGCTCATCGTAGAGCTTATATTTCATCTGCTCTGACATATCAGGAGCACCACTGGAAGTTTCTATCTCGGCAAATCCTAAAAATCCTTTTCCTTCCTTATGAAGCTTAGCATCGGTGTATTTATAGTAGCTGGTTCTAAATCCATCTTTGTAGAGTGAGTAAGGCAAGAACATAGGAGGCTGAACGGTATTGATCGGGTGACTGGTAAATTCGGTTCTTTCATAGACAAAGGTATCTCTGGCGGTATTGCGATATCCAAAGCTACTTACATGCCCATGCCCATTCTTGATCTTTTCAAGGAGTAAGTCTTCTCCTTCCGATTTAAGGCGAAGCAGATCGGCTGGTCCTTGCGTCGTTCCTCGGATATACAGATCAGAGCGACCATCTCCGTTCATATCCTGCGTTCCATACCTATTAATAATATTGGTATAGGTACTCAGAATTATATCTTCAAAATCATCCCCTCTGCTGTAGTAAACTTCTGTGTTGGTGTTGACACTATTACCTCTCAAAATATCGGAGCGACCATCTCCATTAAAATCGGCCACACTAATAATGTTCCCTAGATAGTCTTCATCCACAATAGGTTTATTGGTAGGCCAAATGAATGGGTCTTCATCGAAAGTTCCATCGCCCTTTGCAATGGCTATATGCCAGTCCTCGTTCGTATCATTTAGATCACCTCTTGAGAGTATATCTGTTTTTCTGTCCCCATTGAAGTCTCCAAACCACATCAGATGCCACTCAGTTGGGAAGCCCTGATTAATAACTGCTGTTGCCTCTAGGTCATTGAAGCGGTATATTTCACTTTTTAGTCCACCAGTGATCATAAGCTCATTTCTCCCATCTCCATCATAATCAATGGTATTGACGTTTTTTACGTCCCAATCATTCAGATCAAAATGGCTAGTCCCTACTAAACTAATGGCCTCAAATTCTGTGGATTCGTTGCCATAATAGATATACACCGTATTGGTCACCAATCCAATGTCACTTAGTATCAGAATAATGTCTGTAACCCCGTCGCCATTATAATCACCCAAATGCATATATCTGTTTCCCGGATCATAGAAAAGATCGTTATCCACTACATCAATAGTGATGGTTTCTTGCGTAGCATCTGTCGCATTGGCATTCATCTCAAAAACAGCCACACTCGAAACGTAAGGTGAATTTGCTATGATCTTTGTAATGGCAAAAACAGCATCATCACGTCCTTCTCCTGTCATATCAGAAGAAAAGAAATTATACCCTGCATTATACTCTGTGATTGTTCCCAGATCAGTGAGGGATTTGGTAAATTGATAGTTAAAGGTCAACCCGACCGTGCTGCTTTCCAGTTCTGTGGTATGCACCTCAAAATCGGAATAGTATTTATGCCCGTTGTTATATTCAATTTCTGCTTTCAGGAAATCAGAAAGACCATCCCCATTGAAATCTCCTGTAAAAATATCAGTCGGGTTGCCGAGCGATTCAAACTGGCTAAATCCATCATAGGTAAAATCTTGGGTAGGAATATCTCCATATTTGAAAATGGTGGGGTTGAGTTCATCAAGACCGTCGGTTTCTGTTACTTCCTTTAAAAAAGCATTAATACCGTCTGTAGCGTAGGTAAACTTATATTTTTTATGAATACTAAAAGGACCTGTTGGGTTGCTCTTTGAGGAAATCGTAATTTCTCGTAATAGATACTTTCTTACAATTTTCGATCCTGCTTCGTAGGTGGTATTACTCGTGCTCTCTCTGTCGGCATATGAGAAACTAATCTTCGCAAAAGGACTTAACCCTGCCGCATCATTTCCGGTGTATTCAATTGAGGTAATACGGGAATCTCTATCGGTACTGGTATAATGAAACGAAATGTAGTTGCCATCCTTATAGATGATCTTGCTCACTCGCCAGAGGATAATCTCCGTTCCATCTGTTTTGGCGAGGACAGAATTATTTTCTTTTCCATACTCAATGACCACTCCATATTTGGTCTCCTGACGATACCAAAGAGCCTTAGAACCCAAACTTCCCATTGCTTCAATGGTGGAATAGTCATCCATTTCCTTTTTGAAAACACCCGCAGACACTTCTCTGAGTCGCATGCCATCCAAGAGCAGAGCATCATCACTGCTAAGAGCAATTCCTTTGGATTCGCCATCGTGATAAATGGTGTTGAGTCCTCGTGATATGGCTGAGAGTCCTGTGATATTCCAACCAATTCCCAAATGTCCATCACCCCCTTGCGAGTTATAGGCAATGGATAGCTCTGGAGCCACGCCATTGGTTCCTGCTGGAATCTGAATAGGAATAATATAGCTACTGGAGCCATTGGTCACATCTGCTGAACCCGCAGTAGCTCCCACGGGCAGCGATGTGTCTATACTTTGGTTATTAAACGAGTTCTGCGTATAGAGGTCTTCATATACTATTTGTGCTTCTAGGGGTACTACAACAACAAAGCACAGGCAAATAAAGACCCATTTCTTGGTTCTTTGGGGGAATAGCCCTCTGATCATATTTCTTCTATTTTTTGGCTTAAAATGAATTAGTTCAGTAAAGTTAAGTTATTTCTTCTATTTATTTACACTGATTTCTTTTATTCTCATTACTTAAAACCTACTCGCAAAGATCAAGTCATTTTTTGTTATCATCAAGGTCTGCCAATCATCATTTAACTTAACACAGCACCCATTGGGCGATCCACCTTGTTTTTACAAGCACTCGGCTTAGTTTGTGGCTTACAGGTTTTAATTATCACAAGCTCTGTTTTATGTTAGGCTCAACACCTCCATCTCTTGGACATATTTATAAATAGTAGGTCTAGAAATAGAAACCAGTCGCTTTATCTCCGTTGGCGTTTTTCCTTCCCGATGTAAGGCTATTACTCTTTTCTTCTTTCTTTCCCGATCATTATTTACTATTACAGGACGACCTAATTTTACGCCTCGCTTTTTTGCTGCTTCTAATCCTGCAATTGTCCTTTCACGGATCATTTCACGTTCAAAATCAGCAATACACATCATAATATTTAATAGTAGTTTGGAACCAGATTTTGCTGTATCAATGCCATCTACGATTGAAATTAACCGTACACCCTTACTTTCAAAACCAGAAACTAGATTTACTAACTCCAGTAGTGATCGCCCTAACCTATCCAACTTATAGCAAATAACAGTATCGCCTTTCGTCAGATGAGAAAGCATTTGTTGAAGCTTTGGAAGCACCTTCTTTCTGGTCGATATTTTCTCAGAAAATATCCTCTCACACTTAGCCTCCTTCAGAGCATCTATTTGTAAATCCAAACATTGAGAAGTCATTGAGACCCTTGCATATCCGTACCGTGCCATGTTTCAAAATTAGGTAATATTTTTCTAAAAAGACAGTATCAAATGGAGGTCAAAAGTGTAAAAAAATACGGTCGTTTAATTTAACAAATTATGACAAATTTATAAAAATTTTCGCATTCCACCTACAAAGGAAACGGCTTCATAAACATTTCATTTTCAATCAAATACGCCATGTAAACCTAAACGACCATTTAGGTTTACAAATGATACATGTTGGACAATTTTCAAATCTGAGCAGAACACACTTTTCACTCATTGACAATGGCTCCATAAAGAGTATTATTAAACTGATGAAGCTGCAAGAATGGCTGGAATCAGGGGGTGACAAAATGAAGCAACTTAGCGAAGATGTTGCGGAGAAATTCAAGCAGATTCGATTCGGGGTTTTGCTATCTTTGGCTCTCGCTGTTGGGGCAAATTCTGACATGATGGCTCAGTCGACTGATTCCAAGATCGACTATGGCAAGGCTAGTAGAATACTTAATCCCGACACCCTTTCTGGTGACAACAAAGCGATCTTTGACCACTTTGTGAAGCTATCAAGCGAAGAAATGAACCTTTTAAATCCTTCACAATTAAAGTCTGAGTTTGCCAAATTAGGATTAACACCAGATGAACGCAAACGGTTTTTTGAAGCCTATAAGTTCTATTCTGTTTCTATGGAAGGACACAAGATTTCCTGTGAAAATTGGGCGGAAGTTTCTGAGGGATTAGACCCAAGAGAGAGAAATTAGAAAAATCGTTGATCTCATGGTATAATAAGGTGATGCCCGATCGTTTGCCAGATCATTCGGTTAAGTTACCATATGCGGACTCCAACGAGTCCGCTGATTCTCTGGAAGAGAATCAAACCCCATCTTTTGAACAACCCCATTTTACCGCTGAACAAAGACAAGAACAAGCCAAAGTAGAACAAAAAGAAAAACTGAAAGCTGAAAATGAGTTGGAACAAGAACTAGACTTTTTTAGCGAAATGCTAGGTGATGAAATTTCAGAAGATGAAGTGCAGGAACTAGATAATGAGTTGCAGTTGAGGGAGAATAATCTATCTCCCGAAGAAGAAATCAAGGGTCTAAAAAAGGAGCTTCTGGCACAAGGCAAAACACCTATCGCCATACTCCAAGATTTCCTATCTCGTTTTGAGGATAACCACAAAATGGCACTTTGGGTCGAAAACTGGAAGAACTTCCTCCGTTTGCATGAATTAGCATCAACCAAACCACCAGAGGAAAAGAAAGCCATTGAGCGTATCATCTTTGCAGCAGACTTTGGGAATACTGATGCCTTCAGTGATGCCCTAAACCAAGTGGAAAGTAGCGACAATATTTCCGCGGAAACGAAACTGGAAATCTCCCGAACTTTTGGTGGGTCGCAAGTCTCATCGGTCAAAGACATAGATCGCGGTTTGCAAAAAATCAAATCTCAACAGAAAGAATTATCCAAAACGCTCGCTGACAAAACCCATGAGATAGAAAGTACGAAAGCAGAAATTCAAGAACTAAGAAAGGAATTAAATACCTTACCACTTGGTGATCCGAAAATAGAAAAGTTAGAAACTAAACTTCAAATCAAGAAAATACAACTTGATACTTTTAAAAAGGAAGCCGAAAATTTATCTAATTTGATTTCAGAAGATATTTCCTTTGAACTACGAAAGGGCATTTCATCAAAACTTAATCTTGACGGTAGCAGAAGTATTTATCTGCAAAAAGAACAGTTCACTTTGAAATTGCCGGACCACACTCTTCCCTTTACAGGAGCCAAAAACCTAAGAGCCATTAACCTTGTTTTTCCTTTCAAGATACTTCAATCCATGAATATTGCCTCCGCTATATTTCCAATACCACTCCGAAATAACACCATGCCTAATCGAACCCAAAGAGAAATTGGATATATTATCCTCTCAGAATTAGGCTACAACACACGCCGTATTCTTTCTCAAACAGATATTTCTCAACTTCAAATCGATCTTTCTCGGCTTACTAACTTTCAACCTATGAAAAGTGGAAAGGAATCTCTAGCTGATCTTGGCATTTATCATTTGGACACCAAGCAACTAGATATCAAAGCCTTCCAAAAGACCCTCAAATTCATCAAAGAAAAAAGAGCTTTAGCCGATGATTTATTTTCCATTCAGATGAAAAATCGCCTAAAAACGAAATAAGGTTTGAATGATAGTTCCCATACAAAAGGAACGAAATAAAATCTGCAAAGTTTGGTGAAGCCAATCAATAGGACAAGGAATGCTCCTACGGATTCCTCCTTGCCTATTGCTTTTTAGCTTCACCCACTTCAAAGCATATTTATTTCTTAATTCCTTTTTATTATGGAAACAACAACAAACATATCGGCTTTTATTACATGTGATTTTTCACTTCAAAACTTTGACTTCTCAAATATTGATCGTTATGAACTCACCTCTCAACTTAAAGCAGGTCATTATGAACCATTTGATTATGGACATACGTCTGATAATGCTTTTTTTGAATGGGCTAATGATAACTTTTCATTTGAAGAACTGTACGAAGTTCCCATAATGAATACCGTGTATTATTATCCTGCTTTCGTATCCTTTAAAGAAGAAGATCGATATAAAGTCGCCTCTTCCACAACTTTGTTCTACGCTATCGAAGAAGAAGCTTGGGCTGTCGGCATGACTAGTGGCGGAATGGATTTAGCCCCTCATCTTTTAGATACATTCATAAACTTAGGCAAAGGCGTTCCACTAAATATTGCTCAATCTATATCACGGGGGTATTCTGCTTATATTGATAAATGTAAACACAGAAATAATTGTCGTATTCTTTCTGATGCTTTCAACCAAAGAGCTTCTGTGCTATCTGGCTATGCCGATAGGTTGTTATGATTAGCACCAACATATTACTTTCAAAGGCAATGTGCTGAATCTTAGCATCTTAATTTTATCTTACGAAATATTTCTCGAAATATTCTTCTTTGGTCATAATCATCCCTTTACACTTAAACCCATCGGCTCCTGTATCAGGCACACATTCCTCTTCCCATTTAGGTTTATGAAAATATAAATCAAAACTGGAATTATCAATTTGTGTCTTTATAAGCGATTTAAGGTAGGGGCTGATTAGCTCTAAAATGTTCTCAAAAAGCTCTAGAGATTCTTCCGAAGTATCTTCTGGTATTCTATTAACAGGATGCCATTCTTTATAAGGAGTGAGAATCACTTCAAACAAGTTATATGCCAAATCATAAGGATAAACCCAATCAGTTCTAAGAAAAATTACTAAATTAATATGTTCTCAAGGCATCTTACATTCTTTAAATAAGAAGCTATTAGATAACTTAATGTTTACCTCTTCTGTACTAGAGTAACTAATATGTCTAACCTGAGTGTTAGAGAAATGAACTTCATTCCCTCCTATCCCAAGTATTTCCGCTATAATTTCCTTTACATATGTTAAATTCAAAGAATGGTTTTTTAAGTAGCCAGATTCATCAATAAACATACTATCCTTTTCATTTAAGTAATGAGAGGAAATCCTTCCATTTTCAGGATTTATGAATATCTCCAAGTAACCAAGTTTTTGAATTTCAGTTGTCATTTCTTTGCTGATGTTTCTTCGTTTCAAATATAACCCAATTTTGTGTGACTTTTTTGTAAATTTTTCGAAAATCAATCAGCAAACTTGTCGTTGATCCGATACCTCTCGAAAATATAAAAGTCTTAAAAAAACTGACAAATCTCAGCACTTTTTGTTGATAAAAAGCATTATATATAGTGATGAGTAATACAAGAGAAAAAGGGTATTGGGCAGGATTCAATGATGCAAGTGCTGGAATGTCTCGACAACCAAAACGAGAGTTTTCTTTGTTAAAATCGTTAATCTTTCCAAAATACGTAGAAACCTATTGTGCTGGGTATGCACACGGGTATAACACTGCAATGCTAAAACAACGAAGACAACGAGAAGCAGATATCCTAAAAAAATCGGCTTATTTACAAACCGAACAAAGCAACTCCGTAAAGAAAAAAAGACTTCAAGAAATTGAGCAAATTAAAAAGGGTATGTCTAAAGAAATAGATATGCGAAGATAAAGCTATTACAGTTGTCTTCAATTAAATTCAGCTCTTATCATCTATATTAAATGGGGTTGTATAAATGAATAAAAAAAGCCACGAACTCGCGAAATTCGTGGCTTTAAGGCCTTAAAATTTTAATCCAAAGGAGAGTTTCTTCGTAATCGTTATACTCAACTTCTCCTTAAGTCTTCCATGAGAGGATATTCATAATCACTCTCTTCATTTCTAGTACATGTACGCTGTCGGTACATTTTCTTCTTTTTGCAGGTGTCGTTACTCATAACCAACTTTTAAATTTGTACCTGCCAGTTTTGCTTTTTCTTTTTCTTCTAAAGTTGCTAAAATAATTAATTCTAAATCAAAATAATACATGAAAAGCATAAATGTAGTATTTGATGAAATTCTCTTCCCTTACGGGGCATACTTTTTTTCGCTTGCTATGCAAAATTATAGTCTCTGACCATCCGATATACAGCTATTTGAAGTACTGTAAAAGTTAGTACGATCATATATATCAAAGCTCCAACGTCACAACTCATCCAGCTAATAACAAGCGTTACAACAAAATAGTTAACAACTAAAAGTGTCAACAATATTAATATAACTAGCAAAATATGCTTCATAATAATAGATTTATTATGCATCCGGATGCTAGATTAACCTTGATTTCAAAGAAAAAGGAAATGTGACTTTTCACACTTGTAAAAATTCAAACCTTTATGAATAACAAATAGTTCCATATCTATAAAAAAACTTTCTAATACATTTTACCACCTCTCAATTTTCACAAAATCAGAGAAGGTAAAATGCAGAAGATAGGCAAGTGAAGATTGAAGTGAAATACTATTCCCTCTCCTACCCATATTTTTCATTCAAACATCACTTTAGTTTAGTGGTTGTCTTATGTAAGTTTTAGAGACTTCTTGTTTTTGAAAACGATAAAACTTACGCAAGATAACATTATTACCTCCTGTTTAGTACTAAGGTGTAATAATGTATCTTGCATAGGGACTTAGGTCGTCCCTATGTACCCTACCTCTCCAATCCTATATCTCGACCTCGGAATGTCTCTCGGATGAGTTCCAATTCTTTCAATTTGGATTCGATTTCGTAAAATCGAGACAATCTGGATTTATCCACATTAAGAGTAGACCACCTGTATTTTTTGTTCTTGTAGAGGCATCCGCGAAGTTTCGATCTGTAGCTATATAATTCAAAATCATCATGGTTTTCTAACTGACTAACAAAGTCATCAAAACTTTCAGATTTGTCTAATAGGTCATTTAAAATCTCACGAGCTATTTCCTTATTAGATTTTGTTGCATGACCCAGTCTTTCGTTCATAGCTGTTTCTCTACGCTTTCTACGTGTTCGATCTCTCTTAATGTAATTGACCTTTTCTAATTCAGGGCGATTTAAATGGACAATACTATTTTCCATAGCCTGACCATACCGTTCCAATTGGTACGCTTCCATTTGGCGACACAAAGTCTTGAGGTGCTTTCTATCTATTCTAATAGGTCTCGACGATCTCAACGCATTAGAACTCGAAAATATATGTATGTGCTTATGAGCCTCAAAGGAATGTATTTTTCCAAGTACCAGATTGTTACTTATACCTCTGAGTTCACAAAACTTATACATGATATCCATAAGCATTTCATCTGTAATATTCGGAGAATCAATTTTAGAAAAGGACAGTACGAAATGATAGTAGACAACGCCATTTTTACGCTTCTTGAGGCTTTTGGCGTTACGGTAATAATCCATGTGAAGTCGTGAAGGGTCAGCCTCAGTAAAATTAAGTAATAGTGTCTTTTTGTCGATCAAAGCTTCAGAAAGACCACCATCCACAAGTAAATACCGAACTTTTTGCTTTGCCCGATATAGTGAACCCCATTTATAGTGAATTGCCTTAATTAGCATGGTTGTTTGGTTAAATACTGACTTATTGCATTAAGAAGCTTGGGAATAAAACTAGGTGAGTTATCAGCCCCTTCCTTGATAAACACCGTCAAACTTTTAGGTTGGAGTGATTGCTCTACCAAAAACTCTATATCAGCAACTCTTCTTTTTAGTGAGGCAATATCTTCATAGCTCATACCCTGACTAAGAGGCACTAAGGCTATGCTTCTCGAAATACTATTATTGATCTCTAAAAGCAATTTGCTAATTGCATTCAATTCCTTTCCCTTAGGACTGATGTATATGCCTTCATGATAATTTTGAATACAGGATTTCAGGTAGGTTGCTAAAGGCATTCCATGCTCTTTGGATTTCTCTACCCACCTCACATAAATTTCTTTCTCAAATACCAAATTCACTTTCTTTCTTTTCTCAGAGTACCGTTTATTGTACTCCTTCGTATAAGCTTTTCTTCTAGCCTCTTTCCATTCAGAAATTTCCTTTGGCGATGCTTGCTCCTCTATTAACCCTGATCGAAATAGCTCCGTTTGTTGACTAGAATCCTTCATTCGAACTTGTATTATTGATTGGATAAAGTGATGGTCGTTCTAATGGCTTGGCTTCAAAAACAGGCGGTTTCGCCTTACTTCTCCTCCTTAGTCGACGTTGGGTAAAGTGTGGGTAAACACGTTTAATGATATAGGGGCTTTCATTCCTATGAATAAAAAGTCCTTGTCGTTTTTTTAATTGGATAATTTCCGTAGGACTTAACACCTCTCTATGCGTCATATATCCTCCTTTTTTATTTTTCAAATGCACCCCCTTTTTACCAAAAATATCCGATAACTCTTTTGCTAGTTCTATATCTGCTCCCCCCATGATAAGCTTATTAGATATGCCTCCCGAAAGAATACTTCGGTAGTTTTCTTTGAACCTGTGTTTAAGGAACGATACACTTTGTATCAGGAGTGTCAGAGAGATTTGGTACTTCCGAACGGTGGCACAATACATGGGCAAATCAAGCCCCAAATGAGCTACTTCATCAAGAATTATCTGATAAAATTTATCTTTCGGCGGTTTGTAATTCTGAATGTATTGCAAAAGTGAATCGATATAAAGCGATATAAACAAAGAGTAGTATGCCATTTCAGCCTCAGGAATAATCAGATAGATAGCGGTTGGTTTTTCAACAAAATCCTTAAAACTTAGCGTCGTTCGTGCCATCAAATGCTGAATGGACCGATCAGAAATTCTATCGAGACAAGAAAGAAGACTGGCTTGTACCCCTGCAAAGGTCTTAGGGTCCATTGATTTCATGGCCACATACTCTGAAAAAAGTTCCGTATCACCTCTGGTAAACTCTATCATGATTGACTCCATGCTTGATGCCAGAAAGTTCTGACATAAATGACGAACACCACTAAACGTATGAAATTGAACGGGCATACGCTTACTAACGTTAATGAGTAATGCCAACAGACTGGTAGCTGAGTGCTGCCAAAAGGCGGACTCTGAATTGCCATTTATCGCGTAATGCATAGAAACTATCTTATGGGCTAATTTCTTACCGTCCGAAGAAGAATTTACATTGTCCATTAGATTTGTTTGAGAAGAAATTTCTGGCTCCAACGGTTTTACCACATGAACATCTACCCCTTGCTTGATTTGATCTGCTGCGGTCTTCTCAAAGCCAACTCCGTCAACATCAATAATTAACTTCGATTCATTAGAGGCCATAATATTGGCATATTGCAAAGTGCTTTTATAAGATCCTGTTCCACCGATGATACAAAAATGTAATTTAGAATTAGCCTTAGACAGCCTTAATTTTTTTCCGTCTACGACTATGCCTTTGTTCCATCGGTTGAGTAATTTTATTCTTGTGAACCAAGACATAAAGCCTCCGTGATAAAGACTGTGTTGACTTCGGTAACCTCGTCCAAAAAGAAATCGTATAAATCCAAATAGACCATCTATCAAGATTCTGAAAACTTCAAAAAGAGCATCTATAATTGCCATAAAATAATTTGAAAAGAATTAAAAAATTATCGCCTCCCGAAAAGACTGCCGAGCAGTTCAAATACACGTTCTAAAATGTGGCCAATGAGCTTTAGTATTTTGGCTACTATTGCAATTAAAACTTCAAGACTTTTCACAACGATTCGGAAAATCCATTGCAAGAATTTACCATAGTAAGAAAATGCTTTAGGAAAAAGCATGCCTATAACTAAAGCCCATGCCACTAGCTGGATAATAGGATATATCACAAAACTCATCGCTGACGAAATGTTTTATCGTGAAATGCCTCTATCCTTGTCGCTACGAGAAATCTGGTTTGCCCGTTTTAACTGCTCTAACTTCCACTCTTGCATACCAATCTCAATACCACGTCGGTACTTCTGCCATATATGAGCTTTCTCACCTTTTTGCTCTAATTCTGAGATACGAGCGAAAACTGCATCTTTCAATCTTGGGTCTAAGTATTTGCCGAGGTAATAACCACGATTAATTATTGCTGCATAATTTACTTCTTTCTTTTCCATATCTTAAAAAGTTTCTTTTGCCCGTGATGAAATAAATTCCAATATGCTGCTTCTTGAAAAAAGTATGTGACGAGGTCCTAGCTCACTGTACTTAATCAAGCCTTCGTTCTTGTATTTTATTAATGTAGTAGAACTCTTAATTTTTAATAAGGCTTTGGCTTCAGGAGCCGATATCCATTCTGGTTCCACCTTCTTGTCTTCTACAATTCTATCGTAGTACTTTTCCAATAAAAGCAGAAGATCGTTTTCGCCCATCATCAAAATCTGCCTAGCATTTGTTTCCTCCAACATGACTAATTATTTGAGTATTCTTGAATAAAATCTTCCACACTCCATCTGCTTTCTATCTTCCTCACTCGACTTAAAAAGCCTTTTTCCAAAGCTGATAAATGATAGAATGTTTTCGGTAAGATGGCACAGAATGCTCCTATTTCGATCACAATACCCGGATCAAGACTCCGTGCTGGTCGACGTGGTGTACGTCTCTCCTTAGCTAGTAACAAGGTTACTCCTAACGACTTAGGGTCTGCAATAATACGGATGTTAGATACAAATTGCTTTGGTAAATAATTAACCACTTTAATAATCTCTTCGTGAACGTGATTTGGGGCTTTTGGAAGCGTTATTTTAACTCGATCATTATACTTTGATGGTTTACCATGAGACTTTATGACACCATCTGGATAGGCTTCTCTTAATGACACAGAACGAATAGTAGTATTACCATAACGAGCTATGGACTTCTTCCTTTTTAGTACTTTTTCTCTCCAACTTCTGGGAAGAACATAGATATTGTCCGTTGTTTGATGGATATAAAAAAGTGAGGTCTCCTGTATCAACTGCTTTACCAGAGCCATCGGTAAAACTATTACCTCTGTAAAAGAAAGATTCTCTTTAATCTCAGATACCGTTTCGCTAATACTTAGAACTCCCTTCTTTAAAACATCATACTCTTTTTGCCGAAGATGCCTACCTCCAATTTGTACATCATAGCCCGTTATCGGCACATCATTTTTGACAATACCCTTCGTATCTAACTCATCGTGGAATGCAGATAATTGGCTTTCAAATAAGTTCGCTTGCTCGTGGAATATATCGACCAAGTCTTTCTTTAATGTAATCATCATTTAAAATTTTATGTGAATTATTTAATTATTACTTCATCAATGCCTATCTCTTTACAAAGAGATTTGAAATATATTGGCATCATTTCCAGTGCTTCATTTTTCTCCATTCTTTGGGCAGGAAGAAGAACAGAAACACCTTGTATCCTCTGAAAATCATCGATCTCTAACTGATAGTATTCCAGTACTGTATGTAAATCTTTCTTAGCTTGTGTTTCTGCTTCCTTGTAACTTTTAAATCGCTTACCTCCATGACAATAGTATTTCTTAAAATGACTCTCGCATAAATCACTTAGAAAAAAGACCTCCATGTCACCTGACGGGTGCTCCTTTGCTATATCAGCCATTACCTTAAGCGATCCCAGTAGATTCGTTGTGGTTTGATCTGTTTTCCCTTCAAAACAATACTTCAATACCCTTTGAGAAAATTCCGAATTATACTGTCGTTTGGCTAGTTGGTATTTAAGTATAGCCTTCTTCCGCTTTAGAGAACTTAAATTATCATATGAGGGCATGTCGCTAAATTCGTACTCGAATACCTGTCTATTCGATGGATTAGCTGTCTGTGAATATATGTAGGAGACTATTACTTTATCTCCTTTTTTACCCACTCCTTGATTAAGAATATCAAGAACAAACTCCTTATTCTTTTCTTCAATCACTTTACTGGATTTAATAGAAATCGTCTTATCGCAAAATATCAATGAGACTCTTGTTTCTCTCGTCTGAGCCGTTGCACAATTAATAAGTACTAATAAAAAGCCCATAATCATTATCGTTTCTGATTTCATCTTTCTAGTTTTTTAAAAGTTTTCTAATATTTGTTTATCGGCATTGAGGCTATCTATCTGATCCATTTGTTCCAAAAGCAGCAGGAAAAAAACTTTTAGTGCTGAGAAGTCAGTCTGATTTTGTTTTTGTAAGTTTTTGAGCCTCCTTATCTTCCTTTCATTCAAATAAGGAATAAGTAATAGCATAAATTTCACTTCTAGGAAAATTGCAGCAAGCAACATTGTCAGACTTAATTGCATCAAAACAAAAGGAGATATAGCTGCATGAACTTGGGCAAAATAGTCTTCTGTTTCGTCCTTTTGATGGTCTTGTTGATTTGCTGTCAAGGCTATGGTTTCTTCTTCAACGCTCATCCCAAATCCAGATGAATTACTTAATTGTTCTGTAAGTGCTTTTATCTCATTATTCTCTTCTGATAATCCCACATAGAGTATTCCAAAGCTAAGTACCGTGATAATTATATTGAATACTGTAAATGCTTTATAAAGCTTATAGGGTGTCCATCGTCTTGACGTTCGTGCTAACATCTCTGTGTGAACATATGGTTTCAGAAAATAGGACAGTACCAAGCTTATTCCCAAAAACACAAAACCAAAAGTCCATGCATTATCTATTCCAAAGGATTCCTGAACATTAAAACTGTAGAGAATACCTTCACTTATTACAATTGTTAGAGCTACTGAACCGAGTAATACTAACATCAATAAGGATACGCTCTGATATTCTGAATATTCTCTACCAACAAATAGAAGTTCGTTAATGAAGTTTTGCTTCTTTTCTTTCTCAGACTGGACTAATTCCAATCCCTCTACCAACTTATAGACTTGATTTTCCTTACGAGGATTACTCTTCCGAAATCTCTTCATATCCTCCAAGATTTCATCTACTCTTTGAAGATTTTCATTGGAAATTTCTGTTTTTCTTGTTCGTGTCATACTTATAAATTTTTGTTATTTAAATATTAGCGAGTCGTTACTCCATTCTGAATACACCTTGACTGCTTAATTGCCTTACGGACTTCAGCAAGAATCTTCTTATGTTCTTCTGGCCTATCGGATAGATCACGAAGTGCCTTATTCTTTACTTTAGATTGATAATCTGTCTTAAACTCCTCTGATCTAGCTTCTTCTACTCGTCGACTTCGCTCAATTTCTGCGAGTAGTCTATCCTTGGTCTCTGAAATGGCATCTAAGTAATTTGACTTGCTTTGAAAGCCCAACATTATTTGTTCTTCAGAAACCAGACTGGCTCTACCCTGTACTTCGGTAAGTAACACTTCTCTTAATTCTGTTTCAAATGGTATTCGCGACTCTAGAGGAGATTTATAGATATATTCGTTAAGTTCTTTATCCAAGGATGCGACTTCTTCTCCAATACTATATTGATTATTAATAATCTCAAATATTCTGTGAACTAATAGAGTTTGAATAGAAAAAATTATTTGCTTCGATCTATAAGGGTCAGAAATATCGCCCTGATATTCTTTCTTAGAAAGAGAAAAGTCCACACCTGCTTTAGACAAAATAATTGAGATTGACTTAAAGAAGTCGTAACTCACATTTAACTGCTGTTGCAAGACATTTATCAACAGCTTAATATTGGGAGATTGGTCAAGCGGTGGAATCCTTACCTTTGTCTCACTCAGAAATTCATTCTCGGATTTTGGAGTTCTTAATATCTGAGTCAAAGCCTTATATATTCTATTGAGTGCTGTTTTCATTATTCATTATTTTCTGTTTCGTAATTAATTTCATTGTATTCACCATCAAAAGATTCGTAGGGGTCATAATCATCACTCCATACCTCAGGGGACATATTTTGTCGAATGATTCTTTCTAATTTATCGATACGCTCACTATTCGTTGCTTTAATTTTTTGATCAAGATGTATGGCATACATACAGTACGCCATAAAGCTCACAACAAGAGCATATGTAATAACTATGATGATATTGGTGCCATTTTCATAGCACCCGTTCAGAAAACTGATAATTTTGTTCTTCTTTGTTTGCATTGTGTTTCATTTACATATGCAAACATACACCCAGAGCAGACCCTAAACTCAGTAAACTCTTCTGTAAACTTCTCTGTAAACTAAGTGAGTTTACATACTACTTCTTCAAGTCAGCCAAGAACTGTTCAACACGATAAGAATATTCTAGGTCCAATGAGTATCTAGTAATGAAGTAATTATATAGTCTGTCTTCGTGCTTTATGGGGTAGTTATAGTAATCGTCTATATCACTTAGGTCAAATGGTAATTTGTTAGGATCAACCAGTGGATAACTATTGTAGTAAAGTCGATCTTCGGATTCCATTTGAGAATCAAGAAATCCATCAAAGGCAGTACAAAAATAAATATACGAAGGGTCCTCAAGGTTTAAAAACTCTATCTCCCAATGCAATGCATTTAATGGGGAACCATTTCCAAAAATTCGATCCTTCCATACTAGCATTTCCTTAACTAGCTCCTCAATTTGCTTAACTCCTTCAACTCCTATTGTTTCGAGTACGGGAGTTGTCGGTACGCACTCTCCCGTAAAACGATTTTGTTCAAATTTGTTTTTTGGTTTAGCATGAGGCTTATAAGGTATATATTGATCTGGTTTCATGAATACCATTTTTGGCTTTTTTGTCATTTAGATTTATATTAGAACATTACTATTAATATCTCATACATTTAATTATGTCAAGTGATAAAGAAAAATATAAGCCACTCATTGAACTTTGTAGGAAAAACCTTGAAAACGAAGTTGATGACTATGAAAATAAAACACCAATCATCAAAAATGTTACGACAGGATACTACGGAGTTTCAGCTGAAATGATAAGTCAACGAGTAGCAAATATTATCGATAAATACTTCGATGAAGATTTAATAGAATTAGCTATTAAAAAGTTTTACTTAACAGATGAGGTTTTCAATAAAAAAGATAAGATTAGTGAAAGTGCTTTAAGGATATGGTTTAAGTTTACATACAATGAAATCAATGATCAGACCACTCGTCTATTAAATGTTTTCGCTCTCTATTGTGGTTATATGGGATGGAAAGGTTATGGTGAAGGTTTGAAAATTGAGGATTGGATGGAGAAGCAAAAAAGGAGTGATTTAGCTTCTAAAGAAAAGTCATCTCAAGTAAATATTGCAACCATTATTGAAGAATCCATTTATGAGAAAATTACTGTACAACAATTGAACAAAGAACTTGCAAATATAAAGTCAGAGATATTTACCAATCAAAATCATGTCATAAAAGTCTGCGACGGGTTATTAAAGGTTGATACTTTATCCGAATCTTTCGTTTTCCTAATAAGAGAATATTTCAAACCACATCATTCATATTACTCTAGGGCCATTCTATCTGCAGGATTGGCGATCTCTGTATTGAGAAAATGGGACGAAAAAAAGGTGTCTCTTTTAACGGAAATAGTGACAATGCGGAAAGAAACATATTGTTATGAAAGGGCACTTCTAGGAATAATATTCGCATTGATAGTTTCATTTAGAACTTCAAATTTCAGAAAAACACTAAGGCTAATAAACATATTAAATATAGGCTCTGACTTTGCTCTTTTTCTTATTGGGGGATCCAAATTTATATTTAAGAATACTGCCTTATATCAATCCAAAGACTTATCACCTCAATCATTAGGCGTTTTAAAATTCAACATTTTTTGCCCTAATCCTAATCCAAACCCTTCGTCTTTTCTTTCATATCCTTTTTATGCTAGACGCGATATGGATTTTTCGACTTTGATTGTGGTAATAGATCATTTTCTACGGCAACCAATTTCTATTAAATATAGAAACAGATTAAAAATGGATAGGATAGAACAAATGGCATTCCTAAAAGAAATATCAGGTAAATATTCCATTGACCCAAACCAAGAATTCCAAATAAAAGATGAAATGATTGCTTCCTATAAAAAATACTTGTTTCATGGATACAAATGGTAATTAGAAATTCGAAGATTTATGTAAATTGAAAATATCACTGACAAAAAGCCTTCAAAACAATATAGAGAACAAAAAATGTTTGAGCATTGTTTGAGTATCAATAAAAAAGAGTTATGATCATATCATAACTCTTTGATTTTCAAGTCGGGATGACAAGATTTGAACTTGCGGCCCCACGCCCCCCAGACGTGTACTCTACCGGACTGAGCTACATCCCGAAATTCGCCACAAATAAAAAGAAAATTATCATTATATCAAAGCTTCGTTGGATACCCCTTCCAAGAAAGGAACAAAGCTAAAGGTGCCAAACTCTTCTTTTTTAAACTTAGCATCTCCTATTTTAGTAAGTCTTAACATGGTCTTATCGTCTCCAGGCCCCACAGGAATCACCATTACCCCTCCTATCTTAAGCTGAGATAGTAATTTTTCAGGTATTCTTTCCGCTCCAGCAGTAACAATAATTTTGTCATAAGGTGCAAATCTCACATTTCCTAAATATCCATCTCCAAACAAAGTTCTTATTCTCTCAAAACCAATAGATTTCAATAAGTTGCTAGTTCTTTCAAATAAGAATTTTTGCCTTTCAATAGTATATACCTTAGCTCCAAGATATGCCAATACGCAAGCCTGATATCCACTTCCAGTACCAATTTCTAATACTTTGTCATTCTCTTTAATATCTAAAAGCAATGATTGAAACGCAACAGTATATGGCTGAGAAATAGTTTGCCCTGCATCTATAGGAAATGCTATATCCTGATATGCCAAATGGGCAAATTCTTTATCTATAAAATAATGTCTAGGAATATTCCAAAATGCTGATAGTATTTTTTTGTCAAAAATACCTTTTCGTTCCAGCTCTTTCAATAAACCTTGTCGTAGCCCCCGTAACTTATAATGATCCTCCACCATACCTTATTTGCAGTAAATATATTATTTTTTTTTATAATATGAATTATCAAATTTATTTTCTTTTTTATTACATCAAACCTTTTTTCATAGCTTGAAATGTTCTTACTTTTGACCTTGAATAGATCAATTATATGACACAAATAAAGTTTGGTACAGACGGTTGGAGAGCCATTATCGCAAAGGATTATACTATCGCTAACTTAAAAAGAGTAGCTGAAGCAACTGCAAAATGGATGCTTAAAAAAAGTATGAAAAAGGCTGTAATAGGCTACGATACTCGATTCGGAGGAAAAATGTTTGCTGAGGAAGTGGCTAAAATGTTTTGCAATTTTGATATTGAAGTCATTTTATCTACTGATTTTGTAAGTACTCCAATGGTTTCCTTGGCCGTTGTTAAAACGGAATCTGATATGGGAATAGTAATCACAGCTTCTCATAATCCTCCTGGTTACAATGGATATAAATTGAAGTCCGCATATGGAGGCCCAACTATACCAGCACATATTAGTGAGATTGAATCTATTATTCCTGAGGACTGTATTCAACATCTTACTGGAGTGGATGAATTATTGAAAAATGGAAAATTAAAGATGTTAAACCTCGAAGACATCTATATTGATCATATTCAACAAAACTTTGATCTTGATTTAATTCAAACATCAGGTATAACACTGGCCTATGATGCCATGTATGGGGCTGGGCAAAATGTTATTAAAAGACTATTTCCGAAAGCAATCTGCTTACATTGTGAACAAAACCCATCTTTTGATGGACAAGCTCCTGAACCTATTGCTAGAAATCTAAATGAACTTTCTAATGTAATAAAAAATGACCCTTCTATTAATCTTGGTTTGGCCAACGATGGTGATGCGGATAGAATAGGACTCTTTGACTCAAATGGACATTTTGTAGATTCTCATCATATTCTATTGCTTCTCCTCACCTATCTATATGAATATAAAAAAATGACCGGCAAGGTAATTATTACTTTCTCTGTTACAGATAAAATGAAAAAGTTGGCGGCTATCTATGGTTTGGATTATGAGGTAACCAAAATTGGTTTCAAGTATATTGCCGAAATAATGACAAATGAAGACGTCATTGTTGGAGGTGAAGAGTCTGGTGGATTGGCAGTTAAGGGTCATATTCCTGAAAGAGATGGTATTTGGAATGGTCTAGTCATCATGGAATTTATGGCGAAAACCGGAAAGTCTTTAGAAAAACTTATTCAAGATGTTTATAACAAAATTGGACCATTTGCATTTGATAGAGATGACTTACACCTGACAAATGATGAAAAACAGGATGTCATCGCTAAATGCAAGGAAGGGAAAATAACTCAAATTGGTGAAAGAAAAATCGTTAGAACAGAGAATATCGACGGCTTCAAATTTTACTTGTCGGAGGAAGAATGGGTGATGATCCGACCAAGTGGCACTGAGCCGGTTCTCAGAGTATATTCTCAAGCACCGAGTATTGATCAGGTTAAAAATATACTAGCTGATACTCATAAGGAATTAAAAGTTTAATCTAGGATCATGGCGATATGGGGTATATCGTCTTCAAGATAGACTTCTCCTATTTCCATAAAACCGAAGCTTTGGTAAAACTTAGAAAGATGGTACTGAGCAGATATTTTTATTCCTGAGTTATAGTTTTTATCACAATATTCAAGAGCAGACTTCATTATTAGTTTTCCTAATCCCTTATTTCTTACTGTAGATTTGTTCACAACTCTTCCAATACTTACATAATTTTTATACGAAATTCCTTTATCTAATATCCTAAGATAAGCAACAAGTTCACCTTGCTCATTTCTACATAACAAATGTTGTGATTCGTAATCCTTACCATCTAGATCTTGGTACGGACAATTCTGCTCGACCACAAAAACTTCTGATCTCAACTGAAGAATAGTGTATAACTCAAGATTTGAAAGTTGATCAAAATCTTTAATCTCTACTGAATACTGCATTATATTCATTAATAAGTCAAATATACGATCACAATCAAAATATCTAAAGAGATCCTATCATAACCGGCTCTTTGGTCTGATATCTACCTCTGATACCAATTTTGGCTTGTTGTGTATCTTCTATTTCTTCAAAAAAGGTGCATTCCAATTGTTCGTTATAGAAAAAATGTTCGAAAGGCAGACTTCCGTTTATAGATGCATTTCTTCTACTATGGATTAAATCAAGGTTATTACGAAATTTACGAATGGGATCTTTCCAATAAACCATATTGAATTCTCCCAAAACCAATAAATTATTTCTAGAATAATCTCGCAAATATGCTTCAAGATTCTCTAATTGCTTAGTAGCCGCAGTTGTTGATAGATTGTCTAAAGAAGGAATTAAGTATGTACTTACAAAAACACATTCCTCTTCGTCTATTTTTACAGTAAATGTAAGATCCTCTGCTTCTCCAAATTTTAAACGGCGAATGTTTGATAATGGAAATTTGGAATAAACAGATTTACCATAGGGATCTATCCTTACTACAACATATTTATTAGGATATAATTCTTTCAACCGTTCTCCTATTATCCTATTCCAATCAGGTGTTAATTCATGAAAAGAAATAATATCAGAGTTGTGACTCATAACTCTGTCCAGAAGTACCTCAGGTTCTGAAATAGAAGCCAAATTATAATGGGAGATTGAAAAATTTAGCTTTGACTCCTTGTACTCCGGAAGCTTAAGATCTGTATTTGAAGCACTTTTCAAGTACAAACAGGTTACTGCTGATAATCCCATTGCCACAAAGAGAGATTTTTTAAGACTCAAAATCAATGCTGTCAATCCAACAAAAAGATAGAAAATCGCAACTAAAGAAGCCCTATTATGAATGGCTTCGAAGAATGAGGTATTTCTAAAAAAAAAGCATAGAATCGTAGCCATAAGCATGGAAGCCAAGACGACATCTACCCTTTTTCTGTTCATTTTTCGTTTAGTTTATATTATCAGCGATCACACAATAATCCTTCCATCTCACAGTATTTCCCTCCTTATCAAAAGATTCTATTATTACAACATATGGTCCCAAAGGCAACATTTCATTGTCATCACTCAACCCATTCCAAATTAGAATTCCCTGGGTTGACAATAATTGATTGGAATACGCAGATCTGACTAATTGGCCATTACTTGAGTAAATATTTACAGTTCCTAAATTACCGAGTTCCTCAAATCTATAATTTATAACTAAAAAACTGCGATCATCTCCAGAACTAGGGGAAAAAACCCTGTTCTGCAAAGAAAACATTTGATTAGTAGTATCCGGCACAATAGAAGCCGCATTCTCATATCCAGGTGTCGCCCAATTGTTAAGCTCTGAAGAAGAATACCAGTTTTTCGAATCAGATGCATCCTGTAAAAAGCTAATTCTCTCCAAACTAACTCCTTCTGTATCATCTATTAATTCAAAATGCTGGTCCTCCACATATGACATACTGTCTAATGTGATTAAGTTCTGCTTATCTTCTATTAAAAGTAAGGGATTACCATTTGAATTATCAAATGCTGGCAAGTCTACTTCTAATAGTTTTGCTTCTACCGGAGGTAAGTAATTTTCCCTAAGAAAGTCAATATCCTCAGACAGAGCCACATATTCTCCCGGTTCAAGGACATAATCAATGCTCACCCTTTTTTGTTGCCCGTTTTCGGCATTACCTATTATCACATCTTCAAGTTGCAAGTACTTTGAACTGCCGTTGTATATTTCAATAAAATCTTCTCCTCCACTATACGGATCAAAGAGAATCTCTGATATCTTTAAATCATCACCTTCAGGACGTCCTATAAATCTAAATGTCACATTATCCGACACCAAAGAATTACCCATCAGGTCAATAATATTTATTACCTCCAGAATATATTCATTTTCCGCTGATAGTTCTTCTCCCAAATTGAGTTTTACTTTCGTACTATTACCATTATGAAAATCAACTGATAATATCTGAGGGCCATCAACAATACTATAATTACTGACTTCTAAAACATCTTCTGATAATTGCTCATCGAAACTTACCACTACACAATTACTACTTAGTACATCAACATTTGATATTTGAGGTGGCTCAATATCTGGAGCATATTCTTTTAATAAAATATTGTCAAAATAAAAATCATCGGCTCTTGAAGATGTATAGGTACAACTTATTTCAAATATCATCAACTCCGATAAAGGAATTTGATTGTCAAAAAACATAGCATCGAAGTCAAATCCACCGTCATTTTCATAATCTGCAAACAATTGAAAATCACCTTGATTTCTGTAAACAAGTCTAAACCTAAACTCGGGAGACTTCGCTAATGCCCCCAGTGTTCCATTACCGATTAGTAATTCACTGCTTCCATCAAATCTATAAAACTTAAAATTATCATCTGCTCCATTTTCCCCAATTCTAATTTCATAATAATTAGTCTTATCCGAATTATGAAGTTTAATACTTAGAAAATTTGAAGAACTGGGATCAAAATCCATATGAATATACATGGAAAGCTCAAAGCTATCCGGAATAATTATACCTGTTGACAACATTGAAGTTCCCGCACTTGGAGCATTCAATCGTAAAACTCCTTGCTCTACTATAAAATCATCAATATCCCCTACCCATACTGGATTAACGGAAAGATTTCCATCTTCAAAATCATCAGCTAATTGGGCATATCCTACTTGATAAATAAATAAGCAAATCAGAAAATATTTCCATTTCTTCATAGGTATAATTGTCTTCTCAAAATTAAAAACAATTATTAGTTATCATGTCAATAATCCAGTATCTTTTGTTCCTGATATAAAATCATAATATTTATTTAAGATTTGAGACCAAACATTTTAATAAATGTCGATAGAATTAATACATTTTTATCTTAATATTGCCTTTTAGTTTAATCATTGAATCTGATAATATAAATGAAATTAGCGATAGTTGGTGTCACAGGGTTAGTTGGATCCGTACTTTTAAAAGTACTAGAAGAAATCCAATTACCTATTTCTCAACTCATTCCCATGGCTTCTAAAAAGTCTTATGGGAAATTAATTCATTTCAATAATGATTCTTTTCCAGTGGTTAGCATTGACGACGCCTTGTCTCTTAGGCCGGATGTTGCTATATTTTCTGCGGGGTCTGAAGCTTCACTAGAACATGCAGATAAGTTTGCAGCCATAGGATGCTACGTTGTAGACAACTCTTCAGCGTGGCGTATGAATCCAAATAATAAATTAATAGTACCTGAAATAAATGGTTCTACTCTTGAAAAAAAAGATTATATCATAGCTAATCCAAACTGTAGTACTATTCAATTAGTAATGGCCTTATCCCCCTTACATAATGAATTTCAAATGGATAGACTTATTGTTTCTACCTATCAATCGTTTACAGGAACAGGTGTTAAAGCTGTAAATCAATACAATGCAGAAAAGAATAATGAACAAGTAAGTCAAAAGGCTTATGAATATCCTATTTTCGAAAACTGTATACCGCATTGTGATATTTTCCTGGATAATGATTACACTAAAGAAGAAATGAAGATCGTGAATGAAACACGAAAAATACTTAATAATCAAGATCTCAGAATTACAGCAACAGCAGTTAGGGTTCCAGTACTAGGTGGACATTCAGAATCGGTTAATGTATCATTTCATCAAGAACCAAAAGTTTCAAGAGTCAGAGAAATTCTTATGAATTCGGAAGGAATCACGCTTTTGGATAATCCTAAAAATTCGGAATATCCTATGCCATTGTTTGCTAAAGATAGTAATCAAGTATTCGTAGGTAGAATTAGAAAAGATGAATCAACCGTAAATGCTCTTAATATGTGGATTGTATCTGACAATCTTAGAAAAGGAGCAGCGACAAATGCAGTACAAATTGTTAAATATTTACTAGAAAAAAATTACATTGAAAATTAGATCGGAAATCGATCTTAGAAATTTATTTATTACAAAGAAGAAATTATGCGAAGAAAAATTGTGCTTTGGGGCTCTGATCAGAAAGATGAAAAAATTCTTGTTGCTCTAGAATTAAAAGATGAAGCGAATAAGGTTAACATCTACACATTTGAAGAAAAAATTGCAACAGAAGAGCTTTATAACAATTTAATGGACGACTGGAGAAATGGAAAAGAAATCGAATTTCCAGAAGGTTTCAAAAAGCTTGAGAGAAGCTTATCTGTGACAGATGGACTTCTCCCCGAAGATATAAAAGTAGAGAGAACAGATGTTATAACTAGAGCTCAGGCTGAATGGCATTTCGTAGTTCTCAGTGATAAATTGTATAAACTTTTTAAAAGTGAATTAGAAAAGTTTGAAGAAAAAGTTGGTTCTCTTCATAAATATGAACAGTCTATATGGGACGAAATGAGAGAATTTTGGGCTAAAGTACAAGGGCACGTTCATGAAAAAACCCTTTTCAGAGAACATGCCAGTGAGTTAAAAACTAAAACGAATTCACTATTCGATAAACTTAAAGAACTGCGTAAATCATTGCAGTCTGAACTTAAAGAAAAATCTACTGAGGTAAAAAAGGAATTTGTTGAAGCCATAGATATTATTGAAGAGAAAATTGATAAAGGGTTAGGATTAGGTCCTTTATTTAATGAACTAAAGGAAATTCAAAACAAATTCAAAAAAGCCGATCTACTAAGAAATGACAAAAACAGTGTTTGGAATAAAATAGATAAAGCATTCAAAAATCTTAAAAACAAAAGATTTGGTGATTCTTCTCAGGCCAGCAGCTCCTCCAAATTGGATAGAATAAGCAATAGATATAACGGTCTTTTAAATGCCATTAGAAAAATGGAGAATTCTATTGCTGCGGATGAGCGAGATCTCAACTATCAAGGTAAGAGAATGTCTGAAACCGATGGACAATTGGAACAACAAATTAGGCAGGCCAAAATCAAAATGATTGAAGAACGTATCAAAAGTAAAAAAGAAAAGCTTGAAGATATGTTAAAAACTAAAGCCGAATTAGAAAACAAGATAGAAAAGGAAAAACAAAGACAGGAAAAGCTTAAAGAAGAAAAAGCCAAGGAAGAAAAAATAAACAAGGCCAAGGAGGAGGTAAAACAAAAAATAGCTGAAGAGATAAAGGATCAGGGTCAATTGAGTAATGAAGAAAAAGAAAAATTAGCAAAAGCAGCAGAGGAAATTAATAAGAGAAAAGGAGGTAAGAAGCCAACAATTCTTGAAGCAGCAGGTAATGTAATTTCTGAATCTGTTGAAGATATAGTAGACACTGTAAAAGCTGTAGCTGAAGTAGTCGAGGATAAAATTGAGGAGGTCATTTCGGAACTTAAAGAAGAAGAATAATATGATGTTATCATTTCTAAAATCGCTTGCTAATAATAATAATCGAGAATGGTTTACCGATCATAAAACAGAGTATCAAGACAATTTGAAAGTTTTTAAGTCATTGGTTAATGATATAGAAAACGAGTTAAATAAATTTGATAATATCGAAAAATCAAAAGTTTTTCGAATTTACAGGGATGTCAGGTTTTCAAAAGATAAGACACCCTATAAAACAAGTTTTTCTGCTGCTTTTACAAGAGCTACAAAAAAACTTCGAGGGACTTACTATTTGCACATTGAGCCTAACAATATTTTTACGGGTGGTGGATTTTGGGGACCTGAGCCCAGTGATTTAAAAAGAATTCGGAAGGAATTTGAGTTAGACAGGACTGAAATGGATCATATTACACAATCTAAAGAATTTGTTTCACGATTTGATGCAATGCAAGGAGATGAAGTAAAATCAGCACCTAAAGGCTTTGATAAAAATCATCCAAATATAGATCTAATCAAAAAGAAGCAGTTCTTGGTTTCTCAAAAATTTGATGACTCTTTAATAAAAGATCCTAATCTAGTTGTAGAAATTGCCAATAGCTTTAGGGCCATGAAGCCCTTCTTTGATTATTTCAGTAGTATTTTGACTACCGACTTGAATGGAGAATCGATAATATAATTGTGTATTTTACTCTTGGAGCTTACTTCCATAAGCTAGATCTCCTGCATCTCCTAGTCCGGGAACAATATACGATTTGGCAGTTAGCTCCTCATCAATATCTATTGTTAGTATATCAATATCAGGGTATAATCTGGACAAATGCTCAAGGCCTGGTCTCGAAGAAATAACAGTTACGAAGAAAACCTTTTGAGGTTTTCCATAGCTTAACAAACTTTGCATTGCCACATCAAAGGAAGAACCTGTAGCCAACATAGGGTCACAAAGAACTAGCGTTTTGTCATTAAGAGTTGGACAAGTGATATACTCCTTTTTTATTTCAAAAGTTCCATCCTTATGATGTTGCCTATAAGCAGCAATAAACGCATTTTCTGCTCCATCAAAGACCTCCAACATACCTTGGTGCAAGGGCAAACCTGCCCTCAGAATAGTGGCAAGAACAATCTTTTCACTGGTATAGCTACATTCTGATGTTCCTAGCGGAGTATTTATAGTTTTAGTGGAATACTCCAATTTTTTACTCAGCTCATAGGCCAAAATTTTTCCCAATCGAATCATGTTTTTTCTAAACCGCATAGTATCCTTCTGTATTTCTTCATCTCTTAATTCAGCCATAAACTGGCTAGCCACACTTTGCTGGTCTAATATTCTATATATCATATATTGCCTTCTTTAACTTAAAGATAAGACTTATATTATTAATTTAATCAATATTAATTTTGAGATCTACAAATGGAATAATAGGGAAAAGACTTACTTTTTTACCTATCGGAATATTCCCCCGATCCGGGTCCAGATAAAAGTATATATAGTAGGCATTCAACCTATTGTAAATATTGTAGATACCAAAATTTAGTTTGGCATCATTTCCCAATATATTGGTATGCTTAGTGCCATTGAGAGTTAATTGATGAAACGATGGCAATCTATAATTATTTTTACTTCCTGGATTCAACAAAATAGTACCCAATGCAGAGTCAAATTCGTCTCCGGGCAATGAAAATGTAGATCCACTACTATAAATCCATTGCAACCCAAGAGTAAATGATTTGCTTAGCTCATAGTTAGCTCCGAAATTAATATCAATTGGTCTGTCGTATTTATAAGGAAATCTCTCTCCCTCGTTCAGATCATCAAACAATCTGGTCGCCTTCGAATAGCTCATTGATAGAAAAGATTTAAGTCTCCCCTTATCCTTATTGATCATAAACTCTATACCATAGTTTTCGCCGGAGCCTATAAATATCTCATTCTTCCAACTTTCATCAGTTGTATACGTTGGTAAAATTGCTTCTCCATTAATAATGTTGGTGAAAAAATCTGTATCAACAGACAGTTCAGGAATATTACTAATAGTCTTCCAGTAACCTTCTACATTAAAATTCCATCCCGATTTGTTAGTATAATGATATAAGAAACTCCATTGCTCAGCTTGTTGAGGGGCGATATCTCCCGTGGAAGGAATCCACAAATCCGACGGTAATCCAAGTCCCGGATTAACTAACAGATGAACATGTTGATTCATTCTAGTAAAAGCAAATGATATCAAATGATTTTCTTTAGGTAAATAATTAAAACTAACTCTTGGTTGAAAATTATTATAGCTAATATCATCAACTTGATATGATGACAAATGAAATCCTAAATTGAAAGCTATGTTTCTATTGACTTTGATAAGAGATTCAAGATAAATACCATATTCGATGGAGTTTATTTCCGTATCACTTTCTCTCTCAGGATTACCCTTTTCGATCTCCTGAAAAATAGAAGGAGTAAAAGTATGAAATATCGAACTCAAGCCATACTTCAATTTTAAATTATCATTTAAATGACTTTGAAACTGAACTTTTACCGTTTTGTCAAGTATGTTTGTTTTACTAAAAGTTTCAGTATATAATGTGGTATCGGATTCAAAATTACTCGATGTCTGAGCATTATAATTTAGTATGCCAGTTGAAATATTACAATGTGTTCTTTTTCCTAAGATCTGCGAAAAGTTTAGTCCAATTAGTTTTGTACCCCATTTCAACCCATTAAAAGTACTCACACCATTCTCTCCCACATTTTCGTCGAACTTAAAAATATCTAAAACATCTGATCCTGAATATAATGACATACTTAACTTCGATGTTGGTGATAGATTCCAGGCTAATTTACCTACTATATCATAATAATTGATATCCACCGAATTAGGAGAGTCTGCTGCTTCAAATACCTTATCAACAGCATAATCTACCCAGCTCTTCCTAAGTGAAAAGTTATAAGAGACTCCATCGTTTCCTATTGGGCCTTCCATATTCAATGATAAACCAGGAATACCCATGGAAAGATTAGTTTCCGAATGATCTTTATTTCCATCCTTTAACTGAATATCGAGTACGGAAGATAACCTGCCAGCATATTGAGCGGCAAAACCAGATTTTGAGAACTGAACATTTCTAATGCTTTCATCCATAAATATTGAGGATAACCCTACTACATGGCTAGTTTCATACAAGGGTATTCCGTCCAATAAAATCAGGTTTTTATCCGCACTAGATCCTCTCACTTGGAAACCAGCCTGGCCTTCAGCCCCAGAAACAACGCCTGACAGGGTTTTTAATACATTTACAGGATCTTTTTCACCAAGAATTGACGTATGGGATGCAAGTCGATCCAAACGAATATCATAAGCATTCTTATCTATTATGAAGTTTTCATTTGACTTATCCGATATCAAAATCGGAGAAAGATTATTGTCAAATCCCAATTTTATCTGCCCTTTATTTCTCTCTATTTCAATCCCGCTTAATCGTATAGTCTTGTATCCCAATGCCCGAATCAGGTAAATAGATTGATCAGAATACATTCTAATATTATAAACGCCATCATTATTTGTAAAATCATAATCTGCTGAATTGGTTAAACTAATAAAAGCATTCACTATGGGTTCAGACGTCAAGGAATCTAATACTTTTCCATATAAAATTTTGGCTCGAGGTTTAACTATCTGTAGTACGTATTTATCCTTGATACTTACCAGATTATAATCATAAAACTTGAGGCAAGAATTGACTATTTCTTCAACTGTTCCTTGTTTAATATATTCTTCAGGAAGATCAATACTTTTAGCCAAACTTGGTGAGTAACTAAAATTTATATTAGAGATTTCAAGAATTTCTCTTAATAAATCATCTAATGTGTGGGGGTTATTTCTGATTTGATATGTTTCGTTTATTACATCTTTTTGTGTCCACAATATTGCAGGACTTAATATAAAAAGGAAAACGAAAACAAATCGTCCCATAAACCTATTTTACTTGGTAAAAACTACACTATTCAAATCTTTATACTTCGTTGAAATATTAAAAATCACTTCAATTTCTTCAAGAATTTCTTCCAGATTCATACCAGAAAAATCAGCAGTGATAGTCCATGTAGACACCTCTTTCTTTAGCGTGTCATAATCAATATCTACTGCAAACTTTTTCTCTAAATCTCTGATTACCTTAATAAAACTATGGTTTTCATACTTCAACTTAAATTCATCAAAACCTCTCATGTTTAAAGGAACATCCTGTGTCTTTACAATATCTCCATTGACCAGTTTCACATAATCACCGGCCTCTATAATTGTAGATATTGATTCTACCGTATATCGAACTTTTCCTTCTTCCACATAAATTTCCTCTTCTTCCCCTTTTGAGAATACCACAAAAGCCGTTCCCAAAACTACTATCTCTCCATTATTTAATTTTATAGTAAATGGCTTCGCCTGATTTTTAACAACATCAAAATGAGCATACCCATCTAATGTTGTCGTTCTTAAGCCTTTTTCTATAAGCCTACTTCTTAATCCAAGTTGGATATTAGTCTCATCTGACAACTTAAACTCCAATGCGTTTACCTCCGCAAAATGCACATTCGTGTTTATAATATTTGATTTGGTGTAATACTTATATCCCGTATAAGTTCCCATCAACAAAATGGCGGCTATTATTAACCATATCCATTTACGTTTCTGATCTTTCTTTTTGTTAAAAACAATATTTTCTGCCGCTTCTACATTGACATTTTCAAGTTTTGCAACATCCGTTAAGGTAGATTTAATCTCTTTTAATTTTCGTAGCTCTTCTAGGTTTTCTGAAGATTCCGATGCCCAAGATTCAAGCACTTTCTTTTCTTCATCTCCTCCATTTCCAGCAAGAAAGTTATGGATAATATTTTCTAGTTTTTTGTCCAATTTTTATTTTTTCTACCAATTTTTTCTAATAAACTTAAAAGCACGTGACATTTGATTTTCTACGGTTTTGACCGAAATATTCAATTGTTTCGCAATTTGAACGTAAGTTATGCCATTATACTTGTTTAAAATGAATATCTCTTTTGTTTTAGGCGGCAATTGTCGTACAAGCGTATTCATCTTGTCAATTTTTTCTAAACGTATAGCCTCAGCTTCGTCATCCGAGTATTGAGAGTAATTTAACTCTCTTGATTTGTTCCGATCATTCTTACGTATATATTCCAACATTTTGTTTTTAGCCGACTTCATTAAATAAGGAAGAGGTTTACTACTATCATCATCTCTCCAAATTTTATAAAAAACATCCTGAACAATATCCTCAGCCAAAGATAAATCATTAACGTAACTATTTATATAGTTACAAAGTAACTGATAATACCTATTAAAATATTCCTTAAAATCCGACTCGGTCAACTCTTAAATGGCACTTTACGATTCAAAAATATAAAAAATAATAATTTATAATGTCATTCTATAAGCGATGATAGAAGCAGCTATGGCTACATTGAGTGATTCTGCCATTCTTTCCTCACTACCTTCTATGGAAATGAAGTTTTGAATCTTTTTCCTACTTTCCTCACTGAGTCCTTTTCCTTCATTTCCCAAAACAATGACTGACTTGTCTGCAAATCTAACAGAACTAATATCTTCTCCCCTCATGTCAGCTCCATACCATGTAAAATCAGAGATATTATCCAATAAAATTTGATCGGCATCCATGAGATTTACATTCATAAAACTACCCATCGTTGATTGAATAACCTTAGGATTATAGAAAGACGCCGTATCCTTGGTTCTTATTACTCCATCTATTCCAAACCAGTCCGCAATTCGAGTAATTGTTCCCACATTACCGGGATCTTGTACATTATCTAAATAAAAAAAGGTCTTCATAGTCGGATCGAATTCGAATCTTTTACGCTTAACTACAGCTAAGGCATCAGATGGAGTCTTCAATAGACTTATCTGAGACATTATTTTTTCGCTAACTTCATAATATTTATAATCTGCAATATCTAAATCCCTTGGTTCATTTTCTGCTTTCTTTCTTACGACAATACATTCAACTTCAAAAACATTCTGGCTTAAAAGCATATCAACGCTTTTTTTACCCTCGACAATAAAATTATTATACTTTTGCCTTTGCTTACTTTGCTTTAAAGATTTTAAGTATTTAATAACGTTGTTAGTCATAATATTTCGTTAGAATAAAAATACAATTCGACTTTGCGAAATTATATTAATTTGTTGGCTTTTGTTCTTGTCATGTTTTGCCTATCTTGTAAAACTGAAAGATACTTAAATCCATCCGATAAGTTGCTCGACAACTATAGTTTAGAGTATAAGCCTAAGCAAAACAAATTACCCAATAATATAGAATACGAAGTAAGAACTTATATCAGGCAAAAACCCAACGGTAATTTTCTACTGATTCCAAGAGAATACATTTTTCTGAGAAATAACGAGCAAGGTGATTCTTCGTGGCATCATAAATGGATGCGAAAGACTTTTGGTCAATTCCCCACCTATTATGATCAATCTCAAAGTCTCAAATCTGTTGAAGACATGAGAAACTATCTAGTCAATTTAAAAGGATACTATGATGCTGAAGTAGACTTTTTGGTTGAGGAAGATGGGCAAAGGGTAAAAATTAAATATATCATTTCTCCAAAAGAACGATACAGAGTAGGCTCTATTCAATATCTATCCGAGGACAAAAAGATAATTAAAGAAATAACGAATCTTCAGGAAGACAAAAAGCTTAACGAAGGTGATTATATTGACGTTAGCAACTTTACTTTAGAGCAATCCCGCATTGCATTAGCATTGCAAAACAAAGGGTATGCCAACTTTGCCAGTAATTATATTGAAACCTTTGGTGTAAAAAGGGATAGCATACCTATTGTTGACATTTATTTTAAAGTCAATTTACCCCCTGGAGATACTTTGCATAGAAAATATAAAGTGGGTAAGATTAATGTATACACTGATGGAGAGAGTAATTCGGAACATTTCGATACATTAAATATTGGTTACAATTCATACTTCAAAAGATCGAATGAATATATTATAAAACCCGGGACTCTCAATGATAAAATTGACCTGAGAACAGGAGAATTTGCTCAACGGTTTGACAGAGTTAATACATTAAAACAACTTTATCAACTACAAGCCTATAGATTTGTTACTATCTCTCCTTATGTTAACAAATATGACTCTACTGCTATTGATTATGACATTGTCTTAACTCCACATAGTTCCAAGTGGATTGCAGACTTTGGTGCGAACACATATTATTCTACTATAAGTGGGGTGGGTCGTCAATTCCTAGGAATTTCTGTAGGAGCTCAACTACAAAATAGGAATTTGTTTAACGGAGGTGAACTATTTACTATTTCTGCAGAATCCGGATTTGAGTATCAAATAAATCCCTTTGAACGAAGGACTTATTCCTTAGGAATTCAGAGTTCCTTGAGGCTGCCCAAATTCAAAGATTTTCTTGGTACGGCTAAACTTGTTGATTATTTTGATTTAGTATCAGACTCTAAAATAAGCTCGTTTAAGAAGTCTTCAAGTACTACCATATCACTAAGTTACAATCATACTGATATCAAACTAAATTATAGGATTAACTCATATAACGCCTCACTATCTGCCAAGTATCAATATAATCAAGAAAAATCATTTCAATTTTCTCAATTAGGATTTAATTTATACGATTCCGATCTCACTCAAGATTTTCTTGAGAGAATTAATTACAATCCGTTAGTAATTAGAAGTTTAAGAAGCAATTTGGTGACAGGCTTCCTTTTTAAAGATTTTTCTTTTATTTATAATCAATTAAAGTCCAATTCAGGAGGATCATGGTCGTTCTTAGCATATTACGAATTATCTGGCCTTGAAATTCACTTATTAAACAAGCTAATTGATTCTAATAATACCTGGAAACTTTTAAATGATACTGAATACGCAAAATTTCAAAAATTAGAATTAGACCTAAGGCATTATAGATATTTTAATAACAGAAAGAGATCGTGGGCATTCAGATTGCACGGCGGTATTATCGTTCCATTTGGAGAACAGACAACCGCCCCTTTTCTAAAACAATTTAGTGTCGGCGGACCTAATAGTGTTCGAGGTTGGATTAATCAAGAATTGGGCCCTGGTGGAAATATAATGAACCTTGATGACCAACAAAGCTTTTTCCAAAAAGGGGATATACTCCTAGAAGCAAGCATTGAATATCGATCAGATTTATTTTGGATACTCGAGGGTGCTCTATTTCTTGATGCTGGAAATGTTTGGACATTAAAGGATGACTTAGAGAGAAATGATACTAAGTTTGGCTCTGATTTCTATAAACAAATAGCAATTGCCGTGGGATGGGGTCTTAGATTTGACATTGAATATTTCAACATTCGATTTGATTTTGGATATAAAGTTCGCACCCCTTATAAAAATGAGGATGGCAGTTACTGGCTAAAACCACGCTCTACCTTCAGTAAGGTTCTTGGAACTCCTCAAATTGCGATAAATTACCCTTTCTAGCCTTTTCTGAAAAAACTGAATATAGTTGTTCCATACTTCCTTTCAGTTTCAAAAAAAGGAAGATGTTTGAAATCATGATTAGGATTGTGTTCAAGTACCAATAATCCTGAAGAGTTTAAAATATCATGGTTAAAAATATGCTCTGGAATATCATCCAAATTCGGTAGTGGATATGGAGGGCCTGCAAAAATGAAATCAAATTTCAATTTACAATTTTCAACATATTTAAAGACATCACTTCTTATAATGGTAATGTATTTTTCAATATTGAAAACTTCAACTTGTTTTTTAACAAATTGCACACAAGGTCCATGTTTGTCCACGTAATGACATGATGTACATCCTCTGGAAATGAATTCATAACAATGAGATCCCGTACCGCCAAAGAGGTCTAACATTTTTGTTGATTCGAAATCTAAAATATTTGTCAGCACATTAAACAAACCTTCCTTGGCATAATCAGTTGTAGGCCTAGTAGGCCAGGTTTTAGCAGGAGGTGTAAATCTCCTCCCTTTCAATGACCCGGCAATTATCCGCACAGCGACGACAAGTAAAGTGGCAAATAAAAGTGTCTACTAAGATTTCTTTCATTAGCAGGCAACTCAATAGGAATGTTTGTATATGGTATTACATTATAAATATAGGCCTCAAGAAGTTCAAACAGCTTAGAATCTTGAGATATCATACCACTGACATATAGCGTTTGATTATCGAGTTTCAGGTTAAGTTCTTTTTCTGCGGCGGCAATAAAGTATAAAAAATCTTTTTCCGATCTACAACAGAATTGATTGTAATAAACAAACTTATTATTTTCTTGATGATATAAATGTACCGAATCATTCCCAAAATGAGCATGCAATATTGTTCCTTGTTTGTACAAATATAATTGAGCTAATAACGTAGAAAAATGTTGTAAAGAATAATCTCCAAAATAGTCGTCAAATTTATTGATCATCTGTCGGTCAACCCCAAATGCGATAAATACATTTTTATCGGTAAACTTGTCTACAAAGATTTTCTTGTTCTCGAACAATGTTAGATTCCTTAACTGTTCTATGTCAGGATAAGAAGTAAAAAACAAATAATTATCATTGACAATGGTTAAGTTAATAGAATCGAATCTATGGTCTGAAGGCAATAATTCAGCAGGATTCCAATGAGAATCCTTAAACGGATCAAAATCATCTAATCTTTTGGTCTCAATGAGATCATTACCATTAAACAATCCATAAAAAAAACTGTCTGTATCAATAACTACAGACAGATTTTCAATATTTTTCTCTAAAGTATTTTTCTTAAAACTTATATCTATCATTCCCAATTTCCTGACAAGCTAGGCTTACCTAAATCTCCAAATTTCATTTTTTTATTAGGATCATATGTATGGTCATATTTGCTATATCCAGGATCAGCATATTTACCCATAAAGCTTCTCCATTTCGTACCCACTTCAACAACATTAACTAATGTACTCTGATAAGTAAGTGTATCAGCGTCTATTTCAAATTCTGTTCCCATTGAAGCAAAAGGCACGTATCTAAGAGAATCGACATTTATTCCCAATGATCTAATTGAATCCTTAGCTGAAGAATAAGTAATAATCTTAGTGAATTTTTCCTCATTTTCAGGATCCTCCGGATCACTTTCCAATCTTATAAAAGGAATACTATCATTTTTAAGAACATAGCTCAATGAATCAAAAGATCCTGCAAAATCACCTTTTATATCCCTATAAATTTCTTGGGCCGTTCTTATTTCCTTAAGTCTGTCACCAACGGCTCGACTTCTCTTCTGTTTTTCAGCCTGAAACTTTATTGGCTCACTGATAGCATTATACAGCATATAACCCAAAAAAGCTATTAATGCAACAATTACAATATTAATAATGTACTTCATAAGATTTGTTTAACAAAAATTCTAACCTTTAAAATCTACACAAACTAAAAACAATTAAACTCTATTTGCTAAGATTCTTTTTTGATTAATTTTGGTGCATCGCAATAATACAAACTTTAGAATAATTATTATAAATTTCGTTATTACAAAATTAAGATTGATCGTCAAATGCCAATTATACTTGCCATAGAATCTTCATGTGATGATACTTCCGCGGCTATAATTCAAGATGGAAAAATATTATCAAACTTTGTAGCAGGACAAGAAGTACATAAAGACTATGGCGGGGTCATACCTGAATTAGCTTCACGTAAACACCTTAGAAATATTGTTTCTGTAGTCAATATTGCGCTAGATATGGCTAATAAAAGGATCGAAGATCTCGACGCAGTAGGTATTACTAGAGGACCAGGGTTATTAGGTAGTTTAATAGTTGGTGTTACTTTTGCTAAAGGAATAGCCTTATCACAAGATATACCAATCGTAGAAGTAAATCATATGGAGGCCCATATTCTTGCTCATTTTATTGATGATCCCATGCCTTCATTCCCTTTTATTTCTCTAACGGTATCAGGAGGTCATACGCAACTAGTCAAAGTTTTGGGGGTAAATCAGTTTCAAATATTGGGCGAAACAATTGATGATGCCGCTGGGGAAACTTTTGATAAATGTGGTAAATTCCTCGGACTTTCCTATCCCGCAGGGCCTATAATTGACAAACTCGCAAAACAAGGTTCTCCCATTTATACATTTCCTAAACCAAAAGTTGGAAAGCACCAATTTAGTTTTAGCGGATTAAAAACTTCAATTTTATACTTTCTTCAAAAAGAAATGAAAAGCAATTCTGATTTCATTAAAAACAACATAAAAGACATCTGTTCCTCCATCCAATCAACCATTGTCGAAATTTTAATTGAGAAATTGAAGTCTGCTGCTTTGGAACATAATATTTCCACTATTGCTATAGGCGGCGGTGTCTCTGCTAATTCTCATTTAAGAGAAAAAGTCAAACAATTGGCACTATCTCAAAAATGGACATATCATATTCCTGACTTTCAATATTGTACGGACAATGCTGCTATGATTGCTATTTCAGCTCATTACAAATACTTAGAAAAACGCTTTGCTGGTCACGATATGACTCCAAATGCTAGGCTTAAAATATAAAAGGAGACGAGTAATACTCTGTCTCCTTTCTTGTGACTCGGCTGGGGCTCGAACCCAGGACCCACGCCTTAAAAGGGCGTTGCTCTACCAACTGAGCTACCGAGTCTTCTTTGCATTTTTTCAAATGCGGTGCAAAGATATATGGTTAAATTAAATATCAAAAAATTAACTCAAATAAAAACTAAAAAAATATTTGCGAGCTCACAATTTCACCAACGCAGAGGGTAAGCCCATTCCTCTTCTCCAAGACGCCAACTGTCCAAGATGCATAGCTATATGATGAACACAAAGAAAAACTAAATAATCTATCATAAGTGGAAAGTGTTTATTAAATCTCCACTCCTTTTCAACTAATATATCTTCAGGCTTCATAGTCTTTAACAGTAACTTTAGCTCTTCGGTTTGTTCTCTCATTTTGTTCAACAATTCTTCCTTTTTAGGATACGCCTTCCAGTTTCTCTCCGGCATTCTTGGGTCTCCCGGACCTTTCCTGCTAAAAAGAATCTCCCAGTCAGGCTTAAAAGAATATTCACCTCCCAAACTGCTTATTGTTAATGCATACGAAGAACAAATATGCCCTAGAGTAAAAGAAGGGTGGTTTTCAAGTCCTTTAGCGGGAATAGTTGCCATTTGAATCTCATCTAAGTCGTTTGTTAAGACCTCACTATAAGCAAGATTGAAATCCAACTGATTACCAACGAATGAAATTCTATTTAAAATCCAATCCAAGTATTAAACCTCTTCTAAATACTCAACTTTGCTAAACAAGCTTAGCAATTCATCAAGCTTCGTTTTTAATTCTTTTCTATGAACGATAAAATCAAGAAAGCCATGTTCCAATAAAAATTCAGAAGATTGAAATCCTTCAGGTAATTCTTTCTTAATCGTTTCTTTTATTACCCTTGGCCCAGCAAAACCAATTAGAGCTCCAGGTTCTGCAATATTGATATCTCCAAGCATAGCAAATGACGCCGTAACCCCCCCTGTTGTAGGATCAGTCATAAACGAAATAAAAGGAATCTTGTTTTTTGCTAATAATGTTAGTTTAGCCGAAGTTTTGGCCATTTGCATTAGAGAAAAAGCTGATTCCATCATTCTTGCCCCACCCGACTTCGAGATGATCATAAATGCCGTTTTGTTCTCAATACAATAGTCGATAGCTTTAGAGATTCTCTCCCCTACTACTGACCCCATCGATCCTCCAATAAATGTAAAATCCATAGCAGCAATACAAAGAGACTTCCTATTAATCTTTCCAACACCCACATTAATGGCATCCGATAGTTTGGTCTTTTCCTTTGCCGATTCAAGTCTATCGGCATATGATTTCAAATCATTAAATTCTAGAAAATCCTTAGAAACGATCTCATCAAATAGGATAGAATATTTACCATCAAAAATTATATCAAAATAATCTAAGGAACCAATTCTTACATGATAATCACATTTAGGACATAAGTATAAGTTTTCTCGAAGCTCTTTAATAGTGGTCATCTCATTACACTTCTTACATTTATGCCATAGACCATCAGGGGCTTCCTTTTTGTACTTTGTTGCCGTTTGAATACCGTCTTTTAACCTAGTGAACCAGCTCATTTAAGTGTTTTAATTAATTTAATTATCTCAAAATACCTAGAATCTTCTTAGCAACAAAATTAAAATTTAAAACCAATTTTCTCTTTACTCTTCTAACGAAATATTCCAATCCAAAAAAAAACATAAATATTAGTCATTTATATCAATCACTACGATTCGTATATTGTACCTTTGAAAGCTCGTTGAATAAATTAAGTTTAGTGAGATGAGTAAATATCCATATATACATAGAGATATAAGTTGGTTAAGTTTTAATCACCGAGTGTTACAAGAAACCATGGATAGTTCTGTTCCCTTACTTGAAAAAGTTAAGTTTCTTGCCATATATTCCAGTAATCTGGATGAATTTTTCAGGGTTCGTGTGGCGAATCACCGAAACTTAATAAGGGCAAGTAAAAAGACCAGAAAAGAACTCAATTTCGAACCTGAAGAAATTCTGAGGGAGATTTTAAAAATAGCGAACGAGCAGCAAATTATGTTCAGTTCTATTTTTGAAAACAAAATTTCCAAAGAGCTTAAGAAAAACAATATCTATATTGTTAAAAGAACCAATCTTAGTACGACTCAGATCAAGTTCATCGAAGACTATTTTAACGATCATATGCTTCCATTTGTACAACCAGTGCTTTTGGATGGCAAAAAGATCAAGCCTTTTTTAAATAATGCAGCATTGTATTTATCTCTTCATATGAAGGAAAAAGACACTAATTTGTCAGAACCTAAATATGCCTTTGTTAAGATTCCCTCCGATCATCTTCCGCGATTTATCAAGCTTCCATCTTCAGACGGAGTAAAAAATGAAGTAATCATCTTGGATGATATAGTAAGACACAGTGTCTCTTTACTATTTCCTGGCTTTGATATAGAAGATAGTTATTCTATTAAAATCACTCGAGATGCAGAACTTTATATAGATGATGAATACTCTGGTGATTTACTTGATAAGATTAAAAAAAGTCTGATAAAACGTAATATAGGTACGGCTTCAAGACTTGTTTATGACAGATCAATGGGGAAAGAGCTCCTTGAATTTTTGATGGATGTTTTTGATATCGAGTTGTTTGATTTATTGCCTGAAGGTAGGTATCACAACAACTCTGATTTTTTTAAATTTCCAGATTTTGGAATGAATCACCTTAAAAACAAAGAGTTACCACCTTTAGGAATCAAAAGACTCGAAAATGCTTCAAGTATATTTAAGGAAATTGGTAAGCACGATTACTTTATTCATCCTCCCTACCATAGTTATGAAAGTGTAATAAAGTTTTTCGAAGAAGCCGCTAATGACCCAAATGTTACACATATTAAAATCATTCAATATCGTGTGGCAAAGGTTTCCAGAATTATGGAGGCTATTAAAAAGGCCGCCAAAAGTGGAAAACAGGTATCGGCATTTGTTGAGATTAAAGCCAGATTTGATGAGGAAGCAAATTTAAAGTGGGGTGATGAATTAGAAAGAGCCGGAGTCAATGTAAAGTATAGCCTACCAGGATATAAAGTTCATTCTAAATTGGCGATAGTGAGAAGAATTGAGGATGACGGAAATCCAAAAATATATGCTTACATGGGAACTGGAAATTTCCATGAGGACACAGCAAAAATCTATTCGGATATGGGGATTTTTACTGTTGATACAAGATTGACTGCGGAAGCAACTAGAATTTTTTCTTATCTAGAAACCAAAGAAAAACCAAGTAAGCCTTTTGTTCACATGGGCGTAGGCCTCTTCAATTTAAAAGATAAATTAAAGCAATTAATCCAAAACGAAATTCAGAATGCCCGTACAGGCAAAAAAGCATTTATGGTTCTTAAGATGAACAGTCTTCAAGACCGTGAAATGATAGACTTACTATATGATGCTGGTAAACAAGGAGTTAAAATTAAACTAATAGTAAGAGGCATCTGCTGTTTGGTACCAGGCAAGAAAAAAATGAGTGAGAATATTTTGGGTATTTCAATAGTCGACAGATTTTTAGAACATACTCGTGTATTTTGGTTTCATGCCAATGGTGAAAATAAAATTTACTTGAGTTCTGCAGACTGGATGGTTCGCAATCTACATTACAGAGTGGAAACGATGTTTCCGGTATACGACACTCAAATAAAGAAAATAATTAAGAACTGTCTTAAAATACAGCTTAATGACAATATTAAAGCTAGAATTTTGGATGAAAATCTTGAAAACAAGTATTACAAAAACACTTCGGACCTAGCTACCCGAAGCCAGATAGAAACATACTACTATATTAAAAGAATAGAAGAAAAAGCAAATTCCTAAATCAAAACAAATCGCATGCTTGAAGCAATTTCTCCAATTGATGGAAGATATGAAAATAAAACAAAAGAACTAACCAATTATTTTAGTGAACATGCTTTAATAAAATATAGAATAAAAGTTGAGTTACATTATCTATTGGCTCTAAGTGAAAAGCAGATGATTATCCCAAACCATCATTTCAACAACATTAGAGAATTTTTAGAAGATATGTTGGCCCATTTTAGTTTTGAGAACTCTCAAGAGGTAAAAGATATAGAAAAAACTACAAACCATGACGTTAAAGCCATTGAGTACTTTATTAAGAAAAGAATGAATGACGATCTTAATCCTCTAATAGAATTTGTTCATTTTGGACTTACTTCTCAAGACATCAATAACACCGCATTCCCCTTAATGCTTAACGATGCAGCAAACGATGTCTTGTACCCTGCATGCTTCGAGGTAATCAATAGTTTAAAGGAACTTTGTATTAAATTTAATGGAGTTCCCATGCTTGCCAGGACACATGGCCAACCTGCCTCCCCGACTACTTTAGGTAAAGAAATAGAGGTTTTTGTCGAACGGCTCATTAATGAACTTACATTGCTAAAAAGTATTTCTTTAAAGGCTAAGTTCGGTGGTGCAACAGGAAACTTTAATGCTCATAAAGTAGCGTACCCTGATATTGATTGGGTAAGTTTTTCAAATAGATTTATTGAGTCTCTAGGATTAATAAGGTATCAAAAGACCACTCAAATAGCACATTATGACGACTTATCTGCTTTTTTCCATAGTTGGGTAAGAATATCTAACATCCTTATTGACTTCTGTAGAGATATATGGACTTATATATCCATGGATTATTTCAAACAAAAGGTTGTCAAAGGTGAAGTTGGCAGTTCTGCTATGCCTCATAAAGTCAATCCTATTGACTTTGAAAATGCAGAAGGAAATCTTGGGGTTGCCAATGCTCTCTTCAATCATCTGGCTATGAAGCTGCCTATCTCCAGATTACAAAGAGACCTAACAGACAGCACAGTCTTAAGAAATATTGGGGTTCCATTCGCCCATGTTTTAATTGCGTTTAAGTCAATTTTGAAAGGTATAAGCAAACTGGAACTAAACGAAGACAAATTGATCTCAGACCTTGATAATAATTGGGCTGTCACGGCTGAGGCCATCCAAAACATATTAAGAAGAGAAGGATATCCAAAACCATATGAAGCCTTAAAGGGATTAACCAGAGGTAATCATGCAATCACAAAAAATGTAATAACTGATTTTATTAATTCTTTGGATGTTTCAGATAAAATAAAAGAAGAAATGCTTCAAATTACCCCACACAACTATGTGGGGTACTTTTAGGAAATATCAATAAATTCTTAAATTTGCCCATGATAAATAGTATAGTATGAAATCTAGTAATTTTTTGGTTGTCTCTGTGATTATCCTAATCACTTCTCTTTTGAGGTTAGTTCCTGGAATAGACAACTTTAATCCTTTTACAAGTATAGCTCTATTTGGTTCAGCTTATTTTATAAAACAAAAATGGGCATATATTATTCCTTTGGCAGCAATATATTTAAGTGATTTCATTCTGAATAATACTATTTTAAGAGGCTTCTACCCTAACCATGAAGGGCTAGTTTTTTTCTCTGAATACATGATCTCAGTATATATCGCCTATATTTTAATAATTGGCTTTGGTAAAAGATTATTTAGTGCTGTTTCTAAAAAAACGGTTTTAATCGGTGTTCTGGGCTCCACTGCCATTTTTTACTTATTAACTAACTTTGGAGCATGGGTTTCTCCTATTAGCATATACCCTAAAACCATTGATGGCTTACTCACATGTATGATAGCTGGTATTCCTTTCGTACAAGCAAGTTTTTTAAGTAATTTAATTTTCTCTTCTTTATTATTTGGAGGTTATGAATTGTTTAAATCCAGATATGGAGCAAGTGAACCTAGATTCAAGTCAATCTAAAACCGACATTCAAAAAGAAAAGCTTTACTACTTCGAAAATGGTTTCTTAGTATTTACTGAAAAGTATCATTTACAACGAGGTTATTGTTGCAAAAATGGATGTAGACATTGTCCTTACTAATTCATCTTTTATTCCAATGATTAATCCTTTTATCAAACCTCTTTTTATCGAATCTCCAATCGGAGGTATTGAAATGTGATTCTAAGACCTCTTCCATTCTTTCACTCAATAGATTAGAATATAAGTCAAATTTCGTCAAAGATTCTACACTGTCAATAGATACGGTGTAGTGAGTCAAAGGATTTAAAGATAAGTCATTAGGTATAATAAATGCTATCCCTTTTTTTTCCGACCCCTCTATGTCTAACACAGTTTTAAAAAAATGAGAAGGTATTCTAATTTTATTCTTTTTTCCTATGGTTTTAATTTTATCATTAAGAAATAGAGGTCCTGAAGTAATATATACTCTGTTATTGTCATATGCCCAATCTCTCGTAGCCTGTTCTAGTTCATTCCATATTCCACCATTAAAAGAGGATATCTGTGGCGAAATATTGCTCATATAGAAACTTTCTTTTTGAGCCTGTTCATCCCATGACATGTCGGCTGCAGGCACTAAGTGTCCTCTACTATATCCGGAATGAGTATAATCACTATGAGCGGCAGATCTTGTTTTTACATCATAATCAGGATTAAATCGGTCAAATCTATCAAAATTTGGCATTTTCAACATCTCCTTTGTTAGTTCGTAAGACACCCAATTAGCCTGCTCTGTTCTTTCGTTATAAGACAACGAAAATCTTTTGTGGTGTATCAATTGTCCTCCATCTCCCTCAGGTAAAAAGTATCTCTCATCACCACTTTCTGAAATTGGTATTTTATACTCATTGCTAAAAGTATCTGCTGTATCAAACAGACTACTCATTTTTGTAGAAAGAAAATAAAGAGATATTAATAGGAATACAATAAACATGATTATTCTCCAAGCAAAACCACTGCCTCTTTTAGATTTTCTATGATGATTTGTCCTAAATTTGGCCATCCATTAATTTTTTGTCTATTCAAATATGTATATTGCGAAATATAATCATTTCGAATGATAAGAATGAAACAAGTATGCAAAACGTCATTTTACACATCTGATAATGATTATTTAAAAAGTCCATGCGCAATTAAAAAACATATAGAATAATACATGAAAATTAGTTTTTTAGTTCTAGCAACTATATTCCTTTTTTCCAGTACTCTTAAAGCTCAGTTTAATCAGACATCTTTCGGAGGAGCTACCTATATTTCCATTGCTTCCGGTGGTAATGCACTTTCGGGACTAGATGCATTGTATAGTAATAAAGCTGGAATAATTGATGTAAATAACTGGGGATTAGATTTAAGTGCTGATCGAAAATTTAATCTTAATGCTCTTTCTTCTATTGCTCTCGGTTGCGTAAAAAATACTTCCTTGGGGCATTTTGCACTAGTTGCTCAGAAATTTGGTCTGGAAGAATACAGTCAGCAAAAGTTTGGTTTCATCTATGCAAGAAAACTTCTTCCTCAACTTAATGTAGCTGCACAATTCAATTATCATAACATCTCCATTGAAGAATTTGGAAGTACAGATATCTTCAATTTCGAAGTGGGTATGTTGGCCCAATTAAGTAGAGATATCTCATTAGGCATTAATATAGAAAGTCCTCTAAGTAAGGAAATAAATGAGGAGCATAAACTACAATCTAAAATTAGTATCGGAATGCTTTATAAACTAAGTAATGTAAGTTTACTTGTAGATATTGAAAAGAACACCGATTTTGATCCAGAATTTTCTATTGCATCCTTGTATCAGGTCAACGAACTTTTTGAAGCCAGAATGGGATACAATATTACAAGTAGCAACTTTGGATTCGGGTTCGGTATTAATTTAAATTCCATTAATGCACGGGCTGGATATAGCTTGAATAACATTTTGGGTAATACTCCTTCTTTAAGTATTCAATATAAAGACTAATGAATATTTTAGTTGTCTCTTCTACCGATTTCGAAATAGCCGGTTTAATATCTTTTCTAGATAAGTCCGCTAAAAAAATCTCTTTCTTCGAATACTCATTTAAAGGCCATAACATTTTCCCTGTGGTCTTAGGAGTAGGAAGTTTTCTAACGGGTTATGGTATGGCAAAATACAATCTTAAAAAGATTGATTTAGCCATTCAAATAGGAGTTGGCGGTAGCTTTAATAAAGATTTAGTTTTAGGAAGTGTCGTTGAAGTATCGGAAGATTGTTTTGCTGATATTGGCGTTACACATTCTGATGGAAGATTTGAATCCATATATGATCTTTCCTTAGTTGATGAAAATCAGTTTCCTTTTATTAATCAGTTTATTAAGTCTAAAAACAATATTTTAAGTAATAATCTCCCCAAAGTCCAAGGTATTACTGTGAATAATGTTAGTGGAGAAGAAAATCAGATATTACTAAGAAAAAAAATGTATCCTAATGCAACACTTGAATCAATGGAAGGAGCTGCCTTTCTCTATTCATGTGCGATGAACGACTTAAACTGCATTCAGATAAGAGGGATATCTAATTATGTAGAACCTAGAAATAAAACCAACTGGAACCTTGAACTGGCCCTGAATAACTTGGAAAAAACCACCATAACATTGTTAGAACAAATAGATTAGTCCATTACGTTGGCTCTTTCAAAAAAATAAACTATAAAAAAGCCCAAAAGTGATGCAAGAATGGTTATTATAACTCTGGAGTCCTCTCCTGCCCAATACTCCAATGGCAAGACATTTTTTTCAGAAAGAATCTTTATTTCCTCTACAATACTATTCCAATCGTTGGAATTCTCGATTGACTTGATTTCAAGTGTATCCTTTATTAACACGGATTTCGGATTTCTCCAAGGCCAAACCTTTACCAGAGAACCAAGCATAAAGCCCGTTAACACAGCAAAAGTGTAAGTTTTATATTTTTTAAACAACCAAGAAATTACTCGTGAGAATAAGATAAGGCCAATCAAAGCTCCTAAGCCAAAAAAGATCGCTACTCTCAAAGATTCTGTATCAAATTGTGTAATAAGAGATTTCAAACTTGGTACTACAATAGTATACATTCCCATAATTAACAAAATGAAACTACCACTTAGTCCAGGAAGCATTAAAGCAGAAATGGCTATCATTCCTGACAACATGATATATATAGAGTTGGTGTTCCCTTCTACCGGAGACATTTGACAAATAAAAAAAGCAAACAAAAAACCAGCGACAAGGGCGAGCCATGTGCTAGTATCCCATTGTCTAATTTGCCTTCCCACAAATAAAGAGCTGGAAAGAATCAATCCGAAAAAAAAACCCCATAATGGTTCCGGATAATTCATAAGTAAGAAAGTCATTATAAAAACTCCTGAAACTACACCAAACAACATCCCTGCTAACAAATAACTCAAAAAAGTACCATCAATTTTTTTCCACACATCACTTACTCCTCCTTCTCTATACTCTTCCAGAAGTGAAGGTCCAAAGCTCTTTATACTTCTCAAAAGTCTCTCATAGATGCCCGTAATAAAAGCGATTGTACCTCCAGATACACCAGGAACAATTTCTGCCAATCCCATACACAATCCCTTAGCCGCCACCAAAATATTTCGATTCTTATTCATGGATTCGAGTCTTTATATTTTCATCTCTCAATATCACTTCTTCCTCATACTCAACTTTGTTAAGGTTATTCAAATCCGGTTGTCCTGCATCCACCCAAGCTGTATACCATAATGATCCAATCGCCCTAACAGCTTCTGTCATTCTACTTTCTACCATTCCATCCATTTCCATCATGTAGAATCTGGCGTAATCCTCACATTGTATTCTGATAGTATTTTGTAATCGCTCGTCATAGCAGTATTGTTGATCTTCTGGAAAAGAGTTTCTTAATCGCTTTTCGATCAGCAAAACACTATCAACGAGCATATGGCTATCTTTTATCACCTTCCATACATACTCATTTATATCTTCTATATAGCGTGCTTTACCTACAAAAAAATCAAATTCATTATCAAATAACTCAACTATTCTTGACTCCCAGAAAGCATGAATACCATCTTGACCTGTCAATTGTCCATTATAATTTTCAGTAGTATGTAAAGGGACATGAGCATCTCCTATGTAATGACCATATTCAGCAGCTGTTCTCAAGATCTTTCGTTCATCTCTATTCTCAAATGCTCTCTTCAGTTTATGATATGTTGATTTCAAGTGATATGGACATATACCATACTCTGAAAATTTATCAATAAACAACACTTTTCCATCAGAAGAAGAGAGATTAGTATCAATAAGTTCATTGAAATATTTGCCCTCCACTGCCATTTCTCCATCATAATAATTGACCTTAAATTCAGATCTAAAAATCGTCAGAAAACTTCTATAATCAATATTGAGTTTTACATCACCAATATCCAATGAGTCTCCGTATCTGTTGACCCTATATTTTACCGTATCTTCTCCATTTATCACAGCAAAAATTCCATACTTGATCATGGCCTCATCCCAATCTTGAGGAACGGATTCAAACGGGTTTTCTCCCCAGTGATCAATATCAATATAGTGTCTAACAGCTTCATGTTTAGTGGCATATCTTCTCTTATCAGGGTCAACTGAATGTTCTGTTATATAATCAATATTGGTTTTAAAAAAACCGAACATTTCTGAAGGTAATGTAAAAATAGCCATCTTATTAATCTTACGATGTCCATAAAACCCCCATTCCTGAACTTTGAATGAGGACAGTGCGATCAAGAAAGCAATGGATAGTCCGATAATGACTCTAGTCTTCATTTTCCTTAGGAATGATTTCCGTCTGTTGACCAAAATAATGTACGAAACTTTGAAAAGCATTTGACAATTGACCATTGTTCGTTGCTTTAAAATATGTGTTTGCCAAAGATTTAAGTGTTTGAAACATAAATCTATCCATTTCTGCCACATGAAGCTCTTTTGTCCAAAGATCTATTTTGAAAGTGTCTAAATGTTCCTTGTCAAACAAGGAAAGCAGCATAGCCTTACACTCTGTTCTTTCTTTTCCTTCAGGGTTATCATTGGACTTCCAGTATATTTTTTCTGGGATATTTTTTTCATCAAGCCCAATGGTTAATTCTATTTTTGATTTTTTCTTCATCTGATTCTGCTATTAACAACAAATATCGGCATTATGAATGAATTTAAAATTAAAAAAGCTGTGCAGTTTTACAACTACACAGCTTAGCGGAGGAGGAGGGATTCGAACCCCCGGTACCCTTTCGAGCACGCTGGTTTTCAAGACCAGTGCATTCAACCAGCTCTGCCACTCCTCCAAGAAAAAACGCCTTTCACATTTAAGGCGGTGCAAATGTACATTTAGTTTTCTAAATGTAGAAAAAAAAGAGATAAAAATTAAAAGGCCTGATTGGTTAATGCTTCCCTATAAAATGTAAAAAAGTGAGAGGATAACCTCCCACTTAATTACACCTAAAAAGGTAATTATGAGAAAACTTTATCTTATGTTACGCTATTGATTCAAGATCTCTAACTAAAATGCTTTTTCTTTTCACAAATATTTTATTCGCTTTTTTAAGTTCATTTAAAATAGTTGTCACTGTTTGTCTTGATGTCCCAGTATAATTAGCTATGTCTTGTTGAGTCAAAGGATGCTGAATTAGAGTTTCAAAACCCACTTTTTTACCAAATTTGTTAGCGTTCTGTTTAATGAATTCTATTACTCTGAATCTTGCATCTCTTAATACCAAAGATTCAATTCGAGTATCTTTACTACGTATATTATTACCTACGTATTCCAAGAAAGTTAAATTGAAATCAAAGTTGGATCTCAGCATAAATTTAAAAACCTTCTTAGGAATGGCTAAATAAACAGCATCTTGCGATGAAATAACTTTCGCATTACAATCATAGGTTTCCGCACCCAAAACACTTTGTTCTCCAATCAGTGTTTGTCCGTTAACAATGCTGTTGATGATTTCTTTATTTTGAACTGGATCAAAAGACCCTAATTTAATAATTCCGCCTATTAGAAAGAAAATATTTTCAGTTTCATCACCTTGGGAAAAGATTAAACTGTTCTTCCCGGCTTTATTAAAACTCGAAGCGTTTATTAAAACCTCAAGCTCTGATTCATTAAGTTTTGAAAAAAGAGGAGCGTACCTAACAAGTTCAATTATTTCATTCGTCTTCATATATTGCTTTTTAAGGTTCATATATAAGACAACAATAATAATAGGCACCCCTAACGGAAATGTAAAAAAAATTACATCTTAAAGGATTATTGATAAAAAAACTATCAATTAATTTACTAATAATTGATAATTTCTTGAAGCTGTTGAGGTCAACGCTCCATATCCATTTTTGATATTTGTAAAAACTGTAGAAGGGTTTCCAGAATTTGAATCGAGTTCATTACTCAGCCATTTATGATATTTATTATAATCATCTGTAGTACTCTTCACAAGTAAATTGATGCTGTTAACTTTTTCATTAGCATCTAAGACCTTTTCTATTGAAAGTCCTAGATCAATATAATCACTATCTACTCCCTCAGTATCAAAAAGAACACCACTCATATGTGACATAACTTCAAAGTTTTGGACGTAATTGTAAAACTCTTCGTACCTTATCATATATGGAATCTGATTAGGTATTTCTTCAATTGTCCCTCCGTTATTCTCTTCAAAAACAGTCTCTAAATTAATATCAATATGCAAATCAGCTAAAGCCTCTTTCAAAGGAGAGGGGAACTTAAGTCTCAAATAGATTAAACCATTTGAGCCATAGTCCAGCTCATTTTTTAATAAAATTAAGGTATCAAAAGGTATATTATCAATGACTCTAACACTATACAGAGTTTCTATTGTATTTTCATCATCTTGTTCCAGATGGGCAAAAATGTTAAAATTCTGTCCTTTTTTTATTTCGTTTTCACCAACTGAGACATATTGTTCATTCATGTATTCGAAAGAGTAGTCGTTCTCTTCTCCGTTAGATAAATATATCACTCCATCCTCCGGATAACTTGGATTGTAAATTCCAGAAAGACCAATAGTTGACATCAATCTGGCAATTGGTGGTTTACCTGCTTCTAAATTACATTCGATCCAAAGCTTAGTATCCTCTGTTTGTGTACTAGGCAATTTCTCTGAGCAAGCTGTTAATAATGTAGCCAGAATTAATATGAAAGACGCTAATCTCATTACTGCAAATATGACAATATTTTTCATAAATGTCACATTTTTTACATTTTAACTATTGAAACATATTGTATTAAATTATAATATGTCCTGTTCGCGATACATACAATGCCATCCAAAATTTAATTTAACCATACGCAAAACAAAAAATCGATTGTTATTCAAAAAGACATTTTTATTGTTGTAAAATTATTATTTTGGCACTTCAAAGATATATTTAACATTTAAGTAGAAATTAAAACTTTATTAATTATGATTAAAAATTTTACTAAAAAAATGACGCAATCTTGTTTGATTGTTATGGCAATATTGTCCTCTATCCAATTAGGCTTTGGACAATATGTTTTGTCTGTTAACTCTCCTGCTGATATTGCTGGCGATTACCCTGTTGTTAGAGCAGCTTTTGGTGATCAGTCTGGGGCAGAAGTAACGGCAGACCTAGCTTTGGGAAATGATGGGATGGCCGTTGATTCTAATGGAGATGGAGCTCCAGGAACAGAAACTGATGGTTGCGAAGCTATAGCTAATGCTGCTGATGTATCGGGGAAAGTTGCCGTTATAGACAGAGGTGAATGTAATTTTTCTTTAAAAGGTGATAATGTTGCTGCTACTGCTGCAGTTGCTATGTTGGTTTGTAATAATAATGCTGACGATCCATTTCAGATGACTGGAGATTCTCAACTTTCGGCTCCTGCTTATATGATGAGCCAAGCAGATTGTGAAGTGATCAAAATGGCTTTAGCTAATGGAGATGTTAACGGTACATTTAAATTTAAATGTGAAGTTGAATATCCTGAGGATGCCTTTTGGGGTAATATGGAGGGACAAGGTGATTTCAATGGTGGTTTAGGAGACTGGACTACTGGTGATGTTACTATTGAAAATAGTCCTAGAACGGATTTGGAATTCGGGTGGACCGCTGATGGTTCTTCTACGTGTTCTTTCTTTGGAGGAAATACTGTTCTTTCTTCTAACTCTATTTGTAATGGTGCTGCTTATGTAGATTTTTGTGCTTGGACTTTAGAAGACTTCCCTAATCCGGCTCAACCTTATCCATTTTACAGTTTGGAGCTAGTATCTCCTACTATTGATTGTAGTAACAGGAATAATGTAACTATTACGTTTACTACTTTGAATAACAGATTGAATGGAGAGCCAATGATTTCATACTCTGACGATGATGGACTAAACTGGAGTACTCCTGAAGTTATTCCTACTGACAATGTAGTAAATACTACTTTAGAGAGTGAGACTATTACTTTACCTGTTAATTTGTTTAATGGAAAGTCTGCTTGTAAGGTTAAGTTTATAGCAGAAGGAGATTTTTATTTCTTCATGATCGATGATGTTTATCTTAGCGAATCTGAGCTATACGATGTACAGCTAAACGCTAACTGGTATGCTGGAGCTTCAGATCATGTTTTCCCTGACGGTCAAGGTGCTCAAGGAATTCCTTTTATGGTTGATGTAGCTTCCTTAGGAAATGCTAGTCCGGGTCAAGTATCTGTTACCGCTCAGGTATTTGATGAGTCAGGTAGTGAATTATTCAATAGTGAATTGGATTATGGTGTATTAGCTGCTGATTCTGTATATGAAAATTTCGTATTTAATGAAATGTATATGCCAACCACTGATGCAGGTACTTATACAATAAGATATACTGCAAATGCAGAGTTCGATGGTGTTCCAGAAAATAATATGTTAGAAACTCAATACGTGATGGGTGGTAATGTTTTCTCTAAGTTACCTGTTGATTTTAATGTTGGAACTTGGAGATATACAAATGCGTCTAACTTCATGACTATAGGTAATAACTATCATTTTACTTCAGGAACTTGGCCTAATGGTACTCCTATGAAAGTAGATAGTATTAATTTTGGATATTCTGTAAGTGAAAATGCTTCTCACTCTGGATCTATGGATGGACAGATTTATCAATATATTGATCAGAATGGTGATGGCTTGGTTCAACCAGATGAGAGAATATTGCTTGGAGCTGGTCAAGTGTTTATAGATGAAAGTGTCGCTTCATCTAGAATGAGTATGGAAATATTCGCTGTTGATGAAGACGGAGAGGTTACAGAAGAAGCTCTTGTATTACCTGAAGAGGATGATATGAATGTATTAGTTATTGTACACTTCAATCCTTTAATAAATGGTACAACTGCTAATGGAGACGATGCTAACTGGTGGGGTTCTGCAATTAGCACAAGTGACTTTGGTGAATTTAATAGATCTGCAAACGTTTTTGCTTTGGAAACTGGTTTTGATATTTACAGACCTGCTTCTTTGTTTGCAAGTGGAGCTCAAGGAGACGAAGCTACAAGAGTTTATGACCAAAGTGGTGGTTTGATATGGTACACTCCTTTATTCTTGAGTGAAGTATCTTCTGTTAATGAATTTAATGCAGATATTAAATTAAATGTTTTCCCTAACCCTGCCGCATCATATACTAATGTTGATGTACAGTTAGAGAACAATGCAGAATATGTTAACATATTTGTATCCGACATGTCAGGAAAAATTGTTCATGCTGAAAGACATTTAAATGTTATTAGTAAGAAAATAAATGTAGATTTAACTAAATTATCTTCTGGAGTTTATACGCTTCAAGTTGGAACTCCTGAAGGTTTCAACTCAACTAAGTTGACTATTCAGAAGTAAGTTTTAGTTTTAAACGATAAAGAAGGCGGTTCAAATGAATCGCCTTCTTTTTATTTTCCTACCCTATTGTCAGGCTATTGTAAAAACAAGTCATTTTATTGTCATTATACTATATAGTTCATGATCATATTATTTCTCTGATTTACCTTTGTTTCACAATCAATTTAAATGGAAGAAAGTCTGACATATGAAAAAAATGAACATTTATAACACACTATTATTCATATTTATCTCCTCTGCTATTTATGGACAAATACAACAAGTATCTGTAGGTCCTAATTACGCAGAACAAGTATTTTATAATCTAGAAACAGAAGAATCAATTACTATCGGTAATAATTCATGGGACCTGTCTTTCTCAAGTTTAGGCACACAAGATGCAGCTATTTTTATTAACGAATCTAGTGAACTAATGGGTAGTCCAATAGAGTTATACATAGCACCTATCACAAATTGGGAAGATCCTATTACAGATACATCCATATTCGTTGACTCTTTAAGACAATATAATTCTGAGGGATCTTGGCTATCAGGAGCTTTCAATAATTCTAAAGATCCTGATTCTCCTTTTGATTATGGATGGGGTGCCTATAATCCAATGACACATACTGTAGAAGGAAATAAAATATTTGTAATTAAAAATAAAAATGGTTCTTTCACTAAACTTGAAATAGAATCACTGGCAGGTGCAACTTATAATTTCAGATATGCTAACTTAGACGGTACCAATGAAAAAACGGCATCACTAACAAAAGGAGATAATCCAGTCATGTTTTTTTCTCTTCAAGAAGACAGAGAAATTAAAATAGATATTGAATATCATATGATTTTCAGTAGATATGCATACCCTACTGATGATGGATCAGGAAATCTTCAAGAGTATAATGTTACAGGTGTTCTTTGTGCCCCAGGTGCACAAGCTGTTATGGCTGACGACATAGACCCTGACACAGTACTAGAGGAAGATTATGCTGATCAATACAGTTCTGAGCCTATCTCAATTGGGCATGACTGGAAAAGCTTTGATTTTACAACAGGATGGGTAATAGACGAAAACAGGGTATATTTCGTTAAGACTCCTTCTGAAAATGTATATAAAGTTACTTTTTATGACTTTGAGGGGTCTTCTACGGGAATCATAACTTTTGACAAAACATTCCTTAAAAATTCTTCTAGCCGAGATGAACAATTTGAATCTTTCGAATTCTATCCAAATCCGGTTTCCAATATCATCTATTTTAAAATAGATGATGTTATTGAAAGTGCTCAATTATATAATATTAATGGAAAATTGTTAAGGGTTCTTTCTGTTGACGAAAGCAGCATAGCCATCCCTAATGAAATCAGAAGAGGAACTTATATAATAATATTAAGGAGTAACGATAAATCCTACATTAATAGAATCGTCAAAAACTAAATTTGAAGAAAAAACTAAAGACATATGATTTGAGAAGGTTACGGAATGTAGCTTTCTCAATCTTTCTTTCTATATCAGCATTAGTATTTGGATATTCTCAATCCAACGAATCTAGTCCTTTAGACTCTATAGCCTTCGACATAGATTTCGAAGATATTGTAGTTACTGCTCAGTATAAGCCTACTCATTATAAAAAAGCCTTAAATAATATAGATATCATCGATAAAAAGGTTATCGAAGAAAGAGGTATTACCCATTTAGATGAAGCTTTATTAATTTCTCCAGGTATAAGACTTAAACAAGATAACGTTTTAGGCACCCAAGTTACTTTGAGAGGATTGACAGGAAATAATGTAGCCATATTGATTGATGGTGTGCCCATGATCGGTAGATCTAACGGTTCTATAGACATTTCCCAGATTCCTCTTCAGAATATTGAAAGAATAGAAGTAGTACAAGGACCTTTATCTAATTTTTATGGAAATAATGCTGCGGGAGGTGTAATTAATATAATAACCAAACAAGCACAAATCAACTCCATATCCGGATCCGTTAGTGGTCAAATAGAATCTATTGGAGCTCAAAACCTGACCGCTAATGTTGGTTATCAAAAAAACAAATTTAGAATATCAGGCTATGGACGAAATTATAATTACGATCAATATCCTATAGACAGTCTTCGAATAATCGACAGAGTACTTCAAGAAGATGGTTCCTATGATAGTTACTTTAGATATCCATGGAAACCCAAGAAACAATATGGTTATGGTAGTAGTTTCAGTTATAGAATCAATGATGATTCAAAATTACTTTTGAAGTATGACTCTAATTCGGAAGAACTTTCAGATTATGGATCAGTTAAACGTCCTAATTTTAATCCTTATGCTACAGATATCAAATTTGAAACAGATAGGAATGACATTGCTTTACTTTTTAACGCCAAGGTCCTAGATTTGGCTTATATAGATTTCACCTTATCTAATAACAGGTTTAAGAGATTGAAAACCGACTATAGATACTATATAGAGAGCATGACCATTGATCCAGATCTTACCGTAGTTGACACAACTACATTTGATGCATACTTTTCCAGATTAAACCTAACGTTTCCCCGAGAAAAATTCGAATATACTTTTGGTCTTGCTTACAATAGAGAAATTGGTAAAGGTGGAAGAATTCTGGACACAACTAGAGATGAATCTGACACCGCGGAAGCTAACGAAGCTGCAATATATTCAGCTATTCAGTATACTCCACGAGATAACATAAAGCTGTCGTTATCCGGTAGATTGACAAAACACAGTTACTATGATTACAACTTTACTCCTGCTCTCCTATTAAAATATGACTTAAATGAAAAAGTGACCCTAAGAGGATCATATGCTTATGGCTATAGGAGTCCAGAACTCAAAGAACTTCATATTGAGTTTATAGACGTAAATCATTTTGTTCTAGGAAATGTTGATCTAAAACCTGAGATCTCAAAAGATATTCAACTAGGTGTTGATTATTCCAATAGAGGAATGAATGTAGGTTTTTTGGCATACAGCACTAATGTTAAAGATCAAATCATTTTATCTCAATATGAACCATTAAGGTTTCAATATCAAAATATTGATAAATTCGATGTTTTCGGCTTTCAATTATCTTATGGCCTTATGTATAAAAAATTCTTCTTAAATAGTGGCTTGAATTTAGGGTATTGGTCTACAGGAACCAGTGATGAATTTAATACCCCTACCTATTCGGCAATTTTTGACATGAACCATTCTTTAGGTTATAGAAATACAGAGAAAATGTTTAGCACCACAATAAATTATAGACGTACGGGTGCTGAACCATCTTATAATATAGAGAATGGAGTTCTTGTGACTAAAAGGGTCGAAGCCATTGACTTTCTTGATTTACTTTTTAGTAAGTATTTTTTCAAGAATAAATTGACCATAACTTTAGGTGTCAAGAACATACTTGGCATAAAGACCGTTGGAATTACAAGTTCTGACAATAGCACTAATCATACGGATGATCTTATAAACAATGTTAGTAGAGGAAGAAACTTTGTGCTAATTGGGAAGTACGAGTTCTGACGGATATTGCATTGTTGCAATTATACCCTTTTTCAAGTATTGAAATTAAATTATTATTTTGCATCTTTAGCTTTTAGCAATTTTTTAATAAATGAAGAGAAGAGATGTGATAACCAACACCCTTTTAGGAAGTGTAGGTATGTTTATATCGTCTTCCACTCCGAACCACTCTTTCCGAAAAACTTTAGATCAAAATCCAGGGGGTTCCATAAAGCATTCGGCTTGTAAATGGTGTTATCCTAATATTCCCTTAGAACAGTTCACTGAAATTGCCAAAGATATTAATCTCTCTTCTATTGAATTGTTAGATCCTGAACAATGGGAGATCGTTTTATCCAAAGGCATCCAATGTGCAATTTCCAACGGAAGTAAGCTAGGAATTACAAAGGGTTTTAACAATAAGGTCTATCATTCCAAACTATATGAAGAGTATGAAAGCTTGATACCTAAAGCTGCAGATAAAGGTATTGAGCAAATTATATGTTTTTCAGGAAATAGAGGTAACATCTCAGATAAAGAAGGATTAGAAAATTGTGCCATTGGACTGGACAAGTTGGTTAAAATATGCGAAAAATATAATGTTCGGCTTGTAATGGAACTACTTAACAGTAAAATTGATCACAAAGATTATATGTGTGATAAGACAAGTTGGGGGGTAGAATTAGTAGAAAAAATAGGTTCACCAAATTTCAAATTACTATACGACATTTATCATATGCAGATTATGGAGGGAAACATTATAGACACAATCCTAAAAATTAGCCCTTATATTTCTCACTACCACACAGGAGGAGTTCCTGGTAGAAATGAAATCAATGATTCGCAAGAGTTAAACTATGAAGCAATAGTAAAAGCTATTAAGAGTACAGGATATGAAGGATATATTTCTCAAGAGTTTATTCCATTGAGAAAAGACCCCATCGTATCACTGGTAGAAGGAATGATAATTTGTAATTAATAAAATCTTAGAATGTATATCAATGGTAAAGGAAAAGACGAGGTAAGTTATGACGCTATCGTTGTCGGTTCAGGAATAAGTGGTGGCTGGGCAGCAAAAGAACTTTGTGAAGGTGGAGCAAATACACTAGTATTAGAACGCGGTAGAATGATAAAACATGGTGACTACCCCACTGCCAATCTCGAAGAATGGGAATTGCCAAACAGAAATGAATTAACGCTTGAGGAATGGAAGGACTACCCGATTCAAAAAAGAACCGGATATACCATGGAGCAATCGACTAAAGCCTATTGGCCAAAAGACACCGAAAATCCATATACTGAAGTTAAACCTTTTGATTGGATAAGGGCTTATCATGTTGGAGGAAGATCTTTACTATGGGGCAGGCAGAGTTATCGTTGGAGTGATTTAGATTTCGAAGCCAACGCCAAAGAAGGTATCGCTGTAGATTGGCCTATTCGTTACAAAGATCTAGTCCCATGGTATGATAAGGTAGAAAAATTCATAGGTGTTTCTGGTCAAAAAGAGGGACTCGATATACTCCCTGATGGTCACTTTTTGCCTCCCATGGAATTAAACTGTATTGAAAAACACGTCAGGGAACACATTAAAAAAAATTATACAGATAGAATACTAACCATAGGGAGATCAGCTCATTTAACTGAGCCCCTTGGCAATAGAGGAACTTGCTTATCAAGAAATCGATGTATGAGAGGATGTCCGTTTGGTGCTTATTTCAGTAGCAATGCATCGACTCTTCCCGCCGCGGAAAGCACGGGTAAAATGACCATAAGACCATTCTCTTTAGTAACCGAAATCATATTTGATGAAAATACACAAAAAGCCAAAGGAGTTAGAATCCTAGATACTGAAACAAAAGAAACGAAAGAATACTTTGCCAAAGTAATTTTTCTATGTGCCTCAGCTTTTGGAAGCACTTGGATTATGCTCAACAGTACTTCTTCCAGATTTCCCAATGGTTTTGGAAACGACAGTGGCGAACTTGGTCATAATGTGATGGACCACCACTTTAGATTGGGCGCAAGTGGAGAAACAGATCAGTTTCAAGATCAATACGATAAAGGAAGAAGACCGAATGGCATTTATATTCCCAGATTTAGAAACATAGGAGGTAAAACAAATAGAAAAGATTTTCTACGAGGTTATGGATACCAAGGAGGTGGAGGCAGGCAAGGATGGAAACGCAATATCGCAGAAGCCAGTTTTGGCGAAGAGTACAAAAACATGTTGACTTCAACACCGGGGAAGTGGCGATTTGGCTTAATGGCATTTGGTGAATGTCTTCCTTATCATGAAAATAAAATATCCCTTAATCGTAAAGTACTGGATATAAATGGCCAACCTACATTAAATATGGATGCAGAATGGAAAGACAACGAACTTAATATGAGAGTTGATATGATGGATGCAGCAGCAGAAATATTAGAAACTTGTGGGCTTAAAAATGTAAAAACTTACGATGCTGGTTGTAATCCTGGATTAGGTATCCATGAAATGGGCACGGCTAGAATGGGAAGAGATCCTAAAACCTCAGTTTTAAATAAATTTAATCAAGTGCATGCTGCAAAAAATGTATATATAACTGATGGAGCATGTATGACCTCTGCATCTTGTGTTAATCCATCACTTACTTACATGGCATTAACGGCCAGAGCATCTCAACATGCCTTAAATCAACTTAATAATAAATAAACATGAAAAGACGCGATATACTAAAAGCTTCTACCCTTGTCTTAGGGTACTCCATTATTGGTGGTAGTGCCTTATCAGTAATGAGTGGATGTAAAGCTGATACTTCTGATAATTGGATTCCCTCATTCCTTACAGAAAAAGAACTCTCTCTGGCAACAAGTTTAGCCGATCTTATTATACCTCGGACCGATACACCTTCCGCGTCAGAAGCATTGGTTCATAGATATATTGATGCCTCCATGTTTAACAATCATACTATAGAGGAGCAACAAGAATTTAAAGCTGCGTTGAATAAATTTAATGTGGATTGCTTTGATAAGACAGGCATCTATTTTGTTGATTTAAATCTCAAAGATCAAAATCAAGAGTTAAAAAACTTAGCCAATAACATGAAAAATGGTGAATTCAGTCTTTTTAGAAAAATGAAGGAGTTGACTGTGATCGGTTATTTTACATCAGAAATCGGCACCAAACAAGCCTTAATTTTTGACCCCGTACCCGGGCCTTACCAAGGATGTATACCTTTTGATGATGTAGGAGGAGTATACGCACTATAATATACAGTTATACAAATCAAGTTAAATCCAAAAAACAAAATATTCATATGAAAAGAGCAATAATTTTTATCCTCGTATTTTCTTCTTTTGCTTCTTGTAAAAATGATAAGATGAATACTCCCCAAACAAAATCTAAGGTACAAGAGCAGACTAATAAAGAATTTAAACTATCATTAGCTCAATGGTCTTTACATCGAGCTTTTGAAAATGGAGAATTAAATCCCTTTGATTTTGCTTCCAAAGCGGCAGAATTAGGCTTTGAAGGAATTGAATACGTAGGAGGATTCTATAAAGATCATGTCTTAAACAGTGAATCATTGGACTTGCTTAAGGAAAAAGCTGAAAAGGCCAATGTTGAGCAACTTTTGATAATGGTGGACGGAGAAGGTGATTTGGCTTCACTTAATGAAGGAGAAAGAGATGAAGCTGTTGAAAATCATAAAAAATGGGTCGATGCAGCTAAATATTTGGGGTGTCATAGTATAAGAGTTAACTTATTTGGAGAACCCTATGATGTGGAGAAGTGGAAAAATGCAGCAGTCCTGAGTCTAAGAAAACTCTCTGAGTTTGGAAGACAAAGGGGTATAAATATTTTAGTAGAAAATCACGGCTACCTTTCATCTAATGGAGCTGCATTAGCAGAAGTTATACAAAAAGTAAATCGTCCGAACTGCGGTACGTTACCTGACTTTGGCAACTTTTGTCTTAAAAGAGAAAATGGAGAAAAATGGGGTAAACCTTGTATTGATGAGTATGACAAATACAAAGGTGTAGAGGAATTAATGCCCTATGCCAAAGCTGTCAGTGCCAAATCATATGATTTTGACAATAATGGAAATGAGACCTCCATTGATTATGCTAAAATGATAGAGATTGTACGAAGTCATAAATATCAAGGCTTTATCGGAGTAGAGTACGAAGGCGATAGATTAGGAGAAGAAGAAGGTATTATCATGACCAAAAATTTGTTGCTAAAACAGTTCAATTGATCCAGTTTGGCTTACAAAAAATTAAAGCTTTGGTTTGACGAAAGTTTGGCGGAACTGCTGGCAGGCAAAATTATAGAACACGATCCTGAATTTGAATCTCAATTATTTTGTAATGAGATAAAAACTGGTGTTATTCCTCTAGAATTGAAGGATAGAGTTGAACTAATTGCCGATAAACTACATCAATTTCTAAGGAATGACTTTATCTCAAACGTTAGGATTCTTGAAAAAATACTTGGCCCTCCAAATGACGAAGAGACTGGGATGTTTACTAATTTCTATTGGATAATGCCATTGGCTAAATATGTAGAAAAATATGGGCTCGATGATTTTGACATCTCTATGAACTTCGTAAAACAAATTACAATGAGGAATACATCAGAATACGCTATTCGTCCTTATGTCATTCATCATTATGAAAAGACAATGAAGCAAATGAGCCAATGGTCTTTAGATTCAAATTTTCATGTAAGAAGACTCTCCTGTGAAGGATTAAGACCGAGGCTGCCATGGGCCAAAAAATTGCAAATCTTTATTGATAATCCTGCCCCCCTTATTCCTATTCTTAACAACCTAAAAGCGGATAAATCTAAGTACGTACAAAATTCTGTGGCCAATTGCATTAATGATATTATCAAAGACAACCTTGAAGTAGCCACTAAGCTCATTGAATCTTGGCTACCTACACATTCTAATGAAACAAAATGGATCATTAAACACAGTTTAAGAAAACTAAAAAAGGAAAAGAATAATTGGGCATTAGAAATAATCAACTCCTTTTCCTAATTCCAATCATGTCTATTCATTAAAACATCTCATAGACTAAAGTGTTAAAATGATATAAATTAATATTTTAAACGTATTTTTACATTTTAGTTTACTGTAATATGTAAGAGCTTAGTCTCTTATGCAAAAATATAAAATATGGGATGTTCGTCTTGTGGAAGTGGTAGTCCCGCAGGTTGTCAAAACAATGGGCACTGTACTTCAGGGACTTGTAATAGAATGAATACTTACGATTGGATTTCAGTTTTAGATTACGACGATCCAACCGCTTATCAATTTATAGAAGTCAGTTTTAAAAAGGGAGCAAGGAAAGAATTTGCTTACATCAATCCACAACATAAAGTCATTACTGGAGATATGGTTTTGGTGGATGTTCAAGGAGGTTATGATATAGGACGAGTCTCTCTCAGTGGTGAGTTGGTAAGATTGCAAATGAGAAAAAAGAATACACCTGAAAGCAAGGTTACTTACAAGATCATAAGAAAGGCCAATACTCGAGATTTAGAAAGACTAGAAGAACTACGATCTAAAGAAAAGAAAGCACTCATTACAGCCAGAGTCATTGCGAGAACAATGGGATTGGACATGAAAATGGGTGATGTAGAATATAGAGGAGACGGGAAAAAAGCCACTTTTTACTACACCGCAAGAGGAAGAGTTGATTTTAGAGAACTGGTTAGATCCTACGCAAAAGAATTTCGTGTCAAGATAGAAATGCGACAAATAGGGACTCGTCAGGAATCAGGTAGAATTGGAGGAGTAGGCTCTTGTGGAAGAGAGTTATGTTGTTCCACTTGGCTATCTGACTTCAAATCGGTTAATACCAATGCTGCCAGATACCAAAACATTTCTATCAACCAAACCAAATTATCAGGCCAATGTGGTAGATTAAAATGTTGTCTTAATTATGAGTTAGATACTTATCTTGATGCTTTGGACTCTTTTCCTAAAAATCCTGAAATCCTTAAAACCAAGAAAGGGAATGCCAATCTAATAAAGATGGATATTTTCAAAGGTTTATTGTTTTATAATTATGAGGATCCTAAGCACAGAGGACAAATAATCACTCTTACTAAGGAAGATGTTAAACTAATTAAGGATCAAAACAAAAACAATCAAATACCCGATGAACTTGTAGACTTATCATTACGAGAGGTTATTAAACCTAAAGAAAATGATAAAGACGATGATTATTTTGATGAAGATATCGATATGATTGATACGTTCGAAGAAATAGAGCTTCCATCTGAAAAAAGAAGAGGAAACAGATCGAAGAAAAGAAGAAATAATAGAAATAGAAATTCTAGAAACAACAGAAGTAATAATAGGAAAACTAATAACCAAAATAAAAGTGGAGCCAATCAAAAAAGTGATAAGGCCGCAAACACAAATCAAAAAAGTAATAAACGAAAAAAGTTTTTCAAGAAAAACAACAAACAAAATTCCAATAACAACAATAAAAACTAAAACCCATGAACTTTGACTTGGCTATCATAGGCTCAGGCCCTGGAGGATATGTAGCAGCAATAAGAGCTGCTCAATTAGGATTCAAAACTGCTATCATTGAAAAATATGACACCTTAGGAGGAACTTGTCTTAACGTAGGATGTATTCCCTCTAAGGCCCTTTTGGATTCTTCAGAACATTATCATAATGCTACTCATAACTTTGAAGAGCATGGGATTAAGCTTTCTAGGGTATCTCCTGACTTAAAGCAGATGGTCGACCGAAAAAACGGAGTTGTTGATCAGACATGCAAAGGAGTAGATTTTTTGATGAAAAAGAACAAGATAACTGTTTTTCATGGCGTAGGAAGTTTTGTTGACAGTAAAAAAATAAAGATTTCTAAATCTGACGGTTCCGAAGAGGTTATTGAAGCTGCTAAAACAATCATTGCGACAGGATCTAAGCCTATCACTCCTGCAATGTTTAATTATGATAAAAATAGAGTTATCACCTCTACTGAAGCTCTGAATATCACCAAAATCCCTAAAAAGATGGTAGTCGTTGGTGCTGGAGTTATTGGATTAGAATTAGGATCTGTTTTTGCTAGACTTGGCACAGAAGTGGAAGTCGTAGAATTTCAAAAAAGTATCCTTTCTACGATGGATAAAGACTGTAGTAAAGAACTCACTAGATCATTAAAGAAACTTGGAATGAAGTTTCATCTTTCTCACGGAGTAACTGGAGTCAAAGCTACCAAAACCTTTGTTACTGTTTCTGTGAATAAAAATGGTACTGAAGAAAATTTTGATATTAAAGCTGATTACTGTCTTGTTGCTATTGGAAGAAGGGCCTATACTGATGGTCTCGGATTGGAAAATATAGGAATTAAAGTAGATGAGAGAGGAAGAATTGAAACTGATGAACATCTAAGAACCAATATTGAGAATATTTATGCCATTGGTGATGTGATAAAAGGTGCTATGCTTGCTCATAAAGCTGAAGAAGAAGGTATAATGGTTGTTGAATATTTGGCTGGTCAAAAACCTCATATCGACTACAATCTTATCCCAGGCGTAGTATACACTTGGCCTGAGGTAGCCGCAGTTGGTAAAACCGAAGACGAGCTAAAGAATTCTGGAATTCCTTATAAGTCGGGAAAGTTTCCAATAAAAGCTTTAGGTCGTGCTAGAGCAAGTATGGATCTGGAAGGCATGATCAAGGTATTGAGTCACAAGGATACGGATGAAATATTAGGTGTTCATATGGTAGGACCAAGAGTCGCTGATATTATTATGGAAGCAGTAACACTTATGGAATTTAGAGCTTCAGCAGAAGACATGGCTAGGATATGTCACCCTCATCCAACTTATACAGAAGCGGTTAAAGAAGCAGCTCTTGCGGCTACCGATAATCGTCCTATTCATATTTAGGTGTTTTTTTATTAATGCAAGGTAACTTCCTTACCTAATCTCTGAACCACTTGATATAACAATAGTATTGCTATTATATAAGTAGCTAATATTATCAATCCATTGGAAAAGAAGGTAGTAAACGTTACACAAATTATACTGACGGAACCCACTGTCAATGCATATGGCATTTGCGTCCTAACATGATCCAAATGGTTACAATCAGAAGCTAAAGAACTCAAGATCGTTGTATCCGAAATAGGAGAACAATGATCTCCTAGTACAGAAGCTGCCAAAACGGTAGCAATTACATTGTATAAGATTTCCATCGTAATCGTCAATTCTATTCCCTGATCAACACATAATGTATAGGTAATAGGAATAGCGATAGGAAACAAAATTGCCATAGTACTCCAACTGGAACCGGTGCTAAAACTAATCAATGCAGCCAAGACAAAAACAATGGCTGGTAAAAACATAGGGCTTATGTTTCCTCTCAATGCTCCGCTAATAAAATCAGCTGTGTGTAACTCCGAGGTAGTAATTGCCAGTGCCCAAGCCAAAATAAGTATTAACACGGCAGGGATCATGGTTTTGAATCCCATAACCATATAATGCATAGTATCAAAAAGATTAATAACCCTTCCTGCTACCGTCATTAGAATAGCTACAATCAACCCACTCAAACTAGCCCACAATAATGCAATATAACTATCAGAAGAGCCTATCAACATACCCAATTTATTGATAACGCTTCCTTCCATATTACTCCATATTGAAGCCCATGAATATATCACCTGATTATCCATTGACTGATACAAAGAGTCAAAGCCTGTATCTAAAAGTCCAAATAATGTGACAAAGATCACGGTTAGAATTGGTGCCACTGCGTACTGCCATTTTAGAGGAGCATTTTCAACTGGAGACAAATCTTCCATGTTTGGCTCATCTTCGGATGGATTGCTTGCACTCGACACCTGTCCAGTACTTCTAGCCCTATATTCCGCTTTTAACATAGGACCATAGTCCTTTTTAGAGTATATTAGAAATAAAATAAATATCAAAGTGAGTATTGGATAAAATGAATATTTCAGAGAGCTAATAAAAATGGCGTAGGGTGTATAATCTTCTGATAATCCGAGTTGATTTATACCATCTGCTATATATCCTAGTTCCGCTCCTATCCACGTTGTTATAAAAGCAACCGATGCCACAGGAGCAGCTGTACTATCCACTATGTATGCCAATTTTTCTCTACTTATTTTAAACTTGTCAGATACGGATCTCATCGTGTTGCCAACTATCAATGTATTGGCATAATCATCAAAAAATATTGCCACTCCAAGTAACCATGTTACAAATTGTGTACTTCTAGGTGACTTAGCGTATTTACTCAAAGCTTTCACCACTCCAGCCATACCTCCATTCTTCGAAATGATCGCGACCATCCCCCCTATTAAGACAGAAAAAACAATTACACTTAAATGGCCACTATCATTCAATGCATTTAGGACATATTCTTTTACCACGTCTACAAGTGACATAAATAAATAATATATAGAATCAATTCTCATACCTCCCGCAATAAAAACTCCACTCCAAATGCCCATAAATAAACTTATAAGAACTTCTTTAAAGAACAAAGCAAACATAATCGCGATGAGTGGAGGTAAAACAGATAACCACAGCGGAATTTTCCTAACTCTTAGCTCCTTATTTTTTCGTTGACTAACATGATATAAGTTTATCTCCTGATCCGAAGTTCTAAACAAAAGTAACTCTCCCTGAGAGCTAAACCCTCTTTCAATGGCAGCCTTCCCGCCATTATTAGCTAGGGTAATCGACTCGCCATTTAGTTCAAATTTAAGCGAATCACTTTCTACCTTCGAATTTATAATTAAACTTCCTCCCTCATTGTAAATATCAAAATCTCCTAATTCTAAAACGGTCTTATTATCTACCGGAAACACTATTAAAGAATCGCTCGCAGCGGACATATTCTTAGAAAGTGAAACAAGGCAAATAAATATTGCTATTTTTATGATATAACATTTCATAATTTCCCGTTTTATAAAATACCTTTGAATAATAAATTGATTTTTAATGAGTCGTAAGATAATAAGTAAATTGATAACAATTGCCTTGGTTCTGATAACTCATCAGATTGGTGGATCACAAAATATAGATTATAAATTTGTTCCCTCCGGTTCTGAAGGCGTCGTTAAATCATTTCCTTTTATTGGAGGAATTACTAATCCTCAATTCTCAAATATCGACTTCAATTCTGATGGAAAACAAGATTTATTCGTGTTTGATAAAATGGGAGACGTAATCTTACCTTTTGTCTATACTGGCACGAATGGTTCTATCAGCTATGAATACCACCCAGAATACAAATCTATTTTTCCAGAAATGAAAGAGTGGGCCCTCTTAAGAGATTATAATAATGACGGTATTCAAGATATATTTTGCTTCTCATATGAAGAGATAGGATCAGGCACACAGGTTTACAAAGGTGTTATCAACAACGGAGTGCTTATCTATGAAAAGCAATTGTTTGAACAACATACGAGCCATATACTTTTCTATGATCATTCGGGAGGAAGATCAGGCCTTTATACACCATCCTCTGATATTCCAAGCATCGAAGATATAGACAACGATGGTGATTTGGATATTCTTTCGTTTGAAATAGACGGAGGATATTTATATTACTATAAAAATTTGGTGGTTGAAGAAGGTCTTCCCGCTGACACCTTCAAGTTCGTTCAAGAAGACCTTTGCTGGGGTAAATTTTTTGAAAGCGGTATCATTGATTCCATTTACTTAAGCACTGACCCTAATGACTGTTTTCATTTTAAACTACCCGCCGGAACCAAACGACATGCCGGCAGTACGACTCTCGCTTTAGATCTGGATGGAGACATGGATAAAGATTTATTATTGGGAGATATAACTACTTATGGACTTTTAGCTTTAACAAATGGTGGTGATGAAAATAAAGCCTGGATCACCGAACAGGACAAAACTTTTCCTTCCTATGACAAGCAACTGGAAATGGATGGTTTTCTAGCATCATTTTATGTCGATGTGAATAATGATGGAAAAAGAGATTTGATAGCTACACCAAATCAACCAGGTACCGGTCGAACTAGAAATCATATCTGGCTATATCTTAACGAAGGAGAAGACAATCATCCTGTTTTTTCTTTTCATACCGAAAACTTTTTAGTTGACGAAACCATCAATATGGGATCTGCTACAAAACCTCGATTTATAGATTATAATGGTGACGGCCTAATGGATATTATCGTTGGTAGCAACGGATATTACGAAGATGGAGGAGAGAGATTACCGAGACTATTTCTTCTAAGAAATCAGGGCACCAAATCTGAACCTAACTATGCTCTTATTGATGACAACTATTTGGATTTATTTAATTTCTCGGAAATAATAGGCTCTCCCTCCCCTGCCGTTGGTGATATCGACAATGACAATGACCAGGATTTATTGGTAGGATTGAATAATGGTTCTATGATTTATTACCAAAATTTGGCCGGAAGTGGACAGGCAGTAAATTTTGATAATTCTGTCTATCCTTTTATTGATTTTTTTCTCGGCACAACATTATCTCCATATATATTTGATCTCAATGGAGATAATCTAAACGATATTGTCGTAGGTGAGAAAAACAACTCGCTTAACTACTATCAAAATCAAGGTTCAGCCGGAAGTTATCAATTCGAAAGTGATATTACCCTACCCCCTAATTCTGAAACTTTAGGAAATATATTTACATCCACTCAAGATTTTGAAAGAAGAAATGGAACACCTACCATTTTTGAATCAGAAGGTCAAAAATATTTATTCCTAGGATATCGCTATGGAAAAATGGAACTATTTGAGATATCTGAGGACCCTATAAATGGAGATTATTTTCTAGTCAATGATGACTTCGAAAATATAAGAGAAGGATATTCTATTGGCATGGATATCGCAGACATAGATGACGATGGTTTGTATGAGTTATTGATAGGTAATTCTAGAGGAGGGGTATCTTTTTACGACACTGATATTTCTTCCTCTAAAACCGTAAATACCAATGAGGCTTCTCTTGAGAATGTCATTAGAATAAGCAATCCTGTTTCCAATAAATTAATCTTTTATTCTAATGGTTTTCAATTGGATAAATTAGAAATTTATGATCATTTAGGTAGACTAATATTGTCCGACGAGAATGTTTTGAATAATGAAATCAATGTTAGTTCTCTTCAGTCAGGCCATTACCTTATTAAGATTAATCGAGGTGAAGAAATATTAAAAATGGTTAAGATCTAGGGCCAAATAATAAACTTCCTATTCTCACCATATTACTTCCGCAATTTATTGCTAGCTTATAGTCTCCTGACATTCCCATTGATAAGATATTAAATTGAGTCAATGTGGTTCCGAAAGTACCAATTATATAATCGAAGGTTTTTTTTAAGTTATCAAATTCTAGTTTGATAGTATCTTGATCTGATACAAAACTGGCCATACCCATTAAACCATTTATCCTAATGTTAGCAAATTGGCCTTCAGAATGTAAGGAGACTATCTCGATAATTTCATCCTGTGACATACCATATTTACTATCTTCCATAGCTATCTTCTGTTGCAATAGGATGTCCACTACCCTCTCCGCTTTTTTTGCTTCCTTGTTTATTCGTTCCAGTAAAACAAGACTATCAACAGAGTGTATTAAAGAAATAAAAGTAATAATATACTTTACCTTGTTTTTCTGTAGATGCCCAATCATATGCCACTCGATATCTTTTGGCATATGATCATACTTATCAACTAACTCTTGCACTCTATTTTCTCCAAAAATTCTTTGCCCTTTATTATAAAGTTCCAATATCTGATTCTTGGATTTTGTCTTTGACACGGCCACCAAAGTTGTGTTTTTTGTGGTGAGTTCGTCAAGCAAAGTTTGATAATTCATAGCTAAATCGATTTCTTCAAAGTCTTTACTAACTTACAAAAAAAGGAAATATTGGTTTTTAAAACTTGGGAAAATATTTACATATTTGATAAACTTGTCCTTTTTCAGTCTCAGGATAAAAGCTCTCCCAGGAATGCCAGAACTCAATATAAGACTGAACTTCTTTCAATTCTTCGCCTTTATACTCTCCGGAAGTACATATACCATTCATATTCCATACTGATTGGCTCAAAACATCTCGAAACTCTCCCGTTTCATCACAATATTGAAAAGACAAGCTTTCATTATTAACCCTTCGATTCCATACGTGATAAGATATAGTATCACGTTCTAAAGCAACTAAAATCGGTATGGAACCCACAGAATCTTCAAGCAACCTATGTTTCATCAAAGTAGTATAATCAAAGGCTTTAGTATTTTTATCATCTACCACCCCTATTATCCAGAATTTGTCGCCCCATGGACCGCCTTCTCTCGAATTAATATGACCAAAACCTATAGTAAAACCATCCCACATGCAATAAGAGTTGGTAAAGTTTGTATCCGGTTGTAAAATAAGTGTATTGGGATGTTTACGAATCCATACACTCAAAGCCATTTGTTCTGAAAATATCTCCTTCATTTGAGTTCCTTTCTTCTCTCCTGCAATAGCTACTCCTGTGGCCTGTTGCCACCATGACTCACTGGATGCATCTTCTAGAATAGCATTGTACTGAGTAGTTCCTATCAACTTAAAAGTCTCTCGTTTTCCATCTATCACAGGGTCAAATACCCGACCTGATCGACACATTATACAATAAGTAACCAACACTGGTTTGTTTGCCAAACTATCATCCACCTGATGGTGATAAGCGAGATATTCTACTGGATACGCCTTAGCTTTTCCATTCATTTCTAATCCTATAACAAGTTGATCGTGGGGAACCAAATTTGTAAATACTGGCTCGAAGTCAATATTGTTCATTTTACTAAAATACTTATCCGCATTATATTTAAAATTAGCTATATAAAAGACCAAACCATAAACAGCAATAGCTATTAAAAGAAGTATTTTTTTTAAAAAGATTAATCTGGTTAAAAAGTCTATACACTACAGAAGCAATGATTACACCCAGCAATACTCTCGCAAAAGGTAGAATTTTGTCTAAGGTATAAGAAATGTGTGCAGTATTTCCCATTTCTTGGTTTTCTCCCAGAGGAGATATCAAATAAAATCTGCCCGCCTCGAGAGTTACTAGAATGAAAAGTGATAAAATCAGGATAATTATTAAATGAAGTCTTTTCATATGCTATGATTTCCGCTATTAAGTTACGATCTTTTATAAATAAACGAATAAACAATTGTCGTTCACTTTTATAAATACGATGTAGTAATTAACAAATTAAATCTTTCAAAACTTGCCTCTATATTATTAATTCCCTAATTTAGGCTTATTAAACACCAGAATAGTTTGGCTATATACTCAAAAAACCATTGAAGAAATTGCCGTTGTTATTTTGTGGCAAGTAGTATATTTTGATTTAATTACATTAAATATTATTGGCTGATCTGACTGGTATATTATACATTTTGTTTAAGATATGTATGCGACATATTGAGGGCGAAGCCATGTAAAGAATTAACTAAAATGGAAATAATACTGGACCATCATAGAAGCCATCTCTGAAGGTGAAAGTACCAGCATATTAAAGTCATACTTTAAGTTATTCAGTAATGCCATCTGATGGTTTGTGAGGCTACTGACATATCAAATAATAATTTGAAAAAAACATTTGGTTAAAGAGTTTTTTACATCTATTAAACAGATAACTAAAAGTCATATTTATGAAAAAAGCGGAATAAAGAGATAGATTTGTTCCTGATATAGATAAGTTATGATTCAATTATTTTTCACACATCAGCCCCCATACCAGATGCCTAAGGATGAATATTTATGTTGAAAATAAAACATTGTAATGGGGCTAAATTTTAGATCAAGTTTTACGACGAGTCGTGTTAAAAGCTTGCTTTTAAAAACGTAAGACGTTTAAAAACTTGCCAAAAGTTAGCGAATTTCAAGGACAATGTCAAGTTTTAATTAACTATTAAGGTCATCTTTTGTCAAAAAAACAGACGCATATCATAGATAATGACGTCATATTTTTGCCATCGGCATTCCGATATGGGGAATAAGGGATGTTTTTGCTGTAAAAAATAACAACGATTGCTTAGCTTGCAATTCATATGAATCTGAACATAACATTAGACATGCTCCATGACTTCCTATCGTCGTCACAGAGCATGTCATTATCCGTTATGATTCAATTATTTTTCACACATCAGCCCCCATACCAGATGCCTAAGGATGAATATTTATGTTGAAAATAAAACATTGTAATGGGGCTAAATTTTAGATCAAGTTTTACGACGAGTCGTGTTAAAAGCTTGCTTTTAAAAACGTAAGACGTTTAAAAACTTGCCAAAAGTTAGCGAATTTCAAGGACAATGTCAAGTTTTAATTAACTATTAAGGTCATCTTTTGTCAAAAAAACAGACGCATATCATAGATAATGACGTCATATTTTTGCCATCGGCATTCCGATATGGGGAATAAGGGATGTTTTTGCTGTAAAAAATAACAACGATTGCTTAGCTTGCAATTCATATGAATCTGAACATAACATTAGACATGCTCCATGACTTCCTATCGTCGTCACAGAGCATGTCATTATCCGTTAGGCACAAGCAGGTAAAGCAAGGAAATGGAAGACATGCTCTTAGAAAAGTTGAAATTAAATGAAGAAACAAGAATTAATTGATTATATAAATAAGCATGATAACGGAGAAACAGAGAATGGCTTTGAATTCAAGCTAAATATTGAACATTTTGGAAATCAAATAGATATTCTAGTTGATAATATTTCAAGTGTAAATGCCGAACCCCAAATTTCAATTCTCACAGAAATAATTACCGACTTACAACTGTTCAATCCCAATAAAATTAATTGGTTCAAGGAAAAAATATGGAATCATTATTCGAGAAACATGAAAAGTGCTTGGTTTGGTTTTGTAAACTATGAAGGATTTCAGAATGAAGAGGATGCTAATTATGCACATTTTAAATTTAATTCTAAAGATGATGCCTATAAAGCCTTAAAACTTGGCTGTGTCGTAATATATGTATATAAAAAAGGAATTAGAAATTTTGATTTAGTGTTTTCTTGCCCATGGGAATTAGAACATGGAATAACAATAGGTGTATCAAATCATCAATTTAGTCACATAGAATGATAAATAAAAGCCTGTGCCTAACAATGTGTAGCACATCATAGCCACCTATCGGCGGGCTACGAAGGCTACACTTCACCGTTCTACGGCATAAAAGAAAAATGAAATATCGAAGAATAAATATTTGTTTTCTCATTCTGATGACATGCTCAATTATATTTACCAGTTGTAGTAAATCAGTCTATGTTCAAAACGATAAATTTGGAATTTCAAAATACATCATCTATAAAGACAACTATAAATACATTGAAAAAACGAAGACAACGGAATTTGAAATATGGGGAAAGTACTACTTGACCGACTCTACAATTGTTTTTGAATTAAAGGACAAAGAGAAAATTCCTTACAATTATTTAGGGAATAATATAAATAGGACTTCAAGGAATGATAACTCACAATCCATGTCAATTTCTGTTATTGATAAGATTAATAAAGAACCAGTCCCATTTGCTTCAATTGGAGCTAAAAACAAATTAGGAGAATATGTTACAGGTGAAGAAACTAATATAGAGGGTGAAGCAGAATTAACAAAAAGTGATGAAATAGAAGTTCTTGAAATTGAATTTATCGGATATGCAAAACAGTTAATTGACTATAAATCTAATCAAGATTATAATTTGACAATTGAAATGGAAGAATTAAAATCAGGAGGTAGATTAAGTGAAGGATGCCTTATTACCTTTCTTGATGTACTATTGGAATATCGAATTCAGAAAAAGTCAGATATTAAAGAATTTGAAAGAAATGGAGTTGTATTTGAAAAAGAAATGAATACGCCGTAGAACAATGTACATGACGTTCATGCCCAGCAAAAGCTGGTCACGCCGCATGTACTCACCGTTATGATTCAATTATTTTTCACACATCAGCCCCCATACCAGATGCCTAAGGATGAATATTTATGTTGAAAATAAAACATTGTAATGGGGCTAAATTTTAGATCAAGTTTTACGACGAGTCGTGTTAAAAGCTTGCTTTTAAAAACGTAAGACGTTTAAAAACTTGCCAAAAGTTAGCGAATTTCAAGGACAATGTCAAGTTTTAATTAACTATTAAGGTCATCTTTTGTCAAAAAAACAGACGCATATCATAGATAATGACGTCATATTTTTGCCATCGGCATTCCGATATGGGGAATAAGGGATGTTTTTGCTGTAAAAAATAACAACGATTGCTTAGCTTGCAATTCATATGAATCTGAACATAACATTAGACATGCTCCATGACTTCCTATCGTCGTCACAGAGCATGTCATTATCCGTTGGCGGTAATTAGAATTAAAGAATCAAAACATAGAATAATGATGATAACAGTCCAAACAACAATTAAAGCACCTCTATCAAAAGTGTGGGAGAGTTGGACGAAACCCGAACATATCGTTCAATGGAATTTTGCCTCAAACGAATGGCATTGCCCAACAGCAAGTAACGACCTAAAATCGGGAGGGGAATTTAACTGGAGAATGGAAGCTAAGGATAATAGTATGGGGTTTGATTTTACAGGAGTTTACGACCAAATAATTGAAAATGAATTAATCACCTATAATATGTCAGACGGACGAAAAGTGGAAATCAGGTTTACTGAATTAAGTGGTGAAGTCAAACTTTCAGAGTCTTTTGAAGCAGAAGGGACAAATTCAGATGAAATGCAAAGAGCAGGTTGGCAAGCTATACTTGAGAACTTCAAAAGCTACACTGAATCTAATCAATAAGTTCGAATATGGATAAACAACGTAAACCACTTTCAACAAAAAAGCCCCCAATCGCTTCGAATGAATATAAAGTTATTGAAGACTGGATGTCGAGTAGAATTATGCCACGAATTCTACCAATGATTAAAAAAATTGACAACCTAATTCATGATTCAATACCAAATCTTCAATACGCTATAAAATGGGGAAATGCATATTACGGAACAAGCGAGTTTGGATGGCTTATAGAAGTGGCTGCTTATGATGTGTCAGTTAATATTGTTTTCCTTAGTGGTGCAGCTTTTGACCCTCAACCACCTTTGGGAACAGGAGAAACGAGGTACTTTAAATTAAGAGAATTGGAGGAACTAGAAGAGAAAAAAATAGCGAGTTTCTTAAGGCAAGCTGGGCAAAAAATCGGTTGGAAATAATTAGTATAAGTATGAAGCAATTCAACAGTGTTGAAAGCTACATCCAAAGTTTTGATGGAAGTGCAAAGGAACATCTTCAAGAGCTTCGATTAATCATTTATGAAATTGTTCCTGAGACGAATGAGCTTATTAATTATAATATAGCAGCTTTTACGTTGGTTGAAGGTGGAAAAAGAGAAGAACAGATCATGATTGCGGGATATAAGAAACATATTGGTTTTTATCCTCACCCAACAACAATGGAACATTTTTGGAATCAACTTGATGGGTTTAAGAAAGCAAAAGGATCAGTTCAATTTCCATTAAACAAACCCTTGCCAAAAGACCTAATTGTTGACATGATTAAATATAGAATGGAGCTATTAAAAGAATAAAAAACTACCGCCAACAAGGTGTATAGTGCATACCCTTCGGGATACGCACCATACACAGAACGTTATGATTCAATTATTTTTCACACATCAGCCCCCATACCAGATGCCTAAGGATGAATATTTATGTTGAAAATAAAACATTGTAATGGGGCTAAATTTTAGATCAAGTTTTACGACGAGTCGTGTTAAAAGCTTGCTTTTAAAAACGTAAGACGTTTAAAAACTTGCCAAAAGTTAGCGAATTTCAAGGACAATGTCAAGTTTTAATTAACTATTAAGGTCATCTTTTGTCAAAAAAACAGACGCATATCATAGATAATGACGTCATATTTTTGCCATCGGCATTCCGATATGGGGAATAAGGGATGTTTTTGCTGTAAAAAATAACAACGATTGCTTAGCTTGCAATTCATATGAATCTGAACATAACATTAGACATGCTCCATGACTTCCTATCGTCGTCACAGAGCATGTCATTATCCGTTAGCAACCATAACGCCTAAATATAAAGAAACACTTGTGATTGATTCGATTATGGTGTATATTTACATCAATTAAATAAAGTGTTATGAATAGACAAAGCATTTCGTTTACAAAGCCCAATGATGAATGGCTCAAAGAAATGGTAACCAATAAGGAATACTCAAGTAAAAGCGAATTGGTTAACGACTTGATTCGTCAAGCTCGAAAACAGCAAATTCAAATTGACTGGATTAATAGAAAATTGGAAAAGGCGGAACAAAGTGGATTCACAAAATCTAATAAGTCTCAAATTTTACAAGAGTCTAAATCAAGGCTAAATGTCTAATTACTTATTAAGTAATGAGGCAAAAGAAGACTTAATAAGAATACATCATTACGGGACACGAAAATTCGGTATAAGACAAGCGGATAAATATTTTAACGCCTTCTTCCAAAAATTTGAGGAAATCGACAAAAATCCATATTTATTTGAATCCGTTGAACACATAAGAACAGGATATAGAAGATGCGTTTGCGGATCAGATGCAATTTACTTTAGAATTAAAAACAATAATGTTGAAATTATGGCGATAATAGGAAAACAAGACTTAAATACTAAATTGCCAAACCAGAAATAAACTATACGGTTGCTAACAATGTGTAGCACATCATAGCCACCTATCGGCGGGCTACGAAGGCTACACTCATCCGTTATCACCAAGCAAAATCAAAAAAAACTGAAATTTGGGATTTGAAAGTAAAATATCAGGCTATATAGCAAGTCATAAAATGCTGCGAGATAAAGAATCTATTGACGAAATACAGTCAGTAATAGACACGTTGCCAAATCTTGAAAATGATAGATGGCCGTTCTTACCAAAAGATATTTTCACTCTTTCAAAACCAATAACTAGGGATGGTAATCCAGTTCAAATTTCATACAGGTCTGCAATGATTCATTTTTCGATGTCAGTCAAACAAATCGAAGATGAATTAGAAGAATGGCTGAACAAATTCGAGAGCTTTTTCAAAAGAATTCCCAATGTTTATGAAGCCAATGTAGATATTCAATGTCTCTACTCTGGAAATTACAAAAATGGAAGCTTAAATTACAATTGGAAAGCAAATAGAGATAAGGATGGGTTAGTAACTTGGAAATACAAAGGAGACCCAACCAAAATTGAAGAAATCTGTAAACCGATTAATTTTACGCATTCATATTTTACCGAAGACTTAAAGAATGAAGTAGTAAAAAATATGCAATGGCTGGAATCTCAAGTAGGGAAAACCATTGTAGTTATTGATAGAATTACCGAGGTAAAAGGGAATTATGACAGGCATTTCACTAGAACTGGTCGATTCAAAACTAAATTGAAACATTTTGGAATCAGAACAAGCGGTGCAATAGGAATGATCGAAGGAGACAATGTAGAATTTGAATTCAAAAGTGATAGCATCAGAAGGATTGAAAGAAAGGACAATAGAATGGAAATTGAATTAGTACTTGATTTAAATACGAGTAGATTAATTAATATAGAAATTGAATAGCCAGGTGATAACAATGTACACCATGACCATACTCCCTATCGGTCGTACGGCAGGTGTACCAACCGTTATGTAGCATAATCAGAATAAAAATGAACAGACAGAATCAAGAATACTTTAAAACGAGAAGAAAACATGAAGACAATGTTTCTCCGAAGGCTTGGCTTTTAATAATTCCAATTTTAGCAATCCTTCTTGGTGTTATGGCATGGGCTACAAAGAAATCAAGCCAAATAAGTATGGATAAGTCCGCCGAAGAAATGCAAAATATTGGAGCAAGAATAATGCAATCAAATAAAACAGAAGGTGAAACACTTGTTGAACTTGAAAATTTAGACTTATCAGTTTTACTCCATGAAGATCTTAAATTTGATTACTCAACACATGGAAACATGTTAACAGCAATTAGTCAGGACACAAGTGAACTTGCCTACGTAATTGGAGAAGTACCTTTAAACATGCAAAAGCCAAATATGAAACAATTGTGGATAAATGGTATCAAACAAAATGATCAATATTTAACAATTAAGGATTCATTAGACCAAACGATTATAGAAACCAGACAAAATGGTAAACAATACATGGGAATATTGAAATTTAAAGAAATAGGAACTAAAAGATTGGTATTTCAATCTGTTTGTTTAAAGAAGAGTTTTGGAAATTTGCAGCCTCAAATGAATAAAGTATTTAATTCAATTAAAAAAAACTAAACAGCTACATAACAATGTGTAGCACATCATAACCGCCTATCGGCAGGCTACGAAGGCTACACTCATCCGTTAGGCACAAGCAGGTAAAGCAAGGAAATGGAAGACATGCTCTTAGAAAAGTTGAAATTAAATGAAGAAACAAGAATTAATTGATTATATAAATAAGCATGATAACGGAGAAACAGAGAATGGCTTTGAATTCAAGCTAAATATTGAACATTTTGGAAATCAAATAGATATTCTAGTTGATAATATTTCAAGTGTAAATGCCGAACCCCAAATTTCAATTCTCACAGAAATAATTACCGACTTACAACTGTTCAATCCCAATAAAATTAATTGGTTCAAGGAAAAAATATGGAATCATTATTCGAGAAACATGAAAAGTGCTTGGTTTGGTTTTGTAAACTATGAAGGATTTCAGAATGAAGAGGATGCTAATTATGCACATTTTAAATTTAATTCTAAAGATGATGCCTATAAAGCCTTAAAACTTGGCTGTGTCGTAATATATGTATATAAAAAAGGAATTAGAAATTTTGATTTAGTGTTTTCTTGCCCATGGGAATTAGAACATGGAATAACAATAGGTGTATCAAATCATCAATTTAGTCACATAGAATGATAAATAAAAGCCTGTGCCTAACAATGTGTAGCACATCATAGCCACCTATCGGCGGGCTACGAAGGCTACACTTCACCGTTAGGCACAAGCAAACGAAATGATTAAGAATAAAGAAATAGCAATTATAGGTGCTGGTCCTTCTGGACTTTCAATGGCTATTTTCCTGAGTGATTTGGGCTATAAACCAAGAATCTTTGATAAGAAAACTCAAATAAGTGAGCATTCAAAAGCTCTTGGAGTAAATCCAAACACACTGGAAATATTTAAACCATTTGGAATAACCGAAAGGTTTTTATCTAACGGTAGAAATATGAAAGCTGTCAATCTATGGAAAGCCGACAAACACATTTATAAGAACGACTTTACCAAGACAAAAAGTCCATATCCATTTATGCTAATTCAACCCCAAAAGGAATCGGAGGAGATATTATTGGATGAAGTTTTAAAAAGAGGCATAGAAGTAGAATATCAATCTACATTTAACCAGTGGGACAAGACGAATGGAAAGTATAATGTTCTAATAAATAAGAATGAATCAATTCCAAACTTGGACTATATCATTGGTGCAGATGGCGGAAGTAGTAAGGTTCGAGAACAACTTGGAATTGAATACAAAGGTTTCAGGTATGACGAACATTGGGAACTGTATGATATCGAATTGGAAATGGATGTTGAGCTAGATGAAGGACACATACGATTGTTTCCGGAAGGTGGAATGATTATGATACGATTAAAAGATAATGTTTGGCGAGTGGCAGGAAATATTAAATCTATTCTAAATTATTTACCTAAAAATGCAAAAGTTGGCAAAGTACATTGGGAATCTGAATTTAGAATACACCACAAAGTTGCCAAGTCCTTGACCAAGGATAATATTGTGCTGATAGGAGATGCAGCACATTTGCATTCTCCTGTCGGAGCTAGGGGAATGAATTTAGGGATTGAAGATGCCTTTATAGCAAGTCGATTATTAAATGAAAACAACTTGGCAAACTTTAACTCATTAAGAAAGCCTTATTTGGAAAAAACGGTAAGCAGGATAAATAACATTACAATAGGAATGGCTGGAAACTCCACAAGGTCAAAATTCCTCAGAAATAATATTGGATATTTTAAGGTTTTCTTTCCTATAATAATGCCGAGAGTTAGAAATTTTGTGTTGGGATTAAATTAATAAAAGCCAGTGCCTAACACGGTATATAAAATCATAGCCGCCTATCGGCAGGCTACGCTTCATATACTAAACGTTATGTGTCACTATTTTTCGTAAAACGTGAAATCTAGCAGAACAACTACCCTATTCAATTATCTGCTTTCTCTCGGTGAATACTTTTGAAACCGATACCAAGTTTTCACTCGAAAGTTCGGATCATTAGAATGATGGATTTTTTAAGTTTCGTACAAAGGTTCTTTAGGTAGATTGGGTTCAGTTTTCACGGCAAATCACTAATTATGGATTATAGTGAAATGAATTTAATTCTGGCTCCCAAGAATTTTGATAAACGATCTCGTATATTGGTCAAAATTAAAACTAAGGACAACTTGAAATTTGAGCGACACATAACATTGTGTATAAAGTCATAGCTGCTAATGGGTCCTGATTTGACTTTGGCTATTCGTCCCGCAACATTTTCTGTGTTGAATTCAGGGAATTCAACACGCTCGAAAATGCAGCGACGACTCATACACTTGACCGTTAGTCACCATTTAGCAATTAATAAAAAACATTGAGCACATTAATATCATATCTCACAGGATTTTGGGGAGTATTTGAACCCATCAGTGCAGGAATACTATTCCTTCAGAGATATTTTGATAAAACAAAACAAAGAACAAGTTTTAAGGAATTTAAAGTTATTGCAGAACGAGCCTTTGAACTTGTATGTATTCATATTGAAAGATTCGGAATCGATAGAAATGAATTTGCTCCAAGAAATAGATCATCTTATATAGATGAATTGCAAGACTCAATAAATTTTAAAAACAAATCATTCGAGTATAGAAAAGGAGAAATAGAATTATTTTTTCTCACAAAATTCGTCTTGCCTAAGAAAAATAGAATAAACATATTTCTAATAATTAGCTATTACTACAATGAAGGATATCTCACTTTTCTTCCATTTTTTCAACAAAGGGAAAAATTCCTAAATTTAATAGGAAGGAAAAACACATTTCTTCATTATCTCTCAATACAAGACTGGGCCTCAAAGAATCACGAGGAATTGGCAGATCAAGTTGTCCTTATAAAAAAGCCAAACCCAATTTGGAATGATAAATACAAGATAGACAGAGCAGAAGATATTTTTAAAGAGAAACCCTCATTTAATAAAGCCTTAGACACTGTATTAAGTAAAGGTAAAATCACCGAGAGAACAATATTCAATCTTGCATCATCTGAAAAACTAATTATAGTTCACAAGTATGGAGAAGGATTTGGTGAAGTTTTCCAGCATCATAAAGAGAAAGTTCAAACAACCAGAGACTTATTGAACAAAGCAAAAAAGTCAGTAGCTAAAGATGCAGAAAAAAGAAAAGAGAAATACCAAAAACTTTTACAAGAGCAAATTGATTCATGGCCACGAGTTCCGTTAACTTATACCTTAGAGAAAGTAGGATTTCAAAAATTATTCAACAACTTAAATGGTGTCTATGTATATCCTCTTTCAATGATCCCTGAAAAATACCAAAAGGATCATAGGTTATATTTCGAGGAAAATATAATTCAACAAGCAGAGGAATATTTTAACGAATTAAAACAAAAGGATCAATTTGTAAGGGATAACATCGACACTTCAAAATATGTTTTCTTATCTCATGTTGTGTCTATTAGCGAATTGGAAATCTATACCAAAGAGCGTCAAATTGAAGTTTCATCTAAAGCACTTTCAAAAATGCTTTTATCCTCTTTCTTGTCTAAAGAAAACTCTCAGATATCTACTATATATATTAACGATTTGGTTCGTAATATTGATTTCAAGTATTTGATAAATGGTAATTCACAAACAGGTAAATACCTACTCAGAAATTTTGAAAAATTAAAGCAATTGCTATATCAACATTACTCACTTGATATTTACAAGCCAATTACATTGATAACATTAACCAATGATCAAATTGAAGATATAACAGATAAGTTATTAGCATTAGATAACAGTGGAACTAAACGATATGTACTTCAAACTTTAAAAGAAAAAGTTGATTTCTACAAAAGTCTAGAAAGTGAGTTAAACAATTTGAAAGTTAAAAAGAAACGGTGACTAACAAGCGACGATCACGATCATGCTTCCTACGTCAGCACGACGGATGTCGCAGAACCGTTATAAGCAATACCACTTTTAGCTAAACTAGAAATTTCCATTTTATGAAAGATTTCTCACATATGGTTTTTATTAGCGAGATTGTTCTACAGATTAAGATTGCAGAAAAAGCAGAAAAACGTTTGCCAACAGATCCTGGCAATTTTGACGATATCGAAGTTTGGTGCTCAATTCAGTCGATTCTTGGGGCTGCAGGAAACGTCTCAAAAATTCTATGGCCTCAATTAAACAAAAGTAAAGAACGTGGAACACAACTCAGAAAATTGTTAGGAATACCTGATAGAAACATTTTAGCAGATCGAAAATTCAGAAATCATTTTGAACATTATGATGATAGAATTGAAAAATGGTTTGAAGTTCGACCAACTGGTCCTTATGTTGATCTAGCTTTTAATCCTTTTAAACCTATGCCTTGGGAGTTACCAAAATTTTATCACCGAGCTTATAATCAAATTGAAAGGATTTTGACATTTCGAAATGAAACTCTTGATTTAAAAGAAGTAATGAAATCACTTCAAGAAATAAAAATGAAATGCAGTCAGTATACTTTACTTTAATACAATCGAAAATACAGCATATAACAGGTCGTGACCACAGCATGCCTCCTTCGGTCGGCACACTGGGTACGACATCCGTTACCGATAATTAAAAAAATGAAAATTGACATAGAACATATAGCAGGAATCAAATTGAATGAAAAAATTCATATCACGAATACAATTCTAAAATTCAAACGAAACAATCAAGAGAGATTCAATAAAAAAATAGATGAATTAATAACTAGTTCCAAAGACCACGAAAGCAGAATTCATAAGTTTCTTTTTCAAAACAACGAAAATGATAATGCAGCTATTCTTAAATCTATGACCAACAATTTGGAACATATACACATAGCAGATTTCTATTATTCAAATGGTCAAAACATTTTGAGTCTTATACGAACCGAAAAGGATAATTGGGAAATTGGAAATTTTAAGTCGATTTTCGAGTTCATAGGAGCAGAATCAATTTATTGGCCTATGACTAAACTATGCCTAAAACCAAACCAGATCAAGACTTTTAAGGAAATAGAAAGAGCGGAAAACTACATATCTGAACAATTAAATAATCTTCAGGTAACAAAATTATCAACAATAAATGGAAATGAATACTCGATTCAAGAATGTTACCCAGACAAATACTATGTAAATTTCTACAATAGCAAACAAGAGTTATTTGAAAGGGAATCGGAAGGTGAAATCGATTCAATACTAAAGCATATTGAAAACAAACTTGATAACGACAGTCTTAAAATTTGCTTAACATGCAAACACTTCGGATTTAGTGGAATGTCACATGATATGAGCGGTGGATTAACAGGTTATTGTCACAAAGTCAGAAACAAACTTGAAGAAAAAATTGTAACAGAATCAATTACTCAAATAACTAATGTTTGTAGCGAACATGAAATAAATAGAAAAAAATAACTATCGGTAACACTACATAGGACGTAAGGCTTCCTTCGGTCGCCCTCCGTCTATCATTCATCGTTAGCATCAATATATCAGTCCCCGTGACTGTCAAGTTCAAAAAGTTGAAGTTGTTTAATAATGAAAGTTTTATTTGAGTATAGACCAAAATTATCGTCTAAAACAAGTAACAAATATGCAGATTTAGTTCTTGGTGGAATATTCTTCATCATTTTTTTCTATGGCACTGGTAATCTTTTGCTTTCGATTTGTTTTCCACTTTTCATTTTTACCTTAACACATTTATTTGAAGCGATAGAAAAACATTTTAATGGATGGAAATTGGCAGACAATACAATAACCTTAATATCAGATAATAGATTTAGAAAGGTAAGAACTATGGATATACCATATGATAAAATAAGTTCATTAAGAATTCATAAATCTGGTGGTTCAAAAGATCCATCTTATATACTATTCATTACAGAAATAGGAAATTTCAAATTATACAGCATACCATTTATATTTGATGTGGCAAGAACTTTAAAATATTTACAAGACGATAAAAACATTAAAGTGTGGTTTGATAGAACAAGTTATGATCATGAAGTCGATTTATATCTAAAAGGTTTCATTGATAAACTACCAATGAATAACACAGACATAATTAGATTTGACAAAAAAACGTAAAACAAATCAATACTGATGCTAACAATGTGTAGCACTCTATAGCCACCTATCGGCAGGCTACAAAGGCTACACTTGACCGTTGTGTGCCATAAAATGAAAAGAAGATGATTGATTTAGAATTTGAATCCTTTGAAGTTTGGGAAAATTTTTGGTGCTTTAAACCAAAACGAAAAATAGATCTCACAATTCTTGAAACTTTAAACTTTTCATCAACAAGTACAGTAAAAAACAATTTCGAATTTTGGATTGATAAAAATGAAGATCAAAAGTCCCCCTCAAAATTCCAAATTTTAAAACCTCAGAACACTTTAACTTCATAATAGAATTTGATTTCAAGTATGACGATGAACATGGCACATGTCTTCTTTTCCAAAACGAAAAAATAATAGACTTCTTTGAGGGGGGAGGAGATAGCTATGATGCAAATAAACTATATGAAAAAGGTGTTAATCAAAATCAGCCAATCCAAATAAGCTTGTATCAATTAAATGGCAAAACTATATTTAGAGAATCCTATATGTATGATCAAACAATTAATTTTAACATCAAGAAAGGTACATATCGATCATTTATTCATATTGACGGAAGGGAATTATGTAGAATTTTCTACATTCAAAGTGATTTAACTGAATTTACATTAAGACAAATACTTACAATGTGTTAGATACAGCATATAACAAGCCGTCACCATGCCATGCCTGCTATCACAACGGCACGTCAGGTACGGCCAAACCGTTAGATACAATGCAAGAAAAAAAATAGAATATGAGTGAAGACAAAAAGTACCACTTAAGAATCCCTAATGAAAATGTAAGAAATGAGAAATATGAAAAAACTGGGGGTGGCGTTTCTGTTCAACGTGTTAATCATTCAGAACATGGTCAAAAACTAAAGGCTGCATCAATCGAAACATTTGGATTTGAAGCATCCAAGAAAGATTTTGATTTTACAGACAATCTATTTTTACAGCTTGAAACGCCTAATGAAGTATCTTTAAAAAGTCAAAAATTCAAAATTCAAAACTTGGGGTTTGAAATAATTGACTATTCCAAGTTCAACAAATCAATTGGGATAGCAAAAATTAACAAAGAAAGAATAGGAACCTTTCAGTCAAAATTAGATGAATATATAGAATCAAAGGATAACACTGGGAAAACCTATTTTTCGCCAATTGAAAACATTACAAATATTCCTTTGGAAAATAAGATTAATCTTGATATCGATTACGAATCAGAAGAACCTGTTTCAATAGTTATTAATCTCTATAACCAACTATCAAAGAAAGAGAAATTCTCTATTAGCAAAACAATTTTAGACGAATTAGAGAAAAATGCTAAAGATATTAAATACAATGATTTTCTAAATGGTGTTTCATCAATAGAATGTACAATACCAGCAAACAAAATTCCTGATATTGTTGCGGACTACAGCACAATTAGAGAAATAGAAGAAAACAAAATATTCATTGTTGAAGCCGCGATGAAATCAGACCCAATGCCTAATCCTCTTAAGGTCGAAGATGTGGAATCTGATTCAGCTATTTGCATAGTAGATTCTGGGATTTCAAGTGCTAATGGAATTTTTGATCCATTTATCGCAGATGTATTTCCCGCTTTACCGAGCGGTTCTGTTGATGCTACTTATGATCATGGAACTTTTGTCGCAAGTCGATGTGCTTTTGGCGATTCAATTGATTCGTGTTTAGGAACACATAAGCTTAAACCCTATTGCTATCTGATAGATGCTCAAGTGTTTGGTGTCGATTCTACTGGGTCAAAAATAAACCCTTCAGAATTAGATTTAAGAAATGCTATACAAGATATAGTTCAAACATCCAATATCGGATTTTGACGAGATAAATATTCGGACTTATGTCAAATCAAATAATAAAACTGGAGTTTACTTCTTGAGCATTGAAGGTGGAAAAAGTTTATCGTGCAAAGTCGCGAAAGGTATTTCAGAACTTCCTTATAGATTTTCGGAAATTAAGCGGACTGACGAAAAATATAAATCCAAAAATTCTGAATATAATGACAGGCTTGATATTGAATTCTCAATTGGAAAAGAACTGGAAGAAAAAACGGAACTGGACAAATGGCTAGCTGAAAGATACGCTCTTTTCCAAGATTCGGGCGAATCAATCAACGAATTTGAAATCCATCATTTGAAATGGTCAATTAACGAAATTGACATAAAAAAATTGGAGTTGAATTATCCAAGATTTGAAAAATTAATAAACGAAAAACCAAACGAAATTCATTATTCTAAAGGAGTAAAAGTTTTGGCTTGGGGAAAAATAAAAAACAAAAAAAACTGGCTATAACACTGTGTATATGCCATAGCCACCCTGCGGGATGGCAACGGCACATACACTCACCGTTAGCTTCCATTGACAATAAAAACATAAATGAAACTGAAAGGAACTATAATACTTACAACTATTTCTCTTCTTGAGAGATTAAGTTATTATGGAGTAAGAGCAATTTTAGTTTTATATCTGACAGATCCAGAATACTTTAATATTAGTAGTGAAACAACTCTGGAATTTTACGGTTATTGGACTTCAGCATTAGTAATCGCCTCAATTCCATTTAGTTTAATAACTGATAAACTACTTGGCCAAAAAAAGTCTATAATTATCGGAGGCTTCCTAACTCTAATTGGGTATCTATTATTGATAGTCCAAAATAAAAATATTCTTATTCTCTCTGTAATTTTGATTTTGGCAGGCACAAGTCTTGTAAAGCCAAGTACAACAATATTAATTGGAAGACAGTTTAAAAAAGAAAACAGGAACAGAACTCTTGCCTACATGATTTTCTTTATGGGAATTAATATTGGTGCATTTTTTGGCATAACCGCTATAGGATATGTAGGTGAAACATATAAATGGAAATATGGTTTCATAATCGCAGCAATATCGACCATGCTTTATTTGGTTCTCACATCTATATTCATTAAAAATGTGGATGAAATTGAAACAAACCAATTAGAAGCTAATAACTTTAAATTAACACTGAGTAAATCAACTTTGATTTTGCCTCTTCTAATTTTGATAAATGTCATTTTTTGGAAAAACCATGAAACAGAAATATCACTACTAATCATGAATTTGATGGAATCTGAAAATCAAACTTTTTTTGGTTATGAAGTTCTAAATACCATGATTCATTCGTTTTCATCAGTTTTAACCATACCATTTAGTATTGTTCTATTCCTTTATTGGTGCAAAAAGGGAGTGACAAGATTTTTTAAAGCTATTTCATTTTCAGTTTTTCTATTAATATTGGCTATTATCAGCACTGAAATATTACACCACTTCCCACCAAATTATTTATTAGAATTTTCCTTAATGCCCTTAATATTATATGCAATCGCTGAAGTAATAATATCACCAATTTTAACATCATATGTTACTAGAATATCTGACACCAACTATTCAAACACAATATATTCTACTTACATTTTAATTACGTATTTGGTAGGAGCTGGATTTGTATACTTAATTGAAAATGAATATCAACCATACATTTCTATATCATCTTTAGCTTTAATAACATTGGGAATCATAGTATTCAAAAAGAAATTAGATAACTTGACATATGAATTAAAATAAAAAACGGCAGCTAACACTATGTATCACTGTATAGGCTAACGCCTACACGGGATACAATTATCCGTTATATGTAACTAATTGCCTGTGAATCCCAAAGCGATAAAACTAAACTCATGTTATCAAATAAATGAAAATTAAACACTACTCCCTATCCCGAAATCAGAAAACTAATGGTTATTTAGATCTTAAATTATTCGAAAGAATGATGGAACGTTTTTTCAATGGCGTAACGTTTTCACGTATAACCCTGAATCGCTCAACCAATTTGGAATCGAATCTAATTTTGACTTTTGGAAAATCAAGGCTGAATTCGATTAAATAAAGAAATTCGAATCATAAAAAGATTGATTGAATAAAAATTACAGATACAAAGGGGAAAAAGTCCATCTACCCAATACGAACACATAGCGTTTGCATAAAAGTAATGGCATACTCTTCGGAATATGATGAATCTCCACACCCTTGAAATCTATTAAAACAACAAAAGAAAAGAAATGAATTTTCTCAAAAAATTATTTAGAAATGGTGAAAAAGAAACCCCGATTTACCAAAATTTTGAAGAAGGAGATGTTTTCTACACCGAAAAAGAAGGTAAATATCGAACGTTTAAAATATTGAAAATTGATAATGATGTAAATGTATTTCATGTCAAAGCATTTGAAGAATTATCATCAATTCCAAAAGCGAATGAAATAGCTAACCTTAATGTACAGATTCATCACTTCCCAATAGATAGAGATGGTTTCAATAAACCAAAGTTGATATCAAATAATCGAGTAACAGAAGATGATTTATTAGGATATTTTGAGTACATAAAACAAACTCATAACGTAAATGAAATCGTTAAATATGCAAAAGAATTCTATCAACAAGCTTATCGGTTAACAAATCAAAAAAAATATGCTAGTGCCATCGAAAAATACTCAAAAGCGATTGAATTGATGCCAAATTTCTTTGAAGCAATCGATAATCGTTCATTCTGTTTTATGGATTTAAGAAAATGGAGTGAAGCAATTCAAGGATTTAAGCAATCTCTTGAAGTTAATCCAAACAGTTTACTTGCTATGTTGTCGATTGGTGAATGCTATCTAAGATTGAAAGAATACCATAAAGCAAAAGAGTATTTCGAAAAAGCAATTCAAATTGATCCTAATCACCCGAAGCCACAAGAATTCCTGGAAATGGTAAATAAATTGATGTGTAAGAAATAAATGAAAAGTGATTTCGAAATCTTGATTGAACATCTACAGTCCGAATATGATTATTTGAAATCATCAATGGATCAATATGCGGCTAAATGGGATTTTGAAAGTGCAAGAGCATTTCGTGAACCTTTAATTTTCACAAGAAGGAAATTGAATATCTTGAAATGCCTTAAAAACCCTAATTATAATAAGATAAATCGACTAGCAGGAATGATCTCCCGAATGGAAAAAACTCTTAGTGAAAGAAAATTTGTAATGGATTATTTGGAGAAACAATCACGTCAAAGAATAGAAGAATATTTCAATGAATCGACAAAAAATAGAATTAAGAAATCCAAAAAAGAACTTGATATACTCCAATCAATTATTCCAACTCAAAGAGTTGACAATGACAAAATCTACCAACTTTTGGAGGACTTAGAACGAAATGAAATTCGTGAAATAGAATTTGAAATCAAAAAGGACAAGATCTTTTTACTTTTAAGAATAAATAACCAACAAAGTGAATTGGAATTTAGAGTTTCTGAAAATAAAAACCTTGAGCATTACCTGACAAAACCAGCAAGATCAGTTCTTAGTAAATTAGGGTTTGATACAGAAACATATAAAAAACGAATTTCAAACTCTAGAAATATGGATAAAGTCAAAATTCTTGAAGAATTAGCGATAATTTATTTTGAAGTTTTTGGCATTTTTAAAGGAAAATTTAATCTTAAAATCAAGTAAAATCTCGAGGATAACAAGGTAATACTACAGTACATTCTCCTACGTTAGACACGTAAAGTATACTAAAAAACGTTATATGGCAACATAAAACCATCATAAAATGGATTTAGTGGCAATAACCATCCGTAATAAAATAGAAAATGAATATATACATTGAAACTGATAGATTAATACTTCGAGAAATAGAAGAATACGATCTACAGGGAATATTTGAACTAGACTCTGACCCACAAGTTCACAGGTATTTAGGGAAAAAACCTATAACAAGCATTCAGGAGTCCAAATCCATAATACAATATATCCGGAAACAATATGAACAAGATGGAATTGGTCGATGGGCAGTAATGGATAAGAAAACAAATCAATTTATTGGTTGGTCTGGATTGAAATATGAAAAAAATGTAAGGGAGGAAATGCACTACTATGATCTCGGTTATAGGTTAAAGAAAAAATTTTGGGGAAAAGGAATAGCAACAGAAACAGCTCAGAAGTCGCTAGATTATGGTTTCCAGATAATGAACCTCGAAGAAATCTATGCAGGTGCCCATATAGAAAACATAGCATCAAATAAAGTGCTTCAAAAAGTCGGGTTAAAATTCATAGAAACATTTGAGTATGATGGAGCACCTCACAATTGGTACGGAATAAGCAAAAAAGAATGGCTAGAAAACATGAGTACCCCTAAATAATAAAATCCGATCTTTCCAAATATGAATCCTTGGGAATAATTAAGTACGCATGAAATGATAATAGACTTGTTAAAAATATTTTTTTTCATCTTCTTACTGAGCTCTATCCTCACATGTGCACAAAAAGAACAAGAAAAGTATCTCTTCTTTCTCCACAACAGATTTTTGGAGGAACACGAGTTAAATGAATTACACCCTGAATATGGAAGAACAGAATATTTAGAAATCCTGGAAAAATTTAAAGGGAGCGAGTTTAAAGTTATTAGCGAACAAAGAAAGGGAAATGTCAATGCAAAAGAATATGCCACAAAAGTTGTGAAACAAATTGATTCATTAATTAACCAAGGTATTAATCCACAATCTATCACTATTGTTGGAACATCAAAAGGTGGATATATTGCTCAGTATATTTCATCAATGGCAAATAATTCTGACTTGAATTTTGTTTTTATTGCAAGTTTTATGGATAGAGATATTGAGAATATTCCTGATATCAATTATTGCGGCAATATTCTAACGATTTATGAAAAGTATGATCCATACGGTGTTTCCGCTATCGAAAGATTTAATACTTCCAGTTGTAAAATAGGACAATTTAAAGAGTTGGAACTCTCTACTGGATTAAAACATGGTTTCATTTTCAAACCACTGGCTGAATGGATTAATCCAACTATACAATGGGCTCTGGGTAATTACACTTCTATCAAGACTTCTAAAATAGTATACCGTTCGAGCAGTTTAGAAATTATTCAACTGGATGATGGCTTATTCGTACATAAATCATTCTTAAAAGAATATAACAATTATCCATGTAATGGAATGATATATGTAAATAAGGGTGAAGCTGTGATACTAGATTCTCCAACAGATAATAGTACGTCATTAGAATTGATAAATTGGATTAACAACACTTTGAAATCTGATATAATAGCAATCGTTATTAATCACTTCCATATCGATTGTTTGGGTGGATTAGAAGAATTTCATAAGATTGGTGTTCCATCGTATGCAAGCGATATAACTATCCAGTTTGCCAACTCCAAAAAAGCACATAATAATATAGTTCCGCAAAACGGCTTTAATGATTCTCTAAAAATAAAGGTAGGTGACTCTTTTATTGAAAACCGATATTTCGGAGTCGGACATTCGCCGGATAATATCGTAAGTTACATAAAAGACAAAAAAACATTGTTTGGCGGCTGTCTAATTAAAGCACATGATGCAACCAAAGGAAGCCTAACAGATGCAAATCTTGAAGAATGGTCGAACACCGTACAAAAAGTAAAAGACCATTTTTCTAAAGAGTTGAGAATCGTAGTACCTGGTCATGGTAAACCCGGGGGTACCGAATTATTAGATTATACCATAAAACTATTCGAAAACTAATGCTAACTCTTCCATCACTAAAATGAATCTCATTTGGAATCAAATTGGTCAATATTGCTATTATAAATATCTATTCACAACAAAATAAAACAAGTAATAAATGGAAAACTGTACTATATACAGCCACAAAATTGAATTTGAAAAAGTGGTTCAAATCATCAAATCCCACCTTCCTAAAGCCAAAGTTGAGTTTAAAGATGGAGGAATTCGGAAATCCATAATAGCTACCATCAAAGGTGGATTATTTGGAAAAAACAAAACTCTTAAAATCAACTATCGTGAAAGAGAAAATCCATCATATAAACTTGATCATGTTGAATGTGGATTAACTCAAAATTTGGCTGGGATGGTAAATTTTATACAGTCACTACCCTCACAAAACACAGAGGTGAAAAACAAATTCCTATATAAAGTGATGTCCGCCAATTGCGAGATCCCTTTCATCGCTGAACCCCAAATAACCATGGAGTACGGTGCTGTTTTGAGAAAAATAGTAAAAGAATTAGATGGATTCATATTTGCTCAACCAAGTCAAACCTTTAATAAATCAAGTGGACAACACTTTTTAGACAAAAACCTAAATCTGATTTTAGATATCAATGGAAATTGTGAAATTGAAGATATAGAAGTTAGTGTAGATGCTAAATATCATGACGAATCAAAAGAAAACTATAGTAAAGATCAAATAAATAGAAAAAAGAAGTCTGAAATATTTTTAGAATCTTCAAGTGTCAGAATAAATAAAAATCTACCCTGTATTTCATCTTCGGAGGACGTTGAATTAAGAACTCTTAAGGAAGTAATTGGGAGGGCCTATGCTCTTTTAATTACAACTGTTAAGGGAGAAGGCATTGAGCAAGAAAATTTGACAAGAACCATACAGGTCAAGAAAATTGATTCCTTTTCACCCAAAGAAAATAGGTTATACCAGCAGGAATCCCTTAACGATCAAGAAAGAGCATACGCGACTTGGAGATACGAAAGCCTATATACCATTCTTTGGGCATTAGGCATAATAGAAGAATTAAAATATCCCAATGAGATTTGTGATGTCCAAGACATTGTTAAAAAGATATTTCAACCCTCAAGGGAAGAATTTGAGAGTTCAGCAAAACTTAGGAGTAAACAAGAAATTTTAGATGAATTAGATAAAACGTATCGAATGAATTGGGCCTGTGTTGATGCGAGAATAAAGGGTCAAGAGGTATCAGGAAATATTGACCCTAGTATAGTTTATGAAAGACATTATTCTCTGAATTGGTTAACAAAATATCAAAATCAAGATTGGGATGATGTTCAAACAAATACTTAAATAAAAAAAGACTTAACTGATAATAAATCAATTAAGTCTTACTTAGTAGCCCCGGTAGGACTTTAAACGAACCAATGCATCTTCTTAATTTAATCAAAAAAGTCATTTAATTATTCCGATCTAATTGTCTGTCTATTAGACCTTTAGCATCTCCAATATCACCCATTTTCTTTTCCAAATTTTTTTCAATTACTTTTATCGCTTCCTGACAAGCCTGTTAGTCGGATAAGTCTTTAGCCTTTCCCAATAGAATACTTTGAGCTGAAGGTGATTCACAATATAGGAACCACTTATAACCATCATTCAGATATTTACAGATAACGTTAAATGTAAGCCAAGGTCCATTGAATCGTATATGGTAATAACCTTTTCCTATTTCATAATCCTTATAAGTGTTTTTAATTATTTTCCACGGCATAAGATTGAAACCACAAGTTTCTTGTTGTGTTTAACATACCAAGAAATTCGGTAATTAATTAACAATGTAGAAGATACATAGTATATTTGTATTATATATATGTTATTCTGCTATTAATTGCCGCCATTTATTCAAATGGAACTCATTGAATTAAAGGTACATCCGATCTCAAGAAAAATATTGCAATATCATTATGGTGATGAATATGGTATAATTAGAATTCCACGAGGCGACATACTTTGGTCTCATTTTACTCATCGTTGGACAAGCACAGATGTTAAACTCAAGAAGTTTGAAAAACTATGTACTTCGCATGTATTCATCTCATTTGGTAGTAACAAAAAATCAAGAAAGCTCAATAAAAACTTCTTCCAAGTTGGAGTATACCTTTTTCAGATTCACTACAACAAATTGATGGAGTTCGTCTTAGCTCAAAACACAATTGAGGATAACGCTTCATTATCCATTAAACGCTTTTTTGATATATATGACATAACGGAGGATGATCTAAACTCAGATTCCGTTTATCGACAATGGCAACGTTTTAAAACTCAAATAGAAAAAAGGAGAAAAACTAATAAGAATATATTGCAAAAAACTGTATATCAAAAAAACGTAAATTGCAATCCCCTGCACAGACAAGAATCACTGGCAAGATTGGATCGTTTCTTACTAGCCAATTGCAAAAACTTGTTTTTGAGTGATAACTCTCTAGCAAAGTATCTCGTACTACAATCATATATTTATACACTGTTCAAAAAAGCAGATCAAAAAGTTTTGAACCTTGCCAATGAACTGGGTCTAAATTGGAGAACCATATATCATCACTCAACCAAATGGAAGGAACTACTCGATACCTATGAACATTTGGAAAAATCTTATCATAGTTATATACATGACTAATACTGACATTTGATATGTGTTAGATATCGAAAATATTGAAAGTCTATGTGCTTTAGGAATTAGCAACGTAGGTGGTTTACAAAAATTAAGAGTAACGGATCAATCCAATATTGGTATTAGTGGTATAGAACCAGGAGCCATTTTCTATGATATTTCATTTACTAGATCAACCGGTAGATATTCAGAAAAACACAATAGATCAAGAGCAGGTGAATATAATACTGTTCAAGCTCAAGCATTCATTCCTAGAAAAAGGTTCAATGTAGAAATGATGAGAACTAAACTTACTGATAAAAGAGTGGCGGTTCAGATAACAGACAGAAATGGAGAATTATCTCTTTTGACTAATTGTAAGTTTACATGTAATTATGATTCCGGTAGCTCTTTTGGATCTCGGCATGGTTATGATATATCATTTAACGGAGTAGATCTAAAAAGAGGATATATACCATTAATTACCACCGTCAGTATAAACGGAAATGAAGGAAGCACAGGAGGATCTGATTTTAGTGTTGATATTGAACCCGGTGACAATACTCCTGTTGCATCAGATACCTGCTGTGTAAGTATTATTACAACTCCAATTAATTATGTTCCTACCCCGTCAGGTAATTCTCAAAAAAACAAGTTCGTCACTACCCTCTCAGGTGATAAATATTTCATTGATAACAATGGTGTTAGTTTCTTTCTTGGAGGTCCCAGAATTAGACATATCAGTACAACAGAAAGCCATATTCATTTTGTAGATACTTTTTCCCTATCTGACATTTCAGATCCAAATATTGAATTATTGGTACTTCGTAATGGTGTGATTCTTCATTACAACGCCAACCCTCCTGCTAATCTTGAACAATATAGCATTCAGGGAGACAATATTTTAATAGATCCTGATTTCCCATTAGAATCAAATGAAACCTTATACATATTCAAACTAAAGAATTAATGAAAAATCATGAAGCATGGCACACATGCGAACAATGCCAAAACGAATATGATGCCAGATTAGAAAACGGCTATTGTCCAGCGTGCGGAGCCAATTATTTAACTAAATAACATGACAAATGAAAACTAGATTATTTCTTATCCTTTTATTTATTCTAACACTTATTTCTATTGCTTTCTCTCAGGGCAGTGTGAGATTAAAACAAATAGAACGAGCGGATACAACGAATCAATTTGCCATTTCCAACGGTAAAAAGAACACATTGGTCTGGAGAGATGCTCAATCCTTCATCATTGACTCACTAGGTATTGGAGCTGATTCTATCTATATCGAAAATGATAGCATTAAACTAATCATCGGAAGTGGTTCCATTGACCTATCCACTTATTTAGATAATACTGATAATCAGCAGTTAAGTTTAAGTAACGATACGCTTTTCTTAGAAGATGGAGGTTATGTGGTATTAACAGGATTGGGAGGAGGTTCTTCCATATGGTCAACGAATGCCAACGGAATTAATTACAATTCTGGTAATGTGGGAATTAATAAATCTAATCCTGCATATAATTTAGATGTTGATGGGGATGTAAAAGTAAATGGCAGATTTTATCAAAATCATGGTAGCAATACGACTTATGGTTTTCTTACAGGTAGACACCTATCAAACAATTCTTCTTCACAAAACACACTAATAGGATACCAAACGGGTATAAATTTAGGAAATACTAATTCTGTATATAACAACACTCTAATTGGGACTTATGTGGGTAACAATCTAACTGGATCGGGTAATATAGGATTAGGGACTTATGCCGGTAATAATTGTACTTCATGCAACGATAATATGTACATAGGTTATTTTACAGGTGCAAACAATCCCTATGGAGATAGGAACGTTTATATAGGAACTCAGGCGGGAAGATATAGTGATGGATCTAATAATATTTTTATTGGATATAACTCAGGAAAAAATATTACTGGAAACTACAAGTTATCATTAGACGCTAGTGATACATCTACACCTTTGATTTACGGAGAATTCTTAAATGACTTAATTCGAATAAACGGAAGCCTTCAAATTACTAATAGGTCTGGCAGTGCCATAATGTTGGCGGGTTTCGATGCAAACAACAAATTAGTTGAATCTCCATTGGTTGTGGACACCGACACCCAACTTTCAGAAACCGAAGTAGACAATTATGTAGCAAACAACGGTTATTTAACATCAACTAATTGGACATTGAATGGATCCCATATCCATAATAACAATAGTGGAAACGTAGGAATCAATGTACCCACTCCAGGTTATCCATTATCTGTCAAGGGTGAAAATGACCTCATCGCTACTCTATATGGAGCGAACTCAGCAAACAATTATTTAACAATTACAGATCCTCCCAGTGCAACCGGTACCATAGGCTTGTTTGGAAAAAACAATACATCTACAAAGTATCTTGAATTCTGGAATGGAGCCACTCTCAGACATGTATTAACCCATGATAAATTAGGTATTAACCAAGATAATCCTATCTACGAATTAGATGTAACTGGTGAAGCAAGAATAACTGGCGATGGTGGTACTGCTACCACCTTAACAGGCAGAGATGCAAGTAATGTCATTACGGATGTGGCCATAGGATCCGGTCTATCTCTGTCTTCAGGCATACTATCTGTCTCAGGTACTTCCGGCGTAACCAGTATAGGGATCACAGGCACAGATTTTGACATAACAAATTCTCCCATTACTTCCAGTGGTAATATAAATCTATCCATTACAAATAATGCCGTTGGATCAAATGAATTATCATCTACAGGAGTGACCAGTGGTAGTTATGGATCCAGTTCACAAATACCATTGGTCACTGTGGATGATGATGGAAGAATCACAAATATTTCAACTGCAACGATAGCCTCAGATCAGGATTTTGGTGATTTTGGATCCAAACTACAATCATGGGGAAGTAATGGAACTTTTGGATCTGGTAAAGATGTGGGTTTTGGAGTAGATCCCACTAGGGATGTGGACGTGAATGGAGATATAAGACTTAGAGGAGAAATATACGATGTAAATAATAATACAGGATCTACTGGTGATGTGCTCACCAAAACGGCTTCCGGGTGGGAATGGGATACTCCATCCATTCAATCTTCTTATGCCCAGATTAGTTTTAATGGAGAATTATACCCAAATAGTACAGGTACCACTACCCTATTAGATTTTACGGGAGGACTGACTACCTCAGTAGGAGATCTCTCTTCAAGTATTTCAACAGATAGAATAACTGCTTCCTCTCAAATGGATATAGAGTTACATTTTCATGCCACAGTAGGATTGGATCCTGGTGATTCTGCAAGTTCAGAAGGAATGGATTTTAGAATTTATAAAAATGGTAGTTATGTTGGAGGGTTTCTAATTCAAACAACTGATTTCGATACTGATGAAGACAAAAATATGAGTGCCTCATGGATACTTTCTCTTAATGCCAATGACTACGTTCAAGTATATTACAATAATGATGTTCCTGATCTTGAAGTGAGGAGGCCGACATTTTTAGCTAAGAAACTATAAGATAACTAGGCATTCTGTCCTATTCTCTTGACTAATCGACAATTATCATTGTATCATCATTAATAACGTATTACAGAAATGGTAAAACTACGTAGCAACACTAAAGAATTAAATGTTGATAAAGAAGCCAGAACGATCAAAGGAATTGTAGCCTGCGAACCAATTGATATAAAAGATTGGAGACCATGGTCAGTCAACGCTGAATTTATACAAGATTTGGTAAAAATGGCCAACAAACAGAAAGAGGGAGTACTTTCTAATTTTGGGCATAATTGGAATAATCTGGGAAAAAGATTAGGTAGAGCCACAAACTGGCGTGTAGTAGATGGAAAAGCCCTGTATGACCTCAAAATATTCAAATCAGCTGACAAGTCCCCTGGCAATAAAGAGTTAGGTACTTATGTGATGGATTTAGCAATGGAAGATGACAAAGCCATCATGAACTCCATTGTATTCAAAACGGATTATTATTACCAGGAAAGGAATGGTGAAAAAATAAAATGTTGGTATCGGGATAAAGAAATTGGTTGGGTCACTCATAATCCAAAACTGGGTAAGGTATATCCTAAGCTCAAAGAACTAAAATCTACGGATATAGTCGATGAAGGTGCAGCTACTAATAGCTTATTTTCTTCAAATGAACTTGGAGATGTTCTTCATGAAATTTGTACGAATCCGGATTTTTTTGTGATGATGGAGGCCTGTCACGAAGAATTCCCAATGTTAGCGGAGTTCTATTCTTCCAAACTGAAGAAACCATTAATAAAACAGTTTAAGGATCTATTCATAAAAGCAGAAGATGATTCTACCCTTTCTGAGGATAATACAACATTGAAAAATGAATTACATAATCTAAAATCTCAACTGAATAAAATGGAGAAAGAAAAAGAAACACTAGAGCAGGAAAAAGAAGGATTAGAAGCAGAAAATACTAAGCTAAAAAAAGACGTCGAAAAGATGAAGAGTGATATCAAAGAAATAAAGTCCAAGATCATTCCTGGACAAACATTAGGGAATGAGGGCGATGGAGGTGGAAAAGATGATACTCCGGCATATCTCAACAGTGATATCAACAGATATGCCAAGGAAGCTCGGCTCAAGAAAGAAAATAAATAGTTAACCAATTAAAAAAGTAATATATGAGTTCAATGAATCTCACATCAGCAGAAGCTTTTCAGGATTACACCAGAGATTATGCTGATCATCTTATTTCGACCATTTATCACGGATTTAGAAGTGCCGATCACAATACCTCTCATGAAGGAGTGAAAGGTGAATTGGTGCTCAGTCAATTGACAGTAGACAATCTGGCCAGAAGGTACTCTTCTGATTTTCAGCCGGTACAAAATGCTTTTGCTATTATACCAAGAGTACTAAAAGTAGATGCTGTAAAAGTAGATACATCTATTATTCCCAAAGCCTTTGAAGGAAGCTACCTAGCTAAATTTAGAAAAAAAGGACAGAACACTTACGATCTACCATTTGAAGGATACATACTGCAATCAAAACTTAATAAACTAGCCCAAGAGCAGGAGTTTGGATACTGGAGAGGTGTACCCGCTGTTACCCCAGCTGCTACAGATCTACTTATTCAAACGGTGAAAGGACTTCAGTCCACAATTGGTGAAGAAGTAACAGCGACTAACTTAACGCCAGTGGCTACAGGTGCTTTAACTGATACCAATGCTTATGCTAAGTTAGAAGAAACGTATGAGGCTTTAGGAAGTCAATATCAAGAGGTACAGGTAGATTGCTTTATGAATAAAAAGACAATGAATAAAGTAGTCAAAGCTTATCGTACAGCATATGGTCAAGTGACCAGACAATTTGAAGGAAAGCCTGTTTTTGATTTGGGTGATATCAATTTTGTGGTGACAGCAGGAGTACCTGATGACTGTATCTTATTCACTCCTAAAGAGAATATTCACTACGGATATGATGGAGCAATGGATGCAAGTTTGATCAATTTCCAAAACAGCCATAGAGCAATTGATATGTGGATGGACTTCTTTATGGGTGTGAATTTTGGAATCGTACATTCTGATATCATTGCCATCAACGATCAATGGTAAAACTAATTAATAACGTGAGGCCAAGTGGCCTCACGTATTTCATAATCTAAAAAAATAAAATACAGTGGAAGAAAGAATAAAAGCTTTAGAAACTCAGATAAAAAATTTACAAGCTCAAGTAAAGGCACTGGAAGCAAAAGCAGCTATAGCAGATGTAGCAAATGAGGCGATAGATAAACTCAATGAAAAGATTGAGAGTATAGAAAAGAAGTTAACATCCCAGTTAAGCTCCTTGAAAGTAGCAAATCCGGAACAAAAAAAAACTACCGTAGAGCTACCCGATAAAGTAGTTACAATCAGTGGCAAAAAACTGAAATTCAAATTTGCCAAATTTATTTCAGCAGGTGTAACTTATCTAGCTCAGGATGTAATCAAGAAAAAGGATCTTCTGGAGAAAATACACAAGGATTCCCCTTCTGTATTTACTGAGGCTTAATCCAATTATCTAATCTTATAAAACAAAATTATGATTATTATAGATGATATAGAATCAATTTGCGGAGGCCAAAATGCTAAAGGAGTAAAACCTTATATATATATATCACATGATAAAAATATTGATTCTACCCCCGCACCGGATGCGGATACTCTCAACGTATCTACTCCTATTGTTCCAGTAACCAATGAAGGCTTCGTAAGATGGGGCACATCTATAGTGCTTAGTAAAAACAGCTGGAAAGTGGAAACTGAAGGTGATCCGGATAGTGTTTCGTATAAAACTACTTTTGCTGTATTCATTGGTGGCGTGAGTTCAACAAAAACTAATTACATGAGAACTCTACCTGGTTGTGGTCAAAGAGTAATTACGGAAGATAAAAACGGAAATCTCAGAATTGTTGGAGATGACGGTGATGGGTGTTCTGTGAAATGGGTTGAAGACATCAATGGAGATACAAATGGTTATACTCTTACTTTTGAGTGGATCAGTGGCCATCCACCTTATTTCTACACAGCAGCAATACCTTTAAAAGTTTAATATCATGAAAAAAAACACTACGGAGCTCAAAACTCCAGAAAAGAAAGAAGACACCAAATTTGTTGACAACAATTACAAAGGACATCCTAAATTTAAAATTCCCGGAGGGAAAGTAGTTGACTTCAGAACAATGAAAGATGAGCAGATAAAAGCATTCAAGGAGAAAAATGCAAAGTATTTCGAAAAAGAGTCCAAGTAAATAATTCTTGTCAAATTAATATAGAGACTGTCTTTATTTAAGGCGGTCTCTTTTCATTATACCATGATAGACAACAAAATAATTACAGACATCGTACAAAACTGGGCTGATGACTTTCTCTCAGATATAGAAGAAAGAGCTAGAGAAAAAGTCAGTAGTTCTGATGGAAATTTTGACATACAGGTAGTTAAAAACGCTCTTACCTCAGGAACTATGGTAATCATGAATTTTGATAGTCATTTACGTCTTTTTGATATGAAAAGAGTAAAGAGAGAAAGGAATCTAGGTCCCATAGGTATTGAACGTATCAAAGACTGGATCCAAAGAAAGGGCGTACAAAGCTTCCTAAAAAAATACCCATATCCACTGAACGTTAGAAAATCAGGGCAAGTAGTACCTGTGCCCATCACTCGAATACTCAACAATATTGCCTGGGGCATATCACGTAAAAAGAAAAAACTCAGAAGAAAGAAGTGGTATAATCAACAAAAGGGATCCAAAGTCTATAAATTATATTTTGATCTGATCGACACTGTAGTTGATGCGGCTATCAAGGAACACAAAACAAGTATTACAAACCCGCCCCTATAATATCCTGTCCTACCGTACTTAATTAAGTCAACCGACCTTGTGGATATTAATTTTATCTATGAGAAAATCCACATGTAAAGATTTAAGAATTTACGCCCTCACCATCCCAATTGCTTACCGCGAGTTCTACTATTATGAATATGAATTTTCCGCTAGAGGCAAGCAGGTTATTAAGAAGCTATCTCTAGTACCCATCAATCACTATCGGTCACTAAAAAGATGGATCACAAAGTATGGAATAATAGAAGGTAAGGAGAGGTACCATATTTGGTTGGCCAGACACAACAACTATATCAATAAGAAATACTTCAAGAATTCTTCAAAATCAAAAAATAAGCAATGGAAAAAAGACCAAACGGTTTCAAAGACATTCGTAGCTTCAGAGACTTCCTCTACTTCAAATATGAAAACCCACACAAAGGCGGGATTACTAGGCAGGCTTGGAAAGATGCTAAACGTGATGCGGATATGGAAGACTATACTGTCATTTATCTCAAAGATGAAATCACCGGCAAAGTTAAAAAGCTCTACTGCATAGACATTGATCTGAAAGTGTACCAAGATGAAAAACAAGGCTCTATGTTTAGACTAAAAGCTATACTCTGGGATGGACATAAAATTGGTGAGTACACCAACAAGTGTGTTTTAGGAAACAACAATATTCCATTAGCTGATACAGAATGTATAAGCATGCCGGTGAATCTCAAAAAATTTAAATCATTATGAGAAGAGTCATTTTGATAAGGAAGCATGAGACTGAGAAAGGCACAGTGTGCGACTTTCATGTGTACGGTGAGGGTCGGCACTTGCTTTTTCTTGCTGCTTTAGAGCTTCCTTGGAAACACAATCGGCGTAATATATCTCGGATTCCTGAGGGCACTTATTTACTCGTGAAGGAATGGTCGGAAAAGTTTAACAAAATGCTATGGGAGCTGAAGGGAGTGCCGGGCAGATCTGAAATCAAAATTCATAATGCCAATTTCACCAGACAACTACAGGGGTGCATAGCTGTGGGATTATACCACAAAGATATTGATCAGGATGGTCAAACCGATGTAGCGGACTCGCTACCCGGACTCGAAGACTTCCATGATGTGATGAGTGAAGAAACTCAAGCTATTATCACCATCGTCAATGCTGTCACTTAATGTCGTATGTCAAGGAAATATTATCTCATTCATTTGTAAAAAATATTAAGTCAAATATGTGGCAGAATGTATTAGAAATTCTAGTAAACGAAATCAAAAAACATGGACTCCCCCTGATGATGATGTCAGTAGCTATCTACTTTTTCTACAATCAATTCAATCAACTCAGATCTGAAATAGATGCGTGTAACGAAAGAATTATTGACATCTACAGAAATGATCACATCGAAATGAAAGATGTAATATCAAAAAACACGGCCGCTATTAATTCACTAAATAAATCTAAACTTCATGAAGAAAAATGATTCGTTGGGCATTGATGCCATCAAAAACACTTTCTCATCCGTACTTGATTTGACACATATGTTGGTCAAAGTACTAGATGATGGAAAAGTCAGTATTTTCGAACTACCTCAGCTGGCCATTGGTGCTTCTGCCATTCCTTCCATTGTTGAAAATGGTAAATCCGCATTGGCAGAATTTAAAGACCTTTCACCCGCAGAATCCAAAAAGATTCAAGCCTTTATCAAAAACAATTTTGTACTGGATAACAAACCACTGGAAAATCACATAGAATCAGGAATAGAATTACTTTCCAATTCTTACAGTTTTGTCACAGATGGAATAGATCTGTACAAAGACTGGGATCACTGGATTAAAAATTTTAAAGCCCTAAGAGCTTAAGTGGAGATAGCCTTTGAAATACGATCTCAAGGGAAAAGTCAAAAAGAACGGCATAGGCTCCCCTCTTCATGGCAAGAGGTGGAGCCTATGTTTACTATTAAATCTTTCCGACGAGAAATAGGACTTTCTATCCTACTTTTTGATACCGTGATGGCATTTACATCCATCTATAAACATACTGTTGGAAGCAATATTTATAAACTTACATCAGCTGACGATATCGACTATTTGATTCGACATTATAATTTTATTGACTTCAACCAATTACCTGCATACGCACTTATACCTTCATTTCCATTGAAAGACACTATATATCATTTCCCTCAGCCAAAATTTAATCATGCTACCATGGGCGAATTTATACTGATGACTGATTTCATTAAGAAGTACGTCGATGGAGATGATCATGCCTCATGGCAATTATTGGCTTTATTGGCCAGACCTATAGATCATAAATTAGATACTGAAGATACCAGAATTCCCTTTTTTCTAAGGAAGGATGTGGACATACAGGCTAAGTACCTAAAAAGTAAATGGAATTTTAATTTCAGCAAACTATATGAATATCGTGGTGTAGCAGTTGCCTACGCACTTGGTGTGATCACTTATATCTATGACACTTATAAAACTACCCTCTTCAGGCCATCCAAAAGCAAACAGGTCTATAAGCCCGCTTTGGATTTTGGATGGTATGCCACCGCCCTTCAGGTGGCGGAATCAGGTGTGTTTGGAGATATCAATCAAGTATTAAAAACTCCATTTCACAACATATGTGTCTACCTCATCGAAAAACAACAGCAAGCCGATGCTATTAAAGCTATTCAATCACTCAATACACACGAATGACCTACGCTCAGATATCACAATATTTTGAAGATTTAATAAATAGGGTTCCGGAACTCAAAGACTTCTTTCATGGTGACTATAATGACATCAATGAAAATGACAAATCAAGTATACAGTATCCATGTCTTTGGATCGAGACTCCCGATGCTCAAATCATAGGAGATGAAGATAGTCATCAGATGAGATGGAGTACTGCTCTTGTGGTTTTATCTGAGTCAGATCCTAATAACAAAAAAACGATCAAATATGAAAGAGAAATAACCTATAGGATTGCTGTTAAAGTCTTACAAACCATTTTATACGATGCAACATCAGAATATCACAACTTCCAATTATCAAACAATGGATTAGTAGCTATTCCTCCTCGATATGCCGACCATCTTATTGGGTGGCAAATACCTATCAGCATCGACACTTCTTTAAACTGTACGGCCATCACTTCTGGATATCAGGCGATGCCTGATCCCTTTGAAATCACTGTAGCAGACAATCAAGTCTCAGTAGTATCTCAAGTTTCCGGAGATTGGTCATATAGTCAAAATAATGGCAGTGCTACAGAAATAACTAACCAGGAGAATCTATCATTCACCCGAACAGGAAACATCTATATTACTCAGACATTTGAATGGAACGGGCAGACACACACATATAGCTGTTATTTACCTGAGGAAGTCAATAACGCTAAGAGTGTGCCTTTTGAATTTAATCCTTATAACGAATATTAATCATGCCAACTTTTACCACTATACCAAGGCCTATATCATTTTCAGGTGATGTAATCTATTTTGAGATAGAGGGAGATAAATTCACAGGATCCGGCCCCTATGATCCTACTGAATCGAATCTATCCTTATACTGCCAGGTGTGGCAATCAAGAGGCATTCCAGAATTACTGGCCGAACTATCAGCTCCATATTCATTACATAATAAAAAGGCATTCTTTGACATCAGCTCTCTTTTGCGACTGAGCAGAACACTACCTACCGGGGTATCATTATTTCCTTCTGCATCCCACACAGGAATTGATACCTTGGCCACTTGTCAATATCAAATCAAAGTCAGTGATCAGTACGGTACTCCTGTAGAAGCAGAATCAAACCTTAGTGTCATTGGTTACAAAACTGTCATCAAAGGAGCTTCCAGATTCCTGCAGGGATTTGGAGATACACAGACGGATGCCCTTCTTCATAGCTATCAGGATGCATCAGGAACCCAATTTGCTAAAGAAGTTAGAAAAGATCAACCAGAATATATCTACTTCTTTAAGCACACCAGTAATGACATTACACTCGAAGTCATTTTTCATTATAAAGATGGAACCTTCAGTGAACACACCATAAAAACAATCAGCACAGGTACAGTAAAAGTGCATTGGGTAGGATGTTCCTGGAAACAATTAAATCTTAATCTTCACGCAGACTCTAATAAGGAAGTGGCATATTACGATGTGAGATTGAATGGTCTTAACTCTATCAATGGAAACCTGGTACGATATCAAATCGATGACCGGACTCCGGACTATGATAATTACCTTCTTTTTGATAATGGTTGCGGAGGACTGGAAGTACTCCGATGTAGTGGTGCCACGAGTGTAGAAGCTAAATCTAAAAAGGTAAACTATGTCAAACCCCGAACTACCAATACCAATTTTCAAGATGGTACACTGGGATCTATCGCTGTGTCCGGACACGAAGAATACAGAGTCAATACCGGCTACTACAGTAAAGAATATTGTTTTCACTTACGGCAACTGATTCTGGCGGATACCTGGAGAATAGATAGAGAGCGATTGAAATTTTACAAAATTCAAATCATCAGTGCTCAGGTAAAATTATATGATGACTATGAGGATCTACACTACATAGAAATCACCTATAGAACCGATGATCAACCCGCCATGAATTCTTTTAACGCATGATAGGAATATTCTCAGTACGACACGGTTTGTTTATGGATCTAGCAGAGAACACCAGGATCACATACAAAATACGACACAATATCTATGACTCCGGAGATCCTACATTTAAAAGAGGAAGCTATACAGCACCATTTAATGTGCCTCTAACAGATCGAAATAAGAGGATCCTCAATAATCCGCACCGAAGCGATATAAAAGGTCATCTACTTATCGACGAACCTGTATGGCTATATATATCAGATAATCATGGTGTAGGTGTCCCCTGGAAAGTGGGAAAGATATACATTAAATCTTCCTCTGATAGCACAGCTCAAATATCATTCATTCAAGAGGGTCTGTCAGACTTTGCGAAAAAAACATTTGAAGATATAGATCTCCCTACCATTTATAAGGATTCGCCAAATGACATGAGAGATCACGCTAAAGAAACGGCTCTAAATCCTCAGGATCATGACTACGCTTTCTTTCCAGTAAAGAATGAAGCCCTTATACCTTCTGAAGTGAGACTGACGGATACCATACCCGGTAATTATTTTAAAAAGCATGAAATCATTCAAAATGCTTACTATGGTTGTGATAATAACGCAAAGTTCGGATTAGATAATCATAACCAAAGCTTTGGTAGTGGCAATAAGAAAATATATCGACATGAGATGGTCAGTCCATTTGTTAAGGTGAGTGTACTGATGGATAAAGCATTCGAACTATTAGGAATGGCCGTGGACAATCAATGGCAAACCAATGACGAATTGAAAATGCTCTACGTATACAATACCTTTAATAGTTTTGAGCGTCAATGGCCAAGTCACATCGATCTATCAAAACATGTTCCCAGATTAAAACTAAATGAAGGGATCAAGGATATATGTGCCACCTTCTGTGTGGGCATATTCCCGGATCTGATAAAAAAGAAAATATTACTATTACCTCTCAAAGAATTACTTAAACGTCCTCATGATGCTGATTGGACTGATAAGAAATTAGTAGGATATAAAAACAGTGGTGATGTCAATATCCCTTCTGACATCAAGTATGAAGGTAGTAACATCCCTGATATCGACACTACAGCATTTCCATCATTCAAAGACTTTACCCCTCCCTTTGGGAGCTATCCCTGGCTACCCTATGGAAAAAGTTTCCTAGAAGCTTTTTCTGCATACGTAGATCAGCTTGACGATGTAAATAGTAACATCCCACTTAGGACCGACAGATATACCTTCTTTAACAATATGTATGTGGGAGGTGCGGGTGAAACCATTGAACTTAAAGCCAAACCACTGCCTTTTGATGTATCCAGAGCTCATTTTTTTGTAAAACTGAGTCATTTAGATGATTACGGATGTCCTTATTTGTCTATCGATGCCCAGGGATCCGGAACATACTACAAGTACAGCCTAGATGGAGATCCTCTAGATGAAAATGGAAATATAGTATCAGAATTTGGAGAAGGACATACCATGGTAACTGCTGATAATACCATCGATAGTATCAGTCTTATGTTCTTCCGTGGGATGATTCAAACCGTAGACAATCAAGGAAGCACCGTATCCGTGCCTTGGGCAAGTAATAATGCCTACAATCCCACAGTAGAGGATACCACTTTTGAATACAGTCTACACCTAGATGGAGAAAAAGGATTATTTCAAAAGTTCTGGAAAGAATGGATAGAATTCCTAAGAAACAAAAAGACCGTAACCATGCCTCTCCTACTCAATATTAATGACATACTTAATCTCAAAGAGTATCATAAGGTCAGAGTAGGTAATCAGCATTATTTTATCAAAGAATTAGATGTGACCATCGGACCTTTTGGAATTGAAAAAACAATAGGCCAACTCGTGAGTACACTATGACAAATCATTATTGTCCTAAACTCCATATAGAATTCAACTCATTTTTGAAAAAACTAAAATCACATTATGGCGATACGTAAGGATACTCAGCAGCTCATCATCACCATCGATGCCAAAGAGAGTGCCGCATATCAAAAGGTACTCAACAATAACAAAGATTTAGTCAAGGATATTAAAAAACTGGAAGTAGGCCAGGAGGGTTATAATGAAGCCCTTCAGAAAACGGTGTCATTCGCTGAAAAAGTCAAAAACACGAATCTAACCAAACTCAATCGGAAACAGCTAGTAGATACCAAACGAGCATTGGAACAGTATCGGAATATACTGCCGGCCACCACCTTTGCAGAGCTGGGCTTTGAAAAACAACTACAGCGTGTCAATACCCAACTATCAGAAAACAATCAAAGAGTACGATCTACCACTCAGAGTATGAATCGGTTTAATGGATTTTTGAAGTCCGGAGTGAAAATATTGGCTGCCTATTTCGCTATAGATCGGGTAAGGGAATTTTTCTCTACCCTATTCAAGAAAGCTGGAGAGTTAGAGGGTATTCAAAAAAAGTTTTCAATTGTATTTGGTCAGTCAGCGGATATCGTTGAAGAAAGTGCGGAAAAACAAGCTCTAAGTCTCGGTCTAACAATTGCCGAATACAAATCCGCTACTGCAGCAGCAGCGGACCTACTTGTTCCTATGAAATTTACAAGAAGTGAAGCAGCTGAGCTATCAGTAGGTATGGTTAATCTGTCCGGAGCTTTGAGTGAGTGGTCAAGTGGTCAGCGTACAGCATCAGAAGTAACAGAGATACTTAACAAAGCATTACTCGGCGAACGTGAACAGTTAAAAACATTGGGAATATCAATCTCAGAAAATGATATCAAAGAAAGACTTGCGGCTGAAGGCAAAGAAAAACTAACCGGTGTACTTTTACAACAAGCAAAAGCTCAAGCCACTTATCAGCTTTTACTAGAAAAGTCTGTGGATGCTCAGACTTCATTTGCTAACAATGCTGATAGTTTAGCGAGGTCAAAATCGAAGCTTTTGACAACTCTAAGACAGCTAACAGAAAATATGGCCAAAAGCTTTCTTCCTGTATTCAATAGAAGTGCTGCAGCTCTTGGAAAGTTTGTGGGTAATATTAAAGAATACTTATTCCCTGCCGAATCCGCTATCCAAAAGACAAGATCTCTTCAAAGTCAATTTAATAGCCAAATAGGTGTACTTAAACGGCTTAATCCGGAATCATCTCATCGAGCAAAACTGATAAAAGAAATCAACGAAAAATATGGTGACTATCTACCCAATTTATTATCCGAAAAGTCAAGCATCGAAGACATCACTAATGCACAAAAAGAAGCGAATAAATCATTTGAAGAGAGGATCATATTAATAGCATTTGAAGAAGAATATCAGAAACAAGTTGAGAAAACCAAAGAAGCAGTAAAACTGCTCGCCAGTGTCGAACTATCAAGAGCTAAAGCCGCCCAAAACAATGCTGAATTCATTCAAAAGGGAGCTAGTGCCGGACAAGCACAGGTGCAACGAGACATAGCTAGCAATCTTAATGACTTCATAAAAGAGAGTTCACAAAAAACCATCGATGAATCAGAAAGTACACTTGCTCAAATAGAAGAGGCATATGATCGAACTGCGAAAAGAATAGGATCCAGCCTTGACAGTATCAGAGAAAAATTCAAAAACCTGAATCAAGAAAGTCCCACTCCTACTAATAACTCAGTAGCCGGAGGATCAAGGAGAATAAAAGTTGATGTAATTCCTACTATTCAATCCCTAGAAGCTCCTAACAACATCGACTTTGCTAAACAATTGAATATTGAACTCGAGGATCTTAATATCGAAGATTATATAGCACAAAGACTAAATATCCTTCAAAATGGATTAGATCGAGAACTAGAAGAAGAGGAGAAATCATTTCTCAAGCGATTGGTTTCTCAAGAAGAATTTGAGCAGCAACAGTTAATTATCAAGTCGGAAAACTTTGCCGAGAGACTCCAAGTATTGGAAGATCTAGGAAAAATAGATAGTGACCTATATCATAATCTGGAGTTAGAAAAACTCAAAACGGATAAAGAACTCAGTGAAAAAAGATTGGACATAGCCAGAAGAGAACAAGAATTAAAATCAGCTCTCTATCAGGAATCACTAGAAACCACCAAAGATGTCATCGGCACTGCCATCGGACTACTAGGTGATGAAGAGAAAGCTCGTCGCAAAAACTCCTCAGCCATCAAAGCATTTGAAACCGCTAAAGTGGCCGTCAATGCACAATCTGAAATATCAGAGATATACAAACGATATGCAGGTATTCCCGGAGGTTTTGTCATAGGGGCTATTCGAGCAGGTTTGGTACTGGCCCGATCCATCCAGTCAATCAATAAGATCAATACTCAAAAATTTGCCGAATCAGGAAAAGTACTTGACAGGCCTACAGGACTGATTACCGCACTGGGCAATATCCCCATCCAGTCTAATGGTGATAATATTCTGGCTACTGTAAAGACCGGAGAAGTAGTACTTAATGAACAACATCAAGCAGCTGCAGGGGGTCCTGAATTCTTTAGAAGACTGGGAGTGCCGGGATTTGCAGATTCCGGCTTGGTACAGTCTGTCAACGCCGTACAGGCTCCTTCCGGACTATCAGACGTCAATATATCTTCTGGATCTAACACTGACAGTATGGCCACACAGGCCATGCTAGAGGCTGCCAATGCTATCAAGCAGCTGCCCGAAACGTTACGATTCATCAAATCTTATGTAAGTCTCACTGATATAGAAGATGGACTTAATACAAAAGACGATTTAGAAAGATTATCAGGTTATTAATCAATTAAAGTATAAATATGAAAATAGGAACCACTGTCATCCTGGACGAAACAGGAGCATTAGTAAAAATCACTAAAATCGAAAATGGAAAAGCGGTAAAAGGTGTAGATCTCAGCACTGGCGAGGTAGTGAATCTACTGCAAACCAGTTTTACCATCATTACATTATTGGGCCGAATCATCAAATTCATTAAGGATTTTGTAAAGGAGTGGTGATCATAATTTGAAAAAAGCGGAATAAAGAGATAAATTTATTCTGGATATAGATTAATTATGCAGAATTAAAGTTTTAAAAATATGTATTGTAGAAGAAGCAACAATAGAATTTACCTAGACAGTATGAATCACCCAGCGGTGGTGTCAGAATTCATTCGTCAATTACAGGATGGGCTCAATGCAGGGTACGAGGATTTTGTGGTTGACTTTAGAAATGTAGGTTCAGTTTTCCCTAACGTGGCGGTTCCAATGGCAGGGATAATGGAATTCTATAAAAAAGAAGAAAATATCGATTTTTATAATATCGAAAACCCAAATCAAATAGATCGAAGTAGAATATTTAATCCAGTAAGTGCAGAAAAAGAAATCGATGAATATTACAAGGACCCATTAAATAAAGTTTGGAGGTTTGACAACTACGATCAAGTATTTCAATTAGTAAATAGCTTCCTTGAAGAATTATCACAATTAGATCAATTTGAAGAAGGTGTGTTAAATGGTATTGAGTGGTCCTTGAATGAAGTAATGGATAACGTAATACAACATTCTAATTCCGAAGCTGGATTTATTATGGGGCAAATACATAGAAACACCAAACATATAGCATTCTGTGTATTTGACTCTGGAAGAGGAATATTCAACTCCTTAAAATCATCCATATTCAAACCGAAGCATCCAGTAGATGCATTAACTCTTTGTATTAAGGAAGGAGTAACTCGAGACAAATCTATTGGTCAAGGAAACGGCATGTATGGGCTATTTGAAATTGTCAGATTAAATAAGGGTTCTTTAAACATAACCTCAAACAAAGCAGCGTTGGTATTCAATGACAACAATATCAAAACTCATAAAAATTTACCAACAATTAGTTTTACGAATGGGTGTGCATGCATAGATTTTCAATTAGACTATGACCAAAGAGTTTCAATAGAAGAGGTGTTAAACATAAACGATAATCAAGGTGTATTTGTTAATTATCGAATAGAAGAATTAGAAAATGATAAAGGAGAAATAGAATATTCAATCAAAGAGAAAGGTCAAGGATTTGGTACAAGAAAATCTGGCATGAAAGTGAGAAACGAAATTATAAACATATACAACGAAACGAAACAACCAATCATTGTTGACTTTAAGGGAGTTAATTTAATTTCATCTTCATTTGCGGACGAATTATTAGGTAAGCTTATTTTACACTTTGGGTTTTTCGGGTTTAATAATGTTGTAAGATTAAGAAACATGAAATCAATAGTCCAATCCGTTGCACAAAGATCAATAAGTCAAAGAATGGCTGAATCACTAAATAATAACTCAGAATAACAAGGCATGATCAGAGAATCACACCTTCGTCGTGACTCTTGATATGCCAGACCTCCCTTTTCTAAAACGGAATCAACTCAATTATTCCTTCTATATCTTCTTTATTGGATATTTCAAAATCACACTCTATTCCCTGATACAAAGTATCCATTTCTTTGATGGAATTCTCAACATCAGACGTCCAAGGCATAGGAGGTAGTTTATATCCCTTTTCCATACGTCTCCGATGGTTCATAATGCAGACATCCCATTCTGTATTAATGAACACTGTCACTACCACTCCGCTATATTTCAATATAGTGGAGTGGTATTTGGATCCGATACCGGATGTTTCCAGTATAATATTTTCTCTCTCAGATACCCTTTGCTGAAGGTACGCCCATGCCTTCATCTCGCCCACTTTTGTTCCTTCCTGATTATGGCGTTTTCGATAGTCATCAATAGACAAGACTGAATAATCCGGAAGTCTCTTTTTGAAATTCCTGATAAATGCTGATTTGCCAGAAGCGATATTTCCAATTACTGATATAAGCATACTCAAAACTAAGTACTGATTTTCATGTCCTATAGGACTTAATTAAGTCTTTTGACTTTTACATTATGGAATTTACCACCAAATCCGAAATGCTATACGAAATCCGTAACGCAGGACATATACCTTTCAAAATAGGTTTTGTACGTCGTACTGGCAGCAAAAAAGGCTGTATCAAGCGTGTCACCTGTATCTATGGAGCTACTCCTTCACCAGGTACAAAAAGAGGAGGGAAAAGCAAAAATACGGGTACCAGAGCCAGAAGGATCTTAAAGCTTATCGATACGGCCACAGATAGACCAATTACTCCATGGATCAGCCACATCATCGAATTCAACAACAAAAAAGTAAAACACAATTAATGGAACAATTAGCTACAGACATATATGTAAGCAAGGATCACCAAACACTGATCACCTTTTCCTGTGATAGTAGAGAAGACATTGGCAAAGTAGAGAAAGTCAATGGTACCAATCGTAAGATCAAAAAATGGGGAAGTAAAAATGATTTGCCTCTCTTCAGGGATCAGCTCATCATGAAAAACAATATAGTGGGTCAGCTCATCGCTACTAAAGCTGATATATTATTGGGACAGGGATTAGTAGCATATAAAGAAGTATTTAAAGATGGTACCAAACAAAAAGAATTCATTTCCATTCCTAACGAAGTAAGCACTTGGATGGAGGAGAACGAAATTTGGGAGCAATACTTTGAACCTGCGGCCCTCAATTACTACAAACAAGCCAATGTGTTTACAGAATTCAGAAAAGATGGAAATGGGAAAGTAAAAGATATAAGATGTATGGATAGTAAGTACATGAGGATTTGCCAAAAATTAAACGGTAGGATTAAGTTTTTTGCCTATTGCTCAGATTGGAGTAACCCCGGATCTGGTCATAATAAAGAGGAAGTCACCATTATCAACGCTTACGAACCAAATTCAAAGAAAGCAAAGTTTATCATTCACGTAGGAGATAAAGCCATACATGATGGATATTATTACCATCCTACCTATTGGGGAGGTGATGAATGGATCGAGTTGAGCAACATGATCCCCATATTTCACAAACACAATATCAAAAACGGATATACCATTCGCTTTCACATCAAATTTCCTCCTAATTACTTTGTGAATAAAGCCAAACTAAGTGCAGCCGGTCAGGATTCGGATCTCATTAATAAATGTTATGAGGAGGCTGAAAAAGCCAAGAAAGATTTCCTGGATAAATTTAACAAGATAATGGCCGGTGAAGTCAATGCCGGACGTACCATTCATAGTGTAAAGGTTTTTAACAAGCTAACCAAGCAATATGAAGGTATAGAGATAGAGGAGGTCAAGTATGAAATGAAGGACGAATCACTACTGAAGCTCTTCGAGTCATCCAACAATGCCAATGTCGCTGCTCAAGGCATTCACCCTTCGCTCGCCTCGATCCAAACACAGGGAAAAATGAGTTCCGGGAGTGAGATTCGAAACTCCTTCCTATTCTACATCATCACAAAGACCTGGAGAGCTAGAAATACCATACTGAAACCATTTCTTATCGCTCTCAAAGAAAATGGATGGCATGATCCAAGCATTAAATACACTTTCGAGGATTTCATGATGACTACACTCGATGATGACAAGTCCGGAAAGAAAAAGGTAGAAGAAAACGAAGATAATGGAGAATAGTGATTACAAGGCAAAATTAGAGTATATCAGACGATTAGTACCTGACCATGCCCAAATACCTCAGTTAACGAAAGGTAAATCCTTTGTCAATGAGATCCTGATCAATAAAATTATCGATCAGCTCCCGACTCCGTATATTGAGGATGAAGACCCTGAAAACACAAAAAAAGAATCATCTCCGGATCTTCAGAGATTGTATCTAAAACAAAAAAACTTCCTCAAGAGCATTAACGATCTAAGTAACAGTTTTCACGAATGTAGAAATGATAGAGAACGAGCTACTGTCTCAGATAAGATCGCAGAGATAGAAAAAAAACTCACAGTGATACAGGAGAATATTGATTTCTTTAGAAAATATAAGGAACTTCCCAAAGTAGAAAATGATCCGAAGTATCCGATCCCTGATACCCTCATTTTGATGATTAAGAAAAAACAAAGCTTGGCATCAATGATCACCCAAACAAAAAAACAAATCGAAGCTGCACACCAACGAGGTGCAGATCCACAAAAAATACTGGAAAAGCAAAAAAGGTTAACTCATTTAAGAATTCATAAAGTACATGTCGAAAAAGCTATTGCAAGTAAAGCCCTTTAGTAGAAAGGATTTTGACGAGGCTCCGCTCCTTGACAGAATTTATATGAATATGATGGATGATAATCTCATCCTGAGTTCTTCTGAACAATCATTACTCGAAGAGCTCGAACAGGTATTTGTACTCATATGTGAAGAAAAAGTGCCCAGTAAGCAGGTCACCAAGGTGATGAACTTCTTTAATTGGTCGAGAAGAAAAACACTCGGACGCATTAATCAGTGTGAAACTATCTTCGGACAGATACGAAAGATCAACCGTGACTTTATGAGACAGGTTGAAATTGATCGAATGCAACATTTGATTGATAAACTTGAAAAAATGGGAAAATATGACTTGGTAATCAAAGCCAGGAAAATCCTCTACGATCTAATTGATTTCAGTATAATCGAAGAAACTCAGAATATACTGGATGAGCTACAAATACATACGCCAGTATATACCACGGATTATTCAGCATACGAAGACGCACATGAAGAAGAATAAACAAGTTTATCTAAATAGCAAACAATTAACCTTTGTACAAGCCAAACAAGATACCAGAGTTTGGATAGGTGGTCGTGGTACAGGAAAATCTTCTTGTATCGGCGTAAGTACTGATAATAAAGCTCGTGCACTACCCAGAGCTAAAGGCTTCTTTTCTTCCTCGACATTTAGTCAGATCCTAACCAAAACCCTGCCAGCGGTTGAACATATGTGGAAACTACATGGATGGAAAGAACATATTAACAAGGACAATCCCGGTCACTATGTAGTCGGGAGACGGCCACCATCGCATTGGGTAAAACCATATCAAGCTCCTCGTAAATTTGAAAATGTCATCACTTTCTTTCATGGCTTCACCATTGAACTGTTATCGATGGATCGTCCGGATCTATCCAGAGGGGGAACCTATGACTTTGGTGAAATAGATGAGGCAGCTCTGGTTAAAAAAGAAGATATGGACACCGTATTACTACCTTCAATCCGAGGAAATACAAGTAGATTTAATCACTGGTCTCATCAACAGATATCCCTCTACTCCACCGTGCCGTGGAAATCTACAGGATATTATTTATTTGACTATGAAGACAAGGCCAAAGCAGAACCTGATAAGAATTTCTTTATTGAGAGTACTAGCTTTGATAACATAAAGATCATCGGTGCCAAATCATTAGCTCGAATGGAACGAGAAATGGATTACTTAACTGCTCAAGTCGAGCTACACAATAGAAGATATATGAAAACTCCACTCGCATTCTACAATAAATTTAATGACAGACATCATATCTATAATCCATCTCGTGAGTATGGACTAGGTCATCGTGGTGTCACCTTTGAGGGATACAATGATGTAGATAAAACAGCATGGATAGATTTATCATTTGACTTCGGTGCCTGGTTTAAATGTATCACCATGTGGCAAGAGAAAGGGAATACCGAATATCTAAAAAGGGCTTACTTCAAAAAGGAAAATCAGAACATTGATGCCCTGGTGCATTCCTTTTGTGATGACAATGAAGATCATGAGAATAAGCATGTGCGACTATGGGGTGAACCACATGGTAATAAGATAAGAGATGAAGGAGAAACATTATTCGAACGTGTAATCCGAATTCTCAATAGTAGAGGATGGTCAGCCGAAAACTGTGTACAGCAATCCTCAGCTGACGACCATACCATTAGAAGAGATGTGGTCAATGAGTTTCTGGAAGAATCAAACGATAGACTACCTCGAATAAGGATCAATCAAGAGAAGTGTAAGTCAGTGGTCATTTCCCTCAACAGTACTGAAGCCAAACCAGATGGTCGTAAGAACAAAAAGGATGAAAAGAACAGATCCTTCAATCAAGAACATGCCACACACTTCACTGATACAGTAGACTACTATCTATGTCAAAAACATGGTTATAAAGTAGGTACTGACATGTATGATCAAACAGGATCAGCCGGATTCTTCTAACCAAATCAATTGTTAACTTCTCGATCAATCATCTTCAGGTTCCCCTGCATATAACACCTTTTTCCGCAAACACTTAATTAATAAAATTGTAAACCGCGGGTGAGGGTCAAGTGTCAGGAAATGGTATCATTTTTTCATTTTTAAAACATTACTTTACTGATAAAGAGACGTTTACAGGTTCAGGTTTTGTAACGATAGAATTTAGGAAAAAATGCTTTTTTTTCAATAAATTTGTAGTCGATCATGACTACAGATTTTATAATAAAGGTCTGTGAAAATTTTACTCGGTAGCGGCGACCTACCGAGTTTTTTATGTCCTACAAACACACCCTCAGCTCCCCTACTTTCGTATCAAAAAGAAATGAATATCTTATTCACAGATCCTACAGATGCTAAATCAGAGATTAAAGACTCTGGCTTTCAAAACTACTATCCTGCTATTAACAGATCAATGAAATGGAACGTCATACGTCCATTCATTGTACAAGCGACAGAACTGTACATCATACCTCTATTAGGTAATGACTACTATAATACGCTAGTAAGTGATACCAATGAAAAGGCAGTCACTGCAAAGGAAAAGTCCAAACTCGCTCTTGCCTATTACACCATACATCTGGCCATACCCCATATCAATATCACCATTTCAGAATCCGGAGTTGTACAAAATGTAACTGAAAAGGTCACTCCGGCTTCTTTAGGATCTCTAAATATGGCTCGATGGAATGCTCTTTTCCAGGCTGATAAATTCATCGATCGGTTTTTTGATTATTTGATCAAAGAGAATCACTTTTCTTCCTGGAAAGAATCAATCAATTATAATGAGAAGACTACCCTCCTATTCTCTTCACCTCAGGATCTTAAAAAGCTACACCAAATAGAGAGTTTCAGACTGTATTTGGAGCTTCTTCCCTACCTCCGAAAAGCTGAAGACAGGTTCTTGTCAAATAATTGCAGTGGACAACTGAAAGCTACCCTGGCTGAATCCAACAAAAACGATCAACAAAAAACATATATCGAACTATGTCAAAAACAAGTGTCGGCCATGGCATTGTATTTGGCCATACCGGAATTGAATTTATACAAAGACTCTTCCGGAATGGTACTGATCAGCTCTTCTGATCATACTGATGCTCGTGTAGGTGTGTATTCTAAAAACAATGTGGAAGCAATCACTCTACTTCGCCATCAACTGGAAGAAGAGGCCAAATACTATCAGGGTGAAACAAATAAGTATCTGTCTAAAAATAGTGATCACTTTCCCATATGGAAAGCTGCCAATGAAAGTGTTACAGCTGTGCCTCTAGTCATTCATTCTGATGATTGTACCGGAGGAGTAATTATTTAGCTGTATCAATGCTATTTCTCTTACCTAAAAATTGAATTATTCATCAATGCATTCATATTGATAAGAGTATTGGTATTAAAAAAATGCAGATAAGTAGAATTTTGGCTACCCATACATTCCTCTTCTTGTACCAAAATTTATATTTGTCGTCCCTTTCAACAAATGGATTCAAAAAGTGCAATGTCTCAACAAATAGTAAGTATGTTGATATTTTTGTTATCCAGTTAAACTCAAAATACATTTGATACCAGCCATAACTAATACTGTCTGATTGAAAAATAAACAAAGGGATAATTCCAATTGCTATAAAGTTAAATATTCTTTGAATAATCGGTGGCCATTTTGATTCCTCCCAAGATACTTTTTCAGTATAAACGTAAATCAAGTTTATATTTCTTAAAGTAGTGCAATCAACTACGAATAGATTTCCGGGAATAGGCACTAATTTCTTCTCACCCTCTACTATTTTATATCGCTTTGCTTCACTCAACATTATTTTCTGAAGCCGTTGATTATCATCTTCCTTAATTTCATAATCAGCCACTATACCAGAATATAAATGAGTCCCATTCTCAGTATCAATCAATACATCTGCATTTGTAAGATAATGCTTTTGGTTACTCCTATTTAACTCTGGTAGTTTCTTTTTGTTGAAGTTAACTGCATGTCCGTTAAATAAGTAAAACCAATAATTTTTAAACCTAAGGAATTTGACTTTGATATCTAAATTCAAATTCCTTACTAATCTTCCCAGTGATAGACCAATGGCAATATTCGTCAGGTATAAAAAACCTATAAATGGAGAAGATTTTATTCCTATCAAATACTTTATTGGCGTATCATCAGATTTCTTAAATCTATGATTTGGATTATTGACATCTTTGAATTTGTCTATAACTTCACCTAAATCAATAGAAGTTATAAAGGTATCATAGAATAAAAAAATAACTATTAATATAACCAATCCAGGTATCGATGCTCTGGAAAGAAGGTTGAAAAGACTTAAATTAGATCCGAACTGTTTAGAAAATTCTCCATAAAAATAGAGACGCCGAAATAACAAACCAGGAAAGACAACTAGAATAAGGATGACAAATAGACCAAGCGTGAGTTGCATGCCTCCTATTTATGAATTACTACATAATTCTGATTATTAGCCTTTGCCTTTTCTATTTGCTCATTAATTTTCGCCATTTCTTCTTTATCTCCTAATAACCTCTCCGCTTCTTTAGAAATGATACGACTATTATCATCATCAAAAAAGGAAATTAAATTGTATATAGCCAACGAACCTAAGACAAACAATAGGAAGTCTCCAAAATTTCTATTATTCTTTTTAGAACTCATATGTAACAAATATAACTCAAAATATCCAATTTATGTTTCATCCAAGGTAAGCAAGAACTATTAATCGCATCTAAATTATTTAGATCCGTCAATCACTTCCATCAGATCATAATAAGACATGATATCGATGTTTTCCTTTCGATCATATTGCCTTTGTTTGATCTGGTCATAGTTTTTGATATACTTGGTGTCGTCATATCCCTTGTTAGGTAGATTCCTAATAAACATCAGGAATGATTTCAAGTGATGCTCCGGAGACTTCTTAAACACATTGACATAGTTTCTCTCCACATTAGCCAGGCTATCTATTAAATCCATATTTCCGTCCTGTAAATAATAATACAAAGCTTCTAACGCTTTGAAATGAACTCTCTGTGGCTGAGTAGTTTTTAGTTTGTTGAAATGTAACTTCAACAACTTGAAGTTAAGTTTAGGATGAGTAATACCCTTAGCTACACTGAGCACATGAATATATGCCCAGATCATCTTCCATGTCAGCTTTCGGGCATCGTTTTCCTTTTTATAGTATCTGATATAGGTCTGATAAGAGTCAATGGCTGAGTCAATTTTATCATCATTGATAAATGCAATGGTCTGATACATACCTAACCTTCGCCAGTAAGCATCCTTACCATCTGTCAAGTTAAAAGCATCAAATATATGATAGTGTGATTGCTCCCATTTGCCAATACGTTGGGAGTAGTAAATACAAAGGTTAGTAAACAACTTTACATATTCATCAATTCTATTTTCAAAATACTCCAAAGCAGATGTACATATTTTGTATGCATATTCATCATTTCCAACTAAGGAATGCATCTCAATTTTAATCAAAAAGTAATACTTGTCAAACGTATGGCTTTCGAACTTGCCAAAATACTTACTATAGGTATTGATCATTTTATTTCTAACATACTCCATCTGTTCCTGACGATTATCTCTATCTACCAATCTAACACAATCTCTGGTGATATTAGATTCCAATCTGTGATAATCCATATACATGTCAGCTAATTCATAACATTCATTAGATTTATGAATTTCATTTCTTGTGGCCAATAAATAACCCTTTACTTGATAGACATCGTATAACGGAGGATACACCTGATGTTTCAAACACTTCTTAATGATTTTCTCTCCAACCTTATATGCCGCTTGAAAAAATTGACGAGCTACTAGTTTTTTGAATACATAAAAGTATCTATATATTGACATATACTCCTTTCGTAACGAGTTCTTCTTTTCTTTGAAAGCTACAAAAACATCTACAAAATGATCATTGGCCCTGTACTCCATACGTCGATCGTATTTCGTCTTACCATCCAAACCTGTCAGTGCCTCATAGTACTGTTTGGGTAGTTCTTTTAATTTCTCTTCTATTTCCTTACTGGTAGGGAGAGAAGTTAACACCTCTTTAAACTCTTTCATATAGATACTTTTTACACATTATCAACTAGTTACATCATGATTGCTTTAAAAGTTAGTGTGACAGATTTATACGTATTTGGTACATAGAAACAGATATAAGTATATAAATTGCAAATGTTATTATTTACTCACATTAAAATCGAATAGACATGTTAGGCTTATTACTAATAATACTAGAGATCATCGAAGACGAATTCTTAGGTCTTTAGTTTTATAAACTATCAAAGTAAAATGCAAGTATACTTATTGAGTATGCCTCAAGGCACCAAGTTTATAGAAGAACTGGACGGATTTTAATACAGTTCCATCTTCTATAAGAGTCTGTCAAATTAAAGTTCATTCCGGCGGTTAAGCCGGACTGCTAATATAATGAATTCTCTCATTTGTTGAAAGGGTTCCCTTGGTAATCTTATGTTAAAATGTAGGATAAAGACATACAAGCTCCACTTAGGAGCTTTTTTTATGCCCATACATAAGAATATAAAAGAGAAAAATTTATTGAGAGACCTATATGTTTCTTTAAAATAATTCTACATAGTTATTTATTATGATTATTTAAATATAAATCCTTGAATGTCAGCATTTTGCAAATGTAGAAAAATGTAGAAAAATGTAGATTTATGTAGATTTTCTACATTTTTCTACATAAGTCTACGTGTTTTCTACACCCATTTTTACTTAATCAACTGACAATCAATTGTTTAATATCTTGTAGAAGATGTAGAAATATTTTTCGGAAAATATATATAGTTTTGAAACTGAATTATTCTAGTTTGATTTATATGTCATAAGTGGTCTAAATGCCAAATGATATCTTTGTCTAACAAATATTAGATATGAAAAAGTATTGCATTTCTTCAATAGTGGTAGTGACAGTATTAGTTATCATGGGAATCACCAACTCTAAAATGGTTTTTGATCTATGCTTGTTGATTTTGTTTAGTAATTCTATAATATTAACCTTATTAGAAAAAACTAAGTCCCACGACTATTACAAATAATATTCTTGGGTTCATCATTATTTTAAGAGTTTGCCTTTTTCCTTTTCAAATTCCTCCTTGGTCAGAAGTCCTTCTTTAAACATTCTGCCAAGTCTTTCAAGATCATCATACTTTGTGTTCCCATTATCAATATTGTCTGACTCGGATATTTCTTCAATTGGAATTCCTAATTCGGAAAAGAAGGCTTTCGTATCGAGTAAATTTTCATTAGTACAACTAAAAACAATACTGAATTTTTGACGATCCACTTCTCCTTCAAATAATATAATTGAATCGGGGATAACTATTTTTGTTCCACTACTTAATCCCGACATTCCTCCAATAACTGCACCAAGAGGTCCTAATAATATGCTGCCAATAACTGCCCTTCCTATAACAGATTTATCCTTGTTTTCTATAAAGGTTTCCTTGTGTTCAATTATTACTCTTGTTAATTGATTGTTGAGAACTCCAATTGATTTAGATGAAAATGTTTTTGCAAGTTTGATTTCTAATCCATTTGGTCTCTTTATAAGATGAAGGGATGCTCCGTATTCGCTTTGATATCTTCCTTTCAATAATGAGTCAAAATCTTCAATTCCGCCCAAATAATCTATCTTATCAATTAATTCGATAGATGCTTCGAAGAAATCTTTTACACCTAATAAACCGTTTAGCTCTTTTCTATTAAGTATTTGCACGACTTAATATTTTTTACTTAAATCTCTTCTTAATCTCATACCATTTTTTGCGATTACTAAATCAAGAGATTCCCCCTGAACAGGGTTAATTAATTTGCTTTAAACTTCTTTAGAAAAGATATAAAATGTATCTTCTATAATTGTTGGTTTACCACCGAATAATGCTGATAAACAACCTGAAGGTATTTCACGAGTTATGTGATCAATATTATCCAACTGCCAACCTTCTTGAGCCATTGAGTTAAGAAGAGATTCATAACTATCCACTGCTTCATTCGAAGACTTATTGTTACTTTGAAAATGGCGATTAACCTTAATACACTTGTACGTTTTCATGCTTAATATTTTTTGATTTTATTCTTTACTTACCCTTCTTCTTAATCTTATCCCATTGTTCTAACACCAGATCAGGATCTGTTTCTTCTGCCGGGTTGGTCAATCGACCTCTAAACTTCTTTAGCTCCTCCTCAAGTGCTTCAATCCTCGACATCAATACCTTTTCGTTTTCCACCAAACGAGTGTTGTAATCCATCAGCATCCTTTTGTCCTGCTCTAAAGATTCTAAACGGCTTTGCAAAATCTCATCTAATTCTCTTATTTCCTTTCTAACTTCAGCGGTTAGCTCTTTAGCATCAGTACTAACCTTTCTAGGAGTGCCTTCAGGCGGCACACCCTCAAATTCATCGCTCAAAAAGTAATCCGCAGAAATACTAAAATAATCAGCTATTTCCTTCAGTACATCTGCACCCATCATTGTATTGTTATTAATGTATCTAGAGATAACGGTTTGTGCTTTACCCATTGCGTCCGCTAACTCACTTTGAGTAACACCTCTTTTTTTCATTAATATCCTAAGTCGATCACCTATCTGCATAGCACAAATATAAATTAATTATTACTGATTGATTTTATAAATCATTGCAAATCAGCTTTTTGACTCATATATGTGCTATTTTTAGTATTTATATATATTAATTTATTATATTAATCTTATAATTTATATGTTATTTATATTACATTTGTGTGGTAATTAAAAAATACTACAAAAAATACCATAACTAAAAACAGAGCAAATGGAATCAAAAAAAGGCTTCGCAAGCTTATCAATAAGTAAAGATGACTTAAGCATAATGAGGAAGATTCACGTAGCCTATCAATACAATACGGGCAAGTCCTGTTCTTTATCCTCATTTGTAAGCAAAATAGTTAAGGGTATGAATAAAGTATACGAAAACGATAAGTCTCTGATCAACCAGAGTATGACGATAGATTTAAGACCTCAAAAGACTTCAATAGCAAGTTGAAGCTTCTGCAGGAAGGGTGTCATCATCAGGGGGATGATGGCATCTACCCTGTTTGTCTAAACTAAGAGATATGAAAAAGAGCAAGATAACAATTACAGTGTTTAATTATGATGAACCACTCGTTGAAGTAAGCAAAGAGCAGATCAAGAAATTTGGCGACTACTTTGATAAGCAAGGAAGAAATATAAAATTTCAATAATGGCTACTCGTAAACTCAATTTATACAAGATCAATATTCGTCATCAGATGACAGGCGAAGGAATTGAAAAATTCGAATCCCTTCATTACAAGACCTATGAAGGGAGATTAGCCATAGCTATTAACCACCTGATGGCTACTTATGAAGATATCAACGAATTTGTAGAAGAGACGGGTATCCCTCTAGATTGGTATGATGGTTTACTCAATGGAACCACAGAGATTAACAAAAAGCAATTGACCAGGTTCATGGAGAAATTCAACTTCTCTCCTACCTGGCTATATATAGGCGAGAAGCCAATAGACATGATGTATGAAAAGCAACGAAAGCGGTTATTAATATGATGTATATATAAACTAGAGATCAGCGGCCATGCAAAAAGGCGGCTTGTAATCCGCTGATCTTTTTCACTCAATTTTAAAAAACACATTACTCAAAATGATATTAAATGTCGATGACATACTGGGAGCCTCATCTCTGCACGATACGATTTCGAAGTACGTAGAGTTGAAAATGGCAGGAACTAATATGATAGCCTGTTGTCCATTTCACGATGAGAAGACACCTTCTTTTGTGGTTTCTGTAAGTAAAGGCATATACAAGTGCTTCGGATGTGGAAAAGGAGGAAATAATGCCGCTCAGTTTCTTATGGATCTCAAAAGCTATACTTTCCCTGAAGCCATTGAAATACTTGCTAATGAAGCCGGTATGGTTGTAGACTATGGCACTGAAAACAGAGATAAAGCCAACAAAGCCTGGAAAGCTCAAAAAGCTGAGAAAGAACGACATCTAGTCATTCACAAAGCCGCCTACGAAATATTACAATCGACATATCCCAACACACCAACCAAACTAGCAGGAAAGATATACGAAGAGGAAATCATCAAAAAGTGGGGAATCATACTTTCAAACAACAGCAATACCCTTGCTAATCATAAACTAAAAGATGATTTCATCGAAGTAGGATTGGTCACTCAAGGACAAGACAATGACTACGACTTCTTCTACAATCGCATCATGATACCCATACATAACAAAAGTGGGGATATCGTAGGATACACAGCTCGACACAAACATATAAAACCGAAAGCACCTAAATACATCAATAGCAAGAACTCCTGCATATTCAAAAAGTCAAAAATACTATTCGGTTATCATCATAACCAACAGGCTATTAAGAATAAAGGATTTGCATATCTGGTAGAAGGGGCAACGGACGTGATCATGATGGATCAGCACGGCTGTAGCAATGCTGTGGGCATACTAGGCACTTCCTTTACAGATGATCACGCCAAACTATTGGCTCAGATCACGGATACCGTAATCATCATGATGGACGGTGACGAAGCCGGTAAGAAATCCAAAATAAAGGCTGTCGAAGTATTAGTCAAAAACAAACTTAAACCATCTATACTAACGCTTCCATTTAATGATGATCCTGCTGACTATATCACTAAAAAAGGTCTCAAAGGATTCAAAACTTACTCCGATGCCAATACTGAAGATGGTATTACTCATTCTGTTAGTCTTGAATTAGATGGAACTGAACATGGAAAAGTAGCTGCTGTCAACAAAGCGGCTCTTCTACTCTCCTCCACTGATAATGAGATTCTGTTAGAACAATATGCCAAAACCATCTCCAGAAAAATAGGAACAACGCAAAAGGTACTAAAAGATGAAATAAAGAAACGACGTGATCAATTACTCAGTGGTCGAAAGCTACTGACGCCGGAGCAAGAAAACCAAAAACTCAAATACCACATGTTTGAGGATGGCAACAAATACTACACAGCATATGGGAAAGAAATCAGCAACTATGTACTTACACCCTTATTCCTGGTACATGGAGGTAATCATCAGAATAGAAGAATCTTCGAAATCACTAATATTTTCAAAGACAGCAGATTGATAGATATCCCTACGGATGACTTTATCATGCTTAATTCATTTAGGAAGCTGACAGAGGGCATTGGAAACTTCGTATTCGAGGGTAAAGAAGAAAACTTTCTTCAACTCCGCAAGATGGTATATGAAAAGATGATGGACGTCTACTCTATCACCACATTAGGCTATCAGCCCGGTAGTGGGTGTTATGCCTGGTCTAATGGTCTCACAAATCCCAATGGTGAATTTATGTCCATCAATGAATACGGAATCGTCGAGTTTGATGACAAAAAGTACTTCTTACCTACCTTTTCTAAACTCAGAGATATGGAAACTGAGGATTTAGGATCCAGCGAATTTGAAGAGTGCTTTCAATATATAGAGTCAGAAGATGACCAATCACCTAAAACTGTGGAAGAATGGACCTCATTATTCGCTGAAATACTAGGTGAAAATGCCATTATAGGGTTATCGTTCTACTTTGCCACTGTATTTAAGGATATATTGTTTAGAAGATTTAATGGTTTCCCTCTACTGAATCTTTTCGGTCCTCAGGGGTCTGGGAAGACATTTATGGCCAGACTATTAGTAGGTCCGTTTGGAATACCACAAAGACCTACACACTCAGTATCAGGCACACTATCTTCTTTCTTTAGAGTGCCGGCACAAAGTCGAAATGCAATCTCTAACTATGAAGAATTCTCCGAAAAAGTACCTGATGATAAGGTGGAGGGATTTAAAAACTTCTTTGATGGTTTTGGTAGACAGTTATCAAAACTGACCAAGGATAATCAGACCAATAAAACACCTGTTCATAACTCCATAGTATTAGCCGGTCAGGTCATGCCCGCACATGATCCAGCTTTGCTATCGCGATGTATAACACTCTACTTTGCCACCATCAATGAATCGGAAATCCCAAAAGAAATAAAGAAAAAAGCAGAACGGTTCACCAAATGGACAATGGAGGGATACTTTTCATACGTAACCGCCAAAGTACACTCATTCAGAGGCAAATTCAGTAAAGAGTTTGATGTCATGTATGAAGAGGTATCTAAACAGTTGTCGTCTATGTTTCCTGCTAAGTCCATGCCTGATGCCAGAGTATTCACTAATTATGCCATGATGGTCACGACTTATAAAGTAATGAGTCAATTCATCACTTTGCCTTTTCAGACAAAAGAGGTGTTGGATTTTACCTGTGAAAGAATCATTGATCAGTCTCTGGCCATCAAAGGAACTGAAGAATTCTCAGAATGGTGGAAAATGATAGAATATCTCATTGAGAAAGGAGAATTAACTAGCTCTCACTATGCAGTACAAGAATTGAATTCTGTTACAATAAATGATGGTTCTGGTAAAAAGGAATTAATCTGGGATGCCCCAAAGAAACTACTATTTCTCAATCTAAATTATGCACATAAGGAATACTTACGACATGGTAAAATGCAAGGTTTAGCCAGAACATTAGGGCTTAACACACTCAAGCATTATTTCAAGATACACAACTCATACATCGGTCAAAAAAAATCAAAGCGAATGGGGCCAAAGAAGGTGGCTCAATGCTGGGTTTTTGATACAGATCTACTCTCGGGTTACTCATTTAATATAACCAATTATTCCACGGAAGAAGGACAGAAGGAAGAGGATGAATATACCAATGACTTTGAAAACCGAAAAGATCCACCCTCAGCTCAGCAAGAGATGATATTTCAGAAAGATCCAAAATTTAATGATGATGGAAATTAAAATCAACAAACAATTTAAATGGCCATTAGGCAAAGATGACAGGCCACGGACACATCACAAAGGACAACCATGGGGAATATCCATGAAGACACTTTCTAACATCTGTGATGCCTTCAAACTGACGAATGTAACGGTATCATATGACGCTAAGAGTAGCCATCCGGGAGTGAGTATATCATTTCTAACACATCAGGATAAGGAAGTGACAGCATTCTGTGATCATGCAAAGAGCAAGACGGGAAACCTTGACTTATGTATACACCATCTATACAACAATCTCAAAATGCAATCAGTGAGATATCGAGTAATCGTAAAAGAGTTAACCGTATGAATCACACAAATATAGAATTGAGATTACGGTTCATGTCTAAGGTGCTGAGAAGTAGACATGCAAGGGAAATACTCGATTATGTGTCACTGCGAGATCTTGTACCTCCCAGAACTACTCAAGTGATGAAGGAATTGAGAATGGATAAACCGATATTCTATCGTGAGCTGAGATCACTGGTTAATATCGGTGCCATTAATAAGAATAAATATGAAGGCCGATCTTATTTGAGCCTTTCAGGAAATTGGCTGGTATTGTGCCAACACATTGAAAATTTGAACGGTGTTCATTCGGTTGGATAACACCACACCCACAGTATCTCCAAGCTCAAAGGAGATGGAGATACTTTTTATTTAATCAAACAAAACTTTAGAAAATGTTAAAAGAAATTGATCAAAACGTAAAAGTATTAATGCCTTCATATGGTGCATTTGTGATGAAGTGTAATGAGGATGATTTTCAAGCTGTCAAAAATCAACTTACCGGAAAGTATGAAAGACGGTTTAGTGAAGTGTCCGGACATATCATCAACGTAAAGGCCAAAACATGGAATGATGGTGAGAGATACCTTCAGTTACTTATAAAGGATGGCAAAGAGCTGTATTGCATCAAACTGCCCTATAAATTTAGCATAAACGCTGCATTCATGTTAGTCTCCATGAATATAGACTTTGAGCAACCCATCTCACTCCAAATAGGAAAAAATGGACGTGGATACGATAGTCTTTATATCAAACAAAATAACACCTGGTTGAAACACTTCTTCACCAAGAAAGACCCTAAAGGAATGCCCGACTGGGAGAATACAGACGGTAAATGGAATCGAGACAAGCAGAACCTATTCTTCGAAAAGGTGATTGATGAAAAGATAGCTCCGAAACTCAGAGAACTCTACCCTATGAATGAGGAAGTAGAAAAGAAAGAAGAGACTCATCAATTTGACGACTTACCATTTTAATCAAATACCGCACAAAAAATATTAATAATGAGACTTATTCAATTTATACTCTGCATATCATTTCTACTGGCCTGTACAGATGAGATCCAAATCATTCCGATCAGAGATGTACAGGATCCGAAGATCAACGGTTATCAGTTTTTCGACATTAAGTGGTACGCAGTGGATAGTACACACTATTATCTCTTTCGAAAGCCATTCAGAGAGCATGGCGATATGTTAGTGGGTACCAGGATCTATGCCTACAAGTGCCACACCAACACCACTTTTTATGAGCTTAATCACTGGAAAGAATCGGACACCTTACGGCCGTATATCTACACGAAGGGAAAAGACCTCAGGGAGCATGTGATATTGAGTATCAACTACATCTCCAATGATTCCCTTCAGCTGAACAATGAATGGTATAGTGTGAATGAAGTGGAATTAATTAATAAATGCAGTAAATAATCAGAAAATGAAATATAGGGTAATTGAGAAACGATTAACTATTCAAGTCGAAGAATACGAAATCGAAGCTAAAAGTAAAGATGAAGCATTAGAAAAATACTGTAAAGAACTTTGTGGTGTTATAGTACCCACACATCAATATTTTGAGGAATTCACTGAGGAATTTCAAGAGTCAATAACCGTCGAATAAAACTACTTAATAATGAATATAAAAATATACCAACTATCAGAGCGAGTGAGATACTCAGCCACCGAAATCAGAGATTTCATGAAGGCACATGATCTATCATATTCCGAAGTCAAAAAGATGGTGATAATGGCAGATGATGATGGACTTGAAAGTTTAGAATTGATCAACCCATTAAATCAATCAAAATGAAAGAACAATTATACTACATTCAGAATATGGGATATTGTGGTAATGCACTATTCTGGTGGGCGAAAAATGGAAAGGGATACACCATAGATATTCGTAAAGCCCACAAGTATACTAAAGAAGAAGTCATGAGAATAATCAAACGTCCTCAAGATACTGCATGGCCATGTGAATATATCGATGGTCTTAAAAAGTCACAAAAGCTCATTATTGATTCTCAATATTTAGACCATAGCAAGGAAATAACCAGTATTACATAAAATTGAAATATCTGGCAAAAAATAATTGCCATTTAGATAATAAGATTTTTTGATCAAAACTTAAAAAATGACACTATCCTTTTCGTTACATTTTGGAGGGGTAGCAATGAATTTCCCAGAGAAAATCATTAAAAGCTTAGAAGCTGAACCAATAACTCCGGAGATAGCTAAATATATTCATTCCGAATATTACGCAGGTGATAATGTTCTTCGACATTGTAAGCCCAAAATTCATACTATAAGAAAAGACGATAAGAATCGATGGAAGGTAGGCAATAAAATACACGCGGTAATAAACAACAGAACCTCGAAAAGACTTCAATTCATCCAAACATTGAGCGTGCTTTCCATACAGAAGATAAAAATTCGATATCACTTTGCAGGATCAATGACAACTGCAAAAGTTTACATAGATAACAATTTTATCGGTGAAGCTATTTGGGTTAATTGTAGGTTAATCAATTCGTCTTATACTGTTGACTTACTGGCTACTAACGATGGTTTTGAAACTACAAATCAGTTCTTTGAATATTTTGACGAAAGTTTAGATGGAAAAATTATTCACTGGACTGAATATCAATATTGTTAAAATTAAACTAGACTCAATGAAAGTAACATTTGAATTAGGAGAAGAAGTTTGGTATCATAAGATCATAAAAAATGATGGTACGAAGCTGGATTCAGTTAAAGCAGAAATTACCTCGAAACCTTGGAAACTGGGTCATGGTGAATGGGTAGTCAAGTTAAAAGGATTTAGCGGCGGTATTTCTTTGAATCACATTGAAAAAATTAATCATGAATCATGAAAGATATATACAATCCCTTAAATTTACCAGAGGAGGAAATAAGGTTTATAGAAACACTGGCAAGATTGTCAGCCAAAATATTGTTCGAAGGTGAAAAAAGCGTACTCATACATAAGGATCAGTACCAAGGATCAGAGCAACTTCAGCATCGAAGGGCAGAAAGAAGTAAATCAAAGGTACGCAAGCTCCAATAATATCATTATTCTTGATGAATTCGTAGATGACGGATACTCAGCCAAAAACTTCGACAGACCAAATTGGCAAGAATTATATCAAGAACTAAGAACTCACAAAAATTATATTTCTTTTCTTCTAGTAGCCAAATATGACAGACTTGTTCGAAATGCAGCTGAGGGCTTGGCCATGCTAAAAAAGATAGAAGAAGAGTATGGCATCAAAGTAATCTCAACAACTGAATGTTTTTTTATTGATCCTCACTCTCCGGTCTTTTTTAAATTTCGAGCGGATCTCTTTGTTAATGCCGAGTTTGAATACAGAGTTATAAGAGATCGAACTAAATTTGGAAACTGGCAAGCCAGATCCAATGGTCGATATATAACCACTGCTCCATTAGGATATGATAATAAGAGAGATGAAAACAACAAACCTATCATAGTACTTAATGATGATGCTCCAAAAGTAAAAGAGGCATTTCATTTGTTTATGAAAGGGTTTAGCTATGGTCAAATACGGAATATCTGCAGGATAAATCGATCAGGTAAATCATCCATCAAGTGGATACTACTGAATCCTACTTATGCAGGTTTAATAAAAGTTAAAGCTTATCGTGATCATCCTGAACAGCTGGTCAAAGGTATACATGAACCTATAGTATCAGAAGAGCTATACTGGAGTGTCTATAATAAGATAATGAATTCCAACCCTGCACAGAAATCTACTCCAACTGAGAAAATACCTTTAAGAGGATATTTGCAATGTACTGATTGTTTAAAAAAGGTTACTGCAGCAGAAAGTTCTGGTAATGGAGGCAAGTATATATACTACAGGTGCTTAAAATGTAGCAGAAAAAGTGTAAATGCTAATAAAGTTCACAATTGGGTCAATAACATACTGGAAGAGCTGAGCTTTTCTGTACCTATCGATTATTGGAATCATTACTTCATAGATGAAGCATCAGCTATTATGAGTCGGAAGAATAAAAAACTTCATGATCTGAACAAAAGACTTGACTCTCTTGAAAAGAGTATTGATCAGCTAGAGGAAAAATTTATTCAGAATGAAATAGAAAGTGACGTATATAAAAAATGGAAAGCCAAATATGTAGATGAGAAGTACAACATTGAACTGGATATAGAATCAAGTAAAAAGCTTCAGTTAACCAAATCAGAAGGTATAAGAGAGGCTCTTAACCAATTAAAGAACCTTACTACTATTTATGACAATCTTCAGGCACCAGAGAAACAAGAGTTATTGAGCACCATAATGATAGGTGGTTTGTACATGGATAAGAATTACCTGCAAACCATTAGGCTCAACCCCCTATTCGACCATAAGAATCTGAATATCAAGTGTTTTCGTATAAATAAAATAGGGAATATCAAGCCGATATTCCCTAAAAGTCCTATTGGTAGCGGGGGCAGGACTTGAACCTACGACCTTCGGGTTATGAGCCCGACGAGCTACCAACTGCTCCACCCCGCGATATTATTTCTTTCCATTTCTTTTAATGGGATGGCGAAGGTACATCTAATCTATCTAATATCAAAACCTTTTTAAATATTACGTCCATCTATTTTCGCCATATAGATATAACTCAATATCTGTCAACAAGTTACACCTTTCGGTTTTTTATATAGTTATAAAACTACCATATACCACCCTTCCATCTGAAAGAATAAGCTGATAACAATATACTCCTGGGCTCAATTCTTTACCCTCCAAAGCTAAAATCAAATCTTCGCATGAATACGATGGTAGCATCCTTCTGCCCGATACATCAAATATATTAATTTCACAAGGTTGTAATAAAAGTAAGTCCTCTAAGCTATATTGTATCTCTTCGGTATTCACAGTGCTTCCACTATAATTAATAATCACTTCAGCTTCTGAACATAGATCGGAACAATATAAATTACAAAGTTTATAAATAAAGCTATCCTGAACATCTGTTTCCGGTTCAAATGGAGTATAACGAACGATACCATCATCAAAAATAGTGATCAGTCCATGCAATGGCGGGTTAACTAAACTAATTTCAAAATCTGAAACTGATACCGTGTCATCATTCGTAATCACATCAAAATCCAGACTATTCTTGAAAGCATCTAAATTGTCATCAATAGCTAAAGGGGATTTTTCAAATCTTATCTCCTTGCAATATTCTTTACTCTCTCCACAATCATTAATTGCCGTGGCACAAATCAGTCCTTCTTCTTCTGAAGACCACATTACCGCAACACCCTGATTATTGGAGGAGACAATATTACCATTTTCAATATACCAATCGATACTATCTCCTGGATTTACTATATTATATTCATAAGGCCCCATATCTCCTGCACAGGGATATTCGTTTTCTTCGCTAATCATTGGCGAATCGGGAAAACCTGATTCTATATCAATATCTATGGGAAAATAATACGCACATGAATTACCCTGATATCTCGAAATTATCTCTATGCTAAAAGACCCGGATTGGCATACTTCAAAAGCACTTTGATCGGTCGATAATATAGTTTCATTTCCGTCAAGTACATTGTAAGTAATATTTTCTAATTCACTTAAATCAGGTTCTAGAATCAAGTTATTGACTTCTATCTGTCGGCAGCTATCAACGCAATCAAAAACATCAACTTGTGCATCTAAAGACATAATCGTAGCACTAAGATAAATAGTACTGTCACATCCTTCTTCGTTGACGGAAATATCTATGTGTAGGCTATCTATACTTTCATTTACCTCAACCCCGTAATAAGTAAAGGGTTGACACGAAACCAAAGAAACTGCCTCTTCATAAGGATCCAGTTTTGCTACTTCTACCCTTTGTGTATATAGACAACCATTAGAAAGGGTATCATAAGTATGAACCCCAAATCCTTCAATAACAGGACCTTGCCATCCAAATATACCGTCTCCATTAATATCTTGTTCCAGTACTATACTAGAAAAATCTTCGTCGCAAATACTCACTAAACCAAAATCCTCGAATAATTCCTCTTGAGTGATTCCCAAAAAGCAAGGCACTCCCACGGTATGTCGCACTTCGTTGGTTATAATCGGCTCATTATAGTCAAAAAAGATCTCTACCTGATTAGTTATAATATCTCCTATGATATTATTTTCCTTCTGATTAATCTCAAAAGTTACAAAACCATGGGATGACACACTATCTATCTCCGTATAAGGTAGATTAATATCCTCAAACAAAAATGTCAACTTTCTTCCCTCAGAATACATATAAAATTCATGGCTAGCTCCGATCACATTCATGCTATTCAAGGCTAATTTATCACTTATTTCGTCAACTACACGAACGGTAAACGCAGTGTCATTACCAATATTTTCGAATTCAATATGATACTTCAATATCTGATCTTCATAAATGAAGTTTTGACTACTATATCCAATGGGAGCAGTACTCTTAACATTAGGATCATATGAACCTATTATTTCTACACAAGAGATATCTTTATACGGGCTCAAATCGTTCTGTTGAAAGAGGTCGTAAAAACCATAATCAATAATGCTACCATTAGGTGCACAACCTTCAACATAAGTAGATATATGCCCCCCTCCATAAGGATAGTCCTCCCATTGTTGAGTTAGCAACGTAAATGTTTCTCCATCACCTGCTACGGATATTATATAATTCTCATCTCTATTTAATTGAAAAACCCCTTGTTTATAGGCTTGATCGTTTCTCAAAATATTATAGACATACTCCTTAGTCATATCTTCTCCACCAATATTGGAAATGATAAATTCCATATCATCACCTTCACATTTTCCCAAAATATCAATAATAGGTCCTTTGTATTGGGACAACTTACCACAATCACTCTCGGGCAGAACATACGCTTCTAAGCAGAGTGATTGGCGAATAACTGTAGAATTACATCGAGGTCGCACTTTAAAGTTAATTAACCCACAAGCATCTGCTTCCAATGAATCTATTGAAAAAAGAATGGTGTTATCAGACAATGTAGTATAGGGTCTGGAAGCACTTATAAATTCCAAATCATCATCAAGCTTAATCCCAATATTAAAATCCATCATATCTATAAATCCAGTATTGCAGAATGTTACATATCCTGAATTGACAAAACATCGTCTTAAATTGTCTATATGCAATTCAACAAATGGATCATTACAGTGCGATATATCTCCAAAGTAAAAGGAGATTTCTTCATTTAAACCTACAGGATCAACATTAGTATAATCATTTAGGTTACAAGGGATAATCATTTCTCCATTTCTTGAAAATTCAAAATTGTAAAATCCTTCCGGGAGATAAAACTTAAAATATCCTTGAGCGTCTGAAAAAGTATAAAAAGTATCCACTTGGTTAAAGGCAACGACCAATACATTTCTGACCAAATTATACTCGTCATTTGTACAATCCATATTCGCATCAAAGAAGGTATACCCCTCTATAAAGTGATTACAAGATTTATCTTGATTATCAAAATTTCCCTCTACCTCTATTTCTATTTCGCAATCATTTCCAGAACAAGTGTTAATTCCAATAAAATGTGTGTCTCCAGGATTCAAAATATTGGACGGTACCCTTATCTCTCCCGAAACACAATCTAAAACACAAAATAATTCACTATCAATAGAACATTCACTATATATTCCTAGTTTAATAGAACCTGTATCTTGAACAGAAAGTGTACAATTTTTAGCTGTAAAGGCTAATTCATACTCTCCCTCAGCCGGTACAAACGAAAGCCATCTTTCATAAATTGACCCCGTAAATACACATTGATCATCAGGTATATTGTTTTCATTAATACCCTGCATATTAAAACAAGCTTTGTCAAGTAGATCTAAATCACAAAATGTATTGCTGATAGAGGTTTGACAATCAGAAAATAAAATACTATAGCTTGAACTGCAATCATAAATAAATCCTAGCATCAATTCCATATCAGTATTATGATTATCCACTATTTCATTATTAAAATGAAAAATTTCCGTTGTTAAGTCTTGATCAATCAAATTATTATGAGTATTAGGGAATGCCGATAAAGGTGCGATAGATGAATCTATTGCCACCATACCATAAAGGTTACCTCCTAACAAAACTTCATTTTCATCAACCAATATTGCATATCTTCCTTCAAACAAATTAGTGAAAATAAACTGTCCTTCTACATCAGTGTTAATGGCTTGTGAAACCTCAATATCCAGAACTCCATCCGCATTAATATCCTCCCACAATTGTATACTAACGCCTGACAAACGGTGATCATTTTCAGTTAAATAATTATCATAATCATCTTCTACGAAGACTATACCGCCTACATTCCCGATTACCTCACCACTTTTAATCAGTATTTCTACACTACGCTCTGAATGACATGCTCCTGTATCATCTATAACTTCAATATTATAAACTGCCAGTTGATTTTCACCACTTGTATTAATAAGATAATCTGTAATAGTTCCAACACCATTTGCAAAACTATAATCATTGGCTCCGGCTATATTTGAATTTGGCACGAAGGTTACTATAACTTCATGCTCTAGTGAACCCGAAATAGATATATCAATATCTAATTGAGTTTCTTCATAAACCAAATTTTCATACTCTTCAATATTCAAAAGAGTGACTTGGTTATTAACTCTCCAGAGAGGACTTACTTGTTTTTTATCGAATAGACATTCTCCTACTGGATCCTCCCAACAACCGGCTACACCATCCGAAAAGGTTTGAAAGTTGATGGATAGATCGTCCGCATTGTATAACTCATCAATAGTAGAAAACTCTTTAACAAAAAGTGTTAACTTCCAATCAATATCTACTGTTGTAGTGCCAATACCCCATCCTTCACCAGGTGAGCAATTATTTTCACAACCAGCATTTCCTCCATTTGTCACCCAAAAGTAACCACTCGGCAATGGATCTCCGGCTACTAATGTATTTCCCGCACATGGACAAGATTCACATAGCAAATTACATAATTGAAGTTGACCATCTTGATCCCAGTATGTACATAGTGTTGGAATGGATTCTTGAACTATCGGAGCACAATTTCCTCCCTCTTCATACCAATTGGCCTCCATTCCATTTCCCACCGGGGTATTTACAGAGTATTCAAATTTTGACATGTCCCAACCATTACCGAAGTAAGGAACAAAACCTATTAACCAATCTACTCCAGTCTCCGAAGCATCATAAAAAAATTGAATATTAACATCCACTTTATCACCAGGGCAAAAGGGTCCTTCTACCCCATCTCCATCGGGATCAACTGGGTCTTGGCCATCATTTCTTGACGTTACTTCCATAATCAATGATGGTTCCGCACAATCACCAGATTCTAGATCTCCTAGACAAATTATTGCGTTAATAGTAGTTGCAATACAAACATTAAAATTAGGATTATCAATTTCAAAACCATTAGGAAGAGATATAGGGTCAACTGTTACCGCCAGCCAATATACGTCCCAAGTATCTTCAATTCCCTGCTGAAGAAGTTCCGGTGTAGTATCATCAAAATTACAAGGAGGTGATGCCGCAGTTGAGAGCTGCACCAGACTATCACATCCATTACCTCCGTATAGTGTCCAGGCCGCTTCCCAACTTCCTGCGGTTTCAACTGTTGTGAAAATTTGGGCAGCATTATCATCGACATTGATTTGATACCATACCGTCGGCCAGGAATCTGTACCACAGGAAACCCCCTGTACATTAGATTCAGGACAAGCATACTCTAAACAAGATGTTATACATGAATAATCTAACTCAAAATTTGGATTGGTAACCGGATTTAATATCTGTTCAGGTAAAATATCGTCACAAGATTCCGCAAAACTACAAGAAGCCGTTCTTCCCTCCAACGCCACCATAAAAGTTCCTTCTTCTTCCCCATTCGTAATATCGCCATCATCCGTTTCGCTTCCCAACTTAAGGACCAAATGAGTAATAGTGTCTGGAAAACAATTAATAGAAATATCTATCTCTGTTTCATTCTGCCCACAATATATATACTTAGACTCATCTATAAGATTTATAGTTTGTAAGTCACAAGAACCATTATCCAAAAAAACTTGAGCACCTAAAGTTCCATTTCCACTCCAGTCACTAATAGTTATTACCGCGGCGTCAAAGTCTTCTAAAATCGGTATACGATAAAAAACATCCGCTTGATTAAGATCAGAGGGACACAAGGAAAAAGCGATACTGGAAGATTCTGCATTAACAGTTGTTCCTGAAATAGGCGTCCCATAGTCCAACACAATTGCCGTAGAGCAATCATCATTAGAAACTTGAGAAAATAAAACAACTGGAGATAAAATAAATAAAAAGAGAATACTACACTTAAGGTTGGACATAGCAACAGTTTTAACCTTAAATATATTAAAAAACTACTAATTTGTTAAAAGTTGTTCTTTAAATACCTCTACGTACGTTATATTCAAAAACCTAACTCCCGATTGACCTATTCTCCGCCTGTACTAGCCAACCATACTTATCCTCTAGTTTTTTGATCCTAATCTGATTGATCGTTTTTTTAGCCAACTTAGATACTTTAAAGTCTTCAGCGTTTAACTCAATAACTGTATCACCAATTTTAAGTTTATTGACTTCTGATACTACGGCTGCTGTACCTGCTCCAAAAACTTCTCTAAGGCTTCCATTATCAGCAGCTTCTACTATTTCATCTATAGCTATCGGCCTTTCCTCTATATTATATCCTTCATCCTTCAATATAGTGATTATGGATTTTCTGGTTATTCCTTTTAGTATCGCTCCATCTGTTGCAGGAGTGATTACCTTGTCTCCAATCACAAAAAATATATTCATCGTTCCTACTTCCTGGACATACTTATGTTCATGTGCATCTAACCACATTACCTGATCATAGCCCTGTTCCTTCGCCAATTTAGCAGGATACAGAGAGGCTGCGTAGTTGCCCGCTGCTTTTGCTTCACCAACGCCTCCTTTTACAGCCCTAACATAATGAGTATCTGCATACAAAGAGACAGGCTTCGGATAATAGGGCCCCACTGGCATACAGAAAATTATAAACTTATATGTGTCAGATGCTCTCACTCCTATTGTTGCGTCATTTGCATACATAAAGGGTCTGATGTACAAAGCACTCCCTTCATTTGGGGGAATCCAAGATCTCTCTAAATTGACCAAAGTATGCACTGCGTCTAAAAACAATTCCTTGGGCAACATGGGCATACACATTCTTTCAGCCGACGCATTAAGTCGAATGGAATGTTCCTCAGGCCTAAATAACAAAGCATTTCCCTCTTCATCCCGTGTAGCTTTCATTCCCTCAAATATTGCCTGTCCATAATGCCAAGCCAAATTACCGGGATGAGTAGGGATAGGGGCTACAGGCTCTATCCTAGCATTTTTCCATTCACCATTCTCATAATCGCATACAAACATGTGATCTGTAAATACTTTGCCGAAAGGAATATTATCAAAATCTAAAGAAGAAAGATTGCTAGAACTAGATTTAGAAATGGAAATTTTTGTTGGCATCTTCAAAGGTTTTATTGTTTACAAAAAATCAATTCACAAAGAACTTTGGTTATTTTTGTCCTTTACTTGGATGATTACTTTCTCCAAGAGACTAAAACAAGGTCAAATATACTTAAAATTCCAATAATATTTTAATTTGATCAATATTTATAGCTATATTTAAAACATAATTTTGTAAAAATTACTATATACAGTATATTAATCTAATTGATTTGCAAGACGAGTTTATTAAAATACCTGAGATAGAAGATAGAAAAGCAACTGTTATCCAGGGTAATAATGCCAAATTACTTGTTATCATCCCTGACATTTCTTCGGATGAAGCTTCTAGAGCTACCTTAATGAGTATCATTACAGCTATGAACCTCAATGCCAAAACGGAAGTCACATATTTATTCATAACAGAAAGTAATATAATTTCCATTCTGGATCTATGTAAGAAAGTTTCCTTAGTAATTCTTTTCGGGATTGATCCGGAACAGATAAGTCTTAATATCACTCCTACCTACTATAGATTATTTGACCTCACGAGATTCAAGCTTATAATTTGCCATAGTATTTTCGATATGAACAAGGACAAGAATCTGAAATTAAAGTTGTGGAACATTATTAAGGAAATTCAATTATAAAACGTTGTATGAAAAAGACAATAGTATTTGCTACTAATAATTCTAATAAAGTGAGAGAGTTTAACGAAATACTTACTTCTTATTCGCTCCCTTTCGATATAAGAAGTCTAGCACAAATGGAGATAGATGTAGATATAGTCGAAGATGGAAGTTCCATGGAACAAAATGCAAAGATTAAATCTCAATACATATTTGATAATTATAACTACAATGTGTTAGGTGAAGATACAGGTTTAGAGGTAGAAGCCCTAAATGGAGAACCCGGAGTACTTACGGCCAGGTATGCTGGTGAAGAAAAAAACGCCATCAACAACATGAATAAACTTTTATCTAACCTCAATAATAAAACAAATAGAAAAGCCAGATTTAAAACCATTATATCCCTAATATTAGATGGAAATGAATATCAATTCGAAGGGATTGTCAATGGAACAATTTCCCATAAAATGTCCGGCGATGGCGGCTTCGGCTATGATCCAGTTTTTATTCCTGAGGGTTTTTCAAAAACGTTTGGAGAACTGCCCAGCAATGTTAAGCAGAATATCTCACATAGAGCAAAAGCTGTTCAGAAACTGATAAATTTTCTAAAGCAATTATAAGCTTCTTATATTTTTTTATAATTTAGAGGCCCTACCCCAAAGTAAAAATTATTAAATCTAATTATTACGTGAAAGCATTTCTTCTTTCCATATTCGCATTTATGCCTTGTTATCTTTTTTCACAAGTGTATTCCGATGTTCAGCTTAATGACTTTGTCGAGATTTATTTTTCTGAAAAAGAAATTAGAACATTTGATGAAAATGAAGTCCGCAGTATATTCGAAAAAAATGAATATGACAGAAACGACATTATTTCCCGAAATACGAAAAAAAAGGATTCCCTTACTGTACAAAAAGAATTACAATTAAAATATGATATTGATCTATATCAACAACAAATAGATTTGGTAATTGAGTCAAAATTGAGACAGTTATGTTATCAAAAATCAATGCCCTATGACCTATATATTGAAATAAAGAATAAGTTTCGATCAGACCTCAAATTCCACAGAAGTCTACAACCATATTTTACTCAATTCTTTAAATCGAAAGATGATGAATAGAAATGTATTGCTTCTGGTACTTGCGTTTTTATATTTTCAACTTAATAGTCAATTACTTCCTAACAGATACAATGAAGAGATATTTTCTAATTATACTGAAACTTCGGAAGTTCTTTTCAGCACCGGAGTACCTCAACCCAAACCAGGAGGTGGGTTTTACGAATGGATCACAGGTTACCCTTTAAATGTAAACGAATGGGAGACCACAGATGAAGATTTATATATGGATATATTTGAACCCACCGGAGACACTATTTCGAAACGACCTCTAGTGATTATCTGTTTTGGTGGAGGTTTTGTAGCAGGTAGTAAAGACCATTGGAGTATGCGGGAGATTGCAATTCAATTAGCAAAAAGGGGCTATGTAACAGCAACAATTGATTATAGACTTGGGATGAATATGTTTGATGAAGACCTAAGTAAAAGAGCACCTTACAGAGGACTTCAGGATGGTAGGTCAGCTATAAGGTATTTTCGAGCAGATGCAGACGGAGCTAATACTTATAAGATAGACACCTCTAATATTTATATTGGAGGACACTCAGCTGGTGCTTTCATTGGCCTTCATAACGCTTATTTAGATAAAGAAAGTGAAAGACCCTTATCTACCTATACTTGGTTACAAGACGGAGAAACATGTGAAGATCTACAATGTTTGGACTGTGTAGGAGACAATACTGGCTATTCAGGATATGCCAATGCTGTTTTCAGTCTCGCCGGTGCCTTGGGTTCCGTGGATTATATAGAGAGTGGAGACATGCCCTCAGTAGTCATGTTTCATAGCGAAGATGATGGCACGGTACCCTATGATTCAGGAGAACCGTTTAGTGATATTACTTGGCTAATAATCGGTGATGACTTACCCGTTGTGTATGGAAGTCAGGCTATAGCTGATGAAGCTGATATCGTTGGATTGGATTATATATTTAATTCGTATTCTGACAGAGGTCATTCCGTACATGAAGAAACAGATTCGGAACTATACGATGACATCATCCCCGGCATATCGGATTCATTCTATTATCAATTACTTAAACCTATTGCACATCCTATTTTAGGTGCTAAAACTGTGTGTTCCGAAGATTTACAAAACCATATCTACAAAACTATTGAGGGGGAAGCCAAATATTATGACTGGGAAGTAATAGGTGGATCGATAGTCAACTCAAATACACTTTCTAACCAAGTATTTGTGAATTGGGATATTGGTGCTGCAGAACATAAAATTTATTTAACTCCTTACAGTTGTACGGCTGCGAGAGGAGATAAAGATTCTCTCATTATTCAAATTAAGGATAGTGGAATAAATTTTTGGCAAGCGGGAAATGGAGTCTGGAATGATCCGGCCAGTTGGAGCCTTGGGCACATTCCATTGGCGTGTGAGGATGTAGTATTTCAGGATGAAACAACAAGTGAAGACGTTTTTGTTCCTGCAAGCGAGAATGCCGTGGCGAGATCCATTTATTTAGGTGAAAACGTCAACCTATTTATAAATCAAGAAAGTTCATTAACTTTGGAAACCGGAGGAAATATCAATGTATTGGGAGAATTAACCGTAAGTGATACTGTATCCATTAAACACTTAAGGCCCCTTTATAGTGAGCATTTAAACATTGAAGGAAGCGTAAAAATAAATGTCGGGGGTTTTATCTACTCACAAGAGTAAAAAGAGGCTTACATCATATGTCTCATTTCATTCTTCTTGATCTTTAGATACTCTTCATTTGTTTCGTTAGAGTCAATGACTAAGGGTATTCTTTCAACAACTTTAATCCCTGAATCCTCAAATGCTTCTAATTTTATGGGATTATTAGTAAGAACCTTTACTTCTTTTACAGAAAGCTGTTGTAAAATCTTGATTGCTTCCGAAAAATTCCTTTCTTCTGCCTTAAAGCCTAAATGAAGATTTGCTTCTATAGTGTTTAGGCCTGATTCCTGAAGTTTATATGCTCTTAGTTTGTTAATAAGGCCAATACCTCTTCCCTCCTGTCTTAAATAAAGTAATATCCCATTTGCTTTGCCAAGTTCTTCCAAGGCCTTTTCCAATTGCTCACCACAATCACATTTTTTCGAACCAAAGAGATCTCCTGTAATACACTCAGAATGCATTCGTATCAGTACAGGATTACTTAGATCTATATTTTTATGAACCAAAGCTAAATGAGGAAAATCATTCTTCTCATTTTTGTCAAATGCGATAATATTGAAGTCTCCATATTTGGTAGGAAGCAACGTCTCAACAATCTTATGAATCATATTTTCTCAATAATTACTGGACTCTAACAATTAGACTTTTCAGATTGTTCAATATTTCAAAAAGCGGAGTCTTTAATTGCTTTCAAAAACTTAACAACCTGATCTTTTTGTGTTTCATCCCAATTGGCATCACTATGCATCCATTTATAAGATTTTATAGGCATATGATCATCCTCAATCTCTTCAATACATTCTTGTATCTTATGTCCTTTTTCTTCACTGGAATAATCGTGCCATAAGGAAAAATTAACTTGTTTTCTTCCACCTTTTATATGATTATTCATCCACCATGATATTGGAGCAAATTGAACATAGCTGGGGTACTTGGTTTCATATGAATGACAGTCGTAACATGCAGATTTAATAAGACTCACGGTGTTACTATCCGCCTTGGAATAAGCAAAAAAATCAAGAGAAGGATGAGTTTCGGGGTTTTGTGTATCTATTCGGAAAAACTGCATAAATATCAGCACGCCTATAAATACCCAAAGCCAATTTCTTTTTCTTTTCATTCTAAACAATAAAGGAGAGAGTTACCCTCTCTCCTTGATAATATCTTTCAATTAGAACATTATAAACTTAGATCTACCTCCACATTGAGCCTTACCGAAGTATCCAACTCCCCAGTTTAATTCAAACACAAGTCCTGCGAAAATAGGGTGAGTAGAAGCTTCTCCATCCACATAAAGATGATTAGGTGAAGTAGCATCAAAAAGATTCGCAGGAAGTGGGCTACCCGCGGCAATAGCCTCATCCTTATTCATGTTTCTAAGACCATATTCAAATCTTAGTCCCAAAATACCACTGAACCTACCATCTGTACCCATAATATTTGCACCAAACCCAATCACAGCGGCTATATTACTTTTTTCATTAAAATCAGTGATATCCGTTACTCTTGGGTCAGATCTATTATCGTCAACTTCTACGCTATTTACAAAGGAAAGTTTAGGTCCTATTTCAAAATAACCTAGATTTTTAGCGTTTCTATATAAAACATATACGTCTGTGCTTTTCCAGCTTATCTCTCCAATATTATTCCCTTGTTTGTCACCATACTCTTGATTTCCATTGTTGAACATCAAATCTATAGCTACTCCATTATACCCAAAATTAATTCCTATTTTTCCACCAACTGCATACCCCGTGGAAATACCAAAATCATATACATTATGATCCCATAGTGCCTTGTTGTATAAAGCTGTGGCTCCCCATTGGGCTTTAAGTCCAGCATCAAACCATACGATTTGTTTTTGACCATTTAACTGACACGCAAATGCCAACAAAAGAACAATTACTACTTTTTTCATGTGTTTATTTTAAAATTTTATCAATTTATACCAATCAATTTGGTAATAAAGAATCCAAATATAATTAACTATTTCTTTTTAAAAGGAGATGAACAGAATGGATTCACTTCAATTTCCCTTCCGACCAAGCCATGTAACCTCCTTCTAAATTATAAAGCTTTTTAAAACCTAATTCCTTCATTTTCTCGATAGCAGATGAACTTCTCCTACCCGATCTACAGTAGACAAGATATGACTTGTTCCGATCTAATCTCTTACATTCTTCGACAAAGCTATCCGATCTATAATCAATTTCTAATGCATTGGCTAACTTGCCTTCCGCTATTTCTTCCGGTGTTCTTACATCCAGAACAACAACTGCATTTTTACTGATCAGTTTATCCGCCTCAACAACTGAAACATTAGGTCCTATTTTTTCAAGGCCTAACTCATTATTTCTATTGTTACAGGCTATAAATAGTGATATAGATATTAAGATCATCACCCACCTAGATTTCATAAAAGTAAATTTTATCTCAATAATACAATTATTCAGTGAACCCGCTAATTTCTACAAAAACTATTTAATGTATATTTTTCCATCCGCCAATTGAAACAACTTTGATTCCTCATATTTTTCTTGAACTATAGAGAGGTGATCCAATGCAGCTTCTTCAGATTCGTACTGTCCAATGTAATAATAATACCAATCATCTTCAATATGCTGCCTAACTCCAACAAATTCTGAAAAAATCTTGTCATTCGTCCGCATTCGCTTCTTGGTTCTTTTAATCAAAATATGATTTGTAACCTTATAATTTTTATTGTTAGTAATGGTATCTATTGCCACAATGACATCCGAAGTTTGCTCGAATTCTTTTGTTTCTTCCTCCTCATGAATTCCTGTATATACACTATCAATTTCCGGATCAATAAATCTTATAAACTTTTCTTCTGATATATTCGATTCATCAACTGTACTTTGGCTAAGCAAATGATCGATTTCTTTTTCTAGAACTACTTCTTCAGTAAATGAATCTTCTAATTCCATTCTAAATTTTTCAGCTTCTTTCATCTTTGAAAGTGGAATATAATTTACTATTTCGTCTACTCCTAGTATTTTAATTTCTGTACGCCTGTTCAATGCATGTTCCTTCTCCGAACATCTTACTCCATTCCCACAGTGGTTAATCAATTGGGATTCTCCATAACCTTTGAATGAAATTCGATCCAAATCAAATCCTCCTTTCTCTACAATATATTTAACTGCAGTTTTGGCCCTTTGCTGTGATAAAACCATATTGGCTTGGTCTCCTCCTCTGGAATCACAGTGAGATCCCAGTTCAATGGTCAAATTTGGATTGTTATTCAATAGAAGAATTACTTTATCCAATTCTCTCTTGGCATTTTTATTCAAATAATACTTCCCCAAAGGGTAATAAAGATTGTCAATAGTAATGGTCTTACCAGTATATAGTCTATCCAATTCTACATTGGCTAGTAAAACTCCAAAGGCTCCACTTTGTGTTAAATTGTCTGTTACTCCCGGGTCTATATTACCCACTCCTTCAAAGCATAAGATACAGCCCTCAACATCGACATAAGCCTCCATCTGTTTGGCTATAAATCCTTTCTTTCTTACAAGTAAAGTATAATGATTCCCTTTTTCTAATGACACCTTAAAGTGAGGATATTTAGAATCCTTTATTACCATTACTTCCTTTTCTGTCGTATTATTATATACTTCTATCAAAGCACCACTTATGGCATCAACCACTTGCTCCGGATATTCCTTTTTCTCTGCTAACGTAACCTCAAACAGATATCCGGGTTTTCTATTCATTTCTACCTTTAAAAACTCCTTATCCTTGTTTAAAAGATTAACAACTTTAATCTCTTCATGATAAGTTTCTTTATCAAATTGAAATAAATAATTTCCCTGAGGAATTTCTGCCTTAAAATATCCCTCTCTATTACTGAATAAAGAATGATAATGTGAACTATCGGGTAAAAGTAAAATATCAATTGATACATTATTTAAATACCCCCTATTTCCACTTTCGTAAGTATATCCTTCCACTATAGCATTCTGTCCAATTAGGGTCACCGAATTAAACAAAATCACAATTGATAGAATTAAGAGTCTCATAACGCCTTTTTGAAGAAGCACGAAGCTAAACATTTTCTATCTTTTTACGTCTAATGGAATATATTTGTCACTTTTTATTATTGCAATAAAAGAATATAACTAACAAAAGTAAATTGGTTTAAAAGATATGAAGATAATTTTTATGGGCACTCCATATTTTGCTGTACCCTCATTAGATATTTTACATAGTAATGGATACGATATCGTTGGTGTAATAACAGCTACAGATAAATGGGGAGGACGAGGAGGAAAAAAGCTTATCGAATCGGACGTAAAAAAGTATGCGGTAGAAAAGGGTCTTATGGTTTTACAACCTAAAAACCTAAAAGCTCCTGAATTTGTAAGAGAAGTTAAATCCTTAGAAGCAGACTTACAAATTGTCGTAGCCTTTAGAATGCTTCCTGAGGTAATTTGGGATATGCCCAAATTAGGTACATATAATCTTCATGGGTCATTATTACCAAAGTATAGAGGAGCTGCTCCTATCAATTGGGCCATAATAAATGGTGAAAAAGAAACTGGAGTAACTTCATTCAAACTTAAACATAAAATTGATACAGGCGACATGTTATTTCAAGAGAAAATACACATACCTGTTGAAGCCAATGCCGGATACATACATGATGAATTAATGCACCTTGGAGCTCAGGTAGTACTTAAAACAGTCAAAGCTATCGAACGAGATGATCTTGTTTTTAAAGAACAAGATGAAGCCTTGGTATCTAAAGCTCCCAAGCTAAATTCAGAGAACTGCTTAATTGACTTTGAAAAACCTGTCACTCAAGTATACAATTTGATCCGCGGGCTTTCTCCCTACCCAGGAGCTTATACATATATAGATGAGAAAAAATGTAAAATTATAGCTTCTAAAATAGGTAAAGCAGAACTCATGCCAGGTCAAATCGAAACGGATAACAAGTCATATCTTAAGATAGGTTGTATCAAAGGAAGTATTGAAGTAACTGAATTGCAACTTTCAGGTAAGAGAAAGATGTCAGTTAAAGAATTACTAAACGGATATGATATATCCTCAACTGCTATCAATCTGTATTGTTAACGCTTGTATTTGCCCAAAAACTTCTTGAGTCGAATCTTCAACACTCCTGGTAATGCTTCCGAAATGATAGAAAGATTCATTTTTGATGTTCCCTTCTCTCTATCTTTAAACGTAATGGGTATTTCTTTTATCGAGAATCCATTTACAAATGCGGCATATTTCATTTCGATCTGAAATGCATAACCAACAAATTCTATATCTTCTAATTTAATGGTTTCTAGCACTTTCCTTTTGTAAGCTATAAATCCAGCCGTCGGATCTTTAATAGGCATCCATGTTATTAATTTTACATAAAAGGAAGCCCCTTTTGATAAAAAAATCCTATCCCATCCCCAATTCTTAAATCCACCTCCATCAACATAACGACTTCCGATTGCCACATCCGCTCCATTCTCACAAGCTTCATACAAACGTTCTAAGTCCAAAGGATTATGACTAAAATCAGCATCCATTTCAAAAATATAATCATATTTAAGGCTAATAGCTTCCCTAAAGCCTGCTATATATGCTGTCCCCAATCCTTTTTTTCCGATTCTCTTTATTAAGTGTATTCTTTTCTTATAATTCTGCTGCATTTCTTCGACGATATTTGCAGTACCGTCAGGTGAATTATCATCTACAATAAGAACATCATATCCTCCTTTAAGAGTTAATACGGCTTTTATTATAGCCTCAACATTTTCCTTTTCGTTAAATGTAGGTATTATGACAACTTTGGAACTCAACTGTTATTATTTGTACAACAAAAGTAGCTTTATAAATTATAAAATCTCATAGCCTTGAGAATTTTAGCTTTACCATAACAAACGAAAACCATTACGACTTTGGTACTGCTATTAAGTCGTATTCCTGAGCATTGATAATTTCAACTGTGGCAAAATCCCCAACTCTTAAGAAATACTCTTTCGCATCAATCAATACTTCATTATCTACCTCGGGAGAATCATATTCTGTACGACCAATAAAATAACCACCTTCAACTCTGTCTATTAGAACATTGAAAACACTACCAATCTTATCTAAATTTTTTTGAAAGGATATTTCTTGTTGGATTTCCATTAATTTATTAGCCCTTTCCGATTTAAGCTCCTGTGAAACATCATCATCTAACAAGTATCCACTTGTATCTTCTTCATGTGAGTATTGAAAAACTCCAAGCCTGTCAAACCTCATCTCTTCCACAAATTCACACAACTCTTCAAATTCCTTATCGTTCTCTCCCGGGAATCCAACTAACATGGTTGTTCGAATAGCTATTTCAGGAACTGTTTCTCTTGCATATCTAATCAACTCTGCTTGTTCGCCACGAGTAATCTGTCTACGCATTCTGTCTAAAACGGAATCAGACGCATGCTGTAAAGGAATGTCTAAATAATTACATATTTTTTGTTGCCTAGACATTACCTCAAATATTTCCTTGGGAAATTTACTTGGATAAGCATAATGAAGTCTTATCCATTCTATTCCTTCTACCTCACAAAGAGCATCAAGCAATTCAGCAAGAGCTCTTTTCTTATATAAATCCAAGCCATAATATGTCAGTTCCTGAGCAATAAGCATAAGTTCTTTAACTCCGTTCTTAGCTAAATTTTTGGCCTCCAACACCAAATCCTCTATGGGTTTCGAGATATGTTTCCCCCTCATCAATGGAATGGCACAAAAAGAGCATGTACGGTTGCATCCCTCAGATATCTTCAGATAGGCATAATGCATCGGAGTTGTGATAGATCTTTCACCCAACAATTCATGTTTGTAATCGGCTTCTAACCTATTAAGAAGAACTGGTAATTCCATGGTTCCAAAAAAAGCATCTACCTCCGGGATTTCCTCTTCTAAATTATCTTTATATCTCTGTGAAAGACACCCGGTAACATAGAGTTTTTCTATCTCTCCTTTAGTCTTCTTATTAGCATACTCCAAAATGGTATTTACGGACTCTTCCTTGGCCAAATCAATAAAACCACAAGTATTCACAATAACTATATTAGCATCATTGTCGTAATCCTCATGGCTTACATTAAAATCATTGGCTTGCAATTGAGTTATAATGTTTTCAGAGTCCACTAAATTTTTGGAACAACCTAAAGTAACAACGTTTACCTTATCTTTTCTTAATGTTCTTGCTTTCATTAGTTGCGAAAGTAGCAGTTTCCTGATTAATAAAAGCAACGTTTTAAGCAATAAAATTGAAGCTTAATTAAGATAAATTTCAAAATAATTAGCTAGTCAAGCAACTTTTTTGATATCAATCGAATATATATATTATATATATGTGAATATTATATATTTGCGATCTTTTTAATTTAAACACCAACACTTACACTTATGAGAAAATTTAGTACTTTTTTAACCTTAATTTTTGTCCCACTACTATTAGGGGCTCAATGCTCAATGAGCATAACCTCAGATTTACCATTAGAATCTGAGGATAAAACAGGAGATATCTGTACATATACAGTAGAGGGAGTATTTGATGCTTCTGCATCAATGGCTGATGCCGCTACTTCCACTGCTAGCGTAGTTGATATTGTGGACGCGACAGAAGAAAGTTTTAGTGCCACAATCAATCCTGATCTAACCGTTGATTTTAGTCTAACAATTACCACCACCTGTGGCGAATCTTTTCTTTTCACTTTACTTCTTGAAGATCCTGATGGTAATGCATGTAAGGCAGAATCTCCGAAAATATCCACGCAGATTGTTTTACCTGTAATCTGGAAAAGCTTTTCGGGAAAATTAATATCAAATCGTGTCGAACTTGAATGGGAAGTCGAAGAAGATGGTAAAAATGCCGGATTCCATATAGAAAAATCGTTTGATGGTAGAAAATTCGAATCCATTGATTTTGTTAAGAGTAAAAACGAGCAATCTCGATTCAGTAAGTACTCTTATATAGATTATTCTGAAAAGAATAGAGAAGGTTATATCTATTACAGATTAAAGCAAATAGATGTTAATGGCCAATTCTCTTATTCTAGAATAGTAACTATGGATGAAAAATTATCGACTGACAATATTGTTATAAGTCCTAATCCAAGTTATGGGTCAAGCACTATAAGGTTTACATCTGTTTCTGAAGAAGATATGAGTGTTTCCGTACTTGATCAATTTGGCAATGTTGTTTACCAACAAACGTCAAGACTCTTTATAGGAAATAATCAAATGAACTTAGATTTAAGCAATTATCCCACTGGCATGTATTATGTGCAATTATCTGGAAAAAATGTTACCCAAGTTCTTAAGTTGAATAAGCTATAAAATATACGTTAGTATTTTAGTGTTTAAAAAGGCTGCAGAAATTTCTGCAGCCTTTTTTTTCCTTAGTTCAACGTTGAACCCCTAAATCAAATCTATTAAGTATATTCTCATTTTCGCTTTTAAACGTTGCATCATCATTAAATAAAATTGTAAAAAACTTGTCAGAGTAGCTTTTTTTATTTTAATTCGCTTTGTTATATGTTAAGTTAAGATTAAAATTTTATCAATTCTAGTCTTAAATAATAGAACCTTAACTCAGGCCAAAAGCCCAATTAATTCAATAAGTTAATTTGGCCTTTCGCCTTTTTTCTTTATTAAAAAAACTAACTATGAGAAAAACTTTACTTTTTTTTCTACCGCTTCTATTTCTATTCAATTATTCTTATTCACAATTTGGTTGTACTTCGGGAATCGTAATAAGTGATGGATACACTGTTTCGGGTATAACGACTCCCGGCAACGGTGGCACTGAGGATTGGAACGATCCTAATCCAACTTCAAGTTGTGGAGCAAATACATCTTATTGGGACGATGATGTCTACTTATTCGAATATACCGCAGGTGCTAATGACGAAGAAATAGAAATGGATGTATTTACAAGAAATAGTTGGTGTGGTGTAGGTATTTTTACTAGTTGTTCAGGTACTGCTTTAGATGCTTGTACTGGTACTTCCCAAGGATCTTCTAGTTCATCAAATGTAACTATTACTGCAACAGCTACAATCACTTCAGGACAAACAGTTTATATTGCTGTTGGTCAATGGGGAACTCCAAATGATTTAGATTTTGATGTTACAAGCTTCTCTGTAACTCCTCTTACTTCCCCTCCAAGTTGTACTACTTTATCAGACCCTGCTGATGGAAGTACAGATGTAAACGTTGGAACGGACTTAACTTGGAATGCTGCTAGTGGAGGTCCCACAGGCTATAAAATAAATATGGGAACCTCTATGGGAGGAACGGATGTATTGAATAATGTCGATGTTGGAAATGTAACGACTTATGATCCAGGTTTGCTATCTTATAGTACACAATATTATGTTACTATTACCCCGTATAACGCTAATGGTGATGCTACAGGCTGTACAGAAGAAAGCTTCACTACTGAAGCCGCTCCTCCTCAAGGTTCAGTTTGTACTGATCCTCTTAGCATAACTTCTTTGCCATTCTCAGCATCCGATGACACAAGTAATTATGGAGATGATTATTCTAGCTCCGACGAAGCGTGTTCTAGTAGCTCTTATTTAAATGGTGATGACGTCGTTTATTCTTATACGCCTTCAGCAGATGAATGTGTAGACATCACTTTGACAAATACTGGAACATGGGTAGGAGTATTTGTTTACTCAGATTGCCCTTTTACCACTTGTGTTGATAGTGATACTCAAAGTGGAGGTAATCCTTCTTTAACAGGAGTTAATTTGACCAATGGAACAACATATTATATTGTTATTTCTACTTTTCCTTCACCTCAGTCCACTGCTTATGATATTGACATTGATCTTTGCCCCGCCTGTCCAGATCCTACTGCTCAAACTGAATCTAATATTACTGACGTATCAGTTGATTTAGGGTGGACGGAAAACGGTAGTGCAACTACTTGGGATATAGAATGGGGAGCTAGTGGTTTTACACAAGGATCTGGAACTATGATAACAGGTACTACTACGAATCCTCATTCTCTTTCTGGCTTATCTCCAGAAACGGATTATGATTGGTACGTGAGATCCGATTGTGGGAGTGGAATGTATTCTAATTGGGTTGGACCTAATAGTTTTACTACCCTTGGAATTCCACCAGCCAACGATGATTGCTCTGGTGCAACTGCGTTTGGCACAGTACCTACTGATGGTACTTGTGTAGAACTGCTTAATCAATCTACCGAGAATGCTACGGATTCAGGTGTCACTCCTACCGGTGCGTGTACTTCCAATTCAGGAACAGAAGATGATGATGTTTGGTTCTCTTTTGTAGCATCTGCTACTGAAATAATCCTTGAAGCTACATATGTATCAGGTAGTTCTGATGTATACTGGCATGTATATGAAGCTCCTTGTGGATCTACTATGAATGCTATTCTATGTACCGATACTAACTCTGGTGGCACATTAACTGGACTTACGATTGGTAATACTTATTATATTAAGCTCTACACTTGGAGTTCGGGTGTAAGTACCGTACAAGATATTTGTCTGAAAACTCCTGCCGCCCCACCTGCTAATGATGATTGTTCTGGTGCGACTGCATTCGGTACAGTTCCTACAGATGGTACTTGTGTAGAACTACTTAATCAAACTACTGAAAGTGCTACAGACTCAGGTGTCACACCTACCGGTGCGTGTACTTCCAATTCAGGAACAGAAGATGATGATGTTTGGTTCTCTTTTGTAGCATCTGCTACTGAAATAATCCTTGAAGCTACCTATGTTTCAGGTAATTCTGATGTGTATTGGCATGTATATGAAGCCCCTTGTGGATCTACTATGAATGCTATTTTATGTACCGATACTAACTCTGGTGGTACATTAACTGGACTTACGATTGGTAATACTTATTATATTAAGCTCTATACTTGGAGTTCAGGTGTAAGTACCGTACAAGATATTTGTCTGAAAACTCCGCCACCTCCGCCCGCTAATGATGAATGTAGTAATGCTACTTCTATGGTGTGTGGTGATAGCTTGGTTGGAGAGACAACTGATGCTTCTACTGATAATGGCGATGACACTGGATGCTCTATGGGTGTAGGAGTTTGGTACTCATTTGCAGGTAATGACCAAGATATTGTTGTAACTGCTGACCCAGAAGCTGGATTCGATATAGAACTATCTGTTAGTAGCTCCTCGGACTGTGTTACTTTCTCTAATATAGATTGTGAGGATTCAGGATTTTCTGGTGATGCAGAATCTATTACTTTTAGTTCAGTTTCTGGAACTACATATTATTTTTATGTGGCACATTACTTTGGAACAACTACTGGTGACTTTGACATCTCTGTTGAGTGCGTACCAGAGAATAATGAATGTGCATCTCCTGTTGAATTAGCCAACGGTAGTACAGGTTCTATCTCAAATATTTCTTTTGATGGCACATCATCTAGTGGAATGAGCGATGGCACTTGTAGCTTTACAGGTGATGGTGATTTGTTTTATGAAATCACCACTGATGATGACAGCAACAATTCTGAAGATGTTATTATAACGGCAGCTCCCGCAGCAGGATTAGATGTTGCTATCTATGTCTATGATGGTTGTGCAGGCACCCTTCTAGGATGTAAAAATGATGGAGGAAATGGGACAGAAGAAGTTTTAACCGTGACTGCATTATCTCTCAAAGGAAAAGATAAATCAGGTACTAGAACTCAAACAATTGTTGTTAGAATTGATCATACGGGAACCGGAACCGTTGATCTTCAGGCAGAAGGTTCTGCTCTTCCTATAATTATTAAGTCATTTAATGCTGTTGCTATTGATGATAACAATGTAATAAGATGGGAAACAACTCAAGAAATCAATAATGATTATCAAATATTGGAATATTCAAATGATGGTCATAATTGGTCAAGCTTAGAAGTTCTTGAAGCAAAGGGAAATAATATTGGTGCTACTTACGAAGTGGTTCACAAAAATCCTGATAATATAACATATTATAGAATAAATGCTATTGATTTTGATGGTACTTCTTCTTACTCTGGAGTCCTTAATGTAATTAGAAATGCGGAAAAAGACTTTATGGTACATAGTATTAAACCTAATCCAACAAATGGACTTGTTCAACTAGGAGTAGACCTGCCAATTGAAGAAAACATTGGTTTAAGTGTTATTGATCCTACAGGAAAGATAATAATGCAAGAATCTATTTGGATGGATGCCGGTTCTAACGTCAAAGATTTAGATTTAACGGGTTTCAATACTGGGATCTATATACTTAGAATAGAATCAAGTATTGGTTCTACTATTCGAAAAATAGTAAAACATTAAACAACTAACTCAGAAAAAGCGGGAGAATATTCTCTCGCTTTTTTTGTTTCTAATACCTATTCCATAAAAACCCTTACAACTTCTTAGTAGAAAACAACCATTTTTACTTGGAATAAGTGCATTTAAAAATAATATCTGATATTTGCAGTTAATACTAAATAAAAATTTGGCAATCTTATGAATACATATAAATCTAAACAGAACGCAACTGCATGGGCTCTAATAGCTATTATTGGCTTATTAGGATTAAATGCATATCAGTGGTATGTAAATAGCCAGTTAAAAAATGATAATAAAATAGCACAGGAAGAATTACTTGAGGCAGAAAAAATTCAAGTAGAATTAGATCAAGATTATCAGGCGGCTCTTGAAAGTTTGGAAGAAATGAGAAGTGACAATATTGACTTAAATAAGTTAATCGATAGTCAAAAAGCTGAACTATCTTCTCAAAAAGATAAAATCAATAATTTGATTTGGTCTAAAAGAGAATTGACAAAAGCCAAGGCTGAGATAAAGAGGCTTACTACGGATAACAACAATTTCTTAAGCGAAATTATCAAGCTCAAAGAAGAAAATAGTAACCTTTCTATAGACAACCAAAATCTCAAAACACAGAATAATGAATTATCTGTTAATCTCGCTAAAATTCAAAAAGCCAAGGCTGAGTTAGCTACGTTACAACAAAAGTTAACCGTTGAAAAGGAAAAACTAAGTAAGTCGAATGAAAAACTTTCTGGGCAAGTCGATATGGCCAATGCCATTAAAATAAACTTCATGGAAGTGAAAGGTTATGAAGTAAAAGACGATGGAAAATTGAAAGAAAAATCAAAGGCTAAATCTATTGAAATGATTAGAACATGTTTTTTAACAGAAACTAATATGGTGACTCCTGCCGGAGACAAAGAATTCTTTGTTAGATTCATAAACCCTCTTGGGGAAACTGTATTTGTTGAAAATGATGGTTCTGGTATTTTGATGAACAAACTTGATAATACTCAAGTGAAATATACTGCCAAGGGTACCGTAAACTATAATAATGAAGATACAAATGGGTGCATAGATTACCATACATCTTCTAGGTTACCAAAAGGCATGTATGATGTTGAGATTTATAATAATGGTTTCTTAGTAGGGAAAGGTCAGTACAAGATGAAATAAATCATCTTTCTCTCTTTGAATAAAACCAATCACAGAGGTCTGAGATGGACCAAGCATTGTCAACATGTTCATCTCCGACTTTAGTTCTTCGTAAATAAAATAAATACCCGCCAACACCTAGCTTTTTACCATAATCATGGGCGAGGCTTCTTATATAAGTTCCTTTACTGCATCCAACCGTAAAGTCGATCAATGGCAAGTCGATTTTATCAATATGAAAAGTATCTATTCTTATTGACCTTGGTTTTAATTCAACTTCTTGCCCTTTTCTAGCATATTTGTAGGCCGCTTTACCTTTGATTTTGACAGCACTATAAATTGGTGGAAATTGCTCTTGCTTTCCCAAAAACTGTTCGGCACACTTCAGTATTTCATCATTAGTCAAGTGTTCATAACTACTTATTTCTTCCTCCTCCCCTTCGGCATCATAAGTATTGGTTGTGGCTCCCACTTTAATTTTTCCAATATATTCCTTATCCACATTCTGTAACTCACCGATTAGCTTAGTATATCTTCCTACACAAACTATCAATAGGCCAGTTGCCAAAGGGTCCAGAGTGCCAGTATGTCCCACTTTTATTCTTTTAATACCACAACCTATTTTAATAGCATTTCTAAGCTTGTTGACTACATCGAAAGACGTCCACTCCATTGGCTTATCTATTAAAAAAGCACATCCCTCAGTAAAATCTAAACCCTCGGGTATTACATCATTTTTATAAAATAACCTATCCATTAAAGAAAAAGAATATTATACCTACTACTGCAACAAGAAAGCAGTAAAAAGAAAAGTATTTTAATTTACTGTTTTTCACCAATTTGATCATTGCTCTGCAAGCAAAAATACCAGTCAAAAAAGCTGCTACAAAACCTACCAGTAAATCCGTATAATTAACAGCAGAATTATATATATCTCCCGATAAAAAATCCTTAGCCATTTTTCCAAAAATCAAGGGAATAACCATTAAAAAAGAGAACCTAGCCGCTTTTTCTCTATCCACTCCTAAAAGTACAGAACTGGCAATGGTCGCTCCTGATCTGCTTATGCCGGGTAAAATGGCTATCGCTTGTGCAATTCCAATAATGAAAGAATTATTGAGACTGACTTTTCTATCCGTACTTAAAGCCTTATCCGCTAAAAAAAGTAGTACTCCGGTAACAATCAACATCACATACACCAAAAGAATGCTGCCCGAAAAAATCTCTTCTATTTGTTCTTCCAATAATAAACCCACAACAACTGCCGGAATCATTGATACAATGATCTTAAAAACAAAAGGCCTAGACTCCATATCAGTTTTACTAAATAATCCCTGACATATTTCCCAGATATCCTTACGAAAAACATACATGGTAGAAATAGCAGTAGCAAAATGAAGTACAACAGTCATAAGCAAATTACCCTCACCATTTGATGCAGATTCAAAAAGATAATTAGCAATAGCTATATGCCCACTGCTACTTATGGGTAAAAACTCAGTTAAACCTTGAATGATTCCAAGTAATAAGGATTCTAACCAAGAAGGCATTAAATAGAATTATTTCTTTGCGAAAATTGCATAAACCTGTAAACCAAGCCCTACTAAAATAAAAATAGGAGCAATGGTCAACCTTACTGGAGAATAAATCAAACTCTCATCCCATACATCCCTGCTAGGCATACTACCTCCAGACATCAAAAAATAACCAATAACCATTAGTATTAAACCCAAGCCAATGATCATATAATTCTTCTTCCCAAAAAGCAACCCTCCTTCCTCTGCTTTCATATTAGATGTTTCATGAGATTTGGTCGTATTCTTTGACATTTTTTTCCTTTTAGAATTAATAACAAAAGTAATATTATTATGAATATAGTTCTGTCCTCGGCCTATTTAAATATTTATTGACAGCATTAAACGTAGAAATACCCGTTATTAAAAACGCAATAAGCAAGATGATAACAATAGTTACAAGAAAGAACTCCCATCTAATGAGTGCCATTGCAATGTCACTGTAGTAAAGTAAAATACCTAGAACCAAAAAGACTCCGAAAAAAGAAATCAAAAATGATCTCCAAGCAATTATTCTTGCCTTATGTAAATAAGGCATTCTGATGAAACTATCCTTGGCTCCTATCATCTGCATAGTTTTAATTTCCCATCTATCGGCATATAGTTTCATACTTATTGTATTATAAATGATTATAATAGCTAGAATAAGAAAGATTATTGCCAAAAAGAAAATAAAAAAAGATATATACCTAATGTTGGACTTGAGATTTTCAATAGTATTATTTTCGTAAAACACATTATTTACAATATCTATTTTCATCAACTCGTCAGAAACATTAGTCAAAAACTCGTCTGTATAAAATTGACTCTTGATATTAAAAGAAAGGACATCCAAAAAGGGGTTTCCGATATTTTCAATAACTTCATTATCAAGCTCCATAATATCCAATGCCTCTTCTGATTTTACAATTTTAACACTTGAAGCAATTACTTCCTCCTTGGACAGAAGAATAGATATTATATCATTAACATCAGAGGCTTCCCTTGAATTCAACTCAACTATAACACTAAGTTTTTCTTTAAGAATATTAGATATATTGTTTGAATGCAGAAAAATGATAATAAAAATAGCACTTAACAATAGTACTAGACTTATGGAAAAAGTTGCATATGCAACATTTAAATTATTCTGCTTTTTCATTTAATAAATACGTTAATCAGTAATACCCCAAAAGTGACTTTTTGCTGTTATTTGTAAAAAAAAGCAATTAATCACGCAGCAAAAATCCAGATTTCATACTATCAATAATAAGAGTATTTATTCATACTTCTTGGCATGATTCGTAATTATATGTAAAAATAACATATATATAAGAATTATATGTAATGAATTTTAGTTATCCCAGATTTAACATCCGATTTATTGCTAATATGATTATTTGGTCATAATTTTATAAAAATCGTTAACCATGAACAATACAAGAATTCCCTCCCTCCTCTTGTGTATCCTTTGCCTATGCGGCAAATTATTCTCTTCGGATTGTCAACTTATGTTTGAACCCGTAGCATGTACCTCTGATGATGAAGTACAAATAAAAGTCTTTAACGATCTGGACTTTGACAAAATTATATTTAACGCTCAGTTCACTGATGTCAATGGAGAAATAACAATTTTTAATAATTATTTGATTAGTGATGATGCCATCACAATTAATATCGATTCTCCTGGACACCTTAATTTTAATGTCAGTTTATTTAATGATGGATTCAAAATAAGCAATTGCTTTGATGAAATAGTTATTCTTGGACATTCTACAACTTCCTATTTAACAGATATAGAAAATATATCGGTTCCGGATTTCTTATGCCTAGGAGATAAATTATCACTTTCAAATATTGTTAAATGCCAGGAGTGTGAGATAAACTGGAGCCTAGGAGAATACACCCCCAAACAGACAAACATCACCTCTAATTTCTTAACAGTTAACGCTTTTATACTGAATAGTGAAATTACAATTGATACATTTGGAATTTTTGATTTATGTCTTGATATCTCAGATGAACATAACACTTGTACAGTAAAAGAATGTAAGAAAATTGAAATTAAAAACTTCACCTCTGTTCCCTCCTTCGAAACTCCTTCACTTCTATGTAGTAATGACGATGCCATAACGCTAATCAACACAAGTGATTTTATAGAATTAGATCCGAGTATTGGGTCTTTCATCTGGATTGTGAAAGACGATTCGACATCTACACAATTCAAATCCGCTGATCTAGCTCATGATTTTAAACCAGGTACTTATCAAGTATCACTGGGTTATTTTTTGAATGACAACCCCAAATGCAGAAGTGCGTTATTCTTTGACACTATTACCGTAAAAGAGGAATTTCAAATTATTGAAGTATGTTCTCAATTCTTATGTGTGAGTGATACCATACAAATTCCTGTAAACACCTATTGTGATAATTACGAACTTCATTCTCCTCAGAATGTTAATCTTCAAATTGTCAATGACTCTATTCTGGAAATATTATTCCTAGAAAACTTCTCCTCCGATGAATTAATAATTGATGTATTGTCTAATCAGTGCTTTGATCCCAATGAGTTTTGTAATCAAAGAATCTCCATTTCCGTGATTCAACCTCAAGCTAAAATAACTGGCCCTTCAGTGATATGTTCTGGAGAAACGGTAAGCTTTGAAGCTATTGACAAAAATATTCTAAATTTTTATAATTGGGAGTTAACTACTAACTCTAATGCCAACAGTGGTCTGTATACATTTACAGACCCTACTCGCTCATATCTTGAACTGAATAGTTCCGACTTTGTTGGAACTATTGATATTGGTTTATCAGTAAATAGCGAAATTCTACCCTGCTTTTCGACATCACATTTCTCTTTGGAAGTTGTAAATATTGATGGAGATGACCTGTACTGTCAATATGAAGACTTCAATATATATGTCGAGGGTACCAACAGAGAAATAGAATGGTATATATACAACAGTTTTGGTCAACTGGTAGCTAATCAAAATGGAAGTAACGCTTTGCTAATTGATAACACTCTGAATCCGGGCGAGTACAATCTTGAAGTACTAGTAGATGGTCGTCCAATATGTAACTATTTTAACTTTAGTGTAATTAGCAATGAAGTTATTATCAATGGCCTAGAAAACCTATGTAAGGCTAATTCCTCCATTTACTCCGTTCCTTGTGATGATAATATTGTTTACACTTGGATTTTAACTGGCAACCAAATATCAAATACCTACGAAGGATGCAATATTTATATTGAATTTCCGGATATTACTGGTGAATTTAACCTTTCTGTTACCGGAACATACATCAATTCTTCAGAATGTACTTCGATTTATGGAGAATCTCAAATCACGCTCTATCAAAGCTCCGATATCCAATTAGTTGGTGATACAATTGTGTGCCAAGACTCATACGAAAGATATAGCCTAACCTCTGAAAACCCTTTTAAATTAGATTCTTGGGAGATCGTACCATCCTATTGTGGCAGTATAATTGATGAGATTCATACTGAAAACATTGAAATAATCTGGTATCATGTACCAAACTTGACAGAAGCAACTTTAATAGGTCGAGCCATTCAATGTGACTCATTTGTTGAAATAGAGAAGACCATTAATTTCAAGTCGTTTGATCTGTTATTAACAGGTCCTGATACTGTCTGTATTAATGAAGAGGTAAACTTCGAAATCAATACGGAATTGTTTACTGAGATAAACTGGTTTGTTGATGAAAAAAAACAGATCAATAGCCACGAATATTACCATACTGATAGATTTTTCACCAAAGGAAAATATGAAATTTTTGTGGAAGTATTTGACGCCAATGGATGTTTAGGTCACTATATTGCTAAGAAGACAATTATAGTTAATGAAAAAGAAGAAATAACCCTTTTTTCCAATGAACATATCGACGCTTGTAATTATACTGATTTTGAAGATGTAGAGATTTTTGTTGATGTTCAGAAAGATGACAATTACTATATCTGGTCAAAAAATAATCAAGTCGTTAAAGAAGGTTACGGATCAGATGATTCGTATCATATTGTTATCAACCAACAAGACATTATTGAGCAGATTTCTGTCAACGTAACTATGATAGACACATCTAGTTGTGTTTCTACAACTGGCTTCATTATTAAATGTGGTGATGATATTGGCGTAAATCCAAGGTGTGAGTGTATTAACTTTGATTATAATATTCAGATCGAAACACCTACTTGTAGCACATTTACATTTTCGGGATTTATCGACCTGAAGTTCACTGAAAATCCTCAATGGTATATTTTGGGGCCTGAAGGCATTATTGATTCTATTCCTATAAATGGACCAGAAGATTATGGACCCTTTACTTTTGAAATACCTGAACCCGGAATATATGGTGCCGGATTCAATTATCATTGCTTAAACATTGGAGGTTCAGATGAAGAATTTTGTATTGCTAATGTGAAAAAGGATGTAATATTTCCGTATTTAGAAAATGTAAAAGTTGACTTTTTTTGCTCATCTGATTCAGGAAAGTATGATGCTCTTTTAATTGATAGATCTCGATATTATACACAAGAAATACCCAACGTAAAATGGATATTTGACAACCAAGAATTCACAGGAGATTCTGTTACCATTTATGGATTGGAGGCGAATACAGAATATACTGCTTTTCTGGATATTACCTTTGATCATATTTTTATGGATTGCGAAGATTATGAGTTTTCCTTTAAAACACCTGAAACGCCTGAAGCAGATTTTCAACTGCTAAATGACTGTGAAGATGCTCTCATTAAATTAAAACCCAACTTGGATTCAAGTCTTATAGATTTTATCTTATGGAACTTTAATGATAGTTCCTATAGTAGATTGATAACTCCCGAAAAAGTTTTTGGCGATACACTTACTCACACTATTGAACTTCAGATAACAGATATCCATAGATGTCAATATGAGATTGCTAAAGACATCAAACTCCGAGAAAATATTTTGGACGGAATTTTTAGTATAGACTCATCCGCATGTAACGATACTCTTTTTGTTAAATTCTCCGAATTATCCGGATCGTTAATCACTAACTATAACTGGTCTCCATCTTATTTCGAAGGAGGACAAGATTCGATATTAATTCTTCAAGACGGGATCTTTAATTTAGAAATTGAAGATGAGCACGGATGTACATATAAGACAGAAGATATCATTGCCGAGTTTTCTGACCCTATTGAAAATGGAATCGGCATTTCATCCGATAGCTGCGGTATTCGAAACCTTTACATTAGCCCCAGTGAGAACTTCAAATACCAATGGTATGTGAATGATACTTACTTCTCAAGTGGTCGAAAAATTTCTATTACTAATCCTGGCAACTATCAAATAAGAGTAGAGGCTTGGGACAACAATCTCGACAATCAATGTGCAGTTGCATATGACACCACATTCGTATTGGAAGAACCCGACAACCCCCAAATAACAATACTTAAAGAGAATTGTGATCCCGTAAGTTATCTGGTTTCAGTTAATGAATTGAGTCCAATTTTTTGGTATGGAGAATCGATTTTTCCTGATTTCTATGACACCCTGAGGATATATAATTCTCAAGAAATATCGGCTAACTACACCTCTCAGAATGGTTGCTCAAGTAGTACTGACATATTCTTACAATTAGACAAGATAAACCTTGACAACATATCCGGTTGTTACGAAATATGTCTTGACACATTGTTATCTTCTTATAATATTCCTGACCCTGGCATTGAAATGAACTCATGGAATTGGATCTACTCGGACTCTTTAGGTCAGGAATTTATTTGGAGTTCAGGAAATGGTAATGTTGAAGGCGTAACAATCGACACTAATTTCAATGGAATCTTATTTCTAGAAGGATGGAAAGATGATTGTCATTACAGATCTGATGATCTAGATATTAGTTTTATAGATTGCTCTGTTATAGAAAATGACGAAACGCCTTGTGATAGCATGACCATTGGTAATAATTTGTGTTATTACAATGAACAAATATGCCTGGGAGAATCTACAGATACGTCTATCACCTATTATCTGGATTTTTATATTCTAATACCCCATTCATTTGAAATATGTGATTCAGTAAAACAAATAGAAATACTTAATCCAAATTTAGATATTATAGAGTTTACTTTGAATACCTCCTACGACGAGTTTGATCAATTCAAAATAAGAGCATTATTTACGGTCATTGAAAATGACTTCCATATTGATCTACCTTTATGTAACCAAGCTGGGGATAAGTTCTGTAGAAAACTAATAATTCCTGAAGTAAGATGTGAATCCTCTACAGACTGCAGAATTAATGTTTTCAATTTTAAAGAAGCTGATATCTCAGATTATGTTATGCTGGAATTTAGCTATATACTCAACACATTGGACTTTTATTGTCATGAGGATCTTTATGCAAGGATGAAGATATTGAATCCTTTGGGTGATGAGATTTTCTCTGGTGAAATTAACCTCACTAACGACCTTCCATTTGAATATCATATTGATAACTTTTTGTTGAGTTACGATGATTTTCTCAATCCTGAGAATAATTGTGTTGATATTGCCATCTATGACGAATGTGACAACCTGATTTGTGATAGTTATGTGTGCGGCATTTTTGTCCAAAATAGTTCTCGGAAACTACATGTTTTCCCCAATCCCTCTTCCAACAAGATTCAGATTGATTATTTGGGCAATAATAACGAACCTTATATTTTACAGATAAAAGATCAATATGGCAGTATTTGGTCAACTGAAGAGTTTCACTTTCAAGGCAATGAAAAACAATTAGATGTCTCTAATTTACCTGACGGTGTTTATTTTGTGGAAATCATCTCCAAATTTGGTTCTGTATCATCTGCAAAATTTGTAAAAATAGATTAGGTGCTTGAACTAACAAATGTATCTTTGCGTTTCAATTTTGTTTTGGTATAAAAGATCCAAAATCAAATTATAGAATTGAAATGAATTTGCTATGGCAATTATTATTACTGATGAATGTATAAACTGCGGAGCTTGCGAGCCGGAATGTCCTAATAATGCGATCTACGAAGGCGGAATAGAGTGGAAAATGCAAGATGGCACCTCACTAAGTGGCACTTATACATTAGAAGATGGCAACGAGGTAGATGTTACTTCCGATCAGAATCCGATTTCTGATGAGGTATATTTTATTGTTCCTGATAAATGCACTGAATGTGTTGGTTTCCATGAAGAGCCTCAATGTGCAGCAGTATGTCCCGTTGACTGTTGTGTCCCGGATCCTGACCGAGAAGAATCTGAAGAGATACTTTTGGCCCGAAAAGATCGTTTACATATCGAAAACTAATCGTAGAATGAGAATAATCTTAATTACCTTTTTACTGACCATTATTGGACTTCAGGAATTAGATGCACAAAGAAGATCAAGACGCAGAGATAGAGATCGTGATAAGATGGAGTTGGATGAAGAAAGGTTGGAGTTTAAAGACAGAATCTTTGGTGAGTTAAAATTCGGGAATATAGGTTTTGGATCTTCCTTTAGCCTATCATTCAAGCCTACAGTCGGAATGAAAGTAAATAAACATTTGATGGCAGGTATTAATGCTCAATACTTCTATTCTAAAATAAGTTTTGTTAATGCCCCTAGCCTTTCGAGTACTGATTTTGGTATCGGTGCCTTTGCCAGAGGTTTTGTATCAGAAAGCATTTATTTACAGGCTGAATTTACTTCCATGAGTTTTGATGACTATTATAACGGAGCTTTTATTCAATCTGGAGAGAGAATAGATTTTCCAACAATATCCGGAGGTTATTTATCTGGAGTGGACAAGTGGAAGTACGGTATTCAAATTGGTTATGTACTTACCGAGGATACTGACAAATTCAACTATGGAGGATTAATGTATTGGGTAGGATTCGCTTATAATCTTTAAGCACAGCGTCCCTCTTCGATTTCAAATTGTTTAAAATCTATGTTCTGGCTTTTTAATATAGAAGCCAATCGATTTCCACTCGTATCGCTTATAAATATTTGACCTTTTTTATTCGAAAGCAACAAATCAATTAGATTCAATACTCTTTGATCATCTAATTTTGCAAAAATGTCATCTAATAAAAAGATAGGTATCTTTTGGTTCTTTTCGAAAAGCATTTCAAATTGTGCCAACTTTAAAGCTAAAACATAAGATTTCAATTGACCCTGAGAGGCATATGTTTTCAGTTCCCTTTCATTCATAATAAATTTTAAATCATCCTTGTGAATTCCACAAGTTGTTCTACCCAATATTTTATCCTTTTCCAAAGACTCTTTTAGTAAATCATGCAAGCTATCACTGGAAAGTTGGGATCGATATATGAGCTCACATTTTTCCTTACCTTTTGTCAATTTGTTATGAAACTGTTCAAAATATATACTTAATTCCCTAACACTCCTATCTCTGGTCAGATGAATATATTTAGCTGGCTCTATTAAACCATGATTAAATGCATCAATTAAATTATGATCAAAAAAACCAATCTCTGCTCCATGTTTTACATATGCATTTCTTTGTTTTAAAACTTTCGTATAATTTATGAGATTATTAAGATAAATTGGATCAATTTGAATATTCGTATTATCAATAAAAGCTCTTCTATTCTCACTGCCCTCTAACAGGATCTGAATATCCATTGGAGCAATCATTACCGCAGGAAAACGGCCTATATAATGAGACAACTTTTTCAATGTCTTACCTGAAACAACAATCTTTTTTCTTGCGTCAGATTTGTAGACAATTTCTATTTTTTCCTTTGCATCATTTTCACTACAAACAGCTTCAAGTCGAAACCATTTTTCCTCATGCCTGACCACATTTTTGTCACTTCTTGTAAAATAGCTTTTTCCAAGACATGTATAGTACAGAGCATCTAAAAGATTGGTCTTTCCCATTCCATTCTCTCCTACAATTATATTCACACGAGGATGAAAAGTAAAAGTTTCGCTTTTATAGTTTTTATAATTAGATATATTTATCTCTCTGATTATCAATTCTAAAACTTAACTTGGTGTATACAAAACACATTCCATTGAACAAAATGCGAAAAAACGCCTTCAATATAGTAATTTTGCATCTCAAATATTATTATCAATGAGTACAACAGCTACAAAAGCGAAAGCTTCTAGATCTAAAAAGAAAACAGCAAGCTTTAGTAAAGATACTTACCTGTCTTGGTATGAAATGATGTATAGAATAAGAAAATTTGAAGAAAGAACTCTTCTTGCTTATTCTCAACAAAAAATAAGAGGTTTCTTACATGTATACATAGGACAAGAAGCTATTGCCGCAGGTATAATATCAGCTTTGACTCCTGACGATAAAATAGTCACAGCCTATAGGCAACATGGTATTGCTTTGGCAAGAGGTATGGACTCTAGATCTTGTATGGCTGAGTTATTTGGTAAAGCCACAGGCTGCGTAAAGGGTAAAGGCGGGAGTATGCACTTCTTCTCAGCAGAACATAATTATTTTGGTGGTAATGGTATTGTAGGTGCCCAAATTCCAATTGGTACAGGAATAGCCTTAGCGGAAAAGTATCGAAAAACAAAAAATCTTTGTGTTACTATGTTTGGAGATGGTGCCGCTCGCCAAGGAGCACTACACGAAGCTTTTAATATGGCTATGACTTGGAAACTTCCTGTTCTCTATATCTGCGAGAACAATCATTATGCCATGGGGACAAGTGTAAAAAGAACAAGTAACGTAAACGATATTTATAAACTGGGTTTAGGCTATGAGATGCCTAGTGAAGCTGTTGACGGAATGAATCCGGAAGCTGTTCATCACGCTCTTAAGAAAGCAGCTGATCATATTAGATCAGGTAAAGGGCCTTATTTCTTGGAAATTAAAACTTATAGATATAGAGGCCATTCTGTATCTGACCCGGCTAAGTACAGAACAAAAGAAGAGCTTCAAGAATATAAAGAGAAGGACCCCATAGGTATCATTGAAGACAAAATCATAAAAGGGAAAATTGCTACCAAGAAAGAAATTGAAGCAATTGAAGCAAAAATACATGCTGAAATAGATGACGCTTACAAATTTGCTGAAGAATCTGATTTTCCACTAGGTTCCGAATTATACGATGATAACTACCTACAAAAGGATTATCCATTTATAATGGATTAAACATATCAAGGTCCAATATCTCAATAAATCGGTATACATATGATTAGGTTTATTCTAGCTGTAATAGCTGGTATTTCTTCAGGTGGACTAGTTATCTTTTTAGGTACCATGGTAATGGATATGATATGGCCTGTTGCAAATCCAGAAGCTGAAGTAAATACTCCTTATTATATTTTTTGGATTAGAATTATTACCCATGGTATTGGCACCATGGTAGCGGGATTTATAGCTGGCATGGTATCTATTCAAAGCAAATATTCCTCTGGTATTATTGCTTGGTTAGTTGTTATTTCTGCTGTGACCTATTTCGTTTTTATCAACAAATTACCTTCATGGGTCACCGTAGCTGATATCTCCATAAGTGCCATCATAGGCTTTATTGGTGTTTTGTTAGGTGCTTCTAAGAAATTTTAAAAAGGTAAAATCTTAAAATACCGTCGTTCATCCACATAATCCATCCGTTCGTAGATTAAGTTATTTTCCGAAAATAAGTCTATACGTTATAAAGTTTATATTTGCAAAAAAGAAAGAGTAGTGAGTATATTAATTTTTTTAATCGTCAGTTATATCCTATTGAGTATCAGCCTTTACTTTCTGTTTCCCAAAGCTGGTGTTGATGCAGTTAAAGGACTTATTCCCGGAGTTAATTTTGTGGAATGGTGTAAGCTTATAGGACGTAAACCCAGGTATGCCCTACTATTACTTATTCCAATTGTCAATATTTTTATTTTTACTGGCATGGCTGTAGATTTGGTCAGGTCATTCAACAAACTTCGGTTTAGAGATACGGCTTTAGCCGTAATATATGCTCCAGCTATCTTTTTCAAAATTGCTTTTAATGAAAATGATAAATATGTAGAACCTATTCTACCAGCAGAAAAAAAATACATGGAACAGCTATTAGCTGCTCAAGATTCTGGAAATACATATGAGTACCAAAAACTAATGTCTAAGAATCCGTATAAAAAACCAGTATGGAGAGAATGGGTAGAATCATTAGTTTTTGCTGTGTTTGCCGCTGCCTTTATTCGAATGTTCTTAATTGAAGCCTATGTAATACCAACTCCTTCTATGGAAGGGTCTTTAAATGTGGGAGATTTCCTTTTTGTATCTAAAGCTCATTATGGTATTCGAACTCCAATGACTGTGGCAATGATTCCTCTCCTGCATAATAGGATCCCATTTATCAATAAAGAATCATATATCGAAAAACCTGCTTTAGGTTATCACAGACTACCCGCTTTAGAAAGTATAGAAAAAGGGAAACCTATTGTTTTCAACTGGCCTGTTGGAGACAGTGTATATATTACTCCTAAAAGAAGCTATTGGATTGATCAAGTTAATACCGATCAAAAAGCTAGACAATTTGGGGACAGAGACCTCTTGCAAGAAATAAAAAAGGGAAATTTGGTTACCCGTCCACTTGACAAAAAGGATCATTATATAAAAAGATGCGTAGCAACCCCTGGAGATAGTCTTCAAATAATTGATAGGCAAATCTATATCAATGGAAAGCCTCAAAAGAACCCTACAGAAATGCAGTTTTTGTATCTAATTTCTCCTCCCAATGGACAGAGCATAAGTAAGAAAAGATTGGATAAGTGGGGAATCAATGGTGAAGATATTGTAGGGCCCAATGCCTATTTTCTCAATGCTAAGCAGGTAGAACAGTTAAAAGGTTTAGGAGCTGTTGTCAAAATCGTAGATAATGCAAGAAGTAAAGGAACCGTTTTTCCATTGGGAGAACAATCTTCAAAAGAATGGACAGTTGATAACTATGGTCCCGTTTGGATACCTAAAAAAGGAACTACCATTAAGCTAAATAAAGACAATATTGGTTTCTATCGTAGAATTATTAACGTATACGAAAATAACGATTACGAAGAAAAAAATGGACAGTTCTTTATAAATGGAAAACAGACTGATGAATATACTTTTAAACAGGACTATTATTGGGCTATGGGTGATAATCGACATAATTCTGAAGATAGCAGAATGTGGGGATTTGTTCCTCATGATCATATAGTAGGTAAACCGCTATTTATATTCTTTTCCAAAGAAAGTGGAGGAGGTATCAATTGGAACCGAATCATGAAATCGGCCAATATCAACTAATATAATTCAGGAAGAAATTGCCCTTTGTGCTAGGCAATTTCTTCCTTTAATGATACTCCTTCTTTATCAATATGAATTACTCGGAGTTCTTGAGTTCTTACTTTGATGTCCTCTGTAGCATTCTCTAATCGCAAAACTCCTCTGGGACAGACCGCCGAACATACTCCACATCCTACACAACTGCTTCTCACAATATCTTGTCCTTTCTGGGCATACATACGTACATCAATACCCATCTCACAATAAGTTGAACAATTACCACACGAAATACATTGTCCACCATTCGTTGTAATTCTAAAACGACTCTTGAAACGCTGTACTAGTCCGAGATATGCTGCAAGAGGACAACCAAATCTGCACCACACTCTATTTCCCATCAATGGATAAAACCCAGTACCTACGACTCCAGAAAATCCCGCTCCTATCAAGAACCCATACCAAGACTTAACATTCTCTACATTAAGTCCCAACACATACGACTTACCGGTAAAATAATGAACCAACACCATACCTGTCATAACAACTGCTGCTACCAATACTCCATGAATAATATATCTTTCAAACCTCCATGCTCTTAAGCTTTTGTCTGACAATTGTCTAAAAGGATCTCCCATCGTTTCAGCTAGTCCGCCGCAGCCACAAACCCAACTACAATACCATCTTTTTCCAAAAAAATAGGTCAAGACAGGAACCCCAATTATAAATAGTATTATCCCCCAGATAAGCATAAACAAACCTAACGAACCACTAGAGGTCAACTGCTGAAGATTGTAAGAGTAAAAGAAATCATAATCCAACGGCCACATATTTTTAAAATCGAACCACGGTTGATTTAATCTCACCAATATTTCGGGAATGAGAAATGCAAAGGCGGTTTGAAAAAATATCACTGAGTAGGTCCTTACCTGCTGATATTTATTATGTCTGTATTTACTTAACATTCTTACCCCCATCACAATAACAATTACAGTATACATTAAACCATACAGAAACCATTGACTTGCTCCATTTCCACTTAGTTTTAAACTCAAGGGATCAACCATAGCAATCCAGTTATGGATATACTCTGGTGCCCAATACAATAATATATAAAAGCCAACAAGATATATTCCGGCAATTACTCCAAGACTTCCAGTATCTATTGGCGAACTACTCTTAGGAGGAGCATCTCCCCTAGTTTTTGGAGAATAGATAACCAAATAAGTAATAACGCCAGCTATTATGACCGTTATTGCTGGCCAAAACAAATTGCTATACTTAAAAAAGCCATATACAATGGTTAACACCAAAGCTCCTATTAACGTCAAATTGCGAAGATTAAACCTAAGTCCTCTAGTAAGACTGTTATGATATATACCATTATGCTTAATTCCTTCAGGTTCCAAAAATTTTGGAATAATAAACAACAAGCCCCCGATAATTCCCAAACCAAATGTAAGAAATAGGAATAAAAGAGGATTTTTTTGGACAGGTCCATATGCAGTTCCTCTCACAACACTATTTGTGTACTCCGAAATTTTCCAATCACCTAACTTATAATCCCACTCTCCTACTCCTTCAGGAAGGCCCACAGATGCCTTATTGTTCAAAGACTGCTGTGATTCTTTTAGCACTTCTTTAAATGAAGAAATAAAACTAATCGTACTCATTTTTTGTCCTAATACTCCCTTCTTTTTAGCAATCTCCAGTATCTCTTCCTTATGATACTTGCTGCCAATTTCGAGGTTAGATTGTGTCAATTTATGAGAACCAAGACCCAACATCGCTGTAAAAATCAACAAAGAGATAATGAACAACCCAATTCCTAATTTCTGTATCGTATTCATCTCTTATTTTATTAATTAGTTTTTAGAAAATTAAGTACTCTACTCAAGCTTCTCTTTGACTTTAATGTAAGATTAGAGCTTGTTGTGCGGTTATATCTTTCAATTAATTCTTGTTCGTAGGATTTAAAGAATTCCGGATCAAAATTAGCTAAAGATAGATTCGTTAAAACAGCTTCTATATTGGTTTTTTGTTTGAGCCATTTTTCACAAACTTCATGTCTGTATCTAATCCCCATAAGGTTAAATCCCAATACCTCTTTTGTATCTTTATGATAATTGATTCGAATAGATTTATCAGAATTTTCATTTTTCCAAAATAAGCTTTTCATATGGTCTGGCATTTGATTTGGCACCTGTCCATATACCTGATATTCAATATCAATAAATTTCGCACTATTAAACCATATACCAGGATCGTACTTAACTTTTTGGTTGCAAAGATTATATGCAACTGTCTCTCCCATCATCCTACCTGTATACCAAATAGCTTCTACACCTCTTCTTCCCTCTCTTGGAGAAATAAGCTCTGCACAATCTCCTATCGCATATACATCGGAGACATTCGTCTCTAAATAATCATTGACTTGAATTCCTCTTCCAATGTCTAAGCCTGTCTCTTTCAACCATGTGACATTAGGACTGACTCCCGCTGTCAAGCCTACATAGCCACATTCTATTTCTTCTCCTGTCTCTTTAACAATCACTGACTTTACCTTTCCGTTACTATCATCTTTTATTTCCTGAAGATTTACTCCTAACCGCAAATCAATATGATGTTCTTTAATATGTTTGCTTATCATTTCAGATTCTTCTTCTGGCAGCACATTGTTCCAATAATTAGATTCTCGGACCAACATAGTAACAGGAATATTCCTCGAATGAAACATCTCCGCCATTTCAATACCGATCAGACCACCCCCCACTACTACAGCTCGTTTCAGTCCCTTACTATATTTCTCCATATTCTGTAAGTCTTGAAGGTGATATAATCCGCCTACTGCATCCAAATCTTGCCCAGGCCAACCAAACTTATTTGATTTTGAACCTAATGCCAAAACCAACTTATCGTAAGAAATAGTAGCTCCCTTATCTAAATTTAATGTTTTAGAAGAAAAGTCTATATTCTCAACTTTACCCTCTACCAAATTGATGTTATTTTTCTCCCAAAACCAATCTTCATAAGGTTTAATATCTTCAAACCTCATATGGCCCATATACACATACATTAAAGCAGTACGACTAAAAAAGTATTTAGTCTCTGAAGAAACTACAGTAATATTGCTATCACTTAGTTTCCTCACCCATCTCGCTGCAGTTATTCCGGAAATGCCATTTCCTATAATGACTATGTTGCTCATCTAGCTAGTTTAATTGACATAAATTTAAAAATTAAGATGAGGTATTAAGGATATTATATGACTAAAAATTATACCAAAATCAAATCTCTTAATAAAATGTTTGGCTCAAGACGATTACATCAAATTTTTGGATTAAAATATTCCCAATTTACAACTTTATGACTGAAACATTCTAAAGATATTTTTGTTAAAATATATAAAAAATAGAATATGTCTAAATGGTTCGTTTAGACAATATTGACACCCATATATTTAAATGGATTAACAAAGTGTTGATGATGTAAATATTTTCTATTTTTGCGATCTGAAAAGAAGCATAATTTATTAATTATAAAAAAAAGAATATGGCGTTTGACATAGAAATGATTAAATCTCATTATGAGTCCTTGGATGGTAAGATATCTGCAATAAAAGAAAAACTAAACAGACCATTAACATTGGCTGAAAAGATTCTTTATGCTCATCTTCATCCGGAATCAGAGTTAAAGGACTATGTCAGAGGTAAAGATTATGTTTTCTTCTCGCCTGATAGAGTAGCTATGCAAGATGCCACGGCACAAATGGCTTTACTCCAGTTTATGATGGCTGGAAAAGACAAAGTAGCCGTTCCCTCCACGGTCCATTGTGATCACTTGATTCAAGCAAAAATGGGAGCAGATGCTGATTTACAAAATGCCATCAATACAAGTAATGAAGTTTTTAATTTCTTAGAATCCGTTTCTGATAAATATGGTATAGGGTTTTGGAAACCCGGTGCCGGTATTATCCACCAAGTGGTACTTGAAAACTATGCTTTCCCAGGAGGAATGATGATAGGTACGGATAGTCACACAGTGAATGCGGGAGGCCTTGGAATGGTAGCCATTGGTGTTGGTGGTGCAGATGCCGTGGATGTAATGGCAGGAATGCCCTGGGAGTTAAAAAATCCTAAGCTTATTGGAGTCAAACTAACAGGTAAACTATCCGGTTGGTCCTCTCCAAAAGATGTTATACTTAGGGTGGCTGATATTCTTACGGTAAAAGGTGGAACAGGTGCTATTGTTGAATACTTTGGCGATGGGGCACTTAATCTGAGCTGTACTGGAAAAGGTACCATATGTAACATGGGAGCTGAAATAGGAGCAACTACCTCAACATTCGGCTATGATGAAAGTATGGATCGCTATTTACGTGCTACCGACAGGGCTGGTATAGCTGATGCAGCTTTAGCTGTTAAAGATCATTTGACTGCGGATCCGGAGTGTTATGCTAATCCTGAAAAATACTTCGATCAAGTAATAGAGATCAACCTGTCTGAATTAAAACCACTACTAAACGGGCCTTTCACTCCTGACCTATCTACACCAGCTGGACCAGAGATGACTAAAAGAGCTACAGAAAATGATTGGCCCCTTGAAGTAGAATGGGGACTTATAGGATCATGTACTAACTCTTCTTACGAAGATTTATCAAGAGCCGCTTCTGTTGCTAAGCAAGCTCTTGACAAAGGACTTTCTACTAAGGCAGAATTTGGTATCAATCCAGGAAGTGAGCAAGTTAGATATACTACAGAAAGAGATGGTATTTTAAAAATATTTGAAGATCTTAATGCCACCATATTTACCAATGCATGTGGACCATGTATCGGACAATGGGCCAGATATAGTGATCCCATGAATGCTCCAAAAAATAGTATTATACATTCTTTCAATAGAAACTTTGCCAAAAGGGCGGATGGAAATCCAAATACGCACGCTTTTGTTTCTTCTCCGGAAATGGTGGCGGCAATAGCTATAGCTGGGAGATTAGATTTTGATCCGGCTAACGACACACTGATAAATGATAAAGGTGAAGAGGTAAAACTAGATGAGCCCACAGGTTATGAATTACCTCCAAATGGTTTTGATGTAAAGGATAGAGGCTATAACGCTCCCGCTGAGGATGGTAGTAAGATAGAGGTAAAAGTTGATCCCAATTCTGACAGATTGCAGTTACTTACTCCTTTTGCTCCAATCACTCAGGACAGTATGAACGGTATGAAAATACTTATCAAGGTTAAAGGCAAGTGTACTACTGATCATATTTCAATGGCAGGTCCATGGTTAAAATATAGAGGTCACCTAGAAAATATATCTAATAATTGTTATACAGGTGCAGTAAATTATTTTAACGACGAGACTAACAATGTCCTTAATCTTGAAACAGGTGATTACATGGCTGTTCCTGATTCCGCAAGAACTTATCAAAATGCCGGTATCGGAACGGTAGTATTCGGTGAAGAAAATTTAGGTGAAGGTTCCTCAAGAGAACATGCAGCTATGGAGCCAAGATTCTTGGGAGTAAATGCAGTAATCGTAAAATCTTTTGCAAGAATTCATGAAACCAATCTTAAGAAACAAGGAATGTTAGCCCTTACTTTTGTAGACAAGTCGGATTATGACAAAGTAAGACAGGATGATACTGTTTCTATCCCTGATTTCAGTGATATGGCTCCAGGTAAGAATCTGACGGTAGTACTTGATCATGCAGACGGTACGCAAGATAAGTTTGAAGTATCTCACACTTACAATCAAGCTCAGATCGATTGGGTAAGAGCGGGAAGTGCTTTAAATAAAATTAGAGAAGAAATAGCATAATGCTAGAATCATTAAATAAAAAAAGCCGCTAAGTTGATTAGCGGCTTTTTTTAATTTTCCTACTATAGACTACTGCCACAAATCTTCGGGATACACTCCCCTATCAAGCAAGTCATTTATTTTCCTTATTACAATAGGTTTATCTTCTTGATATGTCACTCCAAACCATTGTGAATCTGTATCCAGTACTCGTATTTTTCTTACATCCTTTTTAATCATATCATAGATCACATCGGGAATTAAAAACTCAGATTTCAACTCTTCAGATCTTTCTTTAAGAAAATCATGAAACATCGCTTCAGAATAATCGAAATACGAAGGTTTAAATCCCCACATATTCATGGACACCAAGGTTTCATCAGTTAGATTATTCTCTCCGTCCTCTGTCGGATAAGAAATACTCCCGTCCTCATTTCTTCTGATCTTTAGACATTCTACAATCTTAGAAAGATTTCCATCATTGTCCGCACTACAGACTCCTCTATTGACTGTGCCATGATCTGAAAGAGTGTTTTTCAATCGATAACCCACCACAGAGTAGTTATTTTCTTCAGATCTATCAACAAGGAAATCGTGCAAAACCTTATAAGAATCTACTCCATAATAATCGTCTGCATTGATGACTCCAAAAGGCTCTTTAATCACATTACGCCCTACCCAAACCGCGTGAGCTGTTCCCCATGGTTTTTCTCTATTCTCATCCATTGCATATTCTCCAGGTATATCCATCAAATCTTGCATCACATACTCTACCTCTATTTTACCATCTAGTTTGGGCCCAAATGTTTTAATAAAATCCTCCTTAAAAAACTCTCGGATAACAAAAACAACCTTCCCGAATCCTGCATTGATTGCATCATACAATGAATAGTCAATAATCGTTTCACCATTAGGTCCAAAAGCATCCAATTGCTTTAATCCCCCATATCTACTTCCCATTCCGGCCGCTAAAATTAATAGTGCTGGTTTCATTATATTATTTTCTTTTGTTTAAAATTTATGTCTACTTATAACATAGTATATACTCGCGTATCTACTAAAAGTCACGCAAAAATATCCTTATTATATTAAAAGAAAAACGAATAGAATGTTATTAATGTAATAAGAATGCAATGAAGACTCCTTTCTGCTTTTGATAATAACGAAAATCATATCTTTGCATCTTTTATAGATCAGGAAGATTAATAATGGAAGTATTTAAGTATTTGACCACAAAGTTTGTTGATACTGTGCAATCACAGTACGGTGAAAATATAAAACTAAATAGCGTTATTATTAATCCTACAAGGACTGAGTTTGAAGGAGAATATACCATTGTACTATTTCCTTATGTTAAAATGCTTAAAAGATCTCCTCAAGAAATTGGCGACACCATTGGCAGAGAATTAATTAACAATTCAGATTATATTGACTCATTTAATCTTGTAAAAGGTTTTCTGAACTTAAGTATGTCTAACAGATTTTGGTTAGAAAAATTTAATGATATTAATGCCACTCAAGACTACGGATATGCTCCTTCTAATGGTAAAAAAATTATGGTGGAGTTTGCGTCTCCGAATACCAATAAACCATTGCATCTCGGACACATTCGAAATATCCTACTTGGATGGTCTTGTAGCATGATACTGGAAGCTGCGGGTTATAAAGTCATAAAAACTCAAATTGTAAATGATCGTGGTATTGCCATATGTAAAAGTATGTTGGCATGGTCTAAATTTGGAAATGAAGAAACACCTACTTCTACTGGAGTCAAAGGAGATCATTTTGTGGGTAAATATTATGTACTATTCGAGCAAAAATTTCAAGAGGAATATAGAGAATGGCAAGAAAAAAATGAAGCAAAAGCATTTTATCATCGAATGAGAAAAGAAGAAGAGACAGAACCACAGTTCTTCAAAAGATACAAAAACGAGTATTTCAATCAGTACAGCCCTATCGGCAATGAAGCCAAAGAAATGCTCCTTAATTGGGAAGCAGGAGATGAAAAGACGATCAAACTATGGAAAAAAATGAATGGCTGGGTATATGATGGTTTCGATATTACATATGATAAACTCCATGTAGACTTTGATAAACTATACTATGAGTCCGAAACTTATCTTTTAGGTAGATCGATTGTACAAGAGGGATTAAACAAAGAAATATTCTACAAAAAAGAAGATGGTAGCGTTTGGGTAAATCTGGAAGATGCAGGATTAGATCACAAAATTGTTCTACGGAAAGATGGTACGGCGGTTTATATGACTCAAGATATTGGGACTGCCAAAACAAGATATCAGGATTATGGAATAGATGCCATGGTATACACCGTGGCTGACGAACAGGATTATCACTTTCAGGTATTGTTTGAAATATTGAAACGATTAGGCGAACCATATGCCAATCAATTACATCATCTCTCCTACGGAATGGTAGATCTTCCTACAGGTAAAATGAAATCTCGTGAAGGAACGGTGGTAGATGCAGATGATCTAATTGCTGAAGTAGAGAATGAAGCTCGACAAGGAACAGCTGAGAGAGGCGAACTTGATGGACTATCAAAAGAGCAGATTAATCAGATTATCGAAGACATCGCTCTAGCGGCTTTGAAGTACTTTATCATTAAGGTTAATCCTAAGAAAAGAATGGTATTCGACCCTAAAGAATCAGTAGATATGCAAGGGCAAACAGGACCTTACATTCAGAACGCATATGTAAGAATTAAATCGATTTTACGAAAAAAGCAAGACGATAACATAGTTGATTATCAGAGTTATGAACTTAATGATCTGGAGAAAAACATCTTAAGACAGCTTATTGATTACCCTCAAGTAATTATACAGGCGGCCAATGACTATGATCCGTCCCATGTAGCAGGATTTAGTTACACCCTAGCAAAATCCTTCCATAAGTATTATCATGATATTCGAATACTTAATGCTGAATCGAAGGAGGCTAAAACTTTTAGGTTAGTTTTTTGTAAAAATATAGCAGATGTGCTCAAATCCAGTATGAATTTATTAGGTATTTCAATGCCGGAAAAAATGTAAAAATATATGACAGAAAATAAAGAATCTCTCAATTTCATAGAACAAATCATTGAAGAAGATATTTCCAATGAAAAACATGGAGGTCGTATACACACAAGATTTCCTCCAGAACCTAATGGATATTTACATATAGGGCATGCTAAAGCAATCTGCATCAACTATGAGACCGCGATCAAATATGGTGGCAAATACAACTTAAGATTTGATGACACTAATCCTGTTACAGAGGATACCTCCTATGTAGAAGCGATTAAAAAGGACATTAACTGGTTAGGATATCAATGGGAAGGAGAAGCCCTATTTGCAAGTGATTATTTTCCGCAGTTGTATCAATTTGCGATTAAACTAATCAAAAAAGGAAAAGCCTACGTAGATGATTCTACTGTAGAAGAAATAGCTGAACAAAAGGGGACCCCTACCCGACCAGGTATCGAGAGTCCCTTTCGGAATCGTTCAATAAAGGAAAATCTTAATCTTTTTGAGCGAATGAAAAATGGAGAATTTGAGGATGGCTCAAGAGTACTTAGAGCTAAAGTTGATATGTCATCTCCTAACATGCATATGAGAGATCCTGTAATTTATCGAATCAAACATGCTCATCATCATAGAACAGGAGATGAATGGTGCATTTATCCGATGTACGATTTTGCTCATGGTCAAAGTGATTCTATAGAGGAGATTACTCACTCACTATGCAGCCTGGAGTTTAGACATCATAGACCACTTTATGATTGGTTAATACAGGAATTAAAAATCTTCCCTTCTCGACAGATAGAGTTTGCACGTATGAACGTCGAGTACATGATCACTAGCAAGAGAAGATTACTAAAACTTGTAGAAGAGGGACTTGTATCTGGATGGGACGATCCACGGATGCCCACTATCTCTGCATTAAGAAGAAAGGGATATCCAGCCGAGTCAATAAGGCTCTTTTGTGATAAAGCTGGAGTTGCCAAAAGAGATAACCTAATAGAAATCAATTTACTGGAAGCATGTGTCCGTGAAGTACTCAACAGAGATGCGAATCGAGTGATGGTAGTTCAAGATCCTGTTAAATTGATCATCACTAATTATGAAGAAGGAAAAACTGAGTGGATGAACGCAGAAAACAATCCGGAAAAACCAGAAAATGGTTCTCGAAAACTTCCTTTTAGCAGAGAACTATATATAGAGAGAGATGATTTTATGGAGGATGCTCCTCGCAAATATTATCGTCTATCTCCCGGTCGTAATGTAAGGTTAAAAAATGCCTATATCATCCATTGCGAAGATTTTAAAAGAGATGAAAATGGCAACCTATTAGAAGTATATGCTACTTATTATCCAAATAGTAAGAGTGGTGAAGATACCAGTGGCGTAAAACCGAAAGGAACTCTACATTGGGTAACTGCCGACCATGCCATACCTTGTGAAATTAGGAACTACGGACGATTATTTACTGATCCGACTCCCTTGGGGCATGAAGGCAAAGACTTTATGGATTTCTATAACAAAGATTCACTAGATATCAATACTCGTGCGGTAATGGAACCTGCTCTCAAGGATGCCAAAGAAGGAGATCAATTCCAATTTATGAGGAAGGGTTACTACTGTGTAGATAGGGATAGCACTGACGAGATCAAAGTCTTCAATTTAACAGTAAGTTTAAAGGAAGGATGGTAACGCATATTGCAAAATCAATCTTTTAGTTCGTAATTTGGCTAATCATCTCTAAAGGTTTAATGAGGTAAAGCATTAAAACAAAACAAATATGAAGGACACAATTATATTGATATTCTTCATTTCAATTCTATCAAGTTGTAATGAGACAAAAAGTAAAGAGGTTTCTAACAAAAAAAATCAATCAATTACATATGAATTGGGGTTAGAGAATTGTAAAAAAATTAAAGAGCAAAACCCTGATAACTATTTTCATCTTCTTAATGATTGTATGGCAGGAAGTCAAATGCCTGAATTCCGAACAAAATCTATTGACGGAACATCAATAGATTTAAACGGCTTAAAGGGTAAGCTTAGTGTTATTAACTTTTGGTTTACCACATGTCCTCCTTGCATAGCCGAGATTCCAGGATTAAATCTGATAGTAGATAAATTCGGAAGTGATAATGTCAACTTTATTTCAATAGCAAGAAACAATAAGGCAGAAATAGAAAAGTTTCTAATCGATCATCCTTGGAAATTTATACATATCTCCAATGAAAATAACATAATTGATGAAGTCTTTAAACTGCAATTAGGTTATCCAACTACTTATCTACTCAATAAAGATGCTCAAATAATTAAGTCTTTTTCTGGTGGAGCGATGGGAGAACAAGCGATAGTTGAAATACAAAATAAATTAGTTCCTGCAATTGAAAATGCACTGTAATGAATCAAAAATCATGATATTGATTCTAATCTTACGTTTGGATATAATTGAAAACTTTATCCAAGTTTAATTCAAATCCTTAACTTCACCACCGTAACTTCGCAAAATTGATCAAAAAACTAGCATTTAGTATCTTTTTCTCATTGCGAGATATTACTTGCAAGTTCCACTTGGCTCTTTAAAAGACATAAAAACTAACAAATGAAAAAAATATCCATACTAGCATTATGTTGTACATACATTATGACTTCTGGCATCAGCCAATCTAAAGTAATGACCCCAGAGCAACTCATTCAGTTAAATAGAGTTTCTTCTGTAGGTTTAAGCTCTGATGGAAAGCAAGTAGTTTTTAGAACGTCAGCTTTTGATTTGGAGACCAATGAGCGGTCGAGTGAAATATTGTCAGTTTCTGTTCACGGTGGCGATATAAAATCTTTAGATGAAGTTGGGCAGAAGGTGAATGATAAAAATATATCTCCAAATGGAAAGTGGAAATTAGTTACTAAAGAAGTAAAAATTCAAAAAATAAGTGGCAGTGATCACTATAATGATGTGCCTAATTCGAATGTTTTTATTTATGATCAGCTTAACTATAGACACTGGGACACTTGGGAAGATGGATCGTATAGCCATTTATTTTTACAATCTACAACAGATACTTTGGATAGGGGAATTGATTTAATGGAAGGAAAACCATTTGATTGTCCGCAGAAACCATTTGGTGGTGGTGAAGATTATATATGGAGTCCTGATTCAAAAAAAGTTTTGTACGTTACTAAAAAATTAGCCGGTACAGAATATGCCGTCAGTACTAATTCTGACATCTATGAGTACGACTTAGTAACAAAACAAACAACCAATCTTACTGAAAATAATAGAGGTTATGATACGCATCCAGCATACTCTTCCAAAGGCACTCTTGCTTGGCTACAAATGAAAAGAGATGGTTATGAATCTGATAAAAATGATATCATCGTTAAACTACCAGAGGGAGAGGTCAATCTTACCAAAAATTGGGATGGTACGGTCAATGGATTTATATGGAGCGAAGATGGTTCAAAAATCTATTTTAATGCCCCGGTGGGTGGTACAGTCCATGCCTTTCAAATCGATGTTCCTGTTGACAAGAATGCAAAATTAACCCCTAAACAAATATCCGAGGGTCAATTCGATGTAAACGGTATCATAGGCCAAAGTGGAAATCATCTAATCGTTTATAGAAGAGATATGAACCATGCTACCGAGATATACAATTTAAATATCAGAACGGGTGAAATGCAGCAATTATCTAAAGCGAACGACAAAGTATATGAGAACATTAAAATGTCGAAGATAGAAAAGAGAATCGTTAAAACAACTGATGGTAAGGATATGGTTACCTGGGTGATTTACCCACCGGATTTTGACCCAGCCAAAAAATATCCTACGTTACTTTATTGTCAAGGTGGACCCCAAGGTGCTTTATCTCAATTTTATTCTTTTAGATGGAACTTTCAATTGATGGCTGCCAATGGTTACATAATTGTTGCCCCTAACAGAAGAGGTATGCCTGGCTACGGTGTCGAATGGAACGAACAAATCTCAAAAGATTATGGTGGGCAGAATATGAAAGATTACCTTTCAGCCATAGATGATGTAGCAAAAGAACCATATGTGGATAAGGATAGATTGGGATGTATTGGGGCAAGTTATGGAGGATATTCTGTTTTTTATTTAGCTTCAAGACATGATGGCAGATTTAAATCGTTCATTTCTCATGATGGTATTTTCAATTGGAGATCAATGTATGGAACTACTGAAGAACTGTTTTTCGTGAATTGGGACCTTGGTGGAGCTTATTGGGATAAACAAAATGCCGCTGCTCAAAGATCTTATAATGAATTTAACCCTATAAATTTTGTTGACAAATGGGATACTCCTATTCTGATTATTCAAGGAGGTAAAGATTTTAGAGTACCTATCGGACAAGGATTAGAAGCCTTTCAAGCAGCACAACTACAAGGTATAAAGTCAAGACTTTTATACTTTCCAGAAGAAAATCATTGGGTCCTTTCGGCTCAAAACAGCTTGGTTTGGCAAAGAGAATTTTACAAATGGCTCGATGAGACAGTAAAGAATGGTCAATAGATCAATATGCTATCAGAGTAATAGACAACATGTATCTCAACTACATAGATAACATAGAGCAAATGAGAATTTATTCGAAAGGAGTCTTATCTGTTATTACTTTGTTATCAATTACAATTCGATCATGAACGATTGAAAATAATATTTACAAAGTTTTACTCTTTTTTTACGGCTAAATTTCAATAATAGTTAACGATACCAATAATTTCAGAGTGTAAAACTTGAATCAATGATATCCAGAATATCCATATTACTAGCATTTATGGCTATAATTTGTTCTTGCACTTCAAATACGTCTAAAAAAAATAATCAAATCAGCAAGAACATTATGACTAACACAGGATTAAAAATTGAATATGGCCCCAATCTTGGCATTCATCATCATAGCAATACTGGCATCAAATATTTTTACACCCATATTACAGCAATTATTACTAATCAAAACAAGAGTTCCATAGAACTATACCTTGGCTTATCAAAAACAGTTGAATTTCCCACCTTCTGTAATGACAATACTTATAAAGTATTCCTATTGCCGGAAGAACTGACTCCAGACACAGCAACTGTTTATAATAATATCGTTAATGGAACACATGATTTTTTAAATGCTCCTTTACATCAATCCTCAACTATTAGTAAAACACTTAAAGCGAATGAATTATGTATGGTAACAATTGGAACATTGACTCAACTACCATCTAGTTGCTCTGTAGTACCACGAGCTGTGTTTTCACATGATAGTTTAAATCGATACGCACCATGCGAAAAATTCATAAATCAAGAAATACCCACGAATCCTTTGGTAGAAATCGGGGTCAAACTTGAATATTATAATCGACGAAAATTTATCGGACCAGAAGATGACTGTATGATCATTCCGTTTGGTCAATTTTCATATGTGGATCAAGAACTATAACCTAACAGTAAAAAGTTATTTAAATGAATGGCCTCAAATAATAATTTGAGGCCATTCATTTGTTTAAATCATCAATGTGTTATTATGCCACCTTTTTCAACTTTCCTTTTTTTCCTCCTTTATTTTTCTTTTGTTTAGTTAGTTTTTTAATAGTAGCTTTTAACTTTTTAACCTCTGACTTGTGTTTTTTCTCCGCTTTTGCACTGCTTTTTTTCAATTGGCAAATTGTCTTTTTCATTGATTTTGCTTTCTTCTGTAGTTTTTTGATCTTACTCATATAGTTTTTATTTAATGTTAACTTAATATTAATTCAAAGTAAAATTAATGTTACTTAAGCAAAATATTTGATATCCAATGTTAAGTTTTAAAAACTTAACATTGGATTATATATTCATACGTATTAGGCTTTATCTCAATGAAATGAAATCTACTAATTTGAATAAAAGACAGACAGTAATACTTCCATCGAAGAAGATTATCTTTTAGTAATTAATTCGCAGTAATTTAGGGTTAAACATATCTCTAAAAATGATATTTTTATGTCATAATGCTACCTATAATAAGAAATGTAAAATACAAATAGTGCGAGTGAGTCGAATTCTTCTATACTTATCTTCTTTTATAATATTTATTCATAGTCAGATCAGTTCACAAATCGTTATAAAGGACTTCAACACAAATCAACATATCCCTTTTATCCTATATTACTCTCCCGACCAAAAGTGTTTTGGCTATACAGATGATCTAAGACAGAAATACTTATGAATAATAGTATATGAAGACAAAAATGATACTACTCTATTTATCCTTCTCAATTTGTGCACAATCCCAAGAATCCCTTTGCCAAAGAATCACCAATTTTGGCGATGTCCAGCTTTGTTTACCTACTATTGAAACTTATCAAGAATGTTATATGGAATCCGGGATTAAAGAACTTGCCGATGCCGCTGAAGTGCCTATCAATGAGGTCCTAGGATTTTATATCGATGACAGTACATATCATAAAAAAGATCAAATCGACAATATTCAATTTGACAATTATTTCAAAATCTATGGAACTAAAGAAATCCAATATGAAAATATAACCAAGATAGAATTGAATCAGACATATGATTTACTCAAGTCAAATTTTATAATAACCAATTGGGACTCGATAGTCCATGAATTAGATAAAACTGGCCTACAAATTGACATTGGAGTTCCTACTAAGGTTGATGACTATCGTATCACGGATGAATCCTTCACTATTATTTTATTGGTAAAATACCAAATATCAGAAAATGATTTCTATACCATGGCTATGACCATTAATGGCATGCTTATTAACAAAAGAATGATATGGATGGCTTATTATTTAGAATTTGAAGGCAAAACGACAATCGAAAAACTAAAAATCAATTCTAATAAGATTTTAGATAAAATATTGGAAAGTAATGAATAACCACTCAAATCTATCGGATTCCGATTTCCTTTTACAGTTCTCTAACTGCACACTTGCCCCTGCCCTGTTTACACATGAAGCACACCTTCGATTGGCATGGCTGCATATCAAACTATACGGAGTTATTCAAGCCGAAGAAAATATTCAGACCGAATTACGATCTTTTGTAAATCATGTTGGAGCACAAAACAAATACCACGTTACTTTAACCGTTGCCGCCGTAAAAATAGTAGGTCATTTTATGGCAAAATCAAACACTAATAATTTCCAAGAGTTTATCAATGAAAACCCTCAGTTAAATACTAATTTTAAGGAGTTAATCAAAAATCATTACAGCATCGACATTTTTAATTCGGAGGTAGCTAAATCAGAATTTTTGGAACCAGATCTGCTACCTTTTTGAGTTTCTAAAAAGCAACCAATGCTTATTTTTGCAATATGAGCATTTTGAATTACCTAAACCGAATTAATTACACAGGTGAGGTACTACCAAGTTTTGCAGTTCTTAAGGAACTCCAAAGAGCACATCTTTTGCATGTTCCTTTTGAAAACCTTGATATTCATTACGGTATTCCAATCATATTAGATATTAATAAAATATATGATAAAATAGTTATTAATAAAAGAGGTGGCTTTTGCTACGAGTTAAACAGCTTATTCTGTTCCCTACTAAAAAACATAGGTTTTGATGCAAAACTAATATCCGCTAAAGTCTATAATCAGGATAAAGAAAGTTACGGTAAAGAATATGATCACATGGCAGTCCTAGTGAACATAAATCAAAACAACTACCTTGTAGATGTGGGGTTTGGAGAGTTTTGTTTTTATCCTTTAAAAATTACTCCAAATGATATACAATCCGATCCACGCGGTAAATATAGAATTGAGAAGTATAATGAAGATTATTACAAGGTTATTAAAATAGAAAGAAAATCATCGTGCACTCCTCAATATATATTCACTTTATTAGAAAGAAGAATTGAAGAATTCGAAGGGATGTGTCAATTCCATCAGACAAGTCCTGATTCTCATTTCACGCATAAAAAACTAATCACTGGTCCGGTAGAGAACGGCAGAATAACCTTAAGTGATAATTCATTGAAAATAACAGAAAAAGGAAAAGTAATAAACGCCTATTCCTTTTCTGATAAAGATTATAAAAAAGAACTATTTCTCTGGTTCAAAGTTATCGTCAATTAGTCCACAGAATATGACCAAAAAAGTGCTTCACGATATCCTTACTATATTTATCGCTAGTATTTGGCTAGCTAATGGATTAATAGCCAAAGTGATGAATGTGATACCCAGACATGAAGATATAGTTAGCAAAGTTTTGGGCTTGCAAGATGGAAGACCTCTGACCGTACTAATTGGCCTATCAGAGATAATAATGTTTTTGTGGATAATGTCGAAATACGAGCCCAGAATAAATGCAACCGTACAAATAGCCGTTATATTGTTAATGAATATTATTGAGTTGTTAACGGCCCCTGATTTACTGCTTTGGGGGAGAATTAATTTCATCTTTGCATTAGCGTTTGTTGGTATAATTTGGTACAATGAATTTATACTTAGGAAGTCAATCCAATAGCCATGAAATTTCTTAAAAATCATCCATTTGCCGTCCAAGCTTTTTTCGAGAACTCACTTGTTCTGACCTTTGCCGTCCCCAAAGAATATCTTGAAGGTTTTTTACCTCCTCATTTGGCATTAGATACATTTCAAAACAAATGGGCATTCATAGCAATTGCCATGGTTCAAACTAAAGATTTAAGACCCAAAGGCTTCCCTGAATTTCTTGGAAATAATTTCTTCTTAATAGGTTATAGGATATTTGTTCGTTACAAAAGTAGATCAGGCAAAAACCTCCGAGGTCTTTATATTATCAAATCGGAGACCGATAAACCAAAAATGAAATTCTTTGGAAATATTTTCACTCATTATAATTACACAACTACTGACATCAAACAACAAAACATTGACAACCAAAGAGTTATTAAATCTAACAAATCACAATTCTACATTATCACTACATCGTCACCTCAAGAAATTCCTCTACCTACTAATTCGCCCTTTTCAAATTGGAAAGAGGCCAGAAAGTTTGCTGGACCATTACCACATACTTTTACTTATAATGAAGAGGAAAAAAAGATGCTCATCATACTCGGAATCAGAAAAAACTGGAAGCCTAAACCAGTAAAAGTTCTAAAGTATAACTTTCAATTTTTAAATGAACTTGAACTACCCAACCTCGTATTAGCTAATGCTTTCGAGATTACCAACATACCATATCATTGGGAAAAAGGCAAAGTAGAAATATGGAAGTAGGAAGAAAACCGTTTCAGGGAATTTGGAATATTATAAGGTTCAATTGGCATTTTTATTTGATAGCTTTTGCCCTAATATGCTTATTAGGTCTATTTTATGAATTACTACCCGTTAGTATTCATATCTGGGTACTGACCATTTGTATTATGACAATTATTACAATATCTATTTCCCTGCTTATTTCTTACTATATATATGATCTCTCCCCTCTTTATCAAATGAAATGGTTAGAAAACCTTAACTATAAAAAAGTGCTTAACATCAATGCTGGATTTGATGAGACCAGCGATATTATAAAATCTAAATTTCCAAAAGCTGAATTGACTATAGTCGATTTCTATAATCCTGCTAAACATACCGAAGTATCAATAAAGAGAGCAAGAAAAGCCTATCCCCCTAGTTCAAACACACTTCCTGTTTCTACAGAAAAACTTCCATTTAAATCGGAATCTTTCGACAAAGTGATTGGCGTTTTGTCAATTCATGAAATAAGATCTAACGCCGAGAGAGTTCAATTTTTCAAGGAACTTTCAAGAATTGTCAATTATGATGGTCAAATAATTATTACAGAGCATTTAAGAGACTTCTATAACTTTATGGCCTACACTATAGGTTTTTTTCATTTTCACCATAAATCCACTTGGGTTTCTACCTTTCATCAGGCAAATCTCATTATTAGAAAAGAAATTAAAACTACTCCCTTTATTTCAACATTTATCTTAGAACGAGATGGAACTGCAAGTTAAAATTATTGGGATATTATTTATGATATTGGCCACAATACACATCATCTTTCCAAAATACTTTAATTGGAAGGAAGAGCTTATATCTTTGTCTTTAATTAACAGGCAGATGATGATTATTCACACACTTTTTGTTGCTCTAACTGTTTTCTTAATGGGTCTTCTGTGTGTATATTCTGCCGATCAATTAATCAATACCTCTATTGGGAAAACAATATCTTTAGGTTTTGCCATTTTTTGGACACTAAGGTTAATTGTTCAGTTTTTTGGATATTCATCTAAATTATGGAAAGGAAAAAGGTTTGAGACAAGTGTTCATGTTGTTTTTAGCATATTTTGGCTATACGTAAGTACCATATTTTGGTTGAATTATTTAGTCTAGTCAAGCAATATCTATTAAACTAATATTTAATTTGACAAGCAAGCAAATTTTGATCTCCACATCCTTAAATTCAATAAATTCTATACTTTATCTTTGTATGTGTAAAAACAAAAAATGCAACACCTTAAAAATTTAATACTACTAACCATTATTTGTTTCTTTTCTTGTAAGAATGAATCCAGTTTTAAAAAAAAGGAAAACATTCATGCATCTTCCTGTGTCCAGAAAATAATGGAAATAGATGAAAAAGCAGGCACCATCAGAAACCATGCTTGTGAAACAGCATCTTTAAGTGAAGCTGTCAAATCTTATGTAAGTAAATTAGGAAATTTAGATTTCAAAAACTGTCCTGAAGATTTTAAAAATGCTTTTAATGCCCATAAAAATGCCTGGAGTGATGTACTACCTATTACTGATCTATATCCTGATCTTCGTGGAGAAATGCATATTTTATTTGAAGAAATCGAAAAAGGCGATCATGGTACTGAATTCAAGTTGTTAGTTAAAAAGCTGTGGGACACATGGGCCGAGGTAGAAATTCATATTAAAAAATAAGATGAATGGCAAGACCAAAAACGAAAGAAGAGCTGATCCAACAGAGTCAACTGAATTTTAAAAAATTAATGGATCATATTTCGCAAATACCTTCATCAAAAAGAAATTCTCCTTTTAAAAAAGGAAGCCTTAATAGAAATATCCGAGATGTTCTCTCTCATCTCCATCATTGGCATGCCATGATGTTAGAATGGTATAAAGTGGGCATGAATGGTGACAAACCTGAAATGCCAGCTAAGGGATATACCTGGAGAACAGTGCCTGAATTAAATAAGTGGATTTGGGAACAATACCAAGAAGTAGGTCTAGATATAACTGTATCGTTACTCAATGAGTCTTTTTCCCAAATTCAGGGCATTATAAATAAACATTCTGAAGAGGAATTATTTACTAAAAAACGCTTTCATTGGACTGGTAGTACTTCATTAGGAGCGTATTTGATTTCTGCCTCATCCAGTCATTATGATTGGGCACTAAAATTAATTAAGAAACAGTATGAAGGCTAAGGTAATTGCGGTTTGTAAACATAGCAAGCATTCCTTTTCTAAAACTGTGTGTCCATCTATTGAACTTCTAAAAGACCTTGGTGTCCAAGGAGATGCCCATTGTGGAAAACAAGTTAAACACAGATCTCGAGTACGACAAAACCCTAATCAACCTAACCTGAGACAAGTCCATTTGATACATAGTGAACTATTCAATGAGCTTGAACATAACGGATACCAAATTTATCCGGGAAATATGGGGGAAAATATTACCACATCCAATATTGATCTACTTGGATTACCCACTAATACCATTCTCAGAATTGGAAATTCCGCAGAAATCAAAATAACGGGTTTGAGAAACCCATGTACTCAATTAAACCATTTTCAAGCGGGTCTAATGGACCAACTAGTTCATAGAGACAACAATGACAAATTAGTTCGAAAGGCAGGAATTATGGCCATTGTTACTAAATCAGGACTTGTTAAACCGGGAGACCATATAATATCAATTTTACCCAAACCTCCTTTTGTTCCTTTGGACAGAGTATAAATCTCCTATTGCTAAAGATAGATAAGCAATAATATCAGGGACTTGTTAGTTCTTTTGTTATTAAACTAAATTTTATTTGAAACTTAGAGTCAAAATTGCATGGTTTGTTTTATTGGTCATTGCTATTGGTTTGATCTTTCCACAAAACTTGAAAATGCCAGTAGAAGGAGCGGATGCCAATAGTTATAATGCTAATTCTTTTTGGTTTTATCCTTGGGGCAAATCAATAACACATAAAGGCATTGACATCTTTGCGGAAAAAGGAACTACTATAAAGTCTTCCACACAGGGCTTAGTGGTTTTTTCGGGAAAGGTTAAAAGAGGTGGAAATGCAGTATTAATTTTGGGTCCGAAATGGAGATTACATTATTACGCTCATCTCGAAACCAATAAAGTTGAAAGACTTTCATGGGTTAATCATGGTACTTTAATAGGTACCGTTGGTGATAGCGGAAATGCAAAAGGAAAACCATCACACTTACATTACTCTATATTAAGTCTTATTCCATATCCTTGGAGAATAGATTCAGACAAACAAGGGTGGAAAAAAATGTTTTATCTAAACCCTATAGATTATCTATAATATTCATAGTTTTAAATTCTGAAAACTATCGAAGATGGCATCTAGCTACTCGAAAACACCTTTGGCAAAGAAATTAGGTTTGAAAGAAGAGATGAAAGTACTTCTTTATCATCCACCTTCATATTATTTTGACTTATTTGAAGATTTACCTCAATCCCTTACCATAGAATCATCTGGCAAAAACAACTCTATTGACTTTATACACATATTTTGTACAACTTATCAAGATTTTCAAGAGGCCGCGTCCCTTCACAAGAATTATCTAAAGAAAACTGGTCTGTTCTGGGTAAGTTGGCCTAAAGGCAAATCTAAGATTCCAACCAATCTTAAAAGAGATATGATAAGAGAGTTTATGCTGAAAATTGGAGTGGTTGATGTCAAAGTAGCCGCAATAGATGAAAATTGGAGTGGCCTTAAATTTGTTTATCGACTTCAAGACAGATAATGATAGATATGAGCCTACCTATATTTCAAACCGATCGCCTTATTATTCGACCATTTACCTTATCCGATGTTGAACCCTCCCATCAGATGAATATAGATCCCGAAATAACTAAATATACCGGAGATGGAGGAGTTGTAGACATCAACGAAACTAGAAGAAGAATCAAAGAGGATGTATTAGGAGATTACAAAAAATATGGCTTTGGCAGAATGGCTGTGGAGTGGAAAGAAAATGGAGAATTTATTGGTTTTACAGGGTTAAAGTACCTCGAAGATCTGAAACTTGTAGACATAGGTTATAGATTCAAGAAAAATTACTGGGATAAAGGTATAGCCACCGAATCTAGCAAATTATTAATCGATTATGGTTTTGATACTCTTAATCTTTCAAAAATTATAGGATTAGTATTACCTGCCAACCAAAAATCTATTAGAGTCCTGAAAAAATTAGGTCTTACTTATGAATCCGAAATTATAGAAGATGGAGTAAAAGCTTACATGTACTCCATATTAAAAACTGAACACATATGATATCAATCAAACGAACAAACTACCAAGATTCTGATTTCAAAAATTTGGTTACCGAATTAGATAAATACCTCGCCATTCAGGATGGTGAAGATCATGAATTTTATCAACAGTTTAACAATATAGATGTGTTGGATCATGTGGTTCTAATTTATCAAGATCAAAAAGTAGTTGCATGCGGAGCTATGAAACCATTTGATTCTAATAGTATGGAAATAAAAAGAATGTTCACAGTTCCTGATCAAAGGAGAAAGGGATGGGCAACAAAAATTCTAACTGAATTGGAAAAATGGGCAAAAGAACTTTCAATCACTTCTTGTGTACTCGAGACGGGTAAAAGGCAACCTGAAGCAATTGCTTTATATCATCATCATGGTTATCAGGTCATAAATAATTTTGGACAATATAAAAATATGGATAACAGCATTTGCTTCAAGAAAGAGTTAATCTAAGAATACATTACTGTTAAACTTTGTATTCATATTTCTAAATACTATCTTTAATATCAGAAACAGGCCATATATTTTTGTATGCCAACTTTTTATTAAACTTTAATTACACTTATGAAACCATTCAAATCTCTTACGGTAGTATGCCTTTTGTTATTTTCTAATATTCTGAATGCCTCTGACTCACTAGATGTTAATCAAGAGCTTTCTCCAGAACAATATCAATTGCTTTGGAATAGGTTTATCGATAGTCTGGAACAAACATTAGAATATGAAAATGGGACAATCAAACTTAAAAATATTGCATTAATAGAAACACCTTCTTCCTTCAAGTATCTAAATGCTGAAGACAGTGAAATGATACTGACAGATGTTTGGGGCAATCCTCCTAGTTCGGACGGTGAAAGATCATTAGGCATGCTTATTCCTGCCAACGACTCTCCGTTGAGCGACTCCTCATTTGCCATAAATATAACATATATAGAAGATGGATATATAAATGACGAAGATGCGGCAGATATCGATTATGATGATCTACTAAGTACAATGCAAGAGGACACTGAAGCTGGCAATGAATATCGTCAACAAAATGGCTACCCTCCTATTCAGTTACTGGGTTGGGCTTCTACCCCATATTACGACAGTCAAAACAAAAAATTACATTGGGCCAAAGAGTTGAAATTTGGAGATATGGAAAGTAATACGCTAAACTACAACATTAGAATATTGGGTAGAAAGGGATATTTACAACTAAATGCAATTGGTGAAATGTATATTTTAGATGAAGTTAAATCCGTGATTCCAGATTTACTCCCTAATGTCAATTTTACCGAAGGAAATACTTACGCGGATTTCAACCCTGATATTGATAAAGTAGCCGCCTATGGTATAGGAGGTTTGATCGCTGGAAAAATACTGGCTAAAGCAGGAATATTAGCTAAACTGGGTATTCTTCTCGCCAAGTTTTGGAAAATAATTGTTATCGGGGCTATAGGTTTATTTGCGGGATTAAAAAAGCTAATTGGCTACAAAAAGGAAAATGAGTCTTCTGATCAAAATTATAAGGGAGCTACATAATAATGAATGAAAGTCATTGAATTCTGAAGGTTCAATGACTTTCATCCCTTCTACTTACTATATCTTTCTACCTCCCACCGTTTTTGACCTATAATGTACTTTTCTTGCAGCTTTAAGGTCTACCATAAGGGTTGCGAATGCACTTTCAGAACTTGTCCTATACACCTTATCATTATAACTTACTTTGCCATTTCTTCTTTTCCAATCCTTAGCAAGTAGAACATAGCGGCCACTTAATTTTTCATTAGGCCCAAAAATTAGAAACTTCTCCTTTCCATTACCACTCTCAAAACTAATCGCAAAATTATCCCGGTTAGGAGAAAACAAAAACACTCCTGGGGTTCCTTTTTTGAATACAATCTCTTCCACCTCTCTACCGTCCACTATTCTGATCTTCCCATCAGAAATTGAAGACCTATCTGAACCTCGATCTCTATGTAATACAATATCTTTGGATAAATAAAACTGAATTTTAGACAAGTCATTTTCCGACCAATTATTAGACTCATATAGGTCCTTAGTAAAAGGAGTTAAACTTGGAGAACAAGAACTTCCTAAAATCAACATTGCAACAAAAACAACTATATTCCTTAACATAAGCTTCAAATTAAAACTTTAACTAATTTCTAAAAAAACGACTCAACTTCAAAATAGGCAACAACTTTATTGAGAATTAACTTTTGCTTAAACCATCTCTTAATAATTTTAAAATATTCATTCAAAATAATTGGTCTACCTTATATTTGCTAGCATTATCAGAATTACAATTCATGAAAAGAGTTTTAAGTGTATTAGTTCTTTTAGTTTGTACTTTTTATGGTGGATACTGTTCTGAGCCTATAAAAAACTTTGACCAGTACCTTATTGATGGTAATAATTCTTATAGAAATAATGATTTCCCACGAGCTATTGCCAACTATGAAATGGCACTAATTATAAGGCCTTCCAACGAAAAACTCAGAAATAATCTTCGTTTGGCTAATGATAAAAATGAAATATTTGAAGAGAATATAGAATCCAATTTATTGATATTTAGAAAATCCATTGTTGGCGTACTCAATCCCAAAATTTGGTTCCTACTCTTCGCAATGTTTTCTTTAACTTCTATAGGCCTCATTTATATAATATGGGTTCAAAAAAATACGAAAAATAAAACAAAAGCAATTTTAACAGGTACTATATTACTAATGTTATTCACTCTTTGTTGCCACCAATACAGAACAAAGGATTTATATAACAATCCGTTCTACTTAGCTTTAGAAGAAAAAAAATTATTTCAGGGTGCAGATGAAAGAAGTGAAGAATCTTTTACACTAAGACCAGGTATCAAAGTTAAAAAGATTGACCAGATCGGTGAATGGATAAAAGTTCAAGCTGGATACACCGATGAAGGTTGGATAAAAGAAGAAGGTCTTTTTCCTCTTAATTTGGCCCACTAATTTCTATTTTCTTACATCTTTATCTCAATACAACTAACTTCTCAACTGCACAATCTTTTCCCTCATCACATATGATACAAGTATAGATGCCTTCACCTGTTTTCAATTCAACAGATTCTCCTGATTGGATAGTTCTTTTTTCTAATTGAACACCATTCATATCAAAAAGCATAAATTCATAGAGAGAACCTAATTCTCCTTTAAGTCTAACCATATCTGTGGTTGGATTAGGATAAAGGCTAATCCCTATCAGCTCGTTATTCACAACAGAAACAAGATCTCCTTCAGACAAGTCTTCTCGAGAACCTTCCATAGAAGCTCTCATGATATCTATTTGTCCTTGGGTAAATACATTTTGGCACTTTTCAGGGCTATAGTCCATATAGTTTTCGATCATATCAGGTAACTCCTCTCCCGAGTCAAAGCAGCTGTTATTACTATATAGTGCACTACATTCCGTAGGAAAAGTAACCTGAGAGGATTGGCTCATTGGAGGAGTATCCTCTATACCATCATCCATCGCACATGCTCCATCTCCCCATACGTGTCGCAACCCAAGATAATGCCCTACTTCGTGAGTTAAGGTTCTTCCTCTATCATTTAATCCTTCAAGAACCCCACTATTAGGATTATCTCTTCCAAAGGCTTGATAAGCTATTACTACACCATCATTTTCTTGAAAGTTCATAGGAAGTTCTTCGAGTGGCCAGTTAGGAGCATCAACAGGAGGATATGCAAAGCCCAATAGGAAAGGTCCTGTTTGTCCTAAAAAGCTTATATCCATGTTACCTACCCAAATGTTTAAATATCTTGACTGATCCCAAGGATCTATTCCTCCATTTTCTGACGATTTTATATTATCAAGATTATCAAAAAAATCGGTAGCTGCTATATCCATGAAAGTAGTCGTATCAGTATAGGTTCTTGTAATTCCATTAGTAGGATTTCCTTCTGGATCATATTCAGCTAAGTAAAATTCAATCTTTGTGTCCCCTGCCACTTCCTTGAACACATCTCTTGTAAGTGTAGTATCCGGTGTTAGTCTTCTAAAATCTTCATTCAAGTAAGCTATCTGATCCATTATCAACTCATCAGTAAGATTCTCATTGTCAGCATGATATACAATATGAACAACGACTGGAATGCGGTAAACTTTATTCGTTCTAATTGATGATTTTTCTATTTTACTATATGCATAAAGTTGCTCTATATCGGGGTATTTCTTTTCAAGATGATCCTTATATAAATGATCTCCACAGATATGAACCTGAGCATCCAAAGTACCAAATGTTAACACTGAAAAAACTGAAAGTATCAAAAGCTTGTTCATGGTAATCGTCTTTTATATTCGTAATAAAGGTATGGTTATGTTCTAAAACTAAAATTAATTAAATATTTGTAAGCAAAGAGAATAACTAAAAGCTTATTGGGAATTTTGTCCTGTAAATTAACTAGCTAATTTTCACTAGTCCCGTATGATCTCTATAATTTTCACAATTCTGCTTCCATCTATAGAGCTCAGGAGTAAACTGTATATTCCTGATTTAAGAGACTTGATCACCTCTAACCTTCCTTCTATTACTCTTCCCTTATCGACCAACATCCCCCTCATATCAAAAACATCATATGTTTCAAATTTTACATCAGAGTCCAAATAAAACATCCCTGAAGACGGATTTGGAAATAGTTTTGATTTATCCCTACTTCCACTGAGTTCAATAGTATTGGATGTTGTGTCCACTATCACCTTAGCAGAGCATCTAGGTGATGTACAATACCCTAGATTATAAGCTACGTTCCAATCAAAAAAATAATAAAATGCTCCTGTCCCTGTAAGAGATGTCTCGATTTCTAGTACTTCTCCGTACTTGAGAGGATAATTCTTATCAGTCTTAATTCTTGCTAGATCAGGTCCTCTTGAACCTATATTCATTTGATTAACGTCGCTATCAGTGGTAATTTGATAATTATTCCCTCGTGGAATAAAAGCATTTAAGTCTATCAAGTTTTCACCTATCTTTAGTTCAAATGATTTAGAAAAAATGTATTCTCCCCTCTCATTGATAATAATAATTCTTCTAATCCCTACCTCTCGAGCATAGACTTTAAAAGAGTTAATAAGAATATCTTGGTGAGCATTAAAAAATAAGCCGCTATTTATGGTATTAGAACTATATAAATCGTCCTGCCCTGTAAAAGAATAGTTTGCTATATCATTAATCTCCTTTCCTGACACCTCTATTAAATCATAGAAGACTTCCACATCTTCCTGAACATTCGAAATATTGAGAAGTTGATCATTAGAAATAGGGAGATGGTCATCTTCTTTTTCGTACCAATTAATAATTTGATCCAACCCATCTAATAATCCATCTTGATTGACCTGAACAGTATCATTATCTATTTTTTCAAAATTATTATTTAGAAAGTTGATATGTATAGTGTCATGATATCTATCTCCACAAGGACTATCCGCAATTAAGCTTACTTCGCCGTGATTTTTAACACTAATCATCGGCTCGACCTCACCTGTCGACCATTGATAGCTGTAGTTATCAACAGCAGAAAGAAATATAGAATCTCCTTCACAGATTACATTAGAATTAAGACTGTCCAATGATAAGTATTCTTGATCTGTTGAAACATAAAACCCCTCGGATTGAAAAAGGCACCCCATCTCATCCCAAACTCGGTAATGATAATATCCCGGTTCATTTATCATAATGCTCTCTGTCGTGTCTCCAGTTGACCACTGATACTTATTATAGTTATTTCTCGCTCTTAATTCCAAAGGTTCTCCACAATACCACTTAGCTTGGTCCGTTTCTGCAAATATCTTACTAATACATTTTCCTTCTTGAACCACATATCTACTATTGATATCAAGACTATAATAGCGATCGATTTTGCCCAACGGCCATTCCACAACCATAGAATCGATTATCTCTGCCTCTCCCAAACCAAAATGCTGCTGATAGGAATGGGTAATACTATAACTTGAACCTCCTTTTACTTCTCGAATAAATTTTTCACCTGACACATAAAGATTTATTCTTCCTCCAATACCTTCCAAATTACTTTGTTCCCCTAGTAAGTTTAAAGAAACCCAATTGTTTTCATTTCCTTCATTTAACCACAATTCATCTTTTTTATCTCCAGAAAAGACAAGATCTTCACCATATGTATAAAATATGTCTATAAAGCCATCCGAATTAAAATCTCCGCTTACCACAGAATTAGCTCCTGCGGGACCAATGAGGTTTTCAAAAATTGTAAATCCACCCAACTGATTATTCATAAGTATGTAATCTCCTTCCCCTCCTGCAATGATTAAATCAAGATAAGTATCATTGTCCAAGTCCTGCCAGATGGCTTGCAATCCAGCTGTATTAATATCTACGAGTTGAGTAGAAAAATATCCGTTGCCATCGTTAATCATCAGTTTACTTCTCTCATGGTGATTAAGTACGAAACAATCAAGGTCTCCGTCATTATCCATATCTCCAAAAGAACCCAACCAAGATTGAGCTCCATCTGCCAGACCTCTTTCAGAAGCCATATCGGAAAATGTTCCATTTTCATTTATAAATAATCTATTGATTCTTCTTGGATCATTTGGAGACTCTACTCCCGTTCTACACTTTGCAAGAAAGAGATCAAGATCTCCATCATTATCCACATCTATCCATTCACTTCCATAATTACCTGAACCATCACTCGATGGAATGGTATTAAAATCAATGATCATTTCTTCCGTAAAAGTTGTAGAAACCGGATCATATATGAATATTTTATTGTTTGCGTCGTCATTTGAAAAATATAAATCCAAATAACCATCTTTGTTGATATCAACCAGATTTGAACCCTGAGCATAAAAATTACTTCCGAATTCAAGTTTTTTTAGAATTACATTATTATTAGTAAATAAATACTTTATGTTGTCATAAACACCGGCCATAAAATATTCATTATCACCATCTTTGTCAACATCAGCGGACAACATAGCCCATTGCGGCTGATCATCCACTCGTAAAGAAGAAATAGATTCAAATGTATAATTCGGTAAAGTCTGAAAATATAGCTTCAAATCAACACCCTCGCTTAAGCTTACCAGATCATCTTTAAAATCCTTATTGACATCAAGAGAAAGTAATGTTAGATTACTAAAATGATGATCAGGAATTAGTTGTTTTGATTTATAAAAATTCGGCTGAGCCATGAGCATTATTGGTAATGCCGTTCCCAAAACAAATAAGAGAAATCTGTATATAAACATTTTATATATTGAATATACAAATATATAAAATAATGATTAACAAGTATTCTATAATTCAATTTTGTATTACTCCTGCAATACAATTTTACTCAAAACGATCGGTCTGCCTGCTCTTCTTTCATTTTGAAAGATTTCTTTCACTTCTCCACTAAACACTACTTTATCATCATTTTTCAAGCTCTTTGGTAACTCACATGGTTGATATCTCATATTGTCTCCCACCCGGATAACAAAAAAATCACCTACGCTCATTACAATCCCCTCCACATCTACAATTTCCTTAATGATTTTCCGATTGTCATAACAATCCTGCATAACCGATTGTAAAAGTTCTAAAGAGTTGTTCTTTGAAGAGTTTATTACGTCATTTTTATTGCTCTTACACGATATCACTAAGCTTAATAGTATCCCTACGATAATATAACTTTGTTTCTCAAACATCCTTAATACTTTATTAATGCTTTAATAATAGGCCAAATTAGGCAATTATTATACCTTTGCATGATAAATATTATTAATATTTAATCAAGAGATTGCACATGACATCAAAAAGCACAGAAGTTACTGTGAAAACTGCCAAAAAGCTAGGCCTGTTACCTGAAGAATTTGACCGGATAGTGGATATAATGGGACGAGTCCCTAATTTCACTGAATTATCAATATTCTCTGTAATGTGGTCGGAACACTGTAGTTATAAGAATTCAATAAAATATCTTAAAACATTACCTCGGGAAGGAGGAAAACTTCTGGTGGGTGCAGGTGAAGAAAATGCTGGTTTAGTGGATATTGGAGATGGTTTGGCTTGTGCTTTTAAAATAGAGTCTCACAATCACCCCTCGGCCATTGAGCCATATCAAGGTGCTGCTACAGGAGTTGGTGGTATTCACCGTGATATATTTACAATGGGGGCAAGGCCTATCGCCGCTCTTAATTCTCTTAGATTTGGAGACCCCAGCAATACTCATATGCAACATCTTATAAAAGGTGTAGTAAGTGGTATAGGAGGTTATGGCAACTGCTTAGGAGTACCGACTATTGGAGGTGAAGTCTACTTTGATGAGTGTTATAAGCAAAACATTCTTGTCAATGCAATGTCGGTTGGGATCGTTAAAGTAGGAGAAACGGTAAGTGCCATTGCAGACGGCCCTGGTAATCCAGTTTTTATTGTAGGTAGTGCAACAGGAAAGGACGGTATACATGGAGCTACATTTGCTTCTGCTGATCTTACTGAAAATAGTGCTGAAGATCTTCCTGCAGTTCAAGTTGGAGATCCTTTTCAAGAAAAACTTTTGCTAGAGGCATCTCTTGAGGCAATCCAAACAGGAGCAATTGTTGGAATGCAAGATATGGGAGCTGCCGGTATTACTTGCTCAACATCTGAGATGAGTGCAAAGTCGGGCACTGGTATGAAAATTGATCTTGACAAAGTTCCTACGAGACAAGCCAATATGCAGCCCTTTGAAATATTGCTATCTGAGAGTCAGGAAAGGATGCTAATTGTATGTAAAAAAGGCAGAGAGGAAGAACTTATTGAAGTTTTTGACAAATGGGATTTGGAATGCGAATTGATTGGTGAAGTAACCAACGATCAAAGATTGACTTTTGTTCAAAATGGGAATATAATAGCTGATGTACCTGCAGAACCCCTGGTACTAGGAGGAGGTGCTCCTGTTTATGACCGCGAGTTTTCACGACCTGATTATATGGATAAGATTGAATCATTTGATATTGACTCCGTATTCCCTCCAACAGACATAGTAGAAGCTGCGAAAGTAGTATTCAACTCTCCAAACTTACTTAATAAAAACTATATTACGCAGCAATATGACTCAATGGTTAGAACCAATACAATGACTACCAATGAGCCTTCAGATGCCGCTTTAATAAGAATTAAAGGAACGGATAAAGCTTTAAGTTGCACCACAGATTGTAACAGTAGTTATGTATATGCCGATCCATATAAAGGTACTATGATTGCTGTTTCTGAAGCTGCTAGAAATATAGTTTGTTCAGGGGCAGAGCCAGTTGCAATAACAAACTGCCTCAACTTTGGCAACCCATACAATCCATATGTGTACTATCAATTCGTCAACGCCATTAAAGGAATGGGAGAAGCCTGTAAAAAATTCAATACCCCGGTTACAGGAGGAAATGTAAGTTTTTATAATCAGACGGTGGACTCCACTGGTAATGAGCCCGTATTTCCGACGCCAACTATTGGTATGCTAGGTGTTATGGAAGATATCAACAATAAAATGACTCTTCATTTTAAGTCAGAAGATGATGTAATCATTCTAATTGGCGAAACTCATAAGGATTTAGGGCAATCAGAGTATTTAAAAAGATATCACAATGTAAGATACTCTCCTGCTCCTTATTTTGACCTTGATATTGAAGCTAATATTCAAAAAGTCATTACAGACTGTATAAGGGACAAAAAAATAAAATCTGCCCATGATGTGAGTGAGGGCGGAATATTTATGTGTTTGATGGAAAAGTGCTTTGAAAAAAATCTAGGTTTTAATATACAATCTCCAAAAGATATCAGAGAAGATATATTCATGTTTAGTGAATCTCAATCTCGAGTCGTTGTTAGTATCAATAAAAGTGATTTACAGGAATTTAGAAATTACCTAAAGAACAAAAATGTAACATTTAGCGTTTTAGGTTCTACTACTTCAGGAGATATTGAGATTAATGATACTAACTTTGGAAGAATAGATGAGTGGAAAAGAACTCACCTGAATGATCTTGAGAAAATTATAGAAGCTAACTAATTAAATCTGAATAATAATCATTAAAAAATTTATAGAATTAAAATTATATCATAAAAATGTCACGTATTAATAAATTTTTATCCTTTTCTCTGCTTGCCTTGGTTCTTACTGTAATTATTAGCTGTGCAGGCACAAAAAAAGGAACTTCAATTTCTGGTAATATCGAGGGAGCTAATGGGCTTTCTGTATTTTTCGATGAAATAGATCCTAGTAGTAAATCAAAAACCATCCAATCTGGCCAAACAGGTGCAGATGGTTCATTTAGCTTTGATTTCCCTGAAGGAGTTAATCCTGGCTTCTATCAAGTGAAAGTTGGTGCTAAAGGAGCCGATGTCATTTTGGATGGAACAGAAAAAACTGTATCTCTTAATGGAAAATTAAGCGGATTGGATAGATATGATTATACAGTATCGGGATCTAAAGCTACAGAAGATTTCTTATCTACAATCAACGCATATAAGAATAAGGAAATGAGTCCAAAAGATGTCTCCGCCTATATAGAAAATACTGCTTCTCCCCTTACGGCTGCAGCACTTAGCCTACGAATGTTTGGATTTAGAGCTGAGTCGGTAGAAATGCATAAAAAAGTATTGGCTAAATTAGAAGGTCAGTACCCTGATGTTCACTTGTTGAACGGTTATAAGACTCAGTTGAACAACTCAGAAAAACAGGCTCTAAGACGACAGGCTCAAGAAAAAATCAAAGTTGGAGAGATTGCTCCTGAAATAGCATTACCAAATCCAGATGGCAAAACAATTAAATTATCTGACTATAAAGGCAAGGTTGTTTTATTAGATTTTTGGGCTTCTTGGTGTGGACCTTGTAGAAAGGCCAATCCTCATGTGGTAGATATCTATAACAAGTACAAAGCTAAAGGTTTTGATGTATTTAGCGTATCTCTTGACGGTGTTGATCAGAGAACTGCTTCTCGTATGAATGGAGATCAGGAAAGACTTGAAAGTTTTAAAAAAGGACAAAAAGACAGATGGCTAAAAGCCATTTCTAAAGATGGTCTTATTTGGGACGGTCATGTAAGTGATTTAAGAAAATGGGATTGTGCTCCAGCCAAAGAATATGGGGTAAGATCAATTCCAAGAACTTTTTTAATAGACAGAGAAGGAAAAATAGCCGCAATAAATCCAAGATACGATCTAGAAGAGCAAATAAAGAAAGTTCTTTAGTAAGATAACGAATTAAAATAAACAAGGGGTTGTTCAGTAATGAGCGACCCTTTTTTTATAGCCTTTTTGTCATTTTAAAATGAGGAATTCCTACTTCAATAAATGGTGTTTCAGTTACCGTATATCCCAATTTTTTATAAAAATTCACTGCTGTATCTCTGGCATGAAGAACAATATTTAAATATCCTATTCTCTTTGAAAAGACCTCCGAATATACGACAAGTTTGGATCCCAAACCTTTACTCTGAAATCTATCATCAATCGCTACTTGACGCATCTTGACTAAACCCTCCTCCAATGGATGTAATACTAGCACCCCTACCATATTATCTTCGTGAAAGCACGCCAAATGATAGGAATTAAATTCTATAGAAATATCCTGACATGAGAATTCCAAAGAAAGTGGTTCTCTTAAAACTTTATGTCTCAGATCAATACATAAATCAAATTCAGGCGTTCCGAAATCGACAGGATAAAAACTAACCAATTTTATTACTTACTCTATAGGAATTAATAAAGTAGAGTAACCTCCGAAGATGCCCAGTCCACCCGTTACATTAGAATATATTTCAGAGCTATTTGAACTAGAAGAGCCGGTATGAGTGGAATTGACAAAAGAACTTACACTTTCAAAGTATCGATATAATTCCTTGCTTACAGATAGTATTCGAATGTATCTTTTGGTTTCAGAATTTGTTTCACCAGAACCTTCTCCCTCTCCTTCTCCACCATTTCCAGAACCGCCACTTCCTCCAGATCCTTGATTCCCTCCTACATTCGGGTTATTAGAAATTACATTTATCGTAATGGCATCATCCGAAGTACTAAGCAGAGACACTTCAATATCTCCAAGACTATGTCCTAAATTTTCGAAATTAAAATACGTGCTCCTTTGAATTTCGCTTTCTTCGCGTACTAGATTAACTATAGATAATGGATTTATCACATCATCACTACTCACCGTATTGCCCTTACTATCAACAGTAAAGTTATCACTGTTTTGCAACACATCCTTTGTAACAATATCCCAAACAAATATGTCATCGCTCTTACCTCCATCAACAATATCAAATGACAATACCTTTTGATCATTAAGTTCTTCCGTTTGTAAAATTATATTTTCAACCACCGGTTGATCAGGTACTGCACTCTCTGCCCGAACCTTTCCGAAAGATCTATGAACTACCTCTATAATATATCGTTTGGAAAAAAGGGGATAAAAGTTAGTATTGCAATACTTTCCCTTTCCATTAACATTATAAAGATTACAAATGTATTCTCCATCTTCATTTAAAATGGAAACCTCTGCATCATTAATATTCTTTATAGTAGAAAAAGGATCAAAAGCATTACTAGATGTACTTAACTTTACGCTCCAAACCGAATCTGGTGAAAACATACTATTAATAACAAGCCTTTCTTTAAAATCATAGTCCTCAATGGCGTATTCCTCCTCGCAGGAAACGAAAAGAAAACAAACAAAACCAATTAATAAGTACTTTATTTTCACAGAAAAGAAACTTGATTAACTTTACAAAGTTACTATTTATTCTTCGAACTAAATAAGAATATCACCAATTGTGACTTTTTTGAAATTAAATATGGAAATAATTATATTTGCGAAATAATATTCTAAATAAGGATAATTGAGTGTGTGGTAATAAAATTTTATACGTATTTATTTATTATTTATGGAAAGTATTTCCTTAAACTTACCTTCATATCAGGATCGTCTAATTATTCATTTAGAAGATGAAAAAAAGACGGTATGGGATCCTGTAAGAAGAAAAAAAATTATTCTCCAACCAGAGGAACTTGTCAGGCAATTATTCATCCAATACCTCATACATAATAACTATCCCATAACAAGAATCGCTGTAGAGAAAGGGTTTGACTTAAATGGTATTAAAAAAAGGTTTGACTTAGCTATTTATGACAAGAATGCAAAACCATACATTTTAGTGGAATGTAAATCATTTTCTTCAAAAATAAATCAGAAAGTCCTTGATCAATTACTAGGCTATAATTTGATACTGAACTCCTCATATCAAATAATCACCAATGGTGTTTCTACTTTTTGTTTTCAAGTAAATAAAAACAAGAAAAGGTTGGAATCAATTTCCGCAATACCTTTTTGTGATTAAGTATTTCTTTTAGTGAAACATTAGTCGCTCACCCTCTCCAGCCTCAAAAACAATTCCATCTCCATAAATAATATTGCCATTTACAATGGTAGCATACACACTTCCGGAAAACTCGTGTCCCTCAAACGGAGACCAACCGCACTTATACTTTATATTCTCTTTAGTTACTGTATATGGCGTTCTATCATCATAAATAACAATATCGGCTTTATATCCCTCTCTTAAAAACCCTCTTTCTCTTAGCTTAAAGCAAACAGCGGGTGCGTGACACATTTTTTCAATAACTTTTTCCAAAGGTATCTCTCCTTTATTAACCTTATCCATCATTATGTCAAGTGTATGCTGAACCAAAGGAAGCCCACTAGGTGCCTGTAAATAACTTCTATTCTTTTCTTCCCAAGTATGCGGAGCATGATCCGTGGCGATAATATCGATTTTATCCGATAAAACTGCTTCCATAATGGAAAGCCTATCAGATTTACTTTTGATAGCCGGATTACATTTTATTAAATTTCCTTTTTTAGTATAGTCAGTGTCTTCAAATGTTAAATGATGGACACAAGCCTCAGATGTTATACGCTTTTCTTGTAACGGAAACGAATTGTCGAATAAATTTATTTCCTTAGCCGTCGAAATATGAAGTACATGTAATCTTGTGTTGTGTTTTTTAGCCAAACTAACTGCTTTACTGCTTGACAAATAACAAGCATCAGTATTCCTAATTACAGGATGGTATGAAGCATTCAACTTATCTCCATATTTTTCGAAGAATAATTTATTATTTCTTCTAATTGTTTCTTCATCTTCACAATGAGTAGCTATCAACATATCCACTTTACTAAATATGTTTTCTAACGTAGCATCTTCATCTACAAGCATATTGCCCGTACTTGACCCCATAAAAACCTTGACTCCACAGACTTCTTCTCTATTTGTTTTAAGAACTTCCTCCAAGTTATCGTTTGAAGCTCCCATAAAAAATGAATAGTTACAAAATGAAGTTCTATTCGCTACATCATATTTTGCCTCCAATAATTCTTGCGTCAACGTAGCAGGTTTAACATTAGGCATTTCCATAAAAGAGGTTACTCCTCCACAGACAGCTGCTAAGGATTCTGAGGCAATATCCGCCTTATAAGTCAATCCAGGCTCTCGAAAATGTACTTGATCATCAACAACTCCAGGTAGGATTAATTTACCCTCTGCTATAATCTCTTTATAATTCTCCTTTTCTATTATAGGGGCAATTTTTTCTATTCTATCATTTTTAATAGCTATATCTCCTTCTATTATTACTCCCTCATTGACAATTCTCCCATTTTTAATTATAATATTCGACATTACTTATTATCAATTTTTAAATACAATAATAATCAATACTTTTGTGCACTTTGACAAGATTATTGAAAATAAATTGTGCAAGTTTTGAGCATACTAGATACAAAGATAGGTATTCTTGGTGGAGGACAATTAGGTAAAATGTTAATTCAAGCTGGACATAACCTAGGTTTGAATATTCGGGTCATGGACAAGGACCCTTATTTTCCTGCTGGAAAAGTTTGTAGAAACTTTCTTGAAGGAGATTTTAAAGGATATGATGACGTTATGTTCTTTGGCTCCAGCTGTGATATACTGACTGTTGAAATAGAAAATGTCAATACGAAAGCCTTAGCAGACTTAGAAAAGAAAGGAGTCAAAGTATTTCCTCAAGCTCATATTCTTGATCTCATAAAGGATAAAGGGAAGCAAAAGCAATACTACCTAGATAATAATATTCCCTCAAGTAGCTTTTTATTACTTAAAAATCGTGATGAAATACTTGAAAATATAAACGCAGGTAATATACGATTTCCTTTCGTTCAAAAAGCCACGACAGGAGGTTATGATGGTCGAGGTGTCCAAATTATAAATAGTGATACCGATCTAGACAAAATAATGGATACTACCAGTGTGATTGAGGAAAATGTCAGTATTAATAAGGAGATATCCGTAGTAGTCGCCAGATCTGCAAGTGGTGAAATTAAATCTTACCCAGTTGTGGAAATGCAATTCAATAATGCCAATTTGGTTGATTATTTATTCGCTCCAAGTACCATAACTGAAAAGCAGGAAAAAGAAGCCATAACCATCGCTGAGGACTTAGCTAACAAGCTAGAAATTGTAGGGTTATTGGCCGTAGAGTTATTTTTAGATACACATGGCAATATTTTAGTGAATGAGGTAGCTCCTAGACCACATAATAGTGGACATCACACCATTGAGGCCTGTCCTACTTCACAGTTTGAACAACATTTAAGGGCTATTCTTGGCTTACCTTTAGGTGACACACAATTAATAAGTGCGGCTGCAATGCTTAATGTAATTGGTCATGAAAACTATACTGGAAAGGCAATTTATCAAGGAATCGAAGAATGTTTAGGTCTAAACGGTGTACATGTACATATTTACGGTAAAGAAATAACAAAACCGAATAGAAAAATGGGGCATATTACCATTTGTGACAAAGACATGCAACTGATTACTCAAAAGCTTCGTTTTATTAAGGATAATTTAATTGTAAAAGCATGATAGGAATAATAATGGGGTCTGATTCAGATCTCCCCGTAATGCAACAAGCGGCAGATATTCTCACCGAATTTAGCATCCCTTATGAAATGACCGTGGTTTCTGCTCACCGTACTCCAAAAAGAATGTTTGATTATGCTTCAAAAGCACATCAAAGAGGCTTAAAAGTAATTATTGCTGGTGCAGGTGGAGCTGCTCATTTACCTGGTATGGTAGCTTCTTTATCACCTCTTCCTGTCATAGGCGTACCCATTAAATCTTCTAATAGTATTGATGGTTGGGATTCTGTACTTTCCATTCTTCAAATGCCAAATGGTATTCCAGTGGCTACTGTAGCTTTGAATGGTGCTAAAAATGCAGGAATACTTGCCGCCAAAATACTAGGAAGTTCAAATGCACCTCTTCTGAATAAAGTAATTGAATTTCAGAAAAACATGGAAAATATTGTTCTGGAAAAAGCAAGAAGGGTTGAAAACAAACAATGAAATCAATTTTCCATATTACTGTTCTCCTTTTATTCTGTTCTTGGCTTAATTCTCAGGAATCTGAACTAAAGACACAGATTGAGCAAATTATTAAATATGACACTCAAATTGAATTTGATAAGACGCCTGGAATTCTGGTATCAGTAATCGATGGTGATTCCACTTGGCATATTTCTTTGGGAAGTACGGAACCAAATGTTGAAAAAAACATTTCTTCCAATGATATCTTTGAAGTTGGAAGCGTAACAAAAGTTTTCACATCCTCCATCATAGACGTTCTTGAATACAAAGGACTACTATCAAAAGAAGATAAAGTAAATACCTTTTTAGAAGAAGAATTTACGAATCCTAGACTTGCCCATCTTTCAATCAAAGATCTTCTCAATCATAATTCTCAATTACCAAAGCGACCGCACTATTTTGGAAAATATGAAGGTGATTCCAAAAGTCCATATAAGTATTATAAAAGAGATTATTTATTGAAGTTTTATAAGGAATTTATTCCCGATCAAGAAGAGTTTTTTGTCTATTCTCACGTTAATTACGCTCTTTTAGAGATCATCATAGAAAGGGTTACTGGTCTTAACTTTGGAGATGTATTGGATAAATACATTTTTTTACCCCTAGATATGGCTAGAAGCTTCATTGACTTCAAAGAACAAAAGAACGACGTAATTTCTAAGGGCTACGACCGCTCTCTTAACGAATGTAAACCATGGGAATTTTCAAGCTTTAAAGGGTCTGAAGCATTAAAAACATGTGGTGGTGACTTAGTCAAATTTCTTAGAGCTAATATGGGCTTTTCAAACTCACCATTAGATTCAGTTCTATTTGACAATTTCGATGAAATGAATATTAGCTTTAATGACCGACTTTATATTAGCAATGGATGGCATTTACTTGAAGTAGGTGGTAAAAAAATAATTACTCATACCGGACGCACCTCCGGACATTCTGCATTTATGGCTTTCATGCGAGAAACTAAAACTGGGGTGATTGTACTTTCTAATTCTGCCTATGGTAGCCAAGACTTAGGCATGTTGGTATTGAGAATGTTAAATTTTAATTGGAAAAGAGATTCTTAATGAAGAAAAAAGAATTGAAATTAAGTTGGGAGGATTTTAAATCATTAGGGAATCCTGAAAATGCACCCGAAGAGCCTAAAGAAAAAGTCTATTATGATCTTTCAATGCCTATCAGAATTCATATTGAAAAAAAAGGAAGGGGTGGAAAGGAAGTATCGATAGTTCGTGGTTTAAAGATTAAAAGCGAAGATTTAAAAGACTATGCTAAGGAAATGAAAACGCATTGTGGTGTAGGTGGATCTGTTAAAAATGGAGAAATAATTATACAAGGAAACCATAGGGACAAATTAATCTCTTTACTTCGTAAAAAAGGTTTTACTGATATTAAAAAATCAGGGGGCTAATCTCCTTTCTATAGATAACTTTTAAGTTGGGTTCTATTCACACTTTTTCTCAATCTTCTAAGTGCTCTATCTCTAATTTGTCTTACCCTTTCTCTCGTTAGGCCATACATATCTCCTATGTCCTCTAGATTCGTTGCTTTATATCCATTGAGTCCGTAATAGCTGTTTAATATTTGCTTTTCTCTAGGTGACAGCATTTGCATTCCCAATGTTAGCTCATTTTTTAGAGATTCCTCGATTAAATTAAAGTCAGGTCCCTCAAGGTCATCATCTGTCATTAAGTCTACCATAGAAACTGATCCTTCCTCGTTCCCTACTGGTGCATCTACAGAAAGATGTCTAGCTCCTCCTCTGAGCATATTGGAAATGTCTTGAGGTTTCATGTCAAGTATTTCAGACAATTCTTCCAATGTGGGTTCTCTCTCAAACTCTTGCATGAAAGAAACAAAAGCCTCATTCACTTTTTTATAAGAATTCAATTTATTGAATGGAAGCCTTACCATCCTAGAATATTCAACAATGGCTTGAAGAATACTTTGCCTAATCCACCAAACAGCATAGGAAATAAACTTAAAGCCCTTGGTTTCATCAAATCTTCTTGCCGCTTTCATCAGCCCCACATTGCCTTCATTAATCAAGTCACTTAAAGACAATCCCTGATTCTGGTATTGCTTAGCTACAGAAACTACAAATCTTAGGTTGGCTTGAGTTAATTCCGCAAGTGCTGCTTCGTCGCCACTTCGTATTCTTTTAGCCAACTCAGCCTCCTGTTCTGCGGTTAGAATATCAATTTTACTAATATCTCCAAGATATTTGTCCAACGATACACTATCCCTTTTAGTAATCTGTTTCGTAATCTTGAGTTGACGCATATTCAAAAGGATTTATAATATTTACGTTTGACAGATACAAAAAGTTCAAACCTTTGCCAATCAAGTTTAACTAACTTCACTTTAAATTATGTTTTGTCGTGATTCTACACACAAAAAAAGCCCACACATTAACTTGCATGGGCTTTTTCTATTATTAATATTTATCTCTAATCTTTCTTTTCAGGCTTTGGCATCAAGGCTTTTCTTGACAACCTCATCTTGCCTGTCTTTTTATCGTCACCAATATATTTTACTTTAATGGCGTCTCCTTCTTTAAAGTGATCAGCTACATTTTGAATTCGAGAATGTGACAATTCACTAACATGCACCAATCCACTCTTACCCTTGAATTTCACAAATGTACCATAGGGCATCACTTGCTCTACTACTGCATCATATTGCTCACCTATCGTTGGTGTAAAAGCTATTCTATTAATTTCTTTTAGAGCCTGATCAATACCCGCTTTGTCCGAACTAGATATAGCAACTACTCCCTCATTCCCTACTTCTTCAATTGTGATAACGGTTCCTGTTCTCTCTTGAAGGTCTTGAATAATTTTACCTCCAGGTCCAATTACGGCACCTATAAAGCTCTTATCTATTCTAACCTCAACCATTCTAGGTGCATGAGGCTTGAGATCATCACTTGGTTGATTAATGGTCTTATTCATTTCACCAAGTATATGTAATCTACCCTCTTTCGCTTGCATTAACGCCTTTTCTAATTGCTCATAAGGGAGACCATCAATTTTTATATCCATTTGACAAGCACAAATACCATCCTGAGTTCCTGTCACTTTAAAATCCATATCTCCAAGTGCGTCTTCGTCTCCTAATATATCAGAAAGAATAGCTACCTTTCCATCTTCAGCAATCATACCCATAGCGATACCTGACACAGGCTTCTTAATCTGTATACCTGCATCCATCAAGGCAAGAGAACCTGCACAAACAGTTGCCATAGACGAACTACCATTAGACTCCAAGATATCCGAAACCAATCGAATCGTATACGGATTTTTTTCAGGCAACATATTTTTCAGTGACCTCTTTGCCAGATTTGCATGTCCTACTTCTCTCCTACCTGGCCCTCTCATCGGTTTGATCTCACCTACTGATAAGGCAGGAAAGTTATAATGTAAAATAAACTTATCGTTATAATTCTCTAAAGCATTGTCGATCATCTGAGTATCCAACTTAGAGCCTAATGTAAGTGAAGTTAAACTTTGTGTTTCGCCTCTATTGAATATAGCTGATCCATGAGCAGCCGGCAAATAGTTAACCTCACACCATATTGGTCTTACCTCGTCAAATTTCCTTCCATCCAATCTTATCGATTCATTAAGGACAACATCCCTTATAGTTTTTTTCTTTATTTTATCGAAATACTCTGATAATTCGCCTCCGTATTCTTCTAGGTACTCTTCTCCCATCCCTTCGAGTACATAATTTTTAAGTGTCTCTTTGATTTCTTTAAATGCATTTTTTCTAGATACTTTATCTAATGCACTTTTAGCTACTTCTTTTATTTTATCGATCGTTTGCTCAGACACAATGTTATAAAGATTCTCATTTATCTCTACCTCTTCTCTTTCCCTCTTTACAGTTGCCGACTCTCCAACTTTTTGGGCAAGATCTAATTGAGCCTGACATTGCACTTTGATAGCCTCATGCCCCACTTTGATGGCCTCAATTAGCTCATTTTCTTGACATTCCAGAGCCTCTCCTTCTACCATCATCACATTCTCAAGTGTAGCTGCAACTATGATATCCAATGTTGCTTCCGACATCTGATCTCTTAAAGGGTTGACCACATATTCTCCATTTACTTTTGCAACTCTTACTTCAGATATTGGTCCATCCCATGGAATATTAGATACCGAAAGTGCTGCCGAAGCAGCTAATGCAGCATAGCAATCAGGCATATTATTACTGTCCCCAGAAATCAAATTAATCATAATCTGGGTCTCATTCATATAACCATCCGGAAATAAAGGTCTAACAGCTCTATCCACAAGTCTGCAGATTAAAACCTCATAATCGGACAATCTAGCTTCTCTTTTGAAGAAATTTCCTGGAATTCTTCCAGCGGCAGCAAATTTCTCTTGATAATCTACAGACAATGGAAAAAAGCTTTGCCCCTCTTTTGCTTCAGGGTTTGAAACGACTGTTGCCAAAAGCATAGTATCATCAACTCTTAACACTACAGAGCCATGAGCTTGAGTCGCCAATTTACCAGTTTCGATAGTTACCTCTTTTTCATTTGGAAGGTTAAAAGATACAGTTGTAGGAATAATATTTCCCATATTGTGTACGTATTTTTTTATTCAAATTAATTTATCATGTGGGTATAGAATGTCTTAAAATAGGATGAAACCGTAAGAACTGAACTAAAAAGGGAGCATTTATCTACAATACTCCCTTATTAGTTTATTTTCTGATACCTAGTTTCTCTAGTATATCTCTATATTTTTGAATATCTTTTGAGCCAAGATATTTAAGTAATCGACGTCTTTTACCTACCAAAGTAAGCAATGTCTTTCTACTAGCGTGATCCTTTTTATTGCTTCTTAAATGATCAGAAAGGCCCTGTATCCTATGAGTAAACAAAGCAATTTGGCCCTCTATTGAACCCGTATTTTCAGCCGACCCACCATATTCGGCAAATATTTCTTTCTTTTTTTCCGGTGGTAAATAATTTGGCATTTTTAAAAATTTATAAGTTTACTAATGACAGATTACGAAAATCTGAATTAAGCGGCTGCAAATGTAATGTTTATTGACGATATATTTAGTTTTATCCTGCATTCTTTTCTTTCAATTAAGATAATCTAACTCAACAATCGTTATTAATTTTAGGTATTAGCAGTCTCTTTTAAAATGAAAAAATAAATTTCTATAAATGGTTTTGTATTTTAAAAAAGATTATATATTTGCACTGCTTTTAGAAAAAACGTTTTCTTTGATAGCATTTATTGGCCCGTTCGTCTAGGGGTTAGGACGCCAGGTTTTCATCCTGGTAGCAGGGGTTCGAATCCCCTACGGGCTACAAATCAAGACCTAATTGATTGATTATCAGTTAGGTCTTTTTTTTTATAATACATGATAGTCATCATATAATTGCAATACTCTATTAAGTTTACTATAGCAAATCTTAATTATATTCTGGTTTCAGGAAACGAACTCGAAAATAAGTCATTTCACTCTTCTCTAAATATCCATTTTTAACACAACTCTTATTTCCAGTTTATTATCCGTTCATTTTCTATCAAAAACATTGTCTTGGCAATCTTTTGCCCATTAATAAAAACATAACATTTTCTTAGCTTTTTAGTACATCTTTATTACGTTGTCTGTATAAACTTAGTTGAGATGAAAAGATTATTACTTATTACATTTGGTATGCTGATTACCCTTTCTTCATTTGCCAGCCATAAAGGATCCATTTCGGGAAGATGGTATAGTCCTAGCCTAGATAGGCTAGTGCAAATCGAAAGGTTTGGAGATGAATTAGTAGTTGATTTCAATATCAGAAGACATGGAAAAGGGGAAATCCATTTTCATAGAATAAGCAAACGAAAGTTTAGATCTTATAATGGTAGTAAAATTAAAGTACTCAATAAAAATAAGATCAAATACTTTGACAATAGACGAAAACGCTCCTTAATTTTGATAAAAAGAAATAGATACCAAGATCGTGGATATCACTGCGACTGGAATGACGATTATCATTTCCAAAGTTATGAAGACGAAAGAAGTCTATGGGTTTCTAATCAAATAAACACCCCTTTAGAAATAAGACATAACGGTTTAGATATTCAAGTAAGGCTTAAAAGCGATAAAAGATGGACTAATTACTATAAAACCGATCGCAGGAACACATTCGAAAACAACAAAGGAGAGACTATACAATTTCGAAAAAATGATTTGATATGGCGTAGTAGAAATGAAAAACGAAAATTGATCTTTACCAAAAGTCTTTTTGATTAATTTTGTTTGAAAGGCGATCTGGGAACAAACTCATACTTCGGCATAAAATACTTCACAAGATGCGGTAGAAGTTTATTCAAAAATGAATTTTTATGTTTCAGATATAAATACATTTCTCTTGGATAAGCTCCTACCGTTGATTTTATTTCAAGAGCAGTACGTGAAAAATTAATTCTTTTATTGCTGTTGGATATAGCTTCTTCAACAATGTCAAAAAGCATATTTTGATATAACTGATGCTTACTGTTTAACTCCTTTTCGTAACCCAAAAAATGAGCTTCAAGCTCAGCATTATTGAGAATTAATGAATAAAATGCAACCAGTTTATTCTCCGAATCAAAGTATCCATATACCCTGCAATCTTCAGTTAAGGATTTCTTTAACTGATAGAAATAATCCTTAGACAAAATAAAGAGATTAAAGCCTGCATTATCAGATACACTTCTGTATAATCTGTAAATATCATTTTGATAGGATTCCAAAAGTTCTTCATCCAGTTCCTTTCTTGTTAAAGAAGAGATACACTTTTTTGATTTACGATATCTCACTCTATATTTTGACTTAAAATCCTTGAGATACGATTCTTTGTCTGGCCAAACAATATCCATTACCATGTTTGGTTGTACCGAGAATTCCGCTGCTTGTAAAATATTCTGGTTATCCTGAATATAAAAGTCTTTGTATAGGTATAAGCCTACATTTATTCTTCTTTCCTTTTCCAAAGCTGAGGCTAGAAGCTCTGATGTCTTTTTCATCAATTCAAGCTTTCTTTCCTGTTCGATGTCCCTATTACAATTAAATGAATACTCTCCTGTAACGTATAAATTTCCGCAGGTAAGAGTGTAGATATCCATGGTTTTTTCAAGAATAAACTTCGATACCTTTTTAAAAGAGCTTATTAAAAAATTTGCCCCATCATCTCTAATACTCTCCGAAAGGGTTATTTTCTTGAGTTGAAAAATCAACCCACCTACAGGTATTTCTCCTTGTTTGACAACCGCGTAAAACACTTCAATACCATCAGAAATCTTTCCTTTGATAAAACTTAAATATTTATCACTTGCCAATACATCTCTTATACCAAGGTCCTTCCAATACTCCCTGATGCTTTCAAAATCACTGCTAAAAATGAAATCCAACTCAGTAGAAGAGCTGTTTATATAAGATTTGGTTTTGATCATGAATTAATACCAATGGTTAGATAACCCAAAAATAAATAATTTGTTCAAGTCTAATTTTTGTAAGATTCCCAACCAACTAATCTGACCGCACCTATTCCTTTATAACTAGTCAAATACTGTTCAACCATCCATTTAACACTGGCATATTCAGTAATCAAGTCATTAAAATCCGCTCTTTTCTGATCTACCCTTTGAGAAATAATATAAGTTTTTTGCCCAACCGATTCCTCTATTGTTAATTTAGCTATTGGTCTTACCCAGGTATGAGATTCTCCTATTCGACTTCCCAACACCACAAAAAGGCTGTCAGTCGCTGTTAAATCCATATTGCTTGCAAGATTAAATGGTAAAGACAAATACTCATAATTATCTAAGGTCTCTCCTGCCCTAAAATCAATATTAACATGAATACCTTCTTTATTTCTGCTTTGAATTTCAGGCTGTTTATTATCACACGCCAAAAGAGAAATTAGGCAAGAAAAAAAAAGACAATAGGTAAATTTATTCAAAGTTTAAATGTTTAGTATATATACCGTTTCTTAATGAATCTTGAGATTGTTGAGTGAGACCGTACACGCCTATAGTCCTGTTTTTTGAAGAAAATATTCCTACTCCCCTAGATAGATTCGTAAAGACAGGAGTTTCGCCCGATGAAGTAATTCCTGCATTGGCCAAACCAACGTTAACGAAATTAGAAATAGATTCACCTCCACTTACTATTTCAAGGTCAACACTAACCAAACTTCTTCTTATTCCTGCCTTCTCCTCTAAGGCTGAAGCAATAAGTGTGTAAAAATCTTCTCCATTGACCTCTGTTCTACCATTATCAATCGCTCTCTCTACGTCCCAGACAATAGAAATCTCTTCTGTATTTCCTTCTACATCAAATTCAATCAATCTTACTACAAATCTCACATCTCCAAGCACCCCATTGTCCCTATGTTCAAAATCTATTCTAAAATCAGTACCATACTTAAAATTTATATTAGGTTGACTTGATGACGGAGACTGAAATCTAGGCTGATTAACTACTTTAGTTTCCGCAGTGAGAAATTCTTCTTCTTTTAAAAGGACTGTTAATTTGTAATCATCCGTATAGTTTAAATCCATTGAACCCGTAGGAAAAGTGTACAAAGTATTCGGATCAGTAGCAAAAACACCATCTGGATCTCTTACCAAACCTATATCATTTCCATCTATTTCAGTAAATACGTATTCGACACCTGTTCTCACATTTGTTACTTTCACAATCGCATCTTTATAATACAGGGAATCTGGATTTTGAGCAATTTCTAACCCTGAAATATTTTCATCCGCAAAAGCTCTTTCCAATCTTATAAATTGGTTATTCTGAGAAGCATCTAACAAGCCATATACTACTGGAATTTCCTTTTTTTCCTCTATAAGTTCAAAATCATTTGAACATGAGCAAAAAAATAGCAAAGAGAGCAGCGAAAGGAATAAAGTTTGCTTCATATTAATTTCTAATTTTCTAAGTCGCAAAAGTAATTTTTTTTAAGTGATTGATACACCTAATTAAAAACAAAACGTAAAATCTACTTGTATATGTCGTTTACAAGTAAATCAATATTAGATACTAGATATTTTTGGTCGCTCATTTTGAAATGAATTTAAGAATTATATTTGCGTTCTTCAAAACATGATAAATGTCAACAGCTAAAAAAGAAATTAAAAGAGTAACAACCCATATACTGCAATCAATGAAACAAAATGGCGAAAAAATAGCCATGTTAACCTCATATGATTATAGTCTGGCCAAAATTGTAGATGCAGGAGGAGTGGACATTATTTTAGTAGGTGATAGTGCTTCTAATGTCATGGCAGGGCACGAAACCACCCTACCTATTACATTGGATCAGATGATCTATCACGCTCAATCGGTAGTTCGTGCAGTCAATCGGTCTCTTGTGGTAGTTGATTTACCATTTGGAACCTATCAAGGTGATTCGAAAAAAGCTCTTAATTCTGCTATTCGCATCATGAAAGAATCAGGTGCTCACGCTGTAAAGTTAGAAGGTGGTGAAGAAATTGCTGATAGTATTGCCAGAATTTTGAAAGCTGGAGTGCCGGTGATGGGTCATCTAGGATTAATACCTCAAAGTATTTATAAATTCGGGACTTATACCGTACGGGCTAAGAAACAACAAGAAGCTGACAAACTACTTAAGGACAGTAAATTATTAGAGGAGTTGGGGTGTTTTGGTGTTGTTCTGGAAAAAATACCTGCTCAGTTAACCAAAAAAGTAACGGAAAGTATCAATATTCCTACTATAGGTATTGGAGGTGGACAATATGCCGATGGCCAGGTTTTAGTCTTACATGACATGCTCGGTATTACAAAGGATTTTTCTCCCCGATTTTTAAGAAGATATCTAAATCTATTTGAAGAAATTCAGGGAGCAGTGCAATCTTATGTGGACGACGTTAAAAGTGGAGATTTTCCAAATGAAAAAGAATCCTATTAGAAGACATCAATTTACCTTAGTTTTGTGTTAGAATAAAAAAATTAATGGGAGATATAGATAAAGTTACTCCATATTTATCCAAAAAGGAAAGTAAGAAAAGCCAAGTGACGGGCATGTTTGACAACATTGCTCCTTACTATGATTTTCTTAATAGGTTCTTGACCGTTGGAATTGACGTTATTTGGAGAAAAAAGGCCATAAAACAACTTCAAAGCGTCAAATCCAATAAAATCTTGGATATTGCCACTGGCACAGCAGACCTAGCAATTGAGGCAGCTCAAAAGCTTAAACCTGATGAAATAATTGGTTTAGACATTTCTAATGAAATGATTAAAATAGGAGATAAAAAAATTGCTCAAAAGTCGCTCGAAAATGTAATAAAACTTGAGCTTGGTGACTCAGAAAATCTAAAATATGAGTCTGATTATTTTGACGTAGTCATGGCTGCGTTCGGAGTAAGAAATTTTGAAAACCTAGAAAAGGGTTTGCAAGAAATGCATAGAGTACTTTCGAAAAATGGGACTTTAATGATCCTAGAGTTTTCTAAACCTAAGATTTTTCCTTTAAAACAACTTTTCAATATATACTTTTCGAAAATATTACCGTTTATAGGGAAAGTTAAATCTAAAGATCAAAGAGCGTACAAGTATTTATATGAATCCGTACAGGCTTTTCCTGATTACGATGATTTTACTGAAATATTAAAAAAAGTAGGTTTTAAAAACACTAAATGGAAAGCATTAAGCTTCGGGATATGTTCAATTTATCTAGCAACAAAGTAATTCTTACTTTCTTTTTCAGTTTGTTCCTTGGTTTTTCGGCACTGGGGCAGATTAATGCGGGAAAGAACTATAATTTCAGAGACTTTCAGCAGAAGAGTTATTATTTTGGCTTAACCGTAGGTATTAATAATACTGGATATGATGTTAAACAAAGTAAGTTTTTCATTAATAATGATAGTCTCAGAGTTACTCAAGGTGCCAGTAGCGTTGGATTAAATCTTCATATGATCGCCAACCTCAAAATGGGTGATTATTTTGATTTTAGATTTTTACCTGGATTTGCCTTTTCTAATAGGACCTTCGAATTCAAAGCTATTGATTCCGAAAATACAATTTCTAGAGATGTTGAGTCTGTATTTTTCGAACTTCCTTTTCATATACGTTATAAGTCTGATCCTTACAAAGACAAACGATTTTTTGTTTTGGCGGGATTAAAATACAATTACGACGTCTCGTCAAATAGTAGTTCCAGAAAAGCAAGTACTTTGATAAAAATAACGCCTCACGATTTTCAATGGGAAGTTGGAGTAGGTGCCCAATTCTTCTTTCCCTATTTTATTTTCTCACCGGAAATAAAATTTAGCAGAGGACTTGGAAATATTCTTATTTATGATAACCTATTAAACGAGTCCAGAGTTTTGGAAAACGTAACTTCTCAGATATTTACCGTATCTTTCCATTTTGAAGGATAACCTTTACTAAGAAGCTCCTTTAACTATATAGATAAACACCTTTACCAAAGAAAAATCAGCTAAAACTTCAGGCGAAGTTTCTATTATTTCTTCAAATTTTAGTTTACCACTAGCAATTGCCTCGGATACCTTTTGGTTTTGTAAATTAAGATAGGCAAAAGAAAATATACTCATTGATACCAGAACTGCTGACAACAAAGATTTTAAATTTGGTTTTTTCATAATTGCTATTAAGGCTTATTTCAGTAGTTAGACAAAAGTATGTTAAACTGGTTGCACTAACAGAGAATAAAACGTTAAATAATCTTTAAAAGTTTCTTTGCCGCAACTTTTTCCACATTTTATTTTCTCTATCTTCGCCAAAATAAATCAAGAACTTTGACCAAAGTCGCAATAATAGGATCGGGAAATATAGGAACAGATCTAATGATAAAAGTTTTGCGTTATTCCAAATCGTTAGAGATGTCAGTACTTGTAGGAATCGATCCTAACTCAGAAGGTTTACAAAGAGCAAACAATCTCGGAATTAAAACTGTAGATAATGGCATTGATGGTTTAGTCGAATTACCCATATGGAAAGATATCGGAATTATTTTTGATGCTACATCGGCAAAAGCTCATCATTATAATTGGGAGCGTATTAAAAATTTTACTGATAAAACCATTATAGACCTTACTCCCGCGGCCATAGGACCATATATTATTCCTCCAGTAAATCTTAATGAAAATTTGGAGGTTCGCAATATTAATATGGTCACCTGTGGAGGTCAAGCCACTATTCCCATTGTTGCAGCAGTTAGCCAAGTAGCCAATGTACAGTATGGAGAAATAGTAGCATCCATCGCGAGTAAATCTGCAGGCCCGGGAACCAGAGCTAATATTGATGAGTTTACAGAAACGACTGCAGCGGCTATTGAGTCTGTGGGAGGAGCGAAAAAAGGAAAAGCTATCATTATATTGAATCCAGCTGAACCCCCAATTATAATGCGTGATACGGTATTCACCCTGAGTCAAGGTGGTAATAAGGAAGCCATAAAAAAAAGTATTCATGCTATGGTAGAAAAAGTAAATAGATATGTACCAGGTTATAACCTCCATCAAGAGATTCAATTTGAAGAAATCCCAAAAGAAGAGCCAGTATTTATTGAAGGAATCGGTTACTCTTATGGGTTGAAAACCACTGTATTTTTGCAGGTAAAAGGTGCAGGGCATTACCTCCCACCCTATGCAGGAAATTTAGATATAATGACTAGTGCAGCTAAAGCTACGGCTGAAAAAATCGCTGCTTTAAACTAAACGGATATGGCAAATCATAAACTTTACATACAAGATGTAACCCTCCGTGATGGTATGCATGCTCTACGCCATCAATATAATAAAGAGCAAATAAAAGAAATAGCTATTGCTTTGGATTCATCAGGAGTAGATGCCATAGAAATCTCGCATGGAGATGGACTTTCGGGAGGAAGTTTCAACTATGGATTTGGTGCTCATACTGACTGGGAATGGCTAGATGGGATAGCTGACAAGCTGAAAACATCTAAACTTACTGCATTAATTATACCTGGCATAGCCACTATTCATGATATTAATCACGCGAAAGATTTAGGTGTAAAATCCGTTAGAATAGCTACCCATTGTACCGAAGCCGATATATCTCCTCAACATATTGAAGCAGCAAAAAAAATGGGCCTAGATGTGGGAGGATTTTTGATGATGTCTCACATGAATACACCAAAAAAACTTGCCCAACAAGCAAAGTTAATGGAAAATGCAGGGGCAGACTGTGTATATGTTACAGACTCTGCGGGTACCCTATTAATGCATGAGGTTGCGGACAGAATTAAAGCTTTTAGGGACACTCTAAACGATGATACCGAAATTGGAATTCATTGTCATCATAATCTATCGCTAGGCGTTGCCAATACTATCGTTGCCTTAGAAAATGGCGCGAATAGATTAGATGCATCTCTTGCCGGAATGGGGGCAGGAGCTGGAAATTGTCCTTTAGAAGTACTGATTGCAGTTCTCAACAAAATGAATTATTCTCATGGCTGTGATCTGTACAAACTCATGGACGCTGCTGATGACCTTATCAGACCATTGCAGAAAAGGCCTGTAAGAGTAGATAGAGAAACTCTCTCTCTTGGTTACGCTGGAGTATATTCTAGTTTTTTACTCCACGCAGAAAATGCTGCTAAAAAATATTCCCTTGACACTCGAGAAATTCTTGAAGAACTCGGAAAAAGAAAAATGGTAGGAGGGCAAGAAGATATGATAGTTGACGTTGCTTTAGACATTTTAAAAGAAAGAAATTAATGCTGTTAGTTTTATGTATCCTTGTCAATGCAGCTATTGGCGTAATTTTCAAGTTGTTTGGCAAGTACAATATTGACAATTTATCGGCTATTGTTGTCAACTACTTTGTCTGTGTGGTTACTGCGTACTTAACTTTCAGGATAGATGTTATTCCATTGGATCTTTTCGAGAAAAAATGGTTCTTAATAGCTGTTTTTCTAGGGTTTGTTTTTATACTTATTTTTAACCTAGTAGCCTTAACCGTACAAAATTTTGGAATCGTAATTGCCACTATTTTTCAAAGAATGTCTTTACTCGCCCCAGCCATTATTGGGATTTTGTTCTTTGGAGAGTCTGGTGATCTTAATAAATGGATGGCCATTCTTTTGGCTGTTTGTTCGATTGTTTTGTTGAGTTATCGAAAATCTCAACATAGTACTAAGAAAACGTCGATTTGGTTATGGCTTTTACCTCTGGCCACTTGGTTCGGCAGTAGTATTATAGATGCCAGTTTATATCTAGTTGAAATAAAAAAAATAGCCCCTAATGGCGATGTTCAATTTACTTCTACTTTGTTTTTAATGGCAGGTTTGGCTGGAACTATTTTATGGAGTATCCGTTATTTAAGAACGAAAAAAAAATCATCAAGAAAAGATATTTACGCAGGTATTATTCTCGGTATACCTAATTTTTTCTCTATTTATCTAATACTTCTCATTTTAGCACAGGGCTATGAAGGCAGTGTTTTCTTCCCGATCTTGAACGTGGGCATTCTTTCGATGGCAGCTATTTTTGGCTTTGTATTTTTTAAAGAAAAGATATCAACTACTAAAAAATTTGGATTTGCACTGGCTATCCTTTCCATTATATTACTTTCTAATCCCTTCCAATGACAGCTGATCACTATCTTAGCGTAGCGAATATATCTCAGGGAGAATACAGAGAAAAGGGAAGTAAATTTTTGGCTTTTCTATATCCATTTACTAATGACTCTCAACTGGAAAAGGTATTATCAGAAATAAAAAGTTTACATCCTAAAGCCAGACATTTTTGCTATTCATATAGAGTTGGAATTACTGGTGATATATTCCGAATAAATGATGACGGCGAACCTTCAGGTACTGCGGGAAAACCCATTCACGGCCAACTACTTAGCAAACATTTATCAGACGTAATATGTGTTGTAGTCAGATATTTTGGGGGCACAAAATTAGGTGCTTCAGGATTAATCAGAGCTTATAAGACGGCCGCTTCAGAAGCAATAGCAACTGCCACTATTGTAGACAAATTCATTTATAAAACTTATTCAGTTACTACCTCTTTTGATAAAATGGGAGTCGTTATCAATGAATTAAAAAATCTCGATTTTGAAATACTGAGACAAGAGTTTAACAATGTCGCTCACATTCAAGTACAAATACGAAAAAGTAAAGCAAATCGTAACATAAAGCAGTTTAAAGCTAATTTGCTTGGATGGTCCGTTAACGATGTAGACGATGAAACCGAATTGGAGTACTGCTCTATTAAAGAAATGAGAATAGAATAACTAACTTTAAGAATAATGATAAAAGTTGGAATTACAGGTGGAATAGGAAGTGGAAAAACTACTGTATGTAAAATATTCGAATCATTAGGCATTCCTGTTTATTATGCTGATGATAGAGCAAAACAATTGATGTCATTCAACAAAAAACTAAAGGAAGATATCAAAGCATTTTTTGGAGACCAAGTCTATCATAAAAATGGAAGACTGAACAGGAAAGTCATGGCATCGATAGTGTTTAACGACAAATCCAAGCTTCAATATCTAAATAGTCTAGTTCATCCAGCAGTATTCGAAGATGGTGAACATTGGTTTAAAAGTATTTCTTCTCCCTATAATTATGCCATTAAAGAAGCAGCTCTTATGATAGAAAGTGGCAGTCATCTTCAATTAGATAAACTTATACTTGTAACCGCCCCAGAAGAAATTAGAATTGCAAGGGTGGTAAAACGAGATAAGTCGAAAAAAGAACAGGTGATAAAAAGGATAAAAGCCCAAATGCCAGAAAACGAAAAAGTTCCCTATGCTCAATATATTATCGACAATAGCGGATTAGAAAAATCATTAATCCAACAGATTCTTCATATTCATTATCAATTATCAAATAGTAAAAGTTAAACTAGTTATATCCTACTTCTAGAAAAGCTCTCAAATCTGCCAATTGCTGTTCGCTCATTTTTTCTAATGGATACTGCGGCATGTAACTTGACTTTCCCGAATATACCGGCACTCCCCATCTTATCACTTGATATATGGAATGTGAAGAAAATGACCCCATATTTCTTCTAAGATGATTGACAGATATATTTGTAGAATCTAAGTGTAGAAAACTATATCTCTGTTGATAATGACAATGTAAACAACTTAATTCATAAATATCTTTACCATTATTAGGATTTCCCTTCAAGCCATTACCTGCTTTTCTATCAATAGGAGGAGGCACAAATGTTGCTGGTGATCCTTTCAAATACTTTGACTTGATCAACTCTTTTGCATATAGTCTTTCTACATCATCTTTTGCATTAGATATTTTCTTTATTTCATCTTGTGAGAGGTTCAAATCATTAAGCTTTAAACCAATATCCCATAAATACGCTAAAATTGACTCTATCTCCCAATCCTTGAGTTCCCTGCCTTGAGCACATTCCACCGCACAAAGTTGAATTGCCTCTCTGATATCATCACGTGCTACATCAACTAAATCACCATACTTCTTATAGTAATCCCCATTGTAGAATGTCTCTCTATTGACTGCTCCATAAAGTGTCGTTCCTTGCAGAAAAGGAAGGTTATTCTTCTTTACATATTCTAATCTAGCTTGCGGATCCGCCACACTAAAGTCTGGATCTTCGGGGACTACATTATGACAAGATGTACAAACAAAATGCTTGCTTTGCCTCTTTCCCTTTCCTCCGTTTTCTTTTACTGGAAATCCATTTTTAACAATTGATTCTCCTGCTTCAGAGGATACATTTTCAAGGTTATAGTTTGGCATTTTACTTTTAAAATCTTCACCAAATCCAATCAATATATCAGTAACATAGTCATTCTGAACTTCTATTTGACTAGTAGTATCATTAATGGAGCCCAAAGTAAGAGCTGACAAAACAAGAATACATGATGCAATTAATAATTTCATTTCTAAACTTTGTTTCTTAGTAAATTCAACATCCTATATTCTAAACAATCTCGAAATTGTAAAACCAAGTCTATATTGACCTTGCGTCCAATCTGTCCGTGTGTAAGGGATATAATCAGTTTCTACAATTCCAGTAGCATTAGTTAAATTAATCTGAAATACGTGACCACCTCCAGTTTCCCATTCAAACCCTACACCTAATGCAGGATAGTAACCATTTTCGGAAGTTCTCAAATCCGAAATAGCATATCTGCCCTCAAAGATTAAACCAAAGGATCTTGAAAGCTGAAACTTTAAAGCTCCAGATAATGAAGGCAAGTCGTTCTGATCTCTGTTAGGTACAAACGTTCTATAAGTCCATGCGGCAGAAAACTGGAACGATACCCTCTCAGAAAACTTTCTAGCTAGTAAAAATTCCAAATGATAGGAAAAACGATATGCTGATTTCTCGAAAGAGGTGATAGTATTAAAACTTCTCTTTTCCATAGTTGAATACGATGCCAAACCAAAAAGTGTCATGGTCACCGGATTGTTTCCTTCAACTTGCTGAGACATTAGTTTTATTTTTGTAAGGCCACTTATATTTTGTTTTAAAGGGCCTGATCCTTTAGTTCTCATGACACCAACCATAAAATTATCTGTAATTCCATACTCAAAGCCAATGCTGATATCAGAACTATTTTCTAAACCATAAAACGTTGTCCAGCCTCCGCTCTCTCCAGCTAAATCTCCGAATTTGTGTCCAACACGAAAATCTAATCTGCCGGCTTTTAATGTTTCTATGGATTGTCCATTAACTACTCTTGTGTCCTTAAAGGTCTGAAAGACGTTAGTCTGGGCATCCAGATTCACAAAAATGAAACAAAGAATGATTGCTATATTAAACCTATTTGTTATTAACATTTGGTAAGTTTTCTATTGTAAATTTATTTTTCTTTATAATCGTTAGCCATCCAACACTTAATCAGTTCAAATTCTTCTTCAGTAAGCTCCTGCGGTCTATTAGCAGGCGTAAAGGGTGGTGGCATTAATGTAGCAGTAGATTCGCCTATAAGTACATTAAAAAAATTCCTATCACCCGGTCTATCTATATCGCTTTTTACGCCGAAGTATGTTCCATAATCAGCTCTGGATCCCTCAGTAGCATGATGACACCCTTCTCCTTCGTAACCACATGTAGTTACCAAAATATCTCGAATCGTGTTCTCGTATGTCACATCTTCTGGACACACAAACGGTACTTCTTCAAACTTATCTCTAGCACAAGAGAATAAAAATAAAATTGAAAAAAAAGTCAAAATTGTAAATCTTTGCATGACCTAATTTGTTATAAGCTCAAATTTAGTATCATTAAATAATAAATAAAAGTTAAATAATAAAATAATTTAATATGTATCCTAAAGAGTTGGTAATTCCTATCGCAAAAGATTTAACTGATTTTGGATTTCAAGGATTAGAATCTCCAAATGAAGTAAAAGAATTGTTAGACAAAAGAGATGGAACAGTATTATTAGTAGTAAATTCAGTTTGTGGTTGTGCAGCAGCCAATGCCCGTCCAGGGGCAAAATTAGCTCTTTCACATAGCAAAAAGCCGACAAACTTAGCCACTGTTTTCGCTGGAGTTGATAAAGAAGCTACGGAAACTGCTAGAGAATATTTACTTCCCTACCCTCCTTCATCTCCGGCTATTGCACTTTTTAAAGAAGGTCAGCTGGTTCACATGCTGGAAAGAAGACATATTGAAGGAAACTCGGCTCAAGCAATAGCCAATAATCTAATGGAAGCATTTGAAGCACATTGTTAACAATGTGCTTACTTCTTTCTTTGTTAAGCTTCTATTATTTCCTTAAATAAAATTGACTTAGGATATTCCCTTTTCAATGTATGCTTTATTACGTCAAATGCGGTAATAACGCCTTTAAGCTTATTCTCTAGATTTACTACGGGTAAAGTTTTAAAACGCTTATCCATAAATAGTTCAGCTGCAGTCCCTACTTTGTCCTTTGGAGAAATCTTAATAACATTTCTAGTCATAATCTCTCCCACATTCTCAGCATGAACATCGGCGTTACTATTTTTCCAAAGGTCGAAAACAGTAATCATTCCTGCCAAATCTCCATCCTCCACTACAGGAAGTTGTTGTACTTTCAAATCAAACATTACTTGAGTAACTTTTTCAATAGAATCATTAGGCGATACCGTAACAGGATTAACGGTCATTATTGATCTTACTTCTGCGTTTAACATGGCTGGCAATTTTAAAGTTAATAAATCTGTTTGTCGCAAATAAATATACTAAAAAAATATGATATCAAAGTATTTATTTTTAGAAAAAGGCAAAACTTCCCATTTTATACAAAACTATTTAATTTTATAGATGATACTTAACACAAGGTTTCTTCCTGGAGAAGCTATTCCAGAACTATAAGTTCGATATCGCTTATCAAATATATTCTCAATAGCCCCTTTAAATATCCATTTCTCATCGTATTTATATATTGAATTGAAATTGAAAACATGCCAACTCTCCAAATAAGGTCTTCTCGTCAGGTCCAGAGCATATATTTCCTCTTTGGCCCTCTCCGATACTGGTAAATCTTCATAACGCATACCTCCATTATAACTATGGATAATAGAAAGACGCCAACCATTATTAACATATGATATTTGATTGCTTCCAAATGTTGGAGAGGCATGTCTGGCAGCACTCCTTCCTCCATTTGCAAGTTCTTCCGTTCCTTCTTGATAATTTACTTTGGTCAATAATTCAAAGTTTTCAAGAAAAGTCCACTTAACACTAAAGTATCCACCAAGGATTTCTGCAAAAGAGGCATTTTGAATAGCCTGTACTTGACTCAACTCTCCATTATAAATAATGCTATCCATTCCATTTAATCTAAAATTTCTTCTCACCATAGCATCATCAAGATACGTGTAGTACATTCCTAAAGAAATGACAGTATTTTTAATAGATACCAGATCAACTCCCACATCCAAATTATATACCTTTTCAGCCCTTAGATTATCATTTGGGACAACTACCGATCCAGGTTCAGAATCAAAAATTTTACCTGTATCATCTACATTTGGAGCTCTAAAGCCATTGGCTAAGTTTAATTTTACGCTATAACTATCTTCACGATTATAAACCAACCCAGCAGTGAAACTAATAGCAGAATTACGAAGTCTTATCCTATCAAACGGCAGGTCAAAAAATTGGTTATCAAATTTAGCAGACTGCTGAAATGTGTTAAAACGAATTCCAGAATTAACAACCCAGTTTTGTCCAAAATTCTGTTGTAAAGAAAAATAAGCTGCATAACTATACCAATCCGCATTAGGGTATCTTGGAGAAATATTGAATTCGGTGCCCGTCAATATATTTTGTCCCACTCCCTGCGATTTTACTACATTATAAATTGCCTCTATACCGTAATAAAATCGTCTTCCACCATTAATAGTCTTCGTAAAGTCTATATTAGCTGAATAGGCATCAATATCTTCTATTCGTGCATTTCTGTCAACAGTTTGAAAATTTCTAGTAATACGACTTTCCTCAAACCTTTGGTAGGCTAAATTAATAGAGGCATCGTCCCACAAATAATTAGGAGAATGATATACTATTCCTCCTCGTAGCATATGCCACCGCTGAGGGCCATAACTCCATTCTCCATACCTTGGCATTCCATTTTGTTCTCGAAGATGTCGATCGTATCTACCAAAACTTGACGTCTCTGAAAAATGAAAAGCAAAGTTAATGTCTATCAGTTCGGATGGCCTATATCTTAATTTATGCGTCATGTTCCATTGACTATAAGCCGTAGGCAGTTGTATTCTAGGATCATCATTTTTTATAATAGTATCTTGATTATCTATATAATCTACATAGTATTCTCTTAGAAACTGATCGTTACCATTGCTGCCCATCCTTAGGTGTCCAAAATCATATCTGGTGACACTACTTACCCAAGCCCATTTATTAAAACCTAAATTAAGGTCTGCATGAAAAGTATTCTCTTTATTAGCAGAAGAGTACCTAGATAAGACTGTCCCTGAAAAGTCAACCTTATCACTAATACTCAATCGTGGTGTAAGAGTTTTAAAGCTCATCACGCCTCCTACGGCATCACTTCCGTAGATTACGGACCCCGGCCCAAAAGAAACTTCAACGCTTTCCATTTCAAAAGGATCCAAAGAAATAACGTTATGTACATTTCCACTTCTAAATATGGCCGTGTTCATTCTTACTCCATCCACAACATATAGCAATCTATTGGCCGAAAACCCTCTAATCATCGGGCTACCTCCTCCTTGCTGGCTTTTCTGCACATACACTCCCCCAGAACCATTAAGTAAGTCGGCAGAAGTTTGGGCATTTTTTACAAAGATATCCGATCGCCTAATACGATCTATTTTGTTAGAAACTTCTCTCCTATTCTGTTTCCACTTACTTGCAGAAATCACTACTTCCTCTGTTAACAGCTCTTTAGGTATCAATTCCCAAACATGGTTCTCAATTTCTCTTAAATCAAAATAACCAATTTCATAAGATAGGTGATTAGTTATCAGACTATCACAAAGGATTTCACTCAACTTAACAATACCATTCTCATTGGATATAAAAACCTGATCAGATGAACTACATGTTACTAATACATCTGAGATAGGTTTCTTCGTAGTGAAATCAACTATAACGATCTCCTGACAATAACTAAACATAGCAAGGATCATAAAAAGCAAGAAAGCTGGAATACGAATGATCATTCTTTATCTGTTCCAAATTTGTTTTTCAACGCTGCTTCGGTCTTTATTATTGGAATAATTGATAACGATATGATCAATCCAACGGAAATCAAGATATAGGTATCATTTACCGGCAATCGTAAAAAGCCCAAAACAATACCTATTAGTCCAATAACTGCCCCCATGTTTCCCATCAACTTTGAACTATAGCTTTGTGCAAAATCCCATGACTCTTTACTTTTTTTGGACCTTCTAGTTCTATACCCATATAAGTTATTAACTTTTTTTGGAGGATATTTTATCATAAGCCAACTTGCGACCACATAACTTAAACCTGTTAAAACGAAGATTATAAAGTAGATATCTGTAAATATCATTTCATCAAATTAGTAACAAAAAACTATCAAGGAGTGTAAAGATATATTTTTTCTATTTGCAGGGATTCGCATCTCAAATTATTGGTTAATTTTGCCGCTCAATTAATAGCATAATCAAAATGACAGAACATTTTAAAGCAATATCTCAAGAGGAATTTGAAAAATTAAGGGAATCCATCGCACTCATTACAGTCTTAATAGCGGGTGCGGATGGGAAATTCGAAAAAAAAGAACTAAACTGGGCTGAAAAAATAGCGGAAATAAGAAGTTATAAAATGTCCGAAAGTCTTATCGGATTCTATCAAGAAGTAGGTAAAGATTTTTCTTCAAAGTTAGAGGAGTATGTCGATGCTTTTCCTAATAATGTTAGTGACAGGAATAGAATTATCGCTGAGAGATTAGAAGGCTTAAATGATATTTTGGCAAAACTTAGCCCTAAATTAGGTGCTTCGATGTATAAAAGTTTAACTTCTTTTGCTAAACACGTTGCTAAAGCCAGTGGTGGTTTCTGGGGATTTTTCACTATAGGTCCCGAAGAAGAAAAACTTATTGGACTACCAATGATCACTCCTATAGAGTACCAGGAGGAAGAAGATGAGCAATAATGATCCTGGATATGCACTTAATCTAACTGAGTTAGAATATAATTCTGAACTGTTCAAAGCTTATTTATCGTCGGAAGGCATTGATGCTGATTTATGGAAAAAAATTAAATCAACAGACATTGGGCGAACTGATGAAATTATTTCTGCATTTTCTAAATTGTTTGTTGACCATCTCGACACTTATGCTTATTACAAAAAGACAAGCAATAGAAACGTCACCTGTATCCATTTTAGGACCAATGATTATGTTCAGGTGTCACTAAAAATCGATTCTGATATGTCAAAGATTAAAGTATTAGATGAAGAACATTACGGAGAAATAATTCTGGAAACAAAACCTTATATAAAAGAACGAAAGACCACAAAATATTTGTATTACAAATTAGGTTTTCGAAAAGTAGATTCAACTCAATTCAATAAGCTTTGTTTAGCATATGCAGCGAATAAAGAAAGCATATGATTTCTGATTTAAATTATAAAGTTGTAGGTGAAGGCCATCCTGTTATTATTCTTCATGGATTGTTTGGTATGTTGGATAACTGGAAAACGTTCGCCAACAAACTATCTAATGAAGGTTTTATGGTTTTTTTGTTAGATCAGAGGGACCATGGAAAGAGCCCTCATACCGACACATTCGACTATCCCACTTTGGCTGAAGACTTATACGCTTTTATGCAAGAAAATTTCATCTTTAATGCCCATCTCCTTGGTCATTCTATGGGTGGAAAAACAGCAATTCAGTTCGCAAATCAATATCCCGATATGATCGACAAATTGGTAGTTGTAGACATTGGCATTAAGAGGTATCAGGGAGGACATGAAAGGATATTAGAGGCATTGCAATCCGTTCCTATAGAAGAAATAAGATCTAGAAGTGAAGTCAAAAGTCTACTTGATCAATATGGCTTTTCAGATGGCATTTCTCTTTTTCTAATGAAAAATCTATCAAGAAATAAAGATGGGTCGTATCGCTGGAAAATGAATCTACCGCTTCTTGTAAAATATTATCAAAATATTCTTTCCGAAGTGGATATTGAAACATTAATAGAAACTGATACTTTATTTGTAAGAGGCGATAAATCTGAATACATAAGTGATCAAGATTATGTTAAAATTTCCTCAGTATTTGAAAGCTCTGATTTGGTTACTGTGGAGAACGCTGGACACTGGGTTCATGCGGAGCAACCAGAGGCTCTATTGAAGATTGTTAATCATTTTTTAAATGAATATTAGAACCACTCATATTATCGTTTAATTCAATATATTTGTTTGATGAGAATTAAAATATTATTATTTTTTGTTGTTCTATTTTTTTCAAGTGCATTTTCAAGGTTGAATGAAAATGACAAGTTGTTTGAGATTGCAAAAAATATTGAAATTTTCGTCAACACTTATAAAACATTGAACGAAGTTTATGTTGATGAAATTGATCCGGCCACATTAATGAGAACAGGACTTGATGCAATGGTTAAGTCCTTAGATCCATACACTAACTTCATATCCGAATCTCAAGTAGCGAGTTATAGAATATTAGATGATGTCAAATATGAAGGCATTGGTGCTGATTTTGAAATTATAGATGGTATTCCAACCGTAATGTCAGTATTCAACAACAGTCCTGCTTTAGAAGCAGGTCTTAAACCCGGTGATCAGATCATCTCGGTAAACGGTTTAAATCCAAGTGGAAAAACCAAGGAAGAAATTGAAGCCATTATACGAGGCTTACCCGGAACTGCACTTAATTTATCTATCCAAAAACCTGATGATAATCAAATCATAAATCTAGATATTACGAGAGGAGAATGGAGTGTTAGTAACGTACCTTATTATGGGGTGGTAAGAGATGATATTGGGTATATAAATCTTTCTAAATTTACTCAAAATGCGGCAAAAAACATTAAAAGTGCTCTAAAGGAATTAAAAAAAGAAAACAATGGCTTGAAAGGAGTGATATTAGACCTCAGGAATAACGGTGGAGGCCTACTCAGGGAGGCAATAGCAATTAGCAATATATTTGTTGCCAAAGGAGAGGAAATTGTCACTACTCGAGCTAAAACAAGAGAAGATGATCAAGCTTATAAAACCATAGCAGTACCTACTGATTTAGATATTCCATTAGCTGTATTAATAAATAAGAGTAGTGCTTCGGCTTCCGAAATTGTTTCAGGTGTTGTTCAAGATTTGGATAGAGGGGTTATTATAGGACAAAGATCTTTTGGCAAGGGATTGGTACAAAATACTCAAGATATAGGATATAATAACCGATTAAAGCTCACCATCTCAAAATACTATATACCAAGTGGTCGATGTATCCAAGGTGTAGAATATGATGACGGTAAGCCCGTAGATATTCCTGATGAAAAAAGAACAAAATTTAAGACAAGAAATGGGCGTGAGGTGTTAGATGGTGGAGGTGTTACTCCTGATATAAAAATGGATCCCGTAAAACTTTCTCCATTTACTAATGCGTTAATTGAAGATCATATGATCTTTTATTATGTCAATAAGTTTACGAACCAGCATGACTCTATCGTAAGTCCCGACGATTTTGAATTTACAGAATATGAAGGCTTTGTTGACTTTGTTAAATCCAAAGATTTTAATTTTGAATATAAATCTGAAAAGGAACTTAAAAAGCTAAAAGAAAGCATTGAAGATGAGAGACTTGACGAATTGATTTCTAACGAATACGAAAATCTAATAAATAAAATTACGGAAGCTAAGAAAAAGGATTTTTTCCTACTTTATAGAAATGAAATTATAGATCAGATAGAACAAGAGATAGTTTCACGTTACTACTTTACAAATGGAAAAATCCGAAAGACTCTAGCCCAAGATAGAGAAGTTGCTAAGGCTATCGAAATATTATCGGATAGTGTAAAATATAATGACATTTTAAATTAGAAATATCTAATCATGCAAAAAACAAAAATCATAGCTCTCATAATGATTGTAGCCGCTATAGTTATTTTGGTAAATGAATCAATGAAAACTAGCAAGTATGCTACTTTCAAGGATGCCTACAATACAGAAAGTATTGTGAAAATATCTGGAGAACTAGCCAATGATAAGCCCATTATTTATGATGGGGAGAAAAGTTTTGATGAGACAACATTTTATCTGGTAGATGCCAATGGAGATACAAATAAGGTAATATTGAATAAACCTAAGCCTCAAGACTTTGAAAGAGCAGAAAAAGTGGTAGTAGATGGTAAAATGAAGGACGGTGTCTTCTATGCTACTGAAATTCTAACCAAGTGCCCATCTAAGTATAAAGATGAAGAGATTAAAACCAAAGCCATTTAAACCACTGCATGAAGGAAATTAATTACATAGGAGAAACCCTATGGATAGGAAATATTGGACAGTTTTTAATCGTATTGAGCTTTGTATCGGTCTTATTTAGCTGTTTATGTTATTATTTTTCTGTAAGATCGAAAAGTAGTGGAACTTTAAGGGATAGCTGGGCCAAACTAGGTAGATATGGCTTCTGGGTTCATTCTATTTCTTTATTAACCATTATATCTTTAATCTTCTACGCCATGGTTACACATAGGTACGAGTATGCCTATGTCTTTGATCATGTTTCTGATGATTTACCGAAGAGATATATCTTATCAGCGTTTTGGGAAGGCCAGGAAGGTAGTTTTATGTTATGGATGTTCTGGCATGTAGTTTTAGGATTTATTCTTATTTATAAGTTCAGAGAATGGGAAGGATATACTATGACATTCATGGCCTTATCTCAAGTTTTTCTGGCATCCATGCTATTAGGGGTTCATATAGAAATTGGAGATTGGGCATACAGGATAGGTTCTAACCCTATGATTCTTTTAAGAGATTCGTTCGACGCTCCTTTATTTAACAATGCAGATTATCTATCGCTTATAACCGGTAAAGGACTAAATCCCTTGTTACAGAATTATTGGAATGTTATCCATCCTCCTATTACCTTTCTTGGATTTGCCTCTACCCTACTACCTTTCTGTTTTGCAATGGCCGGATTATGGAGTGGCAATCATGAAAAATGGTTAAGGCCTGCTCTTAATACTGCTCTTTTTAGTGGTGCTATATTGGGATCTGGTATCCTGATGGGTGCAGTATGGGCCTACGAAGCTCTTTCATTTGGAGGATACTGGGCTTGGGATCCTGTAGAGAATGCAGTACTTGTCCCTTGGTTAATAATGATCGCAGGAATACACACAAACCTTATTGCTAAGAAAACCAAGTTTTCTATACGTATTACGTATTTTTTCTACTTAATCAGTTTTCTTTTAATAGTTTATTCTACCTATTTAACAAGAAGTGGAATTCTAGGAGACACCTCTGCTCATGCCTTTACAAAAATGGGGCTTGAGGGTCAATTAATCTTGTTCATTCTTACTTTTCTCCTAATTGGTATCGGTGCCTTTCTGTATCGTTATAGGTCTATTCCTGCACCGAAAAAAGAAGAAGATTTGAGTTCAAGAGAATTCTGGATGTTTATAGGGGCTTTGGTATTGTTGTTCTCCGCCGTATTGATAATTGTCGCGACTTCGTTACCCGTTTATAATGCTGTCATGACTTATTTTGATCCAGCCTTTGTTGGCAATGTTATCCAGGATCCTGAAGCTCATTACAATAAATATCAACTGTGGATAGCTATTTTTGTTGGAATTCTATCTTCCTTAACAATCTTTTTAAGATATAAAGAAGCTTCTTTTAAAAATAGAAAAGTCTATCTCTTAAAAAGGTTAGCCATATGGTCTGTCCTATCAGTAGGGCTTAGTCTATTATTGAGTATGTGGATAAAATTACCGACCTGGCCATTTATGTTGTTATCTTTTGTCGGAATGTTGGGTATAGTATCTAGCTTAGATTATATATGGTCTGTAGCTAATAAAAAATTGCGAGCTAGTGCATCCGCCATTTCACATTTCGGTTTTGGATTAATGCTAATAGGTATTTTAACGAGCGGATTAAATTCAGAGCATATATCCACTAATCCATTTGTCTTTAAAAGGCTTTTTAACAAAGAAGATGTTAAGGAGTTTGTTCAACTCATACGCAACAAACCTATGTTCTTAAATGGATATTGGGTTAATTATAAGTCTGATTCATTAGTGGGTAGAGAAATTAGACATCGTATTGATTTTGCTCGAATAGATGAAAACAACAAAGTTGTTGAAAAATTCACTACCTATCCTACTTCCGTTTATTCTAATGACTTCACAAAAATAGGTGCAAATAATCCGGACACAAGACATTATTTACATAAGGACATATTTACTTGTGTCGCCGGAAATCCTGAAGTAGTAAAAGACGTTGCACTTGCTAAGCAAATTGAAGATTCTCTTAAATATATAACACATCAGGTCCTACTTGGAGACACCATTGTTACCGAAGGAGGAGTTTCTTTAATTGTTGACAGTTATCAATTCTCCCCTACCCATCCGGAATATGATCCGAATAAGTATGACATGGGGTTTGGTCTTAACATAAAAGCCTGGAATAACAGAATTGATAGTCTTTATGATATAAGACCAGCCATCGCTCTGGATGGCAGTTTACTATATACTTTTAGTGAACATATTAATGACTTAGGAATTAAGGTCAATATAGCAGAAAGCACATTCGATCGAGTTCTAACCTCAGAGGATAAACTTGAGTACAAAGGGTTTACTCTTCAATCCCAAAAGGAATATAGTGATCAAGGCTATAAATTTAGACTATTGGGTTTTGAGAATAATCTTCAGGATAGTCACAGTTATAAAAAAGAAGATGGTGATATACCTGTGGCCGCCAAAATAGAAGTTAGTAATTCTGAAGGATCAAAAATATTGGAACCTATATTTTTTATTAGAGATAGTGCTCCGATGAATATTAAAGACTATTGGGTAGATAATGGTCTCCATCTACGATTTACGGAAATAGATCCAGCAAAGGAGATATTTAGTTTTCAATATGCCCTAGATGAAAGAAATATACAATCGGCTTCAATCTCTGTAGCTGAGAATGTACCCAGAAACGATTACATTATTTTGAAAGCCCAGATATTTCCCGGTATTAATCTGTTATGGATAGGTTGTGTAATGATGATGATAGGATTGTTTATAGGATGGTATTACAAAAGCTTTAAGTCTTGACAATAAGCTTTATCGGAACTGGTAATGTAGTATATCATCTTTTACCAGCTTTTTATCATGCAGGCAACAAAGTTGTTTCTGTTTTTAGTCGCAGTAGGGATAAGCAGCAATTTAGCCGTTTTGGAGTTCCTGTAATTCATTATACTGACGGTATTATATGTGACAGTGATATTCTCATTATTGCAGTTCCGGATGACAAAATCTACACAGTTAGTAAAAAAATAAGAACAAAAAACCAACATCAAATTGTTGTTCATACCTCCGGGGCTGTTGATTGGGATGAGATTGCGGATGCCAATATAAATCGTGGTTTTTTTTATCCTTTGCAAACATTTAAAAAACAACAGTTTGTCGATTTACGAAATGTTCCCATTGTAATCAATGCTGAAAGTCAAACAATATTGAAATGTCTAACGGAAATTGGTGAAAGAGTAAGTAATGACATCAGAATCCTCAGTGGGGTTAATAAATCAAAAATACATGCGGTTGCTGTGGTTGTCAATAATTTTGTCAACTATCTTATCGGTCAATCACAAAAATTTCTTGCTGATCGGAAAATAGATAGCTCTATTCTACATCCACTTATTCAAGAAACTATCAGAAAGGCCATTCTTTCCGATAATTCTCTAAAAAACCAAACAGGACCAGCAGTTAGAAAAGATAACAATACCATCAAAAAACATTTAGAAATTCTTGAAGAACACGAAGAGTTAAGGGAGATTTACAGGTATATATCTGAAAATATAAGTAATTACTATGAGAATAATAGGTGAAATAAATCATCTTAAGTACAAAATCACTGCCTTTCAATTGGGAGAAAAAATAAGCCTTCAAATATCTGATGGACTTGTAGAGTTAACCGTTAAGTTCAGAGATGGAATGAGAGTAAATAACATTGAAGATTTAAAAAAATATTTGGATAATGACACTATGTTGAGCTATGAAAAACAACTTAATCATTTATCCGAAATTCATAGATTGAGATTACACAAATTGCTTTCTGAGGAAGAAGGACTACCACATATTGTTTAATAAGTTAATCCATGTCTACTTACAAAATCTTGGACAAACATTTATGGAATAGAAAAGAACATTATGAATTCTTTTCAAAACTAGACTATCCTTTCTTTGGTATCACTAGCGAAATTGAGGTTACACAGTGTTACAACTTTGCTCAGGAGCAACAACTTTCTTTTTTTATTTCGTATCTATATCTATCGTTAGCTGCAGCTCAGGAAATAGAAAATTTCAGATATCGTATTGTAGATGATCAAATTCGAATATATGATATTGTTCATGCCGCTAGTACAGTTTTCAGAAAAGATGAAAGCTTTGCCTTCTCTTTCGTGCCATTCGATAGTAGATTTGAGTCATTCGTATCTGATGCAAAGAAAGAAATTGATCGTGTTCAATGCTTAGAAGGATTATGTTTTGATGATAATGCTATAAGACCTGATGCTATTCACTTTTCAGCGTTACCTTGGATAAAATTTACTAACATAACACATGCTCACTCCAATAAGAATAATGATAGTTGTCCTAAAATAAGTTTTGGCAAAGTCTTTTGGAGAGATGATAAACTATGGATGCCTATTTCTATATATGTGCATCATGCATTAATGGATGGGTACCATGTAGGGCTTTATCTTGATAAATTCCAGCAGTTTCTAAACAAAAGGACCTTGTATACAGATAATTTCTGAAACAAATAGCGTTCAAAATAAATACTATGAATAGAAAAGATTTTATTAAAATATGCAGCATTTTAGGTATAGGAATTCCTATCCAATCTTCATTAAAGTCATGTAATAAAGATGATAAGACTAGTAATTTTTCTGGAAAGGTAATTATTATTGGTGCTGGAGCCGGAGGCTTATCCGCAGGATATCTACTCAATCAACAAGGAATAGATTTTCAGATATTAGAAGCATCAGCAATATATGGTGGTAGGATGAAAATAAACACTGACTTCACAGATTTCCCTATTCCTCTAGGAGCCGAGTGGTTAGAAACCGATACAGGTATATTTCAAGAAATAGTCAATGATTCTTCAATACAGGTAGATGTCGAAACCATTCCTGACGGTGAAGATCGTAAATTTATTAACTATACCTGGTTCAATTTTTTTGAAGAATATATTGTCCCTTCTATTCAAGATAAAATTGTTTATAACACGCCAGTTCAATCTATTAATTATTCAAGTGATGAAATTGTTATCACTACCCAAAATAATGAATACAAAGCTGATAAGGTAATTGTTTCAACGCCTCTCAAAATTCTGCAGGACAAAATAATAAGTTTCACTCCAGCTCTACCGCAAGAAAAACGTGATGTCATTAGTAACACGAGAATATGGGAAGGTTTCAAAGCATTTATAGAGTTTTCGGATAATTTTTACGATGATGGGCATTTGTTTCAAATATCTCCTGAAACAGATGGGCAAAAACTTTATTATAATGCAGCATTTGGGCAAAACACTACTAAGAATATTCTTGGGCTATTTACGGTCGGCACACCAGCTCAAGATTATATTACAAGATCAGGTAATGAGTTAAGAGATTTTATCCTTAACGAACTTGATTCCATTTTTTCTAATCAAGCCACTCCGAATTATATTCAGCATATTACACAAAACTGGAATGAAGAACCATTTATTAGAGCTGGATATATGACCGATCACGCCAATTGGCAAATGGCACGTATATTAGGTGACTCCGTAGCTAATAAGATCTATTTTTCTGGTGGTGCTTATACTGATGGTAATGATTGGGTATCTGTGCATACAGCAGCACAATCAGCTAAAAGAGTGGTGGAAGAAATTAGCTAAATTGTTTATTGATGTTAATAGTACCAATAAATCCACTACCCTAGAATAATAAACAGTATCTGAGCAAATAGAATTTTCATCACCAAGGCTATTGGAAACATAAGAGAATATCCAATCAAGGGAACCTTATTTTTAGACATATCAGTGGCAAAATCTAATATTGCAGGCTGGTTGGACATAAAACCAAGAAGCAATGAAAATGGTATTTTGAATATTTTAAAACCAATAACAATACTTAAAAAGGCAGCTACTATACTTAGTAAACTTCCAGCAGCAAAAATTAACAAGCCGGAACCAGCTCCTAGTGATTCTAGAAATGTATTTCCGGATCTTAGTCCTATGACAGCCAACAAAAATATCAAACCCATTTGCCTGAGGGTAACGTTAGCTCCATAAGGTAAGGTCCAATTAATTGGACCCGTCCGACGTACAGCTCCTAAAACCAATCCAACTATAAGAGGTCCACCTGCCAAACCGAACTTAAATGATACCCCACCAGGTAATGGCCAGGTAATCATACCCAAAAGTAGACCCAAAGCAATACCTAAACCAAAGGAAAACAGGTTGACTTGAGAACTTTTGAAGTAAGAATCGCCAAACATTTGAGCCAGTTTTTGGAGGTCATCTCTTCGAGCCACAAAACGAATTCTGTCTCCCATTTCAATAATTGTATCTCCAGTAGCTAATATTTCCATATCTCCCCTTCGAATTCGAGTTATAATCGCACTATATTTTTCATTAAGATTAAGAGAACTAATACTTCGTCCGGTCATTTTTTCCTTGCTTACAAATATTCGTCTCACATCATACTCTCTTCGATCATGCTTAATAATATTGTCTGATTCCTCCCCTAAAAGTTCCTGTACTTGATCTAAAGACTCCTTACTTCCAATGACCATGATATCATTGCCTACAAAAAGTTTCGTATCCCAATTACTTAATGACACTCCTTCTTTATTATCAATCCTTCCATAGATTACATTCCATCCATTCTGATTATTAAGATCTCTTAGATTTTTACCATTTATTGTATCGTTTGTCACTCGAATAGCTCTACTTGTAAGATTCTCTTCTAAATGATATCGGCTTCGAAGTATTTCTTTTTCCTTTTCATAATCTATTTTGTATAATCTCTCCATTAGTTTTAAAACCATCATCACTCCGATCACCCCCATAGGATATGAGTACGTGTATCCTACTACCAAAGCTTGTGTCAACGACTGACTATTGGCCTTATCGTGCTGGTTTACTAAATCTATTACGGAAGCAAGAGCTGGTGTATTCGTGGTACTTCCTGCATATATACCGGTAATGGAAGCAGCATCTAATCCCATCATATAAAAAATTCCAATGGCTACAAACGCAGATACCACCAACATAACCATTACGAAAGTTATGTCTCTAAGTCCATTTTTCCTAAATGATTTAAAAAAGGCAGGACCAGAACTCAATCCAACGGAGTAAACAAAAAACACCAATCCTAATTCAAAAATTATGTTTGGTACATTGTAATCCATATTGGTAGCTCCAAAGGCCAATCCCACAAATAATACTGCAGAAACTCCTAAAGAGATGCCCTTTATCCTAATTTTCCCTATAAAATATCCTACTGCCGCTACAACAAACAACAGTAGTAATGGCTGATCTGAAAATGAAATTATCATGGAGCAAAGGTATCACATTAAATATTATCCGCATATAACATATAATCGCTTGTTTTGTTAATTATTTAATCAGATAATTGAAAAGAAAAATACGTTTAAGATTAATATCCATAAATTGATTCTTAATTTTCGGATTTAGATATTGACACCTAATACTTTATGTAAAAATGGGCAAAATTCTTATTCTCGGCGGCACCAACTTTATAGGAAGAAACCTGGTTGAAGGACTTCTCAAAACCAATAAATATCAACTTACTCTCATAAATAGAGGTAAGACGAACTCACACCTATTTCCTAACGTCGAGAAGAGAATAGGTAACCGCAACGAAGAAACGGTCACAGAACTAATAAAAGGTCACTGGGATTATATCATTGACGTTTCCTGTTATTTTCCTAAATCCCTATCCTATATTTTGAAATCTATTACTAGTGATATCTCAAAATATATTTTTGTTTCAACCTGTTCTGTTTATCAAAATACGGATCAATTACTTAAAGACGAAAAATCTCCTACTCTGACATATGAAGATAATCAACTCGATGACTCATCAAATCATTCATATGGACAAAGAAAAAAGGCATGTGAAGATTTGCTTGTTTCCAGCGGGCTCAACTACACCATTTTCAGACCCGCTCTGGTTTATGGCCAATACGATCATACCGATCGATTCTATTATTGGTTGCATCAAGTTAAAGAATATGACCATATTTTGATGCCAAATTATGGAAATCAAAAATTCTCAATTACCTATGTTAAAGACTTAGTTCAACTTATCATCTCATCTATTCACCCTTCGAAAGACAACAATATTTATAATGCAATTAGTCATCCAGAAGCTTCCATTTCTCAAATCGTAAATTGTACTAAACACTATTTGAATATTCATCCTGATCTATCAAATATTTCCTCTTCTAAATTATCGAAACATAATATTGCCGAGTGGGTTGATATGCCTCTATGGATTAATTCAGATTATTTCACTTTTAGTAATAAAAAAATACTTAGCAACTTCAGTAAATCCCCCACTTCATTAGATCTAAGTATTGGAGAGACTATCAAACTTAGGTGGCCTAAGCCCTCTTACGGGATATCCCGAGCAAAACAATTACAGTTGTTAGGTGATTAAACACATTTCCAGATACAAGTAATCTTTAGTAAAGAGTAACAAAACTGGGGAGAAGGTTTGGTTTACACAGATGGTTTATAGATATAGTATTAAAACGTTTTGTTAAAGTAGTTGTCAAAAACACATATAAAGATATTTTATATCCAACTTTGTCTCAAATAACTAAGGATACGTTTAATCTATGCCAAATAAACTCAAAATTACATTTGCACTTCTTTGCATTGCTCAACTACTTTTTGCACAAAATGAGAACATTCAAATCACTGGAATGGTACTCACATCAGAGCAACAACCCATTGAATATGCAACTGTAGCCGTAATTAACGAAATTAGTAACGATATGCTTGCTGGAACCACAACCGATTTAGAAGGCAGGTATGAAGTATCGGTGAATACGAAAAATTTCAAAATTGAAATAAGTTTTATTGGTTTTAATACAATCACGTTAACAAACCCTGTAATAGAGGGAAATATGTGTGATATGGGCGTTGCCTTACTGGTAGAAGATAAAGAAATGTTGGACGAGGTTGTTCTAAGAGCTGAAAAATCCCAAACAGAATTCAAATTAGATAAAAGAGTCTTTAATGTTGGTAAAGATTTAAGCACAACGGGAGCTAGTGCCTTAGAGGTATTAAATAATGTACCCTCTGTAAATGTCAACATAGAAGGAACTATTTCTCTTCGAGGTAGTTCCGGTGTACAGATATTAATAGACGGAAAACCCTCCGTGTTGGCAAGTGATCAAGGGAATGCATTAGGTTCTATAACTGCTGATATGATTCAGCAAGTAGAAGTAATTACGAATCCATCCGCTAAGTATGATGCAGAAGGTACTTCAGGTATTATCAATATCGTTATGAAGAAAGAAGAAAAAAGAGGGTTAAATGGCTCTGTTACTCTCAATGCAGGTATTCCTATGAATCATAGCTTTGGGTTAAGTCTTAATAGAAGAACAGAAAAATTCAATCTCTTTGGCCAATTAGGTGTAGGAAGAAGAGAATTGCCCTTCGACACTGAAAATATCAATAGAAATATTGTCAATAATACTTCCGTAGTCTCTGAAGGCAAAGCATATAGAAATGAAACTTTTTACAATATTATACTAGGTACTGACTATCATCTGAATGATAACAACATTATCACTTTGTCAGGATTTTATGCCTTTGAAGATGAAGACCAACCCTCTGACTTTCGCATTTCTGAAAAAGAAAACGGGGCCGTAATCTCTGAATGGCTGAGAAATGAGGAAACCGAAGCAACCAATCCCAAATATCGATATGAACTACAATATCAACGAGATTTTGAGGAAAAGGAGCATAAACTAGTATTCTCTGCATTGGGTAATTTGTTTTCCAAAGATCAAGAATCTGTTTTTAACAATACTCCTATTCTAGGAACAGCACCTATACTTGAACAGACCACAGCTACCAAGTTTAAGGAGTCCAGATATACCTTCAAATTAGATTATTCCAAACCTTATAGCAAGCAATTCAAAATTGAATTAGGTTCTCAATATGTAATCAATGATGTCAGTAATGATTATGAGGTTTTGAACCTAGAAGATGATGAATGGGTGGTTGATCCTAATTTCACCAACTTGTTTGAATACGATCAAAAAGTATACGCCACATATGGAACTGGAGCTTATGAAGGTAATCGGTTCGGTATCAAAGGAGGATTAAGATTGGAAAATACTGATTTGAGTACTTTGCTGACAAATACCAACGAAGCTAATAATCAAACGTTTACGGATTTCTTTCCATCTATCCATACCTCTTACAAACAATCTGAGAGACTATCCTGGCAATTGAGTTATTCAAGACGAATATTTAGGCCTAGGCTTTGGGACCTTAATCCTTTTTTCAATATAAGAAATAACTTTAGTGTAAGAACCGGTAATCCAAAATTGCTTCCCGAATATACAGATTCGTATGAGTTTACCGGTATTTATATTCTCGAGTCAATCTCTTTCAATTTTGGTGTGTACCATCGATATACCACTGATATCATAGAGCGACTATCTGTTTTTGAAGACAATGTCAATACTTACAAGCCTTTTAATATAGGTACTAATAATGCTACCGGAGTAGAGTTTAATAGTAAATACAGTCCCTCGAAAAAAGTAACTTTCAATACTGATTTCAATTTCTTTTATTTTGATCGCAAAGGCACTTATGAAGATCAAGATTTTAATTTTGATGGTAGTCAGTGGAACGGAAAAGTCGTTGGAAAATTCAAACTTCCTTATCAAATTGACTTTGAACTGACTGGACAGTATCGATCAAGTTTTAAGACTTTACAGGGCGAAACACTAGATCGTGCTTTTGCGGATTTGGGTTTACGTAAGAAAATATTGAAAGGACGGGGAGTTATTAATATTAGTGTTAGAGACATTTTTAATTCTCGGATCAATGAAGATATAGTGGATCAAGAAGATTTTTACATCTATGTGCGAAGGCAGAGAGGGCGATTTGTAACCATGGGTTTCAGTTACGGATTTGGAAAAGGCGATGCAATGGAATTCCAAGGAAGAAGGTGGTAGATATTCTTGAGTGGCTGCATTTGTATTATTTGGCTGGAGATATTGCCTATGATTGGGAGGAAGAATACAATGAATTAACTACTCTTCAGCAGCTTTTTAATGCTGATTCTTTTTCTGAATTTGTAAAGGAAATATGTGATAAATAAAAAATTATTTATTGTTATAATGGTATTAACTATTGGTTGTGTTCATACACAAAATAGCTTCGAAGAGTACTCCGTACAAGCACATCTTAGCTCTAGCTATCAATTAGAATTATATAGCGGACAAATACTGCCTATTGACACGGTGGGACATGAAGTGTATTACAACATCAAGTTTGATAAAGTAAAAGGTGGCGATGCCTTTCTTTTTGGTTTGTGGAAAGTTTCGGAAACCGACGGATATAAAGTCAAACGACTTAGCATTAAAAAGAATGATAAGGAATTAATAAAACTATCTGTTAGTGAATTGATGGTTATTGAGTTGGATACAATAGATCTTAATGAATTTCTTTAAGAGAGCTAAAGTAACGCAGAAACAAATATGGTACTATATTATCCTGATGATAAATTTAAGGGTACGTCTAAAGCTAAAATCGCTAATGGATATACTTACTAATCAAATCAAGTAAGAAAAACCAAACCCGAATAGGAATAATATGAAAAATAGAACACTAAAATTCCCATTACTTTTGTTGTTATTAAGCTGTAAGAATTCTATTAATGTAGATCCTTGTTTAAAATCTCTAAAAATAATTTCTCAAAATGAGAATCAAGAAGGTAATTTAGTTTTTGAGGTCCAAGGGGAGCTAAGAGGTTTGTCAAAAAACTTATATGAGCTTGAATATACTCTAGAACAAACACTAGAATTACCTGATGACACCTTTGTGGGAACAGTGGTTTTTGAGGAAAATTTTCCAGAATGTTTTGGTCATTACATAATTGATAAAAGACAGCGTCTTAATTTGGATACATTCAGGTTACGAAGCAAGGTACAGGTAGAATTAGAAAGAATTAAACTTAATAATCCAATAGCAGAAACTAAGGTGATGAACTTAAAAAATGTTGAATATTTATATATCGTTAAGAATATGACATATGCAAATTAGGATATTAAACGAATTGCTAAGTGTTTATATGGAATGATATCTATTAAATTCGAAAGTGGCCAGTTTAGCTCTTAATTAATAAAAAACTATTGAGGGAATCCATTTCAAGTAATTAAGTTTTTTTTTGATGGGCCAAGGATAATCTACCTTTTCATAGTTTGGTTGAAAACGGTATTTACATTGATAATTTAACCCCCTTCGAACTAACCATGTACAATTTCGATTGGCGAGGAGTTAATCAAAAACTTAAGATTACAAGTTTTTTCTAATATGTATATAATATTACTGTATTACCCCAAATATCCATTAATCTTCATAACACTATCTTTGGCATCTCCATATAGCATGTCAGTATTCTCCTTAAAGAACAATGGATTTTGAACACCTGCGTAGCCGGTAGCCATTGATCTCTTCATTACGATCACATTCTTGGCATTCCATACCTCAATAACCGGCATGCCATAGATGGGACTGTTCTCATCATCTTGTGCACCGGGATTCACAATATCATTGGCTCCTATTACCAAAACTACGTCTGTATGTTCAAGATCATCGTTGATTTCTTCCATTTCTAATACAATATCATAAGGTACATTAGCTTCTGCTAACAGGACATTCATATGTCCCGGCAGTCTTCCTGCTACGGGATGTATCCCAAATCTAACATCCTTTCCCGATTTCTTAAGCTGTTGAACCATCTCATACACTGGAAATTGGGCCTTCGCTACTGCCATACCATAACCGGGAACCACCACTACACTTTTGGCTTCTTTAAGTAATGATGCCACCTCTTCATGATCTACAGAGGTTACTTCTCCTTCAACCTCTTTCATTTCTCCTGAAGGGCTATCTCCAAAACCGCCAAAAATGACAGACCAAAAAGAACGATTCATCGCTTCACACATAATGATCGAAAGAATAGCTCCTGAGCTACCCACTAAGGCACCCGTCACTATCAATAGATCATTACCAAGCATAAATCCAGCCGCTGCGGCCGCCCATCCGGAATAAGAATTCAGCATAGAGACCACCACCGGCATATCTGCTCCACCAATGGCCATTACCAACATAATTCCAATGAAGCATGCTATGGCAGTCATGATATATAAATAGCTCATTCCCTCTACCCCGCTTTGGTTCATAAAGAGATATCCAAGAATGATACATACCACAACCAACAAAATGTTCACCATATGCCTTCCCGGATAAAGAAGTGGCTTACTTCTGATTCTACCTTCTAACTTACCCCAGGCTATTACAGATCCGGTAAAAGTAATCGCTCCAATAAATACACCAATAAAAATTTCAACCAAATGAATATTACGATTCACTCCTGTCAATTCCTGAGTATGAGGGTCAAGATAAGAACCAAATCCAACCAAAACGGCCGCCAAACCTACAAAACTGTGTAAAATGGCCACCAATTGAGGCATAGAAGTCATCTCTACCTTTCTCGCTACCAGAATTCCAATAATCGATGCTATTACTATTGCTATTATTATATAAATGTGTCCTTCGACTCCTTCTCCTAATACTGTTGAAATAATAGCTATGATCATTCCAACAATACCATACATTACCCCTCGCTTGGCTGACTCTTGAGAAGACAGTCCACCTAGACTTAGAATAAACAATATACTGGCGAATAAATATGATGCTAATTGTATTTGACTGGATATCATAATATTATTTTCTAAACATTTTCAACATACGGTGTGTCACTAAAAAACCACCTACTATATTAATACTTGCCACTAGAATAGCAATAAATGCCAATATGGTCATGGAATCGGACAGATTATTACTTGTCTGTAATAGTCCTCCTATTATAATAATTCCACTAATCGCATTAGTCACTGCCATCAAGGGAGTATGTAACGAATGTGATACGTTCCAAATCACCTGCCACCCTACAAAAACAGACAGAACAAAAACGGTAAAATGCTGCATAAAATCAGCTGGTGCTACCATTCCCAAAAAATATAACATAATTCCTATAATGGCCAAAGTAATAGCCATTCTCACACTCTTCCTCTTTGATATCTCTTCCTCAGATGGCTTGTTAACTTCTATAGTTTTAACCTCTTCATTAGTTTTTTGTGGACTCACAGGAAGAGGTTCCGGAGGCCAATTAACCTCACCATTATAAGTCACCATTGCCCTTGACACAATGGTGTCTTCCATGTCGATTTTAAAATTCTCCGCTTTGCCCATATCATCAAGAAGATGACAAAGATTATTTCCATATAATTGACTTGCTTGAGCAGGAAGTTGGTCCAGTTTTCCAACGATTATTACTCCATTATCCGTAGTAAACACTTCACCGTCTCTTGTCAAAGTACAATTTCCTCCAGTAGATGCGGCCAGATCAACAATAACTGATCCAGGCTTCATAGCTTCCACATGATAATCCAATATTAATTCAGGAGCCTTTCTGCCCGGAATTTGAGCAGTGGTGATTATTATATCCACTTCCTTTGCTTGCTCTTTAAATAAAGCCATTTCAGCAGCTATGAATTCAGGTGACATCACCTTTGAGTATCCAGAAGCTGTAGAACCATCTTCTTCTATATCCACTGTCAAAAAACTGGCCCCCATAGATTCTATCTGCTCTGCAACCTCCATTCTGGTATCAAAAGCTCTAACGACAGCTCCTAACGACTTGGCAGTACCAATAGCAGCTAACCCTGCCACTCCAGCCCCAATTACCAACACCTTGGCAGGATCTACTTTTCCCGCTGCTGTTATTTGTCCATTGAGAAAACGTCCAAAATAATTGGCTCCCTCAATTACAGATCTATATCCAGCAATATTTGCCATCGAAGATAGCACATCCATTTTTTGAGCTCGGGATATCCTCGGTATGGCATCCATGGCTACCGCATTGACCTTTCTTTCCGCCAATTTTTCCAGTAGGTCTTGGTTCTGACCAGGTTGTAAATAGCTTAAAAGCACTTGTCCTTCGTGAAACTGACTTATCTCACTATCTATTGGGCCCTGAACCTTCAATATTATGTCAGCTGTATCATAAAGTTCCTGGCTCGTTTCCTTAATAGATGCTCCGGCATCCACATATTGTTGGTTGCTAAAATTTGCCTTTACTCCCGCTCTACTTTCCACATACACATCAAACCCCTGTTTTAATAGTCGTTTCACAGTTTTTGGAGTGGCTCCTACTCTCGATTCAGATAGAATAATTTCTTTTGGAATTCCGACTTTCATTTTTATTTTTTTTCAGTTTCTAGTAAAGATGAGTTATCATCAATTACCTCTTTTACCTTCTAGTCTAGGAAGTTATTTTTGTAGACATTTTTTGCCAACGTATTTAACCTCCTTAAAGCTTTTCTTTAATACCTGAAATAAGTTAAAATTATTGAGAATACTGAGAATTTATAAGTTAAAGTTATATAGAAGCTTTTAGTTTGAATTCTCATTTCGATTCAATCTTATATTTTACCTTTGTAACCCATATGATTACAAACCTACATATTAGAAATTATGCATTGATTGAAGAATTAGATTTATCCTTTGATTCTGGCCTAACTGCCATAACCGGTGAAACGGGAGCTGGTAAATCTATAATTCTTGGTGCCTTAGGACTTATCTTAGGAAATAGAGCTGATAGCAAAGTACTCTACTTTAAAGACACTAATTGCATTGTTGAAGCAACTTTTGACATTTCAAATTATAACTATCAGTCTTTTTTCGACCGGAACGATCTGGAATATTATGATGAACTTGTGGTACGAAGAGAGATTCTTAAAAGTGGTAAGAGCAGATCTTTTATCAATGACTCATTAGTTAATCTATCAATACTCACAGAGTTAAAAGGACTATTAATAGACTTGCACAGACAGTTCGATCATCTAGAATTATTTCAGAATAGATTTCAGCTAAATATCATTGATGCTTTGGCTCAAAATAATTCATTGAAGAAAAAATATACTTCTCTCTTTAATGAACATAGTCATCTTGAAAAAGAATTGCAAAATTTACGAGATCAAAGACTTACGGCTCAAAATGAACATGATTTTTTCCTGTTCCAATATGAAGAATTTAAGGATATAAATCTAATATCAGGAGAACAGGAAGAGAGAGAATCCGAATTGGATAAATTAAATAATTCGGAAGAAATCAAAAGTACTTCATATCAAATATCATACAATTTAGAAGAAAGTGAAAACTCACTCACTGGCCAGTTAAGAGAACTGAGTAATAAATTATCCTCTGTTGCTTCTTTTGATCCAAAACTTGAAACCATACAAACTCGATTGGAAAGTATAATCGAAGAATTAAGAGATGTATCCACAGAGTTGGCTCAGACTGCAGAAAGTGTGGAGTATGATTCTCAACTAATTAATGAACATGAAGAAAGGTTAGATAGAATCTATAAGCTTCAGAAAAAACATCAAAAAAACTCAGTTGATGAACTCATACAGTTTCAGGAAGAATTAGTGTCGAAAATATCACGGTTTCAAAATCTTGATGAGGATATTATCTCTCTAGAAAACAAACTCTCTCCTCTCCATCAAAATCTTATTAATGCAGGAAATGAACTTAGCGATTCTAGAAAAAAAGTTTCAAATATATTTGAAAAAAATGTGGAAAAAGGCTTAAAAGAATTGGGAATGGAACATTCCCAAATTAAGGTTGAAATAACTCCTTTGGAATCACCTTCTTCTTCTGGCTTGGATGAAATCAAATTCTTATTTTCGCCTAATAAAGGAAGTCAGTTTATGCCTCTAAAGAATGTCGCTTCCGGTGGAGAAACAAGTAGATTGACTCTGATTATAAAAACACTTGTTGCAGGTGCTATGACTATGCCTACTATGATATTTGATGAAATTGATTTAGGTATTTCCGGAGAAATAGCCAATAAAATGGGTATTATGTTAAAAAAATTAGCGGAAAAACATCAACTAATTATTATTAGTCATTCGGCTCAAATATCTGCTAAATCCGACAATCATTATTATGTGTATAAAAAAGAGACTAAAGAAAGGGTTATTACAGGTGTCAATGTGCTGGATATAGATTCTAGAATACAAGAGATTGCCAAAATGTTAAGTGGAGATCCACCATCTTCACATGCCATTGCAAATGCCAAAGAATTACTTAATTAGTGCTACAATTCATCTGAAAAATCTTCTTTTCTACTCGTCAGACTTACAGAAATCAGATCAGTAAGATGAAAGTAAGACTTGGCTATTGATCTAAGTATTCCTTTAGATTTCCTATTTGTACTTTCTTCTTTTTGTATGAAGTTTGTATCAAACGGTAAAGAAATTTGGTTTGCTTCAATAGTGGAAGTGTTCATATTGTATTTTTTCTACAAATGTGAAAATATTCACACTTCAATTCCATAGGATATCTCCTAAATTGTTAGGGGATTTATCCCTAAACTGTTCTATTTAAGTGATTGTAAAACCATTTCACTAAGATCATAAACCATTACATCCTCCTGTTTTTCTTTTGCCTTCATTCCATCGGAAAGCATTGTTATACAAAAAGGACAATTCGCTCCTACTATATCAGCCCCACTTTCTAAAACTTCTTCAGCTCTTTCTATATTAATTCTCTTGTCACCTGGCTCGTCTTCCTTAAACATTTGTGCTCCACCGGCTCCACAACACAATCCATTTGTCTTACACCTTTTCATTTCTACTAAATCAATATCTAAAGCCTCGATAATCTGCCTTGGAACCTGATATACGCCATTAACCCTTCCCAAATAACATGAATCATGATAAGTTATTTTCTTTCCTGAAAAAGCTCCACCTGAAACACTTATCCTTCCCTTCTCAATAAGATCATTAATAAACTGAGTATGATGAACTACATCATAGTGTCCTCCTAATGCAGGATAATCATTTTTGAGTGTGTTAAAACAGTGAGGACAAGCCGTTACTATTTTTTTCACCTTATACATGTTTAAGGTTTCAATATTTTGCAATGCAGACATCTGAAACAAGAATTCATTTCCAGCTCGTCTTGCCGGATCTCCTGTACACGTCTCTTCATTTCCTAAAATTGCAAACTCAACATTAGCTTTATTCAATATTTCAGCGAAAGCATGCGTAACCCTTTGAGCACGGGCATCAAAGCTTCCTGCACATCCTACCCAAAAAAGCACTTCCGGCTCTTTACCTTCTGCATTAAAATCAGATATTTTTTTCATAACTCCTTATTAAGAATTAAGTCTTCCAAACATTTTCTCTATCTACGTTCATTTGCCATACTGCCCCTCCATTTTCGATCGCATTAAACATGGGCAACCAATCACTAGGACCAGCAGATTCCGTAAGAATCTCGTATCTTCTCAATTCTAAAATTGGTTCCAGTGGATCAATCATAACAGGACACGCTTCTACACAAGCATTACAAGTAGTACAAGCATGAATTTCCTCCTTAGTTATATAATCAAACAATGACTTTCCATCATCGTATTCTTCTTTATTTTGACTACCGTTGTCAATATTCTTACCTATCTCATCAGCTCTATCTCGAATTGACATCATTATTTTTCTCGGTGATAATTTTTTACCAGTTTGATTTGCTGGGCATTCAGCACTGCACCTTCCACATTCAGTACAGGTATATGCATCAAGAATATTTTTCCATTTGAGATCGAAAATATCTTTAGCACCAAATTCTGGAAGCTCTGCTGTCATATCTGGTTCTTCTACACCATCCATAAGTCCCATCATACTTTTTACTTCGTTCATAATTTCAGGCATATTTGCCATTTCTCCCCTAGAATTTTGTGAAGCAAAATACACGTTAGGAAACGCAAAAATCACATGAAGATGTTTACTAAAAGGCAGATACACTAAAAATCCAAAAACGACCAAAATATGTAACCACCATCCCGCTCTTTCTAAAACTATCAAAGTACTATTCTCTAATCCTCCAAATAACGCCGGCCCTAGCCAACTACTTATTGCCAAAGCTCCAGTATTGGGATAATCTTCTACTCCACGGCTTTGAAGTACCGTATCTGTCCCGTTCATAGTGAATATGCCGATAATCAAAAGTAGTTCTCCTATCAGAATGAGGTTGGCATCTAGTTTAGGCCAGCCATTTAGTTCGGATTTTACCAATCTGGGAATTTTTAACAAATTTCTTCTAGCCAAGAAAGCTACCGTTGCCACTAAAGCCAGTAATGTCAATATCTCAATAAAACTTATAATAAATGTATAAAATCCTCCTAGAACATTAGCAAATACTCTATGATTTCCAGTTATTCCATCTACTATTATTTCAATTAATTCGATTTGAGTGATCACGAAAGCACTATAAATGAATAAGTGTAAAATAGCGGGAAGCATGTTTTTAAACATTTTTTTCTGACCAAGTGCCACTAAAAACACGTTTTTCCATGACAATGATGTATTAAGGTCTAATTCAAAAACTTTGCCCAGTTTTATATTTCTAATGACTCTCCCGTATTCTTTATACGAGAAAAAGGCTATAATACCCAACAGTACTATAAAAATGAGTTGTGCAATCATATTGGATTCATTTGGAGGAGAAAGATACTAAAAAAGGCCATTACTAAAATGACATTTTAAAAAAAGAAAAGCCATGGCCTAACGACCATGGCTTTTAAATATATTCTAGATAGTAATTAGAAAGAATACTTCATTGTGAAGTTCCAAGTTCTACCCTTTCCAAAAGTAACTTGATTTTCTTTGTTAATTCCTTCCCAATTATTTTCCTCGTTTTCGTCAGCTTCAATTGAAGTTCTTGCCTTAGAAATATACAACTCATCAAATACATTGTAAAGATTTCCTACAAATCTTATCAAGTGACCGTTATCCAATGGTAATGCATATGCAAGATTCAAATCAAACAAACCATAGCTTGGTAATTCAATACCTCCATTTCTAGCATAAAGTCCTGAATAGTTAAAGTACTGTAATTCTGCTGATAAATTATTAAGTAACTTATATCTAGCTCCTAATCCAAAAGAAGTTTGTGGAGCTCCTCCTACCTTAACATCTTCTCCTTCTATTGTATAACTCTTGATTTCTCTTCTTGGTGTATCATCAAACAAAGTAACATCTCTTCCTCCTACAACAACCCAATCACCTACAGATGCAAATCCTGATAGTTTCAAATCACTTGACACATGGTAGCCTAAGTCTAATTCAACTCCCATATGTTTCTGCTCCTGAGTACTATTTTCGAATGGGTCATCAATTGCTGCATAATCACTACCATCAAGTAGTTGAACTATTTCTCCATCACTACCATTATAGAAGCTTTGGAAAACTCTATCAGACCAAGTAGTAGAATAACCATTAATGTTTACATATAGATCGTTAGAAACATACTTATATCCTAACTCCAATCCTGTAATCTTCTCATTTTTAGTCTCTTCCGCTGGAGTATTCGAGAATCCAACAAATGAAACATCGAAAAATGGTTGCCTTGAATATTGTCCAGCATTTGCAAAGAATACATGATTATCACCCACACTATAGCTTAACCCTAATTTCAGATTATAACCATTGTGTACAATAACTTCTGAATTTTCATTTTCTTCAGTTTCATTGAAAAACTCATGTCTTTCATAATCTTGAGTTGAGATAGCTCCTTGCAAGTATGCACTAAAAGCATCCTTAGCATACTCTAACTGTCCAAACATACCTGCGTATCTAATGGTCTCTGCATTATTATATGCAATTCTGTCTCCTTTATCAGCAAAATCAAAAAGAGCAGCCCAAGGGTCAGCATCATACTCAGTTGTAGCCGTATAACTACCTCTTGCATTTGATACATCATATCCATCAGTAGATATTAAATCAACCACTTGTCTGAAGTGATCTCCATAATATCTTCTTAAGTCAGTACCTACACTTAAATTTAAGTTGTCAGAAAGCTTTCTGTTGTATTTCGCAACTGCACCAAACCAGTTATGGTTGTTAACAGAAGCTCTTCTCAAATAACCAGTAGAATCAGCTCTAGTCTGGTCAAAATTAATTAATCCAGATTCAGTTCTTACTTTAGAACCACCAAGTCCACCAGTTCCTCCTCCTCTACCGAAAGATCCATAAAGAACCATCGCTAAATCAGATTTTTCATCTATTTTCCAATCCCAGTTTAAGTTCAATACTGGTTTGTGGTAATAGTTTCTTCTCTCACTAAAGTATTCTCCATCATAAATACCCCAGTTATTATTATATCGTGGATCAATATCTCCATTTTGATCTTCATGACTAAAGATACTTGTCTGGAATTTTTGGTCATGCCATTGAGGAGCACCTGTAACTAAGAAATTGAAAGTATGATTCTCATTTGGCTTATATCCAGCAGATAAGAAATATGTTTGCCCTTGACCTCTTGTACCATAAGCCCAACCATCGCCAGACCAAGCTGATGCCAAAACAGTAAGAGCAAATCCGCTTTCTCCCATTCCTGTAGAATAAGAAGCTCCTGCCTTTCTATATGCATTGTTTCCTATAGTTGAAAAGATAGATCCCCCTTCTTCGTTTTCGGTAGCCTTCATTACAAAGTTCCAAGTACCTCCAACTGAAGAAATGGCTAACTTAGAAGCACCAAGCCCTCTTTGAATCTGAACTGCACTTGCTACGTCCGTTAGACCTGACCAGTTAGACCAATACATTTTACCGTCTTCCATTCCATTAATAGGCTGTCCATTAAGAAGAAAAGCAGTATTTGATTGATCAAAACCTCTAGTCCAAACTTCAGAATCTCCATATCCACCTGCCTGATTAGCAACGAATACAGAAGGTGTTGCTTTAGCTACTTCACCCAATTCTACATTACCAACAGTTTTCGCTTGAATTTCGCTAGCTGTTATAGTAGAGACTGCAACAGGAGTTCTCCTATCCATAACAATATCCATTACCCCAGTAACTACAACTTCATCCAATCCCATACCTCCTGTTCTTAATGATAACATACCTAAATCGACAGTACCACCAGAAACAGAAACCATTGTTTTCATAGTTTCATAACCTATATAAGATATTTCCAAACTATGGTCGCCATTGGCTACTCCATTAATTTGAAACATACCATCAATATCAGTTATGGTTCCCAAAGCCGCATCGCTTATATAAACTGAGGCACCTACTAAGGCCTCACCAGAATCAGAATCTACTATCTTTCCTTTGACAGTACTCTGAGCCATTATGGTCATAGAGAATAGAAGTGAAAAAATAAATGTGTAAAACGTTCTCATGTTGATTTAATTTAGTTTGTACAAATGTACAAAGCTCAGATATATATATAATTATTTTATATTAATTATTTCTTAATTTGATATTAATTAAAATAATTATAAACGTATATCAACACCGAACAAAAAGTTAATCCCCGCTTGAGGATAGTAAAAGTTCTCTTGAATTAAATCTCCAAATAAATAGGAATATGTGTAACCATTTGAAGCATAATCGACATCAAAGATATTGTTAACTAACAATTTAAGTTTAATCTCGTTGACCGTATTATTCTGAATAATATATTCTGCATTAAATCCATTAATCAAATATGCATCTAAAGACTTACTATCATCAGAAGTATTATCCAAAAATTGCTTACCAACATAATTGGTCAACCAATGCAATCTAAGTCCATTAAGATCATAAGACACTTTTGAATTGTAAATAACAGAAGGACTAAATGATATATCAGTGTTTTCAAAGACTTGAACAATTCGTTCCACAGGGTCCGTAGCATAGTCGTAAAGAACATATTCAAAATCCTCAATCTTGTTTTTACTTAAGGTAACGGAACCTGAATAACTGAATTTGTCTAAAAAATTGGCTCCCAAAATAATCTCAACTCCAGTTCTAGAACTTTTGTCTACATTTTGTCTAAGAGCAGCTCCTACATCATTAAGCTCCCCTGTGGCAACCAATTGATTATCATAACTCATGTGATAAGCATTGACTCCTAAGCTTATTTTTTCAGAGTTTAGTTCAACTCCTAATTCAAAGTCTGTTAACTTTTCCGCTTCTATTTCATTTTGATTATCAATTAGGTCCGATCTCACCGGTTCTTTTTGAGCAACAGCTACACTAGAATAAATCCTAAGGTCATCTTTCAACAAATAACTTAGTCCTAATTTAGGGTTGAAGAACTGAAAGTCGGTATCAATATTAATATTTACATCATCATTATCATCTCCCAAGATGCTATAATCAATATTTCGAAATTGTAAATCAACGAAAGTGTTTAGTTTAGAAATAAACTCCCAATTTAATTTAGTGAATACATTAAAATCTTTCTTCTTCCCAACATTAGAGTAGTAAGGTCTTAATCGTCCAAATTGGTTAACATTATCAACACTAATTACACGGCCAAAATGATCTCCGTTATAGTACGAATAAGAAACACCTGCCACCATATTAAAATTACTATCACTCTTCCATTCTGCGTCTACAGCTCCAAATAGAAAATCGTTGTCAAGCCATCTTCTACGCACGAGATCGGCCACCTCCAAAATATTGCCTAAGGTATCTTTGTAGTTTATTAGATCATAATCATCCAAATCTTGTTGATGCTTAAACTCTTCAAAATACCCTTTTCCTTTGGTATAATTTAGCTTTACATTAATATTAGTAGACTCATTTATTTTTCTGCCTGTTAAAAACTGAAAATGTGTCTGATCATATTTATCGACTTGATCCTCATAAGTATAGTAATTATATCTTCTATCACTAGAAAAATAATTTATTGAATCTTCTTGAGTTAAGTATAAGGAACCTGCGTTATTATTATAATGTTCGAGTTTTTGAGTCTCGTCATCATTAAATATTCCCTCTGGCACACCATTCCATGCTTGATAAGTTCTTTCTCTACCAGAGATTATATTGAATTTCACAAAACCATTATCGGATATCTTTCTTAGACTTATGTTATAAGAGCTTAAATCAGAAGTCGCCCTGTCTATATATCCATCAGATTGAATTCCTGAATATCCAAAGTTGATACTGTACTTTCCATTCATGAGACCTGTTCCCAATTGCCCACTATACTTATATGTTCCGAAACTACCCACTGTTCCTGAAAACTTTGCAAACGGATTTAACGAAAAAACGTCGGTATCAAGGTGTACAGATCCTCCGAATGCTCCTGATCCATTAGTTGAACTACCAACACCTCTGTTGATCTGAATGTTATTAACATAGCTACTTAAATCAGGTAGATCCACCCAAAATACTTGATGTGACTCAGCATCGTTAAGAGGTATTCCATTAATCGTAACATTAATTCGGGCCTGATCTACCCCACGTATTCTTAACGCAGAATACCCAATACCGGTGCCTGCATCAGAGCTAACCGTTAAGCTAGGAGTATAAGATAGTAAGGTGGGAATATCTTGTCCTACATTTCTTGAATCAAATTCTTCCCTATCATATTGACTATTTGCAAAGGGATCTCTTTCTCTATTTTCTACCGCTCTTATCTCTAATTCGTCAATGTTATAGATCATTCCTGTAAGTACTACATTAATGATGGTATCATTAAGTAAATCAATCTCAAACTTTTTATCTCTATACCCAACATAAGTAAACTTAATGTCATAGTAATCAGATTCTATATCGGATATCTCATAGTTTCCATCAGCATCTGTGTAGGTGGCATAGTCTGTATACGGTAGAAAAACCGAGACAAACTCTATGGGTTCTCCCAGTTCGTTGACTACATTTCCTGTGATAGTGTATTGAGCAAAAGTGTTCGTAAATACACCACAAAAAAATAAAATTAAAAAGGCGTTCTTCATTATATCATTTAATACATTACATAATAAAACTGAAGAACACATCGAAGTGACCAATCATATCCCTTATCAGCATTACCTGATCAGGTTCAGTGGGTATAATCTCAGCCATCCTTCCGAATAGCACCCCAGTTTTCAACACAAAAGTAATTATTGGTTTAACAACAATGCCATTTGTTCTACAGATTTTTTACTATTTCCTCCTACAACTTCATTTTTAGTTATGAGTAATGGTCTTTTCATAAAAGTATATTCCTCCAAGATTAAATCTTTAAAATCTTGCTCTGTTAAGGTTTTATTGTTAAGACCCCTTTGTCTATATTTTTGTGCTCGCTTATTAAATAAAACTTCATACCCTCCCAGTTTATTGGCAGCAAAGTCCAGATCTGTCTCAGTGATAATCTGTTTTTTTACATCTATTAATTTTACTCCTTCTAAATTTAACTGCTTAAGAATTCTCTTACAGGTATCACATGTTGACAAATGGTATAATTTAGTCATTTACGTCTATTTACTTTATTATTTGATGAACGAAATTATATTTTATAAATTGCTTTCACAAAATTATGATAATGAGTAAGTCTATCATTCCTGATTCAGAATTAATTCTTAACCCGGATGGCAGTATATACCATCTAAACCTTCATCCTGAAGACCTAGCTGATAATATTATAACAGTTGGTGATCCCGAAAGAGTCCATGAAGTAACCAAACATTTTGATAAAATATATTTAGAAAAATCCAAGAGAGAGTTTAAAACGGTAACAGGAGTTATTGGCAACAAAGATATAAGTGTCATATCGACCGGAATTGGAACAGACAATATCGATATAGTTTTTAATGAATTAGATACATTAGTCAATGTAAATCTTAAGACACGCCAAATTTGTGATATCCATAAAAAACTAAACTTTTTTAGGATTGGGACTTCGGGGACGCTACAGGAAAATATAGAAGTTGATCAATTCCTTGTCAGTCAAATAGCAGTTGGATTAGGTGGTCTCATGCATTTCTATGATTACCAAGAACCTAATCCTGTTTTAACTGCGACTATTGACAATAAACTAATTAAAAATAATATTGCCGTCCACTCCTATACTGCTAATTCAGCTAATCCCAATATTGATTTGTCATCATTTGAACAGGGAATTACGATCACCCTACCAGGTTTTTATGGTCCTCAGGGGCGTGAGTTAAGGGGTCAAATAGCATCTTTGAACTATGTCTCAAACCTTTCTTCGATTTCCTATAAAGGATTAAACGTTACGAATTTTGAGATGGAAACTGCTGGCATTTATGGCCTCGCCTCATACTTAGGCCATAATGCATTATCATTCAATGCAATACTTGCCAATAGAAGAACAAACAAGTTCTCAAATCAACCTACGAGAACCATTAACCGACTTATTGAAAAAGTGCTACAGCTTATTGTTGGTTAACTGTTTGCTTTTTTATGGTCTGCCAAAAATTTAGCTAAACCAATATCAGTCAATGGATGATTCAAAAGGCCTAAAATGGCATTTAAAGGACATGTAACGACATCCGCGCCAGATTTAGCGGCGTCTACAATATGCTTTGGTGATCTAATAGAGGCAGCTAAAATTTCTGTGTCAAAACCTTGAATAGCGTAGATTTCAGCTACATCATGGATCAATTGCATCCCATCCCAAGATATGTCATCTACTCTACCAATAAAAGGAGACAAATAAGTAGCTCCGGCCTTGGCAGCTAAAATTGCTTGTCCAGCAGAAAACACCAAAGTACAATTGGTAGAAATTCCATTTTCTGTAAACCATGAGATAGCCTTTACGCCTTCTTTTATCATAGGTACTTTAACTACTATATTCGGAGCGATATCCGCTAGTTTTCTACCTTCTTCGATCATATCTTCAAATTTTGTAGATATTACTTCTGCACTTACATCACCTTCTACAAGATCACAAATCTTCTTATAATGAGCTAAAACATTTGCTTCCCCACTGATTCCTTCTTTAGCCATTAATGAAGGGTTAGTAGTCACTCCATCCATGATGCCTAAATCAATGGCTTCCTTAATCTGATCAATATTGGCTGTATCTACAAAAAATTTCATGTGTCCTTTTTCAATGTTTTTAATTGCCACATCGAACTCACATAATTATCATCTCCTATTTGTAAGAAATTCTTAATACGTTCGTTTTATGTGCCTATTTCAGTTTGTTTTATTTTTAAACTTCGGTAGTGGGAAAATTAAAAGAGGGCTAGACCTAACCGCTCAACCTCCTACCCTTGCTGCATTTCTACCCTGGGGGAGTTCAGAAGGAGCTGGCCGTCCGACCCTCAGGTGCAAAAGTATGAATAATTAAATAACTAATCATAGCTATTGCACCAAAAATTAAATCACATCTTATAATCTAGATCCTCCAGAAGGAACCAAAAGGTCTCGAGTATTTTTCTGAACAGTTATAGCACCAAACAGAGCTAGTAAAAAAGCAAAGGCATAAAAACCTTTTTCACTCGGCAATAAAGAGGCATTCCATAATCCTATTATTAATAAGACAATAGAGAGTAAAGATGCAAACCAGCAGATGTTATAATAAGTATCTGTCACCTTTATATTCTCAATTCGATCTCTCACTGCCTTCTGTAACGATACGACTGAGAATAGCCCAAACATAATGTTCGTAAAATAATATCCTTTTTCATTCAGTAACATATCTGATCTTATTAAACCAAGTATGTAACCTGTAAGTCCTGTGCCCAGCGCTACCCATGAAGCAGCAACAAAGGCTTTTGTTGGTTGTTGTCTCATAACTATAATTTTAGTTAATAATTAATGATTTAGTTAAAATAAGCCATAAAATGGCAAATTATTATTTGAGTGCTAAAACGCCGACCTGAATAAAAATATTCTAGTTTTCGTCGTTGAAAACTAGATACTGGTCTACATTATCATAACTTCTGACGCCTTGAGGAGAAGATCATATGTTAAAAAAATTCAAGTAGCCTCTGTTGAAAGTAAATTTCTATGCCCCACTGCACTGGTTTATACTCTCCACTTACGAAAAGCTCGTATTGATATTCATTTAGATATCTGTGTATAACTGTTTTTACTCCAAGAGATTCATTATCTGTCAACAAAAATTGGGCTCCAATTCCAAGTCTCAGGTCATAATTAATAGGATTTGGGTTGCCATAAAAGACATTTTCCCAATGTGAATCATTCCTACAAACACCTATTTCTAAAGGAATAGTCAATATGGTAGTTACAGGTATCACATAGGAATAACTGATTATATACTGAGTATATTTATAAGGTAAATTAATATCCGAAAAAAGTATACCAGGTCCAAAAATATCATCTGAACGAACTAGGTCAAACACTCTACCATTTTCGTGCCTACCCAAACCAAATTTTAATTGATGGTCTCTAAAAGTAAAAAACAATCCGACAGAATAACTTTTTGTCCAAGTATTTCTTTCATCTATAACATCATATGCAAGTCCCGAGAATCCCCCTTCAAACGCTCCTAGGTTATAATTATAAAATACACCTCCTTTTGCTTCCAATCCTACTAATATTTGAGAATTACCCAATTGATAAGAACAAATTAGAATGACAAAGCATAAGAGATTATGGATTAACAAGGAGTTAATATTTAGGTCACAGCTAAACATATAATTATTAAACTTTAGGAAGCCTAGAATCAGGCTTCCTAAAATAAAGCTTAGCCATCACAAACATCATCATCATTTGGCGGATATTTAGATGATACTGCATGACACTCAGTCAAATAATTAATCTGGTCATCGCACTCCGCAATAAATTGATTCAACAAACATTGGCAATCAGCTAATGAAGGTGCCCAAATTTGAATTTGATTACTGAAACCATCGCCACAAAAAGCAGCCCCCTGATAAACAATATATTCAAGCCCCTCAGGATTAACATGAGACCATGGATACTTTCTTGTATCAACGTCAGACTCAGTATTTGAGTTTACATCATCGACACTACATGAAAACATGGCTAAAACAAAAAATGATAGCAACAAATACATTTGCTTTTTCATAAAACTATGATTTTAATGGTTAATTAATACTTTTTACACTATTAATATATGACTAATTATGCAAATATTAGAAAAAACAACATAATATTTATTTAATATCTATTTAAACAGGATAAAAGTTGGTGATATTCATAAAAACGAACCAATCACTTTTTAAAAATATTCCCTATAAGGTAACATGTTATTTCATTTCACTAACTCGCATCATTGTATCTTCGACATGATGTACTAACTCAGTGTATCGGGGGTTTCTTTTTGTTTCTCGATTTCTCTTAAGGGGTAGATCTACATTTATATGCTCTACAAATTGAGAAGGAGCAGCTTTCATTATATAAATATCATCGCCTAGATAAACGGCCTCGGATATATCATGGGTTACAAAGATAATCGTACTATGAAATCTTTCCCATAACGCAGTTAATAAATCTTGCATTTGAAGTCTTGTCTTGATATCCAATGCTCCAAAGGGTTCATCCATCAACAAAATCTCCGGGTTAGCTAAAAGGCTTCTTGCTATAGCAACCCTCTGCAACTGCCCTCCCGACAAAGTTGGGTAAATAGCATATTTATGCTCATGGCCATCCAAGCCAACAAGTTTAATCATCTCCATGGCCTTTTCTTCTCTATCCTTCTTGGAAACTCCCTGAAATCTTAAAGCCAACGAAACATTATCCAATACAGTCATCCAAGGAAGAGAGGAATATTGTTGGAAAACCATACTGACCCTATTATTTTCATCTACCGGTTTACCATGTACCAGTAGTGTTCCTTCTGTTGGCTTCTGCAGTCCCGCTATGTATCTTAACAAAGTAGACTTACCACAACCAGACATACCTAATATAACTACAAACTGTCCTTGAGCTGGTTTGTCTTCAACTAAGAAATCGAGATTTTTAATAATCCAGTTTTGCCCACCATCATAGCTTTGTCCGATGCCTTTTAATTCGATGATATTATTCCTATTCAGATTATCCTTAATTTCCATCATCGATTAAGTAATTTTGATAAATACTTTCTGAATACAAATAGAAGCAGGCAAAAGAATAAAACATGAATCACCCAAATTCTATCTCCAAACAGGTAGGACAATGGTTTAATTCCACCTAAAAAAGGCACCCATTCATTGATAGCTAGTAAAATGTAAATACCCATAAAAATATAACCCAACAACCTAATCGTGAAGTCCGATATACTATCCCAAGCAGTTATCTCTTTTAACGATTTGGAAGCATCGTAAGACTTTCTTACCTGATATTTATATGGAAACAACTTTCTATCCAAGTAGAGAAATACCCTGTCCTGAAATATACCTATTAACATGATTAGCACCAAAATAGCAAAAATAATATCCACTCTTGCTCTTCGTTGTCCGACACTATAGATTAATGAACCCAAACCTTTTTCAGCCGCAATAATTTCAATAACTATTATATATGTCCAACTAATTGCTGTAAGTACTCTAACATCATCTATCAGTTTCGACATTACGGAAGGAAAGTAAACAGTTTTGATTTTCTGCCAATCAGAAGCCCCTAGCGTATGCACAGTCTTAAGATAAACATCTTCTACCTCCATCAAACGTTGTACAACTACAGGTAAAAGGTAAATAAAAATACCAAAGGCCAAAAAATTCATTTTCATGGTACTACCAATACCAAACCAGATGATAAATAGGGAAATCAACGCCGTCAGAGGAATAAACCGTATGCTATCCACTATCCTCCGAAAAGAATGATTAAATAAAGGAATCAATCCAATAAGAAAGCCCAAGGGAATCGCCCATAAAATGGCTTTTAGATAACCTCCAAGGTTTAAAGCCATAGACATGGATGTAGCCCTAATAAGATCTCTATCTGTAAATGCCTCTTTGAAAGCTGAAAGAACCCGAACAGGATGAGGTAAAATAGCACGGGGCACCATCGGTACTTTTGCTGGCAATGATTGCCTGTACTCCTCTATGGTCATATCTTCCGGAGCAACAAGTTCCGGATCAGTTAAATCAGGATTGGCAATAAAGGCTGTAGTCAATAACGTCCAGATAAGAATAAAAAACAGAATACCTCCTAATCCAAGGAGCATACTCTGTTTTTTAGATACATTTCCTTCTAATCGTAATAAACCTTTAATTCCCATCGATTAGCCAGGTATCAGCTGAAATTCTGTTCTTCTATTTTTGGCTCTACATGCTTCCGTAGCGTTGGATTCACAACCTGACACAGGTTTATTTGGTCCATTACCTATTATTACAAATCTATTGGCATCCATTCCATATTGATTTCTTAAATAATCTGCTACGGATTGTGCTCTTTTCTTTGAAAGCGTGAGATTCATATTCTTTGCTCCTACATTATCAGTATTTCCTTCAATCCTAATTTTAGTATTACCAAAAGTCTTAGCTACATCGGCAAATTGCAAATCAATAATAGTCTTCGCGTTTTCTGTCAAAGCAAATTGTCCGGTTTTAAAATTAATACTTACCGGCTTAGTAGATATGGCTGGTGCGGTAGCATCTTTGGAAGAAGGTTTAAATACCTTTGCTGTTTCAGAAGCGTATTGAGGGCTTCTTAAATTTACATCTGCTGCTTGAGCTGCCCCGGTATAAACTACTGACCTCCATGGTGGAGCCACTTTATCCGCATCTCCAGTTTCCACAAATTTTTGTGACATTTTCTCGTATAAATTCTGCCCTTTTTGTCCCTTATAAGATGAATTCAAGCCAAAGAAGTTCATGTTATCTCCATGACCAGTCCAATAAACAGTTTCCATCATTCCCTTGGCATCATCTACACTTACTCCATTTAATTCCGCCAAGTATTTTGCTGCTTTATCCGTATTGGTAGGGTTTTTTAATTCCGCTACTCCTTTCATCCATCCTTCGTAAAACCCTTTAATCATGTTAGGGTTTTTATTAATAAAATCCTGCTTAGCGAACATAATATCTGCAATGATGTGAGATTGCTCTTTCGTAGTTAACAATATTTTACTTCCCGGTACATCCTGAGTGGCAAAAATATCATCCGGACTCCACACCACTGCGGCATCAACCTCAGGGCTTCTAAATAGTTTTGCAGCTTCAAGATTGTCTGGAGTCTTAACCACTTCAACATCAGAATATTTAAGTCCTGCTGCTTCGAGAGATGAGATGAGTAATGTCTGGGCAGGAGAAGGAACAGCGACTGCTATTTTTTTACCTTTTAAATCATTTATTGTATTAATGCCTCTTTTTACTATGACAGCATCTCCTCCTCTACTCCAATCTACCTGCATAAAAGCCTTCGGATTAAATGCATTAATATCCTCAGGTGCAGTGTACAATGGAAAAGCATCTGCCGTTTGTACCAAAACATCATATTCTCCCGCTATCCATGCATTCAATGCATTTATCAAATCATTCTCCACTTTAAAATCAACCTTAAAACCATAATCCGTATAAAACCTACTTCTAGTATTGGCCACAGCTCCTTCGTTGAAATAAAGACCTGGAGCATAGCCTCCCCAAGTCACCAACTGAACTCTTAAAGTGTTGTCATCTGTATTTCTAGTACTTGATGTATTTGCTGTACTATTTCCATTATTCGAAGCTTTAGTATTGTCTTCAGATTTTGCCTCAGTTTCCATCTTAGCCTTTTCAGCCTCTTTCTTAAGATTTTGTCCAAAGGAAGTATTATCAAGAATATACTTGCCCCCGAAAAAAAGTAAAGCCAATATTACTAGTGTGATCAGAAATTTTGAAAATCCTGTTAGTCTCGTTGCCATTTATTTAAATTTATTTAATAGTAATATTCTGATATTAATCAAAAAGGTGATCATATTGATTTGTCCTTCCGAGTTTTTCCGGTTGTTTAATAGGCTCATTTAAATCCAAAACTTCGTCATCATTATTCGCCATATTGATGAGATCCGGTTTTGCTTCTCCTAATAATAATGAATCGCTTTCGGCCTCCCATTTTTCAAGCATTTTAAGTCCCTCTTCTTCAAAAACACCATTTTGTAAATCGACAGATTGCATAAAGTTTTCTGACATTTCCATAAACCTCTCCATCTCCCCTACTTTCTGATTCACGTCATCAGCAACCACTTCTAAAGCGGCATCAAACATTGCTCTCTTGTCGGGATTTCCTTTTATGACACTCATCGCGGACTTCATTGCAGAATGTCCCGCCATCAAAGCCTTCCTCTCTTGATCTTTAATAGTTACCTGGTCTTGTACATCTTCAACCAATATTGCACTGTTTTCATGCATTTTACTTAAAACTCTGTACAATACCTCCATTTTTTTATAAAGATCTTCAAGCTTAACATTCGACTCTTTTAATCTGCCTGCTTTACGACTTTTCAGAATTACTTGAGCCTTAATATTACTATCTCGTGCTTTGCTAGCCTGACTTAGATTTGCATTAATTTCTTTTTTGTTGTTGATAATCATTTCCTTCAACTTATGCATTTGCCCACGCAACTTACTAATCTGCCTATTCATTTTGCGAAGATTAGACTTAAGATCCTCCACATAACTTTTCAAAATAGCAATTGGATCAAGCTTGATAAACAATCCTGTGATCCATCTCATCACGCTTTTGTACATATAGCTAAAAAGTGCTCTAGTTTTTCCATCTAAAGCCATAAAAATGATCAACCCCAATACAGAAAGGCCTATTACCAAACCCATTGTAGTAGCGAGAAAACCTAAAATAGCCGTAATAGAAGTGGCAATTAAATAACCACCCCCTAAAACCAAAGCAGCTAATACAATCCCACCTGTAATTCCCTCCGGCCTTTTCCAAAATGATTTTGGTTTATACTGACTCATACATTTGTATTAATGTTTGCAAAGATAGTGATAAGACTATTATTTCAAATAGGATTTCATTTTCTCCATGTCCGATACGATTTGCTTCAGAACAGAATTATAAGCATACTGGAACTTTGCTTCTGTTTCCTTAACTTTTCGTTCTGCACCGTCTATCTCCGAACTAACTTTCTGAAGCTCATTTTTATCCTTTTCTATCTTCGTCTTTAACTCTTCAATTTTAGCTTCATTTTCAGAAATAGATTTCTTTAGGGACTTCACTTTTTCTTGTCGACCTTTTACCTGTTTATCCATCTGATTATGCACAGCTCCAGTGAATTTTTCATTTTCCTTTTGAAGAATATCCACATAGAAGCCCGCTGTTTTGATGAGTTTTTCCGGAGTAACCCCCATTGTATTTGCCATGGCAAAAGCTGACTTATATCTTGTAGCCTCATCCATATCCATTTTTGCTAAAGAATCTAGAGACTGCTTATACTCCAGATAATCAAAACCCTCCAGATTATTTTCATCTATTGCCTTTAACAAAATATCTACAAACTTGTCATCAGGTTTAGAGCCAGCTTTTGGAGTAAAATCAGACTTTGAACTTTTCATTGAAGAGCTTGTCGTCTGTTGTTCCTTCTCTTTTCTTATTTCCGGCTGAGATTCCTTCTTTGAACCAGCATTTTCATCTTCAACGATAAAAAGAGACTTAAGTTTCTTTAGCATTTACTATATGTTGTTAATATTGATTGTTACTTAAATATAAATTCAAATTGTATGTTAAAAGTTTCTCAAAAAACATACTATCCATCCAGGTAATCATTATAATCGATAAACGTCATTAAAACCATGACCAACAGCTTATCCTTTAATGCTTAACAAATCTTTCAATAGCAACATTATTTTTATCCTCTATCTTCAAAAAATATATACCACTTTTCAACTCCGAAACATCTAAGTACTCATGATAGTAGCCATTGCCATCAAATATTCTTGACTCTACCAACATTCCAAGTTCATTAAATATTTTGACATTAATTCTATTTTCCAAACCTTCTGCCAAAAAAATAATCCTGTCAGTAGTCGGATTAGGATATAATTCTACATACACCTGATCACTCAATTCATGAATACTACTTGTTGCTCCTGCGACAAAATTGTAGTCTATAAATTTTCCAAAATCTGTGGCTATTGATTTTTGTACTCCTCCTCCTACTGGTCTCACTCTAACATATCCATCTCCGTCATTATTTGCCCACCATGACAAACCATCGTCGTCACTGTCTGAAACGTAAATCTTATAGCAACCATTTAGATTGAATAAAGTGTCGACATAATTTGTATTCGAAAACAATCCAGAAGGTCCTCGGGAATGTATTAAATTATCATTTGCGTCAAATACTTGATAAGCTGTCTCACTATTCATGCTATTCGTCCTGAAGTTAATGACGATATCTTCTCCATACTGATCAACAGGAGTATAAGTAGAAATCAATTGGTTATTTGACTCATACTCATCATCTCCAGTAGAAATTCTTGCAAAGAATTTTTGCTCATCTCCACTTGTTGTCATATCATCAATATAATCCAATGTTACTTCGGCTGTTTGCAGGTAATCCAAAAATCCTTCCCACTGATACTCATAGGAAGACTTACCTTCGATACCAAATGTTATTGTAGCTTGATTTAATTCTTCTTGACCATTATTTTTAATCACTATCTTAGGTTTTCCACAGTTTGGATTAAATCTACCGTGTTCAACCTTTCCAGATGGATAGATAATATCCTCCACGGCAGCATCTTTATTAAAATTCGCTTCTCCGTATTTCACAAGTTGAGAACTAACAATATAACGGCTGTCTCCAGAACCTGATTCTACTCCATAATCTATTTCCAGAGGTTGCTCGGTGCTGAATAAAAAAGAAATATCCTCGACATAAGTATCCGAAGGTGCTCCGGGACACCACCCTGCTCTATCATAAACCCAAGTTCCTCCCTGAGGGTAAATAGGATTTTCCGCACACTCAGTCCATACCTGCCAAGGCAATTTAAACCCATCATAGCTTAAGAAATGTGTTCTTGGAATAAACTCCCCTTGCTGACCATGTCCTGTAATCGTTGTCTTTGTTACGACGTAAGCATCTTCTTCATCTCTCTTCAAAAACCGAGGTTCATATTTGCCATCATTCTGAATCGTTGTATAGTTTTCAGAAGTTACAGGCCAAATCTGCTGTAAAGATCTAACCGGTCTAGATGGTATTCCTTCAACAAAAACAAATCTGATATCCATGTCCTCCTGCCATTGCCCCCCTCTAGAAAGATATATTCTTTTATTCCCTTTTAATATGGGTGCAAAGTCGGTAACATCGAATGTCCACGTTTTACCTTCAATTCCCAAATCCAGATTAATCCCATAAGGAGTTACAAAAGACATAATCTCAAGTCTCATAGCATCCTTTCTAAAGTAATTAAGCGTATAAGGAGTAATCAATCCATCTGCTAGCACATAATTATAATCTACGATCTCAAGGTTTTCATTATAAATGGGCTGATTCCCTGGAGGATAGTACCATTTTGTACTATCTACAACCAAGTCTGTTCCTTGAACAGAATAAAATTCTGTAAAATAAGGTGTATTTAAGACAGAATCCACAACTACCACATCCATTACTTCTTTTGTATAATCACCTCTTACCAAGGTTATTGACGGGACTAATTCTTTAAAATCAGGTGCACTTGGTAAAACAAATGCTCTATTCTTGATAATGGCTGCCTCATCCATTACTGCGGTATCGTTATCTAATGGTGACAAATCATCCAAATAATCACCATCACTATTATTAAAATCAAAGAAAGCAATAACATCGTCATAGTATTCACTAAAGCTATTTAATCCCACACAATTCAATTCTTGAATATCAGATTCACTCAGTTCTGAATTCCAAACAGCAAAATCATCAATTCGACTAAATGCGTAATTATTTTGGTTTTTATCGGTTAAGACATTCAATTTTGTCAAGTTAATACTCCTATTCAATGTAGTTCCGCTGTGGAATAAACTACCATTTAGATAGATTTTCATAGACCCCGTAGAGGCATTTTTTGTAAAAACCCAATGATTCCATTGATTTTTGTATGCACTTTCCTCAGCCGTCTTGTTAATTCTATCATAACCACTTCCATCATTTCCACAATCCCAATATACCTGACCATTACTCCATGGAAGATGAACATTCACTTGTCTTCGATTACTTTCATCTACTCCTTCCAATACTGTTGTATTTCGGGGTAATACTTTATCTCCAAAGTGCCAAAAAGCTATAGTAATTTGTTCTTGAATTGTTTCCAATCCTTCGGTAATAGTAAAATGTCCACCACCGGAAGAGTGAATAAAATTGTTTTGTTCAATATCCAACGTAGCAGCAAAATCACTATCGTTTTGTACATCAATCATCTTACCATTCAAAACAAGATCACTAGAACTGTCCTCAAAGGAAAATCTTACGAAAAGATCATCTGATCCATTCCATTCAAAATCTTCATAAAACCTGATCCAATTATTGGATAGATCAAACTGAACATCCCTAAAAAAAACTTGCTGGTAATCATCTGGAGTAACGCACTCTATATTTTCAAAGTGATTCATTTCAACCCTGAAATTTTTAAACGACCCGCTGCCTGATAATATATCAAGTTTTAAACCACTTATTTTGCCCGCCGTAAATCCAGCGTTCTGCAATTCCTGTAAGCTAATAGTAAAATACACTTGTTTAGAAACAGGAGTAGAACTTGATAACTCTGCAAACTGATCGCTACCTTGGTGCAAATTGATTTCTTCCTCATTCTCTGTATTAGTATATACTACTTCTTTTTGAATACTCTGATAATAACTATAAGTGGGATTCTCAGTATAAGCAAATTCATCTCCAGAAAACCCATGAATTACGTGACTTGAGGCAGTTGCTTTAACGGAATCTACTTGTGTAGAATCCACGATATAAGTATTACAACTATAATCCCATTCGCCGCACCCTAGATTAGTTTGGCCGCTTATTGGTGGAGATACTAAGCCGTCTTTACATCTCATAGAATATAACATCCAAATCCTCTCCCAATTATTATGATCTACATTAGGAAATTCTACTACCGTATCTCTGGTGGTAGATTCATATGTAAAAGATTGGACTTCAACATTTTGCCCGAACAGGTTTAGATTTAAAAGAACTATTACAAAAAGAAAGAACATCTTGTAACGACCAATACTTAAATTCATAGTTTAGTTTTTTGCGTTTAGTTAATTTGGTATTAGGAATTGAAATACTATGTTTAACTTTATTAAGTGAATGCAATTGCCAATATAAAATATTATTGATTAATGTACAAAAACAATGATTGATATCCTATTTATTACCCGTGATAAGTAATATTTAGGGATATTTGATTAGATGAGACGATTATTTAAATATCTATTTTATATACTGTTCATTACTATTTTACCCTTTTGGATCCTCCTTCGTGTGGCAATTTATTTCTTTGAACATTACAATACAGGAGCCTGGCCTTCTATTTTTATTGCTTTAATAGTTACTTTGATTGTACTTTGCATTTATGGCCTGATAGTTTTCAGAATCGATTTTATCGGTAAAGATAAACAGATATCATTGACCAATTATATAAAGGTGTGCTTTTTCATTATTCTAGTATATATCGTTCATGGTATATTTTTTATTTCTTCTAACAATACTAAATCATCCGAAGTCAATAAAGAAATAAACGAACTTCATCCCATTCTCAGATTATCTCTTTCCACATTAATACATCTTGAAGGAGATTTAATTGTTACAGATGCATCAAGAGTCCCTGATGATTATGGAAAAATGGGATTAAAAGTCAATACAAAGTCTCTCCATTTTAAACAAAATGATGGATATGTCCATGCATGCGATTTGAGAACACTAAGTCACTCTCAATTAAGAAATTTCCTTCTAAAATCATATTTTGATATTGTAGGATTCCAAACACTTAGACATACCGGAACTGAAGATCATCTTCATGTCGCACTTCCTAGGAAAAGATAGCTATAAATACTTGATAACGAGAATCAACAAAAGAAAGAATCCCATCGACACCAATAAATCAATACCCATGGATTTGTATTTTCGAAAAATAGCTCTTCTGAATCTTTTATCAAGTTTCGATCTTTTTTCAGGTGCATAATTTCTCTGAATACCTTTTACTTTTCTTTTCTTCCAAAAATCTCCCTTAATCGTTGTTTGCAAAGAACGATTATACCGATTAGATTGAATTGCATGATTTGATATTAGCATAATAAATATTTTCATCATAAAATATGACAAAAACAATCTACATGCTAAATCATCCGATTTCTCCTTGGGATTTTTCGACGAAAACTATTGTGGGCTTAAAACATCATAACAACCTCTGCAGTCTCTCATTCTATAGTCGATTAATCCCTTTCGTTTAAGTGTTCGAAGAATAGCTCTGTTAGACCTTGTAAGATCCATTCTTACAATAGCTCTTCCATCTATTTTCTCATCATCTGCTAAAAGGATTTTACCTCCAGACTTAGTATATAAATGTTCATAAATCTGGTATAGAGAATAGGTCATCGTATAGTTAATTACAGGTTTAGGTGGCTCAGGTTCAGGTAAATTAGTCTGAGTAAAGTTTCCATCAAGATATTCAAAAGATTCTCCTTCGTTTAACACTTTAAAGTTATCCTCATTTTCCACCTCGGCTACTTTCACCATTCCTTCTTTATTAGTGATTTCTGTAGCCTTATTATCTTTTTGTTCTATATTGAAAATGGTACCTAAAACTTCTACAAATATTTCCTTATTTATAACTTTAAAAGGATATTCTTCATTTTCAGCGACATCAAACTCTGCATTTCCATCTAATTCAAGATTTCGCCCGATCTCTTCTTCCAAAACAATCGGATACTTAAGTTTTGAAAACCTATCTAAGTAGACCTTGGAGCCATCAACCAGCAGTATAGTATCTTTGTAATCTTTAGTTTGAGCGAATTGATATTTAGGTGGTTCTGGTTTATTGTAATAATAAATACCAAACGAAATTAGCCCCACTAATACCAACAATATGACATACAATAAAACTTTCCTGATCTTATGGTTCCTTGCCATAACAACCAAATCTTCACCACTTTCGTTCTTAACAAATTCAGAGAAACTTGACCACTCTTTGTCAAGGTCAAATCTCTTAAACTCGTCTAGCTGACGGTGATCAGATAATAGTTTTTGTATGTTATTAGATTCTTTCACTTAGTGTACTATCAGATATTTAATCTTTTTCAAATTTATGACGTCATTTTTATGTAAACACACATTATTACTCATAATAAATTTCACTTTTTTCCAGTTCAGATTTTAACAAAACTAGGGCTCTAGCTATATTATCTTCTACTGTCCGTTTAGAAATATTCAGCCTATCAGCAATCTCCTGATAAGTTAGCCCTTCAAACTTGCTAAGTTTAAAGATTTCTTGCATTCTAGGCTTTTGTTTTTTCAAAGCACTAAGAATACAATTTCGAATAACAAATGGGTCCAAAACAGATTCATTTTCCTCCATCACATGATTCTCATAGCTTTCAACATCTGCATATGATTTTCTTGCTCTAACAAAATCAATCATTGTATTTCTACAAGACTGATATAAATAGCCTTTAACCTCTGAATGAATATTGATCTTATCCTTATTCTTCCATATTTTATAGAATGTCTGCTGAACTACTTCTCTACTGTCTTCCCAGTTATGAAGCTTAGAATTGATATAATTCACTAGTGGGTTGAAGTATTCTCTGAATAACTTCTCAAACTCAGCAATATTTTTGACCTTCTCTTTCAAAAAAATAATTCAACCTGATAAATATATTCAAATATAAAATTTAAAAAATCAACTTCACACCTCCACTGGCATTAATTCCAAAAGTAGGATACCCAAATAACCATTGATATTCGTTATCCAAAAGGTTAATCCCTTCTGCCCACAATCTTAGTTTATTAGAAATCTTATACTCTAGTTCCACATTTAATTCAGTAAGTGCATTCAATGATAAGACCTCTCCCTCTCTTAAATAGTTACTTTTATCGGAAATAATTAAACTAGGTCTACAGCTAAGTGTATTATTAAGCAAACCAATATTTGCAAATATTTTTGTTTTAGTTTTTGGGAGATTTATTATCTCACTTAAGTCAGTTGTATTATAATTATTAAAGAACATAACTCCTCCTATTCCAATGTTATCTGTAAAGGCAAAATCCAAACTACCTTTAAAATATTGGATTGAGATATCATCGTATATTAGACTAAATCGCCTCATATCCATTTCATCATTTACATAAAAAACATGATTGTCAATTTCTGAATATCCCAATGCCACTTCATAACCCAGAAAAGAAAATTGACCAGTAATACCTGCATGAAAGTTGGAGTTAATTGAATTGGTTAGGTTTTCGTAATTTGAGACTATATATGGATTTGATCGAATCAAATTACGAAGATTATTAGTGAAGTAATTCATTGAAGAATTTGCCTTAAGTATAACATGTCCATCTACTATAGTAAATAATAAATCTACTTCAGGCCATAGTTTAGATTCGGAAGAAAAATCATCATAATACCAGTTTAATCCTCCACCAATTTTAAATTTTCCAGTTTTATATTCAAAAACTCCATTAAGCAGGGTTGAAAAAAGATCATTACTTTGATCCACAGAAATTTGATCATAACTAACTGATGATGACATAAGAAACTCAAAATCATCACTAATTTCCTTGTCTAACTTTAAGTTTAATCCCACATTACTACCATTAGCATCATCGTTGGTGACCTTATCATAATTATAATAAACATCTGTTCTTAGATTAGCCCTTATTACTGGAATGTCCAGTTTTACAAAACCTAACCTAACTCCTCCCTGACTGATATCTCTTTCCCCCTCTTCTCTTGAATAAGTAGCCAAAGTATTGGCTTCAGTTTGATACAGTCCCCTTTTCTGAAATCCACCATTCAAAGCTATATCCATGACTGCATTGTCATTCATATACCATTTTCCTGACAAAGAAAGATTGGCATTATCCACGATTTGATGAATCGTATTATCACTATCATCTTTAGACCAATATTCTAATGAGACTCCGAATTCACTGATATCCTGAACGACATCGTTATATAAAATTGATACATACGGATTTTTTAAAGTCCCATAACCAAGCTTTGTGTAAAATTTATTGACAGATTCCGGCTCATCGGGTTTCATGGCCAACGGTTTGATTATTGGTTCAGGGTAATCGATTTCAACGGGAGTTATACTGATACTATAATCATATTCTTTTTTTACTGAATTCTTCTTGAGAATTTTAGGGCTTACTTTGATTCTCTCTGCGTTTTTAAGGTTTGCTTCAAAAGCTTTGATAACTTCTACTTGGTCAACCTGAATTACAGTACTTGTATCTATAATAGTAGTATCTAAAGACTCCTGTCCATAAGATGTACATACAGCACAAAAAAACACAAGATTTAAAGCTATTCTTATCATACTTCTTAATTTCCTGTAGTATCTAATTCCAACTGTCCTTCTTGATTTGTCGTCTTCAACCGACTAACTTCTTTTTCTTTTTCTATCAACTCTTCAAGCTTTTGTCTCGCTTCCGCAACTACATCTGGATTTTCATCAAAATTTTCAATAACCGCTTCAAGAGCTGCTTTACCATTTAAAAAGTCTTCATTGACTAAATTTATATCAGACAATAAAATCAGGCCTTTTGCTATCCAGTTAGGATAGCTGGCACTGGTATCCATCAATCTTCTACACTGTTTTTCTGCTGCTTCTATTTGATCTGTTTTAAACAGTATTTTGGCTGACAAATATCTGCTTTCAGCTGCCATATTGTTATTCATATTCCTATCTAGGTATCCAAACGATGACAATGAACGCTCATAATTGCTATTTGCAAAAGCTGTTTTCCCTATATAAAAATGTGCGGTGGCTTTATCCTCAGAAGATGATTTATTATTTTCTATGATAAAAGAAGCATGCTTATAAACTCCTTCCTGATTAGAAATACGAAAGGCACTACGCATAGCTCCAATGTTCGCCTCATATAGATTTAAATCGCTCAAAGCAATCTCACTATATAATAAAAAATATTTATACGACTTATTAAAATTTTGTAAATGATTATAACTAATAAGGGCAGCTTTTTTTACGCTCGAAAAATAAAAATTATTTAATCCTTCCTTTATCAAATACTCATAATCCGGCAATGCTTTTCCGTATTCCTTAGTAATTAAATTCGATTCCGCCCTGTAGTACCTTGCTTCCAGTTTATAAAAACCTTCTGGAAAAATCTTAAGATACTTACTAAAAGCTACTTTAGCATCGGAATAACTAGCATTCTTATATTGGTTTATTCCCGACGAATAGCTTATTGAATCCTTTTCGAAATCTGACAACTCTATATCAGGTACTGATTCCATAAAAGAAAGATAGCCTTCCGCGTCGGCCCTATCCTTAACCATTATTTCTTCAATTGCCGTAATAGACTCCTGAAGTTCCGCCGCCTCGGGTTTGTTAGAAAGCACCATTTTATAATAATCTAAAGATCTGTCCAAATCACCCATATTATAATTGACTAATCCCATCTTTAGGTATGCTCTATTAATAAGAAGGGATTTATCCCTGTATCCGGATATGAGATTCACATAATTCAATTTGGCCGGTTCCAAATTTCCTAAACTGAGATATGTATCTCCTAGTGCCATTAAAGCATCATCTCTAAATTCTGAATTTGGAAAATTGTCCCTAAGATTCTCTAATATTGATATCTTCAGATAAGGGTTTCCTGTCAATCCTTCGATAGTAGCTCTCTGATAAATAGCATAATCCTTTTCAGGGTGATTTCTTGCTTCCGCTTGCTTATAGTTATGTTTTGCATCTACATATGCTCTTTGTTTGAACTGACAATCTGCAACACGCAAAAAAGCATCTGTCAAAAGCTCTTTTGATAAATCACTATTTTTAGCACCATTTCCCAATTCTATAATACATTGTTTAAACTGATACTCAGCACTTGCATGATCTTCATTTTTGAGAAAGTTATATCCTTGCGTGTACCTGGCCATTGCCATTCCTGACTCCTCTGGCATATCTACTCCGCTAATCAAAGTGAAGTACTCTTTTAAGGTTTCTATGCTCTTGTTATAATCCGATTCTATTTGATAAATATAAGACTCCCAGAAAAGGGCCTGTCCATAATACCCCTTATCTAGTTTATATTTTTTGACCTTACTGATAAAACCCTTAGCTTCGACCACTTGCCCATCTGATAAGTTTTGTAATAAAGAATTTAACGTAGCGTTTTGATACGTAATTTTCATATCATCTGTAGGTGATCTCAATGACTCCAATATCCGAATCACGTATGCATAGTCATCTGAACCAGAAAGCACATCGTTTATGATCATTTGAGATTCTTCGAAATATGGTGAACTACTTGAAATTGAAGTAAGAGTATTAATAGATTCTCTATCAAAACCTAATTGAGCGGATATTTTTCCATAATTAAATTTGGCCTCTTCCTGCATCGCTTTATTAAACGTTTTCTGGCTCACCTTTTTGAATGCCGCTCTGGCCGAATTCATATCTCCAGTCTTTTGTAAACAATCCGCTAGATAATAATTGGCTGTTTGCCCCATTTCATTATCCACTTCTCTGATCGCAAGAAAGTTATCAATGGCATCAGAATATCTTTTAGACATATATTGACAAAAGCCTAATTGAAAAAATTCAGTTTCAGTCAATTGATCTGTTTGAGACTCATAATACTCAAGATATGGTAAAGCCTTAGTGTACTCATTCCTTTGAAAATATGCTTGCCCCAGAAGAAGCTTTATCTCTGTCTCTTTCTTGACTGAACCTTCACTAAGCACAGACTCTCCATATGCAATAAGTTCATTGAACTGTCTTTTCGCAAAGAATATTTGAGTAATATAATAAGGTAGATAAGGTTTATAGGCATTGCTTCCTGAAATACGCTGAAAACTTGTAATGGCTTCATCGTAATCCTTTTTAAAGTAATGAGCCATGCCTAAATAATAATTAACAGGATAATAAAAAATATTCCTACTGTCTTTCACCTTATTTAGCTCAAGAATACTATAGTCAAAACTCTTATTGACAAAATAACAATATCCTTTCTTAAAACATTTTTCGCTTAGTTCTACATCTGATAACAATTTTTCATTTATATCATTATATATATTAATGGCATCATTATACCTTTTAGAATTATAATAATAACTTCCAAGTTCCATAACCGCATCCTTAATTACAGGATTTGGTCGATGGCTTTCTATGAACTCCACCAAGTTGTATTCTGAAAGAGGCAATTCCATATGAATAGCCGCCATATGACTACTAAGCTCCGATTCATTATCAATTCTTTCAAAAAAGTGTTTTGATGGTGGAAGTGAATATAATTCTCTTTTCGAATGAACTTCCGTTACTGCACCGAAAAGGTTGTTAAAATATAAATACTCCTGCTCCGTCTTAGCGTCATGGTTATACTTATGAATTATATTTTCTTGACCGTTTAATATAGAAGTCAAGAAAATACAAATTAAAGGAACAACTAATTTCATTTTTTTCAATCCCAAAAGTTTTGATCCAAATACTAACTATGTATCTAACGTTAGAAACGATACAAAGTTATATTAAATAAAAATATAATACTATAAATACTCGGGATTGTTGTCAGGCTATAAGATAATGATTGGGCTGTCCATTGAATTGAACAGCCCAAAACGTTTTATTTAAACACTGACTCCTTTTTAAAGTGCTTGGTAAGAAGGTAATAAAAAATGGCCCTATATTTATTCTTATTAGAAGATCCAAGTATATCAATAACAGCATTAATACCATCATCAATTTTTGAATCATCAGCCAATCCTAATTTCTTAACGCAAAAATTAGCTTTTACTCTAGCCAATTCTTCTGGATCAGATGCAGATACCTTTGAAGCATCCGCTAAATAAATAGAAGGTCCACATGCTTTTGTCACAGCCTTTAAAAGATCTCCATCATATTTTAATCCCAATTTATCCATTTCTGCTTTGTACAAATCTAAAGTTTCATCAAATTTTCCCATAAGTTTACTAATTTATAAATGAAATAATGATGCGAAAATAATTCAAATAATTAAATATTAAAAATTATATTATTCATAACAAGAATTAAATGTTTCGTTTATATATAGCCATTGTCAGTAAGATATTAAGACTAATTATCACTGATTTTATATCCTTTACATTCTTTTACAAAGTCTTCAATAAACAGTATTTTTGAGGGCTTTTTTAAATCATGAATTGCGTTATGAGAATATACTTATTGATACTAATCCTTATTACTATATCATGTAATAATTCTGAAAACGACAAAAAGTCCAAAGTTCAGAATTCAAGTACCTTTCTTAAGTCGTTACCTTCCGATCAAACGGGAATCACATTTATGAATAAGGTTGATGAAAGTTTTGAACGGAACACCTTGTTGTTTGACTATTTTTACAATGGAGGAGGTGTTTCGATAGGTGATATAAATAATGACGGTCTTTCTGACATTTTTTTTACTGGAAATGATACTGAGAATAAATTATATCTGAATAAAGGAGGATTAGCGTTCGAAGATATAACAGATAAGGCTTTGGGAGTACAAATGAATAAATGGTCTACTGGGTCCAATTTTGTTGACATTAATAACGATGGATGGCTCGACATATATGTCTGTAATGCAGGACCGGAGAATGATCCTGTGAAATTATCCAATGATGTATATATAAATAATGGAGATTTAACTTTTTCGAATAAAGCTTCCTCGTTAGGATTAGATGATAAATCCAGAACAATTCAAGCAGGTTTTTTTGACTATGATAATGATGGAGACTTGGATGTATGGCTTAATACTCATACCAACTTTAAAGGAGATATGGCTGGATGGATGACCGCTCTTAGACAAGCTCCTACCTCTGAAAGACGAAACTCAATTAGCAAGCTCTATAGGAATGACGACAGCATTTTTATTGATGTTAGTAGACAAAGTGGCGTAGTACATTCTGGATTCAATTTGGGCTTATCCATTTTTGATATTAATGATGATGGATGGCTTGACGTATATGTAGCCAACGATTATTTTGTTCCAGATTATTGCTACTTGAACAATAATGGAATTTTTTCAGATAAAGCTCCAAGTCTATTTTCTCATACTTCCTTTTACTCTATGGGGTCGGATGCTGCGGATATTAATAACGATGGTATATTGGATTTAGGCGTTGTTGATATGACACCAAGTGATCATATCAGAAATAAAGTCTTAATGGAATCTATGGATGTTGAAAGGTTTAGATTTCTTAAATACAAAATGAAGTTTAATGACCAATACATGTTCAACACTTTGCATTTGGGAGTAGGTAATGGTGGATATTCCGAAGTAGGTAAATTTATGGGTGTCTCACAAACAGATTGGAGTTGGGCCGCATTATTTCTTGATCTCGACAATGATGGCTATAAAGACTACTATATATCAAACGGATATTTTAAAGATACTAAGAATAATGACTTCCGTCTTTTATCAAAAAAATATAGTGATAGCTTAGGAACTTATAATGAGGATATTTTCAACCAACTAGCAGACAAACTGGAACAAAATCCAGTAAAAAATGCCATCTACCAAAACAATAGATACGGAAAATTCGATGATGTGTCTTCTGATTGGACAGATATGTCTCCTTCTTTTTCAAATGGTGTAGCTTATGGTGATTTGGATAATGACGGCGACTTAGATATGGTAGTTAATAATCTTGGTATGGAGGCTAGTATTCTAGAAAATAGAAGTCAAGGAAATAAGTATTTAAGGGTAAAACTTACTGAAGGAGGAAAAATTAATTCAGTTTTGTATTCTCAAATTTATGTTTATTCAGGAGATCAAATCCAAAGGTGTGACTATTCTTTCACTAGAGGTTATCAGTCGAGTATGGAGCCTATTGCACATTTTGGGCTTGGAAACACAGAAGTATTGGATAGTGTCAAAATCGTCTGGCCTGATAGAACACAAACTGTTCTAAATAAGGTTGAAGTAAACCAACTTATCACTATTGACAAAAAAGCTAGTCAAAAGAAAGAATATATTAAAGAATTTAATAAAGTTGAATTTGCAGATATAACTCAAAGAATTTCAAACTTCAATGTTCTCCATTTAGAAAACATATTTGATGATTTCAAGGATGAAATTCTTCTTCCTCACAAATATTCTGTTTTAGGTCCTTGCCTTGCCGTTGGAGATGTTAACGGAGATGGATTTGATGATTTTTATCTTGGCGGCTCTCAACGCAAACCTGCACAGCTATTTTTACAAGCTGGCCAAAAATTTGCTCCTTTTGGCAACCCATACTTTGAAAAGGATGAAATGTTTGAAGACTTAGGAGCTTTGTTTGTAGATGTAGATAATGATTCAGATCTTGATTTATATGTAGCCTCTGGTGGCGGTGGCGATGTAAAGGACAACTTGGGATATTGCCAAGACAGATTATATATTAATAACGGAACGGGAGCTCTAAAACCTGCCATTGGTAATCTACCTGATATCAAATCAAGCACAAAAGTTATTATTCCAATTGACTATGACTTGGACGGGGACACTGATTTATTTGTTGGAGGAAGGAATAATCCGGGAAAGTATCCACTACGAGCTCAATCCTATTTGCTAGAAAACAATAATGGCTTTTTTGATGATAAAATGACAAAAGAGTTTCAATCACAACTACCTGGAATGGTGACTGATGCTGTTGCATTTGATTACGACGGCGATAAAGATCATGACCTGATCGTTGTGGGTGAATGGTCAGAACCAAAAATATTTATCAATGAAAATGGTATATTTTCCCTGTTAGAAACAAGTAGTTTTGAGAATCACTCCGGATGGTGGCAATCAGTAAGAGTACTGGACTTAGATGGTGATGGTGATTCTGATTTTGTAATGGGTAATTTAGGAGAAAACAACAAATTCCAACCTAGTGTTAAAAAACCATTAGGTGTACTCGCCTCTGATTTTGATGACTCGGGATCTTTAGATATAGTCTTGACTAAACATTACAAAGATAAAGTCGTCCCTGTAAGAGGTAAAGAATGCTCCTCAGAACAAATGCCATTTATAAGTGAGAAGTTTCCAACATATGTAGGTTTTGCTTCTTCCTCAGTAGACGAAATATTAGGAAAGGACAAAATCGAAGATGCCCATAAAAAGCAGGTTCAAACTTTCTCATCAGTAACCGTTATAAATGAAGGTAATGGTAATTTCAAGATTTCAAAACTTCCTATGGAAGCTCAATTATTCCCTATACTTGACATCATTGTTGAAGATTATAACAACGATGGAAATCCTGACTTAGTTTTGGGAGGAAACATTTTTGACACAGAACCAGAGACGCCTTCATATGATGCTGGAAAAGGTTTATACTTGAAAGGCAATGGAGATGGTTCGTTCACAACTTCCTTGGATATTACTAAGTCAGGCTTGTATATGAACAAAAATGTAAAAGCCATTGAAAGCATAACGTTAGGATCCAAGCAAAAAGGTATTTTGGTAGCTAACAATAACGACATAATGGATTTATATATAAAATTAGGTAATTAATCATACATACCAAACAAAGATTTATTTTCTTAATTATACCATTATTATTCCTTTCTTGTAAAGAAGAAAGCCAAATCAATACCTCAACTACTGATGGTAAATATAAACTAGAGACAATAGCCCCTTAGCATAGTTCCATTCATTTTAAGAATGAAATATTTGAAAGTCCCGACAGAAATATTTTATCTATGATTATTTTTATAACGGAGGTGGTGTCGCTATTGGTGACTTTAATAATGATGGCCTATCCGATGTCTTTCTAACCGGAAATGATGTTAACAATAAATTATACCAAAACAAGGGGGATTTTGTTTTTAAGGACATAAGTCAGAATGCGTTACGTCAGAATAGTAAAAAGTGGGCAAATGGTGTAAGTCTGGTAGATATTAACGATGATGGGTGGTTAGATATTTACATATGCTATGGCGGTCCATCGAATAATCCTAAATTATTTCAAAACGAACTTTGGATTAACAATAAAGATCTAACATTTACGGAAAGTGCAGAAGAATATGGTTTGGCGGATACTGCCAATTCTTTACAATCCTCTTTCTTTGACATGGACAATGATGGAGATTTAGATGTAGTGGTAACAAACAATTCCAATTTTAAAAATTCTGAAACCTGGTTTGAAAGAATAAGGAATTTATCTATTGAAGACAAAGCAAATATTTCTGTAAAATTATTTAGGAATGATGGCAATAAGTTTACTGATATAAGCAAGATAAGCGGTGTTCAAGTTCCTAATTTTGGCCTTGGTATTTTGACACAGGATTTTAATGATGACGGTTGGATAGACATTTATATAGCCAATGATTATCTCCTGCCCGACTATTACTTCATCAATCAAAAGAACGGGAGTTTTAAGGATATGTCCAAAGCATTTATTACTCAAACTTCTTTTTTCTCCATGGGAACTGATGCTTCAGATTTCAATAATGATGGGATACTGGATATTGCAACGGTGGACATGACGCCAAGTGATCACGTAAGAAACAAAGTTTTAATGGAATCCATGGATGTTGAGCAATTTAGGTTCTTAAAAAACTCTATGGGGTTTAACGATCAATACATGTTTAACACTTTTCAAATTGGTGTTGGCGAAGGCCATTTTTCAGAAATAGGAAAACAATTAGGAATTAGTCAAACAGGATGGAGTTGGTCATCCTTAATTTTTGATATCGACAACGATGGTTTGAAAGACTACTATATCTCCAATGGCTACTATAAGGATACTAAGAATAACGATTTCCAAATAAAAGCTAAGATCTTAATAGATAGCTTGGGTAGCATTACACACCCTGACGCATTTGCCATTGCAGATACTATTCTGGATCGTACTCCTTTGTTCAATAAGGTTTATAAGAACATAAATGGAGAAAAATTTCAAGAAAAATCTAGTTGGTCAAATATGTCACCTTCATTTTCTAATGGTGCAGCATATGGGGATTTAGACAATGATGGGGACTTAGATATGGTAATTAATAATCTGGGAGAAACAGCAACACTCTTAAGAAACAACTCTAACAGTAATTTTATACGATTTAAGCTTGTAAATAATGGTAATATTTGCTCACATACTAATGCTAAATTTGTAATACATCACAATGGAAAAAGTCAACGTAATGATCATTTTTTTACCAGAGGATATTTTTCCTACGTAGAACCCATCGTTCACTTTGGGCTTGGAGATAATCAACAGGTTGATAGTTTAGAAATCTTTTGGATCGATGGTACTAAAACTGTACTTAAAAACCTAGATACCAAAAAATTACACGAAATAGATTTGGCCAAAGTAAAAAAGCAAAACATTCACGTGGCTGAAAACGAATACATCTTCTCCTCTATTTCAAATCGTATAACTCCACCTTTCAAACATCAAGAAAACGAGTTTGATGACTTTAGAAAGGAAGTCCTACTACCCCATAAATATTCGACAATGGGACCTTGTATTTCAGTTGCAGATGTTGATAATGATGGATTTGAAGATTTTTATATTGGTGGTGCTAAAGGACAAGCGGGAAAAATATATAAGCAGCATTATGGTCAATTCCAGCCTTCCGAAAATGATTTCTCTATTCATGCAAATTATGAAGATTTAGGTTCATTATTCTTCGATGCCGATCAGGATGGGGATTTAGACTTATATGTAGCTTCAGGTGGTGGTGGTGATGTGCACAATGAAAACATGTGTCAGGATAGACTATATCTCAATGATGGAACAGGAAATTTTTCATATAAACAAGATGCATTGCCTAAAATATCCTCTAGCACAAAGTCTGTGAAGCCCTTGGACTATGATCTTGACGGCGATCTTGATTTAATAGTTGGTGGTCGAAATATGCCAGGAAAATATCCTCTTGATTCAGAGTCTTATTTCCTTCAAAACAATAAGGGCGTTTTCAAAAATGTAACTTCATCTACTATTAAAAATGAACTAGATGGAATGGTTACCGATATCACTCCTATTGATATCGATGCCGATAATGATTTAGATCTCATAGTTGTAGGAGAATGGTCTTCTCCTAAATTATTGATCAATGACAAAGGTCATTATGAAAAAAAACAAATTGCTTCACTGGATTCTTTATCTGGTTGGTGGCAATGCATTAAGGCATTTGATATGGATGCGGATGGAGATCTTGATTTCGTATTAGGAAATATTGGTGAGAACAATAAGTTTCATCCCAGTGCCTCCAAGCCTCTTGGTGTTCTGGCTTCAGATTTCGATGAATCAGGCACTTTGGATATAGTATTGACAAAGCATTATAAAGATAAGATTGTTCCTGTAAGAGGTAAGGAATGCTCCTCAGAACAAATGCCATTTATAAGTGAGAAATTTCCTACTTATACCGGTTTTGCTACTTCTTCTGTCGATCAGATTTTGGGAAAAGAGAATATCCAAAAAGCTAACAGAAAAGAAGTTAATTTCTTTTCTTCTGCACTTGTTATTAATGAAGGAAATCTAAACTTTGTTGTAAAACCACTTTGTTTTGAATCACAGTGGTCACCGATTCTTAATGTACAAGTTGATGATTTCAATGGTGATAATCTCTTAGATATACTGGCTTCTGGAAATATTCATAATACTGAACCTGAAACTCCGGCATATGACGGAGGAAAAGGACTATTATTACTAGGCAATAGCGACGGAACATTTGTTCCTCAATACAAAGTACAAAACACAGGCTTGATTCTTTCTAAAAATGTAAAAGCTGTTGAACCAATAAAAATAGTGGCAAGAAAAAAAGGACTTCTTATTGCAAATAACAATGATATTATAGAGCTTTATGAAGTAAATAATTAGATCTATAAACTCTAATTACTCGATTGCCTTCCAGAAAAATTAAAGTTGTTTAAAGCTTATAGTTAGGCTTTAACTCGTGAGATTCAGCATCATCAGAATAATAATCCGTGATAAATCTTACTACCTCGTCTACGTCATCAGTTATGGGAAGCAAATCTAGGTCCTTAGGGCTAATATTATTTTCCTTTTCAAGCATGACTTCTACAATCCAATCTTTAAGTCCATTCCAAAACTCCGTACCCATTAAAATCACAGGAACTTTCGAAATCTTTTTGGTTTGTATCAAAGTCAAAAGTTCAAACAGCTCGTCTAATGTTCCAAATCCACCCGGCATTACTACGAAAGCCTGAGCATATTTTACAAACATGACCTTCCTAATAAAAAAGTATCGATGATCCAAATTTTTATCAGGATCGATATAAGGATTATGGTTTTGTTCAAAAGGTAAATCAATATTAAGTCCAACTGATAACCCTCCATGTAGATAAGCTCCTTTATTACCTGCTTCCATAATACCAGGGCCACCTCCTGTTATAATACCAAATCCTTCTTCAGACAATCTCCGAGCTACTTCCGTAGCCAATTTATAATATTTGTGATCCGGTTTTGTTCTTGCCGATCCAAAAATAGAAATACAGGGTCCCAATTTATTTAACACTTCAAAACCATCTACCAACTCGGCAATAACTTTGAACATTGTCCAAGAGTTCTCTCCTTTTATTTCGCTCCACTTTCTCCTTGTTTTGGTCTGAAGTATTTTTCCGTTAGATTCCATTTCTAAATTTTTATTAGTTGTTTATATTCCACGTAGGAAGATGCCACATATCTTTTTAACTCTTCTAAGTTGTCAAACTTCTCGAACAAAGATTCCAATTTGTTATATTCGACCGCCTTAGAAGGAACATATTTTTCTACATCTTGTTTTGTAATACTTTTATTACTTAAAATAATAAGCCTTTCAATAACGTTTCTGAGCTCTCTAATATTACCTGTCCAGTTAATATTTTGAAGAGCTTTCAATGCCGTTGATTCAATTTTCTTTGCACTTTGTCCATATTCTTGACAAATGGTCTTAACAAAATGCGAAGCCAATATAGGAATATCATCTTTGCGGTCATTCAAAGCAGGTACCTCAATAATAATAACTGCTAACCTATGATATAAGTCCTCTCGAAATTTACCTTTAAGTATTTCTTGTCTAAGATCTTTATTCGTTGCAGCCACCACCCTCACATCCACGGTAATATCTTTATCTCCTCCAACTCTGGTAATTTTATTCTCTTGTAACGCTCTTAATACTTTGGCCTGAGCTGACAAACTCATATCTCCAATCTCATCGAGAAAAAGTGTACCACCATGAGCAAGTTCAAACTTACCAAGTCGTTGTTTATTAGCCGATGTAAAGGAACCTTTTTCATGACCAAAAAGCTCGCTTTCTATCAATTCCGAAGGAATAGCCGCACAATTAACTTCAATAATCGCATTTTCCTTTCTCGCACTATGTTCGTGTAACCATCTAGCTACTAACTCTTTACCAGATCCATTTGGACCTGTAACTAAAACTCTCGCATCAGTAGGTCCTACCTTTTCAATAGTTTCTTTTACATGAACAATTCCTTTAGATTCACCAATAATATTTTGAACTTTTGTTTTTCGTACTTTCTTCTGCAATACTTTTTTCTCAGTGATAAGACTTGACTTATCCATTGCATTGCGAATCGTTATTAGTAACCTATTTAAATCTGGTGGTTTCTGAATAAAGTCAAATGCTCCCTTCTTCACAGCTTCTACTGCCGTGTCAATATTTCCATGGCCGGAAATCATTACAACCGGCGTATCAGGGCTTAGATCCTGAATTCTATCGATGGCCTCCATTCCGTCCATCTTGGGCATTTTTATATCAAGAATGATTACATCGAATTTTGATTGCTTTATTTGAACCAAGGCATCTAATCCATCTCCTGATTCAAACACTTCGTATTTCTCAAATTCAAGAATATCCCTTAGTGTACGTCTAATACTCTTATCATCATCAACTATTAAAATCTTTGGCATAAATTTCTTTTTATCTTTTCAACTTAATCTTGAGGTGTTTTGAGGAAAATCAATTACGAAATTACATATTAAAATAATATTTAATAAATAAATCGCTAAAAAAGTGAATGTAAGGGTATTACTACTCTTATTACTCAGATATAGCCAGCCATGCCATTAAGCCCGTTCCTGTACTCAGTGCATCCTCATCAATATCAAACGTATCCGTGTGTACAGGTGATGTAATTCCCTTTTCGATATTACCAGTTCCTAGTCTGTAAAAGCAAGCCGGAACGTGATGCGAGTAATAAGAGAAATCTTCGGCAGTCATTCGAATAGGCAAATCAACTACATTCTCAACACCAAGGTATTCTGTCATTTTAGATTTAATCAAAGGGGTCAATTTCTTATCATTTTTCAAGAATGGGTACCCCTTTGGAATATGAATTTCACATTCAAGTCCATGGGATTGGGCCGTCTGCTTAGCTATTTTTTCAATTAACCTAAGTGCCTTTTCTCTCCATTCTTCATTCATCGTTCGAAATGTTCCCTCAATTTTAACTCTATATGGAATAACATTAGTTGCTCCTCCTATCGAATTTATTTTTCCAAAAGATAACACTGTAGGTACTGTAGGGGGGGCATGTCTACTAACTACCTGTTGTAGAGCAACAATTATATTTGCAGCTGTAATAACCGGATCTTTACAATCTTGAGGCAATGCTCCGTGGCCTCCCTTTCCTATTACTTCAAGATAAATCTCATCTGCTGAAGCCATGTACATTCCTGATTTCACACCTACTTTTCCCGCTTCTAAAGGAGGATGAACATGTTGGCCCAAAATAAAAGTTGGGATGGGATCTTCCAACACCCCATCTTTAATCATTAGACTAGCTCCTCCCGGTAGTTTTTCTTCAGCCGGTTGAAATATAAGTCTAACCCTCTTTTTCAACTGAGGCTCGAATGATTTTAAGATCTTGGATACTCCTAATAAACAAGTAGTATGAACATCATGGCCGCAAGCATGCATAATTCCATTATTTCTGGACTTATAAGCTACCTCATTTTTTTCCTGAATGGGTAGGGCATCCATATCGGCCCGTAAAGCAATCATTTCTTCTCCCTCTCCAATTTCTGCTACTACACCATGGCCTCCTATGTCAGTCTCATGTGTAATACCATAACTTGTCAATTTCTTAGATATAAAAGCTGAAGTTTCCTTTTCACAATAGGACAATTCTGGGTGAGCATGCAAATGTCTCCTAATTTCAACGAGTTCTGATTCCATAGAACTTGCCATCAACTTAATATCTTCTACGGTCATTTTTAACTGTTTACAAGTATATATTTAATAATCCTTAAATCCATTAAGGCAGAATAATTTTTGGCATAATTAAAGTTAACATCTCTTATGGTCACTTCAGAATTTAGCCCTTTTCTTAAATGAAAAACTCCTGATTTTATTTTGGGTAGGTATTCATAATCGGATAATTCTCCGGCATAACCTATTAAAGTCTTGCTCCCAATTAAAAGATGAAATCCATCCTTTACAAAATCGATTTTTTGCTTAAACAAAAGTCGTAAAGGTGATAGAACAAAAAATCCTAGCGAAAACAATATATCTACTATTCTTTTAGATCTAATACCTACCATATTTTGTATATTATATTTTACCTCCAGTGAATAGAGATCGGAATTATTGGTTTTACTACCTATTAACCCAATATGGCTTCCACCTCCAATTTTAAAAGATATATCCGAAGGCAACTCTTCCATTATTTTAATTGCTTTTTCCATTGCCAGATCGTCAATATTAAAAGCTATTTCATCGACTTTTAGATCTCGGCATACAAACTTTAAATTATCAAGATTGTTTAAATAAAAACTATCACTTTCTCCCGAAATCGGATTAATAGTCCCAAGTACTTTGTTCGATTTATAGTTTTCAGAGAATTTATCAATATTTGCTTTACTGGTTACAAGTAATACTCTCTTATCCTTTTCATTAATTGTTTTTATAATTTTCAACCTATGTGCCAACCATCTAGTTACAAGCACAGTGGTAAGACTTATCCCACTACCAATTAAAATGATGGTTCGACTACTTCGATACATTTCCGGAATCAGAGCATACAAAGACAAGATTATGAGTGTTCCTAAAAATATTCCTCCGACTGCACCTATCGCACCCACCAATTTTTTGTACCATCCTACAAACTTTAGAGACAAAACCCATAAGATAGAGTACATTATTAAATTATAATTGATATAAGAGTTTTCGTAGTAATTTGGATTTTCAAAATAAAAACTTGCCCACCAATCCTTAAACAAGGATAGAAAAACAAACATTATTACCGTATCTATTATTGGAAATACCCAAGGCAAAATCCATCTTTTTAATAGGCTTATGAATGCTCTAACAATAATCCCTAATTTTAAAAATGTTCTGAAATATTGTCCACCTTCGCTGTAGTGTTTTTCAACATATTGGTACATTGCCCCATAAAAGACTTTGACATAATTTGCTGATGCCTTTTTTGTAGATTCTCCTTTATAATGAATAATCTGGGTATCCGACAAATAAAAAACCTTATAGCCAGCTTCCTTTATTCGCTTTGAGAGATCAATATCCTCAGCATACATGAAAAATCTTTCGTCTAATGCCCCTACCTCTTCAATAACTTTAGTAGGCATCATCATATATGCTCCACATAAAACATCAACATTATTGTTTTCGTTTTCCGCCAAATATCCAAGATTGTATCCCGAAAACCATCTGGACTTGGGAAATAAAGACGACAATCCTGATAATTTACAAAACGAATTCCATGCTGTTGGAATTGCTCTTTTCGATTCAGGAAGAAACTCCCCTCTACCATCCACCATTTTAACTCCTAAGGCTCCTATTTTACTATCTAATTCTAAGCTCTCTATACTCTTTCTTAATGTGTCCTTTGCTAAAATTGTATCAGGATTTAGCAATAATACATAATCTGTTGAAGCTTCTTCTAAAGCTTGATTGTTAGCCACTGCAAAGCCCACATTTTCTTTGTTTTCGATAAAAGTAACCCAAGGATAGTTTTCCTTGATAAACGATTGGCTACCATCTACAGAGTTATTATCGACTACATAAACCTCTATCTTATACGCTCCCAGATCAGAAGACATAATTGAATCCAGACATTTTGCCAAGAAATGTCTAACATTATAATTTACAATAATGATTCTTAACGAAGTCATTAACCTAATTAGATAACTCGTATGGTATTCTTGAAGATATTGATCGGCTAAGAGTGAGCTCATCAGCATATTCCAACTCTCCTCCGAAAGAAACTCCTCTTGCTATTGTTGTTATTTTAACATTATGAGATGCTAATTTCTTCGAAATATAATATGTAGTCGTTTCTCCTTCCATTGTTGGGCTTATAGCCATAATTAATTCTTCGACATCATTTTTTATTATCCGATCCACCAAAGAATCGATACTGAGATTACTGGGACCTATCCCCTCCATTGGAGATATTAGTCCTCCCAGAACGTGATAAACGCCATTAAAAGTATTAGTATCCTCAATTGCCATCAAATCTCTAACAGATTCAACAATACAAATCACTGATTTATCCCGATGTAAAGTCGTACATATATCGCATATCTCACCATCTGACACACTATTACAAATGGAACAATGCTTTATATCATTATTAAGATTATTTAAAGAGGTGGCAATTTTTAAAGATTTATCCGTTTGGTCCTGAATCAAATGAAGTGCCAATCGAAGAGCCGTTTTTTTCCCAATACCTGGTAACGAACTTAAAGATAAGACCGCTTCTTCCAAAATTTTAGAAGTGAAATTCATATAGCGAAAATACTATATATAATCAACAATCATGTTATTAGCCCATAAATATTTCAAAGCATTAAACTCAGAAATCGACCTATTTCTGACAGTTTTATTAGATCATATATTACTTTTGTTCTTTATTTTTGAAATCAAATAAAATGTGTTATGGCTGAGATAATCAGAATGCCTAGGTTAAGTGATACCATGGAAGAAGGAACCATTGTTGCCTGGTTGAAAAATGAAGGTGATAAGGTTAGTGTTGGAGATGTATTAGCAGAAGTTGAAACAGATAAAGCCACTATGGAATTGGAAAGCTTTTTCGATGGTACTCTTTTACATATTGGTGTCAAAGAAGGTGCTGTTCCTGTTGATGCAGTAATTGCTATTATAGGTGACAAAGGTGAAGATGTAGAGGCTCTTTTAAAAGAAGCAGCGGCATCAAGCCCTGCCGAAAAGGTAGAGGAAGAAAAAGTAGAAGTACAGAAGGTTGAAGTGATGTCTACTCCTGCACCAAGCTCTAGTAATGGATCAACCAGTTCTGGCACATCAATAAAAGTTGAAACTAACATTGATTCACGAGTAAAGGCTTCTCCATTGGCAAAATCAATAGCTAATGAGGCAGGTATTAGTTTATCAGCAATAACCGGAACTGGAGACCAAGGAAGAATCATAAAAAGAGATGTTGAAGAGTTTATATCCTCTGGTGGTTCTAACAATGATTTTAAGGTCGCACCAAAAAGAGAAGTTCAATACGGTGAGATCCCCGTTTCCCAAATGAGAAAAACAATCGCCCGAAGGCTAGGTGAAAGTAAGTTTTCAGCACCTCACTTCTACTTAACCGTAGAGTGTAATATGGATAGAGCTATTGATGCGAGAAAAATGGTAAATGAAACAATAGAAGGTAAAGTCTCATTCAACGATATAGTAATTAAAGCATGTGCTCAAGCTCTGAGACAGCATCCAGAAATTAATTCCAGTTGGTTAGGAGATAAAATTAGAATTAATAAAAATATCAATATTGGAGTAGCCGTTGCAGTTGAGGAAGGTTTATTGGTTCCGGTAATAAATGATGCAGATTACAAATCTCTAAGTGATATAAACGCTGAAGTGAAGTCTTTGGCTCAAAAGGCTAAGAACAAGAAATTGAGTTTGGATGAAATGCAGGGTAATACGTTTACCATATCTAATTTGGGAATGTTTGGCATTGACGAATTTACAGCTATTATTAATCCACCCGACGCTTGCATTCTAGCAGTAGGTTCTATTGTCCAAAAGCCTATAGTGGAAAATGGCGACATCAAGATCGGTAATATGATGAAAGTTACTTTAAGCTGTGATCATCGTGTAGTAGATGGTGCAAAGGGTGCTCAGTTTCTTAAAACACTTAAGGCCATGATGGAGAATCCGCTTAGAATGTTAGCTTAATTTATAGTTTCTCAGTAAGGACGACATTTTTACTGCTCTAGCTTTTAGATAGATCGATAGTTGTAATTATTTTTACTTAAAATTATTATACTATGCGAATCTTTCAGTTCCTCTTACTTTTATTCGTTATTTCTTCTTGTGGAAAAGATGAACAGGATCCCCTTCCTCCGGGTACAGGGTCTTCATTTAATGCAACCGTTGAGGTTTTTGTATATGATTGTCCTAATTGTATGTGCGACGGGACTGCACTCCCTTTAAATGGAAGATCTGTTTCCTTTTACGAAACAAAAGATGACGCCATTTATAAGGTAAATTCATTGTACTCGACGCACACTAACCAAAATGGTATAGCAAAATATAGCGGCTTTGAAGAAATATTTCTAATGTATGTTAGGGTCGAATTTGAATCCGGTGTCTACATTCGAGCAGAAAGCACTTCTAAAAATACTAAGAGTTATCATGAAGTGCCTATTTGTTCGGATTGTCGATATGATTTTGGAGATGATCTTATCTGTGAGAAGAAATGGAATTTTGAAGAATATATGATTGGAATGATTAACAAATATCATTTCACCATTCATAATGGTTTTTGCACTCATTCTAAGGATACTTTATTTGCTGAAATTGTAGAAATAAGTGCTAATGGTTTTACCCTTAAAGAGTATTTCTCAAATCCAAGTAATTTTTTAGAGCAGCAATATAGCCTCGTAGATAGTGTGTTTTATTCTGAGTGGATAGTGGACGATGAAAAAGTGTTTCTAAATTCTGCAAACGGTTTATTTGACTCTCATCTTATGTTAGCAGATGTAGGCAAATCTGATTCGAGATTGAATTTCACCCCAGAATCTGAAATAACAACTTATAACGACTGTAAACTCCATTATCCTCAAGTAGATTCCAATACCAACTACCTAATCGAAGAAGCCTCAATTAATGATGAAGATTATACCGATATCATTGGATATATTAATGTAGATGAAGTTCCAGTTGACGCTCCAATTGCATGCTTTATATACGCTAAAGACAAAGGTATCATAAAATCATATGTAGATTATCTAATGACAGGTGAGAGTTACGGGTTTGAGTTAATAGACTAATACTACTCAACCGATATTACTACTGAAATAATGTAGCACTATTCCCCCACAGACAGAGACATTAAGGGAATGTTTTGTACCATATTGAGGTATTTCCACAGCTAAATTGAGTAGAGGAAGAACTTCCTGAGTTATCCCGTTTACCTCGTTGCCAAACACCAAAGCATATTTCTTCCCTTTATCTATGCTAACATCTGTAAGTGGTAGAGAATCTGTTGTCTGTTCAATACCAATTATCTCATAGTCTGATGATTTTAATGATTCTACTGCATTTTGAATATTCTCCTCATATTCCCATTCTACAGATTCAGTAGCCCCAATGGCAGTTTTATGAATCTCTCTATTGGGAGGCACAGCTGTTATACCGCATAGAATCACTTTTTCAATAAGAAAAGCATCACAAGTTCTAAAAAAAGATCCCACATTCATGGCAGATCTGATATTATCAAGAACAACAACCAAAGGCTTTTTGTCTACCGATTTAAAAGTAGATATATCTACCCTACCAAGCTCTTCAAGCTTTAGTTTACGCATTGTTATTCTCCGTTTTGTATGCTAAAGCTGCACTTACGAACCCTACAAAAATGGGGTGAGGATTCTCTACTGTACTCTTTAATTCAGGGTGAAATTGCACTCCTATAAAAAAGGGATGAGAAGGTAGTTCTACTATTTCCACCAATCCTGATTCAGGGTTGATTCCGGAAGGAATAAGGCCTGCATTCTCAAATTTTTCCAAATACTTATTATTAAACTCATATCTATGTCGATGCCTTTCTGAAATATTCTGTCGACCATAGATTCTACTTATTAAGGAAGGTCTTCTCAATTTACAAGCATAGGCTCCCAGTCGCATAGTACCTCCTTTATCTGTGATATTCTTTTGATCATCCATAATGGTTATGACCGGATCACTAGTCTCCGCATCTACTTCTATTGTATGAGCAGATTTTAAACCTAATACGGATCTTGCAAACTCCACCACCGCACATTGCATTCCCAAACATATTCCAAAGAAAGGAATATTATTCTCTCTAATATATGTAATTGCATTTAATTTGCCTTCAATACCCCTATCTCCAAACCCAGGGGCTATTAACACACCATCCATGTTTTTCAGAAACCTACTGGGTTCTTCAGTTTCCAAAGATTCTGAATGTATAGGGTGCACATTTACTTTACACTCATTTTGAGCTCCCGCATGTATAAAAGATTCATAAATTGATTTATAAGCATCCTGAAGTTCATTATACTTACCTACCAAGGCTATATTTACTTCAGTTGTTGGATTTTTCAGCCTGCCCAAAAATTCTTTCCATGAATTCAAATCAGGATCCTTAACCCCCTTAATATTAAGCTTTTTTAATACAGTTTTATCCAGCTTTTCCTTTAACATAAGTAAAGGCACATCATATATGGTTGATGCATCTATTGCCTCTATTACTGATTTTTTATCCACATTACAAAAAAGAGCAATTTTTTCTCGTAGTTCTTTAGGTAGATGATGTTCGGTTCTACAAACTAATATATCCGGTTGAATACCCAGTTGTAAAAGCTCTTTAACAGAGTGTTGTGTTGGTTTAGTTTTTAATTCTTTTGCAGCACTGAGATAAGGAATTAGAGTAAGATGAACCACCAAACAATTTTGCGAACCTATGTCTCTCCTTATTTGTCTAACGGTTTCAAGAAAAGGAAGTGATTCAATATCTCCTACCGTACCTCCTATTTCCGTAATTATGATATCATAATCTTTTTCTTCTTCTAACAGAAAAACCCTTCTTTTGATCTCATCTGTGATATGAGGGATTATTTGTACTGTCTTACCAAGATAATCTCCTTTTCTTTCTTTGGTTATAACAGTTTGATATATTCTTCCCGTTGTAACATTATTTGCCTGAGAAGTAGGAGTACTTAAAAACCTTTCATAATGCCCTAAATCTAAGTCCGTCTCTGCCCCATCTTCAGTTACATAGCATTCTCCATGTTCATAAGGATTTAAAGTACCAGGATCAACGTTAATATAAGGGTCGAATTTTTGAATTGTGACTTTTAAGCCTCTGGCTTGCAACAACTTAGCCAATGAAGCTGAGATAATTCCTTTTCCTAAAGAAGATGTAACACCACCCGTAACGAAAATATATTTTGCCATGTTATTTGTTGATTTTTTTGAGAATTATCTCATTACATTACGGGATGCAAAGGTATGGATTATCTTTCTATGGCAAAGGGTATTTTCTTCTTTTTTATTACTTAATCAAATTAATTATTGCAACCCTCGTCTTCCTATCTCTTTGTCTATGAGGCTTAACTCCCTACTCATTTCCCCTGTAATGCTAGCATTTTCTTGGGCTCTTCTGATCAAATAAGGAATAACTTCTTTTACAGGACCGTAGGGAACATATTTTGCCACATTATATCCTGCTTCGGCAAGATTGAAAGTTATATAATCACTCATCCCATATAGTTGACAGAAATTGAGATGAGGGTGACTTTTATCTAAACCTGCTTCATGAATTAATCTCGCTTGGTATTCATTACTATAAAGATTATGACTTGCACAGCATAAGCTTATTGTTTCATAATGGTGTATACAGTAGTCGATTGCTAAATTAAAATCTTTATCCGTTGATTCTTTATCCTTTTGTATTGGTGAAGGATAACTTAACTCTTCTGCTCTATTTCTCTCCTTTTCCATATAAGCTCCCCTAACAATCTTGGCCCCAAAAAAAAGTCCTTCACTTTGAGCCCATTGATGGTCATTTTTCAATTGTTCCAATTTGTCATGACGATACAACTGATACGTATTGTAAACTATGCATTGCTCTTTATTATACAAAAGCATCATATCTAATGCAAGTTTATCAATCGTCCTTTGTATCCAGCTTTCTTCTGCATCAATAAAAACTCCAACCTTAAGTCCTTCTGCCCTTTCACATATCTTATTTAGCCTATTTAACAGTAAATCGTATTGCCTTTTTTCACCCTCATTGAGTTCTATATTTTCATCCAGTTTTTCTAAAACTATATTATCAACCAGGCCTGTTATTTTGACGCTAATGACGGGTACAGAATTATTACTGGCGGCCATTTCTACCGCCTTAATATTTTCTTCTAAAACAACATCTAATTCTGATTCCGTGCTCTTCCCTTCTGCACCATAATCCAAGATCGTTAGCGTATTATAATCTTCCAAATGATCAATGGCTACCTGACAATCCAGTAAATTCTCTCCCCCACAAAAAATAGGAAAAATAGTTGATTTAACCGCCTTCTTACTAAAAGGTAGTCCCCAACGTATAGCGTATAAACCTACTTTGCTAAAAATTTTAACCAAAAAATTACTATTCATTAGCTTGAAAATGAAATGTGTTCTTTTCAGTTCTTTATCATTCTTGCTAGAGAATGCTATTTCCGTGTTATTGAAATTTAAGGAAAACCTTTCCGGCTCCGGTTCTGTTTTTGAATTCCCCTTCATTGGTTCCATATTGTCCAGGATTTTTCTGCTTGATAAACCAGCATATCGTATCCGTTTTTTATCCTAGCTCCGTTTATCATTCCTAATTTCAAAAATAAAGTATTTTCGGGATTATATATCAAATCAAATAAAAAATGTTGTTCATTGAGATAAGAGTATGGAATCAATGGACAAAGATCAATATTAGGATACATTCCCAGTGGTGTAGTATTAATTATCAACTGTACCTCTTGTATGATTTTCTTGTTAAGGTCTTGATATAATAAATCTCCTTTTACACGTGAAACCAATAAATACTCTATATCCAATCGGTCTAAAACATAAGAAATAGCCTTTGAAGCTCCTCCTGTACCAAGGACCAAAGCTGATGTAATACTTCTTCCATCTAAGAATTCAACCAATGATTTTTGAAAACCAAAAACGTCAGTGTTATATCCTACTAATTTATCTTCTTTTCTTTTAATAGTATTAACTGCTCCAACTATCTCAGCTACCTTGTCCAACTTGTCAAGATATTTAATCACCTCTGTCTTATACGGAATAGTAACATTCAGTCCTACTAATTTGTCATCTTTCCACAACTCACTGAATTCAGATAGATCAGACAATTCATACAAATTGTATGTTCGATTTGATATTTTTTCTTTTTCAAATTTGTTGGCAAAGTATTTCTTTGAAAAGGAGTGGGAAAGTTTCTCCCCTATCAAACCATAATTTAACATCATTATTTACCCTTTCCTTGAAATAAAACCAACAGTGTATAAAACAAGATTTTGAAATCCAACCCTAGCGACATATTCTCGATGTAGAGGATATCAAATTTCAATCTTTGAATCATTTGTTTAACATTGGAGGCATATCCATATTTCACCTGTCCCCATGATGTTATACCCGGTTTCACTTTCAGTAAATGCTTATAGTGAGGAGCTTCTTTCATTATCAAATCTATAAAATACTGGCGTTCGGGCCTCGGTCCCACTAAGCTCATATCTCCCTTTAAAACGTTAAAAAACTGGGGGATTTCATCGATTCTCCACTTCCTCATTACCTTTCCCCAAGGTGTTATACGAGTATCCTCTTCCGAAGAAAGTTGAGGACCTGCTTTTTCCGCATCAATGTACATGGACCTAAACTTATAGATATTAAAAACTTTACCATTTTCACCTATTCTCTCTTGCTTATAAAAAACAGGACCTTCAGATGATAACTTAACTCTAATGGCAGCAAATAGATACAATGGTGCTAACACAAGAATCGCTATAGAACTAGCGACAACATCAAATATTCTCTTGATTACAGTTTGCCAATGTGGCATTAACTCTTGTTCTATTTCAATTAGTACTGCACCGTAAATATGATTCATTTTAACTGTTCCCAGCATTATATCATACATATCGGGAATCACTTTAATAAGAAGACGATCACTGTAATCAAACAATGTATCAAAGATATCTTTAAGTTTATTATGTTCTGAAGTCTCTATAGCGACGATTACTTCTTCAATATTTCGCTCTTCAATAACCTGTGAGAGATCAGAGAGCTTACCTAACTTAGTCAAATCATTTTCTAAATGGTTAACGCTATTTCCATTGCTATCTATAAAGCCAACAAAATTATGTCCTAAAGAATAAGGCCTTCGTATAATATCATCATATAATTCCGTAGCACTTTTATCTCCACCTATTATTAATGTATTGTATTTTACCTTTCCAGCTTTTAACCTCTTACTAGCCCAAGTAAGTATTACCATCCTTAAAACAATGGTGATTCCAAATTGAAGTATAAAAAGTCTTAAAAAGAGATTTGAGTAATTGGTGTAATGTAAAACAGTATCATCAATGAGGACTGAAAAAAGTAGAACCAATACTCCCAAAAAAGTAATAAGAAAAGTTCTTTTCAAGGTTTCAAAACGAGAGTAACGATAGATATCTTTATACTTATCGAAAACAGAAAAGATAATAACCCAGAACAAAGGGATTACCACTAAGCCAATATGTAAGTTTTTGTCTTCTAAAATATGACTCCAGGCTATTCCTGGCGACTCGATGTTTTTCCGATATGAAAAAAATAAGAACCAAGCCAAAGCCGCCGAAATAATATCAGCAAGTCTATAAAGGGTAATTTCTAATCTACCTCTTCCCATAAGACTAGAAATGAACCAACTTTATATTGTCAATCCATGCGGACTGATCTTCTGTGTCCGATCCATCATGTAATAATCTAAAGAATACTGTATAGGAATTAATTTCCGGAGATGTAGCTAATAACGTAATGTCCAAATACAATCTATTCCACTCTTCTCTAGGCTTGAGAACAATTAAGGGTGTCTCAGTCTCTCTATTGTCATCGGCAGTGACGATACCAACAGAAAGTTCTACATCATTTCTATAATCGAACTCAAGGTATGTACTTCCACCAGCATTGTCACTTCTAAAAAAATTAAGACCCGTAGATACGGCATTCTCAGCAAAATCAGGTGTCACTCTAAGTCGACCAGATTTATTGCTTTGATTTCCTCCATTCACTATCTCCAAAGATGTGTTTTGATTACCATCCCTGTCCTTAACCAAAATATTCCCTTCCTCAAAGCCTTCGACAAAATCAAACTTGGTATCAGTTTTATAAGTAAATTTCGGCTTAATCTCATATGTTTCTTCCGGCTCCATCAATTTTACCCATTCAAATCTTTCAAAGAAGGGATATTCTACAGAACTCGACTGCCGCCCAGATTGATGTACAGCTGCCCCAATAAATACCGTCTGTTCTGATCCCGTTGTTATAACCGGAATTTTTGCTGGAAGAGGATATACTCCAATAGACTGTTTATCAATAAAAACAAATACTTCTTCCACCTTTATAACAGGAAGTCCTTGTTCATTATTGGTAATTTCAAAATCAAAATCATTAATTTCAATATATGCAGGTACTATATCTTCACTATCAAACAACTTGCATGAAGACAGAAACAATAATGCCAGCCAAATAAGTTTATGAAATGAGTTCATTAAATCGTAAATATTGTTCTTTATTATTTTTCTCAATTAGATTAGCCAATTCAAGAGCTTTTAAGCCATCTTTTATACTGACTTCCACTTCCTTATTTTCTGATATACTATAATAGAAATCAGTTAGTTCAGATTCGATAGCATTATTCGGTTGAACAGCAGGTGTTTCGACTAAAATTTTCTTTTTCCCTTTAGGAGTATCTATTATGAATCCCTCTTCTTCATTGCCCGCATTCTCCATCTTGATTATTTGGGATTCCTTTTCTAAAAAATCAATGCTTACGTAGGAATCGCTACTAAACAATCTGAGTTTTCTCATATTTTTCATACTTATCCTACTTGCAGTAAGATTTGCTACACATCCGTTTTCAAATTCTATACGGGCATTACAAATGTCTGCTGTTTCACTTAGTATTTTTACTGCATTAGTTCTTATATCCCTTACTTCATCATTTACTAATGAAAGTACCAAATCAATGTCATGAATCATAAGATCTAAAACTACCGATACATCGGTACCACGTGAATTGTACATAGCTAGTCTATGCCCTTCTATAAACTTAGGATTTTTGAATTTATTTCGTGCAGCTAAAAAGGCTGGATTATATCTTTCTACATGCCCTACCTGTATTACCCTATCCTTCTCAGTACTTATCATCAGCAATTCTTCAGCTTCTTCAACTCTTTGGGTAACAGGCTTTTCAATGAATATATGCTTATTTTGCAACAAACCTTCTTTTGCTAAAGAATAGTGTGTATTTGTGGGAGTAACAATATCCAAAGCATCCACATTTTCTAATAGCGATTCTATATTTTCGAAAGAAGGAACTTGATGAGCTTCTGAAAGTTGTTGGGCTAACTTTAAATCCGTGTCATATATTCCTCCTATTTCAAAAGGAGTATTTTTTAAACATTTGAGATGTATTTTTCCCAAATGTCCCAGACCAACCAAACCGATTTTTAACATTGAAATTGATTATTACAAATAATAATTGACTAGAGAAATAATTACAATTATCAGTAAAACAACTACTAATCCAATAGAATAACGAAGGTAATTTATAAATGTGTTAATCTCTTCCTTACTTTCAGGATAATTTCGCAATATTTTTTGCTTTTCCTCAGTAGAAGACAATATTTTTCTCAGATCAAATTGCACTTTTTTACTTTTTAGTTTTTCGTATGCCTTCACTATTCTCAACCTAATAAAAAACTGGATGATTAAAAAGATTAGAAAAAAAATAAAAATCATTGCTTCTAAATTAAGTTTTCCTGAAAAATAAAAATGGAGGTCATTGAATAAATGACCTCCACATATTTTCTAATATTTCAGTAAGAATTTTACAGGTTATAAATACCGTAAATAGATATGTTCGTATTTTTAACCGACCCTTCATCAACCGTCTGATCAATATTTGACAGTCCAAATCCATATTGAACACCTAAAGTTATTTGATTTAGATCATAGCCTAAACCAAAATTAATTCCAAAATCTGTGGACTCGGCATTGTCTTTAACATCCATATCTTCCACCTTGGCACTCATCAAAATTCCCACATATGGGCCTGCTGTCAGACTAAAGCCACTTTCTTCTCCTATTTTATAAACAAAATCAAGTGGTATTTCCAGATATTGAAAATTGGATGTATTATCATTAGACTTGGCTCCTTTAATGGAGTACAAAACTCCAGGACGAAAACCTAGCTTCTCGCTTACAACAAAATCCTTAACCACTCCAATATGAAATCCAACTCTTGAATCTGCTGAAAGATTTAGTCCATCCCCATCATATACAAACTTTGAAATATTTAGTCCAGCTCTAATACCAATTTGAGCTTCAGAAGAAATTGCAAAACCTGCAATTAATAAGAAAGAAAATAATAGTTTTTTCATGATTTTCAATTTTTAATATTAATGGTTAGATAATTAAATTACAGATTCAAATATAGTTGTTTTTTGAATATAAAAAATCTTAATATCAAATTTTTAATTAGTGTATCCTCAACACAAACACCTTATTTTTATAGGTTTTTGATCACATTTATTGGTATTAATATCAATGTCTCTAAATTCGTAGATCATAGCATATCCAGTATTATCACATAGTTAATTACCTTTGTGTCACTTTTTTTAAAATTTAAGAATCCATGGAACGAAATCAGGTCATAGGTTTTATACTCATTTTTGCTACATTGATGATATGGACTATGATGTCTAGCCCATCCAAAGAGGAGTTGGAAAGACAAAAGTTTATTCAAGACTCTATAGCCCGTGTTGAAGCAGAGGTAACAAAGTTGGAAAAGGAAGAAGTTAAAGATCATAATAACAATACCAACACCAGTATTCCAAATGATGCAGAACAGCAGTTACTAATTAAATCTAAATATGGTCAATTTGATCACCTTGCAAGTGCTTCGGACAAGCATGATGTTCTAGAAAATGATCTCATTAAATTAACTTTTAGTAATAAAGGAGGTCGAATTAACCAAGCTGAGCTAAAAGGGTATTATGTTATTAATGAAAGTGAAGACCATAAAGAAAGTAGAGATCAGCTATACCTCCTAAACAATGATAGTAACAGATGGCAATTTGACATTAAAACGGGAATTGGTAATAATACAATAAAATCAAGTGAGCTGTTTTTTTCAGTGGATAAATCGAACAATTCCATCACTTATACCGCCGAAAATTCTAATGGTATATATTTAAAACAGAAATATTCTTTGAAGCCTAATTCCTACCATGTAGATTACAAAATTTGGTCCAACAGCCCATCCCAGCTTTTCAATGATGGAAAGATGAATTTCTACATTGAAAACCATTTGAATAGATTAGAAAAGAATGATCAGTTTGAACAACGATACTCTACTATTTATTATAAAGAGAATAATGAAAATCCTGACTACTGCTCATGTGCTTCTGATGCTAATGAAGATTTTGAGTCGAATACGTTAGATTGGATATCATTTTCTAATCAGTTTTTCAACACCTCGCTAATACCAAAAAATGGAGCATTTTCTAATGCTAAGTTGGAAACTAAAATGACTGATCTAGATACTGATAACGCCCTTAAAATACTTAAATCTAATTTTGACCTAGACATCAATAACTCGAATGAGTTTGAAATGGCATTATATATTGGTCCAAACGACTATGGCCTTTTAAAAGGCTATGGAGTGAGTCTTGAAAATATTATACCTTTTGGCAACAGTATTTTTGGCACTATTAACAGACATGTGATAAGGCCCTTTTTCAACTTCCTTTCTAAATTTATAAGTAGTAAAGGAATTGTAATCATTTTGTTAATTTTTATCATCAAAATGTTGCTCTACCCTTTGCTATATAAAATGCTACATTCTCAAGCCAAAATGTCCGCATTAAAGCCAGAAATTGCCAAAATCAAAGAAAAAAATAAGGATGATGCTCAGAAAACTTCAATGGAAACCATGAAGTTATACCGAGAATATGGAGCAAGTCCCTTTGGAGGATGTCTCCCAATGATTGTTCAAATGCCTATTTGGTATGCTCTTTTCAGGTTCTTCCCGGCCTCTATTACCTTTAGGCAAGAAGCATTCTTATGGGCTAATGACCTTTCTTCATACGATGTACTTACTTATCTACCGTTTGAAATTCCTTTTATGGGTAGTCACCTGAGTCTTTTCACAATTCTATGGGCTATTTCAACTATAGTCTATACATATTATAATAGTCAGGCAATGGATATGTCTGCTAATCCCGCTATGAAATATATGCAATATTTTATGCCGGTTATGTTTTTAGGATTTTTCAATAGTTATGCTTCAGGTTTGACGTGTTATATGTTATTCAACAATGTAATTAATGTAACCCAAACAATAATCACCAAGAAATTTATTTTTGATGAAGATAAGATAAGGGCAGAACTCGAAAAACAGAAAGCCAAGCCCAAAAAGAAATCAACTTTTGCCACACGTTTAGAGGAGGCCATGAAGCAACAGCAAAAGCTACAACAGCAAAAGAAAAAAGGCAAGTAATCAACAACTTGAAAACACAAGAGACCATAGGTGTTCTGGGTTCCGGCCGATTTGGTACTGCTGTCGCAAGTATCTTGGCCAACAATTGTAAGGTCCTACTTTATAGTCGGAGAACCGAAGTAGTAAATACAATTAATACCAAGCATAATCTTTTTGGACATAACCTTAGTAACAATATAATAGCTACTAATGATATAGAACAAATATGTTCTAATTGTAGAATTATTTTTCCGGTTGTTCCTTCTCAAAACTTCAGGCAACTGATGAAAGGGGTTAATCATCTGCTTACTTCAAAGCATATTTTAATTCATGCTACAAAGGGCTTAGACATTAACAATATTAGGCCTGAAGATTTTGAAAGTGGTAACTATAGTGCAAAAGATGTATGCTCTATGTCAGATGTCATACGTCAAGAGACCAGTGTTATAAGGATAGGTTGTCTTTCAGGCCCTAACCTATCGAAAGAAATCATGCTTAAAAAACCTGCTGCTGCAGTAGTTGCTTCAGAATTCGATGAAGTGGTACATTTGGGCCAGAAATACCTAAGCTGCCCATATTTTTTCGCCTTTCATTCCAATGACCTTCGAGGGGCTGAATTGGCTGGAGCTTTCAAAAATATAATTGCTATTGCAAGTGGGATTCTAGGTGGTAAAGAATTAGGAAAAAATATTGAAGCTTTACTAATCACTAGAGGTTTAAACGAAATGATACACTTTGGTAATTCCTTAGGTATTAGTGGCGAAGCATTTCTTGGCACTTCAGGCATTGGTGATTTAATTGCCACTGCTACTAGCCCATTAAGTAGAAATTATAGCTTCGGCTATAGACTGGGTTCTGGCGAAAACTATGAATCAATTATGAAAACGACCGCTTCCACCACGGAAGGAATAATGACCTTAAAAATCATCTACCACCTAGCAGAATCTAATAAACTGCAGTTAAACATTGTTAGAATGTTGTACAAAACAATATTTGAAGGATACAGCATTGATAAGGCCATTCTGTTCTTGATGAGCAATTCTTCTGCTATAGATGTTGATTTTATGTAAATTCTTTTCTAAAAAAAACCGGATGCATCGGTTAGATACATCCGGTCATCCCAGAATCTTTTAGAACACACTATTCGATCATGATCATCTTCTTAACAGAAGTTTTTTGACCAGATCTTAATTGTAAATAATAAATTCCTGTTTTAGAATTCATCATTTCTTTTGAAATCTCAATTGTATGACTACCTTTTACATAGTAGTTTTCTACAAAATAAACTTGCTTACCAGATATATCATAAATCGCCAATTCTACATCTCCGTCTCTTGATAAAGTGAATCTTGCAGTTGTTCTATCGGTAAATGGATTAGGAACATTTTGGAATAAGAAGTCTCCCTTCTCCTCTGTTTCTACGATAGTATCTCTATTTCTAACATCAAGGGCAATCCTATCCACTCCGGTATCTGTATATAGTTCTGCTTCCAAAGTATTAGTAATTGCTATATCATTAATATCAACACTATTTTCCGAAACCACTTCAAGATAGAACAAGACATCATTTCTGTCAATATCCACACCTTTAGCAATATCCAAACTTGCTGTGATACCTTCCTCTGAAATGAAGTATTTATCTTCAGATACATTTACTCTACCCTCTTTTAAACCGATAATATCAAAATTAGTAGATGATAAACTGAACTGTAAACCAAATATGTTCATATCAAAATCAGCATATACAGGAATCAAACTCTTTTCTCCTTTTCTCAAAGTAATATTCTCGCAGTATATTGAACTTATGCTTCTATTCTCTGAAGATACTTTACTATTTAAACTAACTTCGACGCTTGAGTTAACATCTCCAATCTTAATACCTACGAAATCAACATCCATGTCATCAGATAAAAATTCATTGATATAATAGTTTTTAGAAACACTGTAAGGATTCATTGGATCTTCAAACTCATAGTGTCTTGGTACAAATATCCACGAATCATTTTCAACGAAATCAGCATTTATTCCAAGAATTAACTTTCTCAACTCCACTAAATCCGAAGCAGATAGACTACCACTGTTATTTATATCAGCCGCTAAGACTTTGTAAGGAGAATCCAAACTCTGAAGATCAAGAATATGTCTCTGAATTAGAACTATATCAAGAGTTGAAACACCATTTAACGGATCATTATCATTAATCGGTGTAACCACATACTGTCCATAAAAATCTACGTTGTCAAAAGCATAAGCTCCGGCAGCATTAGATTGCTCCATCATGGCTTCTTCGGTATCCATATTCATCAGTTCCACATCCACATTTTGTATAGTTTCAGTATCTGCAGTTACTAATTTTCCTGCGATTCTACCAGAACTATTCTGATCATCACAAGCGTTAGTACTCTCCGAATCCTGAAGTACCAATAGTACATTACAAAACTCAGAATTACCGTCAGTATCTATTACATACATTTGAAGAGGAATTTCAGCTTCTATACCGTTTGGAACATCAGAACAATCAAAACTTAAAGCAGTTTGTGTACCTGAAGCATTGAAAGAAAATCTTAAATCATCTTCTGGATCACAAGTATCTTCGCTCTTTAAGTTAAAGTCACTGGCCCAAATTTCTGCATTTCCATCTTCATCTAATACCCAAATTACTTCACCTAAACATATCGGTGTTGGAGGTTTGTTATCTCTAATAGTAAATATATAACTACAAACACCTTCGTTTCCGCATTCGTCAGTAACCGTAAACGTTACTCTATGGCTACCAGCAGGGTAAGTTCCGGAAACATTACTTCCTGTTCCACTATAATCAATAGTTCCATTATTATCAGCATCTACACTCCATGCATATCTCAATGCAAGTGCATCTGTACAGTCATCAGTGGCTGTTACTGTTAAATCAACATCCCCCTCACATGATCCATCATTACTTTGAATAGTTACATTCGAGCATGAGCTCGTAATAGTCGGTCTAACACTATTTTCCAACTTGATTACTTGTACATGAGTATAAAAATCTGATTCGTCAACGAAGCTACACCAATCAGCAACCTTCCAGGTTCTCAATATCTTGATACAAGCATCACTAATTCCATATAAAACCTGATCAGAATATGATATTGCTATATCCGCACAATCATCATTCGTATAACTCGGATATCCATTAATCAAATCAGGATGAGCATCTGCTGGATTACAACCGGTAATAGTTCTATCTCCTGGCCAATTAATGTCATTTTCGTCAAATGGATTCGTATCTCTTACAAAAATTCTTTGAGTACATTGATCTGTTCTACCCTGCTTGTCTGTTGCTGTCCACCTTCTTGTAAAGGTTCCTTCTCCACAATTCCCCAAGCTTCCGGAAAGCTGAGATGTAACAGTCACTGAACAATTATCCGTTGCCGTGGCAGAACCTCCAGTTAAAGTAATATCCGTATAATCATCACCACAATCCAAGTATGCATCTGCAGGACATGTGATTTCAGGGTCTACCTTATCAAGAACCTTTATCTTCACATGACAATCATTATAATTTCCACTAGCATCAAAAACTCTCATAACTACATCGATGTAGAAGTTTTCATCCTCACTTACATCATCACAACAGAAATTCACTTTGTCACCAAAAGTTAAATCGGAAGTAAATCCACAATTAGTTGATAACCTTTTTACTGCAAAGCTATCCACACCACAGTTATCCGTACTATGGTCATCAAAAGAAGTAGCAAAAACATCTGCCCAACCAATTTGGTCTAATGAAACAACTGTAAATCCTTCACAAACAGCACTTGGTGCCTCTTCATCAGTCACAAATACCTCAGTAAAGCATTGTGTTCTGTTACCACAATCATCAGTCACCGTATATACTATCCATGATGTATCTTGTGGCAAATCATGTATCGTATAACCTATTGTTGCATTACCCGTTACATTATCATATATTGGAGTATCAAAAGGATCTCCGTTTTCATCTCTTAGCTTGTAACCTACTGTGTAAGTCCAATCACTACATTCGAATACTACTGTCGGAGGAGGAACTAAGAAAGTTCCAGTACATTCATGCTCGTCCGTTGGAACATTATTGAAAAAGTCCGGTACTGAAGTACAAACTGGAGGAGCATCATCAATTATTTTAATGATTTGCATATCAATTCTTTCCTCTCCAGAACACCAATCCAAAACATTCCAAGTTCTCAATACTTTAAACCCTGCTCCACATAAATCAAAAGTGATATCATTATAGTATGTCATCAAGTTAGGACAATCTATGCCGGTAGGATAACCTGTCTCCTCTGGAGAAGGTGCTCCATTCTCTAATAAATCTAAATTAACATCACATCTGAATGCATCCTCTTCAATGTCATCATAATTAGGTGGAAAAGTAACATCATCAATAACTGCACGTGTTACATAAATCAATTGATCACAAGTAGTATAGTTACCATAATCATCAGTAAACACCCATGATCTTGTAATTAATTTAGCATATGGAGAAGAGCAAGGCATGTTTTGTGGTAATTCACTATATCCATATGTTATGGGTGTACAGGCGTCCTGAACTATAGGTCTTGCCACACCAGTCACTGGCTCAGTAGAATCATCACAATCTACTATTACCTCATCACAATCTACAACTACAGGTTCTAACTTATCTTCAATAGTTATGTTTCCCCAACAAGACAAAGAACAATCATCTAAGGTAACAGATACCTGAAATGTTTGGCCAATATGTGTTGATCCCATTGTTGCATTAGGGACTACATTACCTTCATCATCCATTACGACTACTGAATATTCGCTATCGTCATAATCAGGACTCTCAAGAATCATATCTGGAGCTATTACTGCTTCACAATTTTCATCTAAAGAAACTTGAACAAGATCATTGCAAGACATAGTAATATTACAATCCACTTGACTAAATGCCTCGTTCTGGAAGAAAATCAATATTCCCAAGACATATATTAAACTCAAACTCCGTAAAAAGCTTTTAGTTTGAATTTTGTTAGTTAATAGTGTCTTCATTTTATTTATTTTAATCGGTTTTTGCAATTAATAATTTATTAGCAGATAGTGTAGATTACTTAATTACTATCATTTTTCTGCTTGCTGAATATTTATCTGAGTTTAGTTGATAATAGAGAATGCCCGTTGCGTTAATATCTGAAGTATTGAGTGTCACTTCATTATAACCTTTGGCATAGCTCCCTTTGTGCTCATAGATAAGTTTCCCAGTATAACTATATACCTGTAAGTTGATATCCGATGATTCAGGTAAGTTAAACCCAATAGAGGTACTCTTATCAAATGGATTCGGCACATTTTGATACAGTTCGAAAGGTGACGAAACAATATCTCCTAATCGATATTCAACAATTAGATCATAAGTTCTTAGATCATCATTTTCCAATGTGTAAAGCTCTTGCTCCACCAATTGAGAATTAATTTTCAAATGATCCTTAATGTACTCTATATCATTATTTGCTTTTAAGACTAAGGTTAATACCTCTTCGGATATATTAACCTTTTGGCTATTATTCCAGCTAAATGTTGATATTCCATCACTAATATTTATTGCATAATTGCTTTCATCAATATCAAGTACATCTGATTTGATTTCGATTATTTCTACTTCAGAAGATGTATTAATTGAGAATTGAAGGCCAATAATATCTGAAATATCCTCACTAGAAATACTCACTTCAAACAGATCTCCTTTATCAGCCTTAACATCGTCAACTACTAAACTCTTGACAGATCTTGTGCTGTTATCATCCTTAGACTTAATGTTATCTAACTCTTTGGAATCATTTACATCCCCTAATTTAACTCCAATAAAGTCAGTTTCCATTGCATCATGGTCTAATGCTCCCATGGACATAGCTGTTTGGATTGGGAATGGGTCATTTACATCATTAAACTCCTGGTGTGCATCAACAAACTTCCATGACAATCCTTCCGGTAACTCTGAATTTAATCCTAAGATTAGCTTTCGCAACACCACAAGATCCGAAGCACTTACAGATTCACTGCCATTCACATCAGCAGCTATTACCTTATAAGGAGAATCAAATTTGCTCAATCCTAAGATATGTCTTTGTATCAATACGATATCCAAAGTAGACACTCCATTCATGTGGTCATCCTGCATATCAGAAATAACCGAATAATCATTATACATTTCCAAATCACTAAAGGCATAGTGTCCTTCGGCATCAGTAAGTGACAATTTAGGGTATTCAGGCTGCTGTGAGTGAAGTAACACATTAGTGTTTGCTAAAGCCTCATTATTTTCGGTTGTTATTCTACCTGCAACCGTAACTTTTTGAGAGGTTTGCCCACCACAAACATTATTATTATCCTGAATTCTAATGACCACTGTACAATAATCATAATTGCCTTTTAAATCTATGGCATATATATCTAATTCTATTTCTGTACTCTCTCCATTTAAATCATCACAATCAAATGTCATTGATGTATTAGAAGGATTTGAAGAAAATGCCATTCTGATATCATCAGTATCTGTACAATTATCATAACTACCATTATCAAAGTCCGAAGCCCAAATACTAACAGTACCTGTTGTTTCCATAACTACCGTAGCTATTTCTGACAAACAATATGGAGTTGGCTTTTTTGTATCATCTATTCCGAATACGAAAGAACATGTTCTTTCATTATCACATTCATCTCTTACATACCATGTTATTTTATGGGTTCCGAAAGAAACTACTCTTGATATCGAATTAGATGACCCTGTTGCATTTATGCTACCATCATTATCGTAATCAATAGTGTAAGTCCATATTAGAGATGATGCTCCACTACAATCATCTTCAGCTTCAGCAGTAATATCAATCTGAGCATTGCATGCATTAAGTGACGTCACAGTAATATCATCAGCAGAACAACCTTGCGTGAATACAGGTGCTGAGTTATTAAGTACTTTAATTACCTGAGTGTGCGTCCATCTTCCTTCATCAGGTACAAATGGATTAAATTGACACCAATCGATTACGGTCCATGTTCTCAAAATTTTAAAACATGCCCCATCAACAACCTGGAAAACCAAATCTTCGTACTCAGCTGCAACATTAGAACAGATATTAGCATTCAACACAGGTCTTTGTCTACCATTTGGCAAATCATCCGGATCTACCCCAGAATCCAAACAGCCATTAGTCACAGTATGATCTCTTGGCCAAGTAATATTGGACTCTCTAAATGGTGACTGATTTTCTATTGTAATCACCTGAGTACACTGATCAGTATTTCCTCCAGTATCAGTAACTGTGAACGTTCTTCTTATAGATCCTTCTCCACAATCTCCAATAAACTCAGTAGAAGTCTCTGTGATAGTACCACTACAATTATCTTCCATAGTAGCCGAACCAAATACCGACAAATTACTATAATCTGATCTACAATCTATATCTCGGTTAGCAGGACAAGTAATTATTGGGTCCATATTATCCTGGACTTCTACTTCTACCATACATGAGTTACTATGACCCTTTTTATCCCAAACCCTCATTTCAACCATCACTACATTTCCTATGTCACTACAGCAAAACTTCGCATGATCATCCCAAGTGTTAGAGCCACAAGGATTAGATCCCATTCGTCTGACTTCCATATAATCAATCATACAATTGTCCCAACTTCCATCATCAAAAGACTCAATATCTGCAATGGCCCAACCATCTTCATTAACAGCTACGAAAGTATGCAGATCACAAACTGCTATTGGTTCCTCATCATCTTCAATTGCTACTTCGGTAAAACATTGAGAAACATTTCCACAAACATCTTCAAGCGTATAAATTATCCATACAGAATCCTGACCACTAGGAACATTTGTTATTGTATATGTATCATCACTATTTCTAACTACTCCATCCGTCAAAGGATCTGTGAATGGATCTCCTCCTTCTTGTCTGATTTTATAAGAGACATAGTAATCATATTCACTACATTCGAATATTACTATTGGCGGAGGCACATCAAAAGATGCTCCACATGTCAATGGGTCTGTACCTGTTGTAAATTCTTCTGGTGCAGCACAAACAGGTGGTTCATTATCCATTACAGTTATGTATTGGTTATGCACGATTTCATCATTCGTACACAAATCAGTAATGTGCCATCTTCTTCTTATCTTAAATGTCTGATCTCCACATTTTGGTAATTTAGTATCTGTATATTCCATATGAACATTCATACAGATAATTCCGATTGGATATCCGGTATGTTCCGGTGAAGGATGTCCATTGTCTAATTTTTCATAGTCTGAACAAGCTTCAATCGAAGGATTTGGTCCTAAAGCATCATCATAGTTTTCCGGCATTGTTAAATCAGCCAGTACAGTTCTATTTATAGATATGCTATGAGAGCAAGTGGAACTATTACCAGAAGTATCCGTGATTTTCCAACTTCTCGTGATCACAGAGCTATAAGGCCCAGAACATAAATTGGCATCAACCTGATCATAATACTCTAATATTACATCACTACAAGGATCCAATGATTCCACTAACCACTTATCATCTCCTAAATAAACTGGTGTTATACCTAGAGGTAAAGGAAAACCAGTGTTTGAAGGATCAGTGACTTCATTACAGTCTAAAACCATATCATCAGGACATACCAATTGAGGAATTGACTTGTCTTCCAAATGAATATAACCCCAACATGAATTACCACTACATTCGTGAACTACTGTAGCTTCTAAAGTTTTATTTATATAATCAATTGGAATAATATCATTTGGCACAATAGTATCCGCTTCAATATCTCTCAATATTATGTTATACGAAGCATTTGTTAACATCATGTCCTCTAATATCATATCCGCCACAACACTTAATTGACACGAGTTATTAAGAGATAAATTCACAGTATTATTACAGGCCAGTGGAATAGCCGTTTCATCCATTACATCTACATCTAAATCCAATATTAGCTCACAAGATTCCGCAACATCTGCGTCATCCTGACCATCAAATGAACGAACATGACCAGAGAAACTGACCGTATGTACACCAGGTGTTGTACCCCATGTAACTTCTATCATATTAGTCCCTTGTCCACCCGTTATGGTACCATCTCCTGTAATTGTCCACAGGGCATCTATAAGATTAACATTTTGAACATCTATATAATACTCCTTAATTGTTTCTACACAGTTACCCATATCTCCGAATATTTGAGGAGTTGGATTAGTACATGTGTGTGTAGCATTAAGTACGAATTGATCAGTACCATCAGAAATTGTTACTGACCACGCCGTATTAGGTGTTCTTATTCCATCAAGTCTAAATGTCGGAGACGATGGATCATTATTAAAGTGTGGTATCACATATCCCGCAGCAAACGGTGTCGGAGCAGCTGGAGGTGCAGGCGAACCTATCATATAAAAGTCCGTTGCACTTACCACAGTCCAAACATCTGTTGAACTACTAGTAATAATTATTGACTCCGAAAATTGTGATAAATCAGGATCTTCTGAATTTTGTAAACACGTACAATCATCAATCGTTCCTGTACTAGGAGCTTGTGCCATAACTGAAATCGACATCAAGCAAAAGATCAGAAAAGAAAATAATCTCTTCTGTCGTAAATCTCTAACATTTACATCTTTTAAAAGTGTAAGTAATGTTCTTCTCATCGATACTTGGATTTTGTTTTCCTCTATTTCAAATTAAATTGTAAAGCAAATCGCAAAATCGACCTCGCTGCCGACTTATTGATATACATGAACTATGTAATACCAAAATTCAGACCAAACATCATAACACATTATAAATGAATGTTATATGAAAATATATTATTATTTTTATTCATTCATTAACATTATAAAATCAGCTATTTAAAGACTAAATGGAGAGGTCTTTTTTTTTCCAATTTTTTGCAAAAAAAAATCATGAAATGAAGGAGATCACCAGATCTAAATGCTATTCTATCGGATTAGAACCAAACATATCGGCTTTTTTTATATTTAAAAAACAAACATATCTATATAAACATCATATATTTGTACCTGATTTTCAAAATATCTAAATATTAGATAATGCCCATATCTGTTAGAGAAAATAACGAGAAAGCAAAACATATATTAGTAAATGAAAGGGTGCAATCCTTTAATATTGGTTTTATCAAATCCGTTAAAAAGGATATTGAAAAAGGAAAGAATATATTGATTAGCTATGATGAACAAGGAAAGATTCTACAGGATCAATTTGTTAAAATTCTTCAAAGCATTTTTCCTTCAATAACCTTTCTCGACTGGGATAAAAAGATGCCATCTTCTAACTACTTTTCTTTATTTAAAGAATCACAAGAATTTCCTATTCCAAAAGAGAGTTTTATTTCCTCGTATAATAAAATTAAATCTGAAAAACTTAAAAATAACATAGTTAAGCAAAATCAGTTCTTAAGCTCCGAACTATTGGGTTCTTACAAATACTTTCACTTGGTTGAGCTTATTAATAAATTGGAACGAAAACATTCCATTCCCATAAATGCTACCTTTTATTCATCTCATCAGTTTAATTTTCAAGCAGAGGAATACCACTCCTTAAATCAACACATCTCAAGGCTTAACCAATTACATGCTTTTTCATTTCATCATAACAGTGAATTGAAAAACATTGATACAGAAATCTGGGACCTAAAAGATCCTGAAAAGTTAGAATTAAAAGTTTCTAAGTTCATAGCCGTTATTGATACATTGCTGGTAGAATACTTACAAATGATATCCATTCTTAAACTAAGATTGGAAAAAGAAACTGCCTCAAATATTAATCAATACGAAGAACTTTTGGAAGAGGTTGAAATATGTCATTATTTCTTAAAAGAATATGACAAAAACAAGGAAACAAAAGGAGTTTTCAAACTGTTTGCCAAAAAGAATGTGGACTTACAGGACTTTAAAAATTATACCGACAAAATCCTTAAAAAACTAAATAATGACTTTACTACAACTTCTTACGAAAGCATTTCTCTTGAAAACATTGATCAAATTAAAAGTGAAATTTGCTCTTTTATAGAAAAATTAAAAAACCTCAGTACTGAAAAAATAGCATTAGATATTAAGAGCCTTAATTCTGTTAATTCTCAGAACAATTTGATTTCTCTTTGGACAGAGAGCACGGATACCTTACTTAAGGAGATTAACGATAACAGAATATTTAAGGAAAAAATAAGTAAACAGCCACATAATATATCTGTTCAATTTACAAGCTTATCCAAGTTAAAATTGCGGTTCCAGATATTATTAAAAGAACTTAACGAGAATATATCATATCACGAATATCAAAATACCCTGGATATTCTTAAGAATAAAGTTGGCCCCTATATTAATGACTTGGTTCTTCACTACCCTAAACATAAATGGGAGGACCTTTTGTCATTATTTTATTTTAAGTCTCTTTTGCACGAATATCATTACAACTCTTTCGACAGTCGTAATCAAAAAATTGTTAATTACAGATCATACTATAAAAGAAATGCTTTCGCTCAACAGAATCTCTTTGACAAAAAGGTTAGAAAAGGATATCATTCAGCTCTGTCAATTCTAAAGAAAAAAGATAAAAACTTATATAAGAAAATGATTTCGGATTCTATAGAAATCAGTATATCTCAACTTTTTTCTGATTATCAAGACTTAGCCTGGAATTTATTTCCTATAGTTTTCTCACATAGGCTTTCAGAAAATCAGGAGCTTGGTGCATATGATAAAATTATACATTTCGGATCTGTTGATAATGCGGTCGAGATGGCAAGTCCCGTAATCGGTCATAACCTTTTTGATGAGTCAATCATGTCTTCTATTTTGAAAAATGATATACTTCATTTATCAAAGTATTCTATTACACAAAGGTTAGGATTTAGTAGGTATATAAGTACTTCTTTATTAAATCAAACTAAATCTATCAGAATTTTCCAGTTAAAAAGTGCTAACATCATTAGCACGTTGCCTAATATATGGTCAGATCGACTACTCAATCTTCTTGACAGCTACGGTATCAAAGAATTTAGTTGGAAAAATACAGAAGACCTAAGTAAAATTCTGATAGAGTCCTTCATGTCTGAAGGCAGACCTCATCACGTTTTAATTAAGGATAGTTTTTTCGACCTCTCAAATAAGAATATTTCCGGACAAATAGAACTGTTTGATCAATTAGAAGGGTTTGGAATTCAGTTAATAGATTTTAGTAGCCTGGGATTTAGCTATGAGTTATCAGAGTATATTGACAAACTAGGAGATAGAAGTTCTATCGATTATAAATCCTAACTCAATTGATACATTTCATACAACCTAATTACTTCTGCCGCTTCTTTGACATCATGTACTCGTAACATATTAGCTCCATTTTGAAGAGCTAACATATGTAGAGCAGATGTACCATTCAAGGCTAGGTCAGGTGTAATCTCTAAATACTTATATATCATGGATTTACGAGACAAACCAATAAGTAATGGAGCCTCCAATATTTTTAATACTTCCAAACCTTTTAAGATCTGATAGTTTTGTTTCATCGATTTTCCAAAACCAAAACCAGGGTCAATAATAAGATCCTTAATTTCTAATTCTTCAGCCTTTCTTTTTATTTCGACAAAAAATGCCAACACATCCGATAAATTGCTTTCTTCAAATCCCAGATTCTGCATGTTTTTAGGCAATCCTTTCATATGCATTGCGATAAAAGGAACTTTAAGTTTTGAAACCATTTGCCACATAGACTCATCAATTCTACCACCCGAAATATCATTTATCATACGAGCTCCTAAGTCTACACACTCTTTAGCCACTTTGGAATGTACAGTATCTATTGATAAAATGGCATCTGGAAACTCTTTATTTATTAATTTGACAACAGGAGTTATTCGTAATAATTCTTCTTCGACATCAACTATCTCGGCTCCAGGACGTGAAGACATCGCTCCTATATCAATGGTGGCAGCCCCCTCCGCCAACATTTCTTCCACCCTATCCAATATCTGTTTGTTTGTAACATACCTTCCGCCATCATAAAAACTGTCATTTGTTACATTTAAAATAGCCATGATCCTAGGCTTAGACAGATCCAATAGTTTCCCTAAACAGTTTATTGTATTCATTCTAATTTATTTACCTTTGAAGGTTAGCTCTATTTTTTTAAATAAACTGGGCAATTATACAAAACTAATTGATAACGTTATTTAAACTTAGCACCAATTGAAGGATAGATTTATTTTCGAAAACAACTTTGAGGATGAATTAATAGTAACCGGAGAAAGGTTATTTGAGAATAATGGTATTAAAGACGTTCAGCAGCTTGAAAAAGGACTGTATATTTTGCTTATTAAGGATGATATTATTCATGAAACTGAAGTCTTGCACCCTTTTACCAAAAGGCAAAAGTTTACATGTGACTGTAATTATTTTGAAAAGAACAATAAATGTCAGCACATAGTTGCTACACTCTTCGAATTAAGAAGAAGAATTCAAGAGACTAAAAAGAAGAAGAGCAAAAAGTCTGAAGATGCTAGTAAATCAATTAAACATAATAAACTCAATATTGCCACAATATTAGAATATGTTAGTGTTGGAGAGTTGAAATCATTTATATCTGCTTACGCCAATAAAAATCAAAAGTTTGCTACGGCCCTAAAAGTTAATTTTGCAAGTAAAATTGATCTTGAAGATAATAATTCAAAATACAAGCAACTATTGGATAGTATTATCAGACCTGTTACTTCAAAATCGAAAAAAGTCGGTGCAGCAGATATTAAATCTCTTATTTCGGTGTGTAAAGACCTCAACGATCAGTATCAGGATGCTATTGCTCTTAATCAGTACAGTGAAGCATTTATAATCATTGAAAACGTATTAAAGAAAATAGAGTATACAAAGTACAACTTTGATATTCTTCAAAAAGAACTAAATCAGCTTAGTAAAACATTTCACTCACATTTTATTACACTATTATCAGAAAATATAGCTCCAGAATTGATGACGAAAATTCAATCCTTTTTGCTTGATTTAGGAAGTATGTCATATTACTCCTACGATGATAGTTTGCTTAATGTCGCTCAGATTATCAATGAGTACACTAAATGTACACAATCCATTCGGAACTCATTGATAGAAACTATCAATGAAAGATTAAATAAAAACAATCTCAAAGATTCCATTCCTGTATTGTACGCCGTACTTCAAAACCTGAAATATCAGGACATCAAAGAACCTATTGAAATATCTCCGAACCATATTAAACATTCTGTTGCAATTATTGATAACTTGATTAAACTTGAAGCACTCGATGAAGCCAATATTCTAATAGATGTTTTACTGGTTAAAGATGATCGTAACAAGAATTTGCATTTCAAATATCTTGAATTACTAATTCTACAGAATAAGCAGGTTGAATTTATCGATCAGGCCTCCAATGCTTTTTTAAAATTCAGAGATTTTAGGATCATAGATGCTATTGTAAAATCAATGGACTCGAAACAACAAAAAAAGGCGTTTGATTTTATTTCTTCGGAACTTAATAACAGTACTGAATACTACTTTCGAGCTAAATATTACTTAAAAGTAAATGATCAGGATGCTCTGACTACCCTACTTGAAGAGCAAAAAGACTTTAGATTACTCATGTCTTACGACAAATACCTTATTCAGGATAATCACAAGAGAATCAAAGAATTATATATCCTGATCTTAAAAGAGTATCTAGACATCCATATAGGAAAGCACAGTACTGAATTCATATCTGAAATTAGCCATCATTTACAAAGTATTAATGCCTTTAAAATTCTCACGGCAGTAAATAAATTTATTATCAAGAACTATGCTCATAGGGTTCATTTTATCACTAGTGTAAAATAGACACTAAGTATTTATATTTTCAGCTTGCAATTCATTATAATTGCGTGGTAAACAACTAAATTGATGATAGAAGCTTGCATCTTTGACTTGGATGGAGTAATTGTTGATACGGCAAAATTTCATTTTGAGGCATGGAATAAGTTAGCCAGAAAACTAGGTTTTGAAATTTCCTTAGAGCAGAATGAAAACCTTAAAGGAATAGGAAGAATGGAATCCCTCGAGTATATTCTCTCAATAGGAGGTGTATATCTAAATACAGATGAAAAGCTCAAAATTGCAGCGGTCAAAAACTCTTGGTATGTCGATTTAGTATCTAATATGCAACAAAGTGATTTATTGCCAGGTGTACTTAACTTGTTTCGAGAGCTTAAATCTGCCAATATTAAAATTGGTTTAGGAAGTGCTAGTAAGAATGCAAGACGAATTCTTCATTCCACTAATATCTATGATTACTTCGATGTAATAATTGATGGTACTGACACTACAAAGTCAAAGCCTGATCCTCAGGTCTTTTTGTTAGGTGCAAAAAAACTGGGAATCGATCCCGACAAAATAGTTGTATTTGAAGATGCTAAAAAAGGACTTGAAGCGGCAATCGCAGGAGGATTCAAAACAATAGGAGTAGGAGAAGAAAACACCTTATCTGCAGCTGATAAAGTAATTGCCGGGTTAGAAAAAATAGACTTAAAAGTAATCAATGATACCTTTCAAAATAGTGTCGTAAATTAAAATATTGATTATTGATGAAAGATTATTTGGTAAAAGATGAGTGGGCTATAATCGAGGATAAGTTTCATCCCGAATTTAATCAAATTTCTGAGAGTATTTTTAGCATCGGTAACGGCCATATGGGGCAAAGGGCCAATTTCGAAGAATCTTTCAGTGGACAAAGCTTACAAGGTTCTTATGTTGGAGGCATTTATTATCCAGATAAAACAAGAGTCGGCTGGTGGAAAAATGGCTATCCTGAATACTTTGCTAAGGTGTTAAACTCTTGCAATTGGATAGGAATAGAAGTAAAATTAAATGACATATCATTAGATCTGAATAAGTGTCAAATAGAAAATTTTATACGAAAGCTCGACATGAAAAATGGCTTGCTTTTTCGTTCTGTAGATATAATCACTCCTGAAAAACATAAACTTACTATTAGCTCAGAGCGATTCTGTAGTATGGATCAATTGGAATTAGGTGTTTTGCAGTACAAGATTAAATCTACTTCATTTACAGGAAAACTAAGTATAAGTAGCTATCTCGATTTTGACGTAATGAATCAAGATGCTAATTATGATGAAAGGTTTTGGGATTTTGAAGACTCATTTATCGAAAAACCTTATGCTGGCGTATCGGCCAAAACCAAAAAAACTAATTTTTTGGTTCTTCATATCATGTCAAATGATGTTTATTTGGATGGTACTCTTGCAGATAGCATTCATCGAGAAAAGCAGGAGTCAAAAGTCTCCGAAAATTATATTTTCCACATTTCAAGTGGAAACGAAGTAGTATTGGAGAAAAGAGTTTTTATTGGTACCTCCAGAGATCATAATTCTAATGATATTAAGTCAGTGGGAAAGAGATTAATGGACAGTAACACCTTTAAAACATATAGTGATTTACGAGCTTCTCACAGTCAAAAATGGCATCAGGTATGGGAGGATTGTGACATAATTATCGAGGGAGATATCGCTGCTCAGCAAGGCATTAGGTTTAATATATTTCAACTTTATCAAACATATTCAGGGCACGACGATAGACTTAACATTGGGCCTAAAGGATTTACAGGAGAAAAATATGGAGGCAGTACTTATTGGGATACCGAAGCCTATTGTTTGCCTTTTTATCTATCAACTACAAATCAAAATGTTGCCAGAAATCTTTTGATATATCGTTATAATCATTTGGAAAAGGCGATTGAAAATGCCCAAAAGCTGGGTTTTGAAAATGGTGCTGCTTTATATCCTATGGTAACCATGAATGGTGAAGAATGTCATAACGAATGGGAAATTACTTTCGAAGAAATTCACAGAAATGGGGCTATTGCCTACGGAATATATGATTACATAAATTATACCGGTGACCAATCTTATTTACTGGATTATGGTACTGAAGTGTTAATAGGTATTGCTAGGTTTTGGGCTCAAAGAGTTAACTTTTCCGAAGATAAGGACCAATATGTCATGTTAGGTGTCACTGGTCCAAATGAGTACGAAAACAACGTAAATAATAATTGGTATACCAATTATATAGCAGTGTGGTGTCTCAAATACGCCAAGGATGCAATAAAATACCTTAAGGACCAAGACATTAATAAATGGACTAGTTTAAGTAACAAACTGAATTTTGAAGTTTCTGAAATAAACAGATGGGATGACATCATCTCTCAAATGTACTTTCCTGAGGATACAAAAAGAAATGTTTTTCTCCAACAAGATGGCTATTTGGATAAAGAACAACATCTAGTTACTGATTTATCTGAAAAGGACAGACCGTTAAATCAAAATTGGTCCTGGGATAGAATCTTGAGGTCTTGTTTTATTAAGCAGGCAGATGTACTCCAAGGACTTTACTTTTTTGAGGATGACTTTTCTTTAGAACAACACATGTCTAATTTTAAGTTTTATGAACCTAGGACCGTTCATGAGTCTTCTTTAAGTCCATGTGTACACTCTATTCTTGCTAGCAAATTAGGTCTTAAAGAAAAAGCATATGAAATGTATCTCCGAACTTCCAGATTAGATCTTGACGATTACAATAATGATACAGAGGACGGATTACATATCACCAGTATGGCGGGCACCTGGTTATCAATTGTTAAGGGATTCGGTGGCATGCGAGTCAAAAATGAAAAATTATATTTTAATACCAATCTGCCTCAACAGTGGAAAAAACTCAGTTTTATTATAAAATGGAGAGGCAATAAATACAAAGTAGTGATTACGCATGAAAGCTCATCTCTACAAGTTATTGAAGGCAATAAAGACCATGTAAGTCTTAATCATATTTCAGAATATCAAGTCATATAAAACTTAAAGTTATGGATATCAAAACTATTTTATGTTGCATTACTCTATCATTACTTGTATCATGTAAAGTCGATCAAAAAGTTGAAAAGATAGTTAACGAAAAAAAGATTGAATTTAAACTACCTGAATGGGCTAAAAACAGTAATATTTATGAGGTCAATGTTAGACAATATACTCCGGAAGGAACTTTTAATGCATTTGCCGAGCATTTACCCAGACTTGAGAAAATGGGGGTAGATATCCTATGGTTTATGCCCGTTTTCCCCATAAGTGAATCCAAAAGAAAAGGGACATTAGGAAGCTATTATGCAGTATCAGATTTCACAGAAGTTAACCCTCAATTTGGTAGTATGGATGATATGAAAAATTTGATATCTAGAATTCATGAACATGGCATGAAGATTATTCTGGATTGGGTGCCAAATCATACAGGTTGGGATCATGAGTGGATTAAAAATCATCCAGAGTATTATACACAAGATAAGGATGGTAATGTTATAGATCCTATTGACCCGGGTACTGGTGAATCATGGGGATGGACCGATGTAGCAGATCTCAACTATGACAATATGGAAATGAGAAAAGAAATGATTGAAGACCTAGTATTTTGGATCAAAGAGCAAAATATAGATGGATATCGTATGGATGTCGCCCATCAAGTACCATTGGATTTTTGGAAAACTGTAGCCGATACCTTGACTAAAGTTGATCCAGATGTTTTTCTTCTTGCCGAAGCAGAAATTGCAGAACAAATGAATGAAAAAGCATTTCACGCTTGTTACGGATGGGAGTTTCATCACATTATAAATGATATATCCAAGGGACATAAAAATGCTCGACATATTGACACCTTTTTAACCAAACTTCATGAGAACTTCAAATTTGGAAATCAGATGCACTTTACTAGCAATCATGATGAAAATAGCTGGGCAGGTACAGTTTTCGAGCGAATGGGCGAAAGTCATAAAGTCATGGCAGTACTTACAGCAACATTTAACGGGATTCCTCTGGTATACTCGGGTCAAGAAGAACCTCTAAAGAAAAGACTTGAGTTTTTTGAAAAAGATGATATAGGCTTTAAAAACTATGAATATGGTGAATTCTATAGAAAATTACTAACTCTTAAAAAAGAAAATAAAGCATTGTGGAATACACCTTATGGAGGAGACCTGGTTAAACTATTTGATCACGACCATGTTTTTGCTTTCAAGCGTGAAAATAACGAGGATAAGGTTTTTGTAATCTTGAATTTGTCAAATGACAAGCAAAATGTTGATATTTCACACCCTATTAAAGGTAAAGATTTATTTGGCACAGAAGAAATAAGTTTATCTGGTGAAATTGAACTACAACCTTATCAGTATTATGTAATACATTAAATTTTTAGCTTATATAAAATTGATTCATTAGCAATTATTAAGATCTTATGGCTTATCGATAGTCCGTAATTGACTATTATCTTTAAACATAGTCCAAATTTAGGCTATAAAATATTTTCATTACGTGAAACATTAATAGCTTTGTGTGAGTTATTACAAAGACTTTAATTGATAATCAATTATTTAATGCTATGAATTATTTGAAACTTTTGATTCTATCTTTATCAATGTTTTTACTATCCAACATCTCTGCTCAAGAGAAACCGATCATGGTAACCGAAAAATCTAACGATGATGGTAGTATCACACTTATCGCTCATAATTCTTCAAACTCCCCTATTGAAGTTGAAATTGCCCTCACTCTTCGTGGAATAACTGCTTCTAAAGAAGCTCCCATTGTTGAAATGGTCGACGGTCAAGGTAGTAAAGAAATGGTAACATTAAAGCAAACAGGAAGTCCTGCTTCATATTCTTATAGCACTTCTTATTCCGTCAGACACATGGAACCAATGAATGAGGGAACTAACGAGACAAGAGGTAGCGAAGTAAGCATCCACTCAACAGATGAATTGATAATACCTGAAAAAGGGATAATAGTCTTTTCTAAAAATGGATGTGGGCGATGTACGTATGCTCATAATTACTTGGCAAAAAACAATGTAGATTTCAAAGAAATCAATATTTCGACGAAATCAGAAAATGCTGATTTCTTTTGGGATACATTAAGAAAAAGTGGTTATAATAAAAAATCAGTACAGACTCCCGTAATTGTTGTAGACGGAAAAGTACATACAAAAATGAGTAACCTTAAAGAATTTCTTCGTCAACTGGCCAAGAAATAAAATTTATGAAACAGCATCTAAAGCTATTCGCCTATCTCCTAGGTATCTTCGGTCTCATTTTTCTAAGAACTAAAGTTTCCAATTTTGTCGAGGGAGACGATGCTACTATAATAAATTCACTCATTGTTCTAATTATAGTACTCTTGATTTTCAGAGCCATATTAACGGCTTTGGCATATTATTATAGACTCATACATAAGCAACAAAACATAAGTACTGACAATATCATTGTTGGACTTAAAAATTTATTTACCATTTTATCTGTAGGGGCAGGTATACTGACCTTTTTTAGCCTTATTGGTGTAGACCCTACTACCCTATTTACGACAATAAGTATTTTTGCCGCTGCACTCGCCATTGTAACCAAAGACTTCATTACCGAAATGACTATTGGAATTATCAATAGTTTTAGTACCAAAATCGAAATAGGAGATTATATTCAAGCTGCAGGGCAAAAAGGTAAGATAATAGATATTGGTCTTCAAAAGGTTACTTTATTAAATGACAATGATGATCTTCTCTACATACCCAATTCTAAGGTATACAACGGAGACATAATTAATTTCACAAAAGGCGATATTAGAAAAATGAGTGTTGGTTTTGAAATCCCAATTAAGTTTGTGGGCAGTCTATCTGAATTAGAAACAGAACTCAAAGAAGAACTCCATGAGTATAGAGAATTTATAAAACCTGATTCATATAATATTAAAATTGTTAAATGTACACACGAATATCTCGATCTAAAGTTTCAATATATTCTTGAAAATATAGATCGAGAATTGCAATTAAACATTAGAAAAAAGACCTTACGAAAGGTTTTCGATGTAATTACTAGAAAGTCATTTGAAGATGAGGAATAGCCCCCTTACTATCGTTTCTTTTTGATCCCTATTAAAGTTTTTTCTACTTCCATTACATCTTTAACATGATTTTTGAAACTATCGTAATCTTCTAGCTTTATGTTTTCCCGATTGACATTAAATACTCTATTTACCAGAAGTTTATTTGATCCTAAGCTTTTGAGATCAAAACTATATTCATGCTTCTTATAACTAGAACTAAACCCTTCGGGAATTTCGTCAAAAATTAAACCTTCGGATAAATTGATTTCACCAGATATATCATAATGATCAAAGTTTTCATACTGCTTATATTCTATATCATACTTTCTCTCCTCTAATATCAGATCACTCGTATACGATTTATATAAAAGATTGAGCGGAAGTAAATAAAGAGATCCTACCTTCTGCAGTTTTTCGTTCGTTTTAAACAATATTCTAAATTGAATACCTGTTTCATTGTAGTTCATGTTTTCTATTATAACAGAATCCAATTCAACATCTCCTCCATAATTCTGGGATAAAAAATTGTTTAATTCTTCTTCGTAATAGGATTTATCTTCTTTAAAAATCTGTATAAAATATGAGCTTGGTGCTCCAGTAATCGTAAAATTCATATCAAAATTGCTATACTCCAAATTAACATCTTGAATAACTCGTAAGATGATCGAATCTTTAATTCTGGTTTCCCCTGCAATATTCTCAATTTCTACTCTTCCTTTTGTATCTCCATAAATAGGAACATCGAGTACTTGTGCTCCATATAAGCTATAGGGTAATGATAAAAAGGGCAAATTCTTATCTGTTAATTCTATAAAATATATTTTGTCATCAATATTTAATCTAGCAATGGCATGGTTAAAGTCAGTATTAGGAAGTTTCATTGATTTTTCACCATACTCCGCGGTCAAAACTAGATTAATAGATACATCAAGACCTGCCCTCCTAGCAAGAATACCGAAAAGAGTAGAAAAATCCTTACAATCTCCTAGCTTAGTTTCTATCGTTTTCCCTGGTTTCTGTGGAACAAAACCACTTTGTCTGAAACTGACATAGCTATAGCTACAAGTAGAGGTAACGTACTTATATATTTTTCGAGCTCTTTCAAGTTTATCATATTGTTCAAATCCTGATGGAAATATAGAATTGAAAGCATCTTTTACAGTTTCGTCTTCGTCAAATTGATTAACTATAAGGTCTGAATACCAATTACTAACATCTGTCCAGTCATCAATGGTACCACAACTTAAGTAAGGAAAAATATCAGCACCTGCAGGTGCATAGTTTTCATAAGGTGGAAAAGCATCTAAGTTGTTTCTTTCCCATTTATACACTCTATAATTGCCTAGATCAGATTCTTCTGTTTCAATTTCCAGATAGCTTTGGTCAAAAGTCAATATCCTCTCTTTAGGAGCCACTACTCTAAAAATGCTCTTTTCCGTTGGAACAAAACTACCAAATTGATGTAAGCCATAGAAATCATTAAAAAATCGTCCTGAGTTTAAAACCGTATAATCGTACTTAACAAAAATGACATCTCCTACTCCGACACCATTGAAAACCCCTCGGCTTCCCGATCTCTCCGCCGGAATTACATTTCCATCCTGTTTGACAATTTCCATATTGTCAATTTGATAATTACTATATAATTCTAGATCGTACTCCTTTAGAATGTTAATACCGTTTTCACTAATTATCTCGTAGATTTCTACCGCACTTGTCTTATATCCTCCTTCTTCATATAGTAAATAATTATACTCCTCATGTAATACCTCTACTCCATTAATATTAGGAACCGCATTTCCTCTTTTTTCATTAATATAATCATAATATGAATCCATTTCAAACGATTTTAGTGGATCCTTTTTCTTAGTTATATTTTCTATTTTTTTTCTGAGCGAACGACTTGAGGCATTATGAGTAAGCGATTTTTGATACCACATCAGTGCATCATCAAATTTGTTTAATTGAAGATAACAATCTCCCAAGCTCTCCATATTCATAAAAGAGTAAGGAAATACTTGTTGAGCTTTTAAATAATACTCTCTCGCTTTTTCATATTCCTGATAAGATGAATACAACGATGCGGTATTTCTCAATAACGAATAGTCATTTTTAAATATGGAATTTTGCCAATCGTATAACTCCTTATGTTTTTCTTTAAGTTGCTTTTTTCTGTACAATGTAGACAAATTCGTAACCGCTTGAGGTTCATAGTAATTGGATAAAAACTCTCTATACTCTTTGATACTTTTTTCGTCATCATTCAGTAAAGAAGAATAAAACATAATATAAATAGCACTGAATTTAGGAAAGTTAACTCCTTCTCTCAAGACAGGCTTTAGTTGTTTCTTGATATTGCTTATGTTTTCTTCTTTCAAAGCATACATAAAGTCTGCTGTGAGGTGAGTAATATTTAAGTCTGTAACGTCTCTTAGTTTATTACGAAATTCATCAAATTCCGTCAGTGTCATTTTATTTAAATCCGAATAATCCGAAAACTTATAATAATAAGGGATGTAATACATACTGTCCAATCTCTCTATGTTTTCAAGAATCTCTTTCTTTTTGGCATATTCACCGTCGTATTCCGCTTGCAAAATTTCTAAAAAACCTAAAAGAGAACTATTAGGATACTTTTGCTTCAGTTGTTTTATATATGGTTCTGCCTTCTTATATTCTCCATTTCTATTATAAAAGTATATTAATGATATAGTGCTAAAAGTCTTTCTATTTTTTAACAGATCTTTGAAATACGCCTCTGTTGGATGAGATCTCTGTTCAAATAACACCGAACTGTCATTAGAAACAGTATTTGGAATAAAGCTTTTAGGATTTATAATTTCATCTGTTTCGTTGAAGAAACGAACACTAAAATAAGAACCACTTGTTGAAGCCAACTTAACCAGAATACTGTGATTACCAGCATTCAGAGTTAAATCAATAATGTAATGATCCATATCAGTATATACATTCTCTTCTTGATTTAGTACAAGAACATTATCAATCCATATTTTTATTTTACTTCCCGTACCAACTTTCATTGTATACTTACCTCCTTGATCAATTGATATACCTGATTTAAAATAAGAAGTACTGGCCCCATATTCGCTTAGGTAAGTAGACATTACATAGGGATCAATATCATCAATATGTTTAAACCAACCTATTCTTCCATTACTATTCGCATCATAAATACTATTAGAATCAAAATTAGATTCTGGCCCGTATTCTGTATTCAATCCACTAGAGTTCAAATTTTCAAAAGGTCCACATACTTCCCAATTCCTTAAACTTCCAATTCCCTTCAGACCATTATTATGTGATTCACTTTTTCCAAATCTTAATAGACCATGAGAAAAAGCATACATTACTTGATCCTTTATGGTTTGATCTTTATAATCTAGTCCAGCCAGATAACTTGCTCTATCATATCTATCCTTACTCCAACCACTGCCATAATCACCAATTAAAAACTCATTTTTTAAATAAACAGAAAGAAGTTTTTCAAAATTATTAAGATTACTCATTTCCTCGATAAAGCCCTTATCGAATCTAAATCGCCCCATTTCTTGCTCTATTAATTGCTTTAAAACGAGATACTCACCATCCGCGTCTTTTTCCTGTTTCAGTAGTTCTTTCTTCGCTTCTTCTCTCTTGTTATTTAAAAGTAACTCCCATACTTTTTCGTACTCACTACTTTGACTAATTAGAAAAGAAGTTGTACCAAAAACCAGCGATAAAAGAAATAATAGTTTTTTCATAAGTTATATTATTATAATAATTGAGCTCTAATTTAGGGCTTATTCTCCACATTTTGAAGCATTGCAGTATAAAGAGCCTGCATCATCAACCGTAATTTGATAACACACATTTTCTTTATCTCGCAATATCAATCCATTAGGAAAAATATCAATCAAAATATCTCCATCATGGTTATCTACGCTCAATCCAGGATCAGTTATATCTATCATCATTATATTGGCACTCTTATCCACTCCAAGTCTCCATAGATTAAAATCCGGTGATGCGATTACTAATCCATAATCTGAGTCATCAATGACAAGACTACCATTTACCACCTTAGTAAGGTCGGGACTTAATGTATTCACTAATTCTGTATAAATATTACCGGAATTATCAACTCTTATACGATACTTAATGCCACTATCACTTTGCAAAACAATCGATTTTCCGATGGTCTCAAATACAAGATCTTTATCTTTAATAATTACAGCCGCATGTCCGTCACCAAGCTTATTATTCTGATTAGTAAATGCCGATAGTAAAAATAAATACGAGGACTGATAATAGATGGCAGGTTCTGTAATCTCCCAAGAGTTTTGTGGCCACCCTGTATTCCAATCCAGATAGGATTTCATAATTGGTTGACTCGAAGGAGGTTCTAAAACAACACATAAAGTATTAGAGGCTCCACATCCACTTGGGCAACATCCATCAAGGGACCAATTTGGGTTAGCTCCACCAGTTACAAAGCCGGGAGCAGGGCCATAATCAGAGACATAAGCATCATCCCATGCGGCACTTCCATCCTCAAACCAACCATGATATATAGATCTACACGATTTGGAAGATCCAAAATTCAACATATTACTTAAGTAAGAATACCCATTAGGGTTAACTCCGTGCAAATAATGCAAATAAGCCTGAGAATAATCGTATAAATCTTCGTCAACCGTCACATCCAAATCATAATGTCTATATGTCTGGTATAAAATCCCCATATCACTTTTTACCTTATTACTTCCCCAAACATAATTAGCGTCCGATATAAAAGCCAAATAAGCATCATTATCGTTTGTAAAAGAAGGAATATTATCACCACTAGTGTCCATACTAGTTTTGAAAGTACTAATAATTGTACTACTTACCGATGCAGTAACTCCATCCAAATGAGCATAATAAAGAAGTGCCAACTGTATTTTATTTTCAAAAGGATATACAAATCCCCAGCTCATCATATGTGAACTATTATAATTACTCTCTACATAGCTTTTGTAAGCTGCATTTCCGGTCAACGAATACAAATAAACAGCAGCTATTAATTTGGTCATATCCAGATTATACGTATCCATTTCTTGTTCTCCTGCTGCTATAATACCTGCATTATAATATGTTTGAGATGGATTATCTATGCCCCATGTCCAAGCATCCTCAGCCTTGGATTCCAAGTCGTCTGCATAGTTTTGCCATGTAGCATTATTGATCTTTCGGGCCTGTTTTGCAGCAAGTGCAAAAACAGCTGCGACGGTAAAACTTGCACTGGTTGTTTTAGGGCCATAAAACCGATCCGCTAAATCTGCAGAAGGAGGACTTGCCGATGCATAGTTTTCAACCCCTACTACACAATGGGCTCCTCCATCCGAGTCCTGCATTTTAATCAACCAATCTAATTCTATTTTTATCTCATCTAAAATATCAGGAATACCGTTTCCTGACTCGGGAATGCCAATTTGATCAGACCAACTCTCCTGGTTCATTTCATATGCTAGAAGTAAATCCAATAAAGTGCCACCAGCAAAATTCACGTACTTATTATAATCTCCTGCGTCATGCCATCCACCACTCATATCCTTTTCGAGGGCCGGATTAGTAGGATCATTGATAAATTTGCAATTTATATCCTGAGAATGACATACCGGGTCAGAAAAACCGTCTCCAACCACAGAAGATTCCTTCTCTACTCCACAACGTTGATAATAAAAAGTCTTAAGTGCTACATCTAAGATTCCATGATATACATCATCGTTGATTTCAAAATCTTCTGATCTGGTAGTTCCATCGGCAACATAATATACCCCTGGTGTAGTAACACTTGAAAAATCAAATCTCCACACTTGATCTCCACTAGCTATATGAGTCGCTCCGCCATTCCAACTAATTGGAGCTGCACTAAATATCGTATTGTGAGTATTGGCATCCTTTAAGTTTACCATGGTAGATGGTGTATAGCTATCAGAATCGTTATAGCCCGTGATAGGGTTAGATAGTACTGCTACCTTTTTGTCATTCGTTCGATATCCAAAATGATCAATTTTAATAATAGGTACGTGATTTTCCTCTAGCACACGATTAACTGCTGCCAACACATCTATTCTCCCGTAACCATACGTATTATTGGGAATATCATCTCCATCTAATCCACCACATGATTGTCCTGTTACCAATTGTACTGCCGTCTGTTCTAAAATATCTTCAATAAGATCTACCTCTCCGGCAATATCAGGGTTAGCAGATATAATCAAAGCAACGGCTCCTGCCACATGAGGTCCTGCCATACTTGTACCACTATAAGTCGCATATCCACCTCCTCTGATACAAGAATACACAGACGAACCTGGAGCACTTACATTGGGTTTTAATCGGTTAGAGCCATCAACAGTTACCGGTCCACGACTACTAAATCCTGAAATAACATCACTACTAGTGGTGGATCCAACACTAAAGCTTTCTTCAAATATGGCTGGAGGATTACTAACTGTATTACAAGAACTTCCACTATTTCCTGCAGAAACAGCCACAAAAATTCCAGCATTCTTCAAGTTTTCTATTGCCTCCCTCATGATCTCGAAATTAGAACTATTACAGCCTTCACTAGGTGGACAGGCCCAAGAGTTATTAATAACATGAGGTGCTTTGGTCGGATCTCCGTCTTCAGGATCATCACCAATGGCATAAGGAGCTAAAAACCATTCAAAACACTCTAGATAAGTGCTAAGTGTTCCATGCCCTTGATCCATATTCCTACATCCCATCCATTTCGCTTCGGGAGCCACTCCAATTTGCTTTCCCATTCCATCATCTCCTACCATTGTTCCCATTGTATGGGTTCCATGATTATGATCATCGCAAGGAAAGGGTGAGTCCGAACCACAAGGATTAGAACCGCCTGCAGCATGAATCGCATCGTGCCAATTATAATCATGCTCAGCACTGGTACCATCCCAGCCTCTATACATTTCTTTAAGTGCTTCATGATCCCATTCATATCCGGTATCCTGTCCTCCTATTACTACACCATCTCCCTTATATCCCATATCCCAAACATCGGGTGCGTTGATTTTGGTGATTCCCCACTCAATAGTTCTAGAGTGGTTTGTTTTTTCAATTATTGGAGCGATATACTCAAACTTTTCATCGGCGACTATCCTTTCTACTGCCTCATAAGTACATAATTTCTTAATCAAAAATTCATCTACCCTAACCAATACTGCATTCACAATATGGTACTCTTTATATTCTGTATTATACTCCTCAAGGAAATCAATTATCTCATATCTATTTCCTCTTTTACGACTTTTCAATTTTTCAAATACATACTCCCCCTTTCTATTCTTCCCACGAATGTTATTCTCTGTTGTAAAATCAGATTCATTTTTAAACAAAACCAAGACCTCTGATTTACCTTCTTCAGATAAAACTTGAAGTACCGACGGATCAACTTTAGTTAGGTCCTGACTATTTAAACAAGTGGCTCTAAGAATAATAAAAATCAGGATACCGAAAGAACAGATATTTCGCATGTTTACATTTTTGCCCTAATTACAAATAGATAGAATTACATAAAATTAACCATTATTGCTAATAAAATAGTACGGGTAAACCATTATCTCTTTATTTAAACAAAAAACATCTAAACCAAAAATACCTCTTATGGTTAGTTAGTATATCAGCTAAGACAAACAAATGAAAAAGCTCATACTGGCAGGAGGTTCCGGATTTATAGGTCAGGAATTAATCAAAAAATTCGATAATTCTCTGTTCGACGTTTACATACTCACAAGAAAAAAAAATGTAATATCAAAATACAATGAGAAATACGTTTATTGGAGTGGTATAGCTGATGAATCGCATTTGGAGCTTTTTGAAAACGCTCATGCCATTATTAATCTGACGGGAAAAAATATCAATTGTAGATTCACAGAAAGTAATAAAAAACAACTCGTAGAGTCACGAGTTAAAAGTACTGCATCTATTGCTCGAATAATATCTTTGTGTGAGAATCCTTCAAAAATTTGGATTAATTTTTCTGGTATAGCAAGATATATGGCTGATACCCTCCATGCTCATACCGAAAAATCTCAAGAATATGACACCAGCTTTTTAGGAGTATTAGCCGAAAAATGGGAAAAGACTATGTCCTCTACTGAAACAAAAAGAACAAGAAAAATAATAGTTAGAACTGGAATTGTTTTAGATAAAAAGCATGGAGCTTTATCAAAACTATATCCTTTAGCCAAATATGGTTTAGGAGGCTATCAAGGTTCTGGAATTCAAATGATTAGCTGGATTCATAAAACGGATCTAGTATGTGCTATTCAGCATATCATGGATAGTGATATCCAAGGAATCGTAAATCTTTGCGGCCCTAATCCTAAATCCAACCGTGAGTTTATGAAAATTTTACGCAAAGTAGTAAAAATGCCTATCGGTTTGCCTGCCTGGGCCCCTATCATCAAATTTTCTGCACTTATATTAGGAACGGAACCTGAACTCATTCTTAAAGGGCACAATGTAATTCCTAAAAAATTGACAGCTCATGGATTCAATTTCAAATTCTCCAACCTAGAAAAAGCACTAAATGATCTACTTTGTTAATATCTTAAGTATCTCTTCTGCCCGTTTTCCCTGTGGTGTGTAATCCCTTTCCGGGTATCCTTCATGACCCATGCCGTTAGGAAACCACTTCCACAATATCCCTCCTGCCCAAAACTCCTGATTTTTAAAACTACTCCAAAGTGCCTTTATCGCATTCGCTTGACAATTTTCATTAATACTTAAGGAATGTATCTGAGCCTCAAGCTCCCATGTTTTTCCAGCACAACCATCAACACTAAGATAACCATACTCAGTAAATAGAATAGGGCGATTAATACCTTGAGAGAATTCTTTTAATTGCTCCACCTTAGCATCCCATGCTTCACTTAATTCCTCAAACGAAGGATTCTTGTTTGATCGCAAAGGAAAGTATCCGGAAATACCGATAAAATCTAAATCTTTCCAAAAAGAAATATCCTCATATTCATCCCAATTAGACGAATAAGTAATTTTTCCTTTATATTTTTCCCTTACGGTGGAAATTAACGATCTCCAAAAATCGGGATTTTTCTTTGCCAAAATTTTATACTCTGTTCCCAAACAAAAAATATCTACTTCATAGTCAATCGCCAATTCCATAAAATGCATCGTGAAAGCCATAAAGTTGCTTTCCCACTGACATCGTTTTTCCTCATCCACAAAATATAAATCTCCAACCCATAGATCATGCATCCAAATTTGAGGTTTAAGTATGGTCTTAATTCCTATTTTTTTGGCCAATTTCAAACTATGAATAATTCCTTCATCTCTCTCGCCCCACCATTGATTTTTTAAGTTATACCAGATTTCAGGATTATCTTTTCTCATAAAACCATAAGGTACTAGACAAACATGGGTAAATCCAGATTCTCTAAGTTCTTCCATCGCCTCATTACTATATATGTTGGGTGTACCCACAAACGTGACAGCATTTATTTTGTCAAATTGAGCATTTATGGATATGCTCTGAAGAATGATAACCGCTAAGGCATACCACTTACTATTTAAAAGCAATAAACCTCTCGTATTATAAAACTTCCTTTCCAAGTCAGATAAAAATTTAAATTCAATTATATTTAAGAATTAATGCCACAAAATCACTCTTTCAAACATTGAACTAATGAAAAGAACAATTCTATTTTCCATTTGTTGCTTCTTTTTCCTGTCAAGTAAAAGCCAAGATACAGAAAGTATCCAACAGTCAATTGAAGGATTCTTTAGAACCATTCAGACGATCGATACAACTCATCTAAGAAATTTGTGTACTGAAGAAGTGTCTTTGACTTCCAGTTTTATAAAAAATGGAGTTCCGCAATATAAAAAATCAAGTATGGATGCAATTATTCAGCAAGTGGGCAAAATGAAGCCCAATGCTTTGGATGAACGAATATCGCATTTACATATTGAGCAATATGGTCACTTGGCAACAGCCACAATGAACTATAAATTTTATGTCAATGATGTGTTTTCTCATTGCGGAATAAACCTTTTCACACTTATTAAATCTGATCAACGATGGCTTATCTCTTCGATCTCGGATACACGATCTCAAAATTGTGAAGCAGACCATAGTTCAGAACAAATTGATTCAGTGATTACCCAATGGCATATGGCAGCTACTGAGGCTGATAGTACTCAATACTTCGATCTCATCGCTAACAATGGTGTTTTTGTCGGAACCGACAGCAGTGAGGTGTGGACAAAAGATGAATTTCTGACTTTCGCTGCACCTTATTTTGCCAAAGGCAAAGCTTGGGATTTCAAAACCATTGAAAGGAATATCTACATTCATCAACCAAATATCGCATGGTTTGATGAATTATTAGATACTTGGATGGGCACTTGCAGAGGTTCGGGCGTTGTAAAATATACAAATGGTCAATGGAAGATAAGTCATTATGTATTATCAGTGACAGTACCTAATGACAAAATAAAAAAATATATTCGAATAATGACTGAATAAACGAAAGTCACAACCATGAAAAAAACCTTACTTTTAATATTATTTCCTTTTATACTCTCTGCTCAAGATTTTAAAATTCTTGACTTTCCCAACTACAACTTTTGGCGGCAGAGTTTGAATTTTTCTTTTGATTCATATAGTTCTACTAGTTCAGATTTCTTCACTAATGGAAATGAAACCAATATTAGATGGAATCTCTTACATAATCTAAATATCCAAACTCAGCAATATCAATTACATAATTCTGCCAACTTAAGCTGGAGTCATGGAAATGACGTATTAGATGTTATTTCTATTAATAATGATTTAACTTTTAGAGGATATAATGATCAACAAAGTTATTATTTATTATCCTGGAAACATTACCGCTCTCTGCGAAAGAAAGTTGATCAAAAACCTTTTAGAAATACATACAATAACGAAATCACAATTGGATTGGGGGCTGGAAGAATAGATAATTTTTCCGATACTTATCACGCTAACAACATAATTAAACTTCTTAAAAAAAGAGGGTTTAACATCAGACCTTTTGACACACTAGAATTTAAGAATTTTGTAAATAAAATATCCGAAATTAAGAATAATCGAATTCCTGATTTCAGGTTTAAAAAAATATACGAAACCGAGCAATTATTAACTTATTTACATAGTGTCGATTTTTTCGAAGTTACAGATTTTGTTTTTCTATCTCATTTGCTAGATGTATGGAATTACGAAAGACAGTTTGTCGAATTCGGAAGTCGGTTTGAATTGAGTTATATCAATCGTTGGTTCAACAATGATAATTACTTTGATAATTATACAATAATAACTCATAAAGTAGAATTTAATTACACTTATTTCACCCCGTTATTTACTGAACTCATTTTTAAGTTAAGCAATTCGTTAAGTGGTGAAATATTAACAAATGCGGATACTGAAGATGAAGCTTCTCAAAATATAAGATTTGAACAATTGGGATCTTTAGAATATCTGTTTTCAAGCCGTTTTTCCATTGAAAATAGCATACAGACTAATTGGTATCTTTATAACGAAGTAAATTTTGGTCGAAACTCTTTTCCAAGTATTTTCACTTATAACCTATCCTTATATTGGTTTTTTAGCCCTTTTAGCACTCTAAACATAAATTTTCAGCAAAGACTGTCTTTCAACGACGATGATTTAGATTTCGGCACCAACTACTCAGTATTCAGAATCACACTAAATCGAGGTTTTTATTAGTATTGTATTATTTTAATTCTGTAATTTCAGAATAACAATCATTCATATTCCATAAATTCAGATTACTTTTGCAGCTGCTATATATTAGCTTAACAGACAAAATTTTACATATAAATAAAAGTAGATGTATCGTAGTAAAAATTGTGGTGAATTAAGAATAGAGCATGTAGGGCATGAGGTAACCTTATCCGGTTGGGTCCAAAAAAGTAGAGATTTAGGTGGTATGACCTTTTTAGACTTAAGAGATCGATATGGTATTACTCAATTGGTATTCAACATGGAGGATAATGAAACTTTATGTGATCAAGCCAGAAAACTAGGGAGAGAATTCGTCATTCAAGCCACAGGTAAAGTAAGAGAAAGAAGTAGCAAAAATAAAAATAGACCTACAGGAGACATTGAAATCGAAGTATCAGGTTTAGAAATATTAAATAAAAGTAAGACCCCTCCATTCACTATCGAAGATGAAACAGATGGCGGAGATGATCTCAGAATGAAGTATCGGTATTTAGACATACGAAGAAATCCAATACAGCAAAATATAATTTTTAGGTCAAAGCTTGCCCTTGAGACAAGAAAGTATTTGGACTCCCAAGACTTTGTAGAGGTGGAGACCCCTTTTCTTATTAAAAGTACTCCCGAAGGAGCAAGAGACTTTGTGGTTCCATCCAGACTTAATGAAGGCGAATTTTACGCTTTACCACAATCTCCACAAACATTCAAACAGATTTTGATGGTTGGTGGATTAGATAAATATTTTCAAATCGTAAAATGCTTTAGAGATGAAGACTTAAGAGCGGATAGGCAACCAGAATTTACTCAAATAGACTGCGAAATGTCTTACGTTCATATTGAAGATATTTTGACCACTTTTGAAGGATTGACAAAGCATTTATTTGAGCATACGCTCAATGTTGAATTGCCTGATTTCCCAAGGATGACCTACGATGAGGCTATGCAAAAATATGGCTCCGACAAACCTGACCTACGATTTGATATGCAATTTGTAGAAATCAATGACCTTACCAAAGGACATGGCTTCGGCGTATTTGACTCTGCCGAATTAGTGGTAGGCATATGTGCAAAAGGAATTGCTTCCAAATATTCAAATAAAGATTTCAAATTATTGACAGAATGGATGCAAAGGCCACAAATAGGTGCCAAAGGTTTGGTATACATAAAATACAATGAAGATGGAAGTATCAAATCCACCATTGGAAAATTCTATAATGACGAGGTTCTTAATAGTTGGAAATCTACCTTTGATGCGACACAAGGTGATGTATTGTTCATCTTAAGTGGTGAAATTGAAAAGACCAGAAAACAACTAAATGAATTAAGACTCGAAATAGCTCGAAGAGAAGGACTGATGAAAGAGGGTGATTTCAAACCACTTTGGGTAATAGACTTTCCACTATTAGAATGGGATGAAGAAAGTGAAAGATTTCATGCCATGCACCATCCTTTTACTTCTCCTAAAAAAGAAGATATAACCAGAATGCTCAATGGAGATCATGAAACTATGAAGAACCTTAGAGCTGATGCTTATGATTTGGTAATTAATGGTGCCGAAATTGGTGGTGGTTCGATAAGAATTCATGATAGAGAATTACAATCAAAGAATTTTGATCTGCTTGGATTTACGAAAGAAGAAGCAGAGGAACAATTTGGTTTCTTGATGGGTGCTTTTGAATATGGAGCTCCACCTCATGGAGGTATTGCTTTTGGTTTTGATCGTTTATGTGCAGTAATGAATAACCAATCTTCTATTAGAGATTTTATTGCCTTCCCAAAAAATAACCAAGGGAGAGATATGATGATAGATGCTCCTTCAAAAGTTGACACAGAACAATTAGAAGAACTAAGTTTACAATTAAATATTAAGGATAATGAGTAGTATATATAATATAAAAATTAATGATTTATCAGGAAAGTCAATGGATTTAAAGCAATTTCTTGGTAAAAAATTACTGATTGTAAATGTTGCCAGTGAATGTGGGTTGACTCCACAATATCAGCAGTTACAAGAGTTATTTGAAAATAATAAAGATCAGATCAATATTCTAGCATGCCCGTGTAATGATTTTGGCAAACAAGAATCTGGTTCTCCAGAGGAGATTGCCAAATTCTGTTCTACCAATTATAAAACTACCTTTCCTTTCACCGAAAAAGTTACTATCCTCGAATCTCCACATCCTCTTTTCTTGTGGTTATGCAGTAAAGATGAAAATGGATTGGGTGACTTTGAAGTAGAATGGAATTTCCATAAATTCATATTGGACGAATCTGGAAAGCTAATTAAATCTATAGCAGCTACGACTAATCCCCTTTCTGATGAAGTGCTTGATATTTTGTTATCGTAGTTATGCGATTTGAAGATATACCAGGTAAACAACTTGTAAAAAAACAGCTTGTAACCAGTGTAGATAAAAATGAAATAGCTCATGCTCACTTATTTATTGGAAAGGAAGGAAGTGGGTCTTTAGCATTGGCTATAGCTTTTGCAAGCTATATCTTATGTAAAAACAAAAATAATGGTGACAGTTGTGGTGAATGTAGTGCCTGTATTAAAACAAAAAAACTAGTCCACCCTGATATTCACTTTAGTTTTCCTGTAGTAAAACACAGTAGTAAAAAAAGGGAAGAGACAACAAGTGCAGATTTTATTCGAGAATTTAGGGCCTCTATTTTAGACAATTACTATCCAAGTTTCATAGGTTGGGTTGATCAAATCACCACCTCCTCGGCCAGACCCAATATAAATGTAAAAGAAACGCAAGACATAGCCCTAAAACTTGGAATGCAAGCTTTTGAAGCTAATCATAAAGTTCTGATTATGTGGATGCCAGAAATGTTAGGCAAAGAGGGAAATCGGCTTTTAAAACTAATTGAAGAACCTACCGACAATACCATTATCATTCTCGTAGCAGAAGATAGTGAGGCTATTCTTCCCACTATTTTATCCCGATGTCAAACTACAAAAATCCCTTCCTTTACCAATGATGAAATCATGGAGATTCTTACTAAAAGAGAAGGGGTTGATCCTAACGAATCCATAGTTAACTTATCAAATGGGAATGCTGCGAAAGCAATTTCCCTTGCACAGAACACTCAAAGTAAGTTTGATGAAATATTACTTCAATGGTTGAGAATAGCATATAAATCTCACCCTAAAGAGTTACAGGATTTTTCTAACCAGGTTAGCCAATGGAATCAATCGGAACTTCGAACATTTGTCGAATATGCTCTTCATTTTATGCGAGCTTTTCATTTTTGGTATCACACGCAACAGTGGAGTAATGACATCAGTGAAGGAGAAAAAGATATCGTATACAAAATGAAGTCATTTTTAACTCCTGACAAGGTAGAGAGGATAACACATATACTTAACGAAACAATTACTCACATCTATAGAAACGCCAACATCAAAATTCTCTTTACGTCGATTTCCATTGATATTGGTAATATCATGAAAAGTACATCTTAGTTATCAGGTCTTTTTCACAGCTTTAAACAGAGTCAGTCTACTCAAGTATGTTAAAAAACTTACTTTTGACAAAAATTTTGAAAAGAGAACATTGATCACTTCTAAATTAAATAATAAAGAACTTCAAATACTATCTCGAATTGGGAAAATTGCTGATGCTAACCAAATAGATGCATATGCTATTGGAGGATTTGTAAGGGATAAAATACTTCAGAGACCTTCTAAGGACATTGACATAGTGGTAGTAGGTAGTGGTATCGAATTAGCTCAATCCGTAGCAGATAATTTGAAAATTAAAAATGTTCAGATATTTAAAAGGTTCGGTACGGCAATGATCAAGCATAACGACTTTGAAATAGAATTTGTAGGTGCCAGAAAAGAATCTTACAGTCAGGACTCTAGAAATCCAGTAGTCGAAAAAGGTACTTTAGAAGATGATCAACGACGAAGGGATTTCACAATTAATGCTCTTGCCATATCCATCAATGGATCAAAGTTTGGAGAGTTTTTAGATCCGTTTGAAGGTATGAAGCATATGGAACAAAAACTCATAAAGACTCCATTAAATCCTGATATTACCTTTTCTGACGATCCTCTTAGAATGATGAGAGCTATTAGATTCGCCACTCAACTTAACTTCAAGATCGATCCGGGGACATTTGATGCCGTCAAAAGAAATAAGAAAAGAATTGATATCATTTCACAAGAACGGATAACCATCGAGCTTGAAAAAATATTGATGAGTAAGATTCCATCTGTTGGTTTCAAATTATTATTTGATAGCGGTCTGCTCGCATTAATATTTCCTAAGCTGGCTCAGCTTTATGGTGTAGAAGTAAGAGATAATAAAGGTCATAAAGACAACTTTTATCATACTCTGGAAGTCGTTGATAATATATCAATGGAAACAAATAATGTCTGGCTTAGATGGGCTGCCTTACTCCACGACATAGCTAAACCACCCACAAAGAGATATGTTGAAAATATGGGCTGGACATTTCATGGACACGAGGTTTTAGGTGCCCGGTGGATTCCTAAGATATTCAAAAAACTTAAACTTCCACTTGATCATAAAATGAAATATGTGCAGAAGTTAGTGAGACTTCACTTAAGGCCTATCAGCCTTACTAAAGAGAATATTACAGATTCTGCCATCAGGAGATTGTTGTTTGATGCCGGAGAAGATATAGATGATTTGATGACCTTATGTAAAGCCGATATCACCTCTAAAAACCCTAATAAAGTAAAGCGGTATAAGGAGAATTATAAAATCGTACGACAGAAACTCATTGATATCGAAGAAAAAGACAGAATTCGTAATTGGCAACCACCAATATCGGGTGAACTTATCATGCAGACTTTTGGAATTCCTCCCTCTAAAAAAGTCGGTGATATTAAAACAGCCATCCGAGAAGCCATACTTGAAGGTGATATTCCTAACGATTTTGATGCAGCTAAAGATTATATGATGAAGGTAGGTGCCGAGATGGGGTTGATCCAGAAATAAAAAGGACCAGCATTTAGATGCCAGTCCTTAAAATAAATCTTTAACTTCTTAATGAATCTACTGACCCATTTTTGTTTTATACTCTCCTACTTTATCCAGGTCACCTTTTCTAGCATAAATCTCTCTTAATGCGATAAGTGTATTCATATCTTGTCCATTAAGAGTCTCCGCTGCCAAAAAGTGTGGTAACGCCTGATCAAATAATCCGTCCATTTTAGCCTTGGCTTCATTATACTTCTTAGTACCTGCAGCACTAAAATCGTTCGCATATAGATTAATCTCTTCAGTCAATGTCGCAGCCTTGTTGTAGTACAAAGCTCCAATTGAATATGTTGCGTCAAAGTTTTTAGGGTCTCTCTCTAAAGTTTGCTCATAATAACTTAAAGCATTATCAAAATATCCTTGAGCTTTTTCCGTATTACCATTCTTCGCTTCTGCCTGACTTAATTGGTCATATACATTTCCTAATGTAACATAAACAGATGCATTATCAGGCTCCTTTTCTATGGCCATCTTCAACTTATCAATCAACTCTTCAAGTCTTCCCGCCTGTAGATAATGATTAATTTCGGCAAATAATAAACCTGTATCATCCGGAAACATCTCTCTTCCTTTAGAAAGATAACCCTCAGCTGCTGTCGTATCAGATTCCATAGAAATCTTGTACAATGCTTCATATATCAAGGGCTTATCCGTAGTAGTCATCTGAGACTCTAATATCGGCATCACTTCTTCATATTTTTTTCCATAGTAGCCTGCTGCAGATGTATAAAAATAATGCTCATTTCTTACTGCTTCATCATCCAATCTTGATTCCTTACCTGCGTTTTTCAATAATTCATATGCCTCTATCGCCCCATTAAAATTATCGAAAGATTCAGCATATTTCTGTTCTTGAAACATTGTTATACCTACGTTATTAAGATGGCCTTCTGTTTCTACCAACGCTTTTAATGCATCTTTGGTGTGATGCTTTTTAGTCGCCATTTCAATAGCTTTCTTAAAAGCATTTAAAGCTTCTAACGCTGCGTTAGGATTTAACAGTTTGGCTTCAGGATTTAATAACATTTGCTTTATTTCAGCATTTGCCAATTCATTGAATATTTGTCCCTTAATATTATATGACTCAGGGTTACTTGACACTTCCTCCGATTCGAAAGCAGTTTCAAGTAAAACCATTGCTTCATCTAACTTATCCTGATTGTTAGCCGGATCCAAGTTATACTTACCAAGATTTTTCTTTGCTTGCTTTAAAGCTTTTTTGCCTGTCTTTTGAGCATTAACACTAAAAGCTAGTGTGAAAGAAAGCAGTACAAATAAAAATTTCTTCATTATTATTAGTTTGTTTACTATGTAAAAAATTTGTTTACGTCTTAATGACGAGTATTATAAGTTGCAAAAATGTTAAAACTCGTTAAATATTTCTAAAATATCTTATCTAAATATCTTAGGACCTAGAATTTCACAAATTTATAATCACCAGAATACATATCTTTCAACAATCTCAAAGTGTAAAGCCCTTCAGGTAGCTCATTAATGTTTAAGTTATCACTGAAGTTCTCTTTCCTTACCTCCATTCCCAAAGAATTGAGAATTATGATTTTTTCAATATCCCTTATATCTGTTTCTATATTGAGCACTTCTTTAACGGGATTAGGGTAAACAGTCACATTGCCAAGAAGGTCTAGATCCTGAGAATTGCTTAGATCTTTGATATCCGATCTATACCTAATTAGTAGTTGATATCCATCTTCATATGGTTGACTAGTATCATATTGTGAAGAGACCCCAGTTACATCAAAAGGTGATTGAGGAATGGATTCACCTTCCAGATCCGTAGTATTGATTATTCTAATCTCTAACGTATTCGTACCGTCAGAGATCTCCACATTATAGGATCCTGTTCCTTTCCAATCATTTTCGTCGACAATTGAAAAATTCTTAAGCTCCACTACTTTTCCTTCCGTTTCTTCACTGATATTACTTACCACTTCAGGAACTATCGTAGAATTTCCAGATCCCATCATAGAAACCTCTTCAGCATTAACCTGTGTTCTACCATTAAACTGCCCAATAACACCTTTTACCACGATTTCATCACCTTCTGTGACAGTATATCCTAAATCATCAAATTGGTTAAAAATAAAAATACCGTTATTACTATCGTCTGATAAAATAAAATCTAAACCGTTACTTCTCCAGTTAATTGAGTTTACAATGCCCTGTACATAAACTTTGTCTCCTAGTGAAGTACTGACACCTTCGCCATCTTCATCTATCACATCCACTATATCCACCTCACTATAAGGATCTAAAACAATTACTCGACCAGCCATTCCCAATCCAGCATGAGGATCACATTGATAATCATATTCACCAGCTGCATTGAACGTGTAATTATATGTCCAAGCATCTGCTGATGCTGCTCCATTACCGAAACTCTCAGGGTTTCCAGGAAATGTACTTTGATTACCATTAACATTATGAAAACCACCTCCGTTATTCCATTGTACTGTTTCTCCAACAAAAATTGTAACCTCCGCTGGAGTAAAAGTATTATCAGAATTTGCCGTTATTGTAGCTGCCGCTACAACTTCACAATTTGCTTCTCCCGGAGAAGCCATAATCTCGGTTCCATTAACAATCTTTCCTGTTGCCTTAGTAGAGGCTACCCAATTTTCTGGATCATTGTTATCAGAATCTACATCACATAGTTCCATACTACTTCCACCACCGGTAGCCTCAGTCGGCCAATCACCTCCAGCACCATACTCCACCATATCCACTACATCTCCATTACTATCTTTTAGAGTAATGGCCTCTCCTCCATTTTTCAAAGCACCACTATCCCATTGAATAGAACTTGTTCCAAGTAAAGCATCTAGTTCCATTTGATTTACTGCCATCACCAAATATTCTCCAGCTCCAATTGTCGTACCAGTAAATGTATGTTCCGCTCCTTCTAGGGTATAACCTTCCATGTCAATAGCATCAGAAGAGTTGTTAAAAAGCTCAATAAACTCGTAGGTATCTGTTCCTGATTCAGGAGGATTAAACATAATTTCCGTAATAACGATTTGAGCATTTACCAAAAATGGTAATAATGCAAGACAAATTGTGTGTAAGATTCTTTTCATAATATCTCAGTTAATGTTATTAATTGTATTCTTGTTCTATGACTCGTTGTCATGTAAATTTATAGAATTATTTTAATTATAGGAAGATATCTCCAAGTCAATAATGATGATAAAATTCAGTTTACGAATTTAAAATAAATAATAGTGTAAATATGATAACTCATCTTCAAAAGAATTACTTTTACTATCACTTATAAGTTGATAGAAATGAAGATTTTAAGTCATAAACAAATAGGTAATAAAATAGATCGTATTGCCACACAAATTCTAGAAAACAACTTGGATTCTGAAGAAATTCATTTTGCAGGTATTAACACTACAGGGTATAAGTTTGCAGAAATGATTATAAATAGTCTAAAAGAATTAAGTGATCAAAAGATTTTTCTCGAACGGCTCAAACTAAGTCCTCAAAATCCGCTAGAAAAACCAGTAGAATACTCAGGTAACATCACTTCATTAGAAAGTAAAACATTGATTATTGTAGACGATGTCATTAATTCAGGTAGAACTATTTATTTTGCTCTTCAACCTTTCTTACATATTCTTACCAAAAAAGTAGAAGTGGCCGTTCTTGTGGAAAGGTCTTACAGCTCATTCCCTGTTAAGGCAGATTATGTTGGATTATCGTTAGCAACCACTATGACTGATAATATCGAAGTTAAAATTGATGAAGTTAATAAAATAGAAGCTTTCGTACTTTAGGTCTATTCTTTCAATCTTACATTACTTCTCATTTCAACAGAAGGTGATCCTGTAGAATAAATATCGTTAGGAGAATTGCCTTCACACATTATATCTTCTAAAATTATATTTTCATTACCACCCAAGTACATCGCTCCACCTTCCGTAGTTACTTCACAATCAAGAATTTCAATATTTTTCAAACTGACACCTCCCAAACAGTGAATTCCTCCTCCCACGCTTCCGTTTTTTGCATTACTTATTTGAACTCCGTCTATTAGCAACATATTTGATGTTGCATTGGTAATCTCTACGATTCTTTTGGCGTTATCAGTATACTGACCATTTCCGTCGTCCATATTTATATCGCCATTAAAGACAGTTGCATTATTTTCAAAATCACGTAACGAAAGATCATCATTATCTAAACTGGTATCAGTACCTTCAAAGCTCCCATATATGGTAATATCCTGATCTATAAAAAAGACATAATCTGAAGAACTCGAGGGTACATTCTCTGTATTATCGAGATAAGGCAAATAATTTCCTCCAGCTATTCTTATCTCGTTAATATTGGAGCAAGTTCGTGCCTTAATTAGAGCGTCAGAAGGATGGAGAATTGCATTCTCAAAGGAACCTCCGGATCCAAATCCTGAAGCATCATGTTTAACATATAATCTACTTTCATTTATTTGGTCACTAAGTCCAAACCCACCTAATACATCTGACACATTTGCACTAAAGGCATAGTGGTCAGTATTAAATGCCTCCAAAGTTGTTTCGTAAAAAGTATAGTCTCCAGTAGCGGCCGCAATAGAAGTATTACTACTAATAATTTTTAGATCCGCTATATCTTCACAACCCATATCGTCCATATTCACCCAGTAATCCACTTCGGATTCATCATAATATAATGTAATATTCAAATTGCCAGATGCTGTATTATTTGTTGGTGTCACAAGATATGTTTTATCAGCAATCTCCTTACCATTAGTCCCTGCATTAAATACATTAACACCTTCACTCACAATCTCTACCTTAGTACATCCATAATCATGAGAAGAAAGATTTTCAATTTTCATCATTACCTCCCCGGCATTTTGATCAGAAAAGTAAACCGTTTCCATAGGCCCTATATAATGCTCTGCATATCCTGACGAAGAGTTAATTTGAGTGGCAGGATCCACTTTCTTATCACCTATTATCTTAACATTATCAATGGCCCACCACCAATCATATTCTCCATCATAAATAAACCTTAGTTGCATATCAGCACTCTTATGTGCTAGTATATCAATATTCTGTTGATTCGGATTATCCCATCCTCCGATATTTCCATCACTTTCAGTTCGAGTATATACATTTTGCCAACTAGATCCATTCCAAACATCTACAGTAATCTGTTCTTCATACCCCTGATTATACCTTCGGAAGTACTGGTCAAATTCAAGGTTAAGAGTAGTAGCTGATTGTGTATTAATAATTGGAGATAACAAAATTTCGTAACTTGTTGATCCACTACCCGCTGCATCACTATTAATAAAAGCGAAATTGGTATTGTCCAAATCGTTGCCTCCATGTGTAGTGCTTGTTTCCCAAGTATCTGTAGTACTACCTCCATCAGTAACTGTCCACCCTGAAGGAGAAGAATTAAAATCTTCCGTTAAAAACTCGTAGTCAGATTCCGTTGATGAAAACATTATATCATCATTGAGTATATTGATCTGTAAATCATTGGAATTACAACTACCTGTTGAAGTCCCTACAATACTTGTAATTTCTATTATTATTGTCTCATCAGGTTCCAATATTTCATCGGCATTTATAGTTAAATCTACACTCTTATTTCCTACAAAACCATTAGGAAAAACCAATGAAGTCCCACCTAGAGTGTAATCCCCTGCATCCGCGGTTGAGCTTCCAATAACAGCTATATTGACTGTTGCATCATCATTGATAGCTAAATTTAGATTTACTTCTACAGTTACTATCATATCATTACAATCCGATCCTTCTACTATATCTATTGAGGAATCAACAAACGAAAAACAAGGATCTGCATTACATACTGTGCTATCATCCAGCTCAGCCCTTCTTGGAGAAGGATCACCTGTAGCTCCCATTACTACATGCATCCGATCTTTTTGATCTACCGTAAAGGTATTCATACAGTCATCATCAGTATAATCCATATAGTTCTCTACCATATCCGGAGGATTCGGATTTCCATCGTTACAACTATTAACATTGGGGCATCCAAAGTTAGAACCTGATGCCAGTGGAGTATCATCACAGTAATCATCAACATTACAATTTCCATCACCCCAAATATGACGTAGTCCCAACCAATGTCCGACTTCGTGAGTAAGTGTTCTTCCCTTATCATAAGGAGGATCGCCGAAAGGCGTTGACGTACTTCCAACGGAACTATACAAAATAACGACACCATCTGTGTCCGCATCTCCATTTCCAGTACCAATCCCTTGCAAAGATCCTGCTTCAGGAAACTGAGCCCATCCCAAAATACCTCCAGAAATATCTAATACCCAAACATTAAAATATTGGGTTGGGTCCCATTGCGAGTTGGGCTTTATTGTATTGTCTACATAGGTATCAGTCCAAGGCGGGGTTGAAAATCCATAATCATCTCTGTGCACTCTATTAATTCCCGGCTCATCTAAAACATTGCCATCCTCATCTATTAAGGCTAAACAAAAATCAATTTCTATGTCGGCTGCTGCGTCTTCCGTTGATCCGGAAAGGTTAGCAAAATCTTCATTCAATTGATCTAATTGAGCTTCTATATAAGTAGATGATACGTTTTGAGTAGCTCCTTCAGTCTGTCCGTTATGAATAACATGAAATATGATAGGAATAGTATATGTCGCTTCCATTCTATTTTGGCTTTTTCGAAGCTTTTTTAACTCGTTTGTCATCCACTTTTCGAAATCTTGGTCGCTTCTATTTTCTTTGTGGTTGTCTTTTAATTTTTCGTTATAAGGAACCGTGTTGCACCTTATATCAACTTCTATTTCATTTTGAGCTGAAAGAAAAAAGGGAAAGAAGGTCAGAAAACACAAAGAGTAAAACTTATTCATAAGAGAATGTTTCATAAATCAAGTTAAAACAATACCAATCACCAAAATAAAAATTGCCAGTGATGAAATACTGATTAAAAAATAAATACTATTTGCACTAATTGCTAGATCTATGGGGTTGACTAACAGGACACCAAATTATAATTTTTTCTTAGAAATGTAAATTATCAAAGCCCGGAAAATGTCCATAATGCCATTTATCAACAATTTTACCATCTTTCCAAAGTACTATCCCCGGATTAGATCTTAAAATCGTTTTCAGCAAAATATCGTCTGCTGTGTAAATACTTGTATTAATTCCCGTTACATTTTTGAAATCATTAGCCGTATCACTATCTATCCCTCCAAAAATAATAGAAGATTGTATACCTGCCTTTTCGGCTGACTCTATTAATGGTTTAACAACTCTTGTAAAGTTATCAATATATCCAACACCCCATTTGTAGTCGTTAAATGGTACTTCTCTTGTCTCTACATCCTTTACATTCTTAACAATTTGTAAAGTATCTACTCCTTCAACCTGAATAGTATCTATTGAGAAAATGGTATCCTTCACAACTTTTGTTCCCGGGATTATTTCATAATCAGCCTTATAACTTACTATCATGAAGTGATATTGGTCATTGTCTAAATATACATACGATACCTCATTACCTTCTAGATCCTGCATTTCAAAAGCTGAAATCTTTGTAGCCGGTATCTTCGGTTCAGTTTTATCATATTTCAATACTTTCCATACATCCGTTGGATAATCTTTTAAGTTGCTTAAATAATCATTATATGATAACTTCTTCTGTTCACCTGTTTCTTTATTCTCAAGATGAGCGGCCAATAACTGAACATTTCCTGCCGATTCCATTTCTAGTTCCTTGGTTGCAGCCACATCAACCCCTACTTTAAAAGGTCTGAAATCAACTTGTGGTAGATTGTAGTTAGAATAGTAAATAGTATATCCGAGAAGTAAAATAGACGCCACACCAACTATCCAGTTTCTTGATTTCTGAGTTAAGTAAGTATGCATTTTATCGCTTTTCCAGAAAAACAGAAAAGCTGGCACAAGCAGTACCAAGTCTTTTATAAAAGAAACTTTCGGTTCTAACTTAATAAAATCTCCAAAACAACCGCAATCTTTGACTCTCATATTATTCTTATTATATTCTCCCCAACTAGAGAAATCAAAGAAATTAGCTCCCGAATCTACATATCCCGTAAGAAAAGTAAAGCCTGTCAAAAAAGTAAAAAAGAGTACAAGCAAAAGAAATGACCAAGAAGTAAACTTCGGCCTATCTCCTATCAATAACATAATGCCTAAAACAATTTCGAAAACAATAGTCAAAATTGAAAAAGTAAGAGCAAAATTTGACAAAAAGGGAAAGATTGGAGCTATAAAACTTAACCAAGTCTCACTAAACGTCATATAAAACTCATCAAAGTAATCGTGCAACTTATAAGAGGTACCCAAAGGATCTACTGCTTTTACCCAACCAGAAAAAATGAAAAGGACACCACAAAAATTTTGAAAAAAAGAAACCACCAAATTCTTATAGTTCTTCTTTATATAATTTAAAGAGGTAAGTAAAATCGCCACAATGCCAACATATAGTACCAATCCGTAAATATCGATGCTCATTACTATTGATTATTTGAGTGCAAAAATAGTCAGAATACATCTAATATATATCCATATATAATGTAATAAAATGTTAATCCTAATCTTATAAATTATTGCATTGGTCTAAACATTGGTACAAGAATATCAAATTTCAGTAGTTTTATATTCGATAACAACAAAATAAGTTATTAGGGCTTTTATAAAAAAATATTATCTACACATCGTTTTTTGGATTGTGGCCTATTTTATCATGGTATTTATTGATAATAGTCATGCATCCAAAAAGAGCTTAAGTTATATTATAGAATTTATAAATATATTATTCTTCGCCATCGTTGTATACTTCAATATCAACTACCTTTTTCCCGTCTATCTAAAAGAAAGGGGTATTGGACAACATGTAATAGCACTACTTGTTACTTCAGCGATTATTTCACCGATAAAAACGTTGATAATATACCTATGTTCGTCAAGTGATCCTCTTATGCAGTCTGATGTACTGCAAAGTCAAAAAATTATTTTTCTATCTACCTTTTTTGTCGCCATAAGCTCTACCGCCTATTGCGTAATGGATGATTGGTTGAGAGTAAGGCGAGAGAAAAAAATACTCCAAAATGAGACACTTCAATCTGAATTGAGATTCCTTAAATCTCAAATTAATCCACATTTTCTGTTTAACACGCTTAACAGCCTGTATGCTCTTACATTGAAAAAGTCTGATGATGCTCCCTCTATTGTACTTCGGTTAAGTGAAATGATGAGGTATATGCTTTATGAATGTAATGAAAAAAGAGTACCGCTTACCAAGGAAATCAATTACCTAGAAAATTATCTAGAGTTAGAAAAGCTGCGATTGTCTTCCAGTGTGGATTTAAGACTAAATATAGAAGGAACCAGTGATCACTTGTTAATTGCCCCATTAATGTTTATTCCTTTTGTTGAAAACGGTTTTAAACATGGTCTTCATAATAGTATTAATAGAGGATTTATACATATAGACATCAAGATAAAAGATAGCATCCTCAAGTTAAAAGTGGTTAATAATAAAACTGATAAAGAGGAAAGAACGATCGAAGGTAAAAAAAGTGGTGGTATTGGGCTAAGGAATGTAAAAAGGCGATTAGAACTACTTTATCCTAACAGACATTCTCTTAAAATATCAGACGAAGAGAAAGAATATATAATTAAATTAAAATTAAAACTACATAAAATTAAAATTAAGAATAATGATAAAAGCCTTATTAGTTGATGATGAACCTCTTGCCTTAGAGGTGCTAGAAACCTATATCGAGCAAATACCAAAAATTTCTCTCGTAGCGAAGTGTACCAATGCTATTGAAGCCAGTGAAATACTTGACAAAGAAGATGTTGATGTAGTCTTTTTAGATATTCAAATGCCTCAAATGAGTGGTATAGATTTTGTCAAGTCCTTGCGAAAACCACCATTAATCGTTTTCACGACAGCTTATCCCAACTATGCCGTTGATGGGTTCGAATTAGATGCCATTGATTATCTTTTAAAACCTGTATCTCTGGATAGATTTATGAAATCCGTAAACAAAATAGCGGAGAAAATTGACGACGAAAACAAAGCAGATATCATTCCTTCTGATATGATGGATGATTACATGTTTGTCAAAGCGGATAAAAAACTTATCAAAGTCAATTACGACGAGTTAATTTATATAGAAGGTTTGAAAGATTATGTACAAATAAAACATAATGGTGGTAGAATCATTACGTTGCAAACCATGAAGAGCTTAGAAAATAAATTGCCTAAACAATACTTTAAAAGAATCCATAGGTCTTTTATAGTCAATATTCATAAAATAGAGGCAATTGTTGGTAACTCTCTTGAAATCATAGAACAAGGAAAAACAAAACATTTGCCGATAGGAAAAAACTATCGAGATGAGTTATTGGATATAATAAACAGCAATAGGCTTTAATATTTAATACTGGTTAAAAATCCTTTTTGCTCTTCTTCCCCAATTATCCTGCATTCCAATGGCATCTATACTTTGTCCTATAGTTTCATTAGGTGAATTTCTGTAAAGTTTTACTTCCCATTGAGGATTATTAACCTCTCCTCGACAAGTAGAATGTAATAATTCGTACTGGTTATTGACAAGGGAAGGGTTATAGAAAATAAACCTTACGTTGCTCTGTCCCGTGGCCAGTAGTTCATGATAAAACCATATTTCATAAGGAGGTGCTGCAGGATCATCTTCAACAGCTATGATTTCGTTAGGTTTACCGTATTTTAGGAAAATATAACCTCGGTCCGTTTGAAAACCACGCCCTACCGTATCATAATATTCTTTATCTACGACATCTACTACCTCCATATATTTATCAAAATTGTACTCAGCCTTTTCTTTATAAACTTCGTTCCAATACTGAAAAATAAACGCCCTCTTTGATTCCACTAGTGTATCGTTAATTATAAAATCTAGTACAGAGACCACGTTATTATTTATAATAGGAACATGAGCTCTCAACGTATAGTCAAGTTTATCGATAGGTATTTTTGCAACAAATGTAGAATCAATGTCTTTGGTTAAATCGATGAAATCAGAAGCTTCCATTCTCAAGTTTTTTCGTATAAAATTGGTACTTATAGAGTTTAAGTATTCCTTTTTATTAGAATAAGCACTAACCTTTAAATGGTAATTGCCCGATGGCAATTCCGAAATATCCAGATTACCAAGTACTTTTTCATTGGTTACTCCCTTCATACGCTTGAAGGTCTTTATTAACTCCCTCTCTTCATTCTTTTCATCCTTATAACCAGGATAAATCGATAGTTGAATATAGTACGGTTCCTCTTGAAACATTTGATTCTTGTATGCTTCCAAATAGTAAATTAAAGTTTGATCATGTGTTCCAAAATAATGATATGGTTGATTAATCATCCCATCCTCAACTCCATCTTTTTTTCCATAAAGGTGTATGTCCGAAAAAAGAACTGATTCATTTTCAAATTGTGCACTAATTTTTTTCTTAAACTCAAAGAAGTTAGAGGAGTCGTTTAGATCCTCAACTTTAATCTCTAGAGAGTACTCCCCTTTATCAAGTCTAAATCTTTTTGTATCCGAAAAATTGATAGGTTCTTTACTTAATTCACTTGTCAGTACATATTTGTCAAAAGTGTATATTGTGGTGTCCTTTTTATACATGATCGTAACTAATGCTCGAGCTTGATACAAATTCAAACTATCAGAAGGAAGAAAGTCCAATGTGTTACCATCAATTACAAGAAAAATATTAGAGATAGGAGACTTATCATATGTTAAATAGTGATTAATCGAGACTTTCATTGCCAATAGATTGGAAAGCCAAAAAATGGTAAGCAAACCTATTCCAAATATCTTTTTCATACTAAATCCTTTAAATCATCAAATTTACTACATCAAGACATAAATAAAACATTCCGGCATATCATAGTTTAGGATTGTCGCTCAGGAATATTGCAAGGTTCTCACACTAACCTCTAGATCTAAATAGAAGTTAACCCTTAAATTAACCTCAGGGTAAACCACCCTTTTTAAAATTAGTGCATAAAAAATGATTCTAATATTCGTTCCAGTTATTACATTTATATTCAACAAGTGCCTTGAAAAAGGAATAGTTACTCGATTCACGATTTTAAGCATTCAAATAAATAATTTGAATGCTTTTTTTATATCAATACTTTTCTCCTTATCCTAACCAAAATGCAAACAATTATTAAAAAATAACAATTTATATATTAAAATAATTTATAATGTATTATTTTTGTCTTGTTGATAGTTAAGTGAATATGAAAAGTCTCAAAAGTCGAAAGGTCACCCTTATTTTTTGCTTAATTCTATGTTCTTTGAGTATCCAGCAGCTATATGCTTCCGAATATTTGCAGATCAAAGTAAAAAAAGGTCAAAGTATATTTTCAATTCTTCGGCAATACAAACTTGCCAATGTACAATGTAACGTAAAAGCCTTTTATGAGATAAATTCATTAAACACCTCAAGCAAAATTTACTACGACAAGTCTTATAAAATCCCTATTAAAGTATATAAGTATAACGGAAAAAGTATTCGATCCACTATCAGTATTAATGATTATGACAAAGCACTCAGAATTCAAGAATACAACAAAGCATTGGAAAGTACTGGGATCAAGAAGAAAAAACTTTATACTGAAAACGAACTATGGGTACCCTACCATGAATTAAGATGTGATGGAGTGATTGTTGGTTCTGAAGAAAAAGAATCAAAAGATGAAAGTTATGTATTCAACAAACTATTTGGAAAAAAACATAGCTCCATTAAAATAATAGATCGATCATTAAAAAATAAAGTATTTTATATTGTAAGTGGACATGGAGGCCCCGATCCCGGAGCTATGTGCGAAGGATGTCCCAAAGATATGTGCGAAGATGAATATGCATACGATGTGTCTTTAAGATTGGCTCGAAATCTTATGCAGCATGGGGCTATTGTTCATATGATTATTGAAGATGCTAACGATGGTATCCGCGATGAAAAATATCTAAAATGTGATAAAGATGAAAAATGTAATGGGGAGAAGATACCTCTTAATCAGCTAAAACGTTTGAATCAAAGAGCCATCAACATAAACAAATTATACAGACAATACAAAGCCAAGGGAATAACCGATCAAAGGGCCATAGTCATTCATGTGGATAGCAGAGGAAAAAACAAGCAGCAAGATGTCTTCTTTTATCATCTTGAAGGGAGCAAAAATGGTAAGAGAATAGCAAAAAATCTTCACAAAACTTTTGACACTAAATACAAACAATATCAAAAGAACAGAGGGTATAAAGGATACATTGAAACTAGGGGTCTATATATGCTCAGAATGACAAACCCTCCAGCGGTGTACGTAGAGTTAGCAAACATTAGAAATAAACATAATCATAAAAGACTCATTTATGATTACAATAGACAAGCATTAGCAAATTGGCTTTTTGAAGGATTAATAAAATAGCTATTCCTCTTCATCAGAAGTAGAGGTGAGCAAGTCGAATTTCTTCAGTTCATTATACCATTTGATTATTTTTTTTACATCCTTAGGATATACCTTATCGTCATCATATTCAGGAAGAATGGATTCAAAATATTCCATGAGCTCCAGATTAGATGATTTTACCTCTATTGGAGCATTACCTTCCTGCTCTTGTTGTATCATGGTCTGAAAAACCTTAGAAATCTCCACACTATCCTTGTAAGTATAAATAGATACTGTCTCCAACGGAGTAAACTGATGCTTTCTCACAGAGCAAAACTGCGATTTACCTTTTTCAAGATCTGCAACTACTAAACCATTGTTTCTTGTAGTAATTAATTTGTACAAGCCTGGCAAACCCGATACTGCGATGATATTATTCAAATTCATATATTAAAATTGAGAGGCAAATATATAAATATGTTAATTAATATTCACCTAATCCATGCATGTACATTCTGATTCAAAATCTATTAAATTCGCTACGGTTTATCCGTAGCAAGTATTACAAATCAATTAAGAAAAAAGGCAGTAGAAATATTATTTTCTACTGCCTCAATTATTTCTTATTATGGCTTTATTTCTTTAAACGCCTTTTCAAAATCTCCTGCTTTTACATAGACCATCCTTTCCGGGTCCATATATTTTGTCATTACTTTATTTACATCCTCTATACTGAGATTAGATATTTTTTCTTCTAATTCCTTACTCCACTGAAGACTCCTATCGAGTCTCAAATTATTTCCTAGATTATAAACTAAACTTCTATCTTGAGCTCTATTGACTTGTTGCGATTGAATCCATCCTGATCTTGCTGCATCGAGTTCTTCCTGTGTAAATCCTTCGTTCTTAACTTTAAGAATTTCTTCTTTGAAAGCTGCTTGCACTTTATCTCTATTTTCAGGAGCATATATTGCATACCCCCCAAAACTTCCTCCATCATCCAGTGAACTACCCCAAAACCAAGATCCTACACCATAACTCAATCCCTCTTTCTGCCTAATTCTAGAAGCCAAACGACTATTTAAAAATCCACCTCCCAGCATATAATTTCCAATTACCATCGCTGCATAATCCTCATGGCTATCATTAACCGGCACCTTCATTCCTGCATAAAACATAGCGTTCGCTTTATCAGGAGTATTTATTTCCTTATCTGCAGGCGACACCTTCATATATGGATTAGCTATTCTAGTATACTTTCCAGGATTGTTCCATGTATCAAAGTATTCCTTTACCTTACTTTCAATAATCTCTTTATCGAAATCACCAACTATACTCACTGTCGCCTCACTAGCCCCATAGTTTTTACTATAAAATTCTTTTACTTCATCCAATGTTAATGCCTTTATGGCTTTAATTTCTTCTTCAAAACTCATTACATATCTGGCATCCGTTTCCGGATAAGGGTTCAATAATTTCTGAAACAAATTATTAGCCACTGCCCTTGGTTCAGACAATTGTTCTTCAAGCCATGCCAATTCTTCCTCTTTTAGTTTTTCAAATTCGTTATCATCAAAAGAAGGATTTCTCAAAATTTCGTTAACTAAGTCAATAATTTCTGGAAGATTTTCATTGGTTGTTTCGATATTAGCTGAAACTCTGTCTTTACCTCCATAAAAATAAACCCTGGCTTTAAGAGCATCCAATTTATCTTGAATCTCTTGTCTTGTCATAGAGTTAGTTCCTTTATCTAACATACTCGCTGTAAACTGACCAACAATGTTTTTACCCACAGATGATTTAGGTGTTCCAAATCTAAGTATTATGTTTCCGTTGACAGCGTCTCCCCTATTCTCTTTCGGTAATAAAGCTATTTGAGTTCCTGACTCCAGTTCTGAAGTAAATGTTCTTTTATCAATATTATCATGTGAAGGGTCAAACTCTTCACCTACAGCTATTTCTTCTCTTCCTGTATATCCATCAACTAAACTTGCGAGTTCAGGAGCCTCTGGAATATCAACTCTATCCGGTTTATCTTCCGGAATAAACATACCTATTGTCCTATTGGAAGGTTTAAAATATTTTGCTGCTGCAATGGTAAGGTCTTCCAGTGTAGCGTTCTCAATAGCATCCCTGAATAGAAAAAACAATCTCCAATCTCCCTGAGCTATATATTCACTCAATCTCATACCCACTCTACTCGAATTGTTGTAGGAAAGGTTCCAATATTTCAATATTTTGGCCTTAGCTCTCTCTAATTCTTCCTCAGTAATTGGATTGGTTTTCAAGTCATCAAGGGTTTTGATCATAATATCCTTGGCCTCCTCCAATGAATTTTCTTTCCTGACATCTACATTAACATATAAAAATCCACTTTCTTTTAACGCGGGGGCAAAACTCCATACCAAACTAGATTTTTTTGTTTCTACCAACGCTTTATACAATCTGCCTGAAGGTTCATTGGTCAAAATCTCGTCCATCAAAGCTATACTTGCATAATCTTTATGAGCTCCGGGAGCAGTATGATACATACAAGACACCACCTGTACATCACCCACACGTCTTAGAGAAACACTTCTTTCTCCATCCTGTGTTGGATCTTTTGTATAAGTAGCAAATAATTTTCGTTCAGGTCTTGGTATTGGTGAAAAATGTTTATGGACCAAATCCATTGTCTTTTGCTCATCAATTTTTCCTGCTACCAGAAGCACAGCATTATCCGGCTGGTAGTATTTTCTATAAAAAGCTTGTAATCTCTCTATTGGTACATTTTCTAAATCGGCTCTACACCCTATAGTGGTATTACCGTAATTATGCCATAAATATCCAGTACTCAATACTCTTTCTAGCAATACTCCTGAAGGGTTGTTTTCTCCTGATTCAAATTCATTTCTTACCACTGTCATTTCACTATCTAAATCTTTTTTAGCTATAAATGAATTGATCATTCTATCAGATTCCAAGTCCAAAGCCCACTCTAGATTTTCATCAGTTGCACTAAAGGTCTCAAAATAATTCGTTCTATCATACCATGTCGTTCCATTAGGCCTAGCCCCATGTTCTGTCAGCTCTTGAGGTATATTGGGATGATCTGGTGTCCCTTTAAACACAAGATGTTCTAATAAATGTGCCATTCCTGTTTCACCATACCCTTCATGTCTTGAACCAACCATGTAGGTAATATTAACTGTAATGGTAGGTTTCGATTGATCAGGAAACAAAAGTACTTTTAATCCATTAGCTAGTTGGTATTCAGTTATCCCTTCTACGGAAGCATTTTTCTTAACACCTTCGGGAAGTTTAATATCTTGTGCTTGGAGTTGAAATAAGCCCAGAAATAAAATTAGGGTTAAGGTTAGTTGTTTTTTCATCTTACAATTTTTGCAATTAATAATTAAATCACTAAAACCTTTTAAATCTTTTGCGAAAAAGGTTCTATCGTTGGTATTAAACGCATAGTCATAAAATCTTATTCTGCATTTAATCTCATCGTAAGAATAAAAAAATAATTTTCACAAATGCAATGACACACTTACTTTAACAAAAGATTATAAAAGAATCTTGCTTATATTAAGCCATCAACGTATTTATTCACTCCATTATAATACATAGTAAGATCTCTTCCACTAAAAAAACTCTGGTATCTATAGCCAGCAGTTTTTAACGCAGCTTGATCAGAATAACTATTAGGATCATCCTGAGAAATCAATACGGATTCTATTTTAGCATCTTTTCTAATTGTTCGACTAAGTAATTGCTTAAACTCAAAGTCGGCTTCGGAAAAAGAATAGCCCAAAAAAACAACCTTAGTAGCTTCGCTTAACTCATTGGAGGCATTTAACCAACTGAGTTTAATCTGTAGGTTATTAAGGTTTTTTAAAAAAGTAGGCATTACCATGGATGTATTTAAAAGAATGGAGTCGTTATCTTCCTCTTGATAGTTTTTTTTACAGTTGTAACAATACTTTTTATCAAATACAAAACCTCCGGTCCACTTTTTGTAAAGTTTGACATAGAGACGATTACACTTGGGACATTGTAACCAATTTAACGAACCATGGAGTTTTATAATTTTAACATTATAACCTCCCTGCCCTAATACATAAAGACCTGACTCTATACTGTGATCATACTCCTCAAGAGACGATATGTAACAGCAGTAATCCAACACTCCTCTTTTTTCCTCTCCGTTAGCTTTAATTTCATCTTGAATAATGGTATGAATTGCATTATCCAACATTATGTCCCAATTAGTTGTAATTACAGAAACAGCATCATGGTTCTCATTTTGAAGTTTGAGTCTTGACAGGTTACAAATATGATTAGCGAATAATTCAATGCTCGATTTCTTTTTCTTCTGATTAGAAATACGATTTCTCATAGCAAGAATAATCAACTTATTGAATACATTTCGTTTTCTAATAAGTTGTTGAGTAGAAAAATTTCTAAAAGAGTTATTGTCAGCTATTGCTCTGTCTATGGGCGTATAAATGTCTTCTAGATTGTAATATTCTAAATGATCTCTATCAATATTTAAAGTATGAAGTAGAAAGTCTCTCAGTTCATCTACCCATGCTTGAACAGTATGTTTATGTCTTCTAGTATATGCTTGAGGAAGTTTAAGTATTTCTGAAATCAACTCGGATTGTTTTGGTGCCCCACTACCAACTGAAAAGCCAGCCCCAAGAATATATACTGTTTTATTCATTCAGATTTTGACTAAAAATAAAGGCCAAGGAAATCTCCCTGGCCTCAAATTTAATTATTTTTTTATCCCTATCTAAGTAAAGACACGTTACCATAGGTAGTGTATCTCTCTCCATCAGTACATAATACTGTCAAATAATAGGCGTAGGCATCAGGTGCTAACTCTTCGTTTTTATAAGTTCCATCCCATGCAGCATTAAGGTCACTACTTTTATAAATCTCCTCTCCCCATCTATTGTAAACTACTAATGTCATCTCGTCTATAAAATTACTCCTAACTCTAAATACGTCATTATTACCATCATTATTCGGTGAAAAAGCATTAGGAATGTACACGTCAGTTTCATCGCACCGAGGAAGAATCACCTCAACACTAATACAATCAACGCCCTCACATCCAAATTGATCTGTGGCAGTGACACAATACTCAGTATCCTCAGAAGGAGTAATTATAATCTCCGTACCTTCTTCTCCAGTACTCCACTCATATGTGTAATCAGGGTTCGGATCTACAACAAAAAGGGTGTCACTTGAACCTAAAAATATCTCAGTTTCCCCACCTATTTCTACTTCTACAAAGTTAACATCCATTTGAAACGATTCAGAGGTGCTACACATATTGTCTTCGTTTGTAATTTCTACTGTTACCGTTTTTCCATCTTCAACCTTGATCACTGGTTTATCAGTATCCTGTCCCGAAATAATACAATCTTCAGGTAACCAGTGATAGCTGTAATTTTCATTAGAGCTTATCATTATTTCCTCTTCTGTATCCTCACAAAAGACAGAGGGAAGGTCAATATCAAAATCGAATTGGTAAACAGTTAAATTAACTGTTTTTGAAGCTTCACAACCATTATCGTCAACGATTTTAAGAACAAACGACTTATCCTCATCTAGTACAACTTCTAAATCAACCTCATTCGTTATGGAGTCTCCATCAGTAGTACACCAGACATGTTGATAGTCAACATACTCATCTGGCACACTAAGCACTACCGTATTATCAAGACAATCTACCACATCTTCTAATCCTTCAAAATCAAATTCATCATGAATAGTTATCTCCTTTGTTACTGTACCAAAATTACATAAGTCTCCAATATTGGTTACAGAAATGGAGTAAGTACCTTCTTGAGAATAAGTATAGCATGGACTATTTAACGAAGACGTATCTGTCTCCACAGATTCATCACCAAAATCCCAGAATAGATCACCTAAATAGGTTCCTTCTAACTCAACACAAACTTCAAGCTCTCCACATTCTGTAACTGTATGGATAATATTAAACTGAACATCGTTTAAATCAATAACATTTATACTAAATGATCCTTCACAACCTAAATCGTCCTCTACTTTGAGAGTAACAACATCATCTCCATTAACTACATACTCAAAAATAATATCACTAGAAATGGAATTTCCATCCTCATCACACCATGAAAAACTCAAATTCTGGTAATCCTCAGGAACTTCCAATCTCAAAGTATCTCCCATGCAGGCCTCAATGGTATCTCTCAGGGGTGCAAAATCGAAGCTATCAACCATAGTAAATGTTTTAATAACTGGTACAAAAGGACAATTGGCTGTAATGTTTATTAATTCCACAGTGTATGTGCCTTCTGACGGATATGTATAACAGACTTCTTTTTCAAAAGAGGTATCATCCTCAGTGTTTGGGTCTCCGAAATCCCATACAGGAAAAGGATTATATTCTCCTTCAATGTCAAAACAGACTTTAAGACTATCACAATCTTCTCTATCCATAAGAATATTAACTTCTGGATTCTCAATGATCGCAATAGTAATTGTATCCCTATGGGTACAACCATATTGATTCTCTATATCTATGTACAAATCAAAACTTCCCATTTCATCTTCTCCCAATCCTATCAATATTTCATTAGAAGTATGCCCTGAAATTATGTGGCTATCGTCCTCCCATTGATATGTTAATTCATGATCCGGATTGTTATTAAATACACGAACCGTCGTAGTATCCAGACGACAAACTTCAAAAGGATCAGCCGTTGTAAGATCAATAGCCTCGTTAGTAACGGTTATTGAGTCTCCAGCTATTTCACATTCGTTACCCGTCCATCTAATGTAATACGTCAACGAATCTATAATGTTAGACCCGGAAAGCTCATTTCCGATATGAATTATATCACTAAAATCTGATTCATTACTCCACTCATAATCACCATCACCAAATCCACCCGTTGCCATTAGATTAATGCTTCCATCACAAGTAGTAGTATCCCCCACAATATCGATAACCAAACCCTCCAACACCGTTATAAGCACACTATCTTCTATAGTACAAATACCATCCGTAACGGTGACATAATATTGGGTAGTAATCATTGGATTAGCGATAGGATCTGAAGGATTCGACAAATCTAATCCATCCTCAGGATCCCAAGTATATGTTAGATTGTCATATGGATTAAGGACTAAATTAATTGGGTTGCCAGGACATATTTCAGTATCATCAATTAAGTTCAAACTAGCAAAAGGTCCTGGAATGAAACTTTCTAACAATGTATCGATACAACCATTTTCAAATATAGCAACCATCTCCAAATTCATTATGCTATCCTTAGGAATAGTCAGGTACAGTGAATCTCCTTCGAAGTTGTATTGATCCACTCCTATTTCTATGTTCCATGTTACCGAAAGAGTATCTAAACCTTTATCCTCACTATTATTATAAGTCATCAAGATGTTGGTACTATTACGATCATCACAATCTATTTGTGTAATATCAAAGTTGGTTTGAGGTAATAAATCTTCCGTATTGAGATCAAATTCTTCAGAAGCAGAACATCCATTATCAAAATTCACACTAATACTACCGACTATTTCTTCACCTTTATCTATTATCAGTTCAAAAGTATCCTGGGTGTAAGACGTACCATTCACTATCCATTCGAAATCGGAAACTTCTGCAAAAGGATTAACCACATGACTAAAATGCGAAAATCGAATGGTCGCATTGGTTCCTGAAGGATCTGATAAACAATCCAATAAAGTAATTGAATACCCTACCGTCGGATACACATCAGAAATATCGAAAAATGTTGACGTGCTATTTTCACATCCACTCGTGGCAATAGCTGTATATATTATTTCAAAATTGGCAGAATCAGGAATAATTGCTACAGTTTCTCCCGTATATGTAGTAGTATCACCGTTCTGAATAAACTGCCAATTATGTTCTAACATATCAAATTCCGGATTAGTCACCGAACTTGTTTCAGTCAATAGAATATTTATCGTTCCATCCGGATTACAAGATTCAACTTCCAGATCAAAAGTTGGTTCCAAGTTTTCATCAGAAACAAAAATAGTTCTTATGGTATCATCCTCGCAACCATCCGTATTTCTTATTGTTCTAAGTCTAATATCATAGTTACCCGGAGCAGGAAAGTCAAAGGTTGGATTTTCTTCATCTGAGAAAAAGGCAGCATCCGTATTTGGCCAATCAAAATACCACTCAAACTTGGTTCCTGCAACACTAGTATTTTCGAATTCTACACTCAATCCTTCACAAGAAGCATTAGGAGCATCAAAAGATGCAAAAGGTGGTGGAGTACAAATTCTAACGTTGTATTGAAAGTCTCTTTTGACCATTCCTATTAATTCTCCATTTCTATATTCCTCCACACATATTCCTATTAAGAATTGTCCTTCTTCATTTCTCGGTATACCTGTTATAAACCCAGTCTCACTATCAATCGCTAGATAATTGGTAGGGTCTGGAACTCCTAACAAGTTATCCAAACCATATCCATTATTCCATTGAACATTCGCAAGGGGTAAAGGAACAGGAAAAAAAGTATTGTTTACACCAATTTGATTCTTTTCTTTCGTCAAACCCGTAGTTGGAGTACATAAAGAATAAACCAGAGAATCGCCATCAATATCCGTTGCTGAATGATCAAAATCGATGGGCTCTCCTCCACAGATGTAAACCGCTGGCCATTGATCAAAAGTAGGAGATGAGTTGTCCATGTTCATCGACTCCGATGATATTTTGACAAAATACGTAGCACCTGTTTCAACTGGTTCAACAATATTTTCTATAGTCATATTTCTACAACAGCGTAAGTAGGCAAACATATAGCCATCATTACTAAACGGAAGATTTACTACCGTTTTATAAGTTGTCTGATGAACACATACTTGAGTTCCTTCAAATCCACAATCTGACATGATTATGTTATTCAAAGTATCATCATCATTAAAATCCAACAATAATTGTCCGCCAAAGATTTGCTTACGTATAGTTCCTGCTTCATTATAAATCCCTATATAAGCTGGGTCATCGAACTCCGCTTCAGGGCTACCTAGCAAACAATCCCTTCTCAGCGTTAGACTTATTTCATATTGTGATCCTCCCAAATGTCTGTAAGTCATATTACCTCCTATTATATGGGTTGTATTCGCGACTTTTATTCCTGTAAAGAATAAGACAAACACCATCACCAGCTGATACATTCTTACCATCATGGGCCTATGTATTTTTGTAATTTGTAATTTTTTCATCTTAGTCAATTTAAAATTTAGTCACGTTTACTATTTCCACTCTTCTTTGTTTAGAAGCTTCAGGACTGTAAATCGACAATCTTTCATTAAATAAATCGTCCTCAACACCTTTAGGAGTAAGTTCTTCACCATACGAGACATCCGTTACCAGCAGTTGCTTATTGTTCAAATATTTTGAAATTATACCTCCTCTATAAGTCATCAATTCATTTCTTATCGAGTTCACCCTACGTTGACTCAGCACAAGATTATATTTCTCATCTGCTCTTGGACTCGCATATCCTCGGATAGATAATTCTATTGTTCTTCCCTTTTCTAATTCTTCCAAGAGGACATTCATAAATATCTTCAATTTATCATATCCTCCTTTTACATCACCTTCAAAAAAAGTTTCTATCTCGGCACATGTCTTCTCTTTTTCTGACTGTGATAGTGGTTCACAATATCTATCTTTAAATTCTTGTTTTCTTCTTACATAAGTTCCTAACAGCTCTGAATATGATCTCTTTGTACTAGTACTTCGACTTCTATTGTCGGGAATATCATTATCAAAATATAACACCACCGGTAAGAATTTTTCTAATGCATACTTATCTAAGAATAGTTCTTTTCGAATTTTTCCATCAATATTTTCATCTGAGTTAACTATGAGCGTAGCAGGAAAATACCCATGCTTAGTAGCTGTGATTTGATATCTTTTATTCTCCTTTAAAAAGAACTTAAAGTCGTTGGCGTTAGGATTATCTACCACTACTTTACTTGCAGGATTACCTACTTCTTTAAGAACGATAGTAACCCCTGAAAGAGGTTCTTCAGTATCTTTATCAAATGTAAAAACATCCAATTCTATCTTTTCAAGATCCAAATAAAGCTTCTTTACAATATCCTTTGATTCAAAAATACCTACCGTACTTAATTCCACCGTATCAGGTAAAAAGTTTTCCTTTGTTCCTATGATTAACATTTCCCTGTTTCTAGGTAAGCTAAAAATATGTTCGTTACTATTTTCCAAATAACTATTAAAAATCTCTTCTCCTGTATTTTTGTCGATGATTCTTACCATAGCTCCATTTAGATCGGTATTAGTCTCTTTATTAAAAGTTAAAGCAGTAAGATTAATGTCCAGCTCGTTTAGTTTAGCCTTATAGATATCAAAACAGCAGGCCTCATAATAACTATCGACAAAAAGAGATCCTTCTCTATTGCTTGAAAAAATAAATTCATCCTGATCATCGTCAACAGAAAGATATAAATCATCATAACTACCATTCAAAGGATAATCCAACAATACAACATCTTTACTTCCAGATTTTTGAAAAATATCAAATCCACCGAAACCTCTTCTTCCATTTGAACTAAAGTATATGGTGTTAGTACTCTCATGATAAAAAGGAGTTACCTCATCCTTATTAGTATTAATACTTTCGTAGTTTACCGGATTAGAAAACCCTAAATTTGGATCAATTACTGAAAACCATATATCTAAACCTCCCTTTCCTCCATCTCTGTCGGAGACAAAATATAAAGCTTCCTTTCCATTAACAGGATCTAATCCAATAGCAGGATGAGTGTTAGTAACACTATCCTGATTGATCTCTAGTTTTTTATACTCCGCAGTTGATCCATCTTCAGTAACATTGGTCTCATATATATCGCATCTCAATGTACTCGCTGAAGTATAATCACAAATGGTGAAATACATCTTGTTTCCATCCAGAGAAAACGTAGTGTGGGCTGTAGACTGAGGAAGGTTATTCCATTCTACATCCAGAACCGTCATTTCTTCTCCAGATTTTTCACCTTTTAGGACTTTCGACATCTGTCTTGCAGGAAGTTCATCGGGATTACTTTCTTTGAATTGCATTGAGCTAAAAAAAAGTGTATCTCCTTTGACTAATGCTCCAAAATCAGAATATGGTGTATTGACATTACCTTCATATTTATCCAGAGTATATAACTGCTCAGTTTCCAAACTCTGGTCAACAGCCCATCTTGCCGATTCTAATTCCTTCTCTGCTAAGGCTGTCATAAATTCATCTTCACCACTGTGTTCTGCCAAATATAGCTGGTAATACTCTGTCGATTTTTCATAATTTCCTAATTTCTGATTCATTTCACCCAAATAAAATTTGATACTTGGTTCACTATGATACCCCATGGAATCAAGAAGGAGAGAATACCTCATAGCAGCAATCTTATACGAATCAAAATGTCTTGCAGCTTCAGCAGATTTATAAAGCAACAAGGTATCATTCTCATCAAATAACAAAGCCTCATCGTAATATTTCAAAGCTGCGTAGTAATTTTTATTGTCAAAGGCTTGATCTGCAGCTTCAACGAAAGCACTTTTCGTTTGCGAGAACGAGCTATTTAAGATGACGAACGATATTAGTAACGTGAATATATGTTTCATATCTTTAAATCAGCTTATTATTAATAAATGGGGCATATCTTTAAATCCTTAAGTGGCTTTACATTAGTAATTATATAATTAAAATGCATTTCCGGACCACCTCTGTTTGAAGTTGTTAGATTATTAAACTCTGTATCATCTATATCGAAAGATAGACTCACATAATATCGTTTTTGATACGATAAAGCCAATGTCGGTATCAGCGATTTAGATGTTCTATATCCTAAGCCAGCATGAAGTTCTAACTCCTTCCCTCTTTTACTATTTAGATAAAGTTTTAACAAACCTCCTAAAATAGTCTCCCGATATTCATCCTGAAGTTGTTGAATAGCATGGACTTGTAAATCCAGTGCATCAACAAGCTTAATACTTCCCACTCCACTAAATGTTAGGTGCATAGGAAGTTTTTTTGATTCACTGTCATAAAAATTCGTTTCAGGTTCATATAAATGATAGGCACCAACACCCACATCAATTTTTGTTCTTGTAGATTTTTGAAATCTGTAGTTTAATCCTGCTCCTGTCTCTATAAAACTAAATCTCTGCATATCAAAACTCTCTCCACTCTCTAATGAGCTATTGAAGGCTACTCCATCCCATTGCTTATCCCATCTTAAATCATCCGTACTAAAACCTCGCGAAGCAAAACCAACCAAAAGACCTACAGATATTACATGATTTGAATTCAAAATATAATTAAAGGAACCTGACACATTCAGAGAAGTAAGATTCAATCTGGAATCTCCCTGTCTATCGTGATTTAGGTTAGCACCCAATCCCCAAAAATACTTGTCCGTTTTTTTCGGATACAACTTTCTGTCATAACTTCCACTAAATGTAAACCAAGGAACTGGAACATATCTCCATTGGTCCCGAACACTCAGTTGAAATCTATGATCTCCTTTAAAAACACCGGTTAAAGCCGGATTTACATTTAATGGAGAGTTGTAAAACTGAGAGTAATGCAAATCCTGCCCTTTTAAATTGAGTATTGTAAAAACACTCACACATAACAGGGTGAAAATTAATTTTTTCAAAGCATGTAATTTTTAGTTAACAATAACAAAAACCTCATTCATAACATTTAAAGTCCATAACAAAGTCATGGATATCAGTTAAAACGATACAAAAACCGTACTAAACTATATTTCTAGTTTATTTCGAACGCTAAACTGCTCAACTGATCAATATTAATTTCTTCATCGATAGAACCTTTTTGTATCATTTTTTTGGCAATGGGGTCTGTTAAACACTCCTCAACATTATTAATTTGACTATATGGAATTCTATTGTCTCTAAATACAAGCGACCATTCTTCCATAGTCTTCTTCATAAATATATCTGAGAGAATCTTGTTAAGTTCTTGTCGACCAACAAGGCGGGATTGATTATTGCAAAAATCAACTTGTGAATCAAAGTTAATACATTTTTTTAACATTTCAAATTGCTGATCGCTGCCTATCATCAACATGAAATTTACTTCATCCTTGGTTTTATATTGATCCCCATATGGTGCAATATTGGGATGAAATGTTCCCATCGGAACTCCTATTCTTCCTTCAAGTAAATAATTGGAAGCTTGATAGCTTAAACTACTTACTCCACTTTTAAATAAACTTACTTCTACTCTTTTCGGCTTCTTATCAACCTTTTGTTCAAGCATAGCTATGAGGATAGCTTCCTTCATTTGATGACTGGCTATAATATCGACAACCGGAATAGGAATTTTAGCTAAACTTTCTTTTACTCCTGTCATGGATATTAAACCGCACTCCGCCTGCATTACCATATCATAACCTGGTCTCTCATCGTCTCTCTCATAAGCATGAAGTTGAGCATAAATTAGTGTCGGATTAATTTTCTTCATTCTTTCAAAATCAAACCCTAATTTCAACAATTTGTGATTTTGAATATTAGTGATAAAAATATGACACTCTTTAACTAATTTTTCCACTACCTCACGGTCCAATGACTCTTGTAGATCAAGGAACTTGGATTTTTTCCCGTAGTTAGCCGAAGCATAATAAGCACTGTATGATTTACTCCTATTCTCTCCGTCAATTCGCCATTGTCTTGTCGGATCACCACCACTTTTTAGATTTTCTATCTTTAATACTTCTGCTCCTAATTCTGCAAAAAAACTCCCAACAAGTGGCCCTGCTAGCACAGATGCTAACTCAACAACCTTTAAATTTCTAAATGGAGATCTTTTTGACATACCCTAAGGACGATTAATATATCCTAAACAACATTTATCTACAAAAAATCTTTTCATATCAAGTGTATTTAAATTATCAATCTCATTTGTTTCAGTGTCAATGGGACTATAATTGTGTTGATTTTTTACAAGAAAATGACCTACTAAATGAGAATATTGGTATATAAATTCTCATTTTTGTGGTTTTCCACAAAAGTATATTTTAATTGCAAATTCAGTACTTCATATGAAAATTTTCAAATTCCTTAACTGGATAATTCTATTTAGCCTTTTATCCTCATGCAAAACTGCTCTAGTTTTGCCTCTTGAGGCTCCAATACAATCTCTTACCGTTGATGTGGCAATGCTATCCGCTGATGATATGGAAGGTAGGGAAACGGGTACCCCTGGAGAAAAAAAGGCGGCGAAATACGTAGCTGACAGAATGAAAGAAATAGGAATTTCTCCAAGAGGAACAGATGGATTCTATCAGGATTTTACTCATAGACAAAGACACAATCCTCATTCAACAGTCGATAGCCCAAAGGATAAAGTTATAACGGGTAGAAATGTGGTAGGTTATATCGATAACTATGCGAAAAACACTGTAATTATAGGTGCTCATTTGGATCATTTAGGATATGGGACTGAAGGCAGTTTATATTACGGGCCTCCAGCCATTCATAATGGGGCCGACGATAATGCCAGTGGAGTATCCGCTTTACTATGTTTAGCAGAAGCTCTAATCAAAAAGAAGGGCACCACCAATAACAATTATCTTTTCATTGCTTTTAGTGGTGAAGAAAAGGGGTTATGGGGTTCAAATTTTTTCATGGATAATCCAACCATCAACCTCGTATCTGCTAATTACATGATCAATATGGACATGGTGGGTCGACTGAATGAAGAAAGGAAACTTGCGATAAACGGCGTAGGAACATCCCCTTCTTGGAATCCTGAAATAGACGCTATAAAATCTCCTAAGTTCAGAGCAGTAAAAGGAGAATCGGGTGTGGGCCCCTCCGATCACACTTCTTTCTATATTGGCGATATTCCCGTACTTCACTTTTTCACAGGGCAACATGAACACTATCATAAACCAACTGATGATATTGAACACATTAATTTCTCAGGATTGAGAGATATTTCTGAATTCATCTACAAGCTTATTGCAGGGTTAGATGACAATGGTAAACTCGTTTTTACCAAAACAAAAGACGAAAGTGAAGAAGTTCCAGATTTCAAAGTTACTTTAGGTGTAATACCCGACTATCTTTTTGATGGCAAAGGAATGAGAATTGATGGCGTAAAAGAAAATAGACCAGCTGCCAATGCGGGACTTATAAAAGGAGATATTGTCAAAAAAATGCAGAATCACGAGGTTGTGGATATGATGAGTTATATGAAGGGCTTATCTATGTTCGAAAAGGGCCAGACCATCACAGTTGTTATCGAGAGAGATGGTAAAGAAATAGAAAAGCCTCTAACCTTTTAGCATTGTAATCATTTAAAGTTGAAACTACTAAGTCCAAGACTTCTTTTAGTCGAATTGACTTCTGAACATCTGGATAGTATTCATGTGCTTCGATCAAGTGATGAGGTCAATAAGTTTTTGGATAGAGATCCTCATACTTCATTGAGTGACACGAAAGCTTTCTTGACAAAAATCATAGATGGAAATAACGGATTAAAATGGTATTACTGGGCTATCACATCAAAAGTTTCCCGAGAGCTAATCGGTACAATATGTCTATGGAATTTCACAGATGAAAATTCCATAGCGGAATTAGGTTACGAGTTAATTCCTGAATATCAAAGAAAAGGATATATGAAAGAAGCCCTAGAAATAGTTCTGCGATTTGCCTTTCAGGAAATAAAACTCGTTAAGATACTTGCTGAAACCCATGAAGCAAACACCCCTTCTATAAAGCTTTTAAAGAGTCATGGATTTAAGGAAGTTAAAAAAATGAAGTCTTTCTATCAATATGAATTAAGAAATTCCAACTATTAAAAAAACGGCACCCCTTAAAGATGTTTCATTTTTATAAAAGGTTTAGGAGGGTAAATTACGTTTATCCCATCACCCTTCTTGACTTTTCCAGACTTTAAAACTATCGCCATCACTCCTGCCTTAAATACCTTTTCGCCCTTTGGTTTTTTTGATATCAGGGCCTTCATCAATCCTTTCTGGATGCCATCTAATAAAACACAAGGGGTACGTAGACCTGTAATTTGAATCGTTGCTTCTTTTCCTAATTCTAAGATTGTACCTTCAGGGAGATTTAAAATATCAATTCCACTCGTGGTAATATTCTCTCCCATTTCACCAGGAGAAATCTCAAAACCTTTTTCCTTAAGTTCATCAAAGATTTCATTTTGAATAAGATGTACCTGTCTCAAATTGGCTTTTGTAGGATCTTTTCTTATCAAGTATCTATGTTTTACTTTTTTTCCAAAATGAGCATCTCCCTCTACTCCTAAGCCCCTAATCAAGGAAATACTATCTTTTGTGTATTTTTTCATAGAATGCGTTTCGCTTAAGTGAACCGCTTCTACCCTTTTGTACATTTCTATCAAAATATTAGCCTTTAATGAAATTCAAAATTAATAATTTCACTTATGAATATAATTTGGATTAAATTAATCTTTTTTTTAATATTTGCTTAAGCTAAATTTAGAAAGATGAAGATTGCTTTACATTGGAAAATCCTAATAGGAATATTACTGGGTATTATTGTAGGAATTTTCTTTTCTAAAATGGGGTGGAAAGATTTTGCAAACAACTGGATTGCACCTTTCGGCAAAATATTTATCAACCTTCTAAAACTGATATCAATTCCTTTGATTATAGCTTCACTAATCAAGGGAATATCAGACCTTAAAGATATCGCCAGTATCAAAAAAATGGGATTAACCACTGTTAGCATCTATCTCATAACAACCATTATTGCTATCAGCATAGGATTAACGGTCGTTAATGTTGTTACTCCCGGAAAAAGTGTCAGCAGTGAGACTGTAGAACAAATTAAGCAACAATATGCTGATGTTGGTGTAAGTAAATATAATATTGCTAAAGATAAAAGTACTGATGGTCCTCTTCAGTTTTTAGTAGACATTGTTCCTGATAATATTTTTAACGCAGCTTCCAGCAATGGAAATATGCTTCAGGTAATCTTCTTCGTTATTTTTTTTGGGATATGTCTTTTGTTGATTGAAGAATCGAAATCCAGAATGATTAAGGGATTTTTCGATGGACTTAATGAGGTGATACTTAAAATGGTCGACATCATTATGTTAACTGCCCCTTATGCGGTTTTTGCTTTGATCGTCTCTTTGATGGTCAGCACAACAAATATTGATATCATATACGCCCTTCTTATGTATGGTTTTTGTGTAGTTCTGGGTTTGTTTTTAATGATTTTCATATATTTTACCATAGTTAAAACACTGGTTGGCAAATCACCAAAGTTTTTTTTCAAAGGAATATCACCAGCTCAATTACTTGCTTTTTCAACCAGCTCTAGTGCAGCTACACTCCCGGTAACAATGGAAAGAGTAGAAGAGCATTTAGGAGTTGATCAAGAGGTAACGAGTTTTGTCTGTCCTATTGGAGCTACAATAAATATGGATGGAACCAGTCTTTATCAGGCAGTGGCTGCCGTTTTTATTTTTCAGGTACTTCAAGATGATCTTACAATCAGTGGCCAATTAGCTATTATTCTAACGGCTACATTGGCCTCAATTGGATCAGCTGCTGTTCCATCTGCCGGGCTTGTGATGTTGATTCCTGTCTTACAAGCTGCTGGACTTAATGAAAGTCTTTTACCAATTGGTATTGCTTTGATTTTTGCCATTGACAGACCTCTTGACATGTTCAGAACAATGGTTAACGTTACTGGTGATGCTACAGTTTCCATGCTAGTAGCCAAAAGATTAGGAAAAATACATGAGCCAAGAGAAAGAAGAATAGATGATTATTACAAAAAATAAGAAAAACAAGGTATAACATGAGTGACATTCAAATATTAGGTGTTGGGTCGAGAGTAGACCATCCGAGTTATGGAAAGGGAGCAATAGTGGGCATAGATGTAGTTGCATACAAAGTTTGTTTTATGCAGTATGGATTAAAACATGTAGGAAAAGATTACAAAAACTGGGAGATAATAGAACATATTGAGCCTGAAACAAAAGTCTCTTTCGATGATGCTGAAAAATCCCTTATCAAGATTCTAAGATCTTTTAGTGATATTTCTGAAGAAGTACCTCTCGGCGACAAATGGGACGGTGGCATTATGATATTAAAACCCAATGATGACAATTTGAAATCAAAAGAAATTCCAATTGAAACTTTTTTTCATAAAATTGTTATGGTAAGAGACAGGTTGAGAGTAATGGAACAAAGAATTAACTCTTCAAATCTAACAGATGAAGAGAAAGTTAATTTGCAACAATATATTACAAGAATTTATGGCAGCTTAACTACTTTTAACGTTCTATTCAAATACAAAGAAGACCAATTAGTTGGTGAAAGAAGTAAATAATTAAATGAGGCTATTTCTGATTTTTATTTCGTGCTTATCCATTTTTTCATGTATCGAACCACAAAATAAATTTGAAAAACTACCTCCCGGTATTTGGAGAGGCATATTATATCTTGATGGTACTACTGTTCCCATTGCTACGGATGATGAAACGATGCAGGTTAATGAACTTGAAGGAGAACTTCCCTTTAATTTTGATGTTGTTTATGACACATCTAATAACTTCGAAATTATTATACATAATGCCGAAGAAAGAATTCGAATATCTGATATTAGCTATGGATTGGATAGAGCTACAGCAAAAGATACCATTGTTATCAATTTTTCCGAGTACGACACGTATATCAAGGCCCTATATGAAGACGGTTTAATACAAGGACATTGGTATGTGAATTACAAAAAAGATTATAGAATTCCTTTTAAAGCATTCCATGGGAAATCAAACCGTTTTAATATAAGTGAAAAAAGTGAAATAAATATTGGTGGTAACTGGAAGACCACCTTTGAATATGATACCGAAGATGCATATCCAGCAATAGCACAATTTAAACAACAGAAAGAAAACATTTCAGGCACTTTCGCAACTGAAACCGGTGATTACCGATATTTAGAAGGACGGGCATATGGCGATAAGTTTAAGCTATCAACATTCGATGGAGCTCATGCATTTTTATATGAAGGCAAGGCTATTAGTGAAGATTCCCTTATAGGCATTTTTAGGTCGGGTAAACATTATCTATCTAATTGGAATGCCGAGAGGATAAAAGAAAATGATTACCACCTTTCCAGTCCTTATGAAATGACTCAAGTGCTCAACGATACACCTTTAAACTTCGAATTACTGAATCAAGATGGAGAGTTAACGAATTTATCACAACCCAAATATCAAAATAAGTACAAACTGATCCAGATAATGGGAACATGGTGTCCAAATTGCAAAGATGAAAGTAAATTCTTAAAAGCTTTTTTCGATAAAAAGCCGGAGGATCTAGAAATAATATCGATCTGCTTTGAAAGATATAAAGACACCACAAGAGCTCTACAAGTGGTTTCAAATTATAAGAAAAAAATGGAGATTCCTTATGAAATGTTGTATGGAGGATATTATAGTAAATCTTTAGTATCCCAAGTCATTCCTCAAATAGATAAGGTATATTCTTATCCTACCCTTTTATTTGTTGACAAGAACAACCAAATTAAAAAAATTCATACCGGGTTCTACGGACCTGCTACTAAAGAATACAAGGACTTCACAAAAGATTTTTACAAGGACATTAAGAATTTAATTGAGCAATGAGAAGATCGGATTCACTTTCGAAAACAGTTTTAATAACAGGAGCAACATCCGGAATAGGCAAGGCCACCGCCAAAAAATTTGCAAAGAAAGGATTTGATCTTATCATCACAGGAAGAAGAAAATCTGTATTAAAAGAATTATCCGAAAAATATTCCAAAAAGTATGGGGTAAACATACTACCACTGACATTTGATATTAGAGATAACAGTCAAGTCAAAAAAGCATTTAATGCACTTCCAAAAGAATGGAAAAACATTGATATCTTAATTAATAATGCAGGATTGGCAAAAGGCTTTGATCCTATACATAAAGGGAAAATAGAAGATTGGGAAATGATGATCGATACTAATATTAAGGGATTACTATATATGACGCGTAAGCTATCTCCATATATGGTCAAAAACAAAAAAGGACATATTATTAATGTCTGTTCGACAGCAGCCCATGACGTATACCCTAATGGTAATGTGTACTCCGCTACCAAGTTTGCGGTTGATGCACTTACAAAAAGTATGAGAATAGACCTATACAAATATAATATTCGAATAAGTCAAGTATCTCCAGGTCATACCGAAGATACCGAATTTGCCATGGTTAGATTTGATGGAGATAAAAAAAGAGCTGCTATTTATAAGGATTTTAAACCTCTTTCGGCTGATGATGTAGCAGAAACAATCTATTTTATAGCTTCACGTCCTAAACATGTTAGCATACAGGATATCATCCTAACTGGTACTCAACAGGCTAATAGTAATTTCGTTAATAGAAGTGGAAGGAAAGACAAATAAAATGAAAGAAGAAGAACTACAATTTAATAAAAATGAAGATGCTCTGCAGTTAGCTATCGCAGCACTTAATTATAAGCTCGACGAAATTCAGCTGGGGGGCGGAAAAAAACGAATTGAAAAACACCACTCAAAAGGTAAAATGACAGCCAGAGAGAGAGTTCAATACCTTTTGGATGAAGATACCCCTTTTCAGGAGATAGGCTCATTTGCGGGATTCGAAATGTACAAAGAACATGGAGGATGTCCGGGAGGGGGCGTAGTGGTTGTCCTTGGTTACATCTCAGGTAAACTTTGTATTGTGGTCGCTAATGATGCCACGGTAAAGGCTGGTGCGTGGTTTCCTATAACAGGAAAGAAAAATCTTCGAGCTCAGGAAATATCTATGGAAAATAATATTCCCATTATTTATTTGGTGGACAGTGCTGGGGTATATCTACCAATGCAAAATGAAATATTTCCTGACAAAGAACATTTTGGTAGAATCTTTAGAAATAATGCAAAAATGAGTAGTATGGGCATTCCACAAATAGCTGCTATCATGGGCAGTTGTGTTGCAGGAGGTGCCTATCTTCCAATAATGTCTGATGAAGCACTAATTGTTGATAAAACAGGATCTATCTACTTGGCCGGTCCCTACCTGGTCAAAGCTGCCATCGGAGAAGATGTTGACAATGAAACCTTAGGAGGTGCGACAACACAATGTGAAATATCTGGCGTTACAGATTATAAAATGCCAGATGACAAAACCTGCCTAGATACTATTAAAGGTCTGGTTTCGAAAATAAAGAAAGGAGACAAATTGGAATTTGAAAGATCATCTAGCAAACCACCTTCCAATAAAATTAAGGATATTCTTGGTTATTATCCAGAGAACGGATCCAAACCTTATGACATGATTGATATCATAAATTGTATTGCAGATGAAGGTAGCATTATACAGTATAAGGAGGAATATGGAAAAACTATGATCTGTGCCTATGCTAACATTGATGGATGGTCGGTTGGTATAGTTGCAAATCAAAGAAAAGTGGTTAAAAATGCAAAAGGTGAAATGCAATTTGGTGGTGTAATCTATTCCGATAGTGCTGACAAAGCTGCGAGATTTATCATGAATTGTAATCAAAAGAAAATCCCATTGGTTTTCTTGCATGACGTAACAGGTTTTATGGTCGGTACCAGATCGGAGCATGGTGGAATAATTAAGGATGGAGCAAAAATGGTAAACGCTGTTTCCAATTCTACAGTACCGAAGTTTTCTGTTGTAATTGGAAATTCTTTTGGTGCTGGAAACTATGCCATGTGTGGTAAGGCGTATGATCCTAGGTTAATAGTAGCATGGCCTACGGCTAAAATCGCTGTAATGGGAGGTACTCAAGCAGCTAAGGTTCTTACACAAATTCAGGTTTCTTCATTGAAAAGAAAAGGCGAAGAACCCGATCAAAAAGCTGAAATGGAACTTTTTAATAAAATAAAGGCCAAGTATGAAGAAGAAACTTCAGCTTATTATGCAGCTGCAAGATTGTGGGTCGATGAAATCATTGACCCAAGAAAAACTCGTGATTTCATATCTCTTGGTATTGAAATGGCCAATCATGGAAAAATTGAAAAGTTTAACCCGGGTATAATCCAAACATAATCTATGGATATTATCGTAACAACCCTTTTTGGTCTGGAAGAATCACTTAGCAAAGAATTACAAGATTTGGGAATAAACTCCGTTCAAAAATTGAACCGAGCTGTTCTTTGCAAGGGAGACCTAGAGTCCGTATACAAAATCAATTATCGTTCAAGGCTAGCCCTTAGAGTTTTAATCAGATTAGGTGAGTTTCACATTAGAAATGATCAAGACATTTATAATCATTTTTATAATATAAATTGGGAAGAGTATTTTGGGATCAAAGGAAGCTTTGCTATCGACACCACGGGTCAAAATCGCTTTTTACGCAATACAATGTACGTTAGTCTTAAGGCCAAAGATGCCATAGCAGACCAATTCCGAAACTCTTATGACAAAAGACCTAATGTTAATCCTGTCCACCCTACTTTACGAATTAATATTCATATCAGGCATAATACAATGACCATTTCCTTAGATAGTTCTGGTGATTCTCTTCATAAAAGGGGGTATCGTATTCATGGGTTAGACGCTCCTCTAAATGAAGTTTTGGCGGCGGGTATCATCTATTTAAGTCGCTGGAGAGGAGAAAACACCCTTGTAGACCCAATGTGCGGTTCAGGAACTCTGGGGATAGAGGCTTATTCACTCGCTAAAAATATTCCTCCGCAATCAAGTGACAGATCGTTTGCCTTTAAGGGATGGAAAACTTTTAATTCCTCTATATGGCAAAAAGTAGTACGTGATGCACAAAAGGATATTATTGACGAAGAGCCTTCTATAATAATGTATGATAAGTCATTACGAGCGGCAAGAGGGGCTGGAGAAAATATTTATAACGCCGGATTTAAAAATATTAAAGTGGAAAGGAAAGATTTTTTCAGGAGTGAAGGAATCAAAAATGTAACAATAGTTTGTAACCCTCCCTATGACCAACGTATCAAAGATGACAATATAGATGAATTTTATTCCAAGTTTGGGTTTAAGATGAAGGACGATTATCCGGGAAGCACCGCATATATTTTTAGTGGTAATATCCCTGCCTTAAAAAAGATTAAACTCAAACCTTCGAAAAAATATGAGTTATATAATGGAGATATTGAATCCAGATTGTTTAAATATGAGCTATACTAATTTGATTATGTAATGAACAAAAGCTCTTTAACAATATTATTGCTTGTATTTATTTATCTATACGTATCTCCTATATATTCTCAATCGCTAGACATTATCTTAAAAAAATATGAAAGTCACTTAAATAGCTCAGAAAACAAAGATTCTTTAAATAGGGTCAGTGTTGTTTATAGACCTATATCTTTGGAGAATTGGCCTCTTTTTTGTCGTTGGGAAGAAAAATGGCAAAAATCAAGTGGCATCGCTATCAGATTCAGACTTGGTGATTTACAAACTGTAGATAAATTAGAAGGAAAATAATATATTTGTTGAGCTTAATATAAATTCAATTGAGAATGAGTAATCTTGTAAAACTTTTTGTTGCCTGTTGTTTCTTCAGTCTAATATTGACATCTTGTGGCGATGATGCTATCAAAGGCTGTACCGATCCAGAAGCGGAGAACTACAATCCTGATGCTGATGAATCAGATAGTTCATGTACTTATGCCAGAGATAAGTTTATTGGTGATTATCTCGGGACTTTGGATTGTGAGCTTGGTGTTGTTCAAGAAGATTCCACTTATTCATTTAAAATACTTGAAAGTACTAGAGATGGGGCTCCAAAAAATGAGGTAGAAGTAACCGTTAATGTTACAGTTGATGTTCCTCCTATAGGGCCTCAAACTGTTCCTGTAGTTTTCCCTGCTACGATCAATGGAAATAATCTAAGTGTTGACAATTATATGACTGTTATTGCTGGTTTTGTTCAAGCTTCAATTACTGCTGATATGAACATGCAGTCAGACAACAAAACCATTGTTGGCCCAATGTCAATTGACGCAGGTACTTTAGGTAGTGACAATTGTACCCTTACTGGTGTCAAACAGTAGTTTTATCAAATAATTGTATACTTAATTCAAGAAGTTACGTCTTAATTTTAAAGTCAAATATGAAGCTAATATTCTCACTATTGGTCGGTTCTATATTGTTGTTTTCATGCAAATCCAATAAAGACGCCGCAAAGCAAGAAATCAGGCAGGCAAATTATATGAACTATGGCCTCAAAAAAGGAGCATGCTTCGGTACTTGTCCTGTGTTGAGTATGGAAATTCAAAATAATGGTTTAGCTACCCTAGATGCTCAAAGAAACTATAGAATAACAGGAAAATACAAGGCTATCATTAGTGAGAAATATATGATCAAACTTCACGATGCTTTTCAGAACGCCAATTTTCTTGATTTCCCAGACGAGTATGAAAGTATGATTGCTGATTTACCGACTATTGAGTTATTATATTCTAATGGAGAAGTTGAAAAATCGGTTAAAGGGAAGGAAGGAAGGCCGACTGAACTAGTCGAATTGCAGTTTCTATTGGAAGAAGTTTGTGATAACACTAACTGGGAATTTGTTGAAGCATCCTCAAGCGGTAAAAAGGAAGAAAAAGAAGAAATTATACTTTCCGAATTAATTATTCAATTTAAACCTGGAACATTGCTGCCTAGATGGTTCAAAAAATATGAAAAGTATGATCTTAGAATAGTTAAACCCATTGCTAAAGAGCAAAATATCTGGTTGGCTAGTTATAATAACCTCGAAAACGTACCTGACACAGTTATTAATGAGATCGGTTCAGATTCAGAAGTAGTTAACGTTGAATTCAACAAAAAGATTGATAAAAGAGCCGGAAAAAGAAACTAAATATTCTTTATAGCATTACGATCCAAAAGAATTTCTTTAAGTTCTTTAAGAGCTTTATATTCTTCCGGTAAGACTTTTTTGAAAGCTTCTTTAACCGCAAAGAAAGCTCCTTTCTCAGATTCAGGAAGTTTTTCGCTCAAAATCTTTTTCGCTAGCTTGACATCATGTTTAAGCATTCCTTTAATACTCGGTATATCATGCCAATCCCCTTCAATAGCGTAAGTAGTAGCTATTTTGGTTTTGTCAAACTCACCAAGATCAATGTATTCTCCATTCGCTATTTTATCTTCTATCTCACGTACATCTGTTAATTCTCCTTTCGGAATCTTCCAAACATCAGGGTCTTCAAGCATTTCATTTTTAACCAAAAAAATCTCTAATCCCTTTTCATGAAAACGATAAACAATTACTCTGGCCAGATCTAATAAACTCATCTTTCTTTAATAAATAAATCGTAAATATAAATTATACACCATTAAACAACCAAATATATTATATGTTTAACTCATAATAGTTAGTTAATAAAGATGAATAAAAATTATTGGGAAAACAGATATGTGAATAAAGAAACTGGATGGGACATTGGTTATGCTTCTCCACCCCTAATAGAGTATTGTAAGCAAATAGAAAATAAGTCAACTAAAATCCTTATTCCGGGAGCCGGAAATTCTTATGAGGTTGACGAGTTAATTAACATGGGGTTTGAGAATATATATGTATGCGACATCGCTTCAACTCCAATACAAAATTTGAAAGATCGCTTGATGGGTAAAGTTGAGAAAATAAAGATATACCACTCCGATTTTTTTCAATTAAGCGATACTTTTGATTTAATAATTGAACAAACTTTCTTTTGTGCTCTAGACCCCAACTTAAGAAATTCCTATGTACAAAAAGTGTATGATCTTCTAAGGCCAACCGGTAAGATAATTGGCTTGTTATTCTCCTCTCAGTTTTCTTTTGAAGGACCACCTTACGGAGGAACATACGACGAGTACATCGGATTATTTGATAGGAAATTTGATATTCATTCCTTGTCTCCCTGTAAAAATAGTATCCCTCCTAGGCTTGGTAACGAACTGTTTTTCATATTCAGAAAATCGCGTTATAATAGCGTTAAATCTTAGACTCAGGGTTGGGAAATTATAAATTTCCAATACCTTTAAACAAAATTAATGCATGATAATAAATGTGTTGGTATCGATATTTTCACTTGTTTGTACTCCTTTACAAAATGATGAGGACAAAAAGTATCGCTTATATGTTTTTCTGCTTGAGGATTGTCCAATATGTATTCAATATTCAGATGAATTAAATCAACTTTACAAAAAATATCATGACGATGTTGAATTCATTGGTTTGTTTCCTAACTTTTCAAGTAAACCTACAAAGATCGATTCTTACAAAACAAAATATGGTGTAGAGTTTTTGCTAAAAACAGATTACTATAAAAAAAAATCTAAGGAGCTAGGAGCTACAAAAACTCCTGAAGCTTTTTTAGTGGACACTAGAACAGATGAAATAATATATCAAGGTGCTATTTCCAATGCTTACTATAAGCCCGGAAGATTACGAAAAACAGGTATTATCAACTATCTTGATCTTGCCATTGAGTCAATATTAAATAATACAGAAATAGCTACAAAAAAAACCGAAGCCATAGGCTGTTTTATTAACTTTAATGATAATTTGTCTAAAGCGACAAGTAATTAAATAATGAACAATATGAGAATGAAAAGCTTATTTATTGTATTTACACTGATGCTAAGTTTTAGTGCTAATTCCCAGGAGGTAACCTTTACTTCCGATATCGCAGATATCATTTATAATAAATGTACCAACTGTCATAGAGAAGGGGAAATAGGCCCTTTTCCATTAACCAGTTATCAAGAAATTAAAGATAGATCAGGAACTATAAAATACGTGACACAAGAAAAAATCATGCCGCCATGGAAAGCTGACCCCTCCTACTCCAGGTTCTTAGATGAAAATTTCCTATCAGACGAAGAAATTGATAAAATATCACAATGGGTAGATAATGGTGCTCCTTACGGAGATACTAATGTAGAGCCTGAATTACCTGATTTTCCAGAAGGTTCGGCTTTAGGCACTCCAGATTTAGTATTGGAATTTGAACAAACACATTTACATAAAGGAAATAATAGAGACGAATATAGATATTTTGTTTTACCAAGTGGCCTTACCGAAGATAAAGTAATTAAAGCAATAGAAATGCGTCCCGGTAACTCAAAAATTGTTCACCATGCTTTATTTTTTCAAGACACTACTGGTAAGGCAGCTCAGTACGATGCCAATACACCAGAATATGGATTTGAAGGAACGGCAGGGTTTTCAACAGATGCAGTATTGGATTACAACCAATATCCAGGTTATGTACCCGGTCAAAAACCAAGATATTATCCTGAGGGATTAGGCCAAAAAATGAATGCAGGAAGTGACTTAGTTGTTCAAGTTCATTATGCTCCATATCCTGTTGACGAAACTGATAAAAGTTCGGTCAATATTTTCTTCGCAAAGGAAAATGAGCAAATAAATAGATATGTTGATGATTACATCATGCTTCCTTTTAACCTAGAAGGAGGAGCTTTTTCCTTTTTTATACCCGCAAATCAGGTGAAAGAATTTCATGGAACTTGGACCATGACAGAAGATCGTAGTCTTGTTGGAATATTTCCTCATATGCATTATTTAGGCAGAGATTGGGAAGTTTATATTGAACATACTGATGGCAGTATAGAAAATCTTATTAAAATTCCGGATTGGGATTTCAATTGGCAAGGTGGATATTATTTCAAGAGGTTTATTAAAGCTGAGCAAGGAGCCACTATTCATGCGTTTGCCACATATGATAACACTCTCAATAATCCGGCTAACCCCAGCGATCCTCCCATATTCGTAACTTGGGGAGAAGGTACCGAAGATGAAATGTACTATCTTCCTATCTTATCAGTTCCTTATAATCAAGGAGATGAGGACGTTATTTTTGATGATATAGCTGACCTTGAAGAGCAAGATATTTACATTAATACCAATAGAATTAATAAAATAGCTCCCAATCCTATTAGTGGCCAATTGGTAAATGTTGAGTTTTATTTAAACAGGGGTGGTTCGGCTACATTCACGATCCTCGATCAAAATGGTAGATTTGTTAAAGAAATAAGAAAAAATGAATTTTTTAACCAGGGAACAAATTATATTCATTTCGATGGAGAACAGTTAGAATCCGGTGTCTACTATCTAAAAATGTCAATTGGCAAATTTTATTCTGTTGAGAAGTTTATTAAATTATAAAAAACAATACTTTTGCTAAAAATTTGATTACTTATTAAAATAATATAAAATGAGTCAACAAAGAATAGCAATTAACGGTTTTGGAAGAATTGGAAGGCTAGTATTTAGGCAGATTTATGATATGCAGGGAATTGATGTAGTTGCCATCAATGATCTAACCGATCCTAAAACTCTTGCACATTTATTAAAATACGATACGGCTCAGGGTAGATTTGGTCAGGATGTCAAAGCTACTGATAATAGCATTATTGTTAATGGCGAGGAAATTAAAATTTATTCTCAGAGAGATCCAAAAGATATTCCTTGGAAAGAGCACGATGTCGATGTGGTTTTAGAATGTACTGGTTTTTTTACAGATAAAACCAAATCTGAAGCACATATCTCTGCAGGAGCTAGAAAAGTAGTTATCTCAGCACCTGCTACAGGAGATTTGAAAACAATTGTTTATAACGTAAATCATGACATATTAGACGGTTCAGAGACCATCATTAGTTGTGCTAGTTGTACTACTAACTGTTTAGCTCCAATGGCTCAGGTTTTGGACGAAAGGTTTGGACTTGTTTCTGGGCTTATGGCTACTATTCATGCTTATACAAATGATCAAAATACTCAGGACTCTCCACACAGAAAAGATTTAAGAAGAGCCAGAGCTGCTGCTGCTAATATAATACCCACAAGTACAGGAGCTGCAAAGGCAATTGGTTTAGTATTACCTAATCTAGTAGGTAAGTTAGACGGAAATGCTCAAAGAGTTCCTACTATTACTGGTTCATTGACTGAACTCGTTTGTATTCTTGATAAAAAAGTAAGTGTAGAGGATATAAATAGTGCGATGAAAGATGCTTCTAACGATAGTTTCGGATATACTGAAGACCCAATAGTTAGTAGCGATGTTATTGGCATGACTTACGGTAGTTTGTTTGATGGTACACAAACCAAAATAATGGAAAATGGAGATTTGCAATTAGTTAAAGTTGTCTCTTGGTACGATAATGAGATGAGTTATGTGTCTCAATTAGTTCGAACCTTACGATATTTTGCTGCCAAAATTGGTGATTAAATAGATCGAAAACAATATAATTGGCTTGCCTAGTGGCAGGCCTTTTTTATTTACTTAGAAAATTGAAAATGAAAAAATTTGATGAAATAGATTTCTCCGGAAAGAAAGTAATTATGAGAGTGGACTTTAATGTTCCTTTAAATGAAAAACAAGTAATTACGGATGATACCAGAATTAGAAAAGCTCTACCCACCATTAAAAAAATTATTTCTGATGGTGGAAGTGTAGTTCTTATGAGTCATTTAGGAAGACCAAAGCAAGGGCCTGAGAACAAGTTTTCATTGTCCCATATTACTGACCATCTAGGTAAATTATTAAATACAAATGTTGCGTTTGCCAATGACTGCATTTCGGAAGAAGCTTATATAATGTCACAAGAACTGAAATCAGGAGAAGTATTACTTCTAGAAAATCTAAGATTTTATGGTGAAGAAAAAGCAGGAGATCGGGAATTCGCGAAAAAATTGAGCCAGCACGCCGTTTTCTATGTTAATGATGCATTTGGTACGGCTCATAGGGCTCATGCCTCTACCTCTGTTATTGCCCAATTCTTTGAAAATAATGCCAGGTCTTTTGGTTATCTGATGGAAGCCGAAATCTCTAATGCGAATAAGGTGATCAAAGAACCTAAAAGACCAGTCACTGCTATTGTCGGAGGTGCTAAAGTCTCTGATAAGATCAAACTTTTAGAGAATCTCATTCAATTTTGTGATAATATTCTTATCGGAGGAGGTATGGCCTATACGTTTATTAAAGCAAAAGGTGGCGATATTGGAAATAGCCTATGCGAAGATGAATTTATTGACTTGGCTAACAAAATATTGAACAAAGCTAACATAGAGCATACCAATATCTATCTACCGATCGACTCGATTATTGCAAATGAATTTTCCCCATCCGCTCAAACTAAGTTAGTTAGTTCGTCTCAAATACCGGAAGGATGGATGGGATTGGATATTGGCCCTGAAGCCATGGAATCTTATAGCGAAGTACTTTTAAATTCTAAAACTATTCTTTGGAACGGCCCCATGGGAGTCTTTGAATTCGAAGCCTTTTCTAAGGGGACATTTGGAGTTGCTAATTCTGTAGCCAATGCTACCAAAAATGGAGCTTTTTCTCTGATTGGTGGTGGCGATAGCGTCTCTGCTATCAATAAAGCAGGTTTAGAAGACCAAGTGAGCTATGTATCTACTGGTGGAGGAGCAATGCTAGAGTTTTTGGAAGGAAAAAGTTTACCGGGAATAGAGGCCATATTAAAATAAAAAAGGAGCATGTTAGGTGCTCCTTTTCCATATATTATCATTTTCTTTTTAAACTATTTTAAAACGTTGGACACTGGCCATGATAGCCACTTTTACCCAATCTAAAACCATTATTCCCTATTACAAAGTTAAAAGTTATCATTCCTGTCAAAAAATAATCTTTTACATCTTCCCCGCCTCTTTGTGATCCAGTCTCCGGAATTGACTCTTCTGCCTGTCCAAAATATTCGTCGCTTCTGTCACTCAAATTGGCCGCTAAAGGGTCCCTGTCTCTAAGCAAAAAATAATCAGCATATACTCCACTAACATCATCTATATAATCTGTAAACGTTCTGTGAGCAAGAAGGTCTAAATTGATACTGAACTTTTCAGACAATTTAACTTTCGCTCCTCCTCCAAACACCAAACTAAAGCTTGTAGTGCTATAAAAATCATCATACCCAGGGAGTCCTTGGCCTTCTGTCCCTAATGGTTGCAACTCAATTTCTTGTCCTAGATATTCAGTGTATGGATTAAAAGTAAAAACACTCACTCCCGCAGTCAAATAAGGAGAAAAGATGGATTCTGCGTCAGAATGGTCATAACCAAATAAATAATACTCTCCCATTACAGCCAGGTCAAAAACTCTAGAGCTGAAATTCAAATTTCTTTCCAGTTGCCATTGAACATCCGATTTACTATCATCTCCATGCAAACTTCCTACTAATAAATTAACACGAGCTGCTATTTTATTTGAATAGAAAATTCTTCCATTTAGTTGAAAACCAAATCTTGCATTCGTCATATTTGTACTAAAGCTGGGAGCATTCAAATCTCCCCAATAATTTACTGCACCTACTCCAAATCCCAGTTCCAACGACTGAGAAAACGTGATAGCTGGATATAGAAATAGTAGCAAAGGTATCAATATCCTTTTCATCTTTGTCTTTATTTTATCTGAAATCCGATACAAATTTCGTATAATTTTTTGATTTACAAAATATCATACATTATTTTTTTTTAAACTATGTAAGTAAAAACCTACTACTTTAAATAAATCAATATGTCTAGTAGACGATATTTTCGAATATCCACACATTAATAATGCAACCTATTCACTAAAATTTGGTTCTTGAACAAAAAAGGAACATTAGGTTAACGCCAATAACCATAAATTATTAGCTTTGTTGGCACATTTTGTTAAAATAATACACGACGAAAATGAAAAAAAATATTCTTACTATTTGTTTTCTACTAATTGTTCAATCCTTCTTTGCTCAACAAGTTCCTAAAGATTGGTATCATCAAGATGCTTCTGATGGATACTTTGGTGTTTCTGCACATAAAGCCTATAAAGATATCATTAAGGATAAAGCAGGTGAAACAGTTGTTGTAGCAATAATTGATTCTGGTATGGACATTGAACATGAGGATTTGAAAGACAATATTTGGGTCAATACCGACGAAATTCCAGAAAATGGTATAGACGATGATAAAAATGGATATATTGATGACGTTTATGGTTGGAATTTTATAGGTGGTCCGGATGGAAAAAACGTAGGTCCTGATACTTATGAAGCGACAAGATTATACGCTAAATACAACTACAAATACAAAAATGCAAACCCCGATCAATTGTCAAAAGATGACAAGAAGGAATATGAGATATATCTAAAAGTAAAAGAAAATGTTGAGAAGGAAAGAGAAAAGGCTGAAGGAAAAATAGCTGAAATGGATTTAATTCATCAGAAAGTTAACGATGCCTTAGATGTTCTAAAATCTTCTCTTGATACACTAGATTTTAACAGCGAAAATATTTCTAATCTTGTAGTAAATGACAATCAAAGTCTCGCTATGGCCAAGCAAGTATCTGCTCAATATTTGCTGAATAGTCCTGAAATCAAATCCGTCGATGAATTAAAAAAGCAAATTAGTAAGGATATAAAGTCTGACAAAGAGTATTATAACAATAAGCTTCTTTATGCATTTAACCCAGATTTTGATACTCGAACCACTATTGTTAAGGATAATTACGCTGATCAAAATGAAAAAATCTATGGTAATAATGATGTAGAAGGACCAGATCCATTACATGGTACACATGTTGGAGGAATTGTTGGAGCTGTTAGTGATAATGGTATTGGAATGGACGGAATCGCTAAGAATGTAAAGCTAATGTCTATTCGTACTGTTCCTGATGGAGATGAAAGAGATAAAGATGTAGCTAATGCTATTAGATATGCGGTAGATAATGGTGCCTCTATTATCAATATGAGCTTTGGAAAAGGTTTTTCATGGGATAAAGAAGTAGTAGATGAGGCGGTTAAATATGCCGCTAAAAAGGATGTTTTACTTGTTCATGCTGCAGGTAACTCTGCTAAAAATACTGATCTCGAAGACAATTTCCCTAATGATGAGTATGAAAAAAAATGTGGCTTTTTATTCTTTAAGAAAAAGAAAAAAGCAAAGAATTGGATTGAAGTGGGAGCTTTGTCATATCAAGACAAAGAAAACAGTGTAGCTAAATTTTCAAATTATGGTAAAACAGAGGTAGACTTGTTTTCTCCTGGTGTTAAGATTTATTCCACTATGCCCGATGATGAATATGCCTATCTACAAGGTACAAGTATGGCTGCACCTGTAGTGGCAGGAATGGCAGCTGTTTTACGATCTCACTTTCCAGCTTTGACAGCGGAACAAGTTAGGGAAGCTATCTTGTCTTCTGTATCTCCATTAAATGAAACGGTATTAATTCCAGGTTCAAAAGAAGAAAAGGCTAACTTTTCAGAACTCTCTGCTACAGGTGGAGTAGCCAATCTTTACAATGCGTTTCTATATGCTGCAAAAATGAAAGGCAAGAAAAAAGTGAAAAAGAAAAAAACCAATAAAGCATAAAAGACTATTAATCACTCACCCGGGCCATATAAAAGGTCCGGGCATTTTTTTTATAAATGGAATATAGAAGATTAGGAAAATCAGGACTTCAGGTAAGTTTACTCTCCTTTGGATCATGGATTACTTTTGGAAATCAGATTGACGATTCAATATCAGAAAGACTAATGTCAATAGCGTATGACAACGGTATTAACTTTTTTGATAATGCAGAAATCTATGCAGATGGAAGGTCCGAAGAAGTAATGGGAAGGATTTTGAAAAAAATGAATTGGGATAGAACATCTTATGTTCTATCCAGTAAAGTTTTCTTTGGAGATGGGAGAAATAAACCCAATCAAACTGGACTTAACAGAAAGCATATTTTCGAAGCTTGTAATGATGCTCTGAGAAGATTACAAGTTGATTATTTAGATCTTTTCTTTTGCCATAGACCTGACAAAAATACTCCTATGGAAGAAACCGTTTGGGCTATGAACCATTTAATTCAGCAGGGGAAAATATTATACTGGGGGACTTCAGAATGGTCTGCAATGGAGATTATGGAAGCTCACATGGTAGCCGAGAAATTAAGACTCATAGGTCCTACTATGGAACAGCCCCAATACAATATGCTGCATAGAGAAAAAGTAGAAAAAGAGTTTATTAAAATATACGAAACGGTAGGGTTAGGAACAACTATATGGTCACCTTTGGCCTCGGGCCTACTAACAAATAAGTACCTTAATAGAATTCCTGAAGACAGTAGATTAAATAGAGATGAGCTTTCTTGGTTAAGAGATAAATCTTTAGTTGATGAAAGAATAAAAAAAGTTAATCTATTGAATAATTTGGCCAATGAAATGGGTACCACTCTGCCTAAACTTGCCATTGCATGGTGTGCTAAAAATAAAAATGTCAGTACGGTGATCTTAGGAGCATCCAAAGTTCATCAGTTAGAAGAAACTCTTTGTTCGTTAGATTTGGTTACTAAAATTGATGATCAGATAGAAGAAAAGATAGAAGATATTTTGAACAACAAACCGAAATTGCCTCTATTTTAATCCAACAAATCTAGTATTTGTATCGTTTCCAGGTCTAAAGTCAACAGAGTTCTCTGCTTCGTAATATACAAGCCTATTGTTTAGTGTATCTTGAAAGGAAAATACTGAATTAGTGTTGGTCCCAATATATTTCAACCAGATCTCCGAGTCTCCTTCTTCTACCCTAACCGTAGAACTATTAACAATTGACAATCTAAGAATAGTCAAATTTAACTGTGTACAACTATCTATTGATATAACGTTCTCATCACAGTTATAATAAGCTCCTGAATACTCTCCTACTATGTTCCTGAAAGTAGTCTCTTCAAGTGATTCATCATTAACTCCACATGATATCATCAGAATAAGAGTAAAAATGGAAATGATATGTTTAAAGTTCAAGTTCTTAATTTTATTATTATTTCTAAATCATTCTTAATAAGACAAGGCAAAAAAAAATGCGAAGTCTTTTAGAAGACTTCGCATTCATAACTTAAAGTGAATAGATTTATTTCACTATAACCACTTTTTTATTTACAAAGTCTTGTTCAAAAACTATATTAACAAAATATATGCCTGATTTCCAATTTGAAACATCTACGACTTCAGAACTGATTGTTGAATTAGCAGGCTTATCCCAAATCAGCTTTCCACCTTCCTCAAAAATAGAAATCGATCTAGCACTCAAATCTGTGTTTTCCACTTCTATAATAAGTGTGTTCGCCTTCTGATACACATTTATTTCATCCTCTAAAATATTTTCGATATTACTGCTCGTCTTCTCTTCAATATCAACAACTTTTCCATTGAAAAAAGTATAAGTTCCATTCGAATTAAACCATACTATTGTTGCTACATGAAAATTATCAATATCGAAATCCTCTCCTACTTCCATTTCCAACACATTATCATATGTATCACCGCTAACTCCATTACTGGTTACTAAAGTACCAAAATTAGAATCTCCAAAAGATGCATTTAGATAATTGATATGATTGGCATTACTTCCTTGTCCACTTTGGAAAGCTACACGAGATTTTTCTATTAAGTAAGTAGCTAGATATAAATCTCCATTATCCGTGTTGTCGTATAGTTCCACTTTATTCCTAGCAACTAAAAGACCATTTTCATAAGTTACGTCAGAACCAATTCCAACAATAGAAGGAAACGAATTAAGACTTTCTACAACAGTTTCTATAGTATTGAAGCTTTGTTCTACATTACTATTACTATTCATATCATCATTATTAACATAGAATCTAGGCTGACTACTTGTCGGAAAATTTTGGGACATAGCATTGGCAACTTCATTCTGTAAATCTCCTGAATGGTGAAAAACCCAAATAATCGCCTCGTCTTCAGGTATTTCCTCCACCAATTTATCAAATAAATTCCATCCCCATCCTCCACAAATTGAACAAGATGTTGATGCCTTTTTCATCACCAAACTTCTTTGCTTACTATCTATTTCCTGCCCATTTAGCTGAAAACATAAAAAAGTAACAATAATTAAAGTAAAAACTCTTTTCATCAAATATTTTTTTGTGTTTTAAAAATCTATTTTATCTCAATAAAGTTATATTTCCTTTTAAGGATTCTTGATTCCCTCTGGGTCCTACATACTTGACTAAATATACATAAGCATCCTGCGGAGCTTCAGCTCCGATGTTGTTCTTTCTTCCATTCCAACCTATGGAAGGATCTGTAGTTTCGAATAATTTTTCTCCCCATCTATTCCACACGGTCATATGATACGATTTCAAACCTTCATAAAACCCAACTCCTACAAACTCATCATTCAAACCATCTAAATTGGGAGTAAAAGCATTTGGAAAATGCAAATATGTTAGTGGAAGTACATCAATGATCTTGGTTAACGTATCTGTGCATCCTGACTCATGTTTTACCAAAAGTGAAACATAAACTAATCCTGAATCTTGAAAAGTATGAACAGCATTTTGGTCAAACGCTACTCTTTCTCCATTAAAATCCCATTGCCATGATATCGCATCGGTAGATTCATCAAAAAACGCTACTTCTTTTTCCAAAATATTTGGGTTTTCAGGAGAAAAAGAAAAATCTGCCTGAGGTTTAGGAAGTATTTCGATCCAGCTTGGAAACGTTCTTGCCGTTTCACAACCTATTGGTGATACTATTTCTAAGTCAATTGTATAAATACCCTCTTCTGTGAAAGTATGGGTTGGACTTACTTCCCCTGAAGTTCCTCCATCTCCAAAATCCCAAGTAATATCATAAGTATCATCCACCGGATAAGACAAGTTATTAAAAGTTATATCCGCAGGCAAACACCCTATAAATTGCGTTGGCTCAATTACTAAATACGTTGGCACAGGCTGATAAAGAATATCTCTCACCAATGTATCTTTACAACCATTTATATCTTCTGTAATCAGGCTTATATTCTTAAGTCCCGGAGTCAAAAATTCGTATGAAGGATTTGTTTCAGTACTCGTCTCATCGATATCAAAGAACCACTCATAACCAGTTATTATACCGCTTTCAGCGAATGAATTATTTTCAAAATATATAGGACCCGCCACACATGTATCATAATCATATTCAAAGTCCGATGTAACAGGAGGATAAACGGCCACTTGAAGATCCACAGAATCTTTACATTTATCAAACTCTATATCCCGGTTTAAAAACAATCTATAATTGTACAAACCATAGTCGTCATATTCTTGCACTAGGTTACGGGAATCTATATGAATGGTGTCATTACCATCGTAAAATTCCCAAGCAAACGACTTAATAAAAGATACATCCGTACTTACATTAGTAAGATTAAGTGATTTGGTCCCACAAAGTTTCACCTCATATCTTTGATCATCAATATTGTAAAATGCATCAAGAGCCGCATTTACTTTGTTTTCACATTGTATTACGTTGAATTGAAAATCTCTTCTGATTTCTCCAATAAGGACTCCATTCCTGTATTCTTTTGCACAAACACCTACAACATACTGACCCAATTCAGTTGGCACACCCGTGATTTTCCCAGTTATAGGGTTTATTTGAATCAAAGGATTTCCAGCCATAGGTTGAAAAGGAGTGAAATTTGGCACATCAAAAGTAACTTCATCAAAAGGCGGTAAACACATTTGCGGATCAGGTTTAACTCCGTCACAATCTGATGCCATCCCTGGAGAAGTGGCTCCGGCGGTACCACCTGCCGAAAGAGGTGCACAGAATTCATAAACGATATCATCACCATCCCTATCATTTGCAGAATGGTCAAAATTGATATCTTCTCCCTGACAAATCACTATCGGAGGAAATTGATTGAAAATAGGACTATTGTTACTAAATTGTTGTGCGTTCGGATGTATTTCAATACTAAAAACCGCTCCAGTTTCACCTGGTTCTCGAATATTATTAATTGTGCCGTTTCTACAGCATCTTTGATAAGCGATTAAATATGGTCTTGATGACTGTTCTAAACCAACAGTAAACTCATACACACCTCTCTCAACCCCTATATAGGATGGGACTTTTATACAAGGATTGGTTGTATCCGGATCAACTTCTTCTGTTAATATTGGACTTAATCTTGCCGTTTTATTGACAAATATCCATGAACTACCATTATTCACATAAATTCCAAATTCCGCATCGGTATCAAACTCTGCTCCCCCTCCTTTGCTATCCCTGTACATTGTGAAAGTAATTCTATAGGTATTTATATTCCCATCCTTACCCAAAAATTCATATGTAACATCTCCACCAATTATATGAGCCGCGTAGAATTGTTTATATCCTACAGCTATGAATATTAAGAATAATAAAACCTTTTTCATCTTTTGTTAATACAAATGTTTTGGTGCTTTTATCCAACGCAATATTATCAATAATAGTGCTGATGAAAACATACTTATTTAATTAAAACATACCATTGTCGCCTATGTTCAATCTTTAGTAAAACTAAACAATTCCTTTCCTATATATATAAGACTCACTAAAATCACCAAAAGTGATGCGAAAAGACTAATTTTTTCGCCAGTGTAATAAGTTTCAGGTTTAAATTCAAACCTTATTTCATGTTTTCCTTTAGGGATTTTCATGCCTCTTAAAATATAATTCACCCTTATATGATCTACAGGTTTATCATCTATATAGGCTTGCCATCCTTTATCAGGTCCGTACCATATTTCGGAAAAGACTGCGAATTGATCTTCCGAAGAATTAGTATTGTATATCAGCTTATTAGGTTCGTATGAAGTCAATTCTATTATGCCGTTCTTCATCCCTGAAACTCCCGCCACATATTCGCTAAATTCATTATGAACTACAGCAGTCCCCAATGGATCTATTGTATCTAACGCATCTATTTCGTCATTAGCTGATGGTACTAACATAATCTTATTCACAAACCAAGCATTTCCATTAGCTGCCGGATTTCTTTGAGACACAACTTGTCCTCCCTCTCCAGGCATGATGAAATATTTAGTGTTTAACATATTCAAAACCTTCATATTGTTTTTTGAAATATGTCTATCTATCATATCTTGATATCTCTGAAGCTTTGCTGCATGAGCCCCACCAATCGTCTTATGAAAATAAGAAGCACTCGTAGAGTTGAAAGGATCAGAGGAAAAATCAAAAACTCTAAAATTAGGATCCAAATCCTTTAATATTTGCTTATCAACATCTCTGGGTTGGAACAAATTATCATAATTTTTTTGGTTGACGAAAATTCCATGATTTACATATTTCAAATCTATCTGAATCAAGTCTAGCACCCCAATAACTCCTATAACCAGTAACAAAATGGGTTTAGATATTTTATTCTTTAAATAATAATATATAAGGCCAGAAGTTATACTAATCAAAATAAGTGACCTCCATGCAGAACCTTTCATTAAAGCGATCCGATCGTCCATTATAGCATCCTTTATGATTTTATCATATTGATTGTCTCCCGGAGAACCAAGATCAAAAAATGCCGATCCTAACAGAGCTACTCCAGCACAGCACAGTGCCATAGCTCCAAAACTATATTTCAGAGCTTTTATCATTTTTTCCTTGTTACTATCGGAAAAAATTTGAGATATGGCCAACATGGCCCCCACAGGAATAAACAAGGTAGTTACACTTAATACACTATTAGGTGTTCTAAACTTGTTAAATAATGGAAAGTAGTCAAACAAGAATCTGTTCAATATTTCGAAATTTTTACCCATGGAAAGCAAAAAAGTAAGAAGTACCGCACTTCCTAACCAATATCGAATAGGGCCTTTTGTCACAAACATTGAAAATACGAATAGAAAAAAGGCTATCGCCCCAAAATAATAAGGCCCACTAGTAAAAGGCAAAGAACCAAAATACATGGGTGCCCTCATTTTTTTCCTTTGCCTGGTTTTCTTAGCTAAATTAGAATCCTTGCCAATCCACTCTCCACTTCCTCCTCCTACAGCATGGGCAATAAAAGAAGAAAATAAATCGGCGGTTCCATTACTCCAACTCATAGCATACCCCCACTCTAATCCTTCCGTCTCACTTGATGAAGTAACCTCTTTACTCTCAGACTTTAAAATAGGATTACCTCTCATCGTATCTTTACTATATTCGTATGTGGTCATCAATCTCGAGGCAGATGAACCTATTGCCAGTAGTAAGCCTAATGCAAAAATCCCACAAATAATACCTAATGTCTTGAACTCTCTTTGCTTGATATAGGTATATACCACATGTAAAAACCAAATGCCTAAGACCATACCCAGATAATAGGTCATTTGTGGATGGTTAGACATAATATTAATCGCCATTCCCAAAGTGAATAAAAAACCTCCAAGGAGATATTGTTTCCTAACCACTTGAATAAATCCTGCTATGATCATAGGGCTAGACATAATCGTTTGCAATTTGGTCACATGTCCAGCCTCATATAGTAGTAAATGTCCTGTACTAAAACCAAACAATAAAGAGCCAATTAGAGCTAACCAAGGTCCTACCCCTAGGGTAAGAAGAAGAATATAGAATCCTATCATTCCAAAAACAAACAAACCCACCGGCCTGTCAAATCCTAGATACATTAGCTTTCGAACATAGGTTATTTTATTAGCCGGAGTTCTCATACTAATCTGATAGGTGGGCATTCCTCCAAACATACTGTTTGTCCACAAGGTTTCTTCTCCCGTCTTTTCCCTAAACTCTACTGCTTCCTGTGCCATTCCCTTGTATTGCACTAAATCCGTCTGCTTCAATACCTTGTTTTGAAACTGAGGTAAAAAATATAAGCACGTCACTAATACAATAACTATAAATGAACTAATGTACGGGACAAAAGATTTGATATTGAAAGACATAAGTATATTATTTTTTTGAATATAGCAAAGATAGCATTTCTAAAAATATCTACAGTCCAATATCTTTTCCCTATTCTTATACTTACCTCTAAATATCCAGTTCTTCTATTGCTATTTTACACTAAGCTTTATTCCTTGGCTATGGCTATTAAACTCCGGAGCATACATACATTGTAAATTAGCTATGCCAGTAGAAAAGTCTCCTTTATGAGCTACTACTGTCTCATATTCTAATATGTGAGTGCCTTTTGACAAATGATCAATAAAGAAGTGGGTCCCTAAATCCTTTGTTGTTTCGTAATATCCCAGAGTTCCTTGCCATCTATAGCCACTAAAAACATTCTTTGGCTCCAGACATGAAGGTCTCATGTCTTTAAGGTGTACAAATTCCATTTCTCTATTAGATCTTACTACCATTCTGACTACGACTTTATCTCCTACCTGTAGTGGTTTGGCACTGCTAATTTCCACCAATTTAGAACCATTTTTTCCCTCTACCTTATGATAATACTCCTTAGTTATACTGAATGGATTTTCATTATCACTCTTTATCTTATCCAAGTTCTCAAAATATTGGTAATACGCCGAGACCCAAGCTGTTGATTCATTAGGATTCTCTATTTCCAAGTCACCATCCGAAGTCTCAACTTTGTCTCCTCTCTGATCTATAATGGTATAATATCCTGTTCCAGCTTCTATACTTTCTACTTTCTCAATTCTTTTATTGTTGGCTGAAACTATAAGTGGTTCGGAATCAATAAGTGCTTCATTGATCCCTTTCTCACCAGAAAGTAACAATGTATATATTGCAGCAGCCGTGCCTTTTGTAGTTTTCCACCTATTGGTTCGTTTATTATTTAACAACCATCTCTTAAGTTCCTCAACTAATCCTTCATCATATTCTGTTTCCACAAAAAGCTCTAATGCAGTAGCATGTTTTTCTATGGGTAACTGATCCCAATAATATCCATTACCTTCATTCCAATACACTCCCAACTCTTCATTAAATAATGACCTTTGCTTTAAAGATTCTGTTATTGCAAATACATCGAAGCTATTATCCCAACGATATAATGACATTCCCAACAAAGCAGTCTGGTAAATGGTCTTACGCTTCCAGTATTTTTTGGCTTGTTCTTGATAATAATTAAAAGCCGTCATCGAATTATTGGGAATGGGCAATTCCGTAAAAAAAGATCTACAATACAAATAATGAATATCTAACGAATTTAAATGATCTGCGTTAATATCTCCACCATGTCTCTCTATATGTTCCAAAAGTTCTTCGTACCTCTCTTTAACTCTTAAATCTATAAATGATATTGCCTTGTGCATCCAATCCAAATCACTATTTTCTTCATCCAACAGGTCAAGCTGCTTCATATGGCCTAAACTTTCTATTACATATTGACTTATATAATCGTGAGCTCTTCCACCATTAAACCACGGAAAGCCTCCATTAGAATACTGTCTTTCCTTTATCTTTTGCAATGTACTTGAAAGCTCAGAAGACATCTTATTCATATCAAATAGCAAAGCAATATTCCTTTTCTGCTCTTCTTCACTCATGGCGTCTCTTACCCAAGGTGTCTCTTCAATTATGGCAGACTTCAAAGCTTCATTTTTATTTAAATTACTAAGTAGAGCAGTTTCACTGCCTTTCCATTGATCAAAAACTGATTTGATCTTCGGATGCTTATTTGCAATCTCAGAAGCTAATCTATTGGCATATAATCTATTTATCAACTGTTCGGTACATTCATAAGGATATTCCATCAAATAGGGTAAACTTTGAATAGCATACCAAAGCGGATTAGAAACAATATCCACTCGATACAGATGATCAATCTTGGTTTTCGAATTGTTGTTCTTTAATGCCTTAAAATTTACCTCTTTGGTCTCTCCTCCTCGTATTTGTATAGGCATGGTTTCTGTTACCAACGTTCGGTTAGTAACTAATGGCAAAATTCCCTCTTGTCCATCTGAATGATTAGCAGTAGATGCGAATATTTGATACTTAACCGGATAAGCAACATTAGGAACATCTAACCACCAGGATACGTTCTCATTGTCCTCTTTGGTTAAATTTATCCGCTGCTCAGTATCCTTCTTGATAAAAAGATTGGTTACTTCGTTTCCATTAAGAGCGTTGAAAAGTTTTATTTTTGCTGTTCCAGCTATATCTTCCTTCAATAAATTAGCTATTTTAGTAGAAATCTGAATTCTATCCATTTGTCTTAGAAATCTTGGCAAATTAGGTAATACCATAATTTCCTTTTGTGTCTTTATTATCCTTTCGGCATAAGCAGAAGCCAATTCTTTGGAATGTGCCAGTAATCTAAACTTCCATTCCGTGAGGGCTTCATTCATAGTGAAGCTAATAACGAAATTACCCTCTTCGTCTGTCTTCAGTCTAGGGTAGAAGAAAACCAGTTCATCAAGGTTTTTTCTCAATTTGGGTACAATCTCCTCTTCTTTTTTAGCAGTCTTCTGATTGTCTGCGTTGGCATCAATATGATAAATTTCATCATCCTCAACCTTAACTCCATCAATTTGTACTGCATTAGACGCACTCTCTCTTACTCCGTCCATCATAGGAGCTCCCATTTCCATCATCTCAGGTCGGCCTCCTCTACTCATTGCTTTAGCATAGTATCTTCTATGCATATTAGCTTCAAGGCCTAACAAATGCGGTATTTGTATGTTTTCAATAGGTTCGAAAAAATTATGTATATAGTTCCTGCCTCCAGAATTATTAAATCCTAGGGCCATCACATGTAGTATGATTGCTCGATTAGGATAAAATTTCTTAGACCAATTATCTAATGTAAATGCATCTAAGGACGCATCATACATTGATGCCAAAATTTCATAAAGTACAATATCAGATTTCTTTCCGCTTATCTTAATTTTCCATTCTTCTTTCTCTCCTGGCTCAAGAATATCTCTAAAAGTTTCGAAAGTAACATTCAGATCCTTTGATTTCCATGGAACATTAACCATGATCCTTTTTTCAATGATTTGATTTTCCTTTACAAAAAGGATATTCAAATAAAAACCACCTAAATCCTGATCTGAAATTGTAAAACTATAATTGTTAGAATTGTTAATTTCAAACCATCCCAACGGTGTGACCCCGGTAACATTACCCTTAAGAATATATGCATGAATATTTTCTTTCGGAGAACCTAAATCTAATTCAAATAAGTCTCCCGGCTGATAAGTACTTTTATTTAATTGGGTGAATAGATAATCAGCCTTTGGGAAAGTTTTTTTGTCAAAATCTGTTAATACAATATAGTCGGTAAATTCTACATCATTTCCATAATTATCTTTAGATTGAGTAAATATTTTATATACTCCCGCCTCTAAATTTTGCCAAGATGAAAAAGCATTTTTGCCGCTATCAAATACTCCCTGATACACTTGTTTATCTTCGGGCCAAGTCTCCAGATCAGCAGAATAAGTTGGAGTATATCCTGGCAACCACGTTCTATATTTGTCACTTCTATTTAATAAAGGAACAATGTCAATTTTCTTCTTCAGTAATACTCTTTTAGGCTCCTGAAGCTTTATTATTTGCAGACTTCCTCTTACGCCAATAGTACTTCCGGAAATAAGCTTCGCTTCTACTACCAGACTATCGAGATCAGACTTATCTATTTCTCCCTTCAGATTATAACTTAACGAAAAGCCCTTGTGCTGAGCCAGTACGTGAATAGACGAAGACTGGGTTTCTCCATTTATATCTGTTACATCAACCTCAATAAAATAATCAAAACGTGGATTGTTAGTCTTATTCTGTAAAGGATCATCAGCTGCTAAGAAAAGAATTTCATATTCGCCTTTGTCATTTAATTCCCCATTACCCAAATCTATGATGGTTGTATTGGAAACTGGTGTAATTCTTCTATACCATGGCCAGTAGGGAAAACTTACACCCCTTGTTATCTTATACCTAAACTTCGCACCATCCAACGCAACTCCTGCATAATTTGATGCCTTTATTTTTGTCGCCACTGAATCACCAATTACATACTGATTTTCCGGTTTGGTTATTTCAACTTTAAAATTAGGTCTCTTGTACTCCTCTACCCTTACCTGTTTATAGGCATTTATATCATTGCCTTTTAAACGTAATGAGTAATTACCATTGAGTCCGGAATTTGGAATAATAAATGAGGAATGAATACTTCCAAAATCATTGGTCTCTGTTTTAAACCTGGAGACTTCTTGTCCGTTGGCATCATACAATGCAACTTCTATTGGTTCTTTGGTAATTATACGAGGTATTTCCTCTATACTATAAGCCATTACAATACTTTTGAAATGCAGTGTCTGACCAGGTCTGTATATTGCTCTATCCAAAAACACTTCTGCCACTTTCCTCTCTTTTTTATCATAATCAGCACCTAAATATATCTGATGAGGACTAGTAAATCTGTCATCACCATTTTTTAATTCAATAGTAACATGCTTATTTTGATCAGATTTAGTAAGGTAAAAGATTCCTCTGTTGTCAGTATGAAATGATCCAGAAGTAATTTGCTTTCTTTTTCTCTCATTTCTATCCCAATAATGCATAAACACATCCGCTTGTACGCCTGATATAGCCTTACCGGACTTCCTATCCATCACCACAAAAACCTTTTTATTACCCTCATCATGTGTTAATAAACTCAGATCACTTACAGAGAAGTAATGGTATGTAAAATCATGCTTAAAATCAGCATTTGGTGAACACAACAAGATATAATCACCTATTGGCAAAGGTTCCAGAATTATTTCAGAGTTTCGTGTTACCAATCTAACAGTGTCTTCTAGAGTTAAATTTTCATATCTAATGGCCTCTTGTTTTCTTAGTATTTTGTTGATACTAACCTTATCTTTTCTATCGAGTTTTTCTTTTAGTCCCTCAGCCGGAATTATCCTGACAAATAAATCTGAAATATTCTTATATTTTAGTTGACAAAGTATGCCCCTATTTGTAGGATGATATTCATCTAGTACAATGTTAAGCTCTTTGGCTACAAGTCTCTGTTTAAGAGATTTACAATTTCTTCCTCCTAACTCATCGCCATATTGATTTATAACCTTATCACATAAACCAACTACTTCTCTCAACTCACTATCAGATGAGGCCAACTGACTCATCTTAACAGCCTTCTCATAGAGTATTTGTGCTTTGTAAGCTATGTCGTCATCAGTTTGTTCTATTAAGTCTTCTAGCGATTTCAGATAGATGCTATCCTTTTTATCAAAAGCTCCTTTTGTTGCTACAAATTTTAACCTCTTTAGATCATAATCTAATAATGCTGTAAAATCATTTGATGTCGACGCTATAGATATTACTTGTTGATACAATTTTAGAAGTTGATAATCAAAAGACAATTTATCATTTGATACTATTTCTAATTCCCTAAAAAGGTTGCGTTTGGTAAGATATTCCGGTTTATCAATATAAAATGCATCTATTGAGCGAGGTAGATCTGTATGATATTGAGAAAAGTATCGAAAACATCTATCCACCAACAAATAATATAAAGTAGGTCTATAAATCTCTCCTTTAACATCCTTATTTAAAAGGAGGAGATAGTTCTTTATCGGTTTTTGAAGCTTTTCCGGATTTTCAATCGAAGAGAGATAAAGAGTCCCTATATTTTCTATAAAGTTTCTTGAACTCCATGTTTTGACATCTTTACTCAGATTCCCATCAATATGCGTTCTTTGAGATATATTCCATCTATTCTGATTAAAATAATTATGAAGTAATTCTGCTAGGTACGAGGTTAATACATTCTTATCTTCGTTCTTCGAAAGTTGAATTTCTTTGTTCAACCTATCGATGCTCATGACGATTCCTTCTTCGTTTAGCTCTACGTTCAACTTACTAATATATTTGATGGCCTTCAATTTATGATTAATACGATCTTCTTTTTTGGCGTTCTCAAGAATTATTTCCACTCTTTCTAAAGCAGATTGAGGAAGTCGATCTTTAATCAATGTTTCAACTTCCTGCCAGGCCTTTTTATAGTCAAAATCACTGCCTTTATTTTCAAAAACAAACATTCCAAGTACCAAGGACAAAATCATAAGTATTACTTTCATACATAAATATTTACTACTATCAAGAAATTAAGACCCAATTATTCTAGTCTTTTCCGAATAGACGATCACATCTATACAAATTACACAAAAAAAATTACTTTTTTGTTTCTATATTAAATTTGAAGGCTTCTATATACAAACTCCGAGTATTATCTCAATAGTGTTAAATCTCCTTGAAATACCTCGATAACTTCGGTTAAAGGATTTATCAATTCGATGTAATATACGTAAACCCCTGTCTCCGCATTTTTTCCATTGAACTTACCATCCCATCCATTCTTACTGTCTGATATTGGAATATTTTGAACAGAATAAACCAAGGAGCCCCATCGATCATATATTCTGAATTGATTAATAATTAGAGATTGATCGAAATGATCTAATGTAAATGTTTCGTTATGCCCATCTCCATTGGGTGTAAATATATTTGGAATAGACACTTCAGGTTTTTCTGTATATTCAAGGATTATGCTTAGCTGTTCTGAACAACCATCTTCATATGTAATAGTTACTGTATAGGTTGATTCCTGTTGTATGGCTACAGTTGGATTAGAACAATCTACACAACTAAGGCCAAATGATGGAGTCCATAGCAAAGATTGTACTTCACCATCTGTTTCTATTCCCAATTCATAATAGTTTTCCGAAATAACACTTGTTACAATTTCCGAATCATATGTCTGATTCTCATTGATAGTAAAAGAAATAGAATCTTTACACCCGTCCGAATTAATAAACAAAACCTTATAATCGTCTGGCAATAATTCAATAAAGTAAGGTAGATTTTCTATTTCTTCAGACACTCCACTTCCATTTATTTCGTACTGAAAAACACCGTCAACTGTAGATTCTACAAAGCTAACTCCTTGTTGTATGGATCCATTACAATCACCTTGTTCTACTTCTATATCCACTATAAATTCGGTAAAAGATATGTTTACATCGACAATACTATCACACCCGTTCGTAGCCATACCTTCAAGCGTCACTTGCCCACTAGGTTTGCTTATATCAAACATAGTATTTCCAATTTCCACACTATATAACAAATCACACGTAGAATATTCAAAAATTCCTGAATTATGGGATTCATAGTTAATATTTACGGTATATGTGCTATCGCAACCGTTAGAGGCCATGCCTTCCAGAAGTACTGTTCCTGAAGGATTATCTATATCAAAAATATAACCATCAAAGTCAAAGACTTCTGAAGGATCACAAGAAAAACGTACTTCTTCCGGACCTACAGCAGAACTATTGAAAATTATGGTCACATTTACAATACTGTCACAACCAGCGACAGAACCGTTTGAAATCGTTGCTACACCTGAAGGGGTATTAATATCAAAAACTTGATCTCCTATCGTAAAGGTCGTATCAGGGTTACAAACACTTTGCAAAAAATCAGGCCCTTGAACAGCATCCATAAATTGAATATTTACGTATACAATGCTATCACAGCCATTAAACCCAGTCAATATAGTCGTACCATTTGGTTTCAATTCATCATAAGTATCATTTCCAACTTCCAAAAATTCTCCATTACACATCATGGTATCAATCTCTGTATAACCCGACGATAAGGGCTCAAACATAAATTGCTCAAATATGTCCTGCTCACATAAATCATTCGAAATATTAGTTATCTCAACAAAAAACTGTCTGTTATATTGGTTCAAAATGATTTCATTCCCTGCCAGTTCTGTGACTCCTCCTTCATCAACTACCACATCGTAAACATTCTGCTCGCTTAAAAGTATATCAGATAATTGGAATTCTATGATAGCATCCAGATAAATAGTCATATCAAATCTAACATCCGTTTGGCCATTATTATTTACTATAAGTTGAGGTATTTGCCCTGGACAAAATGACACATCAGTTTGCATGAACTCTACCTCTGGTATTTCATTCACTATAACAGCTACATCTTGGCTATCTTTTGGACAAACGATATCATCTCCAACAACATATTTAAAATCAAATTGACCTAAACCATAATTGTTACTATCAAATTCGGAATCCACAGATCCCGCATTTCCATCTTGATAAAATTCGCCTCCGGCATCCTCATCTATTAAACCTTCGAAGAGGCTTATAACATCTCCAAAGCAAATTTTCAATGTATCTATCTCACCAGCAGAAACGGAAGAAGAAAGCTGTATATGAAGTAAACTTGTGTCAGCTTCGCAATTGCCAGAAGCCAAAATGATATGATTAAAATCATAAATTCCTTCTAATAGTCCGTCACTATCAAATTGACTACCTGACAGTCCTCCGGAACTCTGTAAATCTTCAAAGACCCCTACTCCATTATTATTTTGTAATAAAGTGCTCAACTCAACAACGGTACCGATACAGACATTGGTACTTACCTCATCTCCAGCCATATTTGATTCCTGAATATTTATAACAATCAAGGAACTATCGGACATACAAGAGTTACCTGAGCTTACTACATGATAATACTCAAACTGTCCACTCATATTAGATAAATCTACTGAGGCGGGATCACTTATTTCTTGTTCCTCATTGTCAAAAAAATCGTCCGGAGTAACACTTACAAAAGTATTTAGATTAAAAACTAAGCTGTTGGAAGCACAATAGTTTGAGGTAGTATCTTTTCCTGCATCGGGTCCATTCTCAATTTGAATAATCAAGCCAGCTGAATTGGCACTACATACTTCAGAATCATTGGCATATTCAAAATTATATATACCCACTCCTAATGTAGATATGTCAACACTTGTAGAGTCAGAAATATCTATTCCCGTATCATTAGTATCGGACCAAAAACCTCCTAATTCCGGGTCTCCCATAAGTAGGGTCATAAAGTTTAAGGATTCATCATATCCTTCGCAATATTTGACAAAAGTTTCTTCACCTACATTAATGGGAAACTCTATTTCAACTATGATACTATCAGTAACTTCGCAACCATTAGAACTATCAAATACATAGATGGTATCATTCATCATTATTGTATCTCCAACCATTAGAACATCTCCCAACCCTCCAGATTCTGTACTATAATATTCTGATCCCGACAGGTCCATTCCTGTAATTTCTGACAATATATATTGGCTACAAGCCAAAACAGTATCTGCAACAGAAAAAACCGGAGCTTCGGTTAAGGTTATGGTAAAAAAGGGTTCGTTCGTTGCACAATCTGATGTTGGATCAAAGATAAACAACGTTATAGTTCCTCCACCAGTAGTAGTTTGAGTTATTTCATATCCTTCAGGATAAGCAACTCCCCCACCATCTGGTTCTGTGAAATATTGTGTATTTGTTCCCACTCCTGATCCTGTTATTTCCTGTAGAACATATGATCCGCACTGCAAAACATTTTCCGGTTGATCGTATGTTGTACTACCTATAATATCAACGACCACCTCTATTTCATCCTCACAGCCATTAAGACCCGTATATACATAAAGTAAAGCATCAGTAGAAATGATATCTCCAGGAGAATAAAAACTTCCAGTTCCACCACTACCTTCATAATAATAAGGTGTAGTTGGGAAGTTACTGCCTGTAATATTTGGTAAAACAACTTCATCACAACCAAATAATGGTCCTATTTCATCAATATCCGGTTTCACAACATAATTGATTACCACAGGATCTCCTAAATCTGATTCATCGGGACAACTAACTCCAATATGTTCTACTGATATTAATGTAAAAGTTGAAACTTGTGTGATATTAAAATCATCTAAAAATCCAGGAGCCGTAAAATCATTATAATTAGCTATTTGAGGTGTTCCATCTATAACATATTCTAAAACTATATTATACTGTCCTGCCACATCAGCATGAAAATATAGTGAAAAGGTTTCTCCTGCCACTCCATCTATATCGCATATTGTACAGAAAGTAGATATCATTCCCGGTTCGCACGTTATGTATACATTACCTGCATCTCCTTCAAGAATAACCTCCAAATCTAGTTCTACGGGTTCACTGACACAAACTCCATCATCAACCACCGCATAAACCGTTGTAGTCATTGTATTATAAGGGCTAAATATTTCATTTGTTAAGTCCATATTACTGTAATACATCACTGTCCCAGCACCGCCATTAAGTACATCTGCGTCCGCATCAGATAAGGTAAAAGTAGCAAAACCTCCACCTTCATCACATTCAGTCAAAGGATCCGGATCACCGGCTTCAGGGGCATCCAACAAATCAATAAGGGCTGAAATTTGTCCATCTGATACACCTTCACAAAAAGGATCATTGGCATCATTCATACCGGTAATATCAACCGTACCATCAATAGTATAAGTAGTTGGAATAGTTAAAACCATACTTCCTGCATCATAGGTCGGCAAGATTCCGGTTCCATCATAACAAATTTCAATTTTAACTCCTGTCATTACACTCGGCATTGTAAAATTGATCGGAATTCCACTAAAAGTTATACTTATGTCGAGATCATAAGTTCCAGATCCTTCTTCGAGATAAAAAATCACATCTTCACAATCTCCAGGACACAAAATTACATCTCCTGATAGATGGTAAGTTGGTGCTTCATCAAGGATAAGTTCGACAGATACGGCTTCTGACTCACAAGTACCATCTGTCACTGTTGCAAAAACAAATCCTCCAGAAGATGAGTAATTACTCGGATCTGCAATTGGAGTTGTCAAACCTGCATCGGAATACCAGTTAACTGTTAATACACTTCCTCCATTCACTGTTCCATCTAAAGAAGTTAAATCAAATATGCCTGAACCAGAACCGTCATCACAAACATTTAATGGTCCTGCCGGGTCCGCGGTTAAAGGTGTAAATGTCAATTCTACCATATCACTTTCTTCAGGATAATCACTACACACAGAACATCCTGTATAAGTTAAAATTACGGTTGAATTGTTTTCTGAAGCATCAGGAGTATATGTACTGGTTGGTGAATTTATATCCGAAAAAACACCTAATCCTCCACTCCAGGTTCCTTCACCACTTCCTGCTAGGTTTACCGGATCCAAATCACATAATAACATATCTGGTCCTGCATCAATATCTTCAATAGTTGCACTAATCTCTAGGTTCTCAAAATAAAATATTTCTGCCGTCGCTTTATTAGATGCATATATGCGTATTCTAAGTGTATTCCCATTTAAAGGTCCCTCCGTCCAAGTCCCAGTAAAGTCGGCTTGTGTTTCTCCATGGACGTATAGTGATTGAACTTCAGCACCTCCATCCAAGATATATGTAAAAACTATTTGATCATGGCTGTTATCTACAATTGTATTGGTACATCCAAATAGAGGAGATCCTGGAGAATCATCTTCAAAGCCTCCCGAGCCGCCAGTACTAGCAGAATAATCCATACTAATCTCAATATCTGAAAAACATGAAATATCAATTTCTTCAAACTCAAAGTAACTATTCCAATCACCTCCTTGTCCGGGATCACAACATGCCGCACCATCCACATTTTGGACCTGAAACTGGTCAGATCCATTAATCCCATAAAAAGTGGTTCCTCCATCACACCCCACTCCAACCATGTTCTCAACAGCGAGACAACCAGGAAGTCCATCTGCGATAACTTGTCCCCAACTATGAGTGGAAATAAATAAGAAGATCAGAATTAGAGCTTTGCTAATATTGGAATTCATACCCTTTTTTTGAGTTCTATTATGTTTTTCGGGGAGTCGATTGCAATTAACTGCAAAATAAAACTTTTGAATATTAACCACACATTAAATCATGAGGTTATCATTTTAAAGCCTTAATTTTGCTTGCTAAAAATATAAATTTTTTCCATGCAAATTCAACTTTCGGAACAAGAATTAGTCAGAAGAGAAAAACTCGACAGAATAGTATCGGCAGGAATTAATCCTTATCCTGCTGAAGAATACAAATTCACTCATTACTCATCAGATATTAAGGAAAAATTTGAAGAAGGTAAAAAAGTAATTCTAGCGGGAAGATTAATGAGTCGAAGGATACAAGGTTCTGCTTCATTTGCTGAATTACAAGATAGCATGGGGAGGATTCAAATCTATTTCAACAGAGATGTAATCTGTCCGAAAGAGGATAAATTCAAATACAATGATTTGTTCAAAAAATTAGTTGACATTGGTGACTTTATTGGTATTGAAGGTGAAACATTTCTTACTCAGGTAGGAGAAAAAACAATAAAAGTTTTAGATTTTACTATCCTCTCCAAATCTTTAAAACCACTTCCATTACCTAAAACCGATGCGGATGGTAAAGTACATGATGGATTTACAGATCCTGAACAAAGATATAGACAACGATATGCAGATTTGGTAGTTAATCCACAAGTCAAAGAAGTATTCGTAAAAAGAACAAAGATGTTTAATGCAATGCGAAACTTCTTCAATGGATTTGGTTTTATGGAAGTGGAAACCCCTATACTTCAACCAATTCCCGGTGGTGCAGCAGCACGTCCCTTTGTCACTCATCACAATACATTAGATATACCACTTTACATGCGAATAGCAAATGAGTTATATCTTAAAAGATTGATAGTAGGCGGTTTTGATGGAGTATACGAGTTTTCTAAGAACTTTAGGAATGAAGGTATGGACAGAACCCATAATCCTGAATTCACTGCGATGGAAATCTATGTGGCTTACAAAGATTACAATTGGATGATGAGTTTCACTGAAAAACTAATAGAACATATAGCTCAAGAGGTTAATGGAACTACAGAAGCTCAATTTGGTGAACACAAAATAGATTTCAAAGCTCCTTATCCCAGAATTTCCATGACAGAAGCTATTAAAAAATTTACAGGCTTTGATATCTCAGGAAAAAACGAGAATGAACTGCGTGAAGCAGCTAAGGATATGGGAATCGAAGTAAATGAAACAATGGGTAAAGGGAAACTCATAGACGAAATTTTTGGCGAAAAATGTGAAGGCAACTTTATTCAGCCTACTTTTATCATTGATTATCCCATTGAAATGTCTCCTTTAACAAAAAAACATAGGGATAATCCTGAGCTAACTGAGAGGTTCGAACTCATGGTTTGTGGTAAAGAAATTGCCAATGCTTATTCAGAATTAAATGATCCCATTGATCAAAAAAACAGATTTGAAGATCAATTGAAACTTTCTGAAAAAGGTGATGACGAAGCAATGTTTATCGACCACGACTTTTTAAGAGCTCTCGAATATGGAATGCCTCCTACCTCAGGATTGGGAATTGGTATGGATAGATTGATTATGTTTTTAACAAATAATCCTAGTATTCAAGAAGTTTTATTTTTTCCACAAATGAAACCTGAAAGAAAACTGCTCGCTATTTCTGATCAGGCAAAAGGTGTTTTAGAGAAAATGAAGGGCTCGGATAAAATGAAACTTACAGAACTAAAGACTCTTAGCGAACTTTCTAATAAGAAGTGGGATAAATCAATCAAAGAGCTAACTAAAAATAATTTGGTCAAGGTAGAGAAATCGGAAGAAGGGCTTTTTGTACATTTGGTATAAAGTAATAAAAAAACAGATATTAGATAATACTTAAATAGTTGCTATGTTATCAAAAGAAATGGAAAACATTTTAAATAACCAAATCAGGCTGGAAGCACAATCCAGTATGTCCTACTTAGCAATGGCCAGCTGGGCCGAATGCCAACCAGGACTGGAAGGAATTACTGAATTTTTTTATGCTCAATCTGATGAAGAAAGAGTACATATGCTTAAACTAGTAAGATACGTTAATGAAAGAGGAGGAAAAGCTTCTATTCCTGCGATGGAAGCACCCAAACATGTTTTCAACAGCGTTCAAGAATTATTCAGTCATTTTTTGGAAGCAGAAATTCAAGTTACCCATAGTATTTATGAAATAGTTAATCTTGCTCTACAAGAAAAAGATTTCGCTACCCATAATTTCTTGCAATGGTACGTTACGGAACAAATGGAAGAGGAAAAATCTGCTAGAGATCTAAATGACAAACTAGAGATGATCGGTAATGATAGAAGTGGTCTATATCTCTTTGACAGAGATATAATGATTATGAGAGCCGAAGCTGAACAGAACGAATAATATGAGGTTTCTAAAACCTTTGTTTTACATAGTTGCCTTTATAAGGGCGATTATAATTTTTGGGTCTATTCTTATTTTTCTGCTTTTATATACTTTAAGCAGAGTTATTATTAAGCATAATGAGAGAAGAGCTTTTATGCTACGAAAAAACTGGTTAAGATGGATTGCCATACCTGTTCTCAATATTAAGATTCGGAAAAAGGGTGATCCCATTAATATCCCAGCTCTTTATGTTTCTAATCACCGCTCCTTCGCTGATCCCATTGTCTTATGTCGATTTTTAGATGCTTTTGTCATCGCTAAAGCAGAGGTTGCAAGCTATCCTATCATTAACAAAGGTGCTGAACTTACAGGTATCGTGTATGTAAAACGAGAAAACAAAGATTCAAGAAATACCACTAGAGAAAAAATGGTCAGCTTAGTTAAAAACGGATATAATGTACTGGTATACCCCGAAGGAACCGTTGGTAAAGAAAAAGGAACCTTAGAATTTAAAAAAGGTACTTTTATAGAAGCTGCTAAAAACAATTTTCCCGTGGTACCTGTAACTATCGAATTTAGTCATCCTGAAGATATGTGGACCATACCTAACTTTATACTCCAATATTTCAAACAATTTAGTAAATGGAGAACCGAGGTGAAACTTCACTTTGGTGACCCAATAAGACACGAAGATGGTATTCAATTAGCAAATATCGCTCATACGCAGATCAATCAGCAGTTGAGCATCATGCAAAAAGATTGGAGCAGAGTTTTTTAACCCCTATTTCCGAGTTTCTTGGAAGTCCATTATCTTAGGGTTTCTTTTATTGACAATTTCAAAATAACACTTGATGAAGTATATATTCTCATATATGACTATTGTTCTATTCTCTTTAAGCATATATTCTCAAGAGGATAAAAAATGGGACGTAAATAATCCTCCGGGTAATTTCAAAGAGGTAGAAATAACTACCGATGAAGGGACTTGGATGAATCTTGATATTAGTCCGGATGGCAATACAATTGCTTTTGATTTATTAGGTGATATTTACACCATTCCAATCGCTGGTGGAGAAGCTACTTGCTTGAGAAGTGGATTAGCTTGGGAAGTACAACCTAGGTGGAGTCCGGATGGTACGAAAATACTTTTTACCAGCGATGTGGCAGGAGGAGATAACATTTGGTATATGGATGCCAACGGAGAAAATGCAAAACAGATTACAAAAGAAAGTTTTAGACTTCTCAACAATGCAGTTTGGATGCCTAATGGTGATTACATAATAGCTAGAAAACACTTCACTTCTACTCGATCTCTGGGAGCCGGAGAAATGTGGATGTATCATATAAGTGGAGGTGAAGGTATTCAGATTACAAAAAGAAAAAATGATCAACAAGACGTAAATGAGCCATGTGTTTCATCTGATGGAAGATACATGTATTATAGTGAAGATATTTATCCAGGCGGCTATTTTCAATACAATAAGGATCCCAATGATCAGATATTTGCCATCTATAGATATGATTTTGAGAAAGGTGAAACCAAAAAAATATTAGGAGGTCCAGGTGGAGCATGTCGACCTCAGATATCTCATGACGGTAAAAAACTGGCATACGTCAGAAGAGTTAGAGAAAAATCTGTATTGTTTATTACAGAATTAGATACCGGACTGGACTACCCTATTTATGATGATTTGAGTAAGGATCAGCAAGAAGCTTGGACCACTTTTGGAATTTATACAGGATTTAGTTGGACACCAGATGATAAAAACATTGTTATCTGGGCAAAAGGGAAAATTAAGAGAATAAATATCTCCAATAAAAATGTTTCTGAAATCCCTTTTAAGGTAGAGGCGAAGCACAAAATGATGGAAACAGTACAATTTGAAAACAAAGCTTTTGAAGATGAATTTGAGTTAAAAGTACTTCGAAATGTTACTACATCTCCAGATGGAAAGGACATTTTGTTCTCAGCTCTTGGTAAAATATACTTAGCGAAAAATGGCAAAAAACCAAAGAGACTAACTACTCAAACTAATGATTTTGAAGCAGAACCTTCGTTCAGTCCTGATGGTAAAAAAGTAGTTTATGTAAGTTGGAATGATGAAAATCTTGGTGAGTTGAGAACCTATAATTTGAAGACAAATATTGTTAAAAAAATATCTGACCAACCCGGGCTTTACAGAACCCCACAGTTTTCTAAAGATGGAAATAAAATCACGTACAGAAAAGAAAGTGGTAATGGCCATCAAGGATATTCTTATAATATCAACTCAGGTATTTATATGATGAATGCCGATGGTTCTGAGATCGAGTTTATTGTTGCGGAGGGAGAAGGTCCTCAATTCTCAAAAGATGATAAATTTATTTTCTACACAGTGGGCGGATTTACAATGGGTTCCATTAAAAAATCTTTTAAAAAATACAACTTAGAAAAGAAAAAGTCTGAGGTAATATTCAATACCAGTTATACGACCAACTTTGTACCTAGCCCTGACAATAAATGGGTAGCATTCACTGAATTACACAAAGTATATATAGCTGCTATGCCTGATACTGGCAAACCATTCGGTCTTTCTGCTAAAACCAAAGCAGTTCCTGTTGCCCAAGTAGCAAGAGATGCTGGCATCAATCTTCATTGGTCAGTAGATAGTAAGAAATTACACTGGACTTTAGGAAATGAATACTTTACGGATCGGTTAGATAATCGCTTTTTATTTTTGAACAATGAGCTTGATAGCTTACCTCCTATAGATACCATTGGGCAAAAGATTAGTCTAAAGGTAAAAATGGATAAACCAAAAGGTAAAATTGCATTAAGAGGGGCAGATATTATCACCATGAAAAATGAACAAATCATTAAAAATGGCACTATTCTGATTGAAGATAACAAGATTAAATATGTAGGAAATAGTGATGGATTGCGATTAGGTGGGGATACAAAAGTGATCGACGTCTCAGGAAAAACTATCATGCCAGGGTTGATAGATGTACATGCTCATTTAGGGGCTTTCAGAGATGGAATAAGTCCACAAAAGCATTGGGAATACTACGCTAACCTAGCTTACGGAGTCACTACCACCCATGACCCTTCGGTAAAAACCGAAATCACATTTGCTCAATCTGAAATGGTAAAAGCCGGAGAAATGGTAGGCCCAAGAATCTTCTCGACGGGCACTATTCTTTATGGTGCTGATGGTGATTTTAAAGCTGTAATTAACAATCTTGATGACGCAAAGTCGGCACTTAGAAGAACTCAGGCTTTTGGAGCATTCTCTGTTAAATCTTATAATCAACCCAGAAGAGACCAAAGGCAACAAGTAATAGAAGGAGCAAGACAATTAGGTATACGAGTTGTACCCGAAGGCGGTTCGTTTTTCTACCACAATATGACGATGATTGCTGATGGCCATACCAGCGTGGAACATAACATTCCCGTAGCCCCTCTTTATGATGATGTAGTACAATTCTGGGCACACTCTAAAACCAGTAATACTCCTACCCTCATTGTGAATTATGGTGCTGTAAATGGTGAATATTATTGGTATCAGAATACTGAAGTATGGAAAAAGGATAGACTACTAAGATATACGCCAAGAGCATTGGTTGATAGTCGATCCAGACATCGAACCATGATTCCTCAGGAAGAATATGAAAATGGTTACATCCTAACTTCAAAATCTTTGAAAAAGCTCAATGACGCAGGTGTTAATGTTAATCTAGGTGCTCATGGCCAACTACAAGGATTAGGAGCTCATTGGGAATTGTGGATGCTTCAACAGGGTGGTATGAGTAATTATGAAGCTCTTAAATGTGCCACAATTAACGGTGCCGAGTTAATCGGTATGGAAAAGGAATTAGGGACATTGGAAGTTGGCAAACTAGCAGACTTAATAGTACTAGATGCCAACCCATTAGAAGATATCCAAAATACGGAGCATGTCAGATATACCATGATAAATGGAAGGTTATATGATACTGAAACTATGAACGAAGTTGGAATTGAGACCCGAGAAAGGTCAAAGTTTTATTGGGAATTGGAAGGTAGTGGTAATGCCTATCCGTTCTACCATGAGACCAATAGTTTCATGCAGCCTAAGTGTGGATGTGGACTATAGCTAATTAAAATTAGTTTGAAATAATTTTAAGAAATAGTTGCAAGTCTGTAGTTTTTTGACATACATTTGCAACTGAAAAAGTTCTTTACAAGATTATCTTATCAAGAAAAGCTGAGGGAAATGGCCCGATGAAGCTTTAGCAACCGCTGCATTTTTTTGTGGAATGGTGCTAATTCCATCTCCAATATGGAGAAAGATAAGTGCGAAACAGTCTATAACTATTTTCTCATTCGATGAGATTTTAAGATATATAAGGCTCTTCTGCTTATCAGGAGAGCCTTTTTTTGTGTTCTTCCTGAAGCTGCTCACGATAAGTGATTTTTAATATTAATCAATTAAAACTTAAAAAATGAGCAGTATTACAGACATTATTCATTCCATTCCCACGGACGAATTAACAGGTTCTATTTCCGTTCCTATTTATCAAACAGCGACATTTGTTCAAGAAGCTCCTGGTAAGAACAAAGGCTACGATTATGCCCGTACAGGAAACCCTACTAGGAAAGCTCTTGAGAATATAGTGGCTAAATTAGAAAATGGACATTCAGCTTTTGCATTTGCCTCCGGTTTAGCCGCCATAGATGCAGTTATAAAGCTTTTATCTGCTGGAGATGAAATAATTGCGGTAGATGATATCTACGGAGGGGCGTATCGATTATTTACACATATCTATAAAAAACTAGGTATAAAAATACATTATGTTGATACTACAGATGCTGATAACATTCTTGATTTTGTCAATAAAAATACTAAGTTAATTTGGATAGAATCACCTACTAACCCTACACTTAAAGTCAGCGACATTGAGCATATCTCCAAAATTGCTAAATCCATCAATGCTTGGGTGGTGGTTGATAACACGTTTGCAAGCCCAGTTTGTCAAAAACCTCTACAGCTTGGTGCGGATATTGTCATTCACAGTGCGACCAAATATATTGGTGGCCATTCTGACCTCCTTGCAGGTCTAGTGGTAACAAAAGACGAAGCTCTTTCGGAAAAGATTAAGTTTATTCAGAATGCTTCAGGGGGTGTGCTAGGCCCATGGGATTGTTTCCTTACTATAAGAGGAATCGAAACCCTGCATCTCCGTGTTGAAAAACAATGTAATACCGCTCTGAAAATTGCTCAATTTCTAGAAAATCATGAAAAAGTAGATAAAGTGCATTATCCTGGTCTACCTTCTCATAAAAACCATCAAGTTGCTACTCAACAACAAAATGGATATTATGGTGGTATTGTTTCATTCAGTCTAAAAGAGGATAGTTCTGAAAGTGCGGAAAAATTCGTAACCAATACTCGTTATTTCCAATTAGCAGAAAGTCTTGGTGGTGTAAAAAGTTTATTGTGTCAACCTTCCAAAATGACACACGCCTCCATCCCACGAGAAAAAAGGTTGTCATCTGGTATTCAAGATTCACTGATCCGGCTTTCCTGTGGAATAGAGAATGCTGACGATCTAATTAACGATATAAGTGATGCATTAGCAATAATTTCAAAATCTAAAAAAGAACTAACAATATGAAAAATATAAATATAGGATTATTTGGGTTTGGTGTAGTTGGAGAAGGAATTTATAAAGTGCTACAGCAAAAACCACAACTGGGAATAAATATTAAAAAGGTAGTTATAAAACAAGCGAATAAAAAGAGAAACGCTCCTCTTAACTTATTTTCTACGGAGCCAACTGATATTCTCGAAGACCCCACCATTGATTTAGTTGTGGAGCTGATTGATGATGCAGAATCAGCTTTATCAATCGCTCTAAAAGCAATGAATAATGGGAAATCGGTTATTAGTGCCAATAAAAAGATGATAGCAGATAATCTACCCACAATGATAAAAACAGCTAAACAAAACGAAGTCTCCTTTCTTTATGAAGCTGCCGTATGCGGTAGTGTGCCTATTATTAGAAATTTGGAAGAATACTTTAATAATGACCTCATTACCAATGTCACTGGAATAATCAATGGATCAACAAATTTTATTCTCACCCAAATGGCCAAATACAATCTCGATTATAGTTCAGCCCTCCAAAAAGCTCAAGATCTTGGTTTTGCAGAAAGTGACCCTAAGCTAGATGTCGAAGGATGGGATGCTCGAAATAAATTAAAAATCATCGCTTTGCATGCGTTTGGAAAACTAATAAAAGATGAAGATATTTATGTAAAGGGAGTCGATTCCATTACCACATTTGATATCGCTTGTGCTAAGGAAAAAGGCTATGTAATTAAATTAATTGCTACCTGTAAGGTAAATAAGAACGGTGATATCCAAGAAGCTTCGGTACTTCCTACTTTTATCCCAAAATATCATCCCCTTCGTTTAACGAACAATGAGTTTAATGGCGTTTTAATAGGTGGAGAACTATCGGATGAACAATTCTTATATGGCAAAGGGGCGGGACGTTACCCTACATCTTCAGCGGTACTAAGCGATATATCCGCTTATCTCTTTGATTATAAATATGAATACAAAAAGAATATCCAACAAGTTGACAACATACATCCCATAGAAAAGAAATTTTATCTCAGTTATAAAAAGAATTCGGCCATTGACCTTACTTCGTTGGGAGATATTAAAGAAACATATGAATCCGAAAGTCACTGCTACGTGACAGTTCAAGGAAATATGGAGACTGCTCTATCTTTATCAAAAGATCATGAGGTTTCAATAATATGTTATTCAGAATAGTATAAACTAAGCCAATTGTTTAGGTCTACAATTAATTAGCTTACATAGTCATTTATACTTTGATTGGAATATTAATTTGGTTAACAGTTATCAAGGAAAAACTTAAAACTCTTGGCTTTACTATAGATCAGAAATTTATTAACTCGACGTGGTATGATTTCTTTGATACGTATATTGTACCAAGTATAAAAGCCAATATTCGTATAAATGAAGTAGTAAAATCTATTGAATATTCTTCTGATAAGGTGCGTATTGAAACCGAGAAAGAAAAGTATGTCGGAGATAAGATAATCATCACGGTTCCTGTAAAACTCTTGCAGAACGAGTCCATAAAATTTATTCCCTCTCTGCCTTCTGAAAAAAATGAAGCTATAAAAAAAGTAACCGTATGGGGCGGATGCAAAATGTTTATAGAATTTTCTGAAAAATTCTATCCTACTGCCGTCGGTTTCGGGCAGATTCCTGAAGATCAAGGACATAAACTATTATATGATGCAGCATACGGACAAAATACTAATCAAAATATTCTAGGTGTTTTTGCTGTGGGTCCTGTTTCGGAAGAATACACTAAGAAAAACAGTCTAGAGTTGATTACATACATTTTGAGCGAATTAGATGAACTTTTTGACGGAAAAGCTTCCCTTAACTATATAAATCACGTTTTTCAAAATTGGACTAAAGAACCTTACGCCCAAGGAGCATATGTACAATATTTTGAAAGTTGGAGAACTCTGAGAACTCTCGGAAAATCTGTAGAAAACAAGCTTTTTTTTGCAGGCGACGCGTACACCGATGGTAGTGATTGGTCTAGTGTTCATGCAGCAGCAAGATCGGCTAAAAAAATAGTTGAGCAATTAGTGAGATAAGTATTTCGAAAAGCTATGTCATGGATAACACGATTAAGTTTTACAAATTATTCCGCATACCTTCTAAATTCGTACTTTTGGAGTTAATCTTATAAAATTATGATTCATAAGGTCTTATGGACATTTGTTCTCTTGTCTTTTTCTATCTATAGTAGGGCTCAATTTTGTACAGGCTCTCTTGGAAATAATATATTTTCAGAAGGTAATTTTGGTGCCGGCACATCTAATTTGCTTTCTCCAGACCCAAATATTGCTCCTGGTTACACGTATACGTTTAATGTACCACCATTAGATGGAGAATATGTAGTGACGAATAATACGTCCTCATGGCCCGGTCTCTTTCCTTCTTGGTTGCGTATTCCCGATAACAGCAATAATCCTACCGGATATATGATGGTTGTAAATGCAAGTTTTTCCCCAGGACTATTTTATGGACAAACGGTTTCCGGACTTTGTGAAAATACATTGTACGAATTCACTGCAGATATAATAAACCTTATCCGATCCGGCACACCGGACCATATAAATCCTAACGTTTCTTTTCTTTTGAATGGGGTAGAACAGTTTTCCACGGGTAATATCCCCAAAACTAACCAATGGGCGACCTATGGATTTACTTTCATGACACAACCAGGACAACAGTCTTTAACACTTTCGTTAAGAAATAATGCTCCTGGAGGAATTGGCAATGACTTGGCTCTTGATAATATTTCTTTCAGAGCTTGTGGCCCGGAAACCACACTTATACCAGAAGTCAATCCCATCTACTTATGTGAGGACAGCACTACTCCTGTAGAAATGGAAGCGATTATCATTGGAGAGCAACACATGAATCCTGCCCTACAATGGCAACAAAGTTTCGATGGGGGACTTACATGGCAAGATATTCCCGGAGCAATAGATAATACCTATATTCATACTGCTACAACCCCTGGATCATACTACTATCGTTTTATCGTTGCAGATGGCACCAATAATCTGGGTTCTAGTAAATGTCATGTCAATTCAAATACAAAAACTATCCATATACTTCCAAAGGAGGTTATGCAAACAAATACTATCTGTGAAGGTGAAGTCATTACAGTTGGAAATTCTACCTATACAGAAACAGGAGTTTATACGGATACATTGAGTAATATTTTAGGATGCGATAGTATTGTTATCACTGATTTGCTCGCGATAGCATCTCCTTTGGTACCCGAAATTACTGTAAGTCCACCTTGCTCTGGTCTTCTAAATGGTAGTATTTCTATAGATGATGTTACTGGGGGTGTACCTCCTTATTCCTACACATTTGACGGCGTAGAACTTGGGAATCTGAACTTTTTCTCTGATTTAATGGGAGATCAAACCTATTCTGTGATCATTGAAGATAATGTAAACTGTCCTTTAATACTTTCTATTTATATTGAAAATCAACCTGATATCAATTTGGAATTAGGAGAAGATCAACAGGTAGAGCTTGGTGAGACAATTATCTTTTCTCCTACCTATGACTTTATGCCTTCATCTTTGAACTGGCAGTCGACGACACCTATTGACTGCTTTAACATAGTGGACTGTGAAAAATTTGATTTTTTACCCACTGTCAGCCAGCAAATTATCTTAACCTTATTTGATGAAAACGGCTGCCCGGTTTCAGACTCTATATTCATTGAGGTAAAGCAAGTAAGGACAGTAGCTATTCCAAACATTTTTTCACCAAATGGTGATAATGTAAATGACTTTTTTACTGTATTTGCAGAACCTCTCAATATTAAATATGTAGAGGAACTAAAGGTTTTCGATCGTTGGGGAAACCTTGTATTTGATAATAATAATTTCCCACCTAATATACTTGAAAATGGATGGAACGGAAAGTTTAATGGAAAATCGGTACCCACAGGAATTTATGCCTACTCTGCTACCATTAGATTTCTAGATGATGAGATTATAAGATATACCGGCGATGTTTTGGTTGTGAGATAAAAGATAGTATAATACCATTGGTATACAGAGTTGCTAAAAAATCAACTAACTTAATTGGATGAAGTACTTACTTAATGGTCAAGAAAGTGAAAGACTTTTGTTTAGAAAAGTATCACTAAACGATTTTGACGTATGGATTGAATTTTTCAAAAATCCCATTACCTCAAAATATTGGAAATTTGAAAGAGAAGATCCCTCCGTAGAATGTAAAAAATGGTACAATAAACAATTGAATAGATATGAAAATGATTTGGGTGGAATGAATGCCCTAATTGAAAAAACTTCTCACAAACTAATTGGTCATTGCGGATTATTGATACAAACGGTGGACGGCAAAAAAGAACTTGAAATCGGGTACTCCCTTTTACCTCAATATTGGAACATGGGATATGCTACTGAGGCTGCCTCAAAATGTAGAAATTTTGCCTTTCAAAATAACTATTCCAATCATTTGATCTCCATAATCAGTCATTCTAACATTCCTTCACAAAAAGTAGCCCATAAAAATGGAATGACTATTCAAAAAAGCACTATCTATCACGAAAATGATGTTTATATATACACTATCTCAAAAGATGAATGGCACAAACTAAAATAAAGATGTATTTCAACCTGGTTGTAAGTCTATGTCCTTTGGGCTACATGTTTAAAGAAAGTTTCGATCCTTTGCAACGTATTATCAATAACCGATGGTATTAAATATATAAACAATTATATTAGTGTTGGTACTTTTCAGATAAGTGCCCGTATTGATACCAAAAGCAAAACATATGTCAAAAATCAAATTTATTTTCACCATCGCAAGTTTATTTTTTCTAACCTTCTCATTTGCTCAAACTTGGCAAGAAATGATAATGGACCCAAACGCTAATTTCAATGAAATAAAGCAAAAATTTGATGCCGAATGGGAGGGAAAAGAGTATCAAAAAGGATATGGTTGGAAACAGTTTAAAAGATGGGAGCATTTTTGGCAAAATAGAGTAAAAAAAGATGGCTCCTTCCCTACTCCTTTGGAAATGGAAATAGCGTATAATCAACATCAAGCAGCTCTCAAAAAAAATAACAATTCTAAAAGGTTTGATGAACCATGGCAACCCATTGGTCCTTTTGATTTAAGTAATGGACTAGGAAGAATTAATGTCATACAGATAGATCCCAACAATTCTGATGTAATTTACATAGGGGCCTCTTCAGGAGGACTTTGGAAATCAGTAGACAATGGTCAAAACTGGAGAGCTCTTACTGATTACTTACCCACTGTATCCGTCTCAGGTATTGCTATTAATCCCTTAAATTCAAATACTATTTATATATCTACTGGTGATTTTAATCATTGGGCCGCTTATGGAACAGGAGTCTGGAAGTCGCATGATGGTGGTGAAAGTTGGGTGCCAACAGGACTTCAGGTATCTGCCTCCTCTCAAAATTTTAGAGGAGGTAAAATTGCCTTTAATCCTCAGGATACAAGTATGTTATTCTGTGCCACAACCAACTCTTTTTACAGAACCGAAAATAACGGCGAACAATGGGATAAAACACTTTTTACGGGCATTGAGGATTTTGAATTCGATCCTTCCCAGCCCTCTGTAATGTACGCTGTAAGTGACTTTGGTTATTACAGATCAGAAGATTTTGGAGCTTCGTTTGAAGATTTAAGTAATATGGTATCCGGCATTACTGATGCCAGAAGACTCAAACTTGGAGTTACTCCTTCTAATCCCCAAGTAGTTTATATTTTAGGAGGGGGCGATGCGACGCTAACTTGGAAGTCGGATGATGGTGGATTATCTTTTGAAGCCAAACATGACACTAGTACCGGAAATCCACTTTCTAATCAATATTGGTATGATATGGCATTCGAGATCAATCCCAATAATGAAGATGAATTATTTATTGGCGGAGTTAATTTATTCCGTTCAAATGATAGTGGTAGAAGTTTCTCAGGGATAGGCTTTTCAGTACATGCTGATGTTCATTGGTTAGAATTTTTTGATGGTATTTTATATTGTGGAAATGATGGTGGAATAAATAGGTCCTATGACAATGGAACCACTTGGGAATACATCAGTCAAGGCTTACAAATCACGCAATATTATGATTTTTCTAATAGTCCGATCGATGTCAACAGAATTTCCGCTGGAGCTCAAGACAATGGAACACATCTTTTGAAAGATGGAAACTGGCGTAGGTACTCTGGAGGAGATGGATTACAGACAGAAATAGATCACTCAAATCCTGATATTATTTATCACTCCTATCAAAGAGGAACTATTCTTAAAACGACGGATGCTGGAGCTTCCCATTTCGTGATTTTTACCGATGCAGAAAAAACTGATCGTTGGGAGACTCCTATCAAAGTAGATCCTAATAATTCAAATATTGTATATGTAGGATATGGAGAACTCTGGAAATCATTTGATGGGGGTATTACCTCTACTAAGATTAGTAACTTTGATAGTGGCTTACTCAGTGTTATTCAAATATCTGAATCTGATAGTGATGTAATAGCCGTGGCAGTAGGTGATATTTTATATCTTACTAATGATGGAGGGTTGAATTGGTCAAGGATTAGCGATCCACTACCTTTTAACAATTTTTCATCTGTACTTTTTCACCCTACCAATCCCAATAAAATTTGGATAACCTTTGGTTTATACTCCGGTGAGCCAAAAGTTTATTATACGGAAAATCAAGGAACTGAATGGACTGATATCTCTCAAGGTCTTCCCAATTTTCCTGCTCATAAAATAATCTACCAAAAAGACCATCCTGACGATTGCCTATACCTAGCCACAGAAGTAGGCGTCTATTACAGAGATAAAACTTATGATGAATGGGTTCCGTATATGACAGAACTTCCTAATACTTTTGTTTCCGACATTGAAATAGTTCCAGAGACCAATATATTAAGAGCATGTAGTTATGGAAGAGGAATATGGGAAAACACCGTTATTAAACCCAATGCGTATCCTCCTACAACCAGATATACTGCCAGTGAAAGCGAAGTGTGTCCTGGGAGTAATATTTTATTTACAAATCAATCTTTCAACTATTCTGAAATAATAGAATGGTACTTTGAAGGAGGTGTTCCTGAAACCAGCCTTGAAGAAAATCCATATATAACTTACCCCTCTGAAGGGATATATGATGTTCGTCTCATTGTTTCCAATGGAGTTGAAAATGACACACTCACCATGGAAGAGTTCATTGAGGTAAGCTTACCCCCTCAAGTAACATTTAATAATTATCAGGGTTTTGAAACATCCGAATTATCGTCTGACTGGAGAATAAACAATCCAGACGACGGAGAGACTTGGAAACATGTTCCTTCGGTTGGTGGTTTTGGCAATAGTACTTCAAGTATTTTTATGGATAATTTTTCTTATTCGTCTCCTGGTGAAAGAGATTATCTCATTTCTCCCACTATTGATTTGACCGATTCTAATGAGCCTTACCTAGAGTTTGATTATGCCTACACCTTGTATTCTAATGGTGGTGAAGATTATCCTGATTCTTTGAATATTTATTATTCCAATGATTGTGGAAATACTTTAACAAAAATTTGGGGCAAAGGAGGACATGAGCTGGCCACTGTGCCTGCTACCACGAATTTCTTTACTCCAGATAACGAAGATTGGGAAAAAATAACTATACAATTAAATGACTTGAAATCAGAGGGGATGTTACAGTTTTATTTTGTCAATATTTGTGGTTATGGTAATAGTTTATATCTCGATAACATCAACCTTCGTGAACAACCCTTACTAGTTGATAATGACAATGATGGATATACAAATGACGTAGATTGTGATGATGAAAATCCAAATATTAATCCAGATGCTGAGGAGATTGTATATAATGGTATTGATGACGATTGCGATGAAAACACTTTAGATGATGATTTAGATCAAGATGGATTCCTCCTAGCAGATGATTGTAATGACCAAGATTCCAATATAAATCCTGATCAAACCGAAATACCTTATAATGGAATTGATGACGATTGTAATGAAAATACTTTAGATGATGATTTGGATCAAGATGGGTTCCTCCTAGCAGATGATTGTAATGACCAAGATTCCAATATAAATCCTGATCAAACCGAAATACCTTATAATGGAATTGACGAAGATTGCAATGAAAATACTTTAGATGATGATTTGGATCAGGACGGTTTCTTACTCGCCGATGATTGTGATGATGAAAATCCGAATATCAATCCCGATGCAGAAGAAATTGCCAATAATGGGATCGATGAAGACTGTGATGGTATGGATTTAACCAGTTCAACCCATGAATTGGCAAACGCCAGTATCAACATTTTTCCAAATCCTGTCTCCACCTTCATAAGAATAGAGGTATTGGGCGAGCTTACTTATCAAATTCGTTTATTCAATTTGGAAGGTAGATTAATAAAAAAATACAATAACGAATCCACAATACAGGTAAACAATTTAGAAAATGGAATTTACCTACTTGAGGTCCTGGATCTTCAATCTAATCAAAAGATTGTTGAAAAGATTATTGTAGCACACTAATGCATGGAAAACCAACAGACACAAGAAACTAAGAAGAATAGGTGATTTTATTCGTCCATTTGGAAGTAAAAAATTGCCTATTTTTATTCAATGCCTAAAAAAACTGTTTATACTGAAGTCAATGGTCAAAAACTAAAACTCTCAAACCTTGAGAAAGTTTTATACCCTGACACTCAGATAACAAAAGCTCAAGTCATTCAGCACTACTTATCATGTGCTGATTATATTCTAAAATATGCAGGTCATCGTCCATTAACCCTTATAAGGTACCCAGATGGAATATCTTCCAAAAAATTCTACACAAAGAATAAACCCGACTTTACTCCGAAATGGATACCTACTACTGAAGTACCTCATGACAAAGAAAAAGATTATCTGTATGCGACATCACAAGAACATATTGTATGGTTAGCAAACTTGGCTGCTCTAGAATTGCATAGTGGAATAAGTTCTATTCAATCAATTTCTAATCCCGATCAATTTATTATTGATCTAGATCCTTCTCCAAATCAGGATTTCGGAGTACTAAAAACAATATGTTTCCATTTAAGAGATTTTCTAACATATTACGGATATAATTCTCTGGTAAAACTTAGTGGTGGAAAAGGAATTCATATTCATTGCCCGATCATCCCTAAATACTCTTTTAATCAAGTCACTACCGCCGTAAAATTTCTATTAACTCAGTTCGTAAAAGATCACCCGAACACAACTCTCAAAGTTCACAAGCAAAATAGAAGTAATAAACTCCTTTTAGATATATATAGAAACTATGAGGGAAATACAGCCATAAGCCCATTTAGTCTAAGGGGAAAACCAAATGCTCCGATAGCCATGCCAATATCATGGGAAAGCCTTAAATTCATAAATTCCTCCCAGCATTTTACACTATCAAAATTTTATGCCGAACCCATAGTTGCTGACCCATGGATAGATTTTAAAAGAATGGCAGTAAGTCTTCATTCCGATTCCAAATACAAGAAATTAAATAAAGAAAAACTAAAAGAATATATAGAAAAAAGAGATTTCCAAAGAACCAAGGAACCTACAGCTAACGTGGATAATAGTGTAAATGGGAAATTTGTTCTACAATTGCATAATGCTAGCAATATTCATTATGACTTGCGGCTTGGAATAGATGGAATATTGAAGTCTTGGGCAATTCCCAAAGGTTTGCCATTATTAAAGGATGTGAAACGATTAGCAATTCAAACTGAAGATCATCCAGCAAAGTACATTGATTTTGAAGGTATAATTCCAGAAGAAGAATATGGAGGTGGTCAAATGTGGATTTTTGATCAGGGTAGCATCGAATGGATCAAAAAATCTAGCAAATCTCTCAAATTTAAATTGGTTGGTCAAAATAATACAAACACTTATCATCTCTATAAAATGAAAGAGGATGATTGGTTATTAGAAATTATTGAGGGATTTGATAAACCAGATTGGGAAAAACTTTCCAAATCCATGTTATGTGAACAAGTTTCTAACGTACCTGATGATTCAAAATATCTATTTGAAGTAAAATGGGATGGCATTAGAGTAATGATCATTAAAAACGGTTCCGACACTAAAATAATCAGTAGAAATGGTAGAGATATAACCCTTCGTTTTCCTGAATTCTATATTCAAGAATTTATACGAGTAGAAAAAGCTGTCATAGATGCAGAACTAGTCTGCCTAGATGATAAAGGTGTCCCCGTTTTCGAAGACATCATTTCTCGATTACACAGTACAAGTAATAGAAAAATATCTCAATTAGGAAAAGTTAAAAAAGCATATTTATATTGCTTTGACTGTATTTATTTAGACGGCAAATCGCTTACTAAACAAAGTATAGAACAACGAAAAGAATGGTTAAATGCTATTATTAAAACCTCAGATCTGGTTAGAATTAGCGAAGTTTTCGAAAATGGTCAAATGCTTTTTCAAGCTGCAAAAGAAATGTATTTAGAAGGAATAATGGCGAAGAGAAAATCCAGCACATATATTCCGGGCCAAAGAAGTAAACAATGGCTAAAAGTAAAGTTTAGATCTACAATGATGGTCCATATAATTGGATATACTCAAGGTAAAGGTGATAGAAGTCCCTATTTTGGTGCCTTGCATATGGCCAAAATAGAAAATCAGAATTTCATATATCTTGGTAAAGTTGGAAGTGGTTTTGACTCTAACAAACTTAAAGAGATTAAGAAATTGTTAGAGCAATGTATTGTAATACGAAAACCCATTAAAGAACCAATTGAAGAACCAAAGAATACTACTTGGATAGAAAGTCAGCTAATATGTGAGGTAGAATATGCTTCTTTGAGTAGTAATGGTTCTTTACGCGAACCAATTTTCGTAAAATTGCGTCTAGATTTATAAAGAAAAATATCAAGACATGAGAGCAATATGGAAAGGACATATAAGATTTTCATTGGTAACTATTCCTATTCAAATATTCAGTGCGATCAATTCAAAAGGAAATATATCTTTTAAACAAATACACGAAAAAGACAACGGCTCCATCGGGTATAAAAAATATTGCAAGTTATGTGAAGAAGTAGTGAACTCTGATGATATTGTCAAAGGATTTGAATACGAAAACGACCAGTATGTTGTATTTACCGAGGAAGAATTAGATAATATCAGCCTTAAAAGTACAAGATCTATTGACATAGAGGCTTTTGTTGATATTACGGAAGTTCATCCGAGCAGATTTGAAGCGGTGTACTATATTGGACCAGATGGAGATATAGCTCTTGACACCTATAGTCTTTTCTGCCAAACTCTTCTAAAAAGTGGAAAAGCAGGTATTGGTCGCATTATACTTAGAGATCGCGAAGACTTAGCACTACTAACGCCTCATAAGGACGGATTAATCATGTATAAATTACGATATCCAAATGAAATAAGATCTATACAAAAGGTTCCCGGTATTAAACCTTTAAAAACTGATATAGAGCAAATGAAATTGGCAATGACATTAGTTGACTCCTTAACCATGTCATTTCAAGAGGTGGACTTTTCTGATAGATATCAGAATGCTTTGATGGAATTGGTTAATAAAAAAATTGAAGGAAAAGAAATATTGGTGATGGATGATGATGAGGAAAATGCACCAGTAGTGGATATAATGTCTGCATTAAAAAAGAGTATTGAAAAAGCAAAGGAGAAAAAAGCAAGTGCTTAGATGATCAAATTATTAAGTTGGAATATCAGACAAGGAGGCGGTAGTAGAGTATCGGAAATTACAAAATTTATAGACTCTCAACATCCATCTATCCTTGTTCTATCCGAATATCAAAATAATAAAAATGGAATCTCTATTAGAAACCAACTTCTAAGGTTAGGATTTAATTATCAATTCGTAGCTCAATGTGAAGCTGATATTAATTCCGTACTTATTGCCAGTATTTTCCCATGTAATTCAAGGCTATTTCATACGAGCAATTATCAATATCAACATGGAGTGATCTCTGTTGATTTCGAAGCATTTAATCTATACGGAGTGTACTTACCTCATAAAAAAAAGCACAAGTTATTCGACTTATTGCAATCAGAAATTACTCAAAACCAACCTGCCATTATTTGTGGAGATTTTAACACAGGTGAAAACTTTATCGACCAAAAAGAAGATAGTTTTTGGTATACAGATGAATTAAAGAAGTTGAAACAACTGCATATGATAGATGCTTTTCGACACTTACATGGGGATGTGAAAAAGTACTCTTGGTATAGTCATCAAGGCAATGGGTATCGATATGATCATACCTTTGTTCACCAAGATTTAGTACCCTTGATAGAAACTTGTGAATATTTGGATGAAGCACGAGTAAACAAGATATCAGATCACTCTCCTATGATACTGACTTTAAAACCGCTATAAGCCAACTTGTAAATATAGTTAGACTGTATGAATTACTTTTTAACTCCGACAAAAAGGTCTTGAAAAGCCAATTTCGGTGTTCTATCAACTTTAAACAACCCCCAATGTTTCTCTGGCTCCATTGGGTCATTGGAACCCTTCCATGGCTCATCAAATGCTTCAAAAATGAAAGTAATTATTTTCTCTTCATCTACCCACTCTAATAAATCATTGATGTAGGTTTTTTGTTGCACCTGACATACATGCTCAGGATTGATACCTCTTCCATTAGAGTTTGTAGCCCAACCTGCTTCGGTAATCATAATTGGTTTATCAGGAAAAGTATTTCTTACTGCATTAAAGTTCTCTTTCGTATATTCAATGGCTTCATGAATATGTTTATATTCCCATACAGGATAAGTATGAATAGAAATAAAGTCTACCACCTCTGCCAGAGGTTTAAGCTTATTTAACCAAGGGACATAGTTTTCACAAAATGTCACAGGCTGCTTAGCTCCATTCTTTATCACTTTAACGTACTCTATAACACTATCAACAGATACATAGTGATCCGTCCAGTCCACACAAGCTTCATTTCCGGCTGATAGAGAGCAAATAATCTCTGGAAAGGCATTGGCTAATTTTACTAATTTATTAATCTGTTTAAGATTATGAAGTCTATTCTTAGCCAACTGTTCCTCAGAATAAACACCCCCACCCCAAGGGCATCCATAATTATTCATCTCAGCTACTATATATGCTCCTAGCATTACCTGAAAATCCAGCTTTTCATTTTTAATAACTTCTAAAACCGTATCAGCGTGCTGATCACAATCATATAATCTCAAGTACTTAAAATGTCCATGCAATAACAATAAATCCTCCTTAACTTGATCATAAGTGGGTGTATATCCTCCAGGAAATTGACCCGTCCTATATCCCGAATAACAAATCGCACGTGCATACTCCAATGGTGTCTCTTTCAAATGTGTCATAAGTTAAAATTAATAAAATTTTGGATTTCCTTTCTTGTCCCATATACCCCAATGAGCTCCAACATCTCCTTCTGGACCTACTTTCCATGATTCATCAAACGAAGAAAAATAAAATATTTCAATGTCTTCTTCCTCTGACCATTTTTGCGTATTAATGAAATATTTCATTGCATTTTCTCTAGATGGAAAAGCACCATCTAAATTACTTCCGTGACTCGGCCATCCAGTTTCAGTAATAATAACTCTTTTCCCTTGGCCAGCCTGCAAAGCTTGGTGATACATTTGCTTCATATATACCAATGAGTATTCAAACTGACATCCCTCCCAAAAAGGATAACAATTCGTAAGTATTATATCACAAGCTTCCGTGATCTTGGGTCTCTCTGAAAACTCGTAATAAGCATCCACGTAACCAACTGGTACATTTGGAATTGCCTTTTTTACCTCATATATAAATTTAAGTAATTCTTCTTCGCTGAGATCCTTTCTATACATCACTTCATTACCCACTGCTGCAATATCAACCAACCCTTCATTGGCCAACTTGATAAGCCCTTCTATTTCTCGTTTGTTGATATCTGCGTCATCACCTAACCATGCTCCTACAAGTGTTTTGATACCATATTCTCTGGCAATTTTAGGTATAAATTCATTCCCATCTATGCAAGAAAAAGACCTTATCCATTTCGTATAGGGTTTGATTGTCTCCATTCTTCTTCTTACCTGAGCTTCAGATATTATATCTCCCGGTTTCTGTCCTTCTTCGTACAAGCTAAAGCAAAAACCATGTACACCTCTATCGAGTACTCGTTTAAAAATATCAGAAAGTTCTTCCTTTGATTTTCCAACAAAGTTATCTCCTGATAATGATCCTATTTTGTATTTTCTGAAAGACATTTTCTTTAATTACTTATATTTTAATATTTCATCTTTGTCCCAAATACCCCATCTGGCTCCCACATCTCCCTCATGATGCACCTTCCAGGATTCATCAAATGAAGAGAAGTAAATTAAGTCTATTCGTTCGTTTTCTGCCCACTTAATCACATTTGAAAAATATCGCATAGCATTATGGTCGGAAGGCATAGCCCCTCCTGTATTTTGTCCTCTATTCGGCCATCCCGTTTCAGTGATCATTATGGTTTTGTTATTAGCAACAGACTCAGTAACTGCATACATTTTTTGCAATGCAAACAAAGCTTCATCAATATGCACTCCCTCCCAAAATGGATAACAATTAATCATTATCACATCACAAGCATCAATCAAGGCTGGTCTATCCAAAAACTGATAATAAGCGTCAACATATGAGACTTGAATATCAGGTAACGCTTCTTTAATCCTAGCTATATAAGACAACAATTTTTCTTCACTTACATCACCTCGCATTAATGCTTCATTACCAACAACAGCGATATCTACATATCCCTTTTTTGCTTCAGAGATAAGATTTTCAAGTTCTATAATATTTTGTTCATGATCTATACCAATCCATGCTCCTACTATAGTTTTATGTCCATACTGCTTAGCTACTTGAGGTATATATTCATTACCATCCGTACAAGAGAATGACCTTATCCATTGTTTCACATGAGGTGAAATTACCTTCATTCTCCGTTCTACCTGTTTTACAGTAAGTTGATCACCTACATCTTGCTTATCCGTATATGGACTAAAACAAATTCCTGACATACCTTGCGACAACAATTGATGGAAAGTAGATTTATTAGTCTCCCTAGTAGTATTGCTATCCACGAGTTCATCAGCCCTTCGGATGTTAGATACTAAACTACCTAATGATGCCAATCTATTCATGCCATAGTATGAACTTGTAGTAGGCGTACTCTTTGTCTTCCTTGCCTCCAACTGCGATCTTATTTCATTCGCCCTAACCTCTGTTACATTATAATCTTTCATCACATACATTGCTGCCAAAGTTCCCAAAGCAGGAAAAAAGCAGAAAAACGCATGTAAGCCATCTACCGCAGCCTGTTGATCTGTGGTAGCCAATTCTGAATCGAAGCCCACAACCCATATTATAGCTCCGCTCAATGCTCCGGCAATCGCATAACCCACTTTTACCATCCACCAATATATAGCTCCAAAAATACCTTCCCGGCGTTTACCTGAATTTAATTCGTCAATATCTATAACATCCGCAGTCATTGACATCATGATAGTAAATAGACTTCCAATACCAAATGAAAACAATGGCAAGGCTATAATATACATCCATGGCTTTCCGGGAACAAATAGAAAATACAACATTACATATCCCACGAGAGAAATACTTTGGCATAGCATAAAAGCTCTCTTCTTTCCCAATCTTTTTGATAACAAAGTAACGATTGGGATGACGAAAAAAGTCGTACCTAATGCCCCTAAACAACCAAACAGCGAGACCCATACTCCTGATGCCTCAGCATCGCCGTTAAATAACTTGTAAACGATCACAAAAAAAGTGAGTGATGAGACGGCCATAAAAGCGTTGTAAATAAAGAATGTAGATAAACACAGTTTTCTAAATTCAATAATTTTAAAGGCCTCAACAAAACTATTAAGTATCTGCTTTAAACTACCCCCTATATTTGAAAGATTAAGGGGCTCATAGTCTTTATCTAATGTAGATTCACTTTTTATAAATATAGCAGGAATAATAGCACAGATAGCACATGGTATCGCTACCCATATAGCTAATTCACGTGCTGCCACATCTGCAGAGGGAAACCAATTTGGATCATACATAATTACCCAAAACCATGGAGCAATAACCCAAGCCCATTGTCCTATCCATTGTGCTACAGCCATTATATTGGTTCGTTCATGAAAATCATCACTCATTTCATAACCCATAGCTACATAGGGAACACTAAAAAAAGTAAGTCCTAAATAAAATATAACCGACCATAAAAAGAAATACCAAAAGTTATATTGAACCGTATTTTCTTTAAAAAGACGCCACATAAAAACATATGCCACTCCCATGATGATTCCTCCAATTAAAACATAGACTTTACGCCTACCCCATCTTGATTTAGTATTATCAGAAATGAAACCCATTAAGGGATCGGTAATAGCATCGAAAAGTCTTGGAAATAAATATATCATCCCCCACATCAAACCTGTAAACTTTAAATCTTCCACTAGGACGACCATAAATATACCTAGTATGGCAGGGAACATTTGATTTGCGAACATTCCAATACCAAAAGCTATTTTTTGACCTATTGGAACCTTTCCTTCAAGTGTTGTGCCCTGGTTTGTCATCGTATTACGTTTTGTTTATAAGTATAGTTTGTATTGCTTTTTTGTTGATAGAAAATTTGGAGGACTTCTTTCCAAGAGAAATATTCAAATCTTTGGTCTCTTCTGTAGGATTAAAAACAATAACGGCTATTGAGTTGTCAGGATTTTTAGCAGCAGTCATAAGTAATTCTTCACTAGTGGTTTCTAGACCTATCCTTACGGCTCCAGGTCTAATAAATTTACTAAAGTGTGAAAGTGTATAATAAATGGGCGTATAATAAACTTCATTTGTTTCTAAATCCACAATAACAGGGGCGACACACCAATTTTTAAACCAGTTAGGACCTCCTTGTTTGTCTAACACCATATTCCAATCTACCCATCCTTGCACCCAGTTATTTAAACATCCTATAATATCACGTGCATATCGATATACCGGCACATACTTAGGGTGCAAATGTTTTTGATGTTCAGGTGCCCAGTCCCAACCCCAATCCGTAGCCTCCTTCTTCCAATACCAATCATCATCCTTCCAATGAGGTACTTCTGCATCCACACAGGCTTCCGTTTGAATTAAGAACTTGTTAGGTGCCTTTTTATGAGCATACTGTAACGCCTCGGGAAATACTTCATAAGTACTCTCATACCAATGGATGGCTGTGCCATCAAAATATTTTGAAGACTCTTCATTTTCAAACATTACATCTACCCATTCTTTAATTCCTTCTCTATTTTGGTCATAACCAAGTATTATCTTTTCACCATATCCATCCGATTCCAATCTAGGTCCTAAGTAATTTTGCACAAAATCTGTCATTTCTCTAGGTGTAAAATGCATACTCTCCCAATTATTACCATTTCCATGCGGTTCATTCTCCACCGTGAAGCCCCAAATATCAATTTCTTCTTTTTTATAGGCATCTAAATATTTAGAAAAAAACAATGCCCATGTATCATAATATTCAGGAAGTAGCTTTCCTCCAACCCAATCTTTGTTATCCTTCATCCATGGAGGGGCCGTCCAAGGAGAACTTATTATCCTAAACCCATCCTTAGAGATCTCTTTAGCACTTTTTATCATCGGAATGATATCATCTAAATCCCTCTCTATGGTAAAGTTTTTAAGTTCTCTATCATCTTCTACTTCAGCGTAAGAATAATTACTGAGTGAAAAATCACATGAATTCATATGTGTTCTAGTGAGAGAATAGTTGGCTCCGGATTCTCCAAAATAAGCATCCATCACCTTCTTTTTGTTTTCTTTTCCCAGCCTATTTACCAAATAAGCTGTTGATTCCGTAAACGATCCACCAAAGCCAAGAATTTCTTGATATTGCTTTTCTGAGTCAATCTTAATTTTTACCACGTTACTACCGGAAATTTCAAAATCTTTTAATTTACTAAGTTTATTACCTCCTTCCGAAGTTTCAAATACCCTTATATTCAGATCGTTATCCGCACTACATTCACTAAACATAAACGCTAAAATTAAAATGAAAACAAATAAGCCCGTTCTCTGCATTGTTTAATTTCTATTTTAAATCCACCTCTAACAGATATACTTGTATCTTAGATATAGCACCTGTCCTATTAAATATTTTGGTACTTGCCTCTTGATTTAATGTAAAACCCTTTTGTTCTTCCTTTCGATTGTCCCCATAATAAATCTCAATTTTCCTATCCGTAGATATAGTGTAAATTATAGGCACTTGACAATAGGTAAAACATACTGAATTTTCATTTATTTCAATCTCTTTCTTTTCATTATTTATATTGAGATATATGAACTTATTTTCTTGTTTTAGAAATTCACTTTTCCTTAATAAGCAAGGATTAAAATATATCCTTCCCTCTTTCACGAACACACCTAATTCGCCCATCCTACTCAAAATATCTTCTTTTACTTGTCCTGTCATTCCAGGTTGTTGGGCTCCCTTTGTAGCTGGCGTATGAGAATAAGGGTCGGTAGGAAAAGCCCCATATAATTCTGGTGATTTATGAACTCCTATTCCTTCTTTTATCTCATAATAATGCTCAAGCAATCTTCCTATTGTCTCTTCGCTCTCTTTATCATTAATCGCTTTTATACAACATTCTTGTACAGCCAGCTGAAGTTTAGAAACCATATGCCAATATATAGATCCCAAACCTTCATATCCATAAAATGTCCCTGACCTTCCTGTAAATGCTTTATGGTTGAACATTTCTTCAAATATATCTAAAATAAGTGCTCTTTCTTGAGTTACAAGTTTTCCGTATTTATCCTGATCTAGCCCTACTAGAGCATCGGATAAGTCTTCAGCATTTTTGAAATTTCCGTTGAAATGAAATTTGTTATTTCTATCCTTCTCAATTACACTCGTATCCTCATCACTTAGTAACTGAACTAACAATGAAGATTTTAGCATTAAATCCTCAGGTACATTGTTTCTTTCAAGAAATCCAGGTAAATCTTTGTTTGGATACAATATATAGCTATACTGGTCATCTCTAAAAAGACTGCTATCCTTTAAAGCATCTAAAAGTTCCAACGATTCCTTTGATGAAAGATATCCTGAACTAAGTACAGCTACCTGACCCTCGAGCATTTCACTCAGGTAAGATATTTCCACTTCATTACTCTTGTCCAACGTAAGCAAATTGTAAGCATGATAAAGTCCATCCTTTCTCTTATTCCTTCTTATAGAGTGCTCCAAATATTTTTGTGCCAACTCTACGAAGCGTTTTAATCCGCTAATGGAGATAGTTCTTTTTTTACCCCAAAAACCTTGCTTATATACATGACTTCGATATTCGCTACCCGCTTTGCCTAGATCATCCAAGATCTTTCTCCTGCTTTTTTCATCAATATCTTCATCAAGAAGATGTTGATATTTTTCCAAAGTACTATCAATATTCCTATAAAACAAGATTAACTCATTAGATACTTTAAATCTCTCCGAACTGGAGTTATCCAAAATTTCTTTGAAAAAATTTAAAAACCTTCTTAAATAGTAAAGTGTCACCATTGACACTCCATTTCCTACTAAAGCGTTGTTAGCATCATTCCATTCCGGCCTTTGAGTATTCATCCAAATTCCTCCATCGGGAAGATAATTTGACATTTTGGCCAATAATGTAGCTAAAATCTTTTCTATAAAATTGACCTTATAAATAGCATTATTCTCATCAAACATCAACGCTCCATCGGTTCCCACTCTAGTTCTTTTCTCACGAATATATTTATCCAATTCATCGTCAAATATGATTGTATCCTTAGAGTTCTTAACTATGTCTTCATAGCTCCTTATTTTATAAGGTACATTGGCATAAACAAATATTTCTCTATTAAAATATGCTTCCAGTTTCTGTGGATAGTGATTCTCACAAAACTCAAGAAACTTAAGAAGATATATAATCTGATGATCTCCCCAATATCCGATATAAGACCATGGATCATCCGGTTCAATAATCTCCCAATCGAAACCATCTTTCACTACTCGATAAGGATTATATCCATCGAAAGTACTTGCATTTAAAAACTTACAAATCATTCCTTCGATAAAATCAGGAAATGAATGAGCCAGAGCTTCCCAATTTTGAAATATATCTCTCCAATTTCCTTGATAATCCAAAATTTTAGAACCATCAACTTCATTTCTAGTCTCTATTGAAAACCAATTCCAAGGTCTACTTGGATCTCCGTGTCTTCTACTAAACTTTAATGGAAGATACTCAATACATAATCGTTGAAAATCTTTATTCTCGCTACTCTCTATAATACCATTGAGCTCTGTTCTATTGAATATATCCGGCAAGTTTTGAATGATATTCCTACTGTATTTATATACCTCTTTGTTAGCTGTTTTTAAGTACTTTAGAAGGTCTTCTCTTTCGATCTTATAATTATCATCAAAAATACCTCCTCTCATTATATTAAAAAGAGTATTTGAATAATGACGTGTATCCATAAGGCTATCTGCAGTTAACTGCAGACCATCAGAAGAGGTAGTAAATCCAATCAATCGTTGTGTCCCAAGTTCAATATTATCGCTCACCAGTTGTTCCAATTTGTCTTCATTTCTGATCAGATGAGATACTTCTGCTATCGAGCTATGATTTTGATTAACGTTAGCCACTATCATCCATCGCTTAAATTCAGATGCTTCCAAAGACAGTTCAGTGGTTACAAAATAAGCTCCCCTTTCTGCTTTAACGTCAGACTCTTGAGTAACTTTGACACCTTTTCTAAACTTACTAAGTTGAAGAGACGAAACCAAATATTTCACATTTTCCAATCCGAGAGACCATGCTATATTGGCTTTTAAGGCTTCGCTTGGCTCTGCTCTATCCACTATTATTGCACTAAGAGCATAAATTCCCAAACCAGTAGACTGATCAAGTTCGTTTCTTTTATAGGCATCTACAAGGTTGCTGACACCGTTTTGTAAATCGTTTGGAACTCCATGCGGCATAATATTCTGAATACCATCTATTAGTTCAATGTGGCGAGTACTTTCCGAATTATTTGTAATTTTTGCTTTACGTACGAAACCAAATCTGTTACTTGAACTCCATTGATAGCTAAAAGTAAGCTTCAGATCATGATTTATCTCTTGAAATATTACTTTATTCCCGTAAATGTTTTTATACAAATTTCTAGACACATTGTATAACCCCTCATTACGAATAGAAAAAGGTTCCCATAACTTACGGATTCCGTTTTCCTCCATGGAAATAATAGTCTTGCTACCTGTAATCTCCGTTGATTCTGTAAGTTTATCCTCAGTATAATATGGAAATAGAGCATAATCTGCATTTTTTCTACCTGCCGTAATTCCTCCGTTACTTGAAATGAACATCCAATGATTAGAATCACTTACTATACTCATAAAAAAAGGCCTCATTTCATCGACATTTGAAATTTTAAAATACTTTTCGTTGTCGACGACTATAGTTTCCAATTCAGTTTTTTTATTTCTTCTTTCTTCAATTAGTAATGTATCACTCTTCATTTTATCCACATCGAATTAATCTTAACTATTCAAAAAACCAATAAAAGAATTAATTACTATTCTTTTCTCTTTTGGTTTTACATGTGATGATCCTCCTAAAACTGTTGAGGAAGAACATCACGTGTAAACTAAGCAACTTAAATTTAATCTAATCTTAAGTCATCAAAATAAAATATTCTCTCTTCTGTAGTAGTTTCTCCATCTGAACCCTCCGGATTATCAGGTTTTACTACAAGCATATTGTAAGTGGAAGGTGTAGCTGGCAACCCTGTAAAAGTAAACTCTATTTCCGTCCAAGTATTTGCCCCACCTACAACTTGTCGAAATACTGGCGGTGGATTACCTGTCACAGGATCTGTTTGAGGATCAAGTGCAAGTTCAAATCTATACGTTATATCATCAACACTTGAATACACCTTAATCTTAAAGGTCTTAGTCGTAATATCTATTGTTCCGGCAGGGAAAGAGTTTTGGAATCCTCCCCAACGACCAATTCCATTGGCACGTACAACTTTTAATACATTAGGAGAAGTGTTGATACCTGATGGGTTAGGATTTGCATCCAGACTCAATACTACCCCTCCATCTCCAGTGCTAGAAAATGCACTAATAAATGACTCACAGCTTTCGAAATCTACCGGTAAGCTAGTTGCAGCTACCGGGTCTCCGGCACATCCACCCCCTCCACTTACAGGCACTTGTTCAATATCATCGACATAAAAAGTACCAGCTGCAGTACCTGGACCATCAACGAAAATAACCATATCATTATAAGAATCTGATGAAGTAAAACTAAATGTCAACTCCTCCCATCCTGAACCCGTATGGTTTTGATTATTTTCAACAGGTGCTGATGTACCGTCTTCAAACTTCAATAATATAGGTAAAGCTTGGGTCGAAAATAACTTCATCCGAACTCCTTGGTCAACTGAGAAGTCAATAGGGACATCCAAATTAAAAAAGGCATTTTCCCAATTAGCTCCTACATTTACAATGCGACCTACTTTTGTTTGACCACTATTAATCCCAGACATTTCAGGATTATCTATAACTTCAAATGACACATTCCCTACAATTTTTCCAGCATAATCAATTTCCCCGCATTCAAAGTCCACAGGCATTTCTAACTTACCCATATCCGAACATGCAATCACTTCTACTTGCTCAATATCATCGACGTAAAACGTGCCTGCTGCGGTACCCGGACCATCAACGAAAATAACCATATCATTATAAGAATCTGATGAAGTAAAACTAAATGTCAACTCCTCCCATCCTGAACCAGTATGGTTTTGACTATTTTCAACAGGTGCTGATGTACCGTCTTCAAACTTCAATAATATAGGTAAGGCTTGCGTAGAAAATAACTTCATCCGAACTCCCTGTGCAGCCGAGAAATCAATAGGATCATCCAAATTAAAAAAGGCATTTTCCCAATTAGCTCCTATATTTACAATGCGACCTACTTTTGTTTCGCCGCTATTAATCCCAGACATTTCAGGATTATCTATAACTTCAAATGACACATTTCCTACAATTTTTCCAACATAATCAATTTCCGAACATTCAAAATCGATAGGCATCTCTAACCTACCCATATCAGAGCAAGGATTTACTATAACTGTTCTAGTTACTTGTACGGCGGCATTTCCTGCTGCATCACTTACATCATATGTCACTGTATAATTTCCGGCAGTACTAGTATCAACTACATCTCCTCCTATCACAACATTTGCTGAAATATCTCCATCATTATTATCCATCGCGGTTGCTCCTAATTCAGTATACATATCACCCACTGAAAGTGTAACTTCAGCATCTCCATTCAATGTAAGTATTGGTGCTTCTGTATCAACTGTTACGGATTGCATTATATTATCAATGTAAAACGTTCCATTAGTGGTTCCCGGACCATCCATAAACAAAGTTAATCTTGAAAATTGGTTCGATGAACTAAATGTAAAGATCAATTCTTCCCATCCTGAACCTCCGTGTCCTACCGCCTTTTCCACAGCAGGGCCAGTACCTTCCTCCAGTTTTAACAACACAGGTAACGGCTTATCAGACCAAATGTCCATAATTATTGTCATATCCATGGATAAATTAACCGCTGTTTGTAAATCAAAAAATAAGCCCTCAAAATTTGCTCCTGCGTTAGTCACGGCTCCTACATTTGACGTCGTCGCATTGGTTCCACTTGGATCTGGATTCTCAACAATACCAAAAGAAGCTCCATTAAAGGTTGTTGGCTCATAAATGGTAGTTTCGCTGTCGAAATTGATAGGTAATGAAGCTCTATCAAATATTGTAAATGTATCTTCAAACTTATCAGAAACACCTGCAAAATTTTTGACTTCTAATACCACAGTATAAGTACCCGGTTGATAAATCTTCGAAGGGTTTATTTCTGTAGATGTAGTGTTATCGCCAAAATCCCAACTGTAACTATCTGCATTTTCTGAAGTATTAATAAACTCGACTACTCCCAAATTTTGATTTATATTGTGAGTAAAGCCAGCTGTTACCTCCGGAAGGATCGCATCGTCGTCATCACATCCAAAACTAAAAATAGCAAGTACCACGATTGCTATTATTGAAATGTTTTTAATCGATTGTCTCATTTGTTGTATTATTTAAAGTTTTATACGTATCTAATTGAATTTCAACAAATAGTCATCTGAAAGAAGGAATTATCAAGTGATTATTTTTCGAAAATCTCATGTATTTAAAATTATATCTACTACTTTCCGTTATTGATAAACTCGCACATAATCCACCAACATTGTTTGTGGAAATCGGGTCTCGTTATTCGGGTTGCCAGGAAAGTTTCCACCCACCGCAACATTAAGAATAATATAAAAAGGATGGTCAAACACCCATTCCGAAACATCATCCGGAGTTATTTGATTATACAAATCGCCATCTACATAATAATTAATGTAGTCTACTCCCCATTCAATCCCGAATACGTGAAAACCGGTATCAAATCTATCATTATTCAATTCGTAATCTTTAGTAATCGCATCTGCACCAAAGTTATTTGGACCATGCACACTACCGAAAACTTTGGTAGGTTCGTCCCCTAAATATTCCATAATATCTATCTCACCACATTGAGGCCAAATCTCTTCTTCACAATTATTACCAAGTAACCAAAAAGCTGGCCATAGACCCTTACCATATGGAAGTCTTATTCGAGCTTCAAAACGGCCATAGGTTTGCTCAAATAAGCCTCTTGTGACAATACGTGACGAAGTATAATTGGCTCCTTCGTAAGACTCTTCTAATGCATTTATTAATAAGTATCCATTTTCCACCTTGATGTTCTCAGTTCTATCGGTATAATACTGTAACTCGCTATTACCCCATCCGTCACCATTAGGTCCAGTTCCGATATCAAACCCCCATTTCGAAGGATCTGGTGCCCCTTCTGCATCAAATTCATCACTAAAAACAAGATTCGTAAGATTAGTCACTTGTTGGGTCTCATCAAGATCGCATCCTGTAAAAAAAGGTATCGCTAATACAAGTGCTAACCATAAACCGCGAAACTTTATATCATATCTAGAATTCATAATTTATATTTAAATATTGATTTAGTATAAATAAATATTGTCTACAATAATTGTTGATATTCCTCCTGACGCAAATGTCAGAGAACCCAAGTTAGTTCGATTGCCAATACCTCCTGAGAACCCATTCCCCCCTGTTGGAAAATTAAATTCATCTAGCGGTATATCAATACCAATCCAAGAGCCATTGCTAAGTGAGCTACTTGTTACGGTTTTTGACCCTCCATTATCAATTCCTCCTTGAAAAACAAGGGCTCCATCATTATTCGCATCGTTAACCAACTCCACTCTTAGTACATCGGAGGCATCTATCGGTTCTTGTATAAATATGTCGAAATGAATAGTATTTTTGGAGGATGCGTCTACCACGGTGCTCAAAAATTGAATGCTAACAAAATCTAAACTAGAATATCTAAGTACGGCATCTGTACCAAAAACTACCAGACCTCCCATCGTATTTTGACCTTCAAATCGAGGATTGTATGAATCTATAGTAATATTGGTATATGCATCGCTAAAAATTGAAATAACATTAGATGGATCTTCTGAAGGAATTGGGGCCGATAAAAAGTTTCCTAAAGAATTAACAGTTAAAGAACCTTCTGCTTTAACTCCATCTAAAAAAGCGGTTATAACTGCACTTCCCTCAGAAAGTACTGTTACTTCGCCTGATTCATTAACGATAGCTACTCCGGTATCTGACGAGCTGAATTGAAAATAACCCGAAGTTGTATTTACTGTGATATTCTGCCCGTCGCCGGCATTCAAAGTTTGAGTAAATCCTGAGATTTCAGAAGTTGCTCCATTATAGGAATCCACGACCAAATCTGCACCATTAAAAATAGTCGGTTGAGCTTGTGCCAATGTCCCCAAATTCTCAAATCTTATTTCATCAATCCAAAAAGTATACCCTTGGCCTCCTGTGGATTGAGTTCCTGCAGAAAAAAGAAACATTCCTTTTTCCTTAATCAGTTTAGAAGGGTCAGGAATTGGAATAATATATTTTTTCCAATTCGTAGACAACGAAGTATTTGGCCTACTTACTGAATATTTATTTTCCACAAAATCAGTTCCAAAGCCAAATTCACAATCAGTAACTGTAGTTGAACTTCTGGCCCAAAAAGTCAGTGCATCATATTCAGTTAAATTTCTTCCTTCTCCTCTATCAATAAAAATTCCTCCAATAAAACCACCATCAGGATCATTAGGAGATGGAACATCTATTCTGATAGAAGATGTTCCTCTATATGTTTCATTGTCATCGGTGTCAAATCCGTTTGGGTTTGCTCCTTCTGCAGGATCAAATGACACAAAAAACTCATCAGTCAAACCTATCGGAGCATCCGTAAAAACTTCCGCGGTATTTGGAAACGTAGCATAGACGACTTCATCCGAAAGGCTGCGTTCACACCCCATGAATGTCATCAATACCAATAATAGAGGAAAGCATGTATATTTTTTGATATATGTTATTGTTTTCATTTCTAAATTTTATTTTCCAATATTAATATGTACGTATGTTCTAATCTCCCATTCCGAACCATTAGGAAACCCTACTACACTCAATGGAGGTTCACCAAGTTCAGGTGCTTCTAATGGCGAATAACGAGGAGAATACTCATTTAGAGATCTCCATGTTCCTCTAATACCTATTTGCTTACTCGGTTCATTAAACCAATCTTGCTTACCTAAAACAGTGGAAAAGTCTAACATTAACTGCATAGGAAAAGTTAAGTTAAAATCTCTATGATAATCGAATGGGCCCCAATCATTTACTTTCACATGGCTTTGCAGTTTTATCTTTTTATGCATCATTTTAATGTCTCCCCCAAATCTCTCTACTAATCTTGCATCACTTCCATTAGCCTGCCCATTACCATAATAGAAATTTCCGATAATTCCAGTCTCGTTAGAAATCTTAGAAACCATTCTTGAATTAATTTCCCATAGATCTTCTGCAGGAGCAGAATTAGGAAAAGCGAAGAAAGTACGATTGGCTAAAAAACCTATGTGAGCATCTTGAGCATTAGGATGTTGGCGATATACGAAACCAAGATTCATGGCAAACTTAGCGTCTTCTGATCTATCATTATCCCATTGATACATCCAAGTACCTGGTGTTGGGTCGTATGTAACCAACATTTCAAAAGCAGTCGTTTCTCTATTACCTGCTCTAACGGCGAATGGATCATCAATTATGTTTCTTAGTCTACCAGGAGCGGTTACATCATTAGGTATCGCCGCTACAATTGGTTTTTGCCACATGAAATTTGGAGCAAATTGAAAATCGCCAATGGCATATGTAAATCCTGATAGGATATTAGTCATATTTCCACTACCACTATCCTTCAGTCTCCATCCTGTAAAAGTAGTCGTTTGATCCGCCCCTCCATTGGCTACCAAACCCATGGCCGATGCCTGACCATACCAGTTAAAACGACCCCCTTCATAAGCTAACTTTATTTTTCCTCCCCAATTATCATCAGAATTAATTTTATCTACCACAATAGCTCCATCATCTGCAATATCTTGAAAAGAGCTACCATTTAAAGGGTTTCCCGACCATATACCTCCGAATGTGGCTGTTAGTTTTCCGATCTCACGCTCTAGTACCAATGTAGCTCTTTCTGTAGGCCATGCTGGTATCACACCACTTCGAACTTGATTAGCATCTAATTCTCTTCGTCCACTATCATCAAATTGCAACTCAGTTTCAAAATCTCTATGATAGATTCCGGTTACTTCCCAATTACCGATGTCTTTATGATATTTATACAACATGGTAGGATTTGCTCCCCACCATAACTGAGGGCCGACTGCCGCCGTAAGGCCACTAAATTTTCCTTTTCCTTCAATTTCTGCCCCTAAAATTTCTCCACCGTAAATATCCAAATTGGGTCCATAATTGGCTTCAGGATAGAGTCCAAAGAAATCCCCTTCATAACCCCAATGATAATGTCCCGTCCTATAAAACCCTTTTAAATCAAAGTTCTTAGCCTTCCATTCGTACTCTGCCTTATAAACAGCCAGTCTGTTATTGTCTGACAAAATTACATCTCCATTGGGAGACTCAACAGCAACAGCTCTTGCCCTGTTTTCATAAAATATTTCGTCTATAGGGTTTTCTGCTACATTTCCTACAATATTAAATTCTACATTGAAATGCATATTAGGTGCAGGACTTCCCCCTACTCCAACAAAATAGGACTCCATATGATCAAAACCCAGTTCATTGGGGTAGATTTCATCATCAGGATCCTCATTATCAGGTGTCGTAATGAGGCTTCCTCCTGTACTAAACGTAGTAAATTTAGCTGCGAGGCGAGTTATACCAATTTTTTTAGTTCCACCTGCATTAACCACTGCTTTATCTCCTCGTGCTTTTAAAACACCATCCATCAGATTAATTTTGCCAAAATGACTGTTAAGACTGTTAATATCGGTATCTCTACCATAAGGATTAAATGCATGGGCATCTTTTAAAATGTAGTAGGATGCTCTAGGATATAAGGTATAAAGTCCTCTGGAATCCGTAGGTCCTTTAGCACAAATTCCAAACCACTCCTCGTTCATATTGTTTGGCTTATCAGTCTCGTTAGTATCATGATAGTAACCTCCATTATACCAAGAAGCTCCATTCTCATGAGTATCAGCATCTTTTCTTTCATCAAAACCCAGCTTCCACCAACCATCACTGAATTGAAAAGTAAATCCACCTATTGAATTCCCTGCCTTACCCAATCCTGCTGCATTTTCATAAATTTCCTTCCAATTTGCTAAATTGAAATGAGCTTGCCAATATTGATCTTCTTGCTGAGCCAAGGCATTATAGGCATCAGCTCCAAACTCAGTAAACATAACTGGAATATTGAGTTTTTCTTTTACCACCTTAAAGAAGTTACCAAAAGATTCTCCTCTATAAGTATTAGCTCCATATACGTCCACATCCTTGCATTCCTCAGCAATAATATCAATAAATAAAACATCTCCGTTACAAATAGCAACAGGGTGATTAGGATCTAAAGCTTTCATTTGCTTGGCGGTTTCATTCATGAGTCGATACATCGGTCTTCCTCTTATTTCTCCAACAGCCTGCTTTTGCTCTTCTCCCTCAGGGAAATCTTCTGTTTCCGCACCTTGCCAAAACAAACCATAGTTGTTTTCATTACCCATCATGTACATCAGTATACCCGGAGTATCCTTATAATCGTTAACCAGTTTCAACATTTCACCCATAAGTAATTCTTGAGTTCGGGCATCAGAATAATCTGTCACTGGTGTCCAAACACCATCTATCGTTAATCCGTATCGACCAAATTGGTGGTTCAATAGAGTATAAATTCCATACTTCTCATAGATATATCTAACCCACTTATTAGGAACACCCACATACTGACGTATTACATTTACGTTCATGTTCTGAAGAAGCAACATCTCAGCGTCCAATCCTGCTTGAATAATTTCATCTTTCTGGTTATAGAAATTATTATCCAACACATTGGTACCAATAGGAACATAGTCCCAATTCATACCATTGATAAAAAAGTCTTTTCCATCTACGATTAGTCTTGCTCCGTCTTCCTGATTGGAAATCTTAACCTTATTTCCTTGGGATATTAAAGAGCCTAAGCTAAAAATCGATACAATTAAAACCAATAAATTCTTCATATATAAAAGTTTAAACACCTATTTCGATCGGCACCAAATATAGCACATACAACTTAATCTTAAGTAGTTGTAATACTCATCAATTGTTTCATCATTTTAAATTAAAAATACAACAATTAATAGTATATTATTTTATATTTAACTAATTATCAATATTTTAGTTCAAATTATTACTTTCACATAGAATTAACAAAGGATACATGAAATATATTTCTTCATTTCTATTTCTCTTTTTGAATCTTCAGGCAAGTCTTGCATTTTATGGAAAGTTTCCCATTCAAAACTTCTCTCCATCAACTTATAAGGCTGGCAATCAGAACATTGATTTTGCTCAGAATCGCAACATGACTCTTTTTGTAGCAAATAACCTAGGTGTTCTTTCATACAATGGAAATAATTGGGGGAATCATTTATTCAATACAGGTAAGAAAAAAAGGTCATTGGCCTTCGATGAAAACTCAAATCGACTATATGTTGGTTTGCAGAGTGACTTTGGTTATTTCCAAGATGATTGGGAATATATATCTCTTTTAGAAAGAATTCCTCCGGAACTTAGAAATTTTGATGAGGTATGGGATGTTTTTTGTCTAAATTCAAAAGTGTTCTTTTTTACTTCTCAAAAAATTTTTTCCCTTGAAAACGATAATTTAATAGTATTAAATCACCATTCCGGTTTCAACAAGTCGTTCTTATCGAAGGGGAAGCTTTTTAGTCAAACAAAAGATGGGAAACTTTTCCAAATAAAGGGACAAAACTTAATTCCCACTAATATCGATATAGATCCCAAAGAAATCATTTCGGGTCTGGTAGAAGATAATGGCAACTTTTTAATTTTTTTTAATTCCGGGAAAATTGAATATTACAGTGTAGCGGGAAATACGGAAATCAAATACAAAAAACTCATTGACCAATTATCGGGCTCCTATGTCAATCACATCTTAGAATTGTCAGACACACGTATTGCCATTGCTACACAAACAGCCGGAGTAATATTATTTGACAAACAACGAAATGAAATTACAAAAATCTCAACTAACGAAGGCCTTCTTAGTAACGCTTGCCTTAGAACCTTTCAAGATTATACAGGTAATCTATGGGTAGGTATGCAGAATGGCATTGCCCTTATTCATATTAATTCTCCCATGCGACTAATAAACAAAGAAATAAACTTGCAAGGGAGTGGTTATGAAACATTCGAAACTTCTGATGGAACATATTATAGTACGTCTAATGGAATCTTTTACCGAGAAAAAAATGCGACCAAAAGTAAGTTCTTGAACAACACAGAAGGCCCTGCTTATTCTATTCATGAAATTGAAGGCAACATATATGCAGGACATCACAATGGTTTATTTCTTTTGGATCGAGATAAAGCTATCCTTGTTGCTAGAATACATGGTTTATGGCAACTTAAGAGGTTGGTATCCAATCCACAATATGTTATTGCCGGCACCTATTCTGGTCTTCATTTATTCAAAATAAATGAAAACAAACGTTTAGAACATTTAAGAAAAATTAAAGGATTCAATGAATCAAGTCGTTTTTTTGAAGAAGACAATCAAGGTAAAATATTTGTTGGACAATATTATAAAGGGTTATACCTACTCGAGCTCAATAAAGAATTAACCCAGGTCAAGGTTATTAAAATATCAGATAATTCCGATCTACCAATAAAAGATCAAATTTTAATGACCAAAATTGATGAAGAAATATTTCTAGGTACCCGACGTGGTATTTACAGAATAGATCAAGAGAAAAATTCGGTTCAAAAAGATGAAACTCTATCCAAGGTAATTGGAGAACAGCCCGTATATCTCCTCAAACAGGATAAGAATAAAAATATTCATATCGTAACGGATAAATTGGTAGGTTTTTTCAAACAAATAAGTTTGAAAAACTATGCTTTTATTCCATCGTCAGTGTATCAATTAAGATATCATTTCAATAATGATTTATTAAACATGTCTGTAAACCAAAAAAATGGTGTCATGTTTGCATCTAGCGAAGGATTTATACATTATGATCCTTCCCTTGAAAGGCAAATCACTTACGAAAGTCCTATCGTAGTGAGCAAAGTTTTAAGTACCACTCTAGATAGTGTATTATACCAAAAGAAGCCCTTTGGAAAGAATCCTGAAGACATTAATGAGTTAGTACTTCAAGAGCAAGATAAGGTAGTGCAGTTTAACGTAGAATCCTTTCAGTTTAATGAAATTCAGGGCCAGACGTTTCGATATTTCCTAGATGGATTTGATGATAAATTTAGCAATTGGAGTAACTCTCCTATTAAAGAATATTCAAATCTAAAGGCCAGAGACTATCAATTTAATGTGCAAACAATCAATTATCTGGGAGAAATAACTTCTGGACTCCCTCTTAAAATAGTCGTAAAGCCACCCATTTACCAAAGTTTGGCCGCGAAAGTTTTGTATCTCATACTAGCTCTTTCTCTCTTATATCTAATGTTCTTAAGACAGAAAAAAAGCTACCACAGAAAGACTGAATCTTTAGAAAAGAAAAAAGATGAAGAATGGTCAAGTAAACAGGAATTACTGCAACAACAAAAAGACAAAAAAGAAAAGGAAGTGGTTGAGTTAAAACAAGATAAACTACAAAATGAACTTCGGCATACTAATAATCTTTTGGCAGCATCAACTATGAATCTGGTTGTAAAAAATGAATTCATAGAAAACATTAAAGGAGACATTCAAAATCTAAAAAACAAGGATAAAAGGGAAATAATAAAAACCCTTAGCAAAATTGAGAAAGAGATTAATACTACTCTAAAACTTCAAGAAGATTGGGAGCAGTTTGAGCATCATTTTGATCGTGTACATGGAGATTTTCTTAGTCGTTTGAGAACTGAATTCAAAGAATTATCGCCTAATGATCAAAAGTTATGTGCATTTCTACGGCTAAATCTAAGTACCAAAGAGATTGCCAAATTGATGAGTATTTCTATTAGAGGAGTTGAAGTGGCTAGATACAGACTCCGAAAGAAACTCGACCTCGACAAAGGTCAAAACTTATCCAAGTTTATTTTAAAGTACTAAATCTTATTTTGCCAATCCCGATGATTTTAACAAAAAGTATCATTAAAATGTAATAATTTTAGTTTCAAAAAGCATGAAGTTATTATTAAAGTTGACATTCATTTTTCTTTTGATTCCAAATTTTCAAATACAAGCCCAATCCGAAATAGAGCAAATCGAACAAACACTAATGGATTACGTTGAGGGTACGGCTAACGGCGAAATAGATAGAATAAAACGTGCGTTTCACCCCGATCTCAATCTCTATACTATAGCTGATGACAGTCTAGTCACGCGAAATGGCCAAAAGTACATTTCCAATTTTGAGGAAGGTAGAAAATATAATCGAATAGGTAGAATCATCTCAATAGATTATGAGAACGACGCGGCCATCGCTAAAATAGAAATTGACATGCCGAGATTGAAAAGACTATATACAGATTATTTGTTGTTGCTAAAATATCAAGGTAGTTGGAAGATCATTCACAAAAGCTATACCTATAGAAACTATCCGGGAGAAGAAGATAAGAAGTAAATCTTTCTGAAGTCATGAAGACAGCAGATCCTCCCATAATGGTACAAGTCAACTACAAATCTTGGACAAGAGGTATGGGAAGTACACTAACGTTAACATGATCATTGAATCACTTTTTGAATCAAAATTTTAAAACTACTTGCTATGAATACGATGCAACATATAGCTAAACATTTAAGAGAGGTCTATTTTGGCAAAAATTGGACAGCATCTAACTTAAAGGACCAACTAGCCCATGTAAACTGGAAGATGGCCACTACAAAAGTAGATTCTTTAAACACCATTGCCACCTTAGTATATCATCTTAACTATTATGTTAGAGGCGTTATAAAAGTTTTGGAAGGCGGCCCTTTGGAAACAAAGGATCGATTAAGCTTCGATCATCCTCCGATACATTCTGAAGAAGGTTGGCAGAGGATGTTAGAACAAATATGGCTAGACGCAGAACGTTTTGCGGCTTTAATAGAACGGTTACCCGATGAATATCTCAATAAAGAATTCGTTGACGAAAAATATGGTAACTACTACCGAAATATACAAGGAATTGTCGAACACATTCATTATCATCTAGGACAAATAGTTGTGGTAAAAAAATTGATCTCTACGTGAAGTTTATAATATTTGACATCGATGGAACCCTGACCAACACCAAAAATGTAGAAGACCGATGTTTCAAAAAAGCATTTCAAGAAGTCTTTCGAATTAATATTGATAATCAAAATTGGGCAGAGCTCGCCAACGTCACTGACTGGGGCATCACAGAAGAAATTGTTAACAGGGAAGAAAATAGATTTCCCGAACAAAAAGAATATGATTTATTCATTTCTCTATTTACCGAATTACTCCGTGAGGAAATGAAGAAAGATCAAAGTCAATTTAGTGAAATACCAGGAGCTGCTACTTTTTTCCATTTACTTCTTAACAAACCTGAATATCGTCTGGGTATTGCTACCGGTTCGTGGGAAAAATCGGCATTGATAAAACTACACGCCATTGGAATTGATCAAGCTAAAGTAACTTTTTCTAATAGCGATTATTTTAAATCCCGAGAAGAAATAGTTTCTGATGTAATTGATAGAATGAAAGATTCAAACGACACAAAAGAACTAACCAGTATCGTATATTTTGGTGATGGAGTTTGGGACTACAAGACATGTAAAAACTTAAATATAAGTTTTATTGGCGTTGATTTTGAGGAGGATAAAAAACTTGCTCGCCTAGGAGCTACTAGAGTCATCAAAGATTACGAAAATTATGAAGACATTTTAAACCTAATTAATAACATCTAAAATGACACTACGAATTCAAAAAACTTTCATTGACCTAGTAAATCCGATCGACAGACACCTTAGTATAAAAGATTTTGTGATGTATAATTTATTGTTTACATTAAAAAAAGAAACTTGATAAGTAAAGAGAAGCAATTAAGTAAACTCGAAGATGAAAGAATTTCTCTTAGAGATAGAAGTTATAAGTTTTCTTATCTGTTTTTACTGATTCCGCTATTTGTAGCTATTGCCAGCATGTTGATAATAGGTAATGTTGCAGGAATTATTGTCCTAACTGCTCTCTCTTTCATCGTAACCCTAATCCTTTATCTTACCAAGATTCAACAGCCTTTTTCCGAACTAAAATCGGTATTTAAAAAATCCCTCTTGGATGAATACATGAGCAAATACCATCCATCCATTGATTACACCTATCAAGCCAAAAAAAAAGATGTAAAAAAGATTGTAAAAAAATCGAAGTTAGTAGCTTGTAATGTTTATAAGGAGGAAGATGTAATACAGGGTAAGTTTGAAGATATTAGTTTTTATCTTTCTGAAATCGACCTCAGAAGACAATCTGATAGTAGCCAAATAAAAATTTTGAAAGGCATTCTGTTTAGAATTAAAATGACGGGCAGGACCTTTCCCAAATCTCGTATTCAAAGCAAATTAGGGTTAATAAAAAGAGTTTTTGCTGATTTTAAAGAAAATGAAGCGTTTGATTTTTGGTACGAGACCGAAGATCAGAAATTATTTAAAGAAGAGTTAGAGCCTCTATTTCCTTTTATTAAGCATTTGATCAAAAATCAAAAGGATGTGAGAATAGCCACCGAAAATGATGAAATCATTATTCTTATGAAGTCAGATACTCCTTTTATGGATGATCCGAAATTAAGTTTGGGAAATAGTTTTTTAGATGAAGCTTACCCTTCCAATATGATGACGCAATTAAATACACTTCTTCATATCGTAGAATCCTTCACATTAGGTTTGGATTATCTAGAGCTGGAAGAACAAATGGAACTCAAGCTGAAAGAACCTATACGTCTTACACATATTGATAAAATATCTGATTCAAATTAAAACAAAGAACATTAAAATGGACAAAGCACTACAAACTATGATCAATAACATGCCTGCTAAAACTGGTAAATCGTTAGAAGAATGGAAAAAAATTCTCAACGAAAAAAAATTTGATAAACACTCCGAAGCAGTTAAATACTTGAAAACGGAACATGAAGTCACACATGGATTCGCGAATACGATAGTCTCTCTTTCCAAAGAAGAGGCTCATACGCCTGAAGACTTAGTTTCGAATCAATATAAAGGAAAAGAAGCATTAATACCTATTTATGAAAATCTGTTAAAAGTTGTTGAAGGTTTTGGCGAAGATGTTACAGTCACACCAAAAAAATCCAGTGTGAGTATAATTAGAAAAAGGCAATTTGCTCTTATTAAACCGGCCACCAAATCTCGAATTGATCTTGGACTTAAATTAAAAGATGTTGCCATCAACGATCGATTGGAAGGCTCAGGACCATTTGGTACTATGTGTACGCATAGGGTGAAAATATCAGATACCAATGAAATAGATGAACAGCTAATAGCATGGCTAAAAGAAGCATATGAAAAATCAATATAAATTACGTTTTGAACCAATAGTGAATTATTAATTTTGATTTAGTTGTCCTATTTAGAAATATCCAATCGTAATAGGAGTATAATTATTAACTAAAAATTAAATTAAACATGAAAGATTTTATGATGCTTTTCAGAAGTGAACCTCAAATAGAAAAGCCTTCTCCTGAACAAATGCAAGCAATGGTTAAATTATGGCAAGATTGGATAGGTGGAATAGCCGCTCAAGGAAAATTCGTAAGTACAAACGCTCTTGGTTATGCTGGTAAAACGGTTGATGCCAACGGATTAGTATCTGATGGACCTTATGCAGAAACGAAAGAAATAGTAGGCGGATATCTTATATGCAGAGCCGACAATCTGGAAGATGCGGTCAAGCTTACTGCCGGCTGCCCTACTTTGGATAATGGCGGAAAAGTGGAAGTAAGAGATGTCATGATATTCGACTAAAAAATGTGACACTAAACATTAAAAATAAAGTGGAGTTTATAAAACTCTACTTTATTTTTTACTATGAATCAAGATGAACTCATACCGAATTTATTTAGAACAGAATATTCCAAAATCGTAGCTGTTCTTACCAACACATTTGGCCTCTCCAATATTGAGATGGCACAAGATATCACAAGTGATATATTTCTAAAAGCTTCCGAAGTTTGGGGTCTTAAAGGAACTCCTAAAAATCCCAAAGCATGGCTATATATTTCTGCAAAAAATAGGGCCTTAGATTATTTAAAAAGATCCAAAATATACAAATCCAAAGTTCTTCCTTCCCTTCAAGAAAAAGTGTCCCATGATGAAATCTCTTTTGATTTTTCTGAAAAGAACTTCGAAGACAGCCAGCTTTCTATGATCTTCGCAGTTTGTAACCCTCTTATTCCTAACGATGCTCAAGTTATTCTAGCTTTAAGAATACTATGTGGATTTGGTATCTCAGAGATATCTAATGCCATGTTATCTAATAAACCGGCTATCAACAAAAAGCTATACCGGGCAAAAGAAAAACTACGTCAGCTGAACATAGATTTTTTTTCCTTATCCCAGAGCGATATTCTTAAACGAATGCCCAACGTACTTTATGTATTGTATCTACTATTTAATGAAGGGTATTTTTCATACTGTACAGATAAAAAATTAAGGTATGACGTGTGCTTTGAAGCCATGCGTCTGACCCTTATCTTATTAAAAAATAAAAACACCAATACAGCTGAAACGAATGCTCTCATGGCCCTCTTTTGCTTTCATGCTTCAAGATTTGATGCTCGGATAGATGATAGTAACAATCAAATTCTTTACGCAGATCAAGATCGAAGTAAGTGGAACTTCCCTTTAATTCAAAAGGGAGAATATTACATAGCTTTATCAGCCAAAGGAAATAACCTCAGTAAGTATCATCTGGAATCTTTAATAGCATTTTGGCATACGAGAATAGAATCAAATGAAACGGAGAAATGGAATAATATTCTTCAGCTATATAACAAACTACTTCAACTAAAATACTCCCCTTCCATTGCTCTAAACAGAACCTTTGCTTTAGCCAAAGTCAAAGGAGAAAAAGAGGCCCTGAAAGAAGCCCTGAAAATCGGATTAAATCAAAATTTTCTTTATCACGCCCTACTCGCCGAACTCTACAAAAAAATAGATATTTCAAAACAAAAAGAACACTTACTGACGGCTATTAAATTGGCTAAAAACCCTAAGGATATCTTCCTTCTACAAAAAAAATTAGATAAAACTATATCTAATTTCCCATATTAGTCTCTATTTTGAATTAATGAAATCAGCACCGAAGATTAAATCCATATTGGACTTATTAGACATATTGCCTGAGAATGAAAGAATCATAGTCGATATTCTTCGGGAAGTAGTACTCGAACACTTACCTGAATACTGCAAGGAAAAACTATCTTATAATGTACCCTATTATTGTGGTAAAAAAGGAATTTGCATTATATGGCCCGCCAGCATTCCCCGGGGCGGTATAAAGGAAGGGGTACTACTAGGTTTTTGGCAAGGATATATGCTCAAAGATGAATTGCATTATTTAGAGAGGGGTACTAACAAAAAGATATATTACAAAATATATGAATCTCCGGATCAAATCGATCTATATGCCATCTCCACTCTGCTTACTGAAGCTATCGCTTTAGATTTATCATTCTAATCCTCATTTCACTAACTTTTACTATTTTAGATGCAAATAAGAAGATATGAAAAAGTATAAAAAAGAAGACATAAGCATAGGTTGGGAATCTAAAAAGTGTATTCACGCCGGGTTCTGTGCCAGACAGTTATCTTCCGTTTTCAAACCTAAGGACAGACCTTGGATCCAGCCTGAAAATGCTACTAAACAAGAGATTATAGATCAAGTAGCCAAATGCCCTTCAGGAGCTTTGTCCATAGTTTATGATAATGATTGAGCCAAGTCTTTAGAATACTTATACCGATATAAAATGTATTCCTAACCTAAGGAATTAGGTATTATCATTTTTATGTGATCTTTGCAGCACATATAAAATACATTAGCTATTTACTCCGTTTAGTATCCGAATTTATAAATTCCTGAAGTTATTATTAAGAATGATTTTTAACTTCAATTGTGTTTCTTCGTTTATCAAATTATATTTTTTTGGAAAAAAAAACATCATAATAAGTCTGTCAAGGACAATTCTTAATCTACATTAATGTAAGAAGAAGTAAATCCAATTATTTTCGCGGTTTGCTAAAATATGAAGCCATATGAGAAAAATTTCGTTAATCGCATTCAGTATTTGTTTATGCTCATTAGCCATACTTTTTGAAGGATGTTCTGATGATGGGGATGGCGGAGTCGTCATTCCTGATTTCGATGTTCCCGTTACTGTAGATTTTGAACAAAATCTCTCCACATATAACATCTTTAAAGATAATCCTCAAAATCTCATCCCCTCGGATAGTTTTCATTTGGTCGAACTCAGCTCTATTCTCTTTACAGATTATGCACATAAACAGAGATTGGTAAAAATGCCTAAAAATGAGCTTCCTGTGATGAATCAGGATGAATCCCTAACCTTTCCTGATGAAACAATACTAGTAAAAACATTCTTCTATTATTTCGATGAGAGAAATATTGATTTAGGTAAACGTATTATAGAAACCAGATTATTAATTAAGAGAAATGGCTTTTGGAATGTAGCGACATATATATGGAACGAAGATCAAACTGACGCCACACTAGAACTTAACGGTGTTGATATTACCGTTGATTGGATCGATGCTTTTGGGGTCAATCGGTCAACACTATATGATGTTCCTGACGAAAACGAGTGTATCGCATGTCATCAGTCAGATTCAGATATCATACCACTAGGTACTACACTTAGAAATTTGAATAGAACAGTAGATAGAAACGACCTAAATTTAAATCAACTCCAACACTTGCAAAACGTAAATATTTTGCCTGATTTTGATATTAGTCAAATTGCTGAAATAGTTGATTATATGGATACAGATCTTTCCTTGTCCACCAGGGCTAGGGCTTATTTACATATGAATTGTTCTCATTGTCATAATCCGTCCGGCTGGGAAGAGCCCGCAGAACAGGATTTAGATTTCAGATATGAAACTCCCTTTGGTGCCACCGGAATACAAGATGAAGCCGATCAGATCATCGAACTGATAGAAGATGGTGAAATGCCTTTTATAGGTACTACTATTTTAGATGATGATGGCGTAGAATTAATTGTGGACTATATAAATAGTTTATAAGTATTCCTGTCAAGAACAAGCCTAAAAGAGGGATAAGTTGTCAATTCTGGTTAGATTGCAATATTAATACTATTGTTAACAAATTTAATTCCGGTGAATAAAACCAAAAGTATACATGCTTTCCGAAACGAATACATCGTATTTCTTCTATTTTTAATACTTTTTTCATGCAATGAAGAGAAAAATAGATTTCCTATAGAGCATAAAGATTTTTGTTCCAATATACATATCGCAGACTCTCTGAAATTATCGAGAGAGTTAGCTCCTTTTCAACAGATGATGAGCCAAAAAACCGGGGTGATCACCTTAGAAGATGGCAATAAGTCGATGGTCGCCAGGGCTTGGCTTACCGAAGCAGCTGAAAAATCCATCGACATTCAGTATTTCATCTTTTCAACTGATAATGTAGGTTTAATCGCCTGTGATTATCTGGTGCGAGCAGCTGATCGAGGAGTCAAGGTAAGAATACTAGTAGATGATCTTATGGTAGATGCTTCTCTGACTGAAATTCTGGCATTTGCTTCGCACCCAAACATTGATGTCAAAATCTATAATCCGGGGGTCAATCTGGGGAAAAACTTGTTTCAAAAGATTAAAAAGTTCGCTACCGATTTTAGAACTGCTAACGAACGAATGCATAACAAAACCTTTATTGTAGATGATCAAGTAGTAATAACCGGTGGAAGAAATATTGCAGATGAGTATTTTGACTTTGACCATGAATATAATTTCAGGGACCGTGACGTCCTTTTGATGGGGCAAGAAGTCTCTCGTGTAAAAAGCTCATTTACTGAGTTTTGGGACTGTCCTTTAAGCATCCCTATATATGATTTGGATAAAAACATCTCATTGCCTCCCTATGATAAGGAAAACTACTACTCTTTACATCAATATGCCTGTAACCCTGATAATTTCTGGCCTCAGGTAAGAGAAGAAATTCAGAATCTGGCATCACACTTCGAAAGTATTAAGGATTCAGGAGATTTAGTGTGGACTTCAGATGTACAATTTGTATCTGATATACCCGGCAAGAATGACCAATGGAAAGGATTAGGAGGAGGAGGAATTACCACGGACTCTTTGATATCCCTAATAAAGAATGCCAAATCTAGTATTGATATTCAAACACCATACTTGATAACCACTGACTTAAGCCAACAGTTATTCGAAGAAGCAGTAGATAGAGGTGTCAAGGTGAGAATATTAACCAATAGTTTGGCTTCTACGGATAATGTCGAAGCATTTGCCAGCTACCAAAGCTCGCGAAATGAATTGTTATCTACCGGCATTCAAATTTTTGAATTTCGCCCTGATGCCCAAATAAGAAAAAAGATCATGTCCGGTGCTTTGCAAAGAGAAATAAATCACACTCCCACTTTTGGATTACATGCCAAATCCATGGTCGTAGATAACCATATAACCGTAATAGGCACGTTTAACTTAGATCCTAGAAGTGCCAATCTTAATACAGAATGCATTACTATTATTAGGTCAGATAGGATAGCTCAAGACGTACTTCATGGTATGAATGAAGAATTTAAACCTGAAAACAGTTGGCAAATCACCAAGAGTTTTAACCCTGACCAAGAAGTAAGTCGAAAGAAAAGAATCAAAACATGGACTCGTAAGATATTGCCGAAAGGGATATTATAATTTGCCGGAAATCTTATCTTTTACCCTCCCGTTTTTGATAGATTCGGATCGAAGTCTTCTTCCGATGATCTTCTCCATGACATTGCCCAATTTCAATACTCGATCTATATCCAATCCCGTGTCTATCCCCATCTCATCCATCATCACTACAATGTCCTCTGTAGATACCAAACCTACAATATTGGGATCCTTATAGTAATAGGCCCCTGTTCCCGCCACCGGGGACCCTTCGAAGAAATTGGTAGGTTGACCACCGATACCTCCTATCGTTGATTCGAAATGAACGACTCCGGCCTGCAGTGCTGCCAATACATTGGCACTACCCCATCCTCGGGTCACATGAAAATGTGCAATATGTTTTTCGGGCATTCCTATCCTTTCCATTACTTCTGAGAAATATTGATAGACCCGGTCCGGCGAAGCACTGCCATCATGATCAGCATGCTCGATGTCATGGGCCCCTATATCCAACCATCGTTGTGCAAAATCCACTGCCTTACTCATCTCGGTAGGTCCTTCGATCGGGCATCCCCAGATAGTACTCACTGTACCGTTTACCTTAATTCCTGCATCAGTGGCTAGCTTGATCTGTTCCTCTGCCATCTTCCAATATTGCTTAAGTGTCAATCCGCTATTCTTCATCTGATGAGACTCACTGGTCGATACCATGAGTAATATCCGTGTAGGACCATGACCACTTTTTGCAGCTTCGATGGCTCTTTCTACAGCTCTATCACGTATGGTTACCGCAGTCAATTCTACTGTAGGTAATAGATCTGCTACTCTTTTAGATTTGTATAACAATTGAAACAACTCATCAGCATCACGAAACTGAGGCATCCCTTTAGGATTACCATAATTGGTCACTTCAATATTCTTAAAACCCGCTAGGATTAACTCTTCTAATGTCCACAATTTGGCATTGGTAGGTATCCATTTTTCTTCATGTTGGAAACCATCCCTTACCGTTATATCACCGATGGTTACCTTTTTAGGATAGATGAATTTTTGCATGCTTAAAAATTAAGCGAGTAAATGTAGTAAATGGCCCCGACATAGTAAAATATGGGGTTATGAACCTATTCTAATCTTTGGGAATTTAACAGAAAGCCTGTATTTTTAGGGCTGTGTAAGGTGCAGCCCCCGAATGATCAATAAAAACGATAGTAAAAAAGCGGAATAGAGAGATAGGTTTGTTCTTGATATAAATAAGTTCTATGCAATTATAATTATGAAGCTTGAAAAAATAATACAAGAAGTTTACCTAAAAGAAAAGCGTAATAAATTCACCTTTCTTACAGGTGCAGGAATTTCTGCCGAAAGTGGAATTCCTACTTATAGAGGTACAGATGGAATTTGGGTGAAGGGCACAAAATATCATAAACCTGAAGAATTTGGAACTTACAAATACTTCATGCAAAATCAAGAAGAGGTGTGGCAATACACTTTATTCAGAAAAAAAATGATCGAAAATGCAGAACTTAACGCAAGCCATAAAATACTAGCTGACCTTGAGAAAGTTTTAGGTGATAGGTTTCATTTAATTACACAAAATATCGACAACCTCCATAGAAGGGCTGGAAACAAAAATATATATGAAGTTCACGGAAATTATAGAGAAGTTAAGTGTTCTCTTAATTGCAAAGAAATTTTACCCATTCCCAGCAATTTAAGTGGAAAGGATATTAAAGAGGAGCTAAGGACGGACGAAATAGAATCTCTAAAATGTCCAACATGTGGAAATTGGCTGAGACCAAATATTTTGTGGTTTGATGAATACTATGATGAAAAAACTCATAAAAAGTTTAGCTCATTAAAAGTTGCAAAGAACAGTGGGATTCTATTTATTGTTGGAACCTCAGGTTCTACAAACCTACCTTTAGAAATAGCAAGAACCACGTTAAGATTTGGTGGTTATGTAGTAGACATGAATATTGAAGACAATAATTTTACTGAACTTTTGAAGAATAAAAAAAGAGGAATAAGACTTAGAGGAAAAAGTAGTGAATTACTTCCCAATATAAAACAGTTAATAATAAAAAGCATAGAACAATGTGTATGAGATCAGACTTGCTATCGCTGCGTTCGCTCCATACACTTGACCGTCCGTTAGCTATAAGCAAAAATGAAAAATGATTGAAGACCTTAAAAAATGTGTTGCAAGTGATCTAAAAACATACTCATTGTCAAAAGAGTTTGAACAGTTATGCTTTGAGGTAATAGAATTTTACAACTTTCAACATCCCCAAATTAAAATTCAACTTAAAAAAGTAATAGATAAATACACTAAAACATATTTGGAGGAACTCAATTTGATAACAGAGGGGGACTTTGTAAATGTGTTTCTTGCACTTGAATCAACTTGTAAAGACACTTATGCATGTGTTGACGAAGGTGGAGATATTCATGATTTAGATTTTTCAATTGGTATAATCAGTTCAGAACCAAAAAGTGACTTCTACGTAAACCTAAGCTATTATGACTGGCGAAAACCCGAGTTTGATCGATGGGGTGAATTTCATACCAAAATACTATTGTCAATTCTTGCGAAAACTTGGATGGAGTTGGGCGGATACGAAACAGGTATTGTAATGAAGTCCAATGAGAACAGTACAACTCAACAATTCTTCTTTAATGATTGTAAATGGAATGAAAATTCACTGTTTTTCAACAACACTGATTGGATAAGAACTGTAGATGAATATGAACAAAAAATACTGTCAATAAGAGAAATATATAATGGGTTAATTCAAAAATAATAACAATGAAAAGCCTATAGCTAGCACTGCATATCAGATCAGCCTCCCTTGGTCAGCCGCTCAATATGCTTAACCGTTATCCACCATTAGAAAATCGAAGAAAATGAAATAAGTATTAATTATGGAACATTTTACAATTGGAATAGCTGGAATACTTGGATACTTATGGACAATAAAAACAAACGTTGGTTCTAACCTAATTACAGATGGCTTAAAAAAGATTCTCCACAAAGCTAAATCCCCAAAAGAATTTCCTTTAATAGACATTTTTTATAATGCTTTTTTAGATTCATTCAAACTTCTTCAAAAAGATGTAACAGCTAATAAAGAGGAAAAAGAACAAAGTCAAATTTTACTGAAAATATTTAAAAGTTACTTGAATTATTCAAATAAAATATGGTTAGTTGAAATTTTTCAAAAAGAATCGGATTACAATCTTGAAGGCTTTTTAAGAAAAGTAAAAACAGATGAGGATAATATAAAAATAAAACTCTCGAAAGAACTATTAAAAAGATTCAAATTAATACAATCTGACCTACCTGAAGAAAAAATAATCCAGTTACTAACAAATATTCTTTCCTATTATTATGATAGTTTTTTAAGCAAAATGACAACTGAAGAAGGTCAACAACAATTGATGAATTCAGTTTTTCAAAACAATGAATTGATTAAAGAAGTTTTAAGTGAACTTCAAGATGCGAAATTTGCAATTCAAAAGGAAAATCAATTTCACAATAAAGAACTTTCTGGCTTCAATATTCTTGATGAAGAATTTTGGAACCAAACAAGAGAAAAGACAAAGAAGAAATACCTCCCAGACTATTATCTAAGAACTGACTCCAAACCAGAATTCCTTAAAGGAGTAGTAGCATCCAATTATTATCTTGTAAACTCAGAATTAAGAAATAAATTCCGCACTATTTTAAATGATGCTATCAAACCAGAAAACAGATATTCTCTCATTAAAATTTTAGCGAAAGGAGGAGAAGGCAAGTCAACATTTCTTTTAGACATTGCAAAGATATTCAGATATACTTATAACATTATTTATTTCGATGGTCTTCAAAGAAACCAAATTCACAATATTAGAAATTCTATAATCAAATTATTACCAAATTTCAATGAAGATTCTCCAATAATTGTCTTAATCGATAATCCAGAAGCTATTGACGACTTAGTCGGACTAAAAAACAATTTGTTTAGTGCTCTTCAACATTTTCATATCATTTTTGTAATTACAGAACGAGATTTTAGATATGAAAAAATGGAAGGAAAAGAAGACTTTGAAAATGGTTTTTATTTTAACGGCACTTTAATTTATTCGTCAAAAAATATTACTAAAGATATAGGTGAAGTATTTCTAAGCAAACTCTCCTTTTTAAAAGAAAACACAGATACTTCAAAGCTATTGAATCATTTTGTGAAAGATGAAAGAAAAAGTATTACAGAACGGATTTACTCTTCTCTTATTAATTTAAAGCAAAAAGGGGTTATTGATTATACTTTTGATTGGGAAGATTGGCAAAGCTTCGTCAAAAGAGAGAATAAATCTAATCAATGGAATAATCTTTTTACATTAATATCAATTTTTTATCAGTTTGGAGTTCGTCCTACAAGAAGCTTTTGTTCTAATTTGCTTGAAATAGAAGCTATTGACCTTATAGCTGAGTTAAGTAGAAATAAAAATTTACCAATTTATTTATTTGGCGATTACTTATTACTACGCCATGAGAAAATAGCTCAATGGTATCTAAATTTTAATGACTCGAAAAGAGAAAATAGACAAAAAGAGATAGCTTCAATTCTTTTTGAAAAGTTCGTTGAGAATCTTTCTACACCATTTAGTAAAGATTTATTTATTTGGCTTACAAAGAGTCCAGAACTGGAGGATAATTTTTTACTAGATATTATTAAAAGTAAAGTACCTAAAAGTTTTCATAAGTTACCCCCCAAAAAAATTATCAATCACTTTAAATTAAAGTATTTAATTAAATATTTGAAAGTTGAATCAAATAAAAGCGACTTCAAAACGTTAACCGAAATAGGTATAATACATTCTAAAAATGGTGATAGTAAAGAAGCTGAGAAATATTTTTTACAATCTTTAGAATCTAATCATTACCAAATACACCCTAGGACAGAGTTAGGGAAAGTTTATCAGCAACTTAAAGAATGGAAAAAAGCAGAAAAAGTATTAAGCGATGCAATTGAATTAGATAAAGCTAATAAATACACAATACATACAAGGACAGAGTTAGGGAAAGTTTATCAGCAACTCAAAGAATGGAAAAAAGCAGAAAAAGTATTAAGCGATGCAATTGAATTAGATAAAGCTAATAAATACACAATACATACAAGGACAGAGTTAGGGAAAGTTTATCAGCAACTCAAAGAATGGAAAAAAGCAGAAAAAGTATTAAGCGATGCAATTGAATTAGAACCTAATGCTATTCATTCTAGGACAGAGTTAGGAAAAGTTTATCAGCAACTCAAAGAATGGAAAAAAGCAGAAAAAGTATTAAGCGATGCAATTGAATTAGAACCTAATGCTATTCATTCTAGGACAGAGTTAGGAAAAGTTTATCAGCAACTCAAAGAATGGAAAAAAGCAGAAAAAGTATTAAGCGATGCAATTGAATTAGATAAAGCTAATAAATACACAATACATACAAGGACAGAGTTAGGAAAAGTTTATCAGCAACTTAAAGAATGGAAAAAAGCAGAAAAAGTATTAAGCGATGCAATTGAATTAGAACCTAATGCTATTCATTCTAGGACAGAGTTAGGGAAAGTTTATCAGCAACTCAAAGAATGGAAAAAAGCAGAAAAAGTATTAAATGAAATTTTAGGGCTAGAACCAGATAACATACATACTAGGACAGAGTTAGGAAAAGTTTATCAGCAACTCAAAGAATGGAAAAAAGCAGAAAAAGTATTAAGCGATGCAATTGAATTAGAACCTAATGCTATTCATTCTAGGACAGAGTTAGGGAAAGTTTATCAGCAACTCAAAAAATGGAAAAAAGCAGAAAAAGTATTAAGCGATGCAATTGAATTAGAACCTAATGCTATTCATTCTAGGACAGAGTTAGGGAAAGTTTATCAGCAACTCAAAGAATGGAAAAAAGCAGAAAAAGTATTAAATGAAATTTTAGGGCTAGAACCAGATAACATACATACTAGGACAGAGTTAGGAAAAGTTTATCAGCAACTCAAAGAATGGAAAAAAGCAGAAAAAGTATTAAGCGATGCAATTGAATTAGAACCTAATGCTATTCATTCTAGGACAGAGTTAGGGAAAGTTTATCAGCAACTCAAAAAATGGAAAAAAGCAGAAAAAGTATTAAGCGATGCAATTGAATTAGAACCTAATGCTATTCATTCTAGGACAGAGTTAGGGAAAGTTTATCAGCAACTCAAAGAATGGAAAAAAGCAGAAAAAGTATTAAGCGATGCAATTGAATTAGAACCTAATGCTATTCATTCTAGGACAGAGTTAGGGAAAGTTTATCAGCAACTCAAAAAATGGAAAAAAGCAGAAAAAGTATTAAGCGATGCAATTGAATTAGATAAAGCTAATAAATACACAATACATACAAGGACAGAGTTAGGGAAAGTTTATCAGCAACTCAAAAAATGGAAAAAAGCAGAAAAAGTATTAAGCGATGCAATTGAATTAGATAAAGCTAATAAATACACAATACATACAAGGACAGAGTTAGGGAAAGTTTATCAGCAACTCAAAAAATGGAAAAAAGCAGAAAAAGTATTAAGCGATGCAATTGAATTAGAACCTGACAATCTACATGTCAGAACAGTTTTATCTCAAGTATATTTTAGAATTGAAGATCTTGATAAATGTGAAGCAATTCTTAAAGAAGTTTTAAATATTGATTCTAAAAATATTTATGCATTAAATTTATTGGCCAAGTTATATACTAAGCAAAGGAGGTTTCCAGAAAGAGAAGAAAGACTGTTTGAAATCTATGAGTTGAATCCTAATAGTACCCCCACCCTTGTCGAGCTAGCAAAAGTATTTATTAGATATAGAAAATATTTTATTGCTAATGATTTACTTGTAAAGGCACATAAAATTAGTGGTTCAAATCTATGCATCATTTCAGAATTACTGTACATAAATAGAGCATTTAAAGATCATACCGCAATTAATAATTTAGTAAAAAAAGGAAGAAGAATAATTAAGCATAATCCCTATGCTAAATGTTTAAATCGTTTTAGTTATTTTTCTTTTGATGAAAAATCAGAAACTATATTAATAGAAAGAAAAATTAAAGGTCAATATTTAGATGGAGAAATAAAATTGGAAAATAACTCCAGAATTCCTCTTAAAAATGATGCTGTAATTAATAATCGAATAAAAAATGATGCAAAAATTTGGTGTTCTATATACAGAAATAATTCAGAAAAAAAAGATTACGCGAATTTTATTGAACCATACTACGAAGAGATAATAAATTTGAAAAAATTAAAATAAAACGGTGGCTAACACTATATATCACGACATAGCTCCTCCGTCACTACGGCGGATATAATATTCCGTTATCTCTTATTATGAAATAATGCAATCAATAGAATCTGAAATAATGCAAATCATATTAGAACCAAAAAGAAAAATTCTAATTGATAAAATGATTTCTGTAGTAAAAGGTGTTGAACAAAGGTTTATACCAGAAATTCCAAATCCCAAATATTATGAAATATGGTTTTATGATAGTTTTGACTTCGACTACGTCGTGTTAGGGAAAGAGAATTTTACAATAAGGATTGGATTGGATAAAGACTATGAGCTATTGACGTCAATTTTAAAAAAATATAATTTGTCATCTGAAATTGAGGAGGAAAAAACAAATAAAATAATACAGAGAATGGTGTTTTCTTTTTTCTCTAATTGTTGGAAAGACATTGAAAATATATTAGATAGAAAAATTCGTTGTTTTCTAATTGAATATGGAATAATTCGTGGTTGGGATGTTAATAAATGCGAATTAATTGATGGAGAAAGGATTGAAGACATATTAAATGAAGAAGGAATACCATATCATTAATGAATAAAAACAAGAGATAACAAACCGTCACTATGCCATGCCTACTATCACAACGGTACGGCAGGTACGGCAAAACCGTTAGTAGTCAAAAAATAATCAAAATGAATCATATTGAATTAATCAAAAGTGGAGCTGAAAGATGGAATAAATGGAAAAAACGAAACCCCGATCTCCAAGTCGATATCTCAGAACAATCGCTCGGAGATATAAAGCTGCCGGCCATAGATTTAAGTGGAGCCATAATGGATAGAATCAAACTGCGATGGGCCTATTTAAGATTAGCTAATTTGAAAGGTGCCTCGCTTAAAAAAGCCGATCTTAGAATAATCGATTTAAGTCAGGCAAATTTGAGTAATGCCAATTTAGAAGGAGCAGATTTGAGTGGTGCTTATCTCAGACAAGTGAATCTGGCTAATGCTAATTTGAAAAATTGTAAATTATTCGGAGTTAACTTTGATAGAGCGAACTTGACTAATGCCAACCTTGAGGGAGCCATTTTACGAAATTCTACTCTAACTGATGTTAATTTAGATAATGCTAATTTAACTGGTTGTAATATCTATGGCACATCAGTTTGGAATATATCTACACAAAATACGATACAAAAGGATTTAATAATATCTAAAAATGGTGAAGCAACAATAAGCGTTGACAACATTAAAATTGGTCAGTTTATCCACCTAATGCTGAATAACAAAGAAATCAGAGATGTTATTGATACAATTGGTAAAAAAGGTGTTCTAATTTTAGGGAGATTTTATACTGAGAGGAAAGAAATTTTAGATGCACTAAGAATTTCTTTAAGAAACTTCGATTTAGTTCCAATAATTTTTGATTTTGAAAAACCCAATACAAGAGATTTGACTGAGACTATTTCAACGTTAGCACATCTTTCTAAATTCGTAATCGCTGACATTACAGACGCTAAAAGTATTCCACAAGAATTAAAGGCAATTATTCCAAACCTTCCTTCTCTTCCCATTCAACCTATAATATTTGAGGAATACATGGAATATTCCATGTTCAAGGATTTTGGAGGATTTTTATCCGTTTCAGCACCTTTCATTTATAAAAGTAAGAATCACTTGTTGGAGTCTATTGAAGAAGCAATAATCAAACCAGTCGATAATAAAATTGAAGAAATCGAAACTAGAAGAAAAATATTTGAAGAGAGTTTAAGAAAAAACTAAATTCGGCTACTAACAAACCATATGACGACAATGGTTTCGCATATGATAATCGTAGATCATCAAACCTTAAAATGATAAAGAAGTTTTTCAAATATCTAGGAATTAGTATTTTAATTTATGTCATGCTATGTTTAATAACGCCCTTCAATCAAACATTAAAAACTAGGTCTATTAAGAATCAGATCAATTATTTATCTGGAATAATAGATAGTGGCTATGACGATCAATTACAAAATAGATTCCCTGAAGGAAAACTATTTAGTAATGCCTTATTAGCATTGTCAACCATTGAATTTTGCGATAAACAAGATATTAAAGATCAAAAATATTCAAGAATAGTAGACAAATGTATACGACGAATACAATCCGAAAATACATTGTCAATTTTTAACGAAAATATAGAACCTAAGTATGGGATGTTCTACTGTGGCTGGACAAACTTAGTCTATTCGACATACATTAACAGTAATCTTTATTCAAATTCAATACTTAAAATCGAAGTTGAACAAGAATCTGAAAAAATCAATACAAGATTAAACAAGATTCAAAATGACAGTCTAAGAGTACTAAATTCGTATTGGGACTCAAATTGGCCAGCCGATAATTTAATAGGAGTTATATCAATTAATAGTGACAAACTTAAACTTGATTGGATTAACAAAATCCTTGAGACTGGTCAACACCCTAATGGATTAATCCATCATTCAGGAAGCAACAGATCAAAAATTCGTGGCTCATCAAGTGCTATGATTACGTATTGTTTAAATAAAGCAAGTTACAAAGACATCGAAAATTACAATGAAAAATTTAAGGAGACATTTATAGATACATATCTGGGAATTCAACTTGTAAAAGAAAATGAAGATGGCTCAAATAACATGGATATTGATTCAGGTCCCGTCGTCTTTGGATACGGAGCATCTGCTACAATTATGAATATAAAAACACAAGCTAGTTTCAAGAGTACAAAATCGAAAATTACTTGGGCCGTAATGAATTTAATTTCGTTTCCCATTAATATATTCAATAAAAAATATTACTTGATGAAAAAAGAACCGATGTTAGACTTATTTATGTTATGGGGAAGTACTGAATTGTAAAAAAAAATGACGATCTATAGCTAATATGACACTGATGCCTGTTTCCTAAGTCATAGATACGATGCATATCTCTAATCCATCCGTCGTTTGGTATATATTGGAAAATGAAAAAGTCAGAATCCATATATTCAGTTTATGTAGGGTACTTAAAACAGCATCAAGAACAACTTGTTAAACAGCTAGTACCATCAATTGAAAATGAAAACAAAAAATTTACACCTATATAAAGAATCCAAAACAACGTTCTGTTTGTGATTAATTTTAGAATAAATGCTTAAAAGAATTAGTACATATAAACTCTGGTGGCTATCCATCCCGTTTCTATTTATACCACCTCTACTACATCATTATCCTACTTTTGACATACAATTACATGACACCTATCTGGTGATGGGTAAAGTTGATTTATCGATTACCTTATCCATCATCTTTCTTCTATTCAGCTTGGTATATTGGGCTTTGAGAAACTTTAAAATGATCAAAGTTCTTTCATTTCTTCATTTCTTAATTACTGTGATAGCTTCTATAAGCCTTCTATTCGGTATACTTCTCAATTCGCATAATCACCTATCTAATCCAGAATCTTATAGAAGGTCCTTTATAGCTACAAGTGGATTAATATCTATTCTTGTGTTTGTGCAACCCGTATTTATTATCAATGTAATAATAGGTGTGTTAAGAGGAAAACGTCTTAATAATTCTTTTTAGAAGGCTTTGCCATCCTTTGATTACAACTTAATATTCAAGTTCGACACACACCTTTTTAAATCTCCTAATCAACTCATGAATTTCAGTCTCATTATGCTTAGCAAAGCCTAGCCTGAAAAAGCTGTTTTCTTTATCGACCTGATCATAATACAGATGTTGGTCAATTTCGAGTTTATGCTTTCTTCCCATATTTGAAATTCGACTCCAGGAATATTTGGATTTGAGTTTACCCCATATCGCCATCCCTCCTATCGGAATATCAAACTGAATATGATCAGCTAATTCCTTTTTAATAAGTGAACAGAACAAATCTCTTCGCTTTTTATATATTTTCAGCACTTTTCGGATGTGTCTATCCAAATCACCATATTTAATAAAATTGGCAAACGTTAATTCCAACAATGCATCCCCTTGTCTGTCTATTATTCCACGTATTTTAGATGCTTCGTCCACAAAACCTTTAGAAGCAATCAAATAACCTACCCTGAAAACCGGTGCGACCGTCTTACAAAAAGATCCAATATAGATGACATTCCCGTGTGAATCGTGACTGGCCAATGGAAGAATTGGTGATCGGTTATAATTGAAATCAAAATCGTAATCATCCTCAATGATTGCAAAGCCATATTGTTGTGAAAGATTAAGCAGATGTATTCTTCTTTTAGCAGAAAGTACGACTGTGGTAGGATGATGATGATGAGGCGTCACATACACTGCCCTGATCTTTTGCTGCTTACATAGATTTTCAATTTCATTCGTAGATATCCCGTCTGCATCGACTTCGACCTTTATCAATTTCGCTTTCATGTTCAAAAAGGTAGAGTCAGCGGATCTGTAATTTGTGCGACCCACGACAACTATATCATCCTTTTGTAACAATACCTGTGAACACAACCAAATCCCCATTTGACTTCCTCGAGTGATGAGTATATTATCTTTGCTTATATTCAAACCTCTGGTCGAGTTCAGATAATCAGATAAAACTTCTCGAAGTTTTATGTTTCCATAAGTTGAACCATAAGACAAGTGATTGTAAACATCCTTACTCGAACAAATTCTTCTGTAAGTACGTGCTATTTCATCAAGAGGCGTGAGCCTTACATCCGGAATCCCGTCATGCAAATAGATATAGTCTTTTTTCCTTTCACTCCTAGCCCTTTCAACTAAGTCACTATTGACAGCATAGCTAAAACCTGATTGATTTTTTAACTCAATGGAGTCCGAATGGATAATTTTCTGTTGAACAAGCAATGGTAAATTTTCAAGGACATAGGTCCCTTTTTTAGGTTTGCTTTCAATCCAACCCTGTAGAGTTAGTTCTTCGTAGCAAGCAACAACAGTTTTTCGATGTACATTTAGTTGCTCGGCCAATACTCTACTACTTGGAAGCTTTGTATTGGGTGCCAACGTTTGATTCTTTATCAATTCAATGATTTGATTAGACAACTGCACGTAAAGGGCTTGATAACCTTCTCTATCCAACTCGATACTTGCTTTGAATGGAAACATCTGGACTACTAAATATATTTATTCTGGACTAAAACAACCATCCACAAATATAGTAGTTTTGAACCACTAAGGAAAAACAAATAATTTAATATGCTGGACATCCGACCTAACTGTGAACACTGTGATAAAGATTTACCATATGATTCTACCGAAGCGATGATCTGTTCTTTCGAATGTACTTATTGTAAAAAATGTGCTATAGATCTATTCGAAAATGTATGCCCTAGTTGTTCAGGCAACTTAGTTGCACGTCCCATTCGACCGAAAAAGGAAATTGAAAGAAATCCTCCTTCCAAGATTAGGGTATTCAAACCAAAAAATCTAATAAAAGCCAATGACAATACTTCATTATTTAAAAACATTCCACCAGAAAAAAGATAGAAATGAGTATTTTTTTGGATTAATACAGTGGGTTTTATAGCATTGATTATCAATCTCTACTCAATGGCAACCAAAGGAGAATATAAACTAAGATTAATCTCAATGATAGCGAATATGATATATATAATCTATGGAATATTAATTAATGCCCTTCCAGTCATTATCGGGTGTGTAATAGCTGTTCTATTACATGGTTGTCATCTGAAAAGGCTAAGATCAAAAAGGCAATACACATGATAGAAATAAAAAAGGCTACCCCAAAAAACACTGAAATTCTGGCTCTTCTGAGTAGAATAACCTATATAGAATCTCATGGTCATTATATTAAAGATAAAAACGATTTAAATCAGTATGTCAATCATGCTTTTTCTGTCTCAAAAATTGGACAAGAAATTCGTGATTCGCAGTCCTTATTTCATATCATATATGTAAACGAACTGCCCGTTGGATATTTCAAATTGGTATTAAATGACAATCATAAAAATGTACCTTCCCCTGATAATTGTCGCTTGGAGAGAATATACGTGTTAAACGAATTTATTCCCATGAAATTAGGCCAACAACTTCTCAACAATGCAGAGGAGAAAGCTAGAGAACTAAAACTAGATACTATGTGGCTCTCCGTATATATCGAAAATAATAGAGCTATCCGATTCTATCAAAAAAATGGATTCACCTCGATAGGTGAATTGGATTTTATGGTCAATGGAAGTATTTATAAAAATTATGTTCTTTTAAAAAATCTATGAGTATGAAGGAATATTCGAAAACAAGTCTTAATAAAATAAAGCGTGGACATAAAAGAGCCACTTACGATGTCGAAAAAATCAATACCATTCTTGATGCTGGATTCGTAGGTTACCTAAGCTATGTATATGAAGGGAGGGCGATTACACTTCCCATGGCTTATGGAAGAAAGGAAAATAAAATATACTTACATGGTTCTCAAGGAAATAGAATGCTTCTCAGCTTACTAGAAACCAAAGAAATGAGCATGACAGTCATGCATCTGGATGCTTTGGTACTGGCACGATCGGGATTACACCATTCCGTAAACTATCGTTCCGTCACCTTATTTGGAACCGCAGAACGTATCGAATCACCATTAGAAAAAGAGACAGCTCTTTATTGTGTCTTAGAACATATGATAAAAGGGAGATGGAAAACCTTAAGGCCTATGCACAAAAAGGAAATAGATCGAACATTGGTCGTGGAAATGACCATAGAACAGGCGTCAGCAAAAATTAGGAATACAGGCGTTGATGACGAACCAGAAGATTATGATTTAGATATTTGGGCAGGATTGGTACCATTAAAACAAGTGGCAAGTTACCCTATTCCTGACCAAGGATTACCTAAAAAAATGAATGTACCCCCACACATATTACAGTACTACCATCAACATAAAGAATAGCATCGTTCGAAAATTGAAACAATCAACCCTCCTTCGAATAAGCGAGATGTATGCTGAGTGTATTAACTCAGCTCTTCCTTCACTTCTCTGCTCTTCTTCCAGAGATAAGCAGCTCCTGCCAATCCCACGACAATAAAACCAATGCTTATATATTGTGCCTGACTCCAGTCAAATCCAAAAAAGTCATATCTTTCATTTACTCTGATTCCTTCTATAAAGAATCGCTCTACCCCAGCATAGATCATGTATAAGAAAAACAATAATCCTGCGATATGTTGTATCCTTCTTCTAATGAGCCACAAGAAACCTACACCTACTAAAGATAAAACGGTCTCATATACCGGAGTAGGATATACTTTAGGTATCAACTCATGACAGTATCTGATGCCGCAGGCCGTCTGACATCGATCTTCTATCGCCATACGCCCCTGTTCAAAAGTAGCTTTGAATGCCTGAGGGTCACATTGAGACAATAGGATTCCATCATTGGCAACATTATTAGGATAATTATAAGACCAAAGCCAATCAGGTAAGATCCACCAGTCGGGCTGCATAGCAGCTTCGATACCCCAGTCCCCATCTCCTGACAACTGGCATCCTATTCGGCCGATACCGTAACCTAAAAGAATGCCCATACCTCCAATATCCATCATCCTAAGAGCTGGAATTCCATTCTTTTTAACATACCTAAGTACAACAAAAAAGGCTAAAATAAACCCTCCATAAGCCGTCAATCCCGAACCTGAAAACAATTGTCCTAATGGATCTGCAAAGAAAGAATCCAAATTCTCAAGAATAGAAAACAACTTGGCTCCCGCGACCCCTGATATGGCAGCGACGAAAATAATATCCATTGTTTTCGTATGTGGACTAACTAAGACATCTCTTGGCTCCGCTATTTCTTCCTTTTTATCGAAATATTTAAAATAGGCAAATACTGCTATAGCTACCAATATACCAATAAACCATTTGCCCGATGACGAAAACAGTACAGAGGCAGGGTCCCCCTTAAATGCATCAAACTCTGAAATAATAACCGGGAGCTTCGCTGCCAGTACTCCAAGTATGAGGGCATTAACCGCTAAATCCTTCCAATCGCCTTTTTTAGGTTCTATCCTTTTCTTAATGGCATGTACCAGGCCCTCCGCTTCCATCCTCTTCAATTCACTTCTAAGCAACCATGCACAGGCAGCAAAAGCTGTTGCTAACATCAATCCAAAAGTCTTGAAAACCGATGTCCAGTTGTCAACTTCAGATCCAAAAATATCGTGAAAAAGGTAGGATAAATCCGGGTACATTCTATTAAATTAAATATGATAATCAGAAATCATGTCAAATATAACTATTAGTATCTATTCGAATAACATGAGATGTTTCAATTGACATTTTCAATTTAAAATATTAATTATTAATTTACATTAGAACTATGTACCGACAATTCCTAAATTTACGTCAAATCAAAAATATCCATGAAGAAAGTATTGTTATACAAAGGCACTGTATATCCCTGGCATTGTGACGTTTTCGGGCATATGAATATTCAGTTTTACATGTCTAAATTTGACGAAGCGGCATGGAATCTTCTCTCCGAAATGGGTTTTGATCTTGAATATTTCAAAAATGAAAGAAAAGGATTAGCGACCATTGAGCATCACATTCTTTACAAACAAGAACTACTGGCTGGAGAGTGTATTCATATTGACGGGCGAATGCTCAATTTTGGGGAAAAGATTATAGAATTTGAAATGTGTATGTATAACAACAAGAGTAAAACAGAAGCTGCATATCTTACTGGTAAGATTATCCTGATGGATCTTGATAAGCGAAAGTCTGTGGCTTTAAACAAAAAAGAAATAGCCAGCCTTACTAAATTACTCTCCCGGTAGTGGAAATGAAATTAAAGAAACTGCAATCCCAATTACAAGGTGAACTACATTGGGATTCCAAACATAGGGCTGCTTATGCTACTGATGCAAGCTTATACCAAATAAGCCCCCATGCCGTTGCTATTCCCAAAAATGTGGATGACTTAAAATCTATATTGTCTTATTGCAGAGATAATCACATTCCTATTACCGCCAGAGGTTCTGCTACCAGTTTGGCTGGGCAAACCGTTGGCCAAGGGATGATCATTGACTTTAATAAACACTTTAACAAGATTATCGAGATTAACTATGATGATAAATATGCTATTATAGAACCGGGAGTATACAGAGACTCTTTAAATATTGAGACATCGAAATACAATTTACATTTTGCCCCTGATCCGGCTACAAGTTCCAGAGCTACCTTTGGGGGAATGATAGCGAATAACAGCTCCGGTACCAGAAGTATTCTTTATGGTAAAACCATTGATCACATTATTTCTCTACAATGTCTGATGCCCAGTGGTGAAATAATTGAATTTTCTGAAAAAGAAATTGATAATTTAGATGATGATGCTCAATCTGAGCTTTTAGAAAAACTACGACCTTTTATATTTGAAAACTCTGAAGAAATTCAGGATCGTTACCCAAAAGTAATGAGAAGGGTAAGTGGTTATGCTTTGGACGAGTTTTGTCACACTAACAAATGGAATCTATCCAAACTTATTTGTGGTAGTGAGGGTACATTGGCATTGATCCTATCTGCTAAAGTCAAGTTGACTCCCCTACCAAAGCTCACATCTCTCAATGTCCTACATTTTGATGATAGACACGCAGCCATTAATATGGTAGAGACTATATGTCATACAGGACCTGCTTCTGTAGAGCTTTTAGACGAAAATGTACTGCATGCAAGTAGTAAGAACAGAATTACCAAAGAATATTACGACACCATAGTAGAGGGTGAGCCCAAAGCCTTACTTTTTGTTGAATATTTTGGTGAGACTCACTCTCAATTGGAAACTAAAAGTAGAATTCTCCATGCTATATGTAAATCTGATAAATCGTTTTTTCATTGCAATTATTACACCGATCCCAAACCTATCTCATATGCTCTCTCTTTGAGAAAAAAAGGTCTGGGCATTTTGATGAATCACAAAGGCGTAAAAAAACCACTTCCCTTTATTGAAGATAGTTGTATTCCCCTCGAATATCTATCGGAATATGTTGACAAAATAGAAGATTATTGTAATGAACTAAACACATCAGTGGTACTTTATGCTCATGCAAGTGTAGGAGTTTTACACATTCGCCCTTATTTAAATATTAACCATACTGAGGATTTGGAAAAGCTCGAAAAGATATCCAATTATGCCTTTTCATTGGTTAAACAATATGGAGGAAGTTGGAGTGGAGAGCATGGAGATGGACGTATCCGAAGTTACCATCTGAAGGAGTTTTACGGCGAGAAAATATACGATTGCTGGAAATCTATTAAGAATATTTTCGACCCCTTGGGTCTACTTAATCCAAATATTATAGTAGATGCTAATCCTATTCTTGATAGTCTTCGGACCCATCCTGAAACGGTAGAAAATGATATTGAAAGTTTATTCTATTATAGAGGACAAGGATCTTTTCAATCTATTGTTTCTGACTGTTCAGGAGTAGGTGCTTGTGTAAAGCATAATGTAGGTACTATGTGTCCCAGCTATATGGCCACCAATAATGAAATAGATGCTACAAGAGGTAGAGCCAATATCTTGCGAATGGCCATTAGGGGTGAGCTGAAAAACAGCTCTGTTGTTACTCCCGAGGTTACAGAAGCTTTAAATCTATGCCTTTCATGTAAGGCATGTAAAAATGAATGTCCATCAAATGTGGATATGGCCAAACTAAAAAGCGAATATTTGCAATTAGAGATGAGTGAAAATGGGTCCAGAGGTTTACAAAAGTTTTTATATAATCATAGTCATCAGATGTCAAAACTTCTAAGTGGTAGATGGGCTCCGGTTGTTAACTTTATAAAAAACACTACCCTTACCAGGTATTTGACAGAACTATTAGCTGGGATAAGTAGAAATAGAAAACTCCCCGATTATAGTTCCTATACTTTGACCTCTTGGTATAAGAAGAACTATTATTCCAAAAATATCAAAAAAGTAGCATTGTTCTGTGATACTTATATCAACTACCACGAACCTCATATTGGCAGAGCAGCGATAAAACTGCTAGACGATGCAGGCTATTATGTAGCATTAGCTCAGGTGGGATGCTGTCAAAGGCCCAGAATATCAAATGGTTTTCTTCATAAAGCCAAAGAAAGTGGCCAGCAAACATTGCTTAATCTAAAGAAATACTTTGATCAAAATATTCCTCTGGTAGTATGTGAACCGTCATGTACCTCGGCACTAATAGATGATTTACCTGATTTGATGGAGAATGATTACTTTTCTCAGGCGTGTAAAAAGAGTGTTTTCGCTATTGACCAGTTCGTACTTAATGAGTTAAATGCAGGTCGAATAAATAAGAATCTAGTATATATGGTAGATGACATTCTGTATCACAAACATTGCCATGCTCAAGCACTCTGGAATGATGACATTATTGAAAAGCTTCCTTCAAAAACATATGATTGTCCCGACTCCGGTTGTTGTGGAATGGCTGGAGGTTTTGGATATGAAAAGGATAAGTACGCTGTTTCGAAGAAAGTTTTTGATCAACGGTTAGCCAAAACATTGAAAGAAAAGGATAGCAACACTTCTGTCGTAGCGAGTGGTTTTAGTTGTAGGCACCAGATCAAAGATTTCTCGGATTGGAAAGCAAAACACTGGGTTGAAGTGGTAAAATGGGAATAAAAAGGGACCTATAAATCGATCTTATAAGCCCCTTTAACTAATGAAAACTATAAATCTTAATTATTTGCATTTGGAATGCAAATAATTATTTCAGAATAATTTTAACTAAAGATTTATACTGCTATTTCAAGGTAATTATCTGTGATAATTATAGCGTTTTATAACAAGTCATAATTTTTATCTGATAATATTAAATATTAGGGTTATAAAACAAAAAACCCGGGCGAGCACCCGGGAAGACAATAAACCAATCTCGTTAAAGATTAATTATATATAAAAAACGAAAATCCAATTTGTTATCTAATTCATGCTAATCCACATTATCAAATAGGAAAGAGTTATTAGATAGTTTAGGGCCATTTTCGTCGACCTCCATACTTTTATCTGACAACCTATGTCCTTCCTTTTTCTCCACATTCTCCAATACTACATTCCTCCTTTTATATGCAGGAATATTTTCCATATCGATAATATCCTTTGGATTATCTAAAGGCTTGCTTGCACTTTTTCTTAAGAATTCTCTTCTTGCACTATCCAGCTCTATTCTCTTTTTCTTAGCCTCACGCATCTGAAGTGTTTCCTTTTCATTATCCAATCTATCTTCTTTGATTTCAGTTACCGCCATTTCAGATTTGGGCATTACTGCTGGAATATCTTCAAATTCTATTGTTGTACTTGATTCCGACCCCGCATAGCCAAAATCCGGAGCAACTTCTTCTTCTACAAACTGAAAATCATTCTCAAGAGATACTTTGGTCTTCTTTTCTTCCACAAGATTTCTATTAGACTTTCCTTCTTTAAAACCGGTGGCAATAAGCGTGATAGATATTTTCTCACCTATGGTCTCATCAGTACAATGTCCCCAAATCAAATCAGTACCATAGCCTGCTTCTTCTTGTACATATTCAGTAATTTCTCCTATCTCATCCATGGTCATCTCTTTGGTGCCCGATGTGATATTAAGTAGAATATGTTGAGCTCCTCTGATATCATTATCCTCTAACAAAGGAGAGTTAAGTGCCGATGCTATCGCTTTTCTTGCTCGATCATCACCTTCTGCAACAGAGTTACCCATAATAGTCACTCCGCTATTTCTCATTACCGTATTCACATCTTCGAAGTCAACATTTACCTTTCCCGGAACTGTAATAATTTCCGAAATGCCTTTAGCCGCCGTAGAAAGGATATTATCAGCCTGAGAAAATGCTTCCGATAGACCTAAGTCTCCAAATATTTCTCTAAGCCTGTCATTAGAAATGACTAAAAAAGAATCTACATTTTTTTTAAGGTTTTCTAATCCCTCTGCCGCCTGACGCTGTCTCTTTAATCCTTCAAACTTAAACGGAAGAGTAACAATACCCACGGTTAAGATTCCCATCTCCTTCGCAGCTTTGGCTATAATAGGAGCCGCACCTGTTCCAGTACCACCACCCATTCCGGCAGTAATAAAAAGCATCTTGGTGCCATCATCCAAAAAGGTTCGTACTTCATCTATAGATTCGATACAAGCTTGTTTACCCACTTCAGGTATGGAGCCAGCACCTCTCCCCTCCTTTAAATTTGGACCAAGGATAATTTTCGTTGGTACGGGATTTTTGTCCATCGCCTGTTTATCAGTATTACAGATGGCGAAGTCTACTCCTTTAATACCCTGATTGTACATGTGTGCTACGGCATTACCACCGCCACCACCTACACCCAGTACTCTGATGATGTTTCCTTCTTTTTTTGGAATATCGAAAACCATTTTATTTGTTTTTTAGTGTTTTAGTAATTATTGAGTAAGCCTAGTTTTAAAAGTCCGAATCGGGAGTCGCCTCAAAAAACTCTTTTGTCATTGAATACAATTTGTTGAACCATTTCGGTTTTTCATCTTCTTCAACTTCTGTCTCCTGCTCAGTTTCTGCCAGATCTGACACCTCTTGTTCTTTGTTATATTCCACATATTCCTGCCCAAACTCTCCATTGTCAATAGTATATTTAAGCAATCCTACCGCTGTGGCGTAAATGGGACTAACTAACTGACTGGAATATCCATGAGCTAGATGTTCTACCGGTTCTCCGATTCTTGCCGAAAGGCCTGTGTGATACTCAGCTAGTAGATCAATATTTTTAAGTAATGATCCTCCACCTGTTAATACAATACCCGCAATCAACTTTTTCTCGAAGCCCGATCTTCTGATCTCCCATAACACATAATCAAAAATCTCCTCTACTCTCGCCTGCACTATGCGGGCTAAGTTTTTTTCTGATACTTCCTTATGATCTCTACCTCTAAAGCCTTGAATGGTAATAATTCTATTATCATAAATCTCATCAGCAAGGGCAGAGCCAAATCTTACCTTCAGTTTTTCCGCTTGGTCATTGAGTACTGCACATCCTTCCATGATATCCTTGGTAATCACATTGCCACCAAAAGGAACTACAGCGGTATGCCTAATAATTCCATCCTTAAAAATGGTAATATCGGTAGTACCTCCACCAATGTCAACCAGTGCCACTCCAGCTTCTTTTTCATCATGACTCAATACCGAGCTGGATGAAGCGATAGGCTCTAATGTAACATCTGCTACCTCAAGCCCGGCTTTTTCAACACATTTAATAATATTCTTAGATGCAGAAATCTGGCCAGTTATTATGTGAAAATTAGCCTCTAACCGTACGCCGCTCATGCCGATAGGATCAATGATATCCTGTTCGTTATCGACTGTAAATTCTTGTGGAATTACGTGAAGTATCTTATCTCCGGGAGGTAAGACAAGCTTATGCATGTCATCAATCAACTTATTGACATCCGCATTGCTTATTTCATCATTGGCATCAGGCCTTATATAAACACCATGATGATGTAAGCTTTTGATATGCTGTCCTGCTATTCCCACATGAACCACTTTAAACTTACATTGGGCACTTCTTTCTGCATGTTCGACTGCCTCTTTTATCGCCCTTACAGTTTTATCAATATTGGAAACCACGCCTCGGGATACTCCTTCTGATTTAACGGTACCTACACCCAATACTTCAATCTTTCCATATTCGTTAAGTCTTCCGGCAATGGCACAAACCTTGGTCGTTCCAATATCCAGAGCAACTGCTATTTCACTATTTGGGAATTGTCTTTCATTCATGATGAAAATATTTAAATTTCAAATAAATAATTACAAATTTTCTTTAACTACCTGTCCTTTATAATCTAATTTCAAAACACTCTTATCACGCCACCCAATATGTGGCATTCCTCCTTTATAAAAAATCTTTAAGTTTTCAATTTTATCCTCTAAATCACTGATATCTCCTAGACTAACCGTTTGTCTTCCTATCTTAGGAACTAAAGTTATATGCCCCGAATCATCAATATTTATCTGTTCAATCAATGAGCTTAAAAAAACATCATTGTTAACGAATTGAGAAAGTTCAAACACTTCCTTCAACCTTGATTTCTTATCACTTGTCAATAATTTTACATCGTACGATTCTATATCACCAGTTGCCAGCGGAACCCTTATTGCCGGGGCCAACTCGACGGGTATTTGAGCTCCTTTTTTATCCAAATAATAGTGTTTGTCTATTCCATTAGACACTCTAACTATTGGGTCCTTTTGTAAAATCCAAATCTGCAATCTCTCTTTACTATCCACAAAGACTTCCGCTCTGGATACCCTAACATCACCATTAAGCAATTCTTCCAGTTCTAACAATTCCAATTCTTCTATCGTTACATTGGCTAAGTCATAACCCAGATAATTAGTAAATTTCTTTCTAACATCCTTTTTGGTTATTAAATATTGCTTTCCCTTCAAAGGTTTGATATTGATAGATATGCTTTCTATTGACTCTGAGGACTTTCTTTCTACAGAAAGGTATAGCAATCCCATGATAATAACCACTGCTATCATCCATAACCAATCACCATATTTTCTATTTCCTTTCTTTCTAGCCATTAATCAGCCATTCTTTTATCTTTGGGACCCATCTATCTATATCTCCGGCTCCCAGTGTTACCAAAACATCAAAATCCTTAGTTTTCAATTCTTCTAATAAATCACTATACCTTACTATAACTACATTACGATTTTTCATTACTTCCATGATCATACCACTACTAACTCCTTCAATAGGCAACTCTCTTGCCGGATAGATGGGTAACAAAATCACCTCATCTAACATATCAAGCGTATTGCCGAATCCGAAATAAAAGTCTTTAGTTCTTGAGAAAAGATGCGGCTGAAAAACACCCAATATCTTTTTATCAGGATACATAGCCTTTAAAGACTTAACTGTCACTTCTATTTCAGTAGGATGATGAGCATAGTCATCAAAAAAAACACTTCCCGCACTATCGAAAATCCTTTCAAATCTTCTTTTAATACCACGGAAACTTTGAATCCTATTCTTCACATCAGTCATATCTACCCCTGCTAAACTCAGAGTTGTAAGGCTTGCCACTATATTTTCTAGATTATGAAAACCTGGCAGTGCTAAAGCTATATTTTTAAGCTTAATCTCTCCATATTCATAATCAAAATGAAATACTCCGTCCTTTAGCATTACATTTTTATATCTGGCATCACCTGTCTCACCAAATGTGATAATTTTGACCTTCCTGTCATCTAATTCTTTTCGGGTAGCATTTGTTAATCTATCTACTATTCTTTCATTTATCACTACTTTTCCTTCATTCTTAGTATTCAAGACAAATAGATTAAAAGCTGAGACTAAACTTTCTTCATCTCCATAGATATCCAGATGATCAGCGTCCATAGAATTAATCACACTAACCTCTGGTGTAAGATGTAAAAAAGATCTATCAAATTCATCAGCTTCTACAACTACCCAATCGGACTTTCCAATGACGAGATTAGTCCCAAAATCGGTAGAAATACCTCCTAAAAAAGCCGATATTTTCAATCCCAATTGATCTGCCAGATAAGCTATCATGGTACTCGTTGTTGTTTTTCCATGAGTACCCGCTACTGCTATCGATCTCATCTCATTAGCAATCAAACCTAAAAGCTCTGCCCTTTTTATTAGTGGAATTCCCTGCTTTCTCAGAAATACCAATTGCTTGTGTTCTTGAGGTATAGCTGGTGTCCATATTGCTAAATCTACCCTATCAGGAATTAGCTCGACATCCTCCTTGTAATGTATGTCAATGTTTTCTTCGGCCAACTTTTTGGTCAAAGCGGTTTCTGTCTTATCATAACCTGTCACTTTTATCCCCTTCTCGTTTAAGTACCTTGCTAAAGCACTCATTCCAATACCTCCAATACCTATAAAAAAAACAGATTTTACGTCATTCAATTTCATATGTTCATTTTCCTCGTTTTTTAATGGCCATATGGAACTCGCTAATAATCACTTACAAGTCCTATCCAAACTGCATAGGACATTTCTTTTACGCAAAAGCCTTTTTTACAAGCTTGTTTCATCTGTTTATCATTCTTTTTCGTCAAATGGAATTACCATTGACATTTCGTCCTTAATCACTTCTGATCAATGATATCTAATATTATTTCCGTGATATGTTCAGCTGCATTAGGTTTAGCAAATTTTTCCAAATTGACTGATATATCATCATTTTTTCCTTTTTCAAATAAGATATTGCTAAGTAGTTCGGGAAGTTTCTCTGACACTTCACTATCAAGACACATCCATGCTGCATTTTCCCTAACCAAAGCCATCGCATTTTTCGTTTGATGATCCTCAGCAACGTTCGGAGATGGGACCAAGATCGCCGGCTTTTTAACAATGGCTAGCTCTGATATTGTAAGAGCTCCTGCTCTACAAACTATCAAGTCAGCTGCACTATAAGCCATGGCCATATCCTCAACAAAGGCTACAACATTTACATTTGGCATCCGTGCTACTTCACTATTCTTGTAGTCTTCGTAATACAGTTTACCAACCTGCCAAAAAAGTTGTACTTCCGGATTCTCAGCCCAAAAGTCTTTATTGTTTCGGATAGCTTCGTTTAACGATCTTGCTCCCAGACTACCTCCTACAATTAGAACAGTTTTCTTATTTCGATCCAATCCAAGGTTGTCTTTAGCGTCCGACGTTTCAATATCTTTTTTTACTATTTCCTCTCTTACAGGGTTTCCTGTAAAAGCTATTTTTTCTTTATCAAAATACCTTCCCATATCTGGGTATGCCACACAAATTTTTCTTGACTTTTTTGCCAATATTCTATTTGTAACTCCTGCGTAACTATTCTGCTCTTGAATTACAGTTGGTATGCCTAACCAATGAGCCGATTTTAAAATAGGACCACTGGCATAGCCTCCGACTCCTACAGCTACATTTGGTTTAAATCTGATTAATATCCACAGGGCATTAAACATTGAAACCACTAATTTGAGTGGAAATAGTACATTCCTTAATGTCAACTTTCTTTGAAATCCACTTATCCACAATCCTTTGATTGGATAACCTGCTGCCGGTACCTTTTGCATTTCCAATTTACCTTTGGCACCAACAAATAGTATTTCAATTTTTTTATCTCTTTTTTTCAATGCGTCTGCTATCGCTATAGCAGGAAATACATGCCCTCCTGTTCCTCCTCCACTAATTACTATCCGCATTGATCAATTCAATTTCATTCAACTCTTTTTTCTTCTCTTCAGCCTGTTCCACATATCTGCTAACACTGAGTATAATTCCCATAGAAATACAAGTAAATAACAGGGATGTTCCTCCCATACTCACCATAGGTAATGTCAATCCCGTTGCCGGAACTAACTGTACCGATACAGAAATATTAGCAAATGCTTGTATTACAATATTCAAGGCCAACCCCATTGCTAAAATGGCTCCAAATGCCTTCGGTGATCTAGTTACTATACTTATGCACCTAAATAATAGCCATAGATAAATGAGTATTAGTACAAAACCACCTATCATACCATATTCCTCACAAATAATAGCGAATATGCAATCCGCATATGCGTAAGGAACAAAATTCCGTTGAAAGCTATTTCCCGGACCTACTCCAAACCACTCTCCTGAAGCAATCGCAATCTTAGCTTGCTCTACCTGATATACAGTCTCTGTTGGAGAAAGAAATTCTGTAACTCTCGTGATCCAAGTGGTGGATCTAATCATATCCGGAAAAACCAACCCTAATAAGAATATTAATGAGATAACCGCTATACCTGACAACCCAAGCATCAATACAAATTTCAGAGATATTCTCCCGATAAACATCATCAACAGACATGTGACGAACAATAACGCTGCTGTTGAGAGATCAGCTGGTGCAATTAATGCACATACGATAATCACCGGTAGTATAATAGGCAAAAATGCCTGTTTAAAATCTTTTATAAAATCCTGTTTAATTGCTAAAGATCTAGCTACAAATATGATTAGTGCCAACTTAGCCAAATCTGATGTTTGAAAAGAAATATCTAAAAGAGGAATCATTATCCATCTTTTAGCTTGGTTAATATCCGCCCCAAAAAACATGGTGTACAGCAACAAGGGTATACTGATCATTAACAATATAGGAGCTAATCTCATATACCGCATATAATGCAATTTATAGCTCACCCAAGTCAAGAAAATCCCTATGGTCACAAACACCGCTTGCTTCATAAGAAAGAATTCTGTATTACCTCCTCTTTCCTTGAAAGCCATACTACCTGTAGAGCTATATACAGCCAGAAGACTAACTATAGCCAACAGAAACACAATCAACCAAAGACTCCTGTCTCCTTTTAAATTGCGGTATGAGTGAATAATTGAGTTCAAGTTATTTTATTAAGTTTTCTTTTCTAAATCATGTACAGCAAGCTTGAATTGATCTCCACGATCTATATAATTTTTAAATAAATCAAAACTGGCACAAGCAGGTGACAGTAAAACTGTCTCTCCTGACATGGCAATATCATAAGCACTTTGCACAGCCTGATTAACATCAGTCGTCTGCATGGCGATCGGAATAACATTTTTAAAGGACGACTCCAGCTTTTCATTATCTATTCCCAAACAAATCAATGCCTTGACTTTTGCCTTAGCCACTTCTTTAAGCATCTCATAATCATTGCCTTTGTCTGTTCCACCAGCAATCCAAATGATCTTGGAATCCAGAGCGTCCAAAGCATAAAAAACTGCATCCACATTGGTCGCCTTGCTATCATTGATAAAAGTTACATCATCAATAATAGCTACTTCTTCAAGCCTATGAGGTTCATTCCTAAAACTGAGCAATGCTCTCTGTATCACCTCCTCCTTAACACCTACCCTTCTGGCAGCTGTAATAGCACAGTATGTATTAAAAGCATTGTGTTTACCCTTTAAGGGAATATCAAAAACTTGATCGATATCATCCCTTATAATCCCCTTAACATATTGAGATTCAAATACTTTGTACACATTGGCATTAAAGGACCTACTTTTAAGTCCTTGTTCAATGATTTCATCATCGCCATTCACAATGAGTAAATCATCCTTGTTTTGGTTTTCAGCAATCCTGAATTTTGCATTAGCGTATTTACCTAAATCATACTCATATCTATCAAGATGATCAGGTGTAATATTGAGCAAAATAGCGACCTGGGGGGCAAATGTTTTTACATTATCCAGTTGAAAACTACTGATTTCCAACACTGCAAATTCAGGCTGCTGATCCATAATTAATCGACAAAAGCTCTTTCCATAGTTACCTCCAATAATGACCACCAACCCGGCCTCATGAAGCATATGAAAAAGAAGCCCTGAAGTTGTCGTTTTTCCGTTGCTACCAGTGATAGCTAGAATTTTCCCCGAATAGTGAATAGAACCAAACTCAATCTCCGAAACTACGTTTCGATCTTCAATATTTAACATGCCGAAGATTGGGGCATGATTCGGAACTCCAGGGCTCTTGACAATTAAGTCGAAACCAAAACTCTTAATCTTATCAATATTATGTCCCCTTTCTTCAAAAGGGATATTATGTTCATTTAATTCATCCTTATATTCTTGATTTATCTCTCCAAAATCCGTGAGATAAACCTCATATTTCTTTTTTTTTGCAAGTAGTGCTGCACCAACTCCGCTTTCACCTCCACCTATTATCAAAATCCTTTTCACTCTATCTGACCTTAAGTGTTATTATTGTAAGTATCGCTAGCATTACGCCGACTATCCAGAATCTTGTAACAATCTTCGATTCATGCATCCCTAATTTTTGATAATGATGATGCAATGGTGACATCTTGAAAATTCGTCTGCCTTCTCCATATTTTCTCTTAGTGTACTTGAAATATGTTACCTGCATCACAACACTTAGATTTTCCATCAGAAAAATTCCACATAACAACGGAATCAACAATTCCTTTCTCAATAGAATAGCCATAACGGCAATGACTCCACCTATGGTCAAACTACCAGTATCACCCATGAAAACTTGGGCCGGATAAGAATTATACCACAAAAACCCAATACATGCCGCTAAAAAACATGCTCCGAAAATCACCATCTCACCGGCGTAAGGAACAAATAAGATATTTAGATAATCAGCAAAAATTAAATTCCCTGACACATACGCAAACACGGCCAAAGTGGCCACAATAATTGCCGATGATCCCGCAGCTAGTCCATCAATACCGTCCGTTAGATTAGCTGCATTAGAAACGGCCGTAACTATAAATATTATGACCAAAGTAAAAAGCAGACATAATAATAGCCACGAATTACTTGTTAATGACCCCAATATCTTTTTATAATCAAATTCATTATTCTTTAAAAAGGGAAGATTTGTTTGGGTTGACTTTACGTAAACAATCTCTTCTAGCCCCAGATTATCAGTTGGCTCGATCTTACTAACAACCTCATAACCCTCACTAAGGGCTTCCTGATATGGCACTCTGATCACTATATCTTGATGAAACAGCATTACCAAAGCCACCACTATACCGAGTGACACTTGACCAAGTATTTTAAACTTACCTTTAAGTCCTTCCTTGTTTTTTCGAAAAACCTTTATATAATCATCCAAAAAACCAATTAAAGCCATCCATAAAGTTGTAAACAACAACAACTGAATATATATGTTATCCAGTCTGGCAAAAAGCAAACATGGGATTAGAGTAGCCAGTATTATAATAAAACCACCCATAGTAGGTGTTCCTTCTTTCTCCTTCTGACCATCCAAACCTAAGTCTCTTACACTTTCTCCTACTTGCAATCGTTTCAAAGTACTTATGATCCTATTGCCAAATACCATCGATATTATTAATGATAATATTATAGCCGCTCCGGATCTAAAAGATATATATTGAAATAATCCTGCTCCCGGCAGGTTATATTCCTTTTCTAAATATTCAAACAAATAGTACAGCATTCCGAATTTTCAATTTTAATAGTCTATCAATTCAATTTGGTTAGTGGCATGTACTTTTAGATTAAATTACCCAGATTTTAAAAAGATAACAGTGCAACAATCTTGTTGAATCTTTATCCTACAGAGGACTGCTGCAACTGTTAAAACCAACCTGAGAATGATAATAGAACCTAATCTTTAATTAATCTATTAGGACTAATCATTTAATCTTACTTAGCTCTTTAGCTAATATTTTTTTATCGTCAAAGGGATACTTAACCCCATTTATTTCTTGTGTCTTTTCATGCCCCTTTCCTGCTACCAGAATTACGTCTCCGTTTTTTGCAAGCTTTACTGCCATTTTAATCGCCATGGCTCGCTCTTCAATTCTTAAGACATTTTCCTGTTCAAATTCTTCCAGACCTTCTAGCATTTCATCTAGTATACGATCTGGGTCTTCATCTCTCGGATTATCACTTGTAATTATCAAACTGCTTGATCCATCATAAGCTATACGACCCATTTTTGGCCTTTTTGCTTTATCCCTGTTTCCACCACAACCTACAACTGTAATAATCTCAGAATCCTTCTTTTTAATATCCTTTATAGTGTCAAGCACATTTGACAAAGCATCCGGAGTATGGGCATAATCTACAATTCCCAAAACTTTCTGATTTCCGCTATATACTTTCTCAAACCTACCTTCCGCTCCAGAAAGAACTGAGAGCTTCTGCAAAATCACACTCTTATCAATTTCAAACTCATAAGCGGTAGCAAAAACCGATAGTAAATTATAAGCGTTGAACTCTCCAGACATTTTAAAAAAGACCTGCTCTCCCAAAACCTCCATATGAAGTCCTAACAAACTATCATCCAACACTTTTGCTTTATAATCAGCCATTTTTCTTAAAGCATAGGACTTAATTTTTGCTTTAGAATTCTGAACCATAACTTTTCCATTCTTATCATCCAGATTTACTATTGCTATAGCTTCCTGACTTAATTCATCAAAGAACTTTTTCTTTGCTTTTATATAATTATCATATGAACCATGGTAATCAAGGTGATCATGTGAAATATTAGTAAATACAGCCACATCATATTCCAATCCCCGAACTCTTCCCTGATCCAACGCATGAGAACTCACCTCCATAAAAACATACTCACATCCTGCATTTCGCATCCGATCCAATAAACCATACAATTCCACTATATCCGGCGTCGTATGAGTAGACTCAACTCTAATGTCATCAATCCAATTTTCAACAGTTGACATCAGTCCCACTTTAAAACCTAACTGCTTGAACAACTGATACATCAATGTAGTCACTGTAGTTTTTCCATTAGTTCCTGTTACTCCTACCAAATTCACGGCTTGAGACGGACTATCAAAAAAGTTTTTTAAAACCTTAACCAACTCTTTATCAACATCTTCAACCACTCCATAGGCAACATTCTCATCTACTTCATCAGGACTCTCTTCACAAAGAACCGCTGCTGCTCCTGCTTTAATAGCGACATCAATATACCTATGCCCATCAACCGTCAATCCCTTTCTAGCGACAAAAAGATCACCTTCACCCACTTTTCTAGAATCCATTACAACACCCTTAATCTCAATATCCTCTCCCCGAATTTCTACATTCACACCACCCAATATTTCAAATAACATTTTACTTCGCATAGCAAACTTTATTGCTAATTCAACCTTATTTCAATTTCTTGACCATTCAATCTAGTTCCCGGCCTAATATTCTGAGCAACAACCTTCCCCACTCCATTGACATTTACTCTCATACCCAAGTTTTCCAGCACGTAAACTGCATCTCTAGGCCCCATTCCTCTAACATCCGGCACTTTTTCATTGCCTACCCCTCCATTCTCCACAAGCATTTTATTTTCGAAAGGATCTACTTTAACCCATCTTTTATCCGTCTTCCTTTTATAGTCCACTCCCACATATTCAAAAATATTCTCGAAGTCCTCCGAATAACCACTATGTTTTCCTGGCATTTTTTTCATTCCGGACTCAGCAATATCACTTACTCTTCTACTACTTTCGTTTTTCATCACAGATTCAGCTATCTTTTTAAACACAGGACCTGCTACACTGGCTCCATAATATGCTCCTTCGGGTTCGTACACCACCACTATCATAGAATACTTTGGAGCACTGGCTGGAAAATACCCGGCAAACGAAGCGTTATATTTTTTCTTTTCATTTTTTGCACTGTAATTAACACTTGTAGTACCTGTCTTTCCAGCTATCGAAACAATATCCGACTGCAATCTCTTTCCCGTTCCACTTTCAACAACCCCTTCCATCATATCTCTCACCTTAAGCAAGTTTTCGTCTCTAGCAATCTTATCCTTCAAAACAATAGGTCTAAATTCTTTTTTAACCTCATTTTCTGACAATATCTTACTAACCAACATTGGCTTCATCAACCTACCCTTATTAGCGACTGCATTATAAAAATTCAGTATCTGAAGTGGCGTAAGCTGTAATTCATATCCATGAGCCATCCACGGAATCGTTGTTCCATACCACCTTTTTTTATCTTTCTTAGGATTCTTAATATATGGCTCCGGCTCCCCATTAAGCTCTACACCCGTTTCATTCAACAAACCAAATCGCTTCAATCTATCCACAAACTTCATTCTACCGGAAACGTCTTTATTATAAGTTTTATGTGCTATCAAACCTATTCCAACATTAGAAGAGATCTCAAAAGCCTCTTTCATGGTAACTTCCATTCTATTATGTGGTTCTGAATCATACATCCATTTGTCGTAAAACTTATGCTTACCACCATTCACTTTAACCTTATCATCCTCTTCCGCTAATCCATCCTCTAAGAGTGCCAACACCGTAGCCAACTTAAACGTAGAACCCGGTTCCGATGAAGTACCAATAGCATCATTATACACTTCTCTATACTCCAAAGAATCAATACGCCGGAGATTGCTAATTGCTTTAATTGCTCCAGACTCCACCTCCATCAATATCGCCACTCCTGCACGAGCGTCTGATTTAATCAATTGATCATTCAACGCATTATGTACAACATCTTGCATATCTACATTAATTGTAGTCAAAATATCATCTCCACGCTGAATATCATATTCGCCAAAGTCATAGACAGGAACCCATTGATCAGAGGTAGAAGATATTCTCCTCATCAGTCGATTAGCAAAAGGTCCTTTTAAGAATCGATCATAATACCCCTCTAATCCAATCTTTTGAGAATTCTCCCTATCCTCCCCAATTGTTCTTCTAGCCAACTGCTTAAAAGGTCGAGACCTTTTAGAATATCTAATTTCTCTTCGACCCCCTCCATATCGACCCCTCCTAAGAATGGGAAATTTTCTGACCTGCTCCACCTCTTCCACGTCTAAACCTTTAGCCAACAAAAAATACCCATTTCCTTTTCTTCTTTCTTCCACCAATCTTTCTTTCCATTTGGACTGTGACAAATCATTTCTAATGGTCGTACTCAGCATATAAGCCAAAGAATCAACCTCACCCCTAAACACACTTTCAGGAGCTCTTGTCATATCCATTCGTATTTCAAAGAACTGAAGAGAAGTAGCCATAACACTATAATCATCAGCATATATATCCCCTCTATCCGCATCTACCTCTTTCATTTGAACATTAAGACTTGCCTTACCTCTCCACTTATCTCCCTCTATCACACTCACCCGAAAAACCCGAAAAAGTATAACACAAGTCAAAAGCACAAAAACAATCATCACCAAATAAGCCCTAACTAAAAGCTCTTTCCTCCTCTCCATTTTACTCCACCTTTTCTTTTTCAACAACCTTAATCATTCCTTCCGGAGTCCTCAAACCCAACTCCCTTACCTCCTTTTTCATTTCCGATTGTGTGCCACTATACATAACATCTTGCTTAATACTCATATAGTGCCACCTAGTATTCTTCACCTCTTTCTGCAAAGTATCAATCTTTCTCAACTTCCGCTCCGAAGAATGCGATATACCTATATACACCACTCCTAAAAAGCCTAAGTAGCACACAAACGGCAGATTCACAAAAATCCATTCAACCCATTTTGACCTGTAAATTGTAGTTTTCTTATTTGAGTTACCGGTCATTATTATTTATAATTTTTTCTACTATTCTTAATTTCGCACTTCGAGATCTTGGATTCCTCTCCAACTCTTCATGCGTTGGAACAACAGGCTTCTTACTAACCACCCTAAAAGACTTCTGAACCACCCCAAACTCATCCTTAATCAACTCTCCACGAAAATTACCATACTTAAAGTATTTTTTTACGATACGATCTTCCAGCGAATGATAACTAATCACAACTAACCTCCCTCCTTCCCTCAAGATCTTCATTGCCCCATCCAACATATCCTCCAAGCCTCTCAACTCATCATTTACCTCGATACGTATAGCCTGATACACTTGAGAAAAGTAGCGATTCCTCTCTCCCACAACATACCTCTCCAAAACTCTATTAACATCCGAACTAGCCTTCAATTTTCTTAACCTCCTCAATCTAATAAATTCTCGAGCTAAGGACTTAGAATTTCGAACCTCTCCATAAGCACTAAATACTTTGACCAAATCCTCTTCAACATATGTATTCAGAACATCAATCGCAGAAAGCTCACTCCTCCTATCCATACGCATATCGAGATCATGATCGAAACGAAAAGAAAACCCTCGACCTCCTTCATCCAACTGATGAGAAGACACCCCCAAATCCGCCAACACACCATTTACTCCAGCCTGCCCATAGTAGTCCATATAATTATACAAATACCTGTAATTAACCGGAACAAATACAAACCTGTCAGAATCCAGAGCATTGACTCGAGCATCTTCATCCTGATCAAATGCAAACAATCTACCTGTGTCTAATTTTTCAAAAATCGCCTTGGAATGCCCTCCAGCCCCATATGTGACATCCACATACACACCTTTCGGATTAATCTTTAAACCCTGAACAGCTTCATTCAACATTACAGGAACATGATAACTCATGATGCTTTGATTTTCGTTATTCAGCTTTAGCTATCCTTGCCTTATGAATTTTATCCATAATATCAGCGTAATTTTCAGGCTCATCCATCAGAGACTCTTCATATGCTTCCTTCGCCCACAATTCTATCTTATCTTGATAGGCAAACAAAACAATCTCCGACTGTATTCCTGACCATGCCGCCAATCTGCGTGGGATCAAAATCCTTTCGGCAGAATCAGCCTCAACCACTGTTGCACCGCGATAAAAATATCTTATCGCCTCCCTCTCTTCACTAATGTCGTTATTCAATTGGTCTATCTCTATTGTCTTTTTTTCCCAAACTTTTTCAGGATAAATCATTAGATGTTTTTTATAGCCACGATTTATTGTGAAATTCAAATCTTCCTTCCCCAATTGCTTAACAAGAGCAGAGGGGATCCTAAATCTTCCCTTTGCATCAAGTTTACAATCATACTCTCCGGTTAATCTTATCATTTCGCGTCAGTAATAAATCAATGACAACACAAATATATACATTTTTACACAAATTACCACTTTAGTACACATTATTTAATTTTATTATATATTTTTTTTCTAATATGTAATTGAGTGTCAATAAAAAAATGTCACGTATCATGTTTTTGCTTACACTTGGTCGTTCTCTTCCTAATTTTAGAGTCAAAACGGAACTCTTTGATTCGATCTAATAATGACATTTCACTTAACATATTACAAATATATTTAATTTAATATAAAATTATATTTATAACATTTATACTATTAGTTGGTTATAAATATAAATAGAATACATATATAATATAACGACAATAGCTAATTAACGATCTCAGAAAAAATGGCATTTCCCAATCTTAAATAATCTTTAGTTGGAAAGGAAAGAAAATATCATTGATACCATCAATTAGGCTGTCTCTGTATAGATAACTATATATATAATAATTTTATATATAATAACTTTGCATAATCATGGAGTCATAAGCGGCGTATTAAATCCATATGCATTATCACTATATCACTCCATGGCTATAAAAAGAATGCTTCCCCTTTCATTTAAATTAATACTTTTGTGAATCAATTTGAATAATGACTTTCAAAGAATTAGGATTACATGAAGACTTATTGGAAGGTCTATCGCATATGAACTTTGAAAAAGCTACTCCAATTCAGGAACAAGCTATACCTATAATTCTCCAAGGGCAAGATTTAATAGCTTGTGCTCAGACCGGGACTGGAAAGACAGCAGCTTTTCTTCTACCTACACTGCATCTTTTATCCTCACAGTCTAATTCAGGAACTAAAGCCCTTATCGTTTGCCCGACACGAGAGTTAGCTGTCCAGATTGATAATCAAATCATGGGGCTAGGCTATTTCACTGGATTACACTCCATCGCAATATATGGAGGTGGAGATGGTGGAGATTGGGAACAACAAAAAAAAGCTCTCTCTACTGGAGCTGACATTATCGTCGCTACACCGGGAAAATTAATATCTCATATCAAGCAAGGGTATTGTAATTTCTCTCAGTTAACCCATTTTATATTAGACGAAGCTGACCGAATGATGGATATGGGCTTTAGGGATGATATCAAGTTTATAGCTTCACAGCTACCTAAGAAAAGACAAAATCTGATGTTCTCCGCAACCATGGCTCCTAAAATCAGAAAGTTGATAAATGAAATCCTACAAAACCCCAAGCAAATTAACCTTGCTCTTGCCAAGCCCGCAAAAGGAGTATTGCAAGCTGCTTATTTATGCAATGATAGCCATAAAGATGCTTTATTGGTTCATCTCTTAAAGAGCAAAGACTATCTTAAAAAAATCATCATTTTTTCTTCGACCAAGAAAAAAGTAGGCAGTATAGTTAAAATACTTAATGCCAATGGGTTTAAGACTGGTGGAATTTCATCGGATTATGAACAAGAACAAAGAGAAGAAATACTACGAAATTTTAGAGCTGAAAAAATACAAATCATTGTAGGCACCGATGTTATTTCAAGAGGCATCGATATTAAGGATATCAATCTTGTTGTGAACTATGATGTACCGCCTAATGCTGAAGATTACGTTCATAGAGTAGGAAGAACGGCAAGAGCTTCTACCACAGGAGTGGCTATTACTTTGATTAATGAGAAAGATATGCACGCTTTTGCAGAAATCGAGTCTTTAATAGAATCTCAAATTCATAAACTTAACATTCCTGAAGATATAGGGACTTCTCCTGAATGGAATCCTAAAAGGCAAAAAAGAAGAAACACATCTAAAGGAAACAAAAGATGGAATAAATCAAAAAATAAGCGGCGTAAAAACTAATCTACTCCCAGTTCCAAGAGTTATATATGTTTCCATAATCAGGACGATTCTCACCTTTTTTATTCTTAGTATTATTGTAAACAATTAGCTGCCGAGGAGAAAGTAAATGATCGGGATTAGAAAGTTCTCCTAATAAGCTATTCACCTTCATAGATTGATATTTGGTCATTGGTACATATCTATATGAAGACTTATAGAGATAATATTTTGACTCCCGATCAGGTCTATATTCTCCTTCTTTCTTTACCTTAATCTTCGCAGACCTAAAATGATCGTCGAAAACGGCATCTGCACATTGTTTCTTTTTGGCTGCCGCAGCCAAGTCTCTTACATCCACTTCATTAGAATCATAATCAACTTTAACTACCTCTTTACCATGCATAAACCCTGCTTCTGTCCCAACTACCCCGTCTATTTTTGCTATCTCTTTTTCTCCCGTCCAAAAACAATACATAGATAAGTAAGTCGTGTTAATGTCTTTTTCTTCGAAAGAGAACTCTTCCAATAAATTATAAATATATTCAGGTACTATTTCGTTATTGGCCTGCAAGGCGTTTATCATCCTATTCAAATTATCATATAGTGTATATACTCCATCTTCTCGTGTGACTATATCCTTTCCCTGTGAATTTACAATCCGTACTACGGGGTTATTCCATGAAGGTTCTTTGAAGCGATTAAGAATTTTTCTATCATAGCCCTCTTTATTATTAAATATTACAAGAGGTACAAACCTATCTTCAATTATTTCTACTATTAGAGGATGACTTAAAATATTATTTCCATAAGTGGTACACGTGTGACAACCGGGTACTTCCTGAAATAACAGAAAAATACTTTTTCCAGCAGTTTCACTTTGCAATACTGCTTCATCCCAATTTCGCAACCATTTAACCTTTCCTAATTCTGTTGCCTGTTCTTGCCCAAAGACTGTAGCAGAAACCAGTACAACAAAACCAATAACCAATAACCTTATCATAACTATATTATTTAATAGACGACCCTAATAACAAACTAACCTCTCCCCTTTCATCTTCTCGTATATACTTAACAGTTATTTCGTCTCCAGGGTTGTACTTTTCGAGAGCCAAAACCAAATCATCGTTTGTATTGATTTCATGATTGTCGATACCAACTACGATATCTCCAAATATTAACTCACCATTTCCACTTCTTTCCGTTCCTCTTAAATCTGAAATTTCAGCAGGACTCCCAGGGGATACTGTCAAAATCATTACCCCCTCTACTCCCCAACTTTCCGCATATTGAGAAGGGATTAACGTAACTCCCAAAATAGGTCTTCTCACTTCACCATATTCTATTAAATCAGGAACCACCCACTTGACTTCATCCACGGGAATCGAAAAACCTATTCCCGCACTTGCTCCTGATGGACTATAAATCATGGTATTTACACCTATCAGTTTTCCATTACTATCCAGGAGGGGTCCGCCAGAGTTTCCCGGATTGATGGCCGCATCTGTTTGAATAACATCTCTTATTGCTCTACCACCAACGGACATAATCTCTCTTCCCAGAGCACTGATTACACCAGTGGTTAATGTCTGATCAAGTCCAAATGGATTACCAATGGCATAAACAAATTGGCCTACACGTAAATCATGAGAAGATCCAATATTCAGAGGTACTAAACTATTGTCTCTATTCTCAATTTTTAATACTGCCAAATCCTTGTTTGGTTCTACTCCAACCAATTTTGCAGGCCAACTGGATTGATCGGCAAGTGTAACCATAAACTTTTGTGCCCCCTGAATTACATGATAATTAGTAACTATGTGCCCGTCATCATCCCATATGAATCCAGACCCAGTGCCTGCCGGTATTTCGCTTACATCTCTAGTCCAAAAATTTCTTCTCACATTAGAGGTGGTAATAAAACAAACGCTTGGAGCAGAAGACCGAAACAAATCGATAGTAGCAATCTCGGCATCACTACCCTTTAGTGTTACAGCATTATGGGTAGAAAGTTTTCTTTCTTCTGTTTCCTTTAATTTGTTTTCAAGTTGGCTTTCTAACTTCTTATTTTCCGTACTTAATTTTCCTATCCAAAAACCGGCAAATAGCAGCAGAATAGGAAAAACTATGCTAACCAATCTTTTCATATCCAATTTTTTATTTGTTAGTTCAAAACTACTACAGACAAGGTTAATGTTTTACTTCTTTTAATTAAATTAACTAAAAGTTATAGCTTTTATCACCTTTCTTAATACTCTTAACGACTAACATAAAATCGTTTATCTCTGTTGTGCCTTAATTATTCGAGTGGTTTATGGCTCTTCCAATCTCTTATTTACACTCAACAAGAGACCTTTCTTTGTTTGAAAACAATCTACTGATTTAATCGAATTTGATGATATAGTACCCTTGTGCCTCTAATCCTTTCGGGTTGGTCCGCCATTTACCTGATTTCGAAAGTAATCGTATCGCTTCGGTTACACAATCTTCACATTGCTCGTGATCTGAATGAAAATCTGATAATTGACCGTCCGAATTGACTTTGAAGTATATTTTTACTTCACCATGAAAGTTTTCTCTAAAGGCCTCCAAAGGAATGTTCTTGTTTTTTTCGATCCAAAACTCCAAATTTTCATAACTCATTGATGGATGATAAGATGCAGCCTTTTTTCTCTCCATATTACCTTCAACTTCTATCATGTCCGCGGATTCTAACATCGGTTCCGTGAGTGGAACTCCATCTAATTCTATAACTTCTCTGTCCTCTATTTCCTGGGGCCATATATATATCTGATGTTCTCCTGAATTTAAACGAACACCTCTATCATTATATCCACTAGAACTTACTAACAAGCTAACCTGAGTAGAATCATTGGTTATTTCGAAATTTCCTAAATGATCAGTTTGATAAATAATTTGATCATCATAATTAAGTATATTGGCCTTCGCAATAGGAGAACTAGTCTCTATATTGAGTATCTTACCACGAACGATATTGGTATTTTTTACTTCAGTTTTCTTAGCCTTCATGGCAACTTTAGGTTCGTTAGGTTTGGATAAAACTTCCTTTTCCAAATCATCTAAGACTAATTCATCTTTCGTTTCTGCAGCAAACTTTGGTTCTTCCACATCAATCCTTGTTTCGTCAAGATTTTCATCCTTTCTTTCCTCTTCCTGCCATTCTGTTTTGGCATCCTTTATATCACGATTTCCAACCTGAGAAATTCTATTACCATGATTTTGTTTGTTTAAAATTTGGAAACCGATAACAGAAAGAATAACCACAGAAGCCGCAATGGCCAAGTATTTCCTCCACATTACTTTTTTCGTTCTCTCAGACCTTTTAATATCCGCTTTTAAACTATTCAAATAGACTTCATCTACTTCATTACTTCCAGAAATATGGTATCCTTCCATCGCCTCAAATAGCAATTGGTCATCCAAAGCAATTCTCTCCAGAAGATGCCTATCTTCATCTGATATGCTCCCAGCCCGATAGGACTTCAACAATTCAGTTATTTTATCTGGAAACTCCATGACTTGATAAACAAAGTTTTAAGTTTCTTCTTGCATTTTGGATGCTAGATCTTATCTGCCCCCAAGAGAGATTGAGCATTTCCGAAATCTCTTCATAAGATTTCTTCTCGAAATAAAACAGCTTTATTGAATTTTTCTGATCTACTTTCAATTTATCAATACATTTTTCCAAGATTTCATTCTTCTTTTCAGATTCTTCGTTGTCTAGATGAAATAATCCTTCATAATACATAAAAGTTGCCTCATCTTCCTTTTTTATTTTTCTACCCCGCTTACGAAGATTCTCAATACAATGGTTCTTGACAACAGTATAAAGCCAAGGCTTAAAATTTTGAATTCTGTGGGAAATAATCTTTTTTCCCAGAACTAAGTATATGTCATTAACCAAATCTTTAGCGTCGTCAGCATTTTTAAAATATTTTAACCCAAGTCCATATATCATATCTACATATGGAATAAACAGTTGAGATAAATAACTAGTATCTCTGGTATTTCTATATTCTTCTAAAATCTGCCTATCCGTCACCTATAGAAATCTCTATTCAAAGTTAACATAGAAGCTCTGTTTTACGGATATCTTATTTCCACTTCTATCTTCTGCTGGATTCCAAGGTTTCATTTCTCCAATCATCCGAAGAGCTTCATTATTTAAATCCTCTTGAGTTCCTTCCACAATGACCGGATTAGAAACTGATCCATCAATATTGATTTGTACCTCAACAATTACTGTCCCTTCCTTACCAGATAATTTGGAATTACTTTTGAAATATTCATTCAGAGAATTATTGGAGCAAGTCATCATTTTAAAAACATCCGTTTCCACTTCACAACCAGGATAAGATGCCGCTTTATAAACAATGGACTCCTGACTAAACCCAATACACAAAACCATACTAAATAGACAAGAGAAAATTAATCTCATATGATTACTGATTATTTTATTAATGGTCATATGGAACTCGCTAAAAATCATTTTCTGGTGCACAAATGTTTTTGCAAATGCTCGTTTCATTCGAATTCTTTTTAGATAACACTTTAAAATTTGTGAAAAGTTACCAAAATACTTACTAAAAAAGTTAGAATGCTAAGTTAAATTTAAAAGCTACTATTTATCTAATACAGATTGAGCAAATTTTATTAAATCCCTGTGATAGTATGCTCCTTCGTGTCGGGCCAATGTACGTCCCTTGTTATCTAAGATTAGCAAAGTAGGATATGATTTTATTTGATAAATCACTTTAAGATCGGGTCCTTCTTCCTTCTCTACATCGACTAAGTGGTTGATGAAATTTTTGTTAAAGAATTCGGCTGTCTCCTTGTGTGTGTATACATCCCTTTTCATTAGCTGACAAGGAGTACACCATTCAGCTGAGACATCCATAAATATTAGCTTTCCCTCCTTGGTAGCCTTATCCAATACGGGAGATAATGTTGGAGCAGATTCAAATTTGAATTCATACTGCTTATCCTTTTTGAAATTTTGTACTGAAGCTACTCTCTTCTCATTTGTACTACAGGAAACTGCCAGTACACATATTAACAAAATGATAAACCTCATTTTTTGCATTACTTATTGTATTCCTTAAAATATCTAAGCTGCCTTCTGACCAATTCCATTTCCCCGAGGGCTATTTTCAAGCCCAGACTGCCATCCAAAAAACCTCTTTTGATAAAAAAACTAGTAACAAAACGAATTTGAGGTCCAATTATTTTTTTGAAAAAATGTGGTCTTTCTCCTCTATTAATCCATTGTTTAGCTTTAAGGTTTGCATATCGATCTATCTTTTCTTCAAAATCTACAGGATCTTTTATACTTGTGTGGTGAATATATCCCTTAAGTTTTACCTTGCTTTTGTTTTGTAAAGGTGTAAGCTGTTCGTGAACTAAACTATCATTCCACTTACATTCTTTCCTATTAAATAATCTAACGACCCAATCCGGGTGCCAGGATCCATGCCATACATTTTTTCCACTAAATTTTGTCAACCTATTCATTTGATAGACATGGCCTTCTTTAGGTTGTATTTCCGTAATATGTTTCACCAAATCTTCATCAGGCCTTTCATCTGCATCAAAGCAAAATATCCAATCATGAGATGCCAGTGAAATTCCAAAGTTTTTAGTGGCACTGTATCCTTTCCAATCCACTTCTACTACTTTAGCTCCTAAATCTCTGGCAATTTGTTGTGTGCCGTCGTTGGACCTAGAATCGATAATTAAAATCTCATCTGCAAAAGACTGAATCGTACGAATTGTCTCAGCTATAACCTCCGATTCGTTAAGTGTAATAATTACTGCAGAAAACTTCTTTTTGGACATATTTTTTAGGCAGTCAGAGCGTCTAGGTTATCTTTTAAGCTACCAAAAGCCAAAAAATAGGGGTTAGTTAAATTTTGTTTATTGTATTTCAAAGGTCTCAATGTATTGATATCCAATACATATCCTCCTGCCTCCTCCAGAATTATTTGGGCAGCTGCAGTATCCCATTCCATTGTTGGGGCTAAACGTGGATAAAAATCAGCACTTCCTTCAGCTATAGTCGTAAATTTTAATGAACTTCCTTTAGATATAATAGTCGGGTTATCAAACTTGTTGACGTACCTTTTTGTGTCCTCGCTAATATGTGATCTTGATGCTACTATCCTCACATTTTTATCCGACATAGAGAATGCTCCCACATGAAGTCTTTCAGCATCTAAATAAGCCCCTTTTGATTTTATTCCAACATATAACTTTCCCTCAGTTGGCAATTGGACTAGTCCCAATATTGGAATACCATTCTCTAGCAAAGCAATATTTATGGTAAACTCACCATTTCGCTTAACAAACTCTTTTGTCCCATCCAAAGGATCTACTAACCATATATACTTTTTGTCCTTTCTGACAGAATATTCAATTTCCTTATTCTCTTCTGATACAATTAAAATATCAGGGGTTAACTCGTTTAGTTTATCACATAATATTTCATTAGAGCACAAATCTGCTTTGGTAAGTGGAGAGCTGTCTTGTTTTTCAGTTACTTCAAACGAAGCATAATCGTCATATATATTCATAACGGATTCAGCGGCCATTATCATAGCGGGCTTTATCTCATCTGCTAACCTCTCTAAATCCAATGAATTTATATCCACAATATTCTTAATTTTGGGCAGACAAAACTAATAAAAATATGCGAAGTAATATCGTTTTGGTTACAGGTGGAACGGGATATCTCGGAAGTCATACGATTATAAATTTGCATAATAACGGTTATACTCCCATTTCTATTGATAATGGGATCAATTCTGATATTTCCACCCTTGAAAAAATTACGAAAGTAACTGGTCGCGACATTAAGCACTATCAAGTAGATCTCACGGATTTTAATGCTACAAAAAGAGTCTTTGAAGAAAATGAAATAGATGCTATCATTCATTTCGCCGCTTTAAAGGCCGTAGGAGAATCTGTTGAAAAGCCCTTTCTATATTTTCGAAACAATCTCAATAGTTTGATAAATATTCTGGAACTGGCAACTACTTATGAAGTCAAATCTTTTATATTTAGTTCGAGTTGCACTGTCTATGGCGATGTTAAGCAGAGCCCCGTTACCGAAGAAACTCCATTACAAGATGCGGCCTCACCTTATGGCAGAACCAAACAAGTTGGAGAACAAATAATCCAAGACGCTCTACTTAATACAGACATAAAAGCTTCTATATTAAGATACTTCAATCCTGCCGGTGCCCATCCTACTGCGATAATTGGTGAATCTCCTATCAATAAAGCCCAAAATCTCGTACCCGTCATTACAGAAACCGCTATAGGAAAAAGATCTCAAATGGAAGTCTATGGCTCTGATTACAACACAAGAGATGGAAGTTGTGTGAGGGATTATATTCATGTAATGGATTTGGCAGAAGCACATACAAAAGCATTGCAAAGAACTAAACAAGCTAACTCTGCACAGATCGAAACTTATAATCTAGGCAATGGAGAAGGTTATACAGTACTTGAAGTGATCAAAGCTTTTGAAGAAGTGAGCGGCAAAAAACTTAACTATAAAATTGGACCTAGAAGACCTGGAGATGTTGAAGCCATCTATTGTAATTACCAACTCGCCAAAAGTCAACTAGCGTGGGAACCTAAATATTCTCTCCACGATATCGTATCGTCAGCCTGGGAATGGGAAAAGAAAAGAAATTAGTTCGGATAGCAATCTATATAATCGACAGGACTATCACATCCATAAATATCTCCATACCCTTCAAAAACCACGTTTTCATCAGCATTTAAAAATCTATAATACATCCTGTATAATTCATTATGCTTAATACCAACAGCCTCATAATTAAAAACTACACTATAACTCTGAGATACCTTAGCTGCATATTGGAACTTAATCTCATTATTCTTATCCACAATTGCAAGCTTTAACTTATAATCATGAGGTGAACTAACCATCAAATTTTGTACGTCATCAAAAGGATTTGGATAAACAGAAATAAAGTCTATTCCATCTGTTTCAGTGGTAGAAACAACTATGCTGTCCTCAAAATTTAACGCATCAATATTGTTTAGCCCGAAGTCAGACCAGTCATCATCACACTCGGGATAACACCCTATTCCTTGTCCGTTAGCATCAGTTAATATTACATCTTCGATTTCCAGACCTTGTGACATCATATCCTCAGAACTTTCATCGTCACCACAACATAACATAATAATGAGCAGCAAGCCAATCGCTATCTTATTCCCTTTTATCACCAAGTTTTATTTTATAATTATAATTCTTTCTACATGCATTTCTCCATTCAACTTTGCATTAATATTATACACTCCAGCAGGTAAATGATCTGTCATCTTGGTTTGTGCCTCCTTTGCTCGGATCCGATCACTTTCCATGATGGTTCCATTTTGATCCGTTATATTGTATAAAATATCTTGATCAATATTATTTCTAAGAATATATCTATCAAAAACGGGGTTTGGATACACAGTAAAAGGTGATACTATCCTACCCTCCTCAGGATTGGATTCTACGATATTTCCATCATCGATTATCAAGCCTACATCAAGGTCCATGAACATCACCTGAAATGCCAAATTGATCAAAGGAGAAACGCCCGAACTATTTACATCGCTGTCTTTAGAATCATCATTTCCCTGATCTTGAGCAGTAATCAAATATCCATCATACTCAACTACTTCAATAAAATATAAACCTTGCGATAAATCCATAAACATATAATTCCCATTCACATCAGTAGTATCTTTTCCAAGAGAAATTCCATTCGATCTAAAGAGTTCCACTACGACATCTTCAACACCTGGTTCATTATCATCTTGAATACCATCTTCATCTTCATCTAGCCACACTCTATCACCCAAAGAACCTGGAATAAATAAACCAGCATCTATGTCATAAATGTCTTCATCATATCCTAGCGTAAAAGTATCAGATGTTGAATCTCCATTATTCCCTGTAATATCAGAATCTAAATCAGGTCCGAGTACTCCTCCCGGCATAGTAAATTCATAGTTCTCTACCAACTCTACTTTAATATAGTAATCATTGGGTTGAACATTGGTAAACTGGTAAAAACCAGGTATATCATCCGAATCATCACCTGAAAAAGTAGTAGCAATTAATTCATCACTCGTATTAAACAATTCAATTTTTACATCATTCATCCCCGGTTCATTGGATTGCTGCACTCCATTACCATTGAAATCAACCCATATGTAATCCCCTATGCTACCGGACATAACTATACCAGCATCTATCGCTGTAATAACGGAAGCCGGATAATCTACTAAACCTGTAGAACCATCAACCAGAAAATCATTGTCCTTATCCGGCAATCCAATTTGATATTTCGTACAAACATATCCATCTGGTAGATCAACTACTAGCTCATACTCTCCTGCAGTAAGAGCATTAAAAATATAGTTACCCGTAAAACCTGTTTTATCAGAATCAATTAACACACCATTCTTATCATAGGCATGTACAAATATATTAGGCACAAAAGGCTCATTATCATCTCGAATACCATCTGCATTTTGATCATCCCAGACTATTCCGATGAGCATTAACTCATTTGCTATTCCAGCATTATAGTTAGATAAAGTATCCTGAACTCCTAGATAGAAATATGGTGTTGTTCCTTTCCCATTTTCATTATTAAAAATACTTGTGGAGTCTGTAGGCATATCAGAAAGAGACTTAGTAACTGTTCTACCATTTATAAGCTCTACCTCCAGATAGTAAAACCCTTCTTTCAGATTACCAAAGGCGTAATCTCCATTCTCATCAGAAAATGTATGAGCTACTTCCTCTGCCTGATTGTCAAAAAGGGTTACTTTGATTCCTTCAATAGGTCCTTCGGTACTTTTCTTTATACCGTCCGGATTAGAATCATCCCATATATTTCCAGATAAATAAGATTCCATTAATTCAAAGAATATCATACCTGCTTTATAATCACTAAACGTAGAGTCAGTTATTACACTGAATATATCCGTCGTACCCATAATTCCCTCCTGATCTATAACATCACTATCTATGTTTTCATCTATTCCCACATTGGCATCTGAGAAAATATATGATATAGGCTTCTCGTACTTCAATTTATATACACCTGCAAAAACATCTTCAAACCTTATCGTACCATTACCATCGGTTATCCCTGATTTGATCACCATTCCCAAGGTATCGATTAAACTAACCGGAATAGATGGAAAACCAGATTCCGTACTTTCGAATATATGATTTTCATTCTCATCAATAAACACCATTGTTTCTACAACACCTGAACCAGGCACACCCGCATTTATGCCCTTTAAATTAATAGATGGTTCAATAAGCAAAGTATCCGTTAACCCATTACCTAATGAATCAATTACGTCTGAATCAAGAAGAATATCTGTACCTCTATATGGAGGACTATATATATGATTAACGTCTTCATTAAAAAACAGTATTTGGTAATGATTCGGATCTAATTCATTAAAGGTGTACATCCCCATAGAATCAGTTAAAGTACTATCCAACTGTGTTCCAAGAGTATCTACTAAGAAGACTTTAAACGAATCTATCCCTGATTCATTATTTTCATATAATCCATCACCATCCAAATCCAACCATACTGATCCCATAATACTACCAAGTGTAGACTGGTAACCTGCATTAACACCCTTTATTTCTTGACCTAACTGAATATTAACTATACCTGTACTTCCAGCACCAAAATTACCTGTTACATCAAAATCAAAAAGTTCATCATTAGTTGCATCAGCATTGCTATAATTATATCCTGCGATTTCCTCAAAAATCAAATAATATGCTCCAGCATCTAAACCTAAAAAGGAATAATTACCTTCTGAGTCCGTAAATCCTATGAGCTCAGCCCCAGTATTCAGAGAGACTAACCTTATTTGATGGTCCGCTATAGGTTCATCCAAATCCAACGTATCGTTGCGATTACTGTCTATAACAACTTTTCCACTTATTGATGTACTTAAAGAAATAACTCCAGCAGTTACCGACATATTAACTTCATTGTACAGGACAGTAAATTCTTCGACATTACCCAGATTACCAGAGATTTCAACAACATCACTATCAACGTTATCATCACTCCCTTGATCCGCAGTAGTATATTCATACCCTGATGGTATACTAAATTGCATAGTATATATACCTGCTGGAACATTAAGAAATTCAAAAACACCCATTGCATCGGTTGTTCTATTGGCTACGAAAGCACCTGAAGCTGTAAGTAAAGTTACGTCTACATTTGATAATGCATCTTCACCACTATCAAATATGCCATTCCCATTCTCATCTATGAAAACAGAGTTTCGTATTTCTCCATTTCCTGTTACGCCGGCATTCACTCCTGCTAACTGAGAAAAAGGAGATATCTGTAATAAATCAGTACTGTTGTCTCCATTGTTCTCTGTCACATCAGAATCAATAGTTTGATCCGTTCCGACAAAAGGTTCTGAGTAAAACTGTCCATTCTCCAATACATCAAAAACTATATAGTAAGAGTCAAATAATAAGTTTTGAAATTGGTAATTACCTGAGAAGTCAGTCATTTTACTTTCCAGAAGAGAGCCATTTTCTCTATATAGAGATACCGATTTACTAGATACAAACTCTTCGTTTATTTCTTTAAGACCATTGTTGTTTTTATCTAACCAAACCATTCCTTGAATAGCTCCTCTTGCATCAATATAACCTGCATTGTAACCCACTATAGATTGTCCATCAGTTAGATTAAACAATCCTGTAGATCCCGTTGAGAACTCAGAGGTCACTTCAAAATCAACTGCATCATTAGTAGATGCATCAGGTGCAGAATATATAAATCCTTCTATTTCTGTAAAGACTAGATAATAATCTCCTACCGGAACTGCATTGAATTGATAGAAACCATTTGACATGGTAGTTGCACTAGAAAATAAATTGTTTGAACTATCAAATAACGAAACAAAAATTCCTCCCAATCTCTCATCTGCACTGTCAAGAATATTATTCCTGTTCAAATCATTAACCACATATCCTGAAATACTTCCTTTAGCTAATGTTACACCAGCGGTTACATCGCTTATATTATCTGAGATGAGGAGATCAAATTGATCAGTTGTAGCCATTGACATTCCCATAGGGAGAGCATCACTGTCTATTCCTTCATCCATTCCTACATTAGCTTGTGTGAAATTATAGTCACTTCCGATCGTAAACTTCAAATAGTATGTACCTGCAGGTACTTGAGAAAAATTAAAATCTCCTTCATTACTTGTTGTTACTTCATCTATGGATTCATCCAGAGAATTAAATAACTCAACCACTACATTTTCTATCCCATTTTCATTAGAGTCTCTAATTCCGTTCTCATTTTCATCAAAAAACACTTGACTAGCGATACTGCCATATCCACTAAATCCTGCGTCAATATTTGTTATGGTTTCAAAGTTAGCTAGAACTAATTCATCAGTCTCTAACATTCCACTTTGAACACTAAAATCAGAATCTATGGTATCATCGCTACCCACATTTTTATCAGTTAAGAAGAGTGGATCTAAATCATCACTTATCCTAATAAAATAACTTCCCGGGATAATATCACTAAAAACATATTCTCCTGAAGAATTAGTAACGGTTGATTTTACCACATTGCCAGATGAGAGGTTAATTATATCCAGATTTACATTATCGATTAATGGTTCTGAGCCATCCCTGGTTCCGGAACCATCGTTATCCTGCCACACCACTCCAGATATTTTAGCCTTTGCATTCTGATAACCTGCATTATAATAATTTATATCTGTTCCATTCTGTACAAAGAACATATCCGTACTACCCAATTGTTGAGAACCAGTCACGAAAAAATCTTGAATATCTATACCACTTGTATTAGCAGAAGAATATATAAAACCAGAGATGGGCTTGAACACCAAATAGTACTCTCCGGCCATAACGGGATAAAATTCGTATTCTCCATTTTCATCCGTCATCCTAAAATCAACGAGAGTTCCCATAATACTGTAAAGTTCTACTGCCACATTCGAAATAATTACGTCATCCTCATCAAGAACATTATTCCTATTGGTATCTTCTACTACTTTTCCACCAATTCTACCTCCTGCTAAAATCAATCCTGCGTCAATATCTTCTTTTGCCTCATCTATGAACAACATGAATACCTCACTAAATCCTATTCCACCTTGCTCTTCCTCTATATCACTATCAACTCCTTCATCCATACCTACATTGCTCTCCGTAAATAAATACGTAGCATTCTTTATATATGATAACTGATACTCGCCCGCTAGCTTATTCTCAAACAATACAGCACCCTCTATATCTGTCAACCTCAATTCCAACTCATCCCCACTTCCATCTAATAACCTCACCTCTATTCCTGAAATACCTTCCTCATCCATATCTCTTACGCCATTCTCATTCTCATCAAAAAATACTTCCGTAGTTATATCCCCCCTACCTGTGAATCCTCCATTCACATAATCCACATGTTCAAAATAACCTATGTCTATATCTTCTGTCGTTAATACTCCATTCACCCCTGTTATATCACTATCCTTTCTTTCATCCACCCCTACATTACTCTTCGTAGCTTCTAATCCTGCTCTAGGACTATCAAATAAAACATAGTAACGATGCTCTGGTAATATCATATTAAATTGATATTCTCCATTCAAACCCGTCACCTCTGTCAGCACTAAACCCCCTGAATCATACAAATACACTTCCACTCCTGATACCATCTCCTCTCCATCATCTAATATCCCATTCCCATTATTATCCAACCATACTAATCCCGATATTCCTCCCCTCGCATTTATATATCCTGCATTCACTCCATTCACGATCTCTTTTGGACTTATCGTTATAATATCCGTAGTCTGTAATCCATTAGCTCCCGTTATATCAAAATCTAACGTCTCATCAGTACCTGCATTGGCAGTACTAAACATAAATCCCGGTATAGAGTCAAACTCCAAATAATATGATCCTGCATATACAGGGCTAAACTCGTATCCACCCATTTCATCAGTCATCGTATTATCTATCAGCTCTCCATCAGATCCATACAATCGCACATGCATTGATACCGCAGGCATGTCATTACTGCTTATCAAATTATCTCTATCCTCATCAAATACTATCTGACCTCTTATTGCTCCCCCCGAATCAATCAATCCTGCATCAATATCTTCTTTTGCCTCATCTATGAACAACATGAATACCTCACTAAAACCTATTTCTCCTTGCTCTTCCTCTATGTCACTATCAGCTCCTTCATCCATACCTACATTGCTCTCCGTAAATAAGTACGTAGCATTCTTTATATATGATAACTGATACTCGCCCGCTAGCTTATTCTCAAACAATACAGCACCCTCTGTATCTGTCAACTTCGATTCCAACTCCATTCCAACTCCATCTAATAACCTCACCTCTATTCCTGAAATACCTTCCTCATCCATATCTCTTACGCCATTCTCATTCTCATCAAAAAATACTTCCGTAGTTATATCCCCCCTACCTGTGAATCCTCCATTCACATAATCCACATGTTCAAAATAACCTATGTCTATATCTTCTGTCGTTAATACTCCATTCACCCCTGTTATATCACTATCCTTTCTTTCATCCGCCCCTACATTACTCTTCGTAGCTTCTAATCCTGCTCTTGGACTATCAAACAAAACATAGTAACGATGCTCTGGTAATATCATATTAAATTGATATTCTCCATTCAAACCCGTCACCTCTGTCAGCACTAAACCCCCTGAATCATACAAATACACTTCCACTCCTGATACCATCTCCTCTCCATCATCTAATATCCCATTCCCATTATTATCCAACCATACTAATCCCGATATTCCTCCCCTCGCATTTATATATCCTGCATTCACTCCATTCACGATCTCTTTTGGACTTATCATTATAATATCCGTAGTCTGTAATCCATTAGCTCCCGTTATATCAAAATCTAACGTCTCATCAGTACCTGCATAGGCTGTACTAAACATAAATCCCGGTATAGAGTCAAACTCCAAATAATATGATCCTGCATATACAGGGCTAAACTCGTATCCACCCATTTCATCAGTCATCGTATTATCTATCAGCTCTCCATCAGATCCATACAATCGCACATGCATTGATACCGCAGGCATGTCATTATTACTTATCAAATTATCTCTATCCTCATCAAATACTATCTGACCTCTTATTGCTCCCCCCGAATCAATCAATCCTGCATCAATATCTTCTTTTGCCTCATCTATGAACAATGTGAATACCTCACTAAAACCTATTTCTCCTTGCTCTTCCTCTATATCACTATCAGCTCCTTCATCCATACCTACATTGCTTTCCGTAAATAAGTACGTAGCATTCTTTTTATATGATAACTGATACTCACCCGCTAGCTTATTCTCAAACAATACAGCCCCCTCTGTATCTGTCAACTTCAATTCCAATTCCATTCCAACTCCATCTAATAACCTCACTTCTATTCCTGAAATACCTTCCTCATCCATATCTCTTACACCATTCTCATTCTCATCAAAAAATACTTCCGTAGTTATATCCCCCCTACCTGTATAACCCATATTGAAGTCTTTTATCTCAACGAATTCAGAAATATCAATCTGAGATGTCGATCCAAGTCCAAAAGCATTCGTAATTTCAGAATCAATATCATCATTAGCACCTACATTAGGTCTCGTAAATTCTCTATTCGTAATTTCATCTATTCTCATAAAATAGCTGCCAAATAATAGATTTCCGAACTTATAATTACCATTTTCATCAGTCTCTACTTCTCCTATTTCATCCTGTGTTTCCATTAAAAGCAAGGTTACTTTAATATTTGGTAATCCCAGCTCTCCATTATCAATAATTCCAGATCCATCTCTATCTAGCCAAACCTTTCCGCTAATTTCTCCTCGAGCGTCCTGGTAGCCAGCATTTAAGTTTTTCAATTCTGTTCCATTCTGAATATTAAACATGGCAGTTGATCCGACTGCTATGTTGGAAATTACACTAAAATCATCATTTTCATTACCTGTGAAATTTGGAGCACTAAAAACAAAACCAGGTATACTTTCAAATACTATGTAGTAATCACCCTTCAAAACAGGATAAAACCTATAATGGCCTTCCTCATTAGAGAACATCTGATCAATCAATTCTCCATTTGATGAAAACAATTTAATATTGATATTAGAATATGCTTCATCTACATTATCTATACTATTATTCCTATTTACATCCAATAAAACAACTCCCTCTACCGAACCTCCTGCATTAATAAGCCCCGCATCTACTTCGGTAATAGTTTTATTAATTGTTAGTTCAAAATAGTCTGTACTTCCTATATGATCTCCATCGGGAAAAACAACATCGCTATCCAAACTCTCATCAGCTCCAACATTCGGAAGGGTAAAAAGAAAATTTTCATCTGTCACAAATGTTAGTCGATATAAACCTGCGAGAATATTTTCAAAACGTACGATCCCATTTTCATCACTGTTGAGAGAGAGAACTGCATTATCGAGATCATCTAACAATACAACTTTTATACCCTCTACTCCGGATTCGTCGATATCAAGTATTCCATTTTCATTTTCATCGAAAAAGACTTGTGTTTCAATAACACCTCTTCCTGTAAAACCACCATTGATAAACTGAACATTATCAAACAGATTCACACTTATATCAGATGTAGTTAAAGGACCATTGTTCTCTGTAATATTTGAATTATTGCCCTGATCTATACTTGTAAATGCTCCTGTTGGCTCAAGATCAATATTGGGTAATGTAAATTGAATGTGATAATCATTTCCTGGTAATAGTTTCGTAAAAGAATAATTACCATCAATATCTGTCAATGTACTTTCCATTAAAATACTCCCATTATATAAATGTACTTCTTCTCCACTGACTCTTACCTCATTCAAATCAAATACCCCATTACCATTGTTATCTATCCAAACGAAACCGCTAATTGAGCCTCTTGCATCCTGTAACCCAGCATTTATTCCCGTATAGGTAGCTACCGGAATAATTTCTAACGAATTAGTTGTTTGTATTCCATTCGCTCTCGTAACGTCGAAGTCTTCATCCTCATCTACACTCTGAAAAGCGTCGCTATAAACGAAACCAGGAATTGAATCAAATTGTAAATAGTATTCGCCCTCATAGACGGGGTAGATCAGAAATTGTCCTTGCTCATTGGTAAAATGTTCCGAAACCAAGCTACCTGACTCATCGAACAATCTAACCCCAAAATCAGGAATATATTCATCTTCTGAATCTAAAATATCGTTCGTATTATTGTCAAACACAACAGAACCGGTTAACGTAGCGGCATCTAATATATAGCCAGCATCTAAAGAATCTATTTGTGACAAATGTCCGATAAAAAAAACATCCGTACTCCCATTCGTGATAGAATTGGCAACATCAGAATCACTATTATCTGATCCAATATTGGCTTCCGTATATACAAACGAATCTACCTCAGCAAAAACCAAAATGTATTCTCCCGGATAAACATTTGTAAAAGAATAGTACCCATTAACATCGCTAAATGTGGAGTCAACTTTTTCAAGGGCTATTGTATTAAGTGTTATTTTAACATTTCCAAATCCATTCTCTTCGGTGTCCTGAATTCCATTTCTGTTTTCATCAAACCACACATAATCACCAATACTACCTAAACCTACAAATCCGGCGTTTACGCCAATATCTTCAAAAGCTTCTCCAACATCTATTAAATCGGTACTTCTATCTCTCTTAGCACAATTGCTTAGTATTGTTTTGACAGAGTTAATTTTTGTTGGCTCCCTTTCTTCGATAGGGTCAAAACTCACGTAATACATTCCTGCCTCTAAATCATCAAACTGATATCTACCTCTATAATCTGTCAATTCTATATCGATGAGATTATCGTTTTCGTCCAGTAGGAAAACAGCATGATTTTTATACTTCTCTTCACCATTACTTAATTCTCCGTCAAAATTTTCATCTTCAAACACTACTCCTCCTATTCTTCCTTTGGGAATACAATTTTGGTAAATGAATTCGCGGCAAGAGGTCTCGATACCACTCGGTGAAGTGACCCTAACGCAAATCTCATAAACACCATAATCTGCGTCGTAGGGATGCATACTGATTTCAGGATCATGGGTAGAAGAAGAAACAAGTTCAAAGCCACTGGGGATAAGCCATTCGAAAGATTCCTCTCTGATGGTATCGATGGAAAAAACTACACATCCACCATCACACATTTTTACTGCAGGTAAGTAATGAACCCTTACTTCAACGTGGTCGATAATAAGCTCTATGGTATCATTTGTCAATGAACGAAAACTCATCAAAACCCCAAAATCGGGATTATTGATCTCTTCTTCCGTCCATTGTTTCCCCCAAGTGTCATTGGCAAAACCATACACTACAGGTTTAATCTCTAGCTCTTCGTCTCCATCATATCCATTTGAAGGGTAAAATTTTGTTGCTTTATTTATAGTAGCAGGAATACCATTATCATCTAGTAAATATACCTCAGTATCCTGTATCCAACCATCTCCTTGGCCATCGGCATAAACAATCAATTCAATACCCTTAATCTCCGACTTCGCTGGTAACGAAAAACCGAAATCAGTTAACCTTAACTGTTGAGAAATGCCAACTTTTTCAAATTTCAATGAAGAGTAATCACCATTTGGCAGAATAGAGCTACTAACATTGCTCCAATCCACTAAATTATCGAATATGGATTGATTTTGTGCTTTTGGAATTTCTAACTGGGATACCTGAACAGGTTCACTTCCCACCCAAATTTTCTTTTGAGCTTTAAGGGCTGTAAATGATATTACAACAAGCATAATAGCAAGACCCAAGGTCTGAGTCACCTTATTGAGACGATTAGACTTCATATTAAAAATTATATTTATAAATATAATCTAAATGTATAACACATTAAATTATTTACAAATATACATGAATATTTTTATTATATAATAAATATAATTATATAGTGTATTGAACCTATTCCAGTGCGACAATAAAAAGAAAGCTAAATTATAATTGGTACAAGGACATCAATTGCTTAGAGACAAGCTCTTCATTAAAGTTTTTATTAACGTGATCTATTCCTTTGATCACAAGTCTTTGCCAGGTTTCTTCTTTCCGAATTTTGATCATTTTCTCGTAAATAGAATGGATATCCAAAGGATCACATAACAAACCTCCCTCTCCACATGCTTCAGGAAGGGAAGATACATTAGACGTTATAACAGGCGTGCCACACCTTAGAGACTCTATAACAGGAATTCCAAATCCTTCATAAACAGAAGGCAATATGGTCGCGATGGCTTTCTGATAGAATTCAAGTAATTCTTTATTAGATATTTGATGTATAAATTTTACCTCATTCTCTATGTTCGACTTTTCAACTTCCTCAATGAGCTGTTTTTTAAATTTTCCGCCGCTCCCGATTACATAAAGTGGTGGCAACTCATCCCCAAACTTCTTATAAACTTCTACCAACTTGTCAACTCCCTTTCTTTCAATAATACTTCCCACAAATAGAAAAAACTTTCTATCAGCAAGTTTGAGTTCTTTTTCAGGAGTTTTAAAATACTTATTAGAAGCCTGATAAATTACATGTGTTGAGTTATTTGAAGCATTATATAAAGCCCTCAAGTCACTCTCCGTACTCTTACTAATAGCAACTACATGATCTGCTAACAAAGCAGATCTCTTATACTTTAACTTATACAACCATCTATCAAAAAAGGTAAATTGTTTTGGATATATCTCATATATTAAATCATGAAAAGAAACAATCGATTTACAGGTGTTGGGTAATCTAGTTAAAGGAATTTCATGACTTAATCCATGGTAAATATCTAGCTTATACTCTTTTACAAGTTTGGGGATGTAAAAAGTCCTCCATGCAGTTTTAAAACCAGAAGGCCTATGAATTTGAAATTTATCCGTTAAAAAAAAAGCAGTCTCTTCATTTTCCACAACCGATGGGGTAAATAAATGATACTCATTGTCTGGATAAAACTTTTGTAAATTTTTTACTAAGGTTCGACTATAGTTGCCTAAACCCGTAAAATTATTAAACAATCTTTTCGCATCAAACCCAATCTTTAAAGACATAAAGACACATTTTACTCATATAAAACAAATGTAGCAATATATCCCTCCATATTTTATTAGTTGACTTACGATTCTATAAAATCGGGAAGAATAGAAACATTGATAAAAAAAATATTAAGAATTGTTTCTTAAAAGATATGGAATTGTATATTTGCAGTCGCTTAAAAAGTTGAGCATAAATAACTTTTCGGAGACGTGGGTGAGTGGCTGAAACCAACGGTTTGCTAAATCGTCGTACTTGGAAACAGGTACCGGGGGTTCGAATCCCTCCGTCTCCGCACTATACTATAGTCTATACAGACTATTTCGGGGCGTAGCGCAGTCCGGTTAGCGTACCTGCTTTGGGAGCAGGGGGTCGCAGGTTCGAATCCTGCCGCCCCGACTTGATTATCAAAGAGTTATGAGATTAATTTCTTGTAACTCTTTATTGTTTGCATATGATTTGCATACAGGCAGTCCGTTTTAGATATACTATAGTCCATTACTATACTATTTATTTAGAGTCAATCCATACCGTAAAACCGCTTTCTACAACTACACAAATACTATTAATCATCACTATAGATAGCAGAATCGTTCCAACCCCAATGAAAAATGCACAACACCACATTGCTAATTCATCATGTTTTCGAGCGTATTTAAACAATTCCCAAAACGCATACTTCAAATTGTATTTGTCATTTTTTTCATTCCTACCCTCCAAATGTTTCTCTACATTTGTTTTTGATTCTTGAGCATATTCCATGGAGGCCCCATAAGAACTGTAATATGAAATCTCTTTTTGTCCATAATAATAACTATGTAGAGCAAGAAATTTGGCTTGTTTTCTCTTAGGTGTATTTTTTGAGATCAAGAATTTCTCCAAATCCTCTCTATTAATCCACGATCTCGGCCTTTGAGTTTGCTGCTCATAGTTCTTCTCTATCTCCAAATATTCCATCTCAGGGAATTTAAAATATTCATAGTAATGCTTAATGTGACTCCATGTTTTGTGATCACCTAAAAAGTCTTTAAAAGAGTCGTTTTCCTTCAGTATTGGAGGAGCATAAATATTATAAACTACTGTTCCTAAAGTAAAGAAAACAGCACTATAAAAGAACATATGCCAACTAAATGGAATTGACTCTATGAGTTTTTCATACCCTAATTTATTGGCAGCATTTACTACAAAAGGAACAAGTACTAAAAATACATAAGTTCTCTTGACGTAATTGTTCTTTCCAAATTTAGAAATAAAAACCCAATCAATTTTTTCCAGAATATTTTTCATCACCAATGCCATTATATGAATACCTCAAATGTACAATGATTTGAATAAAAAAGGGCAGCCCAACAACTGGACCACCCTTAAAAAATGAGTCGACTTCTTTAGGCGGCTAGACCCTTTAGTTTTCTTGATAAGTCACTTCTTGATGTTCTTTGCGGCAAATTATACGTCTTGGCAATTTCAAACAATTCGTTGCCTTCGAGATCCTCAATTGCCATATCTATTTTATGACTTAATTCAATTATTCCCTTTAATTCTCTTTTTGATTTATTCGATAGGCAACAAAATGGCTCAGCCGATCTTAAAAGGTCAATAGGTTTATTGTCATCCCATAAGAACAACAAATCTAATCCTCTCCAAACCGCAAATTGTCTGTTTATAAAAATTGTCCTGTCCGCATCCACGCTATTATCAAAGTCCACGTATAGTTTAAACATTTGTTTTGCCTTTTCAATCAGCTCTTTACTTATTGGTTTCAAGTAGCTGTCTGGGTTTCCAATGATATTAAGTACAAGTTCGTCCACCTCTTTACCTATATCGTCATAACTTTTGTCCAATTGATCTAAAAGGTCATTATATCTAATGTAGAGTTTCTTTAAATTTTCCATTGTGTGTAAGTTTTTAATTATTTGATTTTAATGTTGTTCGCCTCTTTATAGTTAGTCCAAGTCTCTGACAATCTAGCAATAAATTCCATTTGAATATTAGAAGTCCAAACAGTAGATTGTATTTCCTTTTCAATATTTTCTAATCGACTATCTTTATCCTCTTCACACTCCCAGTACTTAAAGATTTTTGTTATAAAATGGGAGATTAAAAGGTTTTGACTTTCCATGTAATCAGCCGTCGATGCCTTCATAAAAAAACCTTCAATAGTTTTATAAAAATCTTGAGTGTGGTGATCTATCACCTCTGGTGTCTTAATCATTTGTGTAAGTTTTAAAGTTTGTAAATTATTTTATTCCCGGTGTATAGTTTTTATCAATCCAAGCATCTATATCTTTTCTTTTGAAGATTAGACTCTTTCCTCTCTGAGAATAGCCAATTTCATTTTTGTATCGTTTCCTGATAGATTCCTTGCTATACTTAGTGTACTCAGCGACTTCTTCAAGTGACATCATCTTATTCGGAGTATTAATCCTGTTAAGCTCTTTATAAATAAGTTTGAGCAAATTATTATTGGCCTTGATTATCTCAATGGCTCCTAGTACTTCAGGTGTATTCATATTATTTTTATTTTTAAGCCGCTAAATTGATAAGTCTTTCAATCCGAAACATACGCCATGCCTGTTTTTCAAGATCGAAATATTTTATAGTATCCGGTTTGGATTCTCTTCGTACACCTTTTTTGCTCGGCGTGTAAAATGACATATTTAACGTTCCTGTGGCGTTTCTGATCTCTCCTGTTGCTTTTCTGTATGTGAGCGACACAATACCGCTAGAAAGTGATTTAACAGCCTTATACGCTTTCCATGCAGCTCTCAAACATTCACCAAATGAAACATAGATGCCTTTTTTGAAGTAGTACCACGCATTTTTGAAGATAATAGACTTTGGATTTTCTGTCGTTGGCTCAGGTTCCAAGTTCTCAAAATATTCACCCCAATATCTATTAACGATATCCTCTGATTTTGTTATCAATGATCTTAATTCGATCAACTCTCTGTTTGACAAGTTTTTCAACTCTTCTTTGATCTCTGCGTTTTTGCTCTCTCCATCCATGTATCTATTATGGCAGTCTGACATCTCATAAAAAGAATTGAAGTTGTTGATTTTTTCTGCTAGAGTTTGTAAGTTTTTCATTGTGCTGTAAAGTTTGATTAACAATTATAGTACAAACATAAGGTATAGTTTACTTATTTGCAAGTAACTTGTAATGTTTATTTGAATTATTTTATATTTCGTAAAGAATAGTTTACTTTTGTTGTAAAATATACTTTATAATGACATTGATATTGGATGAAGTTTTAAGGGCAAAAAATATTTCTTTGACTGAGTTATCCAAAACCATGACAGACAAGGGACATAAACTGTCGAGGGTCTCTCTTAGCAACATAGTAAACAAAAACCAAAGTCCAAAGTTAGAGACATTAGAGGCCATCGCCGATACTTTAGGAATTAGCATCTTAGAACTGTTTGATAGCACACCGCCAGACTACAAAACTATCTATGAAAAAGATGAGGAAGGTAATTTTATTGAAGTTGGTTATTTGAAGAAATGAAAAAGAAATTATGGGAATGGTTGCAAGGTGCATTTTGGATAGTCTTTTTCAGTCTAGTCCTAAGTGCTATTCTAATGGCTATTTGGATATACTGGCTATTTAGTCAGATGGCTAGTTAACTCGGAATAGAAAGCCACGACAAGCCAATAGGGAAATCTTATGGTACGTTGGAAATGAGGAAGGTGGAGTGAAATTATGAAAAAGCGGAATAAAGAGATAAATTTATTCCTGATATAAAGTAGTTATGATTCAATTATTTTTCACACATCAGCCCCCATACCAGATGCCTAAGGATGAATATTTATGTTGAAAATAAAACATTGTAATGGGGCTAAATTTTAGATCAAGTTTTACGACGAGTCGTGTTAAAAGCTTGCTTTTAAAAACGTAAGACGTTTAAAAACTTGCCAAAAGTTAGCGAATTTCAAGGACAATGTCAAGTTTTAATTAACTATTAAGGTCATCTTTTGTCAAAAAAACAGACGCATATCATAGATAATGACGTCATATTTTTGCCATCGGCATTCCGATATGGGGAATAAGGGATGTTTTTGCTGTAAAAAATAACAACGATTGCTTAGCTTGCAATTCATATGAATCTGAACATAACATTAGACATGCTCCATGACTTCCTATCGTCGTCACAGAGCATGTCATTATCCGTTCTCAGCAACAATTTGATAAAACATTAAGAAGTGATCTTCGACAAAAATATTTTTAGGTTTCTACAATTCCGGGAAACAATTTTAGATATTAATCATTTGGAAAACAAATACCAAATAACACTTCCTCCTATTTATAGAAGTTTCATTACCGTTTTCCAACCCTGTTTCGCTCATATAAAATATAAGTTTAATAATAAAGAAGGCTATGGAAGTTTCGTCGTTCCTATTTACTCTTCCATTGAGAAAGATAGTTACACATCTGATGATGACGAATTTTCATTCGACTTTTTTAAAGAGCCAGAAGAAGTCCTTAGTTTTCAAAGAAGTAACGAGGGTTATTTAAAAGACTTCTTATTTATTGCTAATCATGGATACAGTGGAGGACTCCTAGTTGGGATTGGGGAAAGTAATAAGGATAAAATATTCCACAACACTGATAGTAGTATAATTGAGTATATTGCTGAAAATATATTTGAATTAATACAAAAAATGCATCTTGCAAAATACGACTTTGAAAGCCCTCCAATTGATGAAAAGAATCTTTATAAAAATTGGGGAGAAGATTTTTGGAGGATAAAAGAAGCTTGAAGCTGAGAACAATGTGTAGCACATCATAGCCACCTGTCAGTAGGCTGTGTTGATCACCACCCTTCCTGAAATTATACTCCAATTTGCATTGCTAATACAAATCAGGTTTATAACGCGGGATGTTTATACTTGTGACATTTTAAGGATATTTAATATTTTTACTTCCAATGACTTTCCGACACATACTTAGTTCAACAGAAGAGGTGCGATCAATTCTAGATGGTGATTTAAAGCAGATAAAACGTCCAGTTAATTTTACTAAGCAAGTGAGATATCCCGAATTGAGCGATTTACCATTTGAGGAAAGGAAGAAGTTAGTTTTTAATGAATCGGTTTATAAGAAACCAATGAATGTTGGTGATATAATTTGGGTAAAAGAACCATGGGCTAAGACTGATGAAGGCTTCGTTTATAAAGCTGATTGTGAGTCGAACAGTAATGTTAACTGGAAAACTCAAATGTTTATGCCAATGGTGGCTTGTCGTTTGTTTTTGAAGGTTATTAAAGTTGATACTGAAGTAGCAAGGAGGAAGAATTAATCAATATGGGTGTTTGTATATGATGTTGAAAAAACCAGCCTGCAAATATTCCTGCAAAATAGAAATTAAAGATCTATGTAAAAACTCAGTGATATTAACATGGAATGGCAAGTAGTTGAACTTATAAGAAAATAACTTCTATTCGTTATTTTCCTATAAGCTAACCTCCTTGATTTAATTGTAAGTAAATTCAAGTTCTCCAATCCCGTAAAGTGTAAAGCAATCGACATACCAACCACAAGAACATCCACCACCGCCACAAACACAATCAAACCAGTATATACAGTATTGTTCCATAAATGGAACATCTATTCCACCAGCTTCAACAAGGCCTTCAACAGGCTCTCCATTGGCGTCATTAAAGATATAACTTACATCATTTTCAGAATTATTTGTAATGAAGTAATGGTACTTATCTTCTAGTTTATAAATAGAAATTTCGCCAAATTCAACTTCTACTTTATCAACAAAATCCATATTTTCTGTTGTTCTCGATTCAATTTCTTTCGGATTATCATAATTGCTAATAGAGCTATCTACATCCTTGGTGCATGCCGATATTAAGATGAAAATAAAAAAAATTAAAAGTGTATGAACACTTAGTTTTGTAATTGAATTCATATTATTTACAAGATTAAATTAATCCTACTCTGTTTAGGCTTTTCGGAATCCGCCTTCCATCAAATATTCTAGTAATTACTTAGTTGCATTATTTCAAAAAAAACTAACCACACTTTCGACTTTTTTTCCGAACCAAACCCATCTTCCCCTGTTCCACTTTCATGCCATGGAAAGTAATTCAAAAGAAGTATAATAAAAATGCCCCGAATGAAGGTATTTATCATATTCAATGCTATCTTCCTTCACTTATTATAAATGTATATTCTAAGTTTCATGTTGATAAATATAAATGGTTTTTGAACTCACCTTCCATTAATATTGAATTTGAATTGATTGGTATAGCTGGAAAAATTACAGATGTTGAAGCCTGTGAGATGGCAATGGTTATTGTCAAAGAAAGAATGAGAGTCTTAAATGAAATGGTAGAATTGGCAGGTCAATCCATCAAGCCTAAAATGTTTGAAAAATAGGTTTAATTTTGCAGTGTAAAATTGAATTATGCGTTTGACTTTCATTTCAATATTATCTTTTCTAACCATTGTGTCGTGTAGTACTTCAAAAAATATAAGGAGCCAAATACAATCTGAGGAAGATGCTATTCATGTTTTGAAGATGGGCCTTACCTATATAGACGCACCACAAAACAAGAACGTCAATGATGGACATAGAAATATTATAAAACAATGGTTTGGCGATTTGTTTGAGTACGAAATAATCTATGATAGCTACAGAATTGCAGTAATATCATTTGACTCACTGGGGGCAATAAGAGCTCATACTTTGTTTAATAACAAGGATACTACCATGAGGTTTCAATATTTTGATGAAAATGGTGAAATCATTAGTGAGACAGATATTGTTGATGAGTTTTATGATCCCGAAGTAAATCAAAGAGTAAATGAAGCGATTAATAAAACCGGCTCTATGAAATATTATAGAGAGGATATTAAAATGATCCACGGGTTGGAATGCTTTAAAGTCTCATTAACATTATTTGATGATGACAATGATATATACAATCATCATTATTATCTAACCAACGATTTTCCAATTCCTGACACTCCAATGGCTAATGCTGTAAAAATTCGACTTTATTTAATTCCTGAACAGTCAATTATTTCAGAAGAAACTGAAATAACTATAGGAATAATGTCAAAATCTATAGGAAATAAAGACTATGAGATTTTCTTAAATGACTTTAAGTTATCGGATACCATATCAATTCGTAATTAATAAAGAAAGATAATTCATCATTGCTGCAGTAGTCAAGCATCTGATCGTTGGTGTAATTTGGACAACAGTAGCAAATAAAATGAAAGGCTAGTCTGATAAATCGAGGTTATTAATTTCATCCTCCGAATAAACCTTTCTAAGTCGCTCCAGTAGTTCTTCCTTAGTGCCAATTTTTGTATCTGGTTTAGTATGATCATTCAGATCTCTTTTGCGAGCAAAATATAGATTATCAATTGGATCATAATAAAATACAATATCAGAATTATCGTTAGGATCTCTCAATCTACCAATTTCATTACGAGCATACAGCGTTTCTCCCTTTCTACGTTTACGAGCTGTTGTTTCACCCATTCCTTGTAATTCTAACTTCATGTAGTGGTATATTACTAATCCAAGCTCTTTGTAAGTCTTGAGGTAAAATTAAAGGACTTCGGTGGTGAGGTATCTTTTGAAGCAATTTATTAGGTGGTGTTGTGATAATTGCAAAGCTATGATGCACCTCTCCTGTTTCTTTATTTACCCATTCATCCCAAATTCCGGCCATTGCCAATAGTCTTTCATTCTCAGCATCATATACTAGATGCGGCTTATCTAATTTTTCGTTTGTGGTACCTTCTATAAAACCATCCGCTAGTATAAGGCATCTTTTAGATCGTATTGGAGCACGAAACATGGGCATTTATTGAAATATGAATACACTCTATTCCTCTAAAACTGACAATAGGTAATCGTCAAAATCTTTGAGTGGAACTTTTATCAATTCATTATCAGTGAAATCGAATTCTCGGTCAAATGTTGCAACAAATGATTCATAAGTAATATGGAAATGATCATTGGTTCGAGCAACAAAAATAATCTTACCCGTTTCGTTTTCAGGAACCTTGATGCTTAAATTTGCAACTGAATTGGGGTAGTTGTCTAAAACTAAGAACACTAAGGAATTAGTGTTGTCAAAACCTTTTGGGTATTTAAAACTAAACTCATAACTGACTCCCGAATAATAATTGATAGCGTCAATATTTATCCATCCAAATTGAGTGGTCACGACACGAAAAATACCCTCACCACTAAAAACTCTGTTAAAATGGAGACCAAGGGTGTCTTTTGGCGCCAATTCCCAAAATGTATCGCTTTGGTCTTCCATAAAGAACAATTCCATGTTATCACTTTGAGTACCACTTAATGATATTGGAATAAATAGTTCATAAGGCTTGGAAGAACTAAGCAATTTATCGTCAGAATCATCATATGCCTGCAAAAAGTACTCTCCTCCAGACTCTAACATGTGAACTCCTTCAGAATTCTCGTACATTGTAAGCATTCCTGATTTGATCATATCAACTCTATTGGTAATTAAAACAAATCGGAATCGAATCCTACCATTAAAAACAACTCCATCTTTCAAAAAGGAATTTTCTTCAAATCGAATTTTACAACCATTCCGTGCTTCAATTTCGAATGAAGAACTTCCACTTTCAATGTGATAAATTTCTTCATTTTCGCTTATAAACTTATTTGTATACTCTGAAGTTTGTAATACTTCTTGATCATTATCTTTACTACAACCAGTAAAAATAGCTAAAGCGATTACATATACTAATCCAATTTTATTCATTATATAAAAATTTAATTACTAAAAACAATAGTTCAAACGCTTAGATCTATATGTTAGTGTTCTTAAACTTGAACTTTGATCGAGTTTTTTGTCTACTTTATATGCATTTGTCTTATAAATTAACAAGAATGTGTAAAACGAGCTCTTTTTGCTGCTAACAAATTGTCAATAATATGAATACGAGAGAAAAGAATATATGGTCTATATAAAAGAGGAATTCCTAACTCATCTTTAAATTATCTTATCACTTAATAGTTATCTAGTGATTTGGACTTTATTTACCCTGGAATTGCCCCAATAAATTGTACATTAGAGAACAGACCTCAAGCTGCATAATTTAATTGATTTAATTGTTCAAATTCACTAATAGTTAATCCACCTAAGAAGGAATGTCTTCTGTTGGTATTATACCAAGCCTCAATATATTGAAATACAGCTAATTTAGCATCCTTTCTATTATTAAATGTGAGGGGATAAATAGCTTCTACTTTCAAAGATTTGAAAAAGGATTCAGCTACGGCATTATCCCAGCAATTGGCTTTTCTACTCATGGATTGTCTAACCATAGGATATGCTTTTAGTATTTTTCTAAACTTATCAGAAGCATATTGCACACCTCTATCCGAATGAAAAATCATAGATTGTCCTACCTCTCTGTTATTACATGCCATATGCCATGCCGGCACAATAGTATTTTTGGTATGCATCGTATTACTCATTGACCATCCTATGACTTTACGATCATATAAATCAAGAATGACAGTCAAATATAGCCACCCTTGACGGGTGCGGATATAAGTAATATCACTCACCCATACTTGAGAAGCTTTACTTACTATAAAGTGCTGTTTCAATAAATTGGGTGAAATCGCATAATTATGTTTTGAATCTGTGGTGATCTTAAATTTCTTTTTGACAATACTTATAATATTATTTTGTTGCATTATAGCTGCTACCTTCTTTTTAGATACCTGGACTCCATTCATTTTCAGCTCTTTGGTTATTCTTGGTGAACCATAAATACCTTTGCTAGTACGGTATACTTGTTTAATCATTGATAATAATTCTCTATTTCTCCTTTCCCTTTTAGATATAGGGTGCTTACGCCAGTAATAATATGATGATCTACTTACTTTGAGTATCTTACACATCTTCTCAACAGGATAAATATCACCATACCTCATAATGAATCTATATTTATGCTGTCGCTCTTGGAGAAGATGCTCACTGCTTTTTTTAATATATCCCGTTCTAGTTTTACTTGCCTAAGTTCTCTTTTTAATCGTTGCAACTCCACTAGTTTATTATTGCTAGTATGATGTTTAGTACCACTTCCCCCAAAAGCTGCTGACTTCTTGTCATTATATTCTCTGACCCATCTCCTTAACATATCAGCTCTGATCCCTAGCTCTCTGGCTACTTGAGAAACATTTTCCCTTTGTTCTGCCAGCTCTATGGACTGAAGCTTAAATTCTTTACTATATATTCTCTTTTTCATAAGCATAAATTTATTCTTTTTATGCTTGTGGGCTGTTTAACTCTGTCCAACTCTTCGGGGCAATATCAATTATCGAATAACATCTATTCAGGACAGCTCTATTACTGTTGAAGTGAAAATTGACTTCGATTCCAATAACTATTTAGATGGGACTTTTACTGCCGTTAGATGTAACTAGCTTTATTCTAAATAAATAAAAAATAAAAGGGATGTTTCGTTTGAAACATCCCTTTTATTTTATTCAAACATATTGAACCTAGGCATCAATATTAGCATATTTAGCATTTTCTTCTATAAACTGTCTTCTTGGAGGTACTTCGTCGCCCATCAACATAGAAAAAACCCTATCTGACTCAATTGCATCTTCAATCGTAACTTGCCTCAAAATACGAGTATCAGGATCCATAGTTGTTTCCCAAAGCTGCTCTGCATTCATTTCTCCAAGTCCCTTATATCTCTGTATTTTAATTCCTGATGCTTCAGAGCCCCCATAGGCTTCAACGGCTTCAAGTCTCTCTTCCTCATTCCAACAGTATCTAAATTCTTTTCCTCGTTTGACCATATAGAGAGGAGGAGCTGCAATATATATATGACCATTTTCAATCAAGGTAGTCATATATCTGAAGAAAAAAGTCAAGATAAGAGTAGTAATATGACTTCCATCGACATCCGCATCACACATAATCACTACTTTATGATACCTTAGTTTTTCTGTATTAAGAATTTTTTCACCATCCTTTTCCTCAATACTGACTCCCAGAGCGGTGAAAATATTTTTAATCTCCTCGTTTTCATATATTTTGTATTCCAATGCCTTTTCTACATTAAGGATCTTACCTCTCAATGGCAGTATAGCTTGAAAATTTCTATCTCTTCCTTGTTTTGCAGTTCCACCTGCAGAGTCTCCCTCTACTAAAAATATTTCTGATTCACCTGGATCTTTAGAACTACAATCTGATAATTTACCAGGCAACCCACCCCCTGTAAGTACATTCTTTCTTTGTACCATTTCACGGGCCTTACGGGCGGCATGGCGTGCCGTAGCTGCAAGGATAACCTTATCTACAATTCTCTTCGCATCCTGAGGATTTTCTTCTAAATAATATTTCAAAACATCCCCAACAGCTCTTGAAACAATACCTGTAACTTCACTATTACCCAACTCACCTTTTGTCTGCCCTTTAAACTGAGGCTCCGGCACTTTCACAGAAACAATAGCAGTCAATCCTTCCCTAAAATCTTCCCCTGATATATTAAACTTTAATTTACTAAACAACCCATTTTCTTCACCATATTGTTTAAACAATCTATTCACTGCTCTTCTAAATCCTGCCACGTGAGTGCCACCCTCTCGAGTGTTAATATTATTGACAAATGAATATATATGTTCCTGATACCCCGTGTTGTATTGCATAGCAACTTCCACCTCTACATTATCTTCTTTTCCCACCACATAAATAGGCTCGGCAATGATTGGCGTTCTAGTTTCATCAAGATACTTGACAAATTCCTTCAGTCCTCCTTCAGAGTAATACTCATTTTTCTTAAACGAACCATCTTCTTCTTTTACTCTTTCGTCAGTCAAAGAAAGATATAACCCTTTGTTCAGGTAGGACAATTCCTTCATTCTACTATGCAGAGTAGAAAAATTGTAAACTAATTCTTCGAATATTTCAGCATCAGGCTTAAAAGTAATATTTGTGCCTCTATGATCAGAACTGCCTACTGACTTAACATCCTCTTTTGGCTTTCCCTGAGAGTATTCCTGAACAAAAACTTTACCTTCTCTATGAACTTCCGCTTTTAAATAACTCGATAGGGCGTTTACACATGAAACACCAACACCGTGTAAACCTCCAGACACTTTATAAGTATCTTTATCAAATTTACCACCGGCGTGAAGTACCGTCATGACCACTTCAAGGGCTGATTTTTGGAGTTTCTCATGCATGCCGGTTGGTATACCTCGACCATTATCCTTAACAGTAATGCTATTATCATCATGAATGATAACATCAATATTAGAACAGTGCCCTGCCAAATGCTCATCGATAGAGTTATCCACAACTTCCCAAACCAGATGATGAAGTCCCTTTCCATCCGTAGAACCGATGTACATTCCAGGTCTTTTCCGAACAGCTTCTAATCCTTCAAGTGCCGTAATATTACCAGCACCATAATTACTCTTATTCTCAGTCATTTATATTTGTCTAAAAATTGTCTATTGAAATCGTGCAAAGATATTAAATTAAGTTATATAAAAGAAGTTTTAATATGTCATTAATTAAGTCAAATCCCTTGCCTCCTCTACGACTAAATCTCTATTTACCGCTATACTAGCATTTAATTCAAAACCTATAATTAAAACGTAGGCATTGTATTGAAGCCACAATAATATAACTATTAAAGCACCAATAGACCCATAAAGTTCATTGTATCTTCCAAATTGATCAACAAACCAGGAAAAGCCAATACTCGTGAGTAAACTAAAACCAGTTGCAAGCAAACTTCCAGGGTTTATGAAGTTAACTCGTCTGTACATTGAAGGACCATATATATAAATAACAGTAATTCCAACATACAGTAAAAAAGTAGCAACAAACCACCTAAGAAAAAAAATAACGGTTTCGATCGAAACAGGTAGGGTGTTGTTTTTATTCAAAAGATCAAGTATAGGGTTCCCCATAACGATCAAAACTAATGAGACCAAAAGCAGAAATGCCAAAAGAATGGTAAGAAAAATAGCTACCATATATTTTTTGAAAAACCCACGACTTTTAAAAGTTAGATGATAGGACTTATCGAAACCCGACATCAGTGTTAACAGACCACTGGAAGAAAAAAAGATAGCCAGAATAAAACCAAAAGATTGCAACCCCTTTCTTTTAATGGCCGTAATATCAGTAATAATTTCCATCAAAAAGGAATGTGCACTTTCTGGCAGAATATTTCCTAAAGTCTTACTGATAGTAGGGACAAAATCTGTAGCTATGGGTAAATAAGGAAGTAACGTAAAAATGAAGATGATAAAAGGAAATATCGACAAAAAAAGACTAAAAGCAATGCTATTCGCTCTGGTACTAATCTTGTCTTTACGAACCTCTTGAATTACAAAACTAATTACATCATAAATCACAATCCCTCCAAAACCAGGAAAAGAATATTTCTTACTTAATCCTATTATTTGTCCTACGATAGGCAATTTGCGAAATGAAAACCGCAAGTTCATCTAAGCAAAATATGTTTTTAAAGGAATAAGTAATCTATCAGGAGTAGAAACTCTCTTATTTGAAATCATGTCTATGAAGAATAGCTTGACAGATGCCTTATGAACCACCTTTCCCTTTTCATTTAAAATCTCATGATAAAAATGAATAAGCTTGGATGGCATTTCTCTTAGACATGTTTTTATCGTTATTAATTCATCATAAAAAATAGGTGCAATATATTTCGATTCCACGTGCATCACAGGCATCATTATCTTAAGCTCTTTCTCAAAATTTCTATACGACATCCCTAAATCCCTTATGGCCTCAGTTCTTCCTATTTCATACAACAAAGCATAATTACCATAATACAGATATCCCATCTGATCTGTTTCTCCGTATCTTATTCTCTTCTTTGTTTCGTGGATATACACGTGATAAATCTATTTAAAATCCTCTCTAATCAATGGACATGTCATACAATGAGAACCTCCCCTAGCTCTGGATAATTCACCACTGGGAATAGTTATTATCGTATTTCTTAATGAACCAATATTGAGTTTATCTTGATCCACAGCAGCTAACAATTCTTCTGCCTTTACAATCTGATAACCAGCCTTTTTGAACGCTACTTCAGTTTTAATATTTCTATCATAGGTAATCCCTATGCCTGGTCTAAGAGCTACTAGGTTGCAACCATCCGTCCATTGTTCTCTTTCTTGATAAGGCGAAATTCCCTCTCCACTAAAGATGAAATTAAAATTGGGATTAATTTCTTTCAACATAAAGCTTCGAATACTATCGAAAACATCCCTTGACCCATCTCTTCTATAGAGCTCTACATTACTACCTTTACCATCATATACAATGGGTTTAAAACAAACTATATCGTCCTTGGATATTCGAGTAAATAAAGTATCGATATGCATACAAGAACGATCATCGGGAATATTTATCTGAACTACGTTATCAATAATATTATTTTCGAACAAATATTCCTTTATAGAATGAAATGCATGATCAGATGTCCGTTCGGAATGACCTATCAATAAATAGTTTTGATTAAACATCATAACATCTCCTCCCTCAATACTAACTCTATCTCCAAATCTTGACGGAGGAAATTTCTCCAAGTTATTAAGGTTAATGATTTTATTCGACTCCTTTAAACCTGAAAACATTGGATGGGCTAGAAAAATAAAGCGTGTTAATAAGTTCTCACGAAATCTGGCCATTTTTGCTGCTTTCGTAATTATAATATGATCTTTTACGGCAACAGCGATATCCCTAGTAAAGATAAAGTTTGGAATAGGATCAAAATAGATATGGTCCTTACTTTGCAAGTACCCCGTAATTAAGACCTGAGTCAACGTATCATTTTCTAACGATTCTATTTCCTTTCTAATAGATTTTGGCAATTCTTCCAATTCAATCACCTTTTCCACAAGTTCTGCCCGTAAAGCAGAATCATTTTCCAAAGATTCAAAAAGAAGCTGTTCTACTTCCAAAACATTGTCCTCTCCGACAAACAGGGCCAAAGTTTTCGTAAAAATATCATGCTCATTCATCATCTGAGGAACATGAACAATATCATCAAACAATAACTCTTCTGCCCTTTTAGGAGATATTCTAGATATCCCTTTATCAGGTCGATGTACTATCACCTTTTTCAGCACACCTATTTCGGAATCTACTTTTATCATATGATTAATTATTATAGTTCACAAATATAACCAAACCATCAATATCTCAACTTATTGGAAATTGTGTAGAATGATTAAATATTTCAATCTTTGCTAATATGAAATTACTAAAGGACAGAAACTTTATGACCATTTTTTGTCTGTTTCTAGTGTATCTATGCTGGGGTTCCACATTCATAGGCGTAAAAATAGCAACCGAGCAATTGAGTCCTCTTTTTCTAACTTCAATTCGTTTCTCTATAGGAGGAATTATTCTCTTGGTTCTAAGCTATTTTTTGACTACATCCATCCCTTCCAAAAAGCAATTTATTGACACCTCATATCTAGGAGTATTGCTTACCGGGAATGGTACATCGGCTATAGCATATGGCATCCTATATATCCCTTCGGGCATTGTCGCTGTGATGGTTGCAACCGTACCCATTTGGGTTCTAATACTTGAAAACCTATTGACCAAAAATAATGGCATCAATAGAAATTCTTTAATAGGAATATTGCTTGGTTTTTCAGGTGTTTTCTTACTGATTGATCCTTTTTCCAATGTCGAAAAATCCATCCCCTTATTTCCGACGATGATAGTAATGCTGGGATGTATTTCTTGGGCGTACGGCACTATTAAAGGCAAATATTTAGAACAAGCTAAAGGCGTACAAAGCGTCGCCATACAAATGCTATCAGGAGGTATATATGCTCTAATAATAAGCTTATTATTGGAATCGGGGCAGTTATCATCTCTTGAAGACTTAACCCAAAAAACACTCTATGCCATAACTTATCTTATTCTTTTTGGCTCTTATGTAGGTTATAGCTCTTTTACTTGGCTAATGAACAATAGCAAACCTGTTATAGCTACGAGTTATGCTTTCGTAACACCTTTGGTCGCCTTATACCTTGGAAATATTATTGGAGGTGAAAGCTTCAGTTCTCAAATTATCTTGGCTTCTCTCCTAATACTTACTGGTTTAGTATTTATAAAAGCAAGTTATCGTATCTAGATAACTACCTGACTAAAGTTACCGTACCCACGATTTCTTCTTTTCCTCCATCCACTACTTGCAATTCACACTTAAAGCTATAAACCCCTATACTTGCCTTTTGTCCATTAAATCTCCCGTTCCACCCCTGAAACGACTCCAAACTGCCTTGATGAGATGACTGATATACCAACCCTCCCCATCTATCAAAAATCATGAATTGATTGATAGCAGTAATAGCTTTATTAGTAGAAGGTCTGAAAAAATCATTCACCCGATCATCATTTGGACTAAAAATATTTGGAAATATTACATCAATCCTCCGATCCACCCTTAAAAAGACCGTGTCCTTCTGCTCACAGCCTGCTTCATTCGTAGCGGTAAGAACTATCTGCTCAGAATTAAAAGGTGTATAATCGACAAGATCCTTTTCCTCCGATATTATCTCATCTTTTTCATTTGTCCAAATGAATGAATTTAACGAAACATCATATACTTCCGGAATAAGAGAAATACTTTCTCCAAGCTCAATACTCTCATCTGAACCAATCCTTAAAGAATCTGTAAACTTGTGAACAAAGAGATCGAGGAAAATAAGGCTATCGCAACCATTCAAGGTACTGGCCTGAATTTCGTAGTTTCCTGTTTGCGTATAATTAATTCCATCTATTTCAACTACTTCTCCTTCACAAATCTCTTCCTCAAGAAAGACAGTTTCGTTAGGATTTACTGTCAAGTTTAAAAAAATCGTACTATCACATCCTAAAGAATTTGTCTTAACAGCAAAATATAGTCCCTCTTCATCATACACTTCTCCATTAAATTCATACGTTTCGTTATCACATATGCTAGCAGAGATATTCTCTACTGAATTCTTTTTAACGGATAAATTTAAAAAAACCGTACTGTCACAGCCTGCCTTATTAACAAGTGATATAGGGTATATTCCCTCTTCGCTAAACATCTGATTCTCGTAAGTATAGATACCACCTTCACATATCGATGCATCAAATGAGTATCCAGTATTTTCATGTACCAATAAATCTAGATACACGGTACTATCACAACCCGCCTTATTAGGTATATGTAATTCGTAATAACCTGTCTCATTTAACAATGTAGAACCTATAGTATATACCTCTCCCTCACAGATTTCTTCTTTAATAGTAGCTTCCGAATTGTCTATTACAGTCAAATTCAAAAACACAACGCTATCACATTGGTAATAGTTCTGTAAAGTAATATTGTAATTACCTGTTTTGTCAAATATTTCACTTCCCACTTGAAATACATCTCCTTCACAGATTTCCTCGTTCAATTGAGAGGTTGAATTATTGTTTACTGTCAGATTAAGTATAATTAAGCTATCGCACCCTTCTAACGCATTCTCTATATGGGTATATACTCCAGCTTGCGTATAAGAGGTACCATAAAAATCATAAGCCTCTCCTTCACATATTGATGAGAATCGTGAATCCTCGATAAAAATATCTTCAATAATATATTTTTCAGACTGAAAGCACCCTCCTTCACTCTCAATGAGACATTCATACTCTCCTTCAACTGTAGGGTCGTTGCTATCCAAAATCAATGTAGGACCTGTTTCTCCTTGAAGTGCAACTCCATTATGATACCATTGAAAAGTGTCTTCCGGCAAGATATTATTAACAGCTATCATCAACTCATCCTCACAAATATCTCCTGAGATTTCAGCAAAAGGAAAAACGTATTCAGAACTTTCCACTAATATCAAGTTATCCATGTAGAAGTATGGATTATATTGTACATTAGGATTTATTTCGCAGGCCGGCCCCAAAACTATGGCCTCATAAGCTTGTAATGCTTCAAACTCAAAAACAACCTTTATCCACTCGTCATATCCAGTTAGTTCTATTTCTCCCAAAAGGTCCCAATTTTGGGGAGTATTTAGCGGACAACCAATATTAGTATTACCATTTCCAAATGGCAAATTACCACAGTTTGGTGTAGCATAAAATCCAAACTTTATGTAATCATGGCCTGGTTGTACATCATGAAAACCGACATAGAAATCAAGTGTATATTTATTGCCAACTTTCATAGATTCTGTTAGACATGCTCCTGCATATTCCTTAAAATTCGGCTGTCCCGGTTTCCCATCCCTATATCCAATTCCTCCATTACCATCAGGAAATGGAAGAGGTGCTTCATATCCTAAAAAAGGATTACCCAAAACTCCACAGGTATGAACGTAGTCTGTAGTGGCTGCAGAAGCTTGAATCCAGGCATCCGCACAGTGCAATTCTCCTTCTGTCTGAGGGCAACAAGATCTTTCCTCAAATGATGGGTTAGGAATTAAACTGGAAAGTACCTCATTAAAGCAATCACAATCATCATCATTTAGATCAACTAACATATCTCCATCATCATCGATACCGTTATCACAAATCTCTTGACCGTTAAGAAAAGAAAACGATAAAAGAAAGAGAAAAAAGAAAGAAAATTTATTGCTCATATTCATTTGGTATAATACAAATTACGTGCCGCCTATTCAACTTCACACATCTCAACTCCTACTTATAAAGAAGCATAATATCACAAAAACGTTTACGATGTGTTATACTATATTCCTCAAATTTATCGGATATGTGTCACACAAAACAATAATACTGACTATTATTATGCATATTATTGGAAAATCCAAAACAAATTTTATTTTTACCTTGACTTATTTCGTTTTCAAACTAAATTATACAAATACGATGAAATTAAAATTACAATTAATTCTCCTTTTGGCATTGAGCTTTTCTCTTAATGCCCAGACTCCCAGAATGGTGTTAGTCGAAGAATTTACACAAGCATCATGTGGGCCTTGTGCTCAACAAAACCCTGCATTTGATGCATTATTGGAAATGCATGAAGACAAGGCTGTGGTATTGAAGTATCAAACTTCTTGGCCAGGCTTTGACCCAATGAACTTACAAAATCCAGATGATGTAGCAACAAGAGTTTCTTATTATGGTGTTTCTGGTGTACCTAATGCTGTTATGGACGGTAACCAATTTCAAGGTGCACCTTCAGGAGTTACTCTAGGTGGTATTACTAGTAGACAAGATTTTATGTCTCCCGTATCTATGGCTCTTGACCATACACTTTCTGATGATTTGAAAAAAATGACAATAACACTTGATGTTACTAATACATTGGCAAGTGAACTGAGCAATTCTAACTTAAGACTTAGAGTTGCAGTTATTGAAAAAGATATTGCATTCCCATCTGCTCCTGGTTCTAATGGAGAGGATCACTTTAATAGTGTAATGAGAACAATGATAGGTGGTGCTGCTGGTTTAGCGATTGATAATCCAATGGCTGCAGGTGAAACTGTACCTTTTAGCTGGGAAGTTGATATTCCAAGCTACATATATACTTACGCCGAAATTGGTGTAGTTGCTTTTATTCAAAACGATGGCACTAAAGAAGTACTACAATCTGCTATTAGCTATCCAAAAGCCCTTGTCGGTGAATATGTAGACGGTGCATTGACAAATTCTTTCTCTTACTCGGATAACTTCTGTAATCCTACTGTAAGTGCTAGTGCCGTTCTTACGAACAACGGAACAAAAAATATTACCAAAGCCGAAGTTGGAATGGTTATCAATGGGAACATAGGTCAAGTAGTTATGTTTGAAGGAGATTTGGCTCCTGGTCAGTCAGAAACTCTTAATTTTGACGATGTAGATTTAGCTACAGGATTTTCTACTTTTTATACAGGAATCGCAAGTTTAAATGACGGTGAGACTGATGTATCTACTTTTGATCAATTGGGTGTACAAGATTCAAAATCTGTATTTGGTTCTTACGCGGAAATGAATGGAACATTCGAAGGACTTCCTTTTAATGATGAAGGTGATTTCATAGTGGCTAGTCCTCATGGATTATCTTTTGTAAATGTTGAGGCCGCTTCTTTTGGTACTGGTTTTGGACCTGTGGGAGGATATGCTGAGAGTAATAATTCTCTTATCATAGATTACTGGACATGGGATCCTTCAGTTATTCCTGATCCTGGTTACATGTATTTCGGTGAAATTGACATGTCAGGTTACACTAACAGTCAGATTACTTTTGATAAAGCCGGAATGTTGTATACAGCTTCTGATCCTGACAGATTAGATTTAGAGGTGTCTACTGATTGTGGTGACACTTGGACTGCGGTTTGGGGTAAGCAAGGATCTGAACTAAGTACAAATGGTACTAAACAAGATGGTCGATTCATTCCACAATTGGAGTCAGAATGGAGTTCTGAAGCTGTTGATATGTCTGCTTATGATGGTATGTCTAACGTTTCAATAAGATTTAAGGCTACTTCTGGATACGGCAACAGTTTATATATAGACAATATTGTTTTATCAAGTGTATCATCTACTGAAGATGTTTACACAGGAAGTTATGAGTTAAGTCCAAATCCTGCTGTTGATTACATTAACTTCTCAATTGATAGTGAAAGCAATTTGGATTATAATTTAAACATTATGACAATAGATGGAAGGTTAGCCAAGAGAGTTGTTAACAATGGTACACTTTCTACTGGAACTAACAATGTAACAATAGACGTTTCTGATCTTAATTCAGGAATGTATCTTCTTCAATTTGTTTCAGAAGAGGGATCTTTTATTGAAAAAATTAACAAGATATAATCTTCTAGTTTAGAATAAAAAGAGGGGCTCGAAGCTATCGGGCCCCTTTTTTATTCCCATTATTATCACTTCCGCGACTTTTGTATAATTTATTGTGTTCTATTTTAACACTTTTTTAATAAAGATTAGATAATATTTTTTTATCTTTGAGCAAAGTCTTAACGCGTATGAAACTAAAATTACTCATATTACTTCTGTTTGTATCTGGAGCATTGAGTGCTCAAGTTACTTTAAATCCATGTCCAATTGTTTTGGAATTATCTTCTTCTGTAGAGGGAGAGATTGTAGTAGATTTAAATATTAATAATGAGAATACTGATCCTGCTTTGGTATGGTGGAATTTGATTCTTAATGAAGAACCTACTGGCTGGACTTTTTATATGTGTGACTCAGAGCAGTGTTACGGTATGGGTACAACTAAAAATGCACCTTCTAAGCCAAATACTGTGGAGAATAAAACAGATCATGTTTGGACTTTACATTTTTCAAAAGATTCTAACGCTTCAGAGTATTATGAAGGCACGTATATTCCAGTCGTAAAGTTATTTTCTGACTCTGAGTATTCTGATTTATTATATGAAACTTCAGCTTGTGTAAGTTCTACTAAAGAAGATTTTGCATCTAATATTAAAATATATCCTAACCCTACTGAAAAATATTTTAATCTGACCAACGATGAAAATGTATCTTCTATTGGTGTTTATAATATAGTTGGTAAGGAAATAATTAGAGAGTCTCATAGTGCAAGTCAATCTCATGATGTGGCTGACCTTCAGCGAGGCATGTATATCGTACGACTTTATGATAATACGGGTAATGTGATAAGATCACAACGCTTAAGTAAAAGATAACTTACAAACCTAATAATAGGGTTATAATAATAAAAAAAGAGTGAAACCTTCGGTTTCACTCTTTTTTTATTATTCAACTCTTGAAGTTATTTTGATCTAAACAGGATACTCTACATAATTTCTAGCTGTCTCCCACAAGCGAACCCTAAGTTCTAACTCTGTCTTGATGCGGTTCCTTAATCTGGTGTAAATTGCTATACAAATGTTTTCCGCAGTAGGGTTCACTTCTTTAAATTCTTCGCACTCCAAGTTTAAATTCTTATGATCATATCGTTCAATAATCTCCTCTTCAATAATTCCTTTCAGTTTTCCCAAATCATATAGAAAACCAGTTTTCGGATCCATTTCGCCTGTAAGTCTAACTTCTATTTCATAGTTATGTCCATGAAACATAGGATTACTGCACTTGCCAAAGAAGTTTTTGTTTTCTTCATCCGACCAATCCTTAACGAAAAGTCTATGTGCAGCATTAAAATGTGCCCTACGAAAAACCGAAATTCTCATACTCAATCTACTTTGAACAACTTTCTTCTTTCTGGCCCTGTTGAAACCATTGCAACCCTAACTCCAGACATTTCAGAGATCTTACTAAGATATGACTTCGCTTCTTTTGGAAAATCCTTATAGCTAGTCACATCCTCTAAGGATGAATTCCATCCCTTATAATTTGTTATGTTGGTTTTTATTTCGGAACCTGTCATATCAAATGGTATTTGAGTCGTATTATCTTCTCCATATGATGTTACCATCTTAATATCTTCAAAACTATCTAAAACATCCATTTTGGTTATTACCAAGTCAGTAACTCCATTAACCATCACGCTATACTTTAGCTGAGGCATATCCATCCATCCACATCTCCTTGGTCTTCCCGTTGTTGCTCCAAACTCATGGCCAAGCTTTCTTAATCTCTCACCTACATCGCCATTAAGTTCAGAAGGAAAAGGACCTCCTCCTACCCTAGTACAATATGCTTTAGCTATTCCTATTACTTTTCCAATTTTACTAGGAGGTATTCCCAAACCATTACATACTCCTGCTACAGTAGTATTTGATGAAGTAACAAATGGATACGTTCCAAAATCTACATCCAACATTGACCCCTGAGCTCCCTCTGCTAAAATCTTTTTTCCGTCCTTTATGGCCTGATTAAGGTAATACTCTGAATCGATAAAACTCATAGATTTTATTTCTCCAATAGATTCAAACCATCGAGCTTCTTCTTTATCTAAATCAAAATCAATATCCGGATACAATTTTAGCAATCCTAAATGCTTTTCCTTCAAAGATTTATACTTCTCAAAAAACATAGGAGAAAATATATCCCCCACTCTTAATCCATTCCTTCCTGTTTTATCCATATAGGTAGGCCCTATACCCTTAAGTGTACTACCTATTTTTGATTTACCCTTAGAAGCTTCAGATGCAGCATCCAAATAACGATGGGTGGGAATTATCAAATGTGTTTTTTTTGCAATAAAAAGCCTATCCTTATAACTTATACCTGCAGTATCAAGGTTTTTTAATTCTTTAACAAAAGTAATAGGATCCAAAACCACTCCATTTCCAATTACATTCATGATTCCTTCTCTGAACACGCCAGAAGGAACAGTATGTAAAACGTATTTATCCTCTCCAACCTTAATAGTATGGCCCGCATTAGGTCCTCCTTGAAAACGACAAACTATATCATACTGATTAGCCAGAAAATCTACTATTTTACCTTTTCCCTCATCTCCCCATTGTAATCCTAAAATAACATCTACTGCCATTTTTTAATGTTTAGTCCGGTTATTAAAAGTCAAAGTTAACCTTTACATTTATTAGAAGAGAGAAATAGATCAATTTTTATAATATGTTGATAGAAATCTAATACTTATTTATTCATCAAGTTCTTTTTAAGGAAGTCTATAGTAACACTTTGAAGTTTTTCTACTTCTTTGGACATAATATAAGATGATATCACATGACTTTCCGCTCCAGTCAGTCTAATGAGTTCTTTCTTACTTTTGGGAGTTTTGATTCGTCCGAAAAAATCATACATAGCATCAATAGAAACAACATCGTCTTTAAAATCTTCATTTTTATAATAATATGCCAATAGCAGAGGTTTTTCGATTTTTTCAAAATATTCTTTGGTCATATAATTATCCAACATCCATCTCATCCCTCTAATTCCATCCGTATGATAAACAGGATTCCAATAACTGTTTCCAAGTGAGTCATATATTACATGATTATACTTCCCTTCCATTACTACATCTAGTATTTTAGATCCCCATGGTTTAGTAATGAGTTTAGACATAGGATCTTCTAAATCAATATTGGGAGAATACATAATATAATGACTTATTCTGGGTTCGGCTGCTAAAAGAATAGACAAAGTAGAACCAGTAGAGCAACTCATTACTATGATACTATCCCCTAAAGATTTTGCTATATCTAAAGCTTCTCTTGCAGAATCAAAGTAATTCTGAGGTTCAAAATTTTCAAATGAATTTTTAGCATATCGACCATGATCATATAACCGCGAGAGATACATGTTGTATCCAAACTCTTTCGCTATATTCCTGTGTATAGGTTCGCCCTCTGCTTGTGAAGCAGAAAAACCATGTAAGTAAAGAATGGCATACTTTGTTTTAGTTTTGGATTCGTCGCCCCATATTACACGAGCATGATTATCGGGCTTCAAGTCCTTTATCGCACTTTCCTGTAGTTCTATAATAGAATCTAAGTCTGTTAAGCTGTATCTTAACTTACTTGTTACATCCAAATCCAAATCCTTATAGTCGACCCTCGGACCAAAGGCGTACACTAAAATCAATAAGGCTATAGAACCATAGAAACCATATCTTGTTTTCAAAACTTTATTTTTTTAATCTATATTAACAAAGGTATATCATCTGAATTTGTAACAAGCATAACAATAGTGATATATTTGCGGTTCTTAATATGAAATATAATGGGAAGAATATTAATTAACGACGGCATTAATGAAAAAGCAGTCCTGCTTCTGGAAGAACACGGACATCAAGTAAATACCAATAGAATACCTCAGGAAGAATTGATGGAAATGCTTCCTGCCTATGACGCTATCTGTGTTCGAAGTGCAACAAAAGTGAGAAAAGAGTTAATAGAAAACTGTCCTAACCTCAAAGTTATTGGCAGAGGAGGCGTAGGTCTTGATAATATTGATGTATCTTTCGCTAAATCAAAAGGAATAGCGGTCATAAATACTCCAGCCGCTTCTTCTCGGTCGGTCGCTGAATTGACCTTAGGCCATCTATTAAGCCTTGTCCGTTCTTTACATAAATCCAATAGAACAATGCCTCTTGAAGGTAATAATAATTTCAAGGCACTAAAAAAATCATACAGTAAGGGAGTTGAATTAAAAGATAAAACTATAGGTATTATAGGTTTTGGTAGAATAGGCCAAGAAATGGCCAAGCTTTGCCTAGGTACAGGTATGAAAGTTATTTACTTTGACCCCATGGTCGAAGAAACCAGTCTATCTCTTAAAATATTGGATCAGGATATTTCAATTCAATTGAAAAGATCTAATTTTGAAAATCTTCTCACCGAATCTGATATTATTTCTTGCCATACTCCAAGTCTCGACAAACCTGTTATCAATGATTCCGAGATTGAAAAAATGAAAGATGGAGTGATCTTGTTAAATGCATCTAGAGGTAATATTATTGACGAAAATGCCCTAATGAAAGCATTAGATACGGGAAAAGTATTTGGTGCAGGACTAGATGTTTTTTCTAACGAGCCGAATCCTGATCCCAGAATTCTTAAACAGCAAAATATTTCTCTTAGTCCGCATATCGGGGCTTCGACCTTGGAAGCTCAAGAAAATATTGGTCTTGAATTAGCACAGCAGTTAATTGAAATTTTGAAAAACTAGAGATTATGGTTATCAATATCTGATCTAAACTCTCTTAAAAGAGCCATTTTTTTCAATTTAGAAGAGTGAGTTATTTCCGTCGATTGTGATCTTACTCTTTCTATCCAATGCTTGGTATGGTCGCAAATAATTTTGCCTGTACTTCTCAAATAATTAGGAGTATCATACATTTTAAAGACGATTTGAATTTCATCCGACTCCACAAAAATCATTTCATTCTCATGGAGAGATTCATTAAAGTATACTGTTCTTTTTCCATAGCGATTCTTTGCGGATTTATCGTACTTATAGCCATCCATCAGTCCAATATATAAGGCTTGATAAAGCATTTCCATTTCTAGATAAATCTTTCTTAAATCTCTATCTGATATGATCCCAGCAGACTTAACGAATCTAACAGATCTAATCAAATACTTGAACATGGAATCATTCCAAAATTCATAGGAATTAGTTTTAAGATAAATTTGTGAAATTGCCCTTTTTGCTACTTGATAATCCTGCTGCTGGATTAAAAGTTCCGGGTCATATGTTTCAAAAATATCTCCATTATTCCAACTAACTATGTTCCACATAAACAGCTTCAAATACATCAAGTTTTCGTACTCCAATAAATGTAGCATTGAAAACTCTCCAAGCATGATGTATGCTCTAACATTGGTTAGTTCATCGATTTGTTCTACATGTCGTTGTATATTATTAAAATAATCAATATACGTTCTGGGTAACTCTTTTGCCGAATCTGAATAAAAAGGATGAGGAACGTCATCCTTAACTCTTTTGAAAATCAAACTATCTAGAGAAATATTATAAGTTTGACATATCTTGATTATCTCCTCAAAACTGAAAGAAGTCTGTCTATTTATTCTATTATATACTGCCGAATTCTTTAAATCAAGCAGTTTACTCAATTCCATTACCTTTTCCTTTTTGCTTTTGTAAGGTATCAAATTGATCAGGTCATGAGTAATTCTATCTATTTCAATATGAGCCGAACTATCGTCCATATTTAGTGGAATTCTATTGTTCATTTCCACAAAATATGAGTATGAATTTATATTTCATTATAAACACCTGGCTATCCTTTAAAATGTGGAAATTATTTTATCTATTCCAAGAAATACATCATATTAATAATTCATATTTGATTAGGAATAAGTTAAACTAGATTACCAACCACCTCATATCGAAGGATATCAAGAGAAATAGAATAAGATCATTACGATCATCAATTTATTATACTTAAAGGAGATTCCCTTAGCCGGAATCTCCTTCTTTTTTTTTACATTTTAACAAATTTCAAATTACCTTCCTTACTATTCGATCTTATCTTAATCAAATACATCCCTTTATCCAATCGATCAACGTCTAGAGAAATCTTACCACTTTCGAATAACTGTTGTTCTTTTGTCAATAATCTTTTCCCGTTCAAAGTATAGACCTCCAGTTGTATATCATCTTTAAAATCATCAGATTCTATGACAAGTATTCTAAAAGCTGGGTTTGGAGATAACCGAACACTCAATTCCGAATTAATATCTGTCGTATTACTACTCTGGTTATTATTACTTGCAAATGTAGTTGATCTAAACTCAAACTCTCCTGTTCCATTAGGTATCCTTGCAAAACCTACATTGGTAATTTGATCTGAAAAGCTTACAGAATCAATAACACTTCCATCCGGATTCGAGAGTCTAACTTCATCCTGTGATTTACTCAGTTTAAAATTAGAATGGAGACCTTCTTCTTCTACATCCTTATCTGCCCAAACAATTAAATAGTCATCTCCGCCGATCAGAGTGCCCTCCGGAAAAGCCCATTTCTTAAAATCAGTCTTACTATCAGATAAATAAATGCCAGATAGGTTCACCTCTTCATCAGTATTATTGTACAATTCAATCCAATCTCCATAACCACCATTAGCATCTGATATTCCACTTGTTGAATCGTTGGAAGCAACTAGTTCATTAATTACTATATCTTGATAAGGAATACTCGAAATAAACTTCGGACACTCATAAGTGCTGTCCAATACCATTAACAAATCAGCGGTTCTATCGGATATGTACTCTTTTAACCCTTCCTCTCCGGAGTCCTTCAAGAAATCAGAGAAATTGAATAGATAGTTAGGGTCCTCTTCTATATAATCTTCAATTAATTCTCTATTGTAATCAATAAAATCATGCATATACTCCTCCGTAAAATGATAATTCATAAGCTCGCAGAAAAAATCATAATATCGTTCATTAAACTCTGGCACATTAAGCAGTCTATTAATTAATACTCCCTGATTTTCCCTTTGATCTATAGCAAAACCGGAATCTCCCCCTTCACCCGAATCTGAAAAGAAATCATAAATATTATCGCAATCCTCTGACCAAAAATTGCAACATGAAGAATTCCATGAAACGGTAGCCACGAAAGCATAATTGACATCCCCTGTAAATGAACCATTTTCTACGGAGTTACATGAAGCATAGTCATAGGCAGTGTTCACATTTTCGCACATTTCTTCCTGACACTGATCATTCACTATCATTTTTATACAAACCAAATAGTTAGTATTCTCTTCATAAGTATGAACCGGATTTTCTTCCGTTGAGGTATTGCCATCACCAAAGTCCCATAGCAAAGTATAATCTCTATTCGAAAAACTCTCGTTATAAAATTTAACTTCCTTCGAACCATCTGTCCACGCTATAAATTGAGGATATAACTCACATAAAGTAGTGTCCTCCGGGCCGACACCGAAATAAGAACCTAAAGCAAAATTATAATCCCATGGAATCCAATGAAATACTCCTGTACTCGTGTCCTCATACATATACCAATTCCTTCCATGTTGCAAATAGGAATCCCAATTATTGGTAGCTACATCAACAGCTAGCGTCTTCAGATATCTGTCTACATCAAAGTGATCCTCTATTCTTTCTGCAAATTCAGAGTCAGAGCTATTATTCAATACATCCATTAAGGAAATAAAACCATTCCAATCATCTCCTTCCTCATTAGTCTTCAGCTCGAAAATATTGTTGTAATCAGTCTTATTTGGCCCATTATATTCCAGGTGACTCCAGCCCTTATTTTTGAACAAATTTCCTTTGTTGTTAGAAAAGTTTCTTTCAAGAAATTCCTTATCAACTTGCTCTATATTTTGGTAAAGCCCCCAAAATTGATCATTAACATAAACTACAGAAAAAGAGGTTCGAGGAGCACCTACACCGGAAGATCTAAGTAAATCATAACATATCACATCTCTAAGCATGGCTGGGTCTCCTGTACCGTTATTGAGATTTAATTTACGAAGACCATCATATCTTTTACCTTTGACAAACTCATTAAAATCTATCTTAAATGGCTTTTTGTCCGAATCATATGTATATGAGGTAAATCCTTTAAATCTTACACCTACCGAATCTACTCTTTCTCCATCAATAATTACATCTCCCATGATGTAAGGAACCGGTTGTCCATCCCAACTGGATTCATAATTCAAAATCATTGTATTCCAATAGTCACTTTGTTCAAATTCAAATCTTATTTCATGAACATAAGAAGTATCAAATATCCTATTTCCAGCCTTTTGGCCGATCATCTCAAAACATAAAACAAGAAGAATCAGTGGCAAGCAATTTCGAAGTAATAGTTCTTTCATTATCATATTATTGTTACATCATATTCTTCCTTTGAAGAAAAATAGTTGCATAAATCTAACAAATAAATACATTAGGTATATTTCTTACCGACTTTATTTGCTTGTCAATTTACTTATATGTCTTTCAAAGCAATTTCCTTCAACAAGATATGTTTCATAGTTGTACTTTTGCAAAAAAGACGATGTGATAAATTCAAAGATTTTACTTGTAGTACTATTTATTCTTTTTTCTTGTAGTTCATCTAAAAAACTACTTGATAAAACAGACATTGAAGATCTTTTTCTTTTGATGTCCGGCAGTTTTGATAGTGAAGATCAATCAAAATCCGATAGTAGCTATTATAACATTTCATTGCATATGTATCCTATCTGGAAAAACAAGAAGGGCTATTGGCTTTATGTAGAACAGGCATTAAAATCTATGCAAGACAAACCCTATAGACAGAGGGTTTATAAAATTGAAAATATAGAAAACAATATTTTTTTGAGCTCCGTCTATACTTTGCAAAATGAGTCTGATTTCATCGGCAAATGGAAAGACCCTCTATTTTTCGATGACTTCTCGGAAAGTATTTTAGAGGAACGCCAAGGTTGTTCTGTATTTCTAGAAAAGCTTGCTAAAAATAAATATGCCGGTCGAACAAAAGATAAAGAATGTAAAAGTTCTCTGCGAGGAGCTACCTATGCTACATCTATCGTTACTATCGAAAAGGATAAAATAACAAGTTGGGATCAAGGCTTTAATGATTTAGATGAGCAAGTATGGGGTGCAACTGAAGGGCCATACATTTTTAAAAAGATAAAGAATGAGTAAAATCCTTTTATTCATAGGCGTCCTTGTTATATCTAGTTGTAATTCTGTCGAGCAGCAAGAATTTGTGCGTAATTACCCTTTGGACTGGATAGGAACTTGGGAAGGTGATTTACTGCTTTATCCCTCCGGAGATAGTATTAATATGATTCTTCACATAGACAGCACAATACACAAAGACACTTTAATATGGAAATTGAAATATGCTAACAAAGATATCAGAGACTACAGAATGATCTTATTGGATACAAAGGGAAAAATGATTATTGATGAAGGCAATGGAATAAAACTCAATGCACAGTTATTCGGGAATCATGTTTCCTCCATTTTTGAAGTCAATGGAAACCTTTTAACCATAACTTATCAATTAATTGACAAAAATGAGTTGCTTTTCGAAGTGGTATCCTCTAGCAATAATAATAAGCTTATCTCCGGTGATACTATAATTAATAATAAAAATATACCTCAGGTAATAAGTTATTACACTCAAGCATATCAAAAAGCATTGTTAACAAAATAAATTATTCAACACCCGAACTTCGAAAGTTTTGGTCCAAAATTTGCACTACAATTCTAAATGTAAAAATATGCAGAGAACAAATCCGACCCGAGCACAAATCTCAAGATCAGCTATCCAAAGACTTCATACTGCTATGAAGCATCTATTCATTAGAGGAAGCTATAAACCACTTGGTGTTTCAGGGGAGGCTATGATCAACGCCCTTCTTGCTCTCAAACCTGAAATATATGGTAGTATTGACGATAAAGAAAAAGTTGAACTAAATGGACTACTTTATATTTTTCAAAGATTGCCCCAAGGCATTGAGGAATGCAGATTTATAAAATTAATAGGTAGAGAAGGTTTTGAAGAATCAACTTTTACTCCAATCGTTCCTTCTAAGCGTAGAAGGAACTGTTATCGCATTGATAACCAGCAGATGTTCATCGAAATGACACGTGGTCGAAGTGACATTTATGATGTAATGACCCATCTTACTTTCATGTATATAGAAGCAGAAAAAATAAGGAATAACTGCTTAGATATGAAAGGTAGAGTTACTAGAGGTTGGCAAGTATTAGAAGAAATTGTTGGTCACATTAAATCAGGAGAGCCATTTAACAAAGAGGTAGGCTATACTTATCTCAGTTCGATAATTGGAAGATCTTATGATGAAACAGTCAAGGCATCTCAAAAATTTGATAACGCTGATCAAGTTAACTCCTTATTTCATATTGTCTATTGGTTAGGCAAACTTAGTATTGATGAATATTTAGATAACATCGATCGCGAAATAAGCTTTTCCTTTACTCTACGAGAAAATCTAGGGCATCATACACATGGTGAAATATGGGCCAAAAACATTAAAAAAGTTTTGCACGAGAAAAACATAGACTCAAGGCCCATTCATGTTATTTCGGCCAATATGCACAGTGTAATGAACGCACTCTACGCCAAACAATCATTGGGGAAAAAGTATAGTAGTTCATCACTGGAAGATATAGCTGAAGAATTAAGTATAGAGGGCAATAGGGATATGAGAAAAAAAGTCAAAGATTTTGCCCTGAAGAACGGAATGATTGAAATTCAGGATTTCAGCGGCACCAATATAAATGTTCAAATATTTGATTGCCAACATCTTAACATTTCCCATTTACCTAATGAAATTTCAATTTCTAACAAAAAAGAACAAATGCCTGTCCTCATAGTTATGGATTATGCATTTGGAGAGCAAGCATATGAATCCATGGATGAATTGCTGAAGCCCAGTAGCATTAATGGGGTAAAGAAAATACTTCCTATAAAATCGGTTAATGTAATGGGTAAAGCAGGGATTCTAACAGGAGAAAAAGGAGACATTATGATAGCCACCGCTCATGTTTTTGAAGGAAGTGCTGACAACTATCCTTTTTCTAATGACCTGACTAAAGAACATTTTAAAGGCTGTGGACTGGGAGTTTATGAAGGTCCCATGATAACCGTTTTAGGGACATCATTACAAAACAAGGATATACTGAAGTACTTTATGAAATCTTCTTGGAAAGCAATTGGCCTAGAAATGGAGGGAGCTCATTACCAAAAGGCAATTCAAGCCGCATCTAAAATTAGAAAAAGTGTTGATCAGAATCTAAAGGTTAGGTACGCCTACTACGCTTCGGATAATCCTTTGGAAACCGGTAGTACTCTGGCCTCGGGAAGTTTAGGTTTAGAAGGTGTAAAGCCCACCTATTTAATCACCTCAGCTCTCTTGTCAAGAATTTTTGCTTAAAATTCTGATTTTTGACTAGACAACGAAATTAAACATTACATCCCAAAAGCCTATCATCAATACTCGGTCAAATACCTAAATAACTGAAATACAGGTTAAAAGATTAGATATTTTCCAATTTATGTAATATATTTATTCAGTTATTACTAACCACATATTTTGAAAAATGGCTTTACTCCAAAGAATATTTCTTTTCATTCTTTGTTTTAATGCCTGCTATCTATGCTTTGGACAAGAAATCTGCAATAATGGAATTGATGATGACGGTGATGGTCTAATAGATCTTGAAGACAATTCAGATTGCAACTGTAATGTCTTTATTTATGAAGAAATTGTTGGAGACTTCGAGTTCTTTTCTTGTTGTCCTCAGGATGCCACTGGCTTATCAACAAGTGCCATCAACTGTTTAGTTGATGGTTGGCAAACTCCAAGCAGAGCGACCACCGATTATGTAAATGAATGTGATTATATTGGTGCTGGAGACCTTCCCGAAGTTTCATTGCCCTTGCCCTCAGGAAGTGGTGCTATTGGATTTGGTGCTGGTAAGGGTGGGCCTGATATTGTAGGTGTAGAATTAGGTGGAGGCGGTGGTCCCGGAACTGGAGGAGGCGGTGGTCCCGGAACCGGTGGCGGTGGAGGCGGTCCAATACCTGAACCTGAATATAGCGAACATATTGCCTATTGTTTACCTAATAGACTTGTTGTTGATGAAACTTACGATCTAAGTTTCTACTTAAGTTTCAATGAAGACACCTACCCTTCCGTAACTTTGAGTCTTTTCGGTACGAATTCTTGTGAAAATTTAAACTCCGACATCAGTTCATGCATGACCTCTGATCAGGATTGGTATGAGATCACAACCATCAATATAAATTTTGACGCGAGCAATCCATGGGTTTTTGCTAATACTTCCTTTATAGCTACTGAAGATACGAAAGCTATAGCTATTGGCACCACCTGCGCCTATGCCCAAGAGATACCCGGATGGCAGTACTTTTATATAGATTTGATAACCTTATCCGGAACCTATCTAGATGAATCTGCTAATTTCGAGCATACTATTAATATAACAGGTGATTGTATATCAGGTGTTAGTTTGGATGTACCCTTTATCCCTGAAGCCACATATCAGTGGTATTATGAAAATGCAGCAGTAGTAGGAGCAATAGAAAACTCCTATGATGTTCCTGTCGATGAACAGGGCATATATACGGTTCTCATTGATTATGGAACCTATTGTGGTATTTTACAGGAAGTCAATGTAAAGTTTGATCTGGATGTATTAGAGATCAACGGTATCACACAGGATTTAAAATGTGCAGATACGTTAGATGGATTTGTTGATATTGAACCTCCATTAGAAAATTTACCGTTAGAATTTAACTGGAGCAATGGTACATCAACAGAAGATATTTTTGATATAGGACCTGGAAACTATACTGTGACAGTAACTGATGATAATGGTTGCTACGGAATCGAGGACTTCCAAGTCAACAGTCCAATCGATATTCAAGCCGCTCTCTATTTGGAACAACCTGTTAATGGAAACTTAGGTCGAGCCGAAGTGTTTGTGTTTTTTGGAACACCACCTTATTCTTTAAGTTGGAGCACCAACGCTAATACAAATGTCATTGAAGAGTTAATTCCCGGAGAGTATTCTATTACCATCATCGATGACAATGGGTGTCAAGAATTATTAGAATTTGAAATTTATGAAGAGTTAAAAGTAAATCCGGTCATCACCCAAGAAAGCTGTAAATCTAGCTGTGATGCTACTATAGATCTCGTGATTACAGGTGGTTTACCAAGCATAGGTGTTCCTAAATACGATGTAGTTTGGGGTAATGGTGAAGAAGGAAGTTTTATAGATAGTTTATGCAATGGAATATATAAATATACTGTCACCGATGCATACGGAACCGAGATTAATGATAGTATAATCATCATGCCATTTGACAATGAAATGTCTCTTGAAGCCTTTTTCGACAAAAACATTTGCTCTACAACGGATTCAACATCAATAGAGCTAGTAATTACAGGTGGAGAACTTCCATTAAGTTACCTGTGGTCAAATGGTGACACTATATCAACCAATATTCATGCTCAATTTGGGGTAAATCAAGTAACTATTGTAGATGCTAATGGATGTATAATTGATACAAGTTTTATGATAGGTCTGTTTGATCCTATTGCAAATGAAGCAATTATTACTTCTGCCAGCTGTAACGAATCGAATGGATCAATAAACATATCTATGACATCAGGTAGTGGTCCTTTCAAATTTGAGTGGAGCACATCGGATATTTCACAAAATCTTGTAGGAATAAATGCCGGAACATATACCTTGACAATAACTGATTCAAATAATTGTTCTAGTATTAATGAATATAAAGTGAATTCGGATTCTGACTTAGATATAAATTTTGATAAGTTAGACACCCGTTGTCCAAATTCAGAAGAAGGTTCTATCTCTCTTCAAATATCTGGTGGAACAGGGCCTTATGATATAATTTGGAGTAATGGACAAACGACCTCTTCTATCACGGATTTAGAGGCAGGAAGCTATTCTGTCTCCGTTACCGATGCCCAAAATTGCTTATGGTCTCAAAATTTTGAGATCGAGACCTCGTCATCGATTAATGTATTAGAAGATATATCCAATAGTTCATGTTACGAAAAAGAAAATGGCTATATTAATCTTCAGGTATCTGGAAGTGCAAGCCCATTTTCTTATAACTGGAGTAATGGAACCGAAAACAAAGATCTGCCCTTGGTGTCCAATGGATATTATCAAGTGACAATCACAGACAACCTAAATTGTGAATACTATTTCGAATATGAAGTTGAGGTCAATGAAGCCTTTTCTGTTGTCGATAGCACGATAATGATTAGTTGTTATAATGCCAACGACGGTGAGATATATCTTAATATAGATACTTCAGGAGAATTCTTTTTTGATTGGAGTAACGGAGCTAATACCAATCACGTAAAAGATTTGGAAAGCGGAATATATTCTGTTACCGTTAGCGATGAACAGGATTGCAGTCAAGAGTTAACATTTGAGTTAACCAATCCTGATGAGCTCATTATTGAAGACAGCATTTCACACATTGGTTGTAACGGAGCTTCCTCTGGTTTTGTCAAAGTATTTCCAACGGGTGGTCAGACACCCTATCAATATATTTGGGACAATGGTTCCATTTTAGATTCCATTTCCGGACTTTCTGCAGGCGATTATACTGTAACAGTATCTGATACTAATGGATGTCTTTCAACCAAGTTATTCAGTATTGAGGAAACAGAGCCTCTTTCTGTTATTGAAGAAATTGAGAATATTTCATGTTTCGGATTTCAAAATGGATCGATTTCTCTAGAAGCAAATGGTGGGCAAGCACCCTATAATTTTCAATGGAGTACGCTAGAAAATACAAATATTATTCAAGGATTGAATTCAGGAAACTACGGAGTTACTGTTTCCGATGATTTATTCTGTAGTATAGAATTATCATACCTAATTACGGAGCCAGATGAGATAATGGCTACCGAAAATCTTACACAACCTAAATGTTATGGCGAGTCCGGAACTTTGGAATTAATCATTTCCGGTGGTCAACCAGAATATGACTACATTTGGAGTAATGGAGAGACATCTTCAGCTATTGATGTTTTCGGTGGTATCGAATATATCGTTACTATTACAGATGCTAATAATTGTTCTTTGGAAATATCCAAACTAATTGACCAGCCGGATCAGTTAACAGTATTACCAATTAATGTTATAGATCCTGGAACTAATGGTAATGATGGTTCTATACTAATTGGCATATCTGGAGGAACAGAGCCATATGAAATCGAATGGAATACCGGAGATAAAACTGTACTATTAGAAGGACTCACTTATGACACCTATACTGTCACTGTTACGGATGGTAACAATTGTACAGATTCGATTGAAATTGCGTTTGACCAAGCTACTTTAAATTATACTCATAGTATCCAGAATAATGATTGCTTCGGCGATTGTAAGGGCAATATTGAATTGATAATTACCGGTGGGACGGCACCATATACAGTTAATTGGTCGAATTTGTCGAATGGCACAACTTTGAACGATTTATGTAATGGAGTCTATTTTGCAACCATTATAGACGCTACCGGTCAAGAGATAATTACTGAAGAATTTGACATTTCCAGCCCAACCAATATTACTATTGATGGTGAAGTGTTTGACATATCTTGTCTAGAAATAAACGACGGAAAAATAATCGCTCAAGCATCAGGAGGCACTACTCCATATAGCTATGAATGGAATAATCAATTGACAAGTAACGAAATATCTCAACTAGAGCCCGGCAGCTATGAATTAGAGGTCACCGACGATAATGGGTGCAGTGGCACTGAATCATTTACGATAGAAGATATTCCGCTTATTTCAATGGAAGTCGAAATTCATGAGTTAGATTGCACAGATCTAACCTATTCAGCTAGAATAATAGGTGACAATAATTACAGCTATCCCATTTTACTCAATGATCAGGAGGTTAACATCGGTTCTGATGGACAAGTTTGGGGTTTAGTGGCGGGAGAATACACCTTATCCTATATGATTAACGACAACTGTATTATTGAAGTGGATAAGCTACTCGTAGAAGAGCCAGCATTATATGATCTATCGTTTGATACAGATTCTGTATTCGTGGAATTCGAATCTATCCTACCCCTATCAATCGAGGTATCTTTTGATTTTAATATCACTACACATACCATAGATTGGTCAACCACGAATCAAATAAAATGTATTGAATATAATGATGAGGAACAATGTATTTCGATAGAAATATTATGTCGCCGTTCAGAGACATTACGAATAGACTTTATTGATGAATACGGGTGCCTAACTAGCTTTTTCAAAGTTATAAAGGTTGATAACAAAAATATACACGATATACCTAATATCTTCAGCCCTAACGATGACAGCACTAATGATTATCTAAATTTTTCGTTTAACGACAACGTTGTCGGAATCAAGCAATTACTTATAATGGATAGATGGGGAAGTAAAGTTTTTTCTAAATCTAATATTCCACCAGAAAACAATATACTCTGGGACGGAAAGTATAAAGGTAAGAAAGTTTCTACTGGTGTTTATTTCTATTATGTTGAAATTGAAAACAGAAACGGTTCATCTCATATATTAAAGGGAGATATTACGTTAATAAGATAATGGATTCATAAGGCTCACTTCTCTGTAATTTGGCCTACAATTTATTAACGCAATCAAACCTTAATTACACTCAAATATTTACATTTGTGGAAACGTTTGAAAACACTTTAATTACTTCAAAATGGAGATGAGAAAAGAAAAAGACTCAATTGGGTATATTGATGTTCCTGCTAATGTTTATTGGGGAGCCCAAACACAGAGATCTAGTCAAAACTTCAAAATAGGCGGGCAAAAGATGCCTATTGAGGTTATACAGGCCTTTGGTCAATTAAAGAAGGCTGCAGCAGCTACCAATGCGGAATTAGGTGTGCTCAACGACGAAAAAGCTAAAATAATAGCAAAGGTTTGCGAAGAAATCATCGATGGAAAGCTTAATGATCAATTTCCGCTAGTTGTATGGCAAACTGGTTCGGGTACTCAAAGTAATATGAATGTCAACGAGGTAATTGCTAATAGAGCTCATGTAATGACAGGTGGAAAAATTACTGACGAAATAAAATCATTTCATCCTAATGATGATGTTAATAAATCTCAATCATCCAATGACACCTTTCCTACTGCTATGCATATAGCCGCTTATAAATGTGTGTTCGAAAATACACTCCCAGGACTTAAGAAACTTGGAGAAACTTTGCTATCTAAATCTCAAAAATTTAAAGATGTAGTTAAAATAGGTAGAACTCACTTTATGGATGCTACACCATTGACTCTAGGTCAGGAGTTTTCAGGGTACGCCTCCCAAATTGAAAACGGTATACGAGCTATAAAAAACTCCTTGGATCATCTAAGTGAGTTGGCACTTGGTGGTACTGCCGTTGGAACTGGTCTTAATACCCCTGATGGATATCCTGAATTGGTCGCTAAAAAGATTGCTGACCAATGTCAGCTTCCTTTTAAGACAGCTCCGAATAAATTTGAATCACTGGCCGCTCATGATGCCATTGTAGAGGCCCATGGTGCTCTAAAGACAGTAGCAGTTTCGTTAATGAAAATTGGAAATGATATTAGAATGTTGGCTTCAGGCCCTAGGTGCGGTATTGGGGAAATTATTATACCTGCTAATGAACCAGGATCTTCAATTATGCCTGGCAAGGTTAATCCTACACAAGCGGAAGCTCTTACCATGGCCATGGCTCAGGTAATTGGAAATGATGTCGCCATCAATGTCGGTGGAATGAATGGTCAGTTCGAATTAAATGTTTTCAAACCAATGATGATTTACAATTTCCTCATTTCAGCAAAACTGATAGGAGAGGCTTGTGTGAGCTTTAATGACAACTGTGCCAGTGGTATTGAACCTAACTATGATAGAATAAAAATGAACCTCGAAAACTCTCTAATGTTGGTTACCGCCCTCAACACCAAAATAGGTTATGATAAAGCTGCTGAGATAGCTAAAAAAGCACATAAAGAAGGTTCTACACTCAGAGAAGCTGCCATATCATTGGGATATCTTACAGATGAACAATTTTCGGATTGGGTGAGACCTGAAAAAATGATTTAAATCAACCAAGTTATGAGCTGGGAGGTTGATTTTTTCTTCTCCATTTCTCAACTCTTTGATGATTCATAAAGTAATCATTTAGTCTATGTTCTATCATAGTTCTTTCGAACATGTCTGGTCGAAAAATTCTTTTTCTAGGCTCTCGGCTTAATGTTGGTTTAGTGTCCTTGCTATCGTTATCCACATTTTTAAACAAGTTGGCAATAAAAATTCCTGCAAGAGCTCCTATAATATGACTTTCATGACTCATCCCCTCTTTAGGCAATAACCCTTGAGCAAAACCTCCATAGAGAATTAATACTATCAATGATAAAATAATACTCAAATTGTCCTTACGAAATATTCCTGAAGCGAGAACAAAACCAACAAGACCATATACAATGCCACTAGCTCCAATATGATGTGACGGACGAGCAAACAACCAAACAAAAAATCCTGTTATTACCCAAATAAGGGCAATACTAACAGAAGCCACTCTAGTATAAAAGGCATACATAATAGCTCCTAATACCAACAGAGGGGAAGTATTTGATATTATGTGTTGCCAATCTCCATGAATAAACGGAGCCAATATTACTCCTTCCAACCCGTTTAGGCTTCTCGGATAAATACCATATCTGGTAAGCGGAACACCGAAAAAATATCGTTCCATTAATTCTACAACCCATATACTGGCTACTAGAATTAAAGGATATTTAATAATGTTATAAAAGGCCTTAAGGTCCTTCATAATCTACTAATTAAATCTACGATATACCAAATTCATAAACTTTTTGGCCTTTTTCAATCTACTATTTGATGCCCATTCTTCTTGCTGAGCAATATTATTAAAAATATAATCAGTGGCTGACTCATAAGTTTTTAAGCTGTCTAATTCTCCTAGTATATCATTAAACTTCTGAGTATTTCCACCGAAAAGCTCTTGGATAGTAAAAATTCGCTCATTAATACTGAAAGCCTTTTTAAGCTCTTTTATGCTGGTCATACTAAGTTTATCAGAAATTTCTCCTCCTTCTTCGATATTAAATAACTCTTGGTACTCTTCAGGAATTGTGATTTCCTTTTGTTCTTTAACCTCTTCAATCACACTATTCACCTCCTCAATCTCAGGAATAGATTGATTCTCTGGTTCTTTCTCCTCCTTTTCTAATACAAACTCCTGTGTCGTATGGTCATTAATTTTCTCCGATTTTACATCAATAGTTTTTTCTACTTGATATGTATCTCTTTCTATCTTCTTTTTCGCCACCGCTTCTACTTCATCAAAAAGTGTTTCGTACAATTTCCTTACATAATTTGCCAGCAAATCCCTTTCGATTTTACTTATATTTCCCTCTTCTTTTATCGCTGAAAATAACTTCTGTACCCTATCTAACCTTTTTTCAAACTTTTTAATATTCATTGTGAGTTTACTTATAATTAGTACTTAAACGTAATTTTTCTTTATTCTATCTATTTTTCTTTTGTCTTCTCTTTCTTTAATTGTTTGACGTTTGTCAAACGACTTTTTACCCTGAGCTAAAAATAATTGAATTTTGATTAGCCCTCTCTCCGAAAGATAGATTTTATAAGGAATCAAAGTCAAGCCTTTTTCTTTCATTCTTCGATCAATCTTTGTCAACTCTGCCTTCCTTAAAAGCAATCTCCTATCACGTCTTGTTTCGTGGTTATTTTGATTTCCATGATCATACTCTCCTATATACATAGATTTAATAATAAGATTACTCTCCTTATCCATTAGACAATAAGCATCCGATAGGTTAGCATTTCCTTCCTTAATACTTTTCACCTCCGTTCCCTTTAATACCACCCCTGCTTCAAACTCCTGCAGAAAATGGTATTCAAATTTTGCTTTTCTATTGACTATCTCTTTCACTTCTATATTTAATATACTTTTCTAATTACAAAAAAAGCCGCAGAATAGTTTCTACAGCTTTTCCATTAAATCTTTATTAACGAAGTAGTTTAGAAAAATTTCGCTCTTTTATCTTCGGGCTTATAGATTTCTTTTAACGCATTCATCATTCTATATCCTACTTGGCTTCTTATACTGTTATTATTTGTATTCTTTAAGGTAACCAAATTAGTTGCTTCAGTTGCAGGTGTTTTTCCATTAACCTTAACCATAAATACACCAGAACTTCCCACGATAGGCCCAACAATATCTCCTTCATTGGCTTTAAACGCAGCTGCTACTACCTCTGGTTCCGATCCTAAGTCAGGAATATATCCTGAATTAAAATTAACGTTATCCTTTGACTCAACAGAAGTTCCATATTCACCTGCAATCGCATTGAGGTCACTTCCAGAAATTTTCCCTTTCAACAGCTCACCTTTCTTTTCATTCCTCACTAATAATTCAACATCATTTCTCACTGATTCAATTGATTTCATACCCGGAGCATTTATCGACTTCAATCCAATTACGACATACTTCGAGTCATAGTAATCTACTAGATCAGTATAGTTATAAACAACCGGTGATACATCTCCTAAACTTGTAGAACTTTCAAACGCCCATCTCACCATATCTCTAGTTGTCTCAGAAGATGGTAAATCATTATTAATATAATAGTCATTCTTATTTAATTCTTTAGACGTCCCAACAACCACATTCGTAATATCTTTTACCGCCTCACTCAATTCTCCCACCGTTGAAGTTCTTCCAATAATCTCAGAAGCAAGGTCCTCAATAGTTTCCTGTGTTGTTTGAGTTGGTATAATAGGCGTTCTTATATAAGCAACTTTATATTTCGAATCTTGATTGTCATAAATCTTATCATTTACTTCAATAAGATGAACTCCAAATTGAGTAGTTACTGTGTACAAGCCCCCTTCTCTACTATCTACAAAACAAGCATTATTAAATGCAGGAACCATAGCTCCTTGAACAAAATATCCCAGATCACCACCTTTAAATCCAGATCCTTTGTCATCACTGTTCTTAATAGCCAAAGAATCAAAACTCTCAGCACCAGAAACATACCTTGATTTTATACTATCAAGAAATAACTTAGCCGCCTCTATTGAACTAGGGTCTGCAGGATTGGCATTCTTTAAAATGTGTCTTGCTTTAACCGAGTCAGGAATTACCTTTTTATCTAAAAGTTTAGCCACCTTGAAAGCTCCATTTTCAATATAGGGTCCATAAGTTTCTCCAACCTCCATACCTTCAATTTGGTCCTGAAGTTCTGAAAACAATTGATCCTTTTTATTGTATAAAAAGCTGTACGTTCCTCCATGATTGAAAGCAAACAAAGAATCATCTTCAGTAGCTGCAAATTCAGGGATAAGATCACTTACTTCATCTTTCCATACTTGTGTATCTTGCGAAGTCGGCAATACATTAAAAATTGCATAATCGATAACTCTAGTTTCCTCTTCATTAGTATAATTCTCTTTGTTATCGTTCATGTAACTAACGATATCATTATCTGTAACTGTCACCTCGCCATCAGAAATATTATCAAAAGGAACCTTAACGTATTCTATAGAAACCTTTTCATTATTAAATTGGTTGCTCACCTCAGCTTGCCATGATGGCGTATAAAGTCCCTTAGCCACCAGGTTTTCATACTTACTCTGGATTCTTCTTTTTTCAATTTGCTTTTCTTGTTCACTCCAGAATAAATCAAATTGAGGATTTGTTTCTTCACCAGAATCCAGCATCTGCTTTATTTGCTGCAGTCTTTGTCTATCAACCTGTCCTGTCTGTGGATTTCTAAAGTTGTTTTGAATAATTGGGCTCAGATTTGCTCCAAACTGCAAATCTGCCATTTCATCTTCACTTACTCCGAGTCCAAGTCCTTCTGCCTGTTTATTAAGTATAGACCTCTCTACAATATAATTCCATAGACTTGATCTTCTTGCATATATATCATTCGATCCACTATAAAGTGCTTGTTCTGTTCGCTGAAATTCCTGATAATCAATCTTTTGTCCTGCAACTTTACCCATATTCAATTGAGAAGCTGCTCCACCAAACATACTATTACTTCCCATGACATCCATTAAGAGAAATGCAGCCAAAGCAAGTGCCAATAAAATCAATATGAACCAAGAATTATTTCTTATCGTTCCAATTACCGCCATTTCAAACTATTTGTTGTTATTTAACTTAGAATATAAATTTCAAGAATGATACAATCATCGACCTGAAAAAACCATGCAAAGGTAGTTTTTTTTGTTCTTATATTCAAAGAATATCTAATAAGCAAAAGAAAAAAGAGAAGCACTTAAAAAACACTTCTCTTTTATCAAAATATGAATAATATATTTCTAGACTAAATCCTCATATTTTTTTTCAACAACATTCCAATTTATCGCTCCCAAGAATGCCTTGACATAATCCGGTCTTCTATTTTGATAATTCAAATAATATGCATGTTCCCAAACGTCAATTCCTAAAATAGGAGTTCCTCCACAACCTATTCCCGGCATTAATGGATTATCTTGATTAGCGGAAGAACATACTTCTACAGAACCATCCTCAAGTACACAAAGCCATGCCCATCCAGAACCGAATCTAGTACCTGCCGCTTTCGCAAAAGCATCTTCAAAACCTTCTTTAGTTCCAAATTTATTATTGATTGCTTCTAATAACTTACCCGATAATCTACCTTTGTTATCAGGATTCAGAACCTCCCAGTATAAACAATGATTGTAATATCCACCGCCGTTATTACGAACAGCAGAATTATTCATATCTAAACCTCTTAAAATTGTCTCAATATCTTTGCCTTCTAGATCAGATCCCTCTATTGCAGCATTTAATTTTGTTGTGTAGCCGTTATGATGTTTTGTATGATGGATTTCCATAGTCCTCGCATCAATTACAGGTTCCAAAGCATCATAAGAATATCCCAATTCTGGTAATTTAAAAGCCATATCAATTTAATTTTTAATTTTTAATAAATCACTCTCACAAACGTAACAAATATTTACCAAATAGGTTGCTCTCGTTTGCTAGCTAATTTAAGTTATCAGTGTGTAAATTATGAATGTGTATCTCTTCTTCTTAATTTTCATCTCTCACCTAAATTATTCTCAGATATAGTTATACCTTTGGCATTAATTTAGGTAAATCTCAATGGTTTTTAATACTGGTCAAATTCCCAATTTATTATCGGTTATTAGAATACCTCTTGCTCTTATTTCTACTTATTTAGCTCTGAATCCTGATTTTAAATCGTTATTAATATCTTTTTTAATTTTTCTTTTCGCAGGTTTTACCGATTTTGTCGATGGCTATTTAGCTCGTAAATGGAAGGCCATTTCCAATTTTGGTAAAATAATGGACCCTATTGCTGACAAGGTACTGAATCTAGGTATTCTTATTGCATTTTCGATTAGTGGCTACGTTCCTTGGTGGATTACTCTTCTAATTTGTTTTAGAGAATTTGCATTAACTATTGTTCGCCTATTCTTACTAAGAAAAGATATAGTTATTCAAGCCGCCAAATCCGGCAAAATAAAAACGGTTCTTCAATTCTTTTTTATTGTCTTCGTTTTTATCGCACTAATATTGAATTCTATAAATATCATTCCTTTCGAAAACCAATATGTGCAGGTTTTAAAAGAAATTCTTATGTATTCAGTAGTTATCATCACTCTTTATTCAGGAATCGAATTCTTCCTAAAGAATAAAAACCTATTTTAATCATTTAATTTATCAAGAAATGAATAGGAGAGACTTTACCAAGAGCACCTTAATTAGTTGTGCAGGGATATCGAGTATTCCTTATATATCAAATACAAAATCGAAACTTAAAATAGGCATTATTGGATCCGGGCTTCGAGGTCAAAATCATATCTATAATTTATTGAATAGAGATGATGTTACCATTCAGGCACTGGCGGATCCCGATAAAGAAATGATTAAACGTTCGTTAAGCCTATTTGATGATTTCAACAGAAAGCATCCAATAGTATATGGAAACGGAAATTATGATTATCTGAATCTCTTGGATAATGAAAACCTTGATGCTATTATTATTTCCACTCCTTGGAAATGGCATGTACCGATGGCAATCGAGGCCATGGAAAGAAGTGTTTTTGTAGGATTGGAAGTTTCAGGAGCTTCTTCATTAGATGAATGTTGGCAACTGGTTCAGACATATGAACGCACCCAAACCCCCTTGTATTTCCTTGAAAATGTATGCTTTAGAAGAGATGTTTTAGCCATACTCAACATGGTTCGCAGTAATGCATTTGGTGAGCTTATTCATCTAGAATGTGGTTATCAACATGATTTACGTGGTGTAAAATTTAACGATGGTAAAACTCCGTACGATTCCGGAATTGAGTTCGGGGACAAAGGGTTTAGCGAAGCGAAATGGAGAACATATCATTCCATTTACAGAAATGGGGATCTTTACCCTACTCATGGTATAGGTCCGGTTTCACAATTTATTAATATCAATAGAGGAAATAGACTTGTCTCGTTAACATCCATGGCTAGTAAATCTAAGGGTTTAAATCAGTATGTAAAAAATCATAAAAAGGGGACGGCCAATCATCCCAACAATAGCATCGAATTTAAACTAGGAGATAAGATCACCACCATGATTCAGACCGCTAATGAAGAAACCATTGTTATGCACCATGATACCAACCTTCCAAGACCCTATTCTTTAGGTTTTAGGGTCCAGGGAACTAAAGGTATTTGGATGGATGTGAATAAATCCATTCATATTGAAGGCATTTCTCCAGCACATCAGTGGGAAGAACAAAACAAGTATTTAGATCAATATGATCACAAATTTTGGCGAGAGGAAGCTCAAAAATCTAAAGGGAGTGGGCACGGAGGTATGGATTACTTTATGACGCAAAATTTTATTCAAGCTATCAGAAATGAAATCAAAATTCCATTTGATGTATACGATGCTGCTACATGGATGTCTCTAACTCCACTATCGGAAGCTTCTATCACAAAAGGAAGTGAGGTTCAGTACATTCCCGACTTCACGAATGGAAAATGGTTTTCAAGAACCAATAACTTTGCCATTGATGAAAAATTTAAAAATTGATCTGTTAAATACTTTCTCCGAGTTATTTGGTAAACGCCCTGAGATCACTATTAAATCTCCCGGCAGAGTAAATATAATTGGTGAACACACGGATTACAATCAAGGCCTCGCACTTCCATTTGCCATAGATAAATACATATGGTTCTTAGCTAGCAAAGCCTTACATAATTCAATCTATTCCTTCAATCTCAGAGAGTATTATAACGACAAATCTCGTTCTTCTTGGCATAGGTATTTTCAAGAAATTAATAGAATACTATTTTCCAAGAACTATCCCCATTCTAAATGCAATATACTTTTTGGTGGTGATTTACCCATAGGAGCAGGTGTATCTTCATCCTCTGCACTTTGTTGTGGTTATCTTTCAGCTATTAACAAGTTATTTGCACTTAACCTATCCGTTGACGAAATAGTCGATATAACTTCCGAAGCAGAGTATGGTATGGGACTTGAAGGAGGAAAAATGGATCAACTCGCGATAGTAAATTCAATTAAAGGTTATTCACTTTTCCTTGATTTTAAAGATAATAGTAGAAACTTCATTAAAATACCAGATCATTGGCAATTTCTTCTCTTAGATTCTAAAATTAGTCATCAACTAGTAAACTCAGAATATAATATCAGAAAAAAAACTTGCAAAGAAGTCATTGAGAAGATGCCTAATAATATAACTTCCCTACGCGAAATATCTATTGACGTTCTAAATCAGCACTCCCATCTTCTAACCAATGTACAAATGAATTGTGCCAAATATGTCATTACAGAAAATCAAAGAGTGAGGCTTTTTATAGCAGCTCTCAAGGATGAAAATATTCAAGAAGCTGGAAAATTAATGACTGAAGGGCACTGGGGTCTATCAAATAACTATATGGTAAGCTGCGAACAAATTGACTTTCTTATAAATAAATTAACATCGCTACAATTTATATATGGTTCAAGAATGACAGGTGGTGGCTTTGGAGGATGTATCCTATTATTGGGTTTGAAAGGTCAACTATCCAAAATAGATTTTAGTCCTATAATTAAAGAGTATTATGAAAAATTTAACTTGAAACCGCAAATTATCAATATAAACTCCGCAGATGGTATAAACTAAAAAAGGTTACTAGTATTAGTAACCTTTTAAAAAATAATGGCGGCGACCTACTCTCCCACTTTCGTAGTACCATCGGCGCTGAGAGGCTTAACTTCTCTGTTCGGAATGGTAAGAGGTGGATCCCCCTCGCTATAACCACCTTTAATTCTTAACGATATATCTTAATATATCTTCTTTATCTTAATTGACATTAATAGGAAAGAGTTTTTTAAAAAAGAAGCTATCGGGTAATTAGTACTACTCGGCTACACACATTACTATGCTTCCACCTATAGCCTATCTATCCAGTAGTCTGCTGGAACCCTCAATCGAATACTCATCTTAGAGATGGCTTCGTGCTTAGATGCTTTCAGCACTTATCCAGTCCGAACATAGCTACCCTGCAATGCAGCTGGCGCCACAACAGGTACACTAGTGGTTCGTCCAACACGGTCCTCTCGTACTAGTGTCAGACCTCTTCAATATTCATACGCCCACAACAGATAGAGACCGAACTGTCTTGCGACGTTCTGAACCCAGCTCGCGTGCCACTTTAATGGGCGAACAGCCCAACCCTTGGGACCTTCTCCAGCCCCAGGATGTGACGAGCCGACATCGAGGTGCCAAACCTCCCCGTCGATATGAGCTCTTGGGGGAGATCAGCCTGTTATCCCCGGAGTACCTTTTATCCTTTGAGCGATGGCCCTTCCATACGGAACCACCGGATCACTTTAGCCTAGTTTCCTACCTGATCGACCCGTCGGTCTCCCAGTCAAGCACCCTTCTACTAATATGCTCTACGCATGATTACCAACCATGCTGAGGGTACCTTTGCAAGCCTCCGTTACTCTTTAGGAGGCGACCACCCCAGTCAAACTACCCACCACACAATGTCTCCGTTGCCAGATTAGAATCTAAATATATAAAGGGTGGTATTTCAACAACGACTCCTCCATCACTGGCGTGACAAATTCATAGTCTCCCACCTATCCTACACATCATATATCCAAACCCAATGTGAAGCTGTAGTAAAGGTTCACGGGGTCTTTTCGTCCCGTTGCGGGTAATCGGCATCTTCACCGATACTTCAATTTCACCGAGCTCGTGGCTGAGACAGTGCCCAGATCGTTACACCATTCGTGCAGGTCGGAACTTACCCGACAAGGAATTTCGCTACCTTAGGACCGTTATAGTTACGGCCGCCGTTTACTGGGGCTTCAGTCAAATGCTTCACCGAAGTTTACATCCTTCCTTAACCTTCCAGCACCGGGCAGGTGTCAGACCCTATACTTCTTCTTTCGAATTCGCAGAGTCCTGTGTTTTTGCTAAACAGTCGCCTGGGCCTCTTCACTGCGGCCTTTAATTTCTCAAAGGCGTCTCTTCTCCCGAAGTTACGAGACCATTTTGCCTAGTTCCTTAGCCACGATTCACTCGAGCGCCTGAGGATACTCTCCTCGACTACCTGTGTCGGTTTACGGTACGGGCTCTATATACCTGAAGCTTAGAGGTTTTTCTCGGAAGCTTGCTTGGGGACATTATCACCTCTCTCCGTAAAGATCGGTGTACTATCGTGATTCAGCTCAATAGCGGATTTGCCTACTATATCAACGCCTAAACACTTCAACCTTGTATTCCGTCTCAAGGCAGTCCTTACGCTCCTTCGTCACCCCATCGCAGTATATACAGGTACCGGAATATTAACCGGTTTCCCATCGGCTTCGCCCTTCGGCTACACCTTAGGCCCCGACTAACCCTGATCTGATTAACATAGATCTAGGAACCCTTAGTCTTACGGCGAATAGGTTTCTCACCTATTTTATCGTTACTCATGCCTACATTTTCTTTTCTAACCAATCCAGCATACCTCACAGTACACCTTCAACTCAATTAGAATGCTCCCCTACCACTGTACTTTGTACAATCCATAGCTTCGGTAATAAACTTTATGCCCGATTATTTTCCGCGCAAGAACGCTCGACTAGTGAGCTGTTACGCACTCTTTAAATGAATGGCTGCTTCCAAGCCAACATCCTAGCTGTCTTAGCATCCTCACCTCGTTCATTCAACTTAGTTTATATTTAGGGACCTTAGCCGATGGTCTGGGTTGTTTCCCTCTTGGCCAGTGACCTTAGCACCCCTGGCCTCACTGCTAGTGCAGTGTCATGGCATTCGGAGTTCGTCAGGGGTTGGTAGGCGGTGAAGCCCCCTAGCCCTATCGGTAGCTCTACCTCCATGACACTCTAAACTAACGCTGCACCTAAATGCATTTCGGGGAGTACGAGCTATCTCCGAGTTTGATTGGCCTTTCACCCCTACCCACAGGTCATCCGAACATTTTTCAACATGTACCGGTTCGGTCCTCCATTCCGAGATTATCGAAACTTCAACCTGCCCATGGGTAGATCACTCGGTTTCGCGTCTATCTCACCTAGCTCTCGCCCTATTCAGACTCGCTTTCGCTTCGCCTTCATGACTGAATCACTTAAACTCGCTAGATAAGTATAACTCGTAGGCTCATTATGCAAAAGGCACGCCGTCACCCTATATGGGCTCCGACCGCTTGTAAGCGTATGGTTTCAGGTTCTTTTCACTCCCTTTCTTAGGGTTCTTTTCACCTTTCCTTTACAGTACTTGTTCACTATCGGTCTCTCAGTAGTATTTAGCCTTACCAGATGGTGCTGGCATATTCAGACAGAGTTTCACCGGCTCCGCCCTACTCTTAATCAATCATATATATCTTCGCTTACAGGATTGTCACCTTCTTCGATTCATCTTTCCATATGATTCAACTCAATATATATAACCTTCTACGGCTCTTCCAATTTCGCTCGCCACTACTCTCGGAATAAACTATTGTTCTCTTTTCCTCCAGATACTTAGATGTTTCAGTTCTCTGGGTTGCCTCCATTTATTAATGGTGTTATGTCTTCAACATAACGGGTTCCCCCATTCGGACATTTACGGATCTACGATCGTTTGCATCTCCCCGTAACTTTTCGCAGCTTACCACGTCCTTCATCGCCTCTGAGAGCCAAGGCATCCCCCATACGCCCTTATTCGCTTCTTATTCTTTCAGTTATCTATCCATAACTCTTCTTAACTCTTCCCTATCTGTCAATGTACTTTTTGCTTAGTGTTCACACTAAATCATTGTGGAGGATATCGGAGTCGAACCGATGACCTCTAGAATGCAAATCTAGCGCTCTAGCCAGCTGAGCTAATCCCCCAGCATAAATAATAAAAAAGGAAAAGGATAGAGAAGGTCTCTCTTAAAAGGAGGTATTCCAGCCACACCTTCCGGTACGGCTACCTTGTTACGACTTAGCCCCAGTTACTAGTCTTACCCTAAATAGCTCCCTTTTAAGTCACCATCTTCAGGTACTCCCAGCTTCCATGGCTTGACGGGCGGTGTGTACAAGGTCCGGGAACGTATTCACCGCACCATGGCTGATGTGCGATTACTAGCGATTCCAACTTCATGGAGTCGAGTTGCAGACTCCAATCCGAACTGAGATTGGCTTTTTGAGATTGGCTTAGCTTCACAGCTTCGCTACCCTCTGTACCAACCATTGTAGCACGTGTGTCGCCCTAGGCATAAAGGCCATGATGATTTGACGTCATCCCCACCTTCCTCGCGGCTTACGCCGGCAGTCTCGCTAGAGTCCCCAACTTAATGCTGGCAACTAGCGATAAGGGTTGCGCTCGTTGCGGGACTTAACCCAACACCTCACGGCACGAGCTGACGACAACCATGCAGCACCTTGCTTCGTGTTCCGAAGAAAATTACCCTTTCAGGTAATAGCACTCGCATTCTAGCCTAGGTAAGGTACCTCGCGTATCATCGAATTAAACCACATGCTCCACCGCTTGTGCGGACCCCCGTCAATTCCTTTGAGTTTCAACCTTGCGGTCGTACTCCCCAGGTGGCTAACTTAACGGTTTCCCTTGGATGCTCATATCACTACAAACATCGAGTTAGCATCGTTTAGGGCGTGGACTACCAGGGTATCTAATCCTGTTCGCTCCCCACGCTTTCGTGCCTCAGCGTCAAATAATGCCCAGTTAGCTGCCTTCGCAATTGGTATTCTATGGCATATCTATGCATTTCACCGCTACATGCCACATTCTGCTAACCTCAACATATTTCAAGAAAATCAGTATCAAAGGCAATTTCCCAGTTAAGCTGAAAGCTTTCACCTCTGACTTAATCTTCCGCCTACGCACCCTTTAAACCCAGTAATTCCGGATAACGCTCGCACCCTCCGTATTACCGCGGCTGCTGGCACGGAGTTAGCCGGTGCTTATTCTGAAGGTACCGTCAAACCCATATAAATATAGGCGTTTCTTCCCTTCCAAAAGCAGTTTAAAACCCATAGGGCTGTCTTCCTGCACGCGGGATGGCTGGATCAGGCTTGCGCCCATTGTCCAATATTCCTTACTGCTGCCTCCCGTAGGAGTCGGGTCCGTGTCTCAGTACCCGTGTGGGGGATCACGCTCTCACGCCCCCTAATGATCGTCGCCTTGGTATGCCGTTACCACACCAACTAGCTAATCATACGCACACCCATCTATAAGCGAAATTCTTTAATTACTCATCTAAAATAAATAATCACATACAGTATTAATCCCAGTTTCCCAGGGCTATCCCGTACTTATAGGTAGGTAGTGTACGCGTTACTCACCCGTGCGCCGCTCTCTAATATCCCGAAAGATATTATACCGCTCGACTTGCATGTATTAGGCCTCCCGCTAGCGTTTATCCTGAGCCAGGATCAAACTCTCCATAGTCTTTTCCTAATTCTCTTTTCCTTCCTTGCTATCCTTTCCTCTTTCTTTTTATTATCCCCATTACTTTAAATGGGACCGCAAAGATACCATTGAAGATTAATTTTCCAAAGATTAAAATAAAAAAAACAAAAATAATTTATCTCAAAAATGTAGTTCGTTGATTGTCAATAGTTTGCAACTAAAAAAAGTTGATCAAATCGAATTATTACAAGAAGATTTTATTATTTCTAATAGACATATTAAGTTTACCACAAAAAAATGAAGGCATTCAATTTCTCGGCAGGGCCTGCCATACTACCCGAAGAAGTTTTTGTAAAATCAAATGATGCAATTTCATCATTCTCAGAAGATGGGTTATCTATATTGGAAATATCTCATAGAAGTCAAGCTTTTGTAGAAGTACTCGACAAATCTACATCACTAGTAAAGGAATTATTAGCACTGCCTGAAGATTATGAGGTTTTGTTCTTAACCGGAGGCGCTAGCTCTCAATTCTATATGGTTCCAATGAATTACTTAAATAAAAATGAAACTGCTGGTTATTTGGATACTGGCACATGGTCATCTAAGGCGATTAAAGAAGCTAACTTATTTGGAAACATTGATGTAATAGAATCTTCCAAAGACAATTCGTATAAGCATTATCCAAAACTATCCAAAGAAACAAGCCATGTGAAATATTTACACCTAACTAGTAATAACACTATATATGGAACACAAATAAAAAGTTGGCCAGACACCAATACACGATTGATTTGTGATATGTCCTCTGATATATTTAGCCGAGAGGTGCCCATCGATAAATTTGACCTTATTTATGCCGGTGCTCAAAAAAATATGGGTCCAGCAGGGGTAACACTTGTAATTGTAAAGAAAAGTTCGTTAGGAACCGTAACTAGGAGTATTCCAACCATGCTTGACTATAGAACTCACATAGAAAAAAACTCCTCATTTAATACACCCCCAGTTTTTCCCATATATGTTTCTATGCTAACCTTAGAATGGATCAAAAACAATGGTGGTGTATCCGTTATTGAAAAAAAGAATCAAGAAAAAGCAAGAATGCTATATGATGAGCTAGACAGAAATACTCTTTTCTTTAATGAAGTAAACCCTTCTGATCGATCTCTTATGAATGTGACTTTTCAGATAAAAAGAAAAGAATTAGAAAGTGAGTTTTTAGCCTATTGCAATGAGAATAATTGTTCCGGTTTAAAAGGACATAGAAGTGTGGGTGGATTTAGAGCCTCGATTTATAATGCAATGCCAACTAAAGGAGTCATCAAACTAATCGAGTTATTGCAAAAATTTGAAACTAAAAATGCCTAAGAAGATAGTTCTAACAAGATCTATTAACGGGCATTTAGTAAAAGTATTTTTGTATCTGGAGAATAGAAATAATGTTCGCTACTCTTTTGGTAAGAAAAAACTAATCTTCCGAATTCCTCAATTCTTTGATCAAAAGAGAATTGCCCAGAAAATTGAAGAAGGAATGATCTGGGCTGAAAAAACGGTTTCTAAAAAACCGAATCTCATACTTAAACTTATAAATAAGACTTATGGAAATATATTCGAATTTGAGGTAATGGACCAAAAGTTATCTGTTTCAATAATAGATACTGTCAGCAAAAAAAATCAAATAAACTACTACAAAGGAAATCTTACTATAAAGGGTTCAGAAGAAAAAATACACTCTGAAATTAGTTCAATACTTTCTGACCAAATAAAGAAAATATTTCTCCCCACATTTACTCACGAGGTATCTGCTATCAACAAAAAATACTTTGGGTTAAATTATAATAGACTAAGTTTAAAATATAATTCCTCCAACTGGGGAAGCTGCTCCAGTAAAAAAAATTTGAATTTTTCAACAAGGGTTCTTTTATTACCAAGAAGAATACGGAGATATATAATTATTCACGAACTATGCCATCTTCTTGAGATGAATCATTCAAATAAATTTTGGAAAGAAGTCGAGTTAAGAGCACCCGATTACAAAGAATGTGAAAATTTCTTAAGTACTCGTGGACATGAATTCGATTTCTAATACATTGTAAATAAAAAAGGAAGCCTTTAACAAGACTTCCTTTCTTCAATAGTTTCATTTAAATATTAGTCTTTGACCAATTCGAATTTAATACTGCTTACTAAATCCTTATGGAATTGAATTTCTGCTTCGTATTCTCCCATAGTTTTTACCTCTTCATTAAGAACCACCTTCTTTCTTTCTACCTCTACTCCTATTTGTTCTTTTAGAGCATTAACAATCTGAACGTTTGTTACACTGCCGAAAATCTTTCCAGAAGTTCCTGCCTTTACAGGAATTCTTAGCATTTGACCATCTAGCCTAGCGGCTATCTCTTTGTATTCATCTAACCTAGCGGCCTCTTTCGCTTCTTCTTCCTTAAGAATAGCTTCCAACTTTGCCAAATTGGGTTCATTAGCTATAACCGCCATTTTTTGTGGAATTAAAAAATTTCTTCCGTAACCAGGCTTAACTTTTACCTTGTCGTGCTTATAGCCTAAATTATCAATATCTCTTAATAATATAATTTCCATGTCTTCTTATTTAAAGTTATTTTAAAAGGTCTGTTACATATGGTAGCAAAGCTAGATGCCTTGCTCTTTTTACTGCTACAGCAACCTTTTTCTGATATTTAAGCGAATTACCTGTAATTCTTCTAGGCAATATTTTTCCTTGTTCGTTAACGAACTGTAGTAAGAAATCCGCATCCTTATAGTCTATATGCTTGATACCGAATTTTCTAAATCTACAATATTTATTTCTTTGTTTTCCAATATTAGGATTACTCAAAAATTTTATATCATCTCTTGATGCCATGTTTTTAAATTTAAATTAAAGAATACTACTCTTCTTCTGAAGATGTTGGTTTACTTTTAGACACGCTAGGAGCAGGTTTTTTACCTGTTCTCTTAGCCTCCGCCATATTTTTAGCATCTACAATCCAATTAGAAGGATTTAATAAAGCTAAGTCAGGATCCGCTTTTTCCAAAACCTCAGATATACTCTTGGAATCTGCTGCTCCTAATTTCTCAAAACTATTAACTCCTGCATTAGCCAAAGCTCCTGCCACTTTAGGTGTAATACCCTCAATTCTCGTCAAGTCATCAGAAATAGATTGAGACTTCTTAGATTTCTCCTTCTTCTTAACCTTTCCTATTAAACCATTTCTCTTATCATCATTATACTTAACTCCATACTTATCAAGCTTAACTGACAAATATCTCATTACTCTTTCGTCTCTATAAAGAGCAAGTTCTAATTTAGGAATTAAAGCACCATTCTCTGTCTGAAATTCAACGCAAAAATACACTCCTGAATTTCTCTTGTTTATGGGATAAGCTAATTGCTTTAAACCCATGTCATCTCTATTTACGATCTTACACCCCTCATCTTTGAGCATATTTTCGTACTGAGAAGCTGTCGATTTTATTTCATCGCCTGACAGAACGGGATCGACGATGAAAGTCACTTCATATTGTTTCATAAAGTTTTAAAATAATTTATTTATTAAAAATTGGCTGCAAAGATACAATTCTAATCCAGAACAGCAAACTATTTTTAAAATCGCTTTTATTACTGCAACTTAAATAAAATCAGATATTTAAAAAAGGAAAACGGGTTAACTAAAAAACGGAGAAAAATCGTTGATTACAACTCCTTTCCTCCGTGAAATTCTAGTATAAGACCCCTAGAAAATTATAGTTTTATGATTTTAAGGGTTATGGGATTACTGCTCTTCCAAACAGTTAATAAATAGACACCGTTGTTACCATTGAAATCAAAAATATTTTGTCCTGCATATAGCTTTCCACTCAGTGTCGATCTACCATCCACGGCTGATACTCTAAAACTGATATCCGAAATATCACGTAGTTCCAAAATCAACCTACCATCCACAAAGTTATAAATCAACATATCTTTGTTTAATTCGTCTTCCACCGTTGAGGATGTATAGCATGGATTTTCGAATTCTATCTCTGCACAACAGTCTCCGTTGTCATTATCACATACTTTCACCACTATGACCTCTGTTCCCGGGTCTTCCAGATCAAAATCATACCAATTATCATCCTCATATTCCACAAATAATTCAAACTCATCATTTACGTATATATCAAAACCAACCTCACTTAAATTAACTCCATCTATCAACCAATCTGTTACAATCAATTCACCATCACACTCAGGATTATCTCCAAAATCAAAAGCTGTAATATCACATTCTTCACTTTCCTCGTAGCACGGGTTCTCAAACGTAAATTCCGAACAGCAATCTTCATTATCATTATCACATATAGTTATAGTAAAAAATTCTGCCGTAACATCAGCTTCAAATTCAAAGGTGATCGGTAGATTCGTATATGAATAATAATCATCAAAATCTCCATCTATATAAAGATCGAAAAGGTCGTTGGTGACATTCTCATATTCGAAACTAAAGTCAGTAACCAACACTATGGGACCATCTATACATTCTATAGACGCCGCCTCAGCATCAAATATATTACATTCCTCTCCTTCACAACACTGTTCTCCAATATCTGTTGACACCTGGCAGTCTGGGTTATCTACATCTTTGATAATGAATTCATAATTAGTCTCGCAATCAGCCTCCAAGTTTCCTATGGTTATCGGTAAATCTCCATATTCATATGTTCCATAAGTAACTCCATTGCCCATTACTGTAAATCCTGAATCTCCCACTCCATCATACTCAAAAGTGATGTCAACCATAAAGAAACCATCACTACATTCATACGGTTCTACCACCAAATCCCATAACTCACATTCTTCGCCTTCCTCATAACAGGGATTTTCGAATTCTATCTCTGCACAACAGTCTCCGTTGTCATTATCACATACTTTTACCACTATAACCTCTGTTCCCGGGTCTTCCAGATCAAAATCATACCAATTATCATCCTCATATTCCACAAATAATTCAAACTCATCATTTACATATATATCAAAACCAACCTCACTTAAATTAACTCCATCTATCAACCAATCTGTTACAATCAATTCACCATCACACTCAGGATTATCTCCAAAATCAAAAGCTGTAATATCACATTCTTCACTTTCCTCGTAGCACGGATTCTCAAACGTAAATTCCGAACAGCAATCTTCATTATCATTATCACATATAGTTATAGTAAAAAATTCTGCCGTAACATCAGCTTCAAATTCAAAGGTGATCGGTAGATTCGTATATGAATAATAATTATCAAAATCTCCATCTATATAAAGATCGAAAAGGTCGTTGGTGACATTCTCATATTCGAAACTAAAGTCAGTAACCAACACTAAGGGACCATCTATACATTCTATAGACGCCGCCTCAGCATCAAATATATTACATTCCTCTCCTTCACAACACTGCTCTCCAATATCTGTTGACACCTGACAGTCTGGGTTATCTACATCTTTGATAATGAATTCATAATTAGTCTCGCAATCAGCCTCCAAGTTTCCTATGGTTATCGGTAAATCTCCATATTCATATGTTCCATAAGTAACTCCATTGCCCATTACTGTAAATCCTGAATCTCCCACTCCATCATACTCAAAAGTGATGTCAACCATAAAGAAACCATCACTACATTCATACGGTTCTACCACCAAATCCCATAACTCACATTCTTCGCCTTCCTCATAACAGGGATTTTCGAATTCTATCTCTGCACAACAGTCTCCGTTGTCATTATCACATACTTTCACCACTATGACCTCTGTTCCCGGGTCTTCCAGATCAAAATCATACCAATTATCATCCTCATATTCCACAAATAATTCAAACTCATCATTTACGTATATATCAAAACCAACCTCACTTAAATTAACTCCATCTATCAACCAATCTGTTACAATCAATTCACCATCACACTCAGGATTATCTCCAAAATCAAAAGCTGTAATATCACATTCTTCACTTTCCTCGTAGCACGGGTTCTCAAACGTAAATTCCGAACAGCAATCTTCATTATCATTATCACATATAGTTATAGTAAAAAATTCTGCCGTAACATCAGCTTCAAATTCAAAGGTGATCGGTAGATTCGTATATGAATAATAATCATCAAAATCTCCATCTATATAAAGATCGAAAAGGTCGTTGGTGACATTCTCATATTCGAAACTAAAGTCAGTAACCAACACTATGGGACCATCTATACATTCTATAGACGCCGCCTCAGCATCAAATATATTACATTCCTCTCCTTCACAACACTGTTCTCCAATATCTGTTGACACCTGGCAGTCTGGGTTATCTACATCTTTGATAATGAATTCATAATTAGTCTCGCAATCAGCCTCCAAGTTTCCTATGGTTATCGGTAAATCTCCATATTCATATGTTCCATAAGTAACTCCATTGCCCATTACTGTAAATCCTGAATCTCCCACTCCATCATACTCAAAAGTGATGTCAACCATAAAGAAACCATCACTACATTCATACGGTTCTACCACCAAATCCCATAACTCACATTCTTCGCCTTCCTCATAACAGGGATTTTCGAATTCTATCTCTGCACAACAGTCTCCGTTGTCATTATCACATACTTTTACCACTATAACCTCTGTTCCCGGGTCTTCCAGATCAAAATCATACCAATTATCATCCTCATATTCTACAAATAATTCAAACTCATCATTTACATATATATCAAAACCAACCTCACTTAAATTAACTCCATCTATCAACCAATCTGTTACAATCAATTCACCATCACACTCAGGGTTATCTCCAAAATCAAAAGCTGTAATATCACATTCTTCACTTTCCTCGTAGCACGGATTCTCAAACGTAAATTCCGAACAGCAATCTTCATTATCATTATCACATATAGTAATGGTAAAAAACTCGGCTGTAACATCAGCTTCAAATTCAAAGGTGATCGGTAGATTCGTATATGAATAATAATTATCAAAATCTCCATCTATATAAAGATCGAAAAGGTCGTTGGTGACATTCTCATATTCGAAACTAAAATCAGTAACCAAAACTAAGGGACCATCTATACATTCTATAGACGCCGCCTCAGCATCAAATATATTACATTCCTCTCCTTCACAACATTGAATTCCAATCTCAGTATCAGTTTGACAAGCTGGATCATCAACATCTTTTACAACGAATTCATAATTAGTTTCACAATCTGCCGACAAGGTTCCTAATGTAATCGGTAAATCAGCATATTCGAAGGTTCCGTAATCAGTTCCATTACCCATTATTGTGAAACCAGATGATCCTACATTGTCATAATTGAAGTCAATATCCACGTAAAATACATCATCTTCGCACGCATATGGTTCTGCTATCAGGTCCCAAATCTCACACTCTCCTACCTCTTCATAACATGGATTAGGATGCTCTATAATCGAACAACAGTCCGGAGCTCCTAAATCACATATTTCTAGTGTAAAATAATCTGTTTCAGGGTCATCAAATCCGAAAAAATATGTGTCACTATCTTCATAATCAAAATTATCTAGAAAAACATCATTGACATAAACTGATATGCCTTCTCCGCTAAAGTTTTCACCAAAAATTATCCATTCTGCCCAAACCTGATCCTCCTCACAGTAAGGGGCTAAGTTGAAATCTATACTCCAAAATTCACAATCGCAGCAAGGAGGGTCCAAAATAACACTATTAACACAGTTAGGATCATCGACATCATTCACTTGAAATTCAAATTCTGAAAGACAATCTACTGGTATATCTCCCACAGTTATAGGCAAATCGGTATATTCATAAGTTCCATAGGATAGCCCCTGTATTGTCAATTCAAAACCTGAAACACCTACTTCATCATAATTGAAATCAATATCCACCATAAAAAAATCATCGGAACAATCGTAAGGCTCTACAACCAAGTCCCAAATTTCACATTGTGAGGATAAATGGGTAGCAAATAAAAGAGTAAATAAAAAGACCAGCATTCTTTGAGTATTTACTTTTTTCATGATTTTTCGTTTTTCTAATCTAATAAATAGAAGTAGATGATCTCTTACAAAAGAAGAGATACGATTATCATAAAAAAAGCTGCTTACTAATTAAAATTATTTGTTAGCCGGAGTCTCCTTAATTTTTTTTCCAAAGGCATGCTGAATATCCAGATTTATGCCAACAAATCCCACAACATGGTCAAAAGTAGAGTTGATGACGTTAGAATTTGACAGACCAAATTTTCTGCTTAGTCCTATATACAATGGTTTATATACTCCTCCTATATTTACCTTAAATGACAACTCAGTGTAACTCATCACGTTTTCATCTTGGATTTCCTTTCCAGGGTTAAAATCATCCTTTACAGCTAAGCCAAATGTCTGTATCTTATCTATATCTAACCAAGATCTTCTTAAAACAATATCATAAGACATAAATTCCTTTTTAAGATGATATCCTATTTGTCCAAAAAACCGTTTCCCGTATAAATTAATTCCGTAGGTATCAGCTATAGAAAAGCTGGAACTCCTGAAAAAAGTATTATCCTTTGATTTACAATACGAGGCCCCTCCATAAAAATCAAAGTGATAGCCGACATCAATAGACTTCTTCTTTTCAGTATACTCTCGCAAATCCATTTTTTCATAGGCCGCTAAGTAATATCCTAAACCAATTGTATGATATTGATAATCTAGACCTGAAGTTTTTAAATCATAAAAAACTCCTACATTATCAATAGGGCTATAACTAATATCCAAATGAGCACAACTATTTCCATTATCATAATTGATATCCGCCCCACCTTTGAGTTGTTGTCTTTTATGAACACTTTCCAACCCTTCCTGTCCCGGAATATACAAGGTATTTTTACTGCAAGAGGAGAACGCACACAGTAGAGTAGTTAATCCAGCTAATAAAGAAAGTAATTTCATAAAATATGAGTACTCCTACACAAAGTAGGAATACTCTATGTTTTTATTTGAAAGGATCTAAATATTTTTCTTTCGTTTCAATTGTTTCATCAGTCATTGTGGCAAAAAATGCTTTCAATGCATCCCTTTCAGCCTCAGAGAAGTTAAATTTCTTAGCCTGACTCCCTGTTCTTAGTTCGGGACTTAATCCACTATTGTATTCTATTTCAGAACTATAATGATCCAAAACATCATCAATGGTTATTAGACTTCCATCATGCATATACGGAGCCGTCTTCAAAATATTTCTTAGTGTAGGAATCTTGAATTCCGCGTATGCTCCTGAACTACCTGCTCCTTTATCACTGTACGAAGTATATAAACCATTATTGCCTGCAAGCTTTCCAGGTCTACCTGCGGAAACTCCATGACAAGATGAACAATTAGCCATGTATAAATCCTTCCCTAGATTTTCTAAAGCAGAAAAGCTTTCAAAATACCTGTTCTCATACCCTGATGTAAATCCCTTATTGAATTCTTTCTCCAAAGCTTGATCAAACCTTGAGTCGTAGGTCGTAATCGCATTGGTAAATGTAGCTATTGCATCCAAAATTTGTGACTGAGATAAGTTCTCAGTTCCGAAGGCCATTTTTGCCAAAGGAGTATAATACTCCAAATCGTTTACTCTTGATGCTACCTGATGCATCTGTAAGTTCATTTCATTAGGATTAGCTATCGTACGAGCACTTTGTTCTTGGATCGTGGTAGCTGAGTTATCCCAGAAGAAAGGAATTCCATTAAAAACGTCATCTCCATAGTAAAGCGAAAAGTTAATAACTGACCCCAATGCTAAAGAATTTCTTGTTGTAACCTTTCCCTCTGCCCCCTTAGAAAAGGAAACATCATCAGAAAAAGCTAATTCAGGTTTATGACATGAAGCACATGACACGCTATTGTCAGAAGAAAGCTGAGTATCGTAAAAAAGAACTCTTCCCAAAGTAGCAACATCTTGATTCACCTCCGTTCTCACAAAGGAAGTTATATAATCAGGAAAATCAAGATCATAGTCAAAAGGAGAAGAAGGTAAATTCAAATACTTTTGCAAAAGGCTATAATCTTCCTGAGGGTAGTAATAATTTTCGACCACCACTTCTTCATCGGCACAAGAATAAATTAGACCTAATCCGACAAGCATTAATACAGATAAGATTTTAATTTTCATGGTATTTAATTTTATAAAGACAGACATGTGTTTAAATGAACAAATAAGATTGTCATCAAATTGTCACATAAAGTTAACGCACTAAGTTCACAATTGTATGGAAATGAATCGATTTTAACATTTCTTTTCTTCGGTCAACCTTCCTTATTTAGTGGATGAAAATTCATAATGGTCTCCCTCAGGAATCTTCTGTCCAGATGAGTGTAAATCTCGGTAGTCAAAATGGATTCATGCCCCAACATATCTTGCACAGCTCTTAGGTCTGCACCGCCCTCAACTAAATGGGTTGCAAAGGAATGCCTAAATGTGTGAGGACTCACATTTTTGTTTATCCCCGCTTGATTAACCACATTCTTAACAATTAGGAATATCATCACTCTTGTCAGCTTTTTTCCCCTCCGATTTAAAAAGAGAAAATCTTTATGGCCCGATTCAATGCTGATTTTATTTCTGAAATTATTTATATAAGTGTTAATTTCCTTGATGGCTGAACTCCCAATAGGAACTAATCTCTCTTTATCGTTTTTACCCAGTACTTTTACTATCCCTTCCTTGGGATAATAGTTAGACAACTTAAGATTGACTAACTCACTGACTCTTAATCCGCAGGCATACAGTGTTTCAATTATGGCTTTATTTCTATGACCGTTATCTTTGGAGAGATCTATATTCAGTAAGATTTGTTCTATCTCTTCCCAGCTAAGTACATCAGGTAGTTTTTTTGGTAATTTGGGTAAAATCATGGATTGAGAAGGATCATTTTCAATCATATCCTCCATCACCAAATATCTAAAAAAAGCTCTTACTCCACTGATTATGCGAGCCTGTGATTTGGCCTCAATTCCTAATTCGAAAAGATAACTTGCAAAATTGCTTAAATCTCCTTTCTTAATCTCCAAAGGTGTGCACTCCTCATTCCTCATTTCCAAAAAAGAAATCAACTTACCCACATCACTCATATAGGCTTTTATTGAGTTTTTGGACAGTGACTTTTCTAACATCAAGTAAGCTTCAAAACCCTTGATGTAACTATTCCAATTCAAACCTAACCTATTATTGAAGAATAAATCTTGCCGTCACTCCCCCATTAGCGTTCGTAGTGGTTATACTTCCCACATAGTTTTTATTTCGAGTATAATTAAAATATACTCTCAATGTAAGATACTTATTCATCTCATAATCTACCGTTGGGTTAAGCGTGATACTCCTTGATCCTGTCGTTGGATTAGCTTCAGGAACAGCGGAAGACAAGTCCCTTTTATAAGTAATATTATCTCTTAAAGAAAAATCAAGGTTAAACACAAGGTTTTTAACAAAGGCACTTTTTCTTCCCTTCTTGTTATCCTGTGAACCGTTACCCAACAATCCGTCATCCTTATCATCTGTTTGGTCACCGTCTTTATTCTTACGTCTTGATCTCTTTCTCTTCTTTTTACCTCCTCCGAATCCTTTGAAGTCTTTAATAATATATCCAAACCCAAATATCACCTCAGATCCCAATCTCTCCGTCAACTCATTGGCTTGTAATCTAAGGTCCAGATTTCTATTCTTTCTGTATTCAAAATCAAAAACCACATCAGAATGTGTTTTAAAGCTCAATCCAATAAGAGGCGAAAATTGCTCATCAATCTGTACTGCTGGAATTTCAAACCTTGAGTAATAATTTCCATTTAAATCAAAATTATCTTCTAACTGTACACCGTTATCATCTTCTTGATAATTAATCTGTTGATAAAAATTATTAACCCTAAGATTGGATTTATATCCATGCTTTAAGCTAAAACTCTTAAGTATGTCCTTAAATATTGATAATTTCCCTAATCCATCGTATCTAACCTGCCAATTAGGTTTAGGAATAAAGCTCTTCGAAGAAACCTGATCCTGATAATTACCATGGTCATCTAATATGGTATTTCTATCCATCCCAGTGTAAGCAGATAAGAATGCAGGTACCGCTACATTGTAATTGGTAGGACCATAACCCCTTGCATAATCTCCAAATTGATCAATAGGTTCATGTTGTGGAATAGGGTCTCCAGGAATGTACTGTGAAGAATTTCTATAAAGTTGTTCTGACAAATCAACTCTATAGTACGTAAAACGCTGATAAACTTCCTGAATATCATCAAACATTGTTGACAACGGCAGGTAAGTCATATCAAATGATCCAATAGTATATTGCGATACTTTTGCAAAATCATCATCAGGGTTCTCCTTGATTCGATATACAAAAGTCTCAGTTGTACTATGGCTTTTTTTCCAATCTAAATCAATTTCAAAGTCCTTAAACGGTTCCAAATCTATTTTAAGATCGACCGTATGTCCTTTATCTTGTTGACTAATATCATTAAATGCTAAACTAGTATTAAACCTGTCTCTATCATTATTCAAGAATGAATTGTCACGTAAATTTGGCTGCTGTCCTAATACAAATCCCACTCCAGGATCTCCAAAACCAGAAGACATACCCAATAGATCTGCCTCAGCCCTAAAACCGGGGATAAGTGTGGCATTTCTTTCATTATATGTAAGTTTGGCACTTCTCAACATCAAAATAGGCCTGATTAATATCCTTTCAACAGTAGAAGGTATTCGCGGTTCTCCTTCATCCTCCTTCTTCTCTTCCTTTTTTGTGTCCTCTTCTTCATTGCCTCTCTTTGTTCTACTAATTCGAGATCTTTTTCTCTTATTACGCTTTCGCTTTCTTTTTAACGACTTACCACCATCTTCAATAGCTTGTAAGTAAGTTGATTTCTTGTAGAGTTTTTGGAAATTTAAATTTGCATTAAAAGAAATGTTCTGGTTGTTATTTATGGTGTTCAGAACCAAATTATCTGTTCCAGGAGTATTATCTATCGGTTGTAAAGATCCAGCTTTCCATCCATAGTCAGATTTGTAGTCAGCTGATGCTGTCACCCAGTCCATCATTGGCAACAAATTAATAGGTGCCTTATAGTTAACATTAAAGTTGTGGGTGTAATTTTTACGTCTTCCTCCATCACGTAAATTATCTCTTCGATAGGTAGTAACTTGATCATGGTTAGTAACAATCACTGTATCACCGACCTCATTTACCCAATCTCTATCATCCGGATCATCCGCAATACCTACCTGTCGTAATTCATCAATGATAGCCGTAACGTTAGATTTGTAGTTGACTCTCAAAGACTTAGCCAGATTCCAATCCAAAGTATAATTTCTTTCCCATCTGTATCTTTGGTCATCAAACCTAAAAACCGGTGAATCAGGCTCTCTAAAAGTTCGATGTGATTGATATCTATTCAATTGTGTATTGAATCCAAATCTGTTCGGTAATAGATTGAAATTGAAACTACTTAAAAACTTAAGAGATTTCGATTTGATAAATTTAAAAGGTTGAACAGTCGCTCCTTTTGTAGAGTAATTATATTCCAATTGTGTTTGAGTCTCTGTGATCACATCTTCTTTTATGATGGGATCAGTATTGACTGTTTGAGTATAGGCATAAGTTCCTGAAAAGTTATTAGGACTCCATGGCAAAGATTTCTTAGTACTTACATTTGTCTTAACATTGGTAAAGTTTATACTCTTAATAGTACTTGTCTCTCTTGACCTATCCACAATACTATCTGCCTTTTCAGGTTCTAACTCTTTACTATCATCCACAGTTATATCCCTATGGTATGGATCAAACTGTGGAGTAGAAATAGTTTTCGAATATTGTGCGAAAATAGGAATATTTAACTTCGCTTTCTCAGGAAAAAATTTGCCCAATTGCAAACTACCAGCTATATCATAATTCAATACTTCTTCTCTACTTCTCTCCTGTATCCGTTGATCTAATCCTCCCCATCCAATAGAATTGTAAGAAGCTGCTGCATTTATTTCTCCCAGATCGGCTAAACTCATTTGAAGCCTCGCTTGACCAGCGTATCCTCCCTTTTGTTTTAGTCCAGTTGCTCGGAATTCATTTACCCATACTTCAGCATCTAAAGAGTTATCTGTTTCCGAAATATTCCTAATCCCTATATGTATAGTCTGAATATCTCCAATACTCGGGTTACCAATAATCGTATATTTCTCCCATATCTTTCCATCTCTGCTCTTTAACTCAGAATGCCTTTCTGTTAGAGAAAGTCCGTCACGGATTCTCTTTTTCTTAAGGTTCACAAATTCTTCTAACGGAAAGTCAATAAAGTTCGAATCAGGCCATATTACATCTTGTTCAGATGCAGCTCCTTTACCGTTGGACATGACAAGAGGCATTTCATATTCGTAGTAATTACCTACTTCGTCCTTTCCTAACTTAATAAAGAGAGCAAGATCTCCATCCTCTACTTTGTCCGCTCCATCAGGATATTCTGCATGTACAATAAGTTGTAGATTTTCATAAAATGTCAAATCCAGATTTGCCAACTTGAAAATACTTACTTCACAAGTTGTATCTAGATCTCTCACATTTAAAGAAAGAGATTTTTCATCCTGTAATAGGTTACCGAAAGCTCCTTGAATTCTTTCTTCCTGTATCCGCGGAGGTTTTCTATAATTAAATGGAGTCTTTGTAAAATTCTCTTCTACCCCAACATCGTCTACCGTAAATTCAGGGCCCGACGGATCATCATTCATACATCGAAAAGCCTTTCTCCATTGATTTCTGATTAATTGCATTTCTGCAAATCTAAAGGTCTTCGCCGTCTCAAATCCAGTAAAGTACATCCGCATAAACTGAATAGATCTAAAATCCGAAATATCTCCAAATACATCATCGAATGTACTCAAAGGAACCTGAAATCTATACCATTCTTCTTTGTCGTTTGGTGCAGTCCCATTTGGATTTGTCAATTCTCTCATTCCTCGATACCTTGCTCCAGGAGCATCAATATCAAGTTTATTAGTTCCCGGCACTTTTCGAATAGGAATTTTGTAAATAAAATATGCCTCACTTTGATCCAAAGATCTATTATTATTAAGATCTTCCATATCAGGTTGCTGGTTACCTCGTACAAAATCCTGAATACCCTCTACATTCGCATTATCGGGAAAATTACCCTGAGGGTTATTAAATTTCTTATATCTTTCTTGAAGTGATGCTTTTTCTCTATTCGCAGCGGAAGTATGTGCTTCAAAATCATCTCCACTTGGGTCATCACTGATCGCCCTTCCATCTCTATCAAGTGCATTTAAAATTTTTGAACTTCGTAAATAGCTTTCTTGATAATGCTCTCTTTCCCCATCATTATCCAAGCCATCTAGACCAACATCTTGTACATCGGCAGTTTCCCTATTAAAAACATTAGTTACTGGTAAATTAACAGGTATCTGTCCCCAAGGAGTGTCCAAATATGTGGTCTCCACTCCTTCACCATCATCCATTGCATTTTCAAAAAACTGGTTACCATCTTTTAAAATGTCTTCCGAAATATTACCTAAATGAAAGACAAGCTCTCCTTGCTCAGTCTCTGTAGGAGCCTCTCCATCAGATCTATCCATAAAGGGGTTTAATACCCAGAATTCGATAAATTCATAGTTGGCCGCCTGAAAATCAGTGTTCTGAAAACTTCGCATGATACCTCCCCATCTTTCCTGAGGATTTTGAAGTGTCAATTCGCCTGTTATTTGATTTATTTCTACATTTGTAGTATCAAAGTTATAAGGACCTCTTTCTGTGGGATAGTAACTTATATCAAAAGTAAATAGCTCATCCTGTCCAATATTGGTTTCTCTCTGAAATAAATCTCTTTGATTCACAAAACGTGCATAGGGATCACTATTATCTCCTGACTGACGTGAAGCACGATCTATCGTATACCAATTAATCAATGCCCTATTTTTACCATTCTCGAGGCCATCTATTTGGCTTTCAGGAAATTTAGGGTCTGATGGGGTACTTGCTAACGTCCATTGATTATTATTATAAGTCCCGAGTAAAAAGCCGCTTACTGCTCCTTCGAAATCATCGATATACACTGTACCCTGTCTACCATTATCAGTATCGACATCAATGGCATTATTACTACCGGGTACCAATGCTGCAACCTCTGCACTAAAACTGAGATTAGAAGCTGCCTTTGTACTATAAAACGGTAGTTTATCTACTAGATTCGTAACCCAAGGTGTTTCGTCTGAGTAGTTAAAATCAAGCCCAAATATTTTATTATTAATTGGATCGCTACCTATATTCACCTTATTGGTTAGCGGTCTTTCTTTCAATCTAAGAAATGTGGCACCAATAGACGCTTTTTTACTCAGTTGATAGTCAGCCCTAAGACCGAGCATAGTCTTTTGTTGTAAACTGAAAGTGGCATTGTCTTCAAAGGATACGTTTAATGGTGTTCCCTGTACCAAATAAGCCTGATTAATTATTGTCAAACGCCCCAGAGAATAATCAATTTCGTAATCTTCGTTTTCTCTAAGTGTAACCCCTCCTGCTGTTACTCTTACCGATCCTCTAGGGACGAAAGGTCCTAGCTGAATCACCCCAGAAGTAGCCGATTTTACCCGTCCTTTCATCACAAATCTGTTCAACGCTTGTCCTGAAGGGTCCGTCCTCGCAATAATTACCGATGTATCATAAAGCATTTGATACCTATATTGATCTGCTATAGTCTGATCTTTTATCAAACTATCTATTGAACTACCAAAAGGCTCTAATACAGGAAAAATTACGGCACCACTTCTTTCTACCACCGTGACACCAGGCACATAATCAAATATACCATCGCTTTGTGGGTCTCCGAACTTATTCAAATTATCCAATCTAAATAATTGAAGCAGAGGTATTTTATTGATATTATTCTGATTCTCAGGTATAAATTTTAGTAGCCTTCCTGTTTCTCTATCATCATAAAAAATATCGAACTCAAAACTTTCCTGATTAAGTTGGGATGTACCTAAAGGATATACATTTTTCATCATTAGGTCCCAAGAAGGGAAACTTACATTTTGAATACTTGATTTCAAAAGTTTAATAAACTTAACCTTATTTGGCTCCGGTTCATTTCTTATACTATTCTGATTCTGTTCATCGAAAGTACTACTCTGTTCTTCTCCGTAAAAGTCTCCAACTGTATACACAGAATCACATTTGGTATTAAACTGATATTCGAAGACTACTCCCATTCTTTGATTCGGTCTTAACCTACTATTAAGTGATATAAAACCAAGTTGAGGATTGAAAGAATATTCACTAGGTGATAGCATTCTACCTTGAAAAATCTCAAAATCTCTATTCTCTACCATGTCATACTTTGACTTGAGAAGAGATGAGGCCATATTAACCTGTTGGACCAACGAATCTGCTCTCAGTTCAGCAAACAGGTCACTCACTTCGTTATCCGGTAATATTTCCCCATTAGGTAAAATATGCTTAGAGGTGGTAGGATTCAATGGATAGATTGGATTCGGATTATCCAGATACTCAGTTTTACCTTCTCCTAAATCAGTAATACCCACAACCATTCTTTTTCCTTCCCTATTGTCCTGTCTATCTTCAGATATCCATACTTCCAATCTTGTAATCTTAAATGCCGATGAGATATATGGTAAATAAGTCAAACTCTCTTCGTACACATCTCTATTATAGTGCGAAAGAAAGAAATGCCTATTTTCATCGTACTGATCGGGAGTTAGTTCAAATTCTACTACCGAAGCTCCATTTTCAATCTTTATGTCTTTCTGTTCCGATCGTTGTTGGGAAGCTAGAGCTGTAATCCTTAGATGACCAAATTGTAATTCGGTTTTTAAACCAAACAGCTCCTGTGAGCCCTGAATCAAATTACTCCGTAAAGGCATACTCACATTTCCTGCTTCTATCTTCTTAATGATGTCATCTTCAGAAAATTGTTCCGAATCAAACTCTAATTTAATTTTCCTATCGAAATCAAAAGTAGCTTGCGTATCATAATTAAACCCTAGTTTAAGCTTCTTACCTATCGTACCATCCACATTCATCCTTATCTTCATATCTATATCAGGCACCTGCCATACATTGGGGTTAGGATTTACCTGTGGGGTTAAGTTATTGTAATTAGCTCCCAAGGAAATATCTACATTACCCTGCGGTTCAATATTGATTTCTGTACCTCCAAACAATCTATCTACCAAACTATTTTGAACATCAATTCGATTCATCGGATCTACCAGATCGTATCCTTTATCACTTTCCGAGGACAGTCCTGCTAAATCACTCCAGTATTTTTTTCGTTGTTGTTCTTGAGACCATTCAAGATATTCCTCAAAAGTCATATAGGTAGGTGCTCTGTAGTACTCTTCGCCTATTCTCTCTGTAAGAATATAACTATTAGTAGTCGGATCATATTCTACATCCTGAACAATATTTGAGGGATTAATATCAAAAGGATTATATTTTTCTCCAAGTATGATCTCATCTTCATCCAATAGAGGGATCGTATCGGTAACGGTAGTATATGTTTCAACATAAGGGTTAGTCGGGTTGTAACCACTCCAAGAAGCAAATGCACTAATGGTTATATGTAAGATTGCTACAAGCGTAACTATAATTCTAACTAATTTCATCTATAACTTTCACTTAATTTTATAGTCTCATATCAAAATGAGACTGCAATCATATGATGCTGGTTATTTTAATATTCAAAAAATAAAATATATTTAAACAACTGATAATCTTAGTATTAAGATCTACCATATCGCCAACTTTCTTTTTCATTTATTTCCTTCTTAATATCAAACATTCTACCTAAACGAAGCATTGTTTATTTGAGTATGTTTTTATTCAAATTTTTACAATAAAATAAGCTAACTATTTAATTTTTTTTGAGGACTTCTTTAATTAACTGTTCCACATTATTTATACTCGCATTAGATGCCAAAACTGATTTTATTTGCTTTTCAACTAATGCTTTTGGAAAACCAAGAGCTGTCAATGCAGATAACGCCTCCTGATGTAAAGTATTGCCCGATTTAAGAATATTCACATTATTGTCAGCCGAAACACCTTCTTTTATTATTTTTTCTTTCAAGTCCAAAATAATCCTCTTTGCCGTCTTTGGTCCTATGCCTTTCACTTTACTAAGAGCTACTGCATTTTCATTCGCAATGGCCGATTTTATTTCATTTACATCCATGTAGGACAAAATAACTCTTGCCGTATTGGGTCCTACTCCTGAAACCGAGATAAGCTTAACAAACAAATCCCTTTCCGGCACATCAAAAAAACCATAAAGCACTTGCCCGTTTTCGTAAATATGCTGATACGTATTAAGTTTAATTTCATCCAAGTCTTCCAGCTTTCCAAAGGTGTATAAACTTACTTGAACTTCATATCCTACTCCATTACACTCGATATGAACATAGGCAGGATTTTTGCAAGTTATACTTCCTTTTAAATAAGCGATCATCTCAAAATATTTTTTCCTTAGGAAATTTTACTAGGACCATTCCAATTTTCCAAAAAGCGAAGGTATAAATTTTAGAACATACTATACAAAATTATAATAAGTAATTTATTGAAAAACTGATAATTAAACCTAATAATCTGCCACCATCAGGTTCCAAAGTCTATCTTTAAGAACATCAAGATTTTGTCCAGTAACTGAAGAAATATAAACATAAGGAATATCTATATTGAGTTCTTCGTCTATTAGTAAACGAGTCTCTTCATCTACAATATCAATTTTGGTAATGGCCAACATTTTGTTTTTATCCAACAATTCGGGATTAAACTTTTCAAGTTCGTTGAGAAGGATATCGTATTCTTTATTTATATCTTCTGCATCAATTGGAATCATGAACAAAAGCACACTATTTCTTTCTATATGCTTTAAAAATCTTATTCCCAGACCTTTGCCTTTATGAGCGTCCTCAATAATCCCAGGAATATCAGCAATGATAAATGATTTGCCGTCCCGATAAGAAACAATACCTAGGTTAGGTACTAAAGTGGTAAATGGATATGATCCAATTTTTGGTTTAGCAGCTGTTATCGAGGACAAAAGAGTTGATTTTCCAGCATTTGGAAACCCAACTAATCCAACGTCCGCCAATAACTTAAGCTCCAGAATTTTCCATTCTTCTCTGCCTGGTTCTCCCGGTTGAGCATATCTTGGAGTTTGATTAGTTGCAGATTTGAAATGAAAATTACCTAATCCACCTCTACCTCCTGCCAACAAGATTATCACTTCACCATCTTCGTTGATTTCAAATAACACCTCACCTGTCTCGGCATCTTTTGCTACTGTTCCCAAAGGCACTTCCAATATCACATCATCTCCGAATGCTCCAGTACTTCTACTCTTACCTCCATTCTCGCCATGGCCAGCTAACACGTGCTTCTGATATTTGAGATGTAGAAGTGTCCATAATTGTTTATTTCCTCTTAAAACAATATGGCCTCCTCTTCCCCCATCTCCCCCATCTGGTCCTCCTTTTAAAGTTCTTTTATCCCTGTGAAGGTGGGCCGATCCGGCTCCTCCGTTACCAGATCTACAACAAATTTTTACATAATCTACAAAGTTCTGTGAAGCCACTAAATAATCTTAATGATGTGTATTCAGTTCGTTACTAATTCTAGAGAATATCTCTTCTACAGTTCCTATTCCCGATATCTTTCTAGCCTTATTTTGGCCTAGGTAAAACTCAAATACCGGAGTAGTTTCCTGAGAATAAACTTCGATTCTATTTCTGATAATTGATTCATCGTTATCATCAGGCCTTCCTGATGTCTTACCTCTTTCGAGTATTCTTTTCACTATCTCTTCATCATCTACTTCAAGAGAAATAAGTGCTGTAACAGAGGTTCCTTTTCCAGTCAAATAATTATCAAGTGCCTGTGCTTGAGGAATCGTCCTTGGGAAACCATCAAATATATAACCTTCTACATCGGGATTGTTATCCACTTTATTCTTTAACATCCCAATTGTCACTTCATCCGGAACTAACTCTCCTTTTCCAATATACTCTTTTGCCTTAAGTCCCAAAGGTGTATTATTGCCCATTTCATACCTAAACAGATCTCCTGTACTTATATGAAGGAGCTTGTGTTTATCAGCCAGAAGTTTTGCTTGCGTCCCTTTTCCAGATCCAGGAGGTCCAAATAAAATTATGTTATGCATAGTCCTTTTCTCTTTTAAAAGGCCAAAAGTACCTAAAACCCATTTAAAAAATCTACTAATCATGTTTAATATTCGTTAAAACCATTGTATTTCTATCGTTTACCTCTGGACCAAATCCTCTTGATCCAATATTCTTTTTGCAAACAGGTATTTGGGTCGCCAATATTTACTATTATTAATTTCATCAACCACCACCCCTCTGCTACTTGTGGCATGTATAACATAAATATTGCTTTCCACTATTTCTTTCACTATCGATACATGAGACACCTTGCCCGCTGATCCGAAAAAAATCAAGTCACCTGATCGCAATTCTGATTTTGATACTCTTCTACCCTTCTTTGATTGATTTACAGATGAGCCTGATAAATTCTTACCCATTTTAGCATACACCCAAGACACAAATCCTGAACAATCAAATCCTCTATTCGGAGATTTCCCATTATATTGATAAGGGATTCCAAGATATTTTTCTGCCTCCGATATTACATGACTCTCATACGATGAAGTTATCTTCTTTTCTTCCTTTTTTGTTCTTCCAGATCGAATGGGCTTATAATCTGCTACTACCTCTTTGTCATTTGATCTTCTTTTCTTTTTATAAACATACTCATCTGATGTAGTAGGGTTTCTTAGAGATCTATTTCCATATTCTCTATTAGTCGAACATGAAATGAAAGAAAAACAAAACCCTATAACAGCAAACTTACAAAACCATCTTTTTAGCATAAAAACATATATTAAAGCTAATTATAAATTACAATTATATTTAATACATCAAAAATTATGCCTTATTTCTCTTCTATCTTATGAATTCTGTTTCTCTAAACTGCATGTCATGCAAATTCTGGTATATTCCATCCGTTACCTTAATTAACTCATCATGGGTCCCATTTTCAACAATTCTACCCTTATCCAATACAATGATTTGATTGGCATGCTTAATTGTTGACAGTCGATGAGCAATAATAATAGAGGTTCTTTTACTGATAAGTTTTTCAATAGCGTATTGAATCACTGCTTCAGTTTCAACATCTATAGATGAGGTGGCTTCATCCAAAATAAGAATATCGGGGTCAAACACCAATGCTCGTACAAATGATATTAACTGTCTCTGCCCAACGGATAGATTGTTTCCTCTTTCCATTATTTCAAAACCATAACCTCCCGGTAGATCCTTAAAAAAAACGTCAGCACCTATTAATTCTGACGCTTCCTCTACTTTCTCCATGGATATCTGTGGATCCCTTAGTGTAATATTTTCAAACAATGTACCTGTAAAAAGAAATACATCTTGCAATACGATGGCCATTCTTTTCCTTAAATCAAAGACATCATAATCATTTATCGATATATCATCAATTAGAATATTGCCTCCCTGTACTTCATAAAAGCGACTCAAAATATTTATAATAGTCGTTTTACCGGAACCAGTACTTCCAACTAAAGCCAATGTTTCCCCTGAATTCAACTCGAAGTTAATATCCTTTAATACATTGTTTTCACCGTCATACGAAAATGACACGCTGTCAAATGCTACTTTACCCTTTAACTTTTTCGGCTTAATCTTCCCTGTATTATCAATAATTGACTTATCGTCCATCACTTTAAAAACCCTTTCTGCGGCTACCAATCCCATTTGTAGTGTATTGAACTTATCTGCTAACATTCTTACGGGTCTAAGCATCATATTAAGATATAATGGAAAAGCTACCAACGCTCCAAAAGTTACGCTATCTTGTAAATAGGCTCTTGCACCAAACCATACCATCAATGCTAATCCAAATGCGGAAATTAACTCCACGACTGGAAAAAAAGTAGCATAATAAAGAACAGCCTTTAAATTAGCTCCTGTATACGCCCTGTTGATTTTCTTAAATTTCTCCATTTCTTTCTTTTCCGCATTGAATATCTGCACTATTTTCATGCCGCTGATTCGTTCTTGGAGAAAGGCATTCATATTAGACAATTCCTTTCTAACCTTTTGAAATGTAACTTTCACCTTTTCTTTAAAAATATATGTTGCCACAATCATAAAAGGTAAAGTTGTCAGACAGATCAAGGTCAGTTCCCAACTAGTAAAAAACATCACTACTATCACCGCTATCACTGTCAAAAGGTCCGCCACAATGGTAATAACACCTTGGGTGAACACATTATTAATTGCCTGAACATCACTTATCGTTCGAGTAACTGAAGAACCAATTGGAGTTTGATCAAAATATCTAAGGTTTAGTCGTACTAATTTTTTAAAAACGTCAGACCTCAAATCTTTAATAACCGACTCTCCCAGCTTAGCTGTCGAATAAATGAACTGATATCGAAGAACTACGTTGAGAAAAATCACTAATAAATAAGCCAATATCAAAGTAAAAACATTAGCCATCTGCCCAGTCAATATATGATTATCAACTATTAACTTAACAATATATGGAGAAGAAGTAGTTACAGGAGCAATAACAATTGCCAAAACGAGACAATAAATAAAAAGTCTCTTATATGGAATAGCAAGAGTAATAACCCTCTTCAATAATTGAAAATCTAGACTTTTCTTAACTTCACTCATTAAACCTTGTTACAATAAACCCTCATCTAAAAAACTAAGATAACCTTTGTCAGAGATAATCAGATGATCTAGTATTTTTATATCCATTAATTTACCTGCTTCTACCATTTTTTTGGTAATATTCAGATCACTGACACTTGGTTTCAAATTTCCTGAAGGATGATTATGAATTAACACGATAGCACTAGAAAGGTTTTCCAACGCATATTTAAATACCAGTTTGACATCCACCACTGTTGAAGATGTTCCTCCTTTAGAAATTAACTTTTTTGCTATCAATCGATTGGCTCTATTCAACAATAATATCCAAAACTCTTCGACTCTTAGGTCTTCAAGTGATCCACAAATAAATTCATAAATATCTCTACTTGCCTCAAATTTGGGAAGCTCCACTTTATGTGTATTTTTTCTTCTTCTTCCTAATTCCAAAGCAGCGATAATAGATATGGCCTTGGCCTCACCTATTCCTCTATATCTTTTTAAATCTGCTACATCATATTTCCCAAGATTTAAAAGAGAATTAGAGCTATCCATTAATACTCTTTTGCATAAATCCACTGCTGATTCTTCTTTACTACCGGAACCTATAATAATTGCAAGGAGTTCTGCATTGGACAAACTTTCTTTCCCCTTTTTCAATAACTTTTCACGAGGCCTGTCCTCCTCAGCCCACTCTTTGATAGTGTAATGTTTAGAATGATGATTCATATTTTTTATTTATATGTTCTTTTAATGGTTACATGAAAGAATGAATAATAAATTATCCTGTATTAGTAAAAGACCTTAGAATGTTCATTTCATTTATAATTTCCTTATAAGGCTTGATCAATATCCGCAATCAAATCCTCAACATCCTCTATTCCTACACTTAATCTAATCAAACTATCTGTCAAACCAACCTTCAATCGTTCTTCTCTAGGAATCGATGCATGTGTCATTGATGCCGGATGACCAATTAATGACTCTACTCCTCCTAAGGACTCTGCCAACGAAAAGTAATGTGTCGCCGATAAAACCCTATTAGCCTCTTCTAATGTATTTTCTTTTAAATCAAAAGATACCATCCCTCCAAAATCATTCATTTGAGATTTAGCGATTTCATGGTTAGGGTGAGTTTTAAAACCAGGATAATACACATTATCAACCTTAGGATGTTCTGCTAGAAAGTCCGCTATTTTCTTGGCATTCTCGCAAGCTCTTTGCACTCTAACATGCAGCGTTTTTATGCCTCTCAATACTAAAAAGCAATCCTGCGGGCCAGGCACGGCACCTGCTGCATTTTGTATAAATCTCAGTTGATCCGCATCTGACTGATGCTTACAAACTATCACTCCATGCACTACATCTGAATGCCCACCCAAATATTTGGTAGCACTATGTAAAACCAGATCGGCTCCTAAATCCAACGGTCGTTGTAAATAAGGAGAAGCAAAAGTGTTATCAACTGCAATTTTAATATCTCGATTATCCAATTGGTCACAAACTCCCTTAATATCGATTATGTTAAGCATTGGATTTGTAGGAGTCTCAATCCAAATCAACTTCGTGTTATCGTTTATATGATTCGCAATTTCATTGGAATTTTCCATTCCGATGAAATGAAATTTGATGCCGTAGTTTTCAAAAATCTGGGTCATCAATCTATATGACCCTCCATAGAGATCATTAGTAGATATGACTTCATCTCCGGGGTTCAAAGTTTTCAATATGGCATCCAAAGCAGCCAATCCACTGCCAAAACAAATTGCCTCAACACCGTTTTCCAAAGCAGCTATATTTGCTTCTAACACTCCTCTTGTAGGATTCTGTGTTCTTGCATATTCATATCCTTTATGATCACCGGGGGCGTCCTGCACATAAGTCGACGTTTGAAAAATAGGTGTCATAATGGCTCCTGTACTTGGGTCTGGTGATACTCCAGCATGAATTGTTTTTGTATTGAATTTCATTTGATTACCTAGGTATTTAATTTTGTCTAAAAAAACCTGAAGTTATTTCTATTTCTTTAATAAGACGAAATTAGAAATATACTAGTAAAATCATATCATGTACCGGCAATATTTATTATCCTACCTTCTTTAGAGCCACCGCATTTATACAATATCTAAGACCGCTAGGTGGAGGCCCGTCTTGAAACACGTGACCTAGATGAGCATCGCAAGTATTACAAATAGTCTCAATACGATACATTCCAAAGCCTTTGTCTTTGTGATAAGCTATCACATTGCTTTGAATGGGTTGCGTAAAAGAAGGCCATCCTGTTCCACTTTCAAACTTTTCTTCACTATCGAACAATTCTGTTTCGCAACACACACAAGCGTATCTTCCCGGTTCAAAAAGACTGCATAGTTCTGAGCTATGAGGTCTTTCGGTACCCTTTTTTCTTGTAATCTCAAATTGTTCAGGTGTTAGCAGTTCTTCCCACTCCTTCTCTGTCTTTTCCACTCTTCTCTCAGGCTCTGGATTTCCGTTATTAGCAAATTTTAAAACATCTAACCATTTAAGCATAGCTACTATTATTTAATCTATTAAATATACTTTTTCCATTTTGCATTCTCTAATGCCACTGATCGAATGAAAGAACATGAAGATGACGCTACAATACCGTTCTCTTCCAAATACTCGAAAGTCTTTTCAACCATTTTTCGTCCAATACCTTTACCTCTATGCTCTACTGGTACTTCACTATGATATAAAATAAATCTTCCATCTCTTTCAAGGTATGAGACGAATGAAACAACTTCATTTTCTTTCCATTCAAATCTCTTCTTTTTATCAAAATGTCTAAACATCCTCTGTATTTATTTAATTCCAACTTAATTTTTTTCTTTCCTTCCAATACTCGTTTACCGAAAAAGCAAGATTCCGAAGTCTATCAACCTCCTCTTTTTCTAATTTAAAAGAATCAAACTCAAGATTACTGGAAAGATGCTTAGGATTTGAAGCCCCACTTAAAACTTTAAAACAAGGAATACTATCTAGACAAAATCTTAAAGCAACAGAATCAATTCCCACTCCATATTTGCGACTAAGACTCTTTAGAACTTCATAAGTCTTCTTATAATGTGAAAAATTTACATTTGGAAAAACACGACCATTTGCTAGTGCTTCTTTAACCACAATTCGAAGCTTTTCTTCTTTGATCAAGTCACAAACGGAGTTCAAACTTTGTTCAAACACATTATAAGTCACCTGAAACAACTCAAATAATCTCTTCCCGTTAATCTTTATTTCTATGGCTCTTTTCAAAAATTCAACCTGATTGTCTCCTGACGTTGTTAAACCGATAATTACACCTAATTCATCCCGGATTTCCCCAAGATGATTAAGGACTTTATCATTCTTAAGAACATTTGTTTCAAACGTGGCAGAATGAATTTGATAGTATTTTAAATAAGGTAATAACGCCTGCGATACCTGCCATTGTTCTTTGAGTTTTCCAAAAGAATGATCCTTCACCTCATGAATTATTGCATTAAGATCAAAGTTGGCGGTGTAAGTATATCCCCACTTCGTAGCCACTTCCACATCTTTTGGCTCATTACTTCTTAACCAATCTATCAATAATTGCTCTGCTATCCCATATCCCGGAGCCGTATCAAAATATCTTATTCCTTGAACATACGCTTTATCTAATAGCTTAGTCCCCTCGTCCTTAAATGAATTAAGAGAAAAATCTCTGTAAGGCTTTTCCCTTAAATTAATATACTGAGGCCTTCCTAATGCTGCCGTACCCAATCCCAGATCTGTAACAATATTCATTCAATTAAATTCTATATGTATGGATCATACTAATATTCTTCTAATCATTAATCTCCAAGTATAAACCCCTTTTTTTTAACTAGAAAAGTTCCCTCTTGCCTTATCTCTTGCCATTATGAGTGTGCTGAACCCTTCTTATTTTAATCGTTCTATAACCGTAAAAGATAAGAATGGACAATGCTATCAATACCATTGCCACTCCAAATATTAAAATATACTCTGACCAGCTAACCGCATTTTTGTGCTCGACCATTCCGCTTATCAATCCTGACAAAGTAAAAGAAGCTGCTGATACGTAAAGCAATGTCACTGATCTTGTCAATCTACCCAATTGATTTATTTTCATTTCCGAGATTTCTAGCTCAAAGGCTGAACATTTTCCAGAAAGCAAATTACCTATCTCTCCACTAAGGTTCATCATCTGAGCAGTTGTTGACATTATTAGAATGCCAATAGCGGGTAAAATTGTTATAGGAAGATACCATTCCATAAATTCAAATAATTTAATAAAACAAATCTATGACTTTCCGTACAGCAATCTAATTCTTTGTCTTTGATCCTATTTCACTTATCAAGTAATCTAATCTTAAAAGAGCATTATTGGGATCAGATCCAAAAATAGAATATACTACCTCCCCTTTTTTGTCAACTATTATCCAATGAGGCGTACCTCCCGCTCCATAATTTAAAAAAGTCGTATCGTAATTATAATCTCTAAAAAAGGGAAATCTGATATGAAGATCTTGCTTAGCCTGTAAAAACCTTTCTTTATCAAAATCCACACCTTCAAAATTAGTGTGAATTCCCATCACATTGATTGTTCCTTCGTTTTCATAAACAATTCGATTGGCATAAGGAATAGCACGTCCCAAGCAACCAGGACAACCGAGATTGAAGAACAATATTACCAATGGCTTTCCTAGATAATCTTCTCTTGTTGGTATGATATCACCTTCAAAGACAGGTGCCAGCCTCCACTCCGGAAGAGTCTGCCCTATCGTTACCTGACTAAGGCCTAATCTATTATTTTCAAACATAAAGATTCATTCTTCAATTTACTTTAGGTATTCTCTTATTCCATAACTCGCTAAAACACCTTCTCCTGTGGCTGCCGCCACTTGTGCTATGGCTCCTTCCCTACAATCCCCGGCTGCAAAAATACCATTTTCCGATGTTTGTGCTAGCCCGGATGTTTTAATAAACCCTTGTTCATTAAGTTCTACCAGATTTTTAAAAGGTTCTGTATTAGGAATTAATCCAACAAAAATAAATGCTCCGTCAGCAGTTAATAATTCTTGTTTTTTGGTCTCATTATCTTCTATCTTCAATCCTTTGAAATTACCGCTGCCGTCGGCTACAAATTCGATAGACCTCTTATTCAAATAAGTAGATATATTACCGATTGACTTTAGTTTCTCAATGTATGTTTCGGATGCTGTAAACTGAGGAAGTATGTTGATTATTTTTACACTTTTGCAAAAACCTGCCAGAAAAATCCCTTCTTCCAATGCAGAGTTACCACCTCCAACTACTATGATATCTTTATCTCTATAGAAGGCTCCATCACATGTTGCACAAAAATGGACACCAGAACCAATCAACTCTTTCTCACCTGGGATGCCTAACTGTCTATAGGTGGAGCCAGTTGATAAAACAATAGATTTACCAAAAAACTGTTTTGAAGAAGTTTTTACCTTAAACATATCATTTTCTCTTTCTATTGATTTTACTCCTTCTCCTGTTTTAATATTAGCTCCGTATGTACGAGCTTGTTCTTCCATCTTGTCCATTAGTGCCGGACCAGAAATAGAGGTAAAACCAGGATAGTTTTCAATTTTTTCGGTTAGAAATGCATTTCCTCCAATCGTTTTTTTCTCAAGAATAAGAGTGTCAAACCTATCTCTCTGAGCATAAATAGATGCCGTAAGGCCTGCTGCACCTCCTCCAACAATGATTGTGTCAAAGACTTTTTCTTCTTTTACCTCTCCTAAATTTAAAGCTTGACGAAGCTCTTCATTTTCAGGTTCAACTAATACCTGATCATCATTTATTATAATCGTAGGAATTTTGCGTTTTCCATTATTAAGTTTTGTAATAATAGGAATTGACCACTCGTTTTTGTCTATATCAATATATTGGTAGTTGATGTTATTGTCATTTAAAAAAGACTTTGATTTTCTACAGTCCGGGCACCAATCTGCTCCGTACATAACTATTCTATAATCTTCGTTAACTCCTAAAGCAGCGGCGAGTTGATTATTATTAGGATTAGTATATGATTTATTGTTGATAATAATGGTTGGTATTATTCTTTTACCATTATTGATCAATTCTACTTTATTTGTAGCTTGTTCATCCAAGTCAACATCTATAAAATCATAGTCAATATTATTCTCTTTTAAGAAAGATTTTGCTCTACGACAATCCGGACACCAGTCCGCACCATAAAGTTTTATCTCATTCATTTTATTGTTTTTTTCGATACATTTGAAAAGAGTCTAGGAGGGATATAACCTCCCTCCTTAAACTGATTAATATATTATCTCGAAACAGTTCCCTGGGGATTAGTTGCTTCTGCATTATTATCCATTCCGTATAATGTATGATCCTGTGCATCTGACGGAACCATTCCTACCAAAGGTTTTAGTAAAAAAGGTGCACTACTGTTATCAGGAACAGGCTCCACGGATATCACTACCGCACCTCCGGACAAATTCGTTGGAAAACTATGTTCCTCTGGAGCATTCATCAAAAGATCCTCTCCAGGAAACGGAGGCCCTGCGGCCGCAGTGCCGCTAAATCCATTAAAGTCATCTGCCCCTGCCACTGAAGTAAATGTTCCGGTAGAGATAGGAGATCCATTAATAACAGCCCATCCTTCATATATCCAGCCACTTGGCAAAGTAGGCAAGTCCAAGCCTGCCCCTGGTCCAGCAGATGGGTTTAGCCACCATACACCGCTCAATTCGTTCGTATTTGACCCTCCATCCGTAGGGGTTGCCAAAATATAACTACCAGAAGAATTTATAAAATCAGTTCCTATTGCCGAACCATGATCGGTGGTCAAATCTGCTTGATTTCCAGAAAAATCTCCCGCCAAAATATGTACATCACTAGGAGAAGGATCACTATCAGGGCTTGGCTCTATTGTAAGAACATACGCTGTGGCACTTTCGAGGTCTACTCTATCCAAATCAAAAGAACTCTTTGTCAAACTTCCATCTGTATTTACATTAAATATACCAGCGGACACAGGGCTTCCATTCACTATTATCCACCCCTCATACACATATTCATCACCTAAGTCCTCCAATCCAGTTATATCAAGAGTCAGATTAGTCGTGTCCGTTTGCATATCATCATCGTCACTACATCCAATCAATGTAAAAACACTTATTACTGCTAGAACAAAAAACAATTTTATAGTATTCATTTTAATAAATTTTATTTTTAATTAATCTGCCAAGTATTTCTTAAGCGTCCCTTTTTGGCTCCTTGAGACTACTTATTTTCTAATGCCATCCCCAGTAAGGTTAGCACTAAAGCAATATGAATCATAATGTTCATCCAATTTCCCGAAGGTATATGAACTAATACCAAGGCCATTAGCATAATAAAGGCCAAAAATCCATAGGTTAAGAATAATTTCTTGTTGGCAAGCACCAATATTCCCGCTAACAATTCAAAACTTGCTAATAATATTCCTGCTACATAAGTGCCTGTATCTCCTAAAAATGCCAACCCATTTGCTTTTAAAAAGTCCGCCATATTTTGAAGTCCAACACCACCTAAAAACCCTTCAAAAAATTTTTCTAATCCACCCCAAATAAACAGCAGTCCTATACCTATTCTTATTATTAAATTACCTTGTATCATGATTATTCGTTTTTATAAATTTCTACTTAACTTTTACTCTTTCTTAGCTTTAAGCTTCCACTAGTTCCATCTCAGGAGCAATTGGAAAATCAATTTCGAAATCAGTCAAATTATGAATGTAATTACTTATAATTTTATCCCCTACTGTCATCACTACATCGATCATATTGGCTTCATTATATCCCGCACCAAAGAAGTTGTTTTTTGCTTCGATTGAAGTTTTCCCTTTATTTTCAACCACAGCTTTCGTAAATTGGGCAAGAGCGTTTAATTTGCTATCGAAAGAAGCTTTCCCTCCTCTTATTTCAAGTATTTGATCTTCTGAAAAACCATTCATCTTACCTAATACGGTATGAGCTGATTGGCAATACCTACATCCGTTAAACTGACTTACTACCAAATTAACTACCTCACGTTCTTTAGCTTTTAGCGTTGATTTTCTGTTCTGAAGTGCTAGATAATCGGGTAAAGCGGTTTCATTCTTGGCGTAATAGGCATAAAGGTTTGGTACGAAACCAAGAGATTTTTGCAATTTGTCAAATATTGCTTGATTATTTGAAGAAACTTCTGTTCTAGTTGGAATTGAAAATTTTTGCATCTTATTAAATTTTAATGTTTACAATTAATTACAATGCAAATATGCAGGCACCGTTAATGAAACCTGTTACCACCATTTCCCTTGATGTTGTCAGTTTTTCCCTTCCCTTATTATTTTTTGAAAATTTACTGGTGTTTGTCCCTCTTCCTTCTTAAAAAACCTGCTAAAAGATGGTACATCTGCAAAACCTAATTCGTAGCCAATTTCTGAAACTGACTTATCCGTATAAACCAAAAGTCTTCTAGCTTCCAACATTTTGCGGTCCTTAATAAATTGAAGTGGTGATTTACTCCCTAATTTTTTGAACAAGTTAGAAAGTGTTTTAGGCGATTTATATAGTAAATCAGCATATTCAGCTACTGTATGTTTTTGTTTAAAATGCTGTTCTACCAAAAAGTTATATTCTCTGATTATATCCACATTGATATTCTCAATCTTTTTCCAACTGGTTTGCTCTTTATACATTCTAGTGCAAAAGATTAAGATTCTTTTGAGCATCATCTGCAACATTTCTTCTTGTAAGCTATCCTTGGAAATCATCTCTAACTCAAGCATTTTCCATACCGTAGAAAACACATTGAGATCCTTTTCTGACAGCTTAATAACGGGGAGTGTAGCTGCTCCATAGAACAAAATGCCTTTGCACCCTACTTCACTGTCATGATTTATCACACAGTAAAAGTGCTTATTCCATCTTAATAATTTAGCTTTTGACAAATTAATGGGCTCAACCAAGTTGAACTCAGTAAGACAAATAACTTCGTTTTTTTCAAACGTATAGTTAGAATGATCTATTCTTAATTGGTTACCATCGGACTGAAACCATAATAAAGATAGTTCGCTAGGCTTAGAGCTATTAAGTACATCACAATTTTCATTACTAATATCAAGCATCTCAAAACACTCGTCAGCTTTACCTCTATATTTCATCCTTTTTCATTTAAACAGTTTATTTTGTCAACAGTAATATGCTCTAAGCAAAAAGGCCTAACTGATTATCAATCAATTAGGCCAATCATTGTGGCGTGAGGGAGACTTGAACTCCCGACCTCCGGGTTATGAATCCGACGCTCTAACCACCTGAGCTACCACGCCAATTTTCCAATATATGGATTAACTATTGCAAGCTTAATTAAAAGCGGTCGCAAATATACATTTTTCAAATTTATTAATAAATACTTTCTACTAATATTTCACAATTCATATTTACAGTACATTTATTTAATTAATAGGATGTCTCAAAAAGCTAATGTTTCTTTAAATTTGTAATATGCGTGAAATTCTTGGAGCTCTGTTTGCACTATTTATATGTATCAATACCCATGCTCAGGTCTTTTTACAGTTGAACAGATATGGAAACCCGGAACCTAAAAGATTCTATATTCAAGACAACCTTTACTATCAGTCTGTCGACTACAAAGATCAATGGTTAAAGCGAGAAATTGACAGCTTCCTCATTCCCGACAGCACTATAGTATTCACCGATGGTATGATTAAAGTTAATACTATTACTAAAATTAAAATCTTCAAACCACTTGCAAATTCGATAGGTACCAGGTTAATACAATTCGGTGCTGTTTGGCTTTTATATGGTACCGCAGCCCATATTTATTATTCTCAAACGACTCCCTGGGATTCAAGAGTTTGGGGAGTCAGCTTAGGCTCCATAGCTTCAGGTTGGTTGACAAAAAAACTTTTTTCGTCTAAGACCTATTCTATAAATGATAAGAACAGATTAAAAATAATGGATTTAACGTTTTAGAATGAAACGAAAGTGTAGAATTTCCCACTATGAAGTTGGAGATCTCTATACGCCAAGTTCCTTCTAACAAGTAATAATTTAAAAGAAATACATGAAAGAGACTTACATAATAGATGCCATAAGAACTCCAATTGGAAAATTTCGTGGCACTTTAGCTCAAGTAAGAACTGATGATTTGGCTGCTCTTCCGATTAAAGAGATATTGAATAGAAATCCAAATATTGATCCGAACAAAATAGATGATGTTATTCTGGGCTGCGCTAATCAAGCAGGTGAAGACAATCGCAACATTGCAAGGATGGCTTTATTGTTAGCTGGATTGCCTTGGACCGTGCCAGGAGAAACTGTTAACAGACTTTGCTCATCAGGTATGTCCGCAGCTATTCATGCTCATCGGGCCATACAGGCAAATGATGGTGACATTTTTATAACCGGAGGTGTGGAAAACATGTCCAGGGGTCCTTGGGTAATTGCTAAGTCTTCAATGGCTTATGGCAACGACTCTAAAATGTATGATTCCAGCTTTGGATGGCGTTTCATCAATCCAAAAATGAAACAGCTTTATGGCACACATACTATGGGTGAAACCGCAGAAAATCTAGTAGATTTATACAATATATCCAGAGAAGATCAGGATCAATTCGCATACCGGTCCCAAATGAAAGCAGGTCAAGCTCAAAATTCCGGTAGATTTGCTCAAGAGATCATAAAAGTTAATATTCCGCAAAGAAAAAAAGAGGATATTATCTTTGACAAGGATGAATTCATAAAACCTAATACTTCACCCGAAGTATTAGCCAAACTCAGAACAGCTTTTAGAGCAGAGGGAGGTACTGTAACCGCGGGCAATGCATCTGGTCTCAATGATGGTGCTGCAGCCATGCTTATTGCTTCACAGCATGCAGTAAAAACTCATGGTTTGAACCCATTGGCGAGAATCGTTACATCAGCAGTTGCAGGTGTAGAGCCCAGAATCATGGGAATTGGTCCTGTCTACGCAAGTCAAAAAGCGTTAAGAAAAGCAGGGTTAACTCTCGAAGATATGGATATTATTGAGATTAATGAAGCCTTTGCAGCCCAAGTTCTGGCATGTACTCGAAAGCTGGGATTAGATGATAGTGATTCAAGAATAAATCCAAATGGAGGAGCTATTGCTTTGGGGCACCCGCTTGGGATGACCGGTTCACGAATATTACAATCAGCAGCTATTGAGTTAAAAAATACGGGAAAAAAGTATGCCTTGGTAAGTATGTGTATAGGAGTAGGTCAAGGTTATGCTACCATAATTGAAAATGCTTCCTAAATTTTTATAATTTTAAGAAAAAAACGAAAATGTTTGGTAGAAGAAATAACAATCCATACGGTAATCAACCAAGAAAAGGTGGGGGAAGAATAAAGATTATGTTGATTATTGGTCTCTTTTTTGCAGGATATCATTTACTCAAATATTATTCTAACACACAAGTAAATCCAATAACAGGTGAAAAGCAACATGTAAGTATTTCCCCTGAACAGGAAATAGCCATTGGACTTCAATCAGCACCTCAAATGGTACAACAACATGGTGGCCTACATCCTGATCAAAGAGCTCAACAATATATTAAACAGATAGGCAATAGACTTATTGGCACTCCAACTGGTAGAAAATCAACTTATCAATATGATTTTCATTTATTAGCAGATCCAAGAGTAGTAAACGCTTTTGCATTGCCTGGAGGACAGGTTTTTATCACGGAGGCTTTGTTAACTAGACTTAGAAATGAAGATCAAATAGCCGGAGTTATAGGGCATGAAATAGGGCACGTAATCCATCGGCATGGAGCGGAAAGAATTGCCAAAATGGAGTTAACTCAAGGATTAACCGGAGCTGCTGTACTAGCCTCCGGAGATTACAACACGGCACAAGCTGCCCAAATGATAGGCAATCTGGTAAACATGAAATATGGGCGAGATCAGGAATTGGAATCAGATGATTTTGGTGTCCACCTGATGATAGAAGCGGGTTATGATCCTTACGAATTAATCGGTGTAATGGATGTATTGGAGGAAGCTAGCGGTGGTCAAAAAAGACCAGAATTTCAAAGCACTCATCCTAGCCCTGAAAATAGAAGAGAAAAGATTAAAGAATCAATTGAGAAATATGCGGTCAATTAAGTTTGTTATTACCCTATTTCTTTCGATTGCCCTTTTATCCTGTTCTCGGAAAGTTCTGGTATCTGACAATATTAAGTTTCCGCAAAAAGTCAAAAATGTAATGATACATGAGGCCAACACTTTTGTAGGACCATGTGAACCTTCGATATCTATTGATCCAACAGATACAAAAAATCTTGTTGCTGGTTCTATACTTGATAATGTGTACATATCCAAGGACGGAGGGCTCACCTGGACGCAGGATAAATTAAAATCATCACTAGGAGTATATGGAGATCCTGTAGTAAGACATATGAATAATGGACATGTTTTATACGCTCATTTATCCAATCCCACGGGAAAGGCATATAGTAGCGAGGAGTTCCTAGATAGAATAGTTGTTCAAAAAAGTATGGACCAGGGCACAAACTGGACCGATGGCACCTACCCAGCTGGAGACTTTAAGAAAGACCATGATAAACATTGGATTGGAACTGCTAAAAAAGGTGGTCAGGTAATTATGACATGGACAGAATTTGACACTTATGGAAGTAAAGACAGTCTCTGCTTTTCAAAAATACTTTTTTCCAAATCTACTGATTATGGAGATAGTTGGAGTAAACCTAAAACAATTAGCAAGTTGAAAGGAAATTGTATAGATAGTGATGATACAACAGAAGGAGCCGTGCCATGTATAGATAATAATGGAAATTATTATGTTAGTTGGAGCTACGGAGAAAAAATTTTCTTTGATAAATCAACTGACGGTGGAAAAACATGGAAATCAACTGACGATATCATCGCAGAGCAGATTGGTGGATGGGATATAAAGATTCCAGGAATAGGACGATGCAATGGAATGCCAATTACAGAAGTTGATCAAAGTAGTGGCAAGTATCAAGGATCTGTTTATGTTAATTGGAGTGATCAAAGAAACGGAGAAAATGATACAGATATTTGGCTAAAGTATAGTAGAGATGGAGGTAATACATGGTCAAATGACGTCCGAGTAAATGATGATCTCAGTGGCAAACATCAGTTCTTTTCTTGGATGGATATTGACCAAGTTACGGGTCATATTTATATAGTTTATTATGATCGACGTGATCATAGTGATGAAAATACAGATGTTTATTTGGCCCATTCTACAGATGGAGGACAAAACTTTACAAATACAAAAATTAGCGAATCTCCATTCAAACCCAACAAACAGGTTTTCTTTGGAGACTATAATGACATCTCAGCTCATAATGGAATGATCAGACCGATATGGACTAGGTTGGATGGATTTAAGTTAAGTGTCTGGACAGCCCTTATCGATATAAATTAATCATTAGGCGAAATTTTGATAAAAAACCAGGTATCCGGCAAACTAAATGGTCACTTAAGACGTAATTAGCATAAAGATAATCGCATGACAACATATAAAGAATTCAGATTAGGTGGTGGAAGAAGTCCTTTTGGAGGTATAACTGCAATATTGTTTTTAGGGTTAATTTTTGTTGGCCTTTATTTCATTGCCAAAGGAATTTTCATTTTGCTTACCTGGACTGCTCCGTTCTTATTGATAGGTTCTTTACTTATAGACCATACTGTTTCGTTAGATTACGTAAAATTTGTAATTAAACTATTGAAAGAGAATCCAATAATGGGATTGATTACCATTTTGTTATCAGTCGTAGGTTTTCCAGTTTTGTTCGGATATCTATTCTTCAAATCCATTCTTCGTCGTAAACTTAAAAACTTGGACTCCTTTAATAAATCTCGATCATCTACAACCTATACAGAATATGAAGAAATCGAAGAAGACGAATCATTTTTAGAACTACCCGAATTAAAGAAAGAGATGAAAACTGACTCAGATTATGAGCAACTATTCGATTGATCATAAAAGAAAGAGCGACTCTTTCCGCTAAAATTTTATCGACATGCTATTATTGTTATGGATTGACCCTCTAATAGGAAGTCTGCTTTTTCTGGGAACTTTTTTTTTAATTCTTTACCATTCATTAGTTAGTCATTACTTGCAAATATGGTTAGATAAGCCTCTTGAAATTTTTGACAATAAAATGAAACCAAATGCCAAAGTAAGTATTCTTGTTCCGTGCAGAAATGAAAAAGCTAATCTGGAAAAACTTATTGCCAGTCTTAAAAACTTAAAATATCCTAAAGAATTATTAGAAATACTTTTGATCGATGACCACTCTTCAGATGGTTCGTTTACTGATTTCGACGAGTCATGTATTCAAGTTCTAAAACTTCCCCAAGGTCTTGAAGGAAAGAAGAAAGCTCTCGGCTATGGAGTTGATATTTGTTCCGGAGAATTAATAATGACAACAGACGCGGATTGCCTAGTACCTCGGGATTGGGTTACGTCGGTTGTCGACTTCTACACGAAAGAGAAATCTAAATTTATTGCATCTCCTATTCATTATACTTCTTCTGTAGACAATACTTTATCTTCCTTTCAAATCTTGGATAATATAATAACTATGGCACTGACAGGTGCCGGAATATTTTCTAAGAACTATTTTTTAGCAAATGGAGCAAATATGGCTTTCACTCCTGACACTTTTAACCCAAAGGAGCTTGGTCATCAATACTCAAGTGGAGATGATGTATTTCTGATTAATAGTGTTTCTAAATATTACCCAAATAAAGTTCATTTCCTTAAATCAAAGTCTGCTATCGTAACTACCACAACACAAGAAAACATTTGTAAATTTATTCAACAAAGAATTAGGTGGGCCAGTAAAAGTAGGATTAGTTCTTCCAATTCCTTAAAAGGTCTCTATATTATCACAGCCTTTATAAGCCTTACAATGGTTTTATCTCTTTTTATAGGTACGAGGGCATGGGTCGTTTTCGGTATACTTTTTTTTCTCAAATTTTTTATCGATCTATCTTTTCTTAGGAAGATAGAAGCCTTTTTTGATTACAGAATTCGATTCTTCTCATTTTTCAAGGCTTCGCTATTTTACATTCCGTATATTCTTTTCATGGCGTTAGTGGCTATCTTTCCTTTCACATATACCTGGAAAGGTAGAAAAACAAGATAATCAGGACTTATAAATTTTTATTTTCCTTTCTTACTCATCTTCTTTCTTCTATTTGCAAAAAACTCCTGTCTTCTCCTTTGTTTTTCCTTTTCCCACTCCTTTTTCTCCTCAGTTGTCATGGGTTTATCAGTTTGTGGAAAAGGGTTTTCTTTTACAATCGATATTTTCTTTCTTGTTAGTTTTTCAATATTCTTGATGTAAATATTTTCTTCAGGCTCTACCAAAGAAATAGCTATTCCATTTTCACCTGCCCTACCCGATCTCCCTATGCGGTGAACATATGTTTCAGAGACATTGGGTACTTCATAATTGATCACATACTCGAGCTTATTAATATCAATTCCTCTTGCCGCAATATCTGTGGCCACAAGCACTTTGATCTTTCCTGACTTAAAAGACTGTAATGCCTTTTGCCTCTGATTTTGAGCTTTATCTCCATGTATAGAAGCTGATTTAATTCCATTCTTTTTCAAGTCTCTTGCCACTCTATCTGCACCGTGTTTCGTCCTTGTAAACACCAAGGCCTGCTCAATATCTCTCGTCTTCAAGATATACCGTAACAACTCTCTTTTATTCGTCTTGTTAGTATAATACAATTGCTGAGTTAAAGTCTCAGCAGTAGAACTTGTAGGAGCTACCTCTATTTTGACTGGATTATCAAGTATTGTTTTGGACAATTTGGCTATGCTATCGGGCATAGTTGCTGAAAAGAACAATGATTGTCTTTTTTCAGGTAAAAGTTTAATTAGTTTTTTGATATCATTGATAAAGCCCATATCTAACATTCTATCGGCTTCATCGAGAACGAATATTTTGATCGTTGATAAGTCTATTATTCCCTGTCCTATCAAATCCAACAATCTCCCCGGTGTAGCCACTAGAATATGAATACCTTCCTCTAGGCTACTTACTTGCTTACCTTGTTTTACACCTCCAAATATTACAGCATGCCTAACTTTCGTGTATTGGGCATATGTAGATATATTATCACCAATTTGAATAGCTAATTCTCTGGTAGGAGTTACAATAAGTGATCGCAAAGTTGGCTTGTTATTTTTTTCAATCCGTGATATTAACTGAATGATAGGGATTGAGAATGCTGCTGTTTTGCCAGTTCCTGTTTGAGCACAACCTAAAACGTCACGTCTATTTAAGATGGTAGGTATAGCCTTTTCCTGAATCGGTGTAGGGGTTTTATATCCTTTTTCTTGTAATGCCCTTAAAATGGGTTGTATTACTTTTAATTTTTGAAATATCATTTATGTCTTCTAAATAAGAAGGCAAAGATATAATTATTATTAATATTTTTTTTAATATATAAAATTCTGATTAAAAGTAAAAAAGAAGAGTGTTCATTACTAAACACCCTTCATAGAGAAAATTTATACTATTCTTAATATCAAATCTTTATAAATCTTTCTACCATAATTACATTTGAGTTTGAATCCTTTACTTCAAGAAAATAAATCCCGGGTTCTAAATCAGATACATCCATTAGCTTAATATTTTCTGTTTGAACTCTTTTCACAACTTCTCCTAAGTTATTAATTACTATGATCTCATCATAGGCATGACCAACATTAATTCTAATATTAAGCTTATCGAAAACCGGATTAGGAAAAAGCTCAATTTCATTGTTAATGCAGTTGCTATCATCATCCAACATTATAATATCGGATGTACTTATTTTGCCATCATAATCATACTGTATTAATCGATAATACGTGACACCACTGCTTACATTTTTATCTATGATATGGTATTTATTTCTTTCAGTACTAGTACCATTGCCTTCCACCATTTCAACATTTTCAAAAAATCTACCATCCTTACTACTTTGAACAATAAAGTAGTCATTATTTACTTCTGATTCAGTTACCCAACTAATGGCGGCATTACATCTATCCCATTCAGCCATAAATACTGTTAACGTCACTGGAAGTATCTCAGTAGTAAATCCTGCATCAATATTCGTATAATGAGCAGCACCGGATGTACCATCCGACTCTTCTGTAGAACCCGAGTTAGATCCTGAATCACCTGATGTAGATATGGTCACCGTTGGAGAATGTAAGGTATTGGGATCAACATCACTATCCGTTTCGCTAGCACCAGTATCCTGATAAGTAATGTCTAAAAAACCAGCGGGCATTGTAAATTCCACATAATAGCCTCCGTCCTCCAGACCTCCAAAGAAATATTTTCCATCGGCTCCGGTTGTTACCTCAGCTACTAAAGTGCCATCCGATTTATACAGTCTAACTGTTGCCCCTGAAATATAATTAGCATCCTCTTGCCCATCTGCCGAACTGGCATCACCATCATCCCATAGGACTCCTGCAATTGATCCCTGATCTGTACAGTTAGTAGATACTGAAGGAGAGCTATCACAACCATAACATGGTAGGTTTGAAGCCCCAACCGAAGCTCCTGCTCCATCATCACAACCATCTCCTACCTTTGTATGGTAATGATCTATTGTCATTCCATTACTTCCTGACATGGCAAATCCAGTGTATGGCAGGTCAGTAGATGTATATGTTGCATCTGAGCCTGAAATACTGTAGTCCGGTCCAATGCAATTAACTCCACTATCCATTCGTGGATCAATATCTGCTGCAGAGCTAGATCCAGACGAATAATCATATTCCATGGTCCACAGATTACCTGACGGATTATAAGTGACTCTAACACTAAATCCAGAGTTTCCTGAACCTGTACCAGAACCCGTTGCTATTGCCGTAATATTAGCATCAGCAGTCAACCCTCCAGAGAAATAGGAAATTTCCGATTGACCAGCATTTCCTTTATCAAAAGTAACCACATATCCATTTGTGGCTGCATCAAAGAAATCGCTTGAGGTCGCTCCTAAAACGAAGCCCATTCCATCATCACTACCATCCCAACCTTCCATACCTGTAGCATTAATGGCGGTAAACGTCCAGGTAACAATATCTGAATTAGAAGACAAAGTGGTATTATAAGCACAATTGTTATTAAGTGATCCAGAAGATACATCTCTATAAACCGAACCCTTCCCTGAATGATCTATTTGCATGGTACCACCAGATATTGAAAGAGATGTGCCCGAACTAGCCGTCCAATTACCTAAATCCGTTGTAAAATCGTCTCCCGTAAAATTCAAAAATGCTGGTTCCGGCGAATCACCTGATGTGCCATCTCCATTTCCACAACTTGTCTCTACATCACCATCTATACTGTTTCCAGTACCCAACAGGTCATATTCGGTATAAATTGTGGAACTTAAAGGAACGTTAGTAGAGAAAGTATTGTCCGAAAAATCTGCTAGATAAGCATCTTGTGTGGCTACCACTGGAGGTCCAGTAGATTCTATTGATATAGCTCCCCCCGTTCCAGATTCATTTCCTGAAAAATAGCAATCTGTAATTTGAGAGTTTGTATTATGTGGATCAAAAAGCCTTAATGCTCCACCTCTCGATGTTGACACATTATCCTCAAATGTAGTCCCAGAAATGATCAATGTCACCACACTAGCTGATTGACTGGATACGTAAATGGCTCCACCATATCTTGTCCGACCATATGTTGGATCCCCAACTCCATCGGTCGGACCTACCGGACTAGAAGAAGTCCCATCACCACCATTTCCAACAAAATTAGAGTCGGTGATTGTCACCGTTGATCCACTTTCTATAGCCAATGCACCACCGTCCCAAGTGGTGCCGCCTGAAGTCAAATTACATGTAAATTCACACGCATCAAAAGTAACCACGGCATCATTTCTTACCACGACAGCACCACCTATACTAGCATTGGCTTCATTGCCAGAAAATTTACATCCATCAAAATTAACTGTTACCGCCTCTTCTATCTTTACGGCTCCACCTGCAGCTATCCTAAGATTACAGGAATAATTACAATTAGTAACATTCAAAGTACCTCCTGAACCCTCTACCGTCATGGCAGACCCTGTACTCTGTATATGATCATAAAAATTACAATTTGTCAAGCTTCCACTACCTGAAGAGCCTAGATCAACCAATAATCCATCACCAGCCCAATCACAGTGATCAAAATTACAGTCAACAATAGACCATCCTGTTATATTAGGAGATATGCCTACAGCTCCAGTATTGTTTCCTGTAAACTCAATAAATGTAAAACCTGTCAGTGTTGCTCCATTGCCCGTTAGAGTTGCAAAAGCTATATTATTTGCGTTACTACTATTGTCGACAACAGATCCATTTCCATTTACAGTCATTCCTGCCGGAATATCAAATCCTCCCGAAGCGTCTCCCCAGTCCGCTGAAAGATAAGGACCTGTACCTGGTTCATACAGTGCTTGTTCAAAATTAACCGTTGAAATACTATTATCGACAGCATATTGTCTAGCTGATCTCCAAGTAGCAAAAGGCAGGTCTCCTCCACTTTCTTCAGCCATTTGATCCATCTCTGCTGCTGAGGTATAGTTAGGATAACATTCGAAAGGGGCCACAGTAACCGACTGGCCAAAAGATGATGAACTAATTGCCAAAGCACATAGTAATGCCAAGGCATTAAAAAGTATACATTTTCTCATATTCTCAGGTCTTTGTGAAAAATTTGAATTAAAAATTAGTTTTTTGGTGTTTTTCACAAAAGAAAGATTCCGAAACAATCTTAAAAAACAAAAGTAAATTAACTTAAATGATTGAAAGGCAAAATCTTTCCGTATCTATCAAAAATACTATCGCTTACCCTTATTTCGTGCAATTCCTTATATTAAGAAGTAGTAATTCAAGGAATTTTCGTGTTTTGAAACAAAAAAATAGTCGATAGAAGACGTAAGTAGAGTCCTTAAGGCTTCAAATATCAATGGGATTAACTATAAAGCTATATTTTTGCCAAGTGGATTTGAAGATATATATACTTCTATTAGTCACTTTTCTCTCCTCGGCGGGCATGCTTTGGTTTGCATTTGTCTATAGAAAAACCAATAGACCTTATCATCAGATTTTAGCCTTTTATTTCTTTTGTATACTCATAATATTTCTTTCTAACACTTTGATCAATATTCAGGGAAAAAATTCAACTAATTCCTTTGTGATACTAGCCTCTTATCTTTTTTTTCCTGCTTTATTATCTTTGGCCCCAACTATTTTCTTATACACTCAATCTTTTACTTTTGAAAAAAAAGACAGAGGCATCTTCTCGGAAAATATTAAACACTTCTTATTACCGGTAGCCTTATTAATAGTAAATGTATTTTCTTACCTGGCATTGCTTCAATTGGATTACAATAGCCAAAATGCTCAGTTGATCAGCGAAATTCTAAAGTATATCAATTTCATAGCCCTTTTCTTCGTCTTTTTAGTCCAAAACATCTTTTATATAGTGGTCTCTATAAGAACCTATCAAGATCACAAAAAAGAATACCAATTGGAAAAGAAAGAAAACTATTTGACCTTGAATTGGTTAAAATATTTCCTCTTCAGTTATGCCGTAATTTTCATTTGCATATACGTATTTCAAATCAATGGAATTGATAACTTTAAAATTCTCTTTAGAATAATATTCGTTTTATACCTCATCAGCTTAATTGTATTAGGAAGAAAATCCTACTCTATCCTCCTATCTATGCCCATTGATAATCTTATGAATGATGAACAAAAGAAAAATTTAAGAGAAAAAATAAACTATGCAATTAAAGAAGAAAGGATTTATCTTGATAAAAACTTAAATCTTCAATCTTTTGCTAAAAGAATCAACTCCAACACCAAATATCTTTCAAAATTCATCAATCAAGAATATGATCAGAATTTTTCTTCTTTTATTAACAAGTATAGAATAGAAGAGGCCAAAAAAATGCTAAAGGATTCTAAAAATGACATTTACACCATGGAAACATTGGCTGGAATGACCGGATATGGTTCAAAATCTTCTTTCAACAATGCATTTAAAAAAATTACCGGTTTGACGCCTTCTGAATATAAAAGACAATCCAACTAAAAAAAAGCGTACGAACTAACTATCCGTACGCCTAATCCAGTTGAATAAAACTAACTATAATAAATCTACTATCTCAATAAGGTTATGTCACCCTTAAGAATTACCTCTTCACCTGTCATATCTTTTGTTCTTAAGAAGTATACATATACACCTTGTGATGCTTTGTCTCCGTTGAACTTACCATCCCATCCCTCGTTAGGATTATTAGGTCCAAAATTCTCATTCTTAAATACTAAATTACCCCATCTATCAAATACCATCATTTCATCAATTACTTCAAACTGATCTGTATTAGCGGATGGAAAAAAGCTACTGTTTACGTTATCTCCATCCCCAGGACTAAATATATTTGGTAATTCTATTTCAGTAACTTTTCTTAAGAGCACTAATACTGTAGCTGTTTTTTCGCAACCATTGATATCTTGTATAGTTAACATGTAGGTATCACTTTGAGACGGCATCAACGACGGACTTAAATCTCCTTCTGTAAAATCAAATCCTGTATCCGGTGACCAAACTATACTTTGTATCTCTGTATCATCCAGACTGGTAACTCCGAATAATGTCAACTCATCCCCTAACTCTATTTCATCACTGCTTGCTGTTAATCCTATTGTCCATGAATCATCGGATCCTAACACCTCTATTTCATCCGTTACTACACATCCAGATCCGTCCATCACTTCTATTGAATACATACCAGCTTCCAATCCTTCAAATAGCGAGACGTCTTCAAATTCTCCTCCGTTAATTGAATAACTGTAATCACCGGAGCCACCGGAAGTTTCCTTTATTTCGATTTCCCCACCATTTTCCTCGCTACAAGGCACATTTTTTATCTCATAGGTAGTTATTATCTCATCAGGTGATCCAATCTCAATACTAAGACTATCAATACAACCTGCATCATCCGTTATTGTTACTTTGTAAATTCCGGCTTCTAACTCTTCCTCTGATAAATCAGATAATGATGAATCGCTCCATTCTATATCCAAGTTGCCCACAGCACCATTTACCATTAACTCTATGCTTCCATCACTTCCTTCGTAACATGTGACATCATTTACTGACAATTCCTCAACACTTATCATACAATTATTTTCAGAACATGGTGACGGAGCTTCTACTGATACTGTCGTAGTACATCCCATGTCAGTCTCATCCATTATCAATATATTTAAATCACCTCCATTTATACTATAGGGTCCAAAATTTACCACTACATCGTATCCACCATTTGTATTATTGATATCATCTGCTATCCAACCTGCTCCCATATTATTACCCGTCACCTCCACATCAAAAGTAAAGGTATCATCACTCGGATCACTTGGCGTGCCATTGTCATCACATTGGATATTACTTAAGGTACTGTTGATGTCACAATCTCCAGAACATGTCCCGGGTGATACCACATTTACATCTATTGTACAGTCTGACATTGTATTATCAGTAATTATGAATTGCAAATCTCCACCACTAACAGGGTAAGGGCCAAGGTTGATTGTTGTATTATATATACCTGTACTATTCAATGGATCATTAGCACTCCAACCACTACCAACATTACTACCTGTTACAATAATATCATAGCTAAAGGTATCATCACTTGGATCTGTCGGGGTACCATTATCATCACAAACAACATTGCTCACCATATAACCTATGTCACATGGTGGCGAACAAGTACTTGGTGCCATTACCAATTCCATAGTTGTACAAGAATTATCAATGATATCTGTTATTACCAAACTTATGTCACCGTCACTAATTGCATACGGCCCAAAACTTACTACCTCATTATAATTGCCGCTGGTACTATTTGGATCATTAGCTGTCCAACTGCCTCCTGTATTACTGCCACTCACTTCTACATCAAAAGTATAGATATCATCACTTGGATCTGCTGGAGTACCATTATCATCACAGATTACATTAGTAACAACCATTTGGATGTCACATGCATCAGAACAACTAGGTGGCGCAGATACCATAACATTATCAATACAACCACCATCCAAACCATCCACTATGTCAAAATCCAAATCTCCATCGCTAATCAGGTAGGGCCCGAATACAACTACCGTGTTATAACTTCCACTTGTATTATTTGGATCACTGGCTGTCCAACTGCTTCCTGTATTACTTCCATTTACTAGTACTTCAAAAGTATAGGCGTCATCACCGGCATCGCTAGATGTACCTCCATCATCACAAATAACGTTCATCACATCCACTGTTATATCACATGTATCAGAACATGTGGCAGGAGCAGTAATCTGCACATTTGTTGAGCAACTAATATCATCAACGTCAGATATGGTGAAATTAAAATTACCATCACTAATATTATAGGGTCCAAAAACCACTACTTCATTGTAGTTACCACTTGTACTATTTGGATCATTTGCTGTCCAAGTTACACCCGTATTACTGCCGCTCACTACGATCTCAAAAGTAAACGTATCATCACTTGGGTCACTTGGCGTACCATTGTCATTACATACGATATTCGAAAGGGCATTTCCTATACTACAGGTACCAGAACATGCATTTGGTGCTATTATGTTAATATTTGTTGTACATGTACCTTCACTATCATCTGTAATCTGAATATTTAAATTACCATTCACTATGTCATAAGGTCCGAAAACTACCACTTCATTATAATCACCACTTGTACTATTAGGATCATTGGCACTCCAGCCTCCTCCTGTGTTGGTACCTGTGACCTCTACTTCAAAGGTAAAGGTGTCATCTGTAGGATCACTCGGTGTGCCATTATCATTACACAAGATATTAGTAAATGTCGCCGATATTTCACAGGCATCTGAACAACTCATTGGTGCAGTAACCATCACTCCAGTTGTACATCCACTATCATTGATGTCAGTGATAGAAAAATTCACATCTCCTCCACTAATTAAGTAAGGTCCGAAAACCGTAACAACATTATAATTTCCACTTGTACCATTAGGATCATTGGCATTCCATCCTCCTCCTGTATTACTTCCGCTTACTGTCACTTCAAATGTAAATGTATCATCACTAGAATCACTTGGTGTACCATTATCATTACACAATACGTTATTCACTATCGCATCTATAACACAGGCATCAGAACAACTCATTGGTGCCGTAATTTCTATCAATGTAGAACAGTTCGAATCTACCAAATCCGTAATGGTCACATTCAAGTCTCCATTACTGATCAAGTAAGGACCAAATACTACTATACTATTATAAACCCCACTTGTACCATTAGGATCATCGGCTGTCCAACTAGCCCCTGTGTTATTACCCGTAACTTCTACCTCAAAACTATAAGTATCATCACTCGGATCACTTGGCGTGCCGTTATCATCACACAATACGTTAGAAACCGCAGCATCAATCACACATTCTTCGGAACATGTCGAAGGGGCTGTAACATTAGCAGTTGCGGTACATCCATTATCATTAGCATCTGTGATGCTAAAGCTCAAATTCCCATCACTTATTAAATATGGTCCGAATATTATAACTGTGTTGTAACTTCCACTTGTACCATTAGGATCATCCGAAACCCATGAATTGCTAGCGTTGTTACCAGTTACCGTTACTTCAAAAGTATAAGTGTCATCACTTGGATCATTTGGCGTGCCATTATCATCACACAAGATATTAGTGACATCTGCTGATATTTCGCACTCATCTGAACAACTCATTGGTGGTACCGCACTCACAATAGTCGTACAACCTGAATCGTCATCATCTGTAATGGTGAAATTTAAGGTACCATCACTAATCAAATAAGGTCCAAAAGTTGTCACTATATCGTACATTCCTGATGTGGCATTCGGGTCGTCGGCTGTCCAACCACCGCCCGTATTACTACCACTAACTAACACATCAAAGAAAAATACATCATCACTCGGATCGCTTGGTGTACCATTATCATCACATACTATATTAGATATCGTATTCGAAATACTGCACGTACCTGAACAAGGACTAGGAGCAATAATCGTGATATTCGTGATACAGCTAGCGTCACCATCATCCGTAATCAACAATGACACATTTCCATCGCTAATCAAATATGGTCCAAAACTTACAAACACATCATAAGCTCCACTTGTACTTAAAGGATCATTAGCCGTCCAGCTAGCTCCTGTATTACTTCCACTAACCATTACTTCAAAAGTGAAGGTATCATCATCTGGATCACTTGGCGTACCATTGTCATCACACATGATATTAGTAAATACTGCATCGATATCACATTCATTTGAACATGCATCTGGTGCGGTAACCATTACACTTGTTGTACAGCCAGCATCACTGTTATCTGTTATCGTAAAACTTAAATCTCCTCCACTAATGTCATAGGGCCCAAAGGTTACAGATACTCCATAACTTCCACTCGTTCCATTTGGATCACTTGCACTCCAACCACTTCCTGTATTACTTCCTGTTACCGTCACTTCAAAACTATAGGTGTCATCACTTGGGTCACTCGGTGTACCATTGTCATCACATACTATATTTACCACACTCGCTTCAATATCACATTCATCTGAACATGTCCCAGGTGCTGTTACCATCGCACTGGTCGTACAACCACTATCATCCACATCGGTAATTGTAAAACTTAAATCTCCTCCACTAATGTCATAGGGCCCAAAGGTTACAGATACTCCATAACTTCCACTCGTTCCATTTGGATCACTTGCACTCCAACCACTTCCTGTATTACTTCCTGTTACCGTCACCTCAAACGTAAATGTGTCATCACTCGGATCACTTGGCGTACCATTATCATCACATATTATATTCACTACACTATGATCTATATCACATTCATCCGAACATGTCGAGGGTGGATCCACCATAACAGTAGTAGTGCAACCACTGTCATTAATATCCGTAATTGTAAAATTCAAATCTCCATCACTAATATCATAAGGCCCAAAACTTGTACTCACTCCATAACTACCACTTGTGCCATTCGGATCATTGGCCGTCCAACTAGCTCCCGTATTACTGCCTGTTACCGTCACTTCAAACGTAAATGTGTCATCACTCGGATCACTCGGTGTACCATTATCATCACATACTATATTTACCACACTCGCATCAATATCACATTCATCTGAACATGTCCCAGGTGGAACCACTCCAACTATTGTTGTACAGGCAGGGTCCGTATCATCTGTTATTGTAAAATTTAAGTTGCCGTCAGCAATATTATAAGGCCCTAAAGTCTCTGTCACACCGTACAATCCGCTACTACTATTTGGATCGTCGGCTGTCCATCCTCCTCCAATATTACTTCCTGTCACCAAAATCTCAAAAGTATAGGTATCATCACTTGGGTCACTTGGCGTGCCATTGTCATCGCATACTATATTGCTCACCACATGACCTATACTACATGTACCCGAACATGTGTTAGGAGCTGTTACTGTAAAAGTAGTTGTACAGCCCGGGTTATCATCATCTGTTATCGTTATTGTGATATTTCCATTTGCAATATCAAATGGCCCAAAACTTACATTTACTCCATAAGCTCCACTCTCTCCATTTGGATCATCTGCACTCCAGCCACTTCCCGTATTACTGCCTGTCACTAGCACATCAAAAGTATACGTGTCGTCATCTGGATCACTTGGTGTACCGTTATCATTACATATTACATTACTAAATACTGCATCGATATCACATTCATTTGAACATACATCCGGTGCGGTAACCATTACACTTGTTGTACAGCCAGCATCACTGTTATCTGTTATCGTAAAACTTAAATCTCCACCACTAATGTCATAGGGCCCAAAGGTTACAGATACTCCATAACTTCCACTCGTTCCATTTGGATCACTTGCACTCCAACCACTTCCTGTATTACTACCTGTTACTGTCACTTCAAAACTATAGGTATCATCACTTGGGTCACTCGGTGTACCATTGTCATCACATACTATATTTACCACACTCGCTTCAATATCACATTCATCTGAACATGTCCCAGGTGCTGTCACCATCACACTTGTCGTACAACCAGCATCATCCACATCAGTAATCGTAAAACTTAAATCTCCATCACTAATATCATAGGGTCCAAAGGTAGTACTCACTCCATAGCTACCACTCGTACTATTTGGATCATCAGCACTCCAACTAGCTCCCGTATTCATTCCCGTAACTGTAATCTCAAAGGTAAATGTATCATCGCTCGGGTCACTTGGTGTACCATTATCATCACATACTATATTCACTACACTATGATCTATATCACATTCATCCGAACATGTCCCAGGTGCTGTCACCATCACACTTGTCGTACAACCACTGTCATTAATATCCGTAATTGTAAAATTCAAATCTCCATCACTAATATCATAAGGCCCAAAACTTGTACTCACTCCATAACTACCACTTGTGCCATTCGGATCATTGGCCGTCCAACTAGCTCCCGTATTACTGCCTGTTACCGTCACTTCAAACGTAAACGTATCATCACTCGGATCACTCGGTGTACCATTATCATCACATACTATATTTACCACACTCGCATCAATATCACATTCATCCGAACATGTCGAGGGTGGATCCACCATAACAGTAGTAGTGCAACCAGCATCATCCACATCAGTAATCGTAAAACTTAAATCTCCATCACCAATATCATAAGGTCCAAAACTTGTACTCACTCCATACAATCCACTCGTTCCATTTGGATCATCAGCACTCCAACTAGCTCCCGTATTCATTCCCGTAACTGTAATCTCAAAGGTAAATGTATCATCACTTGGGTCACTCGGTGTACCATTGTCATCGCATACTATATTGGCAACTGTATGGGATATACTACATGTATTTGAACAGGTACTTGGCGGCGTCACCATAACTTCATAGGTACAACCACTATCATCTATATCCGTAACCGTGAAAGTCAATACCCCATCACCAATATTAAACGGTCCAAAACCTACATTAACTCCATAAGCTCCACTCTCTCCATTAGGATCATCCGCTGTCCAACTCGCTCCAGTATTGGCACCCGTCACGTTTATATCAAAAGTATACGTATCATCACTGTCATCACTCGGTGTGCCGTTATTATTACACACTATATTCAATACACTAGCGTCTATTTCACATTCATCTGAACATGTCGAGGGAGGATCCACCATAACAGTAGTAGTGCAACCAGCATCACTATTATCTGTTATCGTAAAACTTAAATCTCCTCCACTAATGTCATAGGGCCCAAAGGTTACAGATACTCCATAACTACCACTCGTTCCATTTGGATCACTTGCACTCCAACCACTTCCTGTATTACTACCTGTTACCGTCACCTCAAAACTATAGGTATCATCACTTGGGTCACTCGGTGTACCATTATCATCACATACTATATTTACCACACTCGCATCAATATCACATTCATCTGAACATGTCCCAGGTGCTGTCACCATCACACTTGTTGTGCAACCATTATCATCCACATCAGTAATCGTAAAACTTAAATCTCCTCCACTAATGTCATAGGGCCCAAAGGTTACAGATACTCCATAACTACCACTCGTTCCATTAGGATCACTAGCACTCCAACCACTTCCTGTATTACTTCCTGTTACCGTCACCTCAAACGTAAATGTGTCATCACTCGGATCACTTGGCGTACCATTATCATCACATATTATATTCACTACACTATGATCTATATCACATTCATCCGAACATGTCCCAGGTGCTGTCACCATCACACTCGTCGTACAACCACTGTCATTAATATCCGTAATTGTAAAATTCAAATCTCCATCACTAATATCATAAGGCCCAAAACTCGTACTTACTCCATAACTACCACTTGTTCCATTCGGATCATTGGCCATCCAACTAGCTCCCGTATTACTGCCTGTTACCGTCACTTCAAATGTAAACGTATCATCACTCGGGTCACTCGGTGTACCATTATCATCACATACTATATTCACCACACTATGATCTATATCGCATTCATCTGAACATGTCCCAGGTGCTGTCACCATCACACTTGTTGTGCAACCATTATCATCCACATCAGTAATCGTAAAACTTAAATCTCCATCACTAATATCATAAGGTCCAAAACTTGTACTTACTCCATACAATCCACTCGTTCCATTTGGATCATCAGCACTCCAACTTGCTCCCGTATTCATACCCGTAACTGTAATCTCAAAACTATAGGTATCATCACTCGGGTCACTCGGTGTACCATTGTCATCACATACTATATTGGCAACTGTATGGGATATACTACATGTATTTGAACAGGTACTTGGCGGCGTCACCATAACTTCATAGGTACAACCACTATCATCTATATCCGTAACCGTGAAAGTCAATACCCCATCACTAATGTTAAAAGGTCCAAAACTTACATTAACTCCATAAGCTCCACTCTCTCCATTCGGGTCATCCGCTGTCCAACTCGCTCCAGTATTGGTACCCGTCACGTTTATATCAAAAGTATACGTATCATCACTGTCATCACTTGGTGTGCCGTTATTATTACACACTATATTCAATACACTAGCGTCTATTTCACATTCATCTGAACATGTCGAGGGAGGATCCACCATAACAGTAGTGGTGCAACCAGCCCCTCCATCATCAGTAATAGTGAATGAAATACTACCATCTGAAATATTATATGGGCCAAAACTTACCGCAATGCCATAACTCCCAGAGGTACTTCCTGAATCATTAGCTGTCCATGTACTTCCAGTATTGGTTCCGGTTACAGTTACATCAAATGTAAAGGTATCATCACTCGGATCACTTGGTGTGCCATTATTATCGCACATGATATTCGTAACACTGGCATCTATTTCGCTTACTTCAACTTCAATTTGTGCAGTACTTGTACAATTACCACTATCATCGGTAACTGTAACGGTATAAGTCATTGTACTCGTTGGACTGACTGTAACAGTTGCATTGGTACCTAATCCATCGCTCCATTCATACGTACCTCCCCCACTTGCCGTTAAATCCACATCATCACCTGTACAGATGGGGTTAGAGGAAGCTACCACATCTGCCATAGGAGACACCCCTAAATCCACTTGAATTACTTCTTCAGTCGCATAACAATCCCAATTAATTATGAAGTTTCCACCTCCATCTACTGATTCTACTGTAATTGGAATAAGATATATTTCATCATCACATGTTTCACCAGAAATTGGATCCTCATACTGTCCGGATGTATTTATAAAATCTCCTATATTGTCGGTAGTTTCTAATATAGCATCTAGGGCATTCGCATCATAATATGCCTCAGTCAATGGTGTAGTAGGAGGATCACAAAACACTACAAATCCTATCAACACAGCCCCACTGCTACTATTCTCTACCCAATTTGTAATAGCTTCTAGGCTACGACTATCATCTTTACAAGCAAATCCATCCATTGACGTTCCGTCTAAACTTGCATCACAATCTGTACCGTAATATTCAGTACATACTTGATCTAATCCACAATCAAAAATACCACCAGGAATATCATATGTAATACAAATCACATAGGTGCCATTTGCCGTCAATCCAGAATATTCGGGATTAAATCCAGAACTTACTCCATTTGCATTATCCACATCAGGCGTAATCACATTGCCACAATCTCCTTCTGCCTGTAATTCCCAACTGATATCAATATCACCAGGCAGACACAATGTACTACCATCATCGACAATATTTGCAAATCCAAGAAATCCTGTAGCATCGGCAACTGCCTCCCAACAATTTGTAACTATCTCTGGTCCTTCAATGGGACAATCAGGTGTCCAACATGATCCTGGGTCTGGAACTCCAGAGGGATTCCAACTGCGATCATCATAAGTGTCTGCCATTCCCATTCCAGTTTCTGTACATGGAGTGCTACACGTACCGCATCCTCCACCGTTGTCAGCATTATATAAATATACCCATGTATCAGCTATGGTAAGGCAATCTGAATTCGTAATCGTAATCTCTACACAAAAACTGTAAGTAGTATTAGCACTTAAGTCATATTCCTGTCCATCGGTACCAAATGCAGCACTGCCAGTAGAACTAATTTCTGTTCCACATCCCGACTCATATACATGATATATTCTATCGAAAGTACACTCATCGCTAAATCCATCATACTCATATCCTAAAGCATGTACAAATCCAACACTTGTCTCATCTGCTCCCGTTGTGTAATCCCAACAAAGTTCATAAGTACTACCATTGGAAACGACTATGTCAGGATCAATATCGTATTGTGCCGCTGTACTAGAAAAATCATTATAATCATCCTCTGCCTCTGACACACAATCCCAGTGCATACCTCCACATATTGGGTCTTCACAAGTACAAGGAGGACCAGAACAAGAAATACTTGCTTCCCATCCAAATTCAGTTCCAGAACCATCAGAAGTAAAAACAAAATATAAGCATCCCGAAGAATGAGATGAAGTAAAAGGGCCTAAGCCAGGCTCACAAAATCCACCTAATGAAGGTGCTGAGTCAGAATCTCCATCGAAAACTTCTAATTCATCGTAACAAGTGATGATACCTTCTGTTTCAAAACTAGAAAACGTTACAGTAACTGGCTCTGATGGGTCATCAGGACAAATTAACCAAGATGTATTTTCATTATTACAATAATCTCCTCCAGTGCCTCCAGTGTCTGTAAAAGTATCTCCACATCCCAATGTAAATTCATCCGTATAAATGTAGTTCAATTGTGTAATACATCCGGCATCCACACAACCATCAAAATCTGTATCTATCGTATATGGAATTGAAGCAAAATCAGCAGTAACAGGCACCACCCATACTGTAGTAGGCCAAGTATCATCAGTACCAGATAGCCCAGCACAATTTGTCTCTTCTGTAGTATACGGAGCCGTATTATCCGGATCTCCTCCCAATACGTTGGAGTTTAAACCAGGGTTAAAAGTATCAGGATCTGTTAAGTCAAATACAGAAGGATCTGTATCAAATATTACGAAAACAATTCCTGCATTAGCCCCTGGGCCAACATTCTGATCGCCATTACTCGTCCATGTTATCTCGCTTTGAGAGTCCAGGTCAAAAGTACCACAAGATGATCCTTGATCGACCCCATCAATAGCCACATCAAAGGTTCCAGCATCCTGTACACATGAGATGGAGCATGCAATCGATAACTCAAAAATACCTATGTCTCCTGCATCTCCATCAATACATATGTAGTAAGTGGTTCCAGAATTAGCTGTGAATATTACCTCATTGGTTCCATTGCCTGTTGCTCCTGCCACACAAGTTTTAGAACCACAAGTCCCTTCATACACATGAATTCTAGCACTAAAATCAGTAGCATCATTATCTACACTAAGAGTAATCTCCTGATCATTTCCCTGAAAGTAATACCATGTACCAGCGTTCGTAAATCCTGCCCCGTTACAATCTGAATCTGAATCATCACTCGTAGCACATTGTAGACCGTTGATAATATTAGGGTTATCACATTGTATTTCTATCGCATCTCCGCACAAATCGTTATCGCAAACCACAATACCATCTCCCGGATCAAGAGTATAATTACATTCTTCTCCTGCATATCCATCCACCATTAAGTAGTAAGTATTTCCTGGAATCATTCCAGTTAATTCAAAATTGTTAGTCTCTCCAACATTAGGATCAGATCCCGGATTTTCACAAACTCCATCTACCAACGAAAGATTACCGCAATCACCCTCCCATAAACTGAATTGCACACCAGTATCACACGTCCACCAAGGGTCTCCTGAACTCCCATCAATATCTTCCACGGTAACATCAAATTCTAATGTTTCCTCCGCGGCAATAAATGAAATCCAAGAATTATTCTCTAGGGTTCCACACCAATCACCACCAGTACCATATCCAGAATATGGTTCGTCAACAGTAAACCCACAATCAGTACTACCCACATATGGTTGATCGAACGAAACAAGCGGTGCATCAATACAGTCATCTGCGGCTGCTTCATCACCAGAGCAATTATCGCTACTTCCAGAACAGGGGCCAGGATCTGTCACATCCACATCAATAGTGCAAGTTGGATCGTCATTATCGGTAATGGTCACTGTAATGTCTCCTCCTCCGGCAGAACCCGCATCCATAGAGAAACCAGTAGCTGCTCCATAACTTCCCGTTGTTGGGCTTACAGTACCAGAGGAAACAGTAATGCTATATCCACTACCTAAATTAGAACCGGTTGGATCCAATTCGAATTCTATAATATCATCTGTGTCATCATCTGGAGTAGAATTACTATCACATCCGATATTAGTTAAACCAGCACTTGACAAACTACAAGTAGAACTACTTCCCCCATATACACAAATATCGAAATCACCATCACCTCCCCACCACTCATACATTTGCACATAGTAGTAGTCATATATAGTATTATCCCATGTAAAAGTGATGGTTTCTGTACCACCACTACCTGTAGCGTCTACACAATCAATTTCAACCGGCGATGTGCATGTTGCTCCTGTTACACCAACCACTGAAATTACAAAATCATCACCTGTAGCACCTGTTAGTTCTACTGTGTAATTAGTACCATCTACTCCTCCTGTTATCCAATACCAACCTTCCGCAGTCTCAGTACCGCTACAGGAACTATCAAATTCTGAATCAGAATCGAATCCTGTTGTTGAACCCGCCTCTGTAATACATGAGCTTCCCACAGAAATAGAAGTGGAAGTACAATAACTGTCTCCCTGACCATAAATTAAATTAGTTAAACAAAGAAACAATATTAAACAAGCGGTTCTTACAAAGACATTAATGTACATCATTATAGCAGTCATTCAAATATTCAACAAAAATTGAGTTAGTTTTAAGTTGCCAAATTTAATTTGGCCACACAGACAAAGCTCTTGACACTTTATCTTAAATTCGTTATTGGAGTGATACAAAAATTGCAAATAAACCTTCAATTTCTAAAAAGGGGTTGTTTGGATTCTTGAATTCGCTCAATATAGATGACTAACACTGCATAAAATGCGTAGTTACGTATTTTTAATTTCAGTAATATGACTCTTCAAAACACCTCAATTTTACCGAGATAATTACCTTAATATATAGATCTCATAAAAAACTGGGCGTAGAAATTATATTTCTACGCCCAGTCACTAAAACATATCCATTTGAGAAAATCTCTAACTCACACTTATATTAATATTAGTCTATTTTAATAACTCTTTTTTGAGCAACCTCATACCCTCTGTCATCAATTAGCTTAAACATATAAACGCCAGCGGTAAAATCTCTTAAACTAATTCTCATCCCATTAAAGAAATTAATACTTCTTACCATTGCTCCATATTGATTAAAAATCATCACTTTATGATTCTCCACATCCACATTGGCGTTAAGACTAATCAAATTGGTAGTAGGATTAGGATGCATTTCTAACCTAAATTCGTTTTCTAATTCTTCGAACAATACAGTTCTGATATCTGAGTAACTAAAGCTTTTATCAATATCCACCTGCTTTAACCTGTAGTAATTAATTCCACGATATGGATTTTGATGTACAAATTCATAGTATTGTTCTTCGTAAGTGGTACCATTCCCCTTAACACTTCCTATCGGCGTAAATGACTTACCATCTCGGCTTACCTGAACCTCAAAATAATCGTTATTAATTTCCGTCGAAGTTACCCAAGTAAGCAAAGAAACCTTTCCTTCCCTCTCTGCTTCAAAAGAAAGCAATTCTACTGGTAAAGGTGGTTGCACGCCATATGCACTTTGGTCCACATCGTCTCCTATATCGTTTTCGAAAGCCTGCCCACAACTGCCTGGCTCTCCCGCTGGAGTGATGGCTATATTAATAATTGTACCCACAGGAGTACATGTATTTTCATTTTTAGCGTCTGTTATAACCTCTATACTACCAGCACTTTGATCCAATGCATTTATAAAATCTATAAATGTCTCTTCATTAGTAACACCGGTTAAATTTTTGAACGTACTGGAGTATGTCCAATCAAAACCAGGTCCGGTTGTAGTAGTAACATCTTGAACACCATAAATATCGGTCTGAGGAAGTTGGATAATGATTTTCCAACTTCCTGCAGGTGCAGAGCATATGAAATCTCCTGAATCCATTGCCCAATCAACAGTTATAGTATTAGTAGTTCCTTCTTCAACACAAGCTTCATCAAAAGAAGCTCCTGTCAAAAATGGATTACAATCGTCATCAGCACACTGGGAAATACCTGTAGCATTCACTATACAAATAACCAATATGCTCAATATTATTTTTTTCATCTTCATCATTTTAAATTAACAAAATTAATTAATGATAAATGTACCCTGAGCACGATTATTGTTGTCCTCTTCGTCACCTCCTGTTCCTTCAAGTATCTGAGAAGTAGTTTTAGCAGTAGATAATGGAACACCAACTGCTTCAAACGATAATCCCCCAATCTTACTATTTCCTCCAGCTGGAATACTTACATTAGACTTTAGAATTGCTATTACTCCTGTAGGTGTATTAGTAAAATTCCAATCATCATTATCTAGTGCCGTACCACCCCCAACAGTTGTAGTTGTGGCAGCAGCGTTAAAGGTAGTCGTAAACGATGAAGTACTAGGATAAGAAATGATAATCTTCACTTCTCCAGATGTTGATCCGGAGCCTGTATTTTGGTATGTATAATATCCTTCATTGATATCTCCCACCGCATAGGAATATACATCCGCAGTAAACTGCACAGTTAATTCTACACTTGCCTTATCCGGTAATACCGTAATATAAACAGTTGCCTCCGTACACTTAGATGGCATACCATCATCACATACTTCATAAGTAAATTCATCATTTCCGACGAAATCTGCATTTGGAGTATATTCATACAAACCATTGCTATAAATGGTTACCGAACCATTAGTCGGAGAAGAAGTTGGTGTAGTATTGATCGTTTGGTTATCTCCCTCCGGATCTGTATCATTATCTAATAGATTACCCAAAATACTTTCATTAACTATACCCACTCCGGAATCATCCGTGGCTGCAGTAACATTGCCAGGATCATCAATCACATCAATAAATACTGTTGTAATATCACACAATGCAGGTGAGCCATCGTCACATACCTCATATTCAAACATATCCGAACCTACAAAACCTACATTTGGAGTATAGATATAAGAACCATCGGGAAGTATAGTAACACTACCGTTGGTCGGATTAGTCTCCGGTGTAGTATTTACAGTTAATGGATCCCCATCCGGGTCATTGTCATTTCCTTCCATATTCCCAGCTATCGGAGTATTCTTCTTTGTAAGACTATAGTCCGTATTAGCTATAGGTGGATTATTAGTAGTATTTGGATCTGGAATTATCTCAATATATACAGTTGCCGTCTCACATGCCTGATCAGTTCCATGATCATCACACACTTCATATACGAAAAAGTCCTCTCCTGTCTCACCTGAATTTGGAGTGTAAGTATACGAGCCATCCGTATTCAAAGTTACAGACCCTTTAGTCGGAGCTGTAACCGGTGTTGTATTGACTATAGACTGATTCTCTCCTTCTATATCATAATCATTATTCAACACATTCCCATCAACAGCTGTATCCATTGGCGTATGATTAAAATCATTTACCGCTGAAGTTGTATTTGGCAGCTCAGGAAGAATACTCAAATAAACTGTAGCTTCATCACAAGCCTGAGGGCTTCCATCATCACAAATCTCATATACAAATTCATCATTTCCAACAAAGTCTGCATTTGGAGTATAAGTATATGTACCGTCACCATTGATAACTACACTACCATTTGAAGGTGAACTAACAGGCGTTGTATTTATTGTAATTTCATCTCCTTCCGCATCAAAATCATTGGTAATTAAGTCTCCAACAATGTCTTCATTTGGAAGACCTACCCCTGAATCATCTACTGCAGAAGTGATATTAGCAATATCATCCACAACTTCGATGGTCACGGTAGTGATATCACAATTAGCCTCTGTGGGATCATCGCATACCTTATATTCGAACATATCAACTCCTGTAAATCCTCCGTTTGGCGTATATGTGTAAGTTCCGTCAGAATTAATTGTTACAGTACCATTTGTTGGGCCAGTAACTGGTGTTGTATTTACCAAAAGATCATCTCCATCAGGATCGTTGTCATTACTAATCATACTAGCAGTTACAGGTACTCCTACCTCCGTAGTCACGTTATCAGGATTAGCAATTGGCGGTTCATTACCTGATATGGGATCTGGAATCACCTCTATATAAACAGTCGCCTGATCACACACCTGAGGTGTTTGATCGTCACATACTTCATACGTAAAGCTGTCTTCTCCAGTATATGATCCTGTAGGAGTGTAAGTATAATTACCACTTGCATCTATTGTAACACTACCATTAGTAGGATCAGTAACCAAAGTAGTATTTACCGTTTGAGGATTGCCTTGTGGATCATAATCATTTGTCAACACACTACCTGTTACAGCCATTCCTTCCGGTGTATGATTGAAATCATCCGTTGCAACCGTGGTATTAGGGCATGTTGCAATGTCTACAGATCGTGGTGAACCTCCATTACAAGAATTCATATCAGTATCTCTTACATCGATTGAAATTGATGTTCCACTTGTTGGACCAGAAATAGTTACATCAATAGTATTGCCTGTGCCGTCCGAAACTCCTGTAACCGTAGCCAAAACATCACCAGTGGTAATTCCCAAATCTGTGTTATCGGCTGTAGCATATACTTCATAATTTCCACTTCCACCATCTACATCATAAGTTACTGTAAATGTAGCATCATCTCCATCACAAGTGTTATCATCACTTACTACAACATTTGATATACCACACATACAGTCTCCTCCATCCGGGGTGCCACCAGCTTCAGCCAGTGCTTGCGTCGTATAAGGTCCCTTAAATGCTATATCACAAATTTTCACTTCTGCCCAATCATTATACCTTGGATCGGAAGGATCGATAAATACTCTCAGGTAATAATAATCCTTTTGTCCAGAAGCAGCTCCATTCATATTGAAATATACTCTTTGAACTCCTGAACCTGCATCAGTATTACCGTCAGACCCTTGTGAAGTAGAAGCAGGATCCAAATCTCCTAAACTATCGTTTCCATCACAACCCGTCAACCCAGTAGTCGTTGACTCTATCGAAACAGCTCCTTCTAGAGCAGTGGAAGAACATGGGTGATCAAAATCTGCACAAGCACCTTCCAAACCACCTTCAGGTCCAGAACATGACACATATGAAGTATTTCCATTTAGATATTTAGATCTCAATTCAAAATCTAAGTCCTGATCTGTTCCGGTAACCTCTATCATCCAGTACATATTACCAGGAGTACCATCTGGAAGATCAATTTTAAACCATGTTTCTCTTAAGTCATCACAACCTGAAGCACATCCAGATATATTGGAGCCAGTATTCTCACCGCATGCCCAACCTGGCTCTTCTCCAGGTCCGTCAGTAACCGCTATTTTGTATTGTACATTTACGGAAGCTAGTTCTTTGTGATACAATCTCAAGTAATAGGTCTGTCCTTCATTAAGATTACCGAATATACCCCATCCCTGATCACCTGCTGATGTACCTGTTTCATAAGTAGTATTAATCGGTGAAGTAGAAGTAGTATTGTATAAGTCTAAGTACAACTTATGTCCTGATACATTTTCAAAAAATACTGTGGCCCAGCTCTTGGTAGTCGTATACGACCCTCCGTTTCCTGTAGGAGCAGTAAAAGAAAACCATACGTCATTTTCTCCAGCTCCATCAACAGGAGAAGTATGTGTTGCTCCTTGTGCTGACCAAGTATCTAAATCTGTATAAGTAAAACAACCCGCACTTAAGTCATAGGCATTATCCGGATCATCATTACATGGAGAAGCATCTGTTAGCGTAGCAGATACGTCATAATCTACAGGCGTATTAGAGATATATTCACATACTCTCACGAAATAATCCTGTCCCTGAGTAAGTCCTGAAAAAGACTTAACATCACTCTCGCCATCTCCCGCACTGGCAGTAACCGTTGACCCAATCTGTGTTGAACAATCACTATCAAACAGAGAAATGTAAGCAAAGCCATCTACGCCTCCTGATGTCGCTGCATTTGAAAAAGTAAAATCAAAGGCAGTAATAACTGTCGAGGTTTCTAATGAACTAGATGTATTTGGACAATTGGCTGCCGGTAGTGTTACCTGATAATACAAACATTTATCATTTCCATCACAACTAATCTGAGCTTCGTCAAAGTCTTCTCCCGTGGCTGACGAACCTGTAATATCAATAGGATCGTCACAAGAGGCATTATCAGCTAACACATTGCTAGACGTAGTACCTGTTAGAGTTCCAGATAACTGGTCTCCACCAGAATCAGCAGTAGTTTCTTCTATTTTAAGTAAATAGTCACTTGTACCTAGGTAAAATGTAACTCCACTTTCAAGATCAAAATCATCAATTCCAGTCATACTAGAACAATGTTGAACTGGATTATCACAATCTATTTTATTCGTAACTAGAGGGTTATACTCGTATAGTGATAGAGAAACTTCTCCATCAGACCAGTTACCTGCATCATCAATTGATATTTCAATACTTTGGTTTTGATCATGGTCTATTTTGTACCATAATTCCTTCATTCCATTACCATCCGTATCCGTAGCAAAAGTCATATCAATGGCTGAACTAGAATTATCTAATTCGTATGCTGGCAGTGTACTATTAAAATAATCACAAGTATTATTTAAAGGAGATACAACTGCACTGACCGTTATATTATCCAAAGTCCCAGTCTTAGGCATCAACTGAATATAGTACTGAGAATTTCGATTTAATTCAGCTCCTTCAAAATCAGTTGATACAGAACTAGCAAAAGTCATTTCTTCGCAGTCCTGAAGTGATCCAAAACAGCCGAGGCCATATAATTTTGCCACTACAACATCTCCTGTGTTTCCGCCATCTACTGTAAATTCTACATTAAATTTCTCGGAGGCAGTAGCAGCATTAGGGACGTTAATTTCATACCATAGATCTTTATCCAAATCCGGAGATCCTCCGCATTCTGTTTCGTCCTCATTTCCTGTTCCTTCAGCATTGGCCACCGACAGGTCACCAATACTCGATGCTCCACCATTATTTGTAGTAATGTCAATGGCGTTACCACACACATCATTTGCTTGAGGTGAAGTAACTTCTATAGTAAAAGAGCAATTCACGATATCATTAGGATCACAAGCGGTACCACTAGCTTTGTCATCATGAGCAAAAACTCTCAAATATATAGGTGCTGTAGAAGCTGTAGCTACCTCAGATCCTTTGAAATGAATCACTCCATCAGTACTTATAAGTGGATTGTCATTTGCAGCAGTTTCTACATTTCCATCATTATCTGAGTCCGCCAACCCAGTGCCAACACCTCCAGTAATTGACATAAGAGAGAGAGAACCACAGGCACCGGTATATGGAAACACAGCCACCGCACAAGTTAAACCAGTAAAATGAACTGAAAATTCGTCACTCCCATCTGGAATGTCAATTACATACCACAAATCATTATATTGGGTATACCAGTAAGCCGAATGTTCGAAACATCCATCACCAGAACAATCCCCTTTGCTCATCGAATTACCATTTCCCATCGACTCATTACAAGGTACCAAACCAGAAACATTTTCATTGGTTGCTACTGTAAGATCACATGTTGAAGGTGAGTTTAAAATGTCTACCGCATCGGCACAGGCATCACCCCCATTACACGTTTCATCAACATCATAATCTATTGAAGTACAAGAGGTAAAACTAGATCCCTCTGCTTCTAGAGTAACTGTATGAGATCCAATCGCAACGCCGCTAATGGTATATTGATTTCCCGTTGTTGCATTAGCTTGCTCTACCACACCATCTACTAAAATATCTGTCATGTTAGCATCTCCACTTCCATCACTATCGACTGTTACCAATATGTCATATGTGTTTAAGGAACAGTCTAAATTAGATGTACTTACCGTTGCTGTAGGTGCAGTATCACAAACACAATCTTCAGTAACAGGAGCTAAATCTACAGAACAAGAAGTCCAAGTCAATCCAGCTATCGTAATTGTCACTGATGTTCCTGCCGCATAAGGTCCCATTTGAACAACTGCACCGTTGCCATACCCAGCACCACCATTGTTGTCTGTTGTTGTTCCATCAGAAATCGTGACTGCTGCAGCGTCTCCTATAGAAGACACTGTTACGTCTACATGAAATTGTCCAGAACCGCAAGAAGAATCATCAATGGCTGCTGTTCCTGTAGGTGGCGTTGTACAAGAGCAATCTTCAGTAACAGTATTTGCATCTATATCACATGATCCATTATCTGCATTCATTGTAACAGAAGTACCTCCGGCATATCCTGTAAAAGTAACGGTAGTAGGAAATGTAGTTACTGTCTCACTATTCCCCATGCCATCAGTAACATCCACAGAACCTCCTTCACCAGCAGCAGTAACCTCAAGGCTTACATCAAAGGTTCCCATATTACAGTCAGTATCATCAACAGTCGCTGTACCAATTGAAGGGGTTGTACAATTGGATTCAACCAATAGATTATCAAACTGAGCTCCCCATCCATAATCTCCTATATAATGTACTCGAATTTCAAATTCGTCGGATGAGAGAGAAAGCGGTGATCCGGAATTATCATAGTTACCGTTATTCACATCAGAATTTTCACTTACTAAAGTTTGATCTACACTCGATGTCGTTTTGTTATACAAGATTACTTCAAATATTTCAGGTGAACCATCAAAATTAAATGCGTAATCAAAGGAAATATTTATCGAACTTGTTCCAATAAATGAACCAACTACAAGGGTTGCATCTTGATCACATGATGAGGAACCATAATCAATAACCGCTCTATTTCCCGTACAAGCAGTACAGGTAGAGCTGGAGCTACCATTGGTGGTTATATTCTTCCAACCATCATCTCCTGTACAGTTGGTATTATTATCAATCTGATAAGGATAAGATGATGTAGAAGTGGTAAAATTCCCTGAAGCCACCGATGTGAAATCTTCATCAATTAAAGTTGTTTGGGAAGATAAGTCATTAGCGAAACCAGAGATTAGTAAAAACGTTACCAAAAGGCACACGACCCTTTTGTCATGGAAAAGTTTTCTCATAGGATAAGTCTTTAAGTTCTATTAATAAAGTGTTTTAAAATGTTGGTATTCTTGGAGTTGTTAGTGGGTTCAAATTTCCTCAATTAAATTTCTACCATAAAAACAAGGTTGTTGTAATTCATGAATTGAGCCATATATCATATTTAACTATCGTATTTATTCAGGAGTTATAAATTATCATTGTGCGTCATATAATTGTCAAATAATTTATTTATTTTAGTTTTTTACCGAACAAATGTACCTTTGCAGTAGCTGTTATTGTTGGATAATAGCTCATAACACCAAATTAGTTTCGCCGAAATTTGAACACTTTAAAATATATACTGGTTTTTTCTATTACTATATGTATTGGTTTCATCATATTTGGTTTTATAAAAGGAAAATTAAAAAGTAAGTCGATACGAATATTTGCTTATTTTGATCTAGCCATCATCCTGATTTTGTCTACCCTTCTCATTTATACGCTAGAGAATCTGGATTCGAATCATTTCATAAATCTCATGTCCTTGCTTTTCTTTGTATTTTGTTTATCTCTCCCACCACTTTTTTATCTATATATCAAAAGTCTAACTAAAGATTTTTCTTTCGAGGGAGAAATAGAAAATACGGTTAGACACTTCTATCCACCGATAGCACTTCTAATAATCAATCTATTTTCCTTTGTATTTCTTAGTTTGTCAAAGGAAGATTACGAGTACAACGAATATGTGATCAACGTAATGAACTACTCCAACCTAATTGCTTTATACTTTATATTTCTTATTCAGGTTTTCTTCTATTTATTTAAATCCATTCTGCTATATAAAGATTATAAAAAGGCTCTACATAAAATTTATTCTTATGAGGAGGGGGTGAGTTTAAACTGGATGATCACATATATTACCGGTTTTTTTATTTTCATCTGTATGGTCTATGTGGTTCAAATAGGTCTTCCTTTTGGAAATTTCGTGTTTGGATTATTAATCCTCATTTATATTCTTTTTATCAATATCAAAGCTTTTAGGCAAAATGAGGTGTATGAATTAGTCTTAATCAATGAACCGGACATTGAAGAAAATACGACCGTAGAGAACATAACACCGGAGTGGCAAGACCAATTACAACAAAAACTTAATAAGGCCATCAATGAAGATAAAATCTATTTGCAAGATGATTTGACTCTTAGAAAATTAGCCAACAAGCTTGATACCAACACCAAATATCTTTCTCAAACTATTAATCAGGTATATGACAAAAACTTTTCAAGTTATATAAACGAATATAGGATTAAGGAATCTATGAAAATTATAGATAATCCAGAGTCGGAGATATTTACGTTGGAATCGATAGCACAACAATCTGGTTTTAAGTCTCGATCAGCATTCATTTCTGCTTTCAAAAAATATATGAATATGACCCCTTCAGAATATAAAAGTAAAACTAAACCCTAGGCTTTAATACTCCGGATTGATGAAGAATAGATAGCTGAGGTGCATAACATTTAGCTATATTTTCCTGAGTAAAAGTTTCCTCTACACTGCCATAAGCTATAAGTCTCTGATTTAATAAAATCACACTATCAAAATAATTGGAAACAGTGGATAAATCATGATGCACCACTAATAACGTTTTTCCTTCCGAAGCTAAATACTTCAAAGTCTCTATAATTTTCTGTTCTGTTGTATAATCAACTCCCACAAATGGTTCATCCAGAAAGTACAATTCGGCTTCTTGACATAACGCTCTGGCTATAAATACCCTTTGCTGCTGCCCCCCTGACAACTGGCCTATTTGTCTATTTCTCAAATCTCCAATTCCCAAGGTCTTTAATGCTTCAAGTGCTTTCTTTCTGTCGTTATGGTTAATTCTTTGCAACATTTTTTTGTGTGGGTATCGCCCCATAAGTACTACATCCATGACAGAAGCCGGGAAATCCCAATCTACATCATCTCTTTGAGGAACATAGGCTATTTTTTTTCTTACATCTTCTATTTCCTGATCAAAAATCGTCATATGACCTGATGAAATCTCTGTTAAGCCTAAAATGGATTTAAAAAGTGTTGACTTTCCTGCTCCATTAGGCCCAATTAACCCTATGACCTGTGCTCTCCCAATAGACAAATGAATATTTGTCAATACCCTTTTATTCTCATAAGAAACTGAGAGCCCTTTAATTTCAATAACCTTTGAATTTGTCTTTCCTGTCATATAATTTTATTTAACTCAATCTATAAGCCAAAAAAATCAATATTAAAATCATAACGAATCCAAATGCCAAATATGGAGTAAAACCAAAATTGAGATCTGCATCAATCTTAGTTTCATATATTTTCACCCCTGACAAGGCATTATAGATTACATCCGTATTATGTCGTAGCATTTTAAGATAAGTTGGAGCTTCGCTATCCGAGTCTCCAAGGCTATCAGCAAAAAGTTCACCCCCTATCTCAGCTCCGTTGTCAAATGCTATCTGCTGTAATAACTTAGGGTTTATCGTACTCTCAACAAATACGGCAGGTATTTTATTTCTTTTTATAATTTCAGAAACTCTAATAATATCATCAGTCTTGGAATCCGACTCCGTCGAAATACCCATCATTGCTTCAAGTTGTAATCCATATCTTCTTCCATAATAAGTAAAGGCATCATGTGTAGTTATGAGAATACGTTTATCCTGAGGTAATTTTCTAATCTTTTCGGCTATGTAATCGTTAAGGTCAATAAGTTCATTTCTATATTCCCGATAATTATTAAGAATTTGCTCTTTCGCACCTGGAAGAAGGGATATCAATGCATCCTTTATGTTCTCTATATAGACAAGTCCATTTTGTCCATCCATCCACGCATGAGGATCTGCGGACCCATAATATTTAGAACTCTTTATCGGTATGATTCCTTTTGTAATAAGCACAACTTCTGCTTTGGTGCCACTATTTTCTATTAATTCATCAATCCATCCTTCAAACGTCAAGCCATTGACCAATATTAGATCTGCCTTCCCAACCAATAATGCATCGCTTGGAGTCGCTTCATATAAGTGGGGATCTCCTCCAATGGGTACTAATGATTCAGCTTTCACCAGATCACCGGCCAATCTAACCGCCATATCCTTAAAAATTGAAGCAGTGGCCACAACTACTGGTTTCTCTCCTTTCAGCATAAAAGCACACATAACGAATATCACCACCTTCAAAACTCGTCTCATTATATCGCTTTTACCATTAAAAATTGAGACACCTTATTACTAAGCATTACTTCGGACTTATCATCAATCAAAGCGAGTAAAGTGCCATCAAATTCAATTTTTTCAATAATCTTAATTCTTGTGCCCAATTTTATTTTTAGCAAATTCAAATGTTTCAAAAACTCAGTACTTGTTTCTTTAACTCCCAGCAGTTTTACCTCTTTTCCAATTCCTATTTCAGACAAAGGCAACATAGTCCTTAGTGTAAATTTTCCATCTGCATTAGGAATCGGATCACCATGAGGGTCAAATTTGGGATAGTCCAAAAAAGCATCGAGTCTTGCGATTAACTCCTTTGAATGAATGTGTTCCAATTCTTCTGCAATATCATGAACCTGATGCCACGAAAAACGCAATTTATCGACTAAAAAAACTTCCCAAAGTCTATGTTTTCTAATTAGGTTCGTTGCAATTTTAGCCCCTTCACTGGTTAATGTAACTCCCTTGTATTTTTCGTAATTAATCCAACCCTTTGTTGATAGCTTACCCAACATATCGGTTACACTTGCAGCGGTGGTAGTTAACATTTTAGAAATAGAAGAAGTAGATGCCGACTTTTTTTCTTTCTCAGCTATCTTATATATCGCTTTTAAATAATTTTCTTCTGTAGAGGATATTCTACTCATCGTTATTTTTTAGACGTGTAAATATAATAATTTAGACAAGTCTAAATTGTAAAATCATTAAAAAAGACCACTGGTCTTTTACTAATTAATATCTTTGAAATTCAAGATCGTATATAATTATTGCATGCATATTTTAATTGCCCATAAGACTTTAATACCTGTTCACAAATATGGTGGCATAGAAAGAGTAATATGGTATCTGGGGAAAGAGCTCACAAGAATAGGACATAAGGTAAGCTTTCTGGTTAATCCCGGTTCCCAATGTGAGTTTGCCGATATCATATACTGGGATACCAACAAAACTCTGGATCAACAAATACCTAATGACGTAGATATTGTACATTTTCACTATACGAGTCATAAAAAACCCAATATCTCAAAGCCATACATAATCACTTTTCATGAAAATAGAAATGAACAAACTCCATTCGACACCAATACCGTTTTCTTATCTAAAAACCACGCCAGCCGATATGGTTCTGATTGCTTTGTGTATAATGGTCTGGACTGGAATGACTATTCAAAACCAGATATTCACTGCCCCCGGAAGTATTTTCATTTTTTGGGTAATGCTGCATGGAGAGTAAAAAATGTCAAAGGTGCCATCGACGTTGTTAAAAAAGCCAAGAAAGAAAAGCTATATGTGCTAGGAGGAAAAAGATTTAATCTTAATATGGGTATAAGATTAACCTTTACCCCTCGAGCTACTTTTTTTGGAATGGTAGGAGGTCACAAAAAATTTAGCTTACTCAGTGGCTCCAAGGGACTTATTTTCCCTGTCAAATGGCATGAACCATTCGGTCTGGCTATTACCGAGAGCCTCTTCTATGGATGCCCTGTATTTGGGACTCCTTACGGTTCCCTACCAGAATTAATTCATGATGAAGTCGGTTTTTTATCTGCTGACTCCAATGAATTGGTCAATGCAATAGAAAATAATAACTATTCACCTTTACGTTGTCACCAATATGCATTGGACAATTTCAATGCCAATAAAATGGCCCTTGACTACCTTCTTAAGTATGAAGTCGTTTTAAACGGAAAACAATTAAATAATAATAAACCTAAGCTCATCAGTATACCTCCTAAGTTCTTGGCATGGAGCTAAGATAACTATCTCCCTACTCTTTAGGCGAATTCGTTAGGTTCAAGAAACACTCGTTAATATTCTGTTAAAAAAAATACGCTCTGTATCAAATATGTCGTGATGACGTCAAAAGCCTTGTTGCCTCTAAAAGACCAAAGAACAATTTTTTTAACGAAAAACTCTAATGATGAGAAAGACATTTTACACCTTAATTCTTTCGTTCTTTTGTTTTTATTCCTATTCTCAATTCGACTGTCAAAATGCTAAAGAAATTAGCTGTGGCAACATCATCGAAGGAAACAACTCCACAGATTGCTTTAACACCTACAAAGGCCCGTATTGCGATAGCGATGATAAAAATTACTTTGGAAAGGAAAAAGTATATCGTTTCCATATATACAATGACACCACAGTACGTATAGGCCTTACTAACTTGACCTCAGATCTAGACTTATTTTTATTCCGATCCTGTTCGCCGGGAGATTGTATATCCAGTAGCCACAACCCTGGAGCCATAGGTTATGAATTTATAAGTGCTGCTATTGATTCAGGATCATATTATATAGTAGTCGATGGTTGGGGCGGAGCTTCTTCAGAATACAAGCTATATCTGGACTGTATAGATATTCCTGCACAACCCGATTGTCTGAATTCAGAATCTATCTCATGTGGACAAACAATTAGCAGTCATACCAATACGGGTACCGATATTAATGACGGCCCATATTGTAATGCTTATTGCAATTACTCGGGAATGGAAAAAGTTTACAAATTTGCTATTGACATAACCAGTGATATCACAATTACTGCCACTGGATTGACAGGTGATTTAGATATGTTCTTACTCAACTCCTGTGACAGAAAAAATTGTGTGGCGGCAAGTGGAGCTGCTGGTAACAATCCTGAATCCATCACAAAAACCTTAAATCCAGGTACCTATTATATTATTTTAGATGGGTATCAGGGGGCTTCTTCTCCTTTTAATATTTCTCTAAGCTGTACCACTATCAACGATGGATTGAATTGCAATAATTTGATTTCAAGTTCCTACTCAGGTGATGGTTCCAACCTAAAATTCAACTATAAGTTTAATGGTGGTAGTAACACTCAATTTGTTGGTTGGCGTGTAAATGGAATGCTGTTATCAAACCATTACAATGTCAATTTTATATTTCCTAGTGCGGGCACATATGAAGTTTGTTCTGAGTTTATCAATTTGAACACGGGACAACTAGAATCATGTTGTAAAACAGCTTGCATTGATCTTCCTACAACATGTGAGGATTTAATCAACTACGAATATGTAGATGGTCATTTCGAACTCTCTTTAAATACCGATATGTCGACGGTTACCAATTTGGTTTGGAACAACGATACGGATGGTGTAGAAATAGATCCTAATCACATCCCGGCCAGTTGTAGAAACCTGTTGATCACCGTAAGATATTTTGACACAGCCACGGATTGTTGGGTACTATGTTGCAGACGTATTTCATTTTGTGCTCCTACCAGTTGTCAGGATTACATATCATCCTCATTTGATCCCATACAAAATCAATACACCTTCCATTTTAGCTATCCTTACGCCAGCAATATTCTCTGGAAGTTTGATGAAACCAATGAAGTACTTCCTAATGGACAATACACTCTACCACCAAATTGGACTTGTACAGATCGAACGGCTACAATATACTACTATGACCTGGTATCCAAATGTTGGAGAATATGTTGTAAAACATTCAACATTTGTCCACCACAAAATTGTCAGTCCAATATTGGTTATGATTACGAAGCTGATGATAACAAATTTGTTTTCACACTAGATAATTCTGCCGCTACTAACCTAATTTGGAACCTAGAAGAAATTGATCAAACTCTTCCAAACGGAGAATTTGTAATCCCGTCGGGTTGGGTCTGTCAAGATTTAACTGTTTCGGTGACTTACTTCGATCCTTCTTCTCAATGTTGGAGAGTATGTAGTAAGGTAGTAACTATTTGTCCGCCTATCTCTTGCGAAACTGCAATTAACTATGAATATATTGCAAGTAACAATTCATATCAATTCACACTTGATATACCGGGTGCAACTAACCTTTATTGGAAATTTGACGAAACCAACTCGCACTTACCTAATGGTCAATTTATAATTCCGGCTGGTTGGCAATGTCAAGATCTAACAGTATCCGTTTATTATTTTGATACCAACTCGCAATGTTGGAGAGTATGCTGCAAGAAAGTAACCATCTGCCCTCCTATCAACTGTGAAACAGCCATTGATTACCAATATATTGCCAGTAACAATTCATATCAATTTACATTGGACATTCCAGGAGCAACTAATCTCTATTGGAAGTTTGATGAAACCAACACGCACTTACCTAATGGTCAGTTTGTGATACCTGATGATTGGCAATGTCAAGACCTGACAGTATCAGTTTATTATTTTGATACTACCACACAATGCTGGAGAGTATGTTGCAGAAAAGTAACCATCTGCCCTCCCATCAACTGTGAAACGGCCATTGATTACCAATATATTGCCAGTAATAATTCGTATCAATTTACACTTGATATACCGGGAGCAACTAACCTGTACTGGAAATTTGAAGAGACAAATACTCCTCTACCCAATGGTCAGTTTGTGATACCCGATGATTGGCAATGTCAAGACCTGACAGTATCTGTTTACTATTTTGATGCTACCACACAATGCTGGAGAGTATGTTGCAGAAAAGTAACCATCTGCCCTCCCATTAACTGTGAAACAGCCATTGATTACCAATATATAGCAAGTAATAATTCGTATCAATTTACACTTGAAATACCGGGAGCAACTAACCTGTACTGGAAATTCGAAGAGACAAATACTCCTCTACCTAATGGTCAGTTTGTGATACCTGCAGGATGGGTATGTAAAGACAGAACAGTATCCGTATACTATTTTGACATCAACTCACAGTGCTGGAGAGTATGTTGTAAAAAAGTAACCATCTGCCCTCCCACCAACTGCGAAACGAACATCCTTTATAGTTATCATGATGAGGAAAACAAATTCGTCTTTGATCTGGATATTGCCAACGCTACTAATATTGTTTGGAAATTTGATGAAACAAATCAAGTGATTCCAAATGGAGAATTTATATTGCCTGATAGCTGGACTTGTACAGATCTCACCGTAACTGCGTATTATTTTGATACGACTACACAATGTTGGAGGTCGTGCTGTAGAAAGATCAATATTTGTCCTCCCAATAATTGTCATGAGAATATAAATTTCGAATATGATCCAAGTGGCAATTTTGTCACATTTTCATATGATTCTGGAAATCCACAACACTTCAGTTGGACCATAGAAGAGACACAAACTCATTTAGGATCAGATCATAATCTATCGGATGCCTATGCAGTTCCAAATCCATGTAAGGAGCAGACCGTAGCAGCCCGATATTTTGAAAATGGAGCATGGCAATATTGTGAAAAGAAAATATACCTATGCAATCCCTATGACTGTAGCAATATGATCAATCATACTGTTAGCGGAAATACATTAAGCCTAAGTGTCGATAATCAATTTAATGATGTATCCTGGTTTGATGCTCAAGGAAATCACTTGGGATCAGGAAACCAAATCAACTATCCAGTACCTATAGGTCAGGGAAACATCTCTGTGACAGTCATTTATAAGGATGAAAGTACCAATTGCTATAGAACATGCCATAAGGATATTGAAATAAGTTGTAACCTTCCGGAGGCAGCTTTCACCTATAATATTTCGGGAGCTGGTGTATATTTTACTAATACAACAGTAAATGGTGATTCCTATCTATGGGATTTTGATGGTGGTATTCCCATAGAAGGATCAACTAGCAGTTCACAGAATCCTGTAGTATTATATTCTTCTGGAAATTATAATGTCTGCCTGACGGCTACCAACATTTGTGGTGATAAGATCTATTGTCAACAATTTGAAATTGACAATAGCCACGGTTGCAATTTTGATATCGCTGATGACATATGTGGCTATGTAGGTGATGAGGTATTAGTGCCTATAACCATTAGTAACTTTAATGATGTAATTTCATGTAATTTTACAGTTACATGTGACAATAGTCATAGTGTCGAAATATTAGGTATTGAAGAATTTACGCCAAGTATTGCCAGTGGTAGCAACTATTATTTCGAGCCGGATCACTTAAGATTCTTTTGGTCAAATACGTCAAGTATTTCTCTAGATGACAATACTACTATCTTTAAGATACGAGTTAAGTTGATCGAAGCAACTGAAGAGAGGATTAATTTTAATTTCTCCAACAATCCCGTTAATACAGAGGCATTCAATGGTGATTTTGAATCCATCCCTATGCATTTAGTATCCGGATCGGTGTGTGTCACTCCTACTCCGCAACATGTAAGTATCAAGGGGCAAGTCATGAAGCCACAATCCTTGGATCCAATAGTGGATGCTCAGGTACAAGCTGTCGGAACGACAATTGATCAGATGACTGATAATAATGGTAATTATGTGATGGAAGCTCTGTCTTTCGGAAATGATTACACCTTAAAACCATATAAGAACACCGGAATTTATAATGGTCTTAATGCAATAGATATCGTAAAACTCCATAGACATATCTTGCAACTTACAGAAATCAGTTCTCCCTACGAAATGATCGCTGCTGATGTCAATAATGATCAATTAATCAATGCATTAGATGTAGTGATCATGCAGCGGATACAATTACGACTTATTGATGAATTTCCTAACAATACCTCATGGAGATTTATTCCTACGGCGTATAATTTCAACAGTAATGATCCCCTATCTGAAAACTATCCTGAAGAAATAAATTTCCCGGGATTACAGAGTGATTATCCTAATGCAGATTTTTACGGCGTAAAGGTAGGCGATCTTGATTTATCATCAGATCCTAGCCAAGCGAAGGATAAAACAAGTTCGCATAACAGAAATTCATTACTCGACACACTTTCGTTAACGATATCAACCATATATAGTACAGAAGGTGATGATCTGATAAGTGTACCTGTAGTATGTTCTGGATTTAACAATATCTCAGGAGTAGAAGGAAGTATTATTTGGGATACTGACAAACTTAGACTAGTTGGATATAGTGATTTTGCCATCCCTACCTGGAATGAAGACAACTTCGGACAACCCAATTCTTTGACTAATGGACTTACATTTAACTGGACAGATGGTTCTTTAGATGGAACTTCTTTGACCGACGGAACCGCACTATTCAATCTCGTATTTGAACCTAAAGGAGAGATAGGAGAAATCACCCATATAGAATTTAGGGACAATCCACTGCCGGTCTTTGCATCTAACAATCAACTATCTGAGATAACAGTTGACTATAAGAATGCCGAGATAGCTTTTGTATCCAAGCTTACTGCTATCTCTTCAGTGATCAATGTATCATGTCATGGCGGTAGTAATGGAGAAATAAATGTATCTGCTAATGGTGCTACCGGAAACTATACATACTTATGGAATAACGGTGAGACTACAGCCAATCTTTCAGGATTGAATGCAGGAAACTATAGCTGCCTCATCACAGATATCTACTCTGGAAGTACATATCAGATTTCAGAGACTATAACAAGTCCAGAGGCCTTGACCATAGATTTCGGGGTGGAGCAAACGGATGAAACTTCTGCAGCCACTGCCAATGTAAGTGGTGGCACCTCCCCATACCAATATCAATGGAGTACTGAGGAAACCACACAGACCATAGATGAGCTGGAAGATGGTCAGTATCACGTGACTATTACAGATCACAATGACTGTATAGTTCGTGCATCCATAGATATTATCAATAGCAAAACATCCAGTACGGAAGAAGAGGTAGTCGAATCATCGGAAGGATCGTTTTTAGTATATCCTAATCCTTCTACAGATGGTATGATCACTATAGAGAGCGATGTAATCATTTCTCAGGGTACCCGATGGGAATTATTTAATGACCTCGGCGAGATGATCATATCCGGAGAACTTGGAAATCAATCTCTCCACACCTTAAACCTTAAGCATCTGAGTGCCGGAGTATATTATCTGCAGATACTTAATGATGAAATATCTCAAACAACTCCAATATTCCTAATTAAGTAATTTATCATAATTATTTAACACAGAGCTTGTCAATTTTGGCAAGCTCTTTTTTTGTTCCTAGTTCTTTTTTATTGTGTCAGTTTTTATATTTTTGAGTAACCCCGAATGTGTGCAAAGACAATTGTCAATAATGTATAGATCTAATTAAACCGTAGATAGCTATTAAAAATATTTAGTAAAAAAGCGGAATAAGAGACAAGAATGTTAAGGATATAAATGAGTTATACTTTATTAAAGAAAAAAATGAACTACATAATATTAGACTTAGAAGCTACGTGTTGGAAAGATAGAAACATCAACAAGCAGAATGAAATTATAGAGATTGGTGCTTTGAAAATTGACCAGAATGGTAATGTAAAGAGTGAGTTTTCAGAGTTTATCAAACCTAAATTAAATCCTGTACTTTCTGATTTTTGTAAAGAACTTACAACAATAGAACAATCTGAAATTGACAATGCGGATACCTTTGACATTGTGATTGAAAGGTTTAAACAATGGATTGAATTAGAAGAAGATTTTGTGATTTGTAGTTGGGGTTTTTATGATAAGAAACAATTTGCCAAAGATTGCGATTTACATAATCTTGAGAAAAAATGGTTGACAAATCATATTAGCCTAAAACACCAGTATGCTGAAATCAAAAAATTGCGTAAACCTCTTGGAATGGGTGGTGCTTTGAAGAAGGAAGGTTTGAAGTTGGACGGAACTCACCATAGAGGAATAGATGACGCAAGAAATATCGCCAAGATATTCAAAGCAAATATTGGAAATTGGAAAATAGAAAACAAAGTATAACACTGTATATGAAGTAATGCTCCCTATCGGTCGCACTCCTCATATACTAGCCGTTCACTTCCATTAAAAAAAGAAAGACAAATGACCAACGAAAAAAGCAACAAACCGCTTGAAAGAATTGAAGAAATTGTCAATTGGACTTTACCTGGAATGACAATGTATTATCGAGATACGAATTTAAGACAAAGTATAATCGACAAATACGAAATACGAAAAATTTTCCGCTCTCAAACCTTTGTTGACGTTTCAAATTATGCAGGAAAACCGATGACGAATTGTAGATTCATTTTTGCATCGAGTAAAGCTGCCCCATTATTTCGAATAAATCCAGCAACAGAAAAATGGGGATTGCATTCGATAAATTGTAATAGCTATTTTAAGGTTTTAGATGTTTACAAGAAAGAAGGTGTTACTCAAATTTTCTTGATTCATATTCCATACAAAGGAATTGATTTTTTCAGTAGAACAATTTTGAAATTAGGTGAACAAAATATCGAAGAGCAAATAATCGGAAAATCAAGAGAAAGTCTCGACCAAAAATTACAATCGGAAATCCCACCTGCCTTAAATGAAAAAGAATGGACAGATCGAACAAATTTTCCAATAGGACTGGATGATAAGAATGAATTTTTCAGTTTAGAACCGACAGAACCATTAATACCAATGGCTGCACCAATGTTTTCAGCGATTAAGAAAATGACAAATGATTTGACGGATTTAAACGAAGTTCCAATGCCTGATAAAAAAGTAAATAATCCGAGTGCAAATAAACCAAAAGAGAAACCGAAAAAGAAAGGTGGATTTTGGTCAAACCTATTCGGAAAAAATTGAAAGAAAGAAACAACAATGAAGAAAAAAATTATATACCTTTTATTGGTAATTGGACTTTTAAATTCTTGTGGGGATCTAAAGGATAATTCTCTAATAATTGAAAATCCAACCAATAAAGTTCTTTTAAGTTCCGAAATCATTTGGGAAAAATTGAATCCAGCAAGAGGAGACCAAAGCCCACAAGCTGGAACAATTTGGGGAGACAGAAGAGGAAAAGTTCCAACAGGTTTTTTAGCAAAATTTGTAGACGGATTTTCTTCACCGCCACATATTCATAATGTCACTTACAGAGCTGTTGTGATCAAAGGATTGGTTCACAATGATGACCCAAATGCCGAAAATATGTGGATGAAACCTGGTTCATTTTGGACTCAGCCTGTTGGAGAATCACATATCACTTCTGCAAAAGGAGAAGAAAATATTGCTTTAGTAGAAATAGACAATGGACCTTATCTTGTAAAACCGACAAGTGAAGCATTTGATAGCGGAGAAAGACCAATAAATATTGAGGTTTCGAATATAATTTGGCTGAATCATGAAAAGACAACATGGATTGATTCAAAAAGCAAAGGTGAAATAAGCTTCCTTTTAGAGAATAAAGAACTAAAAAGTCTTTTTGTCAAACTGCCAAAAGGCTATAAAGGAGAAATAGAAACCGAGGGAAGCACATTGCATTCTGTTGTAATTAAAGGAGAATTAAGTTATCTCATGCCCATAAATAAAGATTTAAAGACTTTAGATATTGGAAGTTATTTTGGTTCAACTGATAAAGCAATCCATACAATTACAAATGAATCCGAAGAGGAAATCATTTTGTATATAAGAACTAATGGAAAGATAAAAGTGAATTAAAGCCAGTTACTAGCAATGTGTATGATGTTCGTGCCTCCCATTCGGTCGGGACGCCACATACACTAACCGTCCATTACTTCCCTGAAAAGAAAGGAAATAGATTTGAACAATAATCATTCTATCCCTAATAACAATTTGTTGGACGTTCAACTATCAAGACATCAAAGCGTATATCAGATTCTTATAGGACTAAAAAAAATAAGCTCAATACTTGTACCTTGTGAAAACAGATTAAGACAAAAAGATGAAATTCATATTTAGAAATATTATTATATCCATTTTAGTTTCAATATTCATTTCATGTAACGGGCAAGTCAAGGAAAAAAAGAAATTGGTTGAGATTGAAAGAGCTTCTGAAGTAAGCAAAATTTCTGTTCCCAAGTATGGATTTTCAAGCGGAATGGTTGGCAAAGACGGAACTATTTGGTTTAGTAGCAATGGTGGTGGTATATTTCATTACGATGGAAAAACATTTAAAAACTACACCCAAAAAGATGGCTTGAGCAGTAATCAAGTCTTTTCAATAGCTTCAGACGAAAATAACAATCTATGGTTCGGAACTCAAAATGGTATAGTCAAATACAATAGAGAACACTTTGAACATATACCATTGCCATATCAAGATACGACAAGTGGCTGGATTGGCAAGGTCTATCCGGTTATGAATCCAAATGCCGCACATTCTCTGGCTATAGATGATAATAACAACTTGTGGATAGGAACCGCTGGCGGTGGAGCATACGAATATGACGGAAAAAACTTCAAATCACACTTAACCCAAATCGGTTGGAAACAAGAAGATAGTTTATATCATAACTGGGTACCTTTTATCAAAAAGGATAACAAAGGAAATATGTGGTTCGCTTCAATGACTCATGGTGGTGTAAGTAGATTTGATGGAAATGTTTTTACACAATATCTACCCAAAGATGGATTAAGTGATGATATGGTAAGGACAATTTATGAAGACAGTAAAGGAGTTCTATGGTTCGGATTTAATGGTAATGGGAATAGTGGATTGACCAAATTTGATAAAGATTATTTTATAACCTATTCTATTGAAGATGGTCTTTGTAACAAACGAATTCGGGCAATTTGTGAAGACAAAAATGGCAACTTATGGATTGGTGCAGATATGGGAAATCTGTGCATTTTTGATGGTCAAGAGTTTTCTACATTTAACTATGGAGGACAAACTATTTCTAATGTGTTATTCATTTTGAATGATTTGGAAGACAATATATGGTTCGGAGGGAAGGACGGAATTTGGAAATTTGATGGACAAACTTTAACCGAAATAATAACGAAGAATACGTATATAAAAGAATAAATATCAATGGTACAATATCTTGCATACTGTGCTATCATCTATCTTTACTACTTAGTACCTATATCGAACTAAACTCTTAGACCATGAACGAAAATATTTTAGATGACCAACAAATACAAAACTTAAATCTAAGAAGAAGAGATTTGCTTCCTACTTGGATAAAAATATTCGTTTGGATTTTCCTGATTTTTGGAGCCGCCATTCCTATTATATTGATTTTAGGAGCAATTGGAATGAACTTCAGCATATCATTATATGGATTACAAACGATGAACCCCTTTTCCTTAGTCGGGCTATTTCTGACACTTCTATTCATATTAAAAGGAATCGTGGCTTATGGGTTATTGACGGAAAAAGAATGGGCGGTAAAGTTTGCCATTATAGATGCTGTTATTGGAATATTAGTTTGTATTTTAGTAACTGCCATACTTCCATTCTTAGGAAATAATAATGGTATGAATATAAGTTTCCGACTCGAGTTAATTCCACTTATTCTATATTTAATTCAAATGAAAAAAATAAAATCAGAATGGGAGAAAAGAATTTCTTTAGAAAGATAAGTACGCAATATGAACCATATGAACTAGATTTGTTCACATTATTTTAAGATCATATCAGAGCAAATGCTATATGGTATTTTGGTGACTTAAAACATGAATAAGTACTGAGAGCAATCTCTGTCCGTTTAAAACATCAAAAAATGAATAAAGAAAAACTACAGCAGGAAGGACTGGAGAAAATAAAAGTCGATTTTCAATATTTGATATCCTTGTTTAAGGAAATGCTCACAAGTATCGGCGAAGAGGAATTAGCAAAAATATTACCGTTTGACGGTCAAATAAATCCTAATAATACAGATCAATTTGATGAAAGATTTACTCAAGCCATCGGCATATGTTTTGAACTATTAAATATGGTCGAAGAAAATGCAGCTACCCAATATCGTCGAAAAGCAGAAACGGAAATCGGTATCTCATCTACCAGAGGTTCCTGGGGTGAAACACTTCACCAATGGAAAGTGGATCAAGTCGATGAGAAAGAGATAGCCAAAAAACTACGAGAAATAAAAGTCATTCCTGTTCTCACTGCTCATCCCACAGAAGCAAAACGACTAACTGTCCTTGATATTCACAGAGAACTATACCTACTGCTTGTAAAAAAGGAAAATCCTAAATGGTCGGCTTCAGAAAAGTCGGAAATAAAGCAGGAAATCATTAGCCTCATGGAACGATGGTGGCGTACCGGCGAAATTTATCTACAGAAGCCTCGCCTCGAAGATGAGAGAAACAACCTTATGCATTACTTCGTAAATGTGTTTCCCGAAGCTGTTCGTTTAACAGATCAGCGTCTTCTCAATGCATGGACTACTCTAGGATTTTCATCACAACTGTTGGAATGTCCCGAACATTTCCCGCTAATTCAGTTCGGTAGTTGGGTAGGTGGCGACAGAGATGGTCACCCATTTGTCACTCCTTCATTCACCGCCTCTACCCTTCAATTACATCGACAGGCGGCCCTTAAGATGATACGCCAACAGTTGCTTGATTTAACTCGGAAATTGAGTTTCTCAAGTTTGCAAAATTCCTTTCCTCTCACATTTTTAAATCAAATTAAGGAAACCGCCGAGATCCTAGGAGAAAAAGGGCTAAAGGCCTTAGGCCGAAATCCTTCGGAGCCGCTACGGCAATTTCTTAATTTACAATTGCTTAAACTAGAAAATACAATTGCCGACAATCATTCTTTCGGAGAAAAGGGATATTTCCGATCCGCCAGTGAGTTATCCGTAGAACTGAAAAAGATAAGAAAACTCCTGATAAATTTAGGAGCAATACGAATAGCAAAACAATGGCTTTTCCCTTTAGAGCGAACCGTATTATGTTTTGGCTTTCATTTAGCCAAGCTAGATATCAGACAAAATAGTGCTTATCACGAAAAGGCCATTAGTCAGATATTAGCAGCTTCTGGCTTTGAAGACTACGACTATTCAAAATGGACAGAGCAAGAACGGTTATCATTCTTAAACAAGGAATTAAAAAGCAATCGACCTTTTCTGGCACCAAGCATTTCCTGCGGTCCGGAAGCCGATAATGTACTTGGTTACCTCCGAGAAGTAAAAATTTACATTGATCACTACGGCACAGATGGTATAGGCTCTCTCATCGTCAGTATGACACGTAGTTTGAGTGATCTTCTCTTGGTATTCGTACTGCTGAGAGAGGTAGGCTTACAAGAAATTGACCTTCCCGTAGTGCCGCTGTTAGAAACCATTGATGATCTAAAGGCAGGGCCGGAAATTATCACAGATTTTCTAAATCATCCCGTGATGCAAAGAAGACAAACGAAAATTGGAGGTTTTATTCAAGAGATTATGTTAGGCTATAGCGATAGTAATAAGGATGGAGGTATATTGGCCAGTCGCTGGAATATCTATAAAGCAGAAGAAAACCTCACCCAAGCTGCTGATCGGCTAGGTGTTCGATTGTGTTTCTTTCATGGACGTGGTGGGACCATAAGTCGTGGCGGAGGAAAAATTCATCGCTTTTTAGACAGTATGCCTCCCGGTTCTATGAGTGGCCAGATTAAAATGACTATTCAAGGAGAAACGATCGCCAATCAGTTTGCCAATAGACTTACTGCGACGTATAATCTGGAAATGTTTGTAGCCGGAACTGCAAGACAAGCTTTAATAAAAAGCAACAAAACCAAAGACGAACAGCTATATGAAATAATGGACCGATTGGTGGGTTTAGCGAGAAGTACCTACAGAAAATTACTTGACCACCCTCATTTTATTGACTTTTACACCAAAGCTACTCCTATAGATGTTTTAGAACAAAGTAAAATTGGTTCTCGACCTGCACGTAGAACAGGCCAACGGTCTCTAGATGATCTTCGGTCCATTCCATGGGTATTCAGCTGGAGTCAATCCAGATTTAATCTTACCAGTTGGTTTGGAATGGGAACTGCCTTAAGTGACTTAAAAGAAAAACACCCAGACGATTTTGAAAAACTGAGGCTTCTTGTCACAGAATGGCCTTTCCTCAAATATCGTCTTATCCAAATAGAGTCCAACTTGCTAAATGCAGACCGAGATATTATGGAAGATTTTGCCGATTTTGTTGAAAATCCACAAACGAAAAAAGAATTGATGGATTTGATACTTACAGACTATCAAAATAGTCTTCAGAAAATAGAAGAAATGACCGAAAAACCTGTAGAAACCCGACGAATTACAAAATTGGAAAACATTAAGTTGCGAAATACGGCATTGAAAGTATTACATAAAATACAAATTGACTATCTTAAAAAATGGCGTGATATTAAGGATAGCAAACCACAACAAAGTGAACAATATCTTCTGAAGTTGTTGCTACTTGTAAATGCTCTTTCGGGTGGGTTGAAAAGAACAGGTTAGCACACTGCTCACCTACCTAGTAAAATTAAAAGAGGGGCTTTTCGCCCCACTTTATTAATTATCACTAGGATTAATATCTTCTATCGCATCATTTAAGTCGTTCGTTGCTTTCCTAAGCTTAGATACATCACTTTCCTTTTTCGAAGACTTCTTTTCTACTGTAGGCTTCTCCTCGCTCTTTGGTTTTTCTTTGCCAAAAGTAAACCCTTTCGCATCAGTACCCACATAAATAGTATCTCCTGCTACATACTCACCAGCCAGCAAGTCTTTCGCCAATTCATTGACAATTTCCTTTTCAATCACCCTCTTCATAGGTCTGGCTCCAAACTGCGGATCATAACCTAAGTCTGCCAAAAGATCCATTGCTTTATCAGTCAGTTCAATACTTAATTCCTGTTTTGCCAGATTCTTTTTGACTTTTCTCAACATTAAGCCACCAATCTTTTTGATCTCCTCCTTGGTAAGTGGTAAAAACATGATTTTTTCATCAATCCTATTCAGAAATTCCGGTTTGAGATTATCTTTCAAGTAATCAAAAACTTCTAGTTTAGTAGTTTCGATGATTTCAGTTCTGTGCTCTGACCCTACTGCCTCCAAATCTTCAAAATTCTCTAGTATCGTCTCAGCCCCCATATTGGAAGTCATGATAATCAATGTGTTTTTAAAGTTAGCTACCCTACCCTTATTATCTGTAAGTCTACCATCATCCAAAACTTGCAATAATATATTAAATGTATCCGGGTGAGCCTTTTCTATTTCATCCAAAAGTATAATACTATAAGGCCTTCTTCTCACTGCCTCAGTTAGCTGTCCTCCTTCATCGTAGCCCACATATCCGGGAGGAGCTCCTACCAATCTAGATACCGAATGTCGCTCTTGATACTCACTCATATCTATTCTGGTTATTGCATTTTCATCATCAAAAAGCACTTCTGCTACTGATTTGGCCAATTCGGTCTTCCCTACACCGGTAGGTCCTAAAAAAATGAAACTACCTATTGGCTTTTTAGCATCCTGAAGCCCAGCCCTGCTCCTACGTATGGCATCACTTACTGCAGTCACTGCTTCTTTCTGTCCAATCAATCTCTCTCCTATTTCATCCTCCAGCTTAAGCATTCTTTCCTTCTCACTCTTAAGCATTTTGGTTACCGGCACACCAGTCCAGCGACTTACTACTTCTGCAATATCATCCGCTGTCACTTCTTCATTGGTAAATCGAGAATCTTCCGGTAATTTTGACAACTTCTCTTCTGCTACTTTAATCTGTGCTTCTTTCGCTTTCAGATCACCATATTTAATTTTCGCTACCAGTTCAAAATCACTTTCTCTCTCGGCCTTATCCGCCTGATATTCTAGATCTTCTACTTCCTTTTTAAGTGTTTGAATGGTATCCACAATATCCTTTTCACTTCTCCAGGCTGCCGTAACCGAGTCTAGTTCTTCCTTGGCATTGGCCAATTGTTCCGAAATAGATTTTAGTTTTTTCTCATCACCTTCACGTTTGATGTATTCTTTCTCAATCTCCAACTGTCTTATCCGTCGTTGCTTTTCATCTATTTCCTCTGGAACAGAATCAAGTTCCAATCGCAATTTTGCCGCCGCCTCATCTATCAAATCAATGGCTTTATCAGGCAACTGTCTCTCTGTAATATATCTGTGTGATAATTCCGCCGCAGCAATAAGAGCTTCATCGAGAATATCAATTTTATGATACATCTCATATTTCTCCTGAATGCCTCTTAAGATAGATACGGTATCTTCTACACTTGGTTCGTCAATAAATACGGTCTGAAACCTTCTTACTAGAGCCTTATCATTTTCAAAATACTTTTGGTATTCATCGGATGTCGTCGCCCCTATCGTCCTTAATTCTCCTCTTGCCAACGCAGGCTTCAAAATATTGGCAGCATCCATTGCACCATTACCGCCACCTGCACCTATTAGTGTGTGTATTTCATCTATAAAGAGAATAATCTCCCCATTTGAATCTGTCACTTCCTTCACCACAGCTTTGAGTCTTTCTTCGAATTCTCCCTTGTACTTCGCTCCGGCAATTAATGAAGCCAAATCCAAGACAATAATCTTTTTCGATTTAAGATTATCAGGTACGTCCTGTTCAAATATTCTCCAGGCAATACCCTCAATTATTGCGGTCTTACCTACCCCGGCCTCTCCTATTAATATAGGATTGTTTTTCTTTCTTCTGGAAAGAATATGAAGTATTCGTCTTATCTCTTCATCTCTGCCTACTATAGGATCAAGCTTACCTTCCTGAGCCTTAGCTATCAAATCTATTCCATACTTCTTCAACGCATTGTATTGTGTATCGGAAGTCTGATCCGTTATCTTTCTTCCTTTTCTAAGCTCTTTAATCGCCAACTTCAAATTCTTTTCTGAAGCACCTAGATCCTTTAGAATTTTAGCCCCTTTATCATTTCCTTTTAATATTCCTAAAAGCATTAGTTCCAACGAAATATATTCATCTCCAAATTCGGGTAAGAACTTTTTCGCTGCCGCCAATGCTTTATTCGCATCATTCGTTAAGTATTGTTTGTCTACACCTGTTACTTTTGGATATCCTTCAAGAGCTCGATTAATCTCCCTTTTGAATAAAGGAACATTGATATCTAACTTTTGAAGTAAGAATTCCGAAAGTTTTTCATCCGTATCAATAATCCCCTTAAGTAAATGAGGTGTATCTACACCTTGTTGTTCCAAAGCACCAGCCAGCTGTTGAGCTTTAAGAATGGCTCCTTGGGCATTTATTGTAAAATTATCGTATGTCATAGTTATTAATGTTTCACCAATTAGTGATCAAATTTTTGTCCAATAGACAAATTAGGAAAAAATGTCATTTACTTTAGAGATTAACTGTCGAAATTTCAGTGCATGTCTCATTCCTGAAGAAAAAATGTCATAATTTATCTTTTAATTTAACTACGAGTAAAATTGTATTTTAATCTAATAATCAAACAATTAATACATTATTATATAAAATAAATTGTATACACAATAATTTTATTTAACTCTGAGTTAAATTTTTAGTATCTTTGATATTATATCTAAAAATTCTGTACTATGGCTAAATATGTGGATTTAAATACGTTGAAATTTTTACTCTATGATGTTCACAATGTAGAGCAATTACTGAAATATGAAAGATATGCTGATCATGACAAAGAAGGATTTGATATGCTTTTAGACTCTATCAAAGATTGGTCAGACAGTGAGCTTTATCCATATTTCAGAGAAATGGATGAAAAGCCTGTTTATTTTGAAAACGGGAAAGTCAAATCACACCCGCAATTAGTTAAGATTTTCAAGGATGCGGGAGAAAATGGTTGGATAGGTCAATATTTTGACTATGATCATGGAGGTTTACAACTACCATTTACAATCAATAATGCCTTTAGTCACATCATGGAGGCAGCCAACAACAATGTTCCCGGATATTTGGGTCTCACCTCAGGTGCCGCTCATTTAATCACCACCTTTGGAACAGAAGAACTAATAGAAGAATTTGTCCCCAATATGCTATCAGGAGCATGGGGTGGCACCATGTGTTTAACCGAACCCCAAGCTGGTAGTTCTCTATCTGACATTAAGACAAGTGCTTCTCCTCGAGAAGATGGTAGTTATTCAATAAAAGGTCATAAAATATTCATATCCGGTGGAGATCATGAAGCTACGGACAACTTTGTTCATTTAGTATTAGCAAGAATTGAAGGTGCTCCTCTGGGCACAAAAGGAATATCATTATTTGTAGTTCCAAAATACTTATCCGATGGTTCTTATAATGATGTGGAAACAGCTGGTGATTTTCAAAAGCTAGGTCAGCGAGGTTATTCTACTGTTCATCTTGTTTTTGGAGATGATGATAATTGCAAAGGATGGTTGGTAGGAAAAGAGAATAATGGCCTGAAGCATATGTTCCAAATGATGAATGGAGCAAGAATTGACGTGGGTCTCACAGCAACCTCAGTAGCTACTGCGGCTTATTATGCATCCCTACAATATGCCAAGGAAAGACCTCAGGGGCGAAAAATAAACAAAGCTGGAGTGAAGGATTCTTCACAGGAGCAGATCACTATCATTCATCACCCTGACGTGAAACGCATGTTGTTTTTCCAAAAATGTGTAATCGAAGGAGCCCTGAGTCTTCTTCTAGAATGTAGTGTTTATGCAGATATAGACCATGTGGCCAGCGATACTGAAAAGCAAGAAGCAAGGCTATTGTTAGAACTACTTACTCCCATAGCCAAAACATATCCTTCAGAAAAAGGAAAAGAGGCGGTAGACAATGGACTTCAGATATTAGGAGGTTATGGCTTTTGCAGTGAATTTATACTCCAACAGTATTATCGGGACATTAGAATTATGTCTATTTACGAAGGTACTACCGGCATACAATCACTAGATTTACTCGGCCGTAAGATCCCTATGAAAAATGGTGCCGCGGTACAATTATTAATGCAAAAAATCCTTAAAGCCATTGAAGATGCCAACAATTACGAAGAATTACAACAATATGCCAAGTACTTAGCAGCCAAATTAGAAGACGTTCAGAAAGTCATGTCGCACCTACTACCTTTTGCAATGGGCGGTGACTATGAAAAATATTTGGCTGATGCCACCATATTTATGAACTTTGCCAGCCAAATTGTCATTGCCTATCAATGGTTAAAAATGGCAACGGCAGCAAAAAAGGCATTGGAAAGTAATACTCGAAGATATGATTCTGCTTTTTATGAAAACAAAATAAAGACCATGCAATTCTTCTTCAAATACGAACTTCCCAAAACTAATGCAGCAATGGAAACGTTATTAAGCAATGATATGCTTACATTGGAAAATCACGAAAACTTATTTACATAAAATCAGGCAATGAACTTAGAAAAAATTAGAGATGTTATTACCGAACAAGCAGCCAATGTCGCTCCGTTTGGTGCTAAACTTAAATTTGTATTAGACGATCAGGTAATCTTTATAGATGGAAGTGGTGACAGCAATAAAGTTTCTTTTGAAGATCAGGAGGCAGACTGCAGCATTATTACTGATTCAGACACCTTTTCGAAATTAAAATCTGGCGATTTAAACCCAATGATGGCCGTCATGAGTGGTAAGATAAAAATCAAAGGCGACATGTCTCTTGCCATGAAACTTCAGTCTTTAATTTAAAGCTACACAAGAGGCTCCGACCTAAGATAGTAATGTTCAAACATTTCTAGTATCACAACTGTTACTTACAGGAAAACTAGAAATTATGATCAAATGGCTTGATGTTTTAAGGTATGCCGCTAAAGGAAATCCTATTCCTGACAGAAGAGTAGAAAAAAGCGAAAAAGAGTGGAAGGTTATTCTATCTGATGAGCAATTTCGAATCACGAGATTAAAAGGAACGGAAAGAAGTTTCTCAGGGCAGTATTGTGAAGCTCATGAAGCAGGACTCTACAATTGTATCTGTTGTGATGAACCTCTTTTCGATTCATCTATCAAATATGATTCAGGTTCTGGCTGGCCTTCTTTTACCCAACCTATTAAGGAAAATGCCATTAAGTACGAAAAAGATAGATCGTTCGGCATGACACGGATAGAGGTAATGTGTAATACCTGCGACGCACACTTAGGACATGTATTTCAGGATGGTCCTCCACCAAGTGGGCTGAGATACTGTATAAATTCAATTTCATTACAAAGAAAAGACAAGTAGACTATGAAAACGAAAACAATAGTATTAGGTGGTGGATGCTTTTGGTGTACAGAAGCAGTTTTTGATAGAATTAATGGTATCGAAAAAATTGTATCCGGGTATACAGCAGGTGACACACTAAATCCGACGTATAAAGACATTTGTTCAGGATCAACAGGTCATGCAGAAGTAGTACAAATGGAATACAATCCAGATATTATTAGTCTAAAGGACATATTCCTTATCTTTTTAACTACACATGACCCTACAACTCTCAATCGCCAAGGTGCAGATAGAGGAACTCAGTATAGATCCATTATATGTGTTCAAACAGAAGAAGAAAGAAAACTTGCAGAGTCAACGAAAAATGAGGTTCAGAAGCACTATTCGGACCCAATAGTTACGGAAATAGTAGATTTAGATGTTTTTTATTCTGCTGAGAAATATCATCAAAATTACTATGAACGCAATAGCTATGCAGGATACTGCAGAATTGTAATAGATCCTAAGATCAAAAAATTAAGGGATCAACATAAACAATTCTTAAAAGAGGAATAATATTATCTCTAGGACCAGAAAAATATTCTGGTCCTAATTTATTTCGTACATTTGACCATCATCTATAATTCATAACCTATTCATAATATCTAAATGGAAAGTACCTCATCTGAGTTTAAATTTCAACTTGAAAAGATTCAAGATATTAACTTACAATCACATCTGCGAATTAAAAAATACCAAAAACTCTTTCTGACACTTGTCGAATTTCTTACAGATCAAACGAGTATTCATTTCTCTACTCTATTCTCAAGAATCAGCTACCTCAGCCAACAACTATCCTTATCAAAAGAGTTAAACCATTTAAATCAAATTTTAAGGTTAGATATTGAAAATAAACTTGAGATAAATATTGATGAAGATCTATACATTCATTGTATTCAACAACTCATAGACTTATCCCAGTCCGAAAATGCTGACGACTCAAAAAAGCACCAAATATTTTATAATAAATATCAACGAAAAGAACAAGATTTTAACAAATACCTACCTTTGGTAAAGGCTCTTATTATCAATGTAGACACCACTCTCTCTAGAATCGAATTTATTGAAGATAAATATCCTCGGAAGATTAAAGTGGCACAATTTGGGCTCGAATCTAATGAGTTGTTCAACAAAACCATTCACCAGTTGAGCAAATACCATAAACTACCTTTGCCAGCTAACCTTATAGATTGCTCTATTGATGATAATTTGATTTTCTATCCTAAGGCCATCGTTATAGATCCTGACTTTCTGGTAGATGTTACCGCTATAGCACAAATATTTGCCAATCCCGAAGTTAATCCATTATTACATCTTCTTTCAAAATTTAGACCTCGCACGAATAGTATAGCACTGACTGTTGGTAACATCGCAAATCATATGCTCGATGAACTCATTGCAGATCCAACACTAACTTTTTCTTCTTTCCTAAATACTTTATTTCAGAAAGAGGCATTGACACTAAGCTTATTTGATGACAAACAAGTCATTCAAGTTGTCAGAAAACTCAAAGACCACTTCAGTAATTTGAAAAATGTGGTAGAGGTGATATTTCCAAAAGCAGGAATTGACAATAAGAAGGTTTTTCTAGAGCCTTCTTTTTATAGCAGAAATTTTGGGATTCAGGGAAGATTGGATTTACTACAAATAGAACCTACTGCCCAATCCTGTACCATAGTAGAACTTAAAAGTGGTAAGCCATATAAAGCCAATTCATATGGAATAAGTCGTAGTCATTATATCCAAACAATATTATATGAAATGTTGGTCACCTCTACCTCGGTCGAACAGATTAAGACCAACAACTTCATTCTATACTCCTCTCAAAAAGAAGAAGCTCTCAGACATGCTCCAACAATTAAGGCCGAACAGTACAAAGCGATCAAAATTAGAAATGATATTATCACTTTTGAAAATATCCTGGCCTCTCCCGAGCACCATCATCTTGTGCTCCAATGGCTAAAGGGAGAAAAGTTTTCCAATCTAAATGGTTTTGTAAAAAAAGATTTGGAAGAGTTCGAGTCATTAAGCAGAAGGTCTTCTCCAGTCCATCTAGACTATTTTATTGAGTATTCAAAATTTATAGCTACTGAATACAGGCTTTCTAAAACAGGAAAACATGGGATATGGGATAAGGCTGGGCATGCCGGCCTATGGCTTTTAAACGATATTGAAAAAGAAGAAAAATATATTATCCTTAGATCTTTACTCATTAAAGAAAATAAAAGCAACGAAACCGAACCCATTCTAATACTCGAACGCACCACTCACACCAATACACTTGCCAACTTCCGTAAAGGCGACATTATTATCATCTACCCATCAGACTCAGGTAAAAACAGAGACAACAATCAGATATTTAAAGGAAGCATATATGAAATTACCAATCGGGACATCATTATTAAATTGAGAAGTCGTCAGGTTAATCAAAGCATTTTTATAAAAAACAAATATTGGAATATTGAGGAAGATACACTCGATAGTTCATTTAACAATATGTATCGAAGCCTATATTCTTTCTTAAAACAAAACGATAGAAAAAAGAAGCTAATATTAGGTCAAATATTCCCTGAACAGCCAATACAATCAGCAAGAATCCATTACGATGAGCTTACAGAAGAACAAAATCATGTAATAAACAGAGCGTTATCAGCCAATGACTACTTCCTTCTGTGGGGTCCTCCGGGAACCGGGAAGACTAGTAAAATGATTAAAAACCTTTCTCATCATTTTCATCAAGGTAGAAAGAACATTTTACTATTGGCATATACTAACAGAGCCGTAGATGAAATCTGCCATGCCGTTCTAACTATCGAAAACACTCAGGAAAAGATTATTAGAATCGGTTCAAAATCCAGCACTCCCGATGAGTTTCACTCCTTATTACTGGACCAAAAAGTAGCGAGAATATCATCAAGAAAGGATCTGGTTTCATTAATCGACTCCCACAATATTATAATTGGAACTCTTTCTAGCTTAATTGGAAAACATGAACTTTTCAAGCTTAAAAAATTTGAAGTCGCCATAGTGGATGAAGCCTCACAGATATTGGAACCACTACTAGCCAATCTCTTATGTGAAGTAGAAAAATTTATACTCATCGGCGATCACAAACAACTACCAGCAATTGTTACTCAGGCAAATTCTGAAACCAAAATCAAGAAAAATGAGCTTATCAAAATTGGCATTACCAACACTAGAAATTCTTTGTTCGAAAGATTATATATTCAATTGCTAGAAAACAATACTACCGAAAACCTAGGTATCCTTTCACAGCAAGGAAGAATGCACCAAGATATTATGAGCTTTGTCAATATTCATTTTTATAATCATAAACTAAAAACAATATCTTCCATTAGCAGACTTCATGAGGCGACTTCACAGTACCTAAGTGCTTCTGACCTTCCAAAACGAATATCTTTTGTTAATACAGAAACAAGTAAGGATCTAAATTGGAAAACCAATAAGGATGAAGCTCGAAAAATTGCTCAGTTAGTTAAAAAATACCTCAACTCTAGCATAAAAATAGATCATAGCTCTATTGGTATCATTACTCTGTACAGAGCACAAATAGCATGTATCAAAGAAGAATTATTGAAGCTTCAGGATAACAAAACTGAAAAAATATCAGTGGATACCGTAGAAAGATACCAAGGAGGAGCTAGAGATGTCATTATTATCTCTCTATGCACAAATCATTTTAATCAGATTAATTCAATAGTATCTCTATCCGAAGATGGCACTGATAGAAAGCTCAATGTGGCTCTAACGAGAGCAAAAGAACAGTTAGTAATCTACGGCAACGCAGAGATACTATCTCAAAATTCCGTCTACAAAGATCTAATTGATAAATTTTCTATTTAATCGACTTCTGAAAGGTCTTGAAATCCGTAGTTTTATAATGTTCACCTTGAGCAAACTGTAGTTCATCCATTATTTGAACAGCCTGTTTGAATCCTGGCGAGATCATAATTCTTGAATACTCTTCATCAAGGTAAACAAAGGCTGGGTAACCTAATTTCCCATCAAGTAAAGAATAGGCCAATTCATGCACTCCTCTTCTTCCTCCTTTTTTGTACTTAAATGTGTTACCATTCCAAACGATATCCTCTTTTTGTTCAGCATCTAATTTTATCGCATAAAAATGCACATTCATATAAGAAACAACTTCAGGATCAATGAAAGTAGACTTGTCCATTCTCTTACACCAACCACACCAATCGGTATACACATCAATAAATATTTTTCTGGGATTTTCTTTATTAAGTTCCATTGCCTCATCCCAAGACAACCAGTTAATGGCATTTTCCTCTTCATTAACTTTTCCAAAAGACATTAAAAGTCCTATCATCAACAACACGCCACCTAACATCAATATTCTTTTCATTCTATTCTTTTTAAGTATAATTTGTAGACCAAAGTTAATTCATCCTGAAAGATAAACTGTTAAGAAAATCCCAATTTTAATTATGGAATTAATAAATAATAGCCTATCTAATGATTAGGCTATTATTCATTGAACAGAGTATCTTAAATGAATTATTTCTTCTTTTACTCTATCATAGATACATATTTGTCCCGATTTTCAAAAATCAACCATGCATTGACAACAAAAAGAATTATTGACATTATAAGTCCATTGGGTTCTTGTGCCAGATGAAAAAGCATAATACCTAATGTAATAGGCAACATCATAATTGCTCCAACCGCCCTGTACTTAGGAAGCATTACCAAAATACCACCAATTATCTCCACTATTCCTACCAATGGCATCAACCAACCTGATTCAACAAAAGCTCCAATTGTGGCTCCTGCCATCTCGTTTAATTCTGGCATATCCATATAGTTAAAGAACTTATTAAGCCCTGAATTCAAAAACATCAGGCCAAATAAAACACTTACTACTAATAATATCTTATTTTTCATAATATTATTTTTTAATTAATTAGGATTGCAAAATACTAATTTACAAATTAATAATTATACCGCATAAAACTCGTCATTAAATGTTTTTCGCTGAATATTTGCGGGCTTAAAATTCAATTATTATTTCTCAATGTTGGAGCAAAATTCTACTATATTTGCCCTTCTAAAACTCGACCAAAATGGAACAATTTAATCTGAGCCAGTATGGCATTACGGATAGGATAATCATTCGAAACGCTTGTCCGGCAGAACTATATGCGTTGGCAATAAAATATGAAAAAGATGCTGCCATTTCTGATAAAGGGGCATTAATGCTGAGATCAGGAGAAAAGACAGGAAGAAGCCCTCAGGACAAGAGAATTATTGATAATCCAGAAAGCAGCAATAATATATGGTGGGGTGATGTTAACTTCAAAATGGATGAACACACCTTTAATATTAACAAACAAAGAGCTATTGATTATTTCAATACTAGAACCAGAATTTATGTAATAGATGGTTTCGCTGGATGGGATCCTAACTATCAAATCAAAGTAAGAGTCATATGTACCAGGCCTTATCATGCTTTGTTCATGCATAACATGTTAATAAGGCCTTCACAAGAGGAATTGACCAATTTTGGCGAACCAGATTATGTGATATTTAATGCTGGACAGTTTCCGGCAAATCCTCACACTTCCTTTATGAATTCAAATACCAGTGTGGATTTGTCCTTTGAAAGAAAGGAATTTCTAATTCTAGGAACTGAGTATGCCGGAGAGATGAAGAAAGGTGTATTTACTGTGATGAATTATATAATGCCTAAGATTGATATTCTATCCATGCATTGTTCTGCAAACGAAGGCGATGATGGAGATGTTTCTTTGTTCTTTGGATTAAGTGGTACTGGAAAAACAACATTATCCGCGGATTCGAGAAGACATCTTATTGGCGATGACGAGCATTGCTGGACAAAAGATGGTGTTTTCAATATCGAAGGGGGATGTTATGCAAAAGCCATAGATCTTACGGAAGAAAACGAACCAGAAATATTTAACGCCATCAAATTTGGCACTGTGCTTGAGAATGTCGTTTATGACCCTATTACAAATAAAGTAGATTATACAGATACAAGCCTTACTCAAAATACTCGAGCTTCTTACCCTATTGAGTTTATTGACAATGCCAAGATTCCTTGTGTTGGAGGTACACCGAAAAATGTGATTTTCCTTACTTGTGATGCTTTTGGAGTTTTGCCTCCTATCTCAAGGCTCACGCCAGAGCAAGCTATGTACCATTTCATAAGTGGTTATACAGCCAAAGTAGCCGGAACGGAAATGGGAGTTACGGAACCTACGGCTACCTTCTCCGCCTGTTTCGGAGCAGCCTTTATGGTGTGGCACCCTAGTAAGTACGCAGAGCTATTGGCTGAAAAAATAAAGGAGAACGGAACAAAAGTATGGTTAGTAAATACTGGATGGATAGGTGGTGAATACGGTATTGGCTCTAGAATAAGCCTTAAATATACTAGAGCTATTATTGATGCCATTCATAATAACGACTTTGATGATGCTGAGTACTCAAAAGATGGTGTATTTGGTCTGAGCATTCCAAACACTTGTCCGAATGTACCTGACAATATTCTCATTCCTAGAAATATGTGGGAAGACAAATCTGCTTATGATAAAAAAGCAGCTCATCTTGCCAGTCTATTTCATAATAATTTTGAGAATTATAAAGAAGGTTGTTCGCAGGACATTATAGACGCAGGTCCTAAAAAGTAAGTTTTTCTTGTTTTAATACCCTTCGCATCGGAAAGTCAATAATCTGAAAAGATTAGACAAGTCTTGATACTTTTAATTATCTAGTTTTGCCATAATTAGAGGAATGTATGCAGGAAGATTACAAGTATTTAAGGTATAATGGTGAGGATATAGTAGCAAGAATAAGATCTTCAAATGATCTGGAACATTCTGCTTACTTCCCTCATAATGTACTCATCTATGTAGAAAAGGGAACCTTAAAATATAGGGTAAAAAATCAAACATATATTGTTACCAAAGGTAATCACGTAATTGTTAAAAAAAATATAATCGGTTACTATTCCAAAATCTGGACAGAAGAGGAGAAAGAAGCCTGTATTTATGCCATTCTTTTAAAGAATGAAATTTTAAAGAATGAAATTTTAAAGAAAGAAGTTTCGAAAATTAGGGATACGGAAGAAAAAGTAACCCCTATAACTGATCCAATCGCAGTAATTCCTAAATTAGATTCGGCAACAAAGTTCTTTCTAGATACAAAAGGAAAATTTGACACGAATCAACCCATCGATTCCTTTTTTCTTAATAGGGTCAAAACTATTGTAAGTGATTTAGTAACTAATGATACTCGTTTCTTGAATTTCTTCAGATCTATTTCCACTCCCTCAAGAATTGCATTGAGAAACTTTATAGAACACCATTTTAAGATGCCTTATACCGTTGATCAACTAGCTAGCATGGCAGGTATGAGTCTTTCTACATTTTATAGAGAATTTAAAGAGGAATTTGACGAAACTCCACATCAGTGGGTAAAAAAAAGAAGACTTCAGTTAGCATACGAACTGTTAAAAACTCGTCAATCCACTGTATCTGTAGTATATCATGAAGTAGGTTTCAAAGATTTGGCACATTTTAGCAAGTCTTTTAAAAAAGAATATAAAATAAACCCTTCGCTAGTCTATGGCAAAAAATAATTTGACTTTCACAAGAATTGACAAATAAAAGTTCTGATAATAATTTACTTTAGCTAAGTATTAATACTTCTTACCTATGCAGCTTAAAATTCCTGTTATCTCCATTATTATCATAATTGGATTGTTGACCTTCTTCGCTTTTATCGTTCCTGATATGAATAACAAGCATGACACTTCACATACTTCTGCAGAAACAACTGAAGCTTCGGATGAAGATGCTTTCTCGACAATGATGAAAGTATTGACACATAAAAGGTGTGTAAATTGCCACCCTTCCGGCGATACACCTCGACAGGGTGAAGACAGTCATTTGCATAAATTTGATGTAGTAAGAGGTGAAAGTGGTCACGGATTATCAGGTTATACTTGTAACACCTGTCATCAGGATGAAAACAATGAATTTTCCGGTGTCCCCGGAGCTCCTCATTGGGCACTAGCTCCTCTTAGCATGGCCTGGGAAGGAAAAACCAGAGTTGAAATTGCCGAGCAAATGATGGACCCAAAAAGAAACGGGGGAAGAACACCTCATCAAATTATGGAACATCTAACCGAACATGAATTAGTTATGTGGGCTTGGGACCCTGGAGTAGATGCTGAAGGCATTCTCCGTGAAGTACCTCCTATTCCTAAAGACAAATATATTGCCGCTGTTAAAGAATGGATTCATAATGGAGCAGTCATTCCAAAAAAATAATTAGAAAAAACGTAAAACATGAAAATCACCTTTAGGATAAATTCTCAGGAAAAAACTGTTGAAGTAGATGGCAACTCTCCCCTTCTCTGGGTAATAAGAGATGGGCTTGATTTAAAAGGCACAAAATATGGTTGTGGAAAAGCGGCTTGTGGAGCTTGTACTATACATGTTGATGGTAAAGCCATAAGGTCTTGTTCCTTTCCAGCCAAATTTGCTGACGGAAAAGAAATAACCACCATCGAAGGCCTTTCAAATAATGAGGAATTAAACGCCGTCCAACAAGCTTGGGCCGAACATATTGTACCGCAATGCGGCTATTGTCAACCCGGTTTTATCATGGCCACAGCCGCTATGCTAAAAGAAATTCCTCAACCTACCGATCAAGACATTGATGATAACATTATCAACATTTGCAGATGCGGAACTTACTATAGAATGAGAAAAGCTATTTATAGGGCTGCTGAAATCAATGCCGAACGAGAACTTTAATTTTCAACTTTAAAGAAAACAAATGCCGACAGAGACTAAAACAAAACCTAAAAATAAATCAAGAAGAAAATTTCTGATTAAAGGTGGAATTGGAACAATTGGAGTTCTTACCTTAGGAACTTATGTTTTTCGAAATCCCCTTCGAAGGAAATCTTTGGAAATGTTTGAAACTATGGTTCCTCCCTATATGGGAACAGGCACGGAAGCCAACTTATGGTTTGAAATAACTGAAGAAAATAAAATTCTTCTACACTCTCCAAAAGTTGAAATGGGGCAAGGAACCTTTACGGGTTTGGCACAGATTGCGGCCGACGAGTTAGAAGTAGACATACATCAAATAAGGGTGACAGCTGCGGCAACCAGTACCGGAATAGTTGATGGAATGAGTACCGGAGGCAGTTTGTCCATAGCTCAACTATTTCAACCATTAAGAGAAATGGCAGCTACTATGAGGGAAATGATAAAGAACGAAGCCGCCAAACAATGGAATATAGAATCCGACAAAATAACTTGTTCAAAAGGTACTGTTTCTTACCAAGATAAAAAAAACACCTATGCCGAAATTGCTTCTAAGGCAACGAGATGGGACATTCCAGATACACCTCCCCTGAAAAAAATAAGTGATTACAAATTTGTTGGTAAACCTATCTCCAGAATAGATCTTACTGCAAAAATTAAAGGAGATCCCATATTTGGAATTGATGCCATGATGCCTAATATGTTATACGCTACCGTGGTAAGACCTGAACATATAGGTGCTACCCTTAAGTCTGTAGACATTTCCGACGCTCAAAATATGCCTGGAGTAGTAAAAATCATCAATAAAAAGGATTGGGTCGGGATTATAGCCAATAGTTTTGCTGAAGCACTAGCAGCAAAGTCTAAAGTAAGGGCAGAATGGAATATGGAAAAACGATGGACGGAAGAAGATATTCGAGAGATGCTAACAGTTGGCAAGGGCAATAAAATGATCACACAAAAACATGGCTCGGAGATCAAAAATAGTGATGAAACCGTACTATCACTCGAGTTTTCTAGTCCAATTGGTGCTCATGCCCAGTTAGAACCAAATGGTGCAGTAGCTCAAGTAAAGGATGGAAAAGCAACAGTAATTCTTTCCACCCAAGTAATCGGAGTCACTCAGAAGCAAGTCGCAGAGGCTCTCAATTTCAAAACCGATGATGTCAATATCATTGGCACTTATCTAGGCGGTGGATTTGGAAGAAGATTGAACACCAGTCACGCTGTTAAAGCTGCTATCATGTCCCAAGAAGTAGCACGCCCTGTTAAGTATTTTTTTACTAGAAAAGAAGAATTTCAAAATGATACTTTCCGTCCTCCCACCCACCATATTGTCAAAGGGAAATTAGACAAGAATGGCAAAATGGGACATTTGGAACATCATTATGCTAGCGGTGATGTCGCTATTAATTCTGTGATAATACCTTCGGCAGCTCATTCCATCTTGGGTACCGACATAGGAGCTATGAGAGGTGGAAACATCATGTATGATAAAGTGACTAATCGAAGAGCCGTACAGTGGCACACCACGTTGCCATTTGCGACCAGCTGGTGGAGAAGTCTTGGGCTCTTAGCGAATACTTTTGCAATCGAAAGTCTTATAGACGAAATGTCTATAAAAGCGAATTCAAATCCTGTAGACTTTAGATTGGAAATGCTTTCAAATGAAGACAATGGACTCAGAATACAGAATGTAATTAAAGAAGCAGCCGCAAGATCAGGTTTTAACTCTGAAGCTAAAGACAATAGAGCCATGGGTATTGCGGCATCTATAGACGCAGGAGCACCTTGTGCTCATGTAGTTGAAGTTAGCATTATCGACAATCAAATAAAGGTGGAAAAAGTGACCTGTGTATTTGATTGTGGCCTCGCGGTTAATCCAGATCAGGTAAAAGCACAATGTGAAGGATCTATTATCATGGGTATCAGTGCTGTACTTCATGAAAAAATGACTATAAAAGATGGTCGGCTATATCCGATAAACTATGGAGCTTACGATATGGCACTTATGAAAAATGCTCCAAAAGAAATTGATATACACTTAATACAAGGAACTGACATCCCTCTACCAGTTGGAGAACCTCCTTTGGGTCCAATTGGTGCAGCCATTGGAAACGCAGTAAGAAGGATTACAGGTAAGAGACTTACTCATCTCCCCATGACCTTGGACTAAAAGTTACCCGAGATATCCCGTGAAAGAAATACGAAAAATCCTAAAAACCTATGACACCTTAGATCATCAAAGTACCAAATGTGCTTTAGCTACTGTTGTCCATATCGAAGAATCATCATATCGACGCATTGGAGCACGTATGCTTGTTATGGAAAATGGAGAATGGGTTGGTGGAATCAGTGGAGGGTGTTTGGAAGGCGATGCTTTAAAAAGGGCTAAAAAAGCCCTACTAGATCGCAAAGTATCAAGAGCTATTTATGATACAAGAGAAGAAGATCACCACCAAATAGGCATTGGTCTAGGTTGCAATGGAAAAATTGAAGTGCTATTTGTTCCAATAGATCATAATGATTTGCAGAATCCTATCAACCAGCTAAGAAAAGTTACTGCTTTTCAAACACACGAATTCCTTTTTCAAATTATCGAATCACATGACAGGAAGTATTTAGGACAATGTTATTTGCACGAAGACTTACCCATATTTATAAGTGAAAAAATTGATCACGAGTTGCTTCAATCGACCCTGTTAGCGTGCAAGAGAAAAAGACAATCTCAAATAATTAGTTTGGCTGATCAAAAAGAAAAGGAACTAAAAATTCTATTAGAATATCATCGACCAGAAACTAGGTTAATAATTATTGGGGATAACTATGATGTGAATGCATTAGTACAAATAGCTCATGTAATTGGTTGGCATATTTATCTGGTTGGTAAGAAAGGTAAATACAATAAAAATATTTTCCGTCTTGCACAAAAAATAATCAACTACGACCAATTCGAAGAACTCAGATATGATGAATTTACAGCTATAGTTCTTATGACGCATGATTATAACAAAGATCTCTTATTACTTAAATCACTGTTATCAAAAAAGTCAGGATACCTAGGTATTCTAGGGCCTAGGAAACGTATGATGAAACTAAAATCTCAATTAGGTCTTTCAGATCAAGATATTAAGTCGATCTATAGTCCTGTTGGACTCGATATAGGTGCGGATTCTCCTGAAGAAATTGCTCTGTCTATTGCTTCCGAAATTACTGCTGTCTTTAAGAATAGAGAAGGTTCTTCTCTTAAAAACAGGAAAGGACCTATTCACAGTTGATTTAAAAATCTAATAATTTTTGATAGTCTTCCAATGTATCCACATCCATTGCAGCCTTTTCATTAAGAACCACAAATACATCATCTTCATGATTACTAATCAATGCTTTTGCTCCTTTTCCATCATCAATCTCTAGTATTTCAGAAAACAAACTTCTTTTGATAATACAAGGAACACCTACTATTTCAGCATAAGAAGTTGCAATTATCAACTGTTTCTCTCCCTTAGCTTTAAGAAGTAGTTTTCTATAAAAAGAAGTATTAATTAACGGTTGATCACACAACATGATAAGAATAGCCTCTATGTCTTCCCTCTTTACAATATGCTTAACTCCATATTTCAAACTACTTCCTATTCCCCTATGATATTGTGGATTGACCAATACTTCCATGTCTCGAGGAATATCTGTTTGATTAATGAAGTGGTCCGCATTATGTCCCAAAACCAAACACCTGCTATATAGTTCCAAAGTGTTAGTCGTATCAATCACTCTTTGCAACAATGTCTTCATTTGATATGACAACAATTGTTTCGGTTTTCCCATTCTTTCAGAAGACCCTGCTGCTAATATTAAAGAAGATACTTTCATTTATAACATTCCTTTGTCAGAAGTTTAAATTAACTAATTTTCTAACAGTACCGCTGTTTTATTTTCTTAATGTTATCTTAGTATTCGACCTAAACTAACAAAAGTGCAAAAAGAGAATGAAAGATACCGAAGGTATAATCGGGTTATTAATAAGCTAACACACTTCAAACACCAAAAAGAAGAACAATTCAAAAACGAACTATAAGATATGCAAAGTTATAGCAATCTAGTCGAAGGAATAAACGACTTGAAAGAACAAGGTTATGTAGAAGATTTTAACTTGAAAGAAAACTGCTTAGAATGTAGAAACGGGCAATTCAAAGTCTTTCATCACGAATTCGAAATAGATAAGTGGTTTCGTATTGAAGGAGATGACTCTAGTGCTGATAATTCCTCCATACTTTATGCAATTTCTTCCAAAAAACATAATCTAAAAGGTCTATTGGTCAATGCATATGGCATCTATTCCAATAACATTGCAGATGAAATGCTTTCTAAATTAAAGTTTATTTAGTATGCAATCAAACATTGGGCTTATTCTCGAAGAAAGAGCCACTAACATAGGCAATTTTATGGTTGGCAGACTTCTTCCATTTCGTAAAAAAAGGTCCGTCGGGCCATTTGTGTTTATAGACCATATGGGGCCTGCATGTCTTGCAGAACACCAAAACCTAGATGTTCCACCTCATCCTCATATTGGACTTTCTACTCTTACTTATTTGTTAGATGGTGCTATTTTTCATCGAGATAGTTTAGGAAATGCTTTGGAAATAAAGCCAGGTGAAGTTAATTGGATGACAGCAGGAAAAGGCATTGTTCACTCTGAAAGAACTCCAAAGCATTTACGAAAAAAGGATAAATATTTACATGGATTTCAAATTTGGATTGGTTTACCAAAACATTTGGAACAAACCGAACCATCCTTTTTTCATTTTAAAGAAGAAGAGATTCCAACTTGGGAAGACGGCGATGGTGCTTACAAACTAATTGCAGGAGAAATAAAAGGAATAAAATCGCCGGTTCCGGTACATAGTCCCTTATTTTTTATTGAAATCAAAACCAAATCAGCTCAAAAAATAGATATAGGCGACAAACTTTTTGGTGAAGTAGGGATGTATATTTTAGATGGTTCTGTAAATATAGAAGGCAACAATTATGGTAGTAAACAATTGTTAATTGCGAAAAACCCTTCGCTATGCGAGTTTAATACCTATGGCGAAACAACAGTTTATCTTTTTGGAGGTGAACCTTTCGAAGAAGAACGGTTTATGTTTTGGAATTTTGTTAATTCCAACAAGACAATTTTAGAAAAAGCAAAAGAAAATTGGAGGATTCAAAATCTAACCGCATTTCCAAAAATTCCCGATGATGATAAAGAATTTGTCCCCTTACCTGTATTTAAAATCTCTACAAAAAAATGATAACATTCAAACATGAAGATGATGAACGAAAAGGAAAGTTCACCATTTTAGAAAATGATAGTCCTGTTGGAGAAATGACCTACGTTTGGGCAAACACGGATAAGTTCATTATCGACCATACCGAAACATATAAGGAATACAGCGGAAAAGGATACGGCAAACAATTAGTTATGAAAGGGATAGAATTTGCCCGAAGAAAAGGCGTAAAAATTATTCCCCTTTGCCCCTATGCAAAAAAAGTGATAGCAGCTGATAAAACCATACTAGACATAGTTTAAGGAATAAAAGCTACCTACAACGGTATTATGTTCTTCTTTGGCCAAGTTCACGACTCCACTCAGACCCGATTTATAATGAGAATTGGAAAACGGTACCACATGAGCTTTGATGTTAAAAAATATAACTACTAATGAGCGAGATATGAATAAGTATTACAACATTTTGTAATGACAAGGACGTTTTTGCATTTAAGAAGTTTTCAAAATCAAAAAACATTTACTTTTAGGTGATGTTATAAAGTTTGTTTATACTATTTTTAAACTGGTGTTGGATAACATATTGTCCAAGGTTTGAAAATCATATTTCATGTCCTTGTGGAATATAGTTATGTGACTCTTAAAAAACAGGATTCCTATGCGATATTCTCTTTTATTATTGGTGTTGTTACTTCATAGTTGTGTGGGCACTGATTTGGTTGACTTCCCCATTGGCGAAGATCAAAGTGCACTCTCTTTTCAAGAAGATGAACTCATCTTGGAAGTTGGAGAAACATCTCAAACATCTGTAAACTATACGCTGGCGGATGGGACTGTAGGAACAAACGAATTAGTTTATTCTTCTGACGATACGAATGTGGCAGAAGTAAGTTCCTCAGGTTTGGTTACAGCTGTTGGCTCAGGGCAAACCGTTGTTCGAGTTGTAGCCCAAGATATCAATATGGAGGCCGAGCTTTTCGTTTCTGTTGCTGAAGGCAATAATCCCGTTACACTCTCCTTAACAGCTTCTTCTAACGTAGTTCAAATAGGAGAAACCTTGCAACTAGAAGTGACTGCAATGACTTTAAGTGGAAATACGGTACCACCAACAGGTACTGTTAATTATACTTCTTCAGACGAATCTATTATTACTGTTAATGCAGATGGATTGATTACTGCTGTAGCCCCTGGTAAAGCTAATGTAAGAGCTTCGGATGACTTACTAACAAGTGCTCCTTTCGAAATCACAGTAAGTGCGGGTTCTCGCACGGCACAGTTTGTGGGTGTTAATGGCTATAGTGTATCAGGTGGGGCTGAACTTACTGACACGGAACTATCCTTCTTGGATGACTTTGTTACTCAGTCTGGCCCAGGTCTTTATGTATATCTTTCCAACTCTCCTAACAGTGTTGGAGGAGGGGTAGAATTGGGAGCTGTTATGTCTAATTCAGGAGCTCAATCTTATACCATTCCGGACGGTGTTCTTAGTAGTGAGTTTGAATATGTGATCATATATTGTAAACCTTTTGGTATAGCATTCGGAAGAGGAGAGTTTAATTAACAAAACATTAGATATAATTTAAATATGAAAAAGTTAATTCTAGTTTTTATATCAACCATACTAAGTTTTTCTGCATCCATCGCTCAAGGTGCCTGGCCTCAAGCAAAAAATGAAGGTTACTTCAAACTTAATCAATCAGGGATTGTAGCGGATCAACTCTATGCACTTAATGGAGACATCATAGACAACCGAACTACCTCTGTATATATTTCCAGCCTCTATGGGGAGTATGGAATTAGTCCTAGGCTCACTGGTGTAGTATATGTGCCGTTTTTTGTCCGTACATTTATTAACGAGCAAGAATCAACAATTAATGGAGGAATTAATCCTGGAGATGAATTAAACGCATTCGGTGATCCTCAAATAGGTGTTAAATATGCTATTATAAATGACGGACCGATTCGTTTGGCCGCCGACTTTATTTTAGGCTTACCTTTTGGAGAACATGTAGGTGGAGATTCTGAAATTCTGCAGTCTGGTGATGGTGAATTTAACCAACAGATTCGTTTGATAGCTTCGACCTCCTTTGCGAATGGCAAAGCTTATGCTACTTTATTGGCAGGGTTTAATAATCGTACAACAGCGGATTTTGAATATAGCTCTGGAACAATTGAAGGTGCTACCTTCAATGATGAAATTCATTTCGGTGGTGAATTCGGCTGGTTTGCAAGTAAAAAATTATTGGTTGCTCTTAAGTTATACAATATTACACCTCTTGAAAAGGACGGTGCATTATCGAATATGAATAGCTCTCTATTCGGTAATAATGTTGGATTTTTTGCTATTACTCCTGAAATCAACTATTTCATCACACCTAATTTTGGTGCTTCAGTTTCAATTGGAGGTGCGGTTAGTGGACAAAATATACTAGCTGCTCCTAATTACGCTTTTGGAGTTTATTATCTTCTTAAAGATAATTAGGCATATTATTAGATTGTATGGCTTTGATCGTACACCCTGACAAGAACAAGTAGGCTATATTATTTGTTCCTGCATGGTTTATAAATAGGGAAATTAATAAACCAGATAAACTTCACGAAGCATTTAGTAAAGAAGATGAAAATCAAATCCATTTAACTTTTAAAATATCATTGTACGTTCTAAATATTGGAAAAAGTGTCAATAAGACATTCTTTTTACTAATTATATAACATCTTTATATGTGTAAGAGCAAATAATTTGGAAAGAAAAATAGAAATAAAGCCATTAACAACTGAAAGAATAGATGACTTCTTCTTTTATCTTAATGACCATATTTCAGACAATGGTAAGAACAATACTCCTTTATTCCTACCTATTTCGAAAAATGATTTACACTTACCTAAAAAACTAGTTACTAGCTTTTAAAGAAGGACAGTCCACTTCTATTGACAAATTGGGATGGAGACGTGTACTGGTTGCTTTCAATGAGATGAATGACATAGTGGGTCACATTGATCTAAAGTCCCACAATCAAAATTATATGAATCATCGTGCCATTTTGGGTATGGGAGTTCATCGTAATTTTAGAAAGGAAGGATTGGGGAGATTACTGATTGAATCTATAGTAGATTGGGTGAAAAACCATACTATCATTGAACAAATCGACTTGTGGGTGCTTTCTAATAATACTCCAGCTATTAGTTTATATAAAAAACTAGGGTTTCAAAAAATCGGAGAGATCCAAGATATGTTTAGAGTCGACGGTCTTTCCTATAACTCAATAATGATGACAAAAAAAATAGCATAAATTCGGGATAACAATAATTAAAAGGAGATAGAAAAAGAATTGAATCATAAAACAGGTTAACATAATGATAAAAGTGAAACTATTAATAATTGTACTATCTGCTACACTAACTTTTTGCTCATGCAAGGATAAACAAAGGAAAAGAATGAAACCAGTGTAGTAACCCAAGAAAAAGAAAAATTAAAGGGTAATGTAACTGATAATTCTAAACTACCCACGGTAAGCATAAAACCAAATACAAAAATCACATCACCTCAAAAGATTCAAGTGAACTCCCAAGGTGTTTGGTATGCTAGCGAAGGTGAGCTTGGATGGATCAGTTTAATAGATGAAAATGGTATCGAATTAGCCAAAGGTATTCTTAGTGCAGAAGGAGAATGGATGAAAAGTGGACCAGTTATGTTTTCCACCATTTTAAACTTTGATCCGAGTAATTCTGAAAAGGGGAAACTTATAATCCACAACAATCCAGGTGATGGAGATGGTGACGAAGCAGGAACTAACATAAATTTTGAAATACCTGTAATTCTAAAATAAGTCTATTTCATTCGTAATAAACTTCAACTGATGTGATAAACACATAAAAAAGGATTTGACAAATCCATGCATTTGATTTATTCTGTAAGTCGAGGAGAAGTTTTTCATAATCTGAAGAATGTTTTGAACCTCTATAAGTCCAATTTTTGTAAACTATATGAGAGTTAATTAGAGAATAATGAAACAATTTAATCATCGCACCCTCGTTACTAAGACAAAACTTGTCACATGATAGCTAAATACTTACTCATGGCTTGCGGAGGGCTAGCACTACTTTTTGTACTTTCTATTTTTAAACCTGTACCAATTGTCACCGAAGATAGAGCAATAACGGAGACTGGAATTGTCTCGAGTATCTATGAAGCTGGAATTAAGGATGTTGTTTTCCGTGTTGAAAATACTACAAGAAGATTCTACATCAACCGCGGATTGGAAAATGGCCTTGATCTAAAAGAATTGCAGAATAAATTAATTGGGAAGGAGGTAGTTTTTAAATATCCTAAATATTGGACACCACTTGACTGGAACAATACTGTAAGGCATGTTTCCAAGGTTGAAATAAATGATGAAGTAATTTTTAATGAGTTTTTGGATAAAGAATAGCAAAGAAGCTGCCTTTATCAAGGAACATAAACTAACTATCTTACTTCATAATATAGTTTTTACGTGTGAAGTTAAAATATCTCATTGAGGTCAATGTGAAATTTACATCTTATATTTATTGATGTATTCTAATATCGAAATGGCTAAAAAAACTTGGAAGGAAAAACTTAATAGCGATAGACCTCATCAGGTCAAGAAAACAGAAAAAAGATTTGCTGATATTCCGGAAGGAAGCATAATGTTAATTGCCACACCATTAATAATAGATGACTACGTGAGAAATATTCCATTAGGCAAAAATGTAGACCTTCTTACGATGAGAAATGATCTAGCAAACGAATATAATGCTGAGAAAACATGTCCTGTTACTACAAGTATTTTTCTTAGAATTGTTTCCGAAGCAGCATATGACGCCTATAATAGCGGAGCCAATATTGAAAATATTACTCCTTTCTGGAGGATGGTCAATCCTAACATGAAATTAGCCCAAAAACTATCTTTTGGAACTGAGTTTATTATTGAACAAAGAAAAAAAGAGGGAATCGAAGATTTACAATAGCTGCTGTGGCTAGCTCTCACCTTTTTTTATCTTTGAGGTCTTAAATTTATATTCTAAAAAATAATTATGAGTTTATTGACTATAGGCACAGTAGCCTTTGACACCATTGAAACACCCTTTGGAAGAGCTGAAAGAGTAATTGGGGGAGCTTGTACATATATCAGTTACGCGGCAAGTTATTTTACAAATAAGATCAATCTATGTGCAATAATAGGTGATGACTTTCCTAAAAACGAAATAGAAGCATTAGAAGCACGCGGTGTAAATATGGATGGCCTCCAAATTAAAAAAGGAAGAAAATCTTTTTTTTGGGAAGGAGTATACCATATGGATATGAATTCTAGAGATACTATAAAAACTGATCTCAATGTACTTGATGAATTTGACCCTACCCTACCAGAATCATATAAATCAAGTAAATACGTAATGTTAGGAAATCTAACTCCTGAGGTACAACTAAGGGTTCTCGAACAACTGGATGGCAGTCAAAAATTGATAGCTATGGATACGATGAACTTTTGGATGGATATAGCACTCGATGATTTAATGAAGGTAATTGCTCAAGTCGATATGTTGACCATTAATGATGAAGAGGCGAGACAATTATCCGGGGAGTACTCATTAGTAAAAGCAGCTAAGAAAATTCATAAAATGGGACCAAAGTATCTGGTTATCAAAAAAGGAGAACATGGTGCACTATTGTTTCATGAAGAACATATTTTCTTCGCTCCTGCTCTACCATTGGCAGAAGTATTTGATCCCACAGGAGCTGGTGATACCTTTGCTGGTGGTTTTATGGGCTATTTAGCTATGGTGGATGACACCAGTTATGAATCAATGAAAAAGGGTATAATACATGGTAGTGCAATGGCATCTTTTTGTGTAGAAGAGTTTAGTATAGGTCGCATGAAAAACCTCAACTATGGTATGATCAAACAGCGATTGGGTGATTTTAAAATGCTTACTGAATATTAAAAATCAATTTAAAATTCTCAAAAGTAAATTATGAATTATACTGTAAAAGATAGATTCTTAAAATATGTCACCTTTGACACCCAGGCTGATCCCACAAGCGATACTTTTCCCAGCTCAATGAAGCAATTGGAACTCAGTAAACATATACAAAAAGAGTTAGATGAGTTAGGAATAAGCTACAAAACCAATGATGCAGGCTATATCTATGCATATATCCCATCAAACACGTCAGAAAATGCTTATAAAGTATGTTTCTGTGCTCATATGGACACTGCACCCGATGCCAGCGGTACAGATGTTAAACCGCGAGTTCATAATAACTATCAGGGACAGATAATTGATTATCCAGATGACAAAACAATAAAACTAGATCCGAAGAATCATCCTTATCTCAATGAGAAAATAGGAGATGATATTATTACAGCCAGCGGCTTGACTCTGTTAGGAAGTGATGACAAATCTGGGGTGGCCATTATTATGGATGCCGCCACACAGTTGATTAATAATCCTCAAATTAAACATGGTGAGATTCGACTATTATTCACCACAGATGAGGAAATAGGAAAAGGGGTGGCTAAAGTGGACCTTGACATTTTAGATGCTGACTTTGGTTATACACTGGATGGTGCCGAACTAGGAACCATGGAAAATGAAAATTTTTCTGCGAATGGAGCCACGTTAAAAATACACGGCGTCAGTGCTCATCCCTGTTGTGCTAAAGGCATTATGGAAAGTGCTATTAAAATAGCCGGAGAGATTATTGCGAATCTTCCAAAAGATCAGCTTTCTCCTGAAACCACGGAAGCAAGAGAAGGATTTATTCACCCCACTCATATAGAGGGAAAAATGGAAGGTGTTGATATCAAATTCTTATTAAGAGATTTTGATACGCCTAAGCTTGAAGAATATGCTCAAGTACTGAGAGACATAACTGAAGACGTTCTTAAAAATTACAAAGGTTCATCGTACGAGCTAATTGTAAAAGATCAGTATAGAAACATGAAAGATGTATTAGATCAACATCCTCATGTGGTACAGTACGCCGAGAAAGCATTTGCTAATCTAGGATACAACACAAAGCCGGGACTGATCAGAGGTGGAACGGACGGAGCCGTACTTTCTCATAAAGGGCTACCATGTCCTAATCTTTTTACTGGTATGCAAGCTATTCACAGTAAGTATGAATGGGTATCTGTTCAAGATATGGAAAAAGCAGTAGATATGGTTCTGGAGATATGCAAGGAAATAGCTAAAGGGTCAATTAACTAAGGTTAACTTTTAAAATTAGGCTCAAAAAAAAGAAATAAAAATTTGTTTGATTTCTTATCATATGTAAAATATTTTACATATGAGGCATGGTTTTTGTTAGAGATTTATTATAAAAGTCTCTAACACCTAAATGTGCTCAAATGAACAAGTATAATTTATCCATTGTTTTTCAGATATCATTAGGATTATTATTATCAACCGCTTTATGGTCGCAATGCCCCAAGGTAACTTCCTTTGATGTAGATCAACAAGATTTGGGTAATGGGAATTGCAGGTATAGCTTTGATATCACTTATTCCACTGAAGAGGCAAGTTCAATGAAAATCACTGTGGGTAGCGGTTTTACAAAATTTGTGGATAACCAATGCACCGGTGCGATATCAGGGTCAAATACTATCACCTATGGGCCCTTTCAGACTATATGTCAATCCAATGAATTCTATCTCACCTATCATCCTTATGAAAATACTTTCTGTGGAGGAATTGATTGCGGCTGCGTTACAATGAATCCCAGTATTCTTCCTATAGAGTTAAGTGATTTAAAAATTGAAAGAGACCATAACTTCATTTTCATATCTTGGAAAACACAACAAGAAGTAGACAATCAATACTTCTCATTAGAACATAGTGAAAATGGTCATTCCTACATCGAAATTTATCGTGTGGACTCAAAAGGAAATTCAGATCAACCACAATTCTATGAAAAATCTATTCCGATTGACAAGTTAATTGGTCCTCATCATTACTTCAGACTACGTTTTGTTGATATTGATGGAAAATATCAAATCTCTAAATCAGTTTATACCTTTACTCCAATTACAAATAATTTCATTGGTTATCCCAACCCGATAATTGATAAATATCAACTACAAAAAGCATTCACAGGTACGATTGTTATTCTCAACGATCAAAACGAAGTAATTGAGAAAGTAAACTGTGTAGATAGAATTTATTTTAATCTTTCACATTTATCATCCGGCAACTACCAACTACAATTTCTTAATGAAGAAAAACTTGTTGGTACTTCTAGAATCACAAAATTTTAATTGGACTCAACCTAATATTTACAAAACTTAAAACCTGCTGACATAACCGAAGTGAATTTTGGTATTGTTAAAATCAAAACCTTGATCCAATTGTTTGCCAGCTGCAAAGGAAACGTTGAAGAGGCCGGCTGGGGTGGTAAAACTTATCCCTAACCCTACTCCAATCGGATTATCATTGCTGAAATTATCCTCAATTCTTCTGCGAACCCGAGCATACTGAACAAAAGGCAAGGTCAAATAGCTATTTTTATCTAATATGAACCTATATTCGAGAGTAAACATAGCATATCTATCCACTAAAAAACTTTGTTCGTCAAATCCTCTTAAGTCCCTATTCCCTCCAAACCTAACCAACTCATTAGTCAATAGAGAAGTATTACTATATTTATACAAGCCATTAAAATTCAGTTTGACAGCACCTATATCTGCCGTTCTTATGTAATATGAAAAGTCCAAATTTGCTACTCCTTGAAAATTATTCACTCCTAATGAATCATATTGAGAAGAGAAATCATAATCTTCCTGATCAAAGCTCTCTATGGTAGCGTTTCTGACAATTTTTCTGTTACCTAAACTTAAATTAAGTCCAAAATTCCAACCTGATGAAGGATTATATTTATAGTCCAATTTTTCATAATTGAAGCTCAACTTACCTCCGTGATAATCAAAATCAAGATTGGCAGGTAAAACACCGCTGTTTAACAAAGACAGAGTGTCAATATCGATCAATCTACTTCTTGTCAAATGCCAATGTAATGACAAATGATTAGCTCCTGCCATTTGATAATGAATACCCAGTTGACTATTAACATCCAGACTAATATTCTCATTCTTAAAAAGAAAGAAATCTATATCCGGCCCCACGGGTAGATTGAATAAATAAGGCATCGAGAACTTTAGATTTATGTTTTGAGTCTCAGGCTTGAGCCTTTTGAAGTTAACAAATATGTAATCACCCCCGGAAAGAAGGTTTTGAAATTCGCCTGTTAAATCACCAGTAATTACCCATCTTCTAGCTCCATTTGAAGTATTTGGAAGTAATCCTATTATAAAATCAAATCTATTGGCTTTAACATCTTTGAGCGGTAAGTAGATACTGGCCAATCCATTAACAAATTGTACAGATGGTTCTTTATTCAACTTAAGATAAGGTAATTCGTTAATTCTTTTTCTGATAAGTTTGATTTTTCTACTATCATAAACCTGCCCATATTTAATATCAAGATAGTTCTCTACAAATTTTCTATTTATATTGGCATCGATACCTATGTTTAATGTATCAAACAGTATTAATTCATTGGCTTCTATCTCTGTTTTCAGAAACACTGTGTCATTCTTTACCCATGCCTTTTCATAATCAATATGTGCAAAAGGATAACCATTATTAGCCATGACAGTCAAAAACTCTTGTTCAAATCCTCTCTTATCTTCCTGATATTTCTTGATTGATTTTATGTTATTTTCTCCTAAAAGAATTTCATCCAATGAGTCCAACTGGTATTGAAACCGATATTTTCTACCTATGTAGATATCGCTAAACATAGTATCATTTATAAGGGAATATTGATCAAGGTTCGCATTGAGATAACCTCGACCCCTCAATACAACCAATTGATTTTCAACATTATTCAGCAAGGTCGTTGTGTCTGAACCAGAGATTTTAAAAAGATCTTCAATATCTGCATTATTCACCTGTTGGTCAAGTAATACAGCAGTATGAGTAAATCTACTCAAAGAGTCCTGGCCATTTGTCTCGATTGACATACCAAGTAAAAGAAAGATACTTATAAATCCTCTGTACAAACTCATACCCATAACAAACGAAGCCGCAAATTAATAATTGTAAATAATAGTTAGAGAAGAAAAATGACTTGAAAGATTTCAAATATTCATAATCAAAAATTAATTATTCTGACACCTAACACCTATCATTCAGAACTATACATATTATAATTTGGTATAATATTTGTGTTATAGTATTAGAATAAAAATAACTCCAATGAAAATATTAAAATTCTACTCTCTTGCGGTGCTGTTATTTTTCCCTTTTTTAATAGTTGGGCAGTGTCCTACACCAAGTAATTTCAATTTCACAGAGACTGATTTAGGCAACGGAAACTGTAATTATGAGTTTTCAGTGCCTTATACCTCAGGAGCGAATAACACCTCCATGGAAATTACCATATCCTGTGGTAGTACTACTTTTGTTGGGCCAGATGCCTGTACCGGGGCCCTTAGTAGTGCAGGAGGAACTCTTAATTATGGTCCTTTTACAACTGTTTGTTGTTCTTCTGATCCTCAATTGGCTTACTCATCATGGACAAACAAATCATGCGGGGGTAACAACTGTGCCAACGGATCCATCATTCTACCTGTGGAATTAGTAGCTTTCGAAGTATTCTATCTGGGAGTTAATAACTTTAAAATACAATGGAGTACCACGCAGGAAATAAATAATGATTTCTTCACAATTCAACATAGCAAGAACGCTATAGATTTTGTCGACATTGAAAAAGTGAATGGGAACGGAGATAGTAAAATTCGTTCGGACTATTCTTCATTAATCTCTGTTTCGGATATTCTCGGTTCAAACTATTTTCGTTTGAAACAAGTAGATCTCGATGGAAATATAAACTATTCTTATATTATCCAAGTAACAGCTGAAGTATCCGAAAAAATATCACTTGTTCAAAATCCTGTGTCAAACACTATTATTTTTAATAAACCTATTAAAGGTACTATAGAAATAATCAATACTAATGGACAGGTCGTAAAAATACATAACATTGAATCCAAACAAATGAATGTAAATGATTTGCAAAGAGGAATTTATATACTCTCTGTTACAGATTTGTCGTCGAGAAATACAATAATCAAATTCGTGAAAAACTAAATAGAAAAGGGCTTTGAAATATCAAAGCCCTTTTATGATTAATTATATGTTCTATCTATTAGTAAACCTCTGATACTGGTGTATAATCCATTCCAAAAGCATCTGCTACTCCCTGATAAACTACTTTTCCGTGTACTACATTAAGACCCAACTCTAATTCTTTGTTTTCCTTGCATGCTTTCTTCCATCCTTTATTAGCTAACTGAAGAGCATAAGGTAATGTCGCATTAGTTAAAGCCAATGTAGATGTATATGGCACCGCTCCTGGCATATTGGCCACACAATAATGAAGTATGTCATCAACTACAAAGGTAGGATTGGCATGTGTGGTAGGTTTACAAGTTTCAATACATCCTCCTTGATCAACGGCTACATCCACAAGAACAGTTCCTGGTCTCATTTCCTTAAGCATTTCTCTAGTAATCAAGTGTGGGGCTTTTGCTCCAGGTATCAGAACAGCACCTACGATTAGGTCATGGCTACCTAGTAATTGCCTGATATTATACTCACTTGACATGAAAGTATTTACATTAGCTGGCATCACATCATCCAAATATCTTAGTCTAGCTAAATTAATGTCCAAAATAGTTACATCGGCTCCCATTCCTGCTGCCATTTTAGCTGCATTTGTACCTACTACTCCCCCTCCTAAAATCATAACCTTCGCTGGACGAACACCAGGTACTCCGCCTAGAAGTATACCTCTTCCTCCCATGGGTTTTTCCAAATACTTGGCTCCTTCTTGAATACTCATCCTCCCTGCTACCTCACTCATAGGCACCAATAATGGAAGAGATCTATCAGATTTTTCTACCGTTTCGTATGCTAAACAAACAGATCCACTTTCGATCATTGCCTTGGTTAAAGGTTCGTACGATGCGAAATGAAAATAAGTGAAAACCAGTTGATCTTTCTTGATTAGTGTATACTCACTTTCAATCGGTTCCTTAACCTTGACAATCATCTCGGCGATGTCATATACTTCTTCTATTGTATCCAGAACAGTAGCACCTGCGTCGACATATTCTTGGTCTTGAAATCCACTACCGTTTCCACAAGTTTTTTGCACATAAACGGTATGGCCTCTTTTAACGAACTCAATTACGCCTGCTGGAGTAACTGCAACTCTGTTTTCGTTGTTTTTGATTTCCTTTGGAACACCTATTATCATTTGGTTGGTTTTAAGTTTTAAGATGTGCGAAATTAATTATAATTACACATTTTGAAAACCAAATATCCTAAATTATTTAGTCAAATTGTATCGATTCATGAAATCTATAATTATCAGTATTTGAAAACCTTTCCAATATTAATTCTATCTTCTATTCTTAGTTGATAGAAGTACACCCCGGATACCAATCCAGAGGCATTTATATGGCCTCCATTGCCAATTAAAACTTGTTTGCCACTCAAATCAAATAATAGCAACTCTTCATAGTTTTCTGAAATAACAAAAGTCTCCCCCACTTGATAAATAAGGTAACTCTTTGAGATATCATAAGTCGCCGAACCACTACAATCCAATCCCATAAATTCATGAATCAAGCAGCAGTCAGGGTTGTCATTCTCACATATTTTAATGATATCATACTCTACATCTCTTTCAGGAAAATTCTCTATTGTCAATGGCAGATCCGAAAACTCGTATTGTCCCAAATACTCGTCTGACCCCCAAACCTCGAAATAGGTATTAGTCGTACCTTCATATTCAAAGTCTAATACCAAACTGTATGTTCCCTCTCCATCACATTCTAATGGATCAATCGAAATATCATAAAGCACACAATCTTCTTCACAGCATAGAGGTTCTTCAAAACCATATTCTCCACTACATGATTCCATTGACCCATCTATGATTATAAATTCATATAATGTCTCGCAATCTGCTTCTATTGGGCCTATCGTATAGTATTCTTCGCCATACATGAAATATCCATACGACATGCCATTTCCTCTGATCTCAAAGCTATCACCTACCATGCCTTCATAGTCAAAAGCTATATCTACCAGTATCAGATTATTGCCTTCTTCACATTCGTAGGCTTCCGCTATAACCTCAGCTATGATACAATCTCCCATATCCATACAATCCAATCCCATAAATTCATACACCAAACAACATTCAGGAACATCATTTAAACATATTTCAATGATATCATATTCTACTTCTCGTTCCGGAAAATTATCTATCATCACCGGTAAGTCCGATAGTGCGTAAGCTCCTAAGTATTGTCCAGCTCCCCATACTTCGAATGTATCTCCATTTGCTCCGCTATATTCAAAGTTTAATATCAAACTGTATGTTCCTTCTCCATCACATTCTAATGGATCAATCGAAATATCATAAAGTATACAATCCTCTTCACAGCATAGAGGTTCTTCAAAACCATATTCTCCACTACATGATTCCATTGATCCATCTATGATTATAAATTCATATAATGTTTCACAATCAGCTTCTATTGGGCCTATCGTATAGTATTCTTCACCATATATGAAATATCCATATGACATACCATTTCCCCTGATCTCAAAACTATCACCTACCATACCTTCGTAGTCAAAAGCTATATCTACCAATATCAGATTATTGCCTTCTTCACATTCATAGGCTTCCGCTATAACCTCAGCTATGATACAATCTTCTTCACAGCACAAGGGTTCAATAAAGTCAATACCTATCTGGCAATCGGGATGAGTTAAATCTACAAACACCAGTTCTCCTATAGACTCACAATCCGCAGTCAAAGGTCCATAGATATAATTGTTTTGTCCATACTGAAACGTGTCATATATCATTCCATTTCCTCTTAACACAAATCCACCAATACTCGTATTTTCGTAATCAAAACTAAATTCTATATAGACTTCATCATTCACAGAACAGGGACTTATCCAAATATTGGGTTCAGATACATTGCAAAGCAACTCACAACCATTCACTACTCCTAAGTCATAAGAACTAAAACAAAAAGGATTAATCTGATCTAATATCAATAACTCATACTCTTCATCACTCATTTGTATTGGTCCTGCGAATATGGGCAAATCATCAAATGAAAATGTTCCAAAATTCATATTACTCGACCCTAGCAAAAAGGAATCAGAAGTCATCTGGTAATCAAAATCCAGCCAAAAATAAAACTCTTCATCTTCTTCATTACATTCTACAATTTCAGTATGAATATTGGAAAAATGGCATTCACAAGGGGATGTATAATTAATAGTATCACAACATTCTGGCATATCAGTTAAACACACCTCAATAACTTCAACGCCTTGTCCCATAGAGGTTATCCCTTGGATAATGAATCGTCCATCACTAGAATCAACTTGAACCGATGATCCATTTACCACTACCACTATGTCATCAACTACTACATAATGAGGTAATAGCTTAAAGCTTATATCATAAAGGGATTCATCACATTCTGAAATTTCTAAATCATAGGTAAATAAATCACAGCTTTGAGCATTTATATTTATTGAAGTCAGGAGCATAAAAATGGACACTACAAGTTTATTCATTTTTAGTTTTTACTTAAAGATAACAATAAGCAAGATTAGTTAAAGAAAAACTTAAATAGTAACTAAGTGAATGTATTTATAAATTCTTCAATGCCCATTTCAGTAATACATTCTTTTCTTTCGGCAAATTAAGTTTATGAATAATACTACCACGTTGATGCTCTATGGTTTTTTCCGATTTGAAAAGTATTTTGGCTATTTCTTTTGTCGTCAGTTAAAACTTCTCTTTTTTCTACAATTCTAACAGTTTGTCGTACATTAGGCTTAGTGTTTTTTGATATTGATATCCTTTTAAAGTAACTTTGCTATGTTATTTTGCCTATTCACCCAAACTAGAATAGGCAAAAACCGATTGCCAAATATTTTTTATTAACTATTAAATTTTAACATCATGAAACATCAATCATGGATGAATGTATTTCATCATTTTCAACATTTGTTTTTATTTCAATCCTCTACTTTGTACCGTACTGTGTTACTTCTATCTTTTATAAGTGTGTCCGTTTTGGCAAATACACAATCTGTCTATACTCTGGATTTTTCAAATTCCCAGAAAAGATCAGATGGTTCTACAGAGTTATTAACTACTCCACAAGCTCTGTATAATGCTATTGATTTATCTCTCATAAAACAAAGTGACACAATAAGAGTACAATTGCCAGATGAAACCATCTTTGTCAGCAATGTTCATTTTAACCAAACTAAAGGTCATCATCACAAAGAAGGAATTATTGAAGAGCTTGATATTAAGATTTTTACTATCAGAAATACTGATCAAATATTTCACGCCCTAATAAGCAACAATGTATTTCAGGCCACCATTATCTCATCAGGTCTTGTATATACCTTATCTCAAGAAGATACTGGTTCTATTCTTATTGAACAGGAGCCACAAATTGAACCACTTACTTTTTTCTTCCCTGATAAAAATTTAACAATAGGGATTTCTAATGATCAAACATTTAGACAGCAATATGCTAATTATGCCGATGAAATAGCTCAGCTTGTGGCTAATTCAGAATATGTATTAAACAGGTTTGCTAATTTTAATATTTGTGATTTTTACGTTAAAGATATTCATCTGACACAAGAAACGCTCAACTCAAGTCATTTTACATTTCTTGACTATCTGGGAGGACTATGGTAAAATTCCGTATGTATCAATTTAGATGTATGTCATCATGTAACTTCTTATAATAGACCTTCCTCTGGACATTCTCAGTCAGGTAATGGGTATTGTAATAGGGATGCTACTGTGCAAAACCCTTATACTATGAGTTATTCAGAACACTTAAATGCTAATCCTGACTTTTACAAATTTATCCATGAATTATGCCATACGATGGGATTAGGACATGCTTCAGGATATGAGGAAACACCAAGTGGGGGCGTATATTTTATGAATGAATACACCTATGGAGACCCTGATGATTTGGAAGACTACCTTTTGTATATTGAAGAGTCTTCTAAACTGGATTTTCACTATGGAGAAAAAAGTTGTACCACTGATTGTCCTCTTGACCTTTCATGCCCCAAATGTGATCATTTAGATTTTGGAACCCTTATAGATGATAATTTGATTGATGGTGGCTATAACCTTGGATTTACTGATTGTACAGGCAATTATGAAGACCAAGTAGACTTCTCATTCTTTATTGAAAGTGGGTGTGAGGCCTATGAGGATATAACAATCAAAGTCTCTTTTGTAGATGGTTCAGGTACTTTTACCAATTATCCTAGTGGTTTTACTCCTAATGGACCTACTGAGGTAACTATGGATATAGATATTGCTTCCAATGAATATTATAAGTTTGATTTTTCTATAAATGATCTCATTTTTAATTTTGATGCATTGGTCATGAGAATAGAGATTGAGGGTTATAATCCTGCCAGTGGAACCAATTTTAATTCTTTTGCTGTATTTCCTCCTATCATAATTTCAGGAACAGAGAGAACAAGTGATATGACTGGAGCAAAACAATCAGCTCTCAAAAAAGATGATCCTAAAACCATCCTTTTAGATGGTCGACTTGTATTTGATGGGGGATTCATCTTTAATGCTTCAAAGAATATTCTTACTAATGCCACTATATTAGTAGCAAAGCCTTCTGCTGATATTGTATGTACTTCTATGCCACCTACTTCCACCAAAACGACCACTCTTTTTGAGAACGTCAATATTGAAACATGCGGTGATTTTACATGGACTGGGATTAAAGTATATTCAGGCTCCACGATGGACATGAACAATTGTGAAATTAATGATGCCTATAAGGGGTTATCTGTTATTCACCAAAATGAAAATCAACCAGCTCCTGATATTAAAATACAAAACTCAGAATTTATCAATAATTATATAGGACTGGATTTATCATCTAGTTTTAGTTCTTCTGCTCCTACTATGGACCCATTAAAGAACGTAAACTTCATTTGTAATAGAGATTTGTTTCCATATGGGGTTAGTAATTTTGTGATGGAGACAGATAGAACATATTATGGTATCGTAGCTTCTGATATTCCTATGATTTCTCTTGGCTTTAATGAGGAAGCTTTTGGTGACGATAGATATAACACTTTTAAGGGATTAAAAAATGGTGTTTTACTCGAAAACGCTAACTTGATATCTACAGGTAGTAACTTCCAAAGTATAGGTAGTTTTCTCAATACTTTTTATAATGGGGTTCCTATTGAGCATCATGGCATGGGTATTATTGCTAATGAGGCTTCAAGTGTCACAGTACAAGGAAATCAAGCCAATATTTTTAAAGACTGTACACATGGAGTAATAGCTGATGATGCCGCTGTTACCATTACAGATGCAACATTTCAAAACATTAGACACTCAGGAATTACCGTTAAGAATAGTACAGGAGCTATATTAGTTGCCAATAATGATATTAAGCTCAAAAAATATGCTACCGCAGGGATTAATTTATTAGATAATAATACCACTGTTTCTCCTATTATAAGAAACAATACTGTAGATGTATATTCTTCTGTAGGTACAAGAGGTATCAATATCTCTGAACTATTACCCATGACCAACTATCTGGTGGAGCAAAACACCATCAATTTAGCTTATTTTAACGCCTATGGTATCAGGTCTATTAATGGAGGTAACAACACCTATGAAAATAATATCGTAAATATTACTGATGACAATGATATAGGTTTGTCATGGGCTATTAGAGACGATGGCTCTACTAATAACACCTATAAGTGTAACCACATATCAGGTGCTTTTATCCCTGTAGAAAATAGACAAACGGTAGGTTTAAACCTTAGAAATTCTGCTCAGGCAAAAGTATTGTGTAATAATTTTGAAAATACTACTTATGGATTTCAATTATGGGGATTAGGTACAGAGTCAGAAGTAAAAGGCAATGACTTTCTCAATCACCATACAGGAGTTTATTATGGCTTATATCCCTCACAAGGAGATGCCTTTAGTGGCGAACAGAGACATTATGGCAATACTTGGAACAACGGAACTTTTCTGGATGAAGGGGCAGAACATCTAAGTACTGATCCATTTATAGTTGGTCAATCCTTATATTTTGGAGACCCTACTATCAATCCTAATTTTATTACACAAGAAACCTCTGTGGCGGATTGGGTTCAACCTGATATAGATAACAATGATCTTACATTTTATTGTGCCCAAAGTGGACAAGATATATGTAGTAATCCTTCACCTCCTCCTGGAAGTAATTGGACTTCTGGTGGTACATCAGGTGGCCCACTAGGTTTATCAGGGGATATTGCTATGGGGAATATTACTACAGGTAGTTATCCCATAGCTCTTAATTATACAGCAGATCAACAATTATATAATGGATTGATGAATAGTGGAGAGAGCGTGGGCAATATGGCAAGTGTTTATCAAAACTTTCTAGCTACCATGCAGGGGTCGGATATTGCCTCGCTTTACGAGATTAATAATGATTTGATAGCTAGTTATAGTTCTTCTATGGCTCAACAAGCTAATTCTGATGCTTTGGCACTGCAAAATGCAATACTAACTTATCAAAGTTCTTATGCTCAAGTACTGCAAGGGCAATAGCACTTGCTCAGATCACTAATTTATATGTTCAGGCAAATAACAGCCATCAGACAGCCAAGACATATACTACCTCTGAAATTCAAAGTATTCTAGCTAAAAATAATACAAGATCATTATCTCAAACCATTGCAGATCAGCAGTTTGAATTATTACCATATCTGACTGATGAACTCATGGGAATACCTGTAGATACAAATAATATTATTCCAGTAAGATCACTGGCTAACAGTTGTCCTCTGGAATATGGAGCTGCTGTATATATGGCTAGGGCATTACTAGATACATGGGAGGTGGATTATGATGATCAGGACGAATTATTATGTACCGCTACTGTGAGTCATAAGTTATCAGGTAATAATGAGAAACTTAATAAGGCTCATATCTTCCCTAATCCTGCCAGTGATATCATACATATTACCCAACTACAAGGAGCAGGATATGTACATATCAATAATGATCTGGGGCAGACAGTGAAAAAAATTCGTATGGAAAAAGATGAAATATCTGTGGATATAAATACTACGCATTGGGCTAGTGGCATTTATCAAATACACGTAGTATATGACGATGACATTAGTGAGGAAAACCATAAAGTGATTATTGTGGATTAACAAATAATGGAGGATAGTATTTAAATGCTATCCTCTTTTTAATTTTAAAATGATGAGGGTATTACTTTTTATTTTAACCATTTGTAGCTCCAATATCTTTGCTCAATATCAACATGATTATACATGGTTGTTTGGATATGGAGACCCTATGTATAATGGTACTACTGTCTCTTTTAATAATGATACACTCACAATTGACTACGAACCCAGAGAGGTAAGCTTTTATTTGGCGAATACCATGATGAGTAAAATGAATGGAGAATTGTTATTTTACTCTAATGGGTGTCGTTTATATAATTACAATCATGAAATGCTGATTAATGGAGATAGTATCAATATCGGAGCTAGTGATTTTTTATATAATCAAGGCTGTGATGAAGATGGAATTGGGTATGGATCAGGACATCAAACTATGCTTTCAATCCCTTTTGATGACAAATATTATATATTTCATGAAGCACTAACCTTGCAAGAAGAACCTCTTTCTATTCATCAACGATATTTATTTTATAGCCTCATTAGTTTTGAAAATTCAGAGCAAGGCGAAGTATTAGAGAAAAATATTAGTCTTTTACCTCAAGACACTTTATTGTTAGGTGGACAACTTACTGCTGTTAAGCATCATAATGCAATAGATTGGTGGATTATCAAACATGATCAGGAAAATAATTTATATTATAAATTTTTACTGGACGATTCAGGCATTCAATTAGATGACACTCAGGAAATAGGGTTAATCAATGCAAAAATAGGCGGTATTGGAGGAGCAGCCGTTTTTTCCCCTGATGGTACTCAGTATGCTAAATTCTCTCCAGAAGATGGATTATATGTCATGGATTTTGACAGAGCTACAGGCATGTTATCCAACTTTAGAAATATCAAAATGGAAAAAGAAGGAATATTTGGTTCTGTGTGTTTCTCTCCCAGTGGTCGTTATTTATATATCAATGATCGTCTGTATCTCTATCAATTTGATATGGAAGCAGAAGATTTAGAAAGTGGGAAAGTATTTATAGCAGAAATGGATTCATTTATAGGAAATGAATTGGGGCAGTTTACTACTTTTGGTAGAATGCAATTAGGACCTGATTGTAGAATTTATATGAATACAGGTACAGCGACTTATTATTTACATGTCATAATGAACCCTGATGAAAAAGGAGATAATTGTGATCTGAGACAGCATAGTGTTAAATTACCAACCCTTCATGGCAGATCCATGCCCCATTATCCCAACTATAGGCTTGATACTGGATATCCTGTATGTGATGACAGCAAAGAGATTGTATTATCTACCAAGAACACTTCTTATCAATCTGAAAAATGGTCTGTCTATCCTAATCCAACACAAGATTATATTTATTTGGATAATTTACCTTCTGGTAGCAGTTTGACTATTTATGACATCATGGGCAATGCAGTATATCAAAGCATAGATATACCTTCATATCATAGTATCTCAGTACATAATTGGACAAAGGGTATCTATATAGCAACCATCCAAGACAAATCAGGAAGAATGGATAGTAAAAAGTTTATAGTGAGGTGATTTCAGTAAAATTTGTATCAATAAAACCACCCAAACCCTTTTATCTGTCAACACCTTTAGTGTAAGGAGGTCAAGAATAGGTGTTAAAAACAGTATATTTTCAGATATTTATCTAATTAAATTTACAAACCCAATATAGGGTACAACTGTTCCAATTGCCTATTTACGATTAAATTGTAAATTTGCACACTTACACTTGAGCGTATAATATGACAATTAAATCCTTATTTAAGGAATCTAATGCTCCCAGCAAATCGCATTTCAACGCTATCAGGGCTTTGTGGTTAGCTGTGTTGTTTGGAGTAATTGGGTCATGCCTATTTTTCTTTTTTCTAAGTAGATCCGACTTACCTACTTTCGAAGATCTGGAAAATCCTAAATATGATCTGGCTTCTATTGTCTATGATTCTAAAGGAGTTCCTTTTGGAAAATACTACATTGAAAACCGAGAGTTCACTAAATATGAGAATATTAATCCTTTTATAATTAATGCTCTATTAGCAACAGAGGATGAAAGATTTTATAGTCATAGTGGTATTGATGCTTCAGCTTTGGCAAGAGTGGCTGTTAAAACAGTATTGTTAAGTAACAGAAGCTCTGGAGGAGGTAGTACAATAACCCAACAATTATCTAAATTACTTTACAAAAGACCTGACACTCGTGGAATGGGGATACTTGGAAGGTCGTGGACTTTGGTAAAGACCAAATTTAAAGAATGGATTACTGCAGTAAAGCTTGAGAAAAGCTATACCAAAGAAGAAATAATAGCAATGTACCTTAGTAAGTTTGAATTCATTCATGGTGCCCATGGAATTCAGGCGGCATCAGAGACTTACTTTGGGAAAGATCAAATTGAATTGGATTACTCCGAATCTGCCGTGTTAGTTGGAATGCTGAAAAATCCAAGTCTATACAATCCCATAAGATTTCACGATAATTCAAAAAATAGAAGAAATACGGTTTTAGGGCAACTACACAAGTTTGATCATATAGATAAAGCTCAGTTAGATTCTCTTTCTAATAAAGATATTGATATTTCTAACTTTAAAAGAAAAGAACAAAGTGATGGTCCTGCCCCCTATTTCAGAGCAGAGCTAACCAAATTCTTAAGAAAAATATTTGAGGAGGAAAGTATCCTCAAAAATGACGGAACTCCTTATAATATTTATACCGACGGTCTAAAAATATATACTACCATTGATTTGAAATATCAAAAACATGCAGAAGAAGCCGTCAGGGAACACCTAAAATGGCTGCAGGAAAGATACTTCAGAGTGTGGAAAAACATGAATCCATGGACCTATGATGCCGATCAGCAACAACGAGAAATTAGAGCAGATATATTAAATAGGAGAATTAAATCTTCAGAACGCTATCTTAATCTTAGGACCCGAATCATGGGGTCTGTACTTGAAACAGTTAAAGAATCTTTAGGTAATATCCCTCTTTCAGACAATGTCATCAACTCACTAAAACTTATTGCTGATGGTAAATCGAACTATAAATCTCAAATAGACGAGAATAGAATAGACGCCACCCATCAAGAGAAGTATGAAAAACTATTACAATCAAATGACTGGACCAAGCTTGAGACTAGTTTTGATTTGCTAAAAAAAGAATATGACTCTGAATTTAACAAGCCTATTATGATGAAGGTCTTTGCGTATAACGACGAAGGTGAAAAGGAGATTGAAATGAGTCCAATAGATTCTGTTAAATATCATAATCAACATTTACAATCCGGATTACTTGCTGTAGATCCTCATACAGGTTATATAAAAGCTTGGGTTGGTGGTGCTGACCATAAATATTTCAAGTATGATCACGTCACCAGTACCAGATCTGTTGGTAGTACTATTAAGCCTTTTGTTTATACAGCTGCTATTGCATTGCAGGGTATCTCACCGTGCCAGACGTACGACGACATTCAATATACCATAGCTCCAGGTGATGCTAATTTTCAGGTTGACAAAGAGTGGAGTCCCGCCAACGCTAATGGAGAGTTTACCGGTAATAAATACAACTTATATCACGGACTTCTCTATTCAAAAAATTCTATTACCGTAAGATTGGTTAAAGAAATGGGAAATGTAACCATCATTCGAGAACTGCTTGACAATGTGGGTATTGATAAAGATCGGACACTTTCTACAGGACGATTGGCGGTACCTAATTTACCCTCTATTTGCTTAGGTGCTGTTGATTTAACTTTGTATGATATGGCGGGTGCTTACACTGCATTTGCTAATAGTGGTAATTATACGGAACCCATTTTTATAACACGTATTGAAGATAAAAATGGTAAAGTAATATACAATGGTATACCCGAAAAGAAAAAGGCCATCAATCCTCTTTACAATGCAGTTATGGTCGACATGTTAAGAAATAATGTTGCCGGAAAATATGGTCTGGGAATCAAAACCCCTGCCGGAGGAAAAACGGGAACTACAAATGATTACGCTGATGGTTGGTTTATGGGAATAACCCCTGAATTAGTGGTTGGAGTATGGACTGGGGGTGACGACAAATGGATCAGATTTTTGACACTTGATGATGGCCAAGGTTATGTAATGGCTAGACCGGCGGCTCAAAAATTTCTAAAAAAACTTGAAAAAGATACAACCTCCGGGTTTTATACCGGAGCACGTTTTGCCACTCCTCCTTCCGGATTTGAAAATTTAGTGGATTGTGAAAAATACAAAGAAATCCTTCCAGAAGACGAACGTGATCAAAGACAAGAACAAAGGGAAAAGAAAGAAATATTTGACGATGAATTTGGGGATGAAGAATTTGACGATGAGTTTGAATAGTATTTACAATATTCTTGATTAGATCATGGCTATTATACCAAAGCAAAAAAGTCTCATATTTCAAGCCTATTTCATACCCTTGATAAATGCATTAAGTTTGCTTATTATAGGAATATGGCACATAAACGAATCCGTCGAACACGACTTTCCTTATATGATTCCTATTTTTTTTGGTGTGGTGTTATTAGCACTTAACAATCAACTCAAGTTTGAAACGAAGTCTGTTATGATCATTGCACTTATTATTTCCCTCTTCGTACTAATATCTTTGTTCTACTTTAGATCCCATTTGATTTCCCCTGTTGAAACTCTTTCCGGTATTCGTGTTTATATAATGCTAGGTATATGTTTTATTGCTTGCAGCTCTCTTATCATAAACTTGATTAAAAAATAAATAAGTTAACAACTTATAATGTCGTACGGCCATTAACTTAAATCATAGATAGACACGTGAAGGAAAGAAAATTTTTGTCTCCTGATGAAGCTTTAGAAAAACTAAAAAGATATTGTGCTTATCAAGATAGGTGTCACCAAGAAGTGAGGTACAAGATTTTAGAATATGGCGTATTTGGAGATGATCTGGAAGAATTGATTTCAGCTCTTATCCAAGACGACTTTCTCAATGAAGAAAGATTTGCCCGTTCATATGTGAGAGGAAAATTTAGATTTAAAAAATGGGGAAGAAATAAGATTATCCAGAACTTAAAAAATAAACAGGTTTCTCCCTATTGTATTAAAAAAGGATTGGAAGAAATTGAAGAGGAGGAATACGTTCAAAACATCAAGGATACAATAATTAGAAGAGTTCGAACTAAGTCATATAAAAGTGACTATCAAAAACGGCAGGATATCATAAGATATCTAATGTCAAAGGGTTTTGAGTATGAGACGATAGTAACAGTGATGAATAATGAAGACCAATAATTCATTACATTTATGTCAGAAATGACACGATCATTCTCTTTGATTGGAAGCTCCATGACATACGGATATGAATGGAGTTTTTGTAGACAAGAAAATGATCATGAGTAAATTCCATATAATCCTTAAAAAACACAGAAGAATAAACGTATGAAAAAGATAATAGGTAGTGGACTTATAATAATTTCATTAGTGATCATCGCCCGATTAAATGGAAGTATATCGTTTTTCGCCAAAGGTATTCCTCCTTTGGGCAAAATTTTAGACCCTATAAATGGCTTTTGGCATTATGAAGAATTTAATAAAAATGTGCTTTTATCAGGAAAAACAGGAGATATTATTATTAAGTATGATAAATTAAGGGTACCTCATATTTATGCCAAAAGCGAAACAGATCTTTTGTTTGGTCAAGGCTATACTGAAGCGAGGGATAGATTATTTCAGATGGAGTTTATTGCCTCTGCAGCTTCTGGAAGATTATCCGAATGGTTTGGTGATAGAACAATAAATCTGGATGTCCAAAGGAGAATGTCAGGCATTACAACTGGAGCTGAAAGAACTATGAAGTCATGGCTTTCCAATGACGAATCCAAAAATTTAATTTCAGCTTATGTAGAGGGCGTCAACCACTATATACGTAGCCTATCTCCTGAACAATACCCCATTGAATATAAATTGTTTAACAAAGAACCTGAGGAATGGTCCTCTCTGTCCACCGCATTTATCTTTAAATACATGGCAGATATTTTGGCAGGACGAAATGATGATATTGAAATGACCAACATGAGAATTCTGCTTGGTGAAGAATTCTTTAAAAAGCTATACATGGAAACTGAACAAGATGATAATCCTATCATTCCATCTGAAAAGAAATATGATTTTGATAGTATTTATGGTAGCAAGATTCATCTTGATCAAGAATATGATCAAATAATATATAAAGCGAAATCTAAAAAAAGGCCAAGAGGGGTTGGGAGCAACAATTGGGCTATTTCCGGCGAAAAATCAACTTCTGGATTTCCCATTCTTTGTAATGATCCACACTTAAGTCTATCACTGCCTTCCATATGGTACGAGCAAAACCTTATCACCCCAGAATTCAATGCTTATGGTGTTAGTTTTCCAGGTATCCCGGCTATTATGATAGGATTTAACGAAGATATCGCCTGGGGTGAGACGAACGTAGGACATGATGTAGAAGATTTATTTGTTATTAAATGGGCTAATGAAGAAAAAACTCAATATTGGTTAGACGATACCAAAAGAAACGTAGACCTTAAAGAGGAAACTATAAAAATCAGAGGCCGAAAAGATTCTATTGTCAACGTTAAATATACTTACTGGGGACCGGTTATTCATGAGAGTAAAAGCGGTAATCAAGACCTTGCTAAAAGATGGTTAGTATTAGATACTCCTGATCCGAAGGAGGGGCTCACTTTTATAAAAGGTATGCAGTGTAAAGATTATCAATGCTATCGTGAAGCCACAGGATACTTTGACACACCTGCTCAAAACTTCTTGTTTGCCGCAAGGGATGGGGACATAGCCCTTAGAATCAATGGTAAACTTCCTGCTAAACATAATGAAGATGGCAGATATGTAGAATACGGTGACCATACATCATATGATTGGACAGATTTTATACCTCGACACCAAAACCCACAAATCCATAATCCAAAGCAAGCTTATGTTTTTAGTGCCAATCAAAGATCTACGGATACCACATATCCATACTATTACACTGGATTATTCGAGAGATATCGAAACAGAATTATTGACAGTTTACTTCGCACAAAAGAAAGGTTTGATGTCAACGATTTTAAAAAAATGCAGATGAATAACTATAGTGTTAAAGCAGAAGATTTCATCCATTTATTATTAGCAAAACTTTCTGAATACTCTTCACATAAATATTACAAAGAGCTTGAATCATGGGATATGAATTACCAAGCGGGTACTATTGCTCCATCCCTATTTGAAATACTAATGAAAAAAATTAGATATAATACCTGGGATGAAATAAGTGAATATCGAGATACTATGGCTGTGGCCTACCCACCATACTATGTACTTTTGGATTTATTAGAAAACAACTCCCATCATCCTTTTTTCGACAAATTGTATACTAATGAAAAAGAGACAGCAGATGATATTGTCAAGCTCTCTTTCCAAGAAATGATTGAAAAAGCAGATCAGCTCGAAATTGATAATAAGTTGGAATGGGGAAGCTACCAACAAAATAACATCCCCCATCTCACAAGAATTCCTGCTTTTGGAAAATATGATCTAAAGCTAAATGGATGTGCAGATGCCATCAACGCCCAGAGATATTCCTTTGGACCATCATGGCGAATGATAGTTCACCTCAATGAAAAATTAGAAGCATATGGAACATTTCCGGGTGGACAAAGTGGTGACCCGAGAAGCCACAATTACATGAATTTAATTCAGGAATGGAAAGAAGGTAGCTACCATCCTTTACAACTTGCTAAAATTGTTAACGATGAAATTGTTTTAAATGAAGAATAGTTTGTTGATCCTCCAGCTTGTATTATTATCACTAATTGGATTATGGGCAGGACTTTGGTGGTTCTTTGCAATCCCCGCAGCTATTCATGGTTACCTTAGCACAAAGAACTTGCTTTTCAATTTCGTAATTCCTTTTTTAGTCATTTTCATAATCTGGTTTGTTTTAACCTATTGGAAGGATGGATTTTTTGGTCAACCTCCCTCAGAACTGATAGCAAGTCTCATGGGCATAAACAGTCCTTTTTTGATTATTCTGTTAGCTGGGTTAATTCCGGGATTGATAGCTGGAATCCTGTCTTTAGGTGTTCATATGCTGATAAATAGAAGTGGAAAGTAAAATTATTATTGAAACAGAGAGACTTTTTTTAAGAGAGTTCAATTTACAAGATGCAGAGAGACTTTTTGTACTAAATCATGATCCTGATGTATTGAAGTATACAGGAGATATTCCATTTCAAAATGTTATCCAAGCCCAGAAGTTTATAGAGACTTATCAGAAAATTTATATATCAGGAATGGGTAGATGGGCAGTAGAAAAAAAGGCAACAGGAGATTTTATCGGCTGGTGTGGACTTAAGAAACATAGTTGTGGTATGATTGACTTAGGATTTAGGTTTCTAAAAAAGCACTGGAATCAGGGCTATGCCACTGAGTCAGCAAAGGCTTGTATCGAATTTGCTTTCAATACTTTAGAATTATCAACCATTGTAGGACGTGTAGCTCAGAAAAATACTGCTTCTATTAGAGTATTAGAAAAATTGGGTATGAAATTTTGGAAACAAGATGAGTGTAATGGAATTCCAAATGCACTATATTATGAATTACACCACTCAAATTACTCTTAAGCATAATCGCCAGTCTTAAATATTGATCCGATCCTGTTGATTATCAGGAACAGATATTACCAAGATTTCTAACGATTGATTTCCAATATTTTCAACATAATGTTCTACCAAAGGAGGGATGTGGATACCTTCATCCTGCTCAACTATCCGATAGGTATCACCAAGAAAAAAATGTGCCTTCCCACTAATGACATAAAAAAACTGATCGCTTCTTTCATGATAATGCTTTCTTTCCCTCTCTCCTATTGGCAAAGATTCTCTTTTGATAGATAGATTTGGGTTGCCAAAATACACCCAACTCAAACAATTCTCTCCCCATTTATAAGATCTGGTGTTATGCTTGTTTACCATCGCTATTAACTTATATCCAATACCATTTCCGGAAATTTAGGTTCTCTGAACCCTAACCTTTCATACACATTCTGTCCATCTTGAGTAGCGTTAAGATGAAGATATTCTAGTTCCAATTTTCGAGCTTCGACAATCAATTTTTCCAATAGTTTATGGGCAATTCCTTTTCTTCTGTAGGATTTTGCGGTAAACATATTTAAGATATAACCTCTTCTACCCTTTTTACCCAATCCCCTATATCCAAACGGAGCATCCCAAATGACTAAACTACTAGTGGCTACAATTTGATTATCTTGTTCCGCTAACCAAAAAATGATCCTTTTATTAGACATGGCCTCATAAAAATAGTCGTACAGTTCCTGTTCAAGTATCTCTTTTTGATCATGCTGCTCGATTTTAATCACTTCATGAAGAAAATCGACTCTAATTTTCGCCAAATGCTCTATATCTTCAAGTTCTCCCCTTCTATACGCAATACTACTTTTCTGAATCATAAGTTAATTTTTGTGCTAGTTCGTTCTTCACTTTTGTAAACCATTCATCCCTAAGAATACTTAATACGATGCTGTCTCTTCTACCCAAGCGACTTGCACAATTACTCCTTAGAATTCCTTCAACCTGGCATCCAATACCCTTCATTGCCGCTATACTTCTGGCATTCTTGGCATCCGCTCTAAACTCCACTCTATGAAGATTTAGTTCTTCAAATGCAAAAGAAAGCATCAAATATTTACAATTCTTGTTTAATCCAGTTCCCCAAAATCTTTTGCCATACCATGTAAAACCTAGTTGAGTAGTATTATGATTTTTTTGATAATCATAAAAACGTGTGCTTCCTGCATACTCTTGAGTTCTCTTATCAAATACTATAAAAGGATAAGATCTTTCTTGCCTTCTATCTTCAAGGGAGTACTCTAAATATCTTTTCATATTGTCAATACCATCGGCAGAAATCAAGGAGTATTTCCAAAGCATAGGTTCTTCAATGGCAAATACTGACAAAATCTCTAAGTCTTCAACTGTAAGAGGTCGTAATCGTACACTATCATTTTCCAGAACGTAATTATGTTGAAAATCCATCTTGCTTCATTTTAAGTAATGGTCATTAAACATCTATTAGATCAAAACAATATTAATAAACATCAGATATTTACAATCCGTCAGTCTAATTCCACAATTCATCTCCTTTACTTTTGATCAATTCATGATTCGATTCATATTTGTGGTATCAAAGTTAAAAAGTCACTTAGTATAAATAAAATCAAACAAATGAAAACAATAACATCTATACTTTTAGTTTTCCTTTCCAGCTCACTAATGGGCCAAACCACTATAGATGGTGTAACTCTTGGAAAAGATAAATTACCTGTTATTGGTGCCAATATATACATTGACGGTTCATATGATGGAGCTATATCAGATGTAGATGGTAGCTTTAGTTTTACCACCAGTTTAGAAGGGGAACAAACTTTGATTATTACCTTACTGGGATATGAAACAAAGAAAATCACTTCAGATGTGTCAAAACTACGAGGTTTAAATATCAAACTGCGAGAATCAGCTCAATCTCTCGATGCTGTAGAAATCTCAGCTAGCACATTTAAAGCAGGAGATAATTCTAAAGTTGCAGTATTAAAGCCCTTAGATATGGTTACTACAGCAGGATCCAACGGAGATGTTATTGCTGCAATGCAGAATCTACCAGGTACTCAAGCAAATGCAGAAGACGGAAGACTTTTTGTCAGGGGTGGAGATGCCCGAGAAACAAAAATATATGTTGATGGACTCCGAGTATTCTCTCCATATACGAGAACTGTTTCAGGAACTCCTTCCCGAGGTAGATTTTCGCCATTTTTATTTAGTGGAGTAAGCTTTAGCACAGGAGGTTATTCGGCTGCATTTGGCCAAGCCTTGTCGGGTGTTTTGGACATGAAAACCATAGACGAGCCTGCAGAAACGGCTACTAATATTTCCTTGATGACTGTAGGCCTAGGATTAGGCCATACTCAAAAGTGGGGAAATCACTCCGTAAGTGCCAATGTAAGTTATATTGACTTAACCATTTATAACGAAATCATTAAACCACGTTTAGATATTAACCAACCCTATCATGGATTTAGTGGAGAAGCTATCTATCGTTATAAAACTGACAAGGGTCTTTTGAAATTTTACATTGCTTCAGATAACAACGAAGTCGAAGTTCAACAATTAAATCTTGATACTCAAGAAAACAATGTGATTAACATTACAAATGGAAACTATTACGCAAATACCTCTTACTCCCAGATATTAGATGATAGACATACTTTGTACGCCGGAATAAGTGCAGGATATAATAATGATGAACTGAATATTGATGGATCGGACTTTAATACGAAATTATCTGGCATCCATAATCGAGTAGCGATGAAATCCATTATAAACGATCATTTCATTATAAACTACGGTCTCGATCATATGTTCCAACAAGACGAAATAGCGAAGCAGGAATTAAATAGTCCAACAAGATATACTGATAAGATAGATAGATCCATTTTTGGAGCATTTTCCGAGGTAGACTATTTTTTTACAAAGAATATGGCCATTCAAATAGGTCTTAGAGCAGAACACAATACACTTAACAATCAATCAGAAATAAACCCAAGAATTACCTTAGCTCAGAAAGTATCTAAGAATGGACAAGTGAGTGCAGCTATTGGAAGATTCTCACAAGAACTCAACAGTAATCTGTTATACAACGATAATTTGGAATTGGTTAGTGAAACAGCCACACATTATCTTCTGAATTATAACTATAAAACAAAAAAGCAAATACTAAGACTTGAAACATACTACAAGAAATATAACAATCTCGCAAAATATAGTGTAGAGGATGGTGTTTTTAATAACGTGACCAATCTGGGAGATGGCTACGCCTATGGTTTTGACATGTTTTGGAGAGGTAATGCATTAATAAAAAATACTGACTTTTGGATATCATACAGCTGGATAAATACTGAAAGAAACTATAAAAACTATCCTGAGTCAGCTACCCCCTCGCATATCACAGATCATAATATTTCATTGGTCGGAAAAAGGTGGATTCAAAAACTTAAATCCCAACTGAGCTTAACATATCAGTTTGCCACTGGAAGGCCTTATGAGAATCCGAACACATCGGGATTTATGAATGAAACATCAAAAAACTTTAATAGCATGAGTGCAAGTTGGGCGTATTTAATCTCACAGCAAAAAATACTATTCTTCTCAGTATCAAATGTATTTAATTATAAAAACGAATATGGGTATCGTTATGCCAGTACTCCTGATCCAACTGGAGTTTATCCTGGGGAGATTATTAGACCGAATGCCGATAGCTTTTTATTTCTAGGCTTTTTCATGACCATTAGTTCAAACAAAGACAAAAACCAATTAGACAATTTATAAATTTCATATTGATCATACAAACAAAAAAGTTGACGTCAACCATATTAATAAAATTCCTATAAACAATTAAAAATTACAAACATGAAAACATTATTATTACTTTCGATATTATCATTCTTTAATCAAAAAAACACATTAATTAATAATGAAGATTCTCTCGAACTAATCGTAAATATCACCAATATAGATTCAGAAAAGGGAAGTATTGTGGTAGGCCTCTATAACTCTTCAGGAACTTGGTTAGGAAAAGTTTATATGGGCAAGAGTAGCCAAATATCCCATAAAACCGCTACAGTAACATTTGAGGGATTGTCAGAAGGTGAGTACGCCATATCTCTATATCATGATGAAAATGACAATGGAAAACTTGACACCGGAATTTTTGGAATACCTAAAGAAGATTACGCATGTTCCAGAGGAGCTAGAGGAAGATTTGGGCCTCCTAAATGGAACGATGCTGTATTTCACCTTGACAATTCTAAAGAAATAATCATAAAACTTTAATTTTAATACACGTAAAAACATTAGTTATGAAACGATTACTTAGTATACTTACCTATTGTTTTCTAATCTCATCTTTACTTCATGGTCAAAGCCAGTATGAATCAGGTATGCAGAAAGCATTTGAGCTTTGGGGACAAGGGAAAAACAAAGAAGCTGTTGCTCTTTTTGAAAGAATATCTCAAGCGGAAAAGGATAACTGGTTACCTCCATACTACGCCGCCAATGTACTCATAGTACAATCATTTGCAGAAGGAGAAAATAAGGATAAAATGCTCAACTTGGAGAAAGCAAAAACCCATATTCAAGAAGCACACAACAGAAGCGAAAATAATTCCGAAATAACAACAATGGAAGGTCTTTTGTACACTGCATATGTAGCTATGGATCCTGGAGTATATGCTATGCAATATTCTCAAAAGATTAATGATCTGCATGATAGAGCGATCAAACTTGATCCAGAGAATCCAAGAGCTCAATCGAACAAGATAGAGTATGAGATGGGGGCCGCACGATTCTTCGGACAAGACTTGCAACCTTATTGTGACAGGCTTAGCGAAACCATTCCTTTGTATGAAAAGCAAAAGTCAGATATTCCATTTTATCCATCATACGGAAAAGAGAGAATCCAAGAGACAATAGATAACTGCGGTAAATAATGAAAGCTCTCCGAAACTCATTAATTATAGCTTTCATTATAGTTGTATTATCAGCAATAATGAATCTTGTAATGGGTTATAAAATGACTTGGACAAATCTGGGGTACTCCTGTTACTACAATTTAAGTTATGGAGTTCCCTTATACTTCGTCAATGGTTTTTTCTATGATTTTCTAAATACCAAAATAACATGGGAAAAGAATGCGATTAGAAAAATCTTCGTAGGTGTATTAGGTTCTTTTGTAATTACCCTTCTTACACTTATATGTATCAATTACGTACTATGGGTTATTATTGAAGGAAAGGACCCGTCTGTTTTGTTCTCGAGAAGTAGAAGATCTTTCTACATTATTGCCTTGGTGATTACTTTATTAATTACGGCTATTCTGCATGCTGTAGAGTTTTTTCGTGAAATAAAAAGACAAAAGCTTATCAATGAGAAACTCGTTGAAGAAAAACTAAAAACAGAGCTTAATGCTCTAAAGGCCCATATTGACCCCCATTTTCTTTTTAACAGTTTTAATATCTTATATGGTCTTATCGAAGAAGATCCCAAAAAGGCACAACAACTTTTAAATCAACTGTCAGGTATCTACCGATATATTCTTGAAAACAGAAATGAGGAGTTTGAAACGCTTTCCTCGGAAATAGCATTCGCCAACAAGTATCTAAGCCTCCATCAGGCAAGATTTGAAGATAGTATTGAAATTGATCTTAGAATAGACGATCAAAAACTCAACTATAAAATGCCTTCTTTGAGCCTTCAATTATTACTTGAAAATGCAATCAAGCATAATGCTTTTGATGAGGACCAACCCTTACAAATAGAGATCTATACTGAGCTTAACGATCTAGTAGTTAAAAACAATAAAAAGCCAAGAAAACATATAGTAGACAGCAATAGAATGGGATTGAAAAACATCGAAGATAGATATGCCTTGCTAGGGTATGAAAACTTGTCCATTGTGGAGACAGATAATAGTTTTATGGTAAAGCTACCATTGATAAATAACTAAAGTCAAAAACAATAATATGAAAGTATTAATAGTAGAAGATGAGGGTGTTGCAGCAAGAAGGCTAACCAAACTCCTTGAAACTATGGGTATAGATGTAATATCCCATTGCAAATCCAACAAACAGCTACGGGACTATATTGATAATAAGCCAGAACCGGATCTTTATTTTTTTGATATTCATCTGAATGATGGACATATATTTGAAATAATAGAGGATGCTGACATTAATGCTCCCATTATCTTTACAACCGCGTATCAAGAATATGCAATTAAAGCTTTCAAACAAAACAGTATTGACTATCTCCTTAAACCCATTGATGAAGGCGAATTAAAAGCTGCAATCGAAAAATTCAAAAAACATCATCAAACCAAATCTACTGACCTTAAATCCCTTGCCAAAGTTTTACTAGGTGAAAAATCAAACTATCGTGATCGAATCCTTATCAAAGCAGGTACGAGACTTAAGAGTATAGTGATAGAAGATATCTCTCTATTCTATAGCGAAAATAAATCAAGTTATTTATTGACAAATGAGGGGAGAAGTTATCCTTTGGATATGTCAATAGAGCAAATGTCCAAAGAAATATCTCCTAAACTATTCTTTCGTGTCAATCGTGGCGAAATTATCAATATCAAACACATAGAAGATATCATTGTATACTCAAACAGTCGCTTAAAAATAATCCTCAAGTCCACAGACAAAGAAATCATCTGTGCCAGAGAAAGGGTGAAAGAATTTAAAGAGTGGTTAGGTTGATACTTATGCAATCTACTTTTTAGTATCAATAGATACATTCATTGCTACCAGTCCTTTCGGTCCAGTTCCTATTTCAAAAGAAACTTTGTCGTTTTCTTTAACGGGCTGATTTAAATTATCCCCGTATACAAAATAGTCTTTCTTTGTAGTAACTTCTGTAATAAACCCATAATGCTTTTCCTCATTGTAAAACTTAACTACTCCCTCTTTAATTTCTGCTTCAGCTGTAAGTTCTGACAGTTTTGGAGATTTGATATGAATATCTTCTAGTTTTACTTCTGTTCGTTCGGCTGGGTCTGGAGGTTCAGGAGTTAGATTTCCGAATTCGTCCATATACATGAATTCATGAGACTTAATACCATCTAATTTATTCTGTTTCTTTTTCTCAGCCTTCTCTTGTTTTCTTTTTCTTCTTTTCTTTTCTCTTTCCTTTTTGTGATAGCTATCCGCCATTGAATTTATTTGTTTAAATGTAAAAAACTGCAACAATCAAATTCAAGCAAATAGTCTATAATAAACCACTTAGTCAATTTTGACTATATATTTATTAAAATCTAAAGTTAATACTTTCGCATTAACTTAATATTCCATCTGTACAACATATTGTTTCTCAATTTAAGTTCCTTATCATCTCTTCCATTTCTCCAGAAGAAGGTTTAAATTTATTATTCATCAATATCGTACCTTTCTTATCGATCAGAAAGTACATATTGGTGCCTCCCACCAAGTAATTTTTTTTAAAATCAGATTTTCGTTCCGCATCCATAAGATGTATACCTTTCCAATCATTAGCTTTGATGTACTCCTTCCACTTCAACTCATCGTTATCTAATGATATGCCCACGCTAGTAAAGGTACTACTATATTCATTCATCAATTTTTGGATATATGGTAACTCTTCTTTGCAATAAGGACACCAACTTCCCCATACTGTTATTAGAAGATTTTCACCTCTCAAGTCCTTGATACCTATGGTATCGCCATTGATACTAACTAATTCCCCTATCTCTGGGGCCTCCATCCCTGGTGAAAGTTTTTGCAATTGTCCATAGGTCAATAAAATGGGATCGTTATCCTTCAAATCTCCTATCATGTGCTGATATAAGTTAAAAAGTGAGTCATGATTCACTTCTGCATCATACAGAGAAGACTTAACTACCGCTGTAATGATCATTTCCTTTATGCTATTAAGTTTAACATAGCTATTTATAGTATCAATGGCAGCAAATGGATATATAGAGTCCGGTAAATCGTTGTCCAGCTTATCCAATACGTAATAATACTGAAAGTTTCTATTATTGATTTGCTTCTCTAAACGCTCATTATGGAAATCTATTTCGCCAACAAAATCATAAATACTTCTATCGATCTCATTATCCTTTCTTTCTTGAAAACTAATAAAATTGGCCGTTCGATGACCTCTTATCATTTGTTCAATCTGCTTTAACTCCTTTATTTGTTCGTTAGAAACTTCTATGTTTACAAAAAAGCTATCAATCCTAAGCATATTCTCCTGAATTTCATCTTTAAAAATCTTTCTAAATATACTTTCTTCCATATCCCACTTGGCCGTATATGGTGATAGAATAGAGTCCTTATTTAAAAGAAAAGAATTGATATCATCCGTCACTTCAATCCACTCCTTGGTAAAATCCAGATTCAAATGATCATTTTCTCCTAAAAGAACAAGCTTAGGCCATTTCCATGTATTCAATTGAAGATAATCATACTCCGCTTTATTAATGATCAGAGTATCACTAAATTTCCCTTCAGTTACTTCTATCGTATCCTTTCCAATCGTTAAAAACCTAACTTCCTTGTCTGCAGTTCCATCAATAAACATTATCGTATTTTTTTCTTCGTTGCTACATGAAGAAATAAATGTCCATATGGAAAAAAAGAGTAAGTACTTTTTCATTTTATTCAGATTCTTGATATCTAAAATAAAATCTCTAATTATCACACAAAGCTGTTTAACGCTTATTTAACTGTTTTAAACACCCATATTTCCCATCATAACTAAGTCAACTTCCAATAATTAGACATTCTTGAATATTAAAAACCAATAAAATTCATTTTATCAATCGAACATTTTCCTTGTTTCCCAGTTAATGGTAAGTATGGAAACAATGGTACATTTTCTTCTGTTTTCTATTGGCTTCAATCTTCTTCTGTTCTCTATTGCCTACTATTTGCAGACAGATAAAATTACAGATTTAGGCTATAGTTTGACTTTTGTGTCAATTGCTATTTATTCTTTTTTCCATTCCGAAAAATCACTATTAGATATAATTCTACTTTTTTTAGTGTCATTATGGGCTATCCGACTGGGAGGATATTTGCTATACAGAATTCAGTTCAAAGGTCGTGATCAAAGATTTGATAAAATCCGTATAAAATTTTCTTCTTTCCTCCTTTTTTGGGTAATGCAAGCAATAACTTGTTTTCTGGTGATGATTCCAATAATTCAAATCAACTCCGTCATTCCGAAGGAAGTGAATTCACTTTTTATTCTAGGAGTAATAGTAAGTTTCTTTGGATGGATGATAGAAAGCATAGCCGATCATCAAAAATTTACATTCAAAAAAGCCCATCCTAATCGTCCTATGCAAAACGGATTGTGGTCATATGTTCAACATCCAAATTACAGTGGAGAACTGTTATTTTGGTGGGGAATATTTATGGCATGCATCACATACACCAGTTTTTGGACAATTGTAAGTCCCATATGGATATCCTTTATCATAATTGGTTTTAGTGGAATCCCTATTCTACAGAAAAGTTGGAAAACAAAGTATGAGAATAATCCAAGCTTCAGAGAATATCAAAAAAGAACTAAAAAACTGATTCCTTTTTTATATTGAAACACTCTGAAGCCCGATCTATTCACATTTCTCTAAAGAAAACTTGAAAACTGAATTTCGACAGCCTTAGGATTAGTAGCGTAAGCCTCTCCCAATTGAGATGACATTACATCAGGATATATATCTTCTACCCCATTTTCAATTGCATTAATGACATTTTGGGCAACGTTTTCCGGTGTATCTTTTTCTATTTCAAAACCCTTTGCCATATCTGTGTCTATAGGACCGGGATAAACACCACACACCAATACATTTGAATCCTTTAATTCTCCTCTGAGCCCCTGAACAATACTATGTACTGCTGCCTTAGACGCTGAATAGGTTGAAGCCACTGGCATATTTGCTAATCCAGCCACAGAAGACACCGATACAATAGCAGCAGAATCTTTGGATTTAAGTTCATTATAGAAGGCATCAGTAAGTTTCGCTAAGCCCCAAACGTTTACATCAAAATTGGTTCTCATACTTTCTAGAAAATTTCCAAAACCAAAGTTGCCGGGAACTAATACGCCTGCATTATTAACAAGTATATCTATATCGTTAGCTGTCTTTGCGGCATTCTCTATGGTCTCATCCTTTGTCACATCTAATTCAACAGAAACCAAACGCTCTCCATACTTCTCCTTCAATGAATCCAAAGAAGATATTTTTCTGGCACCTGCATAAACTTTAGAAGCTCCATTATTCAATAAAGCCTCCGTGATAGCTCTTCCTATACCTCTGTTCGCCCCACTTACCAAGGCTGACTTTCCTTTAATTGTTACATTCATTACTTTTAAAATTTTTATTTTGTACTAATCGGTACAAATATAAACTCTTTTTGTACCAATCGGTACAAAAAATATATTTTTTTTATATTTTTGTTTAATCATATGCCAAGAGTTAAATCATTTAGTAAAGAAGAAGTGCTCCAAAAAGCTATGGAGCTATTTTGGGAAAAGGGGTATTCTGCCACCTCCCTGAATGATCTTACATCCCACCTTGGCATAGGAAAAGGTAGTTTTTATGCTACCTTTCGAAGTAAACAAGCATTGTTTGAAGAAGCTCTTGAATTCTATAAAAATTCCAGAACAGAGTTTTTGGAACAGATGTTAAACTCTGAACCAGATGTAAAAATCGGGATAAGAAAATTACTCTTATTTAACTTAAATGAACTATTAGCAGATGATAAACACAAAGGATGTTTTATCGCTAATACTTGTTCCGAGTTTTCAGGTACCCAAAAGTTTGTTCAAGATAGATTGATTGAACATTATAACTTCATACAAGAAACTATTACCACCTATTTACTAAATGGTGATTTAAATACAACCAGAGCCACAACATTGGCTTCCATCATGATTACTTATATGACAGGTCTCAGTCAACAAGCAAAATTTAAAAAGGACAAAGAAGACTATTTAAATGCAATTGAATATCTGATGCAACTGTTGGATTAATCATGCCTCCAGAATCTTAACTTCTACATGAATTAACCATCATTGAGTAGTGCCAGTATTATTGAAGAGAACGATATATCCCTATTGTTATCTCTCGAAAAATGCTTAAAATGGTATAATAATTTCCAATTACTTAAGCTGTTTTAGCTAAGCCCACTAGATTATCGCAGATGTAAATCACAATGAAGGCTAAACAAACGAATAACGGACAAAACAGGTATTTGTACAGTATATCTACCTTAAAAATGTTCTTAAAATTACAGTATTAATTCACTTATTAAAACCAAATAAAATGGATAATATACTCTTAGTTCAAAATGGAATAGAATTTACCAATCCACGCCTTTCTCCAATGATCACTTCATCTTGTATGCAAGGAGTATTAGCCGCCTATGACGACTACACCAAAGGGACCTTCACTACTCCAACGGGATATATAGCTGTCGCACGTTTTACAGGTTGGGACACATATTTCCATGCATTCGCGGAAGAAGAAAAATTTGGTCTAGTGTTTCGATCAACTATAAATCCCAGCGTTTTAATTATAGCCATTCGAGGAACTAGCTCCATGCTTGATGCATATGAGGATTTATGGGCTACAAAAGTAAATTTTAAACCATTCGAACCAAAGGTTCCTTTTCCTGATAATGTTGGAGTGGCCTCAGGGTTCAATAGCATTTATGCTTCCAAAGGAGGTTCGATGAGTAGAACAATGCAACAACAAATCTTCAACATATTGAGTGACACAGGATCCTCTATCACAGACATTATTGTAACAGGCCATAGTTTAGGGTCGGCACTATGTTCTTTATTGGCTTTGGATTTGGTAGCATCTTTACCAAATATAAACGTTTATAACTACAATTTTGCCAGTCCAAGAGTTGGAGGCGAAACATGGCAGGCTACATACCAGAAGAAATTTGATCTAGAGAGCAGAACTTTTAGAATAACAAACTACTATGACTATGTACCTAGTCTTCCCCCTGAAATATTAGGTTATGCTCACGTAGGAATGAATTTCTTGATATCCTTTTATGTAAAAGATGCCTGGGTTCCTCATCCCGTTTGTCGTCATTCAATGAAGAACTATCAAGCCGTTCTTAGTAAAGCTATTTATCAAAATCCTCAACATTGGTACGGAGAGTTTAAAGATTTGTCGTCACCTGACTCAACGTACACAATGGTTAGTGCTGCACCACCTACACTAGAAGTTCCTGAGTGGTCAGAAGTTTATCGCCTAGCAGAAGAACAGGTTATTGGGCAGCTATCATAATTTCATCACTAGCAATATGATTTAATGCCTATATACAAGAGTTTGTGTTCTCAACAACAAATACTCAATCGTAAAATGAGTGTGCCAGAAGTACGGGGAACCAGTTAAGCATCAAATTACATAGTTATTTACCTATCCTGAAAACCTAAAAAGGTGATGTAATATAGTTACTACATCACCTTTATTCGTTTTGTTTAACCTACATTTTATTCTTAAACCATTTTTCGGCTTCCTTAACCACTTCGGCCACCTCTTGATCCTGATCATAGTAGTTAAACTGATGGAATGGTGACTCAAGCTCTGTTTCCATCCAATGTAACTTTTTATCCGTGCTCGTTATGTTTTCATAATACCTCTTAGTGTATTGTGGCAAAACAGCTCCATCCGAGTGTATCATCAGAATAGGGCAATTGATACTTTTAGCTGTAGGCATAGGATCTGTTGTAAGCCAATCTTCCCATGACATCACAGCAAACTTATCAGCACTCCATTCCTTGATAGCACCCCTTTCGGTGTTAAGATAATAATCATACGGACCAAACATAGCTGCTCCTTGATCCTCTGTTGAAATCGTAGGAATGTAATCTACAACTCCATTTTCAGCATAGTTAGATTTTGCGTTTTGTGCAGCCATAATTTTCGCCTGCACTCCTTCTTCTCCTCCATAAAATAATTTAACTGCTTCGGCATCATGCAACCAAGACGCAGCAGTAACTACAGATTTAATTTTGTTGTCTTCTGATGCAGCCATAAGAGTATACATAGCCCCTGCACATACACCAAATGCTCCAATTTTATCACCATCGACCTCTTCTAAACCTTTAAGGTATGTTACCGCATTTTTAATATCTTCTCTTTTAAGATTAGGACTTTCATAAAAGCGTGGTTCCCCTTCACTTTCTCCAAAATTTCTAAAATCGAAGGCCAAAGTAACAAAACCGTTATCCGCCAATTTTTGAGCATACAATCCTGCCATTTGTTCTTTCACAGTCGTCCAGCTTCCTGACACAATAACTGCGGGATACTTTTTTCCTTCTTCTTGATTCTTTGGGAGATACAAATTACCCACCAAGTTTAGACCCTCACTTCCAAAATTTACTTTTTTCACATTAATTTGATTTGTAGTTACTGAATTGTTTTGATAGCAACTAGACATCATTAAAAGGACTGCTATTCCATGTATAATCTTCATTTAATTATTTTATCTTATTTAATAATCCAAAACCTCGAGCGGCAACTACAGGATTGAATATTTCTACATATTCATTAATCTCTCCATCTTCATTAAACTTGAATGTAGAATAATAATTGTTTCTATAGTAGCCCTCATTATTTTTAAGTTTTATAATACCCTTGTATTTGACGTAGATCATATTTGGGTTTTCCATTGAATAAAGTTCTTCAATTAAGAATTCCATTCCGTCAAAGCTTGGAAAAACAGGTTCCCAATAAGTCCGAATCTCCTCCCTACCTTTCGCTCCCGTAGGAAAAATTCCTGAATGATAAGGATTTACATGTACACCTTCTTTTGCGAACATGTTTACTAATTTATCAACATCTCCGTCTTCTATCGTTTTAAAAAATTGTCGTACCACTTCTTTATTCTTTTCTCCTGTGGATAGTTCTGGTTTCTTATTTGCCAGCTTGTTTATTGCCAACTCAGGTAAACTTAAATTGCCGGATTGAAATTTGTAATTAAATCTCATCTTGGTTATCCGCCATTCAGATTTCGTCCTCATTAATTCAAAATCATAAGTACCTATCACCATCCAAATGTTCTCATTTTGATTTTCTAAATAATGACTTGCTGTGCCATAACAAAATACTGTTGCCGTTTCTCCCTTGTCCTCTATCATAAAATTTCCCAATTGATGGTGAGTATGTTCGAAACCGGGGAGAATAGATTTCCAACTTTGCACAATTTGTTGTGGTGTTATCACCGCAGGAGGTTGTCCCGTCATTGATGAATAATCTAACACTACTTCAGGAGAAAAACACTGTTCCACACGATTCCAATCCTTTTGATCTGTAGCGATAAATAAACTTTCTACGATTCCTTGAATATTATTCATTTCTTGTCCACTCAAATTCATTGTAAAAAGACCAAAAAGGCCAATAATTAGTTTCTTCATAAAGATTTTTTCTTTGATAAGCCAAAGGTAGAGCACTTATCAGTTTACCTATTTATGAAATCAAATGGAGAAGTATGAATTTCAAAGGTGAGCATCCTTCCTGTAAGCTCCAGGTGTTATTTTTGAATATTTTTTAAAAAAGTTGTTGAAGTTATTAGGAGAGTCAAATTGGAGTTCATAAGCAATCTCCTTGATACTCAGATCAGATTGGGTTAAATATGATTTGGCCTGATGAAGTAAATAAAAGTGGATATGCTGCAAAGCGGTTTTGCCCGTAATGCCTTTTACCACAGCGTTCAAATGATTCGGATGAACACTAAGTAAATCTGCATAAAAAGTGGGAGAATGCAAATTCCTACCAGACTCCACAGCAATCTCTTTTCTAAAGTGAAGTTCTATGAGTTTGTGGTATCTACTAAGCAATTTGACGTCTGCTGATCGAATAGCCCTTGCAGCCACATTTTCGTGTACTTGTTGATTGAAAAATCGTCTAACCTGATTTAAAAGAAGAAACACATACGCATTAATTAATTCGAATTTATCATTCAGTGAACCATGATATTCCTCATAAATTTTGGCAAAAACCTCTAGGATCTCTTTTGTTGCTTTCTCGTCGACACTAAAAGGTATAGCTGATTCTATTTTTAAGAAAGGAAATTGATCTAAGAAATCATTGAACAAAACTGATCTGCTCAAAAACTCATGTGTAATCATTATATAATATCCTTCCCAATTTGGTGCAATATCCCATGACAATATTTGAAAGGGGGAATTAAAAAATATTACCGAACCCTCAGGAAAATTGGTAAAATGGCTAGAAATCGCTTTTCCCTTTCCTCCACTTTTGATGGCAATCGCATAAAAGGAATGCCGAAAAGGAGGCATTTGATGTATAACAGAGGACATGTTTTCTTCAAAACTGCGGATATCAAAATGCTCATATTTTGGAGGCGAAATGCCAATTGCATGGCAATAGTCCTGTAATGTTTTGAAGTTCTTCATCGTTTAAAATAAACCAATATTATGTTTAACTATAGATTAGTATTATTTCTTTTATTAATGCCCTAATTTACTTACTAAGTAAGGGTTAGTCCTAAAAAAGCTTTATGTGATGTAAACGAGCTTGAAATTCGATTAGTCCATGCTATTTCTCCGTATGTTTCCCATATTTAAGACCCCAATCCTCCATGGCCAAAAAAATTGGCTCTAAGGTCTTCCCCATTTCTGTTAGACTGTAAATCACCCTTGGCGGAACTTCCGCGAAGACCTTTCTATTAACAATGCCATCAGTTTCCAATTCACGCAAATGATTCGTTAACATTCGCTTACTAATGGAAGGTAGTCGCCTATGCATTTCACCAAATCTATTAATCCCCATATCTATCAAATACAAAATTGCCGGTTTCCATTTACCACCAATAACATTTAAGGTAATAGTAACCGGACATTCATTAAGACTCTTAAAAATCTGTTCAAATCGAAACAATTTTTCTTCCTGAGACAATTCTTTATTCATATAATCAACTGATTATCAATTTTAGTTTACTTTTTGTAACTATATTACAAAATTGTAACTACTTGTAAAGATAAATACTAATCACGACATTTGCAACCTAACTATTAAAAGTAAAATATCATGAATAATTTTTTATTAGCATTTACATATCTCCTATTAATGGCAAGTTGTAATGCACAAAAAAATGTCAATAATTCTAAAATCGAAAAATCAAAATTTATGTACGAGTTAGCAATTAATCAGTCTAAAGAAGGTCAACACCAAACTTTTTTAGATACAAGAGAAAAATTTGTCGAAGTTCTTGGAAAAGAGGATGCAACATTAAACGAAGGAAAATGGAAGCCTTTTTTTACTGTAGTTCCTGATTTAAATCTTGACAACATATTAATTGGAATGACTCATTGGAACTCATTGGAAGGTTTTGGTGAAACTGCTGCCCGACTATTACCACAGAAAGTTGCTAGGGATTATTTTTCCAGCTTCAACCCGTTGGCATATGCACTTTTGCAAACAATTGATGGTAAACCGTTTGATTTTGAAACAATCAAAAAAGAAGGCATGGTCGTTGAATTTGCTATCAGAAAAGGAAAAACAGCTGATGCATTTAGTGAAAAACGCGAAGTGTTTTTCAACTCTTTAAATAACTATGATGGTTACAAATTTGCCAGAGAGTTTAAAGTGTACAAACTTAATGATCAAGGTGTACCAAGTTTGGCAGAAAACACTCAAGCTGTAATAATTGTCTGGGAGAATGCAGAAAAATTTCAAGCCGCTGCTCAACCCATTTTCGGAACAAAAGAATATCAAGAGTTTGCTAAAAACTTAGATGTAGAAACTTACTTTGCTACAATGCCTACGAAGTAAAATTTTAGAAGAGTAATATTTTTTTTGAGCAGTTAGCGTTAATTCGTTAACTGCTTTTTTAATATTCTAAATTCCAATATTTAGCCTACTTTGTTTCTATAACAATAGCATTTTCAAGTTCTTTATCTGCTAAAGATTGAAATTCTTTTTCCATAAAATCAAACATTCCAGATGTCACTTCAAAGGAGAATGTATCGCCTTTCTCTATATTTCGTTGTAAAACTCTATTTTTTCTTATTTCGTATGGAGCAGTTATGTAATGAATTTGATATTCTCTTCCGAGTTGTTCAATTAAACCCATAATCTCCTTTCTCTTGGAATACTTTATAAACCCAAGATCAAGAATAACGCTGCAGCCACAGTTCGATACGTCTTTTGTGATCTCCCATATTTTCTTTTCACATCTTTCGACTCTTTCAAATATCCATTTTATATTCATAGACTTAGGTAAATCTTGTCCAAATAATTTAACCATCCAGTCATCTATAGACAAGTGTATTCCGTTGACTTCCTTTGCCAATGTCTTTGAATAAGTCGATTTTCCCGCTCCCTGCCGTCCAAATATCAAATGTATTTTACTTTTTTTAATATAGTTATTCATATCCGTTTCTGCTGTTAGAGACTTATTTTGATCATAGTAACAAAAATCAAAACAAGTGTTACCATTCCAATTGCTACCGTGTATTTCCCCATTAATCAGGACGGTTTATTTAGACAATTCATTCCAATATTCTAATGTAATTTCCATTTTCAAGTCCGTAAGTTAAATTACGGTTAACACTTCTATTAAATTACACATTAACCGAAGATATCATTCTTAATGTTGAAATTAACTTCATATTACATACTTCGCTTCAATTCTTCAACCAATGAAGCTAGTTTTTCTATCGACACATGTTCCATAATAACTATTTTAAACCATTCTGGGTCAAGATGATTATCGGGTACCAAACCGAACTTTCCCGCTATTTCATCTTTGACATACTGTCTTCTAATCGTTATAATGTTGGACATTGAATTTCTATAGAATTCTATCTTTAACTGTTCAAGTTGTCTACATAACCATTCTGCCCTTTTTTGTAGAATAAATATTTTTTCATGCCATCCATAAGGCCCATTTTTGACCAAAATCATCCAAACAGCGATGGCATTAGCACCAGATCTGCTTCCTATCAATGTATAATCTTCTCCTTCCACATAACTTGCTTCTTTGGTATTAGCATAATGGATATATCCTTTTCTAATAAGAAAAATTCCTGTACCATATGGTGACTGGGCCATTTTGTGAGCATCAAGAGTAAATGAGCTAACATCTAAATTTTGAAAGGTCAAACGACTCTCTTCATGCGTGAATGGATAATAAAATCCTCCATATGCACCATCCACATGTAATTTGAATATACACGAATGATCTCTCAAAGATTCGGTTAGAGCATCTACATTATCCACTGAGCCAAACATTGTAGTCATCATATTGCATATAACGATAAAATATTTTTTTCCATCCTCTTTTGCTCTCTTTAAAACCTCCCCTACCAATTTGCTACTCAACTCGCGGGTAGACTCCTCTATAGGAAATTTATATATATCCAGTGATAATATATTTGAAGCTTTATCCATTGAGTAATGGCTATCTTTACTGCATATAATAGCTATTTCATCCTGTTCTGCCTCATATTCCTGTTTATAATAATTCCTATATATCCAAATGGCTTGAATATTAGCTTCTGTACCGCCGGAGGCCACATATCCATCATGTTGATCAATTTCCCCTCTCAGAATATCTACTGCACATATATCCAATAGTTCTTTTTCAATAGCATGTGTACCAGCAAAAAAAGGTTCCGAATTTCCCAGAGTATGGCATCCAATATGATTAGGATTATTTACAAGAGCATACATATATGGAGCTTCCTTTAAGAAACCTGCATCCTGATTAAAAACTTTATCATCTAAATAAGAAGCTGGAACCCCAAGAACACCCTGTTTATCGTAATTAATATTCTTCTCTATAGCTTCAAACACAGTGCTTTTGATTTCCTCTTGGGATTTCTTTTTCCAGATTTTTTTCATATTTATTGTTCTTAAAAGATCATACCTTACGAAATTAGACATTAAAAACTATTTAGCTTCAAATACTCGTTAAATATCATCAAAAGCTTACCTACAATCATAACTATACTCAATTCTTATATAATGTTTCGAAAGACAATTGATATATATCAAACGTCGCAATCAAGATAGGTATCTATGCCATTCTTCATTTAACTTAGTCCCGCTATTATTTTCAAAGTATACAACTATTAATTTGAAGGGTATCAAAACGTATATTATAAATACTAGGTGTGGAGGTTGGACTAAGGAGATCCATCACGGTTAAGATTTTTTAATAGATAATGAATTTATGGGTAGTACGTTTTGTACTACCTTTTTATTATTTGAAATACTATGTTTTTGACCCCAAGAGAAAACCCATCACCAATTCAAACGCCGAAATTCGAGAATCTATATCTCCAAAAAATTCTTCTTGGAGAATATTATTAATTCCCTGCTTATATCTTAATTCGACAAACAAAAAAACGTCTACCTGAACTGGTGCGTTTTTCCTTGATTCGCCCATCTTAATGCTATAACCTATCGATGTGGAAACAAAAAAATTAGTTCTTTTAAACTGATCAGTTTCTTTGACATTTCTAATTTGCTGGTCACCATTATAAGTGCTTCCATAGTTCCAAATTAGAAATGATGCTTCAGATCCGAGGGATATATAGATATTTCTTTTACTATAATATTTGACATGTATAGGTAAATTGATAAAAGCTGATTTAGATTGTACACTTGTCACACCAAACACCGGTGTTTCCAAAAATCTTTTATTTCCTGACATGCCAGTAGTTAACGAAAAAGATGCAGCCCATCTATCATCTAATTTCCTTTGGTAAGATATTCCAACTGACGGATAATACAGACTCTCCACTTTATCCGCCCCGATTTCTTCCATTTCAAAACCCGAATTTCCAACCCCTAGAGAAAAACCAAAGGCATTATTTCTATTTTGGCCATTAAGACCACATGTGACAATACAAGCTAAAATGAAATATAAATACCTCATCCATCAAAATTACTAAATCAAGTCGATGATCTTCACTATATCTATACCTCTTGATCTACCATATCCGTCACCACATAATACCTCGGATCATCTATTGATTTTTCGATAATAGTTTCAAATTTGGGGTTGGCCTTCATTAGTATATCTATACAATCCTGACTCAAATGGGTTAGTTTTATACTCTTACCATTGTCTATATATTTGTTTGCTAAGTTACGAACAGCCTCCAAAGCAGAGTGGTCTGTAATTTTTGATTCCAAAAAATCAACTTCCACATTTTCAGGATCATTTTTAACATCAAACTTTGTATTGAAAGTCTGCACCGAACCAAAAAAAAGCGGACCCCATATTTCATATACTTTGGTCCCATCTTCCTTTATTCTCTTCCTTGCTCTGATACGAATGGCATTTTTCCATGCGAAAACCAAAGCTGAAATGATCACACCAACTATTACAGCAATAGCCAAATCTTTCCAAACAGTAATTCCGGAAACCAAAATAATAACCAATGCATCAGCTATTGGTATTTTGTTCATTAATCTAAAACTACTCCACGCGAATGTTCCAATGACTACCATAAACATGACACCTACCAATGCTGCGATTGGTACTTGTTCAATAAGTGGAGAAGCAAATAGAATAAATGCCAACAAAGCAAAAGCTGCTACAATTCCTGACAATCTACCTCTACCTCCTGAGTTAACATTTATTATAGACTGTCCGATCATAGCACATCCTCCCATACCACCAAAAAATCCATTGGTAATATTCGCAATACCCTGAGCTACACATTCTCTGTTTCCACTTCCTCTCGTTTCTGTCATTTCATCTATTAGATTTAAAGTCATTAGTGACTCTATCAAACCAACCGCTGCCAAAACAAAAGTCGTAGAAATAAAAAGGTCCCAATGTCCTGACAAGGTATGAATAAAACCAAAGATGTCAGTTTGCAAAGTAGGAAGTCCTCCTTTTAATCCTTGACCTCCGCCTTCTCTAATAAAAGATCCAACTGTGTTCACATCCAGATTAGCAAATATCGTAATAGCTGCTACCACCAAAATAGCAGTCAATGCGTCTGGTATCTTTTTCGTCAATTTTGGCAAAAAATGCATAATAGCCATTGTCAATGTAACCAAGGCCAACATGATATATAATGTGCTTCCAGACAACCACTTTTCTTCACCGCCAATCTTTGTTTTGAACAATTCGAGTTGAGATAAAAATATGACAATGGCTAAGCCATTTACAAAGCCCATCATCACAGGGTATGGGATAAGCCTAACAAACTTTCCAAGTCTTAAAAATCCTGCCATGATCTGGATGATTCCCACTCCCAGTAATGATACCAATAGCCACTTCAATCCTAAATTTTCAACAGCCATTTCTGCTCCAACCTGATTTCCAGTCTGAATCAAATGCACCATTACAACCGCCATGGCACCTGTAGCTCCCGATATCATTCCCGGTCTTCCGCCTAAAATTGAAGTAATGGCTCCCATAATAAATGCTCCATATAACCCCACCAATGGGTCTAAATCAGCCACAAAAGCAAATGCCACTGCCTCAGGAACAAGTGCTAATGCCACTGTTAGTCCCGATAGGATATCATTTTTAGGGTTCGAAGTAAAATTCTTAAACAACTTGTTTTTCATACTTTCAACTCTTTAGAATATCTCATTACATTTTTACAAAAAGCGACAAAAGTATGTTTTTAAATCATGTAATTTCACTCAATACATGTATTTAATTTTTTATATAAAATGATTCAAACTTTTGGTTAAGGCAATTTTGACGGCAATTCTTCTGAAGGTTATTTAAAATGTCTTGTAAATTATTTAAAACTTCTTAAAACCAAATCATACAATACTTCTACGGTTTTTAACGTATAAATATATACATCACAAAATGATCTTCGCCAATGAAATTCCAATTATCTAGTACCTTTTATTTAACTATCATCATACTTTTGATCAACTTTTTATATTTCCTCGAATTTAGAAATGGAGATACTGAATTGACTGCTTCCTTGAACGTATCCGATTATTACATTTATGTACTTGCATTTTTTTGTACCTAAAAAGCACAGATTTCATGATGAAATATTCCAAATACAATCTCGTTCCGGATATTAAGCAAACTTCACACATAGCAAATCGGGCAACCACGTTATAAAATATTCTATTGACTAAACTATTCAGTATTCTCCTTTCTTCTTTGTCAAAAAATAAGACTGCCCGATTAATGGGCAGTCTAGTATCTACAAAAAACTAACCTTTAAATTATTCTACAATAATTAACTTCTTATTAATCACTTCATCATCCAGGGTGATCTTCACTGTGTATACTCCCGATGTCAAACCACTCAAGTCATATCGCTCCTCATAATCCCCACTCTCTAAGTATACATCACTCTCCAACTTCTTCACCAACTTCCCTTCCTCCGTGTATATACTCACACTGTAGCTCACATCTTCTCCTATACTCAACTCTATATTCACCTTGTCTATCGCCGGATTTGGATACATTCTCACATACCTGTCCCCTCGCACTCGCAATTCCACTTCCTTACTTTTGCTCTCCCTGCCATCATAATCCACACTCTTCACATAGTAATAGTAAATTCCCGTTCGCCTAGATTCATCATCCTGCATACTGTAACTAAACTCTCCTGACTGGTTATTACCCTTCGACTTCACTTCTCCCAACTTCCTGTATGTAACAGACCCTTCCATCTTGCCATACACCTCATATCTATCTACATTCACCTCACTGCCCGTTCTCCACAATACCTCATTCACCTCACCTACTCGCTCTGCTCGTACTCCTAACCACTTCACTGGTAATACCCCAAACGCTACTCCCGCATCCACATTCATCTTACTATCTCCTGGCATAAAGCTATACAACTTCGTCGTATTTGGCCCATTGCTACCATCCACATCACTATCCATATTCTCATTGCCCGCATTCGGTGTCGTAAATCCATATCCACTCGGTGCCTCAAACTTCAAATAGTAACTCTGCTTCTGTAGATAATCTATATGATACTCCCCATTCGAATCCGTCACCACTTCCTTGATCATCTCTCCACTCGCATTGTATGCCTTCACCGTCACATCTGCCATCCGTGGCTCTCCTGTATCCTGTACCCCATTCTCATTCACATCATGCCATACCAGATTTCCTACTTCTGCCTGTGGATAGTAACCTCCTCCAATATTACATACTTCCTCACCGGACAATACCGTAAATACATCCGTCTTACCCTCACTATTCAAATCACTATCTCCATCCTGCTCATTCCCACTCGTCAACTCGATATAGCCCATCGCATCCTTCACCGCAGGTACCAAACCATAAGGTGGTAAAATAATCTCTACATAGTACTCTCCCGGTGGTGCACAGAACTTATACCAACCATCATCCGACGGTGTCCCTGGCTTATGACCCGTATAGGTAGTCTCCCATACCTGCCACTCTCCAAAGTGATGCTTCCACAAGTTCACCTTCAAACCATTGATACCATTCTCCGTACTATCCCATACGTCATCTTCATCTATATCATACCATACCAAATCTCCGATAGGTGCACAGAAGTAGAAGCCAGCATCCCAACTTAAATCACTTTCGCCAGGTTCTAAATACGTCTCTGATGTCATCAACATATCAGGATCTGCATCACTATCTACTCCTTCATCATCTCCTATATCTAGGAATGTTAACTCCATACCATCAGGTGCACTAAACATTATACTATAGTTTCCTGGGTATAAATTATCAAACAGATAATTTCCATTTTCATCCGTATACGTAGTTTGTATAACCTCACCTAGTTCATCCTTCAGCTTTACCAGGATATCCTCTATACCAGACTCATCCGCATCCTGAATGCCATCGCCATTCACATCATGCCATACTAAATCTCCTATCTCTGCCAATATCAATAAGCCCGCATCAAAAGTACTGTCGTACTCTCCTCCATCAATGTGTGTACATGGGGCCCAACCATCCAAATCAACATCACTATCCAACTCATCATCATCGCCCTGATCCTGGAATGTAAAGTCACATCCTTCCGGTAAGCCTCCAATATCAAAGTGTAATTGATAATCGCCTGGTATCAGATTATTGAAGAAATAAAATCCGTCAGCATCAGATACAGTTATGTCTAATAAAACTCCCTCACAATTATATAAACTCACCACTATTCCTCCCTGTCCAGGCTCATCCTCATCCTGAATACCATCACCATCGATATCCTTCCATACCGTATCGCCTAAGCCACCCACTACCAATATCTCCGCAGCATCATTGTCATCCTCATCATCATCGCCTTCACCAAATGGATCATCTATATTCTCATCAATCACATCATCATTGTCATCGCCCTCATCAAATATGATATCTTCATCATCACCATCTACCAGTTCATTGTCATTGTCCGGATCTGTATCTGGATAACTATCTGCATCTTCCTGCTCTTCTCCTTCCTCATTCTCTCCGCCACTGATCTCTACCTCATTATACCAATCTCCTATCTTCGCCCCATCCGGTACGATTACCATCAAGTTCAACGCCAATTCCATAGAATCGCCTGGCTCAAATGGACCCGCTATCTCCGTCTGTAATAAGCCTGCTGGTGTCAATTCCCACTCTGGGTTGATACCCATATCAAAACTATAACCTGCATTCAAGTAATCCGTTATCTCTACATTGTACGCCGTCACATTACCCTGGTTGTAAACCTTGATTCTAAACGGTGCTATTGTACCCGGTGTGTAGGGCCCAACACTATCGATCGTCTTCAAAATCGCCAAATCAAAGATCGGTACAATCTCTGGATCATGATCATCTTCATCCTCCCCATCATACTTATCTCCTCCTACATTATCATCCTCTGTCGGATCGCCTGGCGTACCTCCCATATCATTGTCCTTATCATCGTCCGTCATACTATCTACATCCTCCTCATCCGGATAATCTGGATCCTCACTGTCGCCATCACTGATCTCTGTATAGTTCGTCCATGCATTTGCCTCATCTTCATAGCACTCCCGCAACCTCAAACTGATCACTACCGTCGTACTCTCTCCTGCCGCCAATACCTTTGGTAATATCACACTCGCTCGTCCACTATCTCCATCATATACCCAGCCATTCGATCCATTGCTCGCCTCATATCTATAGCCACATGGGATATAATCCGTAATCTCTACATTACTCGCCGCTATACTTCCTTGATTGAATACCTCGATCGTAAAGCTTACCACATCCCCATACTTAAATGGTCCCTGCTCATTCAATACCTTTCGCTGAGCTAAATCGTATAGCTCAATTCCCGCTGGATCGTGATCGTCTTCTTCGCCTCCTTTGTCTGTACTCTCCAAGTCATTATCACCTTCTTCTCCTGGTTCGACTGATTGCTCTTCTTCCCCATTACTTCCTTCCATACTATCCGCATCTTCTCTTTCCACTCCTTCATCATCCGTGCTACTTATAATCTCTGCATAGTTTATCCAATCTTTCTCGCCTCCTGTCGTCTGCTCGATCGTCAAGTTGATTAGGAAGCTCGTACAATTATCTTGCAATAAGACTCCTGGTATCTCATACGTCGGTGTCGTTACCGTGCCTCCCCAGTCTGGATTGTTTGCAAAGTCAAATCCATAGCCTGTTGGCAAGTAGTCCTCAATCACAATATTCTCTGCATCTACGTTTCCTTGGTTACATACCGTAATCTCAAACTCTAGTAAATCTCCATATCTATATGGATCATTGATCGTATTCAATTCCTTGATCAAGGCCAAGTCAAATACGTCAATTCTTTCTGGATCGTGATCATCTTCATCTTCACCTTGATACTTGTCGCCATCTACATTGTCATCGTCATCTGTATCTGGCTCTCCTCCTGTATCGTTGTCCTCATTATCGTCCGTCATACTATCTATATCCTCTACTGGATTGTCTTCATCATCTGTCTGATCACTGATCTCTGTATAATTCGTAAAGCTATCCTCATCCATATCGATACATTGCTGTACCTCTAAGTCAATGTATACTACCCCAAAACTCCCTGGTACAATCGTTCCTCCGAATACCGTCTTCGCTCTTTGTGTCAATGTGTCATACGTCCATACTCCATCATTGCTACTCACATACTTCAATCCACACGGTATGTAATCCGTAATCTCTACATTTCTCGCCGATGTATTTCCTTGATTGTATACCCTAATCTCATATCTCACTATATCTCCATAGAAATATGGACCCTCTTTATTCTCTGTTACTTTCGTTTGTGCTAAGTCAAAGATGTCAATCCCCGCTGGATCGTGATCATCTTCATCACCGCCATCATTGATCGCATCCTCATCAATCACATCATCGTTCTCATCTCCCACCATCACATCGTTATCATTATTCGGGAAATCATCTGGATAACTATCGATATCTACAACTGGATCTCCATTCTCATCCGTCGCATCACTGATCTCTGCATAATTGTCCCAATCTTTCGATCCGCCATCTGTCTGCTCTATATTTAATCGCAATAGAATGGGTAATTCCTGACCTAAGCCCAATATACCATTATAGGTATACTTTAACATATCTGGTCCTGATACACTCCAGCCTGTATTGATGCCTGCATCAAAACTATAACCCGCTGGTAAGTAATCACTGATCTCTATATTAGACGCCTGTTGATTACCCTGGTTAAACACTCTGATCTCAAAGTCAACTATATCACCATATCTATATGGGCCCGTACTTGTTACTATCTTACGTAAGGCTAAATCAAACATCGGGGCTACTTCAAATACCTCCGGATCGTGATCGTCCTCATCCCCACCATTCTTTCCATCTTCATCCGTGATATTATCACTATCATCATAGTTGTCGTTATCAGGATTATTATCTGGTGTACTATCTATATCTACTACAGAATCACCTATAGGATCTGTTGCATTACTAATCTCTGCCCAGTTCGTATGCTCTCCTGCCTCACAGAACCCTATTCTAAAGGTAATAGGTACCAATATACTCTGACCTGGTTGTAAGAAACTCGTTAATCCACCATTTGCTACACTTAAAAGCTTAGTAGCTGTATAGCCCGATCCTGGCAGCCAATCACTATCTTCCAAACTGATACAACTTGGATAGTAATCAGTAATCTCTATATTATCTGCTGCTATATCCCCTTGATTCGTTATCTGTATTTCAAAAGTCAACAGATCGCCTTCTTCCACTATATCTGATTGTCCTGAGGCAATCACCTTAATCAACGCCAAGTCAAAATCATCATCCTGCACTGGAACCAATTCTACTTCCGCCAAATCATGATCATCCTCATCCTCCCCTAAGTTCTTCGCATCTCCACTGATGTCATCATCATTCTCAAATATATCATTTAGGAAGTCATCATCTGGAGTACTATCAATATCTTCTACTACATTACCATCGCTGTCTCTGGCATCGCTGATCTCTGCCCAGTTGATAATCGGTTGTATCGGACATCCGTTGGCTAACAACGAAATCGGGATCTTAACTTGCTGGCCTGGAAGTAACGGCCCATCTAATTCGCCAGTCACCACACTCAAGAAACGGATCGCCGTATTACCCCCTGCTGCTGTCCAACTTGCATCTGCTAAACTCATACAACTTGGGATGTAATCAACCAACCTGATCTCATCCGCCGCTACATTACCTTGGTTAATCACCGTAATCTCAAAACTTACTATCTCGCCATTCGTTATCTGGTAGTTTTGTCCCGGGGCCAATCGCTTAATCAAGGCCAAGTCAAAATCTTCCTCTTCCAATATATCTACGATCACATATTCTGGATCATGGTCATCTTCATCTTCCCCTGGATTATTCGCATTACCGCCAACATAGTTATCCGTTACATAGGTATCATCTGCCTGATTCTTATCAGGCCAACTATCTACGTCCGTCACTTCGTTACCATCGCCATCTGTATCTCCACTGATCTCTGCCCAATTCCATACTTCGCCAAATCCACAATTACTTAACTTAAGCGTAATCGGCACGGTCACTTGTTGTCCTGTTGACAACGGTGAATTCAATTCCCCATTCGCTACACTTAATAGCTTCGTTGCCGTTCCATCTCCATTATCAACCCAATCGTTATCCTGTAATACCGCACAACTCGGTAGGTAATCTGTTATCTCTATGTTATCTGCAAATACATTCCCTTGGTTAACCACATTCACATTAAACGTCACTGTCGCTCCGATCGGTACATTTCTACTCTGTCCTATCGGTAAGGTCTTCGTCAACGCCAAATCAAAAATTGGCAAACTCATATCCATCAACGTTACCGTCTCTGGATCATGGTCATCTTCATCCCCACCGTTCTTTCCATCTTCATCCAACTCATTGTCGCTGTCATCAAAATTATCATTGCCCTGATCATTGTCTGGCGTACTATCTATATCTACTACAGGGTCTCCATCGCCATCTGTCACACTGCTGATCTCAGCCCAGTTCGTAATATCCCCCTCTGAACAACCTGACAACGATACATTGATCGGTACGATCACATAATCGTCAGGTCCCAATACACTCGGTAAACCACCATTTGCTACACTCAATACGATACTCGCTGTTCCATTACCATTATCAGTCCAATCCGGATCACTCAAACTCATACAACTTGGCAAGTAATCTGTAATCTCTATATTGTCGGCACTCAGATCCCCCTGATTCACCACATAGATATCAAACATCACTATATCACCATTCTCAACGATCACTGGCTGACCAGTTTGTAATACCTTAATCAAAGCCAAATCAAAATCACTCGGAGTACCACTGTTATCCTTCAACTCAAAACTCGCTGGATCGTGATCGTCTTCATCCTCTAAGAACAACTTCCAGTTTCCACTGATATCATTATCGTTCATAAAGAAGTCATTATCGGGATCATTGTCCGGATAACTGTCCACGTCATCCACTACGTTACCGTTCCCATCTGTGCCACCGCTAATCTCCGACCAGTTTGTAATCTCTGTGTTTAATGGACAACCCGTTAATGTAAACGTAATGTACAACTGTATCTTATCACCCGGTTGCAATGGACTCGATAGACCGTTGTTCGCTACACTCACTAACTTCGTAGCCGTATCATCTCCATTGTTTACCCATCCCGCATCATTCAACACCAAACAATCCGGTATGTAATCCGTAACTTCTATGTTATCTGCTGCTACGTTTCCTTGGTTATACACTTCGATCATAAAGCTTATTAAACCTCCGTCCTCCAATGTCTGACCAGGTACCAATACCTTCAACAAGGCCAAATCATAATCATCCGGTGCACTCGTCTCTACTGTCACCTCCGCAGGATCGTGATCATCTTCATCGCCACCATTTCTTCCATCCTCATCTATCACATTATCGCTGTCATCATAATTATCATTGTCAGGATCATTGTCTGGCGTACTATCTATATCCACTACTACATCTCCATTCTCATCCGTAGCTCCACTGATCTCTGACCAGTTCACAATCACTCCATCTGCACAACTACTCAACGTAATTGTGATTGGTACGATCACACTCTCATTCTGCCCTAACGGACTCATCAAACCACCATTCCCTACACTCAATAATATACTCGCCGTGCCATTCCCATTATCTATCCAATCCCCATCATTCAACACCGCACAACTAGGCAAGTAATCTGTGATCTCTATATTATCCGCCAATACATCACTCTGATTGTAAATCTCTATATCAAAGGTCACACTTGACCCAGGTGTCACTACACTCGGTTGCCCTTCTCTCAACACCTTCGTCAATGCCAAATCAAACGTGCTGCCACTAACTGGGATCACATATATTTCCTCGGGATCATGATCATCTTCATCGCCGCCATTCTTACCATCCTGATTGTTAATATTATCCGCTCCCTCAGGGTAGTTATCATTCCCCTGATCCGTATCTGGCCAACTATCTAAATCCTCTACAACCTCGCCCATCTCATTCGTAAAGCCGCTTACCTCTGCCCAGTTCAAATAACTGCCACTTGTACAATTCTCAACTCGCAGAACAATCGTTACGATTACACTCTGATTCGGGGCCAATGCATTTGGCAAAGTAATACTCGCGGTACCATTATTATTATCTGTCCACGCTCCATCATTCAAACTAAAACAGTTCGGGATATAATCTATCACTTCTATATTATCTAACACATAATCTCCTTGGTTCGTAATCTGAATATCAAAGCTTACATCTTCTCCAACATTCACAGGATTATTCTGCTCCGTAGGTAAGGTCTTGATCAAAGCTATATCGTATACTGGTGGTGGTGGCAAATATATCAATGGCTCATAATCGTGATCATCTTCATCACCACCCATCTTTCCATCTTCATTGATCTCATTGTTAATCACTGGATTATCCTTATCATTCTCCTCATTCGCATCCGGTGTACTATCGATATCTACTACCGGGTCCCCAAATCCATCTGTAGCTGCACTGATCTCACTCCAGTTTACAATCTCTGTATCCGCACACTCATTAACCAAAAAGCGAATCGTTACTTGAATATTCTGTCCTGGTGCCAATGGCCCATCTAATAAACCATTCGCTACACTGAACATCTTACTAGCTGTACCATCTCCATTGTCCGTCCACGTCGCATCATTTAACGTCAAACAACTTGGAATATAATCCGTTATTTCAATATTATCTGCTAACATGTTACCCTGATTCGTAATCTCTAGATCAAATACCGCTACATCATTGGCCATAACTTGTTGTGCCTGACCTGGATGTAACACCTTGAATAAAGCCAAATCAAATGTATCTAGCTCCTCTACTATTTCTACTACTGTAATACTCTCCGGATCATGGTCGTCTTCATCTGCTTCTTCACCTATACCATTCTTCCCATCTCCATCTAATTTATCATTCATTGTAAACACGTCATTGACCTGATCATCATCTGGTGTACTATCTATATCTACAACCGATTGGCCGCCACTGTCCGTATTGCCACTGATCTCCGCCCAGTTAGTTATCGGTCCTGGACTACAACCATTCACCATAGTTGTTATAAATACACTTACGCCACTTCCTGGCAATAACGGTGAGTCCAATTCTCCATTTGCCACACTCAACATAATACTCGCTGTACCATCCCCATTGTCCGTCCAATCATTATCCTGCAATACTAAACAACTTGGTAAATAGTCCGTAATCTCTATATTGTCTGCACTGATATCCCCTTGATTCGATATCTCGATCTCAAAGGTTACCAAATCTCCATCTTCTACTGGATTCGGTTGCCCATTCGCTTTTACCTTTATTAAAGCTAAATCAAATTCAAAACCTGGATCACCCACTACCTCTACTAAGGCAGGATCATGGTCATCCTCATCGCCACCTAACTTACCATTCTGATCGATTACGTTATCCGTACCGTTATAATTATCATTGCCCTGATTATTATCTGGAGTACTATCTACATCTGGTCTCTCATTGCCATCACTATCCGTTGCAGCACTGATCTCTGCCCAGTTAGTATAGTTCCCACTTGGACAACTCGCCAATAACAAGTTGATCTGTACTACCGTCCCTTGGCCCGGTTGTAATGGAACCATCAATCCACCATTGGACGTACTCAACTCAATCGTCGCCGTATTATCCCCATTGTCTTCCCAATCTGCATCTACCATAGTGAAACAGCTTGGGAAATAATCCGTAATCTCGATATTATCTGCACTTATCGTACCTTGATTGTAAATCTCTATATCAAATACAACTACATCCCCTGTATTTACTTGCATCGGTTGTCCCTGGGCTAATTTCTTTCGCAACGCTAAATCAAACAATTCTTCCATATCGTCTACCACCGTGATTTGCTCTGGATCATGATCATCCTCATCGCCACCATTCTTCCCATCTTCCGTCCATACATTGTTATCATCTGGACTATAGTTATCATTGTCCAAATCATCATCTGGATAACTGTCTATGTCTTCAATTATACTACCACCTGGACCTCTAAATGCACTGATCTCTGCCCAGTTTTCTATGACTCCATCTGCACATGGATCCACCGTAAAACTAATCGGAATAATGATCTGATCGCCTGTCACCATCGGCTCCGTCAAGCGACCATTTTCTAAACTCACCACGTACTCCGCACTGCCATTTCCTAATGGCACCCAATCCGGACTCACTAAGGTCAAACACGGTGGCATATAATCATTAACCACAAAGCTATCTACCTCTATAGGCCCTTGGTTCTGTACGATGATATCAAAGTTTACTATATCTCCATGGTTTACAGGATTCAATTGCCCTGCTCCTAATACCTTGATCAAGGCCAAATCCGCAAATAATATCACTTCTACCTGTTCTGGATCTTGATCATCCTCATCTCCCTGTGTATCATCGTCTCCTGGTCCGCCGGGATTATCTTCATCAAAGGGGACTCCACCGCCTTGACCTTCAATCCAATCATCTGTCAAATATTCTGGAGCTCCTCCGCCATCATTGTCTCTCGTCGTATCCGGTGTACTATCCACATCCAATACTACACTACCATCTCCTTTGGTAGCTGCACTGATTTCAGCCCAGTTAATCTCATAACCTGGCTGACACAAATTATTCTTCAATCTAATTGCTACCTTCGTGCTATCACCTGGCTCTAAAGCAGCTGCCAAAGTGCCTCTGCTCGTACTCAACTCATAACTTGCTGTACTATTTCCATTATCTACCCATTGGTCATCAAACAAAATGAAACATGCTGGGAAATAATCGATAATAAAGATATTATCTGCATTTACATTTCCTTGGTTGAATATTGTAATCTCAAAGTCTATGAAATCTTCTGGTACATAGGGGCCCGGATTCTCAATCGTCTTTCGCAATGCCAAATCAAATATCTCAATTCGCTCAGGATCATGATCATCCTCATCCATCCCCGGATCGCCGGTCCCAAATTTCGAATCTCCATCCAAATAATCATCACTCAACCCATCTGGCACTCCCAACTTATCATCGCTATCGTCGTCATTCGCATCACTATCTATATCGATCAAACTTACATCCACACCATTGAAGTCTTCCATATAGCTTACCTCCGCATAGTTAACCCACGGATCGATACTATTATCCAATACATGCTCATAGCAATCATATACATTCAACGTAATCATTACATTCGCCATCGCTCCTGGCACCAAAGGACCATTGATGACTGTAGTCGGTCTACTGCCATTCTCTACCCAATTACCATTCAACAAAGGATCAAACATAAAACCACACGGTATATAATCCGTAATCTCAATATTTTGTAACGTAATACTGCCTTGATTAAAGATTTCTATCATGAAAGTTACGGATTGATCCCACAAATAGGGTCCTGTTGTTACCGTCGTTTTTCGTAAGGCAATATCTACAATCTCCGGCCCATCTGGATCGTGATCGTCCTCTTCTCCAAATTTATCAACACTCAATACATCATTGTCTTCTGGATCTCTAGGCTGTACCGCATTTTCATCCACTCCATTACTTCCTTCTACACTATCGGCATCTTCAGGGTCTGTATTACCAGGATTCGTATCGTTATCCACATCACTGATCTCTACATAGTTAATCCAATCTTGTTCTCCTCCCGTAGTCATTATTAACTCCAGTTGCAACGGTATCACTACATGATCTCCACTCGCCAAAGCTCCTCCTTGGTAAGTCAGTAAATTACCATTTACTTCGACCCAACCCGTATTCGTTGCTGTACTAAATTTATAGCCATCGGGCATATAATCACTCAACTCAAAACTCGTTGCATCTTCATTTCCCTGGTTATATACTGTAATCTCGAAATCCAAAAACTGCCCATAATGATGTGGACCTGTAGTCAATAAGATCTTCTTTAACGCCAAATCAAATACTTCAATTCGCTCCGGGTCATGATCATCTTCATCTGTCAAAGGGTCATCATGTCCAGGTTGACCTGATGCAATACCTGTTACCACATCATCACTATTACCATCAGGATTACCACCAGGGTCATTACCAATTATATTATCAGATTCACTATCAATATCAATACCACTTACATCATTGCCATCTTCATCCTCCATATAACTTACCTCAGCATAGTTCAACCACGGATCTATACTCGAACCACTCTCCTGAGCATAACAAGCCTGTACCGTCAATACGATGTCTACATCGTAACTGTCGCCAGGTACCAGTACCCCTGGTACATTATGGAACGCTCCGGACACATTCGCTATCCAATTCGTATTCTTCAATGGATCGAAATAAAATCCACACGGAATATAATCTTGTATATCAATATCTTCTAATGCTATACTACCCTGATTAAATATCTCTATATTGAACCTAACATCCATATTATAAACATATGGGCCACCTGTAACAGTCGTCTTTCGTAACGCAATATCTACGATTTCTGGACCTGCTGGGTCATGATCATCCTCTTCTCCTCCTTTATCAGTGCTTAAAACATCATTATCAAATGGATCGCCCGGTTGTACCGCATTTTCATCTACATTATTACTTCCTTCATTACTATCGGCATCTTCAGGGTCTGTATTTCCTCCATCATTGTCATCATCTACATCCGTTATCTCAACATAATTAATCCAATCTTCTTCTCCACCAGTAGTCTGTATTAATTCCAGTTGTAATGGAATTAATATATTCTGGCCAACACCCAAAAGTCCATTATTATAAATTAGACTGTTAGGACCTGTTTGTGACCACCCGCTATTTGTTGCTGTAACAAATCTGTAGCCATCGGGCATATAATCTGTCAATGTAAAACTTGTTGCTGTAACATTGCCCTGATTGTATACTGTGATTTCAAAATTTAAAAAGTCTCCGTACTCGTGAGGACCCACTGTTGTCAAAATCTTCTTCAGTGCTAAGTCAAAAACTTCTATTCGTTCCGGGTCATGATCATCTTCATCAGTTAAAGGATCGTCATGTCCAGGTTGCCCTGATGCAACACCTGTTACCACATTATCACTATTACCATCAGGATTACCACCAGGATCATTGCCATTTATATTATCTGATTCACTATCAATATCCATACTACTCACATCATTGCCATTCTCATCTTCCATATAACTTACTTCCGCATAGTTTAACCATGGGTCAATAGAGGCATCAAGTTCATGATCATAACAAGGCTTTACCGAAAGCGTTAGAATGATAGATTGCATATTTTGATCGCCAGGAATCAGCCTATCGGAAAGATTAAATACTGCATTTGAACCCATTTCAACCCATCCCGGATTTTTAGTAACGTCAAATCCAAATCCACAAGGTATATAATCTGTAACATCAATGTTTTCTAATATTACATTTCCTTGATTAATGACATCAATCTGGAAATCCACATCCATACCATATACATAAGGTCCAGGGGTAATGGTCGTCTTTCTTAAAGCTATATCTACTATCTCCGGTCCTGCAGGATCATGGTCATCTTCTTCACCTCCCTTATCCGTGCTCGTTATATTATTATCAGCAGGATCTCCTGGCTTAACGGCTCTTTCCGATAATAAATCCGAGCCTGGAGTGGAATCAAGGTCCGACGAGGAAATATCAAAACCATCAATACTCTCAACATATGAGATCTCCGCATAATTATCCCATTCCATTAGAGGAGTGCCTGTCGACTGATTTAACCTTAACACAATTAGAGTACTAACTGATTCAGATGGATTAAGCACTTGATTAAAAGTATAAGTAACCGGTGTATACTCATCAGTTGCTGTGCCAATTACCCAACCCGGATTTAGATTAGGATCAAAGGAATATCCGTTTGGTATATAGTCAATAATTTCAAAATTTTGAACAGGTGTCTGATATTGATTAAACACTTCAATCGTAAATGTTAAATTCTGCCCATATTCATGGGGTCCGGAGGTATCCAAAATCTTTCTTAAAGCAAGATCATAAGGTGTACATGGCTGCGGTGCATCCACTTCATCAACCCTTTCATCCCTACAAGGAGTTACGGCAAAATTCGCAGTAATATCCATATCCATTGTTAAATCAGCAATGGCAGTTATGGTTTTACATACAGAGCCCGAAGTATTATCTAAAATATAATGCACAGATTGTTGTTCAGAAATCTCTATCTGATCTCCCAATGAAATTCTTATCAGATCACCAGAAAAGGCATTTGCCCATCTAAGACAAACTTCAACATTAAAATAACTCTCATTAGTCAGTTCATCATAGTAACACTCACCAACATTTACTGATTCGATATCTAATTCACATGAAGGACAAGAAGTAATGACAGAATATGAATCCGTATCAGAACAACTTGTATTACCACCAAATCTTGCTGCAATGTTACCCGTAGAAGGAGCGGGCACATTGGCTATAAAAGTCATTGCTCCCATTTCCGCTTGTTCTGCTGATATGGGATCAGATGTTTGTGTATTTCCTCCTATGTCAACAATTATAACATCATTGGCATTGGCATCCATCCATTCTACATTTACTATTATATCAACAGTGTTATCCATACAAGTACTTTCAATAACATCGACTATCTCAAGTTTACATAATGGAGGACAACATGGATCTGGGGCATTTATGACGGCCATATCACCACATTCTGTATCTCTTTCCACGTTTACAAAAATATTTTGTTGTGTTCCATCTGCGACACCAGTTACAGAAAATGAATGAGTTCCAGAAGTAGTGTTTACTTCATAATTTGTTGAATACCCACTTCCTATAAAGTTGATAATATCACCAATTTCTAGTTCATCCCATGATACATTGACAGAATACATATATTCATTGTTATCAGCATTACACGTACATGGAGAAGGTGAAGAAACGTCGTCAATTGTAATTGCACATGGAGGGCAATGATCAGGGGTAGTTACTATCTGATCAGGTGTATTACATGTTGTTGCAGAAAGAGAAATCATTAAACCCTCATTCAAAGCAACCTCAAAGTCTAAGCATCCTTCACCTTTTGACGGTTGATTAAGAAGGGACGAGCTTATGTCTCCAGAAATCGTACCGCTTACATTAAAATTAATGGTTTCACTGTCTCCTACATTTTCCCATTCTCCACATATAGTTACTGTAGTCGTGGTTTGATCTTCATTTTTAATACACTTTAAAGCTTTTACATCAGTAATTGATATTTCACAATTACAAACCTCGGGGCTAACCTTTACTGGGCAACAGGATTCAAAGGGAAGGCCTCCATCTGCAAATGTAGTAGCTGTGTAAGTATATGTTCCCGGATCAGAAATTGTCAAATCAATATTTGTTTCTCCTAACAAGAGAATATCATCTTTATACCATTGATAATTGAAAAATCCTGACTCTGCACTTATTTCAATGGTCTCATCCTGACATATTTGATATTCCACAGTTATACAGGCCTCGCTGATATCATCCTCACCGTCTGCATTATTACCCGGATTACTATCTATGTCAATCTCCGTCATATTCGTTATCTCAGCTACATTGTAATAAGTTCCGGATTGAAGGACTTCTGTCTCAAAAGTCAATGTTACAACATCTCCAGGTTGTAAACTACCAATATCCCATAATGCTCCATCGAAAGTTCCCTGAGTTGCACTATATACATTGTTATAATTAAGTCCGGAAGGCTGATAATCTGTCACTTGTACATTGGTAGCCGGAAAATCACCCTGATGTGTAACAACCACTGTCCATGTAACGGTTGACCCTGCCACAGGACAGTCCTCATCCACAAACTTATCCAATGCCAGATCTACAGGCATCTCACACAGTTCACGGGCATCGTATATAGCAGAACCATTACATTGAGAATCAGAAACGAACGAAGCATTTATCGGAACGTTTATACTGCCATCTGCCGGCATTACAAAGGTTATCTGATCACCCCCTTCTGAGGTGGTGGCTTGAATAGTAGTCATTTGCAAATCAGTTCCAGAACCTATGGAGACATTAATATCTCCAGGATTCGCAAAAAACCATTCCAGATTAACAACAACCTCTTGTGTACTTTGTCCACTTGTTGGATCGTAAATGCATTCTCCTACTTCGGGAGATATTCTAATCGTACACTCTGGACATTCATTTCTGGCATCGTATTTTGTCTTGACCTGCACACATGGATCGGAAATTACATAAGCATATACTTCATTATCTACAGATCCATCTGAAGCCACGGTAAAAGGAATGGTATTAGTACCACCTATTGAACCTGTGGTAAAAATCTCAGTTTGTGCCCCTACAACGACAATAATTTCATCCGTTGGTTGTAAATCTGACCATCCTAACATAACACTAAGAGTGGCCGTGCTGACCAAGCTAATTGGGTCAAATTCGCACGGCCCTAATGAAACAGTACCTGTAAGATTTGTCGGTAAAGTGTTAATAGATGTAGAAGCACCACACATATTTTGGTCGATATTCGTAACAGAAATAGGTATATCGGCAACCCCTGCCGGAACAGTGAAGATTAAACTGTGCTCTCCATCAACAGTTGTCACTGTATACGTTTTCATATCATTATCCACATCTATCACTATCTCATCGCCTATTTCAGAATTTATCCATGAAAAAAACACCTCAATATCGAACGTATTTGGTTCATCTCCCTCATTACAATCTATAATGGAAGCTCCTATTCCAGAAACAAAACACACATTTGGGAAAAAACCAAAATCATAAGAATGATCAACCCACCCCAGAGTTCCGGTCATTACCTGAATATAAGGCCTATTTCCTATCGCTGCAATACCAGACGAACCACCATCGAGTCCATCACTGTCGTGCAAATCGTTGGTTCCATTATCATTTACTGTCAGTAAATGACCAAGAGTTCCTAAACCGTTGTTAGTATCATAGTCTCTAATTACAATATATACAACTTCATCTTCAGGCATGTTGCTGGTTAGACTATTGAAATAGTATTCTCCTTGATTATTAGTAGTAGTAGAACCTAAAAGCGTCCCATTTGAAGAATATAAGTCTATTGTAATATCGGGAATCGGTAGCTCGTCTGGATCTTGAACTCCATTTTTATTAAGATCTAGCCATACATAGTTTCCTACTTCAATCGGAGGTGGATCACACATAAATTCGACATCTCCCACACCAGCTGCTTTTCCAAGTGTAAAATTTCCTCCATTATAATATACAGAGTAATAATCAGTTTGTATACCCGTTGAATTCTTTATGTACTGCACTCCTCCAGCATTCACCTGCTGTGATCCTAAAGCAAGGCCGGCATCCACAAAGGTTCCAATTAACTCATCAAAACCTTTTCGAACCGCCAAACCACCATGAAAACCTTCATTATGATTTCCGGCAACATTATCTGCACAATAAAATTCCTCTCCTAAAAAGTCCGGATCATCTCCACAACCCGTTCTAATGACATTTCCGTCCGTATCTAAAATGTCTTTCCCTGTACTTAACACATATGTGCCATCATCGTTATAAGCATATAAGATATCACCTCCAGCCATACCGGCATATAAAGGTCCCAAAGGGCCGTTAAATTGGTTCAGACATTGATCCGGAATAGAATTAAGTATGGCCACACAATTATTATTAGAGTCATCTGTAAATGTTAAGCTATAGGAGCCATTATCTATTGCACCATAGACTTCAAAAGTTTGATTGTTTCCATATGAAACATAATCAGGTACTATTGTTATATGAGGTGGGCCTTCGATATAATAACCATTTCCAATGCCTGAAGCATCAGATTCGAATAAAAAGAAATCATCCGACTGATCCGCAGTATTGTTATCACTGCATGAAATAGTAAGATCAAGATCAATGCACAAATTGCTAGGGCATTCATCCTGAAAATCTAATTCTAAACTACAATTTGGATTAGTGTTATCAACAATAGTGACAGTAAAATCTCCATTACCCAATGCATTAATTAAATCAAAGGTTTGCAACATATTGTATTGCCCTGAGGAGGAAGGGTTTAATGTAACATGTGGAGGCACTTCTAAATTATAACCAGTTCCCTGGCCAGAACTATTATCAATAATTAATTGAAGGTAATCATCTGATGTAATATTAGGTGTATTGTTATTATTACAAGTAATGGCATATTCCAAATTCATACATGTATTGCTCGAACATTGGTCAGAAACATTAAACTGTACACTTTGACAATTCGCATTACCATTATCTGTTATTTCTATTTGAAAGTCTCCGTTACCAATTGCATTATGTAACTCAAACGTTATAACCTCTCCATATACTCCTGAACTGCCAGGTAAAATATCGATATGTGCTGGTACGGATAGATTATAACCAGAGCCACTTCCATTACTATTAACAACAGTAAATTCTATAAAATCATCAGATGTATCACCTGGTGTTCCTGCCAAATTACAGCCAATAGTTGCTTCTATATTTAAGCAGACTTCATCTCGACTTCCATCTTTATTTTTTTCAGTATGTGTTGAGATATTTTTCTTCTCCGTGGTTATGACAGATTTAAAATCTAATATTTCCGTATCAAAATCATTATTGGCATTGAGTTTTAATGCGTTTTCACCATTATCGTTATTAAGGTTTCCTGTATTGGGGACATGATAATTTTGCCAACCTACTTGTAGTCCAAAACGATCCATAAATCCTAAAATCATGCTTCCATCTACGTCAAATTCAATATCTGACAGAATGGGCTGGGGATTACATATAAAACCATAGGTGGTGGGTCCAGTAAAAGAATAATCATTGGCACCCAACCATGGATTCCATTCACAACAAAACCCATTATCTTCGGGAGGTCCTATTCCCGCTGCACACCCTTTTTCCGGATAATTCAATGATTGAGGATTTCCGAAAACAGGTTCCCAATTAGAAGTTGTTGGATCAAAGGCAAAGACTTCGACTGTTAAATCGGCGGCATCGCCTGAACTTTCAGCTGAACATACTACTCCCACATGTACTTTTCCATTATATTCTTGCACAGCCCATGGCCTGCTGTCTGCAGTACTACAGTTACTAATGGCAGGGATAGGAAAAGAGGTAACATTAGCACAACTACCTGCAAGTAATTGACCCGAAGGAGTATTTCGCAATCTTACTTGTATTAATTCTTTGGTACTTAAACTTACCGCGTATAAAAACATACCATCGCTACTTACATCAATACCTCCAATACCTGCTTTACCAGCAAATGCATATCCTTCAACATCTAATACTGGATCAGATGGAGTAGAACCAAGATCAGGTCTTGGGACATTGCCCATTCCAATACATGGTGCCAAGTCAAGAAAAGGCGAAACATTTGAGTTGCCCGTGGGATCAGATATACTATATATTCCACCTACGCCCAATGGACCAAATCCTGAAAATCTCTTTACTACTGAAGAACTAAACGCTGTATTTGACCTTCTATCCCAAGAAACAGCCCAAACTGCTCCTACTTCTCCTGCTGTTCCAATGACATTTGGCATTCCTCCATCTCCTGCTGTGGGAGGATAAGTGGCGTAATTAGCTCCGCTTCCCCTCTGATCGTAATCTACCGTCAATAAAGCTGCTCTTTCTCCAATAATAGGTATAGATGGATCTCCATTGACGTAACACGGAATTATTATTGGAGGATCATTATCACAACTGCAATCTCCCGATGCGAGAGCAACATCTGCATCACAATTTGGACTAGTAATAAACTGAACCGTAGTCATATTATCAGCACCAAAATAACCATCATTCAAGCCATCAGGTATATTGGTAAATTCAACCCTCGCTCTTAAACCATCTGGAACAGCAAGCGTGTATTCACCTGACGAATTACTTACATCACTGGCTATTATGTTTCCGGTGGCATCATAAGCTTCTACAGTTACTCCCTCCACGGGACTGAGTGATTCATCATTAAGTCCATTAAAGTTGTAATCTATATAAATCTTTCCACCTATGGTGTTGAAAGTATTGCAATTTTGGCCTTTTACAATAATGCCTACTATCATTACGGGCATTACTATCAATAACTTTATAATTTTCATTATGAGTTCTTTAGTTATTCTGAGATTTTATTTTTTAATCGGTTATTATTCTACCACACTTAATATTCAATTTGATTGAACTAATATTATTGCTGTAATCACAATCTGTATAAGAAGCGTTGGGAAGGTCTGTATTAAGATCCAAGGGAAGCATCTCACTGCCATTAGCCCCTAAAACTGCAAATATTAGTTCTCCATTTGTTGAGCACGTTCCTATATCCACAGAATTGAATCTTTTAACAGCTCCAGCATTAACATCAGTAATGTTAAAAACACCCAAGAAAGAAGATCCAGCTTGCGTAGGATCGCCATCGTAAAAAGCAACCGGAGTGCCAGCAGGAATAGGTGACATTCCTTCGTTGAATACCTTTAAGTCCACCAAAATATGATCGGGGCATCCCTGTACGTTAGTTTTTAATAAAACTATCTTTCCTTCCGTACAGCAGTTTTCGTCAATATTTCCATCACAGTTATCATCTATCCCATTATCACAAATTTCTGGTGCTGTCTGACAATCAGAATCATCACAATCAATATCACCATCGCAATCATCATCCACACCGTTATCACAAATCTCTGGTATGTTATATATCACCACTACTCGTGCATGGCCTCCATTATCTCCTCCTGGGCCAACGCCACCAGTTCCAATATCTCCAGAATAATCGGGATCCATTGTCATTTGAGGTACTGCTCCATTTCCCTGTAGATTTTGATATACAGCTGATAGTCCACCTGTATAACTACTTCCACCTCCTCCTCCGGTTTCATTTGAGGTACAGGGACTAAAAGTAAAAGACGATCTACCGCTGCCACCACCATAGTAACCACCACCGCCACCGCCGCCAGAATTGCCACCTGTTTCAAAAGGACCAATACCTCCATTAAATTGACTTCCATTTTGACCATTTGGAGAATGTCCAGATCCACCTGTCATGGTAGTAGTATTACCACCAGTGCCTGCGACGGTAGATCCAAAACACATACAATCTCCACCAACATCTCCACCTCCAGCTCCACCATAGCAGCCTTGTACCCCAGCGTTTACACATGAATGAGCAATATTGTTTGGACCCGATGATCCTCCTCCACCTGCAGTTACCAATTCTACACCAGCCACGCCGGGAGTTCTTATGGCTGCTCTACCGCCTCCTGATCCATTATTACTTCCACCACCACCACCATAATAAACTTCCTGATTTCCAGCCCATAAACCTCCTCTTCCCACAACTATTGTATATTGGTCTCCAGAAAACACTGACATGGTTCCAGACACAAAGCCACCAGCACCACCAGCACCAGTTGTTGCTATAGGTCCGCCTCCGGTTGCAGCTCTATTACATGATCCTCCAGCACCCCATAATTTTACCTCTATTTCAGTAACTCCATCAGGAACCGTGAATGTCTGATCATCACCGGTATAATCATAAACTATAGTGCACCCTCCTCCTCCACAATCTTGACATGTAATAGGGGAATTAAGAGAAAAATGCCATCTAATAGCGTCAGTTACCGTTCCCCCGATTCTCAGTTCCATTTCCGTTTGATCAGCAACGAAAACAATATTTTCTGAATACCATACTGACTCATCTTGAATATCAAAAAATCTATTCTCACTTCCTATTCTATAAGGTAAAATATCTCCTACCCAATCTTGACACTCCAAATCAAAGGTTCCCGGAATAAAACTTCTTGTGTTAAACCTCATTATATTAACAGGAACTGAATAGGTTTTTCCTATCACGAGCCCAGTAATCATGGTTGCCGATATTTCCGAATTTCCTGCAGGATTGGAAAACCCCGACATCCATTGTGTTGCTCCATCAGGAGGAGGAGGTTCAGGCATTAAATCGCAAGACGGGGTTGTACCTGCCGCACCATTGGCATCACTGATATCCGTAGAACCAGCAACGACATACCAATCATCGGGAACAGATATAAATCCTACATCACCTGTATTAGTAGTAGCTACCGACTGCCCATTGAGTTGATGTAATATTGATAAAAATAGTACTAAGAAAAAAACCAGTACACACTTTGCTGTTTGGATCATTATCCCATAATTTTTCAATGTAATCATTTGATCGTTCATATTTAAGAATAGCATTTTTGAAGTTTGACTTGTAGTAATAAATTGCTCGTCTCGTATTAAGTCAGGTCATTTAACATACAATGTTACCTGACCCAATTGCGGAATGGATTGCATGAAATTCTTTAGAGGGAGTCACTCCTTTGAGCATAACATCTTTATAGAAAATATAAATGTGGTCTAAGACAAATAGAATGATGGCCTTTTTAAGATAAAAGCATATACTAGTTTTCATTAGTGTTTGGTGTTAGATTCATTTAACATTAATAGATGACTTCACTATTAAAGCTTCAAAGTCATCCTAAAATCATTTATCAAGGATCTAACATTCCCAAATTGGTGGGTCTACTCCTACATAGCAGACGCAACAAAAGTATTCCTGCACCTTTTAAATATTAAATATTTTCATAATATAAACTTAGACTTTTTTGTTATCGCGTATTTGCTCGGATTAAGGTGTTTGGTTTTTAAAACCCAAGACTTAAGCTCGATCAAATACCTTATTTTTGCGTAACAAAACTTGAAAAAACACTTGCTTATAGAATTAGTATTTAAAAATGAAGTATCTTTTTCTGATTGCAATGTATTCTATAACAATGACCTTAGGCTCGACCCAAAAGGTAACACCCCAGTACTTTTCTTATTCGAAAAAAGACGGGTTGGACGCCAACGAAATATATCAGATTGTTGCAGACGATGATGATGTAAAATGGATAGGTACCGATAAAGGTTTATACAAATTTGATAATTACGAATTTTCCAAAATCAACATATCCAATCTTAGTGATCCATTTATTATTTCTGTAAAAAAAGATAACTATGGTCATATTTGGGTTTTGAACTATGGTGGTCAGATTGGAAGGGTTAGGAATAATCGTGTTGAATTGGTTACATTTCCGGAAGGTCGAGAAGTTTATCTTTTTGATTTCTATTTAGATAAAATTGTATTGGCTTTTAAGCATTCTGAGGTTTTCCTAGAAAATATACCGTTAGAAACAGATGATTTCAGTATTACCCTTTCTAATCCTATTCTCAAAAATTATGGTGATAGATACATCAGTCTAAAAATTCTAGATAATTATTTTTTCTTTCTTAAAGAGAGCAGCTTTATCAAGTTAAACCCATTAACTAAAGACTTTATAAGAATCAAAGAAGGTCACGTCGAGGACAGACACATATGTTTTTATAATGACACTTTCTATATACTGACGAGAAAAAAGGAGTTGAAAATTATCGATAATAATCTAAATGTACTCCGAACTAAAATCTTGCCAAGGCAATATCGAAGGGTTTTTAAAACTAAATCAAACCTTTTAGCTGTAGACTATTTTAATCAACTAGATGTATTGGAAGGTGAAACTCTCCCGTCATTTATGAAAGAATATCAAATAAATGATATCTATCAACCAAGCAAAACCTCGAACCAATTTTGGGTTGCCACGAATAATGCTAAATTATTTAAGGTTTTACATACTTCCCAGCAAGAATTAGAATATCATAGGTATTTAGGCGATACCTTTTCAAAGTTTTATTTCTGGAAGAATAAACTTCTAATCATTAACAACGGAAATTTAATCAATGAGTATTCCAATGGAAATGTGATAAAAAGATATGAATGTGAAAGAGAAATAGCATACACTTCTTTTTATAAAGATTATATACTACTAAGTACTGATTTTGAGCTTATTATTCTCGATCATAACCTTCAAGAAGTAAGTAGACTAAAAGGATATTATAAAAATATCATAGGGTTTGAAGATCATATCTATCTATTTTTTAAAAACTATTTGTTCATATATAATTTTAAAGACTTGTTGAGTGACTCATCTAAAGTGATTAAAATTCCTTTGAAAAATTCGTTTACAAGGTTGTTCAATTTTGAGGGTAAAATATGGTTATTGGGAGATGAAAACATTTACTATGTTACTGACAAATTTGAGTTGGCTAAACACGAATTTATAGAGAAAAACTCTGCCGTGACTAATCATGAGCTACTTCTTAACAAACAATTACAAGAAGCGTTTTCCGAATCTCAGTTCGCCGAAAATCACTTCATTTCTGCCTCAGAAATACTTAATCTCAAAAGGAATGAATCTTATGAGGTTTTCAACATTTCCAATACACTTCTCATTTATGACATTCATTCGGATTCGATATATTTCTGGAATTATAACGACAATGATGACTTTTTCATTAATGACTTTATCATAACCAATGACACGTTACTAATATCAAACCAAAAAAACACCTTCTCTATCCACAAGGAGTTATGGTTAAAAAGCAAATATGACGTCCACCCAAAAATAGATAAAATTGTGTATGAAAATAGAACGATTCCTCTTGGCTCAAAACTAAACATAAGAGGAAATGAAGATTTTATTGAAATACATCTTAAGTCACAGCATCACAAAAAAAATGTTGGATTCTATTATAAATTTGGAAATGATTCCATCCAATATTCGAATGATAACATGATCGTAATAGAAGATATGAAGGATGGATCACATACATTTAATTTATCATATTCTCCTTTTTATTTCAATCTAAAAAATTCTCAGGAATTAAGAATTGACTTCGATAGAACTCAGGATTTAAGAGTTACTCCCTTCTTGGCTTTAGGTATAATCTCTATTCTAATACTATTTTATTTTTTTAATAGAAACCTTACCAAAAAAAAACACTCACATACCATTTTAAGACTTGAGTCTCAAATTGAGGACCTTTATTTGAGAGATAAAAAATTCAGCCTTAACCCACATTTAATTGGGAATTATTTACAATTTGTGAGCAAAGAACTGATTTACGGAGATAGAAAAAAAGCCAAGATCATTTTAGAATCCTTCACCTCTTTTTTAAAAATTCTTTATGAATATTCAAACCATTCAACAATTAATCTTTCCAAAGAAATACAGTTTATTGAGTCGTACGTAAATATCGAATCCCTAAGAAATGTTAATAAAATAGATTTAAAGGTCGACACGCGTAGTATCTCCGAAAACAACCTCATAGAAATTGAAATACCTGTTATGATAATTCAACCGATTATTGAGAATTCAATCAAGCATAATCGAAACCTAGACAACAGAGTACTAAAAATACATATTGAGATAACATACGAAAACTGTCTTATCGTGCAAATAGTTGATAATGGAATTGGATTGAAGGAGAATAATGTAATACGAAAATCATCCTTAAAAATCGTAGAAGAAAGTATTAATATTTTTAATCGACGAGAAGGAGGTTTGATAATTAAGAATAGAATTGGTACCAATGGTACAGAGACAATTATTAAATTATATGTGTCATAGTTCTTAAGAACTTAATTTTACGATTAAATGGTTACATGCCTCTCAATAAATATTATGTTTAAAACATTGAAATGAGACATATTTATGTTTTAGGCATATGGATTTCATTTTCAATAGTTTGTCAATGCCAATCACTTGGCAAGTTTACTATCTATGACAACAAAGACGGGTTAGAAGCTCAAGAAATATATCAAATCGAAGTGGACAGTGCGGGTAACAAATGGATCGGAACGGATAATGGCCTTTTCTTCTTTGATGACTACAGGTTTCAAAAAATTGATTGTTCCAAACTGAATGACCCCTTTATCATTTATGTAAAAAAGGATAATAACAATATAATTTGGGTTTGTAATTATAATGGACAATTAGCCTATATAAAGAACCATAAATTAAATCTTATTAATACTGCTGTCAATAAAAAAGTCTATGACTTCTGTTTTTATGATAAATTCTTGATAACTACGTCCTTTGAAGCGAACGACTCAATCAAAGCAAATGAAATTTACGTAGTAGATTATTCTGAAGAAATAACAGTCAATGAAATCTCCGACTCTTCATATCTATCACAATTGAAAGTACGGTATAATCTTGGGAAGATCGGAAACTCCATCTATTTCTGCAACCCTGATAAGTTGATTAAATACGATTTTGACACAGATAGTCATAACTATTTGCAAGGTAGATTTGTATGCACCAGACACTTCTCTATTCACAATGATTCCATTCATTTGATCGACAAAAACAATGGGATCCTGCACATCGATTCAAGCTTAACCATCCATAAAACAACACCAACCAAGTATAACCATCATAGGGTCTATAAAACTAAAAACTTTTTGTTGGGGGTTACTAAACATAAAAACCTCGAACTGCTATTAAGTAATGAGGATCCATTCGACTTTCTTGCCACAGATGAAATAAATCATATCTATGAAGATCCAAAAGCACAAAGAACCCTTTGGTTTTGCACCAACAATTCCAAATTAGTTAAGTATGAATATCTTGAAGAAATTGAACTAATAAGAAATGAATCAGACATCGATTTTAACAATATTGGGATAAGAGTTGTTCCGAATAAAAAAATGGTTTTCTTCAATTCTGATGGCGAATTGTTTGAGTTAGTAAATGATCAATTTATTAAAAGATTTGAGGCTCCAAATGCTATTACGGATTTATTCATTCTTGAAGAATATTTAATAGTATCCACATCTTTCCAGTTTTTTATACTTGATAAAAACTTTGAACTCATAAGTGAAAATAAATACGGTTACTACAAGAATTCCACAACTAAAAACAATAATCTATATACGACCAACAACAATTACATTGAAGTCTACTCACTTTCCAATTTATTGGAGAATCAACCACCTGGATATTCCAAAGAGTTTCCCCCGTATGGATTGTTAAAACTTTCCCTGATCAATGATAGTGTATTTGTTCAGGCAAATGACAGCATCTATTATTTTGAGGCTGATTCCATTTTGGCAAACTACAATACTTTTGAAAGTAATACCTTATCTCCTGAAAACTTCTTAAATAAAGCAATAAAGCAGCCGAAATCGAAATTCTTTAAAAAATACTTTATCGCTCCAGAGATTGTTACACAACAAAAGAGTTTTCCCAATTATCAAATATTTCTAGTTGACAATACACTCATTATTTACAATGAAAGACAAGATTCTTTATTTCATATCGATAGGGATTTTTTCAAAAATGCTGTGGGTGATTTTGCTATTTTTGAAGATAAACTATATATATCAGACCAGATAAGTGTTTTCGTAATTCCAAAAAACAAATGGCTCAAAAACAACCAACGTAAGGTTTCCATTGACAAAATTGTTTATTCTGATTCCATCTACAATACTGATAAAGAGATCACTCTAAAAGGGTCTGACCCTTCCATTGAAGTACAAATCAAACTTGACTTAGATATTCAAACAAAAGGATTTTACTACAGATTCGGAACAGATTCAATAAAATATTCCACCAATAAAAATCTTACCTTTAAGAACCTTAAATCTGGTACTCATTCTTTCGAAATATCATATTCTCACCTTTTCTTTGACCCCAACAATACTGAAAAAATAGAAATTGAATTTCAACATGTCAGAAGCCTTAGATTTTATTTTGGTATTGTTCTACTATTAGCAATGATAGCTTCTGTTTGGTACTATATTTTTAAAATAAAATCGAAAAAGGAATACTCCAAAAATATAGATCATTTGGAATCAACTATCCGAAAGTTGAACTTAAAAGATAAAAAATTAAGTCTGAGTCCTCATCTTATTGGAAATTACCTGGCGTTTGTTAGTAAGGAACTTTCACAGGGTAATCGAAAAAAGGCTGAAGATATATTATTAGTATTTAATAATTTTTTAAAAGTTCTATATAAATACTCTACTAAGAATACTGTCTCTATTGAAGATGAAATTGACTTTATTAAATCGTATGTTAATCTAGAATCGCTAAGAAACCCTAACTCCATCAGATTAAAAATTGAAATGAACGAAAATATCAAAAATGAAATCACAGAAGTCGAAATTCCAGTAATGTTGATCCAACCAATTATCGAAAACTCTATTAAATATAATCGAAAGAGCCCTCATTTAGTAATCTCAATGAATCTAAATCTCCATGAAGATCTATTAGTTATTACTGTTAAGGACAATGGTATTGGGTTGAAAGATGATATGGAGAAGACACTCTCAAGAAAATCCTCATTGGACATAATTGAAGAGAGCATTGCTATATTTAATGGTAAAACTGGTGGATTTAATATGAAAAATCGTAGTAATGGAAAAGGAGTAGTCTCAATAATAAACCTACTCGTATAAGACAAATTATATATATATATTTGCGTATATTAGTAATGGTAAATACCCAAAAGACAAGTCAAATTGATAAAATTGAACTTACAGAGCGTTATTATCGAAGATGATATTCATTGCTCAGATTATTTAATTCATCTTCTCAATGATGAGAACCATTTAGTAGATAATAAAGGCGTAGCCAGTAACATTAGTGATGGTGTTAAGTTAATTAATAAATATAATCCCGACATTGTCTTTTTGGACATTGAACTAACAGAATCTTCTGGCTTTGAATTATTTGATTTTTTTGCTGAACCTGATTTCAAAGTGATCTTCACCACTGGGTTTGAAGAGTATGCTCTTCAGGCTCTAAGGTTATCTGCCCTAGATTATTTAGTTAAACCAATTGACAAAGTAGAATTGGAAGGGGCAATCGACAAAATGAGGAAAGTTAAAGAAAAAGACATATCCTACAAGAGTCTTAAAAAAGTACTTGAATCTCAAAATAAATGCATCTCTATTTCTACCGTTGATGGATATGAAGTGATCTTTTTTGATGATATTATAAGAATCGAAGCTCAGGGAAATTATTCCTTATTCTTAACAAAAAATGGTAATGTGTTATCTACAAAATCATTAAAGTATTTCGAAGAAATTTTATCACCTACTAATAGGTTTATTCGAGTTAATAAAAAAGATATTCTGCAAAAAATGATGATAAAGAAGATCATAAGGGGCAGATATCCCATAATTGTCCTTCGCAATGGCGAAAAGATTAAGACCTCTGATCGAAGAAGAAAATCCCTATTGCAATTTGCTCTGGCATACAATTAAGAAGAAAAGTACTTAAGCAAAAATTCTCTTAATTTTTTTTGGTAAGTCTTTTTCAACAGTTATTTCCTTATTAATATATGGATGTTGGAATAAAATGGAAGTGGCATGTAGATATAGTCCATTTCCTCTTAAAATAAATCCTTCCTTACCGTATTGCTTATCACCCAGAATAGGGTTTCCTATCTCGGCCATATGAATTCTTATCTGATGTCGTCTACCTGTTACAGGCTTTAGTCTCACTAAATTTAAGCATTCGTATTTGTCAGATTTTACCGTTTGCAATATTTCAAAATGAGTCTCTGCTACCTTTCCTTTAATTGAAGTTTCTATTTTTCCTTTTGTAGTTGACATACTACCAATAGTAACTGCATGATATACTTTTTCAATTTCCTTCCCTTCGAACAACTTGTTCAGTCTTGTTACTGCACCGCTAGTCTTTCCAATTAGTAATAGGCCACTTGTTGGATAATCCAAACGATGAACAGGTTCAGGATATTCTAATCCATCCTTCTGATTACTATTCTTGAGATTACCTTGAAGAGCATTCTCAATACTTGTTCTTTTGTTGCCACTCACCACTACTCCTGCTGGCTTATTGATCACCGCCAGATAATCATCTTCATACAAAACTTCCAGTTTAAGATTTGCCTTTGGCTTCATCCTTTGTTCTCGCAATAATTCGATCTTCTCTCCTCCTCTAACATAGAGTCCTGTTGTTCCCATCCTGCCATTGATTCGTACCAATCCTTTTTCAATGGCTTTTTTAATTCCCTTTTTCGATACTATGGATTCAAATTTACCGGGCAGGTAGTCCGAAAGTCTTTGTTTTATATCTGTTTCGTGAACAAGAATATGCTCTTTAATATCCATGTCTTCCTTCATAGGCTTTTCCTAAATAAAATTAATCTAATTATTTTATTGGCTTATTGCCAAGTATATCTATTCATATTTAATACCCGATTTCATATCCACAAACAATTTTGCTCTTCCATTTGCAGAAAATTGTATTATGCCTTGATCAAACAAATTTTTCGAAGGCGACAAGTATCCATATTCTTTTGGAAAACTATTTATCAATTCTCCATTTAAGTCAAAAAGTAATGTTTCTTTTTCACCTTGAATAGAATAACCGACTTCCTTATGGTGTTTGAATTGCACATAACCTTCGAAATCTTTAACAATCAATTCGTTATCCAATGTTAGAAGATCATTGTAATAATCTTGCTTACGACAAACAAATACATTCCCTTCCGGAAAAAACCTTATCTCCTTAAATTTAACTTCCTTAACTAACGTTTTGTCTTTCTTTAGAATACCATAATCGTGGCTGTCTTTGACAATAAACCTGCCATATGTCGAATCTACAGGAATAATATCATAAAAAGGTAAATCAATAAGCCATTCTCCATTATTTCTAACCAGTGCAGTTCTTAATGTGTCCATAGGATTCAACTGAGCTGTGAAGTCATTACTCCTAGTAGACACAACATCAACAAATTCACCGGATGAAATCAATTTTCCCTTCGAATAAATATCCAATAGATTATCATCACCATAAGTCATAAGAATCAACTCTCCTTTAGCTGATATCTTATTGTATTTCTTTTCTGTGATCTGTTTAAATTTGTCATCATATATTCTATCTCCATCTGGTAAAGGAATTCCAATAAAATAATCTTGATAAAAATTTATTTTTCTACAAGCTAAGGGTTTTATCATCCAGTTACCATTGAAATCACATACTCCTCTTTCTTCCTTGTCATTATATACCGAAAAATATTGCTTGTCTCCGAATTTATGGGTTCTATTCAAATAAAATCCTTTTGGAAGAATTTTTTTAAGATCAGTGTTATATAAAAGTTTGTGCCTCCCCTCTTTCTTCTGATAATAGAGTTTATCATCCATTGTCTCTACCCTATAATTATCCTCCGTTGGAAAAGTATAGGTTTCACCTAGAAAGTTAACAATCGTTTGACGACCATCTTTAGACTTACGATATGAAGCAGAATAAGAACTTTTGTTCTCTTCAATGGTTTTGTCTTTTAAAGACTTTTTAATAGTTATTTTTTTCTGTTGTCCATTAAGCACGATAGATTCCTCCCCATGATATGCCAATGATTTCAATGAGATATGATAGTCTCCTTCGGGGTATATCCATTTATCCTCGGATAAGTCATATAATCCTGACCCCAAATCAGATTGTGTTATTATTATTTTATCCAAATAAGTGGATTTTATGCTCTTTAATGGTTTGCCTATAACATCATTTCCTTTTAAATCCATAAGATGATTAAGTCCGCCTTGGTATATCACTATGTGTTCTCCTAAGACCTGCGAAACTCGAAATTCTTTCTCTTTCGAAAATTGCTTTTTTAAGCTTTGATCCACATATGAATATTGCACAGTGTCCTTAATCACCAAACAATTACTTAGCCCTTGTTTTGTAATTGACTCATAGGGTCCCAGTAAAGATTTTTCCTCACTATTAACTATATAGAGCCCATCATCACTTTTACAAATAAATTTATCCTCTGTGAAATATTTGATGTCATAATATTTAGGATGGATTAAGCGATTGGCATTTTGGTCCATTACACCTTTTTTCCCATTTTCGTCAAATAAAAAATAATTGTTTCCCAAATAAGTAATACTGGAATAAATGGTATCAATTTGTAGTTTCCCTTGACCATTCATTAGACCAAAAATATTACCGTAACTGGGGCCTTTTACTTCAACGATGTATAGATTATTGTCACCACATGGGGTAATTTTCTTAAAATCAAAAGAAGTCAATCCTACTCTATCTTTATCAATTACTCTTACCAACCCTTTTTCATTATACTCCGCAAATAGATCTTTATCCAGTTGAAAACCATCAAAGATATATTCATTAAATACTACATTTAGCAAAGTGTCTATAAAATTTACTTTACCATCATCATTAACAATTCGGGCATAGTGTTGATAAAACCTACCCCCATCATCCAGTTTAGAAAAGTAAGAAATCTGAGAATCGAATGTTGATTTATTTAGTTTGCCTTCAAAAATTTTAAAGTTACCTCCCGATTCTTTGTAAAAGCAAAACTTCTTTGACTTATAGTTAGAAATAAATCCAATACTCGTCTCTTCATCAACATAATCCGTTCCTTTTTTTAGTTTAAAGTTTTTATTTTTAGATACCTCTAACTGAACTTTACCAGAAGACAGAGGGGGGATTATCTCTTTTCCGCTCTTATCTATTACACCAAAAAGTCCATACTTATTAATATGGGCATACCCTCTTTCGTTAAAGAATGATACTTTTTCAAAATCTGCAGGAATTTTAGTTTGATTCTGACGATCTACAAAACCATATAGGTTTCCTCTTTTAACAGGCACCAATGTGGCGTCAATTTCTTCTACCACTCCATATCCGGGCTCTATAAGTTGAGCCTCTGCATGTAAAATGAAAGAAGACAATAAACACAGTAGAAGGATTTTTTTATAAATTTTAGCAATGATCATTTAAATATTATATTTGGTTGAAATTCAATAAAAATAAAACTTAACATGCCGCTCAAACTATATTTGTTAATACTCCTCATAATCCCTTGGATGTCCATCTATGCACAAAATAAAGACTATAATCTTTTCAAAGAAGTCATCGACGAATTATATGAAGAAGCACTTCTAGAAAAGCCTGTTTTAGAAAGGAATTTTGAAGAATCTTCTGGGGAAATAAAAAAGTATGACACAGCTCCAAAGGTATCAGTGATCGGTGGAAGTAAGGAAGAAAACGAAGCTCTTGAAAAAGTAGTGGAGGAGATCATTTCTGAGAGCCCTCCTACCGAAAAACCTTCAAGACCTCCTAGAACAACTAAAAAAAAAGAAACAACTGAAGCCATTTCCTTTACTTCCATTAGAATGTTTCCTGATGAGCCTGAAGGATTTAGACTTCTTTCTGCAGAGGAGAGGCAAAAACAACCAAAGAAGGAAATTAAATGGGTAGAAGGTCCTACCATCACTACAACTCATGAAATTGACATAAGTGAGTTGCCAGAGAAAGAACAACAAGAACTATTGGCATTTTCGAAACACGATACTAACATATCAGCTCTGAACAAGATCAATTTCATTGAAGCCCTGTATAAAAACTCTAGAGATGAAGGTTCCATAGAAAAACTAATCAAAGATTTTGATCAATCCGGTCATAATATATCGGGCATATTTAAAAAAATGAAAATTTTAGAAGAGAATGAAAAAAAGTCTTTTTTGAAATCACAATTCAAGGATATTATCAATAAAATCATCTACTGATGAACCTTACAAAACATATTATTATTTTATCGATTTTACTTATCTATCAGCAACTAAAAGCTCAAAAGTTCGAAAGTATTGACTATACACAGTGGTCCGGAGGTGTAATGCAGTGGAATGATCGGCAAATGTTAGTATATGGAACAGGACTTACATGGATCGATATGGAAGGTAATATTCTACATCAAATGAGGCTACTTGAAGGTATTTCTTCGTCTACAGTCATTGATGCATTGCCAGATGGACAAGGAGGAGCTTGGATATTGACTAATAATTCTTTGGCTCGAATATCCAGCAACAAAGAAATAACACCCATCTTAGATAGAAATGCCTATCCCAAACTGGACACAAAGGAATTGGGGACTGACAAAAAAGGAAATATCTACTGTCTGACTAAAACCAGAGTCTTTAGAGTTTTCATTAATAATTCGTACGAATTAATTCCATTAAATGAATCGGACGAAAACTACTATTTCAAACACTTTGACATAGCAGATGATGGTAGTATTCTTATCAGTAGTTATGGTAAAGTTTACTTAATTGAAAAAGGTATAATCAAAGAATATTCTCTTGAAAAGAAAACAAACATTCAAGATGTTGCTTGCGTAGATGGTCATAAGATAATAGTGGACTATCGCGATATTTACGAATTGAAAGGAGGCGAACTGATCACATTTATCAAAGGCAGGCAGATTGCTAATGGTATTAAGTTTTATACCTCCCATTTCAAAAGTATTAATGACTTCTGGCTCTATTCCAATGGGGGCAATGCCTTCCACAATGATCAGGGAAATTGGGTAAACTATATTCCACCTGAAAATTTAAAAACCGGAAATTTCGGGGAACATCTGTACCGTTGTGCCAACAATGATATTTGGATGACATTGAAAGGGCAGGTGATCTTACGATTTAATGGTAATCAATGGTCAAAAATCAATTTAGACAAAAAACTAAAAATTCCGGCGTATCGGAATGCTTTTCAGGCAGGAGATAAAATCTTAACCCAAGAAAAATCAATCGAAGGTTATATGGCTGTTGCCAATGGTGAGGTTTTTAAAAGTAACCTGCCGGAGAAAAAACTAGTGGACATCAAAAATTATGAAGCATCTTATTTTAGTGATGACGAAGGATTAAAGAGATGGCAATCTGGTACTGAATCTTTGGTACATCCCTCGAATGAGCTGAGTTCATTTGGAAAAATTGGAGAAGAATGGGTTTTTATTGATGGAAACAAAATGTATACCTTACTAGATGGTCAAACGAAAGAGGTAAGTAACAACGATCATTATTTAGGATGGGAGTCACTTCAAAAAGTAAAAATATTTGACCTTCACACAGGAGAGCTAGCATTTCTAAATCCAAAAAGAGGAGATATTCTATCTATATATAGTGGGAATGGAATTTGGAAAAAACTGACATCCGTAGATGGTCATAAACTGGGGCGTATTCGTGATGTATTTAGGCACGACAGTACTTCGATTATCGTTTCTCAAAAAGGAGATTTCATTAGCTATGATGGAAATAAATTGTCCTTCATTCGTAAAAATGAAAATAAAACCTCCCATCTAAGTTACTATCCAATACCCGCCTCTGATCAAAGTGTTTGGAGTTATCACCGCAACTTAGGATTAACCGTTTATCGCAATAATGAGGTAAATGAGTATCCACTTTCTATGGAAGGTGTCTCATTCGCTGGCTTAAGAATTGTCTTACCAATTACAGATAACGAATATCATTTGATCTTCGATTCGGATATAATAAAGTGCAGCTTTTAAGACTTAAATCAATTGTGGTTACATGACCTTTTCAGATTCTCAATGGTACATTCACTTCCGTTATTATAAAGATTAATTTGAATATTTCCAGCTTTCAATGCATCACAAATAGTTGAACAATGACAGTTTTCAAGATTTTTATTGCCTGCAATATTAATTCTTCCTTTCGGATTGACTTTTAAATTCAAGTCTTGAATGGAAGTTAACGATTGATTATTGACAATATTGAGTTCATTTAATACTCCATTATCCATAGAAATGGTTTGTAACACCTCATTGTAAGTAACTTTTAGGCGTTGAATATTACCTCCTAAATTTACCTTTAGTGAGTCCACCTGATTGTATTGAAAAATCAAATCGTATTCACCCTTTGGAAACGAACCCATCGACTTCTCTAGACTCTTCATCCCTGTGACTCTCAACTCTTTAAGTATTTCAACATCATGGAAATAAGAGAGAGTATTCAAAGTTCCAACTCTTAACTTATTAACTTCTTCCAACTTCTTGAAATAATTGCTGTCCGAAATCTCTTTACTTTGATTGATGTCCATATTGTTAACATAACGCAGTCCACTAAGATTAGAAGCAAGATTAGGGGTTAACTCTGAGATAATCAGTCGCTCTAATGAATCAATTCTTTTAAGAACACTGATCTCGCAATCAACTCCGCTTCCAATTATCAACTCTTTTACATCCATTAACTCACCAATATACTTGGGTTTAACTGACTGCCCATATATGGACAATCGTTTTACCTTTTTTAGATTCGGTAAATAATGATCTTCATTCCTATCGTTCAAATCAATGGATAATGCCCCTCCTACCTCCGTCAATAGAGGAAACCTATCATTGAGGTTACTTCCAATAGAGCTTATGATACTCACACTGCCTCCAATTTTCCACAAAGAAGGAAACATTTTCTCCGGCATTTTTTGGAACCATAGATACAAATCTCCTCCTACCTTGATAAGTTCTTTAAATTGAATTTGGCATTCTTCATAACCATGACACTCAACCTGCAAATTTCCCTTTACCAATTCCAGTTTGGGCATATAGAGATTATTTGCATGATATACCCCAAATTTAGCGTTACCATTTACAATCGTTATATTTTCAATTGGTGTTAGTGATCTAACTAAAGGATTGCCCCAAATTTTAAAATCTCCGTTTACCAAGATTATATTAGACAGTTTGGAAAGATCGGAAATTCGCGTTTGTCTCATATCCTCTGTCGGACCAATCAAAAGACTAGAGTCCAGCTCTGTACAATTAGGGTATTTCCTTGTAAACTGCTCTATTTGCTCATTACTTGATAAATGCACCATGCCCTTAGGGCACTGTCCGAATAAGCCATAGCCAAATTGAAAAAAAAGCAGAAGTACAAATAATTGTCTCATCTTATTTTAACCACTTGGTGAGCGTATTTCTTAAAAGGGTTTGATCCTCCTCACTCAAATTTTTTATTCGGGCAGTCCCATGACTTTCTCCTTCCATATTAAACCACAAAGCATCAACCTCTTTCGAAACAGGAACTCTGGTAGCTGACCATGTATCATTAAGGCCATTAATGTAAACGAATTGGTTTCCGTTATTCTTAATCCATTTCGCAACTTTGTTTGTCAATTTCGGATTCCATTCCACTTCCATCTTATTAGGCATAAAAACGGCGGATGGATTTTCTCCGATATCCAATGCTTTGATTAACCCCTCAAAATCTTCAATCTCATATCCATAGTATCCCATCTGAGTGCCAGATTGATAGTAATGACTCGCATAAGCCTCCATACTCTCATCAGCAAAAAAATCTATTCCTGAAACTTCCACTAAATGATTTAAATCGTCCTCATCTGCAGCATCACCAATAGGTATTTCATCACAACTAGTACCCCATTGCCACAATGAAAATGGATATTCTAACACGGCATATTCAAAAGCTTCTTCTAAATTGAGATAGGTAAAGTGAATATTCTTACCTTTTGCATACCACTTTAGTCTTTCAATATTGTATTCTCTATTCTTCAACAATCGTTTTTGAAAAGCAAGTGTATTTGCCCGGCACTCATCACTCCCAATAGTATCTAAAAAGTGATAAATTCTCTTTTCTTCCAGTTCATAATTGAGGGGTGCCACATAAGGAACGGATATGTCCACATCATTGGGGTAAAAGTATCTATAAAATATTGTTGTTGTTCCTCCTTTAGATATACCTGTTGCCACAAACTTTCCCTTATATATCTGTCTTAATAATTGATTGATACGATGATGGTCAGATGTAACTTGTTCAAAGTTCAAATATTGATAATCTAAAGAATCTGGCATGGATTCTCCAAAAAATCGATGTTCAACGGTGGCTTGATTTGCTTCAATAAAGTTCGAAAGTTCATATAATCTATTGTACGATCTGTTGTATCCTTCTGTCACCTGAACAGTAGCATTATCAAATCCTCTATGATTAAGATATACTTTTTGATAAAAATGTCCGTCGTCTGGATTTTCATGATTAATAGGTTGTTTGATCATTAGTTTATAACTGGCCTCATAACCTTCTGCAGTTTCAATCTTTTCAAACATTACATCACATAAACTAAAAAGAGCTCGCTCGAGGTCGGATTGTGCATTTAGGCTCAAACCATATAAAACAAAAAATGAAAGAAATATCTTTTTCATGTGCTCGTACATTTATTTACTTATGTTCTCATGTAACTCGTTTAGGGATCATACTACTATTTACAGGAGAACACCCTATCTAAAATCTAAAATTAGCAAATTATCCTACTTTCCGTATGTAAACTCCCTTTAAGTAGTTTAACTCTGAAATACCTTTTGGGTGATCTATATCGTGTTCTGTCCTTTCTAATATTTTGAAAGAACCTTTGATTCTCGAACATTCATTTTCAACAAGCATGTAAAACTCATTCTCCTGAATCCTGCTCGAACAAGAAGCCATAAGTAGAATCCCATTCGTGTTAAGTAGTTTCAAACCAGATCGACATAGTTTCTGATACATTTTCAATGCCTTCTGCATTTCTTCAGACTTCTTTGCTAAAGAAGGTGGATCTATCACAATCAAGTCATACTTTTTTCCTTGCACTACCATCTCTTCTAACAATAGAAAAGCATCTCCGCAAATGGTCTGAATATTTGGATTGTTTTGGTTCAATTTAGCGTTTTCCAAAGCAAGGTCCAATGCCTGTTTGCTAATATCAACACTGGTTACATTCGAAGCACCACCTACTAAGGCATTTACAGAAAAACCTCCGTTGTAGGAAAAAACATCCAAAACCTTTTTGTCTCTTGCTAACTTTCTAATTTTATTTCGATTGTGTCTTTGATCTAGAAAAAAACCTGTTTTATGGCCCTTTAAAACGTTACTCTTAAACTTAATCCCATATTCCATAAATATCACTTCAGGATCAGTTGGCTTGATAAGCCATGTACCATCTTCCATTTCTCCCCTTAACTCTTTTTGTAGTATTCTACTTAATCTCAATAGAACCGAAGTATCCTTCCAAATAGTTTGTAAGCTTTCAATCACCCATTTCAAATAAGGAATCCAAACTGCCGAATAAAGTTTGATTACCAAAATATGTGCATATCTGTCAATTATCAATCCGGGAAGTCCATCATTTTCACCATATACAACTCTAAATGCATTGGTTTCTGATTTTTCCAATGGTCTCCTAATTTTATATGCTGAGCTTATTTTATTATGTAAATAATCGAAATTGAAATCCACAGGCGAGCCGAATTGTAATACTTTAATTCGGATAACGGAATTAGCATCAAACAGACCTAGTCCCAAAAATTTATTCCTCTTCTGATCGAAAATTATGACAATATCCCCTGAACTCCCCTTCCTATTTTGCTTTGCAATAGACTTCTCGAAAATCCATGGATGTCCAGACCTTAAAGCTCTTTCTCCTAACTTGGTTAACTTAATAGCTATAGTATCAGGCATCCTTTTTCTTGAAGTGAGCAAGTATTTTTTCTGTTGCACTTTTGCTAACTGAACTCATTAGCTGTTCTTCACTAAGCGTTTTAATCTTTTTTACTGACTTATATTCTTTTAACAGTTTCTCAGCAGTCTTGGCACCAATGCCCGGAATTTCGGTCAACTCCGTTCCTAAAAAATTCTTAGATCGTTGATCACGATGAAAGGTAATGGCAAATCTATGGGCCTCATTTCTTGCCTGCTGAATTAATTTAAGCGACTCAGACTTTTTATTAATGTACAAAGGAATACTATCCTCAGGAAAAAAGATCTCTTCCAGTTTTTTAGCGATTCCTATTACGGTTATCTGATCACGAATACCAAGTTGGTCAATACTTTTCATTGCACTACTTAACTGTCCCTTTCCCCCATCAATGATAACTAATTGAGGCAATGACTCTCCTTCATCTAACAATCTTCTGTATCTCCTAAATACTATTTCTTCCATCGACGCAAAATCGTTAGCTCCAGTTACCGTTTTAATTTTAAAATGCCTATAATCTCTCTTTGAAGGTTTAGCATTTTTAAAAACTACACAACTGGCTACTGGATGAGAACCTTGAATATTAGAGTTATCAAAACACTCAATATGTAAGGGCATCCTATCCATATTCAGGTCTTTCTTTAAAGTTGTTAATATCCTCTCTGCAGGACTGACCTTTCTTACCTGACTGGCTTCCCTTTTCTTTTTCTGTAACATATAGTAAGAAGCATTTTTGGAAGATAGATCGATGAGTTTCTTCTTATCTCCTTTTCGAGGGATCAAAATTTCAATACTTTGATCTTCTAGCAGTACTTCTTGAGTTAATGCTATTTGCGGTGAAATGCTATTATACTTATCCCGTATCACAGGTATTGCAAAAGACAAAATGTCTTCAACTTCTTCATCCAAATTCTTTTCAAATTCAAAAGTTTCACCATTAATCAAGGCTCCATTTATAACCTTAAGATAATTCACAAAAGCTATCTTTTCATCACTCACTACACTGAAGACGTCGAGATCTTTAATAGTGGTACTCACAACCGTAGACTTAGCCTGATAATCCTGGAAAACATCTAGTTTTTCCTTCAATACTTGGGCCTCTTCGAATTGAAGCTTATCTACTTTCTCCTTCATTTCGGTCTTAATAAAATCCTTTACTGGCTTGAAATTACCCCTTAAGATATTTTTAATCTGCTCGATTTTCTTATCATATTCCTCTTGTTTTTCGTACCCTACACAAGGCCCCTTACAATTTTTGATATGATATTCCAGACATACTTTGAATTTTCCATTTTCGATATTCTCTTGAGAAAGATTAAAGTTGCAAGTCCTCAGGGGAAAGAGGTTTTTTATTAGATCAAGTATTATCCTAACTCTATATTTAGATGTATAAGGACCAAAATAATAAGAACCATCTCTGAATACCCTCCTAGTAAAAAACACTCTCGGAAATCTTTCATTTTTGATGCAGATGTATGTATAAGATTTACCATCTTTTAACATCACATTATATCTCGGTTGATACTCTTTTATCAGTGTGTTTTCTAACAACAAGGCATCATGTTCTGTATCTACTATGGTAAACTCTATGTTTGTAGCATGTTTGACAAGCAGCCTTGTTTTGTAATATTGTTGTTTCTTATCTCCGAAATACGACGACAACCTTTTTTTTAGATTTTTGGCCTTACCCACATATAAAATAGTACTATCACCATCTAAGAATCTGTATACACCTGGAGCATGAGGAATTTCAGGTGCCAGCCTTTTGTAATCATCAGTTGTCATTACTTGCTATTCAAAACCGTTTCTATGCCTTTAAGAATATAAAATGCCGTTTTCGGATTTGTAGCTAATGGTACATTATGTACATCACATAATCTTAATAGCATCTGGACATCGGGTTCATGTGGATGCTTGTCTAATGGATCTCTAAAAAATATTACCAAATCAATTTTCCCTGTCGCCATAAGAGCTGCTATTTGGGCATCACCTCCTTTTGGTCCAGAGAGAAGCTTTGTAACATTGATTCCTTCCTTTGCTATATGTCCGCCCGTAGTACCGGTAGCATACAGGTTTACTTTGCTTAAAAATTCCCTATTCCCAAGCACAAATGAAACCATTTCAGGTTTCTTACCATCATGAGCTATAAGTGCAACATTAATCATACTATTCTATCAATCAATAATGTTCAAAAAACGTAACTCTACAAAACAACAAATTTTAAATCGGAATGTTGGTCACCTAAATATAAACTTAATATATACGTTCCGGAAGAAAGATTTTGCACATCAATTAAATGAGATTCTTGACCCAATATGTTTTCCAGACCACGATCCTGTATTGTTCCATCAATACTAAGTATTCGATAATCAACTGTTCGTTTCTCATTGGTTTTATTCTTTAAATAAAGTTGACCATTTACAATTGGGTTAGGGAATATTTCAAAATCAGATTCCCGGTTATCTATATCATGAATTGATACTACATCCTTAGATTCAAGGTTTCTAGTGAAAGCTCCTCGTCCGTGTGTTGCCAACCATATTGTCTGGTCAAAGGGAGAGATTTTCAAATCCATCACTATAAAAGCACCTTTTATTCCGTCTTCTAATGTTTGCCAGGTATCACCTTTATCCGGTGAAAAGTAAATACCTATATCGTTACCATAATACAAGTGATCCGTGTTGGCCGGATCGACCGCTATGGCATTACCTGGTACATCAGGTAAGTCAGTTGAAATATCTCTCCATGTAATTCCAGCATCTTCGCTGACAAAAAGATGAGAAGAGCCAAAACCATTATAAGTTAAATAAACGGTATTTCCATCAAATGGATCAAATGTTATATCATTCACTACTCTATCCGGAAGTATAGGATCATTGATTTCAATAAAACTTAGTCCTCCATCTACAGATTGAAATAGGGCAGCAGGAAAGTTGTTTTCCGGAAAAGTGCTTGCCAAAACCAAGTCTTCATCCACTGGTGATGTCCCAATATTAAAAATGGGAGAACCATTAAGAGCTTGCCCATTATTCATTCGTAAGAATGTCTCTCCATTATCAACAGATTTATATAAAAATTGAGAACCAGCATAGACTATATTCGATGAAGCTTCTGAAATAACAAATGGTGCAATAAAGACAGTAACGTCATCAGACTGAATGGGAGAAACTCCATAGAAAGATTCTCCTTTATCGATCGATTTTCTGATTCGTAAATTTTGCGAAGAACCAAACATAATATCATCATTATCATAGTTAATCGCTGAATATGCACCATCTCCGCCTATTACTCGAGTCCAAGCCTTTGATCCTCTATAGATAACTGAGCTATTGTCCTGAAGACCTCCCATGGCCAGATCATCGTCCAAGTGAGAAACCGAAAAACCATTATAAAACTGTGTTGTCTGAAGGCCTCCATTCGCAGACATATAATTTGTTCCTCCTTCATTAGCATGAAAAAGGCCACCATCATTTCCTAATAATACAAGATCAGGAATATTAGGATGAAATAAAGCCACATGATGATCAGAATGAGAATAATATCTATCCCCATCCGGTTCACCTATGGGATGATCACCTAATGTTACTCCACCTATCGATACTTGTTCAAGGCTAAGACCTCCATCTGTACTTTTCCAACAGTCAATCCCCACTGCCATAATTATATCAGGATCGCTAGGATGGACCGCTACATCATGGGCAAACCATCCTTGCCATCGACTATAATCGAAATCATTAACCTGCTCCCAGGAAACCCCATCATTTACTGATTTAAGTAGCCATGTGGCTCCATCATTAAAGGAGAATCCATTACCTATGGAAGCGTAAAATACATTGGGATCAGATTTCGAAGATGTCAATTCTATTTTTCCTTGAAATGAAGACGGAAAGTTTGAATCCGTATATCTCACCCAATTAACGCCAGCATCCTCAGTACGATATATTCCCGTATTGTGATTACCTAAGTTTCCAAATGCTGCTACGACAATATTTGGATTAGATTGATGAATTTGAACATCTGTACACATAGGAAGATTTAGGACAACTTCCCAAGAAGCCCCCATATCAGTTGTTTTATATATGCCTTCAGTTGTTGCAGCATATGCTATGTTTTTATCCAATGGGTTAATCTGAATAGATTGAATTCCTCTACGTTGATTATAAGACCAGTCTAACGACTTTGTCCAGGTATTCCCTCCGTCAATTGATCTAAGAATACCTACTCCATAGCTTCCACGAGTGGCCCGAGAAGCGGCGTCATCCCCAGTTTCAATAATATTATACACCTCCCCTGTACCTATATACATTAATGTACTATCACCTTCCGCAAAACAGACAGAAGAAACACCAAGTACATCATCCATGGTCTCAACATATTCCCACGATACTCCTAGACCTAGTTTCCTACTCCTCCATAAACCACCACTTGCTGATCCTAGATAAATAGTACTATCTGCCTGTGGATTAATAGCCAAGGCAAGTGTTCTTCCAGCAGTGTTATGAGGCCCCATGCTCTCCCATTCGAAATCACTTCTACTGATCCTCTTAGGAAGCTTTTTATGGGTCGCAAGACCATCTGCATAAGCTCTAATGGGTATATCATTATCCGGATACGACTTTCCAAACGATTGCATTTGTAATGCTTCATAGGCTCCAGAGATACGGTCAAGGTCCTTTGATGTACTCTTTGATTTCATAGAAAAATACTCACATCCCATAAATCCTAATGTCAATGACAAAAAGAAAAACAATAAGTTAAATCTCGTCTTCATATAGGTTTATTATATTATTTGAAATTCGAATTTATATGAATTGTGGACCGAATATCCTCTTTTCGTTATTACAAACCTAGCCTAGCCAAAAAACCTATAAACACATTTCCATCCTTTACAGCTAATTAAGCTCCCTCTATACTGACATGCTCAATCATTTTGCAATTTATTAGATTCTAGGATTACAAACTTTCAATAAAGAAGAATCATATTCTCTATTTAGTCACAATAAGAGTAAAAAGTCTGATCTCTATCAAATACTTATTTATACTATTCAACCAGTTTCATCTCGTCAATCAAATGCGAAGCCCCTGCATATTTATCAACAATAAAAAGTATGAACCTAGCATCAACCATAATATTTCTACATATACTCGGATCATAATTGATATCGCTCATAGTACCTTCCCAAGCTCTATCAAAATTAAGTCCTATAAGGTTACCGTGGGCATCAATGGCCGGACTACCAGAGTTTCCTCCTGTAGTATGGTTGGTTCCAATAAAACAAACAGGAAGTTTTCCCTCCTCATTGGCGTATCTTCCATAATCTTTATTATTATAAAGTCTTATTAGGTTATCGTCTACATCAAATTCGTAATCTCCTGGTATATATTTTTCCATTACACCATCCAAAGTGGTAAATGGATCATAACTAACTGCATCTTTTGGACTATAACCTTTCACCTGTCCATAGGTAACCCTCATTGTGCTATTAGCATCCGGATAAAATCTCTTGTTAGGGAAAACCTCCATTTGTGCTTTCATATAAGTACGTTGTAAAGCATCAATCTCTCCTTTTATCTCTTGGTAAGGTTTATTGATTTTTTCGGTATAAAGTAAATCCCACTCCTCAGCTATTTGATACAATCTATCTTCCTTTAAAGATGTCACTATACTGGAGATATCATTATTTTCGAAGAGATCAATGATCTTTTGAGATGATGTTATTAGACTATTGGCATAAATATACTCGGCTATCTTCATTTCATCAGCTTCTCCCGTCATCAAAGTCGGATGATATACTTCGTCCAAATTATTCCGATACATCGAATACAACTTTGCAAACACTTCTTGGTCTATGTCAGAATTAAAATCTTTATAAAAGGTTTGTAGATATGCCGTCAACCGAGGTAAATACTTATTCGCCTCCTCGACTCCATTATTATCGAAAACGGAAACTAATCTACGGGCATATCCACACACTCTCAATGCTTCAACATTCCTTCCTGCAATCTCCAAGTAATAATCTCTGGCAAATGCATAGGGTTCTAACTGCTTATACAATTTACCAAAAGTAGGCAACAACATCTCATATTTCTCATTTCCTTCCACTGACTTCAAAAAATCGGATTCATACTTTCGTTTTTTCTCTATTGCATTTGTCTTTTTTAATCCCTGGCTCTCACCAATCCATTTTTTCCAATAATTAGCTATTCGAGCAAATTTAGAAGCATATTGTATTCTTGTTGCTTCATCAGCTCTCATATACTTATCTACTATTTTAAGAGCTTCATCTCTGATTTCAATTTTGGCAGGATTAAGGGTATTAACGATTTGTTCCACCGCGAAAGAAGGCAAATATTCTTGTGTCCTTCCAGGAAATCCAAATACCATAGTAAAATCACCTTCTTCTACACCTCCAATATTAATAGGTAAAAAGTGCTTTGGATTATAAGGAACATTACTTTCACTATAATCTGCCGGAAGATTATCCGGTCCTGCATAAATTCTAAATAAAGAAAAATCTCCTGTATGTCTTGGCCATACCCAATTGTCAGTATCTGAACCGAATTTACCAATACTTTCAGGAGGAGTGCCTACTAATCTCACATCTCTATATGTTGTGGTCACAAACGCAAAATATTGATTGCCATAATAGAAAGGTCGAATCTTCACTTCCTGATAACTCTCCAATTCATATTGAGCCTTGACCTTATCTAGGTTTTTATCTATAAAACTTTGTCTTTCTTCTCCCGACATCTTATCAGTTACTCCTTCCAAAATTTGAAGAGTCACATCATCAATTCTATCAATTAATGTAGCTGTTAAACCTGGATTAGCTAACTCAGATTCTTTGTCTTTAGCCCAAAAACCATTCTTTAATAAATTGTTTTCAACACTGGAATGACTTTGTATTTGTCCATACCCACAATGATGGTTTGTTAGAAGAAGTCCTTCGCTAGAAATTATCTCCGAGGTACAAAATCCTCCGAAATGAACTATTGCATCTTTTAAAGATCCTTTGTTTATACTATAAATATCCTCTGCACTGAGCTTCATTCCCAAATCCCTCATTTCATCTTCATTCAAAGCTTTGAGCAATTGAGGTAACCACATGCCTTCTCCTGCAAAGGCAGGAATAGAAATAGACAGTAGAGCCACATAAACCAAAGTATATATTCGTTTCATTCTTTTAGGTTTTAATATTAATTCAAAAGATTACAGAAAATCATAAAAATAACTCCATTAATTCAATTATAAATATCATTTGTCCTTCTTTATTACCAATGACCAAGTTTTAATCTTATATTAACACATACAATATAAATTTTCTCGAACACGGCAAGGGTAATGAATTCACTCATCGAAACTTCAAGGTTAATCATTACATATCATACCTTGGAAGATGCTCCTTTCTTCTACCGACTGATGAATCAACAAAGTTGGATTAAAAATATTGGTGATAGAAATATAAAAACTATTGATAATGCTAAAAGTCATATTGAGACTAAAATATTTACTGCTTTTGCTGAATACGGCTATGGCACTTATGCTCTGCGGTTAAAGATGAACAATGTCATTCTAGGAACTTGTGGCATTTATAACAGACCCGGTTTAGATATTCCTGATTTGGGTTTTGCTATGTTAGACGAGTTTGGTGGCAATGGATATATGTTTGAAGCAGCAACGGCCGTTTTAGATTATGCTCGAGATGAGCTTGGAATTAATATGCTCGCTGCAATTACTCTCCCCTCTAATAAGAGATCTATTAACTTACTTCGAAAACTACGTTTTGAGTTTAAAGAGTCTTTCTATCTTCCAAATGATTCAGAATTACTGAACAAATACATCATACGCTTATAAAAACAGGGCATATCACTACAAAAAACTCAAAAACACAACCATTGCCCTATTTTTTTTAGGGCAAACACTAGAAATAATTGTTCTTTTTATATTTTTACCCCATCAAATAACACACTAAACTTAAAACACAAATGTCTACACTAAGATTTCACGCTCTCAAGGAATCAATGAATCGACCAGTCCCTAAGGTTAAAGAATTGAGTAATAAAAGATCAGATTTATTCTGTTCAAAAGTTTTCACGTTGGACACCATGCGTCACTATATGAGCAAAGATGCTTATAAAAGCATTTTGGAGGCGATACATGATAACAAGAAAATTGATCATGATATAGCTGACCAGGTAGCTTCAGGCATGAAGGCTTGGGCATTAGAGGTGGGTGCAACTCATTATACGCATTGGTTTCAGCCGCTCACTGGAGCAACCGCTGAAAAACATGATGCTTTTTTTGAACCTGTTGGAAATGGTTCCGCCATTGAAAAATTTGGAGGTTCACAATTAGTTCAGCAAGAACCTGATGCAAGTAGTTTTCCTAATGGAGGTATTAGAAACACCTTTGAAGCTCGTGGGTACACCGCTTGGGATCCTTCTTCACCCGCATTTGTTATGGGTACCACCTTATGTATCCCAACTATTTTTGTTTCTTACACAGGTGAAGCTCTCGATAATAAAACCCCATTACTTCGTGCCTTACATGCTGTAGATGAAGCAGCTACTCAAGTTTGTAAATATTTTGATAAAAATGTTAAAAAAGTTATAGCCACTTTGGGATGGGAGCAAGAATTTTTTCTAATAGATAGTTCTCTGGCCGAGACCAGACCAGATCTTACATTGGCGGGAAGAACATTACTTGGCCACTACCCTGCTAAAGGTCAACAACTAGATGATCACTACTTCGGTTCAATACCAAGGAGAGCAATGGCATTCCTTAGAGATTTAGAAATGGAATGTATTCAACTAGGTATTCCTATTAAAACTCGTCATAATGAAGTGGCTCCCAATCAATTTGAAGTAGCTCCACTTTTCGAGGAAGCCAATTTAGCTGTAGACCATAATTCGCTTCTAATGGATGTGATGAATAAAGTGGCACAGTCTCATCATTTCAAAATACTCTTTCATGAAAAGCCTTTTGCAGGTATTAACGGCTCTGGAAAGCACAATAACTGGTCTCTGGCGACAGATACAGGAGTAAATCTGTTAAGTCCCGGCAAGACTCCTATGCAAAATTTAGAGTTTCTAACATTCTTCATCAATACGATAAAGGCCGTTCATGATAATGCTGATTTACTAAGAGCATCTATTGCTTCAGCCAGTAACGATCATAGATTAGGAGCCAACGAAGCTCCACCGGCAATAGTTTCTGTCTTCATTGGCCAACAACTAACCAGTGTATTAGATGAATTAGAAAATGTAACAAAAGGAAAACTATCTCCGGAAGAAAAAACAGACTTAAAACTAAATGTAGTTGGAAAAATTCCCTACGTTCTTTTAGATAATACAGATAGAAATAGGACCTCCCCTTTTGCCTTTACTGGTAATAAGTTTGAATTTAGAGCAGTAGGGTCTACTGCTAACTGTGCGGTACCAATGACGGTACTGAACACAATTATGGCGGATCAACTGATCAAATTTAAATCAGAAGTAGATGGTCTTATAGAAAAGAAAAAAATGAAAAAGGATGATGCTATTTTCAACGTATTAAGGGAATACATCAAAAAATCAAAATCTATAAGATTTGAAGGAGATGGATATGGAGATGAATGGGTTAAAGAAGCAAAAAAGAGAGGTTTGAGTAATCTCAAAACAACTCCAGATGCTTTAAAGATAAATATTGCAAAAGAAACGATAGACCTTTATAAAAGAATGAATGTTCTCAATGAAGTCGAAATCGAAGCACGTCATGAAATTGAATTAGAAGAATACGCTTTAAAAATCCAAATCGAAGGAAGAGTCCTTGGTGATATCGCTTCTAATCATGTGATTCCTACTGCTATTCGTTACCAAAATACTTTGATCGAAAATGTACAAGGTTTAAAGGAGATTTTCGGAACTAATTTTAAGAAAATTGCTTCTGAACAAATGGATCTTATTGAATCCATTTCTCAACATATTTCCGAGATAATAGCTAGAGTAGAAGCGATGACTGATGAAAGAAGAAAAGCTAATAAACTTGACAATGCTCAAAAGAAGGCCAATGCCTACTGCAATAAAGTCAAACCACATTTTGAAGATATTCGATACCACTGCGATAAATTAGAAATGATGGTTGATGACGAATTGTGGCCTTTGACGAAATATAGAGAACTATTATTTACAAAATAGATTTGAAAAACGTCAATAAAAAAAAAGCTGGAACAAATGTTCCAGTTTTTTTTTATTGCTTAATTATTTATTCTTTAAAATAATATCCCTCCTGATACAACTAAAGAGTCATAGCCTCCAACTACTAATTTGGGCTCAACATAAAACTGATAATCACCACTTTTAAGCACATCAAAGAAAGCTCCTAAATTAATACCAATCTCAGTATCCCCTACATGCTTAAGAATATTCAGTCCAGCAAACGGCTTGAAGCCAACCTCATTTCCTACTTCCAACAAAAGATAATGGGCGTCCAAGTCAATAGACCAATCTACACCATCTTCTAAATGTATTGTAAAACCGCCAGCAAAATTGAACTGTTCATTTATCCCTTTCATCGCCTTCCCCTGAACTCCAAATACAGAACCATCAAAAATTAATTGTGCACCCGCTCCAAATCTGAATCCTTCCTGTGCCTGGATATTTCCAAGAAATAAAACAACCGTTAATAATGTAAAAAATTTCTTCATTTCTCTATGTTTTGGTTAATCATTACAACTGAACTTGCTCATTAAAACTTTCCATCACTTTTTTACCAATCTTCTCCGCATAAGCATTCATTTTCTTTTCAGAAACATCAAGATTAAAAGCCACTAAAAACAAGTATTTATCACCTAGCCTCCAATGGTATTTTCCAATCTCTTGACAATAAGCACCCTCATCACCCAGTACATTCCAATCTTTATATTTATATAATTGGTTCGTGGAGGTAAAGTCTTGCTCTCCTGTTGTCTTCTTTGAGGTCAAAAAATGACTAACCCATTCTGCAAAATCATCTGGCACTGGATTTGTCATTACCTGCACCATTACTCCCGCATTACCTAAACTAGAGTCCTCCCATCTAAAAAAACAGGATCTTGAATTCTTCATATTCGGATTTGAACCATCCTTGATAGAAATCTGGTCGTTAGAAACTCCCAAAACACTGGCGACCCATGAAGTCTCCAAAAAACTACAGGCATTAGGAACAAGCAGTCCTTGTTTGTCTACATACCCTTGCATGGTCTTTTGTGTATTACCAGCTCCTGTTTTTGATGTAAGACTTGCCTGATCAGAAGCTCTTTTTTCTGCCTCTCTCTTCATATCTGCTCCATGATCATGATCGTGCCCTTCATGTCCATGATCATGGTCATGTCCATCATGATGTCCTTTTTCGGTTTGAATTTCTGTCTTCTCGACATTTCCTTCTGAAGAATCCTTTTTCCTTTGATCTCCGTCACACGAAAAAAGGATCATACTACCTATCACTACTAAAAAAATGTACTTTTTCTTTATCATATATATTAATAACTTACTTATCTCTATTACAATAATAGACATTTTCGTTAAAATGCCATTTAATGAGTTAAAAAAATCAAAATAAAACTATCGAAAGTAAATCGATATTATCTAATTAAATCTAGCTAAACAATCAAACGATCTCGAAATCGTGAGTAATCTCAATATCCTCATTTAGGCTTGCCGCTACGGAGCAATACTTTTCAACAGAAAGGGATACTGCTCTATCTGCCTTCGACGTCTTAATATCACCGAAGAGTTTGAAGTGTAAGTGGATATGGCTAAAAGGTTTTACTTGGTCTATTTCCTTTCTTTTCGATGTCATCACTACTTGAATATCCTCCAAGTCTTGCCTTTGTTTTTTCAATATATGTATCACATCAATCACACTACATCCCGCAACCGCTGACAACAACGTTTCCATAGGAGATTGAGCAATATTTTCTCCTCCCATACTAATTGGTCCTTCCATTCGAACGACGCCATTATTCTTACTTTTAGCCTCAAAAAGAAGTTCTTTTCCTAGCACCTTGGATAAAACAATTTTCATTACGATAATTTATGAATTTACTCTTCTTGCCACCACCTTTCTTATCCAGTTGGGTATTACAAATAGACCTAAAATCAAGTATGGATAATAAGTGATAAGCCTCCACACCAACGCCAATAAGGAAGAAATTCCTTCAGAAATGTAATCAGAGAAGAAACCTCCAAATAACAATTCGGTTACCCCACTTCCTCCTGGAGTAGGAACGAAAGCAGTCAAATTATGCATTGTTTCTCCTCGAGCAAAAATCACCAACTGATTCCAAAAATCATGTGGTGTAGCCGCAATAAGAGCTATAATAATACAATTTAATGTTAAAAATCTAACCACCCATGCTCCCGTGGTAGAGACAAATACTTTGAAGTGATAGGAAAATGATTTTTTACTCAATTCTTTAGATGTATCCACAATATCTAAGGCTGTCTGACGTATGTTTCTTTTAAATCTCCCGAAGATTCTCCATTTCGACATAGCCAACAGCATTCTCTTAATCGAATTCGGATTAATAAACAGGCCATAGAAAAACAAACTTCCATAGGCTGTCATAAATAACATGACCCCTAAAAACGTAAATCCATATCCATCTATATCTCCAATATTCTCCATACCCGGTCTTATCATTATAGGTCCCAATATGATATACAGAGCTATTAAAGAAAGGATCATATAGATAGTATCCTGAACCATAGAATATAATACTACAGACACCGTTTTAGCACCTGACAGATTTTCCTGTGAAAGGAAAAAAAGTGCTACTCCAGACCCCCCTATTGAACTGGGTGAAACACATGAAGAAAACTCCCAAACAAAAATTAACTCCATACTCTTTAACCATGAGAATGCATTATCTGTCAGAAGTCTTAACCTCCAGGCATAAAAGACGTGTCGAACTATGTATAATAAAATAGCCATTCCTACCCAAAAAAACACTCTGCCATCCCAATTGATAGCTTTAAGTTCTTCCAAACTTAAATTCCTAACCATTAACAAAATAATAGCTACCACACCAATAATCAGGGGCAATACAATCTTTCTTACGTCAATAGATGACAATACATCCTTTTCTTCTTCTATGTCTATTTTTTTATTCAAACTTCCAAATTACGATCTAGCTTTGAACCGCGAATATGATTAATTGTTTATGATACTCTATTGTATTTTCGATAAAACGTCGCAAAAGTACTATTTTAAAAGCAAGTATTTATATTAAACAATATCACTGGAAATATCGGATTCTAATTATTGCAAGGTTTCTTTGATAAAGACAATTTTTCACTCTTTGACACTAGAAACCAAATAATAACTATCTTTGCCTTATCTAAATCATCATTTGTTAGCGTAATTTCGATTCAATTTCAGTAGCATAGAATTTAACAATTAAAAGAAATCAATGAAAAGAAGCAAGAGCCTTGATGCTCTACTTAACCATTTTGGACAATTTGAATTGCCCATAAACTTTACGGAGGATACTATTAATATCTATAGTGCTCAAAATCAACCTTTATCCGAGGCTCTAATTGCTCTCTACCTATCGAAATGGGATCCGGAAATAGATGAATATACAGAGTTTATTCCTTGTGCTATGATCGCCGAAACTGAAGAATACATTGCTTTAGTATATTATAAAGCTACACTACTAAAATACGAATATATCTTAGTAACCTTAGATAGATCTGAAAGTCTGGTATCAAAAAAAGTGATTGCTGGTACAGTTATAGAAAACGAAGTTATAAAACATTCTGTCGCTAGAATAGATACTGATTTAATTATCCATATCATGGTCGGTCATCAAATCAACAATGAATTTGACCCATCCCACAACAAATCATACACAATGGAAATCTCTCCAGCTGGAGAAATAAATTTATTTGAAGAATAGTAAGAAAATGAGAAGAAATAAAAAACCTCACAAGGGACAAAAACTTAATGATTATAATTTAAAAGCATTAATTAAAAAACATCTTAAAAGCAATTCAAGAAAGAGATATGACACGAAAAAATTGCTAAATAAACTAAAAGTAAAAAACAGTAAAGAGGAGATTCAAGAGGCTTTGAATAATCTTGAAAGAAAAGGATATGTTTTTCAAATCAAAAAGGGTGTCTATAAATGGGATGTAAAATCCAACAAAAAAGATAGAGCCAAATTTAACAGACCTAAAAAAGAGTTTATCGGAAAGGTCGATTTGACTAGGACGGGAGCTGCCTATATTATTACCGAGGATTACGATTCGGATATTTATGTTCCTCCTCGTTATGTCAACGGAGCAATGAACAGAGATACTGTTAAGGTTGAGGTATCCATTAGTAAAACCAGAAAAAGACAAGAAGGAAAAATTGTTGAAATAATACAAAGATCATTAACACATGTACTCGGGAGATTTAGAGTTTATAAAAATTATGGCTTAGTTACACCAGAAATTGACAGATTATTTCCCGAAGTATACATAAAGCCGAACGAAAAGAATAAAGAATATGATGGAAAAAGAGTGTCTGTCAAAATAACCGAATATCAAAACAAAGGGCAAAACAGCACTTTCTGGGGTGAGATTCAACAAATTATTCCTGAGACGGATCACAATGACCTAGCCATGCAATCTATTTTATTAAGTCAGGGCTTCGAACTAGAGTTTTCTCCAGAAGTAATGGATGAAGTAAAATCGATGGACGGTAAAATAACACCGTCGGAGGTTGATGTTCGAAGAGACTTCAGGGATACTCTTACCATAACAATAGACCCTTTGACTGCTAAGGATTTTGATGATGCTATTTCTTACAAAGTATTGGATAATGGAGACATTGAAATAGGTGTACATATCGCAGATGTCACTCATTATTTAGCGGAAGGCACTGAATTGGACAAAGAAGCTCAAAAAAGGAGTACTTCGGTTTATTTGGTAGATCGTGTATTACCTATGCTCCCAGAAAAGCTCAGTAATGATCTCTGTTCACTGAATCCACACGAAGATAAATATACCTTCTCAGCAGTTTTTACCTTTGATTCCAAAAATAAAATCACTTCCAGATGGTTTGGTAAAACGATAATTCACTCAGATAGGAGATTTACATATGAAGAGGCTCAAGAAATTATAGAAGGTCAGGATGGAGATTATAAAGAAGAAATAATTTCTTTAAATAATATTGCTAAATCGTTAAGATCTAAAAGATTCAAAAACGGATCGATTAATTTCGAATCAGACGAGATAAGATTCCTGCTGGACGAAAACAATAAACCCGTTAGTGTTTATGCCAAAGAAAGGAAAGAAGCTCACATGCTGATAGAAGATTTCATGCTTCTTGCTAATAAAGAAGTAGCTAAATTCATTGCTAAAAAAACAACGCCTGAAATTCCATTTGTATATAGAGTACATGATACTCCTGATTTAGAAAAGCTCGCAGATTTTTCTCTTTTTGCCAAGGGATTAGGCTATAAAATGAATTTAAATACACCGAAAGAAATTGCCGCCTCCTTCAATCATCTGAATAAGGAAGCCGAAAGTGATCCTGTACTGAAATTACTAATGCCTCTGGCGATAAGAACCATGGCTAAAGCAGAATATCATCCTGACAATATTGGTCATTATGGTTTAGCTTTTGATTATTACACACACTTCACTTCTCCCATAAGAAGGTATGCCGATGTATTGGTTCATAGAATATTATTCGAAAATCTGGATAAGATTCGGAAAAGGGAAAAACTTGAATTAGAACTAAAATGTAAACACATTTCTGCTCAAGAAAAAAAGGCTGCTGATGCGGAGAGAGAATCTGTGAAATACAAACAGGTTGAATTTTTACAGGACAAAGTCGGACAAATATTCGATGCTTATGTAAGTGGTATCATAGAAAAGGGAATTTTTGTTGCATTAGACGAAAGTAGAGCCGAGGGGCTGATCAGCTTTAATAAATTTGATGAACCTTATGAAATGAAAGCGGATAGACTATCTGCTATTGGAAAAAGATCCGGTGATATTATTCGAATGGGTGATTCTCTTAAAGTAAAAGTCCTAGAAGCTAATTTAAATACAAGGTTGATAGAATTTGAAATTGTTGAAAAAGAATAGGTCCTTGAATTTTCAAGGACCTATTCTTTTCTTTTAAGCCGCAATTAGAGAGGATTTGCTATAATCCATAATTTCACTTAACGTGCTGCTCTTTGGCCTAAATTTAACCTTCGGCATGTGATTTATTCTCTTTTTAATATTGGCATACGTATCAGATACATTTTCATCATTTTCCAATGCGTATTCTATTTCCAATTTTTCTAAAATATCACATTCTCCGTAGATAAACTTAATTAGTTGTAATTCAGTGTAGTATTTCTCCATATAGTGGATTTCATTTAAAAATATTTAATTTCATTTACTTAACTGAAAAAGTCATTTCTATATTGTATGTACTTAGTGATTTTAATATTTAGATGATAAGATTACATTTGCAATCTAACTTAGAAACATGTATAAACTAGTTATTAAGCCTTTCTTATTCCTTTTAGATCCCGAAAAAGCCCATCATTTCACCCTAAAAGCTTTTAGCATCATGCTAAAAATTCCAATTATAAATCAGCTCATCAAGCAGTTATATAAGTTTGACGATCCTCAATTAGAGAGTAACTTTCTAGACTTAACGTTTAAAAACCCTATAGGTCTCGCCGCTGGTTTTGACAAAGACGGCAAATATTATGATACCATGTCTCATCTAGGATTTGGGTTTATAGAAATTGGAACCGTAACCCCAAAACCACAAAAAGGAAATGATACGCCACGACTTTTTCGGCTTCCTCAAGATGAAAGTATTATCAACAGAATGGGATTCAACAATGATGGAGTTGATGCCATGGTCGAACGATTAAAAAGAAGAAAAAAAAATAATCTTATCCTAGGCGGAAATATAGGAAAAAACAAAACTACTCCTAATGACGAGGCCTACAAAGACTATGAAATATGCTTCCGAAAACTCCATCCACATGTTGACTATTTTGTAGTAAATGTAAGTAGCCCAAATACCCCAGGATTGAGAGAACTTCAGGAAAAGGAACCCTTGCTTAACATATTAAATCGACTTAAATCTATCAATGAAGAAGAAATAGTTCAGAGACCTATTCTGCTCAAAATAGCACCTGATCTTAATAACTCTCAGTTAGATGATATTATCGACATTGTGAGATCAAGTAGAATTGATGGTATCATAGCGACCAATACAACTATATCAAGGGATCACTTAAAAACTTCGAAAAAAAGAATCGAGGATATTGGAAATGGTGGATTAAGTGGCAAGATCATTCAAGACAAGTCTACCGAAGTAATTTCTTACATTCATGAAAAATCAAATGGTGAAATTTTTATCATAGGAGTCGGTGGGATTAATGGTCCCGAAGAATGCAAGAAAAAAATGAATGCCGGAGCATCTCTTGTGCAAGTCTATTCATCAATGATTTACGAAGGTCCAGGAATGATCAAGAGTATCAAAAAATCGCTTATCTCGTAATCTTTTCTTTGTTTATTAATATCTTAAAAACCGACTTTGTAAATCTGACGTACTCTCTTTCTTTGATATCATATCCGATCCATTGATAATGATTCCCATATGGGCATAAAGGAGCTTCTGGTTCTCTTCCTGATCTTAATTCATATCTAGACGGAGCTTCTAGAAATTCTCTCTTACTTACTCTCCTTAGTTGACTCATGAAAAGTCAATTTACATTTTGGACAAACACCACTACCATCTACAATATTTAGCTTTATTCCACTCAAATGTTTGTCGGCGTACTCCTTAACCCAGCCAGCACTTGGATCAATACTATTGACATCGACATTTCTATTTTTAACAGCCTCATAAAATTTACCACCGTATTCTTCCCTACCCCAACAATTGGGACAGTAACCTTGCAAAGGAGTTAGTTGTGAATTGTTTTTCTTTCCAAAAAGAGAAGCAAATAATTTTTTCAAAAACATAGTCAAAATTTAATAAAAAAAACCCCCGCATTCTCCTGAATGCGAGGGCAACCATCATTCTATATAACCCCCTACTTTAACTACCGAGCGGTAGTAGTAAGCTCTTTATTTCAAAACTTTAATATTATAACCGCAAAGAAATCGAAAAAGTTTAAGTTTCCAAAAAAAAAGTTTACGTTTTTTTCTAAATGACTTTTTTATGACATTTTTCTTCCCGCAAGATATGCATTAATTCCCCCCATTAAATTTACACATCTCAAACCCCTTTTTTCTTCTTTTATAATTCTTAGTGCTTTTAAACTCCTAATCCCTGATTGGCAACATATCACTATTTCTCCATTAAACGATTCTATTTCTACTATTCTCTCCCTGAATTCGCTTAAAGGAATATTTACTCCTCCAATATTTTTATTCACAAATTCATACCCTTCTCTAACATCGATTAACAACACAGGAGCTTTTCTTTCCTCCAGATTCTTTAACTCTTCCCAGGAAATACTTTCAGCCAAAGAATCTCTTGCTTCATCCGTTTTTCCATTATCCAAGGGAACTCTGTATTTCTTCTTAATTTTTATTTTTCGAAAATCGTTTTCATTAGTATCTATCATCAACATTTCTCCAGTAAGAACAGAACCAATTCCTGTAATAATTTTTATCACCTCGTGTGCCATAATAGTCCCTACAATTCCTACCGCAGTACCAAGTACTCCTGAAACATTGCAACCGCCAGTGTCTAAAGGAAGCTCTTCAAATACATCCCTTATCTGCGGTCCGACACTACCCTCCTTATCTTCAAAATTGAATACACTAACCTGTCCCTCATATCGATCTACCGCACCATATACAAGAGGCTTTCCGAGTTTCACACAAGTATCATTAATTAGATATTTAGTAGGAAAATTATCTGTACCGTCCACTATTACATCATATCCTTTGATAATATTCTCTACATTACTGTCATTAATTAGTGTTGGAAAAGTAGTAATTATAGGCTCGCTATTTAATTTTTCCAATTTTCTCTTTGCAATATCTACCTTTTTCTTACCAACAGAATCCTCATCATATAGTATCTGTCTGTGAAGATTAGTCAAATCTACCGTATCAGAATCAATAATCCCCAGATTTCCAATTCCTGCACCAATTAAATACTGTATTACCGGTACTCCCAAACCTCCTGCTCCAACTACCAGAACTTTAGAAGTTATCAGTTTATTCTGGTTTATGGTTCCAAAATTTGGAATGATTACCTGTCTACCATATCTATTCATGAGAAAACATCACTCTTGTAATATCCAATTTTCTATTCCACCGCTCATTTCAAACTGATATATTGACTCCTGAATATTTACAGGTGCTGTTAAGTTGTAATAAAAAGATTGCCCGTATACCGTTAGTTTACCTCCTTCAAAAGTGATCTTTCTGGCCTTGTCATCTCCTCTCTTTCCAATCCCTTTCAAATCAATAATCCTAAAAGACTTTGAAACAGGATAGTTTTTATCATTAATTTCAATACACCATATTTCAGATTCTCTAGTAAGTCCATACACCAGGTATCTTTTATTTCTGTAGGGTAATACGTAAACGCCAAAAGCATCAATATTAGCTAGAATAGTATGATATTTTTTTGATCTCACGTCCACAGCATATATTGCTCCATATTCATTTCTCTGGGTAGAACCATAAACACTCGAATAGAAAAGAAAATCCGAAGTACAATCATAATAAGATCCTAAAACTCCAAAAGGGTTTTGATTGGTCATAGGTTTCACAATTGGCAGTCTCAAGAATAATTTCATAATCCCAGAGTCAGAGTCAACTTTATAAATGTTATTTTGCTCCAATGGTTTATTGTACAATAGGTTAACATTAGCTGCCGGGGCGACATAAGAATTGCCCCATCTGTCTCTGGTTATAGAACCTAAAAATCCAGCATCATCCCAAGAAGGATGTCTATAAATTTTGGTATCAGAATTATCCTTAGCACTGCCTACTTGCATTAGGATCATTCCCTTTTCCTTTCTCTCCGACGTCCGTAAAGATGAGCTAGAAGGATCAAAACCGAGCTGGGCTATGAACGAAGGAACTCCTTTACAATTCTGAGATTGTACCGAGAATGAAAAACCAAGCAAACAAACAAGAGACAGTATTAAATTCTTCATGATTTTACTCTTACAAATTTAGGTCCCGAATAACAGGGATAAACTTTGGACACATACTTTCCATTTTCAATAACGGATTCTGCCCAACAATACTCTTCTCCTTTTTGTCCATCATTTCTAATTTCCGGAACATACCAAAAAGCAAAAGAAGCACCTTTCAGAGATTCTCCTTCAATAAATTTTTCAGGGCCTTGTTTATAATCAGTATTACAACAAGGGCCAATAGTGGGTAGATCCGACTCCCCCTCTTCTCTATCGTCATGAATCTTTGTCAAATAGATATAAGCATTATCGCCTCTAGAGCCATCTAAAAACTGTCCTTTATTGGCTTCAACCATAAATTGTTTGCCTTCTGCCAAAACTAGTTTTCCAAGATAGTTATTCTCAAGATAATCATAACTCTCATTTTCCTTTACCCATTTCTCTTTCTGCCATTTTTTCAATTTATTACTTTCCAAACTCCAATATTCTTGAGTATCTCCAAAGAAAGAAATTCGTGTGACAGGTCGGTAAATCCCATCTGTTCCACATCCTCTACCTAAAGAACCAACAACAGGCCGGAAAGAACCATCATTATAAAAGTTAAAAACTTGTCTATAATTGTAGCTACAGGGTGTAGGCCAACCCTCACTAAAGTAATCCTGTTGAATTGAAAATCCAACGGTATCAGAAGACTCAATTACCGGCATTATTACTGGTTTATCAATGGCTACAACAGCTGCTTGACTAAATTCTGGACAACCCATAGCATCAGAATATCCAAAACCCTCTGTTTGAGAATACGACACATGCCAGTCCACCGTCTTTATACTTTTAACAATAGGTTCTTTTTTGTATGAAATATTATACAGTTTTAACCCATCAGATCGGGTCAATCCATAATTAATTTTCCAAAACTCATTCTCATATGTATTTTCTATGTCACAATACGCACCCATAATCATGTCATTCTGAGCACTCCTCTCTGTAACTTCCATTCCTGTAGTTCCTACATCAGTCCATTTTATTCCAGCTACCTTAAGGTCTGTTAAATCCACAATAGCCCATAATGCTTTATCTCCCTTCACAAATGTAGGTGCGACACACAAGTGCTTAGATCTTTGACATTTAGTTCTATTAAGGGCTGTTTTTGTGGCTTCCATTCTGACATCTTCACTACCATTAAGGCCTTCTCCATATGCATTTTTCACATTTTCATCTGATAAGGCAATAGCTATTGCTAATTCAGACAATTCTTCACTAATGTTCCCTTGCATTTCAGGATAATAGTAAGTATCCATAATCCTCCTTTGTTCCCTATCTATAGTTAGCACCGATGTACCGTTGTATGCATAGTTATATAACTCAATTCGTAAACATTCTACGGATTTACATTTTTCAATTCTGTTTGTAATATCTGAAGGCCTAACTTTGGATATTGATAATACCTCATTCAAAACAGGCTGCTTGTTTTCAGATTGAAACAATTTTTCCAACGATTCACTATTAAAGATTTCGTTCTGTTCCTTTTGGGAAAGAAACTCATTACTTTTCAAGGTTATCACAGGAGTTTCGGAGTTCAACACCCTTAAAATAGTACTTTTTCTCTTGTCTATTATATCTTCATAGTCGTTCTTCGTTTCAACGTCATTACAAGAAAGTACGATTAAAACCAAAAGGATAATATGAAGAAAAAATATATAGTTTTTTAAAAAATTCATCCTACAAAGATAAGTTAGTTAAACGGATCTGTAAATTTCTTATTGGATAGATATGAAGTATCTGTTAGAGCATATAAAAATTTGATTATATCCTTAACATCTTCTTTTCTTACTTGACTTAACTCTGATTTCGCCTGTTCTAGAAAAGGGTTATGGTTATCTAAAACTTCTTGTAGATTGTTGAATCTCCCATCATGCCAATAGGGGTGTGTAATTTCAATATTTCTTAACGAAGGAATTCTAATATTGGGTAGCTTCATTTCTTCTACTGGAATATTGAAATCTACCCCTCCATGACAAGACGAACATTTATATTTATTAGAATAAAATATTTGCTCCCCTTTTTTGTAGGTCTCTTCTTCCTTACCTAAATCATATTTTGAATTTCTACTATTTAATCCCAACATATAATTAACAATCTCACTCTTTATGTCATCAAATCCTAATTTTGTATTATATTTTTCAGGGATAATACCTCTATATTTCTCGTTAATTCGATTTAGAATTTGAAAACTATCTAAATGATAACCCATTTCAACAGGCTCCATTCCCAACAATGGGCGGTTCATTTGTATTTCCAAACTTTTAATATTTCGATCTTGCCAACTGAAATATTTATAGTTGTGTAAATTAAGCACGGACGGAGTATTAAATGCTAGTGGGATAGCATTAGAATTAAAAGCTAATTTATATCCATCAGTAAATGCTAGTGATGGATTATGGCATGTAGAGCATGAAAACTTTTTATCATGGGAGAGTTCTTTATCGAAAAACAAGTACTGCCCTAATGCAAGTTCTTTATTAAGTGATAATTTGACATCTATGTGTCTTCTTACATCTGTATCGCAAGAAGTAAATACTATAAATATCAATATGAATCTAAAGGCTATTTTCATTTTTCTTCTTGCAAATCTAGCGATAAAAAAAGCCACCTCAATGATTGAGGTGGCTTCTATTCATTTCATCTGCCGATTACTATTCTATAATGATCAGCTTCTTATTAATCACTTCATCATCCAGGGTGATCTTCACTGTGTATACTCCCGATGTCAAACCACTCAAGTCATACCGCTCCTCATAATCCCCACTCTCTAAGTATACATCACTCTCCAACTTCTTCACCAACTTCCCTTCCTCCGTGTATATACTCACACTGTAGCTCACATCTTCTCCTATACTCAACTCTATATTCACCTTGTCTATCGCCGGATTTGGATACATTCTCACATACCTGTCCCCTCGCACTCGCAATTCCACTTCCTTACTTTTGCTCTCCCTGCCATCATAATCCACACTCTTCACATAGTAATAGTAAATTCCCGTTCGCCTAGATTCATCATCCTGCATACTGTAACTAAACTCTCCTGACTGGTTATTACCCTTCGACTTCACTTCTCCCAACTTCCTGTATGTAACAGACCCTTCCATCTTGCCATACACCTCATATCTATCTACATTCACCTCACTGCCCGTTCTCCACAATACCTCATTCACCTCACCTACTCGCTCTGCTCGTACTCCTAACCACTTCACTGGTAATACCCCAAACGCTACTCCCGCATCCACATTCATCTTACTATCTCCTGGCATAAAGCTATACAACTTCGTCGTATTTGGCCCATTGCTACCATCCACATCACTATCCATATTCTCATTGCCCGCATTCGGTGTCGTAAATCCATATCCACTCGGTGCCTCAAACTTCAAATAGTAACTCTGCTTCTGTAGATAATCTATATGATACTCCCCATTCGAATCCGTCACCACTTCCTTGATCATCTCTCCACTCGCATTGTATGCCTTCACCGTCACATCTGCCATCCGTGGCTCTCCTGTATCCTGTACCCCATTCTCATTCACATCATGCCATACCAGATTTCCTACTTCTGCCTGTGGATAGTAACCTCCTCCAATATTACATACTTCCTCACCGGACAATACCGTAAATACATCCGTCTTACCCTCACTATTCAAATCACTATCTCCATCCTGCTCATTCCCACTCGTCAACTCGATATAGCCCATCGCATCCTTCACCGCAGGTACCAAACCATAAGGTGGTAAAATAATCTCTACATAGTACTCTCCCGGTGGTGCACAGAACTTATACCAACCATCATCCGACGGTGTCCCTGGCTTATGACCCGTATAGGTAGTCTCCCATACCTGCCACTCTCCAAAGTGGTGCTTCCACAAGTTCACCTTCAAACCATTGATACCATTCTCCGTACTATCCCATACGTCATCTTCATCTATATCATACCATACCAAATCTCCGATAGGCACACAGATATAATAGCCCGCATCCCATGTCATATCACTCTCGCCAGGTCCTAAGTACGTAACTATCGTCGTACCATCAGTAGGATCTACATCACTATCTACCGCATCATCTCCTCCGATATCCTGGAACGTCGTCTCATATCCCTCTGGCGTCTCAAACACCAATGAGTAATTACCCGGATACAAGTTATCAAAGATATAGTACCCATCAGCATCCGTATATGTCGTCTCTAACACATTACCTTCCTCATCCAGCAACGTAACCAATACCCCTTCAATACCTGGCTCATTACCATCCTGAATACCATCGCCATCCAGATCATGCCACACATAGTTACCTATCTCGGCTAGTATCAATAAGCCCGCATCAAATGTACTGTCATACTCTCCGCCATCTACATGCGTACATGGCGCCCAACCATCTAAATCAACATCACTATCCAACTCATCATCATCGCCCTGATCCTGGAATGTAAAGTCACATCCTTCCGGTAAACCTCCAATATCAAAGTGTAATTGATAATCGCCTGGTATCAGATTATTGAAGAAATAAAATCCGTCAGCATCCGTCACCATCATATTCAGTAAGTTACCCTCACAATCGTATAAACTTACCACTACACCCTGGATACCCGGCTCATCTTCATCCTGGATACCATCTCCATCGATATCCTTCCATACCGTATCGCCAAGTCCTCCCACTACGATCACTTCCGCTGCATCATTGTCATCCTCATCATCATCGCCTTCACCAAATGGATCATCTATATTCTCATCTATCACATTGTCATTGTCATCTTCCTCATCAAAGATATTGTCCTCATCATCGCCATCTACCAAATCATTGTCATTGTCCGGATCACTATCAGGATAACTATCCGCATCATCCAACTCATTGCCTTCTTCATCATTCATATCCGCTATCTCCGCCTCATTATACCAGTCGCCCAATGTCGCATCATCAGGTATCTCGATCGTCAAATTCAACGGTATCAATAACTCCTCGTCAGGCATAACAGGTCCCGATATCGTATAATGTAAATTACCCGATATCAACGTCCACCCCGGATTCATCGCAGGATCCATACTGTAACCCTGTCTCAAGTAATCCACTATCTCTACATCATACGTCGGTACATTACCCTGATTGTATACCCTGATCTCATAGTTCACTATCTCTCCCTCATCATAAGGTCCCTTATCTTCTACACTCTTCGTCAATGCCAAATCAACCACCGGTACCTCATCATAATCATGGTCATCCTCATCATCATTCTCATTCATGATCTCATCATCCGTAGGATCGCCATCATTGTCAGGATCATTATCAGGATCACTATCGATATCCTCTACCGGATTACCTTCCTCATCCGTCGCATCCGTAATCTCCCCAGCATTATACCACGCTCCTTCTTCCTGACAATCATACAATCGTAAACTGATACTTACCACGCCTTGCTCTCCGGCTGGTATCACATCTGTGTATACCGTCGTCGCAGTATTCGTCCCCGAATCATAACTCCAGTTCGTATCATTACTACTCTCATATAATAATCCACATGGTATATAGTCTACCACCTCAATATCCTTGGCATCGATCGTACCCTGATTGTAGATCGTAAACTCATAGGTTATCACATCCCCATATCGATGGGGTCCTTCTTCTACTGCCTTCTTAACAATCGCCAAATCAAAGAAATCAGGACCCGCTGGATCACTATCATCTTCATCTTCTCCTTCTTCACCGTTCTCATCAATCACATCATCATCCTCATCTCCGGGATCTACCTCATTGTCATTGTCCGGGTCATCATCAGGATCACTGTCTGCATCCACAGGATCCTCATCATCCGGATTCTCATTATCATCACCTCCACTGATCTCTACCGCATTATAGTAATCCTCAGCTCCATCTCCCGTCTCTACCAACATCAATCGTATCGGTACCTCTATCACCTCGCCAGCTCCTATCTCCGGTACCACATATACCGCATTATCTCCAATCATCGTCCAACCTACATTCATTCCGTTATCAAACGCATATCCCGCAGGTATATAATCCGTCAACTCTACATTGTACGCCGTTACATTACCCTGATTATGCAACTCTATGCCAAACTCTATCACTTCTCCATATGCATACGGACCTCCCGTATTCACCACTTTCCTCGTAGCTAAGTCATAAATATCTATCGTCTCAGGATCATGATCATCCTCATCATCTGGATTGTCAATCTCATCATCTATTGGATCACCATCATTATCTGGATCTTCATCAGGATCACTATCCACATCTTCTTGTGGATTGCCATCCTCATCAGTAGCCTCCGTAATCTCCGTCACATTCGTCCATGCACTTGGGCTATCATCGTAACATTCTTGAACCTCAAGTGTTATGTCTACAAATCCAAAACTACCAGGATTGATCACTCCCGTAAATACCGTAGTAGCCCTTCTAGTAACCGCATCATAACTCCAGTCCCCATCATTTACTGACAAGTACTTCAATCCACATGGTAAGTGATCTACTACCTCTACATTCGTAGCTGATATATTACCTTGGTTGTATACCGTCACCCTGTAGGTAACCTCATCTCCATATCTGTAAGGACCTTCCGTAAGCGTCGTCTTGATCTGTGCCAAATCAAATACATCTACTCCCGCTGGATCACTGTCATCTTCATCTCCACCTTCCGTGGCATCTTCATTAATCTCATCGTCATCCTCATCACCAGGATGTACCTCATTGTCATTGTCCTCAAAATCATCCATATAACTATCCGTATCATCCTGTGGATTGCCATCCTCATCCGTCGCATCACTAATCTCCGCTCTGTTCGTCCAGTCATCAGTAGATCCCGTCGTCGGGGCCAATCTTAAATTAAGTGGAATCGACACTTGAGCTCCGATCGCCAATGCATTCGTCTCCAGATACGTCAATGTACCATCTCCATTATCCGTCCAGCCCGTATTATCCGCCGCTGAGAAGGTATAGCCATCAGGCATATAATCCGTCACTTCGATGTTATCAGCCACCATATTACCCTGGTTGTATACCGTGATCGTAAACGGTATGATATCTCCATATGTATAGGATCCAGGAACTGATACCATCTTCGTCAACGCCAAATCAAAGTTCTCAATTATCTCAAACACCTCAGGATCATGATCATCCTCATCGCCTCCATTATTGCCATCGCCACTGATATCATTATTCGTCTCATAAGTATCATTGTCTGGATCTTCATCCGGTGTACTATCCTCATCGGTCACCTCATTGCCCGCTCCATCTGTAAAGTCACTAACCTCTGACCAGTTGATTTGCTCGCCAGCCTCACATGCCCCTACCATCAATGTGATAGGTACTACCGTACTCTGCCCCGTGGTCAATGGTGCAGCTAAATGTCCATTCGCTGTACTCAACATTATACTCGCCGTACCATTCCCATTATCCGTCCAGTCACTATCATCCAAACTCGTACAACCAGGGAAGTAATCTATTACCTCAATATTATCAATCGCTCCCTCTCCCTGATTCGTTACCTGAATCTGGAAGGTAATGTTATCGCCTTCTTCAACCAACGTCGTTTGTCCAGGTGCTACCACCTTGATCAACGCTATATCAAACGTCTCCTCAGGCCCATCGATCACATCCAATACTTCCGGATCATGATCATCTTCATCTTCTCCCTCATTACCATTACCACTCGTATCATCATTATTCGTATATACATCATTGAACTGATCATCATCCGGCGTACTATCGATATCCGTCACAGGATCGCCATTGCTATCCGTCACATCTTCAATCTCCGTATAGTTAACCACAGGTCCCGTACTACATCCATTCAATTGTATCGTAATCGGTACCGTAATATTCTGCCCAGGACCCAACGGCTGGTCTAACTCACCATTAGCCACACTCAATATCCTCACTGCCTCATGCTTAATAGCATCATAGAACCAATTATCATCCAACAATACAAAACAACTTGGTAGATAATCTACTATCCTAATATTATCAGCCGATACATTGCCTTGATTAAACACATTAATATTGAATACAACCACTGATCCATCAACCACCTGATCAACTTGTCCCGGTGCCAAGGTCTTCGTCAACGCCAAATCAAACTCTTCATCAATCAATGGATTGATAATAATGCTCTCAGGATCATGATCATCTTCATCCTCCCCATCATTGGCATCGCCATCAATTTCATTATTCGTCGTATACGTATCATTCCCTTGATCACTATCAGGATCACTATCTATATCATTCACCCCATTGCCATCCTCATCCGTAGCTCCACTGATCTCCGACCAGTTCGTAATCTCTCCTATCGGACAGCCATCCAAACTCATCGTAATCGGTACCACCACATTTTGTCCACCAAACAAGGGCGTAACCAAATAGCCATTCGACACACTCAACGTCCTACTCGCCGTACCATCGCCATTGTCCGTCCAATTCGGATCATCCAACGTCGCACACGAAGGCAAGTAATCTACTATCTCTATATTGTCCGCTGCCACATTACCTTGGTTATATACCGTAACATCAAAGGTAACCGTACTATTCTGTGGTACAGAACTTGGCTGTCCCGCAGGTAAGGTCTTCGTCAATGCTAAATCAAAAATATCCGTAGGCTCATCCATGATATTCACCGTCTCTGGGTCATGGTCATCTTCATCATCCGTACCATCGCCATTCGTCTGGTCATTCTCTCCATATACATCATTGCCCTGATCACTATCAGGTGTACTGTCTATATCATCAACCATATTGCCATCGCCATCCGTAGCTCCACTGATCTCTGACCAGTTCGTCACTGTATCAAATCCTGTACAATCACCTACCTCTAAGGCCAACGTAACCGAGGTACTCATCCCCGGTAATAAGGCAGTCATCAAACCACCATTCGACACACTCAACATCACACTCGCCGTACCATCGCCATTGTCCGTCCAGTTATTGTCTGCCAAACTAAAACAGCTAGGAATATAGTCGATCACCTCAATATTATCCGCTGGCACATCACCTTGGTTAATCACAAATATCTCGTAATTAACAATATCTCCACTACTCACATTCACACTCTGTCCCACTTCCAATACCTTGATCAACGCCAAATCAAAATCATCAGGCTGAGGATCGTCATTGTCAACCTCTATGATCTCAGGATCATGATCATCTTCATCATCCGTACCATCGCCATCCAAATTATCATTGCCTTCATACGCATCATTGTCCTCATCATTATCAGGGGTACTGTCTACATCCGTTACCGGATCTCCCGCTCCGTCCGTAGCATCACTGATCTCCGCCCAATTCGTCACATTCCCATCACTACAGTCATCAACTGATAAGGTCAACTCCACAAACGTATTCGTGCCAGGTTGTAACGGTGCATCCAATCCACCATTCGCTACACTCAACATCACACTCGCCGTACCATCGCCATTATCCACCCAGTCACTGTCATTCAAACTCATACACCCAGGTATGTAGTCCGTAATCTCTATATTATCTGCACTTACATCGCCTTGGTTATACACCTTAATCCTGTATACCACATCATCGCCATTCATCACCGGTGAAACCTGCGTCGGTGACAACTGCTTGATCAATGCCAAGTCAAAATCATCTGCCGCACCAGGATCAACCTCTACTTCCGCTGGATCATGATCATCCTCATCCTCTCCATTAGTACCATCGCCACTCGTATCATTATCCGTTGTATATGTATCATTATCCTGATCTTCATCAGGAGTACTATCGATATCCGTCACCTCATTGCCTTCCTGATCCGTAGCTCCACTGATCTCCGCCCAGTTCACTACCGTTCCCGTACCACAACTCGTCAAGACTATCGTAATATACGTCTTCACCATCGTATTCGGTGCCAATGGTGCATCCAATCCGCCATTCGCCACACTCAACATCCTGCTCGCCGTACCATCGCCATTATCCACCCAGTTCACATCATCCAATGTCGCACATCCAGGCAAATAATCGATTACCTCAATATTATCGGCAGCTACACTACCTTGGTTAAATACCGTAATCTCAAATGTCACCGGATCGCCAGGCGTCACAGGATTACCCTGCCCCGGTGCCAACGTCTTCACCAATGCCAAATCAAAATCAGCATTACAATCCGGTGCCGGTACCACAACCACTTCATCCGGACAGCCAGCCAAACTAGCCGTAATCGTTACATCCTGTCCACTTGGTATGCCACTGATCACATCTCCTGCTACCGTACCATAATCAGCACTCACCGTAGCCCCTGATACCACCGTATAATTTACACTATAATATGGCGTACCATTGCTGTTACACTCAGGTCCACTCACACTGATCGCAGGATTCTCACACGGATCATCACAATTCTCAGGACTCGTCGCCGTCACCACCGTCTCACAATCACCTTCCGTAGCCGTCAATACCAGATTCGTCCCTAACGGTATATCGATTACCTCGTTGCCACTGAATACTCCCGCATTCTTACTCAAACTACCTACGCCATCCCACGTATAACTCACCTTATACGTACTGCCATCCACACATACTCCCTGACCCAAGGTCAATACAGGAAACTCACAATCCGTAGGACACTCAACTGGACTCACCACCGTCAATTCACTAAAACAACCCGGTGCCGATGTAGCTCTAAGCACCACATCCGTACCCACTGCTATATCCGTCACCACACCATCGCCTAACACTCCCGCACTCGCACTCACAACAGCTCCCTCACTTACATAATAACTGATGCCATACACATCACCATCACATGCAGGATTACTGGCCGTCAATACCGGCTTGATACATACCTCACATACCGGCGTAGGTATCGTCACCACTTTATCTGGACAGCCAGCCACACTCGCCGTTACTGTCACATTCTCGCCCACAGGAATATTCGTAATCACGCCAGATCCTACATTCCCATGTGAAGAACTCACCGTTGTCCCTTCTATCGTCGTAAAGTTTACACTATAAAATGCACTGCCAGTACACAAAGGCCCACTCAAACTGATCGCAGGATTCTCACAGGGATCATCACAACTCACAGGGCTCGTCACCATTACATTCGTAATACATGAACCATTCGTAGCCACTAACAATACCGGTGTACCCAATGGTATATTAATAATCTCATTGCCACTGATCGTTCCCGCACTGTGACTCAAATTACCTAATCCATCCCACGTAAACGATACCGTATACGTATCTCCATCAGCACATATACCCTGACCTGCCGTCAACTCAGGATAATCACAGTTATCTGGACAACTGTTAGGCCCATCTACCGTCAACTCCGTCTCACATCCCGTAACCAAAGTCGCCGTAATCACCAAATCCGTACCCACAGGAATTCCCGTAATGCTAAACGCATTCACCGTACCCGCATTCACACTCACCGTAGCTCCCTCGCTCACGTAATAACTTACATTATATGTATTGCCATTACATACAGGTGCTCCCGTCGTCAATACAGGCTTAATACATGGCTCACATATCGGCGCCGGTACCACCACCACCTTATCAGGACAGCCAGCCAAACTAGCCGTCACCGTCACATCTTGTCCCGATGGTATCGCCGTAATCACACCATTTCCTACCGTACCATAATCACTACTCACCGTAGCTCCTTCTACTATAGTAAAGTTTACACTGTAAAATGCACTGCCTCCTTCATCACAGATAGGTCCACTTATACTAATTGCTGGATTCTCACATGGATCATCACAACTCTCAGGACTCGTCACCGTCACCACCGTCTCACAATCACCATCCGTAGCCGTCAATACCAGATTACTACCCACCGGTATATCGATCACCTCATCTCCACTGATCGTCCCTATATTATTACTCAAACTACCTACGCCATCCCACGTATAGCTCACCTTATACGTACTACCATCTACACATACTCCCTGACCCGCTGTCAATACTGGAAACTCACAGTCATCTGGACAACTGTCAGGCCCTACCACTACCAACTCCGTATAACAGTCCGCATCTATCTCCGCTCGCAACGTCACATCAACTCCCAATGGAATATTCGTCACCTCTCCAGCTCCTAATACTCCCGCACTCACACTCACACTCGCTCCTTCACTTACATAATACGTAAAGCTGTATACATTACCTTCACATGCAGGATTGCCCGCTGTCAATACCGGCTTAATACATACCTCACAATCCGGAGTAGGTACCGTCACCACATAATCTGGACATCCCTCGATACTTGATGTCAATGTCACATCAACTCCCGATGGAATATCTGTCACAACGCCATCTCCCACAGTACCTATATTCGATGTAACTGTAGCTCCTGTAATCGTTGTGAAATTAACAAAGTAGAATGGTGTACCGTCTTCATTACATAACGGCCCACTCACACTGATCGTCGGATTCTCACATGGATCATCGCAGGTCTCAGGACTAATTACGGTCACCACTGTCTCACAGTCGCCATCCGTAGCCGTCAATATCAAATTCATACCCACTGGTATGTTTATTACTTCATTGCCATTAAATGTTCCCGCATTCTTGGTCAATGTACCAACACCATCCCACGTATAGGACACATTATATGTACTTCCATTACATACGGGTTGTCCTGCAGTCAATACCGGAAACTCACAGTCATCTGGACATGTATCAGGCCCAACTACCGTAATCACCGTCTCACAATCTTCATCAGACGCCGCTGTCAGTACCACATCTACTCCTAATGGAATATCCGTCACTACTCCATCACCCAATACTCCCGCACTCACACTAACCGTCGCTCCTTCACTCACATAGTACGTAAAGCTATATACATCTCCTTCACACTCGGGATTACCTGCCGTCAATACCGGCTTAATACAAATCTCACATAGTGGTGCAGGTATCACCACTACCTTATCCGGACAGCCTTCCAAACTAGCCGTTACCGTTACATCTACCCCCGCAGGTATATCTGTAATCACGCCAGCTCCTACCGTACCCACACTCGCCGTTACTGTGGTACCATCAGCCACCGTAAAGTTCACACTGTAAAAAGCACTACCATCTGCATTACATAAAGGTCCACTCAAACTGATCGCTGGATATTCACATGGATCATCACACGTTGCAGGAGCCTCCACCGATACTTCTACCTCACACGCCCCGTTAGTCGCCGTTACCAATACATTACTACCCACAGGAATATCAATAATCTCATCACCACTTATCGTACCCACACTATGACTTAAACTACCTACGCCATCCCATGTGAAGCTCACCTTATATGTAGCTCCATCCACACAGACACCCTGACCTACCGTCAACTCAGGATATATACAGTTTGTAGGACAGTTGTCCGGTGCCTCAACCACCAATACCGTCTCACAATCATCTTCTACACTTGCCGTCAAGGTCACATCAACGCCTAACGGAATATTTATCACCTCACTTCCTGAAATAGTTCCTGCACTCGCACTCACTGTAGCTCCCTCACTCACATAGTACGTAAAGCTATATACATTATCTACACACTCCGTATTACCCGCTGTTAATACCGGTCTTATACATTCATTACATATCGGGGCTGGCACCACCACCACCTTGTCCGGACAATCATCCAAACTCGCCGTAATCGTTACATCTACGCCCGATGGAATATTACTGATCACCCCAGCTCCTACCGTACCCGCACTCGCCGTTACTGTCGTTCCTGAAACAGTAGTGAAGTTTACATAGTAAAACTCCGTACCATCACTATTACACTCCGGCCCACTCACACTGATCGCAGGATTCTCACATGGATCATCGCAGGTCTCTGGACTCGCTGCCATTACCGTCGTCACACAATCTCCCAAGGTAGCCGTCATCGTTAAGTCCGTACCAATCGGTATATTAATTACTTCATTGCCACTCACAACTCCTGCACTTGCATTCAAACTTCCTGTGCCATCCCATGTGAAACTCACTTTATAACTATTGCCAGCACACACTCCCTGACCCAAGGTCAAGGATGGAAACTCACAATCATCTGGACATTCATCAGGTCCCACTACCGTAAGCGTAGTTTGACAATCTTCATTGATCACTGCTGTCAATATCACGTCTGCTCCTAAAGGTACATTCGTCACTTCTCCAGCTCCCAATACTCCCGCACTTGCACTAACCGTCGCTCCTTCACTCACATAATACGTAAAGCTGTATACATTACCTTCACACTCAGGATTACCAGCCGTCAATACAGGCAATATACATTCCGTACATACTGGGGCCGGTACTGTGACCACTTCTGTATCACAGCCCGCCTGCGTTACCGTCAACGTCACATCCTGATCCTTTGGTATCCCCGATATCACTCCACCATTCACCGTACCATGACTCGCTACAACACTTGATCCGTCTATCAGCGTATAGTTCACACTATATGTACCGTCGCCATCTGGAGAACACAACGGCCCACTTAAACTGATCGCTGGATTCTCACATGGATCATCACAACTCACAGGAGCCTCAACCGTCACCATCGTCTCACAATCGCCATCAGTAGCCGTCAACATCAAATCCGTACCCAATGGTATATCTATTATTCGATCCCCACTGATCGTTCCTGCATTGTTACTAAATACACCTTCTCCATCCCACGTGAAACTCACCTTATACGTATCTCCATCACATACGGGTTGTCCAACCGTTAAGTCTGGATATTCACAAGCATCAGAACACGCATCCGGGGCTTCCACATTCAATTGCGTTACACATCCTGCCTCTAATTCCGCCTCTAGTATCAAATCTATACCCACAGGAATATCTTCAACCACATATCCATTGATCGTTCCTGCATTCACACTTACTGTCGCTCCCTCTTGTACATAGAACGTCACACTGTATACATCGCCTGAACACTCCGTATTACCTACTGTTAATACCGGATCCTCACATGGCTCACATACCGCAGCAGGAACTACCACTACCCTATCTGGACAATCGTCCAAGCTAACCGTTATCGTTACATCTACTCCCGAAGGAATATTACTGATCACGCCAACTCCAACTGTACCCGCACTCGCCGTTACCGTCGCTCCAGCTGATGCCGTAAAGTTCACACTATAGAAGGCACTACCATCTGCATTACATTCAGGGCCACTCACGCTAATCCCGGGATCCTCACACGGATCATCACAGTCTTCCGGACTTTCTACCAGTACTGTAGTTACACAATCTCCATCCGTCGCAGTCAAAGTCAAGTTAGTACCAATTGCAATATTTTCTATCACATCTCCATTTACCGTACCCGTACTGTTTGTAAAGCTGCCTACTCCGTCCCATGTGAAACTCACCTTATACGTATCTCCATCACATACTGGCTGTCCAGCTGTTAATACCGGAAACTGACAATCATCAGGACAGTCATCAGGACTAATCACCGTAATCGTCGTCTCACAATCTTGCTCAACCGTCGCCGTGATCTCTAAATCAGTACCTACCGGCACATTCGTCACCTCACCATCGCCCAACAAGCCCGCATTTACACTGATCGTCGCTCCTTCGCTTACAAAGTACGTAACACTATACACCGTACCATCACAATCAGGATTACTAGCCGTTAATACCGGTAATAAACAGGAATCAACAGGAATCTCCGCAGGATCATGATCATCCTCATCCTCTCCTGCATTCCCATCTCCCGTCACATCATTATCAATCATAAAGTTATCATTCTCCTGATCTGTATCTGGCGTACTATCTACATCTGTCACCTCATTACCCGTTCCATCTGTAGCTCCACTGATCTCAGACCAGTTCGTTATCGTTCCTGTAGTACAGTCTACCAACTCAAGGGTAATCTCTACATCCACAAATTCTCCGGGAATCAACGGCGTAGCCAAATATCCATTTCCTACACTCAATACCTTACTCGCCGTACCATCGCCATTATCCACCCAATCTCCATCACTTAAAGTCATACAACTGGGTATGTAGTCTATCACCTCGATATTATCAGCCGATAAATCTCCCTGGTTGAATACTCTAATTCTAAAGCTCACCATATCTCCATTGCTAAACGGTGCATCTTGACCAGGGATTAATATCTTCGTCAACGCCAAATCAAAATCCATAGGTAAATCAGGATCTACTGTCACCACCGCAGGATCATGGTCATCCTCATCAGTAGCCGCATTGTCATCTCCAGGTGTACCGCTTCCATCTCCATCTACCACATCATCACTATTGCCTTCCGGATTACCACCCGCATCATTGCCATTCGTACTATCTGGCGTACTGTCCACATCCGTCACCGCATTGCCATCCTCATCCGTAGCTCCACTGATCTCTCCATAATTCACAATATCACCCGCTTCACAATCTTCCAAAATAATCGTTATCGGTACCTCAACACTCTGGCCCGGTGCCAACACATTATCCATCGTCCCACTAGACGTACTTAATTCATAGCTCGCCGTACCATCGCCATTATCTACCCAATCAGGATCCGCCAACATCGTACAACCCGGCAAGTAATCTATCACCTCGATATTATCAGCCGATAATTCTCCCTGATTATATACCGTGATCATAAAGCTTACCGTCGCTCCATTGCCCACACTGCTGCTCTGACCCGGGGCCAACACCTTCGTCAACGCCAAATCAAATACATCAGGATCAGGATCAATCACCGTCACCTGCTCAGGATCATGGTCATCTTCATCGCCTCCATTCTTCCCATCTTCATCTATCTCATTGTTCGTCGTATACGTATCATTGTCAGGATCACTATCAGGTGTACTGTCCACATCCTCAACCGCATTGCCATCTTCATCCGTAAAGCTACTCACCTCTGACCAGTTCGTCTGTATACCTACCGCACATGGCTCCACACTCAATACTATTTGTACAATCGTACTCTGCGCAGGAGCCAATGTACCAGGAATCGTAAGACTCGCCGTACCATCTCCATTATCCGTCCAGTCGCCATCATTCAACGCCATACATGTCGGGATATAGTCTATCACTTCTATATTTGCAATCGCATGATCTCCCTGATTCGTCACCTGAATATCAAAGCTTACATTATCACCTATCTCCACAGGATTATCCTGACCTATACTCAAGGTCTTAATCAAGGCCACATCGTAAATCGCTGGCGTAGGCATAATTTGTATTTCTTCAGGATCATGATCATCCTCGTCCGTAGCGGGATTATCGTCGCCGGGAGATCCACTACCATCTCCTCCGTTTGTATTATCCGTATTTCCTTCAGGTACTCCACCCGCATCATTACCATTCATAGTATCTGGCGTACTATCCACATCCGTCACCGCATCTCCATTACCATCCGTAGCTCCGCTGATCTCCGCATAGTTAACCACTGAGGTCTGCTCACACTCCAATACCGTAAAGTCGATAGTTACCGATATACTCTGTCCCGGAGCCAACGGTGAATTCAAATAACCATTACCCACACTCATCATTATACTCGCCGTACCGTCGCCATTATCCGTCCAATCTGCATCCGTCAACTCTAAACAATCTGGCATATAATCAACCACCTCTATATTATCAGCCAGCACATTGCCCTGATTCGTTACCTGTATCTCAAAACTTACTACATCGCCCAATTCAACAGAAGACTGCTGACCAGGGGCCAATATCTTAATCAACGCCAAGTCAAACATCTCCTCCACATCTTCCACAATCTCAATCTCCTCAGGGTCATGATCATCCTCATCATCCGTACCGTCGCCATCCAATTGGTCGTCATCTCCATATACATCATTATTATCATCTTCATCTGGCGTACTATCGATATCCGTCACCGGATCTCCATTGCTATCCGTAGCTCCACTGATCTCCGCCCAGTTTGTAATGTCTCCAATAGCACAGCCATTCGCCTGTAAGGTGATCAATACCATTGTCGATGCTCCCGGTAATAACGGTGCATCAATGCCGCCACCAGCAACACTCAACGTAATACTCGCCGTACCATCGCCATTGTCCGTCCAATCCGTATCTACCATATCCAAACACGCAGGTACATAATCTATCACTTCAATATTATCAGCACTTACATTGCCCTGATTGATCACCGTAATCGCAAAGGTCACCAAATCTCCATTCTCTATTTGTGCCGGTTGTCCAGGCGCCAACTGCTTGATCAACGCCAAATCAAATTCATCAGGTGGATTCTGGGATACCGTAACTCCTGCTGGGTCATGATCATCTTCATCTCCTCCTGTCTTACCATTGCCATCAATATCATTGTCTGTAATATACGTGTCATTATCTGGATCATTATCTGGCGTACTATCTACATCTGGCCATACATTGCCATCTTCATCCGTAGCCGCACTGATCTCCGCCCAGTTGTTATAATCGCCAGCACTACAGTTCGATACCTGTAAATTAATATCCACAATCACACTCTGACCCGGTTGTAAACTCATCGGTAATCCTCCATTCGCTACACTCAACATAATCGTCGCCGTACCATCGCCATTATCCGTCCAATCAGCATCCACCATATTGAAACAGCTCGGTACATAATCCGTAATTTCTATGTTGTCGGCACTAAAGGTTCCCTGATTCGTTACCTCGATCTGGAAGACCACCACATCGCCAACACCCACCACACTAGGCTGTCCAGGAGCCAACGTCTTCGCTAATGCCAAATCAAAAATATCTTCCTCATCCTGTACCACCAATATCTGCTCAGGATCATGATCATCCTCATCGCCACCTAACATACCATTACCCGTCACATCATTATTCGTAATGTAATTATCATTGTTCTGGTCATCATCCGGAGTACTGTCTATGTCCATCAATGGCTCTCCTCCAGGTCCCGTAAATCCACTGATCTCCGCCCAGTTCGTCAATATACCATCTGCACAACCATCCACCGTAAACGTTATCGTTACCAACGTACTCTGACCTGGCTGTAATGGTTGAGCCAATCCTCCATTCGCAACACTCAACACTCTACTCGCCGTACCATTATTGTTATTCGTCCAGTCTGCATCGTTTAAAGTCATACACCCTGGCATATAATCCGTAATCTCTATATTATCTGTCGGTATAATACCCTGATTAATCACCTGTATTTGGAATACTACCTCATCGCCTGGCATCACAGGATTCTCCTGATTGATACCCAAGGTCTTAATCAAGGCCAAATCAGCATCCACCTGTACCTGTACAGGCTCCGGATCGTGATCGTCCTCATCCGTAGCTGCATCGTCATCACCTGGAACTCCTGTGCCATCGCCATCGATTACATCATCACTATTGCCATCCGGATTACCACCCGCATCATTGCCATTCGTACTATCTGGTGTACTATCTATATCCTCAACGGCTCCGCCATTCTCATCCGTAGCTCCACTGATCTCCCCGTAGTTGATCTGTGTTTCTTCAAAACACAAGCCTACTTCCAAGGTAATACTGATCGTAATACTCTCTGCAGGGGCCAACGGACCCGTCAAACCACCATTACCCACACTCAAGGTTCTTGTCGCTGTACTGTTCCCATTATCCGTCCAATCATTGCTGATCAAACTAAAACAACTCGGGAAATAGTCCGTCACCTCGATATTATCAGCCATCATATTACCTTGATTCGTAATCGTAATATCATACGTAATCTGATCCTGCCAGTTATATGGACCCGGATCTGCCAATGTCTTGATCAACGCCAAATCAAATACATCGATAATCGCTGGATCTGAATCATCTTCATCCGTCGCCGCGTTATCATCTCCTGGGGTACCACTTCCGTCACCATCTACCACATCATCACTGTTACCATCCGGATTACCACCCGCATCATTACCTTCTATATCATCTGCCGTACTATCTATATCATCAGCTGTAACATCATCGCCATTCTCATCTGACATGCCTGATACCTCGGCTACATTCGTAAACGCCATACCTCCAGACTCAGTACATGCCTGTATCTCTAACTCGATCGTGATCGTCTCCGAATCACCGGGTACTATCGGACCTGCCAAGGTCGTAGTAGCAATTCCTGTGCCTCCATCATAGCTCCACGTAGGAGCATTGCCTATCAAATATGAATAGCCACATGGAATATAATCACTTACCTCTACATCTGTCAAGGTCACACTTCCTTGGTTATACACTTCTATTTCGAATTCTATTACATCCCCATATGTATAAGGACCTGGGGTAACTGGAACTTTCGTCAAGGCTACATCTACTATAAATATTCCCGCCGGATCCTGATCATCTTCGTCCGTATTTGCATTTTCATCACCGGGCTGACCGCTTCCATCGCCGTCGATCACATCATCACTAGCCGTATCTACAGCTCCTCCAGCATCATTATCTTCTGTACTATCCGGTGTACTATCTATATCCTCTGTTGCATTACCTTCTCCATCAAAGGCCTCTGATATCTCTGCTACATTGATATAACTATCAACTCCATCTCCATTATCCATCACTAATTCTAACACAATCTCCACTGTTGTGCTCATCCCCGGCATCAAGGGTCCTGCCATTGTTGTCTCGTAATTCGAGCCATTCTGTGTCCAGGCAGGTGTACCGCTAACATAACTATATCCACTCGGTATATAATCCGTAATCGTAAAGTTCGTTGCCGCTACATTACCCTGATTCGTTACCTCTATTGTAAACGTTAACTCATCGCCATAACTATAAGGTCCCGCAGTATCCAATACCTTTGTCAATGCCAAATCAAATACCTCAATCTGGGCCGGATCCTGATCATCCTCATCCGTCGCCGGATTCTCATCGCCTGGAACACCACTTCCGTCACCATCTACCACATCATCACTATCCGTATCTACAGAACCACCGGCATCATTGTCTTCCGTAGCATCTGGCGTACTATCTACATCATCTCCACTTATGTCATCGCCTGCTTCATCACTCATGCTCGTTACCTCAGCCACATTCAAGTATGCATTCTCTGTATTACTTGTACAGGGTACCACTTCTAAATCGATCGTTACCGTCACCGTCTCCCCGGCCGCCAAGGGTCCTGATAAGGTCGTCTCATAATTAGCTCCATTCAGCGTCCATGGCTGAGAACCGCCAGAATATACATAACCACAGGACAAGTAATCCGTCACCAATATATCTGTCATTGTAACTGTTCCTTGATTATATACCTCAATCTCAAAACTCACCACATCTCCATAACTGTATGGACCGGCCGTAACCACTTCCTTGGTCAAGGCTACATCCACCACCTCCAAATCATCACACGTCTCATCTTCAAGATCTGTCGTACCATCATTGTTCGTATCTAACGTTGTTCGGTTGTATAACCCTTCCCCTGCTTCGCCCGGATCACTGCCGCCTTCTCCACACTCCGTATACACATCATCTCCTGTCACTCCATCAAAAAAGTCATAACCCACATTCACCGTCAAGGTATACGTGTCAGCACTAAATGCCGCTATCATCTGATCATCCGCCAACGTCCAGCCTCCCACAGGAACAACAGTGGCCAATGCACCATTTGAAGGGCCTGCATCACTCGTATAGCTCGCACTATTTATAAATATATCATCATCGAAATTAGGCTCGTCAAATAAATCATACATCCCCGATGCTCCGCCTATATTTTCTACTACTATTTCGTATACTATATCATAACTCCCATCTGCCTGTCGTGTAGCACTAATTTGTGTCTTGTCCAATGTGAAATATGGAACATCATCACAGGCCTCCGCCTCATCATCGGGCGTACCATCATTGTTCACATCCAATCTCGCCTCATTATACAAGCCTTCGCCATTCGTTGGATCACCAACTCCTCCCGCCGTCTCACAACTCGCCGCATAAGTCTCATCACCAGGCGTACCCCCATCTTCTAAATCGATACATACTCCGATCGTAATCGCAAACGTATCTACCTTACCCGCCGCAATCGACTGATCATCGGCCAATACATACACACTCGTCGTCGTAGGTAAACTACCCCCCGGATTACCCATCGCATCCGTAGTGAATATCGCCGATGTAAATTCGAAATCATCATCAAAATCAGGATCATCTACCAAATCATACGTACCCTCTGCTCCACCTAAATTCTCCACATTGATCTGATACGTCACATCATAACAATTTAAACTCGTCTCTACCGTACTCAAATGAAACTTATCCATCACCAAATAAGGCAACTCCCCACAATCATCATCCTCTTGCTCCAACTCCGTCACATCATTGTCCATATCCAAACTCGCATTGTTAAACAACGCATCACCAAAAGTCGCATTCGAAGGTCCCGTACCCTGCCCACATGGGCTATACATATCATTCCCTCCATCAACTGCTCCGCCATCCTCTAAATCAATAGATACTATATAACTGATCGTATACGTATGCGTCAAGCCCGCTCCCAACGTAATATCATCGGCCAACTGCCAACCAGGACTCGCAGGAGAAGGCAACGCCAAACCGCCAGATGGACCCGCATCACTGCTATAACTTGCAGAACTTGCCACAATATCTGTATCAAAACCTGGCTCATCATATAAATCATAATCTGAAGGATATATACTATTGCTCTCTACTACGATATCATAGCTTACCGTATATTCATTCGCATTTGCCGTAGGCACAATGGTTGTCAACGTCTTACTGAACGTAGGACAGTTAACTACGATAAACTCATTGCTCATCTTCTGACATACATCGTTCAAGTTGTTGTATTTGACAAAGTACCTGCCTTCTTCTGTAGCTGTAAACGTATTCGTACTTCCTATCTGTACCACCTGACTACTCCCATCTGCATTGATCTTCGTCCATTCGTAATTTCCGAAACCAGTTGGGGCTGTAAATGTAGCATCCGCATCCGTACACAAACTGCCATCCTCAAATATATCCTCCGTCTCCTGTTCCTGTACCACCACAGGATACTGGGCCTGATATTCACACGCTCCCTGCTCCGTCATAAACGTCACCGTCACCAAATACGTAATATCGCCCTGGGGATCACAGATCGTCGGTGTTAAACTCGTATTGTCATCCAAATACTGATTTGGCAACCACTCCACTGTTATGCTATTTTCATAACCGTCAGGGATCATCAAATCCAACTCCCTACATCCTACATTACATACCTCCAACTCCTCAAAAGGTCCAAAACTGAAATCCGATAAACTGTATAACTCCACCTCAAAATCAAAAGCCTGACAGCCACCCGTCTGACTACTCACCGTCAATACCACAGGTGCATCCACACCATAACCCTCATTGATACTGATATACAAACTGTCATTGTCCGCACTTGGTTCTATCTCAGCTCCTTGAACAGGATTAACTGCATAATCCCATGATAAACAATTTTCAATACCAAACGGTACCCCAGGACACAAAGTAAACTCATTGCCCAAATCTCCTACCACATCAGGCTCTATACTGTCATAATAAAAATCCAAAGCATCACACACACAATCCGTCGTCTGCATCACCATCAAAAATACCGGACACGCCTGGGCCTCAGGAACATTAAAACAACCTGATATATTGCCCGTCTCATCCGTATTTAAAATTACAAAATGATCTTCTGCTATCAACTCGGTGTCAATGCCTTCATCTAATATCCCGTTAAGGTTTATATCTCTGATCAGGGCCACATGCACATTATTGCTATAAAAAGGTCCCGGATTTGATAAATCTATACTGTAACATAAATCCACCGTACCATCTGTATTGGGACAGCCCACCGTCATGTCTTGACCATCTACATTCAAGGGTGGTAAGAAATTAATATCTATCTGTGTATTCACACTGTTTAATACATATACACTACATTCTACACCCTGGGCCATACAACTCTGATCCATAATCTCACTCTGTACCTGCACATTCAATGGCTGGGCTCCACAATCCACATCTTCAGGAACGGTAAAGTCAAAACTCACTTGGAATAATTCTCCCGGACCAATCCCATCAGGAATATCAAAACATACATGCGTAATGTTGCCATTTTGAGTTTCAGTAATCGTCGGATTATGACCTACCGGTGATAACCAATCTATACTACCGGGAATATAGTCAAAGGTTTCTGTTTCCAAATCAATACATAAATTACTCTCATTGGTCTCGCCAAAGGGACTGATATTTAAATAAGTCAATATTAACTCAGCATCTTCTCCACAGTTGGCACTCGCAGGCTCTGCAAATACAAAAAACTGTGCGAAATCTTCAGGATTCGCATTCTCAATAATGATCGGATCACTATTCACAAACATCGAGGCAATCGTCTGCTCACATGGATCACTCGCAAAGGCCTGATGATATACACTCGTTCCCGATACAAACTCATCACAATCCGTATTTACTTCAAATAAAAATTGTATCCTATTACTATCTAAAGAAGATAGAATCCCTTTTAATCCATTTTGATCTATTT